>NZ_FTMA01000024.1 GCF_900155985.1 Maribacter ulvicola
TGACCTCCTCCCTTTAAACCGGACCGTTTAATACTAGAGAAAACCGGGCGAATAAATGTTTAACTTTAAATAGATTATTTGCTTATGAAACGATCAAAGTATTCAGAGTCGCAGATCGTATTTGCGATCAAACAGGTAGAAACGGGTACACGTATCCAAGAGGTCTGCCGAAAGATGGGAATCAGCGAGGCCACCTTTTACAATTGGAAGAAGAAATATGGAGGTCTCGGGGTTTCGGAACTACGAAGGTTAAAAAACCTAGAGGAGGAGAATTCCCAGCTTAAAAAGCTTGTTGCGGACCTTAGCCTTGACAAACAGATCCTACAAGATGTACTGAAAAAAAAGTTCTGAGACCAGCTCGAAAACGGGAGATGGTCTGCAACATACGCATGGAGTACAATATCTCCATAAACCGTTGTACCAGCTTGGTGCTGTTGCACAAAAGTGTGTTCTATTATAAAATGCAGGGGAGGAACGATGAGCTTCTTCGGATGCGTATGAACGAGATAGCCTCCGTCAGGGTACGTTATGGATTCTGGCGCATATATATCCTTTTGAGAAGGGAAGGCTTTATGGACAACCATAAGCGCATGTACAGGGTCTATTGCGAGGAAGGCCTGAACCTGAGGTCCAAGCGGCCCAAAAGAAATCGTTCTGCCGCAAATAGGCAACCAAATGAAGGCAACGCCTCTAGTTTAAACGAGTGCTGGAGCATGGATTTTGTCTCTGACCAGCTGTACAACGGCAGTAGGTTCAGGGGCTTAACTGTAGTGGATAATTATAGTAGAAAATGCCTTGCCATCCATGCGGGCAAGTCCTTAAAAGGAAGTGATGTAGTACAGGTCATGGAAACCATTACCTTTGGGGGCGAAGTGCTTCCAAAACGCATAAAAGTGGACAACGGCAGCGAGTTCATCAGCAAGGTTTTGGATAAATGGGCTTATGAAAATAAAGTGGAACTGGATTTCTCAAGGCCTGGAAAACCTACCGACAACCCGTTTATCGAAAGCTTCAACGGTTCGTTCAGGGACGAATGTCTCAATGCCAACTGGTTCTTTTCCCTTGCGGATGCACAGGAAAAGTTCGATATTTGGAGAAAGGATTATAACGGCTTCAGGCCTCACAGCTCGTTGGGGGACATGTCCCCCAACGAATATATCGAAAAGAATCAAAATAGCCCGGATTCTCTACTTTTGACCGGTACATAATATGGGAGGAGGTCA
>NZ_FTMA01000009.1 GCF_900155985.1 Maribacter ulvicola
GAAACTTACGTTTCCGTATTGCCTAGATAAATAGCGGATAAATTGAATAAAAAAAAGCTCAAGAATCTGTTTTTTGAATCTATGAGCCTAGAATACTATTGTCTCAGATTAAGGAAGAATTTGTTTGTTTTTTACCTCAGTTCTTTGTTAGCAGCTGCTTTTTAATCAAACTCAATTTGTTCTTTATTCTGTTCAGCCCAGTCAGTAATCAAATCCTTAATTCTTGACTTGTCTTCTTTTTTTAATTCCGATTTGGTAGGTAAGCACCAATGAGTTTCAGCCTCAAACCATAATCTTATACCTCCAACTTCTAATTCCCATTCGAACTCTATTAGCTTGCCATTTTCTACATAATAGATATATCCATTTCTTCCTTTATTCGAGAAATGAATTCCGTTTTTTGTCAGTAGTTTTTCAATTCCGTCTTTTTTTCTTCGTTCCGTTTTCCATTCTCCATTTAGTTTTTCAGAAATATGTACTTGAAAATTATTCTCACTTATTTTATAGGTTGTCCAACCAAGAGGTAATTTATAATCCAAATCTTTTAAATTTTTTTTCGACTGCTTTTTACAATAAGAAGCTACTTTATCCATTTCCATCATATTGGCGGATTTAGCTAATTCAGTCCAAAATTCTTCTGAAAAATAATGTTCGGTTTCATCTGCTAATTCAACAAGGCTTTCCAAAGCAAGTCCAAATTCATTTTTCTCGTAAAATTCAATGCTGTTTTGAAATTGTCTTTGGTTTTTATAGAATTCTGGAATATAGTCAATCATTCGCTTTATTATCTTTTTAGGCGATGATTCTACTCGTTTTTTCTTTATGAAACTAAATATTCCCAATGTTCGTTTTAAGTTGCTGCTAACGTTTATGTATAAGGAAAGTTGCGTGTTTGTGTGCGAGGATTTTCCGAAGGAAAATCAGATGCCAGCAAACGAGCAACTAACTTTGGTTTAGCTAAAACTAGCAATTTTTTTTATACTGTGTTGTAACACGTTTTTTATTCATTCAGTGCAGTTAATATTTGTTCAGTAAATTCGTTGTCTTCTTTGTTCAAAAAAATCAATGTCGGTCCGTAATCATTATTTATGGCGAGTAGACCATAATCCGAATTAAATAAGATTGGTCCAGTTCCATCCGTAACAAGGTTTTCTAATACGTAAAATTCAAATCCTAAATCACTTAGTTTTTTATTCCGATACGATTCCTTATCCGCTTTTAAAAACTTTTCAAATCCGAATAGAAGAGAGTCAGATTGAATAATTTTTCTAATCAAAATAGTTTTTGATGTGTCTATTTGATTGACATATTTATAATTCAGAGAATTGTCCGTTTTATCGAAAGTCAAATTGAACTTTTCATTTTTCGATTTTGCACCAAAGAATATAGTTGCATTTATTTCAGATTTCCGTTTCGTGTTTTTTTCAGAACATCCGAGACAAAAAGTGAATATCAATATGTATGTTAATAGTTTTCTCAAAATGTGTTACAACGTTTATGTATAAGAATAGTTGCGTGTTTGTGTGCGAGGATTTTCCGAAGGAAAATCAGAAGCTAGCAAACGAGCAACTAACTTTGGTTTAGCTAAAATTAGCAATTTTTTTTATACGGTGTTGTAAGTAGTGCTTTTTTCATTATACTATTCTAAATAATTATTTTCTTTCAAGTATTTCAACAATTCACTCAGTATCTTAAAAGACTCAATACTTTTTTTATCTACTTCTGGATATGCTTCTTTCGTTTTCTTTACTTCAACTTCATTTCGTTTATCAGGTGTGTATGATGTGTTATTATCCGAATAAAGTATTCTTGATGCTTTTTCGTGAAATTCGTCTAAACTTAATCTCAACTCCTGTATGTAATTATTCAGCTTTTCGTCCGCTGTTTTATAATTTATTAAACGAGCTTTTTCGCAAAAGTCAAAGGTATTCTGCATTGCAGTTTTTTCATAGCCATACCAAGAGCTTTGTTCACTAATTTTATCTTGAAATGAAATTACGTCTAAAGTTTTGAGAAGATTTTTAATTATTTTTTTGTCACTTTCTTTAGGAATTGAGTTCAGTCTTTTATTCTCTTTTTTTAGTATTATGAATTCATAAATGGCAATGAAGTTGGTAATAATTAAAGTTCCAATAATTGTAAAATTCCAATTCTTTAACAGAATAGGTAAATCAAGTTTTGCTGTCGTTAAATTCATAATTATTGGAAGTAGTATTAATCCAATATACCATCTATCTAATACTTTTTTCATTTCTTCTTCTGTTCAATTTGGAATTCGGTTTTTGCATTACTTACAACGCCAAAGCTATGAGTAGTGCGTTTGAGAAATCCGACGGATTTCCGGAAACGCTCTGAGCTAAAGCTTTTGGTTTTGATTTGTTTTTTGTTTTGTCCAAAGCTAAATCCAACAGATTTAGCGACCTTATAAATATAGCCAAACCATTTTATAAAACCCCAAGCCACGCATTACTTATAGGTCATGTTAGCGGCATTAAGCAGCGCAAACCAAACCCCAAAGACATGTGAAACGGACAATACCCGTAGTTTTGCCGCTTTTTCCATCCACCGACAGACTTTGGCAGACATAGATATAGTTTAGAAGGCTTATTGAACTTAAACAAATAGTGACAATACATTAGTCCGACTACATAACGATTGCGCAGAGATTGCGTGCTGGCGGCAAAAGGAAATGCCCCGAAAGCTGCTCTTTTTTTAAGCCCGAGCCACAAGAATTTGACTTACTTAAAATACAAGAACCGTAGATTTTTTGCTTTTCAGATAAACGTTACTACTTACGAACCGAGAAGAAAATATAGGGTAAAAAGCAAAAAATGGGAAAGTCCCGAAGCTGCTTTATTTTTTTAAGAGCTTATTGCCGTTAACGTGTTTGTGTATGATTTCGTTGCGTATTTAAGCACTAAAGTTAGCAAATAAATCACAGATAGAAAGTCCGCGAGGACTTCCGTATGTAAGCTATAACTAGCAATGAATTATACACGGTGTTAGGTAGCGTATTTTATTCTTCTCCTATGAAGTTTTCATACTCATTGGTTGTCATAGTTGTCGATTGATATGGTGCTATTTCTTCAATGTCTTTTTCGTTATATTCTTCAAACATTTTATCTATTAAATCTACTTTTATTGCATTCGGTTTTTGATCTGCGAAATAATAGAGTTTCCTTTTGTCAGCAATAATAATTAGATTGCTTTTCTGTTTTTTAGAATAGTAATTAACGAATTGGGTTGATTGTTCAACAAGTTCAAATGTTCCGTTCTCTAATATGTCATTTTCAATTCCGCAACCGTGCTCTTTTAGATTAAAATCAATTTTTTTTGGAAATTCAAATGGATTTTTTACAGGAATATTAAATTTAATATCAGTAGAGTAGCAGTCAGGTGCTCCGCAATCAAACCCGTGAAGATTGAAAGGAAGTTTAAACTTAAATTTATCATCTTCTTGATTTACAAGTCCTCTAATATATAATTCTTGTAAAATACTCGATTTTAGATTATTGTTCGTTTTAGATTTTAAAAGTTGTTTTCGTAAAGAATCTTGAATTTCTTCAAAAGTCAATTCCAGATTAGTTAATTCGTTATTCTTTGTAATTTTTTTTTCAATTATGATTTCAGTCGGTTCATTAATTTTCTTCTTTTTTTCTTTAGAAGAACAAGAGATAATTAATAGACTAAAAATAAAAAATGTAAGTTTCATAGTTCTGTTTTCGATGGTTTTGTCATATGCTACCTAACGTGATTGTATAAGAATAGTTGCGGGTTTGTATACGAGGATTTTCCGAAGGAAAATCAGACGTTACAAACCCGCAACGACCTTTTGATTAAGCACTAAACCGCAATTATTTTTATGCGGTGTTGGCAACTGGCTTTTTTATTCCGTTAAATGACTAATATCAGAAGTCGCATAAAAATAGGCTAATCCAGTTCCATCTCCGCCCATTGATTCACTATCGGCTATCGTTATTTTTAATTTTGATAAAAAATAATTTCCTTTTTCTGTTTCCGAGTATTCAGTTCCAGTTTTTTTAAACTGTTTAATTAAGTCAGTAATTTCTGTTCCAAAATCAAGTCGGATATTGTCAATTAATATGTCAAAACCATAATGGACTTCTAAATCTCTTAATCGATTATCCTTGTCGTAATTCAGAAACAGCATATCTTTTTTCGAATACAGATTTTCATAAACATCTCTCTTTTGATGAATATTCATACTTTCATCTCCATCAAAAAATTCAGCGACGTCAATTATTTTGTCTTCTTCCTTATGTTTCATTCCTAATTTTTCTCTAACCGAATTTCGTTCGTTATTCCATTCAAATTTGAGAGAATTAAGTATAAAACCTTTATTTGGTAAATATTCTATGTCCATTTTTCAGCTTGTTGCCAACGCCAAAGCTATGAGTAGTGCGTTTGAGAAATCCGACGGATTTCCGGAAACGCTCTGAGCTAAAGCTTTTGGTTTTGATTTGTTTTTTGTTTTGTCCAAAGCTAAATCCAACAGATTTAGCGACCTTATAAATATAGCCAAACCATTTTATAAAACCCCAAGCCACGCATTACTTATAGGTCATGTTAGCGGCATTAAGCAGCGCAAACCAAACCCCAAAGACATGTGAAACGGACAATACCCGTAGTTTTGCCGCTTTTTCCATCCACCGACAGACTTTGGCAGACATAGATATAGTTTAGAAGGCTTATTGAACTTAAACAAATAGTGACAATACATTAGTCCGACTACATAACGATTGCGCAGAGATTGCGTGCTGGCGGCAAAAGGAAATGCCCCGAAAGCTGCTCTTTTTTTAAGCCCGAGCCACAAGAATTTGACTTACTTAAAATACAAGAACCGTAGATTTTTTGCTTTTCAGATAAACGTTACTACTTACGAACCGAGAAGAAAATATAGGGTAAAAAGCAAAAAATGGGAAAGTCCCGAAGCTGCTTTATTTTTTTAAGAGCTTATTGCCGTTAACGTCTCGGCTATGGCAAGTAGGGCGGTAAGGAAACTTTTCGTTTCCGTCTGCGCTCGTAGCCAGAGCTTTTTGTTTTGTAATTATTTTTTCTTTTTTAATTGCCAAATCCAAAAGATTTGGCGGACTTTGCAAACACGCCCAAGCCTTTAAATTTCGCACTTTTCGCCCTATTTGCTATAGCCATTGTTACCCAACGTTTTTTCCGTCCGAGTAAGCTTTTCCGTTTGAGTTTTAAGTCCATCTGCGCAACAGTTGCTTCTGAGTAAGAAGTCCATTTATTCCAAACGAGTAATTTTTTCGTCAAACCAAACATCTTCATAGCCCTTACTATCAATTTGAAATCTAAATCCGATATCAAGACCTAGATATTTTGATATTTCAGGTTGCATTTCAATTAAATGCTCAATACAAATCGGTTTAAAGAAATCATCAGAATCAGACCATTCTCCACTCCAAATATACCACCCATTCATTGTTCCGTGTTCAGGATGGCGTAATCCATTTATTGGTTCAAACTCTAAATCGGTTCCTATTCCAATAAATAGTTGGTCATCTAAAGGTTTAAATTCCGAATTATATTTTTTACAAATTGATTTTTGAGATTCGATATTATTTTTCAATTTTCAACTCTTTTTAGTGAATTCTTCAAAATCATTAAATCCGAATTCGGAAGTTTTGATTTGGAAAGCATCAGCTTGATTTTCAATTAAATCAATAATAGAATGATAACCAAATTCTATTCCACTATGAAAATCATCATTTTTATTTTCTGCTTTTAATTCGGCTTGCTGCTCCTTTATTATGTAGACCAAATCTCTTAAATAATGTTGAAATTTTTCTTGATTTTTCATTTTTTGCAAAATGTTGGGTAACGTGTTTGTATATGGTTTGTTGCGTGGTTAAGCACGTAATTTAGCAAATAAAAACCGAATAGAAAATCCGCGAGGATTTTCGTAAGTAGGCTAGAACTAGCAATAAATTATATACGGTGTTGTAAACAGTTATTATTCAACTCTTACTAATTCCGTATAATAATGTGAAGGTAAATTTCCACCATCACAAGGGTCATTTGGGTCGGCATCATAATATCCAATTCGTAGTACATTATTACTCAATTCAAAGAATGTCGGATTATTAGTTTCTCCTTCTGTTGTTACCGTCAAATTATTACCACTCAATGACCAAGTTCCAATTGCACTATAATATTGTTCGCAATTTCCATTTTCTAAATCATATTCGGTAATACTTAAAGTTCCATTTTCAGAAAATATTGTTCTTCCAGTTTGTTCACAAGAGTCAAAGTCATAAACATCTTCGTTTCCTGTTGAACAAACATCAACTTCTTTTATAGCTTTCCACGTTCCAACAATTGAGTTAGAATCAGAGTTTGAATCATCGTCGTTCGAGCAAGATGAGAAAATCATAAGTCCGATTAAAATTCCGCAAAATAATTTCATTTTTTTCATTCGTAATAATTGTTTTTAAAGTTCAAATTGGTTTTTTTAATTGTTTACAACGGTTTCGTATAAGAATAGTTGCGGGTTTGCATGCGAAGAATTTCCGAAGGAAATTCAGACGTAGCAAACACGCAACGACCTTTGATTAAGCACTAAACCGCAATTATTTTTATACATTGTTGTACACAGTTATTATTTGTAGTAGTCTTTTTTACCTAATCCAACTGTCCAAAAATACTTTGCTTTTTCTTTGTCAGCCAAAACCCATTCTTCATTTTCAGAATATTCTCCGTTTTCTTTTAATTCAGTTATCATTTCGTCAATATCCGATTCACAAGAATCTCTGTAAATTCCAATTGAAGATTCTAGAAAAGCGAAACAATAAGGTTCTTCGCTCAAATCTATTTCTCCATTATTGTTTTCAGTCAGTAATTCAATTAAGTCAGAACTGTTCGTTTTGAAAGGGTCAATTCCATAAAGTTCGATTTCCGTTTTTTCAGGAAAAGGTCCATAAATGAATTCAATAAATTCTATATTTTCAGAATTATCAAGGTCAATTCTTAATTCCAAATCGTCATAAAACATTTGCTTGTCATTTCCGCTTGATGGCTTACCTAAACTCTTGATTATTTCAATTTTAGAAGTCCCAAATTCCAACGTTGCTTTGGTTTCAAGTTCGATTCCTTTTAATGGATGTAAAATAATTTTCTTCATTTTCTCTGCGTCTCGCTAATTGTGTACAACGTTTATGTATAAGAATAGTTGCGGGTTTGTATGCGAGGATTTTCCGAAGGAAAATCAGACGTTACAAACACGCAACGACCTTTGATTAAGCACTAAACCGCAATTATTTTTATACGGTGTTGGCATTAGTTTTTTATGTCAGAATTGGGTCTAACATTGTAATTCCTTTTACTTGATTTAAAATATCTTCTCCAAATTTTTCTTTTAATTGATTATAATTACTTCCGTGAGGCATAATTATTATTGCTTCTCCGATGTCAAATTCAAAATCATTCTTAATCCTCCATTCTCTTTCGTGAGTCCAGTCGATTATTGAGTTTTGATTTGATAAGTCATAATTTACAATTCTCCACCATTCATTTTCGGGTAAAACACCTTTAGCTATATTTTTTTGTTCATACAAGACAGGTCGTCCACCTTTCCGAAATATATACTCTTTCTCAAATGTTAATCCAATTGGTCGGTACCTTAAGGAACCTCCTAATTCAGCTCTATTTACTTGCTCGTGAAATGTGTTTTGACAAACTCCATACAAAGGAATATCTTGAAAGCATACTGCTCGGTCATTTCCAATCACATAACCATTTTGATTACTTCCGATTATTTTTCTTTCGGTTAAAATTTTTCTTAAAACCTGAAACACACTTAATCCTCCATTTTCTTTTGTGAGATGTGTTATATATAATGAAATATCAGACCTATTTCTATGTCTTTTTTTCCAAATTTCTTTCGTGTACGCCATTTTCTTAAATTAATGCCAACGGTTTTGTGTATGGCGCGTTGCGGGAAATCCGCGAGGATTTTCCGCCGTAAACCGAAGATAGCAAATAGCAATGAATTCCGATAAGGAATTCAGCCGCAATGAGCTATACACGTTGTTGCCACACGTTTTTATTGTTTAATTAATATCTCTTCGAATTTTTCTTTACTTGGATTATTGCCTATGTCAATTAGTTTTTTTGATGCGATTGCATAAATTAATTTTGTTTCTTTTCTCGCCAATATAAAATCGTACATAAAAGCAATAATTTCAATACCAGAACTTTCTATTCTTTTGAGGAAAACTTGATTGTTTTGATTAATTATTTTGGTTTGCAGAAATGCATAATCCTTGCTCATTTGCTCATATTCCTCAATTGTCGGTTCAAAATAATCGTAATTAGGTTCTTTTAAGCTGACTATTGTATGAAGTCCCAAAAAATTTTCTTTAAAAATGCAGTTTGCAATTGTTGTTGAATCTTTAAAATTTAAGGCTTTTGTTAAAATAGCTTTAGTATTTTCAAATATCTTTTCTTTGCTTAAATGATTTGAATTAGGATAAATTTTTAAAATTTTATTTTCTAAAACTACTTTTCCAATCTTATTTAAAGCTGAAAGACCTAATAAGAGTGGGGCACCTTGTTCATAAACAATTTGTGCGGTTACATTTTTGATAATGTAACCTTCAATTTCAATTTCTTTTAAGTTAATTTTAGTCCCTTCCTTGACTTCTCCATTGGCAATTTGATACCTAACAGTTTCTTTTATGTCTGTTTTATCCAACAATCCGTTTTTAAGTAAAAATTTGGCTTCTGTAATTGAAATTGAAACATTTGTAGCTCCTGTATCGAAGATGAATTCTAAAGGAACACCATTTACTTTACAAGGAATTAGATAAACTCCGTAATCTTCATTAATGCTAAACTCTATCTGCGAAAATGACGACAAGCTTATTAGAAAAATAAAAAAGGTAAGAGTTTTTCTCATTTACTTCTTTTTTAAAATTCTGTAAAAACCATTTTTGTTCATATTTGAAGATAAGTCTTTGAGAGCTTTAACGTCAATTGAAAAATTATGTTTTATATATTTATAATCTTTAGTTTTTGTGATAAAGTTTAGATTTATGTTTTCATATTTTGCTTTATCGCTTATGGTTTCCATTAAGTCACTTTGTGAAATTTCCGATATTATTGTGAATGCAAATTCTTTTGATTTTTCAACAAGTATTTGAGGTTCATTTATCTCATTTATTTCTGTCATTGTGAGGTCTATATTGAACTCTAAATCGAGGTTTAAATCTTTGTTATCATTATATGCATTAAAAGTTTTTTCATTATCATCTAAATAGTAAGAATTTAAAGATTGTTTTACTACATTTTTATATACTGTCTGTGGTAAATCTTGAGAAAATAAATTTGTTGAAAATAAAACAGTTGAAAGTAGCAATATTCTCTTTAGATTTTTGAAGTGGGTTATTTCCATAGTTTTTGTTTAAATGTGTGGCTAACGTCTCCGTATATGAAACGTAGCGTGTAAATAAACACTTTCGTTTCGGATTAAATACAAGCCGAATTTTTAATTTTTATGTTTATTTTTTTTATAAATATAACCAAATTAAAAATTTGGCGGACTCAATTAATAAGCAAAAACCTTTGGGGAAGCCTATATTAGCTATGTTTTATATACATTGTTGTGCATAGTGCTTTTCACGTTCAGCTTGGTTTTCCGATGTTTGTTTTTTAGTTCGGAACTGAGCGTTGGCAAGACATACTCTTTTGCAATTTTGGGCTTGTGTGTCGGCTGTAGCGAATTGCAAATGTGTATGGCTTTGTGCGTTGGCTTAATTCAATATCTCAAGTATTTCTACATAATTATCTAAATTCCCAATCTTTACGGTTTCTCCCTTTACTTTGCCTAACAATGAAACTCCTAAAGGTGATTTTATATTAATTTTTTGTACTCCGTTCGTTTTTTGATTTACCGAAACTTGGCTGTCAATTAAGTGAACTTTTATATCTTTTCCGTTATTCAAATATTTAACTTTTACCTTACTATTAAGCTTTATCTCATCTTTAAAAAGTTCAGTTTGGTCATTTTTTGGTTTACTTATAGCTTTAATTGTTTCCTCCAATGCAGTTTCTGTAATTGGCGATTCTCTTACAATTTCATTCTTAGCAACTATAATGTTATCAGTAAATGCTTTTCCAGTATTTGATTTATCCTCAAAAATTGAAGGATTACTGTTCTCTATACTTTTTATGAAGTTCACAAGATTTTCAGTTTCCTTTTTTGGATTTCTCCACCAATTTGTGCTCCAAATACGATGAAACACAAAACCGTGTCCTTCTAATATCTTTTGTCGATGTCTATCGTGTAAATATGCTTCTCTGCTCGAATGATAAGCAGCTCCATCACATTCTATTGCAATTTTAGGAAGTCCAATATGCTTTGTGTCATAAACCATATCAATTCTAAAACCAGCAAATTGTAATTGTGGTATAATTTTATCTTCGCTGAAATGTTCTGCTAAAGCTTGATAAACTTCTTCTTCAAATGGCGATTCTAAATCTTCATTCAAAATATCGATTGTTTCCGATTTAATTGAATTTTCGGCAAGAGCATTTAAAACAGCTAAACGAGATTCATCATCTTGTTCACTCACAGCTTTACAGTATGCTAAATATGAAAAGAAAGCTGCTCTACGATTGTTTGAGCCTTCAATTCTCAAATGTTCTCGATAGTTTAAAAATACTTCCTCAGGAATTGACGAACACACATAAACCTTGTATTTTGCTCTTGTTACGATAACATTTAAAAGTTTATAGCCTTTCTTATGATTTATTGGTCCAAATCTTTGAGCAAATTTGCCATCTTTTGTGTAACCATAAGTTGTTGATAGAATTATAACGTCTCTTTCATCTCCTTGAATATTCTCTAAATTTTTGACAAACAATCCATTTTCTTCGAGTTCAAGTATTTTTTCGTTGAAGTCAGAATATCTATCGAATTTCCTACGTTCAATTATTTTACTCTTTATCAAATTACGTTGTGCAATATTAAAAGTAGCAATACCAACAGTAGGATATTTTCCATTTGGTAAACGACTTATATTTTTATCAATAATAGAAAGTATTGTTTCTGCTTCTGTGTCGTTTGTATGGTCTGAATACGTTCCGTTTGTTGGTATATACTTTATAGGTACATAATCAAATTCATTTGGAAGTGGTTTTAGCCTTTGATTGTAGAAAGCATAATTAGAAAAGTCAATTAAATACGGATGTCTTGACCTGTAATGAAAATCTAAATGTTTTTTCTCGAAACTAAGTTCTGATGCAAAATCAAGAAGTGATTCACAAGATAAAAGTATGTTATCTCTATCAACTCTTATTTCGTCTTCATCTTCAAAATCATCTTCATCCTCAATATCTCCATCAAATATTTTGCTGAAATAGTTTGAAGGTGGCATTTGGTGTTCATCGCCTGCTATAACGATTTGTTTACCTTTAAGAAGAGCAGGTAAATTATCCTCTAATTTTAACTGACTTGCTTCATCAAACATTACAATATCAAAATATTGGTTTTTGCCTTTAAAAAGATTACTGCAAACATCTGGTGTTGTCAAAATTATCGGAAACATTGTTGTGAATAAATCAATATCGAATTTCACAATTTGCCTTAGAGATAATCGCTTGTGTCTATTACTACTTCTTTTATTATAAAGGTTCTCAACTGAAAGATTTGAGTTCTGCTGGTCAAACTGACGAGTTGCATCTATTTGTTTAGAAAACCAATATTCTCTAATATATTTTATTTGTTCCCTTTCTATTTCTGAAAGTGATTTACCTAATTCTATGTGGTCATTATCATCAGTTGGTAAATCCATATCAGCAGAGTTGACCAACATTGAATTTAAATAATAAATCAAAAATGTTTTCTTCCAATCATCCTTGTTTTTCAGTTCATCAATAACGTTTTGATGTAATTTACTCAGCGAATTATAATATTGAAACCATTTGAATTCAATTGAAAATAAATCTTCTTCATTTTCGTAAAAGTTATCGTAGCTTTCAAAAAGGTTATTAAATTTCTCGTAAAATTCTTTTTCTGTTTTGAATGATATTTTTTTTCTTGTCCAATTATGTTGGTCAAATTTTGCTTTTAATGAACCAATTGCTTTTTGAGCATTTACTAAACTTTCAGTTCTATAAATTGGCTCAATATCATTTAATACATCAATGTTTTTAGTTTCTTCATTTAACTTTAAAATTAACTCGTCAGCCATTTTTGAAAAGCTGTCTTCAAGGTTTAATAATTCATTTTTTCTTAAATTTAAACTCGATGAAAAGTTAAGTGATTTTAAATCTTTTGCTTTATTTGAAAACTTTGATAAATCATTGAATTCATTCAAAATCTTTTTCTCAATATTAATGAGGTCATTTTGACTTTGCTTTAAAAATCCCTTATAAGTTGTTGAAATTTGTTTGCTATTAACATTTAATCCAATTTCGGTTATACAGCTTTGAGAGTTAATTTCTCCATCTAAAAATGTCTCTAATTTGAGTGATTTTAGTTCATTATCATTTATGTTTGAGAAACTTGATTTAGTGTCTTCCAGATATTCTAAAAAATTGTAAAAATCTCTTTTCTTTTCTGTTAGATTTGAATTAAACTGATAATTGTTAAGGTCATTACATTCAAAAAGAAGTGATTCAATTTTAGAAACTTTATTGGTAATGGTTTGACTTGCTTTTTTTAGCTCTTTTAAATTTTTTGAAAAAACCGATTTTAGCTTAAAAGAAAATGAATTTAGTTCTTCTTCGTTAAGTAAAGTTTGGTTATCACTAAACTCTTTGTATAAATTTTTTACTTCTGAAGTCTCTTTCTCGATGATTTTTATTTGATTATCAAAATCTTCTTTTCTTATTCTTAAATGATTTTTCTTAATGTTGGAAATTAATAAATCAATATCTGGATATGTTTTATTTATTTGACCTACCAATACACCATATTCCTCAATTTGGTCAGCAATTTCATTTTTTCTAATATCAAAATATGATTCGTGATATTTAGAAACCTTTTCTTGTATCTCTGCTAAATCACTTCTATATTTTTCAAAATCTGATTTAATCTCTTGTTCTATAGAAAAAGGATTATTACCCAAATATTTTTGAGAATTGAATATTGATAAAGCACGATGTGGTTTATAATCACTATATAGATTTTGGGCTTTTCGGATTATTTCAAGAAACTCATTTAATTCAGAAGATTCATAGGTAAACTCTTTGTTTTTTAAATCAAGATTATATGGTTCTGAAGTGTTTTTTAATTCAGATAACAACCAACCAACTGTATGTGTCCAATTCTTGTTACCTACTATTTTTTCACTTAGTTTTTTATGTTTTTTGTTTATTGAATCGATAAAACCTTTTGATTGCTCAATTATATTGTCAAGTGTTTCTTTTGAGTGATTGTATCTATATCTTTTATAAGAGGAATTATCTACTCTATCTCTTACAGAATCAACAGCAGCTCTTCTGTCTTTTACAATGTCTTTTAATAATACACATTGATAGTTAAGACCTTTTTCATTTAAAGAATTATGTAAAACTTCTAAAGCAGTTCTTTTTTCACAAACAACTATTGTTTTCTTTTTGTTTTCTAAAGCATTTACTAAAACAGCAGTTAAGGATTGGCTCTTCCCTGTTCCTGGCGGTCCTTGAATCAATATATTTCTTGAACTTTCTAAAGAATGTAGGATACTTTGTTGTGATGGGTCAGTTTCAACAGAAGAGATTGGTTGAAATGTATGTTCATCCATATCTGAAAGGTCAATGTCCGTACCTTCAAGGTCAAGCAAATTTCCGTAATCGTGAATTATATTTTGTTTTTGAACTTCAAATATTGAAAACAAACCTCCAAAGTCAATAAATGAGTTGTTAGAATTTAAAGGAAGTTTTTCGTAATGCTTTTTACTTGGGATTGGCTTTACTTCTTGAATTTTTTTCTCAAAAGTATCTCTTAAATCGTTTGGTGTTTTACTATTTATAGATGTTATAAGATTTACACAAATATCTAAAAGTTCATCTTTGTCTATAAGTCCATCATCGAGAAATTCTGACGAAATTTGTTCGATTTCTATTTTAGAATCACTCTGCAAGTGATTTATTAAAACCTCATTTATATAAATTGGGTCATCTTCTCCTCTTAGAATTTCCCAAGTATTAAATTCTTTAGTTCGTCTTATTCTTAATGACCAAATTAGAATTGGTGCGACTGTTAATTTATTATCTGATTGGTCTCGTCTTGCGAGAATCGGATATCCAAATCCAAATGTATTTATACCTTTCTCGGATTCAATTGCATCTGTTTGATTAATAAGGTTTTCAAATGATTTAGTGATTTTGACAAGTTGTGCTTGGTCTTCTTCAAATAATGAGTTCAAGTCAGGTACGTTGTCTTTCCAACTAATTTTGAATTTTAGCGGTTGGTCAGTCAATAAGGCGTTTATGAAATTTATCGGTAAATTTTCCTCAATGTGAGACAACCGAGTCAAATCAAATTTATATCGTGAGCGTGCAGGAATTGCATTTAAGTGAACTCCACGACGATTTCCTACTTTTAGTCGGTTTTGAAGTTCAAGCAGTAGTTTTTCGGTTATCTGCATAAATTTTGGTCAGTTATTTTGGCATATAAAATACGTACATTTTTTTAATTCGTATTCTGGTTTTCCTCATTCGTTGAGCGCGAAGGCAAAAAACAGCTCTTTTGGTTTTTTCAGCGTTGGCTTATGTGTCGGCAAAAAACCAAATGTGCTGCTTGTGCGGCTGGCTTTTTTATTTCAAATGTTGAATTTCAGCACGATTTTCGCATTATGCACAACGTTTATGTATATGGAAAGTTGCGTGCTTGTGTGCGAGGATTTTCCGAAGGAAAATCAGAAGCTAACAAGCAAAGCAACTAACATTGGTTAAGCACAAAACAGCAATTTTTTATATACGGTGTTGTGCTTTCGTGCTTTTATTTTTCGTTTAAAATTGAATGTATTTGTTCCCCAATAATTTTACATTTAATAGGATCCACATGTATTCCGAAAGCTTGACTCAAAACAGTATTTGTTATTTTATTTATCTGGTCAACTGTATTGGTCTCTTTTACATGCCATAGAATATCCGTCGCTTCAGTTTCATAGTTATTCAAGTCGGTTATCTGAACGGACAGTTTTCCTAGAGGATTCCATTCAGTTAATAAAACTTGTACTTTGTTTATATGTTCTTTATTCATTTTATGTTAGATACGAACTGTGATCGAGCTTTTCCGTCAATTTTTAAATTCCTATTGGAACAGTATATTTTTAATTTATCCAAATCTACTATAAAATTGTTTACAATAAAACCTTTGGAAATCAAACTGTGCTTTGTTTTTAAAAATGATTTGTGCCAATCATTCCAAGAGCCATGCATTGAATCTTTATCGTCAATCAATTTTAAGAATTTTTTCCAATCTTTTCTGCGATAATATGCCAAATTTACTTCCATAATAAATTTTTATCTCGTTTTTAGGCATGAAGCACAACAATTGTGTATGTGCACAATTGCACATATTTCTACTTTAATTACACTAATCTAGTAGATTTTTTATTGACTTAAAAGTATTTGTTGCAACATGAGTGTATATTTCTGTTGTTTTGCTGGAGCCATGACCTAATAATACCTGAATTTGTCTAAGGTCTACATTAGATTCTAATAAATGTGTCGCAAAACTATGACGAAGCGTATGTGGCGTTACCTTTTGTAGAATTCCTGCTTTATCGGCGGCTTGCTTAACTATTTGTATTACACTTGCTGCACTGTATTTGCTACCTTTACGACCTTCAAACAAAAACTCCTTAGGATTCCATTCTTTAAAATAAAGCCGTAAATCTTTTAGTACTGTTTCAGATAAGAGGGTTAACCGGTCCTTATTCCCTTTGCCACATTTTATGTAAATGAGCATACGCTTGCTGTCTATATCCTTAATCTTTAGGTTTAAAAGTTCGCTTCTACGTAAACCGGCACTGTATAATAAGGCTAAAATACATTTATGTTTTAGGTTTGTTGTACAATTGAGCATGGCAATAACCTCTTCTTTTGAGATTACGGTAGGTAGCTTATGTACCTTTCTTGGTCTTTCAAGGTCATAAAAACGATTGGGCATGCCAAGTACGGTCTCATAATAGAATTTAATAGCATTTATAGTTTGATTTAAATACGAGTTGGATACGTTTCTTCGTATTAACTTTTGCAGATATGACCTTACATCACTTTCGTTAAGCGTTGTAATATCTTTATTCTTGAAATGATTAATGAACATTTCAAAAAAGTTGACATATGTTTTTACGGTGCTATTTGCGTATTTTTTTAGTTCAAGTTTTAACAGGTATTCTTCAGGACAGACCCTATAGTCTTTAGGTGTCTTTCTTTCTCTGAACCACTGTACATCTACAATTTCGTTATTTGTATTGATGGGTCTGTTGCTTAAAAATTTATTATAGTTGATCCAGACAACTCCTTTAAATGTGTTGAATATAATACCTAGGTTTTTCTTTGTATTGTTAATATAAGCCATATGGTACTTACTGCTCCACCTAGGGTCGGGAAGCCCTTTAATCAGGTTCTGTATAAGCTTATCTTGGGTAAATTGTATGCCAATCATCTTTTGATCTTTTATCATTAGATGATGTAGTGTAATGGATTTTGGTGTGTTCATGATGTCAAGTGTAGTAATAAATAAAACAATTAGTCGAATATTATACGTATATTATTCGCATAATATTCGATTAATTAGTTTACATGAAAAAAACATGTCCAGAATGTAATAGTGAGGTTATTGGTAGAACAGATAAAATGTTCTGCTCTGTAAAATGTAAGTCTATACATCAATATGAAAAAAGTCAGAAAGAAAATACCTTCTATTTTTCCGTAGACAAACAGTTGAAAAAAAATAGAAAAATATTAAAGCGCTATAATAAGTCTGGATTTACCACTGTAAGACACACCATACTTTTAGAGGAAGGTTTTAATCCAAAATTTTTTACTCATTATTGGAAGAATCAAAAAAAAGATGTTTACCTGTTCTGTTATGATTTTGGATTTTTAAAAATTACTAAAAATGGTACAACTAAATATTTAATTGTACAGTGGCAAGATTATATGAACGCGTAGCTTTTGGTTTAAGGACAACGGAAAAGGGCAACCCTAAAGTTGCCCTTTTCTCTGTTTTGTACTTAAAATACATCTACTCAAAAGAAGTTTCACCTTCGTTAGGGTTATATATGTAATTAAAAGTGTAGTATGGTGTAGCATCTGTAAGTATATCTGGCTCCGCAGGGGCATCTTCATAGTAGCTAATTAGCTCTACTTTGGCGTAGTTGCCTGTTGTGGTTCTAAAAACGAAAACTTTGCCCGGTATAGGCGTAATTAAATGTGTTGGTGATCCTGCGTAGTTGTACCAGCCGTTATCACTACCGGTTGCAATGGCAAAGGCAGCATCTGCATCTTGTTTAAAGGTGAGCCCGTCTGCCGTGGTTACACTTGCCAAGGTTCCTGTTACTTCTGCTACACCAACATTTCCGTTTCTTTCCGGCTCATCTGCAGTACCTGTTTTTACACCCCCGTTAATGGCAATGGTACTACCCCTAAAGGCTATGTCCCAGTCAGTTTCGCTCGTTGTTATGGCGCCTGTTTCAAAATCGAACTTGGCAAACTCTCCACCTACGGGCTGTCCTTGACCTCCTGTTTGTGGTGCATATAGATTACTTATGGTTTCTGCCTGCACTGGATCTAATGGTGTACTGTCATCATCGTTGCTACAAGAGGCAAATGCCACTGCTAAAAATACTACTGTTAAAATGTTCTTTGTCATGGTTTTTGTAATTAAAACCTGCGCGTTGTCAGGTGGGTTAAAATTGATAATTAAGTTTTACGTATCCTTGAATTCCGGGCATTGTGGGGATATTGTTATCGGTATAGTCCAATAGGTTATTGGCACCTACCTGTAAAGTGAAATCAGAATAAAAGGTTTTGCTCACTGCCGCATTTACGGTAACGAAACCATCTATGAAACTGGTGTCAAAACTATCTATGAGTCCGTTACCATTGGTATCATATTGCGCATATTTACTTCTATAAAGTACACGCATATTTATATGGGTATTGGCAGACGGTATATCATAATACACCTTAAAGTTTGCGTTGTGGCGTGAACGGTTTACCAAACCGAAATAGGCTGATTGTGCTAGTGCTACGGACTGCCCATTTTCAGCATCGCGTACAAATACTTGGTTGTCCTTTACATCTTGTTTGTTCTGTTTGTCAAAAGCAAATAACAATTGGTATCCGGCACTAATGTTCAGGTGATCTGTAAGCTTGTAGTCTGAATTTATTTCAAAACCAGTGGTATATATCTCATCAAAATTCATGTAACTGAATACGTTTTGCCCATTGGTCTTGCTCGCAATAATACGTGTATCGATCAGGTTCTTAAAATCGTTTCTAAAGAAATTGACATCCGTAGTACCTCTGCCATGTTTTAAGTTGAAACCTAGGTTGTAGCCAACAGAGCTTTCCGCTTCCAATGGTTTACTTAGGTCATCTTCAGAAACTACAACATTCAATATCTGCCTTTGTTCTTCTAATTCTTGCAACTTGTCTAAGGCCACATTGTAGCCAAGTACGGTATAGCCAACGGCAGAGTTGGTAAAGTCAAAATACAACTGCCTAAAATCTGGTGCTTTAAAGCCGTATCCTACCGATCCTTTTATAGCTAGGTTCTCGTTTAACTGGTAGCGTAATGCCAATTTAGGGCTGAATTGATTGTTGTATTCAGAGTGATTGTCAAAGCGGGCACCTGCAATAACATTCAGTTTTTCAAGAGGGTTAAAATCATACTGCGCATAAACATATTGAGAGGTGAAATTTATGGTTTCATCAAAATAGGTCCTGTCCAATTCATCTACCTGTAAGCCGGCACCGGCAGTTAAGGTTCCGTTTTGTAACCCTATGTTCTCGTTATTGTTTTGTGCAAATGTATAGCTGCCTCGTATCTCTGGCCTAAATAGCTTTTGGTCAAAATCGCTATCGCTTAAAACATCGGTAGAAATGGGGTCTGCCAATAATTCCTTTGCCAGGTAATTGGTATAATACAGTTCATAGGACATGGTAAGATTTGGGGTCCATTTATGGTCTAATCTGGTATGTGCGTTCCATTCACGTTCCTTGGTGTCTCCTTCATACTGAATATCGTTTAGGGTAAAACCGGCATCTTGATTCTGATCATAAAACCGTCCGGATGTAAAAAGGCTTAGTTTGTCATTAAAATCATAGTATACCCTACCATTTAAAGTGTAGTTGGTGAACGGATTTACAGTTTGCCCTTCCACATCTTCATTAAGGTCATATCCGTTGGATGAAAATCGGTTTACGAAAAATCCGTAGCGAAACTTTTTAAACCCTTGTTTTAAATCTAGATTAATGTCCTGCTGTGTATAGCTTCCTATACGGTAAGATGCATTACCGATCAATTCTTTGGTCGTTGGTTTTTCTGTGATGATGTTTATAACACCACCTAAGGCTTCAGATCCATATAAACTGCTTGCAGGACCCTTTACTACTTCAATTTGTTTAATGTTTCCTACGGTAAGTCTGCTTAAATCAAAATTTCCGGCACTTCTACCTACTAACGGAACCCCATCAATTAAAATAAGGATATAGTCTGATGCTATACCTTGTATCTGTACGCCTTGAAATCCGCTTTCATCCGTTACTGTTATAATACCTGTTTGCTCGTTCAGTATTTCATTTAAACGAACGGTGCCAGAGGTTATGATCTGTTTCCTGTCTACCAATGTAACGGGTAGCGGTAGAGATGACAACTGGCGCTCTGTTCTGGTTGCGGTAACAATTACCTCATCTAATTGTTGAGACAAAATTGTGTCCTTAGTGTTTTTTACCTGACCTTGTGCATAAAGTAATTGGCCGGTAATAAGAAGTAGTATAGGAGCAGATTTCAATCTCATTATATTTATTTAGACTAATTATGAATAAGAAAACAAATATATAAACAATTCTTATTTAGAATAAATAAAAATAGTTATTTTTGTCGTCGAACTATAAAAATCCATATACCTGTAAAATGAAGACAGTAATACCTACCATAATGGCACTGCTGATATCTATAAGTGCTACCTCACAGAGAGCCAAAAAGAAAAATGACCAAGAAGCTATTAAAAGCATGTGCGGTTGTTTTGAAGTAACATTTAATTTCACGGAGACTTTTAATTTTAGTACAGACTCATTATATAAACCATCTAAAACTAAAGTAGATAAAGGTTTGGAGTGGGCAACGTTAATAACTGATGAGAACAATAAAATCTCTATTCAACATTTATTGCAAGTAGGTAACCCTGCAGAGCCACATATTGTAAAGCACTGGAGACAAGATTGGTTGTATGAGAATACGGATCTATACGCTTACAATGCAGATAATACATGGACATTTTCAAAATTACCTGCCAATCAGGTAAAAGGACAGTGGACGCAAAAAGTATATCAAGTAGATGATAGTCCACGGTACGAGGGGTCTTCTACGTGGGTACATGTAGATGGTAAGAGTTTCTGGGAAAACACTGCAGATGCACCGTTACCTAGAAGGGAATATACTACAAGAAGTGATTATAATTTAACCGTTCGTGGTAACCGTCATGAGGTAACGGATTATGGATGGTTACATGATCAGGATAATACCAAGATAATTCGTGAAAAGGGTAAAGAAGATAGTATCATTGCAAAAGAAAAAGGCTATAATACTTATGTAAAGGTAGATGATAGCAGGTGTGCCGCAGCAGCTGCATGGTGGAAAACCCATACCGATAAATGGGCTTTAATACGTACTAAGTGGGATGATGTTTATGGTAGAGACCAAGACCTTTCTTTGGAAGAAAAGGTAAATAATAAAGTATTGTATAAATATCTTTTTGATGATGCATATGATCAAGAAGAGGAAATTGAAGAAGTAATTGAATCATTTGTTAAAAAATAAGAATATGAAAACCGTAAAACAAATAGCCTTAACCGCTTTATTGTTTGTAAGCTTTACTGGTATTGCACAACAG
The DNA here is from genome assembly GCF_900155985.1 of Maribacter ulvicola. Classification (GTDB taxonomy): domain Bacteria; phylum Bacteroidota; class Bacteroidia; order Flavobacteriales; family Flavobacteriaceae; genus Maribacter; species Maribacter ulvicola. Next base: position 21,096 of record NZ_FTMA01000009.1, read on the forward strand.
AAGAATGAACTTTTAGACCGTAATTTCTGGAAAACTAACCCAGATGTTGCCACCGTTAAGCAGAAAATTGCTAAGGGTAATAGTCCCACGGAAACTTCTGATAATGGCTTTGATGCTACTACATTGGCTATCACCAGTAAGTCTAATATAGAAGTTACCAAATACTTATTGTCGTTAGAGGGTAATCCTGTACATAAGAAAACTCATGACAGCCGTATTTATTTGCATTGGGCAAGTTATGCCGGTAACGTTGAGTTGGTTCAGTTTTTATTGGATAAAGGTTCATCGGTTACGGCATTGGATAGTCACCGTTACACGCCACTTGCATTTGGAGCAAATGCGGGGCTTACAGATCCAGCAGTTTATAATGCTTTTGAGGCCAAAGGCGTGAATTTGGTTGAAGAGAAAAATGAACATGGTGCCAACCTTTTGTTATTGGCCGCACCTTCTCTAAAGAATAAAGCAGATTTAAAATTTTTCTTGGATAAAGGTTTGGCTTTAGATAGTAAAGATGAAGACGGTAACGGAATTTTTAATTATGCTTCTAAAAAAGGTAATATAGATTTTCTAAAATTGTTGGTTAAAAAAGGGGTTGATTATAAGTCGTTGAACAATAACGGAGGTAATGCTTTTATGTTCGCGGCGCAAGGCGGTCGCGGATTCAGCAATGGCCTACCGGTCTATATTTACTTAAAAGGTCTAGGTTTGGAACCTAATGTTGTTGAGAAAAATGGTAGTACGCCATTGCACCGTTTGGCTTTTGGTAACAAAGATGTTGCTATTTTTAACTTGTTCTTAAAAGCAGGTGCAGATGTAAACCAGGCAGATGAAAAAGGGAATACACCGTTCTTAAATGCTGCAGCTAGAAATGAATTGAAAATAGTACAGCTATTGGCTAAGGATGTGAAAGATGTTAATAACGCAAATAAAGATGGGGAAACGGCTTTAATGCGTGCCGCTCATGGTAATAAAGCAGCTGTTGTTGATTTTTTAATTAAAAAAGGTGCTGATATCAACGCTGAAGATGTTGACGGGAATACTGCCGCTTTCTTCTTGGCAGATGCTTATAGTAGTAGAAATGCAGCTGATTTTGATGCTAAGTTGGCTTTGTTAAAGTCTAAAGGTTTAAAATTGAATGCCGTTCAAGGGGAAGGTAATACCTTGTACCATGTTGCTGCTAAAAAGAACGATCTTCAATTATTGCAAAAAATAGCAGACTTTAATATTGATGTAAACGCTAAAAATGATGAGGGTATGACTGCTTTACACGTAGCGGCCATGAAAGCGGAAAATGATAAACTACTTAAATTCTTAATAGCTAAAGGTGCCGATACCAATAGCACAACAGATTTTGAAGAAACAGTATATGATTTGGCTAGTGAAAATGAAAAGTTACAGCAAGAGAATACATCACTGAATTTTTTAAAAAAATAAAAGATCAAACCAAGTATAGAGATGAAAAGATTTTTAAAACTAATGCCGGCATTAGTATTGATCGGGTTATTGTTATCAGCATTTACCATAGTAGATAGAACTGCGGTAAAGTGTTTAATTCAATTAACGAACTATTCTGGTGAAGGTGCTTATTTAATAGTGTCTATTGTTGATGCGGATAATGAATATGTAGAGACCTTATATGTTCAAGGGAAAGATAGTGAGTGGTACAGTGAAATTACCGAGTGGTGGAAATTCTATGGAAAAAACCGCCCAAATATAGATGCTATTTCAGGAGAAACGATCAGCGGAGGAGAACGTGCAATAAATGTTTTGCAAATACCTAATGATAAAATAGATAAAGGATACCACCTTAGGTTTGAAACCTCTGTGGAAGATCAAGGGTACTTTGCAGATGATATTCAGTTTCCATTGACTACAGCAAACTTAAAAACAAAAGTAGAAGGTAAGGGATTTATACGTTACGTACGTATGCTTCCTCAATAAGGAATATTTAAAGGCCTTTACAAGAAGCCATTTGCAATAAGGCAATCTGCTGCATAGTGCAGGTGATTTCATTTTTTTCGTAATGACATTTTATTTAATTACGTTTATTTTACAATCAAACTTCCAGAATTCATTTTATTGATATTCTGGAAGTTTTTAAATAGTAAAAGATTACAAAACTACTCGATCATCGAGATTTAAATGCTCTGACGCTTGCGTCAACATATTAATTATGTTTTCAATTCAATGTCTCGCAGGTTTGTCCCGAGATTATTTATTTTTCATAGTATGACAATTTCTATTTGGCGCTATAGTCACCTTACGCTTGCCCTAGTTTCTTCGTTATTTTTGATAGTAGCTTCGGTTACAGGAATTATTTTGGCTATTGAGCCTATGTCATATCAAGCAAAAGGATATGCAGTAGAGAATCTAGAAGAAGTTTCTTTGGCTACTACCATTGAGGTCTTAAAGAATTCATATGATGAAGTTTTAGGATTGGAAGTAGAAGCATCAGAGTTTGTGAAAGCTTCGGTACTGACCATGGAGATGGAAACTTTAGATATGTATATTAACCCCATAACAGGCGAGCAACTTGGAACGGTTGAAGAGCGGCCGTATATATATACTTTTGCCACCAATCTACATCGTTCCTTATTTCTAAAAAGTATAGGTCGTTTTATGGTGGGGCTTATTTCCTTACTCTTATTGATCATTGCTTTTACGGGTTTACTTTTGTTGGCCAAGCGCCAAGGCGGATTTTTTAAGGTATTCTCAAAGGTTCAAAAAGATTATTTTGAGCTACGTTACCATGTGGTATTAAGCCGTTGGTTCTTTGTACCTATTGTAATTTTAGCATTTACGGGAGTCTATTTATCCGCAGAAAAATTCAATTTGCTGCCAGAAGCTGAAGTTCAACAAAAGGAACAGGCTGTAAACAAAACCGCTCAGCACTATGAAAATATAACCGATATTCCGTTTTTTAGGGAAACTACATTGGCGGATGTACGCCAGGTAGAATTTCCATTTTCAGATGATCCGGAAGAATACTATCTCATTGCTTTGCAGCATAGGGAAGTAGAGGTAAATCAACAAACGGGTGAGATCGTACGTAGTGGCAATTATCCTTTTGTCACCTTAGCTTCTCGTCTTAGTTTGGAATTGCACACAGGAGAAGGAAATGTTTTGTGGTCCATTGTGCTCTTGCTTGCCAGTGCCTCTATGTTGTTTTTTATGTATTCGGGCTTTGTGATGACCCTTAAGCGAAGAAAGAAAGGAAAGCGCATTGCCCAAATGGCAGATAAAGAGGAGTGTGAGTTTATCATATTGGTAGGATCGGAAAATGGTGCCACATTTGATTTTGCTCAACGGTTCTATAACGGATTAACACAGGTGGGTAAAAAGGTCTATTTAACAGAGCTTAATAAGTATACAGCCTATGCAAATGCAAAACAAATAATCGTATTCACATCTACTTACGGTAAAGGAGAGCCACCTACCAATGCACGTAAATTTTTAACCTTGTTCTCAAGTATACAACAACCAAATACTATTAATTTTTCTGTGGTTGGTTTTGGTTCTTTAGATTATCCGGATTATTGCGAGTTCGCCATTGAATTAGATGGTCTAATGAAATTGGCAACGGGCTTTAAGCAACAACTCCCCCTTTTTAAAATTAATAAGTCCGATTTTGATTCTTTTGAACTATGGATAAATCAGTTTGCAGAAGAAGTCCAATGCAATATTCCGGTAGAAAGACCACTAATTAAAAAAAGGAAGTATAAGAAAGTGGCATTTGATGTTGTTGAGCGAACGGATTTAAATGTGGATGATACGTTTTTATTGCGTTTACAGCCTACAGCGCATATTGAATTTACTTCTGGAGATTTGTTGGCAATTTTTCCAACCAATGCTGATACCGTTCGTCAATACTCTATAGCAAAAATTAATAACGATGTTTTGCTAAGTGTAAAAAAACATGAAATGGGAAGGGGTTCTAACTATCTCTTTAATTTAAATGTTGGAGATACAATTAAGGCCGCCATAGATAGCAATATGCATTTTCATTTGCCTGAAAATTCAAAAAATACAATTTTCATCTCAAATGGAACCGGTATAGCACCTTTCCTAGGGATGATCTCAGAGAACACAACTCAGAATATTGCTATGTTCTGGGGAGGAAGGGAAAAGGCTTCTATGGAGATTTATAATTCGGTTTTGGAAAGAGAGATTTTAAATCGCAAAAATATACATGTATTTACTTCTTTCTCAAGAGAGGGAAAAAAGCAATATGTCCAAGATGCTGTTTTAGCACAAAAGGATTTGGTTTTAGAAACTATCAATTTAGGTGGTACCATCATGATTTGTGGTTCACTTGCTATGCAACATAATGTGTTAGATGTCATAGAGAAATTGTTAGTAGGCAACCAAACCATTTCTTTTGAAGCTTTTGAGCAAAGTGAGCAACTAAAAACAGATTGTTATTAAACGAATTGCGATGAGCTTTTCGCGGCCGGACAATCTGCTTAAATTACTAAATTAATGGAGATTTAGGTTGCTAATAAACGGGAGACTTCACTTTGTTGGTAATGAAAGTTAATCCCACTGCATCTTTTGCAAACGCACTGCATTCAAAATTGCTAAAAGTGCCACGCCTACATCTGCAAAAACAGCTTCCCACATGGTAGCTAATCCGCCGGCACCCATGGCAAGGACTATAAGCTTTACTCCAAAAGCCAATAAGATATTCTGCCATACAATTTTACGTGTAGAATTGCCAATCTTAATAGCTGTAGCAATTTTAGAAGGCTGGTCATTCTGTATGATGACATCTGCGGTTTCTATGGCAACATCACTACCTAATCCGCCCATGGCAATACCTACATCACTAATTGCAAGAACGGGAGCATCATTAATTCCGTCGCCCACAAAGGCTATTTTCATGTTCGGGTTCTTTTTAAGTTTCTCAACTTCTTCCAGTTTTTGCTCCGGTAGTAATCCGCCTTTTGCCCAATCAATACCCAATTCATTAGCTATTTGTTGGGTGATGGAATCTTTATCTCCGGATAGCATTATAATGTTCTCTATTCCCGCTTTGCGCATATTTGCAATGGCAGTTAACGCATCGTCTTTTAATTCATCGGATATGGTAACATAGCCGGCGAATTTTCCGTCTATGGCCATCATAACTATAGATGCTACAATAGCCTCGGTTTCTGTTGGAACTTCAATTTTGTTTGCAATCATCAAAGCTTTATTTCCTACTAAAACCAATTTTCCGTTGACTGTTCCTTTTATTCCTTTACCGGCAATTTCGGAGACATTCTTTGCTTTATATGGAGTGTATTCAATCTTGTATTCCAAAATTGCCTTTGCAATTGGGTGTGTAGATTGTGTTTCGATCGCGATCAAGTTCTTCATGAATTCCTCTTCGGTAAAATGCTGATCTTTAACGAGATTATTAATTTTAAAAACCCCTTTGGTAAGCGTGCCCGTTTTGTCCATAACTGCCGTATTTACTTTAGTTATAGTATCTAAAAATGAGGCCCCTTTAAATAATATTCCGTTACGTGATGCAGCTCCTAGTCCGCCAAAATAGCCTAGTGGAATGGAAATCACCAAAGCACATGGGCAAGAAATTACCAGGAATATTAAGGCACGATATAGCCAATCTTGAAAAATATAGTTCTCAACAAAAAAGTAAGGCAAAAAAGTCATTGCTATTGCCAGATAAGTAACGATGGGTGTATATACCTTTGCGAATTTTCGGATAAACAATTCGGTCTTGGATTTTCTGGCTGTGGCATTTTGGACCATATCTAGAATACGGGCAATAGAGCTATCCTTGAAAACCTTGGTGGTTTTTATTTCAATAACCCCGTCTAAGTTAATGCTACCTGCATAAACTGCATCTCCTTTTTTAAGGGTATCCGGCTTGCTTTCTCCAGTTAACGCAGCCGTGTTAAAAGAACCTTTGTTGGAGTGTAAAATGCCGTCTAGTGGTACTTTTTCCCCAACTCTAACTTGAATGATTTCCCCTATTTTGACCTCTTCTGGTGAAACTGGAACAACATTATGATCACGGAAAACCATCGCTTGATCCGGTCGTAGATCAAGTAATGCTTTAATACTGCCTTTAGCTCGTTGAACCGCAGCACTTTGAAAAAGTTCGCCCACAGCATAGAACACCATAACTGCTACACCTTCAGGATATTCGCCAATACCGAATGCGCCAATTGTGGCAACGCCCATCAAAAAAAACTCAGTAAAGAAATTCCCTTTTTTAATGCTTTCCCAGCCTTCTTTTAGTACAGGTAAACCAACAGGTATATAGGCAATTATGTACCACGCCAATCTCACGTAACCTTTAAAGAGTGGCGTAGCGTTAACATGGTCTATCACCATACCAATGACCAGCATGCTGAAACTGATAATGGCAGGTAGGTATATTTTAATATTCAATGAATGTTCTGGTGCTTCATGCGTATGTTCGTCACCACAGCAATGACCACATGAACTTTGCGGAGCTGTAGCTGTCTGGAGATCTGTTTTCTTCTTTTTCATAATACCTGCAAGGTCTGAAAAGAGACCATGCAACAGAAGTGCATTTAATGGGCGCTACATGAATCGCAAACTCCTTTAATGACCAAATTGGCATCTTCGGCAATGTAACCGTGGGGTAAATTGATGTGCGGAATTTTATGCTCTGTTAAACAAACAGTTTTGTCGCAATGACTACAATGAAAGTGTAGATGAAGGTCTTGGTCTATTTCGCAGTTGCAACCAGGTTGGCACAATGCAAACTTTGAAATATTGGTTCCATCATCAATTTGATGAACAATGCCTTTTTCTTCAAATGTTTTTAAGGTTCTGTATAATGTGGTACGCTCGGCTTTCTCAAAGGCATTCTCAATATCGGTCAATGCAACGGCCGTATTTTTGCTGGCCATAAATTTGTAGATAAGTATGCGCATTGCGGTTGGTCTTACACTTTTGTTATCTAATGTTCTTTCTACTTCTGTCATGCAAATACGGGGTTTGTAGATACGCTTAATACTAATGTAATCAATGTTTTAAAAGATTTCAATTCTAGGTGATCTTTAACTTTAAATTGGCTATTTGGTTAATGAAAATGAATTGCTATTTTTTATTGTAATAGGTTGAAAATTATAACTTTAGTCTGTTATGGCTTTAATTATCAAAAGTTTACCGTTCTATAAAAGATATGCAATATTAGTGTAGGCATTTTTAGGATAGTAAACATATTTCAGCGTTATTTTTTGTAGCTGATTTTTAGTTTTTTAGGTGGATTTGTGTGAGTGTGCTAAGGATCCTTAAATCAGTGTTATAGCTGTATTTAATTGTAGGTGATCTTTAACTTGTTTAGGTCTAGGGAATGATGGAGTGCGCTTGTAAAAATAGTTATTCTACATCGTAGGCAATATGGAAAATTGCGTCGCCTTGGTTTACAATTGGTGATTGGTTGATGCAAATAATAAATCCGCTCTCTTTGGCTTTAATCTTCCTTTCAAAATAGCCAAACGGTCCAGAAATACTTCCTATTTCATCACCCTTTTTTATAGCTTGTCCTACCTTGGTCTCTGGATGAAACATACCGGAGTGTTTTGCCCGTACCCATTTAGAGGCGTGCACCAATTTTGGAACGGTTTCTTTTAAAGCATATTCCCCTAGTTCTTTTTCAAAATTGCGTATACCTAAATGATGCATGATACGTAAGGCGCCAACAACACCGTTATCTGTTATTTCGCTGTTTATATGAAGTGATTTTCCACCCTCGTATAATAATACTTTCTTATCTAATTGATGCAAGGTTTCACGGAACGATTTTTCACGTCCTGCAGATTTTACAATGAATTCTGCTCCAAAAACCTTCGCTAAGGCCAAACCGTCCATATCATTCTTGTCAATTCTAATCTGTGGGGCGTTAAAACGACTGTCACCGCCGGTATGGTAATCTATACAATAATCTATTACCGGGGCAATATCTTTTACCAAGTGGTAGGCAAACCTACTTGCTAGTGAGCCCCGTAGGCTTCCTGGGAATACTCTATTTAAGTCCCTGCCATCGGGAAATTGACGTGTCTGGTTCAAAAATCCGAATATGTTTACGACAGGAATGCAAATAACCATACCGCATTCTGGCTTATTATATTTTTTGGAGACTATTTGTCTCACAATTTCAACACCGTTAATTTCATTACCGTGAATACCACCGGTAATCAACAGGGTGGGACCGTCCTTTTTACCACGTTGTACAATTACCGGAACCTCTATTTTAGTTCTGGTATGTAATTTTGCAATATCTAAATTCAATTGGGCGTCTTTTCCTTTTTGAATGGTTTCTCCTAAAAGAGTATATTTTTTATTGAACATTATGCCTGTCTGTACATTAATTTCTACAATTACCTAAAACTTTATCATCTGGTAAATTATAATCGGTAAAATTAGTGTTTAATAATACATGTGTTATTTAAAAAGAAGTTTGCTAGATAGACTTGACCGAGGCAATCATATTTTTATTTTAATGATACTGATTTTTAATTCGTTAGCTAGTGTTATATCGGTGCAGCAAATCGTTAAAATAAAATTTATCTTTGAATGGTTAATTTTATCACAATTTTTAATAATCATATGAAGGTTAATAGCTTAGTTTTTGTTCTTGTTAGTATATTGATTTTAGGTTCTTGTAAAGAAAAAAATAAGAATGAAAGTGATGGTGTAGCTCAAGATAGCCCTGAGTTCACCAATGACTTAATTAATGAAACCAGTCCGTACCTTTTGCAACATGCACACAACCCGGTAGAGTGGAAACCATGGTCAGATGCTGCTTTTAAAAAAGCAGCTGATGAAAATAAATTAGTGGTGTTAAGTGTAGGGTATTCTACTTGCCACTGGTGTCATGTAATGGAAGAAGAATCTTTTGAGGACGCTGAAGTTGCCAAGTTGATGAACGATAAATTTGTCAGCATTAAAGTGGATAGGGAAGAACGACCAGATCTGGATATGGTGTATCAAACCGCTTTGCAATTGGTGAATGGTACCGGTGGATGGCCAATGAACGCAATTATTATGCCTGATGGTAGTCCTGTTTTCCTTGGTACCTATCATGAAAAAGAGGAATGGAAAAATATTCTTTTAAAATTTAGCACAGAATATGAAGAGAATGCTAAAAAAATGAAGGAATATGCTAGGATGTTGGCAGATGGTGTACAAGAAGTGTATGCGGAACCTGCAAAACAAAAAGCGAATGCCATTACTCCTGATAAAATTGAAAACGGTATAGCAACGTGGTCTACCATGTGGGATTTAGAATGGGGAGGCAATACCGGTCAGCAGAAGTTTATACTACCTGCAAATTTGACGATGCTTTTAGATTATGCGGTATTGCAGCAAAATACAGCATCAAAAAATCATGTATTACATACCTTGGATAAAGTGATTAATGGTGGGATTTATGATCACATAGATGGCGGATTCTTTAGGTATAGTACGGACAATTCATGGAAAGTACCGCATTTTGAAAAGATGTTATATGACAATGCGCAACTTGTAAGTTTACTTTCTAAAGCATATAAACTAACGGGTAAAAAAGAATATAAAAATAAAGTAGCCGAAACCTTGGCATTTTTAAAATCAGAAATGAGAAATGAGGATGGGGGCTATTTTAGTGCTATGGATGCCGATACCAACGGAGAAGAAGGCGTCTATTATGTTTGGAAGACGGCAGAATTGAAATCATTGCTAACCGATGATTTTACAATGTTCGCCAAATATTTCAATATTGAAGATGGTCAAGTTTGGGAAGATGAAAATTTTGTACTGAACAACACGGTTTCCAAAAACGATATTTTAAAAGATTTCAATGTAAGTGAAGAACAATTGGATGAGAAGATGGCGCACTGGAAATCTACCTTATATCAAGCGCGTCAAAAAAGAGAAAAACCGACCAAAGATTATAAGATTTTAACATCCTGGAATGCACTTCTTGTAGACGGGTTGCTGGAAGCTTACAAAGCCTTTGGCGATGATCAGTATTTAAGAGAAGCAATAGCTGTGTTTAATTATTTAAAGCAGCATAATTATGCCAACGGTGAATTGGTACATTCGTATACTAAGGATAGTAAACAGAAAGAAGTGTTTTTAGAAGATTATGCTTTTTTGGCTAAAAGTGCATTCGCGCTTTTTGAGGTTACCTTAGATACGGCCTATTTAGATATTTCTAAGAACCTGATGAACATTGCAGCAGAAAAATACAAGAGTAATTCTGAGTTGTACTATTATAACGTATCAAGCGAATTAGTGCCAAGAATTATTAATACTTCTGATGGTGTAGTGCCTTCTGCAAATGCTATAATGGCGCAGAATTATCTTCGTATCGGTCATCTGGAATACAATACGGAATTTTTAAAAAAAGCTGAGGTTATGGGCTCTTTGATTACTTCAGATTTCCAAAATCATGCGGTAAGTTATGGAGCATGGGGAACTTTATTGTTAGCACAGGCATTTCCTTTTTATGAGGTTGTTGTTGTAGGTAAAGATGCTAAAGAACTTATAAACGAAATACATAAGACCTTTTTAGTAAATTCCATAGTAGTAGGTGCTACTGCAGAAAGTGATCTTTCACTTTTTAAAGATCGCTTTATTGAAGATGATACCTATATTTATGTTTGCCAGGACAATACGTGTAAATTACCTGTAAAAACCGTAAGGGATGGTTTTGAGCAAATGAAGTCTTTTGGTTATCAAGGTTTTAGGTAGAATTATTGACGGTTGATCTTTAATGGTTTCAATACAGGCTATAAAACCTTGGTTTTACCAATAAATTAAATAAGATTTGTAGTATAATATAAAATAGTTAGCATGCCAGGTTTTGAGTTGTTCGGTGAGAGTGAAAAAAGTCAAGTTCAAGATGTTTTGGATTCCGGTGTTTTAATGCGGTATGGTTTTGACGGAATGCGTAATAACCATTGGAAGGCATTGGAACTAGAAGAAGCTTTGACCAAACGAATGAACACAAAATATGCACAATTAGTAAGTAGTGGCACGGCTGCTTTAACGGTGGCTTTAGCTAGTGCAGGCATTGGAGCAGGGGACGAGGTAATTATGCCGACCTTTACTTTTGTAGCTAGTTTTGAATCTATTTTGGCAATTGGTGCAATACCTATTTTGGTTGATGTAGATGAAACGTTGACCTTGAATCCAGCAGCTGTAGAAAACGCTATAACCGATAAAACAAAAGTAGTGATGCCGGTGCATATGTGCGGTTCTATGGCAGATTTAAAAGCATTGAAGGCTATATGTGATAAGTATAACTTACTGTTGTTAGAAGATGCTTGCCAGGCTATAGGTGGTAGTTTTGAAGGAAAGCCGTTAGGAAGCTATGGAGACCTAGGTTGTTTTTCTTTTGATTATGTGAAAACGATTACCTGTGGTGAAGGTGGGGCAATTATTACCAATAATGAAGAATACAAAACAAATGCCGATCATTACTCTGATCATGGGCATGATCATGTTGGTGATAATAGAGGGGCGGAAAGGCATCCGTTTCTAGGTTATAATTTTAGAATATCAGAATTACATGCAGCAGTTGGGTGTGCTCAAATAGAACGGTTAGATGATTTCTTAACTATCCAAAAAAAGAATTATACCGTTTTAAGAAATGCCTTATCGCCACTTTCAAATATTACCTTTAGAAAGGTACCTAATGGCGGAGTAGAGAATTATTCATTTTTATCTTTCTTTTTACCTACACAAGAAATAGCCAAGAAAGCACACACGGCGTTAGGTGATGCGGGTGTGGATGCCTGTTTTTATTGGTTTGATAACAACTGGCATTACTACAAAGAATGGGAGCATCTAACTTCTAAGAAATCTTTAGGTAAATTACCACAAGAGGTTGTTGATCAGTTGCCCGACTATGCTAAATCTGACTTCTCAAAATCTGATGCATGGATCGGTAGAACCGTTTCTTGCCTCATAAAACTAAGCTGGACAGAAGAACAGGTTGCTGAACGTGCTGCAAAAATGAAAGAAGTACTTGCTAAATTTTCTTAAATATAGGTTGGTTAGTAGGACACGTATTCAACAATTTCTAATCCGTAACCTATAATTCCTACGCGTTTTCCTTGGGTGCTATTGGTCATTAGTTTCATTTTGTGAATACCTAAGTCATGTAGTATCTGTGCTCCAATTCCGAAGTCACGTTGGTCCATTTCAATTTTAGGGGCTTTGTGTATGCCTTGTTTTTGTAGTTCTTTCAGCTCTTTTAATCTAGAAAGTAGGTTCAATGATTCTGAATCTTGATTAATGAACACAATGGCTCCCTTGCCTTCTTCATTGATTTTCCTGAACATATCCTCTAATTGCTCATCTGGGTTATGGGTCAAGGTTCCTAAAATATCATTGTTGATTAAAGTAGAGTTGATTCTGGTTAGAATTTTATCCTCTGATGACCATGAACCTTTAGTCAAAGCAATATGGATATGATTATTAGTAGTTTGTTTGTAGGCTCTAAGTCTAAAAGCACCAAAACGTGTGGTAATTTCAAAATCAGTTTCCTTATCAATTAAGCTATCATGCTCCATTCTATAGGCAACAAGAGACTCTATTGATACAATTTTTAAATCGAACTTTTTAGCTACTTCTACCAGTTGGGGTAATCGGGCCATAGTACCATCCTCGTTCATGATTTCAACGATGATACCTGCAGGTTGCAATCCTGCTAAACGAGCAAAATCAATGGCAGCCTCGGTATGTCCAGTTCTTCTTAAAACGCCACCTTCCTTGGCTACTAAAGGAAATATATGTCCTGGTCTTGCCAAGTCATGAGGTTTAGTATCGTTCTCAGTTAACGCAATTACAGTTTTAGACCTGTCACCGGCAGAAATACCAGTGGTAACTCCTTTCCCTCTTAAATCTACGGATACGGTAAATGCTGTTTCTAAAGGATCGGTATTGGTACTGACCATCATATGTAAGCCAAGATCTTTACAGCGACCTTCGGTCAAAGGGGCGCAAATAAGACCTTTGCCATGGGTAGCCATAAAATTGACCGTTTCTGGTGTTGCGAGTTCTGCCGCTGCCAAAAAATCCCCCTCATTTTCACGATTTTCATCATCAACCACAATAATTACTTTACCGGCGCGAATATCTTCGATAGCCTCTTCTATGGTATTCAGTTGTATAGTACTAAGATCTGTCATGGTTATGAATCAGCTTTATCTTTTTTCTTAAATAGTTTTTTGAAGAAATCGGCTATAAAACCAAAATCCATCATTCCCTTGTCTTCCGTAGCTCTCTTTGTTAATATAACCCCTAGAGGTAGCATGATAAGCGTTGCTAGCCAAGCACCTAACATTGGGTGTATATTACCTTCTTTGGCATAGTTTCCTGCAAAAACGCCTATGAAATAATAAATGAGGAACAGTACTATGGCGATTACCATAGGCAAGCCTAATCCGCCTTTTCTAATAATGGCACCTAGCGGAGCACCCACAAAGAAAAGAATGATACAGGAAAATGCTAAAGCATATTTCTTATGTAAAGAAAGAATGTGCATATTGTATATTTTATACCGCTTCTGCATTTCTTCTTTCTTTCCACTAACGGTACCAAGAATACTTTTAGTAGCATTTTTGGCACTGTTTAAAATTTGTATTTGTTGCCAGTCTGGAAATAGGACAAGAAAATTCTTGTTTATAGAGTCTTGAAGGGCCGTATTTTGCTTAGCTAAAACTGCCTTTGACGCTATAATAGAATCTTTTTTAGTTACCATATTCGCCTTGGTAGTATCTTTATTTTTGATTACCAATGGGATAAATAAACCTGTTCTTCCTTCAATATTCTTAGAAAAAGCACGAACAATACGGTAATTGTCGCCTCGTAAAGAATCAATATCTTTTGTAAGACGAGATATGTTCTTCATTTTATCCGTACTAATATTTCTTTCTTCTTCTAATTCATCATTGTTGATTTCAGGAATTTCGATATTCATCGTATACGTATCAAAATCAGCCTGAGCAAAGGGGAACTTCATTTTTTTGTCATTGCTCTTCGTTTCCACATCTTGGTACATGTGTCCGTCCTTCAAGACTAATTGTATTACGTCGGAATCTTTACTGCTGATCAGTTCACCAGACTCAGATTTGATAACCCTAGTGTTAATATTGTTGGCTGATTTTGTATGGATGATAACGTTTTTAAGGAAACGATCGTTTTCTCCATATTTCTCATCCACTTTAATATTCATACCTTCAAAATCACTAAAAACACCCTCAGAAACTACAGCAGCGGGTTTAACCTTAGCAATATTTCTACGTAAATTGTAAATTTTACGTTGAGATAAGGGAATGACGTTGTTGGCAAAGAAGAAAGTGACTCCGCCTAAAATGGTAACAAATATGATCAAACTCAACATGGAACGCTGTAAAGAAATGCCTGAAGCCTTCATTGCGGCAAATTCGTAATTCTCCGCTATGGATCCAAAGGTGAGAATGGAAGATAATAGCACTGTCAAAGGGAGTACTTTTTCAGTAAGGTCTGGCATTAGATAGAACAGAAACTTACCAATGATGACGATATCAAGACCTTTGCCCGCGAGATCATCAATAAAAAGCCAAATCGTTTGGAATATGAAGATGAACATCAATATTACAAACGAACTGACAAAATTAAAGACGAACCTTGATAGGATATATCGGTCTAGTATTCTCAATAGTTCTAATTTCTTAGAATGAAATAATCTTCATTCTTGTATTTGGCTTCATCAAAAGTAAATAAGGTTTTGGACAAAGTTTGATCTGTTTTAAAAGAATTAACAGTGATCGTAGTTTTTGTTCCGTTCTTACCTGTCTCAATAAGCTTATAAATATGTTTTGTACCCATATCTATACCTAATAATCTTGATTTTATTTCGGTATCAGAATCTATAGGGGTCAATTTAACGTATTGTATTTTTCTGCCCTGTACATCTTGTAATATGTCCCAGGCATAATTGTGTCCTTCTTTGTAAAAAGTCAACATCTTTGAAGGTGTCATGGCATTTTCATCGTCTGACTTATCTTCAATGGTTACTTCTTCATTTTCGGGAACTATGGTATATACTTTGTTACCGTCAAATATTTGTTGAGAACCTAGGTAATTGAACATATACTTGTTTCCTGCTAACGTAACATCTCCTCTTGTTTCTTGGTTTATTCCTGCTTCAGTATTTTTTAAATCAAATTTAAAGTCTACAAATATGTTGTCATAACTTTGCACTTTGTTATAAACCTCATCTAATAAGCTTTTTGCTTTTTCAGAACCTTGTGCGTTGGCAAAGGCTGTAGTAAGCATAATGGTCATTACAATAATAATCTTCTTCATCTCTTTTTTTAATATTATTCGTTATCCAATATTTGCTGAAGGGCAACCATATCTGCCACATATACTTGTCTGGCCTTACTGCCCTCAAACGGACCTACAATTCCTGCTGCTTCTAATTGGTCTATAATTCTACCGGCTCTATTATAGCCTAATTTCAATTTTCGTTGAATTAATGAGGCTGAACCTTGTTGTGCAATTACAATAACTTCAGCAGCTTCACGGAACTTAGCGTCTCTCTCAGACACGTTATTATCAAGACTCGTGCCAGAATCTTCACCAACATATTCAGGTAATTCGTGAGCATCTGGATAAGCTCTCTGACTACCAATGAATTCTACTATTTTGGCTACTTCTGGCGTGTCTACAAAGGCACATTGAATACGGGTGACATCATTACCTTGTGTAAATAACATATCTCCTCTACCGATTAATTGATCTGCGCCTGCGGTATCTAAAATGGTTCTTGAATCTATTTTAGAAGTTACCCTAAATGCCAACCTTGCAGGGAAGTTGGCTTTAATGATACCTGTAATAACGTTTACAGAAGGTCTTTGCGTGGCAATGATCAAATGTATACCAATAGCTCTTGCCAATTGTGCCAGTCTGGCAACAGGCGTTTCTACTTCTTTACCGGCCGTCATGATTAAATCTGCAAACTCATCAATAACCAATACAATGTACGGTAAGAATTTATGACCGTCGTTCGGATTCAGTTTTCTGGCCTTGAACTTGGTGTTGTATTCTTTTAGGTTACGTACCATTGCCAATTTTAGCAACTCGTATCTATTATCCATTTCAATACAAAGGGAATTCAGTGTGTGAATAACTTTGGTATTGTCGGTAATAATGGCTTCGTCAGAGTCTGGAAGTTTTGCCAAGAAATGACGTTCTATTTTATTATAAAGCGTAAGTTCCACTTTCTTAGGATCCACCAAAATGAATTTTACTTCTGCCGGATGTCTTTTGTATAGTAATGAGGTTAATACCGCATTTAAACCTACAGATTTACCTTGACCGGTAGCGCCAGCCATTAATAAGTGAGGCATTTTTGCTAGATCTACCACAAAGGTTTCGTTACTAATAGTTTTACCAAAAGCAATTGGTAATTCCATTTCCGCTTTCTGAAACTTACTTGAAGCAATTACCGAACGCATAGAAACTATTGAAGAATTCTTGTTAGGTACTTCAATACCTATGGTTCCTTTGCCAGGAATAGGAGCAATGATGCGTATACCTAAGGCTGCCAATGACAAGGCAATATCATCTTCAAGGTTTTTGATCTTTGATATTCTAACGCCCGCTTCCGGTACTATTTCGTATAAGGTTACCGTTGGGCCAATGGTTGCCTTAATTTGGGCAATACCAATTTTATAGTTTTTTAGAGTTTCAACAATCTTATTTTTGTTTTCCTCTAATTCTTCTTGGTTAATAGTGATACCACCCGTTGTGCCGTGCTGATCTAAGAGGTCTATGTGTGGGAATTTGTAATTTCCTAACTCTAAGGTTGGGTCAAATTCACCAAAATCATCTACCAGTTTGTTGGCAAGAACATCAACTTCTTCTGGTTCTTCAATAACCGACTCTACCTCCATAGCCAATGTTTCTTCAGGCTCAGGTTCAGGAACGGTAACCTCAAAATCCTTTGTTTTATCTTCTTTTTCTAAATGAGGGATTTCTGCTTTATGAGTGTAAGTATCTAAAATAACCGGCGTTTCTTCCTCTAGGGAAGTGGTAGGCATTTCTTCTTGCTCTTTTTGTTCTTTCTTTTTGCTGGCCTTACGTTCTTGGTTGGCCTTGAATTCTGTGGATATCGCCTCTTTTCTAGATTTAAAAAAGGAAGAGATTCCCTCAGGAGTAACATCGAACAATCGTACTAGAATAAATATAAGTCCGAACACCAATAATAGCAATACCCCAATTTTACCGGTGTAATCTTGTAAGAAGTCGTTCATTTCAAATCCTACCAATCCTCCTAATAGTGGGCTAGAGGTGGCAAAAAAGCCTAAGGCTATAGAAATCCAAATTATAAACAACAAACCCCAAATCCATTTTTTGAACAACGCCTTTAGAGGCATTCCCAAAAAGAGATATATTCCTGTAATGCATACAAGAAACGGAATGATCAAAGAAGCAAGACCGAAGCCCTTGTACATAAAAAAGTGGCTTATGCTTGCTCCAAATTTGTTCAGTAGGTTTTTTGCTAGTTCATTACGATTCTTAAACTCGGTCAGTAGACTTTGGTCGTCTTGCCAATTAAAGTAAAACGATATAAAAGAAAAGAACAACGCAATACTAAAAAGCATTAACAAACTACCCAAAATGATTTTATTTTGTTTGGATAATTTAAACGGTACTCGTTTTTTAGTAGGTTTTGGCTTTGATTTAGATGCCTTTTTTGCCATTAATGCTTAATTCTGATGCTAAATTACAAATTTACGATAAGCTAGGGAAAACTACCGACTATACTATAAAACCTTTGGTAAGTAAATGATAAGACCAATAATGGTAGATGCGATAGAAACCAGCATAACGGCACCAGCAGATATATCCTTTATGAATCCGATTTTGACATCAAATTCTGGCTGAATATAATCTGCAATTTTTTCTACCGCCGTATTCATTCCTTCAATTCCTAAAACAAGTGCAATTGCAAAAATTTGTAGAATCCATTCGGTACTTGAAATGTCAAAGTAGAAACCTGCGGCAGTCATTATTATAGTAATGAAAACCTGAATTTTTATACTTGCTTCGGTCCGTATTAAAAGGAAGGCACCTTTTAGGGCAAAGCCAACACTTTTAATACGATTTACCAAAAAGGATTCTTGCGGCATAATGAGTCGTTTGTTTTTAGTTCATTAACGCCTCTAACGCTGCTTTGTAGTTTGGTTCTTCTGTAGTTTCTGCAACCTGTTCCGTATACAATACATTACCTTTTTCGTCTACAACAACAACGGCTCTTGAAAGTAGCGGGGCTAAAGGACCGTCTGAAAATGCTACGTGGTAACCTTTTCCAAAATTACCATCTTTAAAATCTGAAAGCATTTCAACATTCTCTATGCCTTCAGCACCACAAAACCTAGCTTGTGCAAATGGTAAATCTTTAGAAATGCAAAGTACAATAGTGTTGTCCAATTCAGCAGCCTCTTGGTTAAACTGGCGAACAGACTGTGCACAAGTGCCTGTATCAACACTTGGGAAAATATTTAGTACTACTCTAGAACCTTCATAGTCTGAAAGTTTTACGGTAGATAAGTCATTCTTAGTTAATTGAAATTCTGGAGCTTTTTCGCCATTTGCAGGTAAAGATCCTATTGTGTGTATTTCGTTTCCTTTTAGTGTAACCGAAGCCATAACTTTTTCTTTTTATAATTGAGATTGTGAAATTATAAAATATATAGCTGAAACGAGCGGGAATATGATAAAAAAAAAGTCCTTTCAAAACTGAAAGGACTTTGTATTTTTTAAAGCTATGATTTGTCTATGGAGCCTAAAACCCGCTGCATAAACTGATTCATAGCATCCTTCTTTGGTGTGCCTTGTTCTATGCTGTTCGCAACTTCAATGGCACCGTACATGTTAGAGATGAGTTCGCCGATGACATCAAGCTCCTCATCTTTTAATGAAGGTAGTTCTGTAAGCGCTTCTAAAGTTTCTATGGTCTCTAGAACAAAATCGCTATCTTTTTCTTCAATGAACTCTGTCAGTAATTTAATTATGGGTAATCTCACTGATCAAATCTTTTAATAGGTCATACTTATTAGTCTGAACCTGGTTTTTAATTTTCCCTTTCTCGAAAGAAGCGAAGGTAGGTAAATTGCTTACGTCTGCTAGCTTTCTGGATTCAGGAAATTTCTCTGCATCTGCCAATACAAATGTAATGTTCTCATTTTGTGAAGCTTCTTTTTTGAATTTAGGCTTCATAATCCTACAGTTACCACACCATGTTGCAGAATATTGAACTACAACATTTGCATTATTATCTATGATTTCCTGTAAATTATCTTGTTCTAATTCTAATAACATAATTAAGTTATTTAAAGATTAATAAAATGAACATGAAGCAATTTTACTTCATGTTCACTATAGTTTGTTCTACTTAGTTAGCGTGTGCAGAAAGGTAGCTGGCAACACCATCTCTATTTGCAGACATAGCTTCTTTACCTTCTTCCCAGTTTGCAGGGCAAACTTCACCTTTTTCTTGAACGTGGGTTAGGGCATCTACTAAACGTAAATATTCGCCAACGTTTCTACCTAAAGGCATGTTATTAATGCTTTCGTGTTGTACAACACCTTCTTCATCAATAATATAGGTTGCTCTGTAAGTAACATTGTCACCTTCAACCTGAACAGTTTCAGTTTCTTCGTCGTACACTTCGTTTTGGATATCCAAAATACCTAAAACGCTAGATAGGTTACGGTTGCTATCTGCTAGTATTGGATAAGTAACACCTTCAATACCACCGTTGTCCTTATCTGTGCTTAACCATGCAAAGTGTACTTCTGGAGTGTCACAAGAAGCACCGATTACTATGGTGTTTCTTTTTTCGAACTCACCAATGGCCGCTTGAAAAGCGTGCAGTTCTGTTGGGCATACAAAAGTGAAATCTTTTGGGTACCAGAAAAGAACCACTTTTTTATTATTCTTTTGAGCTTCTTCTAATACATTAACTTTAAAAGTATCGCCCATGTCGTTCATTGCGTTTACACTAATATTTGGGAATTTTTTTCCTACAAATGCCATAATATGTTTTCGTTTTATAATTTATTGAAACACAAAATTAAGACTTGAAAGAAGGATTAGAGACTTTCTAAATTAGAAATTTCAATGCAAGAATAACTATTTTGAATAGCTAAAGAAACAGTGTTGTTTTGGTGAGAATAATCTAGATGTTACACTTTAAAATTGTGAAATTAGCAGTATTATATCAATATAATGGTGATATGTTGAAACTGTTATTTGGCTTTATTTTGAAGTTAGCCTTTTGATCTTGATATTGAATCCGGCAAATATGAACGTCATTATAGGACTTAGCCAATTAAAGATCGCATAGACAAAGTATTCTGCTACACCAACCCCTAAAACGCCACTGTGATAGGCTCCGCAAGTGTTGTAAGGAATTAATACCGATGTTACCGTACCGGTGTCTTCCAATGTTCTGCTTAAATTTTCTGGAGCTAGACCTCTATCCTTAAACGCTTTGGAAAACATTTTTCCTGGTACAACAATTGCTAAATATTGATCAGAAGCAGTACCGTTTAAGACGATACAGCTAATACCCGTACTAAAGAATAGACCAAATGTTGATTTTGCCATTTTAAGCAAAGACTTTGTTATTCTTGACAAGGCACCTATGCCGTCCATTATTCCGCCAAAAAACATAGCACAGATAATTAACCAAATGGTACCTAACATACCTGTCATTCCTTTAGAAGAAAATAAATCGCTCAATGCTTTGTTATCTGTAGGTACGTCTGTACTAACGGTGATAGCTTTTAATATTCCTTGATAGCCAGATTGAAACGTTAATTCTGATGCGCCGGTAATACCAGCAACTACGTTAGGTTGAAAGATTAAAGCAAAAAAAGCAGCTAGTAAAGTACCTATTAATAAGGCCGCTAACGGAGGCGTTTTTTTGACTATTAATGCTATAACCGCAATTGGTACAAGAAACAACCAGCCGTTTATGTTGAAAGAAGAATCTATAGATGCTAAGATGGCATCCACGTCAGCATTTCCATTAGTCTCTAGGCTAAAACCTATAATTAGAAATACTATTAAAGTAACCGTTATAGTTGGCACGGTTGTCCACATCATGTATTTAATATGTGAGAACAATTCTCCTCCTGCCATGGCGGGTGCTAGATTTGTGGTATCGCTTAAAGGAGATAGTTTGTCGCCAAAATATGCGCCAGATAAAACGGCACCGGCGGTCATGCCCAAAGAAATTCCCAATGCTTCTCCAATACCTATTAAAGCAATACCTACGGTAGCAGAGGTTGTCCAGCTGCTCCCTGTTGCCACGGAAATGATCGCGCAAATAATTACACATGCCGCTAAGAATATTGTTGGATTAAGAATTTGTAGCCCGTAGTAAATCATTGCGGGAATGATCCCGCTAACCAACCAAGTACCCGCCAAAGCGCCTACCATTAAAAGTATAAGAAGCGCGCCTGTGGTAGATTTAATATTTTCTTCTACTTCGGCGATCATTTGCTTATAGGAAATCTTGTTCATAAAGCCAACAATCACGGCAACTGCGCCACCTAATAAAAGTATGAACTGATTAGAACCACTTAAAGCGTCATCACCAAAGACATAAACATTGTATGCCAACATAGCAATCAGGGCTATAACGGGGATTAAAGCGGCTAAAATACTTAATTCTTTATTGTCAACGATATGCTCGTTTTCCCGGTGTTCATTGGTATTTTGGTCTGACATTAAAAAAGAGTTTGGTTTCTACGTAATATTACGATTTCTGTTACGGATGTGCAAACCCATTTTAAAATTGAAAGATTAAGGCTTTATGTTTTTAATAGACAGTATGTTAAGGTCTTCTAGGCATTTTTTCATTAACAGGTAGGTTCTTTGGATATCATCATCTAAACCTATAGAAAATCTAATGAGTCCGTTGCCAAGTCCCATTTTCTCTTGTTCCTCTAAGGGAATTTCAGAAGATGTAGAGCTTCCAGGTGCACTGAATAATGTTTTGTAAAATCCAAGGCTTACTGCCAAATATCCTAATTTTCTTTCTTGCATTAATTCCATAAGAGCATTGGCATTGTCTAAGTTTCCTACGTCCATGGTTAGTAGTCCTCCATAACCGTACTCCGGATTCATCTGACCTTTCATTATCAGATGTCCGCTATGTGTAAGTAATCCTGGGTATACCACTCTTAGACCATCTTTTTCAAATTTTTCAGCTAAGAACTGGGCATTCTCACTATGTTTTTTCATGCGAATATGTAACGTGCGCATATTTTTTAGAATGGATGCTGCACGTAGACTATCTAAAGTGCTACCTAATAGCATTCCGGCACCGTTATTTACATCTTTAAGACTTAGGCAAAATTCCGTTGTCCCACAAACAACACCTGCAACGCAATCACTAGTTCCGTTAATGAATTTTGTAAGACTATGAATAACGATGTCCGCTCCTAATTTTGCCGGTGAAATGGTTAATGGTGAAAATGTATTATCAACGACTAGGGGTAATTCGTTTTTTTTGGCAATACATGAAAGTGCAGAAATGTCAGCAACTTCTAAAAGCGGATTACTTACACTTTCACAATAAATCATTTTAGTGTTTGGTGTAATAGCTGCGGCTACCGCGTCAAGATCTGTAATGTCTAGAAAGGTAGTTTTAATTCCGAATTTGATTAAGAAGTTTTTCATGAAGGCATATGTGCCTCCATAAATAGTTCTACTGCTGATAATATGATCGCCGGCGTTACATAATTGTAGAATTACCGCTGTAATTGCGCCCATACCGCTTGCGGTCACATTCGCACTTTCGGTACCTTCTAATGCAGCTAATGCCTCACCTAAATATAAATTGGAAGGTGAAGAATGTCTGCTATACAAATAACAACCTTCTGTATTACCTTCAAAGGTATCGAACATTGTTTTTGCCGAAATGAAGGTGTATGTTGATGCATCTGAAATGGAAGGGTTTACACCGCCGTATTCTCCAAAATATTGTAAATCCTGTAAATTATTGCTGTTTTTATGGCTCATGGTATATTAAATTAAGTGAACAGCCTGGGGGAAAACTAGCAAGGCATTGAACTGAAAATCTAATTTTGATCCAGGCGCAGGCGTTCATTGTGCTTTTAAAAATAGTATCTAGTAAATATAATTTTTGACTGTAAGATTGTCAATAAGAAGTTGATTAATCAGCATCTAAAACTAATAAAAACTATATTTTAGATTTTAATTCTATTATTTTGTAATTTTAATGTAACTGTTAGAATATCAATCATTATGAAATTAGATCAGACGGATAATAGGCTTTTAGAGCTGTTGCAGACAGATAGTAAAAAGACGACCAAGGAATATGCTTTAAAATTAGGACTTTCAACTACCGCTATCTATGAACGTATTAAAAGGTTAGAAAGGGTGGGGGCCATTAGAAGTTATGTGGCTTTGGTTGATAAGGGCGTTGTTGATAGAAATTTTACCGTATTCTGTCATGTAAAGCTAGTACAGCATGTAAAGAATAATATTGCACAGTTTGAGGCACAGGTGATGCGTTTGCAAGAAGTGGTTGAATGTCACCATTTAAGTGGCGACAATGACTACCTATTAAAGATACACGTTAAAGATATGGAGGCCTACCGAAATTTTATGGTCAACAAATTAACGACTATGAGTCATATAGGTAGTACCCAAAGTTCTCTTACCATAAAAGAGGTGAAACATTCTACGGCTATACCGCTGTTGTAACTTGTTTCAATTTAATTGAGAATTAGCGTTGTAGTATTTTATGAAAGTATTTAGGTTTTTGATGCAAATGCCTTAATAAAAGATTAAAAACGGTAATAAACTGTTATAAAAGCTAACATTTTAGCTTCTAAACAATATATGAAAATGAGTTCTAAAACTAAAAATAGTATTAATTTTGTAAGACATTAGAAAATAAAATTTATGGATCAATATGATGTAGCCATTATTGGCTCAGGACCTGGAGGATATGTGGCAGCTATACGTTGTGCGCAACTAGGAATGAAAACTGCAATAATTGAAAAATATTCCACTTTAGGCGGAACATGTTTAAATGTTGGGTGTATTCCTTCTAAGGCGATGTTAGATTCTTCTCATCATTATGAAGATGCTATTAAACATTTTGATCAGCACGGTATTGAAATTCCTGGTGAGATAAAAGTGAACTTGGAAAAAATGATTGCCCGTAAGCAAGGCGTTGTTGATCAGACCACTAAGGGCATTGAGTTCTTAATGGATAAGAATAAAATTACCGTTTATGAAGGTGTGGGTAGCTTTAAAGATGCTACGCATGTGAATATTAAAAAGAACGATGGTAAAACAGAAGAAATTGAAGCAAAAAATATCATTATCGCTACAGGTTCTAAACCTTCAACATTACCTTTTATAAAATTAGATAAAGAACGCATCATTACTTCTACCGAAGCTTTAGAGCTTAAAGAAGTGCCAAAACATATGATTGTTATTGGTGGCGGTGTAATTGGTCTTGAATTGGGTCAAGTATACAAAAGACTTGGTGCAGATGTTACTGTAGTAGAGTTTATGGATCGCATAATTCCAGGAATGGATGCTGCACTTTCTAAGGAACTTACCAAGGTGTTGAAGAAGCAAAAAGTAAAATTTGCCTTGTCGCACAAAGTAAAGTCTGTTGAAAGAAAAGGAGATCAGGTAATTGTAAAGGCAGATAACAAAAAAGGAGAAGAGGTTGTTTTTGAAGGTGACTATTGTTTAGTTGCTGTGGGTAGAAAACCATATACTGACGGATTAAATGCTGATGCCGCGGGTGTTAAGCTTGATGAAAGAGGTAAGGTAATTGTTGATGGGCATTTGAAAACAAATGTTGATAATATTTATGCTATTGGTGATGTAATCAAAGGTGCTATGTTAGCTCACAAAGCTGAAGAAGAAGGTACTTTGGTTGCTGAGATATTAGCAGGTCAAAAACCACATATAGATTATAACTTAATACCTGGTGTAGTTTATACTTGGCCAGAGGTTGCTGCTGTTGGTAAAACAGAAGAAGAATTAAAAGAAGCAGGTGTTGAATATAAGGTTGGTCAATTCCCAATGCGTGCATTAGGTCGTGCTAGGGCAAGTATGGATACCGACGGATTTGTAAAGATTCTTGCAGATAAAAAGACAGATGAAGTTTTAGGTGTACACATGGTAGGTGCACGTTGTGCCGATTTAATTGCTGAAGCGGTAACTGCGATGGAGTTTAGGGCGTCTGCCGAAGATATCTCTAGAATGAGCCATGCTCACCCAACGTATGCAGAAGCCATTAAAGAAGCGGCATTAGCGGCTACTGATAATCGTGCATTACATATATAGGTAGAGAAGAAAGTACTATTGATAAAGGCAGCCAAATGGCTGCCTTTTTATTTTGTAATAAGCTAAAATTTTAAGGAGTATTGGTTAATTTTTGATCAATCCTAGCACACGCAATACTTTTTCTGTCGCTGTCCTTAATACTACAAAAGCAATAATTGCAAATTGCTCTAAGTAAATTCTTGTAGTGGATAAAACTGAGCGTATGTTAAATTTGATTTCTACTTTATGGTCTTCATATTTTAAAGCTAAATAGGTGCTCGAAAACATGAAAAGTATTGCGCCTAAAACCACAAAGTACGGATTCAGTGAATGATGAAAGAATCGGTATAGGCCTACACCGGTAAAACTACCATATAAAATAATAAAATGTATAATGTATATAGATAGGGTGCTTTGGCCAATTCTAAGCCAAGTAGCATTCATCAAGAATTTTCTTAAAACTATAAATATGGAGAAAACTATGAACACATCACCTAAGCGAATGAATAAATAGTTGTTGCTGAAGATGGATTTAAACAATTGAATTCCCGTGGTATCATAAACAGAAAGGAAA
This sequence comes from Maribacter ulvicola, assembly GCF_900155985.1. Taxonomy (GTDB): domain Bacteria; phylum Bacteroidota; class Bacteroidia; order Flavobacteriales; family Flavobacteriaceae; genus Maribacter; species Maribacter ulvicola. The sequence continues at coordinate 47,024 of NZ_FTMA01000009.1, forward strand.
AAATCTGAAGAAAGGAATATTAATGTTAGTCCGGTTGCTATGTACGCAGGTACAATATAATTATATAAGTTTTTATTGTCCTGATACTTAGAAAATAACACCGACATAAAACTACCTATAGTTGCATAGCCTAACCAAGGTATGATCGTAAATACAGAACCATTTGTTTTCGTAAAATAGTTAGCCAATATTTGTGGTAAAAACTCAAAGCTAGATGCTTTATAAATGGGTTCTAAAACAAATAGCAAAAGGGTCGTAGCTGCCAGTATAGTAGGGAAAATCCATTTTTGTTTTGCAAAAGTTAGCATATAACCCCCAATAATAAACAGCAGTGAAAGTCCTATGCAGTGCAACACATCCACCACATAAAACGAATCATAAATTTCACCTTTGAACAGCCCAAAAATATTGATACGTAAAAGGTAGGCGATGACCAATAATTCTAGTCCGCGTTTAATACCTTTTTTAACACTTGGGTTTGACCAACCCGTTTGCTTTGATCGAATTAGTAAGTATGTAAATATGAATCCTGATACGGTAAAGAATACCGGCGCAGTAATTCCTCTAAAATATTTCCATGTACTGAACAGTATGTTAGAGTTGTCTCTGAAGGCATTATCCAACAAGCCATCAATGAAATGACCCTGAAGCATCATTAAAATTGCCCAAGCTCTTATGGCATCTAAAAAAAACAATCTTGACGTAGCTTTGCTCATTATCACAATTATATCCTATATACCTATAAAACAGTATGTTTAGATGTTTAAAGGCGCAAAATTAGATAAAATATTCTAAGGTTCGCTGTAATTAAATTAAATTCGCAATTACACATTAAAATAGGTCTATGAGTTATGTTTTAGCATTTGCAGGTAGCAATTCTTCCGTATCCATTAATTATAAATTGGTAAAGTTTACTGCTAGTTTAATAAAGGAAAGAGAAGTGAAGTTGAGGGATATGTCCAAGTATCCATTTCCTATGTATAGTCAAGATATAGAAAATGAAAACGGATTTTCCAATTCATTGGTAGAATTTAAGAATGAAATAACCCATGCAAAAGGATTGATTGTCGCTGTAAATGAGCACAATAGCTACCCTTCTGCATATTTTAAGAATACGATGGATTGGTTATCTAGGTTAGATGTTAAGTTTTTGGCGGATAAGAAAATACTATTAATGGCTACCTCATACGGTGGTCGTGGAGCAAGTGGAGCGTTAGAAATTGCGGAAAAGATGCTTGCTAGATTTCAGGGTACCGTAATTGAATCTTTCTCATTACCTCGTTATAGTGAGAACTTCAATGAGCAAAAAGGTATAATTAATGACGAGTTGTCCAAAGTTCATGCAGAGAAAGTCATCTCTTTTGTAAAAGCTATTTCGTAAGTTGGCCCCTATGTTTTAAGTTAAATTATTCTTAGCCTCCCTGTTTAAATTATAGGACTTCGTTACCTTTGGTTTGTGTTAAAGGCTTTTAAAAAACATATTGAAGATTCTTTTCCAGAATTGCTAGATGTTCACTTCATCATTGCTTGTAGTGGAGGTCTTGATAGCGCCGTGCTGGTAGAATTATGCCATAGAACAAACTTAAAATTTTCTATAGCACATTGTAACTTTAGGTTACGAGGAAAAGCCAGTGATGGTGATGAACGTTTTGTACGTAAGTATGCTCAAAAGATAGATAAAGCGTTTTTTGTAACTCATTTTGATACCCTTGGTTATGTAAATAAGCATAAGGTCTCTGTGCAAATGGCAGCACGTGAATTGCGTTATGCTTGGTTTTCTCAGTTACTTAAAGAGCATAGCAGTTCTTTTCTATTAACGGCACATCATGCAAATGATAATTTAGAAACTTTTTTAATCAATTTATCCAGAGGTACCGGTATTGATGGTTTAACGGGGATTCCCGCTAAAATAAATGATATACGAAGACCATTGTTGCCATTTACAAGGCAAGAATTAGAGTTGTTCGCAAAAGGGCAAAAAATGGAATGGCGCGAAGATGCCAGTAATGCAGATGCCAAGTATTTGCGCAATAAAATTAGGTTGGAGATAATTCCTAAATTGCATGAACTCCATCCTACTTTTACAGCTAATTTTAAAAATACGCAGGACTATTTACAGCAAACGGAAACCATTGCCTCGGCATATCTTCAGCACTTGAAAGAAGAACTGTTTGTAGAAAAAGATGGCAGAATAGAAGTGGAAATTTCAAAATTGAAAAAATTACAGCCTTTATCCACTTATTTGCATGGTTTATTTAGAGTTTACGGATTCAAGGAAATGGATAATCTTAAAGCACTGTTAGATGGTCTTAGTGGCAAACAATTGGTGTCTAATTCTCATGTTTTGGTCAAAAACAGAGATGTATTGATTTTGTCCAAAATCATGGAAAATGAATTGAATACTCAAGAGTATCTGATTACGGAAGAAAAGGTACCTTTGAACCTTCCGGTGGACATAAAGTTTTCTGAGGTTTCTGAGCGTCATGATAATACGGATACAGTAATTTTTGTTCAAAAGAAAGCATTAAAATATCCGTTGACAGTAAGAAAATGGAAAACGGGCGACTATTTTTATCCGATTGGATTAAACCGTAAAAAGAAATTATCAAAGTTTTTTAAAGATGAGAAAATAGATGTCTTGTCTAAAGAAGCAACTTGGTTGTTGTGCTCAGGTGAGCAAATTATTTGGGTTATTGGTATGCGTGCGGATCATCGTTTTAGGGTTACGGATACCGCTCAAGAGATTTTAAAAATAGAATTTACATGATTAGATTTTTTACTTTATTACTTTTAATTGTTTTGCCGCTTGGTACTTTCGCACAAACAGAAGATAATCCCGTAGTATGGGAGCAACAAATCAACAAGATTTCAGAATTGGAATATGAATTGGTGATGCAGGCTACAATCTTAGATGGTTGGCATATGTACTCTCAATTTACATCAGAATTTGGTTCCCTGCCAAGTGAGTTTACTTATAATGGAAATGGAACTGTTTATGAATTGATTGGTGGGACTACGGAGAGTGAGACAATAAAAGAGTATAGTGAAATTTTTGAGGTAGAGGAAACTTACTTCAAAGAAAACGCAACATTTACGCAGCGAATTAAAATATTGGATCCGGCAATTAATCAGATAGATGTTGACTTGTTTTTTCAGGTATGTGAAGAGGTTTGCATCCCTATGGATAAGAAATTCATCTTTACTTTAGATGGTACAAAAGCTGAGGTCATAACTACCGTTGATGATAGAAGTCTAGCGCTAGGGCAAGAGTTACGATTAGATTTAAAGAATAAAGAATTACTTACTCATGGCCAAGATACTATTGCGGAGACAACTAATATCTGGGTAATTTTTGGATTAGGTTTTCTTGGAGGTTTAATTGCACTATTGACTCCGTGTGTATTTCCTATGATTCCTTTAACGGTGTCATTCTTTACAAAGCATTCTCAAAACAAATCTAAAGGAATTTTAAACGCCTTGTTATACGGGTTCTTTATTATTCTTATTTATTTTTTACTAAGTCTGCCATTTCATTTATTCGATTCTGTTGATTCTCAAATTCTAAATTCCATCGCTACTAACGTCTGGTTGAATTTATTATTCTTTGTGATCTTCATATTTTTTGCCTTTTCCTTTTTTGGATATTATGAGCTAACATTACCAAGCTCTTGGGCAAATAAAATGGATGATGCATCCTCTAAGGTTGGCGGTGTGTTAGGCATCTTTTTTATGGCTATAACCTTGGCAATTGTGTCTTTCTCTTGTACAGGACCTATTTTAGGTGGTTTATTAGGAGGCACTACTTTGGCAGAGGGAGAAGTAGCTTCTAACCTTACCGCCGGTATGACCGGTTTTGGTGTAGCCTTGGCATTGCCGTTTGCGCTGTTTGCGCTTTTTCCGGCATGGTTAAATTCTCTTCCAAAATCTGGTGGGTGGATGACCACGGTAAAAGTAGTATTAGGCTTTTTGGAAATAGGTTTGGCGTTAAAATTCTTATCCAATGCAGATTTGGTTGGGCATTGGGGAATATTGAAGCGTGAGATATTTTTAGGTATTTGGATCGTGCTAGGTATAGCCATGACTTTATACTTATTTGGCTTATATAAGTTTCCACATGACGGTCCAATAAAAAAACTATCATTAAGTAGAAAAGTAGCTGCTTTTGTAAGTGGTGCATTTACTATATACATGATTTTGGGTGTTACCAATATCACCAATTTGAAATTGTTAAGTGGATTTCCACCACCTGAGTTTTATAGTGTTTTTGAACAAGAGACTGATTGTCCTTTAGGGATAGATTGCTATAAGGATTTTGATGAAGGTTTGGCTTATGCAAAAAAAGTTAACAAGCCAATCCTTTTAGATTTTACAGGTTGGGCATGTGTAAACTGTAGAAAAATGGAGGAAAATGTTTGGAGCGATCCAGAGGTTTTCCCAATCATAAAAGAAAACTATATACTTATCTCATTATATACAGATGATAGGGAAGAGCTACCTGAAGCTGAACAATTTAATTTTCAATTTGACAGTGGCCGCGTAAAGGAAATTAGCAATATTGCCCAAAAATGGGGCACTTTTCAAGATGTGAATTTTGGTTCTATTTCGCAGCCTTTTTACGTGTTACTTTCGCCAGATTTGAAAGTGCTGAATACATCTATTCAAAATTCTGATGTTCCTACCTATAAAAACTGGTTGTTAGAAGGATTGCGTAACAATAATTAATTTAAAGTTTTGTAAGATGTGGACTACTTGTCAATAAAAAGCAGATCTACGAAGTGTTTATTGTGAAAAATAGTTTTAACTTGGGGAAACAATACCTCCAAACCAAACTATGAGAACATTAAAAAGAATAGGAGTTTTCCTATTGGTTGTTATTACCCTTTTGATCGTTGTTGGCGGAATATTCGCATACACTTTACAGCCAGATTATTCAGGTGAAAAAGAACTTACGGACCTAACAAATGAGGTAAATGTCTTTTATGATGAATACGGTATTCCACATATTTATGGAGAGACCGAAAAAGATGCCTTTAGAACTTTAGGGTATGTTCATGCGCAAGATCGCCTATGGCAAATGGAGCTTCTTAGAAGAATTGCCAGTGGCGGTTTGTCAGAAGTTTTTGGTGCAGATTTAATTGGTACTGATAAATTCTTTTTGTCGCTAGGTATTGCAGATGCTTCTAAAGTGACAGCTGCTAATGCAGATGAGAACAATGAAGGGGTTGTTTTGGCTAAAGCCTATTTAGATGGTATCAATCAATTTATAAAGGAAGGACCAACACCGGTAGAGTTTTATCTAACGGGTATAGATAAGAAAGAATTTGTTTTGGAAGATATGTATAATACTATTGGCTATATGGCTTTTAGTTTTGCTATGGCCCATAAAACAGATCCTCTATTAACTACCATATATACCAAATTAGGACCTGAATATTTAAATGACCTACATGTAGGGTCTAGTATAGATACGGAATGGATTAAGAACTACAACCCTACGGCAACAGACACTATTCAAAACAACCTTACGGCTTCGGTAAACAAAGCTTTAGGTGCGTTAGATATTCCGTTGTTCGAAGGGAGTAATAGTTGGGTGATTGCCCCTGAGAAAACAAAGAACGGAAAGGTCATTTTTGCCAATGACCCTCATATAGGTTTTGCCCAGCCTTCGGTTTGGTTTGAAGCTCATATAGAAACCCCTACCTATTCTAAATACGGATACCACATTGCAGGTATACCATTTCCATTGTTAGGACATAATAGAAAAGTTGCATACGGATTAACCATGTTCGAGAATGATGATGTTGATTTCTATTTTGAAGAGAATAATCCTGCTAACGAGAATCAATACCTATCTGAAAATGGGTATGTGGACTATGAAATTATAACGAAGTCTTTTAAGGTTAAAGATTCATCTGAAGTTGAGTTTACCTATAAAAAATCGAACCATGGTCCAATTTTAAATGGAATAGCTGATCAACTACAGGGAGAAAGACCCATTGCTATGTCTTGGCTATACACGCAAATGGACAATAAGGTCATAGACGCACTTTTTGGTTTAAGTCACTCTAATGATCTTAAGGAGTTCAAGAAAGCCTTACCAAAAATTCATGCTCCGGGATTAAATATTATGTACGGTGATAGTGAAGGAAATGTGGCTTGGTTTGCCACAGCACAACTTTATAATATTCCTGATTCTGTGAATACCAAATTAATTTTTGAAGTAGGGGAGGGGCTTCCGGTAGAAAAAGAATGGATACCTTTTAATAAGAATCCGCAGGCTATAAATCCGCCAAGCAACTATGTTTATTCTGCCAATAACCAGCCAGATTCTATTGCTGGTATGCTTTACCCAGGCTATTATTTGCCAGAAAATAGAGGAAAGCGGATAGTTCAGTTGTTAGAGCCTAAAAATGATTGGGATTTAGATACGGCAAGTGACATGATTACGGACGTTATTTCTTCTGTAGACCCAGAAATAGTCACCAATTTGTCTCAGTATATTGATGTCTCTTTATTGAGTGAAAACGGATTGAAAGCAATTGATAGTTTAAAAATGTGGACCGGAGATTACAAGTTGTCTTCCATAGAAGCCACTATTTATAATAGATGGGCGTATTATTTTTTGGAGAACACGTTTGAAGATGAATTGGAAGAAGATTTATTCAATCAATTTATAAGTACCCATTTTGTAAAACGATTGATAGCACCGCTCTCTAAAGACGAAGAATCTGTATGGTTAGATGACGTAAATACTGCCGATATTCAAGAAAATATAACAAATATAGTAAATACATCTTTTATGGATGCCGTAGCTTCTTTAGAAAAGGATTTTGGTAATGATATGAGTAATTGGAAATGGGAAAAAGTGCATAGCATTGAACATCCACACCCTATTGGCCAGATAGCATCTTTACGTTCCTTTTTTAATGTAGGCCCATTTCCTGTTCATGGTGCAAGGGAAGTAATTAATAATATGGCATTTTCATATGATAAAACCGGATTTTATAAAACCACATCCGGACCATCTACCAGAAGAATTATAGATTTTTCCGATGTTGAAAACAGTATTAGTATTCTGCCAACCGGGCAATCTGGTAACCCGTTGAGTAAGCACTATCGGGACCAGGCAGAAATGTTTGTGAAAGGAGAATTCCGGAAAATGATGATGAACAAGGCTGATATTCAAAAGAGTAAAGAAATCCTTACTTTTAAGCCAAAGGATTGAAAATGCTTACAAAAGTTTATGGAAGTGCGGTATTTGGGGTTGAGGCTACAACAATCATTGTTGAAGTAAATATCAATAAGGGAATTGGTTATCATTTGGTAGGGTTGCCGGATAATGCCATTAAAGAAAGTAATTACAGAATAGCAGCTGCATTACAGAATAACGGATATAAAATTCCGGGTAAAAAAATTACCATAAATATGGCTCCTGCCGACCTTCGTAAAGAAGGCTCCGCTTATGATCTTACTTTGGCTATTGGGATATTAGCAGCATCCAGTCAAATAAAATCTGAAGATATAGAGAAGTATATTATCATGGGGGAATTGTCTTTAGATGGTAGCCTACAACCCATAAAAGGAGCTTTGCCAATTGCTATAAAAGCGCAAGAAGAAGGATTTACTGGTTTTATTCTACCTACTGCCAATGCTAAAGAGGCGGCAATTGTTGGAGATTTAAAGGTGTACGGAATTGATAATATCAAACAAGTTTTGGATTTCTTTGATCAAGGTACTCCACTTGAGCAAACCATCATAGATACTAGAGAAGAGTTCTATAAAAATCTAGATTTTCCAGAGTTTGATTTTTCTGATGTAAAAGGACAAGAGAGTATTAAGCGCTGCATGGAAATTGCCGCTGCAGGCGGACATAATATTATTTTAATAGGTCCTCCAGGTGCTGGTAAGACTATGTTAGCAAAAAGATTACCCTCAATTTTGCCACCAATGACCTTACATGAAGCTTTGGAAACTACCAAAATTCATAGTGTGGTAGGGAAGATTAAGAATATGGGTTTAATGAGTCAAAGACCATTTAGAAGCCCACATCACACCATTTCGGATGTCGCACTTGTAGGCGGTGGTGCATACCCGCAACCGGGAGAAATATCCCTTTCTCATAATGGGGTGTTGTTCTTAGATGAATTACCAGAATTTAAACGTGGCGTTTTAGAGGTAATGCGTCAGCCATTAGAAGATAGGGAAGTAACAATCTCTAGAGCTAGGTTTACCGTTACCTACCCAAGTAGTTTTATGTTGGTGGCAAGTATGAATCCTAGCCCGGGAGGGTATTTCAATGATCCAGATGCGCCGGTGACCTCGTCACCTGCAGAAATGCAACGGTATTTAAGTAAAATATCAGGTCCGCTTTTAGATCGTATAGATATTCATATTGAGGTTACTCCCGTACCGTTTGAGAAATTATCCGAGGAACGAAAAGGAGAGGGGAGTGTAGATATCAGAAAACGGGTGACCGCAGCAAGAGAATTGCAAACTGTCAGATTTAAAGATTTGGATAATGTGCATTACAATGCTCAAATGAATACGAAACAGATTCGCGAATATTGTAAGCTGGATGAGAAGTCTAAAGCCTTGTTGAAAAATGCTATGGAACGATTGAATCTTTCTGCCAGGGCTTATGACAGAATTTTGAAGGTGGCAAGAACTATTGCGGATCTAGGTGGTGCCGTGGATTTGGATGGGATTCATATCTCTGAAGCCATTCAATACCGCTCATTAGATAGAGAGGGTTGGTTGGGGTAAATTTATCAGTATTGATGGAGGATGTATTTTAAGAAAATAGTTCTTCATTATTAGCATCGTCTTCATTATTCTTGGGTGCAGTGAAAATATCTTTAAGTATGTAACTTGTAATAATGGTTAGTCCAAGGGTAAGTACAGGTATGGAGTAATCCCAACTTAACAAATGCATGAGTCCACCACAAATAAGCGTAATCACACCTATGCTCATGACAAAATTCCATATAATTTCAGTCATACTATTGTTTAGACTTCCATCTTTAGACATGAAATATGAAGTACCTTCCATTGCAAACCATATGATGAAGGTGAATGCCGTACCTATTTGAAAAAACAGTGTATGGGTAAAATCCAATATTGTCAATATGCCGTTGGTCGTCCAAAAAAGAACCAAAGCCATTTTAATTAAATCAACGATTTTTTTCTCTTTTTTCTTTAAAAAACGAAAAGCGTATAATACGAGTATGGCAGCAAAGGATATGAAAATGATTCCTTCAGAATAAGCCCAGTGAAGTATTTGCATTGCCATTCCAATTAAAAGGGTTGCAATTGCAGCTCTAATGGGGTTTCTAAATGCTTTTTTAGAATTTTCCATACCTGTTTTTTTTAGTTGATCACTTTTATATTGGCTTTAAGGCCTTGCATAATACCAATAATGTTATTTACAGTTTCATTTAAATAATAACGTACTACAATATGGGGAATTCTAATGGTGGTAAATCCATTTTTAAAAGAATGCATTGCTTCTTCTAAATTATTAATAGCTTCGTGTTCAGTGAGTTTTTCATATTCAGAATCAATTTCAATATTAAGTTTTACACGCGAAATGGCAATGTCTATAGACTTTTTACCATCCCACCATTCTAGCATTGAACTTACTCCTGCTGCTTTAAGGGCATAGTAAAGCTGAATGGCTTCTAAGGAAGTATTGTGTTTATTGATCAATAATTTTATTCGCTCATGATGTTTGGCACAAAGCTCTACACCTGCACTTTCCATTGCATTTTTGTGATCTAAATAACCGAGTTCTTTTTTACATTCTAAACAAATCATTAATAGGTTAAGTTTAAGGTTTGGGGATAGTTATAACCAAGTTATTTAAGGATTAGTATGTTTCCTCGGTGAATTACATATAAGTTTTAGATGAACTACACTATTTTAGATTAACTGCATTTTAAAATGTTAAAATTGTGGTAAAAATGATACAGCGGATAGTGAGCCATGTCATATTTACCAATTATATTTACATGAATGATAATTTTACTAAATGTTTAAGAAATTAGGTCCTGGTGTGCTAGTAGCTGCAGCGTTTATAGGTCCAGGTACGGTTACGGCGTGTACCTTGGCAGGAGTTGATTTTGGATTTAGTTTGTTGTGGGCCATGTTGTTATCAATTGTAGCAACTTATGTTTTACAGGAAATGTCTGCGCGGCTGGGGATAGTTACACAGAAGGGATTGGCAGATGTAATTAAGCAAGAGCTAAATAATCCATGGATTCGTAATAGTGTCATTGGTCTTATCTTTTCTGCCATTATAATAGGGAATGCTGCGTATGAAGCAGGTAATCTAGGAGGTGCCACCTTAGGTTTAGAAGCTTTGTTTGGTATGGAATATAGCAGTCTGTACCCCTTTATATTAGCAGGTTTAGCGTTTCTTTTGTTGTATCTTGGTAGTTACAAGGCTTTAGAGAAAGTGTTTATTGTTCTAGTATTTATCATGAGTCTTTCTTTTGTGATGACGGCTATATTGACCAAACCAGATGTGTGGGAACTGTTTAAAGGTCTTTTTGTACCTATAATACCTGAAAAAGGTATTCTCGTTATAATTGCTTTAGTGGGTACAACCGTTGTTCCATATAATCTCTTTTTACATGCAGCTTTGGTAAGTGAGAAATGGAAATCTAAAGAGGATTTAAAATTAGTAAAAAGAGATACCTTGGTTTCTATTATTTTAGGAGGTCTTGTTTCTGTTAGCATTATAATTTCTGCTTCTGCTATAAATTCATCTGAAGTAAACAATGTAATAGATATGGCAAAAGCTTTAGAGCCATTGTACGGTTCCGCAGCGTTATATTTTTTAGGAATAGGAATGTGTGCGGCTGGTATTACTTCGGCTATAACGGCGCCCTTGGCTGCAGCTTATGTCGCAAATAGTTGCTTTGGGTGGAAAGCAGGATTTAAAGATGCTAAGTTTAGAATGATATGGATGATTATTTTAGGGCTAGGTGTTTTCTTTTTATCCTTCGGAATTAAACCTATTGAGATTATTAAATTCGCCCAGATAACCAATGGATTGTTATTGCCTGTTATTGCGGTGTTCTTATTGTGGGTTGTCAATAGAACGGGAGTCATGGGGAAATATAAAAACTCTTTGTCGCAGAATATTTTCGGCGGACTAATTATTCTCCTTTCCGTTTTATTGGGTGCTAAAAGTATACTAACCGTTTTAGGTATTTTGTAGCAGATGAATAGAAGTATAGATATTAATTGTGATGTTGGAGAAGGTGTAGGTAATGAAAAAGACCTTTTTCCAATGATAAGCTCTTGCAATATTGCTTGCGGTGGTCACGCAGGTTCTAAAGAGACCATTCAGCTGTGTTTAGAACTGGCAAAGAAATATCAGGTAAAGGTTGGTGCCCATCCTTCATATCCAGATAAAGAGAACTTTGGTCGTGTAAGTATGTCAATTCTTAATGATGAGCTTGTTAAAAGTATTCAAACTCAAATGCAATTATTTGAAGCTGCGGGTAAAGAAATGAGTATACCGCTGCATCATATTAAAGCACATGGAGCTTTGTATAATGATATAGCAAAAGATGTACAATTGGCAGAAATCTTTTTAACTGCCATATTAGCGTATAAAAAAAGTGTGGTGTTGTATGTTCCTTTTGATAGTATTATTCAGAAAATAGCAATGAATAACGGATTTAAAGTTATGGTGGAAGCTTTTGCGGATAGAAATTATAATGATGATTTAAGTTTGGTGCCACGAAAAAAGCAAAATGCCTTAATCAACTCTGATCAAGAGGTATTGGATCACATTCTAAGGATGTATAAGGATAAGGAGGTAAAAACGATAACGGGCAAGCATATGCCTATTGAAGCTGATACCTATTGTATTCATGGAGATACTCCAGCTGCATTGCAAATTTTGACGTATCTTACAAATGAATTACCTCATCATAATCTACAAGTGAAATCGTGAATTCCCCCAAAATAAATATTAAACCTTTTGGAGTACACTCTGTCTTAATTGAATGGCCAAATGAGGTCAGCGAAATTATATTGGAAAAAATTTTACATTTCGAAAGATTTTTGACTAAAGAAGTATATACGAATAAAGAATGGGAGCTAGTTCCTTCTTACAACTCTCTTCTCATCATAAACAGGACAAAACAAATTGATTTCCAAAAGTTATCTTCTGATATTCATGATTGGTACAGGCAATTAAAAGAATCTCCTAAGCCAGCTAGGTATTTATGGCGACTACCTGTGTCGTATGATTCGGAGTTCGGTCTTGATTTAGAGGAAGTAGCAAATCAACTACATAAAACTAAAGAAGAGATTATCGCTCTACATACTGGTGCTACATATACCGTTTTTGGTATTGGGTTTTTACCTGGATTTATGTATTTAGGCGGAATTGATGCAGAACTGGAATTACCGCGTAAAGCTGTACCAAGAGCTAAAGTGATAAAGGGAGCTGTTGGTATCGCAGGAAAGCAAGCAGGTATCTATCCGCAAGAATCTCCTGGAGGTTGGAATATTATAGGAAACTGTGCGATACCTATTTTTGATGCATCCAAAGAAAATCCTTGCTTTGTAAGTGTAGGTGATAAAATTGAATTTTATAAAATATCTAGAGCGGAGCACAATCTTCGTAAAATAGAAGCTGAAGTTGGTATATATAAACCTGAAAAAATTAATATAGATGCTTAAAGTTCTAAAAGCAGGTTTTTATACCACGGTACAAGACGCAGGTAGATTTCATTATAGAAATAAAGGTGTGCCGGTGTCTGGTGTTATGGATGAGATGTCTGTATTTAAAGTAAATTCTTTACTTGAGAATGAAGAATCTGCTGCCGTGTTAGAAATTACCATGACAGGGCCAACGCTTTTATTCGAAAAAGAAACGTACATAGCTCTTGGTGGTGCAGAAATGTCTGCAACCCTAAACAATGCACCCATACAGAATAATAAAGTTTATAGGGTTAATGAAGAGGACCTTTTATCTTTTGGTAGATTAGAAAAAGGTTTTAGGGCGTACCTTGCTTTAAAAGGTGGCTTTACTTCTAAAGAAATATTGGGCAGTAGATCCTTTTACAAGCCAATTACGAAATTTAATAGATTGAACGAAAATGACGTTATTCCATTTTCAATACAAGAAAATTTTCAACCTAAAATTTCAGAGATCAAAGCTGCTTCATTTTTAGATAATACTGTACTAGAGGTGTATAAAGCGCCTGAGTTTGATTTGTTGAATGATAAGCAATTAGAAGAAATTTTCTCTAAAACGTTTACTGTTTCACATGAGAACAATAGAATGGCATATCAATTGTCCGAAACGGTATCGTCACATACTATTTCTATGCTTACCTCTGCAACAATACCAGGTACAGTACAGTTGACACCTGCCGGTAAGATGATTGTGCTGATGAAAGACGGACAAACTACTGGTGGTTACCCAAGGACTGTTCAATTAACCGACAAGGCAATTTGTATATTGGCACAAAAGAAAGGTGGGGATACTATTAGATTTAAATTGGTGTAATTTATTACTTTTTAAACTGATTTTGTTAAGGTGTTATTTATAACTAATTTTTTGCGTACTATTGTAGTATGAATTTATCAAAATTAAATAATGAACTAGTCATTGTCATTCCTAATAGGGGGTGATATAGCTTTTCTTTCATTTGGAAAAACCTGTATCGGATTTATTTGATACAGGTTTTTTTTATGATTATATGATAATAATAGATCAGTTTTGAAGTATTGAATATGATATAAATTAACTAGTTAAAATACTGGTTTTTAGTTTATTAAGTGGTTTTTTGATAGAATGAATTTGTATTGTCAATTATAGTTAAAAATAGAAATTTTTATAAACTTTTATCTTTGGTTTAACGGTATTAAGAAATCAAGATAAGCATACGAGAATTATATTATGGAGTTGAACAAACATAGTAAGAATGTAACCCAAGATCCAACACAACCAGCAGCACAAGCAATGCTTTATGCAATTGGTTTAACTGAAGAAGATTTAAAGAAGCCATTAATTGGTATTGGTAGTACAGGTTATGAGGGGAACCCTTGTAATATGCACTTAAATGATTTAGCGCAAGAGGTCAAGGTTGGTGTCAACGGTACTGGCTTGGTTGGACTAGTATTTAATACGATCGGTGTAAGTGATGGTATATCTATGGGTACATATGGTATGCGTTATTCTTTGCCTTCAAGAGATATTATTGCAGATTCTATGGAAACTGTGGTGCAGGCAATGAATTATGACGGGTTGGTTACTGTCGTTGGTTGTGATAAGAATATGCCCGGTGCACTAATGGCAATGATCCGTTTAAACAGACCTTCTGTTTTGGTTTATGGTGGTACAATTGCTTCGGGTTGTTTTAAGGACAAGACATTAGATATTGTTTCAGCTTTTGAGGCATGGGGAGAAAAAGTTGCCGGTACCATGAATGAAGATGACTACAAAGGTGTCATTCAAAATGCATGTCCTGGGGCAGGTGCCTGTGGTGGTATGTATACGGCCAATACTATGGCCTCGGCTATTGAGGCGTTAGGTATGGCAATGCCCTATAACTCTTCTAACCCTGCTATTGGTAAGGACAAGCAGAACGATGCTATAAATTCAGGTAAAGCATTAAGAACACTTTTAGAGAAGGATATTAAACCTAGTGATATCATTACCCGTAAATCTATGGAAAATGCTATTCGCTTACTAACCCTTTTAGGGGGTTCTACAAATGCAGTGCTTCACTTCTTAGCAATTGCAAAAGCTGCCGATGTTGATTTTACATTAGATGATTTTCAAAAAATTAGTGATACTACTCCGTTCCTAGCGGATCTAAAACCAAGCGGAAAATTTTTAATGGAAGATGTGCACCGTGTTGGTGGCGTACCTGCGGTTATGAAGTTTATGCTTGATAACGGAATGTTACATGGCGATTGTCTTACGGTTACCGGTAAAACTATTGCTGAAAACTTAGAAGAGGTACCTGGTTTATTAGAGCATCAGCAGGTTATTAAGCCGTTGAACAATCCTATAAAACCAACGGGTCATTTACGTATTCTTTATGGTAATCTGGCAACAGAAGGTGCCGTTGCTAAAATTACAGGAAAAGAAGGACTGTATTTCTCTGGTCCCGCTAAAGTATATAATGATGAGTTTCTAGCCAATGCCGGTATTGGTAGAGGTGAAGTGAAAAAAGGCGATGTTGTAGTTATTCGTTATGAAGGTCCTAAAGGTGGACCCGGTATGCCAGAAATGTTGAAACCTACTGCAGCTATTATGGGTGCAGGTCTTGGTAAAGATGTTGCTTTGATTACTGATGGACGTTTCTCAGGGGGTACACATGGGTTTGTTGTAGGTCACGTTGCACCAGAAGCACAAGATGGTGGTACAATAGGTCTGTTGGAAGATGGGGATATTATTACTATTGATGCCGAAAAGAATGAAATATCAGTAGATCTTACCGACGAACAATTAGCGGAAAGAAAAAAGAACTGGAAACAACCGGAACTAAAAGTAAAAAGAGGAAGCTTATATAAATACGCCCGTATGGTATCTTCTGCATCCAAAGGTTGTGTTACCGATGAATTTTAAATAAAACCGACTAGATTTTAAACAATTCTAGGTGGAATAATATCAGGTTGTTGTATCGCTTATATGCAATACTTGATTTAGATTATTAATTATGGAAACAGTAAAAGAGAAGAAAAAAAGTACGGATTCCAAGAAAACTATAAAAGTTTCTGGAGCAGAGGCATTAATTCATTGTTTATTGGCCGAAGGGGTAGAAACAATGTATGGCTACCCTGGCGGTGCTATTATGCCCGTCTATGACGAATTATATAAGTTTCAAGATAAATTAACACATATACTTACCAGGCATGAACAGGGAGCAACACACGCAGCTCAGGGGTATGCTCGTGTTTCAGGTAAAGTGGGTGTAGCTATAGCAACTTCTGGTCCCGGTGCTACTAATTTAGTAACCGGACTTGCAGATGCGCAGATAGATTCTACGCCTATGGTATGTATCACTGGGCAGGTAACAAGACAATTATTAGGTACAGATGCTTTTCAAGAAACTGATATTATTGGTATTTCTACTCCTGTTACCAAATGGAATTACCAAATAACCGAAGCTTCTGAAATTCCGGAGGTAATGGCGAAAGCTTTTTATATTGCAAAATCTGGTAGACCAGGTCCGGTATTGGTAGATATTACCAAAAATGCACAAATAGAAGCCTTTGACTTCTCATATGAGAAATGTACAGCGGTAAGAAGCTATAAGCCGGTGTCAAAACCGGACACCAATGCTATACAGGCGGCAGCTGATTTAATCAATAGTGCTAAAAAACCTTTTATTGTTTGGGGACAGGGTGTTATACTTGGAAAGGCAGAGGAAGAATTGAAAGCATTAGTTGAAAAAGCCGGTATTCCTGCTGCTTGGACAATTATGGGTGCGTCTGCCCTGGATACTGCTCATCCTCTAAATGTTGGTATGGTGGGTATGCACGGTAATTACGGACCTAACCTTATGACCAATGAATGCGATTTGTTAATTGCCATTGGTATGCGTTTTGATGATCGTGTAACGGGTAGGTTAGAAGATTATGCAAAACAGGCAAAGGTTATTCATTTTGAAATTGATCCTGCCGAGATAAATAAGAACGTTCATGCAGATGTTGCTGTTTTAGGAAACTCAAAAGAAACTTTAGGCTTGGTGCTACCTTTGATTAATGAGAATAGCCACCAGGCTTGGCATAATGGTTTTAAAGAAAAATATAAAATTGAGTTCGATACTATTATAAAGAACGATATTCACCCAACTAAGGATGGCCTGACCATGGGTGAGGTTATTGAAGAAATCAATTTAGCTTCAAATAATAAGGCAGTTATTGTGTCTGACGTTGGTCAACATCAAATGATCGCTTGTAGGTATGCTAAATTCTCACAATCTAAAAGTAATATTACGTCTGGCGGATTAGGAACTATGGGCTTTGCTTTACCAGCAGCTATTGGTGCAAAAATGGGTGCTATGGATAGGGAAGTGGTAGCTATAATTGGTGATGGTGGTTATCAAATGACCATTCAGGAATTGGGTGTTATTTTTCAACATAAAGTTCCTGTAAAAATTGTGGTGTTGAACAATGAACACTTAGGTATGGTACGCCAATGGCAAGAGTTGTTCTTTGAGAGACGATATGCATCAACGGTAATGGTGAATCCTGATTTTGTGAAAATTGCTGAAGGATATAGTATTGAAGCAAAAAGAATTTCTGAACGTAAAGATTTAAAAGCTACCATTCAGGAAATGATGGCTTCTAAAGAACCTTATTTCTTGGAAGTAAAGGTAGAGCAAGAAGATAACGTTTTTCCAATGATACCTTCTGGAGCTTCGGTTTCTGAAGTTAGATTGAAATAATAGCAATAATAACCTCATGAACGATACGAACATACAGGACATTCCTAAAATACATACGGAGATAGCCCGTAAATCTGAGGAAATAGGATTTACGATGCCGTCAGACCTGTACGTTGGTAGTTTTCTCAAAACATTGATCGCTTCAAAACCAAACGGAAGGTTTTTAGAAATAGGAACTGGTATTGGTCTTAGCCTTTCTTGGATGATAGAAGGCATGGATGCTAATTCTACATTGCTATCCGTAGATAATGATGAAGAACTCATTTCTATCGCTACCAGTTATTTTGGTAATGATGATAGGATAGAGGTGATTTGTAAGGATGGTACGGAATGGATCAAGGAATATTCTGGAACAAAGTTCGATTTAATTTTTGCCGATGCCTGGCCAGGAAAATACAGTGAGATCGATGAGGTTTTAGAATTGTTAAAAGTTGGCGGCTTTTACATAATAGATGATATGACAAAACAGCCCAATTGGCCAGAAGGTCATGAGGACAATGTAATAGCTCTTACAGCATATTTGGATCAACGTGAAGATTTACAATTGACCAAAATGAATTGGTCAACCGGTTTAATAATGGCCGTAAAAAAATAGTATAGATTAATTATAATGACACCATAAAGTCCTTTTGTTAAAGGAATAGGTAATTAAAGCTTATGGAAAATAAATGGTTTACAATATCGGTTTATTCAGAGAATAACGTAGGGTTACTGAATAGAATATCAGGTATATTTTTAAAGAGACATATAAATATAGAGAGTCTTAATGTCTCTAAATCAGAGATTGAAGATGTTTCTAAATTTACGATTGTAGCACATACAACAGAGAAATGGGTACATAATATCGTTGGGCAGATCGAGAAACAAATTGAAGTAATTAAAGCATATTACCATACTGATGATGAAACTATTTATCAAGAATCTGCTTTGTTCAAAATAGCATCGGGACTGCTGTTTGACGAGCGTCAAATACAGAACATCATTAAAGATAACAATGCACAGATCGTCACCGTATCAAGAGATTTTTTTGTCATCGCCAAAAGCGGTAGAAGAAATGAAATTGATGAAATGCACGATCAACTAAAACCGTACGGCATTATGCAGTTTGTACGTTCTGGCCGTATATCGGTTACTAAAGATGAAATGAAAATTTCAGCGATACTAAAAGAATTTTAAATAAAGAGTCTAAACAATAATCAAATAAAGTAAATACAAAATGGCCAATTATTTTAATACGCTATCATTAAGAGATAAATTAACGCAACTTGGAAAATGTCGCTTCATGGATTCGTCTGAGTTTGCAGATGGTGTAAATGCTTTAAAAGGCAAAAAAATTGTAATCGTAGGTTGTGGTGCACAAGGGTTGAACCAAGGTTTAAACATGAGAGATTCTGGATTGGATATCTCATACACACTGCGTGATGCTGCTATAAAAGAAAAAAGACAATCTTTTGTAAATGCATCTGAAAACGGATTTACAGTAGGTACCTACCAAGAATTAATTCCTACTGCCGATATTGTAATTAACCTTACCCCAGACAAGCAACATACTGCTGTAGTTAGTGCGGTTATGCCATTAATGAAAAAAGGTGCTACACTTTCGTATTCTCACGGTTTTAATATCGTTGAAGAAGGTATGCAGATTCGTGAAGATATTACCGTAATTATGGTTGCTCCAAAATGTCCGGGATCAGAAGTACGTGAAGAATATAAAAGAGGTTTTGGTGTACCAACATTAATTGCGGTTCACCCAGATAACGATCCTCAAGGTAAAGGATTAGAGCAGGCCAAAGCTTATGCTGTTGGTACCGGTGGTGATAGAGCAGGTGTATTAATGTCTTCTTTTGTTGCTGAGGTAAAATCAGATTTAATGGGTGAGCAAACTATTCTTTGTGGTTTGTTACAAACAGGTTCTATTCTTTGTTTCGATAAAATGATCGAAAAAGGAATTGATGCCGGATACGCTTCTAAATTAATTCAATACGGGTGGGAAACCATCACTGAAGGAATGAAATATGGTGGTATTACGCACATGATGGATCGTCTTTCAAATCCTGCTAAAGTAAAGGCATTTGAGTTATCGGAAGAATTAAAAGATATTATGCGTCCGTTGTTCCAAAAGCATATGGATGATATTATGACCGGTCATTTCTCAAAAACCATGATGGAAGATTGGGCAAATGATGATAAGAATTTATTGACTTGGAGAGCTGCCACAGGTGAAACTGCTTTTGAAAAAACGCCTGCTGGTAATCAAGAGATTACGGAACAGGAATTTTATGACAACGGTGTTTTAATGGTTGCTATGGTAAGAGCTGGTGTTGAATTGGCTTTTGAGGCCATGACAGAATCTGGTATTATCGCTGAGTCTGCATACTACGAGTCTTTACACGAAACTCCGTTAATTGCAAACACTATTGCACGTAAGAAATTGTTTGAAATGAACCGTGTAATTTCTGATACTGCTGAATATGGTTGTTATCTTTTTGATCATGCATGTAAGCCTTTATTAACTGATTTCATGAAGGGTATAGATACAGACGTTATTGGTACAAACTTCTCTGGAGATATTGATAATGATGTTGACAATGCACAGTTAATCGCTATTAACAAAGCATTGCGTACGCATCCGGTAGAAATTGTTGGTACACGTTTACGTGAATCAATGACAGCTATGAAGCCTATCGTATAGATTTATAATCTTTTATAGATATACCGATTGTCCGGTTAAGTGCACCCATAGAATTGCAATCCATTGTGGAATAACAGTTTTAAAGAGTTGCCCTTAAGCGGACAATTTAGGTTTTATACTAGTTTTAAAAAACAATAGCAGAATACAAAACATATGAAAGGGATAAAGCCGGCATATTTTCCAAAATTAGATGATGTTTTAAAAGCTGCACAGACCATTTCTGAAATTTCAGAGGTAACTCCGTTAACAGAAAGTATTCGTTTGTCTAAGCAGTATAATTGTCAAGTTCGTTTAAAGCGTGAAGATTTACAACGCGTACGTTCTTATAAAATTAGAGGAGCTTTTAACAAAATAAGCTCTTTAACCGATGAGGAACGGGAGAAAGGTGTTATTTGTGCCAGTGCCGGTAATCATGCACAAGGTGTTGCTTTTGCATGCTTTCACTTAAAAATTAGGGGTACTATCTATATGCCATCGGTGACGCCAAAGCAAAAGGTAGAGCAAACAAAATTGTTTGGTGGTGAATGGGTAGAAATTGTGTTGGAAGGCGATACTTTCGACGATGCTTCTTTAGCCGCTAAAACTTTCGGAGATCAAACAGGTAAAATCTTTGTACATCCATTTGATGATCCTAAAATAATTGAAGGTCAAGCTACCGTAGGTCTAGAGTTAATAGAACAGGCAAAAAAGTCTATAGATTATCTTTTTGTGTGTATTGGTGGTGGTGGTCTAGCATCTGGACTCATTAGTGTTTTTAGTCAGCTTTCGCCTACTACCAAGATTATAGGAGTAGAGCCAAAAGGTGCTCCTTCCATGAAAACGGCTATTGAATCTGGGGAAGTAGTTGCGCTTGATCATATTGATAAATTTATTGATGGTGCAGCGGTCAAAAAAGTAGGTAGCTTAACCTATGCCATCTGTAATTATTATTTAGATAATATGATTACGGTCGACGAAGGCAAAGCGTGCCAAACTATTCTAGATCTTTACAATAGAGATGCTATTGTGGTGGAGCCTGCAGGTGCTCTATCCATTGCTGCTTTAGATGATTATAAAGAGGAAATTGAGGGTAAAAATGTAGTATGTATTATTGGCGGAAGTAATAATGACATTACTAGAACGGCAGAGATAAAGGAAAGAGCGTTGCTATATGGAAAACTTAAGCATTACTTTATCATTCGATTCCCTCAAAGACCGGGAGCTCTAAAAGAATTTGTGGTTGATATTTTGGGACCTACGGATGACATTACCCATTTTGAATATTCTAAGAAATCCAGCAGGGAAAATGCACCTGCAGTAGTAGGTATTGAGCTGAAACATCCAGAAGATTTAAAGCCCTTGATCGAACGTATGAAAACTAACAATTTTTATGGCGATTATATAAATGACAAACCAGATTTGTTTGAATATTTGGTTTAACCTACTTTTAATATATCAGATTCAATTTCTAGTTAATTTTTAGAAATCAATCCTAAGTACAATTATCAATCATAGTGTAAAATAAAAAAGTAATGAGTGATATTAAAATTCCAGAAGAATTTCAGATTACCGCAACTATAGATCAAAAACAATATCTGGTCAACGGAGAACTAAAAGAGTGGAAAGGGAAAACTACCCAAGTATTCTCCACCATTTCTTCAACAGAAGAATACAAACCAACATTATTAGGTAGTATTCCAGATTTGCAGGAGGCAGAAGCATTAGATGCCTTAGATGGTGCATTAAAAGCATATGATAAGGGGCAAGGAGTGTGGCCTACAATGCACGTTAAGGACCGTATTGAATGTATGGAGGTCTTTGTTTCAAAAATGAAGACCAAAAGAGAAGAAGTAGTTAAATTGTTGATGTGGGAAATTGGTAAATCCTTACCAGATTCACAAAAAGAATTTGACCGTACGGTTGAATATATTGAAGATACTATTGAAGATTATAAACAGTTGGATCGTGATGCCGCAAAATTTCAAAAAAATGCCGGTGTATACGCTCATATTAAAAGAGGACCATTAGGTGTTGTTTTGTGCTTGGGTCCTTACAACTATCCGTTGAACGAGACTTTTGCATTGCTTATTCCTGCCATTATTATGGGGAATACCACCATCTTTAAACCGGCAAAACATGGTGTTTTATTGATTACGCCACTTTTAGAGGCTTTTCAAACGAGTTTCCCTAAGGGTGTGGTAAATGTGTTATTTGGTCGTGGTAGAACGGTTGCCGCACCAATTATGCAAACAGGTAAAGTGGATGTACTGGCTTTAATAGGTAATAGTAAATCTGCTAATGCGCTACAAGAACAACATCCAAAGAGTAATAGATTGCGTTTGGTATTGGGTCTAGAAGCTAAAAATCCAGCTATTATTTTGCCTGATGCCGATTTAGATTTAACCATAAACGAATGCTTGGCAGGTACCTTGTCCTTCAACGGTCAACGTTGTACTGCATTAAAAGTGGTGTATGTTCATGAAGAAATTAGTGCTGAGTTCAATAAGAATTTTGCGAATAAAGTAGATGAATTAAAATTTGGAAATCCGTGGGAAGACGGAGTAAAATTAACACCGTTACCTGAACCTGACAAAGCTGCCTATATTCAAGGTTTAATTGATGATGCGCTTTCAAAAGGTGCAAAAATCATCAACAAAAAAGGAGGTAAGCATTTTGATAATTACATATGGCCTGCAGTTTTGTACCCTGTAACTAAAGACATGCGCGTGTATCAAGAAGAGCAGTTCGGTCCAATAATCCCAATTGTGCCTTTTGCTGATATTGAGGAGCCTTTAGATGATATGGCAGAAAGTAACTATGGCCAACAAGTAAGTTTGTTCGGTAAGGATGTATATGCACTTTCTCCATTAATAGATACTTTGGTGAATTTGGTTTGTCGTGTTAATCTAAACAGTTCTTGCCAGAGAGGACCAGATGTGTATCCGTTTACCGGAAGAAAAGATTCTGCACAAGCAACTTTAAGTGTTCATGATGCGTTGCGTTCGTTTTCAATTAGAACATTTGTAGCCTTCAAGGACAATGAATTGAATACTGAAATCATTGAGAATTTATTAGAAGCTAAACTTTCTAATTTTGTGAGTACAGATTATATATTATAATAGTCTATCATTTAAACTATAAAAAACCTCTCCTATTTATTAGGGGAGGTTTCTTTTTTGCAGTTGGCGCTAATTTCCTGAGCTCTTTCTAAACCTGAGTACGGATAGAAAGGTATGGTTTGTTCTTCTGCTTTAAACAAAACAATTGCGCGGTCTATATCTTCGCAATAGGGAGCTGTAGATTTACCAAAGAATTTTGCGGTGCCCATATCCCATTCGGTTTTGTTCAATAAAACTCTAGGGTTATTCGGGGCGATCGCTAACGCTTTTTTATAGATGGCTACGTTTTCTCCAGAAAGTGTCATACCATATTTTGCGCCATCGAAAGCTATATAAGCTGTATTCAAAAGTGCGTAAGTAATTATTATTTCAGGATTGTTTTCTGAAATTGTAGATGCTTTGTCTAGAAAACCTTTTGCTCTGGTTAGTTTGGTAGTTAATAGTGCTTCATCTTTTAATCCAAAACTGCTTACTATTTCAATTAGTCCTGCATAATAGGGCGGTAACCAATTGTTGGTTTCTACAGAAGCTATTCTTTCAAATAGTTGTACGGCTTCTGTATTCTTTTGTTGCTCCCATAAGGCAAATGCCTCATTCATCCCTTTTTCATAAGGTGTTTGCGCAGTTAAGCTAAGTGTAAAAATGAAGGTGGCAATTAATAGTAGTGATTTCATGATGTATAGTTTTTTGATGTTATTTATTGTTATTCAAATATCTTTCTATTCCATTGTTTTTTATAAAATAGATGACCGAGTTGTAGGTTTTTTGTATTGAATTGTAATTTCTATAGGTTATCTAATTGATTGTCATTTTTGTTATCGCTGATCGTCCAAAAGAAACCAATAAAAAAGAAGCGGTCTGCTGCAGGTGTAATTGTTCTTCTATTAAACATTCCATCTGTATTGGCTTGGTTGGCGTATTGATATCCGTTTACATTTTTAGTTCCTAATACGTTACTTACGGATAGATATACTATTTTCTGCGGACTGATTAAATATGCATAGTTTGCATTTAACGAATTGAAGTTTTTTGCCTCTTCCGTTAAGAATCCTCCTTTGTTAGGGTTGGTATAGCTGCGACCAGATGCATAATTATAACTCAAACCTACTTGACTTTTCCAATTTTCTACCCAACGCTTTACAACTAATGATGCATTGTGTTTTGATGCAAAATCTGGGGTGGCATTTGTTGGATAGTTTTGATAATCTCTTTCAGTATCTAAATAGGAGTAAGACATCCAATATTCCGTGTTTTTAATGGTGTTATTATCTCTCCAGAATATATCCAAACCTTTGGCATATCCTTTTCCGTTACTGGTATAGGTAGAAGTACGTAGTGCGAACGGAGTATCATACTTCACTAAATTTCCATAATCTTTATAATACGCTTCGGCCCTAAATATCTGTTTATTTTTTACATATTGATAGTTGGCAATATAATGGCTAGTATTCTCGGCAGTGAAATCAGAATTATATTTTAAATAATCGTTCTTCGGATTTTGAAAAAACTCCCCGTATGCCAATGAAAATTGAGAGTTTGCCCCCGCTTTGTATGCTAATGATAATCTTGGTGAAATAGTAAACTCTTGTAATAGTTCAGCGTATTCTCCTCTAATTCCAATCTTAGTGGCGAATTTTTTGGAGAAGAAAATATCTGTTTCTACGAAACTGCTGAAAATATTATTATCGAATTCAAAATCATTTTCAAAGCTAACATCTTGGTAGTCTTCTGTAAAATTGGTTATGAAATATTCTGCACCAAAGTTGAGTTTGTAGCGACTAGAGAAGAACTTCTTAAAAGCGATTTTTAGATGTGCTGAGTTTTCAACATCTGTAATGTCAGAATCATTAAATTTCATTTCAGAACGGTCATTGGCAAAACTTACCCCTGTTGCTATGCTCCAGTCCTTTTCTAAGAAATCATGGTAAGAGGAGTTGATGTATAGATTTCTATTTTTTAATCCAAAACGAATGCCATCTGCTTCATTAATATCTTCCTGCGTCAAGTCAAAATTTACGGAACTGTAGGCACCATAAACCTTAAGTAATCCGTCGTTATTGAACTTATATCTATAGACGGCTTCACCTGCTACAGATTCTATGGGCTTGTGCCATTCGTTATTATCTGGATACAGTTTTTGATATGGTGCTAGATTAATATAAGATGTATTTAAACTTAAAGAACTTTTTTTCCATTTTTGGGTATTCCCTAATCCAAATCCAACGGTCATAATAGAAATTTCCGTTTTCTCTTCCTGTGGTTCACTTATACTATTTAAAAGTAAAACGCTTGATAGTGCCTGCCCGTATTCTGCTGAATAGCCACCTGTGGAAAATGTTATGCCTTTGAATAGAAATGGAGATAATCTTCCTCTTGAAGGAATATTGTTGGCAGAAGGGGAGTAGGGGGTAAATACACGCATACCATCAACAAAAATCTGAGTTTCTTCGGCATCACCACCTCTAACAAATAGCCTTCCGTCTTCGGCAACATTAGAGGTTCCAGGTAATGTTTGTAACGCTCCTACGAAATCTCCAAGTGCTCCTGCAGTAGTTACAATATCTAGCGGTTTTAATGCTGTCACCTTAGCATTGTCACCAGCTTTGAACGTACCTGCATTTACAGTAACGGCATCTAAGGTATTTACATCATCTTTTAGTTTGATGGTGATATTTTTGAAATTGGTAATATCGTCTGATTTTGAATAGGTTTCAAATGAAATGAAAGATGCTATTAATGTTTGTACAGCAGTTGTAGTTGTTTCAAAGGTGAATGTACCCTCTTCATTTGTAGCAGTTCCATTATAAGTGCCTTTTAAATAGACGTTTGCACCCATAATTGGTGTTCCCTGTTGGTCAATAACCTTACCGGAAATTGTTGATTGAGAAAGAAGATTAATATGTAAAAATGTGAGTAATAAAATAAATAACGTCTTCATTGTTGATTATAATTTGATTGATACCGCAAATATGAATCGTAATAGAAGATTTAAGTAAAATGTTTTTCTCAGTTGTCGAGTTTTTAAACTGAATTGTAATATTAACTTGTTAAGTTATTTAACAGAGTTAATTTATCACAGAAATGTGGTAATTAATGAGCGTTGTTAACGACATATGCGTTCTAACTTTGCCGTTTTAATTATGTGGGTTATATAAAAGGCTATAGAGAGAAATAAAACTTAAAGTATGGAGAACTTAAAATCAAATAAGAAAGCATTATTTGCTTTAGCCATCGGTGGTTTTGGAATAGGACTTACCGAGTTTGTTATCATGGGAATTTTGACTGAAGTTTCTGGAGCATTAGAGATAACCATTCCCCAGGCTGGTCACTTTATTGCGGCCTATGCTTTAGGAGTTGTAGTGGGAGCACCGTTGTTAACGGGTTTTGGTTCAAAACTTAGTCCCAAGAAAATGTTATTTCTTTTAATGATATGGTTTACGGTATTTAATACCTTATCTGGACTTGCCTCCGGATATAACAGTTTATTGTTTATGAGATTTTTATCAGGTATTCCTCACGGTGCATTTTTCGGTATAGGTGCTGTAGTGGCTACCAAACTAGCTAAAAAGGGAAAAGCGGCCCAAGCAATTTCAATTATGTTTTCTGGTCTTACGGTTGCCAATGTAATTGGAGTACCCATTGGTACCTATTTAGGACAACAGTTTAGCTGGAGCGTTTCGTTTTACCTTGTTGGCTTTGTTGGCCTGTTGGCTTTGGGAAGCATTTATTTATGGATGCCAAAAATTGAAGTAGAAGAACCGGAACAGCGGGTTAGTGTTGTGCAAGGGTTGAAGAATACAGAGCTTTGGGCTTTAATAGCATTGACTACCATCGGTACCGGCGGATTCTTTGCTTGGTACAGTTATGTTGCCCCGTTAATTACAGATGTTGCCGGGTTGCCAAACCATTTTGTTGGTTATGCTATGATGTTAGCAGGTCTTGGTATGGTAGTAGGTAATTTTTTAGGTGCAAAGATGGCAGAGCTGTTTTCCCCTTTAAAAGCGGTGATTATTAGTTTGTCCGTTATGTGCGGTATTTTACTGCTTAATATGGTAATTGCAACTAATCCGTATTTATTAATGGTATTGACTTTTGTTATTGGTGTAATATCCTTCACCGTAGCAACTCCAATTCAGATGGCAATAATTAATACCTCTAAAGGTTCTGAAATGTTAGGCTCTTCAATGAACCAAAGTGCCTTTAACATGGGTAATGCTTCTGGTGCATATTTAGCAGGTTTGCCTATTGCGTTTGGTTATGGTATTGTTTATTCTAGTTTGGTAGGTGCTATACTTGCTTTTTCTGGTGTAATCATTGCAGTTGCTATTTTAATAGTTAGAAAGAGAAAGGAAATCAAATATAAAAAAATGGCGATGAGCTGTTAGTCCTTATAAGCTATACAATGTCAAAAAGGAACTTGCGTGTCAAGTTCCTTTTTTTTGTATTAAATATTTAGGAGTCCCTAATATACTGATGTTGTTTTGTGCTAGTAATCAGCTTGTTTGGATGTTAAAATTTTTAAATTGTGCAGTTCATCGATAATTTTATCTGTTTTATCACGTTGTAACCAAAACTAAACCTACAATGTTGTGTTACGTGCCAAATTTTTCTTTGGAGCCATAATAATGGTTCTGTTACTATTTGTTCTTACGGCTTCTTCATTTAAGCCAGAACATTCAAAAGCAATGATTTCAAATTCCAATCCGATAAAAAATTTAGCGGAAAAAAAGGAAATCAAACTGTATAATACTCGTCAAAAAGCATTGAATGATGCCTTGACAAATTATTTCAATAAGGCAATATCTTCTGGTGATATTGTTGGCGCAGGAGTAAGTATTGTGAGCGGTGATTCTATTATTCTTTCTGATGGATATGGTAAAAGAAGTTATAAGGGAAGTAAATCTGTTGACGGAAAAACCTTATTTAGATTGGGGTCTATATCAAAAGGATTTACAGGCATATTAGCAGCCAACTTAGAGAGTGAAGGCAAATTACATCTAAATGATAAGGTGGTGGATTATTTACCAAATTTTCATTTTGGAAATCAACAGAATACACAGAAAATTGAGGTAGCGCATTTACTTTCGCACACAACCGGTACGCCGTATCATAGTTATACGGATTTAGTGGAGGCGGGACTTTCTATATCTACTATAAGCGAAAAATTTAATGCTGTGCATCCAATAGCTGCACCTGGTGCTCAATATAGCTATCAGAATGCAATGTTTTCTGTATCACAAGAAGTGATGCTAAAAGCAACCGGAAAAGATATTCAGACCTTATTGACAGATAGATTCTTTAAGCCTTTAGGTATGAATGCTGTTTCTATGGATCATGAAACGCTTATAAATACAAAAAATATTGCCTTACCACATGTTAGAAAAGGGCATAGTTGGCGAACTGATTTACCAAGAGATAATTATTATAATGCCATTGCGGCTGGTGGAATTAATGCCAATTCTGAAGATATGGCAAAGTGGATGCGTTTTTTGTTAGGTCATAATCCTGAGGTGATGTCCAAAGATGATATGGCTCAGGTATTTAAACCTTTTGTTGCATTAAAAGGTCATCGCAAGTACTATCAAAAATGGCCGGGTCACGTAAGTTCTAGTTACGGATTTGGGTGGCGAATACATACCGTTAAAGAGAATGATAATGCAGCTGAAGAAACGATTTGGCATCATGGTGGTAGTGTGAACAACTACAGAAATGAAATTGCTCTTTTTCCGGATGCTGATATAGGAATTTGTGTGTTGATCAACGGACCGTCTAAATTGGTGAAAACCGTAATACCAGATTTGCGTGCCATTGTAAAAAGTATTTATGAGCAAGAAATTGCAATAGCTACGAGTATATAAGATTACTGTAATTATTAGATATAAAAAATCCCTTTAATCATTGATTAAAGGGATTCTCATTTTTAAGTAACGTTCTTAAATGTTGCTAGCTAACCAATCACCAACTTCACTTGTTTTGTAACTTTTACCACCTTCGGCAAGGTCTTCCGTAACATACCCTTCTGCCAGAGATTTATTTACCACTCTTCTGATTTCTTCAGCTTCTTTTGTCATATTCATATCTTCAAAAAGCATAGCGGCAGAAAGAACGGTTGCTAACGGATTGGCAATGTCTTTACCCGCTGCTTGTGGATAAGAGCCATGGATAGGTTCATATAAAGATACTTTGCTACCTACAGAAGAAGAAGGCATAAGTCCCATAGAACCTGCAATTACAGAAGCTTCATCCGTTAAAATATCTCCGAAAAGGTTTGCTGTTATGATTACGTCATATCCTTTTGGCCATTGAATTAATCGCATCGCAACTGCATCAATAAACTCATAAGAAACTTCAACCTCTGGATAATCTTTTTCCATAGCCTGTACGGTCTCTCTCCAAAGTCTAGAGGATTCCAATACGTTGGCTTTATCAACACAACATAATTTTTTAGAACGCTTCATAGCAAACTCAAAGCCTTTTTTAGCTAATCTTTCTATTTCAAAACGTTGGTAGGTCATGGTGTCAAATGCGGTGTTGCCATCATCTTTTCTTCCACGCTCACCAAAATATACACCGCCAGTTAATTCACGAAGAATTATTAAGTCGGTACCCTCAATACGGTCTTTTTTTAGTGGTGACTTTTCTATTAATGAAGGAAAGGTGAAGGTTGGTCTAACGTTGGCAAATAACCCTAATTTTTGTCTCATCTTCAACAACCCTTGCTCTGGGCGAACTTTTGCAGAAGGGTCATTATCAAAACGTGGGTGACCTATAGCGCCAAAAAGAACTGCATCGGCATTTGCACAAATTTCATGGGTTTCATCTGGGTAAGGCTCACCAACGGCATCAATTGCTGCAGCACCAGTTAAAGCTGGTTTCCAAGTAATATGATGTTCGTACTTTTTAGCAATTGCATCACATACTTTTACTGCTTGATCAATAACTTCAGGACCGATACCATCACCGGCCAATAAGGCAATATTTAATTTCATTTGATGTGTTTGTATGTTGCTCGTATTTCGTCATTGCGAGGTACGAAGCAATCTGTTTAATTTATTCTCAATTTTAACTCGTATGTCAAATTTTGACTAACTTTTTAATGTTCTTTAAGTCCTAAAATACTTTTGCGCTCAGCGTCAAGTGCATAGCGTTATATTATATTCAACATCTTCTCTGTCGCTTTAATGGCACTAACCGTTTGGTCAGAATCTAAACCTCTTGATGTAAATTCCTTTCCATCCAATTCCCAAGTGATTACGGTTTCACATAAGGCGTCAGAGGTACTGCCTGGTGGTATTCTTACGGCGTAATCCGTTAATTTTGGTAACGCTATTTTCTTGGCTATATATACTTTTTTTAACGCATTCATAAAGGCATCATACTGCCCGTCTCCTTGTGCATGTGCCTCGATCACTTTACCATCTATTTCAACAGATAGGGTAGTGGAAGGCATTAAGCCCATGGCATGAGTTAATACATATGATTTTATAAAAACTTTCTGCTTATAATCTGCGGTATCCAAAACATCAGAAATAATAAAAGGAAGGTCATCTTTGGTAACGCGTTCTTTTTTATCTCCTAATTCAATAATACGTGCAGTAACTTTTTTTAGTTCCTCGTTATTCAAGGTTAAACCAAGTTCCAGTAAGTTTTTCTGAATGTTGGCTTTCCCTGACATTTTACCCAAAGCGTATTTACGTTTTCTTCCAAAACGCTCTGGCATAAGATCACTAAAATATAGATTATTTTTACTATCACCATCGGCATGAATACCGGCAGTTTGGGTAAATACATTATCACCAACAATGGGTTTATTGGCGGGTATGGTAAACCCTGTAAAGGCAGAAACCAACTTGCTTACTTTATATAGAGAGGTTTCGTTTACATTAATTTCAATTTCTGGTAAAAAATCATTGATAACGGCTACGGCACTTGCCATAGGTGCGTTACCTGCTCTTTCTCCCATGCCGTTTACGGTAAGGTGTAAGCCATGACATCCGGCTTTAACGGCCTCCATGATATTGGCAACTCCTAAATCGTAATCATTGTGTCCATGAAAATCGAAATGTAAATTTGGATACTTTTGTACTATTTCAGACAAATATGCATATGTTTCGCTATGCGTTAAAATGCCTAATGTATCTGGGAGTAATATTCTTTTTACATGCTGGGTAGATAAAAAATCTAGAAACTGAAATACATATTCTTTGGAATTTCGCATTCCATTACTCCAATCCTCCAAATAGATATTATTGATAATTCCTCTTTCGGTGGCTTGTTTAAAAGTTTCAGCAATTTCAGAAAAGTGCTGTTCGGGAGTTTTCTTTAGCTGGTACTTTAAGTGGTTCATAGAACCCTTGGTCAGTAAGTTCTGAGAAATGGCACCAGATTTCTGCATCCAATCTAAAGAAATACCGCCATCAACAAAAGTTAGTACTTCTACACGTTCTAAATACCCTTTTTCAGCAGCCCATTCGGTAATTTTCTGAACGGCATCTAGCTCTCCATCAGATACGCGGGCAGATGCAATTTCAATTCGGTCTACTTTTAGTTCTTCCAAAAGTAATTTTGCCAAGGTCAGTTTTTCCGATGCAGAAAAAGATACGCCCGAAGTTTGTTCACCATCCCTAAGGGTGGTATCCATTATTTCTAACTTTCTTTTTTTCATGTGTTCTAAATGCCATTTCTCAGTCAAAGAAATGGCATTGGGTTAGTTAAGGTAAATGCTTTGTACTTTTCTGATTTTATAAAGGAGTATTCTCTGCGAAAGTCTCAATATCTTTTTTGATGTTCAATAAGTAATCGATATCATCAAAACCGTTAAGCATATTGTTTTTCTTATAATCGTTAATGTCAAAAGATTCACTTTCACCTGTAGGCAATAATGTAATTTTTTGCTCTTGAAGATTAATTTCCAATTCAGTAGATGGGTCCGCTTCTACGGCATCAAATATTTTTTGTAGAAACTCAGCACTTACCTGTACCGGTAATACTCCAATATTTAAACAGTTACCTCTAAAGATATCTGCGAAGAAACTAGAAACTACACATCTAAATCCGTAATCATAAACTGCCCAAGCAGCATGCTCACGAGATGATCCTGAACCAAAGTTTTTACCACCTACTAAGATTTTTCCACTGAATTTATCTTGATTTAAAACAAAGTCTTCTTTTAAAGTATTGTCTTGATTGTAGCGCCAATCTCTAAATAGGTTGTCGCCAAAGCCTACACGCTCTGTAGCTTTTAAAAATCGTGCAGGTATTATTTGATCTGTATCTACGTTCTCTATTGGTAAAGGAACCGCAGTTGAAGTTAATATGTCGAATTTATCGTATGCCATTTTTCTATAGTTTTTCGTTGATAGTTGTTCGTTGTTGGTGAGTTCGCTTTTAATTGTAAAAATTTACAATCAACCAACAATCATTAATTAACAACCATTTCTTCCATTAATTCTCTTGGATCGGTTACTTTACCGGTAACGGCAGCTGCAGCAGCAACTAACGGACTGGCCAATAGCGTTCTTGATCCAGGTCCTTGTCTACCTTCAAAGTTTCTGTTAGAAGTACTTACGGCTAATTTACCTGCAGGAACCTTATCATCGTTCATTGCTAAACAAGCAGAACAACCAGGCTCACGAAGCTCAAAACCAGATTCGGTTAAAATATCAAGGATACCTTCTTCTTTAATAGCTGTTTCCACCTTGTGTGATCCAGGAACTAACCATGCCGTAACATTGTCAGCTTTTCTTCTTCCTTTTACGATAGAGGTAAAGGCTCTAAAATCTTCTATACGACCATTGGTACAGCTTCCAAGGAAAACAAAATCTATAGGTTTCCCCATCATACTATCACCTTCATTGAAATCCATATATTTCAATGATTTCTGGTACGTGGTAGCACCTCCCTGTACGGCATTTGCCATAGGAATATCGTTAGAGATTCCCATACCCATACCTGGGTTGGTACCATAGGTAATCATTGGTTCAATTAGTGAACCATCAAAAGTTAATTCTTTATCGAATATGGCATCTTCATCTGTGTATAAGGTTTCCCAATATGCCATTGCTTTATCCCAATCTGCACCTTTAGGAGTAAACTCGCGATCTTTTACATATTCAAATGTCTTTTCATCAGGAGCGATCATTCCACCACGGGCACCCATTTCTATACTTAGATTACAAACGGTCATACGACCTTCCATACTCATGTCCCTGAAAATATCACCAGCATATTCTACGAAATATCCAGTTGCACCAGAAGTCGTTAATTGAGAGATGATAAATAAGGCAACATCTTTAGGTGTAACCCCTTTGCTCATTTTACCATTTATATTAATACGCATTCTCTTAGGCTTAGGCTGCATAATACACTGTGTAGCCAAGACCATTTCAACTTCAGAAGTACCAATGCCAAAAGCGATTGCACCAAAAGCACCGTGAGTAGAAGTGTGTGAATCTCCACAAACAATAGTAGCACCTGGTTGGGTAATACCATATTCAGGACCTACAACGTGTACAATACCGTTTTTTGCATGACCTAATCCCCAATAAGAAATACCATATTCATTGGCATTTTCTTCTAACATTTTTAATTGGTTAGCAGAAAGTGGATCGGCAACCGGTAAATGTTGGTTAATAGTTGGTGTGTTGTGGTCAGCTGTTGCAAATGTTTTCTCAGGGTGCAAAACAGGAATATTTCTGTTCTTGATCCCTAGAAAAGCAACAGGACTTGTTACTTCATGAACCATATGTCTGTCAATGAACAGTACATCTGGACCATCTTGTATTTTATGTACTACGTGGGAATCCCACACTTTGTCAAATAATGTTTTTGTTGCGCTCATATTCTATATAATCTAAGTTCACAAATCTATTAAAAACAGGGGTTTCTTGGAAATTAACACAATTGAAAATTACGATGTTCAACGGGAAATGTGTTAAAAATAAAACTAACTAATATACGTCCAGATATTCTTGTGCTTAACTAATTGGGCATACATATGTCTAATAATTAGATTTTCTGGTTTGCTTAAAGATGGGTCTTCTTTTAGCAATTGTAATGCGTGGTATCGAGCAGATTTTAAAATGTCATTATCCTTTACAATATCGGCTATTTTAAGATTTAATAGTCCGCTTTGTTGCGTACCCATAATATCTCCGGGTCCACGCAGTTTTAAATCCACTTCGGCTATTTCAAAGCCGTCATTGGTAGCAACCATGGTTTCAAGTCTAGTTTTGGCTTCTGTAGATAATTTATGGCTTGTCATTAGGATACAAAAACTTTGATCTGCACCACGACCAACACGACCACGTAATTGGTGTAATTGAGATAGTCCAAAACGCTCCGCACTTTCAATAATCATTACCGATGCATTTGGTACGTTAACACCAACTTCAATTACGGTGGTGGCTACCATAATTTGAGTTTCGCCTTGTACAAAACGGTTCATTTCAAACTCCTTGTCCGCCGGTTTCATTTGTCCATGAACAATTGAAATCTGATATTTTGGCTGTGGAAAATCACGAGCTATACTTTCATAGCCATCCATTAAATCTTTATAATCCATTGCCTCAGATTCCTGAATTAATGGATAGACAACATATATCTGTCGTCCTTTATCAATCTCATCTCGTATAAAGCGAAAAACTTTTAATCGGTTAGCATCATATCTATGTACAGTTTTAATGGGCTTACGACCAGGTGGTAATTCGTCAATTACAGAGATATCCAGATCACCGTATAAACTCATGGCTAAAGTTCTAGGTATAGGTGTTGCCGTCATTACCAGTATGTGTGGTGGAAACTCGTTTTTATGCCACAATTTAGAACGCTGGGCTACACCAAAACGGTGCTGCTCATCAATAATTGCGATGCCTAAATTCTTGTATTTTACTTTATCTTCTAATAAGGCATGAGTACCTATTAAGATGTTTAGTTCTCCGTTTTCTAGTTGTTCATGAATAGGTTTGCGAGCCGATTTTTTGACGGAACCTGTTAATAGTGCGCAAGTAATCTCCGTTCCTTCCAGCAATTCAGAAATGCCTTGATAATGCTGATTGGCAAGAATTTCTGTGGGTGCCATTAAACACGCTTGAAATCCGTTATCTATTGCCAAAAGCATGGTCATTACCGCAACAATGGTTTTTCCCGAACCTACATCGCCCTGTAATAAACGGTTCATTTGGGCATTGCTTCCTAAATCTGATCGTATTTCTTTAATAACCCGTTTCTGTGCTCCGGTAAGCTCAAATGGTAATTTGTTGTTGTAAAAATCCTTGAAATATTCCCCGACCTCGCTAAATGGGAAACCCTTTATCTTTTTCTTTCGAGAAACGTTTTTGCCAATAAGTTGTAATTGAATATAAAAAAGTTCCTCAAACTTTAACCGCCATTGCGCTTTTGCCAATAATTCTTGACTTTTAGGAAAGTGAATATTGAACATGGCTTCGCTCTTGTTTATGAGCTTAAGATCATGCAGTAATTTATCCGAAAGACTTTCTGTAAATTTTCCGTTAATCTCAATAAAGAGCTGCTGCATCAATTTACTGATGACCTTATTGGTAATACCCTTATTACTTAACTTTTCAGTGGATGGATATACAGGTTGCATGTACATCTTTGTGCCTTGTTCATGGGCTTTTAAAGGCTCCATATCTGGGTGGGGCATTGAAAAAGTGCCATTGTACCAATTGCATTTTCCAAAAATGACATAGGGTACATTTAGTTTTAAATTTTCCCGTAACCACTTCTGACCACGAAACCAAACCAATTCTATTTCACCGGTATCATCTTTAAAACGGGCAACTAAACGCGATCCCTTTTTTTGTTCTACTGTTTTTAAGTGAACTACTTTACCAATTATCTGAACGTCCGCACTGCTACGTTGTAATTGACTTATTTTATAATATTGGGTTTTGTCAATGTATCTATTGGGGAAAAGATTCAGCAAATCTTGATAGGTATGCACCCCTAATTCTGATTTTAAGGTTTCGGCCCTGTTGGGGCCAACACCTTTTAAATACACAACGGGAGTTTGCAAGAAATTTGCGTTCATGGCACTAAAATAGGGATAAGCCCCTTAATCCCCAAAGAGGAAAATGTCATTACTGCTCTTGCAAATAATTTTCTATTGGTAACTTGCAAAATAAGTGTTGTTTAGCATTATATTCAATTTAGGCTATGGTTAGGGTAGTGCTCTCCAAAATATTAAATTTGCTCTCTTACCTGTTTATATTTTCTATGAAGAAATTAATTGTCACCCTATTTTTATTCTTATCCATCTGCACTTTTGGACAACATCAAGATAAAGTAGATTTTATTAAAGCAAAGATTTACTTAGGTCCTTTACCAAAAGAGAAAAAAATTAAAGGCGGAGTGGTCTATCGTTTTAATGTGTTACAAAATGTTGATTCCGTATTTTTTGATGCAAAGCATATGGATTTTTCAAAAGTAGAACTTGATGGGGAAAAAATAGATTTTACTGTCACGGAAAAGACAATTTCTATTAAACATAAGTTCAAAGAGGGTGAATCACATAAACTGATTATTGAGTATATAGCCAAGCCTAAACAAACGGTCTATTTCATAGGTTGGGATAATAATGTAGAAGACAATGAACAAACCTTGCCTGCCGGCAGGCAGGTCTGGACGCAAGGTCAAGGGAAGTATACCAGTCATTGGGTTCCTAGTTTTGATGACATGCAAGAAAAGGTAGAATTTGATCTTACAATAGAAGTCGATAAAAAATATCACGTAATTGCAAATGGAAATCTGCTTTTAAAAATTGAAAAGGAAGAGGAAGAAGATGCTATTTGGTTATTTGATATGAAAGAACCAATGAGTAGCTATTTATTGGCATTTGCTATAGGTAATTATGATAAACAGGTTTTAAAATCTGAAAGCGGCGTAACGATTGAAAATTACTATTACCCAAACGATAGCCTAAAAGTGGAGCCTACATACAGATATACTAAAAAAATATTTGATTTTTTAGAAAGTGAAATAGGTGTGGCGTATCCATGGCAGAATTATAAACAGGTTCCTGTGCATGATTTTTTATATGCAGGTATGGAAAATACAAGCGCTACTTTTTTTTCTGACGCTTATGTAATTGATTCTACTTCATTTATAGATAGAAATTATGTGAATGTTAATGCGCATGAATTGGCACATCAATGGTTTGGTAATTTGGTGACGGAAAAGAATAGTGAACACCATTGGTTACATGAGGGTTTTGCTACGTATTATGCATATTTGGCAGAAAAAGAAGTTTTTGGTGATGATTATTTTTATTGGAAGTTATTTGAAACTGCCAAGACACTGCATGAGATATCTGAAAAAGGGGAGGGGGAGAGCTTATTGAACCCTAACGCTAGTAGTCTTACTTTTTATGAAAAAGGTGCTTGGGCTTTAGTTATTTTAAAGGATAAAATAGGTGAGGAAAAATTTAAGACCGGAATTCAAAAATATTTGAATACTTATCAGTTCCAAAATGTAACTGTTGGCGATTTTATCAATGTGATGGAGGAGGTTAGCAATAATGATTTAAATGAATTTAAAGCAATTTGGTTAGATGGAGCTGTCTTCCCGATGGATGCTGCGAAGGCTTATTTAATAAAAAATAGTACTTCACATAAAATGTATTATGCTTTAAAAAATGACGATTCTAAAACCTTTACAACAACGGATATCTTAAAGAACCCAGAACTGTCAAGTGAATTAAGGTTAGAATTGCTTCAGCAAAAAGGTGATTTTTCTGAATTAGAACTTTCTTCATTAATTGCAGATGATGATATAAGAATAAGGCAATTGGCAGCTAAAAAAGTAGGAGAGATTCCTAATAGTTTAAGAACGTCTATAAAACCTTTATTATTAGGGGATAGTTACATGACTACAGAACTAATGCTTTACAAACTATGGTCTAGTTTTGGTTTTGATAAAAACCTGTTTTTAGAAAAAACCAAGGATATTATTGGATTACCCAATAAGAATGTTCGTTTGCTTTGGCTGACATTGGCAATGTTTACTCCTGATTATAATCCTACAGAAAGTGTTTATTATCATCGTGAACTTGTTGGTTATACAAGTGCTATGTACAACCCAGAAGTAAGACAAACGGCTTTTCAGTATTTGTTTGAGATTCAAGCTTTAAATGCTGATGCCTACGCTAATTTGATAAAGGCTACCAACCATCACTCATGGCAGTTTAGGAATTATGCAAGGCAACTTTTTGATACCTTGTGGAATAATGAAAATCAGAAAAAAGAAATTGAAAAGGTAGCAAATCAACTAAATTCATCAGATTTGCGTTATCTTAAAACGAAATTAAATTCATAATGAAAGCATTAGTTATTTCTGGTGGTGGTAGTAAAGGAGCCTTTGCAGGTGGCGTTGCACAATACCTTATACAAGAAGAAGGAAGAAAGTATGATATTTTTGTAGGTACTTCTACCGGTAGTCTTCTGATTTCTCATCTCGCTTTGGGGAAATTGGATAAAATCAAGGAAATTTACTCTAATGTCAATCAGAAAAGTATTTTCAATAACTGTCCGTTTTTAGTCAAAAATATTCGTGGTAATGAAGAAATTTCAATAAACCATTGGAATGTTTTAAAAAACTTTATGGTCGGTAAAAAGACCTTTGGTGAAAGCGAAAATTTACGCAAACTAATTGAAAACAGTTTAACCATTGAGGAATTTGAAACTCTTAAAAATGGTGACTCAGATGTTGTTATTACCGTTTCTAATTTATCCCTAAATCAGGTAGAGTATAAATCTATAAAAGATTGTACCTACGAAGATTATTGTGATTGGGTTTGGATTTCAGCAAATTACACACCATTTATGAGCTTGGTGCGTAAAAATTATTGTGAATATGCCGATGGTGGCTTAGGTAGCATTGTACCAATAGAAGAGGCCATAAAAAGAGGGGCAACAGAAGTTGATGTTGTTGTTTTACATACCGAAGTAAATTATATGAATAGGGTGGCATCACGTAATCCCTTCGAGCTGATTACCACTATGATGAGTTTTATTTTGGATAGAATTGAGAACCAAAACATCAGAATCGGAAAATTGGTTGCCAATCAAAAAAATGCAATCATCAACTTATTTTATACGCCTACAATTTTAACTACTAATTCATTAATTTTCGATAAGGCAAAAATGACATTGTGGTGGAAGAGAGGTTACCTATATGCCAAGAATAAGAACGAAGAAACAAATCCTATTGAACCTAACGAGCATGAGTAAAGCATTTTGTTCTGTTCCATTAGGGATGATATAAAATAAAAAATGCTTTCCATCTGGAAAGCATTTTTATACTTCTTCTTCAGGCTAATTTAATCACTTACCATAAATCACCAATCTCTTTTTTTACAAAAGATAGGGCAGTGGCAGATGGTGAAGTTTTCTCCATAGTTTCATTTAAGATATCTTCTCTTAATTTATCTGCAGTGTCCGTATTACTTAACGCTGCTTTCCTGATCATTTGGATTGTGGCACTTTTTGCGGCTTTAATAATATTCCAACATTCATCGGTCATGTAAATTTGCTGCGATAAATTATGATCAAACTCAGTTTCAATACTTTTGATCAATAAATTTTCATATGCATTTTTGTCGTCACTCTGTGGAGCTACACGTACTACCAAGCTAGGTATTGCAATGCGTTCTAAGAATAAAGCCATTCTTTCATAAGCTTGTAAACGAACCGGTAATGTGTCTTTTTGGGAATCTTTATGTAATAAAAAACGTCTTCTTCCTTCTTCATTATTGGTATGCATTCTAAAAAAATAGAAAGCTATGGCACCTGTAACTACTGAAGGTATTAAATACGCGAAAAGTTGAAAAATTTGGTCGGAGTTCATTTTTAAATTAGTTATTATTTACGAAACAAGAACGTCCAAATTTTTCAATTAGTATAGTGTATCATCGATGAAATACAAGTAATTTAATTTTTGGCATCGCCCTTTGCCATATCATAAAATGCTTTATAATCTGGTTGAAACTTTATCTGTAATGATTCACGTAAGCCGCCATCTTGACCTATAGCAATAATGCGCTCTCCGTTAACTCCAAAATCTTTGATTAAAATACTGGCAATTGCAGCAGCTTGTTGCAGGGCAATATTCATTTCACCTGTGATGTTTAAACTAGCAACGGTAATAACACTTGTAGGGTTGGCATTGGCGACTTTGGCCACATTTTCAATCCATGATCTAGATGCGCTAGAAGGCTCAACGCCAACACCATTGGTAAAGAAAAAATCTAGCTTTTCTGAAATTACAACCGTACCATCTGTTACACCAACTTTGGCATTTTCACCTAATACCTGTTTAGAATTGGTCAATATTGCAACGGCAGTAGAATCATTACTTGCAACGGCATTAGTAACGCCTTTTAGCTGTTTTTCTTTTCGTTCCAAAGCAGCCATTGTCTTGTTGATGTTCTTTGAATTTTGACTTGATAATGCGGCAAAACTATTTAAGTTTTTCAATAACGTGGCATTGGCATCTTGCAGTTCTGTAACTTGAGATTTATATTGTTCTGAACGTTGGTTCGCCAATTTTTCGTTTCGTTGAGATGTGTTTACCATTCTTGAAATGGAATCAAGCTTGTATTTTAAATCTTGATTCTGCTCGATCAATTCACTTTTTTTCTGGGCTTGGATTGTACTAAATCCTAAAAGGAATAATGCTGAACATAAAAAAAATCGTTTCATTGGAATATGCTTAAATAGGTTAAATTAATTTCTGCCGCCAAGATACGAACAGTCTTTTAATTCTTGAACTCCTGTGAACGGTACTTTTGCTTTATTATATCCATAAGTGGAAGCTAAACTTTTATTTAAGTCATTATCATCAACATTTACCTGAACATCGTCCATAGTAAATTGACTTGGGTGTTCATAACCGGCAGCATGAGTGATTTCTAAAAATTCTTTTCTGAATGTATTAAAGTATTGTGCCAAACGATCAGATTTTAAAGGAATATCAATACCCTTTTGCAACCATTTATTTTGCGTGGCAATACCTGTAGGACACGTATTGTTATGGCATGCTTGTGCTTGTATGCAACCAATACTCATCATAGCTTCACGGGCAACGTTTATACAATCTACCCCCATGGCGAAAGCCATGGCGGCTTTCGCAGGAAAACCTAATTTACCCGATCCTATAAAAACAATACGGTCAGTTAGATTTCTATTTAAGAACACTCTATATAGGCTGGAGAATCCGTAGACCCATGGCAAAGAAACGTGATCGGCAAATGATGGGGGAGCGGCACCTGTACCACCTTCACCACCATCTACGGTAATAAAATCTGGACCTCTTCCTGTTTCAAGCATTAAATCTGCCAATTCTTCCCATTGGTCTAATTTACCTATGGCTCCTTTAATGCCTACCGGTAAGCCTGTTTCTTCAGCAATATGCTCAATAAACGAAAGTAGTTCTTCTACATTTGAAAATGCTTTATGGGTTGCTGGTGATAATACATCTTTACCTATTTCTACACCTCTAATTTCGGCAAGCTCTGGAGTGATTTTTGCTCCTGGTAATACGCCTCCTTTTCCTGGTTTTGCTCCTTGGGACAATTTAATTTCTATGGCTTTTATGGAAGGATTGTCCGTTACTAGCTTCTTCATTTTTTCCATAGAAAAATTGCCGTCTGCCGTCCGTACACCAAAATAACCGGTACCAAAATGAAAGACGATGTCCCCACCGTGTTTATGGTAAGGAGAGAGTCCGCCTTCACCTGTATTATGGTAAGCTCCCGCTTTTTTTACACCTTTGTTCATGGCTTCCACAGCAGCTGCGGATAACGAGCCAAAACTCATGGCCGATACGTTCACAATGCTACTAGGTCTAAAAGGCTTTCTACGATTGTTATGCTGTCCCATTACCTTTGCACAAGGTAGAAAGTTGGGTGCTGCAATATTGGGGTGTCCTTCTGGAACCACATACCCCATCATTCTATTTTTTATGAAAATATGTTGATGCGCATACAAATCTCGGTCTGTGCCAAAACCTTCATAATTATTTTCCTTTTTAGCAGAAGCATAGATCCAGCCTCTTTCTATCCTATTAAAAGGTAGCTCTTCTCTATTATTGGCAACAAAATATTGACGCATTTCCGGACCTATACTTTCTAGCCAATAACGCAAATGGCCAACAACAGGGAAGTTATGCTTAATAGTATGTCGCTTCTGAATAAAAATATCATAGATAGCAACTATGAAAAGAAACAAAAAAATCCAAGTCCACCATGGTAGACTTGGAATGGTATTGAAAAAATCGTTCATTAAAATTATCCTTTTGGTTTAATATCTAAAAGTGGCGTTTTATCGCTGTTCAAATAATCGATACTCATTTCCGTTAGTGCCCTAACCCCTAAAAGTAGGTCACTATCATCAATTAAAAAATCTGGTGTGTGATGTGGAAATGATGCTGTATTCCCAGGAGTCATTCCTCCTAAGAAAAAGAAGAATCCTGGAGCTTTTCTCTGAAAATAGGAGAAATCTTCTGCTCCGGTTACCGCTTTTTGTGTTTGTACATTTGCTTCACCAGCAACTCTTTTTATGGTAGGCAGCATCTGCTCTACTAATTCTGGATTGTTGTATGTTATATCTGTAGCATCTTTGATAACGCACGTAGCTTCACCGCCATATGCCTTGGCAATATCGCGAACCATTTCTATCATTCGTTTATTGAGTTTATCTTTCATGTCATAATCCAAAGTCCTAATTGTACCGATCATCTCGGCTGATTCTGGTATAATATTAAACCGGACGCCACTTTTGATTTTACCAACAGTAATTACCGCTGCTTCATTGGTAAGATTAGTTTCTCTACTGATAATTGTTTGTAGACCGTCTATAATTTTAGCGCTGATGAGAATTGGATCTACACCGGACCATGGTTGAGAACCATGAGATTGTTTTCCTTTAACATTGATGGTAAATTCTTGTGCTGCTGCCATAGTTCCGCCAGATTTGTAACGTATGGTTCCCACGGGAGTTTGAGAATTAATGTGAAGCCCAAAAATTGCATCTACTTTAGGGTTATCCATAACTCCTTCTTTTACCATTAAAAGAGCACCGCCTTCTTCTCCTGGTGGTGGCCCTTCTTCTGCGGGTTGAAAGATAAACTTTACAGTTCCCTTAATCTTATCTTTATTTTTGGACATTACTTCTGCAACGCCCATTAAAATGGCAGTATGCGTATCATGACCACAAGCGTGCATTACACCAACCTTTTCTCCCATGAACTCTGAAGTGACATTAGATTTGTAAGGTAAGTCGTTTCTTTCTGTTACAGGTAGTGCATCTATATCTGCTCTAAGTGCTACCACTTTACCTGGTTTATCACCTTTTAAAAGCCCAACAACACCGGTATGTGCAACACCGGTCTGTACTTCAATACCTAATGACTTTAAGTGCTTTGCTATTTTTTCCGCTG
The DNA here is from genome assembly GCF_900155985.1 of Maribacter ulvicola. Classification (GTDB taxonomy): domain Bacteria; phylum Bacteroidota; class Bacteroidia; order Flavobacteriales; family Flavobacteriaceae; genus Maribacter; species Maribacter ulvicola. The sequence continues at coordinate 90,694 of NZ_FTMA01000009.1, forward strand.
TTTTAAACTCACGGTTTCCCAACTCTGGATTCTGATGAATTTCTCTTCTCCAATCAACTACCTTACTTTCAATAGCTTTGTAGTCTTTTTCAAGATTTGGTCCTTGTGCCTGAACGGAAAATCCGAAAAGAACAAGGGTTAAAAAGCCTATTTTTCTCATAATCAGCGTTTAATGTTAGTTCATTCTAAGTGTTTTTGTTGATCATTAAGAATAAAATGTATCAACAGGTGTATTTTCTATGCGGAATTAAAGTTTAAATATATTCAAAATGAAAAGAAATACCATCTATTGTTCACAAATCTAAAACACTTCACTTTTACTATCCCTCAATAATAGCTAAATTTACAGCACTAAAAGAAAGAAAATTTGAGCTCATTTATAGATGAATTGAACGAAGCCCAAAAAGCTCCTGTTTTGCACAAAGACGGACCTTTAATGGTTATTGCTGGCGCAGGATCGGGTAAAACTCGTGTACTTACATATAGAATTGCACACCTTATGGCGCAGGGTGTAGATTCTTTTAATATACTATCCCTGACATTTACCAATAAAGCGGCACGTGAAATGAAAGCACGTATTGCCACTATTGTAGGTAATGCAGAAGCAAAAAATCTATGGATGGGAACTTTCCATTCTGTTTTTGCCAAACTGTTACGTATTGATGGGGATAAACTAGGTTACCCTGCCAATTTTACAATTTATGACACGCAAGATTCTCAGCGTCTATTAGCCTCTATTATTAAGGAAATGGGACTTGATAAGGATATCTATAAATACAAGCAGATCCAAAACAGGATTTCTTCATTTAAAAATAGCCTAATTACGGTAAAAGCGTACCGTAATGATCCAGATTTGGTAGAGCAAGATGCTATGGCAAAAAAGCCAAGGACAGGTGATATCTACGAAAACTATGTAGATAGATGTTTTAAGGCAGGTGCAATGGATTTTGATGATTTATTATTACGAACCAATGAGCTTTTAACTCGCTTCCCAGATGTATTAGCAAAGTATCAAGATAGATTTAGATATATTTTGGTAGATGAGTACCAAGATACCAACCATTCTCAGTATTTGATCGTAAAGGCTCTGGCCGATCGCTTTCAGAATATATGTGTGGTGGGTGATGATGCACAAAGTATTTATTCTTTTAGGGGAGCGAATATTAGTAATATTCTAAACTTTCAGAAAGATTATGAAAATGTAGGAATGTACCGTTTAGAGCAAAATTACCGTTCTACACGAAATATAGTAAACGCTGCCAACTCTGTAATTGGTAATAATCAAAATCAGATAGAAAAAGTAGTTTGGACAGATAATGATGATGGTCCTTCTATTAAAATTCATAGAAGTACTACAGATGCCGAAGAGGGTAGGTTTGTGGCAAATTCTATTTGGGAACATAAAATGCAGCAACAAATGACCAATGGTCAATTTTGTATATTATATAGAACAAACTCCCAATCTAGGGCTATGGAAGATGCCTTGCGTAAAAGGGATATTCCATATCGTATTTATGGCGGACTCTCATTTTACCAACGTAAAGAGATTAAAGATGTGTTATCTTATCTGCGTTTGGTCATCAACCCAAAAGACGAAGAAGCTTTAAAGAGGGTCATAAACTTCCCTGCAAGGGGAATTGGTGGCACTACGCTAGATAGGTTAGTGGTAGCGGCCAATCATTACAACCGTTCCATTTTTGAGGTAATGGAGAATATTGATAGGATCGATTTAAAAATAAATGCGGGTACTAAACGTAAATTGACAGACTTTGTAACCATGATCAAGAGTTTTCAGGTCATGAGCGAAACTGTAGATGCCTTTGCATTGTCTGAGCATGTAGCCAAGAAAACCGGAGTTCTTTTAGAGTTTAAGAAGGATGGAACTCCCGAAGGTATTGGTAAAATGGAGAATATTGAAGAACTTTTAAATGGTATAAAAGATTTTGTTGAGGGCCAAAGAGAGATTGATGAAGCAACAGGAAATATTAGTGAATTCTTGGAAGATGTTGCTCTTGCTACAGATTTGGATAATGACACCGGAGATGATGATAGAGTAGCATTGATGACCATTCACTTGGCTAAGGGGCTTGAATTTCCGTACGTGTATATTGTAGGTATGGAAGAAGATTTGTTTCCGTCCGGTATGAGTATGAGTACGCGTAGTGAGTTGGAGGAGGAACGTAGGTTATTCTATGTAGCTTTGACCAGGGCAGAAAAACAAGCGTATTTAACCTATACTCAAAATAGATATAGATGGGGTAAATTAATTGATGCAGAACCTAGTCGTTTCTTAGAGGAAATAGATGAGAAGTATGTAGAGAACCTTACACCTGTTGATGGTGGTTATAGGTATAAATCGCTCATAAATGCCGATATTTTTGGTGAAGTTGATAAGAGTAGATTGCGTCAAGAAAAACCAGTAAGAGGTACACCGCCAATTATAGGTCAGCCCAATACGGGACAACTTAAAAAATTACGAAAACTAAAACCACAACTGTCAGAGCCTGTAGTTAATACGAATAAAATTGATCCTAACCTTACGGAGGGATCATTAATAAACCATAGCCGCTTTGGTCGTGGTAAAGTAGTGAAAATTGAAGGTGCCGGTAATGATAGAAAGGCAGAAATAATGTTTGATAAAGGAGATATCAAAAAACTATTACTTCGCTTTGCCAAGTTAGAAGTATTGGGATAGTTTTGGTATATTTAATATCAATACGGTTTTTTAAAACCAATTTGCTATGGCAGAATTTATTAGAATATATGAAGAAAACCCTAACCCTAAAGAAATAAAAAGGGTAGTGGAAGTATTACGTAAAGGGGGCTTGGTTATATATCCTACAGATACAGTTTATGGGTTGGGTTGTGATATAACCAATACAAAGGCGCTTGAAAAAATTGCACGCATTAAAGGTATAAAGCTCGCAAAAGCCAATTGGTCTTTTATATGTACCGATCTAAGTAATCTGTCAGACTATGTACGACAAATAGATACGGCCACTTTTAAAATATTAAAAAGAGCTTTACCAGGACCTTATACTTTTATATTGCCTGGCAATAATAATTTGCCTAAGGAGTTTAAAAAGAAAAAGACGGTTGGTATTCGTGTGCCGGATAATAGTATTGTTAAAGCTTTGGTTGAAGAATTGGGCAACCCTATAGTTTCAACTTCTATTCGTGATGAAGATGATGTTCTTGAATATACTACTGATCCTGAGTTAATTTTTGAAAAGTGGAATAATCTTGTTGATGTAGTTGTTGATGGAGGGTATGGTGGTAATGTAGCTTCTACAGTTGTAGACGTATCTACAGGTGGCTTACCCCAAGTAATTCGAGAAGGTAAAGGAGACTTAAATATTATATAATAAATTTTATACTAAGTTTAAAGCATAAAAAAAGCGGCTCATTGGAGCCGCTTTAATTTTATATGCGAAACAGTAATTATTTGTTGATTGCAGGATCTTTCATTCCTTCTTCAATCATGCTGTAGAACTGATCGATTTTTGGAAGAACAACGATACGAGTTCTTCTGTTTTTAGATTTTTCAGTTGTAGAAACCGGTACATACTCTGCTCTACCTGCCGCAGTCATACGCTTAGGATCTACATTGAAATCTTTTTGTAAGATACGTACAACCGCAGTGGCACGTTTAACACTTAAATCCCAGTTATCCAATAAAGAACCATTGCTTCTGTAAGGTACATTGTCTGTATGACCTTCTACCATGAATTCAAAATCAGGCTTATTGTTAACCACTTTTGCAACTTTGCCTAGAACCTCTTTAGCGCGTCTAGTAACATTGTAGCTACCACTACTAAATAACAACTTGTCTGAAATAGATACGAAAACAACACCTTTTTCAACGCTAATTTCGATATCCTCATCATCTAAATTCCCTAAAACACCTTTTAAGCTTTGTACCAAAGAAAGGTTTACAGAATCTCTACGAGTAATAGCATCATTTAACTTACGAATAGTTAAATCCTTTTCTTGTAAGCTCTCTAATGACCTCTCTAGGTTCTCAGCACCTTTGGTAGTCAAAGTTGTCAAGTTGCCCATGTTGTTGATCAACTCTTGGTTGTTCGCCTTTAAAAATGCATTCTGGTCCTCTAATGTTTGAAGTCTAGATGAAGCGGTTGCTTTTTCTTCTAAACAGTCATTTAATTTAACAGTTGCAGAATTCAATAAATCCTGTGCACTTTTGTGTTTTGCTTCTAGATCTGCATACTTCTTTGATGATACACAAGAAGAAAGTAAAAGCGTTACTCCAAGACATCCTAATAATACTTTTTTCATAATTTGATTCTATTATAATGATTTAGTTAATTACTCAATTTCGCATATAAGCGACTTCAAAATTATATAATTACAAAGTCAATTATATGAGTTGTTAGTTAATCTTTTACTAAAATGTTAAAATTGCTTATTCTATTTACAAAGTAAGACCATACAATGGACTTAGTTGCATAGTATTTTCTAAGAAACTGTGTTTTTTCTCTTTTTTTATACATTTTTCTAAACTGTCTATAAAAGCTTAAATGAGCTCTAAAAATAGCTAAAAAGTGTTTAAAACGAAATTGAAAAAGAAATCGTAAGGCCGCAATACCGTCTAATAACAATCTTAATAAAATTATGATGAATGCTTTTCTTCGGGGTAGGTTTTTAGTAATCGAAAATAACGTGTTCCTAAAATTTAGGTACGTTTTTTTCGGATTCATATTACTTAATGTAGAACCACCTAGGTGATATACCTTTGCGGTACCTACATAAAATATCTTGTAGCCATGGTTTTTTGCACGCCAACATAAATCTACTTCTTCTTGATGCGCAAAATAATCTTCGTCAAACCCATTTAGTTCCTGAAACACTTCTTTTTTAATGAACATACATGCGCCCGTTGCCCAAAAAATCTCTGAAATGTCATTATATTGTCCAGTGTCTTTTTCTAAAGTTTGAAAAACCCTACCTCTACAGAACGGATAACCTAATTGATCAATAAAGCCACCAGCTGCCCCTGCATATTCAAAATGATCTTTTTTAAGTAAATCAAGAATTTTTGGTTGTATTATTGCGGCTTCAGGTACCTTGTTAAAGGTTTCTATTATAGGGGTAAGCCAGTTAGGGGTAACTTCTACATCTGAATTCAATAAGCAAAAGATATCGGCGTCTACATGCGCCAAAGCGTCATTGTATCCTTTAGTGAAACCACCGTTCTCTGAGTTTTGAATTATTTTAACTGTAGGATAATTGGCGGTAACGAATGCTACAGAGCCATCTGTTGAAGCATTATCGGCTACATAGATATCTGCATCGTTAGAATAATTGATGACAGAGGGTAGGTACCTTTCTAAAAGGACTTCACCATTCCAATTTAATATGACTACGGCTATCTTCAAAACGATCGCAAATTAACGGCTAAAATCAGGAATTTCCCTCATAAATTCATATTTTTCCTCAACAAGGTCTGTTTGGCAGTAATAATGAGAGAGTCCGTTCGTAACCATTAAGTATGTAGCATTCAATTTAAAATTGTACTGTGCTATTTGATCGAAGGTCATTTGAGATATGGAAACTTCAGGTGCTTTACATTCTACAAGTATATGCAGCTGACCGTTAGGTTTGAACACGACCACATCATATCTTTTCTTTAAACCGTTGAGAGTAATTTGTTTTTCTACATTAATATGACTTATGGGATATTTTTTTTCTTGAATAAGATATTGAACTACATGCTGGCGAACCCATTCTTCTGGAGTAAGAACCAAAAATTTTTTACGTATAACGTCAAATATTAAGGTTCTATTTTCGCTATTTTTGACCCTGAAAGTGTAGTTAGGGAAATTTAGTGGCTGCATTATACAAAGTTGATGATTTTTTCTGAATGGATGAAGCTGTACAAATAGTCAATGCAATTAAGAAAGGGCAGATAAGCCCTATTTATTTCCTTTATGGGGAAGAAGCTTATTTTATTGATAAAATTTCCGATTTTATAAGTGCTAACGTGTTGACCGAAGATGAAAAAGGTTTTAATCAGATGGTGCTGTATGGTAGAGATGTTTCTGTAGAGGATATTGTAGGCAATGCCAAACGTTATCCTATGATGGCAGAAAGGCAGGTAGTCATAGTGAAAGAAGCGCAACACTTATCTAGAACTATAGAAAATCTTTGTTCGTACGCAGAAAATCCGCAGCAATCTACAGTACTTGTAATTTGTTATAAATACAAGAAGTTAGATAAGCGTAAGAAGCTACATAAAATTATTAAAAAGAGCGGCGTAATTTTTGAAAGTAAGAAGTTATACGAGAACCAGGTTAGTGATTGGCTTAGAAAACACTTGGTAAGCCGTGGATATACCATATCTCATAAAGCTGCTTTGTTATTGGTAGAATACTTGGGGACGGACTTAGGTAAAATCAGTAAAGAACTTGATAAACTAAAATTAGTTTTACCAAAACAAACAGAGATCAACCCTCAGCATATAGAAGAGCATATAGGGATCAGTAAAGACTATAACAACTTTGAGTTAAAAAGAGCTATTGGTGATAGAGATATTGTTAAGGCTACTAAGATTATCAATTATTTTGCCCAAAATCCAAAAGACAATCCGTTTATATTAACGATCACCTTATTGCATTCATTTTTCACGCAGCTTTTACAATATCACGGACTTACTGATCACTCGCCAAAAAATGTTGCCAGTACATTACGTATAAACCCTTATTTTGTGAAAGAAATACAAATTGCGGCCAGAAATTATCCAATGAAAAAAGTTAGTGGAATTATTTCTAGTCTACGCGAAATGGACTTAAAAGGTAAAGGGGTTGGGGCTACCCCAATGAATGAGGCAGACCTATTGAAAGAATTGCTGTATAAAATTATATAGCGATTACTTTTTATCTATACCGAATTTACCAGGTCCCAATAATGAAATTGTAATGAAAGCTACTAAGTAAAACAGTGCTTTTTCTTTTGTGTTAAAATCATCGGCTCCATGAATTACAAATGCCGCAACTGCCATAGTTATAGCTGTGGGTATTGCTGCTAGGCGTGATTTAAATCCAATAATAATTAAGATAGGACAAATAAATTCACCAATTACCGCTAAAAATAGAGAAGGTGCTTCTCCCATACCAAAAGGATCTGCAAATTGAAAATTACCTGAAATAAGTTGTTGAAACTTTGGGAGACCATGGGTCACCATCATAACTGAAACTGCAATTCTAAAAAAAGCTAAGCCGAGATCTTTTAATAAGGTGTTTTTCATTAGTAGGAATTATTTCCCTTAAAAGTATCATTTTTTTTTTGTTTTTACAGAAGATAACGGTCTAACTTAAGATGTTAAATGCTCATGTTTCTTAATGAAATACAGAGGTGGCTTAGTTTTCAGTAGGTTAGGTGGGTTATTGTAATTGTTAAAATTTCAAATGAAATATTCAGGAATTTTAGTGTTAATATGGGTGCATAAGTTTTTTCTTACCTATTATGATCAAGAATTATAATTTGAACGATAATCTAGATGTAAATGTCCTAATGTTTACATTCAAATTTAATAAAACTCTCCATGAAATGCTTCGTAGGCTTGCCTTAAAGTTGTTTGCTGCAATTTTGTGAACCAAAGTCAAAAAAGGAGCATTTAAAAGAAGCTCTTTTTTTAGCTATTATTGCTTCGATGAATTATCTCAATTTTGGATAATCACTTGGATTAACTTCATGCATTATGGCATACACCTTTTCAAAAATATCTTCTCTGTTAGGTTTGGAGAAATAATCACCATCAGAACCATAAGCGGGTCTATGCGCTTTTGCGCTTAAGGTTTGTGGAGCACTGTCCAGATATTTAAATGCACCTTGTTTCTCTATGATTTCGTTTAAAAGATAGGCAGAACACCCTCCTGGCACATCTTCGTCGATTACCAATAAACGGTTTGTTTTCTTTACACTTTCCAATACGTCCATTTCTATATCAAATGGTAATAATGTTTGTGCATCTATTACTTCTGCATCAATACCAACTTCTATTAATTCTTTGGCTGCCTTTTCTACTATACGTAGCGTAGAGCCGTAAGAAACCAAAGTGATGTCATTCCCTTTTTTAATAGTTTCTACCTTGCCTATAGGGGTGCAAAATTCACCAAGGTTTTTTGGTTTTTTCTCCTTTAAACGATAACCGTTTAAACTTTCAATGACCAATGCGGGCTCATCACTTTTTAAGAGTGTATTATAAAAACCGGCAGCTTGTGTCATGTTTCTAGGTGCCAAAATATACATGCCTCTAAGTAAATGTATCAATCCGCCCATTTCAGAGCCAGAATGCCATATGCCTTCTAGTCTGTGACCTCTTGTTCTAATGATTAAAGGAGCTTTTTGTTTTCCGGCTGTTCTATATAGTAAGGTCGCTAAATCATCGGTTAAAGTGGATAATGCATAAAATATATAATCCAAGTACTGAATTTCGGCTATGGGTCTAAGGCCTCTTAACGCCATTCCTATACCTTGACCAATAATGGTTGTTTCACGAATACCGGTATCGGCAACACGTATTTTACCATATTTATCTTGCATTCCTTCAAGACCTTGGTTTACATCTCCAATAGCACCTGTATCTTCACCAAAAATTAAGGTATTGGGGTATTTTTCAAATAGCTTGTCAAAATTGTCCCTAAGAATCACCCTGCCATCAACTTCTTCGTGATTATCACTATATTCTGGTATAATGGCGGTTACGTTTGTTGCTTTATTGTCATTTTCGCTGTACAGGTAGGAACTGTACTTGTGTTGAGAATTTTCTAGAAAGCTAGCTGTCCAATTGATAAGATCTTGCTTTTCTTTTGTGTTTTCACCAAGTAAATAGCGAAGCGATTTTCTTGCTGAAATAGCTAAATCTTTTTTAACGGGCTCTTCGGTGGCAATTAAGTCGTTCTTTAATTTATTTAAGAAGTTCTTGTTCGCGCTTTTAGTAGCAGCTTTTTCTATTAGAAGTACCAGTGTTGCTTTTTCTGATAGATTGTCCTTTAAATACTCGTCCCAAGCTTGTTTTTTAGCTTCTCTAACGGTTCGTTTAATTTTCTTCTCAATAGATTCTAATTCGTTAGAAGTTGCAATACCAGAATCTAAGATCCATTCCTTAAAACGTTTATTGCAATCGTGATCACGTTCCCATTCTAATCGCTCATTATCTTTATAACGTTCATGTGATCCAGAAGTAGAGTGGCCTTGTGGTTGTGTTAATTCTTTTACATGAATTAATACTGGTACATGCTCTTGTCTGGCAATATCTGCCGCGTTCTCATATACATGCATTAACGCAGTATAATCCCAACCGTTTACTTTTAAAATCTCATATCCCTTTTCGTTTTCACTTCTTTGAAAGCCAGATAGAATTTCTGATATATTTTCTTTTGTAGTATGAAATTTTGCAGGTACGGAAATGCCGTATTCATCATCCCAAATACTAATGACCATAGGTACTTGTAGAACACCGGCCGCATTTATTGTTTCAAAAAACATTCCCTCACTAGTGCTGGCATTGCCAATGGTGCCCCACGCTATTTCGTTACCATTTACGGAGAACTTGGCACTATCCAGGCCTTCTTGGTTTCTATATACTTTAGATGCTTGCGCTAATCCTAATAGCCGTGGCATTTGCCCTGCAGTACATGATATGTCCGCGCTGCTATTTTTTTGTTTCGTTAAATCTTTCCAACTGCCGTCTGCATTTAAACTATGGGTTAAAAAATGACCGCCCATTTGCCTACCTGCACTCATAGGTTCCTTTTCTATATCTGTTGTTGCGTATAGAGCATGAAAGAATTCTTTGGGCTGTAATAGGCCTAAGGCCATCATGAATGTTTGATCTCTATAATAGCCACTTCTGAAATCACCATTTTTAAAAGATCGGGCCATGGCTAATTGAGGTAGTTCTTTTCCGTCACCGAAAATGCCGAACTTAGCCTTGCCCGTTAGCACTTCTTTTCTACCTAATAAACTACAGGTTCTGCTTAAAAAAGCGATTTCATAGTCATTGATAATTTGCTCTTTGAAATCTTCAAAAGAAATGTCGTTGCTAGTTTTAGAAGAAACATCCATGTATTAAACGTGTTTATACAAAATTACCGAATCAAGTACTTTTTAGCAACGCTACAACTAGTTAATTTATTCCATATTTTTCAACAAATTTGATATTTCCTTAAAAATATCTGAATTTTATCGAATTTTTTTAGGAACCGTATTGAGATTTGTCAATTTAAAACCATTTTCTTGTAAATAGTCCTGTTAAGGTTTTAGGACTCACCGTTATGATAAAACGTATTTTTTCACCATAATTGGGTTGTGAAACTTCCCAACCGTTATTGGAGTGTACAGGTAAGTAAAGTTCAAAGTAATCTGTCACTAAATTTAATCGTACACCAGAATCATAAACGAACTTGCCATCGCGATCATTATTTTTGACCCATCCGGCATCACCATATAATTCAATCCATTTCCAAAGATTAAAGCTGCCATTCACAGTTGCTATCCAATCGTTAGAAAATCTGTAGCTTTGGTCTAAGAAAGATTTAAATCCGCCTTCGGCAATAATAATCTGTTGGCTATAGATACCAGAATCTTCCGATCTTCCTAAATACCCATAATCAAAAAGATAATCTGTTGGCCTATCCAGGGCAAAGCTGAAAAAATCTGTCTGAGTTTTATTGCTAAGAAATTTACCGGCAAAAAATCTTAGATTAAGCTGCCTATTGTTTTCAAATAATTTTCGGTATTCGTATTCAAACGATAGTTTGCTGAAATTACCCGCTAATTGAAAATCAACGAACCATGAATTATAATCTAATATACCGTTATTTCTGTTAGAATAACGTGCATTGAAAACACTGTAGTCTGGATTTTCCGGATCATTTGCCAAGCTAATAAGTGCAGGGTCAAAGTCCCTAAAAATGTTAACATACCTAAATGATAGAAACTCTCTTTTGTTCGATAATAAATCTGCTGGTCGAAAACCAAAACTTAGAGAGGGGGTTATAGAAGAGTATCTAGAATTTTCATTAAAGTGAGAGGTGCCTGCACCTATATTGTATTGGGCAACATACAACCCGCTTTTACTTAAGTATTTTCTGTAACTAAATTTCCCCGATCCTACAAAAGCTTTTTCTTTAAAAGAGTAGGATGGTGAAAAATCATATACAAATGGTCTTTCTAGCAAGGTTTTGTTATATAATCGCATTCCGGGTGTCCAGCCATCATACACATTAAAACTTAGTACGGGTACGTAGAAAACCTGATTGTAATATGGGTTTTCGGCATCCTTAAAAAAGGTGAACTTTAACTTCTTGTTGCTAGATAAAAAACCTTTTAAAGATTTCCAATTATCGCGTTGGTTGAATTCTGGTATCTTTTGATCATAATTGAGTACCAGACGATCCTCCTCTTTATTGGCAATAGTAAAAGTTTCTTCTAGTTCAATATCTTTGAACCAATATTCAGAGACTACAGAATCTTTTTTAAGACCGAACACTGAAATAGGCACATTGGTGCCCTCTTTGTTTTTAATAGTTACATGTAAGGAATCTGTTTCTTTCTTTACTTTTTTAATTTTGAAATCAATTTTACGATCTGTTGAAACATAATCTCTAAAAAACCAATTGATGTCTTGGTTGGTAGAACGTTTTAAGATGGATTCAAAATCAGCAACCTTTACGTTATTTAACTTATAATATTGAAAGAAGGTTTTAATACTTTGATCTACATGTTCTTGGCCAATATAGTCTGCCAAATAAGCCAAGCCTAACCCAGCTTTATATTTGTTGGCTATTTTTTGATTGAACTTTATAAGAGAATCGTTTGAGGTTTCTAGCGCTTGATCTAGATTTTTACGAGCAGTAAGATTATATAAAAAAGCATACTGGTCATTAAAATCCATCTTTGCCAACTCAAAACTTCTAAAGCCCCAAATACTAGAAAGTTTACCCATTAATTTTTGATCGGGGTAATATTTTTCTACATAGGCGATCATTAAGTAATTTGCTATAGCGCTATTTAACCATTGTTCTTTTCTAGGGTTTAAGAACATGGTTTCTCTTAAAATGCTGTTGATTGCCGTTTTTAAGAACTTCATTTCAAACTGAAACTGTTCTTGGTAAGGGCGAATAAAAGAAGGAAGCTGATTTATACCGTATAGGGGGTCTTTGTTGTAATCAAGCTCGCTAACCAAAATTTTATTATGCGGGTAGTCACCAAGATTAGTGTGAATGAAATTGGCTACTTTATTTATGGACAAACCTTGACCTATAGGACTGTATCTTGGGGCGCTAATGTCAGTCAAAAATGTCATGTAAGGCGTTTTGTGCGTGTAGAATTTTTTCTGGGTATTCAGAATAATTTCTCCGCCCCGCTGCAAGTTTCCTTTTAATTGGGCAAACTGTCCATTAGGAAAGTTCGATTTGGTATAGAGGTCAAAATTAGACGCAAGGAACAAGCTATCCGGGTATTTAAAGTTTATGGTAGTATTGGTTTCATTCATATAAAGATCCTCAAGATTTTTATTTGAATACAAGTGCCATTTACCGTCATATACAGCGGGCGTTAAATACCAATCTTTTAAATAATAGTCTCCACGGCTACCGTAACCGTAAGGAGTGTATTTGTTTGGTGGTAATTTTACTTTATAAGTGATGAAGATTTTGGTTGATGTGTTTGGCGGTAATATATTGTCAAGCGTTACCTTTAATATATCTTTTCCTTCTGTACGGCTCCACTCAAGACCATTATAAGAGGCATCTACAACACTGATTATAGTAGTTTTTCCGCGTTCGTCCGCTTTTGCTAGATGAAGCGATTTTTTGAACTCTTGAGCAAACCTTTTTGCTAGCCCTGTATTTTTATCTGAATACGCATTTGCCCAATCATTAAAATAAATGACGCCTAGGTTGTAGTTAGAATTGTTGTAATAAGTGAACTCTTGACGAATATCCAACTCTTTGGTATACTCGTTTAAACTAACGGTAAGGTCAGTTTCATACTGTGCATAGCAATTAGTAACATTGGCAACGATTGTTGCTGTTAATAAATAGAAAAGTAATTTTAAATTTTGTCTCAAGGCTTAAATTAAAAATTAGGACTCATACTGTGGCCTTTGTAAAATGAATCTATAATTTCAACAACCTCTTCTTCTGTATCTACTATTTTAATGAGATTTAAATCCTCGGGACTAATATTTCCTATTTTAAGCATGGTGCCTTTTATCCAGTCCATAAGTCCGCTCCAGAACTCACTGCCCACCAGAATAATTGGAAACTTACCAATTTTATGAGTTTGAATAAGGGTGATGGCTTCAAAAAGCTCATCTAAAGTTCCAAATCCGCCAGGCATTACCACAAAGCCCTGAGAGTACTTTACGAACATGACTTTTCTAACAAAGAAGTAATCGAAATCTAAACTCTTGTCATTATCAATGTACGGATTATCATGTTGCTCGAACGGTAAGTCAATATTTAAACCTACAGAGGTACCACCGGCAAGATTAGCACCTCTATTACCAGCTTCCATAATACCTGGCCCACCACCGGTAATGACTCCGTAACCAGCTTCTGCAATAGATTTTGCGATAGCTATTGCTAATTTGTAATATGGATCCTCTTCTTTTGTTCTGGCAGAGCCAAAAATAGAGACACATGGTCCTATTTTGCTCATACGTTCAAAACCGTTAACAAACTCGCCCATTATTTTAAAAATGGCCCATGAGTCGTTCGTTTTAATTTCGTTCCAGCCTTTATGATGTTTCTCTGATCTCATATTTAACGTACTATTCTATTGTTCTTAAATGACTCAAATTGTTATTTCAATTCTCTTTTTAGAAATTTTGCGGTGTAACTTTTCTTATCCTTGGCAACTTGCTCCGGAGTACCTTTTGCTACTAATTGTCCACCAGAACGCCCGCCTTCATAACCAATATCAATGATGTAATCTACCATTTTAATTACATCCATATTATGTTCAATAACTAAAACAGTATTTCCTTTGTCCGCTAATTTATTCAAAACTTCCATTAAAACACGAATATCTTCAAAATGAAGTCCGGTTGTAGGTTCATCTAAAATATAGAAGGTATTCCCTGTATCTCTTTTAGATAGTTCCGTAGCTAATTTAATTCTTTGTGCTTCACCACCTGAAAGGGTAGTGGATTGCTGCCCAAGAGAAATGTAACCTAGGCCCACATCTTGTATGGTCTTTAACTTACGATGTATTTTAGGAATAAGTTCAAAAAATGATACCGCTTCATTAATGGTCATTTCCAAAACATCTGAAATAGATTTGCCCTTATAGCGAATTTCTAAGGTTTCTCTATTGAATCTTTTACCGTTACAGGTTTCGCATTCTACATAAACATCTGGTAAGAAATTCATTTCTATGACCCGTAAACCACCACCTTGGCAAGTTTCGCAACGACCACCTTTTACATTAAAACTAAATCTACCCGGTTTGTAACCTCTAATAGATGCTTCTGTAGTCTTTGCAAATAACGAGCGTATTTCGCTAAACACGCCTGTGTATGTTGCCGGGTTTGATCTAGGGGTTCTACCAATGGGAGATTGGTTAATATCAATTACTTTATCGATGTGCTCTAGCCCCGTAATTTTCTTATACGGCATTGGCTTTTTAACGCCATTAAAATAATGGGCGTTCATGATGGGATAAAGCGTTTCATTAATTAGCGTAGATTTTCCACTACCTGAAACTCCCGTAACCCCTATCATTTTTCCTAAAGGAAACTTAACCGTTATATTCTTTAAATTATTTCCTGTACAGCCAGATAATACTATTTCATTGCCATTACCAGGTCTTCTTTTCTTTGGCACTTCAATCTCCTTAACACCGGTCATGTAATCGGCAGTAAGGGTATGAACATTCTTTAATTCTTCTGGTGTACCTTGAGATATAATCTCGCCACCATTTTTACCGGCCTTGGGTCCAATATCAATAACATGGTCTGCACGCTCTATCATATCTTTATCGTGCTCCACAACAATTACCGAGTTGCCTATGTCTCTAAGAGATTCTAAGGACTTGATCAACCGCTCATTATCACGTTGGTGTAAACCTATACTTGGTTCATCTAAGATATATAATACACCTACTAGTTGAGAACCTATTTGCGTAGCTAGTCTAATTCGTTGTGCTTCACCACCAGAAAGCGATTTTGAACTTCTGTTCAATGATAAATAATCAAGACCTACATCTAATAGAAACTGGATCCTAGTACTTATTTCTTTTATAATTTCTTGGGCTATCTTAAGCTGGTTACCGCTAAGATTTTTATCCAGACCCTTAAAGAATGCCGCAAGTTCAACAATATCCAAATTAGCCAGTTCTGCTATATTCTTTTCTTCAATTTTGAAATAAAGCGATTCTTTTTTAAGACGAAAACCTGTGCATGACGGACAAGTAATCTTGTCCATGTATTCTTTTGCCCATCTTTTTATTGTGGTAGAAGCAGCTTCTTCAAATTGATTTTTTATGAAGTTAGAAATACCTTCGTAATCAATTTTATAAGTGCGCTTAACACCTAAAGATTTAGAATCTACCTCAAAACTTTCTTTGCCTCCGTTCAATAGAATTTCAATAGCTTGGGCAGGTATTGTTTCTATGGGGTCGGTAATTTGAAAATTATAACGTTCCGCAATGGTTTCTATCTGTTTGAAGGCCCATGATTTCTTATAGTCGCCCAAAGGTGCAATACCGCCTCCTTTAATAGATAGTTTTTTATTTGGAAATATTTTCTTTTCATTTACCTCATAAACATGCCCCAAGCCTTTACAATTGGGACACATGCCTTTTGGTGAGTTGAACGAAAAAGTATTGGGCTCTGGAGTAGGATAGGAGATACCCGTTGTAGGACACATAAGATCTCTACTAAAATATCTAGGTATATCCGTACCTTCTTCTAATACCATTAATACATTGTTGCCACTGTACATGGCTGTATTTATACTTTCAGATAATCGCTTGTGAAAATCCTCACTCTCGGCAACTTTTAGACGGTCAATAACAATCTCTATATCGTGGGTCTTATAGCGATCCACTTTCATTCCTTTAACAATATCCTTTACCTCACCATCAACCCTGACTTTTACAAATCCTTGTTTGGCAATTTGCTCAAAAAGTTCGCGATAATGCCCCTTTCTAGATTTAATTACCGGAGCCAGGATGTTTATTTTTTTATTTAAGTAAGATGCAATGATCAAATCTTTAATTTGTTCATCGCTATAGCTTACCATCTTTTCATCCGTATTGTAACTATGTGCATCTGCGGCACGGGCATAAAGCAGTCTCAGAAAATCATAAATTTCCGTGATCGTACCTACCGTAGACCTTGGTGATTTAGAGGTCGTTTTCTGTTCAATGGCAATTACAGGAGATAGTCCGTCAATTTTATCCACATCTGGGCGTTCTAATCCGCCTAGAAACTGTCTTGCATACGCAGAGAACGTTTCAATGTAACGTCTTTGACCTTCTGCATAAATGGTGTCAAAAGCTAAAGAGGATTTACCACTACCAGACAAGCCGGTTATAACAACCAATTTTTCTCGGGGAATGGTAACATCAATATTTTTAAGGTTATGTACGCGTGCGCCCTTAACTTCTATATTTTCTTCAAAATTAATCATGTATATTCATAGCAAGGTTGCAAAAGTACGATTTTGAAGCCTAATTACATATGCTAAGTTATTGTTAGAATTGTTGTAGAAACATAAATTTTAACCCAAATCCTTAAAAGGTAGTCTTTACTCATGCATTACCAATAGAGGTACCGTAGAATGGTAACTTAAGTGTTCTAAGGAGTTGTTGAAGAACAACTGCTGAAACAAATTTAAATTTTTAGCGACCATGGTTAGCATTTCAATTTTATTTTCAGTGATATAGGTAACTATTACTTCTCTTGTGTTCTTACCTAGTATATGCTCAAAACTATGGGTTTCTGAGCATATTTCTTTTAAATAATCATGTAGGTATGCCTTGTTGATTACCTGTGTGTTAGAAAAATTAGGTCTTGATTGCGACATGTGAATTACCTCTAGCTTTGCGTTAGAGATTTCAAGTATTTCCGTTATAGAATTTAATATAGGATAGGTGTAGAATAGATTAAAATCTGTAGGAAAAGCTATTTTTGAAGGCTTTTTAGCAATAATAGCATCAGGTATTACAAGTACGTTACAGGCTATTTTTGTAATTACGTTTCCTGTATTGCTACCCATTATACTAGCTTTTAGGCCAGAAATGCCTTTTGTGCCCATAACTATTAAATCTATCTTTTTCTCCTCTATGGTTTTTTTTGTAATATCAATGAAGTTCCCGTATTCTTCAAGAGAAATGAATTTATGTTTAGGGTTTGGGTTACATGTACCTATTCGGTCAATAGTCTCATTCAGTTTATCTCTAGTACTATATTTTTTTTGTGCATTTAGTGTCATAAATGAATTGCCGGTAATGTCAGAATTGCTTAAATTATTTACATGCAATACATAAAAAATGCATTGTTTTTTTTCAAAAAAACACGCAGCGTATTCAAGGGCGTTCCAAGAGTTATTGGAAAAATCAGTGGGAATTAAAATGTGTTTCATTCATGTGACTTACGCTACAAAAGTAAATCCATATAGAAACTTAATAAATGATATATATCAGATTAGGATTAGTTTACATATTGTAAAGCTTTGAGTTCCATAATTTGTATGTTTCTTCCTTCAATGGTAATAAGTCCTTCTTTTTTAAAGCCTGATAATGTTCGTATTAAACTTTCAGTGGCTATACCTGCAACACTTGCCAAATCATTCCGTGAAATTTTAATAGGTTCATCTGGCTTTGTATTCATAATATCAGCAAACTGTAGTAAAGTTTGTGCCGTTTTTCTACGTACAGAACTGTATGCCATTTGTAGCAATTGCGCTTTAATGTTAGAAATATTAGCTGATAATAACTCCATTAGTTCTAATGAAATGGTCTTGTTCTCATTTAATATTTCTTTTAAGTTTTCTTTTGATATGCCTGCCAATTCAACGTCTACAAGTGCTGTAGCAGATTCTTGATAAGGTTCATTGTTCAAGAAAGATGTAAAGCCTAAAAAATCATCAGCTTTAGATAGTGATGTAATTAATTCTTTACCGTCTGGGTCCATATTGTAGCATTTGACAAGCCCTTCTAAAATTAGGTAGATTTTATTTGAACGAGCACCTTCTTCGTAAATGATTTCTCCTTGTTTAAAATTAGAAGGTTCACCATTATCATCAAAAAAGTTTTTAAGTTCATGAATGGTGCGCATTTCATTTTCTGAAACACCGTGTTCTTTAGATGTTTTGTCTTGCATACGTTTAAGAAGTTCAGCTTTAGCCAATCTACTTTCAACGGCACTCATTAATTCTTCTTCTTCAAATGGTTTGGTTAGGTAGTCATCTGCCCCTAAATCCATTCCTTTTCTTATTTCTTTGTGTTCTGTCTTTGCAGAGAGAAAAATGAACGGTATCTGTTTTGTTTTTTCGTTGTTAGATAGGTTTTCCAAAACTCCATAACCATCAATCACCGGCATCATAATATCACATAAAATAATATCGGGTAGATTTTCATTTGCAGCTTCAATACCAATTTTACCGTTTGGGGCAGTTATTACATCATAACCGGATAATTCTAGAAGTTCTTCAGTATTCTCACGCAAGGCTTTGTCGTCCTCAATCAATAAAATTCTTTTCATCTTCTAATTGGTTTTTAGTTTAGGAATAAATAAAGTAAACGTTGACCCATTATTTTCTGCACTTGTAAACTCAAGACTGCCTCCTAAATTTTCAATATGTTGTTTCGCAATATTTAGACCTATACCCGTTCCTTGGGTCAATAAAGCATTCTCTGCTCTAAAATAACGATTAAAAATGTGTTTTTGCTCTTCCTCAGGTATGCCTATGCCTTGATCAATGACGTTAATGGAATAACCGGTATCTGGTAGTTCTACTTTAATGTCTATGGTAGTATCTTCTGGTGAATACTTAATGGCATTGTGTATTAAATTTGATAATGCCAACTCTAATGTTTTTTCATCAAAATTAATATTTAGCTCATCTATGTTGTCAGGGTAACGAATCTGTTGACCTGATTTAAGTAGCATATTACTATTATACACTACTTCATTGACAATTTTACTTAAAGGAAATTCAACTATTTTATAATTGACCTTACCAGACTCTAAGCGCTCAACAGATAGAAAATCGTTTAATATAGTGTCTAAGTATTTTACTTTATTCTTAATGGTGGTAATGTGTTTGTCTCTTTTTGGCTGTTGCGCTGTTTCAGTGTATTTGCCAAGTAAGGTAATAGAGGTTAAAATGCTACTTAGTGGTGTTTTAAATTCGTGAGACACTAAAGATAAGAATCTGGTCTTTAGCTCATTAAGTTCTTTTTCAACGGCTAATGCTTCTGTGAGCTGTTGTGTGCGTTCTTCAACTGTTTTTTCTAGATTTTCAGTATAATTTTTTCGTTCTGTTATATCTAATATAAATGCTACATACACTTTATTTTCACCTAAAGTAGATAATTGTAAGTGTACTTCAACCGGGTATGTAGTGCCGTCTTTTCTACCGTGCTTGGTTTCAAATTTAACTTTAGCGGTCTCATCCTTTAATAATGGAGCTATTAAGGCTTGGAATCGAGAAATGGTCATTTCCGGTTTAATGTCAACCGGGGTCATGTGATATAATTCATCAATTGAAAACCCAATATTCCTTTGTGCTTCTTTATTAACGTTCAGGAATTTAAAAGTTTCGGCATCAAACACAAAAATTTCATTTAATGACTCATCAAAAATACTTGCCCAATGGCTTAATTCTTTTTCTCTGTTCTTACGGTCAGTAATATCAATAACCAACGCCATAACGTAAGTAGCGCCATAAAACTCGAACGGATTTAACCCGGCCTCTACAGGGAATTCCTTGCCATCTTTACAGATTCCGTACAGGTTTCTGCCATGGCCCATTTGGCGCTTATCACTTTTTGCAATAAACTTTTCTACATGGGCATCATGACCGGCGTGGTATCTTTTAGGAATGAGTACATCTAAGGGTTTTCCTAACAGTTCTCCCTTTTCATAACCAAACATTTGTTCTGATGAAGTGTTGGTAGCCACTACAATTTGATTGGCGTCTACCACGATAATTCCCTCAGATACTCCTTCTGATAGTAAGTTAAAAATGTCACTGTTTTTTTGAAAATCCTGCATATATCAAATATATTAATTACACTGATTATTATCATATAAAAAGTGCACTCTATATTTTAATTTTATCTTTAAATCAACTTCAAAAAAAACAATACAATGGAAAATACTGCGAAAACAATGAACGGACTCTATGAAAATTTAGGAAAGCTTTTTTATGCCGTTGCCATAAGTGACGGTACCGTTCATAATAATGAATGGGAAAAAGTTAAAGAGCTTGTAAAACAAGATTGGTTGTATTTAGATGACTTTACCGACCGTTACGGTACAGATGCCGCCAACCAAATTGAAATTGTATTTGATGTGTTAATGGAAACTACCAAAAGTAGTAAGGAGTGTTTTGATGCGTTTAAGGATTTCTATAAACTACATCCGCACGCATTTTCTGAGCAAATAAAAACCTTGACCAAAAAGACGGCCAAGGCTATTGCAAGTTCTTTTTCAGGAAATAATAAATCTGAATTAATTATGCTGGCAAAAATTGATCTGCTTTTAGATTAAAGCTGTATCATTAGTTTTTTTATATCTGGATCTGCATATATTTTTTGAACCAAATCACTATAAATACGAGTAAATCTTTCTTCGTTGATTAAATTACCGAATAAAGATTCTTGTCTTATAAATGCCAATGGATCAGACTGGGTTTTGCTGGCAGCTTGGTGCAGTTGATCTTGCATGGCATCAATAATCGCTATAGAGTTTCCGTTCTTGTCTATTCCTTTGTCACTATAATAACACCATGCGGCAATAACTAAAGTGGCAAATTTAATACTGCCGGCGTTTGCTAAATTATCTTGGATTGTGGCTATTAAAAATTTTGGCAATTTTGCAGAACTCTCTGAGCAAATACGGCTTACGCTATCTTTAATATTTGGGTTGGCAAAACGTTCTTGTAAGCTGTCTTTGTAAGCTGTTAAATCAATGCCTTCTAATTGATCTAAAATTGGTGTGGCTTCTTCGTCCATGAAAGCTCGTAAATAGGTTACGAACAAATCATCTTCCATGCAAGCGTTTATAGTTGGGTGACCATGGATGGCACCCAAAATACCAAGAACGGAATGACCTGCGTTTAAAAGGCGCAATTTCATTTTTTCATATGGCTTTACGTCTGGTACAAATTGCACTCCAACTTTTTCAAATTCTGGTCTACCATTAGAGAAATTATCTTCAATGACCCATTGAATGAATGGTTCACAAGTAACTGGCCATTCATCTTTAAGTCCGTATGTATTTTCTAAATAATTAATATCTGCCTGTGTAGTAACGGGAGTAATACGATCTACCATACTGTTAGGGAAACTTACTTCCTTTTCAATATAAGCAGCCAATTCTTCATTCTGCTTTTTTGCAAATGTCAGCAGCATTTCTTTGGCAACATCACCATTATGTTGAATATTGTCACAAGACATTACCGTAAAGGCAGGTAGCCCTTGTACTTTTCTTTTTTTGATGGCAGCGGTTAAAAATCCGTATATAGTTTTAGGGTCGTTCGGATGTTGTAATTCATGCTGTATATCTGCATTTTCAAAATCGAATTCACCCGTTGCCGGATTAAAATTGTACCCTCCTTCAGTAATGGTCAGGGATACTATTTTTGTATCAGGATGTGCCATTTGATCAATTACAACATCAGGCGTGTCATATCCTAATTTGAAGTCGATGATAGAACCTATTATTTGAGAATCTATTCTACCGTCCGGATGCTTTATGATCAAAGTATACATGCCGTTTTGTTTCTGTAAGATGTCATGAATTTTTTGATCACCCTCTCGCAGTCCAATACCGCAAATTCCCCATTCAGAAGCATTTTCTTTTTCTTGTAACAAATGGGTGTAAAAGGCCTGGTGGGCTCTATGAAAACCACCTACACCAACGTGCACCATACCTACTTTAAGTGATTTTCTATCAAATGTAGGGGTAGGTATTTGTTTGCTTATTTCTGCTAAATTATTGCTGTTCAGCATTACTTCTTTTATCATTTTTAGCTCAATTTTTTAGATTTTCCTCGTAATAAGGCCCAATAGGCGGTAACGAAGTAGGTTACCGTACATATAAATGCATAACGGTAAAAGGTTTCTCTATTTTCAACATAGCTATTTTCGTTAGCACTGTCAAATAACACTATACCAGCCAATATCAAGGTGATTATAAGAGCAGTAAGGGAAACCAGTTTTATCACTTTTGATAAGGGAGTGGTGTCTTTCTTAGGTGTGGTTTCTAGTTTACTTTTCTCTTCTTGGTATGCTACAATTTTTTCATTGCGTAGTCTTTCTTTTTCTTCAGCTTGTGGGTACTTATTTTTAGCTCCGTATTTACCTGCTAGAATTGTGTATACAATAATAGTGAACATCCATGTAGGTATGAACAGGTAGAAGAAAGACATCACGTTCAGTGCATTTAAACCAAAACCGAAAACCAGTCCTAATCCCCAGGAAATTATTGCAGGAGAGCTAAAAGTGAGATTGCGGTAAGAAGACCAATAGCGGGTGTATCCAATTTTTGGAAATATTTGATGTTCTGCAAATACAATTCCACCTACAGGAACTACCAATAAACCTGCATAGGTCAACAGTGGTAAAATCTGTGAGAATACAAAAGGGAAACAAGCTATGGCTATAGTAATTAAACCCACTACTATGGTCGTCTTTTTTCGTGAATGGTTATAAAAAATTGCTTGTGCCGCTAATCCTGCTCTATATAGATTAGTGATTGCCGTTGTCCAGCCTGCAACGATTACTATTACAAAACCAGACCAACCTAAAGCATAAAAAGCAACATCGCCGGGGTCTAGTTCAACAATTGTTTTCCCTATAATTACCGCAGCTCCAGCTCCCATAATACCGGCAGCGATCCAGGCAACATAGTGCCCAAACATCATACCTGTACTGGTTGCGAGTCCGTAAGATTTCTTTTTGGCAAAACGTAGTAAAGCCATATCAATTAAGCCGAAATGGGTAATGGTGTTTGCGGCCCACGCGAACCCGATGACTTCAACAAGTCCGATACCGGGTTCTCCTGCGCTATCAACTCCTGTCCATATCGATCGGTCTCCAAGCGATATCAAATCATTCCATCCGTAAGGTAATGTTGTTCCTAATACATCTAAAGATAAAGCTGGTAATAATACCATTGCACCACTCGTGAACATGACAAAAAGCCAGGGCGCACATATTCCTGAAAATTCAGAAACTGCATTAAATCCGTATAAAGCAATAGAAACCACTACGAGCCCAACACAAAATACGATGATTACAAACCACATGTTGGTGGGGTACCAGTTCAATTGTGCGGGAATATCAAAAGCAAAACGCACTGCTGTAGCGGACACGGTGATCATAGCTGCGGATATCACCGAGAAAATAATAACGTTTGCCCAATTGTAGAGCTTAGTCATGGAATCTCCTGCAATTTTGTTTAGGTAGGTGTATAAGCTTAACCTTGTTTCTACGGCAATTGGCGAGGTAATGAAGGTCCAGCTAAGTACTGCCAAAATATTACCGATCAATAGACCTAAAATAATGTCCATTGTTTTGGCTCCTAGTGCTACAAACGTAGCACCAATTACAAACTCTGTTGCTGCTACGTGTTCTGCGGCGTACAAACCTGCAAAATGGGTCCAATCATGTAGCTTATGTTTTGCAACGGGTAGTTGTTCTTCGTTTAAATTTTCGAACGCGGCATAGTCGTTGTTTTTTGACATAAGTTGAGTTGGTAATGAGATTTTTTATATTGTTACAATTGAGTACTGATATTAGACATACAATGTGTCTAGTTTAATTTTTAATCAGATTTGAAAGTATTTAATTTTTTAATAACTCGTATTAAAATTTGTTAATCTTCCATTTTTTAAAAATATAAAAAAAATACGAGTAGTTATTATCAACGGTGTTTTTGGCTAATAGATATTACTAACTTTAGGTATTTAAGGACAATCTAACCTTATGTAAATTGTTCGTTTTATAAGCTATAAACGTGGTTCTTTACTTTTTAAACTCCCTTTTATTTAAAGCGTTATTGAATTTAATGTTAGACCAGTTTACCGTTGTCCATGGGGCATCGTTTACTGCTGCTTTCCAAGTAGATTTCTTGTATTTTCGCTTTGTTGGTAATAGCATCCCATCAACTTCTTCATATTTTAATGTCATTAAATACGGGGTTTCTACAACTGCAAAGTCTGCAACCGTGAATAGAAATTGATCCACAAGAGATGTATTTTTATTAATATAAAGCTGATAAATATCGGTAGGTTTGGATTCCCCAAAATTGAACGATATTTTTACAACTTCATAAGCAATATCGTTTAAGGTTTCTTCGCCTAAATATTTATAGGTAACACCTTTGTCCATTAACTTCTGAAACATGGTAAACCAATAGAAATTGGTAGGTCTGTTAAAAGCAACTTTTTTTAAGGCAATACTATCGTTAAGAATTTCTCCGTTCTGTTTAAGCCAGAATTCTTTACCATCATAACCTTGCTCAATAGTTCCTTCTAGATCACTTAATGTTCTTTCATGCAGTTCATATTTTCCATATGACAATTCACCATCAAAAATGTACTTCTCTGTTGAGATATCTGTTTTACCATCAGCAGTTTGGTAGGTATACGTATACAGTACATCTTTCTTGGTGCGTAGTGTGTTGTAATCGCCAACTTTATCTAACATTTTTGAGACCAATTCTTGACCTTTATTTGTAACTACAGGAGTTTTAAGAGCTTCTTTGTTGGCGGACTGTTCTCCTTTGCAAGAAGTGATTAAGATGCCTATGGCTACTATTGTGGTAATTTTAAATTTCATGCGTTTTTGTTTAATGGGGATTAGATTAGAGCGCCATTGGCACCAATGACTTGACCAGAAATCCATTTAGAATCATTATGTGCTAAGAATAAAACCACTCTCGCAATATCTATGGGTTGTGCCAGCCTATCAAAGGCGTTCATGGAACTTAGCTTGTCTATGAATTCTTGTGATTTTCCTTTTAAGAATAAATCGGTCTCCGTGGCTCCAGGAGCCAGAGCGTTTACAGAAATGCCCCTGCCTATTTCTTTTGAAAATACTCTTGTCATTTGTTCTACTGCAGCTTTTGTGGCGGAGTATAAAGCGTAAAAGATGGAAACATGAGTTTTGCCGTGCTAGATGAAATATTAATAATGTTGCCATTATCGGATAATTTACTGTCCGCTTCTTGCAGTGTATTGAAAACTCCTTTAACGTTTACATCGAATAGCCTGTTAAAATCTTCTTGTGTGTTGTCTTTCAGTTTCTTGGTGACCAAGACGCCAGCGTTGTTTACCAATACATCTACCTTACCAAATGCCGCTATGGTTTGGTCAAATAGCTGGGTTACTTGATCTCTATCGCTTACATCTGCCTTTAATGCAATAGCGGTTCCTCCGTGATCTTTAATTTTAGCTACTGTAGCGTCTGCATCTTTTGTACTGTTGGAATGATTCACGATAACTCTAGCGCCATTCTCTGCTAATAATAGGGCTATTTCTTGCCCGATACCTCTAGAGGCTCCAGTAACGATTATTACTTTGTCTTCTAATCTCATGGTTCAAGTTTTAGTGATTTATTGTAAAGGGTTATAAGCTGGTTAACTTGTCGGTAACCAATTTTAAATTGGGTTCATTGATTTCAGGAGTGGGGGATAGTGGGTATAATTGAGCTCCAGGTCTGCTTATAAATGCACCTCTCCAATTTGCCCATAGCGCTCCAGATATATCCCAGCCATGTGCCGCTATCAAAAGACTTTCTTGTGGTTGAATATTCATTTTTCGAGCAGCCCAATTATAGGCATCGACATGAGGTTTAAATTTACCTATATCTTCAATGCTTAAGCGTTGATCAAAGTATTTGGTTAATCCGGCATTTTTAAATTGCGTTTCAACCCCTTTGTTAGAGGAGTTGGTAAACGATACAAGCTTGTAGCCAGCATCTTTTAAAGATTGTAAGGCAGATGGAACTTCGGGGTGTGCAGGTAAAGAACGTATGGGGTCTACAATAGATTTTTTTGCCTCATTGTGACTTAATGCAATGCCATTATTGGCTGCAACCATTTGAAGTGCTGCGGCGCCTATTATTGCAAAATCATTGTATTGGTTGGCTACAGTCGATACCAATGAATATTGTAACATGGTCGTGAACCAAAGTGGTAGTAAATCGTTTCTGCCATTTAGCGCTTCTGCTACACTGTCTTTCATTGCAGTTAAATCTAACAAGGTTTCATTGACATCGAAAAACAACACTTTTGGTCTTTCGGTTTTTAATTCCTTATTGTTGTGTGTTGCGAAACCTAAAGTAGGAATGGTTACACCGGCTGTGCCAAGAATAGTTGACTTTTTAATAAACTCCCTTCTGTTCGTATTCATATTTAAAGATGATTAAAAAACATTCTATACAGTATGTTTTTAGGTAAAAAAATTAGTGTTTAAGTTGTTTTAGGTATATAGACAAACCATTTAAATAATCATTGATTACTATATCATCATCATATAATTTTCGAATTCCGCGAATTCCCTCAAAAGAACTAATAAGGTAAACTGCAACAGCAGTACTAGAAATATCTTTTTTAATAGAATTTTCAGCTTTTCCTCTTTCCAAAAGATCGATAAGGGCAGTTTTCCATTCCTCTATTATATTCTTCAATGCTCTTTGGTAAACTTTTTCATGGTCACCAATTTCATTTATTAAATTGTTTGTAGGGCAGCCGTGCTTTTTCTCATATAGGGAAAAAGACTTTAGGCTGTTAAGAAAGGTATTTTCTAAAATGGTATATACGTTACCATCATTGTATAACGGATATACCATTCTTTTTTAAACTCTGCTCTGTACTTTTTTAGTGATGACGGCCAAGCCTAATTCTTTTTTATTTGTGAAATGATGGTAGAAGGCACCTTTTGTTAAAGAGGTAGCCTTCATTATTTTTTCTATGCTGGTAGTTTTAAATCCGTCTTCATAAAACAGCTTAAACGCCTCGTTCAATATAATTTGTTTTGATAGTTCAGATTTTAATGCCTGCTTCATACTGTAAAGATGTTTAATAAAATACGATAGGGAATGTTTTTTGGCAATGTTTAACCAATTATTAACGGTTAAGTTAAATTTTCAGTTATAAGTTTTTCCACCAATCAGTATAGTTGTTCATGGTATCTTTAACGATAATTTCTTGTCCAATTTGGGGTGAAATGGTGGTTATATTTAATTCAGTCGCCTTTGCTTTAACTCTTTTAATGGGGTCTGTCCATTCATGCAAAGCCAATTTGAAACCGGCCCAGTGTATGGGCATTATTTTTTTTGCTTTTACATCAACTCCGGCTTGTGCGGTTTCTTCTGGCATCATATGAATATCTGACCACATTTCATTGTATTGGCCACATTCCAATAAGGCTAAGTCAAACGGTCCATACTTTTCTCCTATAGCTTTAAAATGTTCGGCATAACCGCTATCACCGCTAAAAAAGATATTTTCTGTAGGTGATGTAATTACCCAAGAGCTCCATAACGTACTCTGTCCGTTAGTTAAATTTCTGCCTGAAAAGTGTTGTGCTGGAGTACAGACCAGTTTTAATGTTCCAAATTGTATTTCTTGCCACCAATCCATCTCCGTTATTTTTGAGGTTGGCACGCCCCAAGCCTCTAAATGACTTTCTATACCTAACGGAGTATAAAAACGATCGGTTTTGTCTTTAATTTTTAAAATTGTTTCGTAATCTAAATGATCATAATGGTCATGGGAGAATATGACTGCGTCAATTTGAGGTAGTTGTTCTATGGTTATTGGAAACTCTTTATTGAAACGATTTGCCCCTAAAAGTGGGTGGGGAGCTGCCACTGGACCGAACATGGGATCCAGTAAGATATTTTTGCCGTCTATCTGTACTAAAAAAGAAGAATGTCCAAACCATATCATTCTAGCCTCACCTGTATAATGGGTTATATTTTTAGGTTTTATATGTTGTGGTTTTAAATCTTCTTTAGGTCTACCATTTGAAACTTTAGTGGTAAAGAATTTATACGCTAGGCTAAGCGTTCCAGAAATACCTAAGTCTTTTGGTACCTCTTTTGTATTTCTGAATTTTCCATTTTTATATTGCTTAGATTTCTGAAATACTAATTCTTGCTCTTTAGAAATTTTACCACCAAAACTTGGGTAGAAATTGGTAAATAAAAGGGTAGTAATTACTAAAATTACTAGGATAGAAAGTGTTGCAATCATTATTTTTTTAAATATTTTTTTGATCATTTTAAATCATTTAATTTATGGGGTAATGATGAGTTGTTGTAAGTTCTCAAAGTTATTGTTTGTGTGCTATTCAAAACTTTTTAAGAATTCATATATTCTTCATTGGTGTAAAATATGGTATATAGTTGCAAAGTTAGTTTGGTATATGGTTACAATTCTACACTAAATACAGGTTGTTGAACACTTTTTACCTAATTTGAAATACTTTTGTCCATTGCGTTTTATAAACTAAAAAAGTTGGAGCTAGGAATATACATCCTAACTCCAACTATGTTTAGAAAGTTGTTTGAATTGCTTTCTTTATATAAAAATCTAAATTGTTTCAGGGCTTGATGTGGAATAGTACTTTTTCTTCAGCCAAAAAGATACTTTTACCAAAAATATCAACGCAGGAACTTCAACCAGCGGACCAATAACACCTGCAAATGCCTGACCAGAATTGAGTCCGAATACTGCAATGGCAACAGCTATGGCCAGTTCAAAATTATTTCCGGCTGCCGTAAATGCTACAGAAGTTGTCTTGTCATATTCCGCACCGGTTGCTTTAGTAAAAAAGAATCCGATGATGAACATTAGGGTGAAGTAAATTAGCAACGGTACTGCAATGATGAGTACATCCATAGGTATTTCTACTATTAACTCTCCTTTTAATGAGAACATGATGACAATGGTAAACAATAGCGCTATCAATGTCATTGGTGAAATTGCCGGTATAAATTTGGTAGTATACCATTCTTCGCCTTTTAGCTTCACTAAAATCAACCTACTTAATATTCCCATTAGAAATGGAAGCCCTAAATAAATGGCTACACTTTCTGCAATGGTACCAATGGATATATCTACTATGGCACCTTCAAAACCAAAATAGGGTGGAAGTACCGTAATAAATATCCATGCATAGAAGCTATAGGCAAATACTTGAAATATACTGTTCAATGCTACTAAACCTGCACCATATTCACTACTACCGTCGGCCAGGTCGTTCCAGACCAATACCATGGCAATACAACGTGCCAAACCTATAAGTATAAGACCTACCATGTATTCTGGGTAGTCAGACAAAAAGGTAATGGCCAAGATGAACATTAAAACGGGACCAATGATCCAATTTAAGATTAACGAGATAGATAAAATTTTGGTATTTCTAAACACTTTCGGTAATAACGCATAGTTCACTTTTGCCAAAGGCGGATACATCATTACTATTAAACCTATAGCTATAGGAATGTTAGTGGTGCCGCTGTTAAACGTATTTATGATATCTGGAAAGCCTGGAAAAAAGAAACCAATAGCAACCCCTAATGCCATTGCAGCAAAAATCCAAAGGGTTAAATTCTTATCTAAGAAGCTTAGTTTTTTAGTTGCCATTTTTACTTGTTAATTTGTGAGAATGTGTAAAACAATTCTGTCGCAATCTGCATACTTCTTTCAGCATACTTTTCTGCTTGCTGCGGCGTGTTATCAAACGCTTTTGGATCTTCAAAAGTGATGGGTACTCTTTTTTCAGCTCCGGCAATAAAAGGACAACCACCGTCTGCTTGTGAGCATGTCATGACCGCTGCAAATTGTGAAGCCGGATTAAAATAATCCTCGTAAGATTTAGAAAAACCAATTACCGGATGCTCATTTTCAGAATACTTAATAGCATATACAGGATTACTGGTGTCCGATAGTTTTTGTATTTGGAAACCTTGATTCTTTAAAGTCTCTACAACCATTGGGAACAATGCAGTTGCTTCTGTACCACCAGAATAACAATGTACATTTTTAATATTAAAATAGGTAGCCATAGTTTGTGCCCATACTTGAGATAAGTGACTTCTTCTAGAATTATGCGTACAGATAAAATTGATTCTTATTTCTTGATCGTTGGTAGTTTTCCCTTGTATAAAATCTACCAATGGCTGTAAAACAACTTTACGTTCTGCCGTAATTGAATCTGGCTGTAAATCTTTGATTAAATTCTCAATTCCTGGTAACATATTGGTTTCTGTAGTTATCATTTTTTTTAATGTTTTTTGGAATTTAACAACAGTTTCCGTCAGGTGCGCAACAAGGCTCATTATTTACCTCAGCAAGGTTTACTTTTGGTTTCTCTGCCGGTATACCACAATTGTCTTTTGCCAAACAGTCTGTTTGCTTAGATGCTAAGATAAAATTAGTGCCGTCAAATTCAAGACCAAATTTCTCAATGGTTTGTCCTTGGTATTCAACTTCTATTTTTAAATCATCTATACCTAAAACCTTTTCAGAAAGTTCTATTATATGTATCAATTTTTCTGGGTGTAACCTATGATCGTAATCATCGGCATTCCATAATTGAAAATTCACTACTTCCTCATTACGAACAGTGCCACCACAGTCAATGAAGTTTTTAGTGATTTTACCAACTTCGGTTACATGGAAATGGTTAGGTACCAATTCGCCATTTGGTAATTTAAAGGCTATAGTATCTAATTCCGCTAGGTGTTTTTTAATTTCTGATAGTCTCATAATCTTCGTTTTATAGTATATGTTGTCTTTTTATTTATTAATCGTAATAAAGCGATAAAAGAATATAAATTTTTTTAACAGCAATCTGTATTTGGAATATCTTGATCCAAGAATTTAATCATAATATCTTTCATGTTAGACCAGTTGTCTTTATCTATACAGTAACAAACACTGGTACCTTCAACATTACCCTTTATCAATCCTAAATTTTTTAATTCTTTTAAATGTTGAGAAATGGTTGGTTGCGCCAAACCTATTTCACTGACCAAATCTCCACATATGCACGTATCTATTTTAAATAAGTACTGTAAAATAGCAACACGCGCAGGGTGACCAAATACTTTGGCAAAGAGAGAAATCTTGTTCTGCTTATCAGTAAACATTTCTGTTTTTGCTAATCCCATTCTTTAACTTAATTGTTTCATTGCAATATTACGATATAATTGGCGATAATTTACTTCATAGATTACTTTTATTTTAGAATACTCTATAATTGCTGTATGAAATTTAAAAAATAACGGGAACCCTAATATGGTATTAATGCCTGTTTTTACGTTTTTTGGTAAAAATATTTCATTAGACCATCATATTTGACGCTTTTAATTTTCTCCTAATATCTTTATACAAACTTTTGAAAATGAGTTTTTTCTATGTTATTTTTATATAAGAATTAAATACGATAAAAATGGCATTAACGAAACAAACAAAAGGGAAGTACACTGTAGTGACCTTTACCATAGGAGCAAATGAAGCGCCAAGTAAATCTAGCGTTTTATTGTTAGGTGATTTTAATGGCTGGCAAACGAACGACAGCACTTTTCAAATGGAAAAGAAAGATGGTATATATGAGAAAAGTATAAAGCTTGAGAATGGTAAAAGTTACCAGTTTAGGTACCTCAGTGAAGATAAGGGGTGGTTCAATGATTATGCGGCAGATGCGTACGTTTCTTCTCCTTATTCCGGTATTGATAATAGCGTAGTGGATTTAAGTGAATTACCAACGACGAAGAAACCTGCAGCCAAGGCTAAGAAAGATGATTTAAAAAAGATTGAAGGCATAGGTCCAAAAATAGCATCTATCTTAACGGAGAAGGGGATAGGTACTTTTGCTAAATTGGCGGGATCTTCTGTAAAGAACTTAGAGCGGATTTTAAAAGAAGCTGGTCCTCGTTATGCGATGCATAAACCAGGTAGTTGGCCAAAACAAGCTAAATTGGCTAATGCCGGTGAGTGGGACAAGTTGAAAGCTTTGCAAGATAAATTGGATGGTGGTAAATGATAATCTACCTATTCTGCAATAAAATGCCTTAGATATGTTCTTAGGACTTTTTACTTAGTGAAATTTAATGAAGTAAGAAGTTACCTCATAGCTCTTAGAAAGTTTAAAATATAGCTTTTTACCAAAGCTGGCAATTTGATTTTACCTTACTTATTCATTTTGGTAATGTTGATCCATGTAGTGCAAATGTCTTTATGCGCAAAAGATGAAAATTGTTTTGTACGCTAAAGCTTTTTTCTTTGGGGTAAAATGTGAGTCTCTTTTTGGTGATTTTTATATTATCAGCGTCCAATTTTAATATAGGAAATGTCAGTTACATTGAATGCAGAATTTCATTATGGAAGAAAACGTTACCTTGTGTTGCATCAATTATTACGTAGTAATTTCTATTACCATCGCTATGTTCTTCTATAAAAGTATTGGTGCTTCTACTTGAGTTTGTAGTTCTTGGGCGTGACTTTCTTTTACAAATTTGACTATCAATACAATAGCTATAAGTACTTTGTTATACATGATAATTTATGGGTCAAATTGAGTACGATAAATATTTTATAAGCAATTTAATTGTTTGAAATACAGTTGAAATTATAATTTAATTTTGAATGAATAATGTGTGTTTATTCGCTCAAACTTATTTGCTTGTCTATTATTCCTTCAACTTCAATAACACCTCTTTTCCATGTTCATTATCCGGATTTAGAACTATAGACTTCTCGTACATTTTTATGCCTTCCTCTTTATTGCCAGCAATTAATAACGCCTCGCCATAACTATCATAAGCATTGGCACTTTCAGGAAATAATAGGGTAGTTGTTTTAAATATTTCTAAAGCCTTATCTAATTCTTGGGTTTGTAAAAATGAGTATCCTAAGGTATTTAAATCGTGTTCTGAACGATTATGGACTTTAGTTTCAATTGATAAGTCAATAGCATTATCCAATGCTTTTTGTAATACTACATTTTGTTCATCTTTGTCCAATGTTTCTGAATAAGCTTTAATGATGGCATTTATAACTAACGAAGGATTATCATTAAATACAGCATGGCTGCTGTTTTTAGCTATAATGTTAGTTACATTGTTGTTATTATCTCCTAAATCTACATGGACATTTTTCCATCTTTTAGCATATTCTTCTGGATATACTGGGGCGGATTTATCGGGAAAAATGTTTGTAACGGGGATATTTTCAGGAAACTGTGTGTTTCTTAATGAACGCATAATTTCGTTGTAATTATAATTCAGGTAATAATCTCCAGTATCTTTTGGTATCGTATTGATGTCAACAAATTTGTCTCTCATGGCTAAGAAATCTTCATTCCAAAAATTGCTAAGTGTAGCATCTATTAAAACAATAGATTTTACTTTCTTAGGATGGTTCCGCGCGTATAAAAGATTATATAATCCGCCATAGGAATGGGATACCAAAATAATATCATCACTATACCCTAATTTTGCAAGTCCCGCTTCCAGCTCTTTTATTCCGTTTTCAATTCCGAAATCTGATTCATTTTTTAGTGCCGGATTCAATTCACTCTTTCCAAACCCTGATCGGTCATACGTAATTAATGTAGTGCCCGTAACTTCATGTATTCTTTCTAAAATAGGAGTCCAAACAGAACTGTTATCACCGCCACCTGATTCAAAAAGAATGGGAGTGCCTTCTCCTTTTAAAATGTTGAAATGCATGATGTAACCACCTATATCTACTGGTGTATTTACTGATTGTGAAAGCATGGTGAACGATAGAGGAAAAATAGCTAAGAAGGCGAAATAGAATTTTTTCATTTTTTATTGGTTTACTTGATTGGTTAGATTTATAAATTATCTATTCGCTTAATTCACAACAATTAAGCCAAATAATTTATAAAAAACCTTGGTTTGTTTTGTCTAGGCATTCCAGTTTTGACTATTTCTTTAAACCATGCTTAAAAAGTGAGGAGGTCAGTTTGGCTTGTCATTATTTGTAAAGCGCAGGATTTTAGTTTTTGGAAAAAAACTTATTTGTTATAGCATACATCCGCGTTCCGCTTCTAACATGAAAAAAAGGCCCTTAAAAAGGCATGTCATGATAGTAATTATTTTATTGAAAGGCTTGATCAGCGGTCATCAGTGTTGAGTGGCGCTTAACATTACTTCATTTTAGACAGTAACACATTCTTTAGCTCCTCCACTAATTTTGGATGTTTTTCTGCTACATTATTGGTTTCGTTTTCTGCAGTTGTATGATCATATAACTCTACAAAACCATCTTTATGAAGCGTCATCCGATATGTTGCAGTTCTTATCGTAGTAGCATTATTTTTGTAAGCTACCGCTGGATGACCACTCGTATTGGGATGTTCTAATATATTCCTTAATGACACGCCACGGACAAACTCGGGTATTTCTACACCTGTTAAATCACATAGTGTTGGAAAGATATCAAGTGTCTCCACAATGGCATCAGTTGTAGCGCCTTTGCGCTCCATCCCAGGATAGTGAATTATTAAGGGAGAATGTAACGACTCCTCGAACAAGCTATGCTTTCCCCAAATAGCATGTTCTCCTAAGTGCCAACCATGGTCACCCCAAAGTACGACAATGGTATTTTTATCTGCCCCTGTACGTTTCAATTCTGCAATGATTTTTCCCACTTGCGCATCTGCGTAGCTCACACAGGCGGCATAATGGCGACGTACTTCTTCGGCAAAAGCCTTATCCTTATTGGGGTCTTTCTTCCACAGGTTGTACTGCCTAAATTCACTAGAATTATGCCATGTGGTTTTCCCTTCCGGTTTTTTAGGGTGTTCTATTGGGGGAAATTCAACACCTGTATAGCTATCAAAATAAGATTTTGGTGCTCCAAAAGGCAGGTGCGGTTTAATAATTCCAACAGCAAGAAAAAACGGGTTTTCGTTATTTGTAGTAAGCGCTCTTAGTTGGGTTATGGCTTGATCGGTAATAGCTCCGTCCGGATAAATGTTATCATTACCCTCTACAGTCTGAAAAACGTCCATATCGCTCGCTTTTATTCTAATCTCTCCATTAGCTAAACCGTGCATCATTCCTCGTGGATGCTCCCATTCCAAAACCGGCATAAGGTGTTTGTCCCAAGCATTGGGCATTTCAATTATTGTACTATCATTCCAATTACTACCACCTCTTCCTCCTGGATGATGAGATACTTTTCCCACAGAAACAGTGGTATAGCCATTTGTTTTAAACCATTCTGGCATGCTTGGATGTATTTCTTTTATTCCTTCTTCCATTTTATTTGCCCTAAGAAAAAGCGCATTGTTACTTGCTGATCCGTATAGTCCCGTTAAAAGGGTATAGCGAGAAGGTCCGCAACTTGGTGCATTGACGTAATGTTTTTGAAAGGAGACTCCTTTTGCTGCTAACTTGTCAATATTTGGTGAATTAATATAGTCTGCGCCAAAGCATTTTAACTCTGGACGAAGGTCATCTACACATATTAGAAGAATATTAGGCTTTTGAGGCGATTGTGTTTTAATACAACTGGTCAGCAACAAGAGGCATGGAACCATACTAAAAAGCAATTTTAATACTTTCCTTTTCATTACTGTATGATATTAATTTTATAATTATTCAATGTTATCATATTTTTTGGAATTCAAGGTTACCATAGCATAATTGCATTCAACTGGGATATGTAACCATTAGATATGGGTTATTATGCGATATTTTTAGGTTTGATAGATACGTTAGCAA
This sequence comes from Maribacter ulvicola, assembly GCF_900155985.1. Taxonomy (GTDB): domain Bacteria; phylum Bacteroidota; class Bacteroidia; order Flavobacteriales; family Flavobacteriaceae; genus Maribacter; species Maribacter ulvicola. The sequence continues at coordinate 126,670 of NZ_FTMA01000009.1, forward strand.
ATTCATTTGAATTAGCACGTAGTTGGATCCACCGTAATTGCAATTTTATAGTGTAACTATTGCACAAGTTAGGCAAAAAATGACTGTTGATCATAGCCAATCTGCCAAGTGATCGTAATCTTAAGTACGCGAGAAAAGAGGTGTTTCCTCCAAAAAAAAGGTCTTTGTCAAAATAAGAATTAAGTAGCCCTTTTTTTTAGTAAGAATTATACAAAGTTGCATCTGTGGTATGGAGTTAACTGTATTTTAAGAAGAAAGTACTGGTTTTTGAAAAATATGGATTAAATACGGATGAACACTAAGGATTAAAAGCATTCTGTGTTATACAGATGGTTATATCTATAAAATTACTGCGTTAAATTAACACGTTTATTGCTCCATTATTATAACCCTTTTTGAATCTTACTCATATAAATTTGATTTCTGTGTAGTAACTACATGGTAAGTATTGCTGAGATTGAATAACTCTAAGGCGATAAACTAGACTTACTATATTGAATTGACATTAAGTTATCTATGTAGAAATCGTTTAAATCAACTTAGATGAATGTGAAGGGAAAAAAGGAATGATACCGTAGGGTTGATAGAGAAAGCTGTAAAACTTGGCTACGCACGGGGAGTATTATTGAAATATAATGGTCAATGTATAGATCTACGTCCGTAATGAATCACTGGCGTCAATAGTTGTAAGGGCAAGGAAAATCCAATTCTGATGGACAGGCAAGGTGAAATCACCGGGTTGAAAAAAAGAATAAAGGATGCCGAACCGGAACGTAATTACCTTAAATAGCGATAACCATTTTCTGCTAATGTAACGGGGAAAGTATAGTTTCATAAATCATCATAAAGTTAAATTTCCAGTTGTGAAAATGAGCAAAATATTCAAGTAACGTAAAAGTAGTTTAATTGTCGGTTAGATTAGGAGGCATGCAAAAGAGGGTTGGAAAAACAAACAATATAGAAAAGAATTAGTCAGTCAAATATTAGGGTTATAAGTCTTAAACAATGATCTGCTTTTTGGAAGAATTCCACGTGGGAATAAGATAAATTGTGGCTATCACCGGCGCCATAGCCAATATGATTTCATATGTAATACTAATACATTTGTTTACATACACGTTTCATCCATTTCGATCAAATGCTTAGTGGATATATGGGGTAATAACAAGGAGTCTGCAATTAGAATTCTGGATAATCTCCATTTGTCCATAAAATACCTAGCGATGATTTTAGGTTTGTTCGTTGTCAATTTAACCAATTCAAAAGCAATAATTCTTGTAAATAAAGTAAAGGGAGTTCGTATAATTATCAAATTAAAACTCATGTTTTACGGGATAGTTAGCTCAAAATATGGTTTGCATAAGTTATTCTTTCCTTATTGTTCGCCTAATATTTCTAAACTATTTTTTTTATGTAAAGTAGCGTTATCGGTTAAAATATTTTATTACTATGTTAAAAATACACAGTAAATTGCTATATTGCGCTAAGTGAATGAATATAACACATGGTACAAATGGAACTTTCTAGACAGATTAATCTAATTGAGAATCGATATCCTATAAGAATTGTTCAATTTGGAGAAGGCAATTTTTTAAGAGCATTTGTTAATTATGCTTTCCATAGGTTAAATAAAGATTTAGGAGAATCCTATGGAGTGGTGGTGGTTCAGCCGCTAAAAAATGGCATGGTAGATATGCTAAAAAAGCAGGATGGTTTATATACGTTGTTTTTAAAAGGTATTTCTAAAGGGCAACTTATTGAGAATAAAATGTTAATAGATAACATAACTTCTTTAGTTAATCCCTATGCAGATTTTAAGGAGTATCTAGATATTGCAAAGGAAGAGTTGTTGGAATATGTAATATCTAATACAACAGAAGCAGGTATAGCTTTTGACGTGAATGATTTGCCAACTATGACTCCTCCTAATTCATTTCCTGGAAAATTAACGGTGTTACTTTTAGAGCGGTATAAATTTTTTAATGGAGATCCATTAAAAGGTCTTACGATAATTCCATGTGAGTTAATCAACTACAATGCGGATAAGTTAAAAGAATTGGTGCTGAGGTATGTTGATTTATGGGAGTTAGGTGATGAGTTTAAAGATTGGATTATAAATCACAATAGTTTTCACAATACATTGGTTGATAGAATAGTTCCTGGTTACCCTAAAGATAATATTGAAGAGTACAATCAACAATTGTTTTATAATGACAAATTGTTGATTGCGGCAGAAAGTTTTTTTCTATGGGTAATTCAAGGTGACCATATATTAAAATCAAAATTGCCTTTTAACAAAATAGATTTAGATGTAAAAATTGTAGATGATATTCAGCCTTACCGGACTAGAAAAGTGAGAATCTTAAATGGCGCACATACGGCTTTGGTTCCATTATCTATATTATATGGTAATACTACGGTAAGAGAATCTATGGTAGATGACTTTACAGGGAATTATATTAAGGAATTGGTATTTGATGAAATAGTTGAAGCTTCAAATCTAGATAAAAATGAATTGACGCAATTTGCTGAAGATGTTTTTGATAGATTTAAAAACCCATTTATTGAACATCAGCTATCTAGTATTGCTATGAATTCTATTTCAAAATTTAGTGTTCGCGTATTGCCAAGCTTACTTGAATATATTGAAAAATTTAATAGGGCACCAAAGAAGATAGTTTTTTCATTTGCATGCTTAATACGATTTTATAAAGGAGATTGGAACGGACAAAAACTTCCTGTAAATGATGCTGAAAATATCATATTGTATTTTAAAAATGCATGGCTAGAAGAAAGTTATACTAAAGTCTTAATAAAAATTTTGGCAAACGAAGAATTTTGGGGACAAGATTTAAATAATATTAATCAGTTAACTGAATTGGTGGCTAAAGCTTTAGAAATGATTGATAATGGTGGTGTTGAGCAGGCCTTTAAAAATTTTAATAACATATAAGAAGTAGTATTAAAAATAAATAGATATATGAAAAACGCACAAACAAGAAGGTCATTTATAACGTCTGTTTCAATGTTAGCGGCAGGTACGGCCTTAGCAACAGCAGCTCCATTGAGTTTTTTTAAAAACCGAAAATTAAAAGTGGTTTTAGTAGGTACAGGTGTTAGGGGAACCTCTTTTTGGGGTAAGCGTCTTGTAGATGAGTACTCAGATATTTTAGAATTTGTAGGTCTTTGCGATCCTAATCCTGGAAGGTTAAAATATGCAAAAAAATATATTGGAACCTCTTGTAATACCTATGCTGATTTTGACCAAATGATAGTCGAAAATAAACCAGACTTGGTAATTGTCACTACTACAGATTCAACCCACCACGAATATATCATTAGAGGCTTGGAACTAGGTTGTGATGTGTTGACAGAGAAACCGTTAACAACAGATGAGGTTAAATGCCAACAAATTTTAGATGCAGAAAGAAAGCATAATAAAAATGTTATAGTAGGTTTTAATTATAGATGGAGTCCTTATAATACTAAAGTTAAAGAGTTAATACAAAGTGGGAGTATAGGAGAAATAACCTCAGTAGATTTCCATTGGTATTTAAATACCCATCATGGAGCGTCTTATTTTAGAAGATGGCATGGTTTAAGACAAACTGGAGGATCGTTATGGGTACATAAATCTACTCATCATTTCGATTTGGTAAACTGGTGGCTAGATTCTGACCCTAAGGAAGTATTTGCCTATGGCGATTTAGAATTTTATGGTAGTGCAAACTCATTTAGAGGCAATAATTGTAGAGATTGCGAACATACAAAGACTTGTGATTTTTACTGGGATATTACCAAAAATGAACGGGATATGGACTTGTATGTAAAGAACGAAGAGCATGATGGATATATACGTGATAATTGTTTGTTTAGAAAAGAAATAAATATTTATGATAAGATGTCTGCACAGGTTAAATATGCAAACAATGTTGTTTTAAATTATTCATTAACAACATATTCCCCTTTTGAAGGTTGGAGAATTGCTTTTAATGGCACTAAAGGAAGAATTGAAGCGGCTTTAGATATTCCTTACAACAAGAAAGACGTTCTAAGTCAAGAAGAGTTACATGCATTAGAAATGAGTCAGGGAGGTAAAGAAGTGGCACGTTATGAGCCGGTTATTTTACATAAGATATGGGACAAACATGAAACAATTCAAGTGCCTTACGAGCGTGGAGGTCATGGAGGAGGGGATAAAAGATTGCATGATAAAATATTCAAGAATCCTGATAATAAAGACCATTATGATAGAGCGGCGGGCGTTAGAGATGGCGCAATGTCTATACTTGTAGGTGTTGCAGCAAGAAAGAGTATAGAAAGTGGTGAGCCCATAAAAATAGCTGAGCTTACAGATTTAGAACCAAGACCAAAAAGGATATAAATTTAACCATGTTGTTTTTCTGTATTTTGGTGTTATCATCTAAGTGATTAACAGGAATTGAAAGAAAGCTTAAGGTATCCAATTGGTAGTAGATGTTTATAAATTAGAATGGGAGTTAAATGGGAGTGGTTTTTAAATTGAAGTAGCTAATCGTAAGAATAACCTAAACTATCACTTTGCTTTTTTATGGAAAAACAATATTTTCCCAAAAGTCCAATCACTTCAATTCTCCAACTACTACAGATACACTAGGAGGAGAAAATCAATTTTCCATAAGTGAATTTACAGCAGGATATTTTGCAGGGATAGGCTTTACAGAAATTAAAATAGCAATTGTTCTTTTAAAATTAAAGTGAGATTTTTTTTCATAGCCTATAAGTATATTAATTGCATTTAAAGATAAAAAAAGAGCCTTTGCGTAATTATAACAAAGACTCTTTTTTTGTTTTTGAAGATTAAATATTTTCAACCATTAAAATTTCTAGTTTTCTTTCTCCATCCTTAAAAGGCCAATTTATTATATCACCTACCTGTCTGCCAATGGTGGCAACGGCAACATCGCACAGAATAGATAATTTTCCTTTTTTATTGTTTGTTTTAGTACTTGCTACAAACATATATTCTTTTTCTTTGTTATCCGTATAATCTTTGATTTTTACACGTCGGTTTACCGTAACAATATCATCTGGTAAGTCTCGCCTAAGTACTTGTTTGGCATTTTTTAATTCTAATAATAAAAGATCTTCTTCTTGTTTAGTTACTTTTTTTCTTCGAACATGATCTTTAATCATATCGTATATTCCGGTGGTTAAAATTACATTTTTTGACATAATATATTTTTTTGAATTTTCCTTCTTAATACGATGTAGTTATGACTCAATCATTCAAAATAGTGCACAGTATATTGAGCTCCTGTTTTTGAATGCTAATAGTAGCGTTAAGAAAGAGAATAAGATTAAAATTTGAGAATAATAAAGAGGGGTCCCTGTTTTGAGTCGTAACAGGGATTAATGAACAAACTCTTTTGAATTTTTTAAAAAAATATCGTCATGTAAGTAAGATAATGACAGCACTAATCCTAAAATTATTTTTTTAGTATATAGAAAGTGATCTGCTACCATTTGTGTTAGAAATTAACGAATAACAAAGTTAAACTTTATATTTAAAACTTACAATGTTAAAGCCACTAAGGTATATTGAAAACAATTGTTTTATAGATTTTCCTGAAGGCATCAAGTTTTTAAATACAGCGAACTTTTTAAAGTTGCTTACTTTTGGTTTTAATCTGCTATTAGTTTTATTCATTATGTCGATTATGAAGGTTAACAAAATAATATAATATCAATAGCATCTTAACGTTTGTGTGTTAACTTTAAATTCAGAACAAAAGCATTTTTAGGAAGACTGTTCTCACTCTTTCAATGAAATGAGCATATCCAAAAATACCTTTTATATACGATAAAAGGAGGTATTGGACCTTCATTTCCTTAAGGGAATAAGAAAGATAAATACGATCAAATTTGCAAAGGCGAACAAAGTTTTGCACCTTTCGGTAATCGCCTGTAATCTTAAGAAAAATCTGAAATTTGAAAACAAACGATAAAAAAATGGTGCAGGTAAGTTTGTCTTCTTATCATTTGTAAAAAGTATGGTTCATTACTTGAAAAGTACTTCTCCGGTACACCAAAAAAATAGGTGCTAATTCTAACATGGGGTAAAAAAGGTATCCTTAAGAGTATTTCAGCTTAAATATTACGTTTATACTTGCACTTTAGAGCCAAAAACTTAAATAAATCAACTAATATAGAATCAATATATAATAATGCATGGGTAATAAAATGAAATTGAAATCCACTTTAAGTAAGGGTATTTATGTTCCAAGTATGATTTTTATTATTGGGGTTTGTATTTTATCTGCCATTTTTCCGGAGGTAACCAATTCAATCCTTGATTTTGTGAAGAATTACATTTTTATAAACTTGTACTTTATTTTTGTTTGGTCAGTCACGGCATTTGTGCTGTTTTTATTTTTTTTACTTTTTACAAAGTATGGAAACATCCGGTTGGGGAAGAACAATAGCAAACCAGAATATTCTTTTTTCTCTTGGATTTCTATGCTTTTTGCTGCAGGTATGGGAATTGGATTAATGTATTTTAGTGTTGCCGAACCTATGCAGCATTACACACATACAGCATTTTCTGATAACTCATCCCTTCAAAGGGCAAATGACGCACAGCTATTTACTTTCTTTCATTGGGGCGTTCATGCTTGGGCTATTTATGGAGTTGTGGGGTTATCACTTTCTTATTTCGCTTATCGTTACCGTTTACCCTTATCTTTGCGCAGCTGTTTTTATCCACTTTTAAAAGACAGAATTAAAGGAAAATGGGGTGATATAATTGACATATTTGCTCTGTGTAGTACTTTTTTCGGAATTACAACAACACTTGGATTTGGAGTACTACAATTAAATTCTGGTCTTGAAAAATTTAATATTGTTCCAGATTCCAGTTTCTTTTACCAAGCATTAATCGTTATTGCTCTGGTTTCCATTTCAGTTTTTTCTGCTGTAAGTGGGGTGAATAAGGGCGTTAAGATCTTAAGTCGAATTAATATTATTAGTGTTGTCATACTATTATTATTTGTGCTTTTTTTAGGACCAACAGTATATTTAATAGGAACCTTTACGGAAGGGTTGGGAAGCTATATTTCTAATTTTTTCGATTTAACCTTTTCAACCTATGCCAATGAAGAATTAAAGCAAAAATGGTTTTTTGATTGGACAATTTTATATTGGGCTTGGTGGATTTCATGGTCTCCTTATGTAGGCATATTTATAGCAAAAATATCCAAAGGACGTACCATTAGAGAGTTTGTTTCAGCAGTACTAATCATCCCTACTTTGTTTAACTTTATTTGGATGTCCGTTTTTGGGAATAGTGCAGTTTGGTTTGATCAAAATATTGCAGATGGAGCATTGAGTTTACTAGCGAATAATCCAGATATGTTGATGTTTAGCTTTTTAGAATATTTACCATTAACAGAAATCACAAGTTTATTAACTTTAGCTATTATCATTATTTTCTTTGTTACTTCTGCCGATTCTGGAATATTTGTAATGAATGGGATAGCAACAAAAAATGCACCTATATCCCCAAAGTGGCAAATTGTAAGTTGGGGAGTCTTACTCGCATCTCTTGCACTTATGTTGTTACGCGTTGGTGGTCTAGAGGCATTGCAATCTATGACATTAATAACGGCCTTACCCTTTGTAATTATTATATTACTCTTTATAATAAGCTTTGTAAAGGCTTTAATTATTGATCAAAATTATTATGAACGTGACTATTCTGTTTCTACAGTTCCTTGGTCAGGGCAATCATGGAAGTCACGGCTTGGACAAATTATTTCATTTAGTGATAAACAAACGACCAATGAATATATTGATAAGACAGTAAAGCCAGCTTTTGAAAATTTGCACAAAGAGTTTTTAAAGAATGGTGTTAATGCAAAACTTAATTCCTTTATAGATCCTAATAAAATTGAAATAGAGGTGGAGTATGATTTACTTAATAACTTTATTTACGGAGTTAGAAATGAGTCTAAATTGGTATCCGATAGTTTGATGAATGAACAGAACACAAATGATATAGAAAATAATCGTGTGTTTTTCCCTAAGTCTTATTTTGGTGATGAGCGAGAAGGCTATGATGTTCAGTTATTTACTGAAAATGAATTGATTTCAGATGTTCTTAAGCATTATGAGCGCTTTTTAGGCATTGTGTCAGATGAAAAAAATCAATTGTTTACTAGCCGTAACATTAATAAAAGAATGAAGTAGGCGTTTTTTAAAATCTAAATTTTGTTTTTCATCTATTAAATTATTTTTGTCTGCAAAAAAACGGAATAATATTTTTTACGCTTTGCATTTTCCGTTTATATATTGTTTAACCTCTGGAGGACTCTCTTTTTTATTAATTGATTATGAATGAAAAAAGAAAGTTCCATTCTGGTTTAGGGTTAAATTATATGAGTGTCATCGGTGTGTTTTTAAATGCATTACAACAACCTTTCGTTTGGTCTAAAATAAGCTATGTTTTTTACACATTGTAGGTGTTTAGCATGGGCATAATTATTTACTGAAAGGGAAATAATTAGACTAGAGGGTGCAAGACTCTAATGTGCAGGGGTAGTGCCCTGAATTATTAATAATTGGCAAGGGAGGTAACCGGCGAGGTTACATCTAAAGATTATTTGCGGTTGAATAATGCGCAAGTACCAATTACAAAATTCGGTGCCAACGAACAGGAACCGGATATGAGCTGTGAGGATGGATGAGCAAGCAAATCATTGTGAAGTCCCAAACATTTTTAAGTAAATGCAAAAACAGTAGGTCAGACAGTAATCGATGGAAAAGATATAATGATCTGAAATTTTTAGTGTTAAGAAAATGTTTGGCAGACATTTTAACCAACTAGCCAGCATGCGTGTAGCATAACCAGGTGTAGCTATATGGGGAATTAGCCGAGGTCATAGTACTTACGAGAAACGTACTAGGGAAAAACCTTAGAATTATTACGGGTAAGGATGGATAGAACATAATTCTCTTTAAAATTTGCAAAGGAATGAAAACACATAGCCTATTTCAAAACTAGCGGATAGTTTTAAGGGGAAAAAGAGGCTTGGAGTAATGACTTACGAAACGGAGTATATTGAACCTTAACGTACGATGGAGCAAGAGGCGTACGCTATCAATTACTGGCACAGCCGTTTACTTGAATGTATACCATTTTTTTTACGCTTTCTCCATTTGTGAACTAATAAAAGGTATTCTCGGGGCTAAAAAATAGCCAGTCAAACTTGCAAATAAGATTGGTATAAAATGTCCAAACCCTGTTAAAGTAGCAAGTAAAATTGTTGTACTCATTGGGGTTCTAGTTACACAAGCGTTAATAGCAGCCATACAGCTAACTATAGCTAAAGTCAAATTTAATGTCGGAAAAAGTTGATGTATAATTAGTCCTAATGTTGCTCCTACGAAAAATAACGGAATAATAAATCCACCTCTCCAGCCTGATGTTACAGTTATTGAAATCGCGATAATTTTAAAAAACAAAATTGCAAACAATAAAGTCAAAGGGAAGGTCCCTGATAGTAGCTCGTTAATTTCGTGATGACCAAAATATCGGGTTAATGGAAAATAAAATGATATAATGCCAAGTAGAATTCCACCAATTAGCGTTTTAATATAAATGGGTATTGGTTTTTTCTCAAAAAGTGATTTGAAAAATTTAGTACAAAAAATAAAAACCCACCCAAAGGTTGTACCTATTATTGCAAAAAGAATTGCATAACCAAAATCAAAGACCCCAGAATATTCATAAGCAGATAAATCCCATATTGGAGCAAGGCCTAAATGAACTATTAAAGCAAATACCAAATAACTAAAACAACTTGCAACAAGTGCTGGGATTATAGCCTTGTAATATTCAACTGCGTGTTTGTGGTGCAGTATTTCTAAAGAAAACAAACTACCCCCCAAAGGCGCACCGAACAACGCAGTAAAACCAGAAGCCATTCCTGCGATACTTAAAGACCTTAATTCTTCGCCTTTAAGTCGGAATAATTTACCTAACCAAGTACCTGTTGAACCTGTCACTTGCACCAATGGTGCTTCTGGTCCAAGACTTCCACCTGATGCAACACATAATAATGAAGAGAGAACCATTGATAGATTGTTTTTAGGGTCTAGTTTTCCTTTATTAAATCGAATGTTGTTTACAATCAAATGTATTTCTCCTGGGTCACCAATGAAATGAATAATCAAGCCTGCTAATAGTCCGCAAGTTGCCATAACAGGAATTACATGCCAACTATTAAAATATGCTAATTGATGAGTTAAAAACTCAAGTCCGATCCAATAAGTACCTGCAATTATTCCACCAATTAACCCAAGTAAAGCCCAAAGTAAAAAAGTGCGACCGAAAACGAAAGGATTAAATCGGATAGGTTGATCTAATATATTTAAATATGTTATTAATTTTCTTCTTCGTTTCAATTTCACTGTTTCGTTGCTATTTTATATGACATATAACGGTTGTTATAAGAATAGTTAAGAATTAAAATGCACTTTTTTTTAAATCTAGATTTTGCCAAATTTACAATTTTACCGATATTTTTTTTTAATTGTCAAGTTATAAATTTGGCGGATTTTGTTAATATGCACTCCCTTAGGGTTTGGCAATTAGCCCTTATTATTTTTAGCCATTGTGTGTGCCCAGTATGGGCATCTTTTAAAGACAGAAAAGTAGTTAATTCATCTAGAGAATGAAGATCTCTAATGAACAAGAGAAACTCCTTAAACCATTAGTAAGCAACAAGGTTGGTAAAAGTGAGCTTACGTCTGAAGAGATGAGTTTATAAATCTTGGTGCCAATGAAAAGTAACCGTATATAAAGCATAAATGCACGAGGAAAGTATTCACACTTCGGTAAGCTTAGTGCATCGTAGTAGGGTCTAAAGAACACTAAAAGGATGATGATGTTGATACGGAAGAGGTGGGGTGAAAGAAGGTGTCTTTACCTGAAAGGCGGAGCATGAAGAATATATATAGGAGGCATTTTTAACGAATAAGCAAGCATGCGTGTGGCATGACCATGTACACTGTCCGGTTAGGGGGCATAAGCATAACAAAACATGCAAAAAGGTATATGATTTAATCGTGAACAAGGGCAAGCGCAAGAAATTGGCACTGATAGCCGCCGCCAACAAACTATTAAAGCAGTCTTTTGCTATCGCAAAATCTGGTAGGCCATATGATGAAACTTACGTCTCTTGATTGCCTGGATAAATAGCGGATACATTGAATAAAAAAAGCTTAAGAATCTGTTTTTTGAATCTATGAGCCTAGAATACCATTGTCTCAGATTAAGGAAGAATTTGTTTGTTTTTCACCTCAGTTCTTTGTTGGCTTTTTGTATTTTATTTTACGTACTGTTTCTTTCTAACCTATGATATATTTTGATTTTGGTAAATACGAAATTGCTTTTGCTACGAAATACGATATAACAAAGACAATGATTGCCACAAGTACTTCTTCAATACCTGGGTGTAAGTTCCAGGCGGGAATTAATTTTGCGCCAATCCATAAATAGAGGATGTAGTGCACTAGAAATATTCCAAAACTCAACCTTGATAGTTCATTCATGACTTTTTGAATTATTCTTGGTAATTTCAATTTTTGGAAGAACATAAACACCCCAGCAGTCATCATTGCCACATTTAGAGTAAGATATCCAATCAAAGTTTCAATAATTACCCATCCCTCATCATTTACTTTAGCTACTTTTTGGGAATTTAAACGTCCGATGTCGTACCATAAACCATTGTAAGTTATAATATAACCCATCACAAATAGTAATCCTCCAATTAGGCATGATTTTCGTGCAGAAAATGTATTATATCGGTGTAAAAATATACCAAGTAAAATGTACCCTAAATACCCGCTAAAATATATTAGCATGCCGTGGTTGTTCCAGTTGCTTTCACCATGAATTTTAGGAAACCACATTCGGATATATGGAAATAAAAGGGTAATTCCCCAAATTGTTAAAAACCATAACATATCTTTTTTTGATGCATTTTTAACCCACGGTGAAATAATTGGCATAAATAAATAGAGCCCTAAAATGCTGTAAATAAACCAAAAATGAATATTACTTGCTGTAAAATTTATAGGTATCATCATCAAATTATAGACATAAATATTCATTTTGCCAGTAAATGCATTGGCCGGTCCTCCAAAAACTGTTTCTGAAGGTAAAGGGAAAAATACATATAGAACGGACCAAACTAAAATTGGAATAACAATACGCGTAAACCTACGCTTAAGAAATGTACCTGAATCCACCTTTAATGGCAATAGCAATGTGCCTGAAAGTAAAATAAACAGCGGTACACATGGTCTTGTAAGCGTTAAAAGTTGACTCCATGCTAAGCCGAATTCTCCTGTGGCGCTTTCAGCGTAATAATCTCCAACATGGCAGAGGACAACTAAAAAACAGGCAACTACACGTAGAGTGTCTAAGTAATCAATTCTCTCTTTTTTAATGCTGTTCATTTTTACATTTTTTCTTATTCGTACAATTTGTTACCACTTTCATTGTTAACTAAATCATACTTATTTTAGTATGAAAGCTAATAATTCTATAGGTGCACAATTGCACATATACCCAAATATCTCTAAGTATATGCAATGTTCTATTTTCTGTGCACGCTAATATACCATTAAAGAATAAACCTATAATTATTAGCTCATATTCCAATACGGTAAACCCTAATCACAAAAAATGTTTTAGTCTAAGTAAGAAATGACTAAAATTCACCAAACAACCAATATGTTTTTTACAAGTTAAATGTGCTATATATTCGTAAAAACATAGACAGCAATCGCAATTGTATTGGAAAAATATAATTTTAAAAAGCTGAATAAATTATTTTATAACGTTGACCCAGTTCATGGGAATGAGAAAAATAAATACGATCGTACTCGCACAGGCGAACAAGGACATGCACCTATCCGCGATCGCCTACCATCTCAAAAAGCACCTAAAATTCGAGAACAAACGCCCGAAAAGCGGGGCGGGGAAGCTTGCCCTGCCGTTATTTATAAAAACATGATAAATACGTGAAAAGTCTTTTTCAGCTACTTCTAAAATTTAGGTTCAATAATATCTGGCATGACATAAAAAAGCCCCTTAAAGAAGCTTATATGGATAGTGGTTATTTCTAATCGTAGGCTTGTGCAACGGTTACCGGTGTTAGCAAATGTTTTTATTTCTTCTTTACTTTATAGGATATATTTCGGTTAATAAATCTTTTACTTTTTCGAAATCTTCAATTTCTTTTGGTATTATAATCATTTCATGTGGTAAACTACTTTCTCCTTGAATAGTCAGTCCTTTTCCCTCATTGGTGAAAATCGATTTAATTTTGTCTACTGGTATTGAAGTTTTTTTAATATAAAGTTGCTCTCTACTAATTTCGTTTTTATTGATTATTAGTACGAAACTTTCAAATTGTTTTTTAACCCTTTTCATAGCTAAAAAAACGATTAAGGAGAAAATTCCAATTACTATTGGAGCCACAATTATAAGTGTATCTATTTTTGTAGTAAAACCTTTTGATTTTATTCCTAAAACAACAATAAGTATAGTTGCTAATATTAGAGCTATTTTAAGAATTATAGGCTTACTAATTTCAGAGAATCCATTTTCTTTAATTTTAAATTCTTGGTTCATTATATTTATTTTAATATTTGCTAACGAGTTTGTGTATGTAAAGTTGCCTGGTTAAGCAACTAATTTGGTAAACAAATACGAACCAGAGAAAATCCCCGAGGATTTTCGTAAGTAGGCGAGAATTAGCCATTAATTATACACGTCTTAAGTTTGATTCTCAGTAAATTGTTGATATAATTAGAAAGAACAAAAGAGAGAATTAAGGTTACTATATACGGTGAAGCTTTAGACTTCGACAACATTGATAATCCTCTCTCTTTTACTACTTAGATCACGTTCAGTTCTGTGAGACTTTAGATCTCGTTTTCAAGTTGTTGTGAGCAGAAGTAGCCGGTTCTTTCATAAATCATTTTCTATGAATAAATATAAAGAAACTTTTGGAGTTGACATCAGTAAGGAAGTCTTTGATGTACATGGTAGTAAAACAGGTTGCCACCAGTATAAGAACAATGAAGCGGGGTTCAGGAAATACCTAAAGGAATTGCCCAAAGGTTCATTGGTGGTTATGGAAGCTACCGGTTACTATCATTATAGGCTAATACAATGCCTTGACGGATACCCAAAGTGAATGCTTACAGTTGTTCCGGTTATTGGATACCTATTTAAAACAACGTACCGCAACCAAGAACAAGATACATGGGGAAGCTGTTCTGGGCATACCCTCAAAGTTTGTTTATCGATC
>NZ_FTMA01000018.1 GCF_900155985.1 Maribacter ulvicola
ATTTAACCTGCAAAAAACAGACTGGCTGTTTGGTGAATCTTAGTCATTTCTTACTTAGATTAAAACATTTTTTGTGATTATGGTTTCCCGTAATGTAGTGTGGGCAATTAATTGTAGGTTTATTGTTTAATGGTATATTAGTATGCATGGAAAAAAACATTACACATATTTCTGATTATTTCGGAATATGTGTAATTGTACACATATACAATTGTTGTATATCATTTAGAAAATCAAAACACTTTATAGAAAATTTAGAATTTATTAATGAACATAAACGAATTCTGGAAAATATTTGAAAAGGCGAACGAATCACTTTTAACTTTGGGGTTTACTTTTAAAGGTAAATCATGGCAACTCGAAAATGAAAACTATAAAATTAGTGTAGAAGCTCCATCAGATAAAATTGGAGTAAGATTACAAGTTAGACACTTAACAGTTTGCTTACTTCATAAAGGAATTGTTCCTTTTGATGAAGACCCATGGAATTGTTCAGAAATAGCCCATTTAACACCTTTTTGTATTTCTCCAAACATCTTATCTAAATTTAAAAAGTCGTTGTTTAAAGATAAAGTATGGCATTTTCTTGAATTTGATAATCCGAAAAAATCTAAGTTTTATTTCAAACCAATATATTATGGCGGATCTGAGAAACAAATACTTGATTCTAAAGTTTTAAATAGATTGGAAAATGAAAAAGAATTATTAAATACACTAAAATCGCTTTATGGAATAAACTATATTTCCGAAAGTGAGTGTTATCATGAATTAGAGTTAATGTCTGAAAAAATTGCAGAATACGTACTCTACTGGGCAAATAGAATGTCTTTAATGGAAAGTATTAATCAGTTGGAAGAGTTTGGAGGTGATTCTTGGATTACAAATACGTGGAAAGAAAAATATAAAACGCTATACAACAAAACCTAAAATTAATGCGGTGGTTTGGTATTTATTCGAAAGGGTTATGTAATTTTATAAAGTCGCCAAATCAGTTTGATTTGACATTTTAATAATTAAAAAAATAAAACACAAACAAAAGGCTTTGGCTTTGTGCGAAGACGGAAACAAAAGTGTTTCCTTATTCTCCGCACTAACTTTAGCTCAGGCGTTACACACATTATGAAAAAAATTAGTTACATAAAAATAATAATGTTGGTTACAGCCCAAAGTTTTAGTCAAATCTCTGGAAACGTAACTGATAATAAAACTGGACTTCCGATTGAATTTGTGAATGTTTGGGTTAAAAACACTTTGATAGGAACAACGACCAATGACAAAGGAAGTTTCAATTTTGAGAGGGCTAAAATTGGTGATACTTTACTCATCTCTTATTTAGGTTATGAAGAATTAGAATTTCTTGCCAAAACGGAAAACGTGGTCGAATTAATACCAACTTCAATTGAATTGGATGAAGTAATGATTATTCCAATGAGAAATGAACAAATCAAATCAATCAATTCTTATAAAAAACATAGGAAAATTAATGAGTTTTATTACAATGGACATTACTCGTTAGCTCGATATTACGAGTATAAAAAAGAATACGATCAAAATCCATTCATTAAAGAATTATCTCTTGTTGTAAGTAGTGCTCTAAAAAATAAAGTCAAATTTAAAGTACATTTGATTAAAGCGGACAAAGATGGACAACCATCAAACCAAATTTTAAGTGAATATTACATCTTAGAAACAGGTAAAGGGGAAACCGAAATTATAATCGATTTAACAAAGGAAAAACTGATGCTTCCAAAAGAAGGATTTTTTGTGGTAGTTGACCGTCTAAATCTTAAAGAGAACAAACTAAGTAATAAATTGGCATCGGATATTTTACAACCTGCTATTGGAATGGAAAAAGAAGATAGTGAAAAGAACACTTGGCTTGGTTATAGCGGAAAATGGATTGCGCCAAATGACTTGAAAAAATTTACGGGTAGCGACAAAAACATCGCTATAAACATTAAACTTACGGACTAAATAACGTGTGCTAACAGCGTGTAAAAATAATTGCTTGTTCTCGCCTACTTGGAAATTCCTGCGGAATTTCCACAGGCTCGGTCAATTTTAGTATTTTAAATGTTTATCCCACGCAACTATTCTTACACCAAACGTTGTGCGTAATTTGAGAAAACATTTTAAATGAAACTAAAAATCCTTTTTACAATTATATTAACTCTTAATGTTGCCATTTCTCAAGCGCAGGATTTACTCAGTAAAAAACAGATAACTGAAGACATTGAGTTTCTGTCAAAGACTTTAAATGAAAAGTCTTCCTATGTTTACCTAAACGGCTATGATTTCCATACCGATTTTGAAAACTATTTAAAAACTTTAAGCGATTCCACCCGACTTGAAAACTTTGGAATGTATATGACCAATACTTTAGCAAAAATTGGGGACAGACATTCTTCCTCAAATCGAATAAGAGGTTATGATTTAAAGGAATCGCTGTTTTTACCATTTATGTACGCACCTATAAATGATAGAGTTGTTGTTTTAAATAAAAATCAAAATAAAGAGTTAGAAATACTCAATTTTAAATTTCCATATCTCAAAAAAATTGACGGAATTGATATTAATGATTTCCTACAAAAAATACGACCAGAAGACATAAAAGCACCGCAAGAAACCTATTTCACATATGCTGTAAGAGATATTCGGGACATTGAAAAAAATTATATACTTCTCAATAAAACACTTTCTAAAGAAATAGAATTGACACTGTCAGATTCTACTTTCAACAATGACACTATTTTAACTGTTACACCAATTAATAAATCACAAAGGCAACGACCTTGGGATGAAAGATTTGAGGTCGATTATCTTAGAGTAAAAGATGAAGATTATAATAAACCTGAAATAATCGAAAAACTCTTTAGCATAAAAGAAAACACTGCATATATCAAAATTCCCGAAATGGTTGATAAAGATGAAGCACCACTTCTTTTTGACAAAGTCAATTCCTTTATGCAATCAATCCAAAATGATAGCGAAGCCTTGATTATTGATGTAAGAGCCAATGGTGGCGGAACCCGAGATTTGTTGTATGAATTCGCAAAATACTTAATACATCCAGATTCTATTTATGTTGTAAATGCTACTAAACAAAGAGGTCCACTTCCATTACCAGAAGATTACAAAAATAGTTTACACAACCGTTTTTTATATACCTTATCCGAATTAGACGATGAAGAACAAAAAAAGGCAACAGAATTTTTAAAAAGTTTTAAGCCAATCTATGAATTGGATGAAAACAAATACAGCGAATATTATTTTGGATTGTTGAATGGAAAGAAGTTAGGTAAACCAACTTTTTACTATAACAAACCTGTCTATATTTTAGCCAATGAAAAAACATTTAGTGCAGCATCTGTTTTCGTTTCTGCGTTCAAGGGCTTACCAAACATCAAGATTGCTGGAGTAACAACAGATGGCTCAAGTGGAAATAGCGAATGGATTGACTTGCCAAACTCAAAAATATTTGGAAAAATAAGTACAATGGTTTCTTTTCAAAAGAATGGTGAAATTTTGGACGGTTACGGAACAGAACCCGACATCAAAATTGAAAGAGACATCAATCAGGTTCTTTGGTTATCGGATACGCAACTTGAAAAATTAAAAGAATTGATATTAACGCAAGAATAAAAAACTACGCACAACAATGGTAACCGTTGCACAAGCCTTTAATTGGAAATAATCACTATTTATATAAGTCTCGTTAAGGGGCTTTTTTTATGCCATGTTAAAAGCTGAACCTAAATTTCAGGTGCAGTTGAAAAAGGCTTTTCACGAATTGAACCATACTTTTTATAAAT
>NZ_FTMA01000010.1 GCF_900155985.1 Maribacter ulvicola
ATTTCGGACGTATTTTTAATAAGGTTGACATCTTCATTGCACCCACCGTCCAAATATTCAAAAGCAAATTTTGGTATTTTCTTTTTCGCTTTATTTCGTAAATCGGTAACAGACGGGTAGCTATTATTAATGGCAAGTTTAGCTTTGCTCATAATTCAAATATTTTGTTCATTAATCGCCATTTTTCTCCTGGTAAAATACTATGATAACATTAAAAACATCGACATTTAATATCAGTATATTTACTTAAAAATGGTTCTCGAAAAAAAGACCTCTAACTAAAGAAGTCTTTTTATAAGTAATAACATAAGGTTAGTGAAAAATACAATCTCAAAATCAGCTTATATAGGTGATTTAATTTAGTAGTACTTACAAGGTATTTATTTTAGGACAATAGGTTTATACCCGCCTTTTGTTCTAAAGTAGATTACTAAAATCAAATAACACACTAGCATAATTACCGGGAATATAATGACTTTTGCCAAGGCTCTTTGTGTTCCTTTGTTTTTTAAATCTTCAACTAGTGCGTTTACCTCTTCAGAATTCTCCAAAACTTCAAAAGCATCATTAATTTTATTGGTATCCAGTGTTTGAAAATCTATAATAGAATAGATTTTTTCGTCTTTCAACGGCAATTCTATTTTTCCGTTATACAAATAACTCTGCGGAACCATCTGCACCAATTCATGAGAATCCTTTATTTGTTCTATTTGAGCATTTGATTGGAACGCCCCAATAATTGGTGCACCCAACATACCAACGGTTAGCATACCAATACCACTTACCGCGTTTAAGGTAAGTGCTCCCCCTTTTGGGGTCTGTTCCGCAACCAAGCCCAAAGTAGTCGGCCAGAAAAAGGTTTTACCTAATCCATACAATGTTGCAGCCGCAAAAATGAACCACCCCGTAGATATGGATAGAAAATACAAGCCACCAATGGCCAGTACACAACTAACAATCAATAAAACCAAAGGTGATATTTTACTTAAAATTGAACCTGCAGATAGCCGTAATACAAGCATAATAGCCGAAGTGTATATTAGTACCCAACCCGCATCAAATCCTTTACTACGCGAAATGTCGTGCATGATGGACTGAATCCAAGAATCTGTTCCCAGTTCAGTCGTAGCCAAAGGCATTATTATAAAACATAAAAATAATAATATAGGCCGTCCCAAAGTTTTTACATACCATCCAAAAGATGAGACCATTATTACTCCTATTCCAATAAATGCATATTTCATTACATGGTCTTCTGGTCCCGGATCAAAAAAATCATTCAACTGCAACACAACCAAAAAAGACACTAAAGAAGCTCCCCCAACACCAAATTCCTGCAACATTTCCTTATAGCTAACGCCTGCGGCCACACGTTCGTTAGGAGGAAATTTTTGCCTAATAAGCAATGCATAATACATAAATGCCGGAACCACTGTAATTGCAATTTTTATCCACCATTCAACATTACCCATAGCAATTACAATAATACCCGCAAATACCAATCCTGCCGGCCATGCGGCATGCAATATATTTAGCCACTTGGTCTTGTTTTTGTTGTACATTGTAGCTACTACCGGATTTATAAAGGCTTCAACAGTTCCATTTCCAAGAGCAAAAACCAAACTACCCCAATACAGAAGGTTGTAAGCCATATCAAGATCCCCAAGTTGTAAGTATTGGTATGCAAAATAGCCCAAAACACCCCAAGTCAAATGTCCTATAAAAGCAAATATCATTGCCACCTTATAACCAATCTTATCTATTAATAGACTAAAAAATATTATGGCTACAAAAAATGGCCAGATACCAATACCCATTAATTTTCCTGCTTGTGCAGGGTTAAGACCAAAGGCCTCGCTCCAAGTATCTACAAGAAATACCCGGGTAATAAAACCAACGGCCGTGGTTAATAATGCCATAAAACAGCCTAAAAAAAGTATTCTTTTTCTTGACTTATCATCATTGGGGAAATGCTTCATTATATTATTTATTTTTTAAATTAATCTCTAAAGTGTCTTTAAGAGTATTGTATGGGCTATAGTTCTAAAGACTTAAATTTCTTTGTTAACTCGGTCAATGACGATTCGACTGCCATTCGTTCTAATGATGAAGCCCCAACAAAGCCATGGACATCAGTTTTTTCTAAAATCACCTTAACATCCTCAGGGGTATTGATTGGTCCGCCATGGGCTAAGAAAATAATATCTTTATTGACCGTTTTACCGGCATCAATTATTTCTTGAGTTCTTTTTATAGCAAAATCCATATCTACAGTGGCACCAACAACGCCAATGGACCCGCCAACAGTGGTACCCACATGCGCTATAATTGCATCTGCCCCAACTTTTGCCATTTGAACAGCCTCTTCAGGCGTAGCCACATATACACATGAAAAAAGATCCATTTTAGAGGCTAAACGTACCATTTCCACTTCTTTATGAAATCCCATTCCGGTCTCTTCAAGAATATCTCTAAAGCTGCCGTCAACAATAGAGTGCGTTGGAAAATTGTTTATGCCAGAAAACCCCATATCTTTTACTTTTTGTAAAAAATGCCACATTCTTCTACGAGGGTCAGACCCATGAACACCACAGAATACCGGAATCTCCTCAACTACAGGTAATACTTCAAATTCTCCAATTTCCATAGCTACCGCATTTGCATCACCGTATGCCATTAACCCAGCTGTTGATCCATGCCCGGCCATTCTAAAACGACCAGAATTGTAGACAATTAAAAAATCGGCTCCACCTTTTTCTATAAATTTTGCACTTATTCCGGTTCCAGCTCCTGCTCCAATAATTGCTTTTTTCTGCAACAAGGTTTTTTGTAATCGCTCTCTAATTTCTTCACGTGTATATGGGTTTCCTTTTCCCGTCCATTTATTTGGCATAAATTCTTTTTTTAATTATTTAATATTGTAAATCCTTAATTATTATATTATTCTTAATAAGCGCTCTACTAGTAGGACCGCAAATTTTTCATCGTTGATATGAGCATCTACCTTCTTTATATTTACATGCTCATTAGCATGTTGCTCAATGGAATCAAACAAAGCAGCATTTACTTCTGGATTATGAAAAATATCTTTAGCACTATCTAGCTGTGATATCCCTAAGTTTGGTATTACTATTTCAACCGCTGCAGTTGAATTCTTTAATTTATCTACCAATTGTTTTCCCAAAATTTTGTTTTCATCTGCGTTGGTTCGCATCAATGTTACATCTGGCGCCCAACTATACAGCTGTCTTGAACGATACTTTTCTGGAACTGTTTCCATTTGCGCAAAATTTACCATATCTAAACATCCTGGTGCAACTATTTGGGGTACTCCTGTCTGCGATGCTGCAGTTAGCCTATCTGGTCCAGCGCTCAAAATACCACCACACAGTTCATCGGCGAGTTCTGTTGTGGTAATGTCCAAAACAGCATCAAAAACATTTTCACGAATCAAGGCTTCCATGCTAGCACCTCCAACTCCGGTTGCGTGAAAAGCCATCACTTCAAAACCCTTTTCTTTTAATAATTCTGTGCATTTATCTACACATTTGGTTGTATTGCCAAACATACTTATAGCAATGGTTTTTTCAGCTGATTCGGCTAGGTCCACTTTTGTTTCCGCCATCGCAGATATAGCCGCTGCCGCTTGCTTGATCAAAAGCCTACTAATGCTATTTATACCAGCAATATCAACTACCGATGACATTAGAGTGATATCTTTTACCCCTATCTGCCTAGATAATTCCTTAGCTACTACCGTACTTAAACAAAACTTTGGAATTCCCAAAGGCACCGTCTGCATAGCTTCTAAAACGATATAGGTACCTCCTCCTCCTCCCATGCCTATAACGGCCTTAACCTGATTTTTTGAAATTAAATCTGCTAAAATGACAGCAGCTCCTTTTCCCATTAATTCTACTGCCCGTCCACGATCATTAGCTCCTCTGATACTATCTAACGAATGGCCCGAAGCTATAGCTACAGTGTTCTGGTCAACATCAATAGGAAAATCAACCTCCGTTTCCATTATTCCCGTATTTACGGTAATTATGTGTTCTTCATGTGCTTTTAAAGAGTTTAGGAGGTAAGCAAAATCTTCTCCTTTAGTATCAAAACACCCTAACATAACAATACTTTTATGTGCAGTTTGCATATAAGTTTAATTAATTACACATTAAAATCGAAAACCACAACGCGCTCTAATTGAGGTATAACGAGTTCCTTAACCTGCTCATGTATAGGGTGCGGCAAATAGGCATCACGAGATTCCGCACTATCAAAGGTCATGATAAATCCGTGTGTAAAACCATCGTTTAAACCTTCTGCGCTTTCATAAGGACCATGTTCCATATCTAACAAACCTGGTATTTTACCCACCATCTGTTTCATAACTGTAAAACATTCTTCTATTTGTTTATCACTTATTCCTTCCTTAAACTTAAACATTCCAAAATGTCGGATCATAATTATATATTTTGTTAATGAATTATTCTTTATTCTTGAAGAAAAGCAAAGACACCTTTCTTATTTGCTGTTACAATATCATTTTTACCATCTCCATTTAAATCTCCAACAGAAATTTGTCTTCCTACTCCTGAGTTATCATCAATTCTATAGGGTATAAGCTCTGTAGTACCATCTAAAAATCTATGTGTTTTAAACCAATAAAGCACCGGTGGCTCTGCTGAACCTGGATCCCTACCATTATGTGCGTAATAACATTTACCCGTAACGATATCTAAAATACCATCGTTGTCAATATCAACTTTTGCTAATGAATGCAATTGGCTAAATGACACCGCATATGGGTTATCTAAAACACTACTGGTCATCACCTTATGCTCTTTAAAACCAATTTTACCATCAGAAACAACCTGTTGAAACCATGAAAGACCATATCCATGAGCATCTATAGCTGTCACAACATCATTATCACCATCTCCATCTACATCGAAAACCAAGATCTGAGCGCCTCCTTTTTCTATTGAAAACGAATAAGGATGATAACGCCATGTGGTTTTACCGTTCCAATCTAAAGGCTGTTCCCACCAACCACTTTTTTCAACTACATCGTTTAAGCCGTCCCCGTTGATGTCCCCAATACCTAGCCCATGGGAGTACACTGGAAAACGAGCTTTGTCTTCTTCAGAAATAGCTAGTATATCCCAATCTTTATTTGGTTTTTTCGATGGCATTCCAAGTATTAGCCTGCCTTGGCTAAAAGCCAATAATTCTTTCTTCTTGTCTCCTATTACATTGGCTAAAACCGGTGATTCATGACAGACGTTTTTTACAGCATTCTTAAATTCCGGTTCGGTTGTAAGATTAGTCATTGAACTTAAGTTTTTACCAGGATCTTTGACCCATTTACTGTCTGTGCCCGGAAGCCCAATTTGAAGAATGTCTACCCAACGATTTTTATCGATATGCATTGGAAACGTAAAAAAATTAGTGGAATAACCCTCTATACCAGGACCCGATATAGGGAAATATCTTACTGGTCCATAGGCATATACTTCTTTAAAATCTGGTCCCTTCCACCATAAATTCCCCGCTACGACGTCTACTTGCCCATCATTATCCATATCAGCAATTGACGCCCCTTCTGAGATATATTTTTCTAACAAAACAACCTTTTTAAATGAGACGTTTGTAGGAGGTTTATTAACGATTTGGGCTTTTATGGCGTTTACATAACAACACGCCATCATTACCCATAAAGCTTTTATAAAACAGAAAGAGGTCAATTTAGCTGAACTCATTATTTCAGTGTTTTTATGAATGCCAGTAAATCTGCAATTTGATTATCTGTATAGTTATCTATAAGACCTTTAGGCATAAAAGATCTACCGCCCAAAAACCCTTGTGATTCAATTTCACTGGCCTGTATGAATTGATTACTGCCGCCCATAAAACCTAAAGTTGTACCACGATCATTTTGTTTCACTAAAAAACCTTCTAAACTATTACCATCTTTTTTGGTAACCCTATAAATTGCATAGCTGCTCTCTACAGCCGCATCTGGATTTAAAATGGCGGTCAACAACGCTTCATTCTCTCTTAATGATGAGCCGTCCAAGGCCGGTGCATAATCAAATCCTTTATCACCTACACTATGGCACATAAGGCATACTTGAAATAACTGTTCTCCTTTTTGTGGATCTCCTGAACCCTTCTCTGCAATTGCCATAAACCGGTTCAGTTTATCTGTAAATTCTTTTTTCTCCTCTTCAACCCTCCTCTTGACCTCGTCAAACAATTGCTTACCAACGCTATCTTCTTTATTGGCTTGGAATACCTTTTCTGCACTAGAAATGGTAAATTCATTTGAAGTAAGTTTATTTTGAACTAGAAGCTCTTTGAGAACATGACTACCTTCTTTATTATGCGATAGCACTGAAATTACCTTCTCCTTTTCAGTATCATCTAATTTTGGTAACCAAACCACCAATCTTTCTACTGCCAAGTCTGGCTCTGCCTTAGCTATGTTCTGTATTGCTCCTGCTCTTAGATTAAGATCCAAAGTATTTATTTGAGCTATTTTTTGAAAAGCGGAAATATTCTTCTTAGGCTCTTTTGACAAGGCTCTTAGAACCAGACTGATAGTTTCTGAAGAAGAATCATCATTAATAAATGGTAAAACTAGCTTTCTAAGAGATGAAACATTGAGCTTACCTACGGCATCTAAGCCCAAGTGTTCCTTAGTTTTATCTCCACTTTGCAGTAAACTTTTTATAGGTTCCACCAAGGCGGACGTTAACTCATTAGATTGTACTTGTGATACATTCTTCAGTGTCATTGAAACATGGTAATCTGCCTTTTTAACATCTTTAAGCTGAGGAAGAACAGCTTCTCTAACCTTTGGATTATCTAGCATGCCAGCGGCTATGATAAATGTTGGTTCATCAAAAGTTTTGTTATCCGTTTGTTTCCATAGGCTAACAAAGACGTCTTCCCTTTCTTTCTCAGGAAGTGCCTGACTGGCCCAGATCAAATTAGAGGTATCAAACTTTTGTGAATCGCTGGATGCTATAAATTTAGATAGTGCTTCAGGATATCTTTCCAGTGCTTTACGTGCCAAATACCGTTCAAAATTTCGTTCATACGCTCCTCCCATTTCATTACCAGGTAACGGAGGTTTACAAGCGTTTACCAATATGGAGATAGATGCTTGGTTAGCTTTACCAACAGCTTCTAAAGTACGTAACACTTGTGAACGGATCATGGCATTTTCATCTGCCGCAATCTTGGTCAGTATTGACGCTAATTCTTTAATTGTAATATTGAATGATTGTAAAGACCTAATGGTTTCTCTTCTAATTTCGTCAGACGAATCAGATAAAAGTGTATTAAAGGTATTTTTATCATAATGCCCAATGCCTTCTAAAGACCATATAGCCAAAATACGGGTTATTTCATCTTGCTTTTTATCAAGAACCAATGTAGTTAACTCATCTGCCAAAGCCACAGTTTCTGATTTTGGACGATCGCTAATTTGATGCCATGCAGCTCGTTTTGCCCATATCGTAGGTTCTTTCAAATGCGTTACCAAGTCTTTTGTCTTTACCTCATAAAAGTTAGTTACTTTTTTAAGTTTTTGTGATTTATGACGTATTCTAAAAATTCTACCATGAGATTTATCCCTGTCAGGATGCGTGGTAGGCAACTCATTATGAGATACTATTTTATTGTACCAATCTACAATATAAAGAGCACCATCTGGTCCAAACTCCATATTCACCGGTCTAAACCAATCATCCTTAGAGGTTAAAAAATCAGGTAAATGCTCTGCAGAAACACTACCGTCTTTATTTCGTTTTATTTTAACTGCATTTATGGCACTTGTAATAGGATTGGCCAAAAACGCAACGTCTTTCCATACCTCTGGGAAGCCTTCACCAACATCATCGGAAAATGCCAATCCTGAAATACCTGTTCCACCTACACGGAACTTATGAAGTTCTGGCATAAACGGCTGATAGGGTCTTAAACGATCATTTCCTATACCTGGATATCCTGTGCCTACTTCCATAGGCACAACAGAATAACCCAGATCATTAGCTTCTGTACCATACCACTGTCCATTTCCCCTTAACTTGAAGCCCCAAATATTTTGTAGGCCCGCCGTTACGTTTTCCATTTTCTTTGCATCTAAAGAAAAACGACCAATTTTACTATAATCCATTCGCATGGTGGCATCGCTAAAATGAGATTTCACCAGTCCTTTGTTCAATGCACCATGGCTAAAATGAACCCAATCACCTGGTCCTCTAACCAATGTGTGGGTCATAGTGTGCGTATCGGTAAATCCAAAACCTGTTAAAAGCGGCGTACGCTTATCGGCTTTACCATCATTGTCGGTATCTTCTAAAAAAAAGAGCTCTGAACCTTGCGCTACATAACTTCCATTTTTATAAGGAAGAATACTTTGGGGAATTGCCAAACCATCTGCCCAGACATTGCTTTTTATTTCATCATCACCATACAAGCCCGATAGCACTAATATTTTATCTTTTCCTTTTGTCTTTCCCCTATATAAGTCTAATACTCGTTTAAAGTTTGGATTCTTTTCTTGCTCTTCTGGGTTATTCATCAGATTCAATAATTCATGCCAAGCGATGTCAGAAACCGGATCCATTGGATACATTTCTGCAGTTTGGGTCCATAATTTTCCAGCATCATCAAACGCTATATGAATAGGATTCACTACTCCATTTTCTTCACTAGCCACCAGTTCTACAATAAAACCCTCAGGCACTGTAAAACCGGCAAGTTCTTCTTGAGGTGATAATATTTTGGTTCTAGAAGAATGTGTCTTATGATTATAATCTATCTCTTCCTCACTATCATTGGTTGTTACCGTTGAACCTTTCTTCTCTTTACAACCTACAAAAATTAGGGCCATAGTGAGTACACCTAAATATAGTAGTCTTTTTACTTTCATATATTTGAATTTATTTAAAAACACTTTTTTAATTAGAGCGGGGTAACGGTTAAATGTTTAAACTCTACTTTTGCCTTACCACCGCTATGTAACTGAATACCAATAACTCCCTTAGATGGAATGTTAGCGTCGTTCTCCTTGTAATAAGCTGTTTTAACACCGTTAATATACAGTTCATGCGTATTACCAATACACCTAACCAAATAGCTGTTCCAGCCATTCTCGTTTAAAATATTTTTTAATGTTTTTAAGTCTCCACTTACTAATTTACCTCTGCGATGTTCATCATAGATATCTCCCCAATATCCTTTGCCTATATCTGCTTGATATCCTATGATATGACCATCTTTAATGCTAGATCTATATTGAATTCCACTATTGATCAACCCTGTTTTGTGATCTCCAGTAATCTTAAATAGACCGCTAAATTCAAAATCTTCGTATTCATCTACCGTATATAAATAGGTGTTTTCATGAATCTTAACTTTATTATCGCCACCAACTAAAGTGCTATCTAGAACTTTCCAGTATTTAGAATTGCTGTCTTTAAGAACCTTCCAACCATCCATAGATACACCATCAAACAATGAGATGGTCTCAACCTTAGATTGAGCACATAGATTGATAGTACCCAAAAAAACGAGTATGGGTAAACTAATTCTCAAATTGGCAAATACCCTATCACCCTTCATAATTGAGCTGTTCACCATATCTATAACTTGTAAAACACTCATTTTTTTAAACACTTTTTTCAAAATCATATTCATTTATATTTAATTAGCTTTAGTATCAACAATAACTATTTAGTGCTATGGCAACCAATCTATTAACAAATTCTAGCAGAAATTTAAACACTTAACTTCTGCCAGAATTACTTTATATTACCGCTACCATCCAGGGTTCTGCTCAAGTTCGTCATTCAGTTGTAATTGCCTAAGAGGTAAAGGAAACAGGTAATGTTTTTTAGGATCAAACCTTCGGTTAGAGGCCGGATCGACTATTATAAAACCTTCAGCATCTAAATTTGGGGTTAAAGAGGCCCAATTTTCATGAGTTTCCCATTCCGTACCTCCATATTTTATACCTAGCATTGGTTTAGGTAATTCTGTTTCTGCGGTTTTCCACCTTCTTAAATCGTCATACCTAAAACCTTCTGCAAAAAGCTCCACAGCTCTTTCTCTTCGTATCTCATTAAGCATATTTAGACCATTCTCAGCTACAAAAGCGTTGGTTAAACTTGGCAGCCCCACACGCTCGCGAAGTTGGTTTACTGACTTATCTAAATCTCCGTCTGAAATAGAACCATTGAGTTCATACGTTGCCTCTGCAAAATTTAGCAATACTTCTGCCAATCTAATTACAGGATAATCGCTACCATTTGGTTGTTCATTTTCTAGCATAAATTTTAATGTTATATACCCCGTTGCAGTTCTACCGGGTATTTCCACCAAATTAAGTGTACCACGTGTAGGGTCATTCAAATCTGACCAATTACGGGTCCATGCTGCTTGTTGGGAATTATAATACACCGTTAAAGGCACAGACATCAACATTCTAGAATCTCTATTCTCATATTCTGAATCTATCTTAGATTTTCCTTTAAATAAAGGTGAAGATTCTACTGGCAAACCATCTGTACATAAAAACATATCTACCAGTTTTTTTGTTGGGTTTAAGCCATTAACCGGATCAGGTCTAGAATTATGAGGTTTTTCATCTAGATCTCTTCTTGCAGATAAGATAAACTCATTATTGTCTGATTTGGTTAAATTTGCCGGGTTAGCCTGCTTCTTATCCAATGTAAACAAATACTTATAATTATCATCACCAAGAACATCTCGTCTATCGAACAATTCATACGTATCGTTCATTACTTGTTCCGACGCCGTAATAGCTTCTTGAAGTAAACGTTGAGAATCACTACCACCATGGTATTTTTGCCAAGTTCCCTCAAAAAGAGCAACACGACTTAAAAAAGCAAATGCAGCACCTTTTGTTACCCTTCCATTATCATCTCCTCCCAATTCATCTTTTAAAAGTAAATGATCAGTAGCTAACTTTAATTCTGAAATAATAAAAGCAACTATTTCTTCCCTACTATTTCTAGGGGCATTAAGCTCTTGAGAATCTATACTCAACGTGTGATCAATTAAAGGAACCCCACCAAATTGCCTTAATAAGTTAAAATAAGCCATACCCCTAAAGAAATGAGATTCACCTTTATATTGTCCTATACTACTTCTTAATTCAGAATCTGCTTCCTCTATTTTCTCTATTAAGGTAGAAGTACTACGAATTAAGGCATATGAGTTGTCCCAAACACCACTATTAAAACCCGTAACATGCTCTCCCCTACTAATTACATTACCATTAACACTGGTTGTTAAATCACTCCAGTCCTCTCTACCCCAAAGACCGTGGGCAGGCAATGACCCGTAATAATTATTAGAATATAATTTAAAATCGTTTGAAGTTTTAAAAAATGTAGCTTCCGTTAATTCTGTCTGTGCAAAATTATCTCCTAAATCTTGTTCACAAGACGAACTTAATGCAAGACCGATAAGTAGCAATGTCTTAAAAATTATAATTTTTGATTTCATTTTAAATATTGTTTGGTTATAACGAAATATTAAGTCCTAGGGAATACGATTTATAAAGAGGTGTTACTACCCCCCTAGCTATTGGATATTCTGGATCTTGATTTCCTTCAAGATTGCTAAAGGTCAAAAGATTAGAACCACTGAAATATATTCTAAGATTTTCCATACCAATCTTTTCTGTTGTGACATTAGGGAATGTGTATCCAATTTGAACGTTTTTCAACCTTAAATACTTATTGTTTATCCATTTATAAGGAGCATTTGAATTTCTATAGTTATTCCCATCAATTGTTCCATTTGTGGTTAACCTAGGATGCAAGGCATCTGTATTTTCCGGTGTCCATGTTTTACCGTATAAATGCGCCCATGATGGTGCCCACCATGCTGAATTTGTTGGTTTATCCGAATCTATAATGTTCCATTTTCCAATACCTTGAAAAAAGGTAGAAAAATCAAAACCTTTATAATTTAGACCCAAGGTAAATGAATAAGCCAAATGCTGCTCTGTATCACCGATCAAAGACATATCACCAGATTCTGCATCATTGGTCCCTGTATATAATTTACCTGGCTCAATTTCCCCATCACCATCTAAATCTTTAAACTTGGCATCACCAATTCTAAGATTGTTGGGTGTACCTTCTAAGGCTATATATTGATCTAAGTCCTCTTGATTTTCAATAATTCCATCGTATAATAAGCCGAATGCACTATTGGTATTATATCCTTCAACAAATGTATTTACGCCATCTGCCGGTATTTTATTATCCAAATTGGTAATTTCATTACTATCATCACTTAACGTTCCTGAAACCCGATATTTGAAATCATCACCAATGCTACCATTCCAATTCAATGCCAGCTCCCAACCTTTTACCTTTAAAGACCCCCCATTAACCAAGGGTGTTGAAATACCGATTACACTTGGAAACTCTTCTGTTATTAGCAAATCACTGATATCTTTTATGAAGTAATCAAATGTTCCGTTCAAGCGATAATCAAATAGCGAAAAATCTAGACCAACGTTGCTTATCTTAACTGTTTCCCATGTGGTTGCAGGACTAGACAATGAATTTATAAATGCAGAATTAGTTCTTACCGGTTCATCTGGATTTCCAAATAAATAAACGCCATCAAGAGCGACTCTTGGTAGAAAATCAAAAAGACCTACATTATTCTGATTACCCAAGCTTCCGTTAGACAATCTTAATTTTAGGTTACTGATGAAACTGTCTTTTGAAGAGATAAAATTTTCTTCGGATAGTACCCAAGCTCCAGAAACTCCCCAAAAATTACCCCATCTATAATCTGCAGCAAAACGAGAAGATCCATCTCTTCTAAAGTTACCCTCCAATAAGTACTTTCTTTTATAATTATAGCCCAACGAAGCAAAATAGGAATTAATGACCCAGCCATTTTTTACCTCTGTTGGAAGACCGTCTTCATCACGTCCCTGAGCAAACGATGGTAGTTCTTCGGTAATCAAATTTTTTCTAGCTACACTAAAAGCCTCATATCTTAATTCTTCATGTGCACCACCTAATAACCCTGTTACAGAGTGATCACCAAAACTACCGGAATAATTGGCCGTTAAGTTAACCACATCATGTTCTGTTTGAGCATGACTTGCTCCTGCACTATTTACAGTACTTATTTTTTGCCTAGGTTCATCATCCCAATCATACAACTGAACAATATTTCGCTGATAAAACTTTTTATTACTATCCACATTCGTAGAGATATCACCATGTACGGTTAAGCCAGAAACTGGTTTCCAGTCAATTGCAGCTTGCAAATTTTGCCTATAGAATTCACTATTGTCATCGCCTAAAGCTTCTGCATGTGCAATAGGACTTTGAAAACCTCCAAAATTTGCATAGTTTCCATTTGGCGTACTGACTAAATGACTTGGCCAGACCGAAAAAGAATTGGCTACCGCGCTGTCATAACCTAATGGCAATATTATATTTTGTCTTTCAAAAGCCAAATTAGTGGACATACTCAACTTGTCCGTGATATCAAAACTATACTTAACCCTTGAGAAATACCGTTTATTCGTATTTTCGCCAAATCTAAAATTGCCTGGCTGATCAAGATAACCGATAGATGCATAGTAATTTGAGTTTTCTGATTTACCAGAGACATTTAATTGATGCTTGGTCATAATTGCCGTTTGGTACATATACCCTACCCAATCTGTTGAGTTCGTACTCATATAAGGAGTATCTGTAAACGGTCCGGGAATTATTGCCGGAGCAGTACCATTTTTAATTCCTTCTAAATACGGAGTTATATAAGAATAAAAGTGATTTTGTATACCGTCATTAGCATGAGCCTCAAGATGCATATCAAAATGCTGTCCTAGATTTACTCTATTAGGATGATCACCCACTACATTGACCGAGACATTTGAAGAATATTCAATAACAGGTTTACTTGATGTACCTCTTTTTGTAGTAACTAATAATACACCACCAGCTGCCCTAGCTCCATAAATTGCCGCCTGTGCATCTTTAAGTACCGTAATATTCTCTATATCGTCTGGGTTTATTTGATTTAAAGCACCACCATCGTTTTCTGGCTGTACAATACCATCTATCACGACCAAAATACCTGCACCATCACCTGTAGTAGAACTAATTCCCCTTAGTCTAATGAAAGGCACATCTGTACCGACTTTTCCTCCGCCACCATTTACAATTTGGAGCCCTGGTATAGCACCTTGCAATGATTCAAAAACATTTGTCTGAGGACGTGATGCCAATTGCTCGTTTTCCAATTTAAAAACAGAACCAGTCAATTCCCCTTTAGTTTTACTAGCATAACCAACCACGACCACCTCGTCAAGACCAGCAGCATTCTCTTCTAATACTATATTAAAACTTGCTTTATTTTCAACTGAAAATTCTTTGGCATTAAAACCTATATATGACACCACCAAAATAGCATCGGCATTACTTACGTTTATACTAAAATTTCCATCGAAATCTGTTTGGGTACCATTGCTGGTTCCTTTCTCTACAATATTGGCTCCTGCCAAAGGCATTCCCTGCTCATCTTTAACAACACCATTAATAACCTGCTGAGGCATTTTGGCACCATCAATACTATCTAATGAAGTTAGGTTAGAGCCATAAATAATAGAACTCTCTAACCCGTTATCATGAGCATTGGCGACATTAACATATAATCCTATACACAACAGACTAAGTTGAACTTTACTTACATAACGCAATTTTGCCAACAGCTTTAGAACTTGAAGTCTATTCTTGCTTATTTGATTCATAATAATAGTTTAAGTTTGGTTAAAACATCATTTAGCTACTGGCCAGTAGTTTTTTTGTTCGATTGACCGGGCGCTATATTTATAAAATTGCCCTCATGGTCAAATACAAATTCATCTCTAGAATAAAGGATCTTCTCCTCAACACAACTTTCAATAAATTTGATTTTTCTAAAGTAGTTCTGAGATAATAATTTTAGCACGTTTAAGCACCACAATATGTCCCAAAGCAGAACATGGGACGTCCCAATCACTGAAAACAAGCCAGTTAAAAAATGACAACAAATAAACTATTACTTCTTAAAATTTAAGATATTAATGATATTTATCTACTTTTTTAATCATTATATCATCTTAAATGTTAAAAAAAACAAATCATCAAAACACTTGTCCTCTAGTTTAAATTACTACTAATTACTGCAAATAGTTGGTTAAACTTTAAAGCTATTTTATTCACTTCTACATTCTTTTTGAAACTTTTTAATTGAGTTCATTAGTAGATCTATCCGGTAAATAGGATTGCATATAATGATGACTAAAAACTGAAAAAAAGATTATTCATATTTTGACCAAACACTAATGAAAAACAACGTCTTTGTATCTACATTTTCCTAATACCATACATACCTTAGACTAGCATAGTACATAACATGGAGACAAGACAGCAAAGCATTGAATTGAAAATTTTATTTAAATTTAGATGCAAGCGTAGAAGCATTTAAATCTCTATTATCGCGTAAAATTTTAGAATACAAAGTATGGTATCGCTTATCAAAAGATTTAAATAAGCTGAGGTTTAAAATTATTAAAATTAAGGGGTAGCTGTAACCAAAAGTACTAATTAAGACCCTTTTTATATTGTGAAGGTGTTTGATCCGTTATGGATTTAAATACCCTATAAAATGAAGTTTTTGAATTGAAACCGCTTTTCTCGGCTAAATGCATCATCGTATAAGCATCATTACCCGGATCCTTTAAAAGCCTTTTAAACTCTTCTACACGTAAATAATTAAGGTAGGTAGTCAATGTGGTATTGTCCGCTTTTTCGAATAGAAAATTTATAGTTTCCTCGTCTTCGCCCGTACTCTTAACGATTTCTTTAAAATCTGGATTAAACTCCTTATAAATTTCAGAGGTCTTGAGTATCTTCTTTATATTTTCTATTCTTTCAATTTCTTCAGCATTTACAACACCTAAATTCCGTTTGGTAAAGCGTAACTTTTTGGCCAATAAATAAGAAACTACTACAATAATAAGAATGAAAACCAAGAATTTCCAAATATTAAAATTTACCGGCTTATTAAAGAATATAATATCGTCTACCATGATATGACCCCATCCACCTGAGTAGTTATCAACAATCTCAATTTTAGCTTTTTGTCCTTTAAAAGGTGTTACATCCCATTCATAATTTCTCATTTCACCGTCATTATTACCGACTTGAGAGAATACTATGCTATCATTTACTATTAGATTGATACTGGTAAGTCCTTTATGCTCGCCACCGCCTACCAAAAATTTGATCGCATCATATTTTATTATGAAAGATTGTGATGTTAATTTCCCTTTCTTACTATCATGTGTTTCTCCAAAGGAAAAAGCAAAATAATCCCCATTGAATCCATTAGGGGTTATTGGATAATACACATTTGTTCGATTTCGCGGTGTTACAAAAGCGTCACCTTCTACTTCCCAACCATTATAAGTTCCACTTTCGAAATCTTCAAAAATTTCCATCATGGGATATCCATAATCACTGAACACAAAATTATCAACTAATATATTTGGGAGCGAGTTGTATTCAAAATCAGAAACAATTGCATCTACAACTTCAATTACTGCCTCTTGACCTTCTAAATCTGAAACATCCCATGTAATTTTTCTAAGGGTATAATCATTCGTTCCAGTAGCGGCTTTCACCACCTTGTTATTAACCGTCAAATTAACGCATTCTCTTGTTTCATGATTACCACCAGCTATCCAAAAATGAATGTATTTTCTATGAATGATAAACGGTTTAGACACCAATTTGCCCTGGTTAGCACTTAAACCTGCCCCTTCAAAGTTTGAAAACGCATAATAATGCCCCTGCACATTTTCTACCTTTTTTCTTAATGAATCTACATGAAAAGGCTTGTTGAAAGCAACACCTAGTCGGTTCCAATTCTGAAATGTACCATCTTCAAAATTATCATAAACAATATCCACTCTTTCTGGCGAAGAGCAGGAAGCAATAACGAAAAATATTATAAAACCATAGCGACCTAACATCAAAAGTAGAAATGTTAATTAAATATTAAGTGATAAATATACATATGGTAATTACAAATGCAAAATATTGACAAAATATCAACAATGAACTTACGACAAAAACATAGACTATTATATTAGTTTGTTTCAGAAAATTGTTTGTGACTTATCTTACTGTTATATCTTTTGTATCACTACACCTTGATAATCAACGTAATCTATAGTTAAAAAACCAAGTCTATACCTGTTTAAATAATGATAATTCTATTACAGAATTTAGCTTATGTTATTTTAGATACATGCATTAGGGCATTAGTTCTTAAAAAAGGTCCGCAATGACAAGGTCCTTACTATTTCTATCACAGCTCTTTTTTAACTGGTTAAAGCGTTTTGGTAAATTAAGATCGTAGGTGAAATTATGACGAATACATTTTGAGTTCTTGTGAGGGTCGTATATATGAACTTTTTATAAGTTGTTCTATTTTACGGGTATCTGCCATAAAACATATGTCCTATAATTCCCTTTGAATACTCCATACCTATGATAAATGCTTTTGTCAAAATTAAGAACGGTATCAATAGTTAGAAGCCATCTTATTTTTTTCCAATAGGAAGTTAAATAACTTAATAGCAAAAATAAAAATACTTACGAAAATAAAGTGAGATACTATTATTTTCGTAAGTAAATAGCCTCGGAGGCAAGCCCACGAGGCATTGATCTAAAAACATAATTAATTAACAGCTACTTTTTAAAGCTACTATTATCTCTACTATGATATCTCATTAAGATATTTGTTTGCTTTACATTCATACATTATTGAAGTTTAACCATGACAAATACTTCTAATTCAAACATCCTAATGATTTCGTTAGGGTCTGCATCAAATGTTTCAAATACATAACGAATTTTAGTGGCATTAATGCCCGTATAGTCACCCGTAAATACTTTTTGATTATTACCGGTAACCTCTTCTAGAACATTCCATTCTCCATCTATTTCGTATTCTAAAACAAAATTGGAAATTGGCGAATCGTCATGTACTCTGACCCTATTAATATCAACTTCACCTTCCAAGTCTATCTCGATCCAATGGCTACCTACTTCACGGGCATTGATCCAACGAGATTCGTTCACACCAATGATACCATCCACTGCCTTCTCCGCAACATAAGTATCATTTAGACTACTACTAGCTATTACAGGCTTGTTTAAAGCTACATTTTCTAATTTCTCTATTGCAGGAACAATCTCTTCTGCCTTAAATGTGTCTATACTATTATTTGGACGGTAAATTGTTGAATAGGAAATTGGTGTACTGAAATCTGGATTGCTCAGAAAGATTTTTTCCACTAATTCATCTGCGCCAAAAGTTAATACAAAATTCTCTGATCCATTATTATAGGTTAATTCTATACCCTGATCATCTTCGTTTAAAGCTGAACTGAATTCTAGATTAATTCCTTCATCGGTTACCTCAAAACCTGTTACCAATCTATTATTTAAAGATTTACGATAATTTTCACCATAGACCTTACCAATAGTTTTAAACGGAATAGATTTTGTTCCGTTATCATCGTCGGTTACTAGTGTGAAGGTGTAATCATTTTCTAGAATACTTTCATTCTCTCCAATAATGAAGCTAAATTTTTCTTCACTCTCTTGTTTTTCAATAGGCACTCTAACCTCACGGTCAACCCCTAACTCTAACCAATTAACAGTTAAGAACTTTGCACGCCGATCACTTAAATAATAATGAAACTCAATTCGTTCATCACCACCTAAGGCTATTAGAGAATCTACTTTACCAACATAATTGATTTCACCATCTTTCAACCATTCTTCATGAAATTGATTCATATCTTGATTACATGATGACATCACTATCAATAACACAACCGCTATACTATATATATAATTTAATCTATTCATTTTAACTGTCTTTTAATTAATACGTTGTCCCCAAAATCTCAATTCTGCCAACCACATACGATCTGTTTTTCCCCAACTTTCTAATGTTACAAATCTTAAATATTGATAGGAACTAGCATTGATATCTACCTCAAAATCCATTCCTGCATTAAAATATGCGATATCTTCTTCAGTTGGTGCTATCTCTGCAGAATTGCCCGAGGGCTTTTCATCATACCACTCTCCTATAGTTTCCCAACCATCTTCACTTGTTGGGTTATTAGCTATGGCTTGATCATTAGTCCCTAAAAGCACAATGCGTCGTGGATGACTATGCCCATAGATAAAATCATTTCTAGACCACATTTTAAAACGACTTAGTTTAATTTCCTCGCCCAAGTTCATTGTAAAATAGACTTTATCTATTCCGCTACCGAAAATACTGTAACTTTCTTTTCCTGTTGAACCATTCCACAATACACCAAAACCGTCATTATATGATACCGCATTAAAATCAGGATTATGCGGAAGTTCCCTAAAATTATCAGACTCAATTTGTTCTTCAAATAAAGGCGTAGCATTAAATTTCAACGTATCTGTACGTTGTCCGAATTCATCTCGTATTACCGCACCATATTCACTACTTATTGCTTCTAACCCACGTATTTTAACATCTATATCAGAAGCTGTAGAGTAAATACTCTTAAAATTCTCATACGTTGCACTTTCAGAATTGAACGTCAAAAACTCAACAATGATGTCTTCCTCCGTTGCGTTTTGCCATGACAAACCTATACCTCCAAATATGGCATTATAGGTCATAGATTCTAAAATATCGAACATGGGGTTGTCTAGCGGCTCTATTTCAACCTTGGTAACTTCAGAATAATTAAAGCTTTTATCTATCGCATATACTTTAACAGGAACCTTTTTTGAATTTAAAAATCCATTTAGCTTCATTGTATTTGTAAAAGCCGATGCCCTTACTACTACTTCATTGCCTAATGAATTAATATATTCAGCTTCTACATAGAGTAGGTCCTCATCTGTTGGTTTAGTGTACGTTAGAACACTATACCCTTTTTCATTTTGCACTTTTATATCGGTAACTATCCCAGTAGGTGTACTGTCTATTGGAAATTGCCCTCGGTTATCATCTTCTTCGCATGACATTATACCTAAAGACATGCTGATAATGGAATAAAAAATTATTTTTTTCATCTTTTCATTTTTTTACCACAATGGATTCTGAACTAAATTTTTGTTGATACGTAAATTCTGTGTCGAAATAGGCAAAAAGTAATCTCGACTAAAGAATTGCTGTTGATCGATCTGTATAATCTGATTAAAGGTGCTTGTTTCTTCACCAATAACATTAAAACCTTCAATTGGTTTTGTCATGGCATTATCTGCTATCTTCCATCTTCTGATATCAAAATACCGTTTACCTTCAAAGGCTAGTTCAGCGGTTCTTTCATGCTGAATGATTTCACGCATACCTTCCTTGCTCCCCACTTTATCAGGAAATTTGCTAAACATGGTCCAGCTTTCTACTACACCTTGTAAACCTGCTACTTGTCTTACTGCATCAATTGCATTATATACTTCAGTATTAGGAGCATCCAAGCTCTCGTTCAATGCCTCTGCATAGAACAAATAGAGTTCTGCTAAGCGATAAATTGAAAAGGTACCGGTAACCGTTACGTTACTACCAGAATTTAAATAGGCAGAGTTGACATGAACTAGTTTACGACAATATAAACCTGTGGGCGAAAAACGAAGTGAACCATTTTTTCCTTGCTCTTCTCCTGCTTTCATATTAAATACATAACTCTCTTCACTTGGGCTTGCACCTTGATCAACATCCTTAAACCTACCATTACCAAACCAACGTGATCCATCAAACGCTAAATTAGAATAGTAACGCGGCTCACGTAAAATATTCAATTGCATGGTTTCATAATTTGGTTGTGCATAGTATTTTTCTGATTCTGGAACTTGAACTACATCATACCTTTGTTCATACGGATAGGTTTTATCTTCATCTATTGGCACTCCGTTATTGGAATAGAAAAATTTGGTACTGGCTAAAGTAGGAGCTATATATGGGTTATAAGGAGCCCATGTTTGTTGGGCCTGAGAAAAATATGGGGTTACTCGTCTTACATTACCTCCACTATATCTATTGGTAGCAAATATAATTTCAGAATTCCATCGTTCCATCACACATTGCTTTCTATTTAATACCACGCGTGTTTCCTCTGATATGTCAGGATACTCTACCACTTGATAAAAAGAGTGTCCGGCAGCTAAAGCAAAATCAAGCGCTTCTTTACTTGCCTCAGCAGCAATAGTCCACTTATTTTGATCAAAACTATCACTATATAAAGAAGTTCCATCATTATTGGCCAACCCAACTAGGTCACTATTACCATTATATAGAGGACTAGCAGCTGTAATTAACATTTCAGCCTTTAAGGTAGCTGCAACCACTTTTGTTATATGACCGGCATCTGTACTAATATTCACAATTTGTTCTGGTAAAACTTCAATTGCCTCATCTAATATTCCTGTTAAATACTCAATAGATAAGTCATACGGTTCGCGACTAAGTCTTGTTTCTTCTATATCTACATCTACCGGTAAATTTTCTCGAATAACAGGTACTGCACCATAAAGCTTCATTAACTGAAAATGATAGAGCACCTTTAAAAATTTAACTTCGGCGATCCATTGCTCTCTTTCGTTAACCGACAGATCGGCACTAACGTTTGGCACTTCTTCTAAAAAGGTATTACATACTCTAATACCATCGTACATCGTATTCCACTGATCAAAATATGGATTATCGGCCGTTTGAAGTCCTTTGCGCATTAAAATACCGCGTCTACCATATTCTGATCCATAAAATGGATTTGGATCTATATAAAACTCATCACTACCACTCTGTGCAGGGTTATTTACAATATCTTGATAACTGGGTATATAACTATAACACGTAGCCAAGTATCTCAAGGTGGTTGTTCTGTCTTGAAAAGCGTGTTCTAACGTAGCCACGTTATCAGGTACAACATCTAAATAATCATCACAACTAAATGACAATAATGTGATGAATGCTATTATTACATTCTTTTTCATTTTGTTAATCTTTATAATTTTAACGTTCGTTTTATTTATTCGACTTTGACGATACCGGAACGTAAGTCCAAGGTCTAGTTTATGTTTTATAAGGAATCTCAACTACAAACCAATTAAGATACCTGCATTGTATACCTTTTGTATAGGATACTTAAAACCATTACCCGCCATTTCTGGATCCCAAAGTTTAAATTTGCTAAAGGTCATTAGGTTATTACCTGATAAATATATTCTAGCACTTCTTAATCCAAATTTCTCGCTTAATTTGCTAGGAATAGAGTATCCTACTTCTAAGGATTTCCATCTTAAAAATGCGCCATCTCTCATCCACCATGTACTTGTTTTTTGGTTATTCTCCAAAGACCTATCGGTTAAACGAGGCCAAAAAGCTTTTGGATCAGGATTACTTTCAGACCAATGATCATCTGCAATGACTTTCAACAAAGCATTTTTTCCTCCATCATTTCTGACAAACGGCTGTATTGTAGATGATTGTATAAAAAAGCTTTCATTCGCCAAACCTTGGAAAAAACTAGATATATCAAAACCTTTGTAACCACCACTGAATCCAAATCCATAAACAATTTCAGGACGGGTAGGATTACCTATAGCTACTTGATCATCAAAACTAATTTTACCGTCTAAATTGATATCACGATACTTAATATCACCAGGACCGTAGGAACCAAAGGTCTGAATTGGGCTATTGTCCACATCTGCCTGATCAATAAATAATCTTTCTGCTACATAGCCCCAAGTTTGTGTAGTAGGGTAACCGGTTCTATTTAACCAAGGTGTTTCTGATCTATCGACATCTTCGTAGTACTCAAACTCACTAACGGCATAGGTAAAGTTACCTCTTAAACTCAACCATAGTCCGTTGGTCCAACTTTCATTATAATCCAGCGATAAATCAAAACCATAGCCTTTTGCTTTACCCACGTTTGCTGTTGGTGTTTGCAA
Source organism: Maribacter ulvicola (assembly GCF_900155985.1). GTDB lineage: Bacteria > Bacteroidota > Bacteroidia > Flavobacteriales > Flavobacteriaceae > Maribacter > Maribacter ulvicola. The sequence goes on from NZ_FTMA01000010.1 coordinate 23,088, forward strand.
TAGCCCCATAGAGACGGGTACAGAGGCTCTTGTCATTAAGATATTTTCTCGGTTTTCAGTATAATAATCCGCTATGAAATTGAATTTCTCAAATATATTCGCCTCTAGACCTAGGTTTAACTTTTTTGAAGTTTCCCAAGTTATCTTATCATTCGGATATCGTATTGTAGATACCCCTGGGCTATACACGCTACCAAATTCTCCCCAAGAATATCCCCTAGAGTCGTCAATTAAATTAATATTCGACAAATAAAAGAAACGATCATACTCGTTACCTATGGCGTCTGTACCCGATAAACCATATGTTGCCTTAAATTTCATGGATGTAAACACTTTGTCCAGTGCAGTCTTTTTCCAGAAATCTTCATTAGATATTACATAACCTAAACCTGTAGAAGGAAAAAAGCCCCAACGATTCTTTTTTGCAAATCTTTCACTACCATTTAATCCAAAATTGAATTCTGCAAAATATTTATCCTTATAACCATAGGTAAAACGCCCGGCATAGCCTAAATTTTTATGAGGTAAGGACGATGTTAAATCATCTCCTGGTTCTTCATAATTTCTACCGGTAGCAACAAGCATTCCCGTTACATCATGAGTATTAGAAATATTCTTATTATAATTAAGAACCATTTCATAATAATTAGATGCATTTACTACTTTCTCCGATGGCAAATAATCTAAAAACTCAGTTCCCTGTTCCGGGTTTTTTGCGGTTAGAAAAAATGAATCTTCAGTAGAATTGTATGTACCAGGTGTTACATAATAATAGTATGGATTGTATTGTCTTTGTGCATCAAAAGATGATGTTCTGTCCGTTGATAATAAAAATTTAGCTTTAAGTCCTTCTGTAATAAAATCAAAATCCTGATTAACAACTACTTGGGTTTTCATTTGCGTGTAGGTAGATTCTTTAAAACCTTTGACCATTTCAGCATACGGATTTAAATAATCTTCATCTGGGTCGTTACCAAACAAAAGGTGATTTCTTGGTGATAAGGAATGATCCGGTCTAAAAAAGGGTGAGAAAGCTACAGGATCCGCCCTTAAAACCATATTATAAGTATCATCACCACTAATAAGTGGTCCATTATAATCACGGAAATGACCATTAAAACGAATAGTAACGTCTGTAGTTTTTGTAAGTTTTAAACCAACATTAGACCTTAATACAAATGATTTTACATTAATATTGTTATTAAAGTTATTTTGATCGTTCTCTTTTAGATTACCATTGTCTTCATTAAAAGTACCTGCCAAATAATAGGTAACCTTAGAAGAACCTCCACTGAGGTTAATATTTGTTCTAGAATTTATAACCTTATCCTTGAACAGAAAATCATACCAATCTGTTGCGGGATATACGTATGGGTTTGCTCCATTTTGTGTTTGCTCTATCTTTTCTAAACTATAGAACCTATTAGCAAACGGGTCTCTAGCCAAGGTGGCCTCATTATGCAATTTCATATAAGAAATGGGATCGGCGAGATCTATTTCTTGGGTAGACATACTTAGAGATTGTTCATGTCTTACATTAATTTTCAGCTTACCTTCCATACCGGTTTTTGTAGTTACATTGATAACTCCATTTCCACCTCTTGCACCATAGACCGCAGTTGCAGCGGCATCCTTCATTATAGAAAAGGTATCAATATCATCTGGTTGCATAGCATTTAATTCACGTGTTGTAGATTCAACACCATCAATTAAAATAAGAGGACCAGAAGCATAACTAAATGAAGTAACACCACGAACAAAAAAATTGGCATCATCTGATCCCGGCTCACCAGAACGCTGATAAGAAATTAAACCTGAGACCCTACCGGCCAATGCGGTAGATAAATTACTGGACGGAATTTTTAGTTCAGCTGGCTTTATCGTCTCAATAGAAGATACGACACTTGCTTTCTTTTGCTTTACACCAAATGCGGTCAGTACCACCTCTTTTAATTCTGCCGCATCTTCCTTTAATATTACATTAAGTACATTTTTACCATTTACTGCTAAGGTGACCGTCTTCATACCGACAAAACTGAACTGTAAAGAATCTGTTTCCGATACCTTACTGATCAAATAATCTCCGTCAAATCCGGTCATTGTGCCGTTGGTGCCGCCCTTTACCAAAACATTTACCCCCATAATAGGTTCATTAAATTCGTCGGTAACACGACCTGTTATTGATTTTTCCTGGGCTTGTAGTCCAAATATGGCACATATAAATAGCGCCATACTCATTATTTTTATTTCCATTGAGTTTGAATTAAGTTGTATTGTAGTTACTAAATGCTTGCTCTGATTTACTTTAATTACTTCTCTTAAAATAACCTTATAGCCTATGAAACAAACCATTACACCGTAGTATTGTTAGTCACGTTTACTCTTTAAAAACTAAATGCCATACTTAATTTTAGACATAACAAAGCCATGAGCATATTGACATTTTTTATTTTTTTATGCCAACAGACTTATCATCATGCTGCAGTACTTCTTTAGTACTTATATTTTAAAATAGCTATGAGGAGTAATTAATTCTATATGTTAAAATAGAAAAGCGATAGGTAAAGTTTACCCAGACAAAATTGTGATAATAATAACATTCATAATTTGGATGGTTTAAGTTTATAATAAATTAACATTTAATTCATCTTATTCGCAATTTATTATACTTATTAATCCACGGTAGCGTTACCGGAAACGTTTTTATTTTACGGTACCGCTTTCGAAAACCCTAATGTATTGTTAAAACTGATTTCACTTTTAAGTCAGAACCTAAACTTTTCTTTAAAAAAAATCGCTTTTACATCAGTTAGAAGTAAGATGCTTATTTAATGTACCACAGGTTAATAGGTTTCAACCCTGTGCATTATTTGAAAAGTGTTTTTATTCAACTTGTCTTACCTAAACTTAATTATGAAAAATGTATTTGGTAATAATCGCATCAAGATTCACCCAAGACATGTTTCTAATGAACCTATAAATATGCATGGGTTTGCTCTTAGAATAGGCAAATAGGCTTCCCATTCTAAAGGCTAGACCCAAGGCATTTACCCTAAATATTTCAATAAAAAAAAGATTCATTAGATATAGTCTTATTGCGCAATATTATTCAATCATTTTAGTTTAAAATCGTAGTTAATTCATATGTTTGGGTGGTATTACCGCCTAATAATGTTCTACAAATTCTGCAAAAATACTAGTGACATTTGACCCTAAAATCCTTTTACCAATCACTGCCGCCCTGTTAGTAGAAACCAGAGCCATCTAACACCTATGAGAATTTTATATTTAACCATAAATATTCTTTCTTTTATTCATTCTGAGCCTTCATACGTATGTACTAACTATTACTTAATATAGTTTCTTAAAAACCCGTTATTAACTGATCAATGTGTACAACAACATCATATTGTTTATAAATTCATTTTTCTGTTCGCTGTTTTGCTTTAAGACACACTAGGCCCTTTACTATGCCTATTATTTTTTGTAACCCAGTAGGAACCATAAGGACATTTTATATAATGTTGTAGATTCTTCTGTTTACTAACATTCACTAAATTTTTGTTTTGTTCTTGAAATCCATAAAAGACAACAAGTATTTAAAAGTACAATCATACCAATATGGTTTTATATTCTTGACCCAAAAAAGTACAAACACTTACTTTAAATTTTAAGCTCAATTTATAGGTTGTGTTTAACTATAATATGAGGATGCTATATTTCAGCCTTATTTTAAAAGTAAAAAGGAGAAAACCAATACTGGTCTCCTCCTTTTTAACATGATATACATTGTTCGTTTAATTGAACAATTTAGCATAATGTACGTCAACATTGTAGTTCACGTAACATTCCATATATAACTAATTGTTCTGATTACTCTTTCTTTTTTATAAACACCACACCATTAGAATCATTTCCTATATCTCCTCTAACCTTGGTCTTAATTTTAAATTCGGCTCCGGTTTCATAGGCATCGATCTTTAATAGATAGGTGTTCTCTTTAGAAGAAATACCTGTTTCCCCTAAATGAATATCAGAAGTAATCAACTTTCTGTTCTTGTAAACAGACACCTCTTCTATCTCTAATTTATGCGCCCCACCAGTGTAGATAAAAGTAATTTCATAAGTTCCGTTAGAATCAATTTTACCGGTAGCATTAAATTCCAATTCTCCAAATTTTACCCCTTTAATCAGTGATGGTTTCCATTCGCCCAATAAAGCTCCATACTTCTTATATTGCTCATACTTTTCGGGAAAATACAATGGTAAAGAGAATTGATGACGGTTTACAACGGTGATGGCTTTAAAATCAGAAAGTTTGTCTACTGTAACAGGACCGGAATATACTGGATCAAAAGTAGTAGGTTTTAGCCCGTTGACCGTATAGGCAATATGTGCTCCCTTGACCACATTTTCTAATGTTATCTGTATACTTCCGTCTATTTCCTGTGTACTTATGAGTTTGGGCTGTGGCACACGGTAGCCATACCCCGCTTCATCATATCTATTATAATGCCTCTGCATTCTATTTTCAAAACCGGACCAATCTTTATTCTTTTTTTCCGTCCAAGCTACTTCAGCAATAGCTGCCATCCTAGGAAAAGTAAGGTAATCAAAATACTTCTCTGATCTATTTTCATTAATAGGTAATATCTCTTGTAAAATAGTACCATGGATGAACTGATCTGACCAAAGTGTTGCCTGAACACCCAAAACCTGCGACCTATATTCTTCTTTTAACCCTTCTACCATTGGGTCCATACTATAAACCTTCTCTAGACTGATCGGAGGCAACCAAGTCGCCGCCTTCACCTCACCAGGAATTTTACTTTCCGCAACATCAAAATAGGCATGGGTTGAAAGTGCCATAACCATATCATGCCCGGCCTCTGCACCCAAAGCAGCCTTTTTTTTGTTTCTCCAAACCATTCCAACAGCCTTATCGTCTAGTCCCCTTTCAATTATCTCATCCCAGCCAACAATAGTTTTTTCATGATTCTTTAGTACTTTTTGAATTCTATTGGTAAAATAGACCTGCAGATCAGATTCTTTATCCAGACCTAAAGTCTCTTTTCTTTTCTGACAATGAGCACATGCCGCCCATCGATCATACTTTGCCTCATCACCACCTATATGTATGTATTTACTAGGAAAAAGCGCAACAACCTCGTCAAAAACATCTTCAAGAAAATCAAAGGTAGACTCCTTACCTACGCAGTACAGCTCTCCGCTAATAGAATGCTGGGTCTGTACTACTTGTGGCTCACCGGTACATGACAAATGCGGGTAAGCGGCAAGGGCAGGTAACGTATGTGCCGGAATCTCAATTTCAGGAATTACTTCTATATTTCTCAAAGCCGCATATGCCACAATATCTTTTATTTCTTCTTGGGTATAATAGCCTCCGGTTCTTTCACTTCCTTCACCTCTAAACCCTCCGATAGCGGTAAGTTTTGGGTACTTTTTTATTTCTAACCTCCAACCGGCATCGTCTATTAAATGAAGATGTAAAACGTTCATCTTATAAATAGCCATCATATCTACCAATTGTTTTACGTAAGACACCTCATAAAAGTACCTGCTTACATCTAACATCATACCACGCCAAGAATATGCAGGAGCGTCTTCCACATAGGCGCCTTCTATGGCCCACTCCATACCTTTTTGTCTTCTAGAATTGAATATTTCTATAGGCAGCATTTGTCTAAGTGTCTGTATACCATTAAAAACACCTGCTTCGTTATTACCTATAACTTGAATATTTTTAGCAGTTACCAAGAGCCTGTACCCCTCTTTTTTATCCATCTGAGGATCTACAGAAAGTTGAATACTGTTTTTCGTTGTTCTATTCGATGAGGATAGCTCAAAATCCCAACCGGTAGCTGGAGATAGTGTTTCTCCCAAGTATGCTGCTAAAGCCTCCAAGCCATGGCCATATTGTATTTTTGTTGATGGATGTAGTAGAAACACCTCTCCATTAGGCTCAAAACGCTCTGGTTTTGGAATAATATCGGCCGCCATTGATCGACCGTAAGAAATGAGAATAACAAAAACTAATAAACTCGTCTTTCCTAAAATAGTTTTTAACATAAAAAATAATAATTAAATTAGTTATAGCCTCAAATATAATTAAACACTTAATTTTTACACACCTTTAAAATACATTCCTCAATAAAATTAATGTTTCATATAATTTTTAAAATCACCATCTCTCATCAATAATAAAACCAGGCTATTTCTACATAAAACTTAAAAAAGTTGATTATCAAACACTTACAATAAAAACTAAAAAATCATAGCTTATAACTCTCAATACAGAAACATATAAAATGTATAGGCTTTTTCTTTTCTCAAATATAATTCTCAGACATATGCCTATTAAATACCTTTTTTAGCACTTGATTTTTATGAATTGAAACGAATGTTTCAGAAAATAATCATTTATAATCACAGAAATTAACGCCTAAATATCATACTTCTTGTTCTTACATAATTTCAGCTATAAGATTAGAAGAACACTACAAATTATAAGTACTTATAGACATATATTTTTAACTGCCTTTAGTACACCCTATTCCTGTTTAAGTAGATTTCTTAAAATAGCATTTGAATAGTTGTTTTTTAATTCTTGTCCTAAATTTCAATAATCATCTAACTATCTCCTTAAGCAAAGTTTTAGAACTTGTTTTCCGTTTTTAATTTCTAAAAATAACCAATCATAAATTATTATATACCAATCACATATAGTGATTTTAATATTATTATTCTTACATTCACATCATATTTTCCTACTTTCACAACATTTTAATGCAATAAAAACATTAATACCATAGTATTGCTTGTAAATCAAAAACTTATATACACCATAAGTTTAACTCATATTACTATTAACCTCCTATAACCTTAAAACTTACTAATGAAAAAAATTATATTCATACATGTATTTTTGTTTCTTTTTATACCGCTAGCTTTTTCCCAGACCATACTAAATGTCGAAGATTTTGAAGGAACTGATTTTGTTGGCTACGCCATAGGTAATGCAGATACAGGAACGGACTATTCTTCTCAAAATTTTATTGTTTCTGGTCCAGATCGAATTAGCAGAGGAACTGTTGGTAGCTTCACTTTTGATGGTAGTATTACTGGTAATGCTACTAATTTTATAGGAGGAGAAGATATCAACTTTACTACTGACGGAGGATTTTATAATGGTCATTCATATATTGAATTAGATCCTATTGACATTACAAGTAAATCAAACCTATCAATAGATATAGACGTTGCGTTTCCTAATACATCTCCCACTAGGTATGAAATTAATGATTTTTTTATTGTTGATTACAAAATTGACGGAGGTAGTTATACAACTGTCCTTGCTTTTTATGGAGATGGTGATACCCCCACCCCTACCTTAGGGCTAAGAAGGGATGACAATTTAAATGGCATCTTGGACATTGGTGAAGTTAGTATTGTGAATACTGCTATGACAAGCTTTAATTTAAACCTAGATGCCATAACCGGTAGCGCAGTAAGTGGAAATTCAATTGAAATTAGAGTTCGTTTTAAAATGCCAGACTCTCAAGAAGAATTTGCTTTTGATAATATCATTTTAAAAGGTTCAATTGGAAATACAGCTCCTGTTATAGGAGGAATTTCAATAGGACAGTTAGTAGATGATAATAGTACAATTGCTCCATTTTCAGCTATTACAACTACAGATGCCGATGGAGATAACTTATCTGCAACGATTACTTTAGATGATAATTTAAAAGGAACATTAACAGGAACCGGTCTTTCTGGCTCTGGTCCATACACCATTGCTAGTACAACCCCGGCTGATTTGCAAAGTAAATTAAGAGCTTTAACTTTTAACCCTACAGATAACAGAACAACTACTATTGAAACCACTACCTTTTCCGTAGTTATTAATGATGGTACCGATACCGATACAAACAACACAACTACCGTTATTTCAAATGCTGTTGCTCCAACCGTAACCAGTGTTGACGTACCTGCCAATGCCACCTATCTAGTTGGACAAGATTTAGATTTTACGATTAACTTTAGTGAAAACGTAACTGTTAATACTACAGTAGGCACACCTCAAATTGCCATTACTATTGGTGCTACCGTACGGCAAGCAACATACGTTAGTGGTTCTGGCACAAACGCTCTGGTATATAGGTACACCATACAATTGGGCGATTTGGATATTAATGGTATTACCGTTGGTATTCTGGTTGCAAACGGGGGAACCTTAAGAGATTCTGGAGGAGAAGACGCTATCCTTACATTACTTAATATTGGATTGACAACAGCTGTTCTAGTTGACGCAAATATTCCTATCTTAACCAGTGTTAATGTTCCTGCAAACGCTACATACATTACCGGACAGAATTTAGATTTCACAGTAAATTTTAATGATAATATAATTGTAAATACTTCAGTAGGAACTCCACAATTAGCCATAATTATCGGTGCCACTACACGCCAGGCAACCTATATAAGCGGCAGCGGGACCAATGCCTTAGTTTTTAGGTACACTGTACAAACAGGCGATTTGGATACTAACGGCATTGCAGTTATTGCACTTTCTGCAAACGGAGGGACCTTAAAAAATGCAGGTAATAATGACGCCAATCTAACTTTAATCGGTGTTGGGTTAACAGGCGGTGTTCTGGTAGATGCCGTAGCACCTATCGTAACCAGTGTAACAGTACCGGCCAACGCAACTTATATTACCGGTCAGAACCTAGACTTTACCGTAAACCTTAGTAAAAACACGATAGTAAATACCACTTTAGGAACTCCGCAATTAGCCATAACCGTAGGGGCCACTACACGCCAGGCATCCTATATAAGTGGCAGTGGAACATCTTCCCTGCTCTTCAGCTATACGGTGCAAGCAGGCGATCTGGACACCGACGGTATCGCCGTTGGTACTCTTTCCGCAAATGGCGGTACCTTGTTGGACCTAGTCAATAATATCGTAGACCTGACCTTAAATAGTGTTGGGACAACGGTAGGCGTCCTGGTAGATGCCATAGCACCTATCGTAACCAGTGTGACCGTCCCGGCCAACGCAACTTATATTACCGGTCAGAACCTAGACTTTACCGTAAACCTTAGTGAAAACACGATAGTAAATACCACTTTAGGAACTCCGCAATTAGCCATAACCGTAGGGGCCACTACACGCCAGGCATCCTATATAAGTGGCAGTGGAACAACTGCGTTGTTGTTTAGATATACGGTGCAAGCAGGCGATCTGGACACCGACGGTATCGCCGTTGGTACTCTTTCCGCAAATGGCGGTACCTTGTTGGACCTAGTCAATAATGTCGTGGACCTGACCTTGAACAGCGTTGGGACAACGGTAGGGGTCCTGGTAGATGCCATAGCACCTATCGTAACCAGTGTAACAGTACCGGCCAACGCAACTTATATTACCGGTCAGAACCTAGACTTTACCGTAAACCTTAGTGAAAACACAATAGTAAATACCACTTTAGGAACTCCGCAATTAGCCATAACCGTAGGGGCCACTACACGCCAGGCATCCTATATAAGTGGCAGTGGAACAACTGCGTTGTTGTTTAGATATACCATACAGACTGGAGAGTTAGATAGTGACGGAATAACGATAGCATCATTAAGCGCTAACGGCGGTACACTACAAGACAATGCTACAAACGACCTTAATACAGTATTGAATAATGTAGGCAGTACCTCTTCTATTTTGGTAGATGCCCTTGCCCCAACAGGTTATTCCGTAGATTTAGATTATAATCCTATCAATGACACCAATGAAGATGCTATAAGTTTTTCTTTCTCTGGAGCAGAAGTTGGGTCAACTTACAACTACACTATTAACAGTTCAGGAGGAGGAACCAACGTCACCGGATCAGGCACCATTAACATGATGAATGATCAAATAACAGGAATCGATCTAAGCGCATTATCGGACGGAACCATTACACTCAGCTTCTCCTTAACAGATGCTTATAATAATATTGGAAACACAGTCACAGATACCGCTATAAAAGGTACCGATTCTGATAATGACGGTATAGCAGATAGCTTGGATAATTGCCCATCAACTAGTAATACTGATCAAATAGACACCGATAATGATGGTAAAGGCGACATGTGTGATACCGATGATGACAATGACGGTACTCTAGATTCCGAAGACGCATTCCCGCTAGACAACACCGAGAATACCGACACCGATGGTGATGGTACCGGAGATAATGCCGATACCGATGACGACAATGACGGCACTCTAGATTCCGAAGATGCATTCCCGCTAGACAACACCGAGGATACCGACACCGATGGTGATGGTACCGGAGACAATGCCGATACCGATGACGACAATGACGGCACTCTAGATTCCGAAGATGCATTCCCGCTAGACAACACCGAGGATACCGACACCGATGGTGATGGTACCGGAGACAATGCCGATACCGATGATGACAATGACGGCACTCTAGATTCCGAAGACGCTTTCCCGCTAGACAACACCGAGGATACCGACACCGATGGTGATGGTACCGGAGACAATGCCGATACCGATGATGATAATGACGGCACTCTAGATTCCGAAGACGCATTCCCGCTAGACAACACCGAGGATACCGACACCGATGGTGATGGTACCGGAGATAATGCCGATACCGATGACGACAATGACGGCACTCTAGATTCCGAAGACGCATTCCCGCTAGACAACGCCGAGGATACCGATACCGATGGTGATGGTACCGGAGACAATGCCGATACCGATGATGATAATGACGGCACTCTAGATTCCGAAGACGCTTTTCCTTTAGATCCTACTGAAGACAAGGATAGCGATAATGATGGTATAGGCGACAATTCTGATACTGATAGTGATAGTGATATTAAAGAAGGAAACCCCGAACCTGCACAGGCATTTACACCTAATGGCGACGGAATTAATGACACATGGTTAATTCCTGGTATAAACAAATACCCAAACAATTTGGTGAAAGTATAGAACAGGTACGGTCATGAAGTATATGCCAAACGTAATTACCAAAACGATTGGGGCGGTAGAAGAAAGACCGGGGCTTCACTTTTACCGGCTGGCTCTTACTTATACATCATAGACTTAGGAAATGGCAGTACACCATTCCAAGGTTGGATATTCATCAATTATTAATATAAATTAAAACGAATAAATGGACCTTTTTCACAAAATATTAGTCGTATTGATCTTTTTCTCTTGTACGTTGACCAACGCGCAACAAGATCCCATCAATACCTTATACAGATATAACATGAATCTGATCAACCCTGCATATGCAGGTGCCGATGGAAGAACAACTATAGGTGTTAACGTACGTAGCCAATGGTCTAATGTTCAAGGAGCTCCAGAAACCCAAAATTTAATATTCGATACAACTCTGGGCAAAAACCTTGGTATGGGAATTTCTGCGATAAGCGATAAAACGTTTATTGAAAATCAAACCTCTATAGCACTTGATTTTTCATACCAAGTAAAACTCGGTGAGAACCATGATCTATTTTTTGGTCTTAAAACCGGATTTAACTCTTATAACGCCAATACTGAAGGTCTGGTGACGTATGGCATTCAAGAAGATCCTAGTCTAATGAACTTAGACGATAGACTTACCCCAAATTTTGGAGCAGGGTTATACTTAAAACATGACAATTACTTTCTGTCATTTTCAATTCCCAAAATTCTAACTAGGGACAGGCTAGAAGAAGAGAATGGTGTAGCTACATTGGGTGCCGATAAAAATCACTTCTACCTCGCTGGTGGCATGGAGCTGCCTTTAGGACAAAATATAACCCTTAAGCCCAGTTCCTTGCTGCGCTATGTGGAGGGAGCCCCCATATCTTTGGATATCACAACATTCCTAGACTTTAATAACTATTTTGACCTTGGAGCTGCGTATAGAGTTAATGAAAGTGTTAGTGGTATGGCTATTTTTAAAGTTTCCAGTGGTATGATGATCGGTTATGCATATGAAAGCCCTTTCGAAAATTCAATAAGAAACATTGACAATGGCACACATGAAATCATGCTCAATTTAAAATTATAATTACTAAACTCTTAGTCGTTAAAGCTGTCTAAAAAGGCAGCTTTTTTTTTACAACTTAACGGTACCTACATATGGGAGAAAGTTAGGGTGAAAAATATAAAGTACATTAAAATCCTAGCTGTTCTATTTATTTCTACTTCTATAATATCCTACCCTCTAAAGTGCAGATGTTAACTGTAAAAAGTGCTTATACTACGAAGGAAAAGAGCATGCTTGTTAACTATATTTATTTTTTCTGAAGAATACCCTTTACTCTATATCCTCTATTTAAATGCAAATTTTGTTACCATTTTGAGTATGAGAAACAATAATTACAATCAAATATCTTTTCCAAATAAGACTTATTATTTATTTTTTTAATAGTTCTAAAACACTTAAAATAGCCCTATGATCCGATGCTAATTTTTCATCAATGACCTTAGTTTCCAAAACACGCCATCTATTAGCCGGTTTAAATAAAATATAATCAATTTTATCCCTTGGTTCTTGTGCAGGATAGGTTGGTACATTTTCTAAAAATGATTGTTTCCAATATTTATAAAAAACATGCATTGTCTCGCTACCTGGTAATGCATTTAAATCTCCTGCCAAAATGGTAGGCACCTCATCTATTGCAAACAAATCGTTAATTTGTTTGGCTTGATCAATTCTATCCGTTTCAATATTTGTATGGTCTAAATGCGTACCAATAAACTTAATAGTATCATTACTTTTAATAATTACGTTCACTTCTAAAGCTGCACGTGGTTCATTACCTTCCCTAACAACCAAAGTATGATTCTTGGTACTTAAAAACGAATAATCAGAAAGCACACCTTCCCCATATTCCCCACCATCAAAAGACATAGCTTTACCAAAAATAGCCTGCATTTTGGTTCGGAGACCTAATTCAGTTACTAAATCTTTTTTTAAAACTCTATTAGTTTTAAAATCTACTTCTTGCAACGCTACCAAATCTGGTTTTTCATCGTTTATTATTCTTGCCAATTCGTCTAAATCAAATTGCTTATCCAGACCAACCGTTTCTCCGTGATAAATATTATAGGATAACACACGCACAATTCTTGTAGAATCTATGTTAGTTTGCCCAAACGCCCATTGTAATGGAACCACCAATAACCAAAGCCTTAAAAAACACCTTTTGTTCATATAATAATATTTGTTTATAAAGTTATAATGTTAAGATCATCATCTCACCTCATCTTTTTGAGATCCACTTAACCGAAACTGTTCAACTTCCGCAACCTTGTATGAAGCGGTATTTGAATCCTTAAAAAATTATGCTTTGTTTCCTTTTTAATTAGCCTTGCAACTATCCTTAAATGCATTCACTTTTAGGCTTATTATTAGTTCTGTAGCATAAAATTACGTTCAAAATTATTACCTACCCTTATTTTTAAATGTAAATTCATAATCTGATATTTTTGACGAATAAACCATCCCTTCTACGCCCTTTATCATCCCCATATCATAAGGAGAAGGGGACATCCACTCACTCTTTACCCCCTCTATTTTCATAGTACCTGCAGGATCCAATGTAGCAAAAGCATACAAGGGGTCTTTATAGGCTCCAATATGAGGGAGGTTTCCGTATTGGTCATAAAATTCTTTTGGAAAACGTTCCGTACTTTTATAATTGCTCGATAACCATTGATATGACATACTATTAATTTCTACATAATCAATTCCGTTTTGATGATGATGAAAATCTAAATGATTATGACCATTTAAACAGCAAATAATTTTGTCATTATAGGTTTCCATAATTTTTTGAAGCGTTAACCGGTTTTTAACACCCCATTGATAATGCCATAAACTTTGGTGGGAAAACACAATTGTAGGAAGCTTTGTAGCCCTTAAATCGGCTTTAAACCATTCAATTTGTTCATTATCTATAAACGTTCTTATGCTATCGTCTACATAGAAATTAGCGTGTTTATAATCTATAAATTTACCATCTTGATATAAGAAATTCGCATCTAAAACAATAAAATGATAGCCACCAACGTCATAAGAATAGTACGTTTTAGGCATACCCCAAAAATCTAACATTTCTTCTTTAGAATTTTTATCCATGTCATGATTGCCCAGCACATGGTATTTGGCACCCTTAAATTGATTCCAAATATTTAAAAATCCTCTGTTCTTTTCTTCTCCAAAACAGAAGTCGCCCATTTGAATTATAAAGTCTACTTCTTTATCAATAGCCTTGTGGATAAAGGATTCTAAACGTTGATCGGCATCTGGTATCAAATCTTTATGCACATCGGATACAATCCCAAAATTTAATGATTTTCCAATTTTTTTAGCACCTATTGATGGGGTAAAGGATAACAATGTTGGTGTCACCAATGACAAGGTTGCTCCTGCTCCTAATCCATTAATAAAATTACGTCGTCTCATATAATTCAATTCATTTTTGTTAGCCTATAGCTTTAGAATTTTACATTGAATTTAAGGTCGTATAGGCATTATTTAAATTTCAATTTCATCATGCTTTGACTCAATCGAACACGTTTTTATTTGGCTGAAATATCAGAATTACTCTTCCTATTACTGATGGATACCAGTTATTAAAAATAGCCATCATTCATTTATAAAAAATTAATTTCAATCATTTTTTAACCTTAACAACACACCGCCCCTGATACTTTAATTTTTTGATTAAAAAAGTTACGCTTATCTATTTATTCAACTTCAAAAACCGTTAAAATTGCCGCATGGTCTGAAGGAAACATTATAGGATGATAATCAATAACCTTAGACCCTATAGGGTTTAAACCTCCTTTATAGTAGATAAAATCTATCCTATCCCTTAACCCATATTTTTTTGATGATGTCGCCGCTCTTGGGGTCCACGTAAAACCAGGATCTAATAAAGGGTCTATATGCATCTCCCTATAGCTATCAAAAAATCCATTCTTTTGCATCGTTTTACTCACAGGCCACTCTACAATAAAGTCGTTATGAATTTGCCTTGTATCATCGGTCCAATCTAAATGTGAACCACTATTGAAATCACCTAGCATGATTACAGGAGTTTTATCGGTGTTTTTTAAAATAGGTTTTATCTCCTTTAATATTTGTTTCACCTCGGCATGTCTTGTTTCCGCTTCCGCTTTAATCAACTCATTAGCAGATTTCTCTTTATGAACAACGGCTGCGGCATAATCTGGCAAATAATGCAACCAAGTATTTAAAAACATCAATTCTTTATTGTTACCCAGATCAACCTTCACTCCTCCAAAATTAAAAGGGCGAAAGGCCTTTATCGTCTCCTTTATAGGAAAACGGCTCATGATACTTAAATTTGAACTGATCAAGTAAAAATGGTAACCCAAAGAATCGGCAATAATTTCTCCTGAACCATAGGTTTCGATCAATCCAATAATATCTGGCCGGGCTTCTTTGATAATGTCTATGGTTCTTTTTACACCTACATGTTTACCATACCTTCTACCACCATGCCAAATATTCCAAACCATTGTTCTAATAGGTGCGTTAAGCTGCTTCTTTACCTTTGTGTGCCTAAATTTTACATATTCCGCTTCAATTTCCTTATCATCGCTATATACCGCATCAATTGATACCTCATCTAAAAACCCATTAAAGGCCGTCCATTGTCCTTGAGATCCATATTCCCAGTATTCATCCGTACCTCCAATGACCGTTCTATGTTCACTGTTAAAAGCACCAATGCCCGGTGTATTGTAAATAGCAACATTTTCTCCATCCAAATAAAACCATATTTCCTCTTTTTCTCTATTTACACTAAAGGCTAGTTGATGCCAAACTCCATCATTTATTGCTTGCCTAGGTATAGTTGGTGTATATGTATACGTGTGCTTTCCATCTGAAATATTTGCGCCCCAGGCACCTGACGGCTGCGAAAAAATCATCCATCCTGCTGAATTGAGATCATTTTCTTTCTTATTACCAATAATTACGGTGCCTTGTTTTGCATTTTTAACCGTCTTTACCCAAATAGATACCGTTAAGGACTTGTCTTGTCCATAATTTAAATTTTTAAGACTATCAATGGCCAAAGGCATTCTTAACACAGCATTCTCTGAAAGATCTAAAGCTTTACCCTTAACTCCTTCAATAAATTGTGGGCGTTGCAATTGTGTAATGTAAACGGCGTCATTTAAAGCTGTCTTTGAATAAAATGACTCCATATCTTCATCAAAACTTGTATAAAAATTGTTCTGTGCGTAACTAGAGACACTATTTAAAATCACATATAGTGCGAAAAAAATTCCCGTGACAATATTGCTTTTCATTTATCTTTAATTTTATTTTTCGGCTAACTTTTATTCTCTTTTTTTACCATTACCAATGGTTACTAATCCTGATCTATCTTAAGTGATAATTCATCAATTACAATTGATATTATATGCGAGTATAATTAGAACAGTGGGTTCCTTGTTACTATATCGACTTCTATTTATTATTTACGCTTAGTGCTACCATTTAAATTCAGCTAAAACAGGATAGTGATCAGATAGGTAAAAGGTTTCTTCTTTATTTAAAATGTTAGCTTTCACGCATCTTTTTGCTAAAAAAGGAGAACTTAATATATAATCTATTCGGGTAGCGTTTACAGGATATCCTGCTCCTTTTTTTGTTTCAAAAACTTGCGTTGGACAACTTAACCTTTCTTCCCATGTAGAAGTAAATTTTTGAACAACATCTATGAGAGGATAACCCAAAAGCGAGCCTATTACCCCATATTCCAATTCGCCATACATCAAATTTTTGACATGGTCATGTTCCATCTCCGTTGCTTTACTTTGCTCTAAAATTAAAGCTTTGTCCTTATACAAATGGGCATCAAAAGGTGATAAGGCATTAAAATCTCCTAACACCAAATATTTGTTCTGTTCTTCTGACAACTTAGATAGTTTATTCATTATTACTGTTGCCTCTTCCCGTCTTTTTTTATAGCTAAAAGGAGAAAAATGAATAACAAAAATATCTATGTCAAAAACCTTACAATGTAAAGCACCATGGTGCATATTTTCTAGTATTTTTTCTTTTACTACAATGGGTTCCTTAGCTGTTATTCCCACAGAATAACCAGAAGTTTTTAAAATTTGAGCATAATTGTGTCCCCATTTTTTAGCATCTTCCAATAATTTTTCTTGAGTATAGCCGCACAATTCCTGTAACGCAAATACATCTGGATCTTGGATATTTACCCAATCTATAAATTTACTTTTTCGGTCAATATCCTTACCCCAATCAAAACCGTTCCAAATATTATAACTTAAAACCTGTAAAGATTTCTTTTCCTGTGCTTTTATCGAAAAAAAACTTAAAAGTGACACCAGCGCTATCATGATAATAGTCCCTCTTTTCATAATTGTCATCTATTTTAAAATTGATTTTTTGTTGCAATACACCCTTTTGCTAAATATAAAATAAATTAACTGACACCTTACTTATGACTTACCCTAAAAAATAGCTACCCTACCAGATTGTTAATTATAGATATTTTTATATACAGATTGTATTCGGCTTTTCCCTAACCACTGCCCACTATATTGCTTTTTAAATTAGCCATTTAATGAACTGGTATGTTTGAAATACCAGTTTAATATTAACTTTTGCTACATGGAATATATTTAATCTACTTCATTAAAGTGAATTATAAAGCCTATTTAAATCGAGTGGATCGTTCATTTTCTTTTGTAGCGACATTAAATCAGAAAACAATCCTTTAACTTTTTTAATATTCTTTGGATCTTTTGCCAAATCGAATATTTCCATGGGATCCTCTTTCATATTGAACATTAAAATTTTATCAATTTTTGGATAGACAATAAGTTTATATCCATCCTTTCTTATCATTCTTTGCGATTCTTTTTCGAAGGCTCCATATACCCCATCTTGTAAATGGCCTTGGGTAGTCTCTCCTTTTGCCAAGGGAAGCAAGCTGTTGAATTCCACATGATCTGGTTTTTCCATTTTGGTCAACGCCAAACTGGTTGCCATAATATCTTGTAGATATACTTCGGTCGCTACCCTTTTTCCTTTTGGAATATCTGGACCCACAATCATTAACGGCACACGAATACTATGGTCGTACATACTTTGTTTTCCCAATAAACCATGATGACCTACAGAAAGTCCATGATCTCCTGTGAAGAATATATAGGTATTTTCCATTTCACCAGAAGCTTCCAAGGCATCTAGTATTTTTCCTATTTGCTCATCTAAATGTGTAATTATGGCGTAGTATTCCTTTAAATGAGTTTTAATAGCAAACGGAGTACGTGGATATGGGGCCAGTCTTTCATCTCTCATATGAAATCCACTATTCATACCATCTGCATAAGGATACTCTGGCAACCAATTTTCAGGAAGGACAATATCATTAATATTATATTTATCTAAATATTCCTGCGGTGATTGCCTAGGGTCATGTGGTGCATTAAATGCTAAATACATAAAAAATGGATTTTCCTTCTGAGTGGCATCGTCCAAAAATTCAAGTGCATCATCTCGTACTACCTCGCTCCAGTGCTTGCCCCCTTCCCAAAAACCTTTAAACTTAGAACTAGCAGGATTCCAAAGGGTATCATTTTCATCAATGGGCCTATAGTAGGCAGAAGTGTTTTTTGCTCTCATTTCTTTTCCCGCTTTATAAGCTTCAAACATTTCTTTAGAATTGTTTTGATCGCCCATATCATTAGGCATACCTGGCTTAATATTTTTAGCAGTACCAAACACCTCTTTTGCAGGAGCCTCAACGTGCCATTTTCCGGTCATATAAGTGTTATAACCTTCTGATTCCATTAGCTGGCCCCATGTGTTACTCATGGCCAAAGAATCTTTTTCCTTCCATTTAGGAACGGTATTATGGGCGTTCCAGAGGTATTTTCCTGATATTATCATTGATCGAGAAGCTACACAAATTGCTCCGTTCCATCCTCCCATATTATAGGCATGAGTAAATGTAGTACCCTGATTGACCAACCTATCTAAATTAGGAGTTTCAATAACATTATTCCCCAATGCGTGTATAGCCTCATAGGTATAGTCATCGGCAAAGAGAAACATAATATTAGGGTCTTTTTCCTTTTTATTCTTAGGCTTTTCCTGACATGCCAACGTGAATAAAACAAGAAAAAAAATAGATGCTAATTTTTTAAAACAATTCATATCACTTTTATGTTTTTACCCGTAGTATTAATCACTTTCATTTTTTTAAACCTGTCTCTATTAGTTCGCAATCAAGCATGCCGTCAACGGGAAATTTACTTAGCATTAAATATATCATCAAATTGCTAAATCTTGCTGATTTACTAATCTCTAGTATTTTAAGTTCCTTAAAAAAGTGATTTTATCAAAAATAGTAAAGTGATCAATTAGTAACTACTATTCTATATACCAATAGATATACTCATTTTGCATCAAAAAGGAATGATTATGACAAAGTACTTATTATTTCTTTCGCTGTATGTTTAGCTGTTTTACCTACCCCATAAATGGTTGCAGACGCAAACCCTGTCCAATTACCATAACCTACTACCCATAAGTTAGGTTCTTTAATGGCTCGTGTATGGTTGGTTGCCACCTTGTTATTTTCAACAATATTTAAAGAATTTAAATGATTTAAATGCGGTTTAAATCCTGTACACCATATAATTGCATCAAATACTTCTTTTTTTCCGTCTTGCCAAACTACACCATTTTCATAAAATGAGGTAAAGGGTCTATTATCTTTAAACACCCCACGGATCAACCCTTCCTTTACACTTTCTACTTGCACAATATCACTTAAAGAAACCTGTAATGGATCTGATGCATTTGGTTGATTGAAATATTTTTTATTGGCTTGATTAAACAAGTAACGACCGTCAATTTCTTCTGGTAGAAATACAGGTTTTTCTAGTGTTACCCACTTTGTGTAAGCCACTTTAGATACTTCGGCTAAAATTTGTGCTCCTGAATTACCACCACCAACAACAAGAACCCTTTTATGCTCAAATTCACTATTATTTTTATAGGAGCTTGAATGAATTTGTACCCCTAAATAATGCTCAATGTAAGGGTAATCTGGAATAAAAGGGGAACGTGCTGTACCAGTAGCACTTACTACAGTTTTGCTAACAAAATCTCCTCTATTAGTTTTTAACTTAAATAACTCTTTTTCTTTAACAACTTCTTCAACAAATGTATTTCGTTGTATTGGGAAATTATATCGTTTTTCGTAATTCGACAAATAATTCAAATATTCATATTTTGTTGGATATTCTTGTTTCGTTGTAGGCATTTGCCAACCTGAAAGAGAACTATATTGAGAAGGTGAAAATAATTTTAAACTATCCCAGGTATGTAGCCAAGAGCCACCAGTATTACTTTCTACATCTAGAATTAAATAATTTAGTTTACTTCTTTTTAAAAAATAAGCAACGGACAAGCCTGCTTGTCCGCCACCTATAATTATACAATCATATATATTTTCAGGTATTACCATAATATGTTTTTACTTAATTTCTTTAATCACTTTATAAGGGGTTTTATTGTTGCTAGCCATACCAATTGAGAAACACTTGCTCCTAACATTCCTGCAAAAGCCATTAATGGACCAACACAACAAGTACAAGCCACTAATGCAACAAATACGGCACTTATAGATGATAAAATTGATTTCATAAATTAAAATATTAAATTAAAAACATAACCAGAAATAATCATTCCTACACCTATAACTGAAAAGAAAGCAATGATTAGTTTTTTTTGCATCACTTTTTTCAAGAGTAAAGCTTCAGGAAGTGATAAACCAATAGACCCCATCATAAAGGCAATAGCCGTACCCAATGGTACTCCTTTATCCACCAAAGTCTCTACTACCGGTAAGACACCTACAGCATCTATATAAAGAGGAATACCCATAATTACTGCAATAGGAACAGCAAATGGATTTGATTTGGAAATGTAAGTCTCAAAAAAGGATTGAGGCACATAACCGTGAATAAAAGAACCTATTCCAATACCTATAAAGATGTATGGCACTAATTTTTTTAATGTACTTAATGCTTCTTTATGTATTTCTGGAAACTTCTGTTTTAAAGACCTTTTATCTTCAATAGTTTTTTCAGTTTTAGAATGCAATTGTTTTAACCATTCTGCTATATGAGCTGACATACCCATTTTATCAAGAATAATCCCACCTATAACACCTAAAACAATACCAGATAAAATATAAATTAAAGTAACCTTCCAACCATAAGACACCCAAAATAACACAATAGCTATTTCGTTTACCAATGGTGAGGTGATTAAGAAAGATAATGCGATACCTAACGGAATTCTAGCCTGCATCATCCCTACAAATAATGGAATGGATGAGCACGAACAAAAAGGGGTAATTGCTCCTAATAAAGAGGCAAATACATTGCCTAAACCTGATTTCTTATTACGCTCTAAATAATCGCGTATTTTATCCATTGGTAAATAACTCGTAATAATTCCCATTACATAAGTTACAATTACAACTAAAAAAGCAATTAGAATAAACGTGGCAATAAAGTATTGAAGGGCTGTTGCAAACAGCCCTGATTGATTTAAACCAAGTAATTCAAAAACGATATAGTCTGAAAAACTATATAATAATTCTGTCAACTTCTCCATATTATGCTGCTTTTAATGCTGCAAGAAGTTCTGCATCAGATGTAAATGATTTGTAAGTGTGAACTTTACCGTTGATCACTAATGAAGGAAAAGACATTGTACCATAGACCATAGTGTCTTGCATTTCCGAGAGTTCTTCTATAGAAATTGATAGATTGTTCTCTTGTGCCAATTTTTCTAATTGTTCCTTAATGGGGGAACCTTTTGCACAACATGAAGAGTGTAAAATTTTAATTTCAGTATTCATAATAAATGTTTTTAATGATTAAACTTTATTACGAAGTCTGTAATTTTTAAAAAAAGACACATTTTTAGAAATAAAAAAAGTGTTTTTTTGAGAAGTTACTTATAACCAACTATGTATCAATGGTTAATTAGTTATTTTTTTTTCTATTTCTTGTAATGGTGTACAGTGAGGTTTTATTGTGCACGACGAAAATTTACCTGATTTGTCATATTGAATATCACAGCATTCTATAAATAGGGTCTTTAATTTTTCTCTACCCCGCTGAACTCTCATTTTTGTTGCGGACACACCAAGGTTAAGTTGTATTGCAATCTCTTTTTGAGTAATATTTTCAATATCGCTTAATCGTAGTGGATTAGCATATTTTTCTGGAAGTAATCCTATCATTGGAATGATAAAATCTGACTCTAAAATGGAAGAAATATCATCACCAGAAATACTACTTTCCTTCCAATCTTCATCAAAATTAAATTCAATCTTGTTTTTATTGTAATAATCTGCAATGGTATTTCGAGTAACTTGAAACAACCAAGCTTTAATATTATTAACTTCAATGGATTTTTTATGGGACTCTACCAATTTGAGCATCACCTCCTGAACAATGTCCTCTGCAAGGTTTATATCATTTGTCTTTTTTATGATATAAGCTTTTAAGAATTCATAAAATTCCTGTACAACTTCGTTGATGTTACAACATTCTTTACTATTTCTTTTTTTGGAGCCCATATAATTCTAGCACAAAGTTAATAGAAAACCTATAAATGATCCACCAATAACAATAAATGCACTGTTCATTTTCTTAAAGACAAATACAATTATTAAACTTAATACCGCAATTAAAATTGTACGCCAATCTGTCAACGTTTCTTTTCCCATCTCTACACAAACTGCTACGATAACAGCAACCGCTGCAATATTTACAGCATCTAAAAAAGCTACTACAACTTTCGATTTTCTCATTTTTGGAATAAGCGGATTGAGTATAGCAACAAAAATGAAAGAAGGAAGAAAAATACCGATTGTTGCCGCTATGGCGCCCCAAAAACCGCCTAATTGCCACCCAATAAATGTAGCGGTTGATAAAACTGGACCAGGTGTAAATTGACCAACAGCCACAGCATCTATTAATTCTTGTCTGCTTAGTAAACCTGTAGCAACTAATTCCGCATCTAAAAAGGCAAATAACACATAACCACTACCATAAAGCAAAGCACCTACTTTAAAGAACGTCCATAGAATCTTTAGAGTATTTGGTGTTATTACTACTTGTAAAAGAAGAAATGGAGTAAAACTATTTAATGCGTTTTTTGAGTTTTTAACAAAGTATAGCATTAAACCTAAAAGACCACAAGCAAATAACGCTAAAATTTCATTTGCCCCTAGTAAACAAGCAATTAAGGTTAGAACACCTAATACACCGAGTTCAATATTTTTTAATGCTTTTTTACCAAGTCGATATACCGCTCCTAGAATAATGGCGATTACCGCTGGTTTTATACCATAAAGGAATGGTTCAACTTTTGGTAGTTGTCCGTACTGTTGATATAACCAAGCAAAAATCATTGTAATGACAACAGCAGGAAAAACAAAACAGGCACCCGCAACAATCAATCCTTTCCAACCTGCTCTTTCGTGACCGCAATGCATTGTCATTTCGGTAGAATTTGGTCCTGGAATTAAATTAGTTGCACCTACTAGGTCAAGAAAATGTTGTTGACTCATCCATTTTCTTTTTTTCACAACTTCATCTTCCATCATTGCAATATGAGCTGCAGGACCGCCAAAAGCAATGCTTCCTAATTTAAAAAAAAGTTTTGCAACTTCTTTTAAGTTTTTCTTACTATCCATTCTTTTGAAATTGGTTTGATTAATAGACTAAACATAAAACCTATTAAAATTGAAGTTACTATATCAGAGATAAAATGAGCACCTAATACCATTCTAGAATAGGCTACTAAAAAAGCCCAAATAAAAACAAGTATCACATAGTATTTCTTTAATGAAAAGAGTACTAAGCTAAATGCTAAAGTAAAAGCAATTGCGGTGTGACCTGATGGAAAAGAAAAGGTACTTGTTTCATATAATTGAATGATGGTAGGGTGGGATACAAATGGGCGTGGTCTCTTAACAGCATATTTTAAAATTAAACTGAATGTTGAGGAAGCTATAAATATTAATAAAAGGCTGTAATACTTTATTTGGAATGGCTTTACTTTATTTTTAATATAAAATAGACCAATAAAACCTAATAGCATAATTGAAATAATGAAGGTAGATGAAGAAATCCAATAAAATAAAGGATCTAAAAAAATGATTCTATTTGCTTGAATCCATTTTAAAAATTCATAATCGATTTGTAAAAAGAAATTCATTTGATTTTGTACATATTTTTATCTAACGACCAAAAACCACCTCCTTTTATTATTAAGAAGAGGCTACCCATCCACATTGCTAAATCTGTGCGTACTTCGTGAGCAAAACTCCATACTCCATAGTTACTCAATTCTCGAAGATTGAATGGTCTAAAACTTTCACCAAAGGCAATCGGAATTTTTGTTATAATTATGGCTACTGTCATATTGATAAGCATTCCTAAAGCAGCTACACGAGTGAAAAGACCGAAAAGCAATAATAAACCACATAGAATTTCACAAACACCAACTAAATTGCCCCAAATGTCAGGATTTGAAAACCCCATTTTTTCAAATCTTCCTACACCCCTAATGGTAGGAAATAAGAATTTTTGAATACCTTCCGATAGAAAAACAGCACCAACCATTAAGCGAATAATGATGGTTGTTTTTGATATATCAGTACTAACTTTTTTTTTAAACATTTTAAGCAATTTTTTTTATCAATATGGGATTATACGTTTTATAAATTCGAGCTACTATCCAAGCTATTGGTATACTTAAAATCGTTGGAACTATTATGTCCGATGGATAATGAACACCAAGATAAACTCTACTAAGGCTTACAAAGATTGCCCAAGGAATAAGCACGTATGGTATCCATTTTAATTTCTCTTTAGCCACTAATGTCAAGTAAAATGCTAATGAAAATACATTGGCTGCGTGAGAAGAAATAAAACCGAACTTACCACCTCTATAATCATTTACTAAATGAAGTTTACCTGTCAAATAAGGACTATGGCTTGGCCGCAATCTTTCGAAAAATGGTTTAAATATGCCTGAAGCTAATTGGTCACTTATTGTTATCAGTAATGCTATTAACAGAATCATCAATATTGCGTCCCTTTTATATTTCCATATTAACAGAAATGACAATATCATATAAAATGGCAGCCAAGTGAATGTACCTGTTGCAAACCACATTACAGCATCCCAAAATAGATTGTGATTACCATTCAGCCATAATAGAATTTCAATGTCTATCTGATTAATAAATTCTATCATTATTTTCTAATTGGTGATTGTCTATAAAGCGGTTTTTTTATAGTAAAGCTTGGCACTTTTTCCATTGCGTGGCAACTAATGCAGTTATTGGTGAAGATTTGGAAATTTTTGTTGAATACAAGGGTATCTCTTTTTTCGAGTGCTTTTTCCATTTCTGGAATTGCAACGGTTAAGAAATGTTCTGCGGATTTTGCACGTTTGGGTCTTCTTTTCAAGCCGTTCTCAATCGCTTTTCTGATTTTTTCAATTTGGTAATCAGCATATTCCCAATTTTCATCTTGTCCTGCCCAATACAGTTCTTGATAGCGATATCCTGTTTCTACCATTGCCATATCAAAACCCCTAAATTGGTTTTCGATGGTTTCAATTTTTTCTTGTTCCGTACCTTTTATCCATTTTCCCTCTACTATTTGTTCTTGGTTTTCTGCATAAGAAGAAAGTAAAAGTACAGTGAGAATATATGTTAGCCATTTCATATGTTGTGATTTTAACACGATGTAAAATTATACAACATATAGACTACAGTGTGGTCTATTTGAAAAACGTATGGTACTTAATCATTTGACTTACGAAACTCAATTGGGGTATTCCCTACATTTCTTTTGAAGTATTTAGAAAAATGAGAGTTATCTTTAAAATCAAGTTTATCTGCAATTTCACCAACCCTTAAATCAGTATAAAGCAAAAGACGTTTTGCCTCATTAATAATGTAATTAGAAATTACCGCTGCAGAAGATTTACCTGTTTCTTTTCTGCATACTGCATTTAAATTTTGTGGAGTAGTATTTAATAGTTTTGCATAATGGCTTACCTTATTTGTAAGTTCATTTTCTTTACTTAAAAGTAAGTTTAATTTTTGATAGATAGAACTGCATTCTATTTTAGAATTATTTGGAGATACCGATTCTAGAAACTTTGCTAATAGTGCTTTTAATAAGCCCTCTATTATCTGACGATTTTTTACTTTCTTCTCTTCATTTTCCTGCAGTAAAATGTTAGAAATATCAACTATGGTGGTGTCCGTAGGAAACAGACAAGTTAAGGCACTTAATTCTGCAACTAGCTTTTTGATGTCTTTATCTAAACAATTGTCAATAAATGCTTTCTTAATAATAAAAACAAACCCCTCTGGTTTAGATTTTATATCCCAAAAGTGAATATGTTCTTTTCGTATATTGAAAATTACCGGTGCCTGAATTTTATATTCTGTAGTATCAATAGTATGTGACCCAGATCCTTTGGTTAGAAAAATAATTTCAAAATATCCATTATGTCTGTGTGGGGCTGTCTTTCTTATCTCTTGTTTAAATCGAGAGACTTTTAACCCTGTATTCTGTTTTACCTTATCTTTTATTATAAGTTCTGTTTTCATTTGTAAAATCTATCCATATAAATTGGTTACCTACCTTGCATTCAAATAATTCAATGAATACACCTAAGTTTCATATTATAGGTCTTCCTTAAAATAGGACAATTCATAACTCGAATTTACTAACTTTAAATGCAAACTGTTACAATGGAAAACAGCAAATTTAGCGAGAGAACGATGTCATTTAAAATAACTACGATGGATAAAAGCGGCTTTAATAAGCTTTTTTTATACCATATTGGCAACTGACAATGAATTTTGAATGTATTAGAGAAGTACTTTTCAAGAACTGGTGCACAATTGTAAAGCAGTCTTTACGATCTTGGCAATAAGGGTCTGACCTTAAATAAAAGTCAAACCCTAGTTATTTTCAATTTACCTAGTTTGCGGGATAGTATTCTATTTCAATATCAAAACACTATTTATTTATTAGATTTTCAAATTCTTGCGCATACCTTTTACCTAATAATATATAAGATTCCCTATCAAAATGTA
Organism: Maribacter ulvicola; assembly: GCF_900155985.1. GTDB lineage: Bacteria > Bacteroidota > Bacteroidia > Flavobacteriales > Flavobacteriaceae > Maribacter > Maribacter ulvicola. Next base: position 50,355 of record NZ_FTMA01000010.1, read on the forward strand.
CCATATGATGGTCTATAGATTTACAATCACTACTTTCAGCAAAACCAGTATACTCAACTTTTGTTGGTAAATCTCTTAAAGCTTTTTTTACTTGGTCTATTTTTTTTAATCTTTCTTTAGAATTATGGTCTTTTCCCGTGCCATAAAATTCAGCTAAATTCCCTACAATAAAAGCAAGTTTAGGTTTATTTAAATCTGAACGTAGATCTATAATTAGCTGATGTAGTTTGTCTTCATAGGAATTGGCCAACTCCTCATTAACGGTATCCGATTCACCTTGATGCCACAAAACCCCTTTAATTATCCCTTCATTTTCGGCAAATAATGCTTTTTTAACAGCATCATTATACGTCTTGGTTCCTTTGTTCAAATCATCTATAGCAGCTCCTCCCCATGCTACCGGAATTAATTTTATAGTAACATTAGGGTGGCTTTTTAAATATTCTTTAGCAAAGGGCAATCCTAATCCAAAGCGATCAGAGGACAAACGGTTATGTAAGGGATGTGACGCAGGTTGCCATGCATAGGGCTCTGTTGCTATTGTAGGAATCATAAATACTTTATTAACCAGAATCTTGTCTTTTGGTAAGAGCTCACCATAACCCGCCATATTAGACTGCCCCATTAAAATAAAAATATGCGTTTCCTCTGTTTCTTTTGAACAGCCTAGAAGAATACTGAGACTTACACTAAATATTATTAAAATTGAAAATTTCATAAGTTTTTGTTTTCGTTTTTAATTCCCAGCACATCTCCCACATATACTTCCCAGATTTTTTTACACCTTTTAAGGTATGTCTACCCGGCATTAAATGATGATTTTCATAAATGATTTCTTGTACCTGCCTTTTATATTTATCATAAGTAGAAAATATTCCGAGTGATTTATTATCTAAGAACAACTCAATATTACCTTGGTCACGCGCTTTTGAAGTTGCAAATACAATACTGGTCCCTGTGAAGGAATAACTAAAGGAGTCCCCGTTATTTTCAGTATAATGCACATCTTGTTCAAAAGCTCCTGTTTTTCTATCTTCCGAATATTGCCAATTACCAGTGTAAATTATTTCTTTATTAGCATTATTTACAAGCTGTAAACTTGAATACGTAGTATCTGTTGTTGTATTCATTGTTTTGCCAATAACTTGTACTTGTTTCATTTTTGCCAAGGGCCAATTTCCACTAGGGTTTATAGCAACATCCCAAGTAGAGACACCTCCATTTTCCCTAGCTTTTACGGTATGCTTTGCTACTTCTATGTCTTTAAACCTTAAATTTCTATCAACCTCTCCCCATCCGGCAAAAACGGGATCTTGTTCAGATAGAAAGGACCAACCAACGTATTGTACAAATTTTTCTCCTTTTCCTTTAGAAGATCTCGTAGTTGGCAGGGGTGGTAGTTCATTGGATTCACCCGCCGAATATTGACTATATTTATCCGGACTCGTAAATACTTCACTACCTAGTCCCGTATTTAATGCTATTATCGCATTTGGATTTCCCCGCCTAACAGCATTCCAAATTTTTGTTGCAATGGGGTAATCATTTCCTTGTTCGTCTTTACTAATATTCCAATAACCATCAAACCACCAACCGGCAACAGTATCTCCCCATTTATTGGACAACTCTCCAATAAAATCATTGATCCACCAATCTGGATATTTCGGAGGTGAAATTTGCTGTCCTGTCCAGCGATCGCCTACATGAGATGGTAGATAGGCTATAACTTTAATTCCCTTTTTAGTTAAAGCCTTTGCTAAATGTGTAAGTAAGTCTCTATTGGGGGTATAATCTGCCCGTAAAACACCTTCTTGATTTTCACAGCCGGGAATATTTACTGGGCAAGGTGGCGAATTAAAATCATAAACCTTACTTGTTGTTGCAAGGTATCCCCTATTTTGGGTTATTGTAAATATAACATAACCAACTCCTAGCTTCTTTACCAAATTGGCATAGGCATTTACATCAAAATTAGCGATATAATAATCCCATTCCTCAAAACTTCGTATATCAAAATATGCTTTATCTAGCTCCCCTCCCGCTAAGTAGTGATGACTAATGCCCCATTGTGCTTCATCGTACATCCATTTAACTTCTTCAGGTAGCTTATTTCCATTATTGATTTGACCTATACAGGTACTAGTTACCCAAAATAACGCTAAAAAAAGGGGCATCATTGTTATTCTTTTCATCCCTACTGTTTTATCATTATTCAATTACAAACCACGTATTACCGTTAGCTGGCACTTCAATTTCCATTGTTATGTTATATCCTCTATCTAGTATGTATTCCTTGGATTTCCCTTCTTGTTCCCTAACCTTTGCGGTGGTTTTCAGTCCGGTATAATACAAAGGAATCTTCACTATTTTTTTAATGGATGTAGCTGTTGGGTTAAAAAATTGAACAAAGCCTTTTTCTTTCAATTCTGGATTTACATGCATAATACCATCAATCTCTCTTCCATTGGCTCTTTTAAGGTGTACAATGGGTGAGTTCAATATATTTCTATAGGTCTTATACCACTCAACTATATCTATTACGGCTTCTTTGGTTCTTTCGGTATCATATAACCTTGGTCCCCTATAGCACGCTTGAACACCAGAGCCATAATTTTGCACCATATGCGCTTCATAAGCATCTAAATGATCATTTAAAGGTTCTATTGTTGCGGCCGCACCTCCTCCATGATATTGTGTCAACGGTACAAAAGTCCAACTCATACTAGGAGTTCTGTCCCAAGTACCATCATAAATATTTTGACGTCCTAGAACCAATTGTCGTTCTCTAGGTAGAGACCAGTTAACTTCTCTATAACCTATGCCATTTTTTGTGCTTCCGCTTAGATAATACCAATCGGGAATATTTAATGATATTCCTTTTTCGTTGCACCATTTATAAAAGTTTGAAATTCTTTTCCAAGCCTTCCACTGCGAATCCTCTACATTTTTATGTGCTACGTGTGTAGTTGATGCACATAATTGACCGGGATAAGAGCCATCATGCTCTAATAGATCAAAACCAGTTTTTTCAAAGAAGGTTTTTAATTTTTGAAAATAATCTATGCCCCATTGACTATTTAAGCATGGCGAGCTTCCGTGAATGACTCCTCCTCTTTTTCCGGTTTCTGGATTAATTACATCTACCTCGTCACTTATCCACCTGCTTGATAATAACGAATAACCTCCTAATTCAATTCCTTTAGAATGTGCGTAATCTGCCAATCCTTTAAACTTTGCAATATTTTTATCGGAAATATCTTCCATATTAAGACCACTACCAAAACTGAGAATTACCATTTCATAACCGGTATCTACACATTGATCTATAGCAGCTTTAACCTTGTTTTCATCTGTAGTTGTCAAATGCAAAAACAGTGGATTTTCACTTGTCCAAGGCGCTACAAGATTATAAAATCTGTTGGTTGCCAAACCTTTTCTTTGCTTATCATAGCTATCAAAGGGCATTTCCCAAACTCTAAATGACTCAAAATTGCTTCCTTTATCTATTGTTTCATTTGGACCTATAGGAAGTTTACACTCTAGCAAGCAAGGCATTAAACGCGGATAATTGGTTTGCGAGGTATAACGGGGATCCTTTTCCCAATTTACTACTTGATTGGATCCTTTAAAGGACATTGCATGAAAAGCAAAATCGCTTTCAACATGAATGTTTGGCAATTCCCAACCAGTCTCGCCTCTTTCAACAGCACTTTCAGGCTCAACAGTCGCTAATATTTCACTCTTGAAATTATTTAAAATTACTTCTTTGGAACTATTATTTTCTATGGTAATCCATTTACTGATCAATGGAATACCATCATAAATTTCATAATGCACTTCTATTTTTACGTTTTGTAAATCTGAATGTGCATATTCAAAAATTAATTCCTTTCCCTTTAAATCATCTTTTTCTTCTAATGCCCATCTTTTATTTTTCCAATCTAAACGTGGCTTTATATTTTCAATTCTAAAATTTTCTATTTGAAATGAATTCTTAGGACTCCACATCTGTTCTAGCCATTCTTTTTTTAGATAGCCATATTCTACCTGACCGTCTAACCCGCCAACTTGATATTCAATATCATCTATTTGTACCATTGCTTCAGGACTTACCCCTCTTAAAAGAGATTCTCCATTCACTAAATTTTTAAAATCAACTGTAGCGCAATTAGGCGTTATTCTAAAAGTTCTACTAACCAAACCGTTAGAGATTGTAATTTCCTTATTGTTCTTACTCCTAAAAACTTTAGATGCCAGAGAAATATTATCTATAAGCCAATCTTTTTTAATACCGTCTACGTATTGGGGCGTAGGTTCCGGTAATTTTTTGATCAGTGGTTCTAGTTTCGAATTAAACGCACGATCTGCAACTTTCATTCTGTTCAAATAATTACCATCAACAATTTGAGGTTTATATCCATTGAACATTAATTTTGCATTTGCCCAAATAGCATGGTCTCCAGATACGCCGTCTCCAGTATCCTCAACTATAAGTTCTAGAACATTTATTCCTTTTACTGAAATATTTAGAGAAACAGCTTGTTCTCCCCCCTTTATTTTTTTGCTTTTCCACAGGATTTTATCATCTCCTTTAATTATAAATATAACAGAACCTTTTTCTATGGAAGTTTCTGTATTGGCAATACCAACAAATGTTTTACCCTTACTGTTTTCTTCGTAGAACAACTTAGTACCGTCGCCTAATGCATTGAACTTAAAAGGTCCGTTTTTGACTTCAGAATCTTGTATTCCGACCTCAGTAGTAAATGTTTTTGATTTTCCATCTAAGAATATAAAAAGTTTACTTCTAGAAATGGTCCCTATACCATGCGTAAATTCTTTTCCAGAAATACTTATTTTTTCCCCGGTAATTGCTCTATTTTTTTGTGCTGTCCACCAAGGTTGTTCAATTTTACTCATATCTAAATCAGATACATTTAATTGATCTAAAGTACCTTGTTGACCATACGATAGAGTTACTAGCAAACTGAAGAAAAGATAAATTGTTTTTTTTGATATGTTCATTTTTTATAAAATATATAATTAGAATTTTTATTGAATTGTAAGATTGTTGACAATTTATATTTTTACATCATAAGATTATTATTTCTTATGCATCTCATTTCTAAAAAAACTGTTAAAAGCATACTGACTAGAATTGTTAGCGTATTTGACTGTTTAAGTTGTAAAGTAGTCGTCATTAGTGTTATTGAAATTTAATATTATTCATATAAATGGTATACTTTGACACCATATAAAAGTTGTGAAAATTTAATAAAATGGTGGAGTTTTAGATATTCTATATTTAAAAATAAAAAATAGGGTCATGTACTATTTCACATAACCCATTTTAAAACAAACTAAACTAACAACTTAATTTTTAAACTTTATTGCAATGGATCAAAGGTTCCACCATCCCATCCCAAAGTCTGTTCCAGCTTAGGATTTTTGTCCAATGCGGATTGTGGAAGATCAAAAAAGTAATATTTTTCGTCATAATTGATTGGTAATCCATCATCGGTTAAATTTCCATCCCTTTCTAAACTACGTATAGCTGTTGTAAAAAAAGTATTATAAACTATGGGGTTGTTCAAATCTATACTTCCATCTAAAACCCCAGCCTCTAATTCTTTTCTATCATCCAAAATTTCATCTGAAGAATGTAAGGCATCAAACGCAGCAGTTCTTTCTATAACATAACCTCTTCTGATAGATCCATTAATTGTGGCATACATTCTACGTCTTCTTAAATCAGAAGACCTTTTTCCTTCAAAAGCTAGTTCAATTCTTCTCTCCAGCATTATGGCATCTCTCATCTGATCTTTATTCATTGCTGGTTCTAAACCATATAAACCATCACCTCCCGCATCTATACCTGCACGCTCACGAATTTGTTGCAAAGCAGTATATGCTTCGGCAGTATTGCCTATTTCATTAGCAGATTCTGCAAGAAACAATAGGATTTCAGCAAACCTGAGTTCTATCCAGTCAGTAGAACTATTAAGTGCCGGGTTACCACCTTCAATTCTACCATCAATCGCTTTTCTACAAAGAAGAGCAGATGGTGTTACCCTACTATTTGCCTCCGCTTCAATTTGACTATCTTGAAAAGTCCAAACTAAATCGCTGGTCGTTTGGGGTTCAGGATCATTTAATGGATAGTTTACACCATTAAAAGCAATGTTTGCCATAAACCTTGGGTCTCTATTTAACCAAAACACATCACTATCATAAGCGTAAGCCGACGTTACATCCATTATGGTTTTACCATCTTTCATTGGGTAAGCATTTGCATGATCAATAGTTGGTTTATCCCAAGCTTCTCCATTAGTTCCGGTCACAAATGGACGACAACCGGCATCTCTATTATGTGTTTTATCAATATTGTATTTTTTGATAATAATTGCTTCGGGGTTAGATATAGATTCATCAAACCATAAATCTGCATAACTAGCATGTAAACCCTTACCATTGGCTTCTAGATTATCCTTTGCTTCAGAAACTGCGTCATAAGCATCTTGCCAACGTGCTGTTGCACTTTGAGAGGGGTCAAATTGTTCACTTGCAAAGAACAGGAGAACTTTGGCTTTAAATGCCATAGCTGCACCTTTCGTAATTCTTCCATAATCTGCATCATCTTCATATTCATCAGGTAAATTAGTAATGGCCTCATCTAAATCTAAGACTATCTGGGCAATACAATCCGTTGTACTGTTTCTTGGCAATTCTAGCTCATCTACACCTTGAACGGGCACACTTAAAACCAATGGAACTCCCCCATAGGCAGTAACCAATTCGAAATAAATTTTAGCCCTAAAAAACAAAGCTTGTGATTTTAATAGAGATTGAAAACTAGCATCTAAGCTACCAGTTTCTACTTTCTCTAAAAGCAAGTTAATATCCTTAATATTCCGGTATTTGCCCCCATACTGTCTAATACTATTTGAGGTTAATTCTCCATAAATTATACCTCCAGAACCTTGTGCATCATCGCTTGTTCCTGATGCAGCTATAGGCCATCCGGATAATCCACGCTCATAAATTTCATTTAAAAAACCTTTTGCCAAAGTTTCATCACTCCATACATCTTTCTCATTGATCGCTGATAAGTCTGACTTATCCAATACATCACTACAAGATGCAATCGACAAAATTATTAGGAATAAAAAGTTACTCCATCTATATAAATATTTTTTCATTTTTATTTTTTTAAAGGGTTATATTAAGACCTAGACTATAGGTTTTATTTACAGGAATACCACGGCCGCTTGTTTCAGGATCAAAGCTTTTTATTTTACTATAAATCATAAACAAATTGGTAGTATTAATAAACAAACTTAAATTACTCACGCCTATTTTATTTAAAACATCCTTGGATAGGTCGTAAGAGACATTCAAGTTTTTCATTCTTAAAAAATCAGCATCATTTAAGAAAAACGTTGATTCTCGTTGTTGCCAACCACTATCACCACCAAATACAGGAAATGAAGCATTTTCATTTTCTGGTGTCCAGGAATCATTCCAGTGTGTCCATGAAGATTGCCCAATTCCACTTAAAGTAAACCTACCCGACTGAGGAATAAATCTTTGGTAATTTGCAAAACCCTGAGCAAATGCCTGAACACGAAAGTTTTTATATTTTATGCTAAAACGTATTCCGTAATTAATGGGCGCAGAAGAATGTGACCCCTTAATATATTCTAGATCATTACCATCCACTATGCCGTCTGGGGTATTTTGATTGGGATCTTCTGTCCTATTTCCTCTAACATCTCTCATTAGTAGTTCTCCTATTTTTGGAGCTCTACCAAATTGGGTAAACCCTGTTGCAATAAGTGCATCTAACTGCTCTTGATTTCTTATGATTCCATCAGAAACATAAGTTCTAATTCTATCTAATCTATTCCCTTTTCTAATAAAACGTGGTAGCGTAGATTCTGGATCATCTATCTCTGCATAGATAGCTTTTGAATATCCCATATTAAACCCTGCTTCAACATCAAAATCTTTATTTATTCTAGTATTATACGATGTCAACACTTCAAACCCAGAAATATCTATCCCTCCATAATTTTCAGGATTTAGTGACAGTCCTGACGATTCTGGAATAAATAATTGCCTAGAACCAAAAAGGTCTCGTTTTTTGTTTTTAAATATATCTATAGACGTTGCTAATTTATTTTTTAACGTTTTAAAGTCGAGTCCAAAATTATAGGAAGTTTGCTTCTCCCATGTAATAAATGGTTGAGGTTGAGCTCCAATATTCACGGAACTAGATGCAATATCCTCTCCAAAAACTGCACCTGTTCCTAAATTATATTTTTGTACATATGGGAAACCTACACCTACATTGTCATTACCCGTTTGACCAATGGAATACCTTATTTTAAAGAAATCTAAAAAACCTAAGTTATTTTTAAAAAAGTTTTCTTGAGATACTATCCACCCTAGTGAAACAGAGGGAAAAAAACCAAAACGACGCCCTTCTGCAAATCTTACAGAACCATCATACCTGAAGGTAGAAGAAAGCAAATACTTCTCTTTATAGCTATAATTTAATCCACCAATTACAGACTGCCTACCGTCTTCACCTTTACTCCCAAATGCCCTTTCATCATCTGAAGCAGTAGCATTTAATGTTGGTACCAGCTCTGTAGGCACTTGACGTCCTGTAGCGCCAAACCCTTTATATTTACTTTCAAACTGTTCATAAATAGCAAATAAACTTAAATCATGGTTGCCAAAAGTATTACTATAATTTAACTGTAAATTAAACTGATTACTGTCTACTTCATTTGTTGACTCATAAACACTATTAGAATCAGCACCAGAATCGTTACGTACTCTTGTTCCTACAATTTCATCCGTCAATAAAAACCTATTATTGGGATCTGTAGCAAAAGTATAATCTACTAAAGGTTTTCTAAAAAGAAAATCCTGATCACGCTTAATATTACTATTATAAGACATACCGGCGGACAACCCTTCTATGGCTGTAATGTTATAGTCTATTTTTAAACGCGTATTTAAGATTTTGTTATCTCTAGTTTGATACCCCGCCCCATTATTAATTAGATTTCCTGCGTTCCATCCATTGTAGTTAGCAACATATAAACCATTCTTTGTTGATGGTCCCCAATATCCTGATCTAGCCACAGTTCTATAAAAATCACCATAATCCTCGTCACCATAATTATAACTCCAATAAAAACCATAATCATCATTTCTAGACGTATTTATATTCATAGAGACATTTAAGTTATCTGTAACATCAACACCCACTTTGGCTCTAAAATTTGTGCGATCATACGTTAAATTATCAAATGCTGCTGATTCATCTATTTTAGACCCTGATAGGAAATAGCTTACGCGATCAGTACTTCCTGAAATAGATGCCGTGTAACGCTTTAATATTGGTGTTTTTTCAAAATCCTTTAGAAAACCTTCATTCGATGAAGCTTTTAAATAATCTAGTTCTGAAGTTGTAATATATCCTGCGTCTGACGGGTCTACTTTATTCCACCTTAAACCTGAATTGGTCAATAAGGCATGATTATAAGCTGAATTAAATTCTGGAACTTTAGTTGGTTCTGTGGTGCCTATAGTACTCGTGAAATTAATTTTAGGCTTTCCTTTTCCGGTTTTAGTCGTCACCAAAATTACACCGTTTGAGGCTCTGGCTCCGTAGGCAGAAGTAGAAGCTGCATCCTTCAATACAGATATTGATTGTACTTCATTCACATCTAAAGCATCAAACTGCTCTTTATTTAATACAATTCCATCTATAACATATAATGGGGCCGTACCGCCACCAAAAGCCCCTGTTGTGGCACCTCTAACATTTATGTTTGCCGACCTACCCGGTCTGCCCCCTGAGGAACTTATATTTACACCTGCTAAGCGACCTGCAATAGCTCCTCCTAATGTTGTTGCGGGAATTTCATTAAGTTCTTCTGTTTTTATTGTAGCTACAGAACCTGTTATTTTTTTCTTAATGATTGAATTATATCCAACAACGACTACCTCTTCTAAAGAATTTATGTCTTCTTGCAAGGTTACATTAATTATATTGACTATACCTACTTCTATATCTGAGGTTTTTAATCCTAAATAAGAAAATCGAAGTATATCCCCATTAGTTGCCGTTATGCTATAATTTCCATCAAAATCTGACTGAACACCTCTATTTGTACCTACGACCAGTACATTTACCCCTGGTAGCGGTGCACCTGCATCATCTGTTATTGTTCCGGTAATTGTTTGTTGCACTGTCTTCATGGTCCTATGATTAGTTGAGGTGGGGGTACCTCTCATGGAAAATGATGTAAATGCAAGAAGAACAAGGCTGAACACCTTTAAGCTAGCAATACAAACCGCATTGTGCCATTCTAAGTTTTTTAATTTCATTTTTTTGGTTTTGGTTGTTATTATATTCTATTAATAAAGGCATCTGTTTTTGTAAACCTTGAATCAATTATTCTGACTAAACCCTATACATTAAAAAAGTAGCCCTCAGTTTACTTTATAAGTAGTGTAGTTTTTTGGAATCGTTGATCAGACTAGAATACTATGTTTAGAATACCCACCGCTATGTTAACATAAAGTTAAGTTTGAATCGACCTATAGGGGTTAATGAGACAAACAACTCCTCAGAGAATAGTCTTAATGAGCATTAGGACATGGAATAACATCAATGAAATCAATACTATGGCGACTTTTGCAGTCCATTAGTAGCATACTAGGTTTTATGACCACAAGTTTTAGAAAGAAATGAAATATACTTAACAAAACTCTTTTTAAAATTAAAAAACAGGTCTAACCATACATCGTCAGACCTGCTTAAATTATACTTTCCCTAAACTCTAGAGCGGTTGATTAATGCTCTTTTTTTTGATATTGGCTAGGGGTCATTCCTGCTAAGTTTTTGAAAATTCTATTAAAAGCAGATTTGGAATTAAAACCACAGTCCCCACCTATAGAAGAAATGGTATGATTTTGATATCTTGGGTCTTTAAGTCTCCTTTTAACTTCTTCTACTCTAAAATGATTTATGTAATCATAGAAGTTCTTACCTATATAATCATTAAGCAACACAGATAAATGGTTAGTACTTACACCTATTTTCTTTGCCAAATGTCCCAGTCCTAATTCTGAATTTAAATAAATTTTGTCCTCTTCCATCAAAAGATTCAATTCTTTTATTTTTTCTTTATTTTCAGCCTCTACCTTAGGATCAACTTGTTTGTGCAACTTTTTTAACTTGGGAACATCTTTATACATTAAACGATTATTTCTAAATCTTTTAAAATATACAATCGCTAAAGCTAGGGTTATAAATAATAAAACACCGATAACTACTTTAATCTTATTGGTATTCATGAAATTGGTCCTTACGACTATATCTAAATAAATAGGATCCTCGTTCCAAATACCATCATTATTAGAAGCTTTCAAATAAAAGCGATAATTTCCTGGCTTTAAATTAGAATACCTTGTACTAGGATTTTTACCTGTAGCATACCTCCAGTCTTTATCAAAACCTATCAACTTAAAAGCATATTGATTTCGAAGTGGTGATGCAAAGGACAAAGAAGCAAATTCAATTTCAAATCTATTATCATCTTCTGGCAATGTTACTATAGAACCAGAATAAAGGGGTGCTTCTAAAATTGCAGTATCATCATACAAATGTCCAGCTTCAACAACCTTACCGTCAATCAATAAATCTAAAAAAATAGGTTTAGGTGGTATTTTATTTAGTGTAAAATCATCAGGATTAAAATAATTTACACCGGCCGTACCTCCAAAAAAAAGAGTACCGTCTTTAGTTTTCCATTTTGCATTCTTTCTAAACTTTCCTTTTAAAACCCCGTCATAGGTAGAATAATTGGTAAAGGTTTCTGTAGCAATATTAAATTCTGAAAAGCCAGTATTTGTAGCAATCCATAAATCTCCTTCATCATCTTCTAATATGGCATTTATTTCGTTATCGGACAAGCCATCTGTTTCAGTGTAATTCTGAAAATAATACCCCCCCTTAATATCTTTATTTCCGTCTTCTTTCAAAAGGTTTAACCCGGCAGCAGAGGTACCAAACCAAACACGTTGTTTAGCATCCTCATAGATAACAAAAACCTCGTCATTACTAATTGATCCAAAATCAGAAGGATCGTGTTTAAACCTAAGAAAACGCTTACTGGATCCATTTTCTTTCAATAATGCCAATCCTCCTTCATTTGTACCGATCCATATTCTATTCTTGCTGTCTTCAAACACTGATTGAATATCATTTGAAGGCAATGAGTTGGTATTTAATTTAGAGTAACTAAAATTTTCAAATGTATTTTCTTCATCATTTTGTTCATCCAATAACGACAATCCTCTTCCTGTACCAAACCACATTCTTCCCAAATGATCTTCTAATATACTACGTACCGATGAAGAGGCTATACTTGTTTCTTGGTTTTCTTCTTGTAGAAAATGAGTGAAAACCTTCTCTCCTTTTTTTATAACAAAAAGGCCATTGCTCATGGTCGCTATCCATAGCCTCTCTTTTGAATCTCGATACACGCTTGTGATATAATCTGAATTAAGGCTCTGAGAACCATTCTTACCCATATCTATATGGGTGATTTTTGGATCGGAGTATCCTTCTTCAAATTTAACATGATCAATACCCTCTCGGGTTCCAATCCAAAAGATATTATTAATATCCTGAAATAAGGTCTGTACAAAATTACTTCGCAAGCTGTTTTTATTACCAGGCAGGTGAATTAAACTTTTGAATCTATGCCGCGTAAAGTCATAAAAGTCCAATCCTTCTTGGGTACCTACCCAAACGATACCTTCATTATCTACATAAACATCATAAACATCATTACTACTTATAGACTGATGGCTCTCAGGGTTAGATTGATAAGACTTAAATTCACCTGTTGTTCTTGAGTACTTTAGCAGACCGTCACCATAGCTACCAAAGAAAATATCTCCGTCATTATTTTGAGACATGCTGTTTAATGATTTGGCACGATAAATTTCAATAAACCTATCTCTCTCTGATTGGTACCTATAAATTACCGATCCAATAGTAATCCACACTTCACCATAGGTATTGGTTAAAATTTCATCTAACCCATAAGAATCAAATGCACCTAAGCCATAAGTTTTTATAATAAGCGAATTTTCAAAATCATAAAGCAACAATCCTTTATCTGTTCCTATCCAATAAGTGTTGTCATAACCTTTTGCTATAGCGGCTATTTTATAATCTTCCAATACTTGGGTAATTTCTAAAGAAAGGTTATCAATTATAAAATTTTTCTTCTCCGTAGAGACCCAAACAAGATTTGAACCATCACAGTATAGCTGTTGTATACTATTAGTACCTATAAGCTCAAAAATATCTGGTGTCTGAACAACCTCAAGTGTAGCCGTATTAATTACGCTTAGCCCTGTGACAGTACCCACCCATAATTTATCTTTAGAAGTAGCAAGAGTGTATATTTTATCCCCAATAATAGACGTTTCATCGTCTGGTAAATTTTTAAATATTTTGAATCTATAACCATCATAACGGCTTAGTCCGTTCTGTGTTCCAAACCAGAGAAAACCTTTGTCATCTTTAACGATTTTCCTAACTTCATTATGTGAAAGCCCATCGACAGTGGTTAAATGCTGAAAATGGTATTCTTGAGACCAACAAATAGGTGGTGCCAATAAAACAATAATTAGGGAAACATAAATTTTTAGCATTTTCATATAAACAATTGTAAAAACAATATACAATTTGTATTACATTTTCAAAATAACAGATGCTTAAATATCATCTAATTAATTACTCCTAATTAAAATGGGCTCACCTTTAAAAACTATCAGCGATAACAAATTAGGTGGTCATAAATTCATTAAAAGTCTGCCCTTTTGATTCCTCGTTAAAATTGAGAAACCTACTCCTTGAACAAAATTACAGTTAGCTGTATTCTTAGAAATGAATTTAGACCAGGAACCATTGTAGTTATTAACCTGAACACCGTTCATAGTACAAACATATGGTTCTTTACTTTCACTACCAATAGTAAAATTAACACCAACGGTACCGCTTACCGCATGAAATATTCTCAAAACCTTACGATGATAAAAAGCCTGCCAGACAGGTGTTTTAAAGAGCAAAGGAAAGAGCATATACAGCCTATCTTGCGCATTTTGGATTAGTTCATAATACTCAGTAAAATAAATAAGAGAGGCTTAAAAGCTAGTAAGGTTATGCGCTTATTGATAATCATCTACAACCTGCCTGTATAAGTGACTAATAATTAATAAATAAGATAAAAAAAAAAAAAAAACTCTTACCCTTGTTGCATTTGTATAGAAAGTACTAATCAACATTTATTAGGTGCTTTGGTAAAACATCATATATTAATCGTCAACTTTTAAAGTGGTACGGAAAAACCCAGTATAAAGAGGATGTTATGTGTTCGTTAATTGAGCAATCAGTGGCTTCGGCAGTATTTATTGCTATTGTTCTTCCATTTTATTTAATTCAAAACTAAATTAACTCCAATTCATTTTTTGAAGTCTAATAGCATTTAATATAGCTAAAAATGCTACTCCTACATCAGCAAAAACAGCTTCCCACATTGTAGCGAGACCACCAGCACCTAAAATCAAGACAATTGCTTTTACGCCAAAGGCTAAGCCAATATTCTGCCAAACTATTTTTCTAGTAGAACGTCCTATTTTTATTGCTCTTACCACTTTAGAGGGTTGATCCGTTTGAATAATAATATCAGCAGTTTCAATTGCTACATCGCTTCCTAAACCACCCATGGCAATACCAATATCACTTGCAGCCAAAACTGGAGCATCATTAATACCATCACCTATAAAAGCTACTTTATTTTTAGGATTTTTCTTTAAAATTTCCACTTCATTCAACTTATCTTCCGGCAATAAACCACCTTTAGCATTTGCAATACCTAGTTCTTTAGCAACTTGTTGAGTAATGGAATCTTTATCACCAGAAAGCATCATAATATTTTTAACGCCTACTTTATGTAAATTTGTAATTGTTTCTTTTGCATCTTCCTTTAATTCATCTGCTATGACTACATAGCCTGCAAATTGATTATCTATTGCAACTAATACTATTGATTCTACAATAGATTCGGTTTCTGTTGGAACATCTATAGTATTCGCAGTCATCAAGGCTTTATTTCCTATTAAAACTGGTTTACCATTTACAGTACCTCTTAATCCTTTTCCTGCAATTTCAGAAACGTCTTGAGCTTCAAAATCTTCTCCTTCTGATTTATACTCTAAAATTGCTTTTGCAATTGGATGTGTTGATTGCTCTTCCATCGATATTACGTATTGCATAAACTCGGCTTCTTTCCACCCTATTGCTTTCACTTCTTTAATTTTAAATACACCTTTGGTAACGGTTCCTGTTTTGTCCATTACTAAAGTATTTATTTTGGTCATTGCATCTAAAAATGAAGCTCCTTTGAATAATATTCCGTTTTTTGAAGCTGCTCCCAATCCTCCGAAATATCCTAATGGAATTGATATCACTAACGCACAAGGGCAAGATATTACCAAGAAAATCAATGCTCTATACAACCAATCTCTAAACACATAATCCTCTACAAAAAAGTAAGGTAGGAAAGTAACTCCAATAGCTAAAAACACAACAATTGGGGTATATATCCGCGCAAACTGTCTAATAAATAATTCTGTTTTAGATTTACGCGCTGTTGCATTCTGAACCAAGTCTAATATTCTTGCAATAGAACTGTCTTCAAACCTACTGGTTACCTCTACTTGAATGACATTTTCTAAATTGATACTGCCTGCGTAAACCTTGGTTTCTTTTAGAATGTAATCTGGTTTACTCTCCCCTGTTAACGCTGCGGTATTCAAAGATGCTTTTTCGGATAACAAAATACCATCTAAAGGAATTTTTTCACCTACACGAATTTGAATCTTTTCACCAATGTTTACGTCTTCTGGTGTCACACTTTTATAATCACCCTCTCGAAATACATGAGCTTCTTTGGGTCTAACATCTAACAAGGCTTTTATATTGCCTTTTGCACGCTTAACAGCAGCATCTTGAAATAATTCACCTACTGCATAAAATAGCATTACTGCAACACCTTCAGGGTATTCGCCTATAACAAATGCTCCAATTGTTGCAATAGACATTAAAAAAAACTCTGTAAAAACATCTCCTGTTTTAATACTATGCCAACCCTCTTTTACCACAGGGATTCCTACAGGCAAATATGCAATGCTGTACCAAGTTATACGAATGCCATCTTTAAAGAATAAAACATCAAAAAAATCTAAACCTATACCTATAATGAGCATTACAAAACTGATTACTGCAGGTAGATATGTTTTAAATGCTGTTCCATTACCGTGATTGTGACCACCATTGTGCTTATGTTTTTCTTTAGATCCTGTATGTAATTCCCTTAAATTAACTTTCTTTTTTTTCATTTTATATCTAATGATTTTTCAACATTATTTGGAATGGGCATACCTATTAATGATAGCACACTTGCACCATCTGTATTACCAGGAGGAAAATAATTTATTATATACATCATACCTCCTATAAATCATCTAATGAATTGAATCAGCACTACTTTAGACTCTTTTGTATACATGTAATAATCCCCATTGACCAATGTAAATATTTAGATGCTATAGGTTAAAACCACCTTATTTTCGCCCCACGTTCTAAATGATACCACCCTATTTTATACAATAAACTAATTAGATCACAACTTATAGTCCTAGCTTGTTCCTATTGTTGTTTGTAAACTTAAAATGAATCTAAACTTCAACATAAAATTCTTATTTTCAACTATTTAAATTTTATATAATTTAATATTACGTGTAACGGAAGTACTTTTTTACCTATTACACTTATCGCAAACTCCCTTAACAACTAAGTTTACATTTTCGGAAACAAATCCATCCGGTACTTTCATTTGGGGAATTTTATGTTCTTTTAAACAAATGGTTTCGTTACAGTTATTACAATGAAAATGTAAATGCAAATCGTTATTTAAATCATAATTAGACCCCTTGTCACATAACGCATATTTTGTATTACCTGTACCATCATCTATTTGATGAACAATATCATTTTCCTCAAAAGTTTTTATTGTTCTATATAACGTAGTCCTATCCGCCTTTTCAAAGGCATTTTCAATATCACTTAAAGTTACGGCTACATTTCTTGCTGCAAGAAACTTATAAATTAATAAACGCATTGCAGTAACCCGAATTTTTTTGGACTCTAATACTTGTGCTATTATTTCCATAATTAATGTGCGTGCTCTGCTTCCCCTTTTTTCATTTCTGCGTTAAGGTAATACGCATTATTATATGCGAATTGTGTTTTATTATCAATGCTATCAGTAAATTGAACCGAGATCCATTGACTATCTTTAGAACCTAATAAAACTTCAATTGGCTTAAAACTCCAATCGTTATTTCCTTTTACTACAGAAAATACATAAAACCTATCGCCTTCTTTAATAATAGCACTTTCTGGTAATGCTTTTGCTTCATTATTTTCCACTTGTATTTTACCTTTTATATACATTCCTGGAATTAAGTTGCCTTTTTTATTCTCTATTTCTGCGTGAACGTGAACTGCTTTAGGGGTATCTTCAAAGGTTTTACCAACAGAATAGATTTCAGCGGTAAGTTCTGTATCTGGTATTGATTGTACTATAAAATTTACTTTTTGACCTTTCTGTACTTTATAAACATCTTTTTCAAAGACCATTAAATCTGCGTGTACGTGATGTGTGTTCACTATTTCAAATAATTCGGTTTGGGGTTCTACATATTGGCCTGTTTTAACTTCAACCTTTTGCACAAAGCCCTCTATTGGGCTGCGCAATGCAATACGTTGTGCTATGGTACCGTTACGAACTGAAACTGTATTAATATTCAATAATTGCAATTGTGCTTCTAAACCATTTACCATTGCTTTTGACACTTGATATTCTGCTTCTACCTTTTGAAAATTAGCACCGGAACCTACACCTGCTTCGTATAACTTTTGTTGTCGTTCATAATTCTTTTTCAAAAAATTACTATTGCTATAAGCGTTTAAGTAATTGGTTTGTGCTTGTATAATATTTGGATGCGATAGATAAGCGACTACCTGACCTTTATTGACTTTATCACCTTCAATAACTTCAATTGAAACAACATTAGCACCAATAACGGTAGTTATTGCCGCTTCGTTTTGTGGCGGCACTTCTAACGTTCCATTTGCTTCTACATAACCACTCATATTGCGCAATGTCAACGTATCTATTTTCATTTTTAACGCATCAAATTGTTGCTGAGAAAGCATTACCTCTTCACTTTCATTCTGTGTTTCATTAATTTCTGTTTTCTGTTCTTTATTATGAGAATGATTATCCTTGTTTCCGCAAGCTGATACAAAAGTGACCAACACCATTACGGTAAGAATTTTATATATATTATTTTTCATTGTTTTATTGATTAAAATATTGTAATTGAAATGTGCTTTCTAAATAATTTACTAATGCTGTTTGTGCATCCAATTGAGATTGAATGGCTTCTTTTATCAACTGCGTAAATGCAGTATAATCTATTTCACCTTCTTTGTATGCCAACAATGCGCCTGTTTTTTGTTCTTTTGTTAATGGTAAAACTTGTTCTTTGTAGAACTCCCAAGATGTTTTCCATTTCCTATAATTTTCTTTAGCCTGAACGAACCTTGATTGTACTTCCTGTCTTTTGAACGCTTTATTGGTTTCTGCTTTTTGTTTATCAATTCTGGCGCTTTTAATTTGTGCCTTGTTAGCACCTGATAAAAACGGAATGGAAACTCCTGCTTGATAGGTGTAAAACCCTGAATTGCCATTTACTTTTTGTAAACCACCTTGAAGATTAAACTTTGGCAAATTATCTGCTTTTGCAGCTTTGTATTTGAATTCAGCTTCATTTACCATATTCTGTGATATACTGTACAATGGGTGGACTTCAACATTAAACGTTTTCATATCTATATCTACGGTTGCATCAAATTCATTTGAAACCGTATAAATAGCATCAGAAACCAACCATAAATTGAATTGCTGTATGGCAATTAAGTAATCACTATAGGCTTGGGTCTTTTTATTCTGAATTTGAAAAGCTTGATTTTTAGCAGCCGAGTATTCTAACTTGGAAATAGCTTCTACTTCATAATTTATAGTTACCGCTTGTTCAAATTTGGAATAAATGGAATCTAGTTCTTTATATAAATCATAGTTCCTTTTCATTTGATAACACTTAGACCAAGCCTTTTTTACTTCCAATTCTAATTCTAATTCCGAAAGTTGAAACGCTTTCTGTGCCAATTGAATACGTTGTTCTTGTAACTTCTTTTTAGAACCTATACCAAATACATCAATATTAGATTGACTCATACCAATGGTGGTATAAATGCCACTACCATTATCAATTTCTTCACCACCTGTAAAAACCTGTGTTGTTCCAAAGTCATAGACAGTCGCTTTTAATTGTTCTTGTTTCGTAATTTCCAATTGCTGTTGTTTGAGTATAGGATAATTACTTTTTGAGAGTTTTATAGCTTCCTGTAATGAAATTTCGGGAATGGTATCGTTTATCTCTTGTGCATTACTTTGTGTTGTAAAACCGAATAGCAAAAGAAATACTACTGTTGCCGTAACCAACTTTTTATTCGGTTTAAAACTAAATGATTTGTTTTCTACCCAATGGTATAAAATAGGTAATACAAATAATGTTAGCAAAGTAGATGTTAACAGCCCCCCAATCACTACAGTTGCCAAAGGTCGTTGCACTTCTGCACCTGCTGATGATGAAATAGCCATTGGTAAAAAACCTAATACATCTGTAAAAGCGGTTAGCATAATAGGTCTAATTCTGCGTTTAGTGCCATCTATTATTCTATCTTTTAAATTGGTTACCCCTTCGTCTTTTAATTCATTTAGTCCGCTTATCATTACCAACCCATTAAGAACCGCTACACCAAACAACACAATAAAACCAACACCTGCCGAAATACTAAATGGCATATCACGCAACCACAAGGCCACTACACCCCCAATGGTTGCCATTGGGATAGCTATATAAATCATTAAGGTTTGTGGTAAAGATTTTAATGCAAAGTATATAAGAACAAATATGAGCAGCAATGCAATAGGCACAACAGTTTGTAGACGGTTGCTGGCACGCTCTAAATTCTCGAATGCACCGCCATAGCGAATAAAATAACCCGAAGGTAACTCCAGTTGTGCATCTAATTTTGATTTAATTTCTGCAACCAATGATTTTACATCACGCCCCCTAACATTGACACCTACATAGGTTCTTCTGTTGGTATTGTCTCTACTAATTTGCATAGGACCTGCTTTGTAGCTTACCTCTGCAATTTCACGTAAGGGAATTTGAGCACCTGAAGGTAAATTGATATATAGATTTTGAAGATCTGAAATATCCTTTCGGTTTTGGGCATTTAAACGCACTACAAGATCAAAGCGTTTCTCTCCTTCAAAAATGACCCCTGCCGTACCCCCTGCAAATGCAGCTTGTACGGTTCTGTTTAGCGCATTTATTTGAAGTCCATATTGTGACAGTTTATTTCTATTGTAATTAATGGTCATTTGTGGCAAACCTGTGGTGGCTTCTGCTTTCATATCGCCAATGCCTTCTGTACCTGCTATAATTTTAGATATTTCTTCAGCTTTTTGAGATAGAATGTCAATATCTTCACCATAGAGTTTTATGGCTATATCTTCACGTACACCTTCAAGCAACTCATTAAAACGCATTTCAATAGGCTGGGTAAATTCATAATTAACGCCAGGAACCATTTCAACCGCTTCTTTCATTGCCTCTATCAATTCATCTTTTGTCTCTGCCGTAGCCCATTCACTTTTAGGTTTAAGAATCACAAATACATCGGCTATATCCATTGGCATAGGGTCCGTTGGAATTTCGGCAACACCAATACGACTCACAATTTTATCGACCTCTGGAAATTTAGCTTTTACTATTTGCTCTATTTTAGTAGTAGTTTCAATAGTTTCTGTAAGTGAGCTACCCGGTTTTAAGATGGCATGAAATGCAATATCACCTTCATCTAATTGCGGAATGAACTCACCACCCATTCGTGAAAACATTAATACCGTTATCCCAAACAGCACAATTGCAATACCAATTACCCACTTTCCTTTTTGTAATGCGTTTACCAATAAGGGTTCATATCTTTCTTCACACCAATTCACCAATTTATCTCCATAGGATTTTTTATCGTTCTTTGGTGCCCTTAAGAATAAAGCTGACATCATTGGCACATAGGTTAAGCAAAGTACCATGGCACCAATCATGGCAAAAATAAAAGTCAAGGCCATTGGCTTAAACATCTTTCCTTCAATACCTTCTAAAGCCAAAATGGGTAGAAAAACGATAAGGATTATTAACTGACCAAAAAAAGCAGCGTTCATCATCTTTTTTGAAGCATTAGAAGTTACTTTATCCCTTTCCTTGGACGTAAGCTGTTTTCTTTTCAAAACTTGCGACATAATAAGAAAGACAGTGCTTTCTACAATAATTACAGCACCATCTACAATGATTCCGAAATCTATAGCGCCTAAACTCATTAAGTTAACCCATACATCAAAAACATTCATTAAAATAAAAGCGAATAATAAGGATAATGGAATAGTAGAAGCTACTATTAACCCTCCGCGCCAGTTGCCTAACAAAAAGACCAATACAAAGATGACGATCAATGCACCTTCAATAAGATTGGTGGTTACTGTAGAGGTCGTTTCCCCAATTAACTTGCTTCGATCTAATAATGGCTCAATAATAACACCTTCTGGTAATGACTTTTCAATTTGGGTCATTCGCTCTTTTACGTTTGCAATAACATCATTGGAATTTGCTCCTTTTAACATCATTACCAAACCACCTACAACTTCACCTTCTCCATCTTGAGTTAATGCACCATAACGAATTGCCGAACCGAATTGTACCGTAGCAATATCTCCAATAGTTACGGGAACGTTATTAAGATTTTTGACTGTGATTTTCTTAATATCCTCTAAACTTCGTGCCAAACCTTCACCACGAATAAAATTGGCTTGATGGTTTTTTTCAATATATGCGCCACCTGTATTCTGATTATTAGCCTCCAGTGCATTAAACACATCTGTAATGGTAAGGCCAATAGCGTTTAAATCGTTAGGATCAACAGCTACTTCATATTGTTTTATTTTACCGCCAATAGCATTCACTTCTACCACACCCGGAACCATTGCCATTTGGCGTTGTACAATCCAATCTTGCATTGTACGTAAATCTGCAATGCTATATATAGCTTTAAACTCTGGCGCTACTTTTAAGGTGTATTGGTATATCTCCCCTAAACCTGAAGAGATAGGTCCCATTGCAGGCTCGCCAAATCCACTTGGAATTTGCTCTTTTACCTCGTTTAGCTTTTCCGCTACTAATTGTCGAGGTAGATAGGTACCCATATCATCGTCAAATACTATAGTTACGACAGATAAACCAAAACGGGAAATTGATCTTATTTCCTTCACATTGGGAAGATTACTCATTGCTACCTCAATAGGATAGGTTATAATCTGCTCAATATCTTCAGTACCTAAATTGGGGGATTGTGTTATAACCTGTACTTGGTTATTGGTAATGTCCGGAACAGCATCTATTGGTACTTTGGTCATACTCCAAATACCTGCTCCAATTATGGTAAGCGTAAGCAAACCAATAATAAATTTGTTATTGATTGAAAAATCAATGATTTTATTAATCATATAAAATATATTAATTCAGTTAAAAAAAGTATATGCCTTACAAAAAGTAAAAGCATTCTAAAAAGGATATACCTATCCTATAAAACTGAATTAAACTTGTGGCGGTTGCCAAATGTTGGAATAAAAATCAAACCTATAAATCGACTGGTAGTTAGTCGTTAAAAATGTTGATATATTTGAGTGAAAATTGAATTCAAATGAGATTAGGGGTTCATAAGTGATTGAAATACCACAGCAACTACAAACACAAGTAATTGGACAAGAATCGTCATTATCCTCTTGATGATTATGGTCTACGCTTAATTCTTCCCATTGTTGATCTTCAAAATTTTGACCATCAGAGCATGGCTTTGCGGTCAAAGTCAACATCAGAACTGCCAGAATAAAGCTTAAAAAATTCATCTTTACAAAGATATCAAAAACTAAATGCAATGGCTGTGCAAACTTTTTGTCAATGAATTCTATAGTGCATAAATAATGCGTAACACGTTTTATATTTTAATGTTCCTAATAACGGACAGCTTTGCTATCTATCGTTTAAATGTTTGTATATACCTATACACTAAAGACTGTAGTTAAGCATAACATCTTTTAATAAAAATCATCAGCGTCATAGAACAAGTTTAAAATCATTAAAAATATAATCGTAGACTTCAAGTTTTAGTCTTCCTTATTGGTATTTAACTTGTTGCTTCCTATCAAATTACAATAATAATTAAATAGATAATTACAAACCTCATCTAAATAACTATTAAGAATTCTGAATATTTGACTTGTACATCTAACTCCATATTTATGACCCTATCCATCAGAAGTTGAAATTCTCATTTTAAACAAACATCTGTCCATGACTATTTAACATAATTCTAGCATAAGGTAATCTATATATTGTTCTTAACTCTAGAAAACAAATCTTAGAAGAGAATACTCAATGTTATGATGTCCTCAGAAGACATCTTTTAGCTGCCATTTATTTTATTTTCAAATGAAGGTCTGATCACATTTAAAAATACATGTATTAGATCAATACATGTAGCATCTCAACAAATTGGTCAATTTTTTACAGCTTTAAATTTATTGACCGATTTATTAGCGCTTTTATGGGGAATAAATGCTTCAATCAGCTATGTCTATATACAAAAAACACTGATAATCCGCAGATTATCAGTGTTTTCTAATTATTACCTATTTCTAGGTTCGTCGGGATGACAGGATTTGAACCTGCGACCACTCGACCCCCAGCCGAGTGCGCTACCGGACTGCGCTACATCCCGAAATTTCAATGGAAAAAAATCCCCATAAATACTCTATAGTTTTTCAATCGCTTAAGATTCACTGTAGTCCAATTTATCATGAGTGCAGTAGAAGGGCTATATCCCAAAAAATTTCGATTGCAAAAATAGAGAAGTTCAGCATATTAAAATCTTTTTTTTTGCTAAAAATTAAATAAGTTATCTCAAAGAGGCTATCCAGTCTATCATACGATCACCCCAATCTTTCAAATGCCCATCATGTAAACCCAATCCAAATCCGTGACCGCCTTTTGGATAAATGTGCATGGTTGCTGAAATACCCTTTTCCTTAACGGCCGTGTAGAACAACAAACTATTTTCTACCGGTACAACGGTGTCATCGGTAGCATGCATTAAAAACGTTGCGGGTGTTAACTCGGTAACTTGCTTATCATTTGAAAAATAATCGACCAAGTCCTCTGAAGGATTCTCCCCTATCAAATTTTCCTTTGTTCCTTGGTGCGTTATTTCCCCGAAAGAAATTACAGGATAACCCAATGCCATAAAATCTGGTCTTGCGCTCACCGCATCATAACTATCAATTGGTTCATAGACTTTTTCATTAAAGTGGGTCCCTAAAGTAGCTGCTAAATGACCTCCCGCAGAGAAACCAATCACCCCAATTTTATCTGGCCTTACATTAAAATGTTCCGCATTGCTACGAACTAGTCTAACCGCTCTTTGAGCATCTATAAGTGGCACGAACTTTTTATTGGTCTGCGAAACATCTGACGGTAAACGATATTTCACCACCATTGCTGCAATCCCCTTAGTGTTAAAGAATTTTGCTATATCCGTACCTTCCCAATCATAGGCTAATATGCGATAGCCACCTCCGGGAAAAATTAGAACCGCCTCTCCGGTTGCATTTAATTTTGATGGTAAATACACCTCAATAGTTGGCTTTTGAACCTTACTAATTCGTAAAATTTCATTTTGTTCATGTAATTCCTTTTCTACACTATTTAAATGATTAGGAATATTATCCTTAGGCCACAAAGGCATAATGGTATCTTGACCAGCTATTTTAACAGATACGAGGAACATAAATAATAGTATATTTTTCATCTCACTTATTTCTTAATCACAATCCCATTTAAAATTCGCTATGGGGTCATGCGATGCCCCTTGTAAATTATAATGCCACCACTCTGTTCTAGTTGACCAGAAGCCATATTTTTCCATGGTCTCTTTCAATAGTTTTCTATTATCCAGTATTTCCTGTGGTAGATCGAAATTATCATGATAGGCCAGTTTACCAAAGAAATCAAAATCTGATGGCATTTTTACTTCATTGCCATCCAAAGTAACCAAAGTAATGTCTACTGCCCCACCTTTGTTGTGAATAGAACCCTTTACAGGGTTTGCTACGTACTGCGGGTTAGGTACTATTTTCCACATTTTATACTGTACAGAATTAGGTCTGTAACAATCATAGAATTTTATCTTTACCCCGTGCTTTTTAAATTCTTCATTTGCCTTTAGTAAAGCCTTTACCGTTTTTGCCCTGGTATAGCATTCCCCGCACTCATACACCTTTTCTTTTAAAAAATTATTTTTAGTAGCATATCTTAGATCATACGCAAAGCCATCACTATAGTCTGCCAAACGAACAAATGTGGTATCCGCAACATTTTCCAAACTTTTAAAAACAGGTTTTTCTACCTTGGGTTCCATGATAGAATCTAAGACTACCTCCTGTAAAGATGGGTTTTCTTTAGGTATTTCTTTTTTTGAAGTTTCTGTTTTACAACTTAATACGACCATTAAACTGCAAAATAAAATGGGCAATATAACTACATAGTAAAGTATTTTTTTCATTTATATTTGATTAAGACTTGGGTCTTTAAACTTAAAATAAACCATTAGCATTCTAAACATTTATAGCAATATAATAATAAAACACTTTAATTATTATATCATTGAATAGCATAAAAAACCTCCTACTTACTTATAAATAGGAGGTTATATACCAAAAATAATATTTGGTTTTACTTCAAATTCTTTAAGTATTCCAAGCTCTTAGGGACTTGGGTAACTACGTTTTTAGATTCATCTTCTATAAACATATATTCTATACCTAATTTTTTAGCCTCAGCGACTACACCGGCAATATCTATTTGTCCCGTTCCTAATACAACATTAGTATCATCTTCTTCATGACCTGTATTATTACCTTCAACATCTTTATCCATATCCTTAAGATGTAAAAGTGTAATTTTCTTTGGATATTTTTTCAATAATGCCAAGGGATCGGCACCACCATGTTGTGCCCAGAAAACATCTAATTCAAAGGTAAAATCTGTTGCATTTTCAGCCATATAATCAAATAAAGTACCATTTTTATAAGGTCTGAATTCATATCCATGAGGGTGATATGCTAAAACGAGTCCGTTTTTACTTAAAATCTTACCTGCTTTATTAAAAACTTCCGTGGCGTATTTAGTTTCCTCCAGAGCCCATTTGTTATTATCATGAGGTACCCATGCACACATTACATATGTAGCTCCAAAATCTTTCGCATTTTTAATAACTTTTTCCACATCATTTTCCAAATCAGCAAATTCAGCACCTACACTGACCACTTCTAAGTCATAGTTAGCTAATAAACCCTTAAATTCTTTCAGTGGCATATCATAGGTTTCCCCACCTTCAATTTTGGTTATTCCCCATTCATTAATCAATCCTAGGGTGTTAGATACATCCATTTTAAACTGATTCCTTAGGCTGTACAATTGTAAGCCAATCTCTTGGGCCTGAACTAAAAAACCACTACCCAAAAGGGTAGCGGCAACTATTACTTTTTTTATCATTATGATGTAATTTACGTGAGTAAATTTCCTTCGTCATCCCATTCTGCTATAACATTACGTTGGCTTTGATCTACACATTTTGCTATCCATTCTGGATCATAGGCAACACCATGTTGGTCCAATACATCTTGCGGCACACCGTCCCAAACATTTGGTGAATTTCCTTTATAACCCAAATCAGCAATACCTACTTTTGAGGTATAGTAACCAGTTACGGTCAAGCCACGCATGGTATAGAAAAATTGAATTTCCAAGGGTTGTTCACTTAAAGGCTTCTCTGTATCATGCCAGCAAATTTCATCGCAAATTTGTTTTTTCTGTGCTAAGGTAGCCGACTTAAATTCTGTGCCAAATTCAGTATTACTTTTATGATCAAGCCACATTAGACCACCTAATAAGGTAGGGGCCATATCTGGAATATCCTTGCCCATAAACTCTACAAGCTCTGGTACTTCTGCCTCTATAGGGCCACCATGTGGTTCCTTTGGAGGTAAAATAACAACGCTTAAAGCCGCAATTGTTTCCATTTCATGCTCGTTAAACAATTGCTCGGCATTCAATTTTTCTATGCGGTCCAACTCTGCCGGTGTTCTTCCAAAATATTTTTCACTAGTCGTTGCAATGGCTTCATCTACTGTTTCGCCATTTTCTGTCTTACAGGAATTGAAGACTAGCCCAGAGGTTGCCGCAGCACCACCAAGTATTAAAGTTTGTAAACTCTTTCTTCTATCCATCATCTAAATATTTTGTGCCTTTAATTGTTCAATGATATAGTCCGATGCCCTCCATGAAAGCGCCATAATCGTCCAAGTACAGTTCTTATCTGCCTGAGATACAAATACCCCTGCATCTACAATAAATACATTATCCGCATCATGCAACTGCTGAAACTTATTCGTTACTGACGTTTTTGGATCATCTCCCATTCTTGTAGTACCCACTTCATGAATAATCTCACCTGGTTTGTGCAGACCGTAATCTTGCTCTTTCCCTGGTTTTTCTCCTAAATAGTGACCGCCCATGTTATGAATAATCTCTTCGAAAGTATCATGCATATGCTTTGCTTGATTTTTTTCATACTGAGACCATTTGTAGTTGAACTTCAATACCGGAATACCATATTCATCTACCGTAGTAGGATCTATTTCGCAATAATTATCCTTAACTGCCAAACCTTCTCCACGACCACCAAAACCTATTACTGACCCATAATATTTTTTAACATCGTCACGTAGGCTTTCACCATATCCTCCAGATTTTAATCCGAAGTATTTATTCATGGCATTTGGATCCCAGCCAAAACCGTAGTTTGGTTGGCTCATACCACCCCAAACCTCAATATGATATCCTCTTGGGAAATCTAGTTTTGAATTATCGCCCCACCATGGTGAATATACATGCATTCCTCCTACACCATCTTCATTATAAGAGGTTTTTCTATTCATTAAACCAGGGATAACCCCTGCAGCACTTGCTCCAGTAGAATCATGCAAATAACGACCAACAAGATCACTACTGTTCCCCAGTCCGTTAGGATGCTGCTTACTCTTAGAATTTAAAAGGATACGGGCAGAACTACAAGCAGATGCAGCCAATACTACCACTTTACCTCTAAGTGTATATTCTTTTCTATCTTCTTTGTTGATATATGATACGCCCGTTGCTTTACCTTCTTCGTTGGTAAGAACTTCACGTACCATTGAATTCACGAACAATTTCACCTGACCACCACTCTTTTGAG
Source organism: Maribacter ulvicola (assembly GCF_900155985.1). Lineage (GTDB taxonomy): Bacteria > Bacteroidota > Bacteroidia > Flavobacteriales > Flavobacteriaceae > Maribacter > Maribacter ulvicola. The sequence continues at coordinate 79,063 of NZ_FTMA01000010.1, forward strand.
CTGGAAAAATTAAACAACTACCTGCTGAAAAATCGGCATATATTTGACATGATCGCCCACATTGTCCGCAATAGAAACAAACTCCACGGTCTTCATTAATTCTTTTGGTCAACATGGAAAGCCTACCCGGTATAACCGGTATGTTAGCCTTCTTAGCACCATTGATATAAAATAGTTCGTGCAATCTTGGTTTCGGGGGAGGAAGAAAGAATCCATCAGGATCATTTTCTCTACCTTCATTGGTACCAAAAACACCAATTAATTTGTCTAATTTATCGTAATATGGTTTAACATCCTCATACCCTATTGGCCAGTCGTCTCCATGACCATCACGAGTTTTTCCTTTAAAATCCTTAGGACCAAAACGTAAAGAAATACGACCCCAGTGATTAGTACGACCACCAAGCATTCTTGCACGCCACCATCTAAATTCAGTTCCTTCTGCATGTGTATATGGTTCTCCATCTACTTCCCAATCTCCCCATGACATATCCCACTCACCAAATGCTCGTGTAGTTCCTGCTCCCCTTCTTGGAGAATCGTATGGTTGCTTTAATTGCGTCATGGTCTTTGGATCAGCTGGATCAAAAAACGGACCCGCTTCTACAACAGCTACATTTAAACCTGCATCTGCCAATTGTTTGGTAGCCATACCACCACCAGCTCCTGAACCTACGATGATAACATCAAAGATTTCTGAAGATTCTTTTATCTGCATAATTCGAAATTAGTTATTGCCTACAATTTAACTATTTAATAAAACAAGAACCCGTGTTTTTAGCTGAATAACATTGGCTACTGGATGGACGGATATTTTTTACGCACATTTGTCCGTTCTTTACAACTTTAGTACTAACCCATAAACGCAGAAGTTGGTAGCACCAATTTACAGAATAAAATACCAAGGTCTATTCTCTTCCCCCAACGTCTAAACACTTTCAATTTTCTTACTTCTTTTGAGCTTTATGTTCTTACTTCAAACTTGCTTTAATAGAAAAACAAGGCTTTTTTTTATTTAAAAAATAGTACATTAAACCCTTAAAATAGTATCAAATACATAATTATTAGATGTTTTCTTAAATTATTCTTTGTATTAACTTCAATATTAATGATAGTTACAATCTTTTTAAACTCTATTGATCATGCCTAACCAACCACAAGCTTTAAAACGAAGAACTTTTATTAAAGGAACATCGGCAACGTTACTATTTACTACTTTACCCTCTTATGCTTTTCAATTTTTCGCAGATGAGCAACCTAAAAAAGTAGCGCTCATTGGCACGGGATGGTATGGCACGGGCGATCTATTACGGCTCATACAAATTGCAAATATTGAAGTAGTTTCGCTTTGCGATGTGGATAAAAACCAATTGAATACTGCTGCCCAATTAGTAGCTGAACGACAGAAAAATGGCAAAAAACCGCAACTATACACTGATTATAGAACCATGCTGCAAAAGCATAGGCTAGATATTGTTCTTATAGGCACTCCTGATCATTGGCACGCATTAACTTGCATTGCCGCTATAAAATCTGGTGCTCATGTGTATGTTCAAAAACCTAGTAGTGTTGATGTTATGGAAGGCGAAGCCATGGTTGCCGCAGCTAAAAAATATAACAAAGTGGTACAAGTGGGTACCCAACGTAAAAGTACCCCGCATTTAATTGAAGCTAAAAAACAGATTGTTGATAAGGGATTATTGGGCACTATTGGCCACGTAGATATGTGCTGTTATTACCACATGCGCGCCAATGGAAATCCGCCTGAACAAAAAGTACCGGATTTTTTTGATTATGAAATGTGGACTGGACCCGCTCCTATGAGACCATACGATGGTTTACCGCACAAAAGATGGTGGAGAACTTTCCGGGAATATGGAAATGGAATTACAGGAGATATGTGCGTACACATGCTGGATACCGTTCGCTGGATACCGTTCGCTGGATGCTTGGCTTGGGATGGCCCAAACGTATTAGTTCCGAAGGGGGAATTTATGTTCAGAAAGGTGGGAAATCTAATATATCCGATACGCAATCTGCAGTGTTTGAATATGATGAAATCAACTGTAATTGGCAACATAGAACTTGGGGAAACCCTGATGATCCAGAATACCCATGGGCATTTAAAATCTATGGAGAAAAAGGTGTTCTAAAAGGCGACGTGATGAAAGCAGAATTTGTTCCTGTAGATGGTAGTGAAACCATTCGTTTTAATGTGTTGTACGAGAAAGAAAAATATCCTGAAGATAGTACTGAAAAAGATATTGAATTGCATGCTGCACCTGCTACACGCAGACATATGATTAATTTTTTAAATGCAATAAAAAATAATACCAAACCTATTGCCGATATTGAACAAGGTCATATTTCTTCAGCCAGTTGTATCTTGGCAAATCTTTCTATGGACTTAAAAAGACCTTTAATCTACGACCCAAAAACTAGAACGGTTCTGAACGATCCTGAAGCCACTGCCCTGTTACAACGAGAATATCGGGGGCAATGGAATCATCCGCACCCAGATACCGTATAAATTTATTGTAGTTTTTTAGTAGAATCCCTAACCAACAAACTAGTTTTCACCATTTTAGTCTCATAAGGCAACCCGGGATTCTTAATTCTATTGATCAACAATTTGGCAGTTTGCTCTCCAATATATTTTCCATGCTGACTAACCATGGTCAATGAAGGAGTAACATATTTAGACAGTTGCCCATTTGTAAAACCAATTATAGAAATATCATTGGGAACATTATAACCTCTTGCCTTTACCACTTCTAAAACTTGAACAGCAATCAGTTCATCAATCCCAATAATACCTTCAATGGTTTTATAGTTCAAAAGAAACGACATCAATAAATCTAAGTCATCTTTTACGGTAAAATTGATGATCAATTTAGGATCGAACGGAATCTCAAATTCCTCTAATGCTTTTTTGTATCCTAGCAATCTTAATTTACCTACACTTGAGCTAGAAATAGGATTTACCACCGCAATATTTTTACAACCGATATTAATTAAGTATTTAGTGATTTTATAACCTGCCTCAAAATCATCTACCACCACTTTATCGCATTGCACGTTCTCCGAAACCCTATCAAAAAGTACTACGGGTATATCATTATTAATAACATCTATTAATGCATCATGCTGATCTTCATTCTGGCTTTCTTCTGCCAAGGACATAATAACGCCATCAACCGTACCGGCATCAAAAAACTCTAGCGTCTTTGTTTCTTTTGCCTTAGACTCGTTACTAATGCAACTAATAATATTATAACCACTCTCGTTAGCCACCTTCTCAATACCATATAAAACCTGAACAAAAAAGTAGTTGAGAATATTAGGTACAACTACGCCTATAGTTTTAGTGCTTTTGTTCAATAAATTAAGCGCCAATCTATTAGGTTTGTAATGCTTTTCTTTTGCGTACGCCTGAATCTTTAACTTTAGGTCATTGCTAATCTCGTAACTATCATTTATCGCTTTAGAAACGGTAGAGATAGAAACACCAAAATGCCCGGCAATATCCTTTAAGGTTACTTTTTTCATAATTTATACTGCAAAAGAACATATTTAAATTGACATTTAATTTATACTTAAAAATCAAAATGTCCCTAAGGTAAAAACCTAGGGACATTTTGACTCCTATTTTATAAGTATTAGTCCCTAAAAAGCCATGATACTTTTAGGACTAAAAGATTTAGATGTATTGATTAATGATGTTCTCAAACAATTCTTGCTTACCACTCTGTAATTCTAACTCACCATTTTCTTTAGCGATGTTATAAAGATCAGTCATATCTAACTTACCATTTTCAAAATCTTTTCCTTTGCCAGCATCAAAAGAACTGTATCTGTTTTCACGTAACTTATTGTAAGATGATGACGCAATAATTTTGTCTGCAGTAATCAATGCTCTTGCAAAAGTATCCGCACCACCAATATGCGCATGGAATACATCTTCTAAGTCCGTACTATTTCTTCTTATTTTGGCGTCAAAGTTCACTCCGCCACCTTGCAATCCGCCTGCTGCCAAGAATACCAACATAGCTTCTGTAGTTTCTTGAATGTTGTTAGGGAATTGATCGGTATCCCAACCGTTTTGGTAATCTCCCCGGTTGGCATCCATACTACCCAACATACCTGCTTTTGCAGCAACGGCAATTTCATGTTGAAATGTATGTTGTGCCAATGTAGCGTGGTTCACCTCTATATTCATTTTAAAATCTTTCTCTAAACCGTATTCTTTCAAGAACCCAATTGCGGTAGCACAATCAAAATCATACTGATGCTTCATTGGTTCCATTGGTTTTGGCTCAATAAAGAAATTTCCTTTAAACCCTTGACTACGCGCATAATCTCTTGCCATAGTCAAAAACTGCCCCATGTGATCAACTTCGCGACCTAAATCTGTATTCAATAAAGACATATATCCTTCTCTACCTCCCCAGAAAACGTAGTTCTCACCACCTAAAGCGATGGTGGCATCTAAAGCCAATTTAATTTGCCCACCTGCTCTTGCCAATACGTTAAAATCCGGATTGGTAGCCGCACCGTTCATATATCTTGGGTTCGAGAAACAATTAGCCGTACCCCAAAGTAATTTCTTACCAGATTCTTTTTGCTTCTCTTTTAAGTAATCTGTAATCGTTGCCAATCTCTTTTCAGATGCTGCAAAAGTTGGTGCTTCTTGAATTAAATCGAAATCATGAAAACAGTAATAATCAAATCCTATTTTGTCAAAAAATTCAAACGCAGCATCTGCTTTATCCTTAGCTGCTTGTACGGCATCAGAAGATTTATCCCACTCAAAATTCTGTGTTCCGGGACCAAATGGATCAGAACCTTGACCACAGAAAGTATGCCAGTACGCTGTTGAAAACTTAAAGTGTTCACGCATGGTTTTACCCGCTATTACTTGATCCGGGTTGTAGTATTTAAAGGCTAACGGATTATCAGATTCCTTTCCTTCAAACTTAATTTTGTCAATTCCTTTAAAATATTCCTTGTTTGCCATTATGGTAATTTTATAAGTTGTTCAATATTAATTCTAATTCTTTTTTCCAAGTGGCATAGGCTTCTTGGTAGGTTATTTTATCTTTTTTTGGACTAAATGTCATTACGTAATCATTATCCAAAATTGCCTTTCCAAATGCTTCAAAATCACCCTTATGAAGATTTGCCGCTCTTGCCGCACCAATTGCTCCCGTAGTATCATAGATTTCAATATCGTACCCTATTAATGTAGATACTGTATTGGAGAAAATTTCTGAACGGAACAGGTTGTCATTACCTGCACGCATCACATTTACTTCTATTCCGTCAGATTCCATGATTTCCATTCCGTACACAAATGAAAAAGCAATGCCTTCTAGCGCTGCACGACATAAATGCCCTTTACCATGATTATTTAAATTTAGGTTGAGAATTCTTGTTCCCACTTCTTTGCTTAGCAACATTCTTTCTGCTCCGTTACCAAACGGAATCATAGCTACACCGTCTGACCCAACAGGTATCTCATTTGCCAATCTATTCATTTCCTCATACGATGTTACACCAAGGTTATTCAATAACCACCGGTATTGAATTCCAGCTCCATTGATACAAAGTAATTTTCCTATTCTAGTGAGTTTTCCCGGGGAATAATTTACATGTGCAAAGTTGTTTACACGAGAACTTTCCTTTACAGAAAGATGCTCTGTTACAGCATAAACGACCCCAGATGTGCCCCCAGTCGCAGCAACTTCACCAGGGTTAAACACATTCAACGTCAACGCGTTATTTGGCTGATCTCCTGCTCTATATAATATTGGTGTATCTATGGAAAGTCCGCTTTCGGTTGCTCCTTTTTCATTAACTGTGGACTGAACGGAGAACGTATCTACAATATCTGGAATCATGTCTTTTTCCAAACCGTAATGTTCTAATATCAAATTGGCTATATTGTCTTTTTGGAAATCCCATAAAATACCTTCTGACAAACCTGATACCGTTGTGTTCACTACTCCAGATAACTTATATGCGATATAATCACCCGGAAGCATCATTTTATAAATCTTCGCGTAAATTTCAGGTTCATTTTCTTTCACCCATTTTAGCTTAGATGCCGTAAAGTTTGATGGTGAATTCAGTAGTTGGGTATCACAAGTTTGTGCTCCAATTTCTTTATAGGCCGCTTGACCAATGCCCACTGCCCTGCTATCACACCAAATGATAGATTTTCTTAAAGGATTCCCTTCTTTATCAATAAGCACTAGACCGTGCATCTGATATGAAATTCCAATACCTGTAATATCAGATTTACTAATATTTTCTTGTACACATAATTTTGCTATGCCAATACAAACATAGTTCCACCAATCTTCTGGACTTTGCTCTGCCCAACCATTTTTAACTGCTTCCATAGACATTTCTGTCTCAGGCTCAGTAACCACCCCAACACTCTTTCCTGTTAAAGCATTTACCAAAGCAACCTTAATAGATGAACTGCCGATGTCTAATCCTAAATGGTACATAAATAGTATATATTGGTTTACTGTAATAAGTTAAACCAAAAATAGTTACTATACCGACCATTAAATATGCACACCAAGAAATAGATATACCACAAAATCTATGCGTATAATACAAAAAATACAAACACACTGACAATCAATTGATTACATACTTTTTTTTATCTAATATATTTCCGAAAGGGTTTTCGTATTACCCTTACATTCCATACACATGAATTTGCTTTTAATACTGCTCTAGCTGATTCTGTAATTGTTCTATTTTAGAAAGTGCCTCTGATTTTGAGTTTACATCTAACTTCAAATAAATATTCTGAATATGAAAATTTACGGCACTAGGTGTCACAAATAACTTTTTAGCAATCATTTTATAAGTCGCTCCTTGACATAGAAAGTCCACAATCTGATTCTCTCTTTCCGAGAAAAAGGCAAATGTCTTTCTATGAAAATTGCTAATGATTTTCTTTACAATATCATTGCTCATAGCGGCACCTTCTGTTTCTATACTCCGCAATGCATGTTCCAATTTATCCAAGGTCAAAGGTTTTGTCAAATAACCGTTCGCTCCTTTTTTAAAAGCATTTTTTATAATGTCAAAATCATTGATTTCACTGAACATTATAATTTTTACTTCCCAATCTTTTTTCTTGAAAAGCTTAATGGCGTCTACCCCGTTCATATCATCTAAATCAATTTCAGACAGTACAATTTGTGGTCTGGTAAACTTGTAATCTTTAATGGCATCTTTGGCAGATGTGTAGCTGCCTACCACTTCATAACCATCAATATCTTCGAAGTGATTTTTATACACAGAATGTAATGAACTATCTTTTTCTAATACTATTATTCTAATACTTGAATTTTTCATAATCTCCATAGTTTTTTTTGAAGCTATCATTCTGAAAAACAGAATAATAACTAACGTTAGTTTTGAGTAACTTCAAGTGCCTTTTGCAAGACTGAAATAACTAAACAATAGCTATGTTTTAGGAACGAATAGTCTATACCATACGTTCTTTTTACATTAAAAATTGGCAAATATTGCCCCAGAAGAACAGCCTAAATTTAGACCGTACTTCGCTATTGTTCAATTAAAAATTAAATCAAAAACGGATAACCGTTAATGGATCAATTCGTAAAACTGAGGCGTTTGCCTAACTTTGGATTAATGAGATTTCGAAATTCTAAAAAGATAGAAATCTTGTGTAGAAAAAAATGAGTTTTGAAACTGGAATTTAGTAGGTAAAATTCATTCATAATGTGGGGGGGGATTTGGGGTTATACAATTGGGTTTGAATCTATTTCATGATCGAAATATATATATTTATGTAATATACCCGTTGAAAACATCAGAATTTTCGTTCAAATACCTCCTTTTATAAAAAAATAAGGTAATTCATCGATAGTCAACATAAAGTTAAAACCGAGAATCACCACCAGTGTAAACAATAAAATAAAGGAGGGGCCCCAGTTATCCCCCCGGATAACACCCCTCCTTTTATTGACAATTCAAATCAACCATAAAACCGATTAATAGTTTTTAATCCATTACTCGATACTTATATAATCATCCTCAAAAGTATTAGATGCAGTTGCCGTAGCTTCGTTTACTTGCATGATCCATTTCTCTTGATCGTATTTTCCGTTCAAATCTGTACTTGCCGCCATTTGGGCTTCATTTTTATAATCGTAATCTGCCAAGTATACATAGTACAAACCATTTTCTTTATTGTAAAATTGTTTTGGATCTAAACCTTTCTCCCTAAGATCCTTCATAAAAGCATTCATATACTTTGTTTGGCTGTATACATTTGCAATTACATAATACCCAGAGTTCATATCTATAACATCAGAATCTACCAACATCTTTACTGGCATCTTTTTAAAGTTATCTTTTGTAGCTGGAAATTCTTTGAAATTTGCTCTTCTTGAAGAAGAAGTTGTTGCTGTCTTTGACGCTGACGATGTTGCTGTTGCTGATGCCGTTGCAAATGCATCTGCAGGTTCCGTAACAAAATCCATTGCATCATCTTTTAAATCATTAGCTGCATATGATGTGTTTTCCTGTACACTAAAGTCTTGTAAAGAGCTTTTTATCGTTGTATCAATATCATTACGTAGCATTCTTACAATCAGCTCAAATCGTTCTTCAAATGCAGCGATTCTTTCTATTTCTATAGAGTCTTGACGCAGAATCAATTCATCTAAAATAATTTTGTTCTCATATGCTAAACTACTTTCTGATACAGGTGCAGTAGCATTTATGGATGCTTCTTGTTTTTTACGCCCAGATTTTCTTGCATTATCCCGTTCTTCAATTAAGTGGGCAATCTGCTCTTCATAATTACGTACAATGTTATCTATTTGATTGTCTGATGAATTATCTGCTACAGAGATAGCCAAATCATCATCTTTGAACTTGTAAGCTAATGTAATCTCATGATTCCATCCAAGGTTTGCATCTTCACTAGATAAATCTTTCTCCATTAAATAACCTAATGACATTTTTTCACTTAGGTTAAATCCTACACCGGCCGCTACTCCATACTCTTCATCTACCGTAGTTTGTAACCAACCATATTTAGGCATGTCTAATAATAAAGACCCAAAGTAGTATAAGCTACCATCATAATTCTGACCTACTTGTGCCATTGGCATTAAACGAGCATTTTCAAAAAGACCTCTAGAATGCTCAAAAGCGTGCGTATACTGTACCGATGCCTTTACACTCTTGGTAGACAATTCGGTCAAAAATTCATTTGTTGTTTGATTGTATTTTAAAAGATCCTCTGCATACAGACCAAAATCGAAGCTACCTAACGATAGGTTGATACCTGGTTGAACGGCAATTTTACTTTCTTTTCTTGCATCTGCCAATTGTGGATCGTCTTCTGCAGCAACAATTCTATTTTTGTCCAAACCTTGATTAAAGTATGTTACATTAGTACCAAACGTTAATACAGATTTCTCTCCTAAACGTACTGCAGATGCGTAGTTGGCATTGAATCCAAATTCTTGAACTACACCAGACCATTGACTATAAACACCTATTCCTACTGCGGTGTGGTCATTTAACTTGTTACTAAAACCCAGAAAATAATTTTGACTATTATCATCAAAGGTCGCATATTGATTTCTATGTAGAATGTTTAAATAAGACTTGTTTTCCCGTACCAATGAAAACGTGGGGTTTATAAAAAACCTGTTGAAGAATAATTGATTGTGGTAGGTACTACTAGATCCTAAGTTTGCATTGGTTTCTTGACCTTTTGCTGTTTGGACAAGAGCCAATAAGAATAAAGCAATAAGTAAACTATTGATTTTATACGGACTTTCCATAACGATTGATTTTAACGATTAAATTTGAATTTGTCTATGAATTGGGGGAAATGAATAATGGGTGGTTATTCATCTTCAAATACAGAACTGGAATACTGCGTCTGTCTTTCTGAGTTGAATGCTTCTAAGAAGCGATCATCTCTATCTTTATCATTTATAGGCTTATCGTTTAAGTTAAAAGCTACATTCTGTGTATGCTTCCCTTTTGCCATTCTATTTGATACTACGTAACCAGAACCATCGCCCTGCAATAGGTTCACGGAATATTCATCATAGGAACTATTTATTGTGTTGCCCATGTTTACCGTAAGACCAACACTACGTTGACCAACTTCTACCATATACACATCTAAACCTCCGTAACCTTCTCTACCGTCTGAAGCAAAAACCAAGCTACCGTTAGAAATTGGATTTGGGTGCACATCATTCTTTGCCGTATTTACTTTTGAGCCCAAGTTCTTAGCTTGACCTAACATTCCGTTTTTTTGAATAGTAGCTACGTAAATATCATATTCTCCGTAGGTGCCTGGCATGTTAGATGCAAAAAATAAACGACTACCATCTGGCGAAACTGCAGGGTGCTTGGCAGAATAATCTCCGGGGCATACGGCCACTTCCGTAATCTTTTTCCACTGACCACCTACTCTATCGGCTTTATAAATTTTGTGTATTTCTTTTTTTTTAGAGAACATACCGGTAACCGGCTTGCGGTACGTAGTCTTACTATAGTATGCCGTGTTACCACCATTGGTCAATGCAACCGGAGCGGCATACTCACCCGTAGTTTTTAACGGACTAGCATGGTTAGATGCCAACTCTTTTTGACTACCTTGATCGTTCCACGGTAAAAAATTTCTTCCATGATTAGATGTTAAACGAGACGGCATAGTACTTGTCATCTTATAATCATCTTTCACTAATTCTGTCCAATTTTCATCTGCAATTTCATTCTGGACTTCTTTGCCTAATTGAGATACCGCATGATCAAATCTTTTCTGATAGCTTCTTTTTAAAGTACCATCTTCAGAGATCTCCATAAGTCTACCATACCAGTATAACGCATTCGCATATTTTTTCGTTAGAAAATTAGCATTACCTAAATCTTCAAAGATTTCTTTATCAGAAAAACCAAGTGTCTTTAGTTTGTTATAATTCTCTGTACGATTGACTACTTCAGTAACCTTTCTTTGTTGAAAACTGGTACCGTTGTCATTGTAGGCCAAATCTTGGCAATAACCCATGGTTGCCATACAAGCAAATAAAATGCTCATTTTAATTGAATTGTTCATATTACTAGATTTTGGGGATTAATACTTCAAAGGTCTAGTAATCCATTCAATTAGTTATTAATAAAAATTCATAGGTTTTATAATAATCTGTAAATCAACCTGTTTAATTAACTTATGTTAAGTACTGTAAATCAATAAGTTAACGCTAATAAACTAATTATTTTGATACCTGTTTGTTTTTTTTCTTTTCTGAATAATAGGTATAGCCCAAATAAGCCAGTTGCAACCCTACAGCTGCCATTTTCAATTTTTTACTTCTTACTAACATTTTTACTACTCCAAATAATGGTGATAAACTCATAATCTTTTTTTTTAGTCCACTCTAAAATAACAGGAACTTACTTTAAGGGTTGACTCTATCCGCTGAAAATGTTGGCCAATTACTTTCCCTAAGGCTACTATTCATTAGGTATTTTGGTTTGTTGAATACAGCAAAACTACTATGGTATATAGTCAAGGTAACTTACCTAATACAAGTACCTTGGAAACAACATAGAATTTTTTAATCATAGGTATAACAGCCTAATAACACATAATTATATGAATACCGATATAAAGAAAATTGAAGATAGCCTTAAGGACTTGGTCAGTAAAAATGAGGATGCCATTAAGGGTTTTGAAAAAGCAGCTGAAAATGCCAAACAAGTAGGTATTAAAAGTTACTTTGAAAAAAAAGTTGTGGATCGCATGCAGTTCTTAAGAGAATTAAGGGCATCTGTACCAGAATTAGATTTGGGAAGAGTTGAAATTGAAGGTAGCGCTGCCGGTACTTTGCATAGAACATGGATGGATGTTAAGGCATTCTTTGCAGAAGATAATGACGAGGCAATGTTAGAAGAAGCTGTAAGAGGTGATAAAGCGGCAATTAATGACTATGGTAATGCTTTAGCAGAAACTATGATGCCTCCTCGTTTAAAAGAAGTCATCAGAGCACAGAAGGAAAGTTTACAAAATGACCTGGAAACTTCTGAGATACTAGAAAATCATAAATAAAAATTATTACCAAAACTTAAAGCCCTTGTAAACTACAAGGGCTTTTTTTATTCAAATTTAACCTATATCTTATTTCTTTGGGCAAATCTTGACTGTTTAGCCCGCTTTTGCTTCAACCAATTCGTATAGAATTTTTTACCAAAATAAAGTATCAATGCTTTTTTCATAATTGTGTATTAATAGGCTGTCATCTTATCTTTTCTCTTTTTCAGTTGCCTTTCCAATTCACTGACCGATTCAATAACCGACTCTTCAAAATTTTCATTACTTGCTTCAGCGAAAATTCTTGGACCTGGTAGACTTAAACGAATGTTACAAATCATACCTGTTTCATCAGACGAGGTGTTTTCTTGTTTTAAAAATACATCTGCTCTAATAATGTCATTGAACTTCTGGTGAAGTCTATTCAACTTCTCTTCTGCAAAACTTTCTAATCTTTGACTAGCGGTAACGCCGTCATATTCATATATAATGTCCATATTTTTTGTTTTAATTTAAAATAGAGGCACAACTCCAGTAAGTTTTGCCTCGCTATTTTAATATACTATATCTAGAAGTTTTAATTACTCCATAAAGAGTAATCTACTTATCTACATTTACCATCCATCCTATTCCAAAACGGTCTGTACATCTACCAAAATGTCCCCATTCACGTTCTCTAAATTCGTGATGTACTTGACCGCCACTAGACAAATCGCTAAACAATTGCTTTCCTTCATTCAAGTCATCCAAATCAACGCTCATGTTAATTTGGTTACCACTGTTCAATGGCGTATCTGGCGCAGCATCATAGGCCATAAAATGTACTCCACTACCTTTTAATTCTGCGTGTTGCAATTTTTGGCGAAAAGACGAAGGAACATCAATTTTCTTATCCTCATAGGTTTGTTTGTTTTTGATGTCTGCGTTAAACAATTTTGCGTAGAAGTTCAAAGCTTCTTGACAATTGCCGTTAAAGGCTAAATATGCTTGTATTTTCATGATATTTTGTTTTTTTACAATGTACCCAATACCTCATATTTGCCTTGTCTTAAAAGACTTAGTTATTAATGCATTTCAAAATACTATTCTAGCACAATCTTCTGATCATCTATAAATTGAAAAAACGATAATTTTTCATTTGAACCTGTAAATATTAAATTGGTAGATAGCTCAAAAAGATGTGCTTCGGTTTCAAAAAAGTGCATCATATAACCCGCGGTATTTACAAAAGCTACATACTCCCCAATTGCCGGTAATCTTGGCAGAGTCATTTTTCGTTTTAACAATACATCTCTTTCCAAACAATAAGCTCCTGTAAAAAATACATCTACATTTTCGTTTTCTTCAACTTCAGAATTGTACAGCATAAATGGGTCTAATAGAAAATCTGCGCTAGAGCTCATCATTTGGCTCATGTTCATTTCTAACCCAACCAGCCACTGCCCTTTGGCATCTTTTTTTCTGTGGATGACCTTCGCAACCGTCATACCTACTTGATCCAAAAGTGATCTACCGGGTTCAATACGGATTTCAATATCATTTTCCCTTAATAATGATGCAACCGATAACCCAGATGCATCATCCATATAATCTAGCACCTCTTTTATAAATGAACCTTTGTTTATTTTATTGAAAAACGGGTAGGTATTCAGCTTACCTCTCAACTTGCCTTCTTCTAGTCTAAAACCTAGACCATTATCGTTGAATGTAATATTATTGCTCTGCTCTACAACTGCCTTCTTTAAATTTTCATTGAAGGCCAACCACTCTTTTTCTTCTTCTAGATAATTCATCAAAATTCCTCCGCCTATATCTATGAACGAGACAGGATATCCTTTTTCTTTCAAAGTTGAAATAATGTTTATACTTGCTATTAAACTTACACTTCGCTGCTGCGTAGAATACCCATCTAAATGAAAATGTAATCCTGTTACCGCTAACATATCAAAGGTTTTATGTTCACCAACATATGAGGATACAAAATCGATTACATCATCCACATCAAAACCAAAACGACTGTACAGTTTTTCTTCGTCAACCTCAAAGCCACTAATTCTAAAACCTACATTTGCCTTCTTACCCATTCTTTTGGCAACTGCCTGTGTTAACACACATTCATCTTCGTTGTCCAAAATAATGGGCACTCCTTTTTCTATGGCCAATTCTATTTGAGGTGTTGTTTTTATCGCTGCCGTCAATACCAAATTCTTAGCATTTCCGCCCAATGCTAAAGACTGTTCCAATTCTTTTAAACTAGCAGTATCTACACCTATACTAGATGCAAATGCTTGTTTTACCAAGCCTTTAGATTTGTTAGCCTTTCTGGCGTAAAAGATTCTGTATTTTAATCCGTAAGATTCAAAAACCTGTTTGTAGTTTTCGCAATTCTGATTGAATGATGGTAAATGATGTATGTTTATGGGCGAACCATAGCGCTCAACCAGACCTTTAACAACAGCTTGATCATTAAATAGTTCATGCATCCAACCAGAGGTCTTTGGAGTCAGTTGATATTTAGGCTTTCCTTTACAATACATTTTCTTCTCTTTCATAGTTTTCAGTGCTTCCGTCTTTCTTATTAATTGCCTCACAGGTAGCTTTTGCCCAAACAGTTGCAAAATCGTTTCGGGTTCTTGACAACGTATCATTGTCACAAGTGATGCCTTCTGTAGGGGTTCCATAAAAAGAAATAGTAGTGTTTATAGTACCGTCTTCATTTATGGCATTCCCATCTTTATTAATTGCTACACAGCCAGGTTTATAACCTGCCTTTAATTTATTTTCAAATTCACGGATAAGTCCGTTCTTTAATAAATTCTGATATAACTCATTTTCAAATTCGCCTTCCTTTGCTCTTGAAATAGTTGCGTTTATACTATAATTTATATCGGTTTCTTTTCCGTTTTCTAAGTATAGACTAAAATTGTTTTTAGATTCGTTTCTAGTAATACTTGCAGATTTAACATAGGTAAAATCTAAAATACCTGCTTTACACAGAGCCAATATTTTTTGCATGTTCTTAACTGGCGGACCGTATGATAGGCGATTGAACAAGCCAAAATAATACGAATCAAACTTCTTATGCGAAACCGCATCCAAGCCTCCAAAACTATAGAGTTCATTAAAAATAGGACTTATTTTACGCCATGTAGCTACGGCTGCCATGAACGGACTTTTATCTTCACCTGCTTTAGCTTCATCAATTAAGAATTGGATGTAAACTTGTATTACAACTGTTGATAATACGGACTCATCCCTAAACGGATTGATTATAGTCTCCCAATTAAAAACCGGACATTCAGGATAATCTTCATGAAAATATTGCACCTGATTTTCCATAACCGTAAAATCATCATCAAAATAAAATTGATGACCATAATTCTTAAACAATACACTGTAGTACGTAAAATAAAATTCTTTCTTAATCAAAGGCAATATCGTACAACTAAAACTAATAGGTCTATTTTGTTTTAATTCTGCTATAACCGCTTCGGTAAAAAAATACAATTGGGCATCTGATGTAGGTGAGCCGTTTCTTGGAACCATGGGCAAACCTGTTCTTGAAAACGGATAAATTTTGTAAGGCTCTTCTCCCGATGAAAAATATTTTAAAACGCCCTTATCATTCTTCTTAAATTTACCTCCCTTGCCCTCTGTCAACGCTAAAATTGCATCTATAGCTGTTAGCCCAAAACCTTTTATAGCAACCAAAGATGCTGCTGATACAGATTTTAATTTTTCATTGGTAGGATATATAAAATCAATCCTATTACCAAAAGTTTCACTAATAGGTTTTTGAGCTTTAAAGGAATGGTGACCCGTTGTAAAAAGAATATTATTACAGGCAACAATATCTTGTTCCCCGGTTTTCCTATCCGTATAAAACACGTGGTAATCTTCGTTTTGCTGTATCATATTGGTCACCCTACCAATGTGGGCAACTACCACTACATTCTTTGGTAATTGTTCTAACACCATTTGATAACAATCTGATAAATAACCACCTACAAGAGACCTAGGTGCATATTTTCCCGGAGCCGCATTGGCATGACCTTTTGCCGTCAACCACGTTACAAAATCCGGTGTTGCACTAGCCATTGAAAAAGGCTCTTGTACTACCCAACTATTGATATTACGGTTGGCATAATTCATTATTAGATACGCTGGCTGGTCTGTTCTATATACATCGCCAGATGCCAAAAATGCCGTAGTATTGAATATATGAATTTGTATCGTACTTGAAACTTTAGCTTCATTTAAATACGCTACCAATCTTTCAAAACCGTAAAATCCCTTAGGTCCAAAACCTATAATACCAACCTTATATGTATTATTGTCATTCATATATTATGCTACCTGCCAACCTCCTAACGGCGTAAAAGCGTTTCTACTTTCCGGTAATTCCTTTAGCAACCAGTCTTGATCGTAAATAGTATCTAAATAGCGTTCACCCCGATCACATAAGAACAAAGCACAATTACTCCCCGCTTCTATTTTTTTGCTGTACTTATTAACGGCACTGATCATACCGCCAGAAGAACCTCCACATAAAATAGATTCATTTTCCAACAACGACCAACAGCCTCTTGCACAATCCACATCATCAACATATACATGATCGTGAATCTTGTTAATGTTTAAAAATTGAGAAGGTACACCTGCCCCATGACCCGGAATTAATCGCTTTAAAGGCGGACCACCAAAAAGCACACTACCCACCGCATCTACAGCTATAATTTTAGTATTTAGATTATGTTCAACGATATAATCTGCACAGCCCATTAATGTACCGCACGTGCTTGTAGCAACAAATAGGTAATCTAATTTACCATGTAGTGCATCCATAATTTCCGTCATGGTTTGATGATGCGTTAACGGATTATCTTGATTGCCATATTGATTGGACCAAAAGCTATTGGGAATTGTATCTAGCAAATGTTGTACTTTTTCTAAACGTGCACCTAAATAACCTCCATCGTCTTTTGGTTTGGTTACCTTTTCTATACGTACACCGTAAGTTCTAAGAATCTTTTCTGTATGTGAATTCAATTTTGGATCTACCACCACAATTAAATGAAGTCCAAAATGCAGACAAACTTGTGCTAAACCTACGGCCATATTGCCAGAGCTAGACTCTACAACCGTATCTCCCTTTTTTATTTTACCTTCATCTAAAGCTTTTTGGATCATAAATAAGGAAGTCCTGTCCTTTATACTTCCGGCAGGGTTTGCGGCTTCTAACTTACCAAAGAGCTTATAATTGCTGTTCTTATTGATATTAGAAAGTTTTATTAAAGGTGTTTTACCAACGGTATCTATAATTGATTTAGAAATTGAGGTGGCTATATTTTGGGTAATCATATGTTTTATTTTCATCCAAATGCCGTCAAAAACAATTGGTTATTTACTATAGATAAAAATATATTGATGAACACTCTTACAATATCACGATAGATAAATTAAATAACTCTTTCCGTTTATAAGTTAAAAAGCAGCAGTGATAAGGGTCAAAACCTATCTAAATTGAATTGTATTTATCAATTATTTAGAAAATGGATAAATTCTTTAGACATTGATCCAATAGCGCTATTTTAGATGTCAAAGTTTAGCAACGTAAACTTTAAGAGTATTTGTTGCCAAATCAATCAAATAAATCTAAAAAAATCCCTAATTTCAAGCAACTCAATCAAATAGCAAAAACGAATGGCAAATTTCAGTGTAAAAGTTAATGGAGAAATTAAAGATATAGATGTAGACCCCTCTACACCAATGCTTTGGGTATTACGAGATCATTTAAAATTAGTAGGCACAAAATTTGGCTGCGGTATTGCACAATGTGGCGCATGTACGGTTCACTTAGGTGATAATGCAGTACGTTCATGCCAGCTGCCGATCTCTGCCGTTGGTGAGCAATCTATTACTACCATTGAAGGACTTTCAGAAAACGGAGATCACCCAGTACAAAAGGCGTGGTTAGAAGAAGATGTGTACCAGTGTGGGTATTGCCAAGCCGGACAAATAATGAACGCCAGTGCATTTTTAAAACGAAATCCTAATCCTACGGACACTGAAATTGAAGATGCTATGAACGGTAATATCTGTCGTTGTGGCACGTATACGCGAATAAAGAAAGCAATTAAAAATGCTTCAAGTATTTCTAACGCGTAATTATAACCCCAAAATTTGGGGATTTTAACCTTCAAAAAAGATACAAATGACACTCATTAAAACAACATATAATAGACGTTCTTTTTTAAAAAGTAGTACACTTGCAGGTGGCGGTATGATTTTAGGATTCAGCTGGTTGGCTTCTTGCAAACCCAGCCCTGAACAAGTTAGCAACATACCAAAAGAATGGTTTGACATCAATGCTTTTCTAAAAATTGGTGATAATGGTACGGTAACGATCATGTCTCCAAACCCAGAAATTGGACAGAATGTAAAAACGTCTATGCCCATGATCGTTGCCGATGAACTTGGTGTAGATTGGAAAAATGTAATTGTAGAACAGGCTCCTTTAAATACAGATATTTTTCAAAGACAATTAGCAGGTGGTAGCCAATCTATCCGTGCTGGTTGGTCAGGACTAAGAATGGCCGGTGCTACTGCCAGACATATGTTAGTGGCTGCAGCTGCCGATACTTGGCAGGTTAATGCTTCTGAAATTACCGTGGACAACGGAGTTATTAGTCACGCAACATCTAACAATTCTGCCGGTTTCGGTGACATGGCTTCAAAAGCTGCAACAATGTCTATTCCCGAAGAGGTTCAACTGAAAGAAACCGCTGATTTTAGTATTATAGGGACAGATAAAAGAAACGTGGACGGACCAAATATTGTTACCGGTAAACCTTTGTTCGGTATAGATATTCAAGAGGAAGGAATGATGATCGCCATGATCGTGCATCCGCCTGCTTTTGGATTGACCTATAAATCTATGAATGCCAATGCTATAAAATCTATGCCCGGTATTAAAGATGTTTTTCCTATTGATGTTTATAAAGACGATACAGAAAGGCAATGGTCAGATGCTGGTTCTATTGACAAATTAGTTGCCATTGTTGGCGAAAGTACTTGGCAATGTATGCAAGCTAAAAAGGCTTTAAACGTGGAATGGGAAGAAACATCCGCTTTAGAAAGTACCAAAGGGCATGATGAAGCGTTGACAAAATTAATGAATACATCTTCTAAAGAACCTGCGCGTAAAGATGGTAATGTGGCCAGTGCATTTAAAAAAGCCAATCAAATAATAGAACGTACGTATAGTGCTCCATTTTTGGCACACAATACCATGGAACCTATGAACTTTTATGCAGATGTAACCGCTGAAAGAGCTTTGTTCAACGGACCTATACAGACTCCGGAGTTTTTAGAAAAAACCTTGGCATCCAGATTAGGTATGCCAGTGGAGAAAATTGATATAAAAATGAGCCGTATGGGTGGCGGATTTGGTCGTCGTCTCTATGGTACTTTTGGCGTAGAAGCTGCGGTGATTTCGCAACATATGCAAGCTCCCATAAAGTTGGTGTACACTCGTGAAGATGACATGACCCAAGGCACCTACCGCCCTACCTATAAAGTAAAGTATAAGGCGGGGCTAGATAAAGAAGGAAACTTAATTGCCTGGCATGTAAAAGGTGCAGGATCCAATGATGATCTACTTTTTGAAAATAGATTTCCGGCAGGAGCAGTAGATAATTATTTGGCAGAAAAATTTAGTTTAGAAACCAATGTTACTACAGGGGCATGGCGCGCGCCACGTTCTAACTTTGTTGCTGGTGCCGAACAAGCATTTTTAGATGAAGTTGCCGAAGCAGCAGGGAAAGACCCAATTGAATTTAGATTGGAATTGTTTGATAGGGCGATAAAAAACCCGGTTGGCAATCCTGAAAAAAATGACTATGATCCAGTGCGGTATGCGGGCGTTTTAAAATTAGTAAGAGATAAAGCAGATTGGGACGGCAGTCAGAAAAACGGAACTGCAAGAGGAGTTTCTGCATACTACTGCCATAACTCTTATGTGGCACAAGTTCTGGACCTGAACAATGATTCAAAATCACCTAAGGTAGATAAGGTATGGTGTGCCGTAGATTGCGGAATAGTCATTAACCCTATGGCTGCAAAAAATCAAATTGAAGGCGGTATCATTGACGGTATAGGTCACGCTACTTACAGTGAAATGACATTTAAAGACGGGCAGCCACAACACAAAAATTTTGATACCTATCGCTTAATAAGACATAAAGAAGCACCTAAGAAAATAGAAACTTATTTTGTAGATAACGGTATTGACCCAACCGGATTAGGAGAACCATCTTTACCACCAATAATCGGTGCCCTTGCAAATGCCCTCTATAAATCTACAGGTCAAAGACATTATAAACAACCGTTCATTACAGAAAAACCTGTAATAGGTTAAGGTCCTTATGCTATTGTAGAATGGAAACGCCGTAATTTAAGATTGCGGCGTTTTTAATATATAGCCTTAATTATATTTTAAACCTTAATACTGCCCTAAAATAACTTCTAGAATCATTGTCTATAGTAAGCAAGGTGTTATTTCTACCATCTTTTAATTTATTATTTAGATTAAAATTATATGCGGCGCGTAAATCTAATTGTAAGTGATCGGTAAAATGAAACTCATATTGCAAACCACCGTTGACCAAAGACATGTTTATTAGTTCAGCGTATTCATTACCGTTCACCAAAGCGCCATTTTGAATATTTGAAGTAAAACCATCTAATTGTGCGTATAATTTAAAACGATGCCTATCTGATAGATGATATTGTAAATTAGTCTTAGGAATACCAATATTAAATGACCAATCTGGTCTAAATTTCTCATAATAGCTAATGAATGGTAGCGGAAATACGTACCCCCTATTTTGAGAATAAGATAAACCAAGTATTAAACGAGAAGGTTTATCTGTATAGTTTTCAAATTTCTTAATAAAAACCACATCTCCTGAAAACACCAAATCATTCGCATTTAAAGTTTTAGCAGCATTATTAGTACTTATACCCGGTTGAAATCTCACTCCTAATCTCCATCCTTTTTTTAAGGGTTTTGTAAATCCAATAGTGAAATCTAAAAGTTTAAAATCATTTAATAACTCCCTATCAAAAGGCAACATATCATCTTTAAACCTCAGGTGAACATTACTATAATCTACCCCTAAAAACAAATACTGTCCTTCTTTGTTGAGTTTTAAAGGATAATTGAAGAGAAAACGTGACCTCGTATATTCCACATCTGATCCTTTATTGGGTATATATGTAAAATCTAGGCGCGCTAAATCACTTAATTGCGCATGTGAGGCAATGCTATATGTGATGAAAAAAAATAAAAATAATCTAACTCGCATCTTTTGTTTATGGTTTGTGTACTGAAAAAAGGGTAATGCAAGTACTGTATTTTTATTGTACTGATTTAGTGATAATAAGCATAAAATTGACTTAAATAAAATGGCGCGATTATAATTCAAGAATTCTGGTAACTCTTTTAAGCTCTGTATCAAACATATTTTTAGTGATCTTTTTCTTATAAAAAGGAACCATTTTATTCAATTGTGTTTTCCCTGTTTTTGATGTTATTAATTCAGGATATATTTTATCAAGCACATCTAACATTATTCTTACAGAAGTGGATGCCCCTGGTGACGCACCTAATAGACAGGTAATTCTACCATCTTCACTACTTACTACCTGTGTACCAAACTCTAACGACCCTCCTTCAAAATCATCTTTCTTAATGGTCTGAACCCGCTGGCCTGCAACTACTATCTCCCAATCTTCGTTCTTGGCATCTTTAACGAATTCTCGGAGCGATTTCATTCGATCATCAAAACTCATGGCCACTTGTTCTATCAAATATTTTGTCAATGGTAGATTATGCCAAAATACACCCCACATAGCTGGTATATTATTGAAGTTGATAGACTTGAACAAATCTAAATATGAACCTTCTTTTAAAAACTTAGGACTAAATCCTGCAAACGGTCCAAACAACAATTCTCTTTTTCCGTTAATATAACGTGTATCTAAATGCGGTACCGACATTGGTGGATCACCCATACCCGCTTTACTATACACCTTTGCATTATGCTGATCAATTATATCTTTATTTTTACATACCAACCACTCACCGCTTACAGGAAAGCCACCATAACCATCTTTTTCTTCTATTTCTACTTTTTGCAATAGCAATAAGCTACCACCACCAGCGCCTATAAAAACGTGCTCTGCATCTACAGTACTTTTCTTTCCCGTTTTAAGATTTTCCATTTTCACCAACCACTCTTCATCCTGATCAGGGTCAACATCTTCTACTTCAGTATTGAATAGTACTTTGGTATCATACTCTTTTTCTAGGATATCAAATAATTGCGCTGTTAGCGAGCCATAATTCATTTCTGTTCCTCTATCTATTCTAGAAGCTGCCATAACCTCATCTTCCGTTCTACCGTGCATCATTAACGGAAACCACTCTTTCATCTTTGCAATTTCTGTGGTAAACTCAATAGAATCGAACATAAAATGTTCTTTGAAAGCTTTATACCTATTTTGAAGATAATTGGCATTATCTTTCCCTTTTACCCAACTATGATGCGGCACGGGAGTAATGAATGATCTAGGATCTTTAATTAAACCTTCTTCCACCAAATAAGACCAGTATTGCTTAGAAGTTTCAAATTGGGTACAAATGTCAATTGCCTTTTTTATTTCTATTGTCCCATCTTCATTTTCTGGTGCGTAATTTAATTCACATAAAGCAGAGTGTCCAGTGCCGGCATTGTTCCATGCAGCAGAACTTTCCTGTGCCACCTTATCTAATCGTTCAACAATCAGCACTTTAAGATCTGGTTTTAATTGTTTTACCAATAATGCCAAAGTTGCGCTCATGATACCTGCGCCAACACAAATAAGGTCATATTCTTTTTTTAATTCCATCACTGTAAAAAATTATCATTAAAATAGACTTAAAAGTTAGCTATTTGAATTGGCTCATATAGAACCATTTTTAGTCTTAAACATAAAAAATGGTTCAAAGACTCCTATTTTTTAAGTGTATTACAAACTAGTCCATTACAAACTTAAACCCAGCAGTGATGATGCCGGAACTAAAAGTAGTGTTCCTATCATATTTATAGTATTTCAGATCAATACTTTTTAGACCAAATTTCCACATATGCATTTTTGTGAAAATATCTGTGTACGATACTCCCATTCCAAATTGATTTGCCGAATATTTAGATAGGTCATAATCAGAAGTATAAAAATTTTCCGTAGACAATGCTTCTTCAAACTTGTAAAAATAATCTGCTTTGCTTTGCATATAATATCTGTAAGATGGGTAAACCGTAAACCTATTGGATAATTTAATAGGCAGTTCTACACTTGCGGTGTGGGAGTTTATTCCCCAATCATCAAAATAATATCGGTAGTACGTACGCAAAACAAAAGTCTCGTTTACATACCAATTTAATCTGCCGCCTGCAGCTACCTTAAAACGGGTATTGGGTAATTGCTCTATAGCATCTGCTAATTGAAAATTCTGAACAAACGAGTCCGCAACATCTGCAAAATATATCCTCTGAAATGGTGTGCTCAGCAACCCTTCTTGCTGCACAAAATCCAAAGCCAAAGACCCCTGAAGGTTCTTACTAAGAATTTGAGAAAACCCCAACCCTACCGAATATGAATTTCTTGTTTCATCTGTAAACTTCTCAAAAGTAGGAGTATAGTCGCTATTACCTGTTATGGTTTTGTTGGAAAAAAATCCGTTCTCCAGACCATTTGCACCACTTGCAAAAGGGCGTAATTCGGTAGGATAAATAGCTGTCCAAGTGTCTAAAAACATATTTGCATTTATACGAAGTTCTGTATTCTTTTCATTGAACAATTTTGTTAATCCACCGCCAAAACCAAAAGAAAAATAATCATATTCCGATGATAGCGATAATTTACCTGAGACAATGGTATTTCTATCTTCTGAACTATGACTATATGAGCCTGTCAAATTTGTCCATACATCTGATCGAGATGCCCCTGAGCTTGCTACAAAAGGATCCGCTGGTTCATCACCATCAAATGGATCAACATTACTAGAGGATGCAGAAGTATACGCAGAAACCCCGGCATCTATAGTTAGAACATCGTCATCGCTCAGCGGTACAGACACCACGATAGTACCCGTTACATCAGTTAACTCTTCACTACCCAAACCTCCACTTACCGCCGCATTATCTCCATCCTGTGCATAATAACTGCTCAAAATATCTATCTCCGTGTTTTCTAGCACCCTTTTCTTATATGAGGTAGATGCATCTTGGTTTTGCTGAGCATAACCTATACTACAAAGGAAAAGCGCCGCAATTAATAGCCGTGATTTATAACTGTTCATTTGTTTCATCTTTTTCATTAATTACAACCGCAACCACCACCTGTTCTACCACCATTAGCGCCAACTGCCGCCTCTCTATAAGAATGCATGGTACTAACGTTTCTATCGCATTGTTTATCCTGCAATGTCATATCCGGGTCGTTAATATTCATTTTATCATACTCCTTCAACACTGTACAGCTACTACCAAAAGTTGCCAATAAAGCCACTATTAAAACTTTCTTTATCATGATTTTGATATTTCAATATTTTTTGATGTAAAGATGTTGCCTTTATCGTCTATGATAATACACGCTATATTCGGCAACTGTTCTATTCGGTTCAGTCCAACTTCTTTTCCCATGACAAATACCGATGTTGCCAAGGCATCTGCCAATTCTGCTTTGGGAGCAAAAACGGTAACGCTAATAATACCTGTTACAGGGTAACCACTACGAGGATCAATGATATGGGAAAACCTTGTATCCTTGAAGGTAACGTACTTTTCATAGTTTCCTGAAGTAACCACTGCCCCATTGGTTATTGGTAACAAAGCAAAGACCTTATTCTTATCCATAGGGTTGGTAATGGCCACCTGCCACTCTTTACCATTAGGTTGTTTTCCCCAGGTATTCATGTCACCAGATGCATTTATGATGCCCGCTACTACGCCTTTAGATTTTAACAACTCTTTTGCCCTATCTGCTGCATAGCCCTTGCCAATGGCTCCAAAACCAATTTTCATACCTACTAACTTCAGGAAGACCGTACGGTTTTCTTTATCTAATATGATATTTTGATAACCTACTTTAGAAACAGATGTTTTTATCGTAGCTTCTGTTGGCATTGCAGTCATACTACCATCAAACTTCCAGATTTTATCCATAGATGCATAACTGATATCAAAAGCACCGTCTGTTAGCTTAGAAATGCCAATTCCCCTTTGTATCAAATTGAACAATTCTGCATTAACTTTTACAGGTTTCACTCCTGCATTTCTATTAATTTCCGATGTCTGTGAATTTAAATCCCAAGAAGAAATCAACTTCTCTATTCTTGCTATTTCATTGATAGCCAAACTAATATACGAATTTCCTTCAACAGGATCTTTAGCTACGACAGTAATATCAAAACGGCTACCCATTAATTTAATGGTGCGCTTATATGGTTGTTGGGCAAATAGTTGCCCAACAACACATAGCATTAGTATGAGAAGTAGTTTCTTCAAGCTATTTTATGAAAGCATTTAATTCAGCAATGTATTCTTTTGGTGAACGTTTTTTATAACTGGTTGCTCCATATACTTTTCCATCCGCATTCATCACTACAACAAATGGGAATATACCTTGCCTATTGTACTTTTCTGCCAAGGCTTTATTTTTATTCAATTGCTCTTTTGGTAACGCATTCCTCTTTCTTCTTGGAAAATCTGCTTGCAGCATTACGTAATGCTTTTCAGCATATTCTTTAAACTCATTGGTAGACCACACGGCTCTATCTAACTTAATACATGGCGCACACCAATCTGATCCTTGAAACACTATTATTAATGGCTTATTTTCTGAAGTAGCAATAGAACTGGCTTCCGTAAAATCTGTATGCCATTCTTGGGCCGTTGCAGAACCCAAGCCTAGCACAGAAAGCAACATAAACACTATAAATTTCTTCATCCTTTTTTTATTTGACCGACCTATAATGATTTAATACATATACTTACGCTCTAATTCTATACTCTCTTTTAAACTACTCTCCTATCAGGCTAAACGCACCTTTGGTTAAAAATTGTGTTTCTTGTTTAAAAGTCGATGAATTACTGACCCAACTCTTATTTTCATAACTACCCAAGATGTTGACAGGTATTTGCTTAAAATAATAAATGTCTCCTTTTCTCTCCTCTAATAGGAGCACAAACGACTCATTATTTACCTCTACAATAGCATCTGAAGGTAACGAAATCTGTGTTGATTTTTCTATAATGATATTTGCTTCAACAAACATACCGGTAAGAAAATTAGCCTGTTCTTCATTCTCTATATGTGCATGGACCTTTATCGTCCTATTTTGACCTATTGATGTACCTACCAAATAGACCTCTGCCCTATAGGTTTCTTTAGAAGCTTCTGGAATTCTAAATTCCACTACCTGTCCTTTTTCTATTTTCATGATATCTTTTTCAAAAACCGAAAGTTCTAGGTGTATATGATCATTATTAATAATCTCCATGATTGAGGTAGCGGGAGAAACATACGTACCTTTTGAAATATTTACACTTGTTATACTACCGCCAATTGGGGCATAAATAGTGGCTACTGAATTTATATTACCCTTTTCTACTTGATCGGGTGATATGTGTAGCATTCTCAATTGTTTTTTGAGTCCGTTATATCTTGCTATCCCAGTATTGTAATCGCTCTCTGCTTTTAAAAAGCTTTTCTGAGAACTAATGTTTTCCGCTACCATTGTTTGCTGACGCTCGTATTCTGCTTTTAAATAACTTAACTGCCCATTAACCTCCATATACTGTTGTTGTAAGGTTACAAACTCCGGATTTTCTATTGTTACCAATAATTGCCCTTTACGGACCTTATCACCGACCAATAAAGGGGTAGTCTTAATATAACCGCCCATGGTAGCACTCACTACCGCCCTATTTTCCGGTGGCACATCTATCATGCCCGCTGTTGTTACTATTACCGGAAAATCACTTTCTGCCATTTTACCCAAACTCATTTTACTTTGGTTGAATTGTTGTTGAGTAATTTTAATACGGTCATCTGTATTAGCTTCTAATGCGGTGCTATCATTCGTTTTGTTTTCCTGATTTCCACAACTTAAAATAATTGCGAAAATGAAAATCGTTGTTATGTTGTATATATATTTTTGCATGATGCCCTATTTATAATGTTATGAAATTAATGTCTGCAGCAGTTTCGTTATACGCTTTTAGCTGATCTAGATATCCCAATTTTATATCATATGCGCTTTCTAAACTTTGTAGGTATTGATAGAAATCTATCTCCCCATTTTTAAAGCTAATGTTGGCGGTCTTCAATATTTCGTCTGCCAGTTCTGCGCCTTCGTTCTCATAATAATTTAATGAGTTTTGAATTTGTACAATTTGTTGTGTTAAAATATATTGTTTGGACTTTATTTGAATTTTATATGCGACCGACTCCGTTACCGCTCTTTCTTTTGCAATTTTAGATGCCTTAATCCTAGAAGTATTTCCACTGAAGAATAGCGGAATCTTGAGTCCTAATTGATAACCAAAAAGAGTGTTGTTCAATTCTGAGTTTGATCCCTGAAAATAGGCTAAACTTATATCTGGTAGCAGCTGCTGTTTTTCTAAGTTGCTTTCTGCAGCCAGCAATTGCCTGTTATTTTCATAATAGACCAACTCAGGACTAGCGTCTAAGTTTACATCTTGTATGACAATTTTCAAGTTCATTTCTTCGGCAAGAACCAAACTATCTTCTACCTGAATTAATTGCACCAAATTAGCATATATAGTTGCTACATGTTGCATGGCTTGCTGATAGTCTAAACTGATTTGTCGTTGTTTAGAGGCCGCCGTAATTTTCTCTAAGTAATTGGTTTCTCCTAATTCAAATTTTCTAGCTGCTACCTTAGAAAAATTGGCATATAAACTATCTAACCGTTTATATACCCTAACCTTCTCTCTTGCAATTTGATATTCATAATACCTCCTTGTTACTTCTTTGGTTAACGCCTTACGCTGAATATCATATTCACTTTGTGCCAAACCAGCCTGTAGGTTGTTCACCTTTTTTTCAGAAAAATAAGTTGTTGGAAAACGAAAATCTTGTTGAACCCCAAATACCTTTAATGGCACATTGTTGATGGCAAGATTATTTTCATCGTATTCATAATACACATGCGTTTTATCAAAACTAAAAGCATTAGAAATTAGTGCTTTAGATTCATTAACTTTCAACTGACCGGCTTTTAAACCCATATTATTTTCAATGGCCAAGGAAATTAATACATCAAGATTTTGACTTTTTGATTCTTGTGCCGAAGTCCCAATAGATATAAGCAATGCTATAAAAACAATACCATTTTGTAACGTTGTTTTTGGTATTGGCTTTCTTGAATTGTCATGACTTGCAAACATAGAATATAGCACTGGTAAAACTACCAAAGTCAATATAGTTGCCGTAAAGAGACCACCTATAACCACCGTTGCCAAAGGTCGCTGCACTTCTGCACCGGCATTGGTTGATATTGCCATGGGCAAGAAACCAAGTGCTGCGGCAGATGCT
Organism: Maribacter ulvicola; assembly: GCF_900155985.1. Classification (GTDB taxonomy): domain Bacteria; phylum Bacteroidota; class Bacteroidia; order Flavobacteriales; family Flavobacteriaceae; genus Maribacter; species Maribacter ulvicola. The sequence goes on from NZ_FTMA01000010.1 coordinate 107,846, forward strand.
GTTAACAACACTGCCCGCAACCGATCTTTTGCACCTTGTTTTATTAAGTCATCTAAACTATGAAAAGAATTCTTTTTCAACTCCTTAAAATGTTCTATCAGAACAATACCATTTAATACAGCTATACCAAAAAGTGCTATAAAACCTACTCCCGCAGAAATACTGAACGGTAAGTCCCGTACCCATAAAAGAAAAACTCCCCCAACAGCCGCTAACGGAATAGCGGAATAGATCATAAGAGCTTCTTTTACCGATTTAAATGCAAAATATAGCAACACAAAAATGAGCGCTAATGCTATAGGTACCGCTATCAATAGTCGGTCTCGGGCACTTTGTAGATTTTCAAACTGACCGCCATAGGTGATGGTATATCCTGCTGGTAATTTTACCTTTTCATTGATTAATCCCTGAATATCGTCTACAACTGATTGCAAATCGCGATTACGGACATTTACGCCTACTACCGTTCTTCTTTGGGTATCATCTCTAGAGATTTTTGCCGCACCTTTTTTATACGTAATATCTGCCAATTCACTTAACGGGATTTTTCCTCCGTTGGGCAAATCAACATACAGGTTTTTAAGATCATCAATATCTTGTCGTTTTGCTTTATCTAAACGCACCACTACATCAAATCGCTTTTCACCTTCAAAAACATTACCGGCAGTTTTACCGGCAAAACCCATAGAAACCATATCATTTAGATCCTGAATATTTAAACCGAAGCGGGCAATTTTTGCACGATCATAATCAACACTCATTTCGGGCAAACCGGCTATTTTTTCTACACTAATATCTGCAGCTCCTTCAACATCTTTTATCAACGCCCCAATCTCATTGCCTTTTTTAGCCAATACATCTAAATCCGGACCAAAAATCTTTATAGCTATATCTGCTCTAACGCCTGTAATTAATTCATTAAAACGCATTTCTATGGGTTGTGTAAATTCTACCTCCATCCCCGGAATAATGGCTAGTGCCTCTTTAAATTTATCGGCTAACTCGTCTTTAGATTTTGCACTTGTCCACTCCCCTTTGGGTGCCAATTTAATAATGACATCACTTTCTTCCATTGACATGGGATCCGTGGGCACTTCGGCAGCACCTATTCTAGTGACCACTTGCTGAACCTCTGGAAAATTATGGAGTAAAATTTTCTCGATCTCGGTAGTAATCTCAACAGTTTTACTTAATGAAGTTCCTGTTTTTAAAACGGGCTGTATTACAAAATCGCCTTCATCTAACGTTGGTACAAACTCACTACCCATAGCTGCGTATAAAAATATTGCCAACATCAGTAGCATAGATGCAACCCCTAAAACTATTTTTTTACTTTGCAATGCCCAATTTATAATAGGCTCATATTTCTTGACCAACCATTTCATTAAACGAACAGCTATATTTTTGTCCAATTCCTTTGATGGTTTTAGAAAAACTGATGCCGCTACGGGAACATAGGTAAAACATAAAATCATGGCCCCAACTAACGCAAAACTGAAGGTCAATGCCATAGGCTTGAACATTTTACCTTCTACACCACTTAATGAAAGAATAGGAATAAAAACAATTAATATGATCAACTGCCCAAAAATGGCAGAATTCATCATTTTAGATGCACCGTTAAACGTAATCTTATCTTTTAAATGTTGTTGTTCTACTTTGGGCAAACCATTTATTTCGTGCTGTTTTCGCGTAATTTCAAAAGCTATAAACTCTACAATAATGACGGCGCCGTCTATGATAATACCAAAATCAATAGCTCCCAAACTCATTAAATTGGCATCTACGCCAAATATGTACATAAGTGACAAGGCAAAAAGAAGACACAAGGGTATTACAGATCCCACTACCAAACCTGACCTAAAATTACCTAACAACAATACCACTACAAAAATGACAATTAGGCATCCTAAAATTAAGTTCTCACTTACCGTAAAGGTGGTTTTTGCAATAAGTTCGCTACGTTCTAAAAACGGATTAATATAAACACCCTTGGGCAACGAAGTGGAAATTTCGGCAATACGTTCTTTAACCGCTTCTATTACTTTTTTAGAGTTTGCATCTTTCAACATCATCACTTGCCCTAAGACTTTCTCGCCTTCACCATTACCTGTAATAGCACCAAAACGGACAGCACTACCAAAGTCAACAGTTGCTATATCTTTAATATAAATGGGTAGGCCGTCTTTATTAGAAATAACAATATTCTTGATATCCTCAAGAGAAGAGACCAACCCATCTCCACGAATAAAAAAAGCTTGGTTTACCTTTTCTATATACCCACCTCCCGATACACTGTTATTAGTTTCCAAAGCCTTAAAAACATCACTTGTAGTGATATTCATAGCATTTAGCTTTTGGGTATTTATGGCCACTTCGTATTGTTTTAGAAATCCGCCCCAAGTGTTCACCTCAACTACACCTGGTATACCGGACAATTGTCTTTTTACGATCCAATCTTGTATGGTTCTCAATTCCGTAGTGGAATACTCATTTTTATATGCTGGTTTCACCTCCAATATGTATTGATAGATTTCTCCTAGTCCGGTGGTAATAGGTCCCATTTGTGGAGTACCAAAACCTGCGGGTATCTTCTCTGATGCAGAAGCTATTTTCTCGGCAATAAGTTGCCTTGGCAAATAGGTGCCTAAATCATCATCAAAAACGATAGTAACCACAGACAAACCAAACTTAGATACCGAACGTATTTCTTTGACACCGGGTAAATTCGCCATTTCTAACTCTACCGGATATGTGATAAATTGCTCCATATCTAGGGTTGATAAATTACGTGATGTAGTAATTACCTGAACCTGGTTATTGGTTACATCTGGCACAGCACCAATAGGTATTTGTGAAAGTGCAAATAAACCGTACCCAATAATAAATACGGTAAATAGAAGAACAATAAGCTTATTCTTTAAGCTGAAATTAATGATATTTGATAGCATTTTTTCATATAAATCAATGTGAATCGCTCCTACTCAATGACATGAGTATGAACTAAAAAAATTTAAAAAATTGATTGTATTATGAAACGCGCGGCGGCTGTAAAATGCCTTGTGAGTGTAAGGATGAAGAAGGTGCTTGGTAATAAAAATTACCGTCTGAATTCTCTAAAATTTGTACTTCGTTTAATTCTGATTTGTAAGTATTCAAGAATACATCGGCAATAGAAATATGTGATGCACCGCTATGATTAAAAGGGAGTTTTTCGTGATCTTTCTTTTCCTCTTGATGATCGCGTTGATGATCTGCTTTCAATTCACCATAATGTTTAGAAAGAAAAACTATTACATTATCACCATATTGCATATTATGAAATTGGGCGTGCTCGATCAATTCATCTAACTGAACAATATCATCATAATGCACACCTAAGCTTTGTAGCATGATGATCGATGATAACAGTATGGAAAACAGTTTGTTCACGATAGTAAAATTAATAAAATTATTAGTTCATATTATTTAAATTCACTTTAAACTAAATTGGGTTCAGCATTAAGAAACATTTATTTTATGGATTATGGGTTAAGTGATACACATCTCTAAACACTGAAACAACCTTTCCTTCATCATACGTTTCTAAATCATATCTAATTCTAAGTTTTGTTCCTAATGGTGCATAATAATAAACTACCCAGGCGTCTGCTTCTCCCAACCCAATGCATCCATTTGAATAGGCCCTTCCTAATGTTTTTGGATTTGTAGTAGGATGAATCATCTGTCCATTTCTAATAGAATTGATTTCTGTTTCTATCCAAGGTATTTGTGGCATCATGGTTGTTTTACCATCGTCTCGTTTAGTAACATAAAAACGTTTTCCATTTACGGGATTATAAAAATCTGGATGCTTTGCGTGCCTTACTATTGTTCCCTTTCCTGTTTTTGTCCTTAAATCTGTTACGCGATCTCCAAACTTTAGATAGCGTTCCCTATATTGTCCTACCCTGACCGGAAACGTATGCAACAAAACAGAATCTTGATAGATACGTAGTTTATATTCTGGTATGTTCACATCAATTTCAGTAGTTGCAAATTCTTCTAAAATTTTACATGCAATTAATGAATCAGGTATTATTAGCTCACTCCCTTTTGGCAATACTATCATCTGCTTTTGGTCATAAACAAAAGAATCTCTTGCTATCATTCTATAGTAATCTGTATTTGCCAAAGTATCCAATATCCAAGGATTATTTCGTACCAATACATGTTCAGATAATGAATAAGGCACTAGCGTATCATATCTTTTAACCACAGAATCCATAAATTGAAAATACCGTTCTACCTTAATATTTTTCAAAATTTCTATGTGTTTCATCTTCTTCACCTCTGTTTTACTTGGTAATAACATACTAGTATTACCAGTTTTAAGAGATCCCATATCATTCTCCTTCTTAAATTGACAAGAACTTAAGAGCACAGCTGTCAAAACAAAAAAGATTACTTTTATACTATTAATTTTTAACATGTTACATTACTTTTTTAACCAAAAGTTTAGGAACCCTTGTTATGCTTACATAGACCTAACTTGCTTTTTTTCACCAAACCACCACTTGGTTCGCATTGGTTTTTTAATGAGTTTAAATCTTTTGACCGCATGTTCCTTAAGATGTTCTTTCATTTCTTCAACTGAATCGGTTAGAAACATTAATTCCATATCCTTTTTAGAAATACTTTCATTTTCTGCCATCGTCTGTACGTGATGGTATAATTCTTTATGATATTCTTTTCCAAAAATGACTACAGGAAAGTCTTGTATCATTTTAGTCTGTATTAAAGTAACTGCCTCAAAAAGTTCGTCTAAGGTACCAATGCCACCAGGCAATACTACAAAGGCAAAAGAGTACTTGAGCAATAAGAATTTTCTAATGAAGAAATAAGGAATATTAATCCATTTATGTAAATATGGGTTGGGCTTTTGTTCATGAGGCAGTATAATATTACAACCAATTGAATAGCCATTATTAAGGTAAGCCCCTTTATTGGCAGCCTCCATAATTCCTGGTCCCCCACCTGTCATTACTGCAAAGCCCATTTCAGATAATGCTTTACCTACTTCTACAGCTTGTTTATAATACAGATTGTCCTCTTTAAAACGGGCAGATCCAAATACCGTAACGCAAGGACCTATAAAATGTAATTTCCTAAATGCCCTAATAAACTGATATTGTACCTTAAACGTAAACCATAGTTCTTTAACTCTGCTGCGTGGACCATCTAAAAAGGCACGCTCCTCACTTAAAAAGAAAGAGTTCGTATCTGTATTTGTTTGGTTCTGCATTTGCTGTTCTTAAGTAATAACAGAATCAAATGTAGTTCTTGCCACTAACGCTGAAAATGATATATGTCATTTTTAAACCTTCCTACCATGTCTATTTTTGCACTTTATATACAAACCAAAGGTTTTACTTGTATCTTTAAGAACAACTGGCATTCACACTTTAAAAAAATATTAAGGAGAAATATATGGGCATAAACCACTTTTACAACCTAATACTTATCAACTTCAAACTACAGTGTCAGCTTTTCATATAGCAAAAGTGAATCCTTCAAGAACCCTATAAATTTGTTAATCACTAATTCCTTATACACGTGAGTAAAGCCATATATATTGTTACAACAGAACCCAATAGCGGAAAATCGATAATTTCACTAGGTCTAATGCAACTTCTATTAGGCAGGACTGCCAAAGTTGGCTATTTCAGACCTATTATTGACGATGTCCCCAAAGGTAAAACTGACAACCATATTGACACTGTTTTAAGCTACTTCAACGTAGATATGAAACCAGAAGAAGCCTTTGCATATACGCGTAGCCAGGTGGTACAATTAAAAAACCAAGATAAGGACGATGAAATTGTAGGTCACATTATACACAAGTATAAAACTATTGAAAACAAGTTTGATTTTGTGTTGGTCGAAGGAACCGATTTTTCTGGAGAGGGCGCAATAATTGAATGGGATATTAACGTTCTTATCGCAAAAAACTTAGGAATACCCGCCGTAATTTTAGCAAGTGGAAAAAATAAGACTTTAGATGAATTGATAGGAAATCTTTATATGGCCTATGATTCTTTTAAAGAAAAAGGTGTAGATGTGTTATTAATAGTAGCCAATAAAGTACAACCGGAAAATATAACTATTGTATCTAACGGATTAAAAGAAAAACTACCTAATGATGTTTTAGTAGGCACCATTCCATTAAATCCTATTTTAGGTAGTCCAACATTAAAAGAGATTGCACAAGAATTAGATGCTAAAGTGCTTTTTGGTGAAGATTACATCAACAACCAAGTAGGCAGTTTTAGTGTAGGTGCCATGCAATTGCGTAATTACATAACACATTTAAAAGATAATAGTCTTGTGATTACACCTGGTGACCGTGCCGATATTATTTTAGGGGCATTACAGGCTAATATATCAACAAACTACCCTAGCCTTTCCGGTATTGTTTTAACTGGAGGTCTATTACCGGAAGAGTCTATTATAAAACTGATAGAAGGTCTTTCAGATATTATTCCTATTCTATCGGTTGCAAGAGGTACATTTAACGTTACCAACAAAATAGGTATCATAAGACCACGTATATATGCCGAAAACACAGAAAAAATACAGACCTCTATACAAGAGTTTGAAAAACATATCCCTACTAAAGAGTTGGCTGAACGCTTAATCACTTTTAAAGCCAAGGGCATAACCCCTAGAATGTTTCAATATAACCTTCTGCAGAAAGCTACTTCTTCCAAAAAGCATATTGTTCTTCCCGAAGGTTCAGATGAACGTATTTTAATGGCGACCAAAATGCTGATCGATACCAATGCTGTTACCATTACTCTTTTGGGGAACAAAGAACAGATTACCTCTAAAATTACAGAACTAGATATTGATCTAGATAGTAATACTATAAACATTATAGACCCTAAAACATCTGATCAGTTTTTAGATTACGCCAATACTTTATTTGAATTGCGAAAACATAAAAATGTAAACTTGGCAATGGCCAAAGATTTAATGGAAGATGTATCTTATTATGGTACCATGATGGTGTACAAAGGGCATGCCGATGGTATGGTATCTGGCGCGGCGCATACTACCCAACACACCATTAGACCGGCGCTCCAGTTCATTAAAACAAAACCAGGGGTATCTATAGTATCTTCTATATTTTTCATGTGCCTGCCCAATAGGGTTACTGTTTTTGGAGATTGCGCCATTAATCCTAATCCTAATTCTGAACAATTATCTGAAATAGCAATTTCTTCTGCCGCTACAAGTGCCGCATTTGGTATTGAACCAAAAATAGCCATGCTTTCATACTCTTCTGGAGCTTCTGGTATTGGTGAAGATGTTGATAGGGTTAGAAAAGCTACAGAAATTATAAAAGTAAAAAGACCAGATCTTAAAGTTGAAGGTCCTATACAATATGATGCAGCGGTAGATGCTAAAGTAGGACTAAGTAAATTACCAGATTCTGAGGTAGCCGGGCAAGCTAGCGTGTTTATATTTCCTGACTTAAATACAGGTAACAATACCTATAAAGCCGTACAAAGGGAAACAGGCGCCTTAGCAATTGGACCAATGTTACAAGGTCTTAACAAGCCTGTTAATGATCTAAGCCGTGGCTGTACCGTAGATGACATTTTCAATACCGTCATAATAACCGCTATCCAAGCACAAGGATTATAATCTTTTTTTATGAATATACTAATTATCAATTCTGGTAGTTCTTCTATAAAATATCAACTTTTAGAAATGCCTTTGGCTAAAATTACTTGCCTGGGTTCCATAGAACGTATTGGTAGTGACGAAGCTATTTCTACTTATAAAACCGATACCCATAAGGTTGAAAAAACTTACCCTATTTTAAGCCATAAAGCTGGTCTAGAGCGGATAACATCACTTTTACTTGATTCTGAAACGGGTGTTATTAATAGCACCGAAGATATTGATGCCATTGGGCACCGTGTGGTACATGGTGGTAGTAATTATACTGAAACAACTTTAGTTACCGAAGAGGTAAAGACAAAGATCAAAAGTCTCTCCCCCCTAGCTCCATTGCACAATCCTGCAAATCTAGAAGGTATTTTAATGGCTGAAGAAATATTTGATTCCGCTAAACAAATGATTGTTTTTGATACCGCCTTTCACGGTACCATACCTGTTACAGCAAAAAAGTATGCCCTGCCTAATGAACTATTTGAAGATAAAAGAATTCAAGCATATGGTTTTCATGGTACCAGCCATAAGTATGTTTCGGAAAAAGCAAATGAATACCTGAACAAAAAGCATACAAAACTTATTTCTATTCATTTAGGAAACGGATGTAGTATTACCGCTATAAAAGATGGCAAAAGTGTTGATCACAGTATGGGGTTTGCACCGTCTAACGGACTAGTTATGGGCACACGTAGTGGTGATATTGACCACTCCATCATTTTTTATATGGTAAATACACTTGGTTATAGTTTAGATAAAGTAAACGAACTTTTAAATAAGAAAAGTGGCATGCTTGGCCTTACAGGCTTTAACGATCTAAGAGATATTGAGGAAGAAGCCGGAAAAGGAAACGCACAATGCATACTTGCCCTTGAAATGAATGCGTATCGAATTAAAAAATACATAGGTGCATATACAGCATCTATGAACGGGTTAGACGCTATTATCTTCACTGCCGGTATTGGAGAAAATTCAAGCTTAATGCGTCAACTAATATGCAAGGATTTGGAGTATTTTAATATTTACATTGATGATTCAAAAAACGAATTAAGAGCATCTACCTTACGTGAAATTAATACCAAAGGTGCCAAGGTCAAACTTTTAGTTATCCCAACCAATGAAGAATTGGAAATAGCCAAACAGGTTTATAAACTACTAACATAACTTACTTCTTATCTATACAAAATCATAAATAACCTCTATTATTTAAAAACAAATTTTAATTTTCATATATGACTTAAATCATATGTAAAACGAGCATAAGTGTTTAATTTTAAGTGTATTTTTTTCATAAACACTTAAATTCAATATGATGCAAAACGATAATGGAAACACTTTACTGGCGCTGTTAACAGGAGCTGCAATTGGAGCCGCAATAGGCATTTTATACGCACCTGATAAAGGAATTGAAACCCGTCATAAAATCAAAAGAAAAGTTGAAGATACCAGTCATGAAATTGCTGAAAGGGTTTCTCACGCAAAAGATGAGCTTACCAAAACTGCAAACGAGCAGAAAGATGCTTTTGATAAGAAATTAGACGAAGCTATATCTACTATGAGCTACAAAGCTGACGACATCATAGCTAAGCTAGAACAAAAACTAGAAGACTTAAAAGCAAAAAACGCTCAACTACATAAATAGCAATTATGGCTTTTGAAGAATTAAAAAATGACCTCATAGGTATAAAAACCGATATGGGGTCATATTTAGAGCATAGCAATGAGTATTATAGACTTAAAATATTTAAGGTCTTATCAAAAAATACTACCGGTATATTAAAGCTTCTCTTAATAGGCATAAGTAGCCTGTTTGCATTATTATTCTTGTCATTTGCTGCTTGTTTGTGGCTATCTGAACTAATGAACAGTTACTTTATTGGCTTTATAATAGTAGCTGGGTTCTATATTATTTTAGCTATTATGCTCTATATATTTAGAGAACAGCTAAACAAACCTGTACTTAAAAAATTATCTAAATATTATTTTGACTGATGAGCAAGCAATACCATTCTTTTAAGGAAATAGATGAGCGCTTGAAAGTTCTTGATCTTCAACGGCAAATTGACCAAGAAAGTATTAAATTACAGTTTAACAGCGCAAAAAAAGATGTAATTCCATATCAATTAAGACAGGGATTAGGAGCTTCTTTTATTCAAAAAGGAACTATAAAAAGTGTAGTACTCACTTTTCTTTCCGGCAAACTACTTGACTTTATAAAAAGTAAACGCAAGTCTAGAAATAAAGAGGCTTCATAAAGCTTTGTATACATTGTACAGCATACCATCATTGTTATAAAAACCATAATGTCTTAATATGCATGCTCAATTCTGCAGAAAAGTATAGCATTAAATTTGTTATGCAGCGGTGCTTGATCATTAACATAATTTAAATCAGCACTTCTTTTAAGAAATCTATTCAACCTACAACAAACCTCTTGATTTCTAGCATTATACTTATTTTAATACCGTTTTTAATAGAATAAACTCGTTTATATTCGTGGTATCGATCGCTCCAAACAGACGTCCGTTCTCAACTACTGGATAAAAGTTATTCTTTTCATTCCCTATCATTTCTAATGCTTTTAAAATCTCCATATTGACATCTACGGTCTTAAATTTCCGTTGCATAATATCTCCTATTATCATAGTGGGAGTTTTTACATTTTTTATAATATCTTTCTGTGATAACACACCTATAATTTTGCCTTCTTCGGTTACTACAAAATCCTTTTCTGTTCCTGCCAGTAAAATATCAATAGCCTCTTGTATGGTATTTTTGGAATGTAATTTTGTAATATTGGTTAGGGTTGCCTCTCTTACTAAATGCCCTTTTAGTACATTTCTCTGTTTCACCGATTGATTTTCACTGTAGGCTCCAAAGAAGATAAAAAACGCAATGAGAATCAAAAACGGATTAAAGAAAAGTCCTAGAATAAAAAATACAAAAGCCAACCCCTGACCTAAATTTGCTGCAATGTCCGTTGCCCTTAACCTTCCTAACCTGAAGGACAAAAGCGCCCTTAACACCCTACCCCCATCCATAGGAAAAGCAGGAATCAAATTAAATAATACCAACATTACATTGGCTACAAATAAATAAAACAAAAAGTTCTGTAAGGTTGTTTCATACAGTATTTCTTCTAAAACGATAGCATCGAAATTAAAATAACTTTTTACTGGCACAAATAGAAAAAGTAACATAGCTATGGCAACGTTAACTAAAGGCCCTGCCAATGCTATAAGTAGTTCTTGAATAGGTTTTTCTGGCATCTTTTCAAGCGTAGCAACACCGCCAATGGGTAATAACAAGATATTTTTTGTCTCTACACCAAATTTTTTCGCAGTTAACGCATGCCCTAATTCATGAAGAACAACACATAGAAATAACACTACAATCAAGGCTTCATTCAGCAGAATCCTATGCAGACCACTGCCTTTTTGTATTTCTAAAAATGCAACCCAAATAAGCAACAATGTAAATGTCCAATGAATTTGAATTTTAATACCAGATACACTACCAATTTTAAAAACACCTTTCATAACCATTTCTTTTACACTAAGATATTCTAGAACCTGATTACCGACAATGATATTGGTCATGGCTACAGTAGATACATCAAATTACATTTGATATTAGATATGTATTACAATTTATCATGAACAAAATCATAACACTTACCGTAAACCCTGCAATTGATAAAAGCACTACCGTTGCCGGTATAAAACCTAATAGTAAATTACGTTGTAATACACCCGTATACGAGCCTGGCGGTGGCGGTATAAATGTTTCTCGCGTTATTCAAGAGCTTGGTGGCACCTCTTTATGTATGTATATGTCCGGAGGACCTACCGGTGAACTCCTACAGCAGCAATTATCAGACATGAGTATTACACAAGAAATAATACCTATATCTGGATGGGTACGTGAAAATCTTGCGGTGACAGATACTAAAAATAATGCGCAATACCGGTTTGGAATGCCAGGACCCACAATTTTGGAAAACGAATGGAAAAAAGCCCTAAAACAAGTGGACGGTATACTTTCTGCAAATGATTTCTTAGTTGCCAGTGGTAGTTTGTGCCCCGGTATGCCAATCAATTTTTTTGCACAAGTCTCTAAAATAGCTAGAAAAAACAATGCTAAATTTATCTTAGACACATCTGGTGAACCTTTGATAAAAGGGGCTGAAGAAGGTGTGTTTTTATTGAAGCCCAACCTCGGTGAACTGGCTACCTTATGTGGAATAGAAGAAATATCCTATGCGGAACTTGAAGCTATCGCCAAGAATTATTTAAAGAACAATCCATGTGAAATATTAGTAATTTCAATGGGACCAAAAGGTGCTATGATTGTTGCCAACAATGAAATTAATCATATAAAAGCCCCTATAGTTTTTCAAAAAAGTACCATTGGTGCAGGCGATAGTATGGTGGCTGGTATGGTACATGCCTTATTGAACGGCAAATCTATAAAAGAAATGAGTGCCTACGGTGTAGCATGTGGAACTGCTGCGACTATGACCCAAGGTACACAATTATGTAAAAGGAACGATGTAAATGAGTTAAATAGCTGGATTCTTAAAAATTCTTAGTCTCATTTTTTTAAGAACATGAAACTATAAACTACAACTGAGAATAAAAAAAATCTGGTGCTTAAACAAACATTACCTGTTTGTTAAAACACCAGATTCTTAAAACTTAATACTATTCTAGTTCAGTAAAGGCCTATGCCTCACAACTAGCACAATCTTTCTTTTGTTTGAACTTTTGGGCTGCGTTCATACTATGTTGATAGTACAACGACTTCAACCCTAATTTCCATGCTGTCACATGAATTTTATTGATTTCTTTTACCGGCATATCTGGGTGAACAATGATATTTACCGACTGACCTTGATCAATATGGTTTTGTCTGTTCGCTGCTTGATAGATAATATCCATCTGATCGATTTCCGAGTATGTTTTGAATACATCTTTTTCAAGTTCTGAAAGGAAGTCTAAATGTTGTACAGACCCATCAAAATCTCTAATACTACGCCATACTTCTGTAGTGTTCATGCCTTTATCTTCTAAAAGCTCTACTAAGAACGGGTTTCTAATCGTAGTTTTCACCTTGGCGATATCCTTTACATAAGTATTGGACCAAATAGGCTCAATACCCTGTGATACTTGACCCAAAATAAATGCAGATGATGTAGTTGGTGCTATTGCGTTCAACGTAGCATTTCTTCTGCCAAATCCTTTCAATACTTCTGGTTCACCAAATTTATCAGCCAACGCTTCTGAAGCACTGTAAGATTTATCTTTTATGGTTTTGAATATTTCACTATTTAAATTGTATGCTTCTTGACTATTGAAAGGCAACATTTTAGATTGCAATAATGAATGCCATCCTAATACTCCTAAACCTAAAGCACGGTTGTCTTTTGCGAAGTTATACGCACGCTCCATAAACATGAAGGTTTGGCGGTCTTCACGACTTTCTGAATCACGGTATGCTTCTAACTTCTCACAGAATTCAGTAATAACAGCATCTAAAAAGAATACCATTGTTTCTACTGCATCCGTATCTTTCCATTTATCATAATGAAGAACGTTTACAGAAGATAATACACAAACAAATGACCACTCATCACTTGATGGTAACATAATTTCCGTACACAGGTTACTTGCATGAATTTTGTGTCCTTTTTCTTTGTACACATCAGCAGCACCGTTATTAGCATTATCCTTAAAGAAAATGTACGGATATCCCATTTCACCTCTTCTTTGTAATACTTTTGCCCAGATAGAACGCTTTTCATTATCGCCATCTACCATTTCTTGCATCCACTCATTGGTAACGGTTACACCATGTGTAAGCTCTTGAATAGGGTTACCTTCTGTACCTATTTCCAAAAATTCTTTAATATCTGCATGCTCTACCGGTAAATATGGCGAAAAACGACCACGACGAACAGATCCTTGACTTACAACATCTACCATAGATTCAAAAAGCTGCATAATATGTACCGCTCCTGAAGCTTTTCCATTGTTCTTTACCTCTGCTCCCCTATGTCTAATATTACCAAAATAACCAGATGTACCACCACCTAATTTAGACATCATTCCTACTTCTGACTGTGTATACAAAATGTTACCCATATCATCAGATATGTTTGAACCAAAACAGCTAATTGGCAACCCTCTTTCTTTTCCGAAATTAGACCACACCGGTGATGCCAACGAGTAAAAACCTTCACTCATATAACCGTAGAACTTGTCTGAAAAACCAGGCATGTCCAATATTTTTTCTGCTCTATCGGCAATTTCGCGAATACGTGTTTCTGCTGAAACTCCTGGTGATAAATAACCAGAACCTAAAAAGTTACGGCTATCTTCATTTAACCATTTAAAACCTTCTCCTTTATCTTCTTGTAGGTTTTTAAGCGCTTCTTTTCTAGCTTGTACCAGTTCATTAGAACCATTCAATTTTACTTCTTCTTGTATGCTAGTCTCTAAATTAATTTTTGAATCGTTCATTTAAAATAAGTCGTCACTGGTTATACTTTGTGTTCTTTTGCTATAATTGATAGAGCGTTTTACGAAGAAATCGCCGTGTTTGGTTCCAATAATTTCATCATCGAACCATTCTGTTTGCGATAGTAATTCTTCGTCTACCTCAAATGTTTTTTCGATTCCAATACTTTCTATAGAATCGTTAAATCTCTTTTTAATGAATTCTTTTACTAATTTCTTAGGTAAAAAATCAATTTCACCTGCTTCAAAAATCCAATCTATAATATCACTTTCCGATATAAATGCCTCTTTACACATTTCTTGTACAGAACCATGAAATTCTTTATTGAACCATGTTGGGTTTTCATTTTTAATAATATTTATGATATCAATACCAAAATCACCGTGAATCTGTTCTTCTTTAGAAGTAGCCTCAACAACATTAGAGATACCTTTAAACATGTTCTTGTGCTTATTAAAGGCCATGATGATCAAGAACTGAGAAAATAAAGACACATGCTCAATAAATAAAGAGAACAGCAAAACAGATTCTGCATATTCTTGATTATTCTCACTCTTAGAGTTTTTTAGAGCCGTCTCCAAGTAATGCACCCTTTTCATGATTACAGGTTTCTTCTTCAAGTTTTTAAACTCTTCGTTCAATCCTAATATTTCTAACAAGTGCGAATACGCATCATGATGTCTTACTTCACTTTCTGCAAAAGTTGCACCTACAGAACCTATTTCCGGCTTAGGCATTTTGTGGTAGATATCTCCCCAAAAGCTTTTTACCGCAACCTCTATTTGAGAAATTGCCAACATGGTGTTCTTTATTGCATTTCTTTCAATATCGGTCAAACCTGTTTTAAAATCCTGAATATCACTTGTAAAGTTAAACTCTGTATGAATCCAATATGAATGACGTATTGCCGATACATATTCATATAATGCAGGGTATTCGTAAGGCTTTAGATTTACCCGTTTTTCAAAAACATTAGACTTTCTTCTTTGTGCCTGTTCATTTCGATAAAGGATGTATCCTTTAGCTACATCGAAATAACCACCCTCCATTAATTTATTTTCAACAAAATCTTGGACCTCCTCTACTGTAGGAATATAATTATCATCTGCCTGCTTTCTTTCTAAAAGTGCTAAATGAACATTATTAGATATGATTTCAGCTTCGCTGGGACCTCCATGCTCAACAGCTGTCATAGCCTTTAAAATGGCATTTGTTATCTTGTGTAAATGAAAGGGTTTTGTTGAAAAATCCCTTTTAATGACTTCTGTGATTTTCATGTTAATATAAAGTTAATGATGTGGATAATTAGCGAGGTGTAAAGTTCGAAAATTAATCATCTTAATTTTACATATACCTCTTTAAGCTTTTAACAGGGTTATCAACAATTTCATTTTTTAAGTAAAATAACTAGTTAATAACACCATAAAAGAAAGAATTTAGTCTATTGTAAATCAATTACTTACAGCTACTTTTTTGAATACACGAAAGAAGTAAGCTTAAAGAAATACTTCAGCTAAAATTTTATAAAATTATTTTTTACCAGGTTTTACATAAGTTATTTTTTAAAATAACCTGCTATGTTCATCGAGGTAAATTTTTGAATAAAATCAGTGTGGTCTTAAATGGTTTTCGCTCAATCAAATAGCTAAAATCACATTAACTGGTACATGAAATTTTTTACTTAAACCATAACTTTAGCTATTGAGATACATTCACCCTTTTTCGGATTATTTTTCCCTTTGCACCGCCAAAACTTTCAGATTGTACTTCTAAATTAAGCATACCATTTTTTGTAGGAATATGTGATATATAAAAATCTTGTGCCGGAGTTTTACCCAACCAGACTCTTTCATTTTTGGCATTTATATAATATAAATTATGATATACGTTCTTTTCAATAGAAGAAAAATGCACATATAATTCTACCTTATTTTCTCCTGCAAAGGTTTTAACGGTAAATGATGAAGTTAATGGCCTAGATTCTTTTACGGCATGCATAGATATTTCTCCCAAATACACACTTCCATTTCCTCTTTTATATATCCCTATTTTAGATATAGTTATATTTTTATGTACTGGAATAGTAATTTTATGTTTTCTCCAAGAAGATGAACTACTTAAAGGATATGTCAAAACCTCACCATTTGACAATTGAGCGTACACTTCTATAGCCACAGTCCCTATTGTTTTAGAGATTACATTAAGTTTTACATTTTTATCCAAATTAATTTTGGTTTTGTACAAAGGAATTTGCGCATCTTCAGTTCCTTCAAACAATAAACTACTACCACCAGTATAACTATCTTCAAAATCAATACTGGCTTTTACCTTGGTACTATCTACTTGAAATTGCCATGTTGGTAGCACATCTTGTATACTAAGGTTGTGCCATTCATTTTTTGAGACAGTATTTCCATGCTCATTATAAAAATGCCCAAGACCATAATTGAAATTCGTTTTAAAGGGCAATTCGTTGATAACGCTACGCGGTTCAAAATAATCTGCAAAACCCAACCATGTACGCGATCCAAATCGTGTTTCTATTGAAGAACCGCCATTCCAAAACTTTTGTTCGTTGGCGTACACATCTGCTGGTGTTTTTGATTCTGATATATCAAAAGTAGCATTTGACCAATATATTCCAATAGAAGTATTATTTGGTTTTCCATCCTTATATAATGCATCCCATTTTACAGGAGTCTTGTAACTTTTAGATTGTACATCTATACCTGCGTATAAGTCCCACTCGCTCCTACCCAGCTCCTGCGCCAAAGCTTTGCTATCCTCTAAATTAACTTCGTTATATCTAAAATTGATAAAGAAGACATCTGACATACTTTTATCGCCTTTTTGAAAATACATTTGATTATGGTTGTTCAATTCATCTTGCCATATCACCCTTGAATCAGCTATCATAGCATCATACCATACCAATTTTAATTGCGATTGTGTTCTGTAATAAGATATAAACTGTTGCATCAACGCTCCAACCTCACCATCCAAATCATAGGTTTCTTGATTTATGAACCATCCATCAAAATTATAGGTATTGGCAACTTCAATAAGTTTATCCGCAACGGGAAAACTACCATCTTCATTTTGCTCCAAAAATTCGTACACCCATTCTTCTCTCCCTCCATATACATTAGGCGGAAAAAATACCGTACCTATACTTTTAACTCCGTTCTTATGTGCGGCATCTGTCCAGAAGGCAGTAGGCGGCACTATGATTCCTTCATTTGATGACCCACCCCATTGCACAAAATAATCTATTTGCTGCCAAAAAGGGAATGCATACTGTTTTACACTAGAAAATCCCTGCGACGGATGAAAATTGGTGGTATGTGGCGCCATCAACGCTATAATTCCAGGTACCTTCTGTGCATTATCGTTTAAATCTGTAGAATCATTTAAGAAACGACTTGCCAACGCTACCTGACTAATATTGAATTTTGCATCAATATCATTGTCCGGACTCCATTTTAAAAGTTCTTTTACAAACCAATATGAAGAATATGGCTGGTTTTCTCCATACTTTCCTTCTTGAGCATTAATTTTTGTTAAAAAACACAAGCCCACCAAACACACTAAAATTTCTTTATTCATATTCATTTTTAATAAAAGATAAAGATTGCTATTTTCTAAGGAACCTACAAAAAGATAGGCCATAACCTTTTCTGTTATTCAAGAGACCATACGTCCAATTTTCAATATTTTTGTGATAGATACTAAAATATATGAGCATTGAAGATTTAGTTGGGGAGTATAACATTATCGGCAGTAACCAAGATGCTGAATCGTTTACCTACAAAGGAACACTTCTATTAACTTTAAATTCAAATCAAAGAATTGAAGCAAAATGGACCATCAATCCCGATCAAGAGCAATATGGAACAGGATTCTTTAAAAACAATATTCTAGTTATAAATTTTAAATACCAAGGTGATGACAACCAAACCTACAAAGGTGTTGTGGTTTACCAGTGTATAAATAGGGATATTCTAGACGGATTTTGGTCAGAAAAACATGGTAATCCTCTTTATTTAGGGGAGGAACGCTGTTTTAGAGTAAAAACCAATATAGCGGTAAAGAACTAAGTCTAAAATTAAAGGACAAGCACTATGCAACCACCAATTAAGCTTTAAACATCCATAATAATTCTGCCACACCATTGGACAATAATTCTATATGTTCAATTTTCTATCTTTTACCTTTATCAATTGTATAACACCTCTTTTGATTACCTTATAAATTATACTTGTGCTATAGATTAGTACTAGTTAATTACTATATCTTTTTACAATAACTACATATATATTTATGCTCCTGTAGTTTTTGTATAACTACCAATTGCTTCGGCAAAAAATTGAAGCACTTCCTTTTCGTTTACATTTGCTACCGGTAATACCGCTCCTTTAAAACTGGTATTCTTCCACTCTCCTAAAGACAGTATTTCAAAATTATTGGTATCTAAACTTCCCTGTTCCCCATATCCACTGATATAAAAATAGTGCTCGTTTATGATGTCATCAGGAATAGCCAACCCAAAGCCAACTGAAACCTTATGAGCTAAACTTGCGTAAGCTCCCAAATCAAAATGATGTGGCCAAACACGAATACTAGACTCCAGATCTGTTGTATTAAGGGTTTTTACAACGCTTGATTGTGCCAATGTCCTTAAAGCAGCTAAGTATTTTAATTCTGGTACGTTCAATTTAAAAGTATACGTCGCATCTATACTGTAAGGCAAATTATAATGAAAATCATAGGTATATGCCTTGTTTAAAAACAACCTTGAAGTTTCTTCTAACCATTGTAATACCTGCTGATGTGTTTTTCCGTCTAATAGAAAAGAAGCATTATTGTTAGAAACGTTCCACTCTAACGAAAAGGTGTTATAATTTAAAGATAATATATCTCCTTTTGATGATAACGGGTGTGTTTCCAATTGTTGTTTTTCAATGGACCAACCTAGATTTGTGTGGCTGTCATCATCTTTTTTAGTCAGAAAGCTAATTCCTGCAGCTGCTAAATATTGGGCCGCTAAGTGCATTTGTATTTTCATGGTTATACTTTTTAGGCGTTTATTCCTGCATAATTAATTCCGGTTAAGCGATGCATATCAAAATTAAAAGTGGATAAGTCCTCAAAATTGAATTTTGAAATATCATCATGACCACAAGATCTTGCAATTACCTTTATTAGGTTATTGGTTGCATCAAAATAGTTATATAACTGTTTTGCCGAAGAATCAATTATCAACCTACTACGTAACGATTCTTTTTGGGTTGCAATACCCACCGGACAGTTATTACTACCACATGCCCTCATACCCAAACAACCAATAGCTTGTAAGGCAGAGTTTGATACCGCAATGGCATCTGCACCTAGCATAAGTGCTTTACCAAAATCTTCTGCAATTCGTAATCCGCCAGTTATTATCAAAGAAACATCTGTTGCCCCAACATTATCCATGTACTTTCTAGCTCTGGCCAAAGCCGGTATAGTAGGTATATTAATATTATCTCTTAAAATAGTAGGTGCAGAACCTGTTCCTCCTCCTCTACCATCTAGAATGATATAATCAACCCCCACATCTAGAGCAAACTGAATGTCTTTTTCTATATGACTGGCCGCAATTTTAAACCCGATAGGAATACCCCCTGTTCGTTCTCTCACTTTTGCCGCAAAATCTTTAAAATCGTCTACCCCATGAAAATCTGGAAAAGTAGCTGGCGATATTGCCGTCTCACCTTCTTCTAACCCTCTAACTTCGGCAATTTCCTTACTCACTTTAGTACCAGGTAAATGTCCGCCCGTTCCCGTTTTTGCACCTTGTCCTCCTTTGAAATGAAAAGCCTGCACCTTATCTAACTTATCCCAAGAGAATCCGAATTTTGCCGAAGCCATCTCATAGAAATACTTACTATTGTTTTCTTGTTCACTGGGCAACATACCGCCTTCACCAGAACAAATACCAGTACCTGCAAGCTCTGCTCCTTTTGACAATGCTATTTTTGCCTCACGGGATAATGCCCCAAAACTCATATCACTAACAAACAATGGCATATCTAATTGTAAAGGCTTTTTTGCATTAGGACCAATAACTACTTTAGTTGCCACAGATTCTTCATCTAACAATGGTCTACTGGCCAATTGCGCTGGCAGAAACTGAATATCGCTCCATTTTGGCAAGGTATTTCTATCTACCCCCATAGAAGCTGAAGCACCATGATGACCCATATTTTTTAATCCGTTAGTAGCCAATTCTTTTATGTAACCGGTATATGGCTCAGTATCTTCGGGGTGTGTATCTGCAAACGCCCCTAAATAGGCATCTCTATTAAAAGGCTGAGGGCTATCTGCCAAGTATGCATCAATTTCTGCTTCATCTACAAAAAGCGTATTGCCCTCCAATTTTGTAGTAAATTTATGTAACACCTCTGCGTTATTATACTCTGACACACCAGTATCTACACGATAATCCCAGCCATGAAGACCACAAATAAGGTTGTGACCATCTACATAACCATCTGACATTAAAGCACCACGATGCAGACATCTTCCGTAAAGTACTGATATTTCATCATCAAATTTCACTACAACCAAATCTAAGCCATTAACTATGGCGTGTTTTGGCTTTTTATTTTCTAAAGTATTTATTTGGACAATTGCAATTGGCTTTTTCATAGTTTTTTTAGGCAGTTGATTAATAAAAAAAGCACCTGTTCAACAAGTGCTTTTTTATAAAATAATTTATGCATGATAATAGCGCTCATTTACAATTAAGCCATTTTCCCATACTGTACGGTTCACCTGTTCAAAGTTATGTTGAACCCCATCATAGGTCGTAAATTTCATTGTAGCTTCATAATAAGAGACATTACCTCTTACTGCAACATTTTTCATAGTATAACCTGCAAAATCAGTAACGGTTTCTAACAGTTCCTTTTCCGCTTGCAAACAAACTTCCTTTCCTATTTTAGGTTCATTATTTGCTTCTTGTAACTGAACATCATCATGCAAATACTTTTCCATTGCAGCAATAAACTCTCCTTTGCCAAGCAAGATTTTTAAATCTTTTAAAGCAGCTCTTATTTGCTTTTCATTATTTTTTCTTATTTCTTTTTTTGATTTCTTGTCTGACATTTTTATCTATTTATTTTTAGATTTCGTCGCTTGTAGTGTTCATAAATTACAATACAGCATATGAAAACAGTATTATTTACATTATTTACAAATATCAAGAACTAGAAAAAACGACTTTCAACCAACCAATAAACTTGTACTACCTGTAACTGCTTATTCCTATTTTGGTCTAATAAAAATCTCTATCATTCAACTATTCCACCATTTTCAATGGTCTTTCTGGCAACACATACTTTTAACCAAATCTCTAAAGCATAAAAAATCCTTAAACCTAATATGAAACTGTATTTAGGTGAACATTATTCATTAATTAATCATTGTTAGAACATATCATTCATTTTTTCTATAAAGACTAAGGTCTACATTAAATATTCTTTTAGCAGCC
This sequence comes from Maribacter ulvicola, assembly GCF_900155985.1. Taxonomy (GTDB): domain Bacteria; phylum Bacteroidota; class Bacteroidia; order Flavobacteriales; family Flavobacteriaceae; genus Maribacter; species Maribacter ulvicola. Next base: position 129,618 of record NZ_FTMA01000010.1, read on the forward strand.
TTCTTAAAAGTGCAATGAAAAAGCTGTAATTTTAGATACATTTATTAAAAAACAGAAGCACAATGAAGCACGATCACGAGTTTTTTATGAGAAGAGCCATTGAAATGGCCTCGCATGGTATGAACGCAAATGCCGGCGGCCCCTTTGGTGCAGTGATAGTAAAAAATGGAGAAATTATTGCAGAAGGTCATAACCAGGTAACATCAACAAACGATCCTACGGCACATGCAGAAATGGTAGTTATTAGAGATGCCTGCAAGAAATTAAATACATTTCAACTAACAGACTGCATCATCTATACTTCTTGCGAGCCCTGCCCTATGTGCTTTGGCGCTATTTATTGGGCAAGACCAAAGGCTGTATATTATGGTTGTAATAAAGCCGATGCAAAAGCTATAGACTTTGATGACCAGTTTATATATGATGAATTGGAAGTAGAAATGAAAGACAGACAAATTCACTTTAAACAAATGTTACAAGAAGAAGCTATTGAGATTTTTAATAATTGGGCCTCAAAGAATGATAAGACACAATACTAAATAAACTTTAGTTTTTGCTAAAGACTACTGACCAATTGTTTTATACAAGGATAACGAATAGTAGCATTCTTTTTTATTGAATTAATACAAAATGCGAACTTACTATTAATTAGATATTTTTTATACATTCACGAATAGTACGTATTTTGTAATAAATTCATACAATGAAGCTTCATTTACTAGATAGATCCAGTGTTGCCAATACGTCTATTACAGTATCTCAAAATAATTACAAGAATTTTTTGAAGGTTTGGCATTTTCATGAAGAGTTAGAATTGGTATATATCGTTAAAAGTACAGGAACTAGATTTGTAGGTGATAGTATAGAAAAATTTGAAGCTGGCGAAGTAGTTTTAATTGGAAAAAACGTACCACATATGTGGTTGAACGACGAAGCCTATTTTCAAAAAAACTCCACGCTTAAAGCCCAAGCAGTTTCTATTCATTTTAAAGAGGACTTTGTTGGGAAAGAGTTTTTATCCCTACCAGAGATGCAACCTGTAGCTCATCTTTTTAAAAAAGCAGCACAAGGAATAAAATTTAAACATATTACAGATACCTTAAAAAATGATTTAGAAAATATACATAATTTAAATCCGGCACTTAAAATAATACGGATAATTGAAATATTAAGCAAACTTGAACATAACCAAAACTATACCTTATTATCTAGCAATGGTTTCATAAATACCTTTCACCAAACTGAAAATAACAGATTAAATATTATTTACGAGTATGTATATCAAAATTTCCACACCCCAATTAGCTCTAAAGATGTTGCCGAATTGGCAAACATGAATGCCTCTGCATTCAGCAGGTTTTTTAAAAATACCCATAGAAAACCATTTACTCGGTTCTTGAATGAAATACGTATAGGTTTCGCCTGTAAAATGCTGATAGAAAATAAAGAAAGTATCACCTCGATCGCTTATGCATGCGGATTCGGTAATATTTCAAACTTTAATCGTCAGTTCAGAATAATTAAAAATGAATCTCCTTCATCTTTTTTAAGCCAATATAGAAAGCATTTATAAACTTAATGCAAAAAAAGTATCGCATATGGTATTTTATGAGGTAGTTTTAAGCCATCTGTTCTAATATTTTTGGAGAAAACAAAATCAATGTCAAATTCTATTATAATTACTGATGTAATCGCAAGGGATATTCGTTTCCCTACCAGCAAATCATTAGATGGTTCTGATGCTATGAATCCGGATCCAGATTATAGCGCTGCTTATGTTATATTAAAAACAAATTCACCTGAAGGGGATGAAGGTCATGGACTTACCTTTACTATTGGAAGAGGTAACGAACTTTGTACACAAGCCATAAAATCTCTTTCTCATTTGGTTATTGGTAAATCACTAGAGAGTTTCACCGCAGACATGGGGGCTTTTTGGAAAATGATTACCGGTGATAGCCAATTGCGCTGGTTAGGCCCTGAAAAAGGAGTTATTCATTTAGCAACTGGTGCCATTGTTAATGCTGTTTGGGACCTTTATGCAAAGGTGGAAAAGAAACCGCTATGGAAATTACTAGCCGATATGACACCGGCCGAATTGGTTTCGTGCATTGACTTTACATACATTACAGATGCTATAACCCCACAAGAAGCTCTTGAACTTTTAAACAAAAAAGAAGCTACCAAACAAGAGCGCATGGCTCATTTGAATGAGAAAGGTTACCCTGCGTACACCACTTCTGCTGGTTGGTTGGGCTATTCTGATGACAAAATGAGACGTCTTTGTAGAGAAGCCAAAGAAAGTGGTTTTAAACATATGAAAATTAAAGTTGGTTCTGACCTTAAAGATGATATGAGACGTGCCGCTATTATTAGAGAAGAAATTGGCGACGATCTAAAACTAATGATGGATGCCAACCAAAAATGGGATGTAGAGGAAGCTATCACCAATATGGAATCGCTTAAGAAATTTAACCCATGGTGGATAGAAGAACCTACAAGTCCCGATGATATCTTAGGGCATGCAAAAATTGCAAAAGCCGTTAAACCAATTGAGGTTGCCACTGGTGAACATTGTCAAAACAGAGTTATTTTTAAACAACTTATGCAGGCGGGTGCCATTGGTATTTGCCAAATTGATAGTTGTAGGGTGGGTGGTGTAAATGAAATACTGGCTATTTTATTAATGGCCGCCAAATTTAATATCCCCGTTTGTCCCCATGCGGGCGGTGTTGGCTTATGTGAATATGTGCAACACCTTTCTATGATAGACTATATAGCCATAAGTGGCACCCAAGAAAATAGAATTATAGAATTTGTAGATCATTTACACGAGCATTTTTATGACCCTGTGGTTATAAAGGACGGTGCGTATATGCCACCTAAATTACCTGGATATAGTATTACCATGAAAGAAGATTCTTTAGACACATATACTTTTCCTGACGGCACATTTTGGAAAGAAGAATTACAAAACAAATAAACTACAGAAACATGAAGTTTAATCTAGAAGGCAAAAACGTTATTATAACTGGTGGCGGTAGCGGTATTGGTCAAGCAATTTCTACCACATTTGCAGCGCAGGGAGCTAACGTTCATATTTTAGAATTGAATGCAGATAATGCTGAAAGCACTGTAAATTTAATTAAAGAACAGGGTGGAAAAGCTACATCATATACCTGTAATGTTGTTGATCAACAGCAAGTAGTTGATGTAATTAATGAAATTACATCAAAGCAAAATGTGCATATTCTAATCAACAATGCAGGTATTGCCCATGTAGGGAATATTGAAAAAACTAACGAAGCAGATTTTGACCGCGTTTATAATGTTAACGTTAAAGGACCATATAACTGTATGCACGCTTTGATCCCTAGTATGAAAAAAAACGGGGGAGTCATTATTAACATGGCATCCATAGCTTCTAGTGTAGGTATAGATGATCGCTTTGCCTACTCTATGAGTAAAGGAGCAATACTCACCATGACGTATTCTATTGCTAAAGACTATATTAAAGATGGCATTCGTTGCAACTGTATTTCTCCGGCTAGAATTCATACGCCGTTTGTTGACGGATTTATAAAAGCAAATTACCCAGGACAGGAAGACGAAATGTTCAAAAACCTTTCTGCCACCCAACCTATTGGTAGAATGGGCAAACCACAAGAAGTCGCTGACTTAGCCCTTTATCTTTGCTCAGACGAAGCGTCCTTTATTACAGGTACAGATTTCCCAATAGATGGGGGGTTCATTAAACTTAACGGATAAAACATACAAAATGAAATTAATACGATTTGGATCACCGGAAAATGAAAAACCAGGTGTAATTCTTGAAAATGGAGCATGGGTAGATACTTCTGGTTTTGGTGAAGATTATGACGAGCTATTTTTTGAAAACAATGGTGTAGAACGACTAAAATCTTGGGTCAGTGAAAAAGCTGATAATCTTCCAAAAATAGACAAGAATACCCGATTAGGTCCTCCATTAAAAAAACCTTCTAAAATTGTTTGTGTAGGCCTAAACTACGCTAAGCATGCCGCTGAAAGCGGAATGAAAGTGCCTACAGAACCTGTTTTATTCTTTAAGGCAACTTCCGCAATCGTTGGACCAAATGATGATGTAATTATTCCGAAAAACAGCAAAAAGACGGATTGGGAAGTTGAACTAGCTGTTGTTATTGGCAAAAAAGCAAGTTATGTGGAAGAAACTGATGCAATGGACTATGTAGCGGGTTATATGTTACATAATGACTATAGCGAAAGGGAATTTCAGTTAGAAAAAGAAGGGCAATGGGTAAAAGGCAAAAGTTGTGACACCTTTGCTCCTATTGGTCCTTTTGTTGCTACTAAAGATGAAGTAAGCAACCCACATGATTTAGATCTTTGGCTTAAGGTAAATGGTGAATTATTGCAGAATAGCAATACCGAAGATTTGGTTTTCAATGTCCCAGAATTGGTAAGTTATATAAGCCAATATATGACATTGCTACCTGGCGATATTATTTCTACCGGCACTCCGTTTGGTGTTGGTTTAGGCCTCAATCCTCCAAGATATTTAAATCCTGGTGATGTGGTTGAATTAGGAATTGAAAAATTAGGAAGCTCTAAACAAGTTGCCAAGGCATATACAAAATGATCATTGACAGCCATCAACATTTTTGGAAGTACGACCCCATTAGAGATAGTTGGATGGATAGCGGTATGAAAATCATTCAGCAAGATTTTTTGCCTAGCGACCTTAAACCTATACTCACAAGTAACAATGTTGATGGCTGCATTGCCGTTCAAGCCGATCAATCTGAAGATGAAACAAATTTCTTACTTCAATTGGCTGCTGAAAACGATTTTATAAAAGGAGTTGTAGGATGGGTAGATCTATGTAATACAAATGCACAACAGCGTTTAGAACATTTTACAAAAGACAATTTATTTAAAGGGGTACGGCATATTTTACAGGCTGAAAAAGAAGATTTTATCTTGTCGGAAGCATTTGTAAGCGGAATTAAAAAATTAGCGCCGTTAAACTTAACTTACGATATTTTAATTTTTCCGCATCAGTTAAAAAATAGCACAACTCTAGTTTCAAAATTTCCTGATCAAAAATTTGTGATCGATCATTTGGCAAAACCACCAATTAAATTAGGTGAAATAGACCATTGGAAAGCAAGTATTAAAACACTCGCAAGTTTCCAAAATGTGTATTGCAAACTTTCAGGCTTAACAACAGAGGCTAATTGGATGACATGGAAAACAGAAGACCTTACGCCTTATATAGATATCATATTTGAAGCATTCGGAGCTAAACGTATTCTATTCGGTTCAGATTGGCCAGTATGCTTATTGGCTGGTAGCTATGAAAAAAACAAAGAAGTAGTTACCACCTATATTATGCAATTATCTCAAAAAGAACAGGACCAAGTAATGGGGTTAAATGCCATAAATTTTTACGGATTAAATTCTCATTAAATCATTAATTAAGATATACCAACGATGGATTTAAAACTGAAAAATAAAATTATAATAGTAACTGGTGGCTCATCGGGTATTGGTAGAGGTATAAGCTTAAGCCTTGCTAAAGAAGGTGCAATACCCTATATTTTAGGTAGAAATAAAGCGAACATAGTATCGGTTATATCAGAAATTGAAAAAGAAGGCGGACAAGCAGGTTACGCTTTCGCAGAACTTACCGACCCTGAAAAATGCAAAGAAGCTGTTGATAGCTGTATTGCCCGTTTTGGAAGAATTGACGGATTGGTAAATAATGCCGGTGTTAATGACTCTGTAAGTCTTGAAAACGGTAATCATGATGATTTTATGAGATCTATATCAAGAAATCTAACCCATTATTACATTATGGCCCACTATGCGCTCCCTGAACTTAAAAAGAACAAAGGCGCCATTGTAAACATAGGTTCTAAAACCTCTGTTACCGGACAAGGAGGAACTTCTGGTTATGCTGCCGCCAACGGTGGTAGAAATGCACTTACTAGAGAGTGGGCGGTAGAACTGCTTCCCTACTCTATTCGTGTAAATGCCGTTATTGTTGCTGAATGTTATACTCCGTTATATGATAGATGGATAAATTCTTTCCCAAATCCTGAAGAGAGATTAGGCAAGGTTACTGAAAAAATTCCTTTAGAGAATAGAATGACTACCGCCCAAGAAATTGCAGATATGGTTGCCTTCTTACTATCAGAAAAATCTAGCCACACCACAGGCCAACTCATTTTTGTGGATGGTGGGTATAGCCACTTAGACCGCGCCCTATAGTTCCTTGTTCCATTTTAAAAGTTTACCAAACCAAAAAACAAACAACATATGTCAAAGACAGATAAAACTCCGATCGTAACTACTAAAACAGTACTACCTTTTATTTTAATAACTTCCTTATTTGCTCTCTGGGGGTTTGCTAATGCTGTCACAGACCCCATGGTACAAGCTTTTAAAAAGGTATTAGAACTATCTAATTCTCAAGCGGCATGGGTGCAAATGGCATTTTACGGCGGTTATTTTTGCATGGCATTACCTGCTGCTCTTTTCGTTAGAAAATACTCATATAAAGTAGGTGTACTTATAGGTTTGGCGCTTTATGCCGTAGGTGCATTGTTATTCTATCCGGCAGCTATTACAGAACAATTCTGGTTCTTTTGTCTGGGACTTTACATCTTAACATTTGGCCTCGCTTTTTTAGAAACCACAGCCAACCCTTATATATTGGCAATGGGCGACCCTAAAACCGCCACACAAAGATTAAACCTAGCGCAGGCGTTTAATCCTATCGGACTTCTGTTGGGGCTTTTAGTTGCTCAACAATTTGTTCTCAAAAATCTACAATCAGATGATATTGAAAATTATAGTGCTTTATCCGAAGCAAAAAAATCGCTCATTCGTACATCAGATTTAATGGTTATTAGAGACCCTTATGTTATACTAGGATTGGTTATTTTGGCAATATTAGTATTGATCGCTGTTAGCAAAATGCCGCAATCTAAAGGTGACGGCTCTATACCTAGTCTAGGTCATACTTTTAGTTCTTTGAAAAAAAATAAAAAATATGTCTTTGGTGTAGTATCACAAATTTTTTATGTTGGAGCACAAATTATGTGCTGGACCTATATTTATCAATATGCAGAGGCTATTGGTATGGATAGTGAAACTGCTGCCAATTATCAGATTGTTACATTTATATTATTTCTAGTAGGTAGAGTAATTGGCACCTATCTGTTGCGTTTTATATCATCGGGCAAACTATTATTATTCTACGCTACAGCAGCTATAGTAGCATCATTGGGTACTATGTTTTTAGTAGGACCTATAGGGCTGTATTGCTTAGTTGCCATGTCTCTTTGTATGTCGGTAATGTTCCCTACCATTTATGGTATCGCCTTAGAAAACTTGGAAGAAGAGGAATCTAAAATTGGTGCCGCCGGTCTTGTCATGGCCATTGTAGGTGGTGCTTTAATGCCCGGCTTGCAAGGTAAAATAATAGATATTGGAGGATTTGGTGTAAACGATACTGAAATAATAGGTTTATCCGAAGTAAATTTTTCGTTTATTTTACCATTAATCTGCTTTGTAGTTATTGCTTTTTATGGGCAAATGACAAATAAACATTTTCAGAGCTAAATATGAAAAACCAAAAACATTGCTTTGCCTTAGATTTAAAGAATGATGCTACCCTAATCAATGAATATATTCAGTACCATAAAAATGTATGGCCAGAAATAATTAAAAGTATCAAAGGTTCTCACATAGAAAATTTAGATATTTATATCGTAGAAAATAGGCTCTTCATGATTATGGAGACCAGCCCCCTCTTCTCTTTTGAAAAAAAACAGGAAGCAGATAAAAAAAATGATAAAGTACAAGAGTGGGAAACGTTAATGTGGAAATATCAACAAGCTATACCAAACTCGAAACCAGGAGAAAAATGGCGATTAATGAACAAAATATTTGAATTATGAGTAAAGCTAAACTTGCCATTAATAATAACTACCCGTCTGTTACCGATTTACGCAATAAAGCGAAAAAGAAAATACCAAAATTTGCTTTTGAATATTTGGACGGTGGGTGCAATGAAGATGTCAACCTTATTAAAAATACGTCCGAAAT
>NZ_FTMA01000001.1 GCF_900155985.1 Maribacter ulvicola
ACCTAACTTTATACATAACAAAAAACCAGAGAAGCTAGCTTCTCTGGTTTAATATTAATAATTTAAAAACTGTCAACCTATTTTAGGACGACTCACATGTTAAAAGCTGAACCTAAACTTCAGGTGCTTTTTTGAGATTGTTGGCGATTGCGGACAGGTGCATGACCTTGTTCGCCTGTGCGAGTCCGATTGTCTTTATTTTTCGCATTCCCATGAACTAGGCAAGTATGAAAATATGAATAGATCAAGGCAATACCACTGCCCACAAGGCACTTGCTCCCTTTAGATTAATAGCATACCTTAGGTATAATAAAGCTGCCGATAATGGGCATATGACGTTAATAAACAATTGTGGTTTTATGCTTGATCTAAAGACTGTTGCAGACTTTATTATATTTAACTTCTAAAAATTATTGAACATAAACCCATAACTGTTCCTATACATAAACGATAACATTCATAAAACAAAAACAATGAAGAATCTACTTTACCTTGTATTTATCTTACTAACATTAAATGCCTGCAATAAAAATTATGACAAGGGAACATTTGGATACGATGTAGACTTCCTAAACAAAAATCTAAAAACAGTTGTTCTTAAAAACAATAATGATAAACGTCAACTAGTAGTGGTTCCTGATTATCAAGGTAGGGTAATGACCAGCACTTCAAATGGTTTAAATGGCAAAAGTTATGGGTGGATTAACTATGATTTAATATCATCTAACAAATTAGAAGAGCATATAAATATTTTTGGAGGAGAGGATAGATTTTGGTTAGGTCCAGAAGGAGGTCAATATTCTATTTTCTTTAAAAAGGGAGATGACTTTACCATAGACAAATGGTTTACTCCCAAACCCATAGATACAGAATCTTTTTCCTTAGTAAAAAATACGGATACTAGTGTAACTTTTAATAAAGAGATGCAATTAACTAATTACCAAGGATATGAATTTGATATTAATGTAGAAAGGACTATATCGCTATTGGAGGTAGATAAAATACAAGAAAATTTACAGATTGATATTAACGACAATATATCGTTTGTAGGGTTCCAATCCGAAAATAAAATGACCAATCTAAGTGAAACTTGGTCTAAAGACAACGGACTTCTATCTATTTGGATATTAGGTATGTTTGTTCCATCTGAAAACACAACCGTTATTATTCCCTACAAAGATTCCTTAGAGTTAAATACTCGTTATTTTGGGGAAATTAGTTCAGATAGACTAGCAATTACCAACAATGCTGTATTATTTAAAGGAGATGGAAAATACAGGTGTAAAATAGGTCTTCCGGCAAAAAATGCCTTATCCGTTTTTGGAAGCTATGATGCCAAAAACAATGTGCTTACCATTGTCAAGTATTCCAGAACAGAAGAAACTTCTTATGTAAATTCATTATGGGAATACCAAGATAATCCATATGAGGGCGATGTCATCAACACCTACAATGACGGAGCCATGAAAAACGGGGAACAGTTAGGTCCTTTTTATGAACTAGAATCTTCCTCTGCCGCCATAGCATTAAAAAGAGGTAATGCTATTAAGCATATTCATCAAACCTATCACTTTGAAGGGGACTTTGAAAGTATCAATAAAATAGCAAAAAAAATATTGGCGATTGATTTAGATGAAATAAGTTTCCAAAAATAAAGCACGAAATTTGGCTCGGCTTATCCGTATTACAAGCTTTTAATTTGAATTATCTACCATCATGGCAAGCCTCTCTACCGGGCTTTTATTATACTACTTTAATAACTGAACGCAAATTTAGAATCTCCTGTAGAAATATTTTCTGGGGTTAAACCCAGCTTTTTTTACAAATGATGCTAAGGCAAGTCTATATCTATAGTGTTAGCTAAAAATAACCAATGCATAATAAACCCGATGAAAAAGCGCATTTTAGTAGTTGCCCGTATTTAAAATTAGCTTTTATAATAACAGCTATACCTTCCCAAAACCAAGTAACAAACACCAGTAATTAAAAGTTTTGACTTAACATACTAACGAAAAATTCATGATAAATGGACCTCTATATGACTCTTATCCAAAACCTTGAATATGTGTTTTAGCATCTCATTAATCATTTAACAAAACATTGACGACCAAAATTAAAAAGGACCTTATTATTTAATATATTTCTACGGAAAATAAATTCTTTGTTTTCTTTTTAATTAACTCAAAATGCAATGGTTACAGATAAACAAAAAAATCTTGTAATCATTTTAGTATCAATTCATTAAACTTTACAAATAGCAACATTTAAAATGAACAAAATTTTCAAAACAACATTATTAATTTTAACTATCGTTTTTATGAATAACATTCAAGGGCAAGAAGCCAAAATACTTGTCTTAATTCATTCGGATAATGGCGGAACGTATACCTTAGCACAGGAAGTCGCAAAAGGAATTGAATCAAAAGGAAATGCTAAAGCCTTTATAAAAAAGGTAAAACCATCAGATAATCCTTCTTTAAAAAACGTACCTCTGGCTACAGTTGAAGAATTGACATCTTATAATGGAATTGCTTTTGGTTCTCCCGTATATTTTGGAAACATTAGCACACCAATGAGTGAGTTTTTTTCCAAAACAGTTGATTTGTGGAGCAAACACGCCTTAGAAGGAATGCCTGCAACGGTATTTATGTCTGCAGGTAGTGGAGCTGGAAAGGAGCTGGCCATACAATCTTTTTGGAACACCTTGGCCGTACACGGCATGGTCCTAGTTTCTAATGGCATTATGGGTAACGATACCATAGATAAAACTGTACCACAAGGCAATACGGTTCTGGGGGTAACTAGTTTAGCATCCTTAAATAACATAAAAAGACCTACCAAAAGCGAGCGTCATCTAGCAAAACTTCAAGGAGAAAATTTTGCCAACGTAGCAAATGCATTAAAGGGCACTTTCCCTACCCATAAAAAATCAATAGAAAAAAAAGAAGAAGTAGATATAAACACGGTGCTAAAAGAAAAGCAAATAAAATTACCCGAAGTCCCTAAACCTGCGGGAAGTTACCAACCCTATGTGCGTTCCGGGAATTTAATATTTATCAACCAAGTAGCGCTTAAAGATGGAAAAATTGTACATCCCGGAAAACTAGGACAGGATATTAATGAGGAGCAAGTAAATGAAGCTACTACAGCTACGATACTTAATGTTTTGTCTGTATTGCAAGACGCTGTTGGGGGAGATTTAAATAAGGTAAAAAAATGTGTGCAGTTAACCGGAATTTTTAATACCAAGGACGACTTCACTAAACACGCAGATTTAATGAATGTAGCATCTAATTTAATGGTTGACATTTTTGGCGAAAAAGGGAAACATGCTAGAGCAACCTATGGGGCTTCCTCTATTCCCGTAAACTCTTCTGTGGAAATTCAAGCAATTTTTGAAGTAGAATAAATATTAAAATATGGATAGTAAAAAACAATAAAATACAGTACTCAATTTAATTAGGATAAAGGCCGGTCACTAACAAAAACAAATTCATATTTTTCTTTAATTAATACCATTCTATTCTTAGCTCATAGATTCTACAACTAGATTCTATGAGCTTTCTTTTTAAATTTTGCCTCATTTATTCAGATAATTTAAATAGGAACTCTTCTTTAGTTATGAAAAGCTTTAATTGGGCTAGAATACATAATTCTCTACAATGGCATTGATAGACCTCATCAAAAAAAGTTACTTTTTAGTAGCTAAATTGTTTAGTCAACCATCTAAAACACATGCTATAGCAAACAAATAAGAAAAAACTATAAGTATTATAACATGTTAAAACAACGTGTGTAGATGTAATCACTTTAAACCTAAACAAATATCCTACGAACTAATACTTATTTTACTACAATTTTACTTCTGGTATTTCACAAATTATCTAAAAATCTAACAGATTCCTGTTAGTTCTCTATGGAAGAAATTTCTAATAATCACTTGATAGAAAAATACACAAAACAAACTTGAAGTACCTAAAGGGTAACCAAAATTATACTCAATTTTTTTAAAAACATATACTTTAAAGTAGTTGCAATCACTAGATTTTTATATCCAATAAATCTAGTTTACATAGGAGACAAAACTGCTTAGACATTCCTTTACTATTATGTAGGTTTCTTTTTCTTAAGAAAATCTTATGTAATTCTCTATTCCGTTTTTATTAGCTAAATTAGTTGTTTAATCCACACAACAAATCATATGCAGCCCCCTAATGCTAAATCTTGTTCTACATATTACCCTACAAGCATATTTATAACTTAATAACGGAAATTAAGAAGATTACACAACCATTTAAAATAGACATCAATTTAAAAATTGACGTGAAAGCAAGCATAAAATAGTTAACCACAATGAACAAACTACTTACCATCCTTTTAATAGTATTTTTAATCTCGTGCCACACAGAAAAAAGTAAACGAGAAATAACCAATGCTCAAAATCGCACTATAAAAAATAGCCTAGATGATACCCCAAAGCCTCCAATTATGGGATGGGCTAGTTGGAATAATTATAGAATACATATCAATGAGGAAATCATAAAATCTCAAGCTGATGCCATGCTAAGTACCGGCCTAAAAGAAGTAGGTTATACCTATATAAATACCGATGATGGCTTCTTTGGCGGTAGAGATGAAAATGGAAATATCTTACCGCATAAAGAACGTTTCCCTAACGGAATGAAATCCCTGGCAGACTATATTCATTCTAAAGGATTAAAAGCAGGCATCTATTCGGATGCTGGAATAAACACATGTGCTTCTTACTGGGACAAAGATACTATTGGTTCCGGCATGGGGCTATATGGTCATGAGAACCAAGATTTAAAATTGTTTCTTAAGGAGTGGGACTATGATTTTATAAAAATAGACTGGTGTGGAGGTGAATGGCTAGGGCTGGATGAGCAAACCCAATATACCGAAATAAGTAGACAAATAAGAGAAATTAAACCTAGCGCAATCTTTAATGTTTGCAGGTGGAAGTTCCCTGGTAAATGGGTTACGCAAGTAGCAGATTCTTGGCGAATATCTGGTGATATCAGCAATGACTTCAATTCAATATTACATATAATAGATTTAAATGCCGATTTATGGAAATATGCTTCGAAGGGCAATTACAATGACATGGATATGCTTCAGGTAGGTAGGGGAATGAGCTATGAAGAAGATAAGACTCACTTTTCTATGTGGAGCATGATGCACTCGCCACTTTTACTTGGCAATGACCTCACAAATATGAGCGACGAAACTATTGATATTATTACCAACAAAGATATTATTGCCTTGAACCAAAGCTCATATGTATATCAAGCTAGAAGATTAATTGATTATGGAGACCTAGAAGTATGGGCAAAACCACTGGTTTCAACAATGAGTGGCGAAATTGCAGTTGCATTATTGAATAGATCCGAAAAAACCGAAAGCATAACATTCAACTTAAAATCAGTAGGCTTAGACGCTTCTAAAGAATATACAATGAAAGATTTATGGACAAAGGAATCTTTTACAGCCTCTACTGAAGAAAAAGTGTCAAAAGAGGTTGCACCACACGGTATAGTTGTGCTTCAAATAAAAGGTAAGTCACTACCATTTAATGTATTTCAATATAAAGACAAAGATTAATCTTAAAAACCCTAATCATCTCATTCTAATTAAAATATACCAAAATGACTTCTCCTATCTATTGATTACAGCAAAACTTTTCTGCCATAGAAATAGTTGTTGTTTATCAAGTGGAGCTCACTTCAAGAATATAGCACATCAAAAACCATTTTATGTAAATGACCAGTCCCATAAAATGGTTTTCTGATTATAGCTAATAGCGTATGCCATGACAAATGCATACCTAAAAGTTAAGGGTTCAGTTATTCAAAAACTTCCTTATGCCTGCCCTAAAAACTGGGTACAAAAAAATAGCTTCTAGCACACAAATTGCATGAAAATTGTGACGATAATTACAATAGATGCAACACGACCAATATATACTTTGAACTTGTGTTTTATATGTACAGTCTGTGTATATTTAGCTTATCTTGATTACAAGAATTAATTTTTACCCTAAACCATTTTTTAAAAAATACATTATCAACTAAACTAAGGAGGCTGAATATTATGAAGATTATTAAATATGCCATTATAACTTTACTGATCTTAACGATGACCAGTGGTTCTAAAATTAAAGATAATAACTTATGGAAAGTTGTACCTTATCCTAACTTGGTTTCTACTACCTCTGGTACATTTAACTTTAATAAAGAAATTAAAATTTCATCAACCGATGAAAGTGTAAAACAAACCATAAAGTTCTTTGAACAAAAATTTAACGATTTAGACATAGCCATTGATAATCAATCTAAAAAAACCATCAAAATTGAGATTTCTCCATCAAGCAACTTAGATCCAGAATCTTATGAGCTGAATATTTCTAAAAAACAAATTACGTTAACTGCGCCAGATTCTAAAGGTGTATTCTATGGCTTAATGACTATTTGGCAACAACTAAAATTTTCAAAACGTAAAACAATACCCTGTGGCACTATAAAAGATGAACCTCGTTTTGCCTATAGAGGCTTTATGCTTGATGAGTCTAGACACTTTTTTGGAAAGAAAAAAGTAATGGAAATTATTGACATGATGGCTACCTTTAAAATGAATAAATTTCATTGGCACTTAACAGATGCCACCGGTTGGCGAATTGAAATTAAAGCGCTCCCTAAGCTTGCTATTATAGGCGGTCAAGGTAACCATACCAATGATAAAGCTGAAGCAAAGTATTATACACAAGAAGAAATAAAAGAAGTTATCACTTATGCAAAAGAACGATTTATAGAGATTATACCTGAAATTGACATGCCAGGACATGCCACTGCTGCCAATAAAGCATATCCTGAATTTTCAGGCGGAGGCAGTGATAAGTATCCTGAGTTTACCTTTAACCCAGGCAAAGAAAGCACATATGATCACTTAAGCAACATCTTAAAAGAGGTAGCAGAACTTTTTCCTTCTCAATATATTCATTTAGGCGGTGATGAAGTTCATTTTGGAAACGAGAGTTGGAATACCGATGATGCTGTACAATCCCTTATGAAAAGAGAAGGTTATGAAACCCTTGTAGAAGTAGAGCACCATTTCATGCGCCGAATGCAAAAAATTCTCAATGATATGGGGAAATCACTAGCTGGTTGGGATGAAATTATCGAATCAGGAATTAATAGTGATAATACCGCAGTGTACTGGTGGCGCCATGATAAAGAAATGCTACTGGAAAAATCGTTAGAAAATAAATTCACCACCATCCTTTGTCCACGTATCCCTCTATATTTTGACTTCCTTCAACATGATATGCACAAAAATGGCAGAACTTGGAATGGTATTGCCGAAATTGAGGGCGTTTATAAATATCCAGACAGCACACATCTATTTTCGGAGAACGAACTACACTTGGTCAAGGGTATTCAGGCCAATTTGTGGACAGAGAAATTTGACAGTGAAGAATGGGTTGATTTTATGACTTTTCCAAGATTGTTGGCTCTTTCAGAAACTGCTTGGACCAAAAAAGACCATAAAGATTTTTCACGTTTCAATAAGAATATGCCTGTATTGTTTGAGTTTCTAGAGGAACAAAATCTATACTATTTTAATCACTTAAACCCAGAACTTAGTGCTGAACCAACTACACACTAACCCTAAATTAAAGGTGTTACATCACCTATATTTAAAATAGGTATTATAAGTAGGCTATTGGAAATCATTGAGCATAAAACGTTCATTTTAATTTTCAATTTAACGAATTGGTTATCCATCCCAAAAACTGTTTATATGTAACAGGCGAGATGTAGGCTCACCCACAAAGGGTATGCTACATTTCGCCCATTACAGTAAAGCGTACGCTGCAACCTCAGTTACCTAACGTACCAAATAAACAAAACCTAAAGTGTATTTCTAAAACATTTTTATTTTTTGTAACAAATTTTAGATTCGACTACTTAACCCGCATAATCTAAAAAAATGAAAATGATATTTTTAAAATTACCTTCTATACTATTACTGTGTGTTCTTGTATGTAGCATAGCTACAGCGCAAGAAAAAATAAACATAGAAAATTCCGTGTTATGGAAAGTAGAACTCCAGGATCTTAATACACCATCATTCATTTTTGGGACTTTGCATATTATGTGCGAAGATGATTTTATGATTCCTGAGAAAATTCAAAATGTTCTTAGCAATGTTAACGCATTAGTTTTAGAAATCAATTTATCTGATTCTAATGAAATACAACAACTTCAAGAAGCTACAAGCAATCCTAAAATATGGCATTAGCGGTATTTGTAATCACATTTACCGTTAGTAAGAATACCCTAAAAATAGTACAGATTCCGAAATCGATACTACTTTAAGAGGGAACTACATTTACACGATAATCAAAAAATTTTAATGCTCCCACGTTTGCTTCAAAATGTCAACTATGCTTTCCATTCAATGCTTCGTAAACCTGCCCCGGGGTTATTACTTAAAAAGGTAAATTGTTCAAAGACCTACCCCACACTCGTCCAATCGCTATTTGGACTTTTGAATGTACCAAGCAAGCGTCTATAAAAAGTAGGATAGCGAAAATGACCTGTGAACTAAACAACCATCTAAAAGGTCTGCTTGTTTTGAACTACCACTATTAAACAAATTAACCTTTCGCTATCCTCTTTTAAAAAACTTCGCGTTTACTTAAATAAACGTATAGATGACTCTTTTAAATTCAATTTTGCCGGTTGCGGAAATTCGGCATGTACTATCAATACATTTTCATGGTGCTGCTCTAGTTCACTCAACACATTTCTGTTCAGTAATAAAATGGTTGAATGACCGTAATGATCTAGTTTATCTAAAATGGTTTTTCCGTTAAATTCACATACCCAATGCGTTTCTGACATATTCTCTTCGTAAAATAACTCAATAGTAGGCACCTGATAATAATTATGTTCCCCAATACCTTCTAAATCAAAAACCAAGCGAAGCAAACCACCTTCTAACTTGGCTCCCTCACTAGAAACCCCTAATTGCTCAAAAGATAACTTACCAGAAGTTGGTTCATTAAATTTTACTTTTATCTCTCCTTGATTTATCTCTACTTTGCTCATCCCTTTTTTTGTTTATATGATCTCATCAAAGCTAGAGAACAAGGCTAATGTATGCTATGACATTTATCAGCATAGCCAAATCATTCCAACCTATACAACCACGTTACAATAACACCATGTTCATCTACAACTCTTAGCAACTCTTGTTCTTCTAAAATTTTTAAATTAAATGGAGGTTCAAGAAGTAAAATGCCGCTGTTCTTTTTTAAACGGGTTCCCTGACCTGAAATAATATCTAAATTGGGTGTAAAATCTTTATTGGGAAGATGCTCTGTAACTATCACGTATTTATAACCGCACAACCTATTGGCTACTTTCTTTACCTCTTCATTAGATATATGCTGTAACACTTGACGAAGAATGGCACAATCTGCGTTAGGTAGTGCCTCTTTGGCGATATCTACACATAGAAATTCTAAATTAGAAATGTTATACTTTTCCTTATTGCGTTCAATAAGTTCCGGAACAATATCTACGGCTATGGTTTTCTTGGTGTAACCAACTAGTTCTTTACCTACATTAAAATCCCCACAACCTAAATCGCATACAGATATTGGATTGTTATGAGAGCTTAAAAATGCAATTATAGCTTGTATATAAGGCGCTACGATCTCTGGATTATGAGAACCCTCACCGGAATAAAAATCTGACCCACCACTACCCCACAGGTTTTTCTCATAGACCTGCTGCATGGCCTCTTTTGTTGGCCATGGTCTTTTATTTCGTTTTGTTTTATTGTCTTTACTATTCACCGCTATTGTATTAAAAAAAACACGTTATAAACTTTCGTTTATAACGTGTTAATATACTTTAAAATGATAAATTCTATTTATTGCTGTGTAGCTACCCAAGCTTTTACCCTACGTTCCAATAGGTGCAAAGGTAAAGCACCACCACCAAGAATAGTATCATGAAAACCTTTAATATCAAACTTATTACCCAATTCGGTCTCAGCCATTTTACGCAATTCTTGAATTTTAAGCATCCCTATTTTGTATGAGGTTGCTTGCCCAGGCATGACCATATAGCGTTGTACTTCTGCCTTAATAGCCCCTTGAGAAATTGAAGAATTTTCAGTGAAATATGTAATGGCATCGGCTTCTGTCCAACCTTTTGCGTGTAAACCTGTATCCACTACCAAGCGAATAGCTCTCCAAATTTCATTTACCAAACGACCAAAATCATAGTACGGATTCTGGTATCCGCCCATTTCTTTTGCCAATGCTTCTGAATACAAACCCCAACCTTCACTATACACACTAAAACCTGCCTGTGTTCTAAACTTAGGCACTGCCTCTAATTCTTGGGCTATAGAGATCTGCATATGGTGACCAGGGTTACCTTCATGATAGGCAACACCCTCCATTGTTGTTTTTGGCATTGCGTTCATATCTGATAAATGCACATAATAGGTCCCTTTTCTAGAGCCGTCTGGCGTACCCGCAGAATAATGTTGTGGCGCACCATCTTGCTCACGAAATGCTTCTACCCTTTTTACCTGCAACTTAGCTTTTGGTAAAATACCAAAGTAGTCCGGCAATTTTTTGATTAAATCATCCAAGTATTTTGTAGACTCATCTAAATACCCCTGTCTACCTTCATCAGTATTTGGAAAGAAAAATTGAGGGTCTGTATTTACAAATTTGAAAAAAGCGTTTAGATCTCCATCAAAACCAACTTTCTCCTTGATCGCCATCATTTCGCCCTTGATTCTAGCTACTTCTTGTAATCCTACTTCATGGATTTCCTCTGCAGTCATATCCGTGGTTGTAAAAACCTTTAACCTATGGTTATAAAATTCCTTTCCATTCTCATGGCGACTAACTCCCGTTGGGGTTTCTTCAGCGTTATCAACTTCGCTTTCTAACCAAGCCAAAAGCTTTTCATAAGATGGTATAAAATAATCACTCAGCGCTTTCTCTGCTTGTACTTTTAGTGATGTAGCCTGTTCTGCCGTTATCTTTTTTGATGTAACTAGGGCATCGATTTTACCAGACATATCATTTAATAATGGCGCACCATCTTCTAATGATTTGGTTTGAGCGATTACCGTATTAAATGCAAATTTTGGAGGAAGATTACCGGCCGCAGCTTGTTCTTTAGCTCTTACTACCAACTGATCTATACCCCTAGATGCTTCTTTAATTCTAGAAATATAAGCGTTCATATCTGACAGACTGTCTACCTTATGAAAATTGATCAAATAACTTGGCAATCGGGTATGCATACCTCGCATCTGGTCAAAGACATAATCTAAATTCTTAAACTTGGAACCTTCTTTTAATGTTTCGTATTGATATACCCATAAATCATAAGACGTTTTATCGGCATCGTTCAGCTTATCATAATCAAACTTCTCTTTTAACTCTTTCGTAGCATTTGCGCTCCAAGCCAACTCTTTTTCTTCTGCAGCTTTACTTAGATCATCAATTTTATCATACTGATCTTTGCGCCCTTGAGCTGTTAAACCTAAAGGACTCATCTGTAATTGTTCTTCGTATTTTTCATTGAACCATTTATTCAATGCCACTGTTTGATCTACCTCAACTTTAGGCTCTTCTTTACAAGAAGCGAGCAGCAAAAAACTAATAAAAAAACTAGTTGCGATACCGGTGGTAATATTTTTTTTCATAATAACTGAATTTGAGTTTAGCATGTTAGAATTCTGCTGTTATTCTTTAACTCAAAACAGCAGTTAGGAAAGAATTAAAGATACTGATTTTACTAAACTAAAACTTCTTTTTATGATTCCCTTTTTACCTGATGCAATACCATAAACGCCTATAATGATTATTATTTCTATGTACTACCAAAAATCATTCGACTTCTAAAAACAGTAACCTGAGCTCATGAAGTTGGTTGGCCTAAAAAATTTCCCTGCGCATAGTTTCTATACATCGTTATCCACTAGAAGTAATGATAAAAACAATTTTGCCCCGCCTTATTACGTGAGCGCTATTTTAATTCCCATTAAAATAAACACTAAGCCACCAAGCTTATTCAACATTTTACCCGTATGCGGATTACTCTTGATCCGATTTGAAAAAACACTGGCAAATAAGGACAAAACTATATACCACACCACGCCTATTACAGCAAAGGTAACACCTAACAAAAGGTATGGTACAGGGTTCATTTTTTCACTACTTGAAATAAACTGTGGAAAAAAAACAATAAAAAATAATGCAACTTTCGGATTTAATGAGTTTGCAAAAAAACCAGACCAAAAATCACTTTTTGTCTTCCTTTTATCTATTTTGTGTTCTTTAAACGCCCCTACATCACTCTTTTTCATAAAGGTAGAAACCCCTAAATAAATAATATAAGCGGCACCTAAATACTTAATTGCGGCAAATGCAAAATTAGATTTTGCCAACAATACAGATAAGCCCAAAGCAGCAAACAAAGTATGCGTTAATACACCGGTATTTATACCCAACGCTGCTTGTATTCCTGCCCTTCTACCTTGACCTATAGCCTTGTTCAAGATAAAAAAGGTATCTAACCCCGGTGTCATTGTAAAAAATAGTGCTGAAACCATAAACGTTATATAATTTTCTATCCCCATAATTTCTAATTATTAAAAAATCATACGGCAAAGAACCTATTTTGACACCTGACCTAAAATACATATTTTTAAGTTTTTAATGCATAAAACGCATTAGTAATGACAACACAACAAATAAAATACTTTTTAGTACTTGCCGGTGAACTTCATTTTTGGAAGGCTTCTGAGAAAGTTTATGTTTCTCAGTCTACTTTAAGTAGACAAATTCAATCACTTGAACAGGAGATAGGAATTAAACTCTTTGAACGAGATAAAAGAAATGTGAAATTAACTGATGCCGGCAAATTTTTACAGGAGAAATGGACAGTTGCCATAAATGAACTTGATCATATTCAAAAGCAAGCAAAAAAAATTGATCAAGGCACATCTGGCTTTATCTCAATTTCTTACCCAGGGTCAATTGCTTTTAGCTATTTACCGCTGTTCTTAAACGTTATAAACGAAGATTTACCGGACTTAAAATTAGAATTGACAGAACCTACAGATGAGCGTCATGAAAAGTTATTACTCAACTATGAAACAGATATTGCCTTTAATAGAGATGTAATTAACAATATACACATCTCATCTTTTAAAATTAATACAGAACCTATCTGTTTAGTTACTTCAGAAAAACATTGGTTAACAGAAAAAACTATCATAAATCTTAAAGACTTAAAAGATGAAAATTTCATAATAGCAGGCTTACATAAAACCACCTACTTCTCCTCCCTTCTAAGAAATCTATTTTTAAAAAACGAATTTGAACCTAAAACAGTTATCGAGTCTGACTTTGGCGGTATGATCTTAAACTTGGTAGCACAAGAATTGGGTATTTCAATACTGCCCTATTCTTACAAGTTCTCAAATGTTCCCGGTGTACAATTTATTGAATTGAATGAGAAAATAGACCTTTTTATAAACTGGAGAAAAACTGACCCTAATAAAACTACACAAAAGGTAATTGAACTAGCAAAAACAATTAATTCTTATAAAAAATATAAATCCAAATAGATCTGGAAAGCCTAAAATTAATAGTACTTAATAACACAGCTATAGCCGCAATTATAGCGTATACTCTTACAGGCGACAAATCTACGAAGTACCAAAAGAGCACCAAGCTAACAATCATTTGCGCCACGGCCAAAGCATAGCTCACGAACATAGCACCGAAAAAGAAACCTGTTTCCTTTTCAAATTTAAAATTGCATTCAGCACACCTTTTATCCATTTTAGGCATTTTAAACAAAAAAATGTTTCCGGCATCACTAAAAACATCTCCTTTTCTACATTGGGGACATTTACACTTTAATACATCTATAATTAAGCTCATGATTACAATTTATGATACCACAAAATTAAGACACAATGAAAGCGTTTCCATTATATCATTAGCTCCATTATTTGTACTTTTAGGACATTAATATGAAAATACCTGCTTTAAATATTCATCAATTTTTAGAAAACAAGCCTTTAGACAGCTTGTACGTGAACTCTTTCTCTACCCATATTGCACTTAATCAAAGTTTAATAAATAGACCACATAGTCATAACTTCTACTTATGTGTGTTATTCACAAAAGGTTCCGGCACCCATGAAATTGATTTTAACAGCTATACTATTGAACCCGGAATAGTTTTTTTCTTAAAACCGGGTCAAACGCATTCTTGGAAATTTGACTCATCACAGCCAGAAGGATTCATTTTTTTCCATTCCCAAGAATTTTATGAACTAAAGTTCTTAGACCATGCACTGAATTCATTTCCTTTCTACTATTCAAATCAAAATCCGCCATTTCTAAAACTATCCGAAGAAAAATTATCTGCTATTTCATTTCATTTTATTGAACTGTTTAAAGAATATCAAGAAAGCAATTTTCTACGTGAAGCCAAAATCACTAATCTTATTAATTGTATTTATATTGAATTGACCCGAGTGTATACGGCTGATACTACGATAGAAAAATTTGGATCTAGCAGCTACTCAAAAATACTTGAACATCTAGAAAAGCTAGTAAACACCCACTTTTACACTGAAAAATTACCTAATTTCTATGCGGACAAACTTAGTATTACCACAAAGCACTTAAATAGAGTAGTCCGCAAGACAATTAATAAAACTACGAGCACATTAATCTCTGAGCGTATTATACTAGAAGCTAAACGATTAATAGTACATTCTGATGACAATTTAGCCGGTATTGCAAATACGTTGGAGTTTTCTGATTATGCCTATTTCTCAAAATTTTTTAAATCAAATACAGGAATGACCCCTATGGAGTTTAGAAAAATGTATTTTCACTAAACCATTCAACTTTACTCAATACTCCCTACTAAATATGGAACAGATAAAAGTTATATTCTTTCTATTAGCATCATTCTTTGGCATTGAAGAAAGTAAAATTGCGGCAGACAAAAACACCGTAACGATTTACCCAAAAGATCATAAAATTGAGATTGTTCAAGAACATCTTTTTACCATCATACAAACAGAAAAAGATACCGCACTGACCTTGGCACAATGGGAACAATTATCAAATTGGAAAGAAAACAAACTACAATGGGCTAAAGAGTTAGAAAATTTCACCAACAAAAATATGACTATTGAAAATAATGAAGGAGTTATTGTCCCACGCATATCTTTCAATTATACTGACGAAAAAGACCTACGTGCCCTGGGTATTTGGTATGACCAAGAGAAAAATCAATATTCAATTAATAATGTGCCAAGAGAGCATACCACTAGTGAAAACGGTAAATTAGAAGGTAATTACTGGTTTTTTGACGGAGACAACACATATAGCTTTACTAATGAGGCTTTTGTTGACCTGCCTAATGAGTATAAAAAATTAAAACTTCCGATTTCTGAAATCTTGAGGGACTAAATTTCAAATTATGGACTTACAGAAAAACAAAGAAAATGCCATTGCTTTTTACAAAACAGCTTATTTAGGACATCCAAAACTAGCTATAGAAAAATATGTAGGTAACGAATATATTCAGCACAACCCGGCAGTAGCGAACGGTACACAAGGTTTTATCGATTACTTTGAACGTATGCAAAAAGAATACCCTGAAAAATCTATTGAATTTGTGCGCAGTATTGCAGAAGGTGACCTTGTTGCCTTACACACGCACCAAACATGGCCTGGTAACGACCAATATATTACTATGGATTTTTTCAGGTTTGATGACAACGGTAAAATTTGCGAACATTGGGATTCTATTCAGCAAATTCCCGAAGAATCAAAGAACCCGAATACGATGTATTAATTTAATATTAAGACCTAATACGTTATTATGAAAGATATTGTAATTCAAGGAATTAATTGGGATGCCAAATCTTCTTTTCAAAGAGGTCCTGCAAAAGCTCCTGACCTCATCAGAAAAGCATTGTACAGCGACTCTATGAACTTGTATACAGAACTTGGGGTATCTATAGAAAATGATGCCATTACCGATAAGGGTGATTTTGCCATTAACGAGTATTTTGATATTGAAACTATTACCAAAAAGAATATTGAATCTGGTTCTAAACTGCTGACACTTGGCGGAGATCACTCGATTACCTTCCCCATTATAAAAGCTTTTAACGAGCACTACCCAAAACTAGACATTTTACATATTGATGCCCACGCAGATCTGTACCATGACTATGAAGGCGACCCCTTCTCTCACGCATGCCCTTTTGCACGTATTATGGAAAATGGTTTCGCCGTAAAATTGGTTCAAGTTGGGATAAGAACTCTGAATCCGCATCAAGCTGCACAAGCAAAAAAGTATAATGTAGATGTTCACGAAATGCGGAATTTAGATTTAAACGCTATTCCTAAATTCGAGAATCCGCTTTATATTTCTTTAGATATGGATGGCTTTGACCCCGCCTTTGCCCCGGGAGTATCTCATCACGAGCCTGGCGGACTCTCATCTAGACAAGTTTTAGACTTAATTCATAGCATAGATACCGAAGTAGTAGGTGCAGACATTGTAGAATATAACCCTGATCGAGACTTTCATGACATGACCGCTTACTTGGCCGCAAAAATGATGAAAGAATTTTTAGGAAAATTGATGGGCAATTGAAATCATTTTTCAATAAAAAACCAGTAAATTGACCTGTTACTAAACCCAAACCCCTAATGCCCATTACCTTTAAAAATTTTCTGAAACTCCACAAAGTTTCCTTGACTTTAGCGGTATTAAGTTTTGTGTTTTATTACACCTTCGCCTATCATTTAGACCGTTCAGATTTTATAAAGTTGCTCTCCCTTTTTGTAGCTCTTTTCTTTTTTTGTTTTAAGCTGATACAATTTGAAAAACTAAATTTCAGGTTCTTATTAAGCATCGGTGTTATTTTTAGACTCATTTTTCTATTTACCGAACCTAACCTTTCTCAAGATTTTTATCGTTTTATATGGGACGGTCATTTGGTCTCTAGCGGTGCCAACCCCTATTTACACACACCCAATCAGTTAATTGAAAACATCGCATCTATAATACCAAATGCCAATATTTTATATGAAGGCATGGGTAGCTTAAGCGCACGCCATTACAGCAATTACCCACCCCTGAACCAGCTCATTTTTGCCTTAGCAGCACTATTAGGCGGCAAAAGTATCTTTGGTTCTCTATTTACCATGCGTGCCATTATTATTCTTGCAGACGTTGGCATATTCTATTTTGGCAGAAAGTTGCTGAAAAACCTGAATAGATCTCCGCATTTAATTTTCTGGTATTTTTTAAATCCGTTAGTTATTGTAGAACTCACGGGCAACCTTCATTTTGAGGGCGTCATGCTGTTTTTCTTCATTCTAGCCCTGTTTTTACTATCCTTGGATAAATGGAAAACTGCCGGTATTGTTTTAGCATGTTCCATATCTATAAAATTGGTTCCACTTCTATTCTTACCACTGTTCTTTAAATATTTAGGCTGGAAAAAGAGTATAGTATTCTATACCATTATAGGCATAACATCCATTATGCTATTTCTACCGTTCAACACCCCAGAATTTATAGCTAATTATAGCAAGACTTTAAAACTATGGTTTTCTAATTTTGAGTTCAATTCTAGTATCTATAACGTCGCTAAAAAAACTGCTATTTATTTTGATGCAAAGCCTTGGGAGTTCATCAAGGAATATGGTAAAATTACACCAATGCTCACTATTGCAACAGTAGGCCTATTTACATTTTTACCTAAAAAATATGACCTAAACAGAGTGCTTTGGTCTATTATGTGGGTTTTGACCATCTATTATTTCATATCTACTACCGTGCACCCATGGTATCCCATATTTCTAGTATTACTTTCCATTTTTACTACCTATAGATATGCCATTATTTGGTCTGCGGCCATTGTATTAAGCTACTTTGCTTATTCTCAGGCAGATTTCAAAGAAAACCTATGGCTTTTGAGTATTGAGTATATTTCAGTGTATGGCTATTTGTTTTATGAAATTGTTTCACATAATAACAAAAAGTGAAGTTTTTGTAAAAATTATACTATGGGTGATGTCAAATAAATATAATTTGTACATTTACCCCATAATGAACGAAAAAAACTACTTTTTATATAGCACCATGAGCCCAGTTGCTCTTGCTCGCCCGTTCACATCTCGCCGTCGTCGCCCGTAAGGGTAAGATATAATTATGGAATTAGGTGAGTCCATTTCCGCACAGAAAATCAAAACTTTTTTTACACTTTTAAATCTAACTGGCAATGAACTTAATTGTTGCTAACGAATCACATTTTAAATACGCTGAGGATATCTGTGATACCATAGCTGAATCTGCCAAAGTACGCGGTACCGGTATTGCAAAACGTACTCCTGAGTATATTCAAAGAAAACTGTCTAACGG
Organism: Maribacter ulvicola; assembly: GCF_900155985.1. GTDB lineage: Bacteria > Bacteroidota > Bacteroidia > Flavobacteriales > Flavobacteriaceae > Maribacter > Maribacter ulvicola. The sequence goes on from NZ_FTMA01000001.1 coordinate 18,537, forward strand.
CAATGCAATCCTAGCTTTGGACGGAGATAAATTTGCGGGCTTCTGCTACATTGAGGTTTGGGGACATGAAAAATTTGTTGCCAATTCCGGACTCATAGTACACCCAGATTATAGAGGTCAAGGTCTTGCCAAAAGTATTAAGGCAAAGATTTTTGAGCTTAGCAGAGCGAAGTTTCCAGATGCTAAAATTTTTGGTATCACCACTGGTTTAGCTGTTATGAAAATCAACTACGAACTTGGTTATAAGCCCGTTACATTTTCTGAATTAACGGATGACCCAGAATTCTGGAAAGGCTGCCAAACTTGTAAAAACTTCGATGTTCTTACAAGAACGGAGCAAAAAATGTGCTTGTGCACAGGTATGCTATATGATGGGGCTACCAAGAAAAAAGCTGAAGAGACCAAAAAAATGAACGGTAAGGCATTCACAAGATTAAAAAGTATTAAAGAGAGTTTATTTCTGAGAAGAAAAGAAGAAAAAAGTAAACCATAGCAATTAAATATATGGGTTGAATGATGAAAACAACAATCTATTTTCTCTATTCTAGCCCTATCAAACCAAAATAATAATTACCCGGCATCACCGGAATTGAACTTATTACAATGAAAAAATTAGTACTAGCATACAGTGGCGGATTAGATACATCTTATTGCGCTAAACATTTATCAAAAGACAAAGGATTTGAAGTTCATGCTGTAAGTGTAAATACCGGCGGATTTACTTCAGATGAAATAAAGGAAATTGAAAAAAAATCTATAGAACTAGGTGCAACCTCTTACACTTCTATAGATGCTGTACAGATCTTTTATGATAAAGTGGTCAAATACCTTATTTTCGGTAACGTATTAAAAAACAACACCTACCCTCTTTCTGTAAGTGCTGAACGTATTGTACAGGCTATTGAAATTGTAAACTATGCCAAAAAAATAGGTGCTGGTTATATTGCACATGGTAGTACCGGTGCAGGTAACGATCAAGTTCGTTTTGATATGATTTTCCAGATCATTGCCCCAGAAATAGAAATCGTTACGCCAATTAGAGATAACAAACTAGCTAGAGAAGAAGAGATCGCATACCTAAAAGAAAACGGTGTAGACTACCCTTGGGAGAAAGCTAAATACTCTATAAACAGAGGACTTTGGGGAACATCGGTTGGTGGTGAAGAAACCTTAACTTCTGAAAAAGCATTACCTGATACTGCTTACCCAAGCCAATTACAGGAAAAGAACCCAACAGATGTAAAACTTACTTTTGAAAAAGGTGAACTAATTGCTATTGATGGGGAAAAAGATACTGCCGTCGCGAACATTGAAAAACTAGAAGCATTAGCTTCAAAGTACGCTATTGGTAGAGATATTCATGTTGGTGATACAATTATAGGTACAAAAGGTAGAGTTGGTTTTGAGGCACCAGCTTCATTAATCATCATAAAAGCACATCATTTGTTAGAAAAGCATACGCTTACAAAATGGCAACAATACCAGAAAGAACAACAAGGTAACTTTTACGGAATGTTATTGCATGAGGGTAATTACCTAGATGCCGTAATGAGAAATATAGAAACTTTCTTGACCGATACCCAAAAAACCGTTTCTGGAGATGTTTTCGTTGGCTTATATCCTTTTCAGTTTAGATTGCACGGTATTTCATCTAAACACGATTTAATGACCGATGCCTTTGGTAAATACGGAGAAGTAAATAAAGGATGGACCGCTGATGACGCTAAAGGATTTATTAAGATACTATCAAATTCCGGAAAAATATATAACCATGTTAATGGAGATAAATAGATAATTAGGAGTTAGGAAAAATAGTATTAAGTAATGGGTACAAAGTATTAAGTTAAAAGGTTCAAGGCAAGCCTCTGAGCATTAAAATCTAGATTATTGAGTAAACCAAGTACTTCGTACTAATTACACAAAAGAAAATTATGATTAAAACAGGTATTATTGGTGGTTCTGGTTATACGGGCGGGGAGCTTATTCGCATCTTATTGAATCATCCGGCAACGGAAATAGATTTTGTTTTCAGCACCACAAGGGCTGGAAAAAAGGTAACTACTGCACATCCGGATTTATTAGGGATTACTGACCTAGAATTTACGGGAGATGTCAACCTTAATGTTAATGTTGTTTTTCTATGTTTAGGCCATGGAAACTCCACCGCATTTTTAAAGGCTCATGATTTTTCATCCGATACTGTAATCATTGATTTAAGTAATGATTTTAGATTACATGCCGATGCCGATTTTAATGGAAAACAATTTGTGTACGGTTTACCAGAATTATTTAAATCTGATATTGAAAACGCAAAATATATAGCTAATCCCGGTTGCTTTGCTACGGCAATTCAATTAGCGTTATTACCGTTAGCGAAAGAGAACCTTTTAGAAAATGAAGTTCATATCAATGCCGTAACCGGTAGTACCGGCGCAGGTGTTAGTCCGTCTGCAACTTCTCATTTTTCATGGAGAAATAATAATGTGAGTTGGTACAAGCCTTTTACCCATCAACATTTGGGAGAAATTAATGAAAGTCTTCATTCTTTCCAAGAAAATACGGGCAAGCTATTTTTTATGCCCAATAGAGGAAACTTTACGCGTGGAATCCTAGCCACTTCTTACACCAAATTTGATGGTAGTATAGCCGAAGCCAAAAAAACCTATGAAGATTTTTATAAGGATGCTGTATTCACCCATATGTCTCAAGAACCTATAAATCTAAAACAAGTGGTCAATACCAATCAGTGTCACATACATTTACACAAACATGAAGATATATTGTTGATTACATCTGCCATTGACAATTTATTAAAAGGTGCATCTGGACAAGCGGTACAGAATATGAATTTAATATTCGGGCTAGAAGAAAATCTAGGCTTGAATTTAAAGGCAGGTGTCTTTTAGAAAAAAAAGTAAAAAGTACTATGTAATTGGTACAAGAAAAATATAAAAAATGAAAATAGCGATTATAGGTGCAGGTAATTTAGGACTTTCTATTGCAAACGGAATTCTAAAAAGTAATGGTGCCACTAGCATGTACCTTACCAAAAGAGATACAAAATCTATTGCCAATTTTGAAAAATTTGACAAGGTTACGGTTACTGATGATAACCGCTTGGCCGTACAAAATTCAGACATTTTAATTTTTGCAGTGCAACCGGTTCATTTTGTCGCAATTTTAGAAAGCATAAAAGACCTATTGACCGAAAATCACGTGGTAATATCTACCATAACAGGTTTCAGTATCGAAAAAATGGAAGCGGTTATTGGTAAGGACAACTACATTGTTAGAAGTATGCCCAATACTGCTATTTCTGTTGGTAAATCTATGACCTGTATCTGTAGTAATGAAAAAGGGAAAAAACGTATTGACCTAACTAAGGCAATTTTTAATAGAATGGGACATTCTATGGAAATACCCGAAAACCAAATGCAAGCTGCAACTGTTATTTGCGCAAGTGGCGTAGCGTTTTGGATGCGCTTAATACGGGCTACCACCCAAGGCGCTATACAACTTGGCTTCGATGCCAAAGAGGCACAAGAATTAGCGATGCACACTTGTAATGGCGCCGCAGGCTTACTTATAGAATCTGGCAACCACCCAGAAGAGGAGATTGATCGTGTTACCACACCTATGGGCTGTACCATTACCGGATTGAACGAAATGGAACACCAAGGGCTAAGCTCATCATTAATACAAGGTATTATTGCCTCTTACGATAAGATTACCGAATTTAAAACAAAGTAAATAACCTTAGAGAAAGTTCGCGGGGTCTTGAATTGAAAATATAATTATTATTTAGAAGCAACTATCACAGAATTTTAACCTCGATTTTCGAGTAAAACAAGCTACTGAACCCGTTCACTTTTGAACTTGAACCTATTGAATTATGAAATTATTTGACGTTTACCCACTATATAATGTTACTCCCGTTTCTGCGAAAGGAATTGTTGTAACCGACGATAAAGGACAAGATTACTTAGATTTTTACGGTGGGCATGCCGTAATTTCTATTGGTCATACCCACCCACATTATGTACAGCGTTTAAAAGATCAACTGGATAAAATAGGATTTTATAGTAATGCGGTACAAAATCCTTTACAAGTAGAACTTGCCGAAAAATTGGGTGCGGCTTCTGGTTGCGAAGATTACAATTTATTTTTATGTAACTCTGGTGCCGAGGCTAATGAGAATGCACTAAAAATGGCATCTTTTGTTACCGGAAAATCTAAAGTTATTGCCTTTAACAACGGGTTTCATGGGCGTACCTCTGCTGCAGTTGCAGCAACGGACAACCCCTCTATAAACGCTGAACTTAACCAGCAACATGAAGTTGTTTTTCTTGACCTCAACGACATCAAAGGTTTTGAAAGAGAAATTTCAAAAAATGTATGTGCCGTAATTATCGAACCTATACAAGGTGTAGGCGGATTAGATGAACCTACTACCGCATTTATACAGCAAGTAGCATCGCTATGTAAAGAAAATGATGCGCTTTTAATTGCCGATGAGGTACAATGTGGCTTTGGCAGAAGTGGAAAATTCTTCGGATTTCAACATCATAACATTCAACCGGATATTATCAGTATTGCAAAAGGTATGGGTAACGGCTTCCCTGTAGGCGGTGTTCTTATTCAAGAGAACATTAAAGCAAAATACGGAATGTTGGGTACTACTTTTGGCGGAAATCACTTAGCATGTGTTGCCACCATGGCTGTACTTGAAGTTATAGAAAAAGAAAACCTGATTGCCAATGCGCAAGAATTAGGAGTTTACTTTAATGAGAGAGCAAAAGAAATTCCGCAAGTAAAACGTGTAAAAGGAAGAGGTTTGATGTTAGGGTTGGAGTTCGATTTTCAAGTTGCCGATCTACGCAAAAAATTAATTCATGAACACTTCCTTTTTACAGGTGGGGCAAAAGACAAAACCGTTCTTAGAATTTTACCGGCATTAAATATTACCAAACAAGATTTAGATGTGTTTTTCACCGCTCTTAAGACTGCTTTATCATGAAAACAACACTAAGCTTAGCAAAAAGAAATGCCGTATTAAAACGTATGGCAGAATTGGTTCAACAAGAAGAATCAATGCTAATGTCTGCCAACGAGAAAGATTTAAATTCTTTTGAATCTGGGGACATTGCCATGATCGATCGGTTAAAAGTGAATAAAGATAAGGTAGCTGAAATGGTATCTTCCTTAAAAAAATTAGCGGCGCTACCAGATCCTTTGCATGTAGAACGTTTTCAATTTACACATGATAACGGATTAGAAATCAGTAACAAAACGGCTCCGTTTGGCACAATCATGATTATTTATGAATCTAGGCCAGATGTTACTATTGAAGCTGCCGGAATCGCTTTTAAATCTGGAAATAAAATATTACTGAAAGGTGGTAAAGAGTCCCTAAACTCCAACTTAGTTCTGGTCAATCTATGGCATAAAGCATTAGAATCTTGTGACTGTGCTACAGATTGGGTTAGCTACCTAAACTATTCTAGAACAGAAACACAACAGTTTTTAGAAAATCCCACGCAAAAGCTCGATTTAATAGTTCCTCGCGGTGGCGAAAAACTAATTGCTTTTGTTAAGCAACATGCTCAGTGCCCTGTAATTGTAAGTGGTCGTGGCAATAACTTTGTCTATGTTTCTCATGAGGCAGATTTGCAAATGGCTTTAGATGTTATTGTGAACGCAAAGACGACTAAAATATCTGCTTGTAACGCAGTTGATAAAGTAATTATATCTAGAGATTTACCCCGTAAAGCAGAATTTTTAAGTCACTTGATTCAGACTTTAAAAAAACATAATGTAGAAATCTTAACCGATGCCAAATTAGCCGGTATGGATGGTACTTCTGAAATGCAAAACGAATCTGTTTGGTATGAAGAATTTCTAGATTATAAAATAGTACTTGGGCAAGTGCCTGATTTGGATGAAGCCATACAGCTAATCAATACCTACGGTGGCGGACATTCAGCTTCCATCATTACAAAAGACGAGGAAGAGGCAGACATTTTTATGCAGTCAGTAGATACGGCAGCTGTGTACCATAATGCATCTACCCGTTTTACCGATGGCGGACAATTTGGTTTAGGCGGTGAACTTGCTATCAGTACCGATAAATTGCACCAACGCGGACCAATTGGCTTACAACACCTAGTGACCAATAAATGGTATGTAAAAGGGAATGGGCAGGTTAGATAGGTAATTGGTTGTTCGTTTTTCGTAAAATAAATAATAATAGTGTCGGGTTGTGCGCAATCAAAACTTAAAAAAGGGCTAATAGTTAAGACTAAAAGCAAACAAGCATGTTGAAAAAGAGAATTTTATTGAAATTAGGTTCCAATACCTTAACTAAAGACACTGACCATATTTCTCGTGGTAAAATAGAGGATATTGGCAGGCAAATAGCTGCTTTAAAAGATCAATATGAATTTATCATTGTGAGTTCTGGGGCTATTGCTGCTGCTAAACAATTTGTAAAAATTGAACATAACGGAGAGGAAATCAATGTAAAACAGGCATTGGCATCTATTGGCCAGCCACATCTAATGCGTATTTTTCAAGAGAATTTTAGAGAACTAGGGCTTTTTACATCGCAGTGTTTGTTATCCTATTCCGATTTTGAAAATGAACAGACCAGAGTGAATATTAAAAATACGATAAATGTTCTCGTTGCCAATAACTTCATCCCTATCATCAACGAAAACGACACCGTAGCCACTGATGAAATTAAATTTGGAGATAACGATAAACTAGCAGGTTTAACGGCATCGCTTTTATCAGCAGACATCTTAATTATTGCCACCAATACGGACGGAATTTATACAAAAATGTCATTAGCCACTTCTTCTCCTAAAACCATAGTATCGGCATCGGATTTAAGTGAATTACTAAAAGAAATTGGTGCATCTACATCTACCCATGGCACTGGCGGTATGCAATCTAAAATAGACGCAGCCACCATTGCTCAAAAAGCAGGTATTGAAACTTGGATTACCAATGGTTTAAAAGATCACTTTATTACTGACGCCCTTGAAAATAAAAGCACATTTACAAAAATTAAAGCATCATGAATTATCTTTCTATAAATGATATCGACTCTTTATCTACCTGGGTAAAGGAAGCTATATCGCTTAAAAAACAACCTAAAAAACACAAAGCTCTTGGTAGCGATAAAACTATTGGGCTCCTATTTTTTAACAACTCGCTTCGTACACGTTTAAGCACCCAAAAAGCGGCTATGAACTTAGGCATGGAAGTCATTGTTATGAATTTTGGTAGTGAAGGCTGGGCTTTAGAATATGCCGATGGTACCATTATGGACCAAGGTACTTCTGAGCATGTTAAAGAAGCAGCACAAGTAATTTCTCAATATTGTGATATTATTGCCATTCGTGCTTTTGCAGGTTTAAAAAACAAGGCATTAGATGAAGCCGAAGAAGTCTTGAGCGGGTTTAAGACATACGCATCTGTGCCTATCGTTAACATGGAAAGTTCCGTAGGGCACCCGTTACAAGCACTTACAGATGCCATAACTTTAGAGGAACATAATTTTAAAAACAACCCAAAAGTGGTTTTATCATGGGCTCCACACCCAAAAGCTTTGCCACATGCGGTTGCTAATTCTTTCATACAAATGATGCAAAAGCAAAACGCTGAATTTGTGATAACTCATCCCAAAGGATATGAGCTAGACCCAAACATCACAAAAGACTGCACTATTGAGCACGATCAAGAAAAAGCTTTAGAAAATGCAGACTTTGTGTACGTAAAAAACTGGAGTAGTTATACTGATTATGGTCAAATAAAATCTCAAGATTCTAATTGGCAAATGACCCTTGAAAAATTAGGGAATGCTAAATTTATGCACTGCTTACCAGTTCGTAGAAATGTAGTAGTGGCTGATGAAGTTTTAGATAGCGAACAATCATTGGTCATTGAACAGGCGAACAACAGAACCTTTGCCGCACAATTGGTGTTGAAAAAAATTCTGGATAATTTAAAATAGATAGAAGTGCAAAAACTTGAGAATAAAGTAGCCATAATTACAGGTGCAACAAGTGGTATGGGCAAAGCCATTGCCATTAATTTTGTAGCCAATGGCGCAAAGGTTATTCTCTCTGGTCGTGATACCACCAGAGGTAACGCGTTAGTTACGGAACTAGGTGATAATAGTATATTTATAGCCGGTGACATAAGAAGTGCCTCGTATAATGAACTACTAGTGCGCAAAGCAATTGAGCACTTTGACAAGCTAGATATTCTTTCCCTAAATGCCGGTATACTAGGTATTGGCAGTATTACTGATTTACCAGAAGATTTATGGAAAAGTACATTGGACACAAATTTGTCCTCTATTTTCTATTTATCTAAATATGCGATACCCGAGCTTCAGAAAAATGAAGATGCCTCTATATTAATCAATGCTTCGATTGCCGCTTATAAAAGTTTTCCAAATCATCCGGCATATTGTGCATCCAAGGCAGGTTCGTTAGCCTTAATGCGACAAATGGCAGTAGAATATGCTCCTGAAATTAGAGTCAATGCCATTTGCCCAGGACCAGTGGACACTCCCTTGCTTTGGAATTCTGCAAAAGCATTTAACAACCCAGAAAAAGCTGTAGAAGAGGCTGGAGAAAAAACACTATTAAAAAGATTAGGAACTCCTAAAGACATTGCTAGCCTAGCTCTGTTTTTAGTATCGGAAGATGCTTCATGGATTACCGGAACCGCAATGACCATTGATGGTGGTATATTAAATGTTTAATATGAAAGAAAAATTATCCATTATAAAAATTGGCGGCAATGTCATTGAAGATACAAATGCTTTAGATACATTCCTTACCGCTTTTTCCAAAATTGAAGGCTTAAAAATATTAGTACATGGTGGTGGTAAACTAGCAACACAATTAGCTACCAAACTTGGTATTGAATCTAAAATGATAGATGGCAGACGTATTACCGATGCCGAAACAGTAGATATCATTACCATGGTGTATGGCGGATTGGCAAACAAGAAAATTGTTGCACAACTTCAAGCTAAAAATATAAATGCCATTGGATTAAGCGGTGCAGATGGCAATAGTATACAGGCACATAAACGCCCTGTAAAAGAAATTGATTACGGATTTGTTGGTGATATTGATAGTATAAATTCAGAATTGCTAACAACGCTTCTGTCTACCAATTTAACACCTATATTCTGTGCCTTATCTCACGATGGCGCTGGGCAATTATTAAATACCAATGCAGACACTATTGCCTCTGAAATTGCCATTGGCATGGCATCTACCTATGAAACCACTTTGTATTATTGCTTTGAAAAAAAAGGGGTTTTAATGGATATCGCTGACAACAATAATGTAGTTAAGCACATCAACACTAATACATATAAAACACTTTTATCTGACGGAATAATTGCTGACGGAATGCTACCAAAACTTCATAATTGCTTTCATGCATTGAACAATAGTGTTGCAAAAGTATGCTTGGGCGATGTTACCATGCTCGATAAAAAAACAGAACTGTTCACTACAATACAACTTTAAGATGACCCAAACAGAACTTACAAAAAGTGCCATAGCCTTATTAAAAGAACTCATTTCAATAGAGTCCTTTTCTAAAGAAGAAGATAAAACCGCTGATGCCATACAAGCCTGGCTGGCAAAATATAACATACCGACCAAAAGGGACGGTAATAATGTTATCGCGAAGAATAAATTTTGGGACGATGCTAAACCTACCTTATTATTAAACTCGCACCACGATACGGTAAAACCAAATTCTGCATATACCAAAGACCCTTTTCATCCACACGTGGAAGATGGTAAATTATTTGGATTAGGAAGTAATGATGCTGGTGGACCATTGGTATCACTGCTTGCTACCTTTGTTCACTATTATAATGCTGAAGATAATAATCATAATATTTTAATGGTGGCATCAGCTGAAGAAGAAAATGCCGGTGAAAATAGTTTACGCGGATTATTACCAAGACTTCCGCATATAGATGTTGCCATTGTAGGCGAGCCCACACTTATGTTGCTCGCTATTGCAGAAAAAGGATTGGTTGTTTTTGATGCGGTTGTTAAAGGTACTCCCTCTCACGCTGCACACCCTAATGATAATAATTCCATTTATAATACTATTCAGGTTTTAGAATGGTTCAAGAATTATACCTTTGAAAAAACTTCTGACGCATTAGGCGATGTCAAAATGACCGTTACTCAAATTAGTGCAGGAACGCAACACAATGTAGTACCGGCACAAGTAGATTTGGTAGTAGATGTTCGTGTTAATGACTGCTATAGTAATAAAGAAATTGCAGATTTACTGAAGAAGGATGCGCCATGCGAATTAAAGGAACGATCTTTACGTTTAAATTCATCGAAAATAGATAAAGACCATCCGTTGGTAAAATCCGGTATTGCCTTGGGCAGAACCACATATGGCTCTCCTACACTATCAGATCAAGCGGCATTAAGCTGCCAATCATTGAAATTAGGACCAGGAGACAGCACACGCTCCCACTCCGCCAACGAGTTTATCTATGTTCATGAAATTGAAGAAGGCATAGATTTGTATATTAAACTATTAAAAGGCTTCCTTTCAATTAACAATTAACAATAACCAATTACCAATAAGCATTGTTCATTACTTAATTGATAATTGATAACTGACAACATATGAAACTCTGGGATAAAGGATTTAGCACTGATAAAAAAATTGACCATTTCACGGTTGGTAATGATAGGGAATTGGATCTGCATTTGGCAAAATATGATGTAATAGCATCTAAAGCACATGCCAAAATGCTAGGTGAAATTGGTTTAATAACTCCTAAAGAAACCAAAGAACTGGTTAATGAGTTGAACAATATTGGGGCGCGTATAGAAAAAGGAACTTTTTCTATCGAAAATTCTTTTGAAGACATGCATTCTAAAATTGAATACATGCTGACCTTAAGCTTAGGTGATACGGGTAAAAAAATACATACGGCACGTTCAAGAAACGACCAAGTTCTTGTAGCAATGCATTTATATTTAAAGGATGAATTGACCGAGATCAAGTCCATGACAAAATCACTTTTCAACCTCTTAATTCTTAAAGCACAGGAGCATAAAGATGTATTACTACCAGGTTATACGCATTTACAAATTGCCATGCCATCTTCATTTGGGTTATGGTTTTCCGCCTATGCCGAGAGTTTAATAGATGACTTATACTTTATAGAAGCTGCATATAAAGTTGCAGATCAAAACCCTTTAGGAAGTGCAGCAGGTTATGGAAGTTCATTTGCAATTGACCGTAGATTTACAACGAAAGAAATGGGCTTTAGTACACTAAAATACAATGTGGTCGCCGCACAAATGAGTAGAGGAAAAGCAGAAAAAGCAACTGCCTTTGGTATTGCTAATATTGCCGCTACCCTTTCTAAAATGGCCATGGATATCTGCCTGTACATGAGTCAGAATTTTGATTTTATCTCATTCCCAGATGAGTTGACCACAGGTTCTAGCATTATGCCACATAAGAAAAACCCTGATGTGTTTGAGTTGGTTCGTGGTAAGTGCAACAAGCTACAGTCTATTCCTAATCAATTGACTTTAGTGATCAATAATTTGCCAAGTGGATATCACCGAGATTTACAATTAGTGAAAGAAATTATTGTACCTGCAATTCAGGATATGAAAGCTTGTTTAGAGATTTTAACTTTTAGCCTAAAAGAAATTAAGGTCAACAAAAACATTCTAGATGATCCAAAGTATGATTATCTATTCAGTGTAGACACCTTAAATGAATTGGTACAAAATGGAATGCCTTTTAGAGATGCCTATAAAAAAATGGGTATGGAAATTAACGAAGGTACGTTTACACCAAAAAGAGATATTCACCACTCTCATGAAGGTAGCTTAGGTAATTTATGTTTGAAGGAAATTAACGATAAGATGAAAAAGCTTAACTAATCTTCACATACTTATCCGAATAAATCTTGGTAAACTGCGCCCCAAAGGTGACAATTAAGCTAGAATAGGACACCCAAAGCATTACTAAAATAATACTCCCGGCCGCGCCATACGTTGAGCCGGGCTCTGCCTTACCAAAATAGAAAGCTAAAGCATATTTACCAATTAAAAATAGTAGTGCAGTAAGTGCTGCGCCAACCTTAACCGCTTTCCAGCGTACATGGGTACTAGGTAAATACTTAAACATAGCCCCAAATAACAAGTAAATAAATCCTAGGGATAATAGTAGATCCAATACAAAACTAAGTTCTAACATTCCTTCTGGCAATAAGCTAGAAAGTTGGGTTGAGAATGCAGACAATAATGAGGTCAACACAAAACTTACCAATAACAAAAAACCTAATATTAAAATAAATCCGAAGCCTTTTAAACGCATAAATAATGTTGAAAGAAACTCATTTGAGTATTTCGGTTTTGCCTCCCAAACATCGTTCAATGCATTTTGTAATTGATAAAACACCCCTGTTGCACCATAAATTAGCACTCCTACTCCTAATAATGTAGCCACCAAAGAAGTTTGTTCATTCCCCTGATTTTTAATAATATCTTGGATAGATTGTGCTGTATCCGGACCCATTGCTGATGAAATTTCAGCATACAATTCTCCCTGAACAATCTCTTTTCCCCATATACCACCAACCAACTCTAAAATTAAAATCAACAAACCAGGTAAGGAAAGGATAGCATAGTAAGCAATTACAGCACTAATTTGAAATGGCTCTTTATCTATCCATATATTAAAGGTTTTTCCCAATAATTTAGGTAGATGCGTAAGCTTGAATTTATGATGCTGTTTATTTTCCGTTGTTTTAGTCATACGTACCCGAAATAGATTCGAATAAAATTACCCGTACATCCTTTAACTTAATAGTTCTAAACCTTAAAATACTAGCTCTTTTCTCAAGTTAAGATTGAAATACAATTAAAAATCTCTAAATAAATTGTGTATGAATTCTAAATTCTTCTTTACTGATTTAGAAATTATAAATGAACAAAGCTCTGTTTCTAACATAAAGCGAAACTATTCCATGCAAATAATAAAGGAATACCAGTATTCATAATTTTCTTGAACTTGATTTCTTTGTAAGGGTCAAAAACCGCACTGATCTTCAGATTTTTCTTAACAGTGATTTTTAGACTGATTAAAGTTGAAAATTACGGACCCAACACCACTTAGCTAATCTTAAAAGTCAATGCCAAACTTCATGCCTAAAATGACCCAGAAAGGCTCTATAACGCTCTGCCGTTCGTTGTTAGATCTGCTCAAATAGACTCTGCCACTAGTGGTGTACTTACAACATTGGCATGCCAACTTTTTAAATAATTGAAACAAGAATCTTATGATTCGTTTAACTTTTCTTCCTGCAATGTAACGATTAAAAAGCCCTCTGCTAATTTAGCCTAGGACATTCTAATATGCTACAATTATTCTAATTTGTCTTTATCTAAAGTTCTGGAATTGTTCAGTTCAGCCTATATGCCAAACAAAATATTTTTCTATTACTTCATCTATCCTACACTAGTAGCATGTTTAAGGTTTTTGAAAGATTTGCTTGTTATGACAACACGCATTGTAAATCCCCGTATTCTTAAACTTCATGTGCTGAAATACCTTCTTGTTCTACAGTTTTGAAAGTAGCCAGAAACAATATATTACTTGATCATCTTAAGATTTATAACCTCTTGATCTGTTAAATACCTCCAGTGCCCCCTTGGTAAATCTTTTTTAGTAAGACCACCATAAACAACCCTATCCATTTTTTGGATCTTGTACCCTAAACTTTCAAAAATACGTTCAACAATCTTATTTCTAGAACTATATATTTCAATACCGACTTCTCTTTTTGGAGCATCAGCTATAAAACTTACATCTTGTACACGAACTGCCTTTTCATCAATGACTACACCTTCTTGTATCTTCTTGAGATCAGCACTTCTTAATTCTTGATCTAAAACCAAATGATAGATCTTACGCATACCGTTTATAGGGCTTTTCAAAACCTTGGTCATGCTACCGTCATTGGTAAATAATAGCAAACCTGTATGCTCTTTTTCTAATTTATCTACTGGTAATAATTTTGACTTGGATGCACTAGATATTAATCCGGAAACATGTCTTTTACCCCGTTCATCTCTTATCGTCGTCACAAAATCTTTGGGCTTGTTCAGCAATACATACTCTCTCTTGACAGGATTTAATAATTGACCATCGAATTTAACCTCATCGCTCAATTTTACCTTATAACCCATTTCTGTAATTGGCTTTCCATTTACAGTTACATTACCGGCAGCAATGTATATATCTGCATCTCTACGAGAACATACTCCAGAGTTGGCAACATATTTATTTAATCTAATAGAATTTGGATCTTGGGGTTTGGCGGGCGTCACATTTTTCTTAATGGGCGCATTACCACGAGCATAGCTCTTCTTCTTGAAATTACCACCTTGCCTACCTGAAGCATTTTTTCCTCTACTAGAATCATCCCTACTCATAACTGTACTAATTTTGTGCAAAGGTAGCAAATTGCATTGCGCTTCAAATAGTTATATGTAACATATTACGAACAACTATAATATTCTGTTTAAAACCAGGTGCACGTCTATAAGAAGAATACTAAAAACACCCATTACTATGATCAGTTTAAGAATATTATGAAGCCAAACATAATCTTTTCGGACATTTGCCTTAAAAAGTAGCACTATAAACAAGACCATTAATAATATGGAAAGCATAAAATAATAGTTCATGTAGCCTACATCAAACTTAAAAATCAACAATAATGAGGGCACAAGGGTCAAAAAAACCAATAAACTAATAATAAGTTTAGAAGTTTGTGCACCATATAGTATTGGGATAGTCCTATAATTTTGAGCTAAATCTCCAGAGATATTCTCCAAATCCTTGATCATTTCACGTGCAAGTATTAACAGGAACAGAAATACCGCATGAACAAATATGACCGTCTGAATATTCTTGTAGTATATAAATACTACAAAAAACGGTGTAATGGCCAATGTAGCAGAAATGAAATTGCCTAAGAATGGAATTTTCTTCAGTTTATGTGAATAGATCCAAATACCGAAAATATAAGATGAGAAAAAGAAAACTGCTTTAAAAGAAACATAGCTTGCAACGACTACTGCTAAAAAATTAAGCACAAAATAGGTCGTTAACTTAAACCGTTGACTTACCAAACGATCTAACATACTTTTTCGTGGTTTATTAATAAGATCTTTCTCTGCGTCGTAGAAATTATTAATAATATAACCTCCGGCAATAACCAAAGCAGATGCCAACACAATAACAAAAAGACTAATATCAAATACTACTTTACGCACCGGAAGCTCTGGCGCAAGGATATAAATAGACGCTAGATATTGAGCTAGAGCGATAACTAAAATATTATACCCTCTAACCACGGAAAACAGACTCAGCACTTTTAAAAGTAAGAGTTTATTTCTTCTACTAAGCATTTATGAAAATTACCTAAAAATTATAGACTACTTCTAGTTTATAGTCTTTTAACGCAGTTTTAGCTTTTTCAAAATCTTCTGTAAAACCTAAAATATAACCACCTCCACCTGAGCCACAAAGCTTTAGATAGTAATCATTAGTATCTATTCCGTTTTTCCATAAGGCATGGAATTTTGCAGGAATCATAGGTTTAAAATTATCTAAAACAACGTGTGATAGTTGTTTTAAATTGCCAAACAAAGATTGAATATTACCATTTACAAAATCTTCTACACAAGCGTCTGTATGCTTTATGAATTGATTTTTCAGCATTTTACGGAACCCGTCATTTTTCATTTGTTCCATGAAAATCTGAACCATAGGTGCAGTTTCTCCAATAATACCACTATCTAATAAAAATACAGCTCCTTTACCTTCTGCATTTTGAGAAGGAATACTGGTAGATTCAATACTGTCTTTTGAATTTATAAGAATAGGAAGACTTAAATAGCTATTTAAAGGGTCTAAACCAGATGATTTACCGTGAAAAAACGATTCCATTTTACCGAATATCGTTTTAAGTTTTAATAGTTTTTCTCTGGTTAAATTCTCAAGGACCGTTATTTTATCTTGTGCATATTTATCATAAATAGCCGCAACTAAAGCACCACTACTACCTACACCATACCCTTGCGGTATAGAACTATCAAAATACATACCCTCTGAAACGTCTGCTTTTAAAAGGTCTAAGTCAAAAGAAACCAAGCTTGGTTCTTTTGTGGTAAGCTCTTCTAGGTAAATGGCAAATGACCCTAGACTTTCATTAGATTTTGTCGCCTCTTTAGAAACGCTGGCATTAGATTTCAAAGCTCCCTTATAAAAATTATAGGGTATTGATAATCCTTTGGAATCTTTGATGATACCATACTCTCCGAAGAGAAGAATTTTTGAATAAAAAAGAGGTCCTTTCATTTTAAAAACTAAGCTAACATTGAAACTTATATAAATATAGTCAAAGATCTACATAAAGTTGAACGTTTAACCCTAAAAGGTTAAACAAATTACATAAATCACTCCTTTATAAACGTTTATTATAAAGAAATAGTACCTAAATCACCTACAACTTCTTAGCACCCAGACCAATTCGATCACAAATATACTGCCCATTTTGACAAAAAGGAACCAACTTCTCTTTTATAAATGGAAAAACGACATCTTTTTCATTTTCAGGGTATAACACATGTACATTGGCTCCTGCATCTAAAGTAAAGCAAACATGAGTTTTAGATGCCTCCCTAAATTTCCATATCTCATTGATAATAGAAAGCGTATTTGGCTTCATTAATATAAAATACGGATTGCTTGTCATCATCATAGCATGCAATGTAAGCGCCTCACTTTCAATTACACGAATAAAAGCATCTAAATCACCTTCTAATAAAACCGATTTCAACTTCTCTAAATTGTTATGTGCCTGATCAAATCTTTGAGTTGCGAACGGGTGCCCGTACATTAACTCATGACCAACCGTACTACTCACCTGCTTTTCTCCCTTATCTACTAATAATATGGTATCATGAAAATTATTGAATACATTATGTACTGCATAAGGATATTTGATCCCGAACAGGTTAGAACTTCCTTCAATAGAATTGGTTTCTCCCCATTGCACTAAAGGTCCTTCAATACTGCGACAAGCACTACCTGAACCCAAGCGGGCTAAAAACGAGGCTTTTCTTTTGAAATCTTCATCAGAAACAAACTCTGAGAATGACCTTTCCATCTGCATAAAACACAATGCCAAAGCAGACATACCACTCGCTGATGATGCTATACCACTACTATGCGGAAAAGAATTTGATGTATTTATAACAAAATGATACTCTTTTAGAAACGGGAGATAAGTCTCTATCCTTTTTAGAAATGTACTTATTTTTGGCTTGAACTCTTCCTTTGCCTCGCCTTCAAACAAAAGATCAAATGAAAACTCATTACTTTTTTGATTCCTTTTTTTATACTGAACACTGGTTTTAGTAACACATGCCGCCAAAGTAAAACTAATAGATGGGTTTGCAGGAATCTGATTCTCCCTCTTTCCCCAATACTTTACCAAGGCAATATTACTGGGCGAAGCATACGATACCGTACCTTCTTCTTTCAATGTGGTATATGCTTCTGGAATAAAATCTTTTTCTGACATTGAATTTTCAATTTGTGCAAATATAGTTTTTAGGGCAATCAATTAAAATAAATCCTTATTTTAGGGTTAAACACCTAGCAATTGAAAAGAAAGCTTACATATATAATTATTGGTATTTTCATATGCTCTACCATAGGATTTTTAAGCAGTGTAGTTACTCAAAACTCAGTAAATGATTGGTATTTGACATTGCACAAGCCAAATTTTAATCCCCCAAACTGGATTTTTGCCCCTGTTTGGACCGTATTATATATTTTGATGGGTGTTTCTGTTGGTTGGGTGTGGGCTAAAGGTTTTCATCATAAATGGGTAAAAACCGGATTGTATCATTTTGGGCTTCAGCTGCTTTTAAATGCACTTTGGAGTATTATTTTTTTTGGACTCAAACAACCCTTCTTCGCACTGCTAATTATAATTACTCTAGTAATAGTGCTTTCATTGACCATTAAGTGGTTTAAGGTAGTTAGCAAATTTGCTGCTTACTTATTAATCCCTTATTTAATTTGGGTGTGCTTTGCCACAGTTTTAAATTTCAAAATTTGGGAGTTGAATTAACTCCCCATTTCTAACAATTTATTCAGTGTCCTATAATTTCTGGTAGTTGCCAAAACCTTTAGCTTTCGCTCAATGAGGTTATTGTTCAATTTTGCTTTACCATACCCAATAGTACACTTTAAGTATATACAATTGTCTGAAACCGAAAACTCTTCATTTTCAAAAGATTCGGTTTTAAAGGTATTCAGCATCTCGGTATTAGGAAGGTGAGCAATTAGAACAAAATAGAGCTGCTTTCTAATGGTTTCATCACTTGTTGCAAACGGATTACCATGTAATACCTCAGCCACTTGATCAATAGTTTTTATAAGTACAGGTATCTGAAAACCAAATTGCTTTAAAATAGCCTTAGACAATAATTCTTCTAATTTGGAAGTATTGTGAACTGCGCTTTTAAAAACTATATTACCGCTTTGAATGTATGTTTCAGCATCTTTCAGATGTATACTTTCACATAATTCTCGCAGTTCAGCCATTGGAATTTTATTTTTTCCGCTGACATTTATCCCTCTTAAGAATGCAATGTATGTTAGCATTTTAATACGTGTTTGCGTTCAACTCGTCTACCACTCCGTTGGCAGCAATATAACCACCTGTCCAGGCATTTTGAAAATTGAATCCGCCCGTTATGGCATCTACATTTATAATCTCACCTGCAAAATACAGGTTAGGTAGCATTTTGCTTTGGTAAGTTTTAAAGTTGATTTCTTTTAAATCTACACCACCGGCAGTTACAAACTCCTCTTTAAAAGTACTTTTTCCATTTACTTGAAAAATACCCGCAGTTAATTGCTCTGCCAAAGATGTTAATTGTGGTTTTGATACTTCTGGCCATGTTATTGTATCATCTATACCAGCTGCTTTTACCAAATTTGCCCATAAACGTTTTGGAATATCCAACACCTTGGTTCTTAGAACAGTTTTCTTTTCAACTTGCTTTACCTTTAAAAACAACTCCAATAATCCGTTTTGGTGATAATCCGGAACCCAATTCACTTGAATTTTAAATTGATAGTTATAGGCTTCTAGGCTTCTTGCTCCCCATGCAGAGAGCTTTAAAATAGCTGGTCCGCTCATTCCCCAATGCGTAACCAACAGTGGCCCTTCCGAAAACAAACCCGAAACATCTGATTTTGTTTTTGAAGATTTTTTACCAAAATTCTTTTTCGGTATTACCTTTACCTCGGCATGTGTAGCTACACCCGGTATTTCAGAAATACGCTCATCTTTTATATTGAACGTAAATAAGGATGGTACTGGCGAAACAATGGTATGTCCTAGTTCTTCAATATATTTCCACATTTTAGGATTGCTTCCAGTGGCCAAAATGAGTTTTTTGCAGTACATAAAACTCTCGCCTACGGCAACCTTCCACTTTTTTATTCCTTCTTCATCAATTTGCTCAATTCCCGCTACAGCACAAAGTGTCTTTATCTGAATTCCCAATCTATCTGCCTCTGAAATAAAACAATCTATTATGGTCTGAGAAGAATTACTAACAGGGAACATTCTGCCATCTTCCTCTATTTTTAAAGCAACACCACGTTCTTCAAAAAAACCCACGGTATCACCACTTGCATAGGTATGAAATGGACCTAAAAGTTCTTTTTCTCCTCTTGGATAGTTCTTGCTTAAATCTGCAGGGTTAAATTCTGCGTGGGTAACATTACAACGTCCTCCTCCAGATATTTTTACCTTGTTAAGCACATCTTTTCCTCGTTCTAAAATTGCAATCTTTGTGTTTGGTCTCTTCTCTGCTATATGTATTGCGGCATAGAAACCCGCTGCACCGCCACCAATTACTAAAACGTCATACATTAGTTTACCCGTTCAGGAAAGTTTGTAATAATACCATCTACAGAAATACGTTTCATAGCTTCTATATCTGCAGGTTCATTAACCGTCCATGTATATATTTTAAATCCCGCATCTTTAATCGCATTTGCCTTCTCTACATCTAGGTTTTTAAAATACGGATTAATGGCTACGGCATTCAATTCTTTGGCTACAGGTATAGCATCAACAGGATTTTTATCTGTTAACACTGCAATAGCCACATTTGGGTTATGCTTGCGCATTTCCTTAAGCTCGTCCCAATTAAAGCTAGAAATGATAAAGTTTTCTGGTGACCAGTTTCTTTGTTCGATATAGTAATTCATGATATGATTTACCTTATCTGCTGTTCCGGCACCTTTCAACTCTATGTTTAGGGCTACTTTATTATCAATTAATTTTAAGACATCTTGTAGCATCGGTATTTTATGACCACCTTCAACAATGACCTTCATTAAATCAACTATGTAATAACCTTCAATATTACCGGGTGCATTGGTTAATCTATCAAGTGTATCATCATGGAAAACAACAATCTCACCACTCTTAATTTTAAAAACATCGACCTCTATCATATCTACACCAAGATCCATTGCCTTCTGTATAGACGGCAAGGTGTTTTCAGTTTCATGCCCCATAGCTCCTCTATGACCAATTACTAAGGGTTCTTCTTTCATATGACAAGATGCTAGGGTGAGACAAATAATGACTAAGGTAATTCTGCTAAACATAGGCTATATATTTAATTCAAAAATAAAGGATTCTAAAGGATTTAAGGTGATGGCAATATGACCTTCTCCGTTTACTACCCTCAAAGTAGCATCATGACCATATAGCGCATCATTCAATAAATAACTACCATCTTTTAATTTCCACAAATTCACTAAATCTACCGGTATTTTTAAATCGAATGAAAAGTGGTCGTTGACATCAAAATTTGAAACTATAATCAGTTTTTGATGCTCGGACCAGCGAACGTATGACAACACCCGGTGATTGTAATTTTCAGTAATTTCTTTATTATAAAAATGAATCTCCCTATAAGCCCCCATTAAAGCTTCACTACTAATGGTGAAATTCAACAATCGCTTATAGAAATCTCGTAAAGATGCTTCTTCTTGGGTAGATTGACCGCCATCGAATTTTTTGTCATTTACCCATCTTTGGTGATGGGGAACACCTATATAATCGAAAATGGACGTTCTTGACGGACTCCCAAATCCTGCATGTTCTGCAGCAGGCTCACCTACTTCTTGCCCAAAATATATCATGGTCGGTGATGTACTGATCGTAGCAGAAACCACCATTGCAGGCCTACCAATCTCGGCATTGCCTACAAACTCCGGACTGGCAATACGCTGCTCATCATGATTCTCTAAAAAGTGAAGCATGTTATGCTCAATATCTTTTAAATTATTCTGGACAACCGGCAAATGATCAGACCAACCATAGCCTTTCATAATATGCTTTATACCATCATAAAAATCTACCTTATCATATAAATAATCCATTTTACCTTTATGGATATAGGTTCTATATAAATCTGGATTATACACTTCTGCCATGATAAAAGCATTGGGGTTTTTCATTTTGATGGATGAATTCATAAAGCTCCAGAACTCTACAGGAACCATTTCTGCCATATCATATCTAAAACCGTCAACCCCCATTGCCAACCAATACAAGGCAATATCCCTGAATTTACGCCAAGAACTAGGCACCACTCTTTTTTTCCAAAAATTAAAATGCTCTTTGTAATCTTTATCACCAAAATCATTTGGTAGCATATCAAAATCTAACCTACCATCTGGTCTTACCCCGTAATTTATTCTAACGGTTTCATACCAATCATTCATATCTGGTTGCGGGCTACGAGAACCATTACCGGTCCACTTTGCAGGAATCTCTTTTAATTCAGCATATGAAAAATCTGGAACATCCCCACCTAACGGAACATAACCATGTCGCCATATTGGAGTTTGAAATTCCGTTCCCGGGATGTAATAAAAATTATTATCTTTTTGATATTCTACTGAAGTATCATCGCCATACCCAAAATCAGAAACACCCTTTGGGTTTGTCTTACCTTCATACTTTCTAGCTACATGATTAGGTACAATATCTATAAGTACCTTCATACCCGCTTCATGCGTGCGATCAATCAACGATTTGAATTCCTTTAACCTTTTTGAAGGGTCTTTAGCCAAATCTGGGTTAACATTGTAATAATCCTTAACCGCATATGGCGATCCCGCCCTACCTTTAACCACTGCCGGATCATCATTAGAAATACCAATTTCAGTATAATCATTGATAACCGCATGATGCGGAATACCGGTAAACCAAATATGGGTAATACCCAAATCTTTAATTTCTGCGAGTGCCTTTTTATTAAAATCGGCAAATTTACCTACTCCGTTTTCCTCAATAGTGCCCCACGGCTTGTTATTAGTATTCGTATTACCAAAAAGCCTGGTAAAAACATGATAAATTACAATCTTACTATTCATGAGGCAATCAGATTTTAAACTTTAAAGTACTAAACTAAAGACTTATTACACAGTAGTCAATTCATCTGGTAATAAAGCTACTTTCTTTCCATTTACTCGAATGGTCACTTCTTCGGTTCCTTTCAAATGAAAAGTAGTCTCCTTGGCAGTGACATTTACTTTAATAATTCTATTTCTAAAATTGACCTTAAATGAATATGCCTTCCACTGATTTGGTATTTGAGGCTTGAACGATAATTTATCATTAACAACTCGCATGCCACCAAAGCCTTCAACAATACTCATCCAAGTACCGGCCATAGATGTAATATGCAAACCTTCTTCTACCTCTTTATTATAATCATCTAAATCTAATCTAGATGTTCTTAAGTAAAAATTATAAGCCTGTTCCATTCTACCCAATTTAGCCGCCTGAATACTATGCACGCATGGCGACAATGAGGATTCATGAACGGTGAAAGGTTCGTAAAAATCGAAATGCTTTTCTAAATCTTCCGTAGAGAAATCTTCTTCAAAAAAGTAAAAGCCCTGCAGAACATCAGCTTGTTTTATATACGGAGATCTTAAAATTCTATCCCAACTCCATTTTTGGTTAATTGGTCTTTCTGACTTTGGCAGTTCATCTACCCGTACCAAATCTTTATCTAAAAAGCCATCTTGCTGTAAGAACACCCCATGTTCTTTGGAATATGGAAAGTACATTTTATTGGCTACTTTCTTCCATTTATCACACTCCCTATCCGTAAGTTTTGTTTTACCTATTATTCTATGATAATCATCTGGATATCCGTTTTTAACCTTATCTAATTGCGTTAGCGTATAATTAATACACCATTTCGCCAAATAGTTGGTATACCAGTTGTTGTTGACATTATTCTCATATTCATTAGGTCCCGTAACCCCAAGCATTACATATTTGTTCTTATCCTTGGATAAGTTTACACGCTGATGCCAAAATCTAGAAATACCAATAAGCACCTCTAACCCCATTTCTGGTATGTAGCTATAATCACCTGTGTACCTAAAGTAATTGTGAATTGCAAAAGCAATGGCTCCGTTTCTATGAATCTCTTCAAAGGTGATTTCCCACTCGTTATGGCACTCTTCACCATTCATGGTTACCATGGGGTACAATGCCGCACCATTAGAAAATCCTAATTTCTTTGCGTTTTCTATAGCCTTTTCCAAATGGTTGTATCGATATTTCAACAACTTTCTAGCTACCTTATCATCCTTGGTAGCCATGTAAAAGGGTATACAATATGCTTCGGTATCCCAATAGGTACTACCACCATACTTTTCACCGGTAAAACCTTTAGGACCAATATTTAGTCTAGAGTCTGTTCCTAAATAGGTCTGGTTTAATTGGAAAATATTAAAACGAATACCTTGTTGCGCCTTTGTATCGCCTTCAATAACAATATCGCTCATTTCCCATATAGCAGCCCAAGCATCTTTTTGTTTTTGCATTAATCCATCAAAACCAATAGCACTAACTTCACTTAAGCTATTTTTGGCAACCTGTACCAATTCTTCATTTGGGTGATTTCTTGAAACTACATAACCACCAAACTTCGTTAAGGTAATAGAAGTATTGGCTTTAACGTTTTGCTCAAATTTTAAAGACACAAAATTATCTGTCTTTTCTAAAGGCACACCCGTTACTTCATGGCCATCATACTCCAAAGAGGCCTGCATAAACGTACAGGTCTTAAATTCAGTTTTCATGGTATGCGCCTCTATAAAGGCACGATTATCATCAGCATTAACCTTTGTGGTGTTCCAGAATTTATCATCCCAGTTGCTATCCTCATTGGTTATACCACTATCCAAATAAGGCTCAAATACTACAGAAGCATCTGAATTTAAAACCTTTACAGAATATGAAATGGCACCTACGGCATCAATATCTAAACTTAAAAATCGTTTTACTACTACATCGATTTCAACATTGTTTGCCGATACCGCTTGAAAGCTACGGGTATAAATACCCTCTTGCATATTCAACTCCCTTCTAAATTTGGATACTTTTTTACACGTAGCTAAATCGAATTCTTCTTCATTTAAATAAATCTTGATTCCAATCCAATTTGGAGCGTTCAACACCTTTGCGAAATACTCTGGATATCCATTTTTCCACCAACCCACACGGGTTTTATCCGGATAGTAAACACCCGCAATATAACTACCTTGAAAAGTCTCTCCTGTATAGGTTTCCTCAAAATTGGCTCTTTGCCCCATGGCACCGTTACCAATACTAAAAATACTTTCAGAAGATTTCATGTTTTCACTGTCAAAGCCTTCTTCAATAATGGACCAGTTATCTGGTTTTATATAATCTTGATTCATTAATTTAATATTGAGTTGAAATCAAAAATAGAATAAGAATAAATAGGTATCCTTATTTATTTTTTATGATTTTTATTAAGTAATAATTCTAAAAAACTATCGTCTATTTCTGTAAAATCCTTGAAATTATAATCGGCCTCATATAGTATCTCGGCATCACCAATACCAATACTTACCATACCTGCGGCATTGGCTGCTTGTATACCCGCAACCGCATCTTCAAAAACCACACATGAAATTGGCGTAACACCTAAATTTTCAGCTGCAATTAAAAACACCTCTGGATCCGGCTTTGCTTTTGTAACATTATTACCATCCACAATACTATCAAAATATGGTAATAAGTCAACTTTCTTTAAAATAGGTTTTGCATTTTTACTTGCAGACCCCAATGCAATAGGCATATTCTTTTTCCTTAAATACTCTAGCACTCGTGGAACATCTGGCAGAATTTCACTGGCATCCATCTTTTCAATGTAAGCAAGGTAATCTACGTTTTTCTCTACCATCCAAGTATTAAACTGCTCTTGGGTCGCTTTTACATTGCCTATATCTAAAAGAATTTCCAAGCACCTTTTTCTACTTACTCCTTTAAAAAGTTCATTTTGTTCTTTTGTAAATTCAAAACCTAATTCGTTGGCTAGTTTACGCCATGCTAAATAATGGTATTTTGCGGTATCGACGATGACACCGTCCAAATCAAATATAAATCCTACTTTATTCATTTTCTTACTCCTATTAATTAATTGTAGAACCGCGTTTTATTAAAGTAGCATTGATAACCTCGGTTCTAAAAGGTTCTTCTTCCATTTCTGCAGATTCTATTCTATCTATTAACAATTTTGCAGCTTTTTCTCCCATTTTTTCACCATGTTGGGCTACCGTACTTAATTTAGGCGAAGAATTTTGCGAGAGTATGCCATCTGTAAAACCAATTATAGATATATCATCTGGAACAGTATACCCTAAATGCTGAATTATACCCATACATTGAACGGCAAAAATTTCATTAACACACAATACCGCTTCAACCTCATTATTTTGAAAAAATTTGGTAATAAGATCCGTATTGTCTTTATTATGGGGCAATGTCAATATTAAATTATCATCTGCCTTTAAGTTATTTAATTTCAACCCTTCTAAATAACCATTTTTTCTATTCTCACTAACATTGAAATACCTTTCTGTGGTTATTAACGCTATTTTTTTAGCTCCAGATAGTACAAAGTGACTTACCGCTTCACTTGCTATTTCAAAATCATTCAGTATTACTTTATCACAAGCTATTTCCTGGGTTATACGATCAAAAAGGACAATAGGTATACCCTGATCTAACAATTCTTTCAAATGGGTAAAGTCATTCTTTTTTTGTGTTTCAGCACTTAAGGAAAGTATAAACCCGTCTATACTACCGTTAGCCAACATTTCCATATTAATAACCTCTTTATCAAAAGACTCATCAGAAATACAAATAATAACATTGTATCCCATACTATTGGCATACTTCTCTATACCCCTAAACACGGTGGTAAAAAAATGGTGTACAATATCAGGTATTACTACGCCAATATTTTTGGTTCTCCTGTTCTTAAGACTAAGTGCTATATTATTAGGACGGTAGTTATAGAATTTGGCAAATGCTTTTATTCTATCTTTAGTTTCCTTACTAATTTCCTTACTATTTTTTAAGGCTTTTGAGACCGTAGAAATAGATACATCTAGTTCTTTAGCAATATCTTTTAATGTTATTTTAGATTTCAATAAAGAGGTTTTAAGTTTTAAGATATGAACTTAAATTATTCAAAAAGTTAAAGTTCCGTAAAGACCGGTAATTGGTAAATATATAGAAAAAAGTATTTTTTATATATTTGCTATATTATTATATATTCATATTTAATCCTGTACTTAATTGAGAATATAATAAAATCACCCTGTATCATTCAGTATACTCTCAAAATTAAAAGTTATTAACACGAAACCGTTTTCGTAACTTTTTAACATTGCTTAAACGACCTTCGACACGCCTTTTTACATATTTTTAACAATTGAAATTAAATTAACTCAACTTAAATTAACAATTTATGAAGATTACATTCCTAAAAAGTTTGTTTGTTCTAGGAGCATTTTTGTGCTTTGGGGCCATACAGGCACAAGAAGTATCTGGAACGGTTTCAGATGCAAGTGGACCTTTACCAGGAGCTAGCGTTCTTGAAAAAGGGACAACGAACGGTACCCAAACCGATTTCGATGGTAATTATATATTATCAACGGAAGAAGGAGCCGTACTTATAGTAAGTTACATTGGCTACAAAACCCAAGAGGTAGCGGTAAACGGTAGAACTTCAATTAATTTTACCTTAGAAGAAGATGCACAGGCACTGGAAGAAGTAGTCATAATTGGTTATGGTACTACCACAATCAAAGATGCTACTGGCTCTGTATCTGCAGTTACTTCAGAAGAATTTAACAGTGGTGTTATTTCTTCTCCTGAACAATTGATTCAAGGTAAGACTGCCGGTGTTAATATAGCCCAGACCAGCGGTGAACCGGGTGCAGGGGTGAATATAAGAATTAGAGGTTCTAGCTCTGTTCGATCAAACAATACTCCGTTATTCGTAGTTGATGGTGTTCCTTTAGGAGGTGAAAGTTCTTCTGCAGGTGGCGCAAATGTTGGTTTCGGTTCTACGGCAACAAAGAACCCGTTAAACTTCTTGAACCCATCTGATATTGAGAGTATGAGTATTCTTAAAGATGCATCGGCAACGGCTATCTACGGTTCTCGTGGTGCAAATGGGGTTGTAATAATTACGACTAAAAGCGGTAAAGGAAGTCAAGGCGGTACATTTGATTTTAGCTCAACATTGAGCATATCTTCACCAGCAGACGAATATGATCTATTAAATAGAGAACAGTATTTAAGCGCGGTAGCACAATACGGGAATGATCCTGCAACGGCAGATTTTGGCAACGACACCGATTGGCAAGATTTTATAACTCGTACAACTGCTTCTCAGAATCAAAACCTATCTTACTCGAACAACTATGGCTCTGGTAACGTTAGAGCTACATTTGGCTATGGAAAGCAATTTGGTATTATTGAAAAGTCTGAACTTGAAAGAATAACAGGAAGACTTAACTGGAATCAACGATTTTTAGATGATAAGCTGTTATTAGGGTTACAAACAACAATATCTAGAGTCAATGATGCTTCTCCTCCTATTGGTGGACAAGCAGGCTCAAGAGGAGATATTTTAGGAGCTGCTTATTTTGCAAATCCTACATGGCCTACTAGTTCTGAATTTAATTTATCAGGAAACATTAACCCTGCTAATATGTTAGCCTTTACCCAGAATGAAAGCCATACGGATAGAGTGCTATTAAACGGTTCTGCAGAATACAAATTCACCAGTGAATTTAGCGGAAAGGTTAATTTGGGTTATGATAAATCTGATGCAGCAAATACTGCGGTTGTTTCCTCAAATGCCGATAACTTAGGTAGAGGAGCACAAGGTAATGGTGTTGGTGCTTATTACACGTTAGAAACCGTAAACAAATTATTCGAAACTACAGTGAACTACAAGAAAGATTTTGACACTTGGAACATAGATGCTCTTGTAGGATACTCATACCAAGAATTCAATAGATCTGGCCGTAATGTTGATGCCTACGGATTTTCAACTACAGATTTAAATGCTATGGGTTTAGCTATGGAAAATTCGGTAAATGCCATTGAAAGCAATATTTCAGGTTCTTACCAACAATATGGTTATGATAGTAGTTCAAACAATCTTACCATAAATAGAATATTGCCGGCATCAAATACAGAAACTGTTGCTCGCCCAGATGGTACATCTGTACGTACCTTGGTTGCTAACAAGTATGACTTTACAGACGAGCTACAATCGTATTTTGGTAGAGTTCAACTTAGCTTTCAAAACAAATATCTATTTACAGGAACATTAAGAGCAGATGGTTCGTCTAGATTTGGACCAGAAAATCAGTACGGATACTTCCCTTCTGGAGCTTTTGCATGGAAAATTGCCGAAGAAGATTTTATAGGTGATGCTTTCTCTACCCTTAAGTTGAGACTAGGTGCTGGTATAACCGGTAACCAAGAAGGATTAGGACATGCGCAATTCTTGAGAAGAACAAGATTTGGAGACCCATCAATTTCAGACGGTGGCGACTTAAACTTGGCAGGTACAACACCAGTTGCAACAGCTAACCCTTTACTAAAATGGGAAGAAACCGTTGATTATAACTTAGGTATTGATTTTGGTTTTAATGCTGATCGTTTAAGTGGTAGTGTTGACGTGTATAGAAAAGCGACTAATGACTTGTTAATTAGAACGGCAGCGCCTTCACCTTCTACCGATCCTTTCTTTTTCCGTAATTTAAGTGATGGTACGGTAATAAACCAAGGTATAGAATTTGCCATTAATTATGATTGGATACAAACTGAAGACGTAACATTCTCTAGTTCATTCAACATTGCATATAATAGTAATGAAGTTAAAGATTTTGCTGGCTTTATCGATACAGGCCAAATTAGAGGTCAAGGTTTGTCAAATGCTTTTGCACAAAGATTATCAGGAGGACAATCATTATTCTCATATTACATGGCAGTGTATACTGGTCTTGATGCAGACGGGCAGCCAACATATGAAGATGTTGATGGTAATGGTTCAGTAGACACAAGTTTAGATAAGAAATTTGTAGGCGAAGATGCTTTACCGGACATTACTTCTGGGCTTTCCTTAAACCTTTCTGTGAAGAACTGGGATCTATCTACATTCCTTTCAGGACAATTTGGATTTTCGGTATACAACAACACAGCAAATGCTTATTTCACTTCTGGTGCAATTACCGGTTCACGTAACGTAACAACAGATGTTATCACAAGTGGAGAGGCAGTTGGTACTGGAGCCGCAGTTTCAACAAGATATTTAGAAAAAGGAGATTTCGTTAGATTACAGAATGCTTCTGTTGGCTATAATGTACCGTTAAGCGGTGAAGGCGTTCTAAATTCATTAAGATTTTCATTAACTGGCCAGAATTTGTTTTTAATAACAGGTTATTCAGGTCTTGATCCTGAAGTTTCAACGAACACAGGAGATTTAGGCTCAGGAATACCATCTGCCGGTATTGATTATGGTGCTTTTCCTAGAGCAAGAACTTTCACTCTTGGTATTAATGCTTCATTTTAAAAAAAAATTATGAGAAAAAATAAATATAAATTTTTATTAGCTGCATCTGCACTAGTAATAGCCTCATGTACAAACCTTGAGGTTTCAGAAACAGATTCAATAATTACACCTACCAATGCAGACGGAACCACTTTTAACGGAGTGGAAAATACGGAATCGGCATTAGACGAGGCATACAACAGAATACGTAGTTATTGGGATACACAAGAAAACCAATACGCCCTTAGCGAGGTAACTACAGATGAATTTATAATCCCTACAAGAGGAACGGACTGGGGCGACAACGGTTTATGGAGGGTATTACACCAACATTCATGGACATTTGAACACCAGTTTATCAATAACACATGGAATAACTGGAACACCCTACAACTGTTAGCTACTGAAATTATAGACCCTAAAAGTTCAGCGTCTGTACAACAAATTGCCGAAGCAAAATTTATTAGAGCTTATGCGCAGTGGTATATTCTAGATTTTTGGGGAATTGTACCTGTTAGAGATTTAAGTTTACCTCCTTCAGTATTACCAGAAGTTTTAGATTCTCAAACTGCTATGGAAAATATAATTGCAGATTTAAACGCTGCAATTTCAGATTTACCTTCAGTTAGCCCTGGTGCAGATACAGAAAGAGCAAATAAAGCAGTGGCTCGATTTATGCTTGCAAAAGTTTTACTTAATAAGCACATCTATACTAACTCTGGCTCTGCGGCTACAGCTGATATGGACCAAGTAATATCTTTGGTAGACGCTATTACAGATGAAGGGTATGCACTACAGGAAGGCTATTTTGATCTTTTCAGAAATCAAGCAAACAATGAGACTATCTTCTCAACACCTGCCTCTAATGGGTCAAGAATCTGGAATACATTACACTACAATTTAGCTAACGAAGTTGGTGAAGGCGGTGGCTGGAACGGATTTAGTACACTTGCTGAATTTTATGACCTTTTTGAAGGTGATGAAAACTTAAATACGCCAGGATCAGGCCAAGAGGAGCGTAGAGGAGCTGTGCCATTAAAAGCGTTGGATGCTGGTGCTGAAGGTACTACCGATGCCAATAATGATGGCTTTGCCGATAAAACCAATGTTGGTTTCGGTTTTCTAATTGGCCAACAATATGCTGTAGACGGTACAGCATTGAATGACAGAAACGGTGCCCCATTAGACTTTAAAAGGGATTTCACCGATGCTTCAGGACAATTGAATCTACAAAACAATAGTGAAACTACTGGGATTAGAGTTTTAAAATACCATCCAAGATACGGTGATTTTGTGCCTCATCAAGTATTGTTTAGATATGCCGATGCCTATTTGATGAAAGCAGAAGCAATGATGAGAAACGGTAGCGATATTACATCAATGGTAAATGAATTGAGAACCTTAAGAGGCGCAACTGCATTAGCTGCTGTTACAGAAGCTGACCTTTTAGCAGAAAGAGGTAGAGAACTTTATGCAGAAGGTTGGAGAAGAAATGATTTGATACGTTTTGGACAATACACAAGAGACTGGGTATTTAAGGAGTCTACTTCAGTAGGTAATGAAACAAAACACTTATTTCCTATACCTGCCGCTCAATTGATTACAAATCCTAACTTGGTACAGAATCCAGGGTACTAAGTAGAAATAAGTTTAAGTTTAAGTTGAAAG
Organism: Maribacter ulvicola; assembly: GCF_900155985.1. GTDB lineage: Bacteria > Bacteroidota > Bacteroidia > Flavobacteriales > Flavobacteriaceae > Maribacter > Maribacter ulvicola. Next base: position 50,330 of record NZ_FTMA01000001.1, read on the forward strand.
GCCTCCAATGTTTTATTGGGGGCCTTTTTTCTTTGTAATAATATGAATACTATTACAAATTTTTATACATCATACACGTATCTACATAACCTAATTCTAGGTAAATAAATCCTTAAGATGTGGTTCCTATAATTTCAAAACCATACCTTTTTCCGAAGTTTAAACGTGCTAATATTGGTACATATAGCCATACTAAATTAAATTCCAATACTTTTTTCTCGTACAAATTAGATGACACGTTCAGATAGGTTTTTACAGCTACCCGCACCTTGTGCCACAAAGGGTACCCTGTAGCTAAAATTTAGGATGTGACTTCCTAAATCTATTTGATTTGACTTTATAATAATATAACCTATAACCTTGCTCACCCAAACCAATGTATCTTAAGATTACCTTGATGATATTTGCACTAAATACAAAGGAATCTTCTTTCTTTATTACCCTAATAAATACATCCAAGACCGCGTCATAATCTTAAATAGTAAACCTAGTACACCCCACTACCTAGAGCAAATTAAAGTCAAAAAAAAAGCCGCATCAAATAATTGACCCGGCTCAAAAGATTTTAAATATATTTTTTATTTATTTGGCAAAATACACATAGATACCGATTACAATACAACAAATTATTAAACCTGCCTGGTTAACATATTTATATGGCGTAATAGACACTTGATCCGTATACTCCAAAACAAAAGGTTCTTTTCTTGGTCTAATAGCTCCAATAACCAACATGATGACAATATTGGTTACAAATAATATTGCCATAATATGTAAGAAATGAGGGTATGCTTCCGCTTCTATTAATTTCAACTGTACAGGATCGGTAATCCCCTTAGCATTTGCATCTGCCAAAGCAGCATCAACAAACTTATTCTTTAACCAAAACTGACTTATAATATACAATGCAGAACCTGAAAGTATGCCCACTTTCGCAGCAATTGCCGGCACTCTTTTTGTTAAATAACCCACTACGATTATAGTAAATATAGGAATGCTATAAATTCCATTAATCTCTTGTAGGTAATTAAACAAACTACCTGCATTGGCTATAAGTGGCGCAATGAACATTGCGGCTAAGGCTAAGCAAATTCCAAATATCTTACCATATTTCACCACTGTTGTTTCTGGCGCATCAGGATTAATATGTTGTTTATAAATATCAATACCGAACAGGGTTACAGAGCTATTTAAAACACTATTGAAAGAACTTAAGATTGCCCCGAACAATACAGCCGCAAAAAAACCGACCAATGGTTTTGGTAATACTGCACGTACCAATTCTGGATACGCCAAATCACTAGAATCTAATCCACCATCAAAATAATGGTAAGCAATCATACCAGGTAAGACCAAAATCAATGGTCCTAATATCTTTAAAAATGAAGCCAACAAAAGTCCTTTTTGACCTTCTGCCAGGTTTTTTGCACCTAGAGCTCTTTGTATAATCTGCTGGTTAGTTCCCCAATAAAATAACTGTACCAACATCATTCCCGTAAAAATAGTTGCAAAAGGAACTTCTTGTCCGGCATTACCGGTAGAATCAAATCGTTCCGGATTTGAACTAATCAAAATATCCAAACCTTCAAAAACACTACCATCTCCAATGGCCATTAATCCAAAAACCGGTATCAACAAACCACCAATCAACAATCCAACTGCATTAATAGAATCTGAAACCGCTACTGCTTTCAATCCTCCAAAAACAGCGTATACCGAACCAATAAGTCCAATACCCCAAATGCAAATTACCAAAGCCGTACTATCAGAAACCCCTAATAAAGTTGGTACATCAAACATACCGCTAATAGCAACAGACCCAGAATAAAGAATTACAGGGAGTAATACTACCACATAGCCTGTTAAAAACAACCCTGAAGTAATGGTTTTTGTAGTAACATCAAATCGTTTCGCCAAAAATTGGGGTATGGTAGTCAACCCACCCTTTAAATACCTTGGCAACAGAAAGATAGCAGTGACCACTATAGCAATGGCCGCTAAAGTCTCCCAAGCCATTACAGACAACCCATCTGTATATGCACTTCCATTTAAACCTACAATTTGCTCCGTGGACAAATTTGTCAATAGTAACGACCCAGCAATAACCCCTGCCGTTAAACTACGCCCACCAAGAAAATAACCATCAGAGGTTTGCTCATTGGTTGTTCTTGTCGCAAAATATGAAACTACGGCCACTAAAATAGTAAAGCCTAAAAAAGATAAAATCCCTATCATTTGTTGAGTTGTTTGTTACTTAGTCAATGATAAATATATTAGATTATTTTCATTACTTCTAAAAAGAAGCAGCAAAATCTTATAATTCATATTTTTCTACAGTTCCTACAACGATTTCTTTAAATTTTAACGTTGACTTTTGAGCAAAAAGCCTAGCAAATAGTAGGTATTTGGCTATATTGCAAACTAATTTTGAACGCCCTTAAGAATAGGTTATCAACTCAACCCTAATAGTTTACAAAAGAACTCAAAGTACTATTTCAAATATACTCAAGAATGAACTTCAATTTGTTTAAACTAAGCTGTATCGGCTTATTTTTATCCCTACTATATTCCTGTGGCTCTAACGAAGAATCGCACTCTTCAAATAAAAAGGAAACACCTACATTGTTCACCTTATTAACCTCTGAAGAAACAGGTATCTCTTTTGTGAATAAAGTAGCAAACTCAAAACAATTCAACATCTTCAAATACCGAAATTTTTATAACGGAGGCGGTGTGGCTATTGGTGATATTAACAACGACGGATTATCAGATGTTTTCCTGACGGGAAACATGGAGCCAAATAAACTATTCTTGAACAAAGGTGATTTGAAATTTGAAGATATTTCTGAAACTGCTGGAATTAAAGGTAATAAACCGTGGTCTACAGGTGTTGTGATGGCAGACATCAATAATGATGGTTTTCTTGATATCTATGTCAGTAATGCCGGTAATATGAAAGGTAACAACCATGACAACGACCTGTATATTAATAATGGTGATGGTACTTTTACAGAAAAAGCTCATGAATTTAATTTGGCAGAAACAGGGTTTTCTACACACGCCTCTTTCTTTGATTATGACAAAGACGGCGATTTGGATGCTTATATTTTAAACAATAGCAACATTCCCGTAAGCAGTCTTGGTTATGCAGAACAGCGCGAAGTAAGAGCACAAGATTGGGAAGGCGTTCCTAAAATTTTTAGAGGTGTAGGCGATATGCTTTTGAGGAACGATAATGGCAAATTTATAGATGTCAGTGAAGATGCAGGTATTTATGGTAGTCTTATTGGTTTTGGCCTTGGTGTTATGGTTGTAGATATTAATAATGATCTATACCCAGACATTTATGTTTCTAATGACTTTTACGAAAGGGATTACCTATACATTAACAACCAAGACGGAACGTTTAGAGAAGAAGTTCAAAAATGGACAAATCATTTAAGTTTATCTGCCATGGGTGTAGATATGGCAGACATCAATAACGACGGACTTACAGATATTTTCATTACAGATATGCTCCCTGAACCTGATCAACGTGTAAAATCCGTTATGGAATTTGAAGGTTATAATATTTTTAAACTTAAACAGAGTAAAGATTTTCACCAACAATATATACAGAACACACTGCAACTTAACAACGGCAATGGTTCTTTTTCTGAAATTGCCTATTACAGTGGTGTAGAGGCTACTGATTGGAGTTGGTCCGGACTTTTGTTCGATATGGATAATGACGGACTAAAAGATATCTACGTTACCAATGGTATTAATCATGATCTTACAGATTTGGATTTCGTTGATTTCTTTGCCAACGAAATCATTCAAAAAATGGCTTTAACGGGTAGAAAAGAATCTATAGATTCTATCATAAATAAAATGCCAGTTACACCACTACCAAATTACGCATACCGTAACAATGGTGATATTACCTTTAGCAAATACAATAAAGAATGGGGATTTGAAATCCCTAGTCGTTCTAATGGATCTGCATACGGCGATCTAGATAATGATGGTGACTTAGATCTGATCGTGAACAATGTGAACATGGAGACTTTCGTATACCGAAACAATTCTGAATCACAGTCTAAAAATAACTCCATCACCCTAAAATTTAATGGTACTGACGGGAACAAGTTTGGTATTGGCACTATTGCTCGCCTATATTACCCAGATAACATTATAGACCAGACTTTAATGCCATCTAGAGGTTTTCAATCTTCGGTAGATTACCCTATGACTATTGGTTTAGGTACAACCAAAATTTTAGATTCCATTCGTATTATATGGCCAAACGACGCTACTGTTAAACTAGATAAGGTAAAAGCAAACCAGACGCTTACATTTATTCAAGATGAAGCTACCGAAATATTCAAAATTAAAAAGACTGAAACCCCTACTCTTTTAAAATCAATAGACAACAATACATTATTAGCCCATAAAGAAAACAACTATATGGACTTTGACAATGAAGGATTGATTGCCAAATCTTTGGCGGAAGAAGGACCTGGCTTAGCCGTTGGCGATGTTAATGGTGATGGTAACGATGATATTTTTATTGGTGGCGCTAAAAAACAAGCTGGCGCTTTATACTTACATAGTGGCAATGGTTCCCTTTCAAAACCCATTATAAGGTTTTTTGAGGCTGAAGCACTATTGGAAGATACTACCGCTTCCTTTTTAGATGCTGACCAAGATGGGGACCTTGATCTTATGGTAGGTACCGGTGGCAATGAAATAGGAATGCAAAGTTCTTACGGAGTTAGATTATACATAAATGACGGTAAGGGTAATTTCTCATTGAGCTCTAACAAACTACCTAGTGTAAATAAGAACGTTGCCGTAATTGCTCCCTCTGATTTTGATGGAGATGGTGATGTAGATGTTTTTGTAGGCTCTAGAAGTGTTGTAGGCACCTATGGAATTAACCCTGACCACCTATTTCTACTAAACAACGGTGATGGTTCTTTTACAGATGTTACAGAACGTTCCGCTTACGATCTCAAAGATGCAGGGATGGTAACCGATGCCAAGTGGATAGATATGGATGGTGATGGCAAAGACGACCTAGTAACCGTTTCTGATTGGGGAAGCCCTAAAATTTATAAAAACTCCGGTAGAAGACTTAGTAATTCTAAAAGCTCCTTAGACAGTTTAAATGGTTGGTGGGGTGCCGTTGAAGGTTATGATTTGGACAATGATGGCGACCAAGATTTAATTCTTGGTAACATGGGCAGCAATCTTCATTACAAACCTGCTCCGGGCAAACCAATGAAAATGTGGGTGAACGATTTTGACAATAATGGTACCATTGAGCAAATTACCACACAATATTATGACAATGGTGATTACCCCTTGCATCAGAAAAAAGAAATAACCACACAAATATTGGCATTAAAAAAGAAGAACATAAAAGCTTCGGAATATGCAACAAAGACAATTCAAGAACTATTTCCAAAAAATGTTATTGAAAACTCTATTCAAAAGCAAGCAAATATTTCTGAATCTATTATTGCCATTAACGATGGTAATGGCAATTACACAATTAAATTGCTACCACCACAAGTACAATTCTCTTGCATTTGCGGTATTCAATGCCTGGACGTCAATAAAGACGGTAACCTAGACCTTGTCATGGCAGGTAATAATTTTGAATTTAAACCCCAATACTCTAGGTTAGATGCCAATTATGGAAATGTACTTTTGGGTGATGGTAATCTAAATTTTGAATGGCAAAATTATTCTGACAGTGGTTTTTTCATTCGCAATGAGGTAAAGCAATTACAAATAATTAAGGATAAAAATGGAAATGAGTTCATCATTGCCGCTATTAACGATGATACTCCAAAATTGTATAAACTAAATGAAAAATAGCATACTTTATATATGTGCTTTGGTATTTGCTTTTAGTTGCAAACAAAACTCTGGGGAGTTATTTGTAAAACGTTCTGCTGATGATACCGGTATTGTTTTTGAAAATACACTCACAGAAACCAAAGATTTAAGCATCTTAGACTACCTCTATTTTTATAACGGTGGTGGTGTTGCCATTGGCGATATTAACAACGATAGCTTACCTGATATTTATTTTTCAGGCAATCAAGTAAAGAACAAACTATACCTCAATAAAGGGAACCTTAAATTTGAAGAAATTACTAAAAATGCAGGTGTTGAGGGTAATAGTTCATGGAATACCGGTGCTGTTATGGGTGATGTTAATGGTGACGGACTTTTAGATATTTATGTATGTGCTGTTGTTGGCCTTAACGGTTTCAATGGCTATAATGAACTTTTTATAAATCAAGGAGATGCTACCTTTAAAGAAAGTGCCGCGGAATATGGATTGGATTTTGAATCCTATAGTTCTTCTGCCGCTTTTTTAGATTATGACCTTGACGGTGATTTAGACATGTACCTACTTAACCACGCCATACATACCCAAGATTCTTATGGCAATGCACAAATTCGCCTTAAACGTAATTATGAAACTGGTGACAAATTGCTACGTAATGACAATGGAAAATTTATAGATGTTAGTGAAGAGGCTGGTATTTATGGTGGTGTAAATGGTTATGGATTAGGTATCGCTGTTTCTGATTTTAACCAAGATGGCTACCCCGATCTTTATATTGGTAATGATTTTCATGAGGATGATTATTACTACCTAAATAATGGCGACGGAACGTTCAAGGAAAGTTTAAAGGAAGCTTTTGGTCATACTACTCGTTTCTCTATGGGTAGTGATGTTGCGGATATAAACCATGATGGCTTGCCAGACTTAATCTCCTTAGATATGTTGGGCAAAGATGAAATTGTCTTAAAATCTTCTGAAGGTGACGATGACATTCAAATTCAAAAAATGAAGACCAAGACATTTGGTTATCACAATCAGTACACTAGAAATATGCTCTTTATAAACCAACCTAATGGAAAGTTTTTAGAAACCGCATTACAAAGTGGTGTGGCAGCCACAGATTGGAGTTGGAGCGCCCTTTTTGGGGATTTCAACCAAGACGGAGAACAGGATCTATATATAAGTAACGGTATTCCTAAACGACCTGATGACCTTGATTATATCAACTATATATCTAATGAGAATATTAAGTCTAAAATAAATAACACCAACCTTGTCGATCAAAAAGCACTAAAAATGATGCCTTCTGGTTTTATTGGAAACATGATTTTTAAAGGGGCTAAAGACCTTCAATTTAAGGACGAATCCAGATCTTGGATTTCACAAGACACTATTATTTCTGGTGCTACAGCCTATAGTGACTTAGATAATGATGGTGACTTAGACCTGGTTACCAACAATTTATACAGTAAAGCAGAAATTCAAGAAAACACTACCAACAGTCAACGCAATTGGTTAAAAATAAAATTGAACTATAACGAAAAAAACAAATTGGGTATTGGCACCAAAGTATTCTCATACGCCAACGGTATGCAACAATTTAAAGAAATGTATACCGTACGTGGATTTCAGGCTTCTTCTGAACCTGTTATCCATTTTGGATATGGTGAACTTAAAAACATTGATTCCTTAAAAATTATATGGCCTGACAAAAGCTCTCAATTGGTGAAAAATATTGCAACTAACCAAATGCTTTATATCAGTCCTAAAAACACCAAACCTTATAATTATAACGCTCTAAGAGAGCATAAAAATATTCTGTTTGAAAAAACCTCAGATAACCTAGGTATTAATTATTTGCATATTGAAGATGCCTACAGTGATTATTTACGTCAGAAACTAATCCCATATCAAATGTCAGATAGAGGTCCTGCAGTTAGTATAGGGGATTTAAATGACGATGGAAAAGACGATATATTCTTTGGTGGCGCCAAATTCATTCCTTCACAAATATACATTCAGGGCGACACTACTTTTCAATTAAAAAACTACCTAGAGATTAAAAAAGATAGCATCAAGGAAGATATCGCTTCCATAATTGGCGATTTTAATTTGGATGGTAAAAATGATCTCATACTAGGTACAGGTGGTGCAGATTTCTTTAATGAAATGAAGCCACTTACCGATTCTTATTATGTAAGGAACGATAGCACTTTCATTCACAAAGAATTTCCAGAAATGTTCGAGAATGCATCCGTTCTTTTAAAACTAGATTATGACCATGATAATGATTTAGATGTTATTGTTAGCAACCAATCTATAAGTGCAGATTATGGAAATGCACCAAACAGCTATCTTTTAAATAATACAAATGGTAATTTTAAGGTAGCCTCCAGTCCGTTTGAGAAACTAGGCATGGTAACAGACGCCATTGTTACCGATTTTAACAATGACGGTTGGGAAGACCTTCTTTTTGTTGGAGAATGGATGTCTCCTAGATTCTTTCAAAATAACAAAGGCACATTTATAGAAATCTATCCGTTAGAAAATGAAAAAATAAATGGTTTATGGCAATCCGTTATCAATTTTGATATTGACGGTGACGGTGACCAAGATTACCTTTTAGGCAACTGGGGATTGAATACCAAATTTAATGCATCAGAAAACCACCCTATGAAAATGTTCTATGGTGATCTTGATAAAAACGGGGCAACAGAAACTATTGTCAGCACTAACAAAGATGGCAAAGATTACCCCGTAGACGGTTTAAAAGAATTATCTAGCCAACTGGTGTCTCTTCGTAAAAACTTCAATACTTATAGTTCTTTCGCAGGGAAATCAATGGAAGAGATCTTAGGAGAGAATATGCTATCAAACGCAGCGGTTCTAGAAGTTCACACTTTAAGTTCTGGCTATTTACAAAACAACGATGGCGAATTTACTTATGTGCCTTTTAATTATAAATTACAGCTGGCGCCCATTATGGCGTTCTTGGAATTTGATTTTAATGGGGATAATAAAACAGAAGTTTTAGCTACAGGAAATTATTTTGGTGTTAAACCATACCATGGTCGTTTTGATTCTTTTCCCGGGGTATTGATCGAAGACAGTACCAAGTTCACCTTGGCGAACAAACTTGGCTTAGACCTCACAGGAAAATCAATTAGAGGCATGAACATCATTAACTTTAACAACAACAAATATCTTTTACTCACCTTTAATAACGAGGCAGCAGAAGTATATAAAATTCTTAAACCATAATACAATGAAGAGGTATATTTTAATTCTAATAGCAGGTGTTTTTTTAATGAACTGTACCGCTAAAAAAGAAGAACCCATAGTGGTATCACCTGATCAGTTACATAACGTTATTGATCATGTAATAGATATTATGATTCATGATATTTTCTCACCACCGGTAGCGAGTAGAATTTTTGCTTATCCAAATATTGCCGCTTACGAAATAGTAGCTCAAACAAATCCTGATTATCAAACCTTGGCAGGTCAGCTTCCAGATTTGAAACCTATTCCGGAAATGGATACCATCTCTGGCATTAACCCTCAATTATCGGCTTTGATCGCACATATGAATATCAGCAAACAGCTTATTTTCTCTGAGGATAAATTCGATGTTTTACAAGATAGCTTGTTCACAAAGTGGAAAAAAATGAACGAGCCAGAATTTGAAGCTTCTAAAACCTACGGATTAAAAGTTGCCGACCACATAAAGGAATGGATGAACAAAGACAATTATAGTCAAACACGCTCCATGCCTAAATTTACGGTAGATACAGATGACCAAGCCAGATGGCAGCCAACACCGCCAGCTTATATGGATGGTATTGAACCACATTGGAGTAAAATTCGTCCATTTATTATTGACTCCGCATCACAATTTAAACCAATTCCGCCACCAGCCTTTTCACTAGAAAAGGACTCTGATTTTTACAAAGAACTAATAGAGGTCTATAACATCAGCAATGATATTACTAAAAATGGTGACGAATCTGATGAAATAGCTATCGCTAAATTTTGGGACTGCAACCCGTATGTCTCTGTAACAAGAGGCCATCTTATGTTCGCCACTAAAAAAATTACACCAGGCGCGCATTGGATCGGAATTACAAAAATTGCCAGTAAAAAAATCAATAGTAATTTTGACGATACTATTTTTGCCTACACCAAAGTTTCCATGGCCATTGCTGACGGATTCATTAGTTGTTGGGATGAAAAGTATCGCAGTAATTTAATTAGACCAGAGACCTTGATCAACCAACACATTGATGAAAACTGGAAACCTATTTTACAAACACCTCCTTTCCCAGAATACACTAGTGGCCACAGTGTAGTATCCGGTGCCGCAGCAACCGCCTTGACCAGTATTTATGAAGAAGACTTCAGCTTTGAAGACGACACCGAAACACCATACGGTCTACCTATTAGAAAATTCAATTCTTTTAGTGAAGCTGCAGATGAAGCTGCTATTAGTAGAATGTATGGTGGTATTCACTATAGATCTGCAATAGAAGTTGGGGTTGATCAAGGGCGTAAAATTGGTGCACTTTTGAATACTAAAATTAAGATGAAAAACAATTAGATTTTAGTATATAATTAGATTTTATGAAGAAAGTCAGTTCCCTCATTATAGCAGCTATATCTATTGCAATTTTATGGTATTTTTTCATAAAACCACAAGATTATCAAATAAGAGTCATTGCCAAATCTAACACTGGCATTGTCAACCAATCATTAAAATTGTGGAACAAAACGTTACCAAAAGCTTCTATACGCCAAATAGAGGACCTTACACATCTAGAACAAGTAATCATCACCGGCGATTCTACACATATGTACAAGTGGAACATTGCCCCCATCACCGATTCAACATCTCAATTAGTGATAGATGTAAAAGACCTAAACCACAGTTTTGCAAATAAACTCACCATTCCTTTTACAGACACTAACTTTGAAAAGCAAGCTAGAAAAACCGTTACCGATTTTATAGAAAAATTAAACACCCATAGAAAAGAATTTAAAGTTACGTTTGTTGGAGAAGACCAATTGCCATCTACCTATTGTGCTTGTGTAGAACATAACACCGTTCAAAGTAAAAAAGCACTTGGTATGATGGAAAGTTATCCATTTTTAAATTCTGTAATTGTCAGTAATGGTATTCAATTGAATGGTGTTCCTTTTATTGAAACTACAAATTGGAATATGCAAAATGATAGCATCTCCTTTAACTTTTGCTATCCTATAATTAAAACCGATTCATTACCAACCATAAAGCATTTAGTTTACAAACAATTTACAGGTAGAAAATCCTTAAAGGCTATTTATAATGGTAATTATATAACTTCTGATAGAGCGTGGTACACACTATTAGATTATGCTAACCAGAACAATATAGGCATCGTTAAAGAACCAATAGAGTTCTTTTTTAACAACCCAAATATGGGTGGAGACGCATTACGTTGGAAAGCAGAAGTATTCATGCCCTTAACAGATCAAGATGAGTAAAATAACCCTTACCATCATATTAATCATTTCTACACTTAACTCTTGTTCCAACCACGGTCAACTGAAGGTAATTGCAGACCTTCCCGGCAGTTTAAATGAGAATTCCGGTATTGCTAGCTATGGAGATTCAACGGTGTGGTTCATTGAAGATAGCGGCAATAAAGATGAAATTTACCAAGTTAACCTCAAGGGAGATATTCTTAAAAGCTTAGAGGTTAAAAACGGAAAAAACCATGACTGGGAAGACCTTGCAACAGACGTATCTGGCAATCTTTATATAGCTGATATTGGTAATAATGATAACGACCGTAAGAATTTGATGATTCTGAAACTACCAAACCCAACTATTGAACCCGGAGACAAAATAGACGCAGAAAAGATTGAGCTTTATTACCCTGACCAAAAGAAATTCCCTCCAAAGAAAGATGCTTTTTTCTATGATTCTGAAGCCATATTTCACCATGGCAACAAAATTTATATTGTAACTAAGAATAGATCAAAGTCATTTACGGGCGAAGCTCATATTTACTCTGTACCAGATACGAAAGGAAAATACGAAGCTACACTAGTTGGTTCCTTTATACCTTGTACAGATTGGAAAATATGTCAAATTACTTCCATAGATATCTCTCCAAGAGGAGATAAAATTGTAGCCCTTAGCTATGGAAAACTCTTTGTTTTTACAGATTTTACTTGGGATAATTTCACCAAGGGTAACATGCAAGAAATTGATTTAGGAGCACGCTCTCAATTAGAATCCGTTTGTTTTCTTAATGATGACACCTTACTGATTTCCGATGAAAAAGCTCATGGTGAAGGTGGAAACCTGTACACCTTTTCTTTAAAATAATTCACTTTATTAAAAACCGAAACCTAGTCCAAATGTAAATCGTGGTCCGTCTTCACTTGCAAATATTGCCGTGTTCACAGAGATAATATCCGAAGCATTTAAAAAGAACCCACCACCATAAGAAGTATGCCAACTACCAGAACTCATTTCCGGCACCCATACTCTACCATAATCAAATCCGGCAAAAAGACCCATTGCCGTTGGCAGCAATCTTGTACGTTTCTTTTTTAAGCTAAATCTAATATCCGTGTTTTGATAATATGATGTTTTTCCTGTAAAACGTTGGTTTCTAAATCCACGAAGACCATCTAAACCACCAATACTTGCTGCTTGGTAAAACTCATATTCATCACCAATATTAAAATGTGCTTTCCATTTAGTTGCCAAAACCAATCTACCATTTGATATCAATTTATAATCAAAACTTAAGCTTGGTATGATATATCCAAAACTACCGCCCTCTTTAGATAGATTTTCTTTATACCCAGCTTCTAATGACGTACCCATCCCTAAAGTAGGGAATGCTTTATTATCCCTATTTTCATAAGTATAAGCAGCATGCGCACCTACAAAATCACTATTGGTTTCCTCTCCGTTTTGCTGATAGAATGTATTTATAAATCTGTCATTGGTTTCTTCAACGCTGATATTCTCATAAGACAATCCTAATTTAACCTTAGCGCCCAACTGACCTCTCCATACCAATGAAGGAGAAAAATCTATCTGTCTTAATTTTACCCTGTTATAGTCCAAGTCTAATTCATCATCAAAGTTATCTGTATCGTTTCCAAACCCAAAAAAGTTAACAGCGAAATTAGGGCTGGTAAATCTCGCTTTCAATTCTGCATTCCAATTCTCGAATATATGTGCAAATTCTCCTTCATACTTAAAGTCAAAACCACTTGTAGCAAAATAATAAGATGCAGCAAATGTGTGCTGTTGCGTAAAAGGGTTTTGTCTAAAACCGTTATACGTATAGGTATTTACAAAACCTATTCGCATACCATCATCTGGGTTAAAGCCTATAGTAGGTATAATTTGATTAAAACTATTTCTCAATTTTAGCGGCTGGTAGGTGTTCAGCTCATAATCATCTGACAATTTTACCTTTGCTCCTCCTGTTTCTTCAAAAGTGTTCTTCTTACTTTTAAAATCATATAAGGCAACATTTCTACCCTCTTCTATCCTATAAATATCATTATTATGACCACCAACGATACGAACCTTTACACCAGAAAAATTAGACGGATTTTTTACCTCAAAAATATCGTCATCATCTAATCCAAAAACCCAAAGTTCTTTCGTATCTTCTTTTGTAAATACTTTATAATAGAACAATCGTTTTTTCTTATCGCCTATATTTCTAAACACTTTTACTTCGGTCTCTTCATTGTTCAACCTATTAATTTCAAACCAATCGTCTTTATCAGTCCCTGCAACTACCGCGTATTTATTCAAAATTTGATAATATTCAATTGCAGTTTCTTCAATATGGCTTAAACGCGCTAAAAGAATCTTTTTAATCTCATCAACAGTTTCATCACGCACTTCTTCAGGGAAAGCCTTGAAAGCCTCGTCTATGTCTCCAGGAGTTAAATGTTCTTGTAAGTATCTTGCCTGCTCTAACCACTGACTTTTTTCCGTTTCTCCCAATAATGTCAAATCTAAAACATAGGTCATTGGAGAAGAATTGAATCCTTTTACGCTTCTCATTTCTTCGTTAAAACCTTCCATTAGCCTTAACCCTGGTATAATACGAGTAGCCACTTTCATTAATGCGCCGTCTCCCATTTTAGAAAACACTTGATCACGATCCCTAGGTACCGGTCTGTATATAACCTTCCCTTTCTTCTTATCTTTAAATTCTGCCCAACGCCACTGATCTACATGACGATCCCAGTCACCTAAAACCATATCAAAAAGGCGTGCTCTTAAATATATGTCTTTATCTACTTCATACTTTTCATCATCACGTAGGTCCTCTAACATGCCATCGGTACTCGTTAAATTATTGGAGTACCCAAAGCTTTCCAAATCTCCATGACCATCGCCTGTATGCTCTTCGATCATATATAGTTCATCACCAAAAGTGTCATTATATCCCTTTAAAGCTGGTTGTTTAGGCACATAATATAAAACCGGATTGGTATGATAAATACCTACCGCATCTGACAACTTAGCTGTTGTAAACGGACCATAAGGGTGTGACCCCGTATAAAAATCTTGTAATATTTCTTGCGTATAGGTTTCTTTTAAATCATCTAATACATACTGATCTTGAAAAGCCATGGACTGTAAATATAATTCTGCACTTTTCCTTAAGGCACGCATTACATATTCTCTCCCATCTTTAGCCCGAAGACGTAAAGATTTAGATTGGTGTCCGCCGCCTTTTTTTACTGGCTCCAAACCTCCCATAAGAGAATCTAAATTTACGGTCGGCACTTTCACCTCGGTCCCGTAGTACTTGCGATACCGCTCTCCCCAAATTCCTTTATAAAACCGGCTTTTATCAATTTCATTTTTTGCATATACCGATGCCTTTACACTATCGGGAAACTGAGTTGTAAATTGACCCACATACTCTTTTTGCGTTGGCGGCAACACCTCATTAGTGAACAAAAACTCTTCCTCATTATCATTACCTACACCATAAAAACGAACTCTAGAAGAGCCATCTTTATACACCTCTAAAGTGGCATAGCCCATTTTACCCGTATTAAACTGAGAACCGTTAAGCAAACGTGTAAAACCTTCTTTTGCCCCAGAACCACTTACAATCTGCGGGGTATTATTTTCTACAAAATATTGTAATGTATGCTCATGACCAGATGCAAAGATTACCCGGTCAGAATACTGTGCCAAAGTAGTTACCCTATTCATTAATTCCCTATAGCGCTTATTGTTCGCGTCTTCTACAGATGCACCAGAAGTACTTCTAAGTACATTAATAAATGTACCCAAAACAGGTAAAGGCACTGCCATTTTCTTAGGGTAAAAATGTTTTCTTATGGAATATTGCCCCCCGTGCTCTCCATAACTTTTACTAGGATGATGCATTGCAATAACCGTTGTACGATCACGATTATCTTTTATTGCATCTTCAAGTTCCAAGAAAAACTTTGCCCTACTCTTAATATCACACTTATCATTAATATCTGGACGCTTATTCCAATTGGTCAAATACCATTCTGTATCTATGGTAATTATAGCAACATCATCCCCAATTTCTACAACATCTATAGGGCATCCGTTTTCTGGTAAAAAAGGATCCTTTTCTTTCTCCTTTAACGCTTTTTTAATATAATTTTCTTCTCGTTCAAGACCTACCAACCCTTCAGTATACCAATCATGATTACCGGGTATAAAAAGTGGTCTTCCCTTAAAATCATTCAATGTATTTATCTGGGCATCTAAATGGTTAATAGCTGTTCTATAGGCAGCGGTAGAATCTTTAGGGTCTGGTAAACCAGCAGGGTAAATATTATCTCCTAAAAAAATAGCTGTACTATTCTTCTCTGCCTTATCTAATCTATTTTTAAAAATCTTTAATGCAGGATTCATACCTCCCATAGGTGATAAACCCGCATCACCAATCAAATAAAAGGTATGGGATACTTCTTTTGAATCGTTTACATCTATAGCATACTTTTCATCAGAGTATTTAGAATTAAACGTGGCACAGCTGGTAATGAACATAAAAACCAATAGATATGCATATAATTTTTTCATAATAACGTTCCCTCTTTAAATTTTTGTAATTTGGATATTTCAAACCCATTTTTTCTATGTCAGAAATCCTAGACAACACACAAAAGTTTGTAGTACAATTACTTACCAATCATTTGGATAAGAAATTTTTATACCATAATCTAAGACATACACAAAGAGTCGTTAAAAGTACTAAACAATTACTTGAATCTTGTTCTCTATCTGATCAGGACAAGGAACTTCTTGTAATAGTAGCCTGGTTACATGATACCGGATATACAAAAGGAACTGCTAATCATGAAGAAAGCAGCTGTGAAATAGCAGAGGATTTTTTAACTAAAGAAGGATACGATAAGGAAGCATTGGAGAAGGTGAAGTCCTGCATACTTGCCACAAAATGGAATACAAAGCCAACTAATTTAATGGAAGAAATTATTCGCGATGCAGATTCTTCTCATTTTGCCCAAAGCAGTTACCTTGAAACTTCTGACCTTCTTCGTGAAGAATTGAAGCTGCTTGGCTTAAAAGATTACAACCAAAAAGATTGGTTAGAACTTAATATACAGGTATTTAGAACAGATCATCAATATTATACGGATTACGCCAAAGAGCACTGGTTAGAGAAAAAAGATAAAAACTTAAGAAAACTCATAAAAGACAAAAAGTCTGAAAAGAAACTTGCTAAAAAAGAAAAACTAAAAGCTCAGTTTAAAAGTGAGAGTCCGGATCGTGGCATACAGACCCTTTACCGCGTTACCTTAAAAAATCATATTACCCTTAGTGATATTGCAGATACAAAAGCGAACATATTACTTTCTGTAAATGCCATCATTATTTCATTAGCCCTATCTAACCTTATACCAAAGTTAGACAACCCATCTAACGACTACCTTATTTACCCCACCGTAATATTCGTATTTTTTAGTGTAGTATCTATGGTTTTAGCAGTATTGGCTACCAGACCTAATGTTACTAGCGGTGAATTTACCAAAGAAGATGTAGCCAACAAAAATGTAAATCTCTTGTTTTTCGGTAACTTTCATAAAATGGCATTAAGCGAGTATGAATGGGCCATTCAAGAAATGCTCAAAGACAAAGATTATATTTATAATTCTTTGACCAAGGACCTTTACTTTCTTGGAATAGTGTTGAACAGAAAGTATTCTTTATTACGTTGGACCTATACCATATTTATGATAGGTATGATTTTATCTGTAATAGCATTTGCCATTTCATTTAAATTCTTTGGACCAGATCGTAAATTAGAACTTCTGAGCCAAGTACTACTCTTTTAGCGCATCCATTAAATCTTGATACGTATACGTCTTTTCCGGCTCTTGCTCTCTTTTATAAAGAATCTCTGCACGAATGGCCTTAAGACCAGACACTCCTTGCAGACCTTCTAACTCAACAATTTCTATATTGTTGGTAAAACAGCCTTTAGACTTTAAGAACTTAATATATCTTAAATATTCTAACTCATCTTTTTTCTGGGAGTATACAATGGACAGTACTCCTTTTTGAGTTAATCGTTGTTCTGTACCTTTTATATAAGATTTATCAATTCTCTTTTTTATTACCTCATAACGCGCATTATAAGTGCCGTCAACATCAAATTGTTTTTCATCCATTCTAAAACGAATAGACAACGATGTATTATACACCAGTATTAACGATGCGGCATCTAATGGAACCGGTAATTTTGGCTTTAGCGCATAATGTGCATTTTCCATTTCACACATTACCTGTAATTGCCACAATCTTAGATTATTAAGATATAAAGAGTTGTATTCCTTGGTTTCTGATATTGATGACCCCACATACAAATTATGCTCAACACCGTCTGTTTTATAACGCTCGTAATAATGAGGAAACATAGCTTGTGCCCTTTCTTGCCTTTTATCTATAACCGAGGAAAGTTTTTTATTGATCAATGTTACACTTTCATCGTAGTTTTTTCTATGATCATAGTATGAGCCGGTACCCATGTCAATTTTTGACTCATATTTTAAAATATACTTCTCTATATCCTTGTCAGATTTTTTAAGATGTTCAAAAACAGGTGATATTTCTTCCTGGACAAAATCAAAAATAGCTTGCTCACTATTCGTATAAAGAACTTCCTTTATACTTTCTAGATGATTATTTACCCTAAAAATTAATTCCTCATATATGGGAAGATCCCACTTTTTTACCGCAATATTCAGCACATTATCTATCTCTGAAAGCTGAATCATTAAATCTCGTTGAATTGCTAAATTTCGAGCTTGTGAAGAATCTTTTATATCAATTTGACCAAATAAGGGATAAACATCCTTAAAAACGATTTCTTTAAATGATGGCGATTTTCCTTCAATCTCCTCTATCATAAACTTTTTCGCCTCTTCTTTAAACTTCCAATATACAGATGAATGTACAGAAGTGCATTCATTCTGAATTATAGCGTCTATTCTGTTATTCTCTTCACTTTTAGCACGTACAACGGCAGACACTATAAAAGGCAAAACATCATTTAATTTTTGTGCATTTACACCATTTAGTACTCGTTTCTTTTCTGATACGATTTCTAATACCCCTAACAGGTTATTTTCATAAGCTATTGGAGCAAAAATGGCACTTTGTACTCCCTGCTCCTTTAATCCCTTATACGGATTCATATTACCAGACTGCTTTACCTTACGATCCATATCGGTAATGGTAAAATAAGAATTGTGATCTATGAGCTTATCATAAGAATCTTCACACAAGGCACTTTTACAGTTCATATGGTGCTGACTACCCAAAAGAAAGCTATCAAAGCCCATACCTGCTACCACTTCAAACTCATCTTTCTTAGCATCAAAAAAGGCAAAGCCTACTTTAATATTTGGCAAACTAAAAAAGGACTTAAAAGTTTCCTGCAAATCATGCATGAAATTCGTAGGCTGTATGGTATCCTTAGAAATTAATTTTGTCTTAATATTAGAAATTGCCTGTTCCATAGTAACATCGAACAGGTTGGCAATTACAAATCCTTTAGAAATAAAACTCTCTGGAGGAATTTTCTCCATCCAAAGCTTCACATCATTTGGGTTGGCCAATAATTCATCTACATCTTCTTGCGAAACTTCTTTGGCCTTCTCCGTAGGAATAATATCTATAAAATCTGCATTATATAAAATACGGTAATGGCGCATTACCCCGTTGGCATCTGGAATATCGTAAAAATAGGGGCGACTAAAATCTAAATGATATCCATAATAATAATTTAAAACTACCACACAGCTCATGATATAATCCATATCATCGCCAATGTTTCTTAATTGTGGTACATAGCCATCGCCTGCCTCTTCAATTATTTTCTGAAAACGTGTAGACGACTTTATGAGCATATCTTGATAAGGCATGGTCGCTACCTTTATCTCGTTACCACTTAAAGTTTCTGTAAATGTATCTTGTAGAATACGATTAATAAGATCTTTGTTCTTTTCTAATAAACTAAAATCTGAAAAACCATCACGCAGTTCGGGAAATCCTTTTTCAACAGATAAAATCCGTTCAGCGGTAGCCGCTAAAAAAGCATCATCACCTTTCAAGTGTTTGTCATACCTCTCAAGGAGTTTTTCAAAACTTATGAGGTGCTTGACCGGCATTATCTTTCTCTCGTGCTTTCCCATAGTATAGTTAGTCTACTAATTTGCGGCAAAGTTACAAAACATCCCATATTTTTAAGTGCCCTAAACCCTATGGTTGACCTGTTTTTCGGATATTTAACGAAAAATAACCTATGTCATCTGATAGTAGACTTACCAGAGCTTACAAAAACGCTAAAGTTATTACGTTTGATGACACCTCTAAATTCATTCTTTTTAGCGACTGTCACAGGGGAGACAACAGTTTTGCCGATGATTTTGCCAACAATAGAAACATTTATTTTCACGCATTAAAATTCTACTTTTCAGAAGGGTTTCAATATTGCGAACTTGGTGATGGTGATGAACTTTGGGAGAACGTTCATTTTGAATCTATTTTTGAGGCGCACAAGAATGTCTTTAAACTTTTAAAACAGTTTCATTTAGAGCATAGATTACATATGATCTGGGGAAATCATGATATGGTATACAAAGACGAAGCCTATGTCAAAAAAAATCTATCCAGTTATTTTGAACCTATTGACGATAAGGACAAATCTCTTTTTGAAGGCATCAAATATCATGAAGCTCTTATTTTAAAACATACAGAAACACAACAAGAGGTTTTTCTAACCCACGGGCACCAGGCAGATTGGTGGAACTACACATTTTGGCGTTGGGGCAGATTTTTAGTGAGGGTACTCTGGAAACCATTGCAGGTATGGGGTATTGCAGATCCTACTTCGCCTGCTAAAAATTATACGGAACTCATAAAAGTTGAGCGGCGTATTAAAAAGTGGATTTTAAAAAACAACCTAAAAGTTACCGTAGTTGGCCACACCCACAGACCTAGATTTCCAGAACCTGGAGATATTCCACTTTTTAATGATGGTAGTTGTGTTCACCCAAGAAGTATAACCGGTATAGAAATAGAAAAAGGAAATATTTCTTTGATTAAATGGCAAATAAACACTACTGATGATGGCACCCTTCGTGTAGTCCGTATTTTATTGGAAGGCCCACAGAAACTGAAAGATTATCTAAATAAAAAATAAGATGGAAACGTCTTTCCTTTTTAAAGTTAATTTTATGTCAGCAAATAAATAGATGCTAATTATTCATGTAATTTTCAGCAATATTCTTTCTAAAACTTAATTTCACTTTTAATATCCCAAAAAAATAGCTAAAAAATTGTGACTTATACAAGGTTTTGGTTTCTAAACTAATACAAATCAATTAAACCTTATAAAAATGAAAAAATTTATTGCAGAATTTATTGGTACGTTTTGGCTGGTATTAGGTGGTTGCGGCAGTGCCGTGCTTGCCGCAGGATTTCCGGAATTAGGTATTGGCTTTGTCGGGGTTTCTTTAGCTTTCGGCTTAACCGTGGTAACCATGGCATACGCCATTGGTCATATTTCTGGCTGTCATTTAAACCCCGCCGTAACAATTGGTGTTTGGATAGGTGGTCGTTTTAAAGGCAAAGACGTTTTACCGTATATTGGAGCACAAGTTATGGGCGGTATTGCCGGCGCAGCCATTCTATTTCTTATTGCTTCGGGGAGATCAGATTTTGTTCTTGGCGGATTTGCTTCTAACGGATTTGGAGAACACTCGCCCGGAGGTTACAGTATGTCTTCCGCTTTGATTACGGAAGTTGCCATGACATTCTTTTTCTTGTTCGTGATTTTAGGATCCACATACACAAAAGCACCTAGAGGATTTGCAGGTTTAGCGATCGGACTTTGCCTTACCTTAATTCACCTGATCAGTATACCTATAACAAATACATCGGTAAACCCTGCCCGCAGTACAAGTCAAGCCCTTTTTGTGGGCGATTGGGCAATGGACCAACTTTGGCTGTTCTGGCTAGCACCTGTAGTAGGGGCTATTTTGGCAGGATTGGTTTATAAAGCAATCTCACCAGAGGCAACAGATAAATTATAGCATCCTATTGTTTAAGCTCATCATAATAAGATAAAATATGATGAGCTTTTTTTTTATGGTATATTTAAGGAGTCAACTCAACCAACGCTACTCAACATATGCCTTTAATTATTGTCATTCTGGGAATTCTGCTTCTGTTCATTCTCATTGCAAAATTTAAACTTAATGCCTTTATCACCTTTATCATCGTTTCTTTATTCGTTGGTATCGCTGAGGGTATGGAACCTGTTAGTGTGGTTGATTCCATCCAAAAAGGCATCGGGAACATTCTAGGTTTTCTTGTCATTATATTAGGGCTTGGCGCTATGCTGGGCAAATTGGTTGCCGATAGTGGTGCCGCACAAAAAATCACCACTCAGTTAGTACAGAAATTCGGCAAAAAGAACATTCAATGGGCGGTTGTCCTAACTGGTTTTATTGTTGGTATCCCCATGTTCTATTCTGTAGGTTTCGTAATATTGGTGCCGCTGGTATTTACAATTGCAGCAGCTACAGGATTGCCTTTGTTATATGTAGGGTTACCTATGCTAGCCTCCCTTTCCGTAACACATGGTTACCTGCCGCCACACCCTGCGCCTACCGCACTGGCATCCATGTTCAATGCTGATATTGGCAAAACATTGTTATACGGAATCATTGTTGCCATACCGGCAATAATTGTTGCGGGACCTCTATTTTCAAGAACTTTGAAAAAGATTGATGCCACTCCGCTAAAAGAGTTTCTGAATCCTGTGGTGCTAAAAGAGCATGAAATGCCAAGTATGGCAAATAGTATTATTAGCGCACTATTACCCGTTATTCTGATAGCCGTAGCTGCACTGGCACAACTCTTATTACCTGCCCATTTATTTATCACCAAGATTTTGGTGTTTATGGGCAACCCGGCCATTGCAATGCTAATTGCGGTCTTGGTTGCTATATACACTCTAGGTTTAGGTCGCGGAAAAAGTATGAAAGAAGTTATGGGTTCTGTAGGTAGCGCTATTACAGGCATTACTATGGTTTTATTAATTATTGCTGGATCTGGCGCCTTAAAACAAGTTTTGATCGATAGTGGTGTAAGTGAATATATTGGCGGAATTTTAGAGCAATCGTCCATTTCTCCTCTTATATTGGCTTGGCTGATCGCTACCGTAATTCGTGTTTGTGTAGGCTCCGCAACCGTTGCCGGTTTAACCGCTGCGGGCATTGTCTTGCCTCTTGTTCAAGGTTCTGGTGTTAGTCCAGAATTAATGGTGTTGGCCATTGGATCAGGTAGTTTAATGTTATCTCATGTAAACGACAGTGGCTTTTGGCTGTTCAAAGAATATTTTAACTTGTCCGTAAATGACACGTTAAAAAGCTGGACGGTTATGGAAACTACCGTAGGTATTATGGGACTCATTGCCGTTCTAGTGATAAATATGTTCATCTAAAAAATAAATATGCAAAAGAAACCATCTGAAAGAATTAAGGAATTAGGGCTAGTTTTACCTCCCGCTCCACCGCCTGCCGGGTTATATAAACCCGTTATGGTCGTTGATCACTTTTTATATATATCCGGTCAAGGTCCTATGCAAAATGACAGTTCACTAATAGTGGGCAGAGTAGGTCATGATATGACTATGGAAGAAGCTAAGGTTGCCGCTAGGCAAGTGGCACTAACTATGCTTTCTACCATACAGACCCATTTTGGTGATATTGATAAAATTAAAAGAATTGTAAAGACCTTGGGAATGGTGAATTCCACTCCTGATTTTGGTCAGCAGCCTTTGGTCATAAACGGATTCAGTGAACTTATGGCTGATATTTTTGGACCTGATAACGGCGTTGGAGTTCGTAGCGCTGTGGGAATGATTTTACCCGGTGGAATTCCCGTTGAAATTGAAGCTCATTTTGAACTCCATCATTAACGACTATGGCAAACGAAATTTGGTACTCCATACATCGTCCTGAGAATGTAATTTCTCCTTCTTTATTGGTATATCCGGATAGGATTCAGCATAATATTGATTTGATGATTTCTATGGTTGGCGATGTAACTAGACTACGCCCACATGTAAAAACATATAAAAATGCCAATATTATTAACCTGCAAATGGCAGCCGGAATTCAAAAATTTAAATGTGCCACTATCGCTGAAGCAGAATTGCTTGGCGGCTGTAATGCTAAAGATGTTTTGCTGGCCATGCAACCCGTTGGGGTAAATGCATATCGTTTTATCAAGTTGATAGAAAAATACCCGAACACCACGTTTTCTACACTTATTGACAATGCTAAAACACTTAATATTCTCAGTGAAATAGCCGCAGTCAATAAAACTAAATTGTCACTTTGGGTAGATATCAACAATGGCATGAATCGTACAGGAATTATTCCTGATGAAGAAGCACTTGCTTTGTATAGTGAATTGCATAAAAACAAACATTTAATTGCCGCAGGCTTACATGTATACGATGGGCATTTAAGAAATACAGATCCGGCTCTAAGAGAATCTGAATGCGATGCAGCTTTTGAGCCAGTTATTTCTCTAAAGAAAAGTATTGAAAACCTTTCTATTCCTAGTCCAAAAATAGTAGCTGGCGGTTCCCCTACGTTTCCTTTTCATTGCAAACGTACAGATGTAGATGCCAGCCCAGGTACTACGCTTCTTTGGGATTCTGGTTATGGTAAACTATTTCCAGAAATGGGATTTTTACCAGCTGCAGTACTGTTTACAAGAATTATAAGCAAACCAACAACCGGAATTCTATGTTTTGATCTTGGTCATAAATCTATTGCTCCAGAAATGCCCTTTCCCCGAATTGAATTTTTGGACTTAAAACACAGTAAACAAATAAGTCAGTCAGAAGAACATTTGGTGGTTGAATATGATGACCTTACCATCCCAGAGGTAGGCGATATCCATTATGCCATACCAAAGCATATTTGCCCAACCGTAGCAAAATATGACACCCTGACCGTAATAAAAGATAATGCCGTTGCCGATTATTGGCCGGTTACCGCAAGAACTCAAAAATCTACTATTTAAGCATGTTTATATTTGATGCCCATTTAGACCTTTCTATGAATGCCATGGACTGGAATCGTGATCTCACTTGGTCTATTGAAGAAATTAGAAAAAGTGAACTGGGTTTAACCGATAAGCCTGGTCGTGGCAACAATACGGTTTCTTTAGAAGCGATGCGAAAAGGGAATATTGGCCTCTGTATGGCAACTCAAATTGCGCGTTATGTGCATAAAGACAATACGCTGCCGGGATGGAAATCTTCACACCAGGCATGGGCACACACCCAAGGGCAACTAGCATGGTACAAAAGTATGGAAGAGGCCGGTGAAATGGTTCAGATTACCAACAAAACCCAACTTGATGCTCATTTAGCGCTGTGGAAAACAGATAAAGAAAAGAAACCCATAGGTTATTTACTTAGTCTTGAAGGTGCAGATTCTATCGTTGACATCTCATACCTACAGAAAGCGTATGATTCTGGCTTAAGAGCTATTGGTCCCGCTCATTATGGTCCCGGAACTTATGCCCATGGCACCAATTCAATAGGTGGTATTGGAGCTAAAGGAAGAGAACTTCTTAAAGAAATTGAACGACTGGGAATCATACTTGATGTTACCCATTTATGTGACTTAAGTTTTTGGGAAACCATGGTAAATTATGATGGTCCCCTTTGGGCAAGCCATAATAATTGTAGAGCATTAGTAAATCATCACAGACAATTTACTGATGAGCAATTAAAGGAAATTATTGACAGGAAAGGGGTAATTGGTGTTGTTCTAGATGCTTGGATGATGTCACCCACTTGGGAGAGAGGTGTTTCTACTCCGCAATCAGCAAATGTAAGCCTACAACAAATCATAGATAATATAGATCATATCTGTCAATTGGCAGGAAACGCCAATCATGTAGGCATTGGTTCTGACCTTGATGGCGGATTTGGAACAGAACAAGGCCCGGCAGATGTAGATACTATTGCAGATCTACAGAAAATAACCCGATTATTAGAATATAGAGGGTATACACAACCCGATATAGAAAATATTATGAACGGAAACTTTATTAATTTCTTAAAAAGAAACCTAAAGTAGAAAACTTCATTCATCGAAAAAACTACATTGCAAAGAGAATTTAACGAAGCCTTAAGGACGCATGGCAGGGTATTTGTTATCTTTAATTCATCAATAGTTAAGATTCGATGAGAAAAGTTATTTTTCTTTTTATTGTATTGTTCTCCTTTTCTGCGGTTCAGGTTTCTGCGCAAACAGATTTACCTACGTCAAAACCGCTTAAAATTGATAAAGTACAGCCTATTAAATCTACTGGCACTCCAAATAAGGGGTCTGTTCTGAACATGCCTAATTTGATCAAAGAACAGCCCAGTGTAGATATGACAGCTCCTTACCCGGTAAAAATGCTGCCAGACGAAGAGTTGGTACAGGCAGGTGCCGGTTTAAAAATAGACCCACGTATTGGTCCAGGAGAACGCTTGGGTGGTTCCGGTCAGTATTTTGCCGACCAATATTTAGGGGATGTAAAGAGTAGCGGAAAATTCATAGGTATTGTTTGTAGAGATCATGAATATGTAGATGGCGATCGTGTAAAGATATACATGAACGATATGGTAGTGGAGCCCAACCTTTTATTGACAGGAGGTTTTAAAGGTATTAATGTTGATTTGCAAGACGGATTTAACCGTTTAGATTTTGAAGCTCTAAACCACGGATCATCTGCACCAAATACAGCACAGGTAGATGTGTACAATGATAAAGGGGAATTAATCTATTCTAATAAATGGTTACTATCCGCAGGCTCTAAGGCTACGTTGATCGTTACCAAAGACTCTATGTAGTACTTCTACATTACCTTACTTGCCAAATAGCGCTGTACTTCATAAACATCAATACTCTTATTAAATTTCTTACTTACACTAGGTGCGTTTTCACTAGATATCCATATTTTTAACTCGGCATCCAAATCAAAAGTTCCAGAAGTCTCTAAAGAAAATCTAGAGATATTCTTGTAAGGCAAAGATTTGTATTCAACCTTACTACCTGTTATCCCCTGTATATCAATAAGAATTAACCGTTTATTGGTAAACATAAAAACATCACGTAATAAAGAAAAACCCAACTCAATCTGCTCGTCCTCTACCAATAATCTACCATATTTTTTCAGTAATTGTTCCGACGAAACTTCACTTGCATTTCCTAATATTTTATTCAATAACCCCATAATGTATGTTCTATATTAATTTATCTTTTTCCAGGAGTATACGTCTCTTCTGCCCTTTTTAAAACATCTTCGCGGTAAAAAGGAACTTCTTTCCAATTTACATTTTTATATCTAATAATTTGATCATCAAAATGTGGTGAAGCTGGATCTCCACTTTGCCCGCCTGCCAATATACTTTTAGCTTTTACGGTATCCCCAAATTCTACGACCGCTACAAAACTATTACCTCTGGTACCATATATTTTCTTTGCTCCTTCTGTGGTATAACGAGCGCCATAAGCTGCTAATGCCCCCCATCTACCAGAAGCAAATCCAATTGGGATACTTGGTTTAGTGTCATCAAAATATTGTTTTATATCTCCTGTGATTCGTTGATATCTGTTGACTTCGCCCCAAGGCATTTTCCACGTTACAAAATCCGTCGTTAGCTGATCAATTACTTCTTCGAATATTTTCAAAGCTTCTTCTGTATGCGTACCAAAATAGATAATGCGTTCCATATCACTGATATTATCTGGATGTTTGGCGCTACTCCCCATTGCGGTACCATAAAAATGTGCCAATGTCATGGCTACCTGATCTTCGCCGGCTGTATAATCCCATTCTTCAAGAATTTTAATTGGCTCTTTCAATTTAGGATTCTTATCATCTTGGGCGTAATAAGCTTTTACCAAACCAGGAATCAATGCCTTAAATGCTGGTAAATAGGGATCATGCGCTAATTGAATTAAGCTATCTATAGTATAGCCTTTTCTATCTGACAACAATTCTATGGCATGTACTCCTCTAAAATTCTCTTGATCTCTAGACATATAAATAGGATAATCTCCTTTCTTAGGACTGAATTCTAAAGCAGATGTGTACGGCGTAGAATTACAGTTTTGGATCCACCCATTTTTTGGATTCAACACTAGAATATTTTCGTCCACAGAATGTAACCCTTGCCAATCTGTTTTAGGATCACTACCATCAACTGGCTCGGTATAGTCAAATTGAACATCTCGTTTTGGAACGTAATTACCATGAAAATAAGCAATGTTTCCTTCCGCATCTGCATACACGGTATTGTTACTTGAATTGGTACGGATATCCATCATTTCACGAAAACCTTTGTAACCGTTTTGTTTGGTACGGATGAATGACTGCGCTAACGCATTCACCGGTTCCCACATCATGGCAGATGCCGTCCATTGCCCATCGGCAACGTGTGTTATTGGACCGTGGTGCGTTCTATATGCCGGGTATTTTTTCTCTTTCAGTTTTTTACCGTCAAGGTATTTCAATACGATCTCAGACGATGCTACCGGTCGCAATTCTTCTCCGTATTGATAAAATAAATTATCATCGTTCCTAACTATTGTCTCCTTGAATTCATCCATAACATCAGTATATGTTGATGTATGCATCCATCCGGTTTTTTCATTAAACCCTTGGTAGACGAAAAACTGACCCCAAGTTACCGCTCCATAGGCATTTAACCCTTCCTCAGAAACTACATGAACTTCTCCCCTAAAATAAAATGAAGTATGCGGATTTATCAATAATAACGGATTACCCGACTGGGTTAATTTACCCGATATAGCTATACCATTAGATCCTTGTGGTTCTTCTGCTTCTTTCTCCTTCTTCAATTGAATTGCTTCCATTTCTGGCAATGCCATATCACTTTCATAAAAAGCAGCGATTTTCTTTGTAGAAATTCGCTCAATATCACCACCTATTGACCCTTCACTGAAATACATAGGCATCCATGGTTTAAAGTGGGTCAACAATTTTGGTTTTACTTTTGGGTGCGTATATAAGTAGTAATTGATACCATCGGCAAAGGCATCACATAATTCCTTTAACCAAGCGGGACTGTTTTCGTAATTCGCTTTCGCCTCTTCTTCTGTCATGAACAGTTTTGCACGTAAATCACTATATATCGCCTCTTCTCCATCTACTTCTGCCAACCTCCCTGTTGCCCAAATATAGTTTTGTTCTACCCTATTAAAATCATCTTCGCATTGGGCATATAACAATCCGAACACGGCATCGGCATCGGTTTTACCATAAATATGGGGCACTCCAAAATCATCTCTTATTATTTCTACATTAGCAGCTTGGGCTTCCCATTTTTCTATTTCATCCTTCTCTGGTTTATCTGTCTTACATGATAAAACCAATACAAATGCCAACAAATAAACAATTCTGTTCATGGATACAATTTTTATGATTTTTTGCGGTATATAAATGTACTTGATTTTTACCAACTTCCACTTGATCCACCACCGCCAGAACTTCCTCCGCCTCCTGAAAAAGAGCTGCTACCACCTGATGAACTACCGCCGGATCCAAAAGAGTGCGTACCTGATGAGGAAAATGTTTTTCTGTAATACGTTTTATCATTCTTGACCCAAGATATATTCAAATCCTCATCGCCAATTAGTTTTAGCTTTATGAACGCAATGACCGCAGCTATTCCAAAAAACGGTAGTAGCAGCCATAACAGCAAGCTTGGCTGATCAGTAACGTAAAAGATAGGATTTAAATTTTTATACTTAAAATTAAAAAAAATGACAAATGGTACTATCATAAAAACAAGCCCTAACACACCAGAAAATGCCCCAGATATTAGCAAGAAAATGCCTGGCAACACCCCAAGTTTCCCAAGAAACACCCCCTTAAAAACTTCAATAACATTTAAGTAATTTTTATAAAAAATAAATCCGCCCGACCCTGAAAAAGCCAAGAAAAACAAACCCATTATAACATAAATTGCCCGTTCATCATTTTCTTCCTCATCTACAATTTCCTGTTTAAACTCGTCAAGTACTTCTGGATTATTAAGAAATTCTATAAGCTGATTTGTAGCTTCGTCCATGCCTGCGAAATAAGCTTTTTCCTTAAACTTCGGAATCATTGTATTTCGTATAATTCTCGAAGCAACGGCATCTGTAATGTACGGTTCCAATCCGTAACCAACCTCAATTCTAACTTCCTTGTCCAACTCTGAAAATAGAATCAATAGTCCGTTGTCCTTTCCTTCTTGACCAATTCCGTTCTGCATAAAGAGACCATTGGCGTAAGATTCAATAGTATCAAAATCCAATTCTTCTATGGTTACCACTACCAACTGATTAGTAGTAGCGTCTTCAAAAGCAACCATACGCTGATTTAAAGCAGTCTCTTGAGCTGGCGTAAAAATGTTGGCACTATCGGTTACAAAATCACGCAAATCATAGTATTGTTCTTGTGCGTTTACATAAAACGTAACAAATAGAAAAAGGAATATGGTTTTTTTAAGCATGGGTCGGTAATCAGGTTATTCAAATATAAAGACCTTTATTGATACGCTTAGCCAATATCAAAACCTATTCTAGATTCGGTAAAACTTTAGAATTGAAGTAACTTGCAACTCATTACCGGTAGGTCCCGACTGTGTTCGACCGGACAACAGAATATTTAAACAGTAAATAGCAAGTACAGACACCTATGGCAGAGAAAAAAATAAGTATCCTAACCGCTTTCAAAACTATTATTTGGCCACGTAGAAAACTGGTTTTATTGGGCTTATTACTCATTGTCATCAGCAAAGCGGCAAGTTTTGTTGCACCGGTGTCGCTACGTTACTTCTTAGATGATATTATCCCTAATAAAAATTATGACCTATTAAAAATATTGGTCGCGGTTGTAATTTTTGCGTTTTTAGTGCAGGCAGTTATGTCGTTCTTGCTCACAAAGGTATTGAGTATACAAGCGCAGTTTATGATTTCTGAACTACGATCTCAAGTACAGAAACAAGTTCTTTCTCTTCCAATCCGTTTTTTTGACAACACTAAATCCGGCTCTTTGGTTTCTAGAATTATGAGTGATGTTGAAGGGGTGAGAAACTTAATTGGCACCGGACTCGTACAATTGGTTGGTGGTACAATTACGGCTGTGGTGTCTCTTATTTTACTATTGAGAATTAGCCCTACCATGACACTTCTAACCTTTGTTCCTTTAATATTGTTTGCATTTATCGCTTTAAAGGCATTTAAAATCATTAGACCTGTTTTTAGAGAACGTGGTAAAATCAATGCCGAAGTAAAAGGAAGATTAACAGAAACCCTGGGCGGTATTCGTGTTATCAAAGGCTTCAACGCCGAAGAACAAGAGAGCAAGGTTTTTGAAGAAGGCGTAGATAGATTATACCAGAATGTAAAGAAAAGTTTAACGGCTACCGCATTTATGACAAGTGCCTCAACCTTTTTGTTAGGATTAGCCACTACAGGTATTATGATGGGCTTTGGTGGATACAAAATGATGCAAGGCGAACTTACGACCGGAGAGTATTTTGAGTTTACTTTTCTTCTTGCCCTAATGGTAGCACCTATTGTACAGATGAGCAACATAGGAAGCCAATTGACCGAAGCTTTAGCCGGTTTAGACCGTACCGAGGAGTTAATGAACAAGGTTGCAGAATCTGACGAAAAAGACAGAACCATTACGCTTTCAAATATTAAAGGTGATATGGTTTTTAATGATGTATCATTTGCCTACGAAGAAGATAAAGATGTATTACACAATATCAGTTTTGAAGCAAAATCTGGTGATGTCATTGCCCTTGTAGGTAGTTCTGGATCCGGAAAATCTACCATTGCAGGTCTAGCAGCTAGTTTCTTAAATCCCGATTCTGGAGAAATTTCTATTGATGGAACCGATTTGTCAAAAGTTGACCTTACCAGTTTTAGGCAGCATTTAGGTGTTGTACTACAAGATGATTTTCTATTTGAAGGTACGATAAGAGAGAACATCCTTTTCCCAAGACCAGATGCTTCTGAAGAAGAATTGCAATCCGCAATCAAAGCAGCGTATGTTGATGAATTTACCGATAGATTTGAAGACGGATTAAATACCATAATTGGAGAGCGTGGCGTAAAATTATCTGGCGGTCAACGACAACGTATTGCCATTGCAAGAGCAGTGTTGGCAAATCCAAGAATATTAATTCTTGATGAAGCTACCTCTAACCTTGATACAGAAAGTGAAGCCCTAATTCAAAAGAGTTTGGCTGAACTTACAAAAGGAAGAACCACTTTTGTCATTGCACACCGCTTAAGTACCATCAGGAAAGCCAACCAAATATTAGTTATTGAAAACGGACGTATTGCCGAGCAAGGAACCCATGAAGAGCTGATTGCAAAAGAAGGCAGATATCACAATCTGTTTACGTATCAGGCTAGGATATAGGTTGGTTGTTGGTTGTTGGTTGTTGGTTGTTGGTTGTTGGAAAATAAAAAATATGCCAATTCGAATGAATTTTCGAAGTATTTGAAAATTTGTATCGAGAACCCTCGCTAGTATCCAAACGATATTTAATTCTACACTGTCGCTCAGCAGGTAAACAAAAAACTATTTGGCTAGTTAGAGCACAGTCGAAAAACCTAGGAACACAAATTCAACAGATTGCTTCGTCCGTCTCGATTACATCTCGTTTTCTCGCAATGACCAGACTCTTATAATTCCTCTGGGGCTAACGCTACTTCTAATCCCTCCATATCTTCTGAGATATGTAATTGACAGCCTAAACGTGAGTTATCTTTTACATTAAAAGCCTCGGACAACATGGCTTCTTCATCGTCACTCATTTCTGGCAGTTCAGTATCTGACAACACATAACATTGACAAGAAGCGCACATAGCCATACCTCCACAAATACCAATTGTACCTTCTGGAGCAAGTTCATAAGAACGTACTACTTCCATTAAGTTCATATTCATATCTGTTGGTGCGTCTATTTCGTGTAACACTCCGTCGCGGTCAGTAATTTTTATTTTGATATCAGTCATAAATCATTGGGTTAGTGGGTTAGTGGGTTAGTGGGTTAGTGGGTTAGTGGGTTAGTGAAAAATATTATTTCATTGATTTAATAAAGGCATATAACATTTTTGACACTTGATTAGTTTTATTTATTAATTCTGATGCCAATTCTTTTTAAACATATTATAAACTTTGCGCAAGATAAAACATGGATCTTAGTTCACTATTAGAAGCTAAAGAAAAGTATAAAAAACGTTTGAAATCTGCATTGGAACTTCTTTCGAATCCTTCTGCTATATTGTTGGAGATAGATACTGATGCCCTAGTAATTTGTTCACGAAAACCAAAGTCTTTTGAATCTCTAAATTGTTTATAAATAAGAACAGCTAAATCCTGAGATTTCTGCCAAACCTTTAAGTCTTCAAATCGTTGTATAGTCATCTTACTAATTCACTATTTCACCAACAAACCAATTCACTACTTTACTCAATCTTCTTCACCACCGCCTTAGGCGCTTCCTTTTTTGTTCCGTCAAAACCGTTCACACCACCTACTGTGGTATATTTCATTACGTATTTTTTATCAGGATGAATTTTTTGAAAGGCACTTTGGCACATTAGCGTTGCTTCGTGAAAACCACAAAGGATCAGTTTTAATTTACCAGGATAAGTATTTACATCGCCTATGGCATAAATACCAGGTATGTTTGTTTGGTAGTCAAACGTATCTACTTTTATAGCATTTTTTTCAATCTCCAATCCCCAGTCACCAATTGGACCAAGTTTAGGCGATAGTCCAAATAAAGGGATGAAATTATCAACCTCTAAGACTTGTTCTTCCTTTGCGTCAGAGATTTTTCTGATCAATACAGATTCTAGTGTATCATCTCCATTTAAGGCTATAATTTCTGCGGGGGTAATTAGATTTAGCTTCCCTTGATTCTTTAATTCTTGAACTTTTTCAACCGAGTCTAAAGCTCCCCTGAACTCATTTCTTCTATGTACCAAAGTTACTTGAGATGCTACATCTGCCAAAAAGATACTCCAATCTAGGGCAGAATCTCCACCACCAGCAATAACCACTTTTTTATCGCGATATACTTCTGGATCTTTGATCATGTAAGCAATACCGTTATCTTCAAATTTTTTCAAATTATCCAACAATGGTTTTCTTGGCTCAAAACTACCCAATCCGCCAGCTATGGCAACTACTGGTGCATGGTGTTCCGTTCCTTTATTTGTTGTTACTATAAAAGTACCATCATCTAATTTTTTAATGGTCTCTGCACGTTCGCCTAAAGTAAAACCTGGTTGAAAAGATTTGATTTGCTCCATGAGATTATCTACCAAATCGCCCGCCAATACTTCTGGAAAACCAGGAATATCATAAATGGGTTTTTTAGGGTAGATTTCTGAACACTGCCCCCCAGCTTGTGGTAAAGCGTCTATTAGGTGGCATTTAAGTTTTAGGAGTCCGGCTTCAAAAACGGCAAAAAGACCTGTTGGTCCCGCGCCAATTATTAATATATCGGTTTTAATCATTACTGAAATTCTTTGCAATTTCCTTCAAAATTATCAATCTATCGTTTCAAATATCATGACAATTATCAGGCTTTATCCTTCTATATTAATTACATTTTGAATTTGTGGAGCGTACTTTTTAATCGTCATTTCAACACCACTTTTTAAGGTCATTTGATTGACACTGCAACCTACACACGCCCCTTCTAAGCGCACCGTTACAGATTCATCTTCAATAGAAATAAGACTGATATCTCCACCATCGCTCTGTAAGAAAGGTCTAATTTCTTCCAATGCTTTTTCCACATTTACTTTTAGCTCTGTTGCAGTCATATCTATTTTTTATTAACCGGCGAACAACCCGCCATTGTTGTAATCTTTATTGCTTCTGTAGGTGGCATTGTTTTGTTTCTAGCGACTACCTCACTCACAACCTCTTTTGTCAATTCTTCAAATGCCTTTTCAACAAGGGTTTCTGTTTGTAGTGCCGCCGGTCTACCTACATCACCAGCTTCACGTATACTTTGCACCAATGGCATTTCTCCAAGGAAAGGTACATTTAAATCTTCTGCCAAATTCTTAGCCCCATTCTTACCAAAAATATGGTATTTATTATCAGGTAATTCTGCCGGTGTAAAGTATGCCATATTCTCAATGATACCTAAAACAGGTACATTTATAGAATCTTGTTGAAACATGGCAACTCCTTTTCTAGCATCTGCCAAAGCAATTTCTTGCGGCGTACTTACCACAACAGCTCCTGTTATAGGCAATGATTGCATAATACTTAAATGAATATCTCCAGTACCCGGCGGTAAATCGATCAACATAAAATCCAACTCGCCCCAGTGTGCATCAAAAATCATTTGGTTCAATGCTTTAGATGCCATTGGTCCTCTCCATATTACCGCCTGATCACGTTGGGTAAAAAAGCCTATAGACAATAATTTTACACCATAACTCTCTACTGGTTTCATTTTAGACTTGCCCTCAATATTTACCGCTAACGGTTTCTCATTGGCAACATCAAACATAATAGGCATTGATGGCCCATAAATATCTGCATCTAAAAGTCCGACTTTAAAGCCCATTTTAGCCAAGGTCACCGCAAGGTTTGCAGTTACCGTAGATTTACCAACACCACCTTTACCAGAGGCTACAGCTATAATATTGGTAATACCAGGAATAGGTTTCCCCTTTATCTCATTTGTCTTAGGCTTAGCCGCAGGGGCGTCTACCTTAATATTTATTTTAATCTTCGCTTTTTCGTAAACTTCTTTGTGGATGATTTTTAAAATCTCTACTTCTGTCTTTTTACGTGCTTGTAAACTTGGATTGGTAATGGTAATATCTACCTCTACCTCATCACCAAAAATTTGAATATTGGTAACGGCACCACTTTCTACCATGTTCTTACCTTCACCAGGTACGGTAATATGTTCCAATGCCTTTAAAACGTCCTTCTTATCTATTTTCATTATATAAATTCATTCTAAACCTGCTTGTTGGCAGGTAGGTTACAAAGATAATCCTTAGTTGTTAGAATATGAAGCTAGCGTATTGAAAATGAATATGCCATTATAAGGAGAACTTCTTATTAACAGACATTTAATTCTAAGGTATTTATGAAATCTAGGTAAAAAGAAACTATCTAAAAGCCGTAAATTAGAATCTACTTTTAAAATCTAACTCATGTACCAACCCATTAAAAATACACTGTCACTCTTCATTTTTAGTCTCTTTGCATGGCTCATCATTACATCTTGCTCTAGTTCTAAAAATGAATTTTCTAAAAAAGATGTAAAACGTTCACAGAAACTAATAGGTTTAAATTTTGATAAAAAATACATTGACACACTTTACCCATATTTAAAAAGAAATAAAGAGGGATTTGATTCCTTACGAAAATATACGTTGGACAATGATGTAATTCCTGCGGTTCGGTTTGATCCTTTGCCGTTGAACTTCTCACAAAAAGCACAAACAGGATTCCCAATATGGGAAATTCCGGATGATGTACAGCTACCAAATAAAAAATCCGATCTTGCTTTTTACGCTATACCTCAGCTTGCATCGCTCATCAAAAACAAAAAAATAAGTGCTCTAGAATTGACCGAGTTCTTCATTGATCGATTAAAAAAATACAATCCTGTTTTACAATGTACTATTACCATCACCGAAGAAATGGCGTTGGAACATGCTAAAAAAATGGATGCTGAACTAGCTGCAGGAAACTACCGCGGAATTCTACATGGGATTCCTTACGGAGTAAAAGACCTAATGGCAGTGGAAGGCTACAAAACGACCTGGGGCGCCGAACCTTACCGTGACCAGCAAATTGACAAAACCGCTAGTGTGGTCCAAAAATTACAGGATGCAGGCGGAGTGTTAGTAGCAAAATTAGTTTCTGGTTCTTTGGCCCGTGGTGATGTTTGGTTTGATGGAAAAACTAAAAACCCTTGGGACACCAAACAAGGTGCTACGGGTTCATCTGCCGGTTCTGGATCGGCAACCGCTGCAGGATTAGTGCCTTTTGCTTTGGGTACAGAAACACTTGGCTCTATTACTTCCCCTAGTACAAGAAATGGAATTACAGGTTTACGACCCACATACGGTAGAATTAGTAGACACGGCGTAATGAGCCTAAGTTGGTCTATGGATAAAGTGGGACCTATGGCGAGAAGTGCCGAAGATTGTGCTATTGTATACAGCGTAATTACCGGTAAGGACCCAAAAGACGGAATGACCACTGATTACCCTGATGGATTTGACCCTACTAAAGATTATAAAACGTTACGTATTGGGTATTTGAAAAAGGATATTGATAAAGACACTTCTTTAAGTAAAGAAAATCTTGAAAAAGCCTTGAAAACTTTCAGGGGAATGGGACTTACCCTGAATGAAGTGGAACTCCCAAAAGATGTTCCCTACAACAGTTTTGATGTGATACTAAGAGCAGAAGCGGGAGCATTTTTTGATGATATGGTTCGCGCAGAAGAAGTGGATAAAATGGTAGAACAAGACCAACGATCTCGTGCAAACTCTTTGCGACAAGCTCGTTTTATACCTGCCGTTGAGTATATACAAGCGAACCGCCACCGACAAGTGCTTATCGAGAAAATGCAGATGATAATGAAAAACTACGATGTACTCATTTCTCCGACTTTTGGCAACAGACAATTGATTATTACAAACTTGACGGGGCATCCGGTAATTGCTATACCCACAGGGTTAGATAAAAAGAAACACCCTACAAGTATTACCCTAGTTGGTAATCTGTACGATGAAGCAAGTATTCTTTTATTAGCAAAGGCTTTTCAAGATCAAACAGAATTTGATGAAATGCACCCTAAAGGGTATACGGATTAGTAGTTGGTTGTTGGTTGTTAGTTGTTAGTTGTTAGTTGTTAGTTGTTAGAATACTATAATTTTTAATTAAGTCGGAAATTATTTATTTGACGATTTATCCTAATTTTTAAAAAAAAATTAGGATAAATCGTCATTTCAAGACTAAATCTTTCTGCCGTCTAGTAGGTTGATGGTTCTTGAACCATACGCAGCATTTTTTTCTGAGTGCGTTACTTGAATGATGGTTACACCTTCTTCTTCATTTAGCTTCTTAAACAGCTGCATAATTTCTTCGCTTTGTTGAGAGTTCAGATTTCCGGTTGGTTCATCTGCTAGAATTAATTTGGGCTTACCTATCAGTGCACGGGCAACACCTACCAATTGTTGTTGACCTCCACTTAATTGTGTGGGAAATAAATCTTTTTTACCTACAATATTGAATCTATCTAACATATCGGCAACCAATGCATTTCTTTCTGAGCTTTTAATCTTTTTGTATAACAAAGGCATTTCTTAGTTTTCTTCTACCGTTAAATCATCTAATAAATGATACGATTGAAAAACAAAACCTATATACTCTTTATACAGATTAGAGCGGTGTTTTTCTTTTAAGGTATGTACCGATTCGCTCAAGAAATCATACTCCCCTTCATCAAACGTATCTAGCATTCCTATTACATTCAATAATGTAGATTTTCCCGAACCTGACGGCCCCATAATAGATATGAACTCGCCTTCTTGCACTTCTAGGTTTATATCCTTCAACAAGAAAACACGTTGACCGCCTTGTTGTACCCATTTGAAAATATTTCTTAATTGTAATAACATCTCTTTATAGTGAATTAGTTGGTTAGTGAAATAGTGTATTAGTGGTTGTTAGTTAAATGTCTTAATTATTACTCAGTTCGTAAGCTCTTCACCGGGTTTGCTTTTGCTGCTTTTATGGCTTGAAAACTGACGGTCGCTATAGTTACGAACATTGCACCTAGCATGGCTAAGGCAAAAATCCACCATTTTAATATGACCCTATATGGGTATTCTTGCAACCATCCGTTCATGACGAAATAAGCGATTGGTACTGCTATAAAACAAGAGATAACCACCAGTTTTAAAAAGTCTTTTGAAAGCATGTTCCACACATTAAATATGGTAGCTCCCAATACTTTTCTAACTCCAATTTCTTTCTTTCTTTGCTCAGCTACAAAAGATGTCAACCCAAACAATCCCAAACAACTAATTAAAATGGCGAGTGCTGTAAATACCCCGGAAAGAGTTCCTATGCGTTCTTCCGATGCAAATTTTTCCCCATATTCACCATCTATAAAATCATACTCAAAAGGGATATCCGGAAAATGCTCCTTAAACACATTTTCAATAGTGGTAATATTCTGAGTAGCGCTTTGGTTTGGATTTAATCTCATGTTATAATAGCTCGCATTATCATGCCTATCATACACATATACTCCTTGTTTTACGGGTTCGTATGGTGATTGTGTAATCATATCTTGCACTACACCAATAATTTTTAAAGGCGGATCAGGGTTTTCCTCACTATCATCTCGAATTAATTGACCAATTGGGTTCTCCATGCCTAAATATTTTTTTGCTGTTTCATTGATGAGCACACCCAAAGAATCTGAAGCGAATTCTCTTGAAAAATCTCGCCCTTCCACTATTTTAAGGTTCAGTGACTTTGCATACTCCGGAGAAACTTCAGTCCACGCCAAATCTTCTTGAAATCCTTCTGGTTTTCCTTCCCAAATGAAACCACCTCTATTAGACCATATACTTGTGGTAGGACTACTAGACATAGACATTTCTACCACTGCACCAGAACCTATAAATTCAGCTCGCATTAAATCATACTTACCCACAAAATCTTGACTGAACGTAGGAACCTGAATTAAGCCCTCTTTGTCATACCCAACGGGTCTATTCTTGGCATAATTTATCTGCTGCATTACAATTACAGTACCAATGATAAATGCTACGGAAACGGTAAACTGCACTACCACCAATATTTTTCTTGGCAAGCCTGCATACTTTCCCGTTTTAAATGTGCCTTTTAAAACATCAACCGGTCTAAAAGAGGAAAGGTATAATGCCGGGTAGCTACCAGCCAACAATGCTGTAAATACAATAAAGATGAATGATACGCCCCAGAACAAACCGTTACTCCAAGGAAAGGAAATTTCTTTTCTAGACAGTTCATTAAATCCGTTTATGGAGAGCAGTACAAGTAAAATAGCCACTACAAATGCAAATAATACTACAATAAAAGATTCACTTAAAAATTGATAAATCAACTGACCTCTCTGTGACCCTATAGATTTACGAATACCCACTTCTTTACCGCGTTTCTCTGATCTTGCAGTACTTAAATTCATAAAATTAATGCACGCCAGTAGCAATACAAAAGCACCAATAATACCAAACAGCCAAACATATTTTATACGCCCACCAACTTGTTTTCCATTCTCAAAACTGCTACGCAAATACCAATCTTTCATAGGAAACAAGAATATCTGAGGATTATATTGCGCCGTATCTTCGTTTAAGTCTTTTTTTACATTTTTTATCCTATCCGTTACTTGTTCAATAGTCGTATTATCCGCCAATTGCACCAACATTTGAAACGAGTTGTTGCCCCACTGATCTTCGGCATTTTTTATCCATTCGTTTACTGCCAAATACTTTTCCCACGGAATAATAAAATCGGTATCGTTAAAAGAATTATTTACCGGAATATCGCTATACACGGCACTTACGTTCAACTTATGTTCGTTACTAACCGTTACCGTTTTACCAATAGGGTCTTCACTACCAAACAAAGCATCTGCAGTTGACTGAGAAAGCATAATGGAATTAATTTCTCTTAGCCCGTCTTTTTCCCCTTTTACAATGTTTAACCCAAAAAGTTCAGGACCTTCTTGTTGCATATAATTACCGGGTCTGGATATGCTTTTATCTCCATATTTAAGATAGTGATTATTGGTCCATGAGCACATGATTAGATGCTTAAAGTTATCGCCATAACCATCTCTTAAGGCTTTTTCCAAAGGTCTTGGTATGGCAGGACCAGTACCGGTTTCTCCATTAAATGTTTGCGATTGAAATACCTGAGCAATACGATCCTTATTTTTATAATATTTGTTATAGGTAAGTTCATCTTGTATCCAAAGTCCTATGATTAAGGTTACCGCCATTCCTAAGGCAAGCCCCCCGACATTTATAAACGTGTATCCTTTATTCTTTAGAAGATTTCGCCAGGCTATTTTTAGATAGTTTTTAAACATGATGGTTCGTTTTTTGATTGATGCTTAGTTGGTACTAAACTGTGATTGATGACTACACATTCAAGTCTAAATTCATGCCAAATTGATAAACAACTACGTATCAATGTTTTACAAATTTTCCAAAAAATGAATGTGTAAAATATATAGACAAATAATGTACAATATATTTACAAAGACTACTTAAAAATCAGAATGTTACACCTAATAAAGCATCATAACAATAAAATGAAACAACTGAATTAACTATTCTGACCGTAAACTCTTTACCGGGTTTGCAGCGGCTGATTTTAAAGATTGTAAACCAACTGTTAAAAATGTAATGACCATAGCAAAAGTGCCGCTTAACAAGAAAACCCACCACTTAATCTCTATACGATATGTAAAACCTTCTAACCATCTAGAAATAAAATAATAAGCAATTGGTGATGCTATTACAAAGGCAATGAGAACCAGTTTTATAAAGTCTTTGGTTAATAATTTAATTACAGATTGCACGCTAGCTCCCAACACTTTACGCACGCCTATTTCTTTTTTCTTTTGCTCAGCTACATAAGAGATAAGACCAAACAAGCCTAGGCAGCTAATAAATATGGCTAAGATGGTAAACCCTACAGAGATAATTCCTAATCGTTTTTCTTCTTCGTATAACTTTTCTACTTCTTTCTCTACAAAGCGATAATCAAAAGGAATATTATTTACCGCAGATTTCCATTGCTGCTCTAAACCTTGTAACAACTGGCCATAATTTTCTGTGCTTGTTTTTATAAATAACCAATTTGGCTCGGTTTCCTTATGCAAAAACAATGGTTGAATCTCTTCCTTTAACGATGCAAAATGATAGTCTTTTACTACACCTATAATACGTAGTTCATCTATTTCATCACCATAACTTTGTATCAATGTAGCACTCAGTGCGTTTTCTATAGCTATATTAAAAGCTTTTAGCGTAGCCTCGTTAACTATAATCTGGTCTACGGTATCTGCGGCGTTAAAATCTCTACCCTTTAGTAATTCTATGCCCATGGTATTAAAATAACCATCACTAACACCATTGCGTTTTACTATCGTTTTAACCTCTTTATTTCCGCCAGGTAAGTAGAATCCATTATCGGCCAACACTATTTCCGATGGTGTATAATTTCCGCTAGAAACCTGTAATACTCCAGGTACTTTTAAAAAAGATGCTTTTAAAGACTCAAACTTGCTAGAGGCTTCTTCCGTACCGATCCGTAAGGCTAAAAGATTATCTTTTTTATACCCTAAATCTTTTGTTTGTGCATACTTAAACTGTTGTCCAATAATTATAACCGTACTTACTAAACATATAGAAACTACAAATTGAAATACCACTAATGCTTTTCTAAATGTACCATTTCCCGATTGTAAAATCGCGGAACTTTTTAAAGCTTTTACAGGTTTTATGGAAGATAGAACAATGG
Source organism: Maribacter ulvicola (assembly GCF_900155985.1). Classification (GTDB taxonomy): domain Bacteria; phylum Bacteroidota; class Bacteroidia; order Flavobacteriales; family Flavobacteriaceae; genus Maribacter; species Maribacter ulvicola. Next base: position 92,425 of record NZ_FTMA01000001.1, read on the forward strand.
CAGGATAAATACCAGATGCCAAGCCCGTAACCACACCTATGGAAATTAGAACAACAACAATTTGCCACTGATAAAGGTTCACATAACTTAAACTTTCTTGTGTTAAATCATTAACCAACGGCAATAATAAAATAACAATAGGAATGCTTATAAGCATGGCGAAAATGGAAAGTAATAGCGATTCACCTAAAAACTGCCTCATTAAAGCATTTTTACCCGCACCAACTACTTTTCTAACTCCAATTTCACGTGCTCTTTTGCTTGCTCTAGCCGTACTTAGATTAATAAAATTAATACATGCTACCAATTGTATAAAAAATGCCAAACTCAGTAAAAAGTATAGGTATGAACTGTTAGATACACGGTCTAGTTGATTATTTCTCCCTTCAGAATGCAAGTGTATGTCCGTGACTTTTTTTAGTTCAAGTCGCTTATGACTCATACCGGCATCTTTTAAGTCTTGTGCTCCCCTATCCTCCATAAATTGAGGCATTTTCTCTTGTAAACTTATTCCACTACTGTTAGAGGTTAACTTCACGTAGCTATGCACAAAATTATTGGTGGCGAAACTTGGAAAATTCTGTACAAAGGTTCCCATTCCAGGGGTACTCATACTTACAATATAATTGGGGTTTAAATGTGTTTTATTTGCCTTTTCATCATATACACCTTTTACGGTAAGGGTAAGCGCATCATCACTACTGCCCCAGACAACCGCTTTTCCCAAGGGACTATTATCTCCAAACAATTTATGGGACAAATAAGACGATAATACAACAGCATTTGGTTCATCTAAAGCTGTTTTTACATCGCCCTCTAGTATTTTAAAATTAAAAACTTTAAAAAAGGTAGAGTCTGCCAAGTACACTCTTGGTTCGTAATACGCATCTTCAGATTTGGCAGCTCTAATTAAGGGACTATAAAAAACATCCGTAAGTACCACCCTAGTAGCCTCTTCAACCTCAGCAAAATCTTCTTTAAGAGCAAATGCTGTAGGTGGGGACGAGGTGGCAGAATTAAAACCTTCTTGATCATTGCGCTCAATTACCGTTTCTACACGGTATATAGATTCCGCCTCGTAATGGTGTTTATCATACCCCAACTGTGCAAACACATAAAGTAGAATAACCAAACAACTTACGGTCCCCAGGGTAAGTCCCAATAAATTAATTATTGTTTGCTGTTTGTTCTTTAATAAGTTACGCCAAGCTATTTTAATATAGTTTTTTAACATGATGCTTTTTTTGATTGATGTAGATTGAATGAACGTTACTATTTTTTACTCTGACCGTAAACTCTTCACCGGATTAACAATAGCTGCTTTTATACTTTGGTAACTAACCGTTACAATGGCAACCAAAATGGCGAGTACGGCGGCTAAAACAAATATGCCTATTCCTATTTCTATGCGGTACGAGAAATCTTCTAGCCATTTGTTCATGGCAAACCAGCCTAAAGGCAATGACACCAAAATTGCCACTCCAACCAATTTTAGGAAATCTACCGTAAGTCGGTAAGAAATTTGACTTACAGTAGCTCCCAACACTTTTCTAACACCGATTTCCTTTGTTCGTTTTTCGGCATTAAAGGCAGCTAATCCAAATAATCCCAAACAAGCAATAAAAATGGACAGCATAGTAAAAATGAAAAATATCTGACTCAGTTTTTGTTCCGCTTCGTAGGTGGTATTGAAAGCTTCGTCCATAAAGCGATAATCGAATGGTTGACCGGGAGCCATCGCATTCCATGTGCTTTCAATAGCGGTAATGGTATTTGCATAATCTCCACCATTTATGCGTACCGCCATATTCTCGGCGTCTGTATTCAGAGACATCCCCAAGGCTCTAATATTATTACGTAACGATGAATAATGAAAGTCTTTGATTACCCCAATTATAGTATAGTACCTAGGGTTTTCTTGCTCTATTTCTTCAGAAATTCGAACACCTAAAGCCTCTTCTGCAGACATATTTAAAATAGGCAACGTAGCTTCATTGATAAGTATCGCCGTAGAATCTGATGCATACTGCGGATTAAAATTACGCCCAGCAACCAATTCCATTTCCATGGTTTTCAGGTAATCGGTATCTACCGCCCATTCTTGCATTTGTATGGCACTTTCTTGGTCTCTGGCACCTTCTTGAAAATAAGAGGTATCTGAACGCCACGAAGGTGTTGGGTAATAGTTGCTCAACGTAGCACTTTCTACAGTAGCCATACCTGTAATTTGTTCTTTAAACGCTTTGGTTTTAGGACCTAATGCACCCATTTCGTTTATTAATAGTACCTGATCTTTTGTAAAGCCTAAATCTTTGCTTTGTATGTAGTTCAGTTGCTGAAACACCACCAATGTGCTTACAATGAGAAATACCGAAATTGAAAATTGAAATATAACCAATGCATTACGCACCCTGCCGTTACCTACACTTTCCGGACTACTACCTTTTAAGGTTTTAACAGGTGTAAATCTGGACATGAAAAATGCAGGATAACATCCTGATAATAATCCAAGTAATAGTGTAGCTGCCAATAACACCAGCCAGAATAAGGGCTGAGTGAACGGAATTGCAATAGATTTTCCCGTGAAGCTATTGAAAAATGGTAATGCTACCAGCGTAAGTATGAGTGCGGCTATTAGTGATACAAATGCAATTAATCCCGATTCGGTTAAAAACTGAAATACCAAATTCACTTTGTTCGAACCCAAGGTTTTTCTAACCCCCACTTCTTTGGCTCTTTTTAAGGAATGTGCCGTAGACAAGTTCATAAAATTTACACTTGCCAGTATTATTAAAAACAATCCAATAAAAGAAAGAATATAAATATTTTGGATACTACTTGTTGCATTCATTTCATTGACTCTATCTGAATGTAAATGAATAGCTGTTAGTGGTATTGTATGATATCGGATATAATTACCAGATGCCGCAAAGGACTCCGCCGTCATACCCGGAAAATACTTTTGTGCCCATGGTAACATGTAGCGCTCTAACATGTCTTGCAAGGGCTCTTGAAAATCTTCTACCGATGCTCCCGGTATTAGTTTCACAAACGTAAAATAATTATTACCGCCCCAATTATCTTCTCTAGATGCTACGTTGCCCGCCATTGCCAAAAACACATTATAATCATTGAAATAAGAATTCTTGGGCATGTCTTCTATTACTCCGGTTACCGTATACGTATCTGTATTATCCAATAGTAGATTCTGACCAATGACATCTGTAGCACCAAAATGTTTCTTTGCTGCAGTTTTAGTAAGTACTAACGAGTTGGTACCCGTTAATGCTGTTTTAGCATTACCTGCGAGCAACTCTATCCTAAAGAATTCAAACATTGTAGAATCGGCATAAGTGATATGGTTTTCTTTGGCACTTCTGTTTCCACCTTCTTTTTTCACATACGCACTTCCTATGGTTCTGAATCGAACAGTTGATTCTACTTGCGGATAATCTCTTTTTAAGGTTTCTGCCATTGGTGCGGCAGCTTCACCTGCCTTGATTTCCGCTCCACCAAATTTGATATCAGCATCTATGCGATAAATCCTATCTGCATCGGCAAACATTTTATCGTAACTAAGTTCGTCGTAGATGTACAGCGATATAATTAATGCCCCAGCCATACCAATGGCTAATCCGAATGTATTTAAGAAGGTAAAAAACGCTTGCTTCTTTAAGCTTCTCCAGGCGATTTTTAGATAGTTTTTGAACATGATTCTCGTTTTTTAGTCCTCCCCCTAACCCCCTCCAAAGGAGGGGGATTGGCTTGGTGATTATTATTTACTCCCTTCCCTTCGGGAAGGGTTGGGGATGGGATTTTACTCCGACCGTAAGCTTTTTACCGGATTAGCCCTTGCAGATTTCACTGCGTGATAACTTACTGTAAGTATAGCAACCGTCACTGCAATTAGACCCGCCAAAGCAAACACCCACCAACTAATATCAATTTTATAGGCATACACATTCAGCCATTTATTCATGGCGTACCACGCAAAAGGTGTTGCAATTACTATGGATATCAATACTAATCTTATAAAATCTTTTGATAACAGTGTTACGATACTGGAAACCTCAGCACCTAATACTTTTCGTATTCCTATTTCTTTAGTGCGCAACATAGCGCTATACGTAGCTAAACCAAACAGACCCAAACATGCTATTAAAATTGCTAAAAATGAGAAAATGGTAAAAAGCTTTTTAAACCTAAAATCGGCTTGATACTGTTCATTGAAACTATCATCTAAAAAACTATATAAAAATGGTCTATGCGGTGCTAACTCCGCCCATTTTTGTTCAATACTGGCAATAGCCTGTTGCATATTATCCGTCTTTACTTTTAAAGATATATACCTTCCGAATCGTGAGTATCGCATGGACAATGGTGCTACTTCTTGATGAAGCGATAAATAATTAAAATCTTTTACAACACCTACAACAGTACCTTCTCTACCCCATTGCTGAAACTTTTTTCCAATGATATCGGCTGGGTCAGCATAGCCAAACGCTTTAACGGCAGCTTCATTCACAATCATTGCCTGTACCGAATCTGTCACAAATTCTCTTGAGTAAGGTCTACCCGCCACTACTTCTATTTCATAGTGAGGAATAAAATCAAAATCAATTTCATACAGAAAGGGTTCAAAGTGCTTCATACTCCCTTCAAAAGTTTCTATTTCTGTTCCTGCTGCCGGAAAATGACCACCAGGTACCGTTCTTGACCCTGCAACCGAAATGACTTCCGGTATACTTTTAAGTTCATCTTTTACCGTTTCAATGTTGTCAAGTATTTGACCATCCCAATTGAAATCTAGCACTACTTGTTGCTCATTGTCAAAACCTAAATTTTTGTTTAGCATAAACCCTAATTGAAAATACACGATAACCGTACTCGCGATCAAAGCAATAGACAAACTGAATTGAAATATCACCAAGCCTTTTCTAAGGTTCACTCCTTGTGGCGATGAGCTTATTAATCCTTTTAAGACACTGGCAGGCTTAAAGCTTGATAAAATAAACGCGGGATAACTACCTGCAAATAAACCGGTAATGATGGCTGTACCAAAATACAATGGCAACATGTAAGAGTTAAAAATTTCGTTGATATTAAATTGCTTTCCCGTAATGCTAGACAACCATGGTATACACAAAAAAACCAATACCAAACCTATAATGGCAGATATTATCACCATGACCAAAGACTCACCTAAGAATTGGTAAACAAGTCCTTTTTTATCCGCACCAATAACTTTTCTGACCCCTACTTCTTTTGCCCGCTCCATAGATCTTGCGGTAGCCAAATTCATAAAATTTATACTCGCTATTACAAGTATAAAAAGTCCGATTATGGCAAAAATGTAAATATTTGGCAGACTACCTACGATACCAGGTTGACGAACGGCACTAGATTTTAAATAGGCATCTTTTAATGGTTCAAAACTAAGATTATAGAAATACTCTTTTTCCTCTTCATCTCGGCGTTTATCTAAAAAATCTAGCATTTTTGATTGAAAGGCATCGACATTAAAATTTTCGCCTACCAAAAAATAGGTGTAAAAATCTACGTAGCCCCAAGCATCAAATATCTCGGGTCTAGATTGATAAAATGAACTCATAGAAAGCAATACATCAAAACTAAAATGTGAATTCTGAGGTACGTCTTTCATAATACCGGTAACCGTGTACTGCCCATCATTGGCCCTACCGCCAACACCTTCAATGACTTTACCCATAGGGTCCTCATTACCAAAATATTTTTTCGCAGTGGTTTCGGTCAGTACGATGGAATATGGCGCCTCTAATGCCGTTTCAGGATTTCCAGAAATCAAAGGCCAAGTAAATACATTAAAAACAGAAGCATCTACATAAAAGCAATCACTCTCTTGAAATGAATTGGAGTTGTACTCTAACAATACATCTGATCTTCCCGAAAATTGTACTTTCTCAATAACCTCTGAAAAATCTTCTTTGAGTGCTGGACCAACAGGGGCATTTCCCCAAATCCATTTATCTTTAGCATTACCAGAATCCATGTGATGCACAACCCTATAGATGTTATCTCCCTTTTCATGATAGCCATCATATGAAAGTTCGTTATTAATGAACATCAAAATCATTAGAAAACAAGCCATACCAATTGCTAGCCCGCCAATATTAATAATTGAATAGCCTTTATTCTTAGTTAGGTTACGCCAAGCGATTTTTAGATAGTTTTTGAACATGATTCTCGTTTTTTAGTCCTCCCCCTAACCCCCTCCAAAGGAGGGAGATTGGCTTGGTGATTATTATTTACTCCGTACGCAAACTCTTTACAGGATTTACCCTTGCTGCATTGATAGCTTGAAAACTGATAGTAAATAAAGCTATTACTATAGCTACTGCCCCAGCTATAACAAATGCCCAAGCATTAATGGTTACACGATATGCATACCCTTCTAACCAGTTTTGCATCAGTAGCCATGCAATGGGTATGGCGATGATAATTGCTATAAATACCAATTGCATAAAATCTTTTGACAATAAACCTACAATACCTGTAATGCTAGACCCTAATACCTTACGCACTCCTATTTCTTTTCTGCGTTGATCTGCTGTAAAGGCTGATAAGCCGAACAACCCTAAACAAGATATTAGAATGGCAAGCAATGCGAATACTTGAGAGAGATTACCTATCAACTTTTCACTTTTAAACTTGGCATCATAGGTGTCATCTACAAATTTATATTCGAAAGGAAATGCGGGGTTAAATTTTTTCAACGATGCCTCCATTGTTGACAATGCCGCTGTTGTTGCTACGCCCGGCTTCGCTTTTACATACATAAAACGTGCTTGACTAGGATCATTAAAAAATATGACGGGGTCACTAGAGCCATACATATCGTCATAGACATAATCTTTTACTACGCCTATTACTGGGTAATCCTCTTCTATAGTTTTACCAATAGCGCTGCCGCTGCCCATTAATTTTGCGAACGATTCACTTACAATAATGTTGACACTGTCTTGAGCGGGATTATTACTAAATCCTCGTCCTTCAATAATTTCCAATCCTGCAGTATTGAAAAAATCTGCAGTAATATCACGTACAGATACCAATACATCTTCGGTATCTACACCGCCTTGCCAACTTAATCCCGATGTATTATTTCCCCCGGATAAAATATCGGAATTTATGAGTCCGATACTTTCTATCATCCCCGCAGCTTTCATGTCTGCTTCTATAGGATTGAAGTTTTTAATCATATCTCCGGTAACGGGAATCTTCACTAGATTTTCTTTATTGTAACCCAAATCGCGCCCTTTTACATGTTGCACTTGTTGGTAGACGATAATGGTACATATGATAAATACGATGGATACTACAAATTGTGTCGTTACCAATCCTTTCCTAATAAACGATGCGCTGCCTTTAGTTCTACGTGCTCCTTTCAACACATCTACAGGTTTAAAAGAAGACAAATAGAACGCCGGATACCAACCCGCGACAATACCACATAGCAATGTAATGCCAACCAAGGTCAACATATGGGTAGGGTTGAACAAACTAAAATCTAGCTGTTTATCTATCATCATATTAAACTGTGGCACCAACAATTTTAACAAGACTACACTAAGTACAGCAGATAATGTTGCCGTAATTACAGCTTCTGCCATAAACTGAGATATTAAACCATTTCTTCCTGAGCCCAATACCTTACGTACACCCACCTCGTTTGCTCTTTTTTCACTTCTAGCAGTAGCCAAGTTCATAAAGTTGATACAGGCTATCAATAAAATAATGATAGCAATTAGGCTGAACAGTCTTACATAAGTTATTTGCCCTCCTATATTTTTACCGCCTTCAAATACCGACCTTAAATGCCAATCTTTCATAGAAAACAAAAAGGCTATGGTTTCATCATCTTCCGTTTTCATAGGAAGTATTGCTTTTACTTTATTATTGACAACTTCAAAATTTGCCTCTGGAGAAAGTTCAACAAAAGTGTCTGAAAAATTGGCTCCATACTCCTTTACCCATTCATTATCTTTTGCAAACCGCTCAAAAGGAACAACCCAGTCAAAACTATAGGTTACATTATGTGGTAAATCTTCATAAACTCCTGAAACGGTATAACTTGTTTCGTTGTTTATTTTAATTACTTTGTTAATGGCTGAAGTATTTTCTCCAAATAATTGGGTAGCCGTTTCTTGTGAGATGACCATGGCATCTACATCATTAAAAGCTGTTTCAATATTACCTTCTACAAATAAGAGACTGAACATGCTCAAAAAATCTGGGTCGGCATATCTTCCAAATTTATTAATGGATGTTTCTCCTACTTGAAATAAAAAATCTTCTCCTTTTGTTCGTGCAGACCCAACAATGCCTGGCACTTCATCTTTTAAAACTTCTACTAACGGACCGGGAGTCGCCTGAAAAAATGTTCGCCATTCCCCTTCGTACTCTTGATTGGTCGGTACATAATACACTACATCTTGCTTCTCAAAATTAGCATCATAACCAACCTCATCTTCTACCCAAAGCAAAATCATTGCAGCACAGGTAATGCCTATTGCCAAACCAAATATGTTCAGCATGCTATAGCCTTTGTTCTTCCAAAGGTTTCTCCAAGCGATTTTTATATAGTTCTTTATCATAATGTTCTTTTTACTCCCTTAAGAGAAGGAATGAGAATTAGACAATTATTCTTTGCGTAAACTTTTCAATGGTTGAATCAATGCTGCACCAATAGATTGATAACTGATAGTCAATATGGCAATAGTCAACGCTATACAGGCAGCAACAAAAAATATGCTCCAACTGATAGTGATATGATAGGCGAAATCTTCTAACCATCGGCTCATCATATACCAACCCACAGGAATGGCAATTACGATTGACACCAATATAAGCTTCATAAAATCTAGCGTTAGCAACTGGTAAATACTTTTGAAAGGCGCACCTAATACCAAGCGGATACTGATTTCCTTTTTTCGTTGTTCTACCATAAAGGCGGACAATGCAAACAGCCCCAAACAGGCTACCAATATGGCGAATAGTGCAAAGCTGTTGAATATTTTTCCCATGCGTTCAACATCATCATGCATGCGACTGAATTCTTGGTCTAAAAAACTATAGTTGATAGATTGACTAGGAACATTTTTATCCCAAACCGATGCTATAGATGCCAATGCTTCGTTCACATTTCCTTTCTCCAATTTAAGCGATATAGCTCCTAAATCTTTACCGATTACCAATGACAATGAGGAAATATCTTCTTTTAAAGATTTGAAATGAAAATCATCCACGACCCCGATTATCGTAAATAATTGACCATTATTATTAATCTCTTTACCGACAGCATTATCCAAGCCAAGCTCTCGCTGCATGTTGGTATTAATAATAATGGAATTCAAAGAATCTGAAGCAAACTGCCTAGAAAAATCCCTGCCCGATTTTACCGTAATTCCCAAGGTTTTAATATAATCGTAATCTACTCGCCAAATTTGAGCAGGTATGCCTCTACCTTCCTGCCCTTCATCTTTTCGTCTAAATGTATTACCGTTTCTACTGCCGCCATCTACCGGTAAATAATTAGATATGGTCGCCGATTTTACCTGTGGTAATTGCAGTAACTGTTCTTTAAAATTTTCGGCGCTATTTCCTAAAACTCCAGTTCCTTCTAAAACAACCACCTGTTCTTTATCGTAGCCCAATTCCTTTTCAAGAATGAAATTCATCTGCTGATAAATAATCAATGTTGCAATGATTAAAATTACCGATGTTGTAAATTGAAAAATAACGAGTCCGCTTCTTAATTTCCCGCTTTTACTACCAATACTTAAACTTCCTTTTAAGACATTAACCGGTTTAAAGGCTGATAAATAAAATGCCGGATACAAGCCCGCCAACGACCCTACTAAGAGTGCGGCAACCAAAATAATAGGTATAAACCACCCTGCCGACCATGGCATTTCTATAGTTTTTGATGCGATGGTATTAAAAGAAGGCAACAACGCCCATGCTAGTAACACACCGAGTATAAATGACACAAAACTGAATAAGATAGATTCTGTCATGAACTGGGTTACCAAATTGCTTTTATATGCGCCTATAGTTTTTCTAAGCCCCACTTCTTTTGCCCTGTTGGCAGATTTTGCAGTAGAAAGGTTTATGAAATTGATAACCGCCAATAGCAACACAAAGCCGGCAACGGCTGCAAAAAGCCAAACAAAACGTATATCGCCATGCTTTAGACCATCTGCCATTTTAATGTCTGAATACAGATGAATATCTGTAATCGGCTGCAATTTATATTCCATGGTTCTTAGCACATCAATAAAATCAGGGGCACGCCCTCGTTCTCTTTGTGCAGGAATAATATAATCTTCAACAATGGAAACCATTTTTTGCTCCAGTTGTTGAATATCGGTATTCGGGTCAACCAAAACATAGGTAAAGTAATTCTGGTTGGTCCAGCTGGCATTGGTGTCTTCTATAGGAAGTAAAAAATCGTACGTTATATGTGAATTTATTGGTGCGTCTTTCATGACGCCGGTTATGGTATAGGGCGTACTTGCATCATTATCCAAAATAATGGTTTCCCCTATAATTTTCCCTCCTTTAAAATACTTCGCTGCTTTTGATTCCGAGATTATAATTGTTTTCGGATTTGCTAATGCCGTTGCCGGATTACCCTGTAGTAATTGCACTTCTAAAATTTCAAAAGCTTCTTGGTCTGCGAGAAGAAATCCGTCCTCTAAGTTGTTTTGGGTTTCTCCCGCTAAGCGAATTCCACGTTTACCAGCTCCAAAAATACCCGTAGTATTAATTTTTCCAGCTTTGGTAATTTCTGGAAAATCGCTTTGCAAAGCATCGGCAAAAGGCAATTGAAAGTGCGTACTTTTCATCACTTCACCTTTGTACATTCCCTGCAACACTACACGATACAACTGGTCTTTTTTCTCGTAATGCTGATCATAACCCACCTCATTACGAATGAATAAGGCAATTAAAAGACAAGCTGCTATACCTACTGCAAAGCCACCAATTTTAATGGCAGCAAAGAGCTTATCCTTTTTTATACTTCTCCAAGCAATTTTAAGATGGTTTCTGAACATGATTTTTGATTTAAACCCTCCTCATTTCCCTCCGCAATTAGGATTACGCTAAGTATAAGCGAAGGAGAATGATTTGGTGATTGATTGATGATATTCTATTATCCGTGATTAAGGGATAAGTTTGGTTTTTTGGTTGATTATTCTTCGGCTCCGCTCAATGAACGGAATTGATAATTGATTGATGAATAAACTCCACTACATCATAGCTCCGATTGCCCTATTGGTGCTTTCGGTTACTATTTGACCATCGAATAGATTTACTACTCTGTGGGCATAATGCGAATCTCTATCCGAGTGAGTTACCATAACTATTGTGGTTCCCTCTTGGTTTAATTCGGTTAATAAATTCATTACCTCTATTCCGTTTTTGGAATCTAGGTTACCTGTTGGCTCATCGGCTAATATTAGTTTAGGATTTGTTACTACCGCCCTAGAAATGGCTACACGTTGCTGTTGACCACCCGATAATTGCTGCGGAAAATGCTTTTCTCTATGCGCTATTTTCATACGCTCTAACACTTTCATTACTTTTTCTTTGCGCTCTGCCTTACCCATTTTCAAGTAAATTAATGGCAGTTCTACATTTTCATATACCGTAAGTTCATCAATAAGATTAAAGCTTTGGAATACAAACCCTAGATTTCCCTTACGTAATTGGGTACGCTGACTTTCTTTTAATCCGCCCACTTCATTACCCGCAAAATTGTAGCTACCATCCGTTGGGTTATCTAGCATGCCAACAATATTCAATAAGGTAGATTTACCACAACCAGACGGACCCATAATTGCGACAAACTCGCCATCTTCCACTTTTAGGTTGACATTGTTCAACGCCAAGGTTTCTACTTCTTCTGTTCTAAAGCTCTTTTTTAGGTTTGTAATGGTTATCATATTCCTACTTTTTTGATTGTTATAAAGACACTGAGTTTCCCCAAATGTGACAGTTTAATTTATTTTAATACTATTCTTTCGGCTTCCCCGAAATTATCATAGTTACTTGTAATTACTTTTTCCCCAGGCTCTAAGCCTTCTAAAACTTCATAGAATCTAGAATTCTGCTTTCCTATTCTAATGTTTCTTTTGATGGCTTCCCCTCCATCTGGGTTTACTACAAAAATCCATTGTCCACCAGTGCTTTGAAAGAAACTTCCTTTTGGCAATAAAAGTGCGTCGTTAGATTCTCCCAATTGTAATTTAATATTGTAGCTCTGTCCCGAACGGATGGTTTCTGGTTTGTTATCCGTAAACACTAAATCTACCTTGAACCTACCATTTCTTACCTCTGGATATACTTTTCGTAATCGCAATGGAAATTCGGTACCGTTACGTTCCAAAACTGCCACTAAATCTCTTTTTACCCGGTCTATATAATGCTCGTCAATATCTGCTTCAATCTTATAATCAGTAAGTACATTTATCTGCCCTATTCGCTGACCCTGTGAAATACTCTGACCAATTTCGGCATCTAAAAATCCTAATTGACCATCTGCAGGAGCGCGAACATTTAAGTGGTCTAACCTTTGGTACACCATACCCAAAGTTTTTTGCATACGCGCCAAATCTGAATCTAAACCTCTTAATGATGTTTCTCTTAATTCATCATCTTGCTCGGTCTGTAGCTTTACAATCTCGTGTTGTTTCTGAGACAATTCATAGTTTTCTTTAGACAACTGAAATGCTTCTCTAGAAATTAGTTCATCATCGAACAAGGCTTTGTTCTGCTCATAATTTCGCTTTAATCGCTGTAAATCTGTACTTGCCGTTGCTAATGATTTTCTACCTTCAACCTGTCTAGAATCGAAATTCAATTTTGTAGAACGTAAATCGTTTTGCTTTAAAGCCAAGTTACTTTCGCTAGCCAAAATTTGCTCATACAAATTCATGTTTTCCAACTTCAAGATGATGTCTCCTTTCTTCACCATCGCGCCTTCTTCTATCAATTTCTCACTTACCCGACCACCTTCATAGGCATCCATATAAATAGTGGCTATTGGCGCTACATTACCATTAATAGTAATGTAGTCATCAAATTTACCTGCAGAAACCTCAGCAACTGACAACTTATCTTTTTCTGTTCTAAAAGTTGATACAGAACTGGCAAATAACAATTGGTAGCCAACAAATAGTAGCAATACACCTAATGCTATGTAGCCGTAGTGTTTTGGCTTCAATCCTTTTTTCTTTTCTAATTTTATATCCATCGTAATCTTAATTCGTTTGTTCTTTGTTGGTTGTTCGTGCTAATCTATATTGAATACTGGTAATCCTCGGTAAAAATCTAATGTGCTTTTATTGATTTCTGAACGAAGCTTTACTTGTAAATTTTCATTCTGTGCGCTGGCAAATAAATTCTTGGCGGTAAAAAGTTCTAAGGCATTTATAAGACCTTTTTCATATCGCTTTTGAGCTATGGTGAAAGCCAAGTTTTGTGCCTCCACCTTTTGGTTACTCTGCACCAACTCTACCAATAAAGAATTATAGTCCTGTACTAATTTCTGGATTGCTTGAAACAATTCTTGCTCTTGTGTCTTTAAGTTATTTTCGGCTCTTAATTTTTCAATTTTAGATTGCTTCACCCTAGATCTTACAGACCAGCCATTACTAATAGGCACATTCAAGTTTACACCAATATACTGTGATGTATTATCCCTAAACTGCTCTCTAAATGGTAACGTATTGCCCAAAGTATCTCGCGTGGTCTCAAAATAACCGGTACCTATTCCTGCGAAGAAAGAAAGCGAAGGGTATAAAGCTCCCCTTGAAACCGCTACTTGTTTTTTAGCTGCTTTAGCTCTTAATTCCTGCGCCTTTATCATGGGTAAAAATTCCCTTGCCTCTGAATAAACAGCATCAGATTTCATTTCATCGGTATCAAATTCAGATGCTAAGTCTTCAAAGTCTTTTTGAATGTTAATTTCTGATGTATGCTCCAAATTCATTTCTTGAATCAAAGTCAATTTTGCAGCCGCCAATTGATTGTTACTTTGGGTAACATTCAATTTATCCGTCAACAATAAAGACTCTGCTTCGTATAAATCCGCTCCAGCTTTTAGCCCTAGTTCTACTTGTCTTTCTACCAAGTTGTAATTAGATTGTGATACGGTTAACTGTTCATGTGATATGGCTACCAAACCTTCAAAAAATTGAATATCGTAAAAGGCTTGCATCACCCTAAATGCCAATAAATATTTTTGTTGTAACACTTCTTCTTCGGTTGCCTTGAACAACAACTTTGATGCTATAATGGAATTAATTTTCTGAAAACCCCGAAACAAATCTATAGACGATTCTAAGGAATAGTTATTGGAGTAAAAATCTTGATTTACGAACGTACCCGTATTTGGATCTTCTGCCCTACCATAATTAATACGATAACTTGAAGATGCATTTACCGATGGCAACAAATTACGAACCGATTGGCGGTAGGTTTCTCTATTAGCTTGGTTGGTATATTTAAAATCGTTCAACTGTAAATTATGCTCTAAGGCATAGGCAACACATTCATCTAATGTCCAACTATCTTGAGCCGTGATAGAACTCCAAATAAAGAGCAATAAAAGTGTCGTTATTTTAATTTTTTTGTTCATTTCTTAATTGGTATGCCATTCTCTACACCACATGTATGCCACAAACATAATGTGTTAATTTACAATGAGTTACATCTAAATACAAATCTAAATTAAATTATCAGTGTAAAAATGTTGTACAGATAATGTCAAAAATTTTTACAGTACTATGAAAATACAAATTGCTATATGTAGATTTAAAACAGTTAATAGCTAGTTGTTATGATAGATGCAAATATTCTTGTAGTTGACGATACCAAAAGTGTTCTAAGTGCTTTAGAGATTTTATTACAGTTTGAATATAAAAGTGTACAGACCATTTCTAACCCCAACCTACTGACTTCTTTTCCCAACCTAAAGGCCATTGATATCATATTATTGGATATGAATTTTTCTGCGGGAGTAAATACCGGCAATGAAGGTTTGTTTTGGTTACGCGAGATTAAAAAGAAGGCACCGCACATATCGGTCATCATGATGACAGCTTACGGTGCCGTTGAACTTGCCGTGGAAGCCATAAAAGAAGGTGCTACCGATTTTGTTCTAAAACCCTGGAACAATGAGCGACTTTTAACCACGGTAAAATCTGCCTATGAACTTAGAAAATCGCAAAAGGAGGTACAGCATTTAAAACAGAAAGAGAGTAACCTTAAACAGGTAATTAACCAGAATTCTAATTACATTATCGGCAATTCTAAAGCATTGAACAGTGTGCTTAGTCTAGTACAAAAAGTTGCCAAAACAGATGTCAATATTTTGGTTACCGGTGAAAATGGTACAGGTAAAGAACTCATTGCACGTGAGCTTCATAAATCTTCCGCTAGAAATAACGAGGTATTTATTTCGGTAGATATGGGGTCTATCTCCGAGAATTTATTCGAAAGTGAACTTTTTGGTCATGTAAAAGGTTCCTTTACAGATGCCAAAGATGATCGTGCAGGTAAGTTTGAAGCCGCCAATGGAGGTACGCTTTTCTTAGATGAAATAGGAAACCTTTCGTTACAAATGCAAGCAAAACTTTTATCTGTCATTCAAAACAGAGTGGTGGTACGTGTGGGATCCAACAAGCCCATTTCCGTTGATATTAGATTGGTATGTGCTACCAATTGTAATTTGGACCAAATGGTTGCGGACGGATTATTTCGTGAAGACCTTTTATATAGAATAAATACCATTCAAGTTCAAGTACCTGCATTACGGGATAGAGCTAATGATGTACTGGTGCTTTCAGACTTTTTCTTAAAAAAATTCGCCAATAAATACGGCAAACCTAGCTTAAAAATCAATCAATCTGCACAAGAGAAATTAATGAGCTACCCCTGGCCAGGTAATGTTAGAGAGCTTTTACATACCATGGAACGTGCGGTTATATTATCTGAAGGCAATGTGTTGAAACCAACCGATTTTCTTTTGGACACCAAAACAACCGTTACTGTAGAAGG
Source organism: Maribacter ulvicola (assembly GCF_900155985.1). Taxonomy (GTDB): domain Bacteria; phylum Bacteroidota; class Bacteroidia; order Flavobacteriales; family Flavobacteriaceae; genus Maribacter; species Maribacter ulvicola. The sequence goes on from NZ_FTMA01000001.1 coordinate 108,529, forward strand.
CGGACCAAAAACTCTAGAAGAAATGGAACTGGTCATGATTACCAAAGCCCTAAACGACCATGATGGAAATTATAGTGCGGCTGCCGACCAATTGGGAATTTCTAGACAAACATTGTACAATAAACTTAAAAAATCTAGTAAATAATGGTCAGCAAAAGCATATACTACCAACTGGTTTTCAGGATTATTCTTATTGCCGTTTGTGCCCTATTCACCGCATTTTTATTTGCTAAAGAACATTATCTTCTTGGCGGCATTTTAGCATTGGTATTTATAGGACAGACCTACGGACTCATACACTACGTAAACCAGACCAATAGGAAAATAGCCTATTTTTTTGATGCCATAAAAAATGAGGATTTCACCTTACGTTTTCCTGAAAAATTGAGTGTAAAATCTATTGAAGAATTGAACCAAAGCCTGAATATGTTGAATAACATGATTCAAGACATTCATCTTAAAAAGCAAGCGCAAGAGCAATATTATCAAGAGATTTTACGCCAGGCAGATATTGGTATATTCACCGTAAACGACAAGGGACATATTTTATACGCCAACCCTACTGTGCAAGATCTACTGAATTACCGACCTTTAAATCATGTAAAGCAATTAAAACAAATAGACTCAAAGCTTTATAATTTGTTTGCGTCCCTTGAACCTTTTCCAAGTACCATTTATTCGCTGGGCAATGAACGCGGTAAAAAAGAACTTACATTAAAATGTACACCCATTTCTATTGAAGGAAAGCAACTCTTATTGGTCGTAATTCATGATATTCAAAAAGAATTGGACGATAGAGAAACCGACTCTTGGGCGAAGCTTATACGTGTACTCACTCACGAAATCATGAATACCATAACACCCATTACTTCTATCTCTGAATCTATTTTAAAATACTTTAAAAAAGGAAACGAGCTTGCTACTCCAGAAGAATTTGGAGAACTACAGATAAAAAACTCTGCCAAAGGCTTAGAAGTAATTAAGGAACAAGGGAATGATTTAATGAGTTTTGTACAGTCTTATAGAACATTTTTAAGTGTACCAGAACCAGATAGAGAATTAATACCCGCTGCCAAGATTTTAGAAAGAGTACGTCTATTGTTACATGAATACACCAACGGTCATAATATTGGTTTGGAAGTATCTTCCGAGCCTGAAAATCTAGAGCTCTATATTGATGAAAAACAAATCACACAAATATTACTGAACTTGGGCAAAAATGCCCAACAAGCATTGGCAGAACATAATAACGGAAAAATTACAATTAAAGCGGGAATAGGATCTCAAGGAAAAAAATACATAACCGTTACAGATAATGGACCGGGAATTTCCCCTGAAATGCTAGATGAAGTATTTGTACCCTTTTTTACCACTAAAAGTACAGGTACCGGAATTGGACTTAGTTTAAGCAAGCAAATCATGAGAATGCATGGAGGATCTATTCGTGTAGCATCAAATGAAAACACGACATTTACACTTGCTTTTCAGTAGTATTATAATTCTGCTTTAAGCTCTGTAAAAGGATCCCAAAAATATTTTTCAAGGTCTACTATTTGAAGCTCTTTTATGATTACCCCCTCAGATTCTAGAAGCTGTTGCATGAGGTTTGTACCATCAAAATGGTGCTTTCCGGTAAGTAATCCGGCTTTGTTGACTACTCTATGTGCAGGAATATCATCCATATTGTGCGATGCGTTCATTGCCCAACCTACCATTCTTGCACTACGGGCCGCCCCTAAATATTTGGCAATTGCCCCGTAGGAGGTTACCCGACCTTCAGGAATTAACCGTGCTACCTGATATACTCTTTCAAAGAAATTCTCATTTTCAGGTTTCATCGTATCCTAACATTTAATTAAACAATCTAAAAGCAGTGATCACAAATAACAATACCATTAATCCGCTTAAAATAAAATTACTGTTCTTGGAGAACGAGGTTGTTTTATGCTCCCATTTATTGAAATAGAATACATATAAATACATGGCAAGAAAAGTGCCGCCACCTGCTGCAATTATAAATAAGACCTCATCGATAATTCTGTAACTCATGACACCCTGAGAATGAAAAACAGTGTTTAAGCCACTGTAATAAGGTATTGCCAAAAGATTAATAAGTGCTAATAAAACGCCCTTAGAAAAGCTATTTCTCTTTTTGGCCTCAGTAAGTATCAACGGTTTATTCTCTTGCTTGCTACCTTTAATAAAAAAGACGATTGCCAATACAAAAAAGATACCTAATGCCAATTGCAGTAGTACTTCTATTACATGTTGGTTTCTTGAAATCAGTTTTGCGATCCTGACAGCCACATATGTTTGCAGCATTACGGCAAGTGCTACACCCAACCCAAATATTATTCCGTTTGCCTTCCCTTTTTCAACACTGGTCTTAGCAGCATTTAAATTAAGTAGTCCCGGTGGCAATGAGGCAAAAAAAGCAGCACCAAAAGTAAAAACAAATAAGGTTGGTAATTGTTGCATTGAATCAGTTTACCTTGAACCTAATAAAGGTAATAGGTTTTCCCTTTTCAAGATACTGATTTTCGTAGAAAGTCTGTATTTCTAACACTTCTTTTGGACTACCTTCATTTTTATACACATCATGATTGGCATAAAGCACCTCTAGACCAAGTCCGTGCAACAAGCCTAACGTATACCCGTGCATGAACTCGCTATCCGTTTTTAGATTCACGGTTCCTTCAGGTTTAAGTACTTGTTTATAGCGCTCTAAAAATACCGCATTGGTCATACGGTGTTTGGTTCGTTTATATTTTATCTGCGGATCAGGGAAGGTAATCCAAATTTCAGACACCTCTTCTTTACCAAAAAGATGGTCTACCAATTCTATTTGTGTTCGTATAAAACAAACATTGGGCAAATCTCTTTCCACAGCTTCTTTTGCACCTTTCCAAAAACGAGCGCCTTTGATATCGATACCAATAAAATTCTTGTTCGGAAATTTCCTTGCCAAGCCAACGGTATACTCTCCTTTTCCACAACCCAATTCTAGCACAATCGGGTTATCATTTTTAAAGTGTGTATTCCACTTACCCTTTAAAGGGAAACCGTCTACCACTTCTTCTCTTGTTGGTTGAATTACGTTTGAAAACGTTTCGTTTTCCTGAAATCTTTTTAGCTTATTCTTACTTCCCACAATTATCACATCTAAACAGCCGCAAATTTAAGAAAAAAAGACAGGGTTAGCGATTATTGAACTTCCTCTATTTGAACAATACTTTTCTCTAGGGTAAAAGAAAACTCAGACCCTACCTCTACCGCACTTTCTATATAAATTTTTTCTCCGTGTGCTTCGATCACATGTTTTACAATGGCAAGACCTAAGCCTGAGCCACCTTCACGGCGACTACCACTTTGATCAACCCTATAAAAACGTTCAAAAAGACGAGGAATATGCACCGCAGGTATGCCTTCACCATTATCCGTTACCCTAACAATAACCTTATTCTTGACCAAGTTTTCTACACTCACCTCGGTAGTACCGTTATCATTACCATATTTGATGGAGTTGACCAATAAATTAGTAAGTACCTGCTGAATTTTTTCTTTATCGGCAAAAACAAATATGGGGTCTACATATTCCATATCGAAAGTCAGGGTTATATTCTTTTTTGCCGCCTTCATCTCTAACAGGTCAAATACGCTTTGTATTAAGTCTATAACATCAAAAGAGCGCTTTTCAAGATTAAGATGACCAACCTCTAACTTTGTAATAAGATCTAAATCTTTTACAATGTAGATTAAACGATCTACCGCTTTGTTGGCCCTGATCAAATATTTCTTACGAACACTTTTATCATCAATAGCACCATCTAGCAAAGTTTCTAGATACCCTTGAACAGTAAATAGCGGCGTTTTAAGTTCATGAGATACATTACCTAAAAAGTCTTTACGGTATTCTTCACGGATTTTTAAGGTGTCTATTTCAATCTTCTTATCCTTAGCAAATTTTTCAATTTCTGCGGTTAAGGTTCTCATATCCGTAGTAACAGGGTACGACAGTATGGTACTAGATTCTAACAACTCTACATCGTCATATATTTTCTTGATACGCTTATAGATGAATTTTTCAATTCTTAATTGTAAAGTGATAAAAGAAATACTAAAAAAGCATAAGGCTGCAAATAACAAAATAGTCCAATTTATGGTACTAAATCGCCATTGCAATATAGCTAGCGCAGCAATGCTGATTATTACTATATAAAGCGATGAGCGAAGAGCAAAACGATATGATTTTTTTGAACGAACTTTAGCTCCCATTTAAAGTACAAACTTATATCCTACTCCCTTTACGGTTTTAAAATGATCCTCACCAATTTTTTCACGTAACTTTCTAATGTGTACGTCTATGGTACGACCTCCTACAACTACTTCATTACCCCATACCTTATCAAGAATTACTTCTCTTTTAAATACTTTACTAGGTTTAGAAGTTAACAGAGCTAAAAGTTCAAATTCTTTTCTTGGCAGAATGATCTCTTTCCCTTTTTTAATGATTTTATACTCCTCTCTATTAATAACGATGTCACCTACCTTGGTAATATCTTCTTGAGTATTTTCGTTATTTTTAAGTCGCCTAAGAAGTGCATTCACCTTACTTACCAAAACTTTTGGCTTTATAGGCTTGGTAATATAATCATCTGCACCTGCATCAAAGCCTGCTACTTGAGAATAATCTTCTCCTCTAGCCGTTAAGAAAGTAATAATAGTATTCTCCATACCGGGAGTTCTTCTTAGAATCTCACATGCTTCAATACCATCCATTTCTGGCATCATAACATCTAGTAAAATAAGATGTGGCATTTTCTTTTTTGCCTTAGCAACACCATCGGCACCATTTTTAGCAGTATACACATCATACCCTTCGGCAGATAAATTATAGGCCACTATCTCTAAGATATCTGGTTCATCATCAACTAAGAGTATCTTAATGTCCTTCTTTTTCATGGTCTTTAAATTAGATTGATTCGCTCAAAAGTAAAGATAATACTATTACTGCGACGTCAGTTAACATTGATTTAATGTAGTAACGTTTACATAACATTAACAAAATAAATGTTTAACATGTACCTAACCCCAACATTACAACCTCTCTCTTTCTTTGCCGCTGATTAAAGAATCAATATATCTAATGAACAAATTACTATTTTTTACATTCCTTTTTATTGCTATTATTTCTAACGGTCAAGATACGGGAAGCATTGTTGGGACACTTACCGACAAAGAATTGAACAACGAGCCATTACCATTTGCAAACGTATTATTAAAAGGTACAACAAAAGGAACCACTTCTGATTTTGATGGTTTATATGAGATATCAGCTATTGAGCCTGGTACGTATACCGTAACCTTTAGCTACCTAGGTTACGAAACAGTTGAAATACCAAATGTAGAAATTATAGCCGGCAAGGTAACTACTATTGATGTTCCTTTAAGTGCATCGCAAGGTGTATCTTTAGATGAGGTTACAGTAACTACCGTTGCTCGTAAAGATTCTGAAACAGCATTATTGCTAGATCAGAAGAGAGCTATTGAAATAAAAGAAAGTATAGGTGCTGTAGAGCTCGCCAAAATTGGTGTATCTGACGCTGCAACGGCAACTACAAAAATATCCGGTGTTTCTAGCAGTGAAGCTTCTGGAGATGTTTTTGTAAGAGGATTAGGAGATAGATATTTATCTTCTACATTAAACGGTCTTCCAGTACCTTCCGATGATATTGACAAAAAAAACATTAACCTTTCTTTGTTTCCAACACGTGTTCTTCAAAATGTTAGTATCAGCAAAACTTACGGTGCTGAAGGATCTGCCGATCAAGCTTCTGGGAATGTAAACATTACTTCTAGAGAATTATCCGGTTCAAGCGAACTTGCCATTGGAGTGTCTGGTGGAGTAAACTCTAATGTAGCAAAAAGTGGAGTATATGACAACTTTAGAATATCCCAGAACTCTAAGAATACTACATTAGGGTTCTACGATCAAAGTCTTTCTACCCAACAGTTAATCACCAACCAAGGATGGAATACTTTAAGACAAGAAAACCCTATGGATTATTCTATGTCTATTGCAGCTGGTAAAAAAATAGCTGACAAACTTGCTGTATTCTTTACAGCATCTCATTCAAGATCTTTTGAACATAGAGAAGGTTTGTTCAGACAATACCGTTCTAATTTCATCGATGACACCATTACCGATGCAACTACATATCAAAAGAAAATAGTGAATACGGGATTATTGGATATTACGTATTTGGCCAACTCTAAACATAAAATAAAATCTAGCACTTTTTTCGTAAACAAACTAGATGAAAATGTGTTTGAAGGTGGACGTAACGGTGAGGCTACAATCTTTGAAGAAACTAGCCCAAGCGAAGGTTTGTTTCAATTTATTAGAGATCAAAACACAAAACAAACTAGATTATTAGTTACTCAGTTGATTGGTAGACACCAAATTGGTGAGAAAAATACATTACAATGGGCAGCTGGATATAACCTATTAAATGCCAATGAACCAAATAGAATTAGAAACGAGGTAAACTTTGACCCAGACGGAACTCTTGTGCAACTTGGTAGAAATGGCGGATTTCAACAACGTAAATCAAGCCAAAAAATTGAAGACAACGAATTCAGTGCCTACTTAAAAGACGAATTAATAATAATCGAAGAAGATACTAAAAAGTTCAAATTAAATTTTGGTCTTTCTTATAGAAATAAAGAACGTGATTTTAGTTCTGAATTTGTTGGTGTTGAAGAAGTAAATACAAATGCAGTAAACCCATCATCTATTGATGATTTGGGTGCCATTTTCCGTCAGTCTTATTTTGATGCAGGACTCTTAGAAATTAATCTTTTGGGTTCAAATGCGAATGACGAAAGAAAAGATATCTATTTAGGTACGCTAGATTCTAAGGCAGCATTCTTTTCTTTCAATGTTGGACTTGAACAATGGAACTTTGATGCAGGCCTACGTTTTCAAAGAGATGAAATTAAAGTTGCTTACGATATAGGAAACCTATCACCTAGAACAGGAGATAGTAATCAAGATTACAGTAACTTCTACCCTAGCTTAAATATAAAGTACACAATTAACGAGCTAAACGCATTACGTTTGGCAGTAAGCCGTACAATCACATTACCAGAATTTAAAGAAATAGCGCCTTTTAACTATGTTTCTCCAACTGGTCAAATAACTAGAGGTAACCCCGATTTAATAGCTTCAAAAGATATTAATCTAGATTTAAAATGGGAATATTTTCCATCTGCCGCTCAACTTGTTTCCGTAGCTGCATTCTATAAAGATATATCTGACCCGATCAATAGAGTAAGAGAAAGAGGTTCTGCAGGTATCTTCTCTTACTTCAACTCTGGTGAGAAAGCTGAAATTTTTGGACTTGAAGCAGAAACTAAATTAGATTTAGTAAGTCCTGCCTACAACGATGACGATGGCTTAGAAACAGGCTACAACCTTAACATGGTTCTTAATGTGACCCGTATGTGGCACCAACAAGATCTAAAGGAAATTTATAACGATCAAGGTAATTTATTAAGAAGCTTTCAATATAAAGGTATTACTAAAACTGATCTTCAAGGTGCTTCAGATTGGATTTTCAATACTAGTTTAAATTATGAGACTGCTGGCGATAATCCATTTGCAGCATCGATAAATGCAAATTACGCATCAGACAAAATATATTCTTTAGGTGTACCTACTGACCAAACCAACAGAGACATTTTTTATGATGACGCTATTGTTGAAAATGGTTTCGTAGTCTTAAATGCTCAAATCAGCAAAGAATTTGGTGAGCATATTAAAATAAGCCTTACAGGTAAAAACTTATTAAATCCAGAAATAAAACAAACACAATTAATTCGCAATCCAGTAACTGAAATAGAACTAGAGCAAACAGTTAGCTCTTACTCTACCGGTATGGGAATAAGCTTAGGGCTTAATTACAAATTCTAATTAAAAACACTCAATACTCACTAATCTTTAATTTTAATCTTTTAAAATGTTTATTATGAAATTGAAAACGAAAAATTTTGTAAAAGTATTTGCTCTTGCGGCGGCTATTACCTTTACCAGTTGTAGTAGTGATGATAATGATCCAGATAATGGACCAGATGCAGTTTCACCTACCTGTACCGATGGTATAAAAAATGGAGATGAAACAGGGGTAGATTGTGGTGGTTCTTGTACTCCTTGCGAAACAACAAACCCAGAAGAAAGTACAGTTTTAACTGGTGAACTTACTGAAGAAAGAACACTTGACGCTACAAAAATATATTCATTAGAAAAAAATTACAGTATTGAAGCTGGGGCTAAATTAATTATCCCTGCAGGAACCATAATCAACGCAACTGTTGAAACCGGTGACGAAACTTCAACATATATTGTGGTGCAAAGAGGAGGAAAAATAGATGTACAGGGTACAGCTGCCGCTCCAGTAACTATGAAGTCTACAGGTGGTCAACCTGGCCAATGGGGCGGATTAGTAATTTTAGGTGATGCAACTACCACCGAGGGTGTTGATGCAACTGCCGAAGTTGGTAACTTTAAATACGGTGGATCTACAAATGACGATAATTCTGGTTCAATTTCGTATTTGATTATAAAGCACGCAGGTGCTCAAATAGATGCAGAATCTCAATACAACGGTCTAACCCTGTATGCTGTAGGTTCTGGTACAACTATAGATAACGTTGCCATGATCGATGGTGATGATGATGGTGTTGAGTTTTTTGGCGGTACTGTTTCTGCTACTAATTTATACTTTGAAAACAACCAAGATGATTCTATCGACTGGACAGAGGGTTGGAACGGTACCGTGACCAATGCATATGTTCTTCATACAAAAGAAGGTTTCTCTACGGCGGTTGAAGCTGATAAAGCAAATGAAAATCCGCAATTAATAAATTTTACCGCAGTTTCTACTGTAGGTGGTACTGCATTACAATTTAAAGCAACTTCTGGTGCAACAATTACCGGACTTTCTTTGAGCGGTTATGAAACTTCTATTGACATGAAAGACGATGGTCCTTTAGCTAACGTAATTATAGAAGGTGAAGCTGGTAATCCAGATACTAGCTACAATGCAAATGCAACAGTTGATATCGCAATTTTTGATTGGGTAAATACAGATGCAGCCATTGGTAGCAGCATTTTAACAGGTAACTTAACTAGCGACCTTACTTTAGATGCAGGTATAAACTACTTCTTATCTAAAAACTTAAGTGTTGAAGAAGGCGCTACGCTTACAATACCTGCTGGTACAAAAATTACTGCCCAAGTTGAGTCTGGCGACGAGACAGAAACTTATATTGTAGTACAAAAGGGTGGAATGATTTCTATAGAAGGTACTGCGGTCAACCCAGTAGTTATGACTTCTACAAACGATAATCCTGGAGATTGGGGCGGATTAGTAATCTTAGGAGACGCAACTACTACGGAAGGAGTAGATGCAACTGCAGAAGTAGGAAACTTCAAATATGGAGGTACCACTGATGATGATGATTCTGGCTCTATTAGCTATTTAATTATTAAAAATGCAGGTGCTCAAATTGATGCCGAGTCTCAGTACAACGGACTTACACTTTATGCTGTAGGTTCTGAAACAACTATTGACAACGTTGCAATGATCAACGGTGAAGATGATGGTGTTGAGTTCTTTGGCGGAACTGTTTCTGCTTCAAATCTATATTTTGAAAATAACCAAGATGATTCTATTGACTGGACAGAAGGTTGGAACGGTACCGTAACTACTGCATATGTATTACATAACGAAGCAGGTTTTTCTACTGCGGTCGAAGCTGATAAGGCTAATGGTAATCCGAAGTTAATTGACTTTACGGCTGTTTCTACAGTTGGTGGCACAGCTTTACAATTCAAAGCTACTTCTGGTGCTACTTTAACTAACGTTAGTCTTACTGGTTACACTACAAATGTAGATATGAAAGATAATGGTCCATTAGCCAATGTAATCGTTGACGAAACTGCTCTTATTACAACTGAAGACGATGTTTTTGATGGAACCGCTGTTGATGTTGCAATTTTTGCTTGGGCAACTGGTAACTAAACAACAGAATTATAGTTTAATTAGAAGCCCGCAATTTGCGGGCTTCTATCTTTTAAAAATATTCTTACAATCTTGTACTACACGCCAACCAAAAAGCCTTACAAAATAGGCAGTTGATGTCACAAATAGTGCATTTCATCGATCTTATTGCATTTCATCGATCTTTTCACAATATCTCCTCTTACAAAAATACAAGAGTGTGTTAAATTCCTATATTTGTGGTATACCATTTGTAACCAGCTATATATGAAGCACCTTTACTTAATCATCTTTTTTATTATCACCTCCTTTACCTATGGGCAAAGTAATGGAGATATTGATGGTTTTAGTATGTATCCAAATCCGGTTACTACAGGTAAAGTATATATTTCCACCAACTTAAACGCCCCAAAAAAAATCTTTATTTATGATGTTTTCGGAACATTGTTACTAAAGACTACCATCTTAGGCAAAGAATTAAATCTTTCTGATTTAGATGCCGGTGTTTACGTATTGCGTGTTCTTGAAAAAAACAAGATGTGCACACGTAAGTTGATTGTAAAGTAAACTTATCATACCTTATACCTACTAAATTACCAAAAACCGCTATCGGTCAACTACACGTTTTCACGATGAAATACTTTGCGTATTTCATTGACCTACATAATTTTAAATTTCACAACATTTTAGGTTTTCTAATGACCCTTCTATTTACCTTTAAATCATTGATCCCAAATCAATAATAAAATGAAGAAAATCTACTTAATGCTATTTATGGTAGTTTCCGTTGGCTTATATGCCCAAGACACTATCCATATTAACAACCTACCCAATGATGAGATTTCTGGTTTTAAACTTTACCCAAACCCAGTAATTGCCGATATTGTTTATGTAACCAGCCAGCACAACACGCTAAAAGAAGTTAAAATCTATAATGTCTTCGGAGAATTGGTATTGAATGAAAAATTGACTGCAAAGGCCATGAACATTTCAAAATTATCTCCTGGCGTATATGTAGTTCAAGTTACAGAACAAGGGAAATCTATTACCAGAAAACTTGTTGTTAAATAAATTACCTACATATTCTCATATCAAAACAATTAAAATAATTTGGTTCAGTACCTTTGCCAGAATTGGTTAGGTACATGGAACACAATGCTATTTTTGATATACAAACAGAAGGGGAGTTTCTAACCCAAGCATTACGTATTTTCAAGTTTCAGTACAATAATAACCCGGTTTACCAAGCTTTCTGCTCTTATTTAAATGTGGCTCCAAGTACTGTTCATACCTTAGAACAGATTCCTTTTTTACCTATAGAGTTCTTTAAATCCAAAAATGTTCTCAGTACTACCAATAACCCAGAAATAACTTTTACAAGTAGCGGAACAACAGGTAGCGAGACCAGTAAGCACTTTGTGACAGACCTTAGCCTTTACGAGCAGAGCTATCTAAAGGCTTTTAAGTATTTCTACGGAGATATTAAGGATTACTGTGTTCTTGCGCTACTGCCTTCCTATTTAGAACGTACAGGTTCTTCATTGATTTATATGGCAGATGATTTGATTAAAAAATCCAATCATCCAAAAAGCGGTTTCTTTTTAAACGAATATGAACAATTGCACCTATTATTACGGGAACTTCAAAAAACGGATACCAAAATATTGATCATTGGTGTTTCTTTTGCATTATTGGAGTTTACCGAGCAGTACCAGATGTCTTTACACAACACCATTATTATGGAAACCGGCGGTATGAAAGGGCGAAGAAAAGAAATTGTACGTCAAGAATTACATGAGTTGCTTTCTATGGGCTTTGGTGTTAAGCATATACATTCTGAATACGGAATGACAGAACTTTTGTCGCAAGCCTACTCCAAAGGAAATGGTATTTTTGACTGCCCGGATTGGATGAAAATTTTAGTACGTGACACTGAAGATCCTCTAAGCTATTTAAACAATGGTAAATCTGGCGGAATTAATGTAATAGATTTGGCCAACATCAATTCTTGCTCCTTTATAGCTACTCAAGATCTAGGAAAAATAAACCCAAACGGAACTTTTGAAATTATAGGCAGATTCGATAATTCTGATATTAGGGGGTGTAATTTAATGGTGCTTTAGTTTTTGCTTAGCGAATAATCTAATCCGGGACCATCACAGGCCATCCATAAACTTGAAATCATTGTAGAACTTCTGTAGATTAGAAGTTCCTTATCATCGCCTGTACAATTGCCCGCTAATTCTTTTTCGGTTTCAAAAGTAAGTTCTAAGTAGTGATTTAGATCATTTTCATATTCCACAACCTCAAAAGTACCCGTAGCCTCAGTAACTTCTTCATGCACAGTTCTAGATTTTAAAAATGTCCCTTTTGGTGAGAAAATGTAATATTCTTGCCACTCCATATCATCACCTATAGTTTCAGAGTTTGGGATGTTACCAGACATTTGAGTTAGCACCCATTTTTGTTCCGAAAATGCGAATTGAGTAGACTCTAATCCAAAGTTATCATCATTTGCACAAGAGACCAGAAAAACAAAAAACAGAAACAACACGGAATATCTTTCCATAGCAACAAGATTATTAACTAGATACAAGATGTCCAAGTTCCAAAATAGTTGCGTAAACAGCCTCTTAAATTACAGTCCTAATATTTTTGCATCTACAAAAAAGGTAGAATTTACCTCTAATTCATGATCCGTACTCATGAGCTCATCGGTAACAGTATTCAACCGTAAACTGAATTCATCTTTTTTTATATACTCCTTTAAATCTGTATCTGAAGTATCTAAAGTAATGACACTACCTGCATTTTCAGGAACTTCCTCTAAGTATGCAATTTTAATTTCTTCTAAACCATCGGCAGAAATATATACTTCTATAGCGTTTAAAAAACTGAAATCCGCAGCATCTGGTGATATAATAACCAACTCTAATTTGGTCAACTTAATCTCTTCAATAAGGTCCTTTCTGGTATCATTGACTTCAAAAGTAGATGCTGAATTCGTCTCCATTTCCGGAGTAAAAACATCAAAAGGCAAATCTATTCCTGCAGATGAAGGTATAGTGGCGCGTTGGCTATATTCCATGTTAAACTTTGTCAACTCATCTAGTTTATCACATGCAGTAACTAGTGCAAACAAGCAGATAACGGAAATATATTTCTTGATCATAATACGGGGGTTTCTGTTCTATAACGAAGTATCCCCTTAATTATTTTAAAAAATTAAAGGGATACCTATTCTATAAATACAATAAAAACTACTTCAAAACCAATACAAAATAGTTTTTCTTACCTCTTTGCAATAGCACAAACTTATCATTGATCAAATCATCTTTGGTAATTAAAAAGTCTTCTTTTACTTTTTCCTTATTTACAGAAATAGAGTTTTGCTTCAATTCTCTTCTTGCTTCACCATTAGAACCCAAAAAGTTAGTTTTAGCCGCTAAGGCCCCTATCATGTCAAGACCATCTGTTAACTCAGACTTAGAAAGCTCTGCTTGTGGTACGCCTTCAAATATTTCTAAAAAAGTTTTTTCATTCAATCCTTTTAAATCTAGTGCGGTAGACTTGCCAAATAAGATTTCACTTGCACGTACGGCATTATCCAAGTCTTCTTGTGAGTGTACCATAACGGTAACCTCATCTGCCAATCGCTTTTGTAACAATCTTAAATGCGGAGCTTCAGCATGTTGTTTTGCTAGTTCTTCTATTTCTTGCTGACCTAGCAACGTAAATATCTTAATGTATTTATCAGCATCTTCATCTGATGTGTTCAACCAATATTGGTAGAATTTATAGGGCGATGTTCTTTCTGCATCTAACCAAACATTACCACCTTCTGTCTTACCGAATTTGGTACCATCTGCTTTGGTAATTAAAGGACAGGTTAAAGCATACCCTTTACCACCGGCAATTCTTCTTATTAACTCTGTACCCGTGGTAATATTACCCCACTGATCACTACCACCCATTTGTAAGGTGCAGTTATGTTCTCTATATAAATGAAGAAAATCATAACCCTGTACCATTTGGTAGGTAAACTCAGTAAAGGACATCCCTTCTTTTGCTTCTGCGGTAAGTCTCTTCTTTACAGAATCTTTAGACATCATATAATTAACGGTAATATGCTTACCTACGTCTCTAATAAATTCCAAAAAAGAGAAATTCTTCATCCAGTCATAATTGTTGACTAAAACAGCCGCATTGGCCTCATCTCCAGAAAAATCTAAAAAACGAGCCAATTGAGCTTTCAAAGCATTTTGATTATGACGTAAGGTTTCTTCATCAAGCAAATTACGCTCCGCAGATTTACCAGATGGATCACCGATCATACCTGTGGCACCACCAATTAAAGCATATGGTTTGTGCCCTGCCAATTGAAAATGACGAAGCATCATTACCCCTACCAAGTGACCTATATGTAAAGAGTCTGCCGTTGGATCAATACCTACATAAGCAGATTGCATACCTTCTAATAAATGTTCTTCTGTGCCTGGCATTGCGTCATGTAACATTCCGCGCCACTCTAACTCTTTGACAAAATTTGTCATCTCTTCCTTAATTTTAATTGAATTGCAAATATAAATTTAATTCTTGCCAGAACACAGAAGATTAAAGCATGAATTTAATCACCTGTATTCCTTAAATTTGAATTATGGTATTAGTTACAGGAGGTACAGGGTTGGTGGGGTCGCATTTGCTATTGAAATTGTCAATGGATCATGAAAAAATTCGTGCATTATATAGATCAAAGGACAAGCTAGCTCAGGTAAAAAAAATCTTCTCTTATTATTCTGATAACTCCACAACTCTATTCAATAGAATTGATTGGGTACAGGGAGATATTTTAGATATCCCCTCTTTAGAAAATGCACTTAAAAATATTACCCACGTATACCATTGTGCCGCTTATATTTCTTTTAATCCGTCAGATTTTAAAAAACTGGAACGAATTAACCGTGAAGGCACCGCCAATATTGTAAATATCTGTATTGCGGAAGGTATCAAAAAATTGTGTCATGTTAGCACAATTGGCACCATAGGCAGAACCTTAAACGGTGAACAAGCAGACGAAGAAACCGAATGGATACGCCAAAACACTAATCCGTATGCCATAACCAAACAATTAGCCGAATTGGAAGTTTGGCGTGGTGCCCAAGAGAATTTAGAAGTTGTCATCGTAAACCCGGGCGTTATTCTTGGACCGGGATTTTGGAATAGTGGCAGTGGTTCCTTTTTTACAACCGCCGCAAAAGGATATAATTATTACCCGCCTGGTGGATCAGGATTTGTAACCATAAACGATGTCACCAATATTATGATCGCCCTTATGAATTCCGATATTTATAACGAAAGATTTATTCTCGTAGCCAAAAATTTGACCTATGAACAAATACTGAAAAAGATAGCTTTGGCCATGGATAAAAAACCACCTACAAAGGCTCTGAAGTTTTGGCAACTAAAAATTGGTAAGATTGCAGATATAATTAAAAATATACTTACCGGAAGCCCTAGAACTATTACAAAAAATACTATTTACGGATTAAAACACCCCACAACATTTAACAATGAAAAAATTAAGAATACATTGGGTATGGAGTTTGATAGTTTGGACGAACAAATAAAATTCTCTTCTAAACTGTTTATTTCTGAACACTCTTAGACGATACCGGGTCTTTCTTTATAATTTTGATATCCTTCTTTTTTGTCTTCTCAACCATATTTAGACTGTCTCTAATTTTTTTCTCTGCTTCTAATTGTAAACGTTGCTTTTCTAGATCAGACTCTACCTTTTTGTACATATTCTCATATTGTAAAGGTTTTGATGCATAATACCTATCGCTATTTACAAACTGGGCACTATCAATTTCAAATTTCTTAAATATGAAAAATGTTGGCTCTATACCATTTTCTCTAAGCTTCCCCAAATTGGTTGCTTTTGCGGCATTAACAATAGCCATTTCCTTGATAATCAATACCATTTTATCTTCCGGTATTAAATTATCGGGTTTTTCTATTAATTCTTCGGTACATGAAGAAACCAATAAAAATATTGCCACTAAAAATAATAAGTGCTTCATGGTCTATTGAATGTTAGCCTTTTTGCATTTCGTTCTTCAGAAAACTGTCCGTTACTATACCCTAAATGTCCGTTTATAAAAGTGTGTACAATTTTAGAAGAGAATGTAGTGTCCTCAAAAGGAGACCATTTGCACTTATAGGCGATATTTTCTTTGGAAACGGTCCAAGGATTATTTAAGTCTGCCACTACTAAATCTGCATAATAACCTTCACGAATATATCCACGCTTTTCTATCTGAAATAATATTGCGGGATTATGACACATTTTCTGCACCAGTTTTTCTAAGGTAATTTTTCCTTCTTTTACCTTCTCCAGCATGGCGTTTAACGCGTGTTGCACTAACGGTCCGCCAGAAGGTGCTTTTGTATACACATTGTCCTTTTCCTCTAATAAATGAGGTGCGTGATCGGTAGCAATGACATCTATTCTGTCATCTAATAGCGCATTCCAAAGCATATCTCTATCCTTAGCCGTTTTTACTGCGGGGTTCCATTTTATTAAAGTGCCTTTGTTTGCATAATCGGCATCTGAAAACCATAGGTGATGAATACAAACCTCTGCCGTAATTTTCTTTTGCTCTAAAGGAATATCATTACGGAACAGATCCGTTTCTTTTCCGGTAGACAAATGAAACACATGTAATCTAGCTCCTGTTTTCTTGGCCAAAGCAATTGCCCTAGATGAAGAAAGGTAACAAGCTTCTTCACTTCTTATGATAGGATGAAGTTCTAAAGGAATAGCATCTCCGTACTCCGCCTTATATTTAGCCAAATTTTCACGAATGGTGGTTTCATCTTCACAGTGTGCAGAGATAACCATTTCTGTATTACTGAAAATATTCTCAATGACTTTTTCATCGTCCACCAACATATTTCCCGTAGAAGAACCTAAAAACAATTTGATACCTGAACAAGCATTTTTATCTAATCTTTTTAATTCTTCAAGATTATCATTGGTACCACCGAACAAAAAAGAATAATTGGCAAAAGCAGTATTTGCCGCAGTGGCAAATTTCTCTTCTAGCTTTTCTATAGTAGTTGTTTGCGGTGTTGTATTGGGTTGCTCCATAAATGTAGTGATACCACCTGCAAGTGCCGCCCTACTTTCTGTTGCTATTGTTCCTTTATGGGTAAGACCTGGCTCTCTAAAATGAACTTGATCATCTATAATACCCGGCAATATATGCTTACCGGAAACATCAATTACCACTGCATCTGCATCAGATATATCTTTTCCTATTTTCGCAATAAGGTCATCAACAATTAGAATATCACTTTCCTGAGCTACTCCCTCGTTAACAATTATTCCGTTTTTCAATAAAATCTTACCCATAATTAAAACTTATTTTTCAAAAAAAGACTTCTCATTTTCATTACAAACACACCCCAAATAGCCTCACTTATAATTGACGAACTCATTTTGGATTTCCCTAATACTCGATCTCTAAAAATAATGGAAACTTCTTCTATTTTAAAATGCTTTAAGTACGCCCTAAACTTCATTTCTATTTGAAATGCATAGCCTACAAAACGAACCGAATCTAAATCTATAGCTTCTAATACTTTTCTTTTATAACATACAAAACCTGCGGTAGGATCGTCTACACGCATTCCGGTTATCAACTTTACATATACGGAAGCCCCATATGATAACAATACCCTATAAAGTGGCCAATTTACCACGTTCACTCCTTTTTTATACCTAGAGCCTACTGCTAAATCAGCTCCATTCTCACATGCTTTCAACAATCTCAAAAGGTCTGAAGGTGTATGTGAAAAATCTGCGTCCATTTCAAAAATGTAATCGTAACGCTTTGCTATAGCCCATTTAAACCCATGAATATAGGCTGTACCTAAGCCAGACTTTTCTAATCGGGTCTCTAAGAACAATCTCCCCTTAAATTCTTGTTGTAGTCCGCGAACGCAGTCCCCTGTTTTATCTGGTGAATTATCATCTACTATAAGTACATGAAATTCTTTCTGCAAAACAAATACTGCCCTAATTATAGCCTCTACATTTTCAATTTCGTTATACGTAGGTATGATTACGATACTACTGGACATATGTTAATTATAGGTATTTCGACAAAAGTAGGGTTTTATTAGTCGTCTTAAAATGACCAACAATACCTTTATGAAATTTTTAAAATAGATACCAAGCCTTAAATTTGTAATTTTGACTCTAAGTAATCTATACAAATGCTGACTAAAATTCCAAAGCAGTTTTACTTTTTTCTAGCTGCCATATTCATTTTAAACCTTATTCAATCTAGTTTTACGCAACTCATTTTTGATGAAGCTTATTACTGGTATTATAGTCAGGACATGGCATGGGGTTATTTTGACCACCCGCCCATGGTGGCACTTTTAGTAAAAATCAGTAGTTTCTTTTTTAATGGTGAACTAGGGGTACGTTTCATGAGTTGTGTATTATCTGCCATCAACATTATTCTTCTTTGGTTAATGATAGACAACCCAAAAAAGAACGACTACATCAAACATTTTTTTGTACTGGTTTTTTCTATGACGCTGCTTAATGCTTATGGTTTTTTTACATTACCAGATACTCCCCTGTTATTTTTTACCAGTTGCTTTTTGCTTACCTATAAATATTTTATTAAAAAACCAACTGCAGGTTTAGCAATACTTTTGGGCATATTTATGGCTGCATTGATGTATAGTAAATACCATGCTGTACTGGTCATATTCTTTGTTCTGCTATCCAACCTTAAACTTACTACGAACAAATATGCTTGGCTAGCCGTTATCATTGCTCTATGCTGCTATGCCCCACATTTTTATTGGCTATACGAAAATGATTTTGTATCCATAAAATATCATTTGTTTGAACGCCCTAACGGTGCGTACCGCTTTGAAAAATACACCTTAGGCTTTTTGGTCAATCTAGTTGCCATATTCGGTTTAACTTTTCCGTTTATCTACAAAGCGCTGTTTAAGACCAAAGGAAATGACTTGTTCAGCAAGGCTCTTATCTATCTTACCTACGGTGTACTAATTTTCTTTTTTGTTTCTAGCTTCAATAGAAGAGTGCAAACACAATGGATCATTATTGTTTGTATTCCACTTGTGGTCATTGCTTTTAACTATATGCTACAAAACAAACAGGCATTAACCTGGATTTACAGATTAGGTCTTATCAATACAGTTTTAATTCTTTATTTAAGGATGGGACTTGCCCACCAACCGCTACTTTTTAATTTCCATTACGAAAGTCATGGTAACAAGGAATGGGCTAAAGCCATTGAAGAAGAAGTAGGAAACATACCTGTAATATTTGAAAACTCCTATAGAAATGCACCCATGTATTCTTTTTATACCGATGCAACACCTACCTTTTCATTGAACAACTTCATGTATCGAAAAAATCAATATTCAATAGATGGCTCTGAAGAACAAATACGCGGTAAAGACGTTGCATACATCTCTCAATACGACAAAAACCCAACTTTCACTTATGAAAAAGAAGACGGCGGCTTATACAAAGGTAAATACATAGCTAACTTTCAGTCTTACCGAAAATTAAGTTGTATTATTGAAGACACCCCTATTACCTTAAACTCAGAAAAATCTATTGATCTTAAAATTTATAATCCATATCCAGAAGCTATAGACCTCAATAAATTAAAATTTGCAGTGACCTATATGGACAACTACAAAACCCCTGTAGAGACGCTAAAAATGACACCTAAACCTAAACAAACCACAGTTACTACCTTAAAACAACAAGACACTACAAATTTTATATTTCAATTACCTAAAACAAAAAAAGAAAACATTGGCTATTTTAGAGTTGTAATATCTGAAAATGGCCTTTTATACGGGCTAAACGGACAAGCAATACCTGTGAATTAATGGAACCAATTGTAAGAACTTTTGAGCAAACCGATTGGATCACCATAACACTAGCGGCTAGTTTACTACTTCCTATTATCGCCAAAAGCATCTATTATTCTCGCTTTTTAAATTTTGTCATACTCCCTTTCAACAATAAGTACATTTCCATGTACACCAAGAAAGAAAAACTATTTAATTGGTTTCATTTACTAATGAGCATCTTCCAAATCATAAATACCGCATTATTTATTTATTTTATTTGGTGCTCTTATTTAAATCCTACAGAAGCAAAAAAACCTTTTATTTTTCCGATACTCCTTGCAGCTGTTTTCCTATTTATTAGTGCAAAAACAATGGCGCAATTAATTAACGGATTTATTTTTAATTCCTACAACACCTTTAACGAGTTGATTTTTAAGAAACTAACCTACCTTAATTATTCTGGTATTATTCTTTTTATTGCAAATGTATTTTTAAGCTATGTTTTTATAAATTCTCGCATTGTAATAATAATTGCCCTCTTCTTATTTTTTGCTATCAATATAATTGGTTGGGTAACAGTCCTCAGGAATTATCAAAAATTCATAAGCAGCTATTTTTTCTATTTTATTTTGTACCTTTGCACACTCGAAATTGCACCCTTAGTTATTATGGGAAGCTTTCTAAAATAGTGCAGCATATGAAAGTAAAAACGATTTTGGTCTCGCAACCTGAGCCGAAAATGGAAAACTCCCCCTATTCCAAGCTTATTGACAAACAGAAAGTAAAGGTTGATTTTAGACCGTTTATTCACGTAGAAGGAGTTGACGCAAAAACAGTACGTCAACAAAAGATAGATCTAAATGATTTTACTGCGATAATATTAACAAGTAGAAACGCAGTAGATCATTTCTTTAGAATTGCAGAAGAAATGCGCTTCAAAGTACCTGACTCTATGAAATACTTCTGCCAGTCTGAAGCGGTTGCCTATTACCTTCAAAAGTATGTGGTCTATAGAAAACGTAAGATTTACGTAGGAAAAAGATTGTTTTCAGATTTAGTACCCTTGATCAAGAAATATAAAGATGAAAAATTCTTATTACCTTCTTCAGATGTACTTAAACCCGATGTACCTGAAACCTTAGAGTCATTAGGCATTAATTGGAAAAGGGCTATTTTTTATAAAACGGTAATTAGCGACCTTTCTGACTTAAGAAATGTATATTATGACATCTTGGTTTTCTTTAGCCCTTCCGGTATAGAGTCTTTATTACAGAACTTTCCTGATTTTGATCAAAAAGAAACAAGAATAGCTGTTTTTGGAAACTCTACAGTAGACGCGGCAACAGATGCCGGGTTACGTATAGATATCAAAGCACCAACACCCGAAACACCTTCTATGACCATGGCGTTACAGAAATATATTATGAGTGTAAATAAATAGCGTGCTCAAATAACAACATAAAAAAAGCCTTGCATTGCAAGGCTTTTTTTATCTCTTAAAATGCGTACCGCTGTGGCCCGCCCCTTCTTATTTCTTCACTGGCATAACTTTCAAACTTTTTAAAGTTTTCCCTAAAGGCGTTTGTCAGCTTAAATGCAGTGTTATAGTATTTCTCATCATCGTTCCAAGTTGCCCTTGGACTTAATACAGATGTTGGCACGCCCGGACACTCTCTAGGCTGCGCCACACCAAATACGGAATGAATATGGTACTTATCATAAGAATACAGTCCTAAATCACCGTTTAATGCAGCTGAGATCATTGCCCTAGTATACTTCAGCTTCATTCTAGTACCAACACCATAAGAACCTCCTGTCCAGCCTGTGTTCACAAGCCATACATCTACCCCAGATTCTTTCATTTTTTTACTCAACATTTCAGCATACTTTGTTGGGTGCAATGGCATAAAAGGCGCACCAAAACATGCAGAGAACGACGGCACCGGTTCTACCACACCTGCCTCTGTCCCAGCAACCTTAGCCGTGTAGCCAGAAATAAAGTGATATGCGGCCTGACTAGGGGTAAGCTTAGATATTGGAGGCAGCACACCAAAAGCATCTGCAGTTAAAAAGAAAATATTCTTTACATTCTTGCCAATTGATGGTTGTTGAATGTTATCTATATGATGAATTGGGTAACTAACCCTTGTATTCTGGGTTATGGAAGTATCTGCAAAATCTACATTTCCCTTATCATCTAAAACCACATTTTCAAGAATTGCACCTGGTTTGATCGCATTGTAAATTTCAGGTTCTTGCTCTTCAGATAGGTTAATTACCTTTGCATAACAACCACCTTCAAAGTTAAATACTGTATTTCTACTTGTCCAGCCATGCTCATCATCGCCAATTAATTTTCTATTTGGGTCTGTTGATAAAGTTGTTTTTCCCGTACCTGATAATCCAAAAAAGATTGCCGTGTCACCATCTTCACCAACATTGGAAGAACAATGCATTGGCAAAGTTTGCTTATATACTGGTAAAATAAAGTTCAAAGCAGAAAAAATACCTTTTTTGATTTCTCCCGTATACCCTGTTCCTCCAATTAAAGCAATTTTATCGGTAAAGTTTAAGATTGCAAAATTATGTTGCCTTGTGCCATCTACTTCTGCATTGGCCATAAAACCCGGAGCGTTAATTACCGTCCATTCTGGTGTAAAATCATCCAATTCTGTTTTGGTAGGACGCAAAAACATATTATAGGCAAACATATTTGACCAAGGATATTCATTGATCACACGTATATTTAATCTATAATCTTCGTCTGCACATGCATAACTATCTCTAACAAAAAGTTCTTTTTCGTTTAAATAACTGATTACCTTAGTGTATAGGGCATCAAATTTTTTCTTTTCAAATGGAATATTTATATCTCCCCACCAAATTTTACCCTTGGTTATATCATCTTTGACAATAAATCTATCTTTAGGGGACCTACCGGTAAATTCACCGGTATTGACCGCCAGTGTTCCGTTTTTGGCTTCAACCCCCATATCCATTTCTA
The DNA here is from genome assembly GCF_900155985.1 of Maribacter ulvicola. GTDB lineage: Bacteria > Bacteroidota > Bacteroidia > Flavobacteriales > Flavobacteriaceae > Maribacter > Maribacter ulvicola. Next base: position 131,518 of record NZ_FTMA01000001.1, read on the forward strand.
GAGTGGCTTTTTGGAGATTTTCTGGAGTTTCCTGATAATGAAAATTGGCGTGTGTAATCCCATATTTTTTCAGGGATATCGTATTCGCATTTGTCATTGAGCTTTTCATGATTTAGAAAATTTGTTCATGTAAAGCTAAAAAAATAAATGCTGAACCACTGATTTTCAGAGTCCAATTAGTTTCATTCATCGTCGAAATACGAATTCAATTAAAAATCTGCTATAAATAAAAAATATCCGCAAGTACTTTATTGCATTTAATTCATTTTTAATAAAAATACCTTGTATTAAATTTATTATTCGTAATTAAATGTGATTATTTTATGAAATAAATAAAAACACAAACAAAATGCTGCCTAAAAAATTTTTATTTTTTGGCAAAATAGTCAGCAGTTCTTGCAATTAAAAGCTGGGCTGCATGGCGCATATTATACTCGCTACCCCTAAACTCATCATGAAACTCTACGACATCAAAAATGCCCTGTCGTTCTAATTCGTCTTTAGAAATTTCTGATTTTCCACAAATGACAATTACTGGAGTATTGTATTTTTTTCCTAAAGAAATTATTCCCTGTAACAATTTCCCGCAGAGGGATTGCCCATCTATTTTACATTCTCCTGTAATTATATAATCTACATCACCCAGAGCCAGTACATCCTTAACTCTTGAAAGTTCCAGAATAAAATCTTCACCACTTAACATATCGGCATTAAAAAAAGATTTCAACCCAAACCCCGTACCTCCACCAGCTCCTGCTCCAGGTAATTTTCCATTTTGTACACTGTATTGTTTAGAAACTATCTTGTCTAAATTTATAAGTCCTCTATCCAAATCTTCAATAATAACATCAGATGCCCCTTTTTCCCCAGCATAGAGATAAGAGGTACCGTTTTCACCAAATAAGGGGTTGGATATATCATTGACCGCATAAAAATTTACCTGCCTTACATTTGAAGAAACTGCTGCGTCATCAATACTATCTATTAATTGTAAACTTGCCCCAATAGCATCCAATTCTTCTCTTTCCTCATTTAAAAAGACATATCCTAAAGCATTCGCAATACCAATACCTCCATCAACAGTAGCACTTCCGCCCAATCCCATATAAATATGCTCTATCCCTTTTTCGATTGCATCTTTTATTTGAATACCCGTGCCATAAGTAGTGGTCAACATTGGGTTTCGATCTTCTTTCATCAACAGCTGTTTACCTGAAGCGTTTGCCAACTCAATGTATGCCGCATTGTTTTGCTGACTGTACAGATAATAGGATTGTATTCGTTTTCCTAACGGATTCGTACTAATAACCTGCATTGATATACACGGCTTATAATAGGCCACCACATTCAAAAAATTGTCACCAACATCAGATAATTTTATACAACTGTAAGAGAAAGAAACTCCCGACTTTTCCACACCCGAAATAAAAGCATTTGAAAATTCATCACTGGTCAGGGAACCCTTAAATTTATTTGGAATAAGTAATAGTTTCATTTATTTAAATTTATCGGGGAAACTATTTATTGAAATATCCCACAACTCTGGGAGTACAAAATATACGAAAAAGGTTAATATTATGATAGAAATAATATTCATAAAGAACCCCTTGCCCACCATATCGGGTATTCTAAGGTAACCCGAACCAAAGACTACAGCATTTGGCGGCGTAGCTACTGGCAGCATGAAAGCACATGATGCAGCAACCGCGGCACCTACCATTAAAACAAACGGATGCACATCTATGGTCAACGCCATAGGAGCTAAAACTGGCAACAACATTGCCGTTGTTGCCAGGTTAGATGTTATCTCCGTCAAAAAGTTTACCGCTGCTATCAATACTAAAATCAGAAAAACTATTGGCAACCCGGACAATGACGCCATTTGACTACCGATCCAAACTGCCAACCCACTAATTTCAAACCCTTTTGCCAACGCCATACCGCCGCCGAACAAAAGAATAATTCCCCATGGCATTTTTACAGCTTCCTCCCAATTGATCAGTTGCTCTCCTTTTTTCTTTGAGGGAATCAAGAACAATACAATTGCAAAAAATATGGCAATGATAGTATCATCCAATCCGGGTAATATTTTTTGTAATAGAAAAGACCGCGTGATCCAACAGAACGCAGTTAATGCAAATACAAACGCCACCACTTTCTCTTCATATGATATTTTACCAAGATTAGACAACAAGCGTTTAATCTCTTGCTTTCCTCCCGGGAAAGATTTTTGTTTAAAGCTAAAGGCATACTTGGTTAAATATCTCCAACAAATGAAAATTAAAATTATAGCTATGGGCAACCCAAAGACAAACCATTGCATAAAAGTAATTTCATAACCATAAGTATCTAAAACTACTCCTGCCAAAACTAGGTTTGGCGGTGTACCTATAAGTGTTGCCACACCACCAATAGAAGCGCTATAGGCTATCGCTAACATAAGTGCCTTACCAAAAGTCTGATTTTCATCTTCTACGGTATCTGGGTTATCTTGTAATTGTTTTATGATCGCCAAACCAATAGGCAGCATCATAACAGAAGTTGCCGTATTTGAAATCCACATGGACAGAAAAGCGGTTGCCATCATAAAACCTAGTATAATCTTTTTAACATCTGAACCAATGAGGTTGATAATATTCAAGGCTATTCTTCTATGTAAATTCCATTTTTCTATAGCAATGGCAATGATAAAACCGCCCATATATAGAAATACATATTTATGACCAAAAGAAGCAGATGTAGACGACAAATCCAATCCACCAGATAATGGGAACAGCACCAAAGGCAATAATGCAGTTACGGCAATTGGTATTGCTTCTGTAATCCACCAAATGGCAATCCAAATGGTAGATGCCAAAACAGCATTTGCTTGCTCTGAAAGTCCGTCCGGACGAAAAAATAATAGAATGAATACAAATGAAAGTGGACCCAAGACAAGACCCAATAATTTAGTTTTAGTCATGAAAATGCCATTGATACGTTGAAAATACGCTATTTATATGCTCAATTGACCTATTTACATTCTAATTTATAAATTTTGATTTTAATATTCCATAACCCATAAGTGCCCATGCCACTATCAAGAACAGACCACCAATGGGAGTTACTATTCCTATTACTTTAAAATCAAATGCAACCAAAGAATTCAAGGACAATAGATAAATAGAAAAAGAAAACAACACTACACCTAGTACCGTACATATGTATATAGTTTTCTTCGATTTTACATATTCATAAGGTAATAAACCAAGCGCAAACAAGAAAAAAGCATGATATATCTGGTATCTTACCCCTGTCTCAAAAGTGGCTACAGCTTGTGCATCAACCAAATTTTTTAACCCATGTGCACCAAAAGCACCAAACAGCACCGCCAACATTCCAAAAAGACATGCAGTACTTAAAATTGTTTTTTTCATAACTTTTACGATAAGTTTTTTTATAAATGTAACAATTTGATACCTTAGTAAATCGTTACCCATCAAAAATACTGAAATCGTATGATGCGAAAAATTCTTGTTATAGGCGCAGGTAAATCTACCTCCTATTTATTAGATTATCTTTTAGGAAAAGCGAAAGCAGAAAAATTAGAAATTACCATTGGTGATATTAATCCGGCTGCAATTCCCTCATCAATTGCCCAGCATCCTCATTGTACGGTCATTGCTCTAGATATATTTGACGACACCCTAAGGCAAAAAGCTATAAAAAATATGGATCTCGTTATTTCTATGCTTCCCGCGCGTTTTCACATAACGGTTGCAAAAGATTGTGTTCGCCTAAAAAAACACTTGGTAACGGCATCATATGTAAGTCCAGAATTATTAGGGCTAGATAAACAGGTGAAAGACGCAGGCTTGGTATTTATGAATGAAATAGGATTAGACCCCGGCATAGATCATATGAGTGCCATGCAGGTGATTGATCGTATCAGGGATAAAGGGGGTAAAATTATTTTGTTCGAATCTTTCTGTGGCGGACTCGTAGCTCCGGAACATGATAACAACCTTTGGAACTATAAGTTTACCTGGAACCCTAGAAATGTAGTTCTCGCTGGGCAAGGAGGTACCGCAAAATTTATTCAGGAAGGCACTTATAAATACATACCATACCATCGCTTGTTTAGACGTACCGAATTCTTTGAAATTGAAGGATATGGTCGTTTTGAAGGATATGCCAACCGCGATTCTTTGAACTACCAAGAAGCATACAAATTGCAAGATGCATTAACTATATATAGAGGTACCATGCGCCGCGTAGGATTTTCAAAAGCATGGAATATGTTCGTTCAATTAGGAGCAACCGACGATACGTATGCTATAGAAAATTCAGAAAGAATGAGCTACCGAGAGTTTATCAATCTATTTCTACCTTACTCACCTACAGATGCTGTTGAACTAAAACTTAGACACTATCTAAAATTAGATCAAGATGATATCCGCTGGGATAAATTATTAGAATTGAATATTTTTGACCAGAATAAATTAATAGGAATACCAAATGCTACGCCCGCACAAGCCCTTCAAAAGATTCTTGAAGACAGTTGGACGCTAAAATCCGATGAGAAAGATATGATCGTTATGTATCATAAATTCGGTTACGAGCTCAATGGCGAAAAGAAACAAATAGATTCTAAACTCGTAGTTACCGGAGAGAACCAAACCTTTACTGCAATGGCAAAAACCGTAGGTCTACCGGTAGCCATGGCTGCTTTAAAAATATTGAACGGAGAAATAACTACGCCCGGAGTACAAATACCTATTTCTAAAGAAGTATACGAACCAATACTAAAAGAACTTGAAGATTACGGAGTTAACTTTAAGGAATATGAAATTCCTTATCTTGGTTATAACCCAAATTCCATAGTCAATTAGCACTTTTTAACTATCAAATTGCAACCAATTAAGTACATTTATGTTTTAAACCCTCATTAATAATTTAATTTTACCAGGCTTGCTTGCAAATAATAAATAGAACCAAAAGCAGACCACACAGCGTTAGATTGAGGCAATAGATTTTATAACATATGAAAACACCCACTTCTTTGGCCAAAATTGACGGTATCGATAAAAAAATTTTACGCTTTTTAATGCAAGATGCGCGTAAACCGGTGCTTGAAATTGCAAGAAGTATTGGAATATCTGGCGCTGCCATTCATCAACGTTTACGAAAACTAGAAGCTTCAGGTTTATTATCTGGCTCTAAATTCATTGTCAATCCTAAATCTTTAGGGTATACCACTATGGCCTATATCGGTATTTATCTGGACAAGGCAATGAGCAATCCTATAGCCGTAAAGCAGTTAGAAAAAATTCCCGAAGTATTGGAGTGCCACTATACTACCGGTAACTGGTCTATTCTAATTAAAGTATTGTGTAGAGACAACGAACATTTAATGCAAGTACTAAACAAAGAAATTCAAGCCATAGAAGGTATCTCAAGGACAGAGACCTTTATCTCTTTAGCACAACAAATTGACAGGCAAATCACTATTTAATATTTTGATTTAATCTAAATAAGCATTAATTTTGAACTATGAAAGTGGTTTTCCGTTCTAAATTCTATACCCTTTATCAGTCCGATAAGGAAAAATGTCATTACTTGGACATGGATCAAAAGACCATTAAATTATCCTTTTGCCAATTTCTGGCCTTAAGAACTAAAGTGCGAAATATTGCTATTGAAGATCATTTTGATTCTGACCTAAACAAACATGGTTTTGAGATATTAATGCTTTGTAACAAAGAGCACCTATTTATTTTAAACACATTAGAATTACTAGATTTAAAATCTTTGGTTGAATGTAGCTTCATGACCATTGATATAGATCAGATTGCAAGTAGAACAATTTAACTTCACCTTCCTCCTTATTTATAATTAGTCTTAAATTAATTTCAAATAGAGACGCAAATTCTATAATTCATTATATAGTTACTACTTTTATATAAAATAGTAAAGTAATGAAAGATATCGCAAGATTAAACATGAGCATTAAGGTCACTTCTTTAGATGCCCTAAATGACCAAATACAAATGGAAGGTAAAGCCTCTTCATCATATTTAGCAATGGCTTCATGGTGTGATCAGAATTCATATTCAGGTAGTGCAGCATTATTCTATAGACAAGCAAGCGAAGAGCGCGAGCACATGATGAAAATATTTAAATTCATTAATGATTGTGGCGGTAATGCTATTTCGCCAGAAATATCTAATATAAACCATGACTTTTCTTCATTAGAGGAAATTTTTGAAACCGCTTTAGAGCAAGAAATCGCAGTTACGAAATCTATCAATAAAATAATTTCATTAGCGAAAAAAACAGAAGATTATGCTGTTGAAAATTTCCTACAGTGGTTCGTAAAAGAACAACTAGAAGAGGAGAAATCAATGAGAGACATTCTTGACTTATTTGAAGTTATGGGAAGAGAAGGTATTGCCATCAAATTAATTGATGAGCGCATTAAATAGTAAATGAACGTTCAATAAAGTGCTTATAATCGCTTTAATAAAAAAAGGGAGCTAAATAAATTTAGCTCCCTTTTTTATATATTACAATTAAGAATTAATCTCTACCACCAAACACTTGAAGCCCCCAGTATACCAAGGTTGCCAATGAACCAATTGCAGCAACCAAATATGTACGTGCAGCCCATTTCAAAGCATCTTCAGAGCCTTCATATTCTTGCGATGTTACCATATGCTTATTTTTCAACCATGCCAGCGCTCTATTACTTGCATCATATTCAACTGGTAACGTTACCAGGCTAAATAATGTAGCCATACCCATCATAATCAAACCAGCAACGGCCACCCAATATCCAAAGCCCACTCCTGCAGCGGCACCTAAAGCTAAACCTCCAAAAACCACCCACTGAGACATCCCAGAAGTTACGCTAACCACCGGTACTAATTTTGAACGCAAGCCCAACCACTCATAAGCTTCTGCATGCTGTACAGCATGACCACATTCATGTGCGGCCACTGCAGCTGCCGAAGCATTTCTTTGACCGTACACCCCTTCACTTAAGTTTACTGTTTTATTTGCAGGGTTGTAGTGATCTGTTAACATACCCGGCGTAGAGACAACCTTTACATCTCGTATACCATGATCTGCCAACATTTTTTCAGCAATCTCAGCCCCGCTCATTCCATTTTGCAAATGGACCTTTGAATAATACTTGAACTTGCTTTTTAACTTATTACTTACTAACCAGCTGACCAAAGCAATTGCTCCGAGCAATATATAATATCCCATCATAACATTTCAATTTTTAAATCGATTAAATATACTAAAGATCCGTAATTTCCTTTAAGAATCTTTAGATATAAAAGCAAAAACCCCGCCAAATTCCTTTTGATTATAGCGAGGCATATTTTACTGACAAAATGTACTAGCCAAGTAACTATTTTTTACCAACCAAAGGCTTCCGTAATTTCTTGATACACTACATTTCCTTCTATTATATTTAATCCTTTCTTTAAAGATGTGTCTTTCTCACAAGCTTCCTCCCATCCTAAATTTGCCAATTTTAAAGCAAACGGCAATGTTACATTAGTTAACGCCATGGTAGATGTATAAGGCACCGCACCCGGCATATTTGCTACCGAATAATGTACCACATCATCAATTATATAAATAGGGTCTTCATGCGTGGTAGGTTTTGTAGTTTCTACACAGCCTCCCTGATCTACGGCTACATCAACAATTACGGTTCCGGGTCTCATTTCTTTCAGCATATCCCTAGTAATTAGATTAGGCGCCTTTGCTCCTTTCAATAGCACCCCACCAATAATTAGATCATGGGTTTTTATAAGTCTTCTGATATTAAACTCATTAGAAAATTCTGTTACTACATGTGGCGGCATTACATCATTGGCGTAACATAAACGTTTTATGTTCACGTCTAAAATAGTTACGTGAGCCCCTAAACCTGCTGCCATTTTAGCAGCCTGTATACCCACTACACCAGCACCTAACACCAAAACTTTCCCCCGGAGCAACACCTGGCACTCCGCCTAACAACACACCTCTCCCTTTGACAGGTTTCTCTAAATATTTGGCGCCTTGCTGAATAGCCATTCTACCGGCAACTTCAGACATAGGCGTTAAAAGTGGCAATGTACCTTCTTCATCTTCTACCGTTTCATAGGCTATACAAACCGCTTTCTGCTTAATCATTGCCCTTGTTAAAGCTTCGCTTGATGCAAAATGGAAATATGTAAATAGTATTTGCCCTTCTTGAATTAAAATATATTCCTCGTCTATTGGCTCTTTCACCTTAACGATCATTTCGCTCATGGCGTAAACTCAACCAATGGTATCTAGTATTATGGCACCTGCCTATTAATAATCCTGATTAAAAAGCCGCTGCCTTCACCAGCATCTGATTGGACATATACTATGTGGCTGTTCTTTACCAATTCAAAAACTTGGACCGATGTCATACCCACCCTGCTTTCATTGTTTTTAATTTCTTCTGGAATGCCAACAATCATGACTCGTCAATTTAAATTAATTGTGCATACATTAAACTTTAAATTGACAAAACGAAAGGGTTGATAGCTTAAATCATTTAAATATTATATTTACCCCTATTCTTTAAGGGGTAGTTTTACTTGTGCCTTACTTTTAAAATAAGCATGATTAACAGTAATACTGCAGTTGCAAGATTTGCTATTATGATAGGTAAACTCTGTAATGAAAATCCGTAAACAATCCACATTATAGCACCTATCAATAAAATAGTGTACATCGTAAACGAAATGTCTTTGGTAGATTTCTCCTTCCAGGTTTTATATACCTGTGGAACAAACGCTCCAGTTGTAAATGTTGCGGCTACTAAACCTAATATTTCAATACCATCCATATCTATCTATATTATCACTGGTAATACGTTAATATTAAAAGAGGCAATTAACATCGCCTCTTTATTATTTAAATTCACTAGCCTACGATATTCACAATTTTTCCTGGCACTACTATTACTTTTTTAGGGGTACGCCCTGCTAATTGCTGTTGGGTTTTTTCATGCGCCATTACTGCCGCCTCTATTTCGTCTTTACTTAAATCTAAGGATAACTGCATGGTAAATTTCATTTTACCATTAAAAGAAATAGGGTATTCTTTATCACTCTCCTTAATATATTTTTCTTCAAATTTTGGAAAAGCTTCCGTTGCAATTGAATCAGAATGGCCCAATTTACTCCATAACTCTTCTGCGATATGTGGCGCGTACGGAGATACCAATATTGCTAAAGGCTCTAACACTTTTCTGCTTACACATTTTTGAGACGATAGTTCGTTTACACAAATCATAAATGTAGATACCGATGTATTAAAACTGAAGTTCTCAATATCTTCTTCTACCTTTTTGATGGTTTTATGCAGTGTCTTCCATGATTCTTTAGATGGCTCTTCTTCTGAAACTACGAATACACCGTCTGCCCCTGTATGGTATTGACGCCACATTTTCTTCAAGAAACCATGTGCCCCTGTTATACCTGCAGTGTTCCAAGGTTTTGATTGCTCTAACGGACCTAAGAACATTTCATACAAACGCAAACTATCTGCACCGTACTCCTCACAAATAGCATCTGGGTTTACGACGTTGTATTTAGATTTGGACATTTTTTCTACTTCGCGACCTACGACATAACCCGCTTCCTCTTCTATAAAAATCGCTTCCACAAACTCAGACCTCCATTTCTTAAACAATTCTACATCCAAAACATTAGAACTATTCACCATAGATACGTCAACATGTAAATTTTGCACATCGGAAAAATAAGGATTTATATCATTAACAATTTTTGCTCTTGGTTCGGGAGCATAATATACCGAAATATCAATTTTCAATTGCTCCTTAACTCTTAATAATCCCTCTTTTTGCTTTTGAGGATCTAATTGAAGAATGGACTTTAGATGAAAGTAAGTTCCTGAAGAAATAAATACCTGGTCTGTTGCCTCTTCCCCATCATTAAACGTCACTTTTACTTTTAATGTATAAGCAAAAGCACTAGTCCCCGTAATCATCCCTTGATTGATCAGCTTCTTGGCAAACTCGTCTTTAGGCACCAAACCTTTATCGAACATGAATTTTTGCCAGAAACGAGCATACAATAAGTGACCTGTGGCGTGCTCGCTACCACCTATATATAAATCTACATCTTGCCAGTAGTTAATAGCATTTTCAGAGAAAATTTCGTCGCTATTATGCGGGTCCATGTATCTGTTGAAATACTGTGAACTACCTGCCCAACCTGGCATTGTATTCAATTCCAACGGAAATACAGTGGTATTATTTATCTCGCTATTATTTACAACCTTATTTGTAACGGTATCCCAAGCCCAAACCTCAGCATTACCTAATGGTGGCTCGCCAGTTTCTGTTGGTAAATATTTTTCAACCTCTGGCAACTCAATTGGTAAATGTTTTGGAGAAATCATTTGCGGCATTCCTTCTACATAATACACCGGGAATGGCTCCCCCCAATATCTTTGACGACTAAAAACAGCATCGCGCAAACGGTAGTTAATCTTACCTTCACCTTGACCTAATTTCTCTAATTCATAGATAGCCAATTTCATCGCTTTCTTATACGGTAGTCCGCTTAAGAAATCGCTATTCGCTATCACCGTTTTATCTTTATCGGCATGTGCTTCTTCAGAAATATCTACACCTTCAAATATGTTAGGTATATCGATATTGAAATGCTTTGCAAAATCATAATCGCGCTGATCTCCACATGGAACGGACATTACAGCTCCTGTACCATAACCTGCCAACACGTAATCTCCGATCCAGATAGGAATAGGCTCTTTGGTAAAAGGATGCTCCGCATACGCTCCTGTAAAAGCACCCGATATGGTTTTTACGTCTGCCATACGATCACGCTCAGAACGCTTTGCCGTTGCCTCTATATATGCTTCCACCTCTGCTTTTTGCTCTACAGTGGTAATTTCACTTACCAATTCATGCTCGGGAGCCAAGGTCATAAATGACACTCCGAAAATAGTATCGGGCCTCGTAGTAAATACTTCTATTTTTTCATCATGCCCTTTCACATTGAATACGGCTGAAGCTCCTTGACTTCTCCCTATCCAATTGGTTTGTGAATCTTTTAATGGCTGCGGCCAATCTATCTTATCCAAACCATCTAATAAACGTTGTGCGTATGCAGAAATACGCATGCTCCACTGGGTCATTTTTTTACGAACAACCGGGTGACCACCACGTTCTGACACACCGTTTACTATTTCGTCATTTGCCAATACCGTACCTAATGCTGGGCACCAGTTTACCTCGGTATCCGCCAAGTATGTTAACCGATATTGTAATAATATTTCTTGTTTTCTGACATCTGAAAAAGCTTTCCAATCATCTGCAGAAAACACTGCAATATCATCATCACAAACGGCATTTACATCAGCGTTACCACCCAAAGAAAATTTAGAAATCAAAGTTTCAATATCCTCCGCCTTATCGGTATCGTTATTATACCAGGAATTGAATATTTGAATGAATATCCACTGGGTCCATTTATAATACTCAGGACTAGAAGTTCTCACCTCTCTACTCCAATCAAAAGAAAAGCCCAGTTGATCTAACTGCCTTCTATATGTTTTTATATTTGCCGCCGTTGTAACCGCCGGATGCTGGCCTGTTTGTATGGCATATTGCTCTGCCGGCAAACCAAAAGAATCATACCCCTGCGGATGTAACACATTAAACCCCTTATGCCTTTTGTATCGCGCATAAATATCACTGGCAATATAGCCTAACGGATGCCCAACATGGAGCCCCGCACCAGAAGGATAAGGAAACATATCCAACACATAGAACTTTTCTTTTTCAGAATCGTTCTCTGCTTTAAATGTTTGATTTTCTGCCCAGTATTTTTGCCATTTGGCTTCAATTTCGTTGAAATTGTATTGCATGATCTTTACTTCTTTTCTGTAAGTAACAAAAATAGGTGGAATCAATGAAAGTTAAAAGATATTGACCACATACGTTTTTAGTAATTCACTTTATAATTGTAATAAACTAAATTTGGTAACTTTGAGTTGTGATCGATAAGCAGCCCAATCTTTTCTTATTTTCTTGCCTTACCATGTTTTTGTTAGCAACAAGCGTGCATGCACAACTTGGTTTTTGTGGCGGAAATTCTGGTGACCCCATTTTTACTGAAGATTTTGGATCTGGCACCACTGACGGACCTGCACTGCCTGCCGGCACTACAACATACAATTTTACTACAGGTACGCCCAGTGATGGCGATTATACCATATCTAGCACTACCAATTATTTTGATTGGCTCTCATTACAGGATCACACCCCTGGCGATAGTAACGGGAAAGCTTTTATTGTTAATGCCAGTTTTACGGCAGGGGAATTTTATCAACGCCAGGTAACAGGCTTATGTGAAAACACCACCTATGAATTTTCATCCTGGCTTATTAACTTACAACCTGCCGGTAGCTGTGAAGGCAACAGCATACCAGTAAATGTTCGTTTTCAAATTTGGGACGAGACAGATACAAATTTGCTTGCCCAGGGCGATACAGGAAGTATACCCGGAACAGGAACTATACAATGGAACCAATACGCCCTTGTGTTTAAAACCGAACCGGCACAAACATCGGTTATTCTGAAAATGAGAAATAATAGTAATGGAGGGTGCGGAAACGACTTAGCTATTGACGATATCCTTTTTCGTTCTTGTGGCGACAATGTTACCGTTGCCACGGCAGCCAATGAAGCCAGATCGGTAGTTTGCGAAGATCAAGGCGGTGTATCCAAAACGCTTACCGCAACACCAGATTCTTCTGTTTTTAATTCTCATGCCTACCAATGGCAGCAAAGTACCGATCAACAAACTTGGGTGGATATCACCGGAGAGAACAGTGCAATTTTAAACACCCCTTCCGTAACTACCACCACATATTTTAGAACAAAAATAACAGAGGACATTATCAATGTAAATAACGATTTATGCAATGTAGTATCCGATGTTTTTGATATTACAGTGGTACCCATACCGCCTGCCCCTTCAACTAATGGAAATGTTGAAATTTGTGAAGGTGACTTAGGTCTATTATCCGTGAATACACCATCTGCCTATTCCGTAAATTGGTATGACGCCCCTACTGGCGGAAACTTGATTTTATCTGATAATCAGAATTTAGAAACCGGCATTTCCGGCACTTATTACGCTGAAGCTAATTCAGTTGAAACTGATTGCGCATCTACCACAAGAACAGCGGTTACGCTAACCGTTTATCCATTACCCATTGTGCCAGATGATTCTATTGCTTTTCTATGTGAAGATTCTTTTATCACTATAGATGCCGAAGTCGAAAATACTACCTACCAATGGTCTACAGGCGAGACCTCTCAAATGATTAACGTTACCGAAGCAGGCGAATACGAAGTCGTTGTAACCAATATAAATGGATGCTCTGCCGTACGTACCATTACGGTTGACCAAATAGATTTACCTATAATTGATAAAATAGTATCTGACGGACCATCAATAGTTGTCACTACTTCTAACCATGGTAATTTTGAATATTCTTTAGACGGAATTTCATTTCAACCCAATAACGTTTTTGAAGCCGTCGAAGGAGGTTTTTACACTATTTACGTTCAAGACAATACAGATTGCGGGGTGGTAATGCAAGCGTTTTACCATCTGGTCATTCAAAAGTTCTTTACACCTAACGGAGATACCGTCAATGACCTTTTTGAACCAGACGGATTAGAGGTTTTCAATACGGTTACCATTTCAATTTTTGACCGTTACGGGAAGCTCTTAAAATTTGGCAATACCAATTCCACATCTTGGGACGGCACTTTTAAAGGCGAACGATTGCCAGAAGATGATTATTGGTATCTTATTGACGCTGATTCTGTACAATTTAAGGGACACTTTAGCTTAAAACGTTAAGGCTTTGTTTTTTTAAGTCCCATTTAACAATACTTTGCTATTTTTACTGCACTTTTAAGTACTATGGCGAACTCCTTCGAAAATTATCAAAGACGCAAACTCATCTCCTCCTATTTTTCAGTTGTGCTGAGTATTGCATTAGTCTTGTTCCTATTGGGCATTTTAGGATTATTGGTTTTAAACACTAAAAAAATGGCAGATCGTTCTAAAGAACAAATCACCATTTCTGTCTTTCTAAAAGAAAATACCAAAAAAATTGAAGTTGAGCAGCTTCAAAAAACCTTGGCAATGTCTGACTATACCAAATCTTCTACTTACGTATCTAAAGAAGAAGCTGCGAAACAGCACAGTGAAGATATAGGCGAAGATTTTGTTGATTATTTAGGATACAATCCGCTTAAAAATTCCATAGACGTTAAACTAAATGCAGATTTTGTTACTGCTGAAAAAGTTGAAGAGATTGCGGATACCCTTTCAGAAAAGAGTTTTGTAGATGAAGTAAGTTATGACCGGGTGCTGGTGAGCATGGTTGCTAAAAGTGTGGAACAAATTGGCTTTTGGATTTTAGTTGCTAGTGCCATATTTACCTTTATCGCCGTATTATTGATCAACAGCTCTATACGTTTATCTATCTATTCTAAACGGTTTATCATAAAAACCATGCAAATGGTTGGAGCTACCAAAACCTTTATCAGAAGACCGTTTATATGGCAAAATATTAAACTTGGTATGATCGGTGCAGCAATTGCCTTATTGGCCATTGGTGGCGTTGTGTATTATGTGAATACTAATTTTCAAGATTTAGGACTACTTGAAGAACCTTATATTCTAATTACTTTATTTGTTAGCGTTTTTCTTTTGGGTATTCTTATTTCGTTCATTAGCACCTATTTCGCAACCCAACGTTTCTTAAACCTTAGAACGGACGAATTATATTATTAAATTTGTGGCATGAGTAAAAACAATAGAATGGAACAGCAACCTAAACAAGAATTTATTTTTCAGAAGAAAAATTACATGTTCATGTTTATTGGTCTTGCCTGCATTGCGTTAGGTTTTATACTAATGAGCGGCGGCGGCAGTGACGACCCCAACGTATTTAATCCGGATATATACAATTTTAGAAGAATTAGACTAGCACCAACTTTAGTACTTATTGGCTTAGGCATAGAAATTTATGCCATTTTATTGAACCCACACAAAAAGAAAAATTAATTGGATACTTTAGATGCTATTATACTTGGTATCATACAAGGATTAACCGAGTTTCTACCCGTTTCTTCAAGTGGGCATTTAGAATTGGGCAAAGCCATTTTAGGTGACAACTCTGTTCAAGAAGAAAGTTTGCTATTTACCGTAATACTTCACTTTGCTACCGCATTGAGTACCATTGTGGTTTTCAGAAAGGATATTTGGGAAATTTTAAGCGGCTTGTTTCAATTTAAATGGAACGAAGAAAGTCAGTTTTCTGTTAAAATTATTATCTCTATGCTTCCGGCCGTATGTGTAGGTTTATTTTTTGAGGAGCAATTAGAAGCATTTTTTGGAGGTAATATTAGGTTTGTAGGCTTTATGCTAATCATCACTGCAGTACTGCTATATTTTGCTGACAAAGCAAAAGACACCGATAAGAAAGTAAGTTTCAGCAACGCCTTTATCGTAGGTATTTCTCAAGCAATTGCTATGCTACCCGGTATTTCACGCAGTGGAGCTACTATTTCAACCTCTGTTCTATTAGGTGTAGACAAATCAAAAGCTGCCCGGTTTTCTTTCTTAATGGTAGTGCCATTAATTTTTGGTAAAATTGCCAAGGACCTTATGAGCGGAGATTTAACTTTTGATGGTGAAAATAATGTTGCCATGGGTGCAGGTTTTATTGCAGCCTTTATTGCCGGTCTTGCCGCTTGTACCTGGATGATTAAATTGGTACGTAAAAGCAAGCTCTCCTATTTTGCCATCTATTGTCTTGCTGTAGGATTGATTGCCGTCATATATAGCTTTACTAATTCATAGTACTATTAAAACACCCAAATTCATGGAAGATTTGACCAAAGAAGACTATTTAGATGGTCAGGTATTATTGATTGATAAACCATTAGAATGGTCCTCTTTTCAGGCGGTCAATAAATTGAAATGGGCAATCAGAAAAAAATTCAGTCTAAAGAAATTTAAAATAGGACATGCAGGTACTTTAGACCCCTTAGCAACAGGGCTTCTAATTATTTGTACAGGGAAATTTACTAAGAAAATCACCGAATACCAAGGGCAGGAAAAAGAGTATACGGGTGTTTTTACCTTAGGGGCTACAACACCGTCTTATGATCTTGAAACAGAAATAAACGAAACCTTTAACACGGACCATATTACACCCGAGCTGATAAAAGCTACTACCAATGAATTTATAGGCGATATAGAACAAGCTCCTCCTGTATTCTCAGCACTCAAAAAAGACGGTAAACGCCTATATGAATTGGCAAGAGAAGGAAAAACAGTAGAAATACCAAAACGAAAAGTAAATGTAAGCACCTTTGATATAACCGATATTGACGGGTTAAATATTCACTTTAGAATTGCATGTAGTAAAGGAACGTACATAAGGTCTATGGCACATGATTTTGGAAAATCATTGAACTCCGGAGCACATTTAATAGCATTAAGAAGAACCAAAATAGGTGATTTTAACGTAGATAATGCTCAAGACCCTTTGGTTTTTGCCGATTTCTTGTTAGGTTCAGAAGGAACCCGATAACAAATAACTGATTACCATTTATCGATCTTCTAAAATATTTTGGTATTATTAAGGTTATATACGCATGAATCTGAACAGAAAACAATTATCTCTACTTGCCACTAGCTTTAGCTTGTCTATTGTAGTGTTGGTATTATATGGTATTCAGTTTGGGGGGCAACAAGAATCTCATGAAGATTATGTAGTTGAAATGATTATGGATCCAGAAGTTTTAGAAGAAATACTAAAAAAGGAGGAACCTGAAACCGAGCAAGCAGCATCAGACCCAATAAAAAGTCACTTAGCCTTTAACGAAACTGCAAAGCCTAGTTATGGCAATCCAGAGCCGCTGCAAACTCTAGAAGAGTTAATGGAAGAACGAAGTGAAATGAGCGACGGTGATCCAAGCGAAGATATTATTTCTGATACCGGGTATACAGAAAGAATTAAAGCTTTGGCAAAAAAAAGAGAAGAGAAAAAACAATTTTTAGGCGAAAAAGAAGCTCAAAAGAAAGAATTCACCAACAACTTAGCTGCAAGAAGAACTTCTGTATCTTATTCTTTGGTAAACAGAAATAATTATAAACTACCTCCACCAATATATACTTGTATTGAAGGAGGTAAAGTTGTTATCAACATAAAAGTGAATGCTTTAGGATACGTAACCGAAGCGGATTACAATGAAAAGAGTTCTGACACTTCTAACGGATGTCTAGTTGACAATGCCATAAATTATGCTTTAAAAGCAAGATTCAATTCTTCTTCCAAAGCATCACAAAAAGGTACTATTACTTATTTATTTCAAAAAAAGTAATAGTACCTTGAGGAAAGTCCATTAAGCATTGAATAGAAAACTTAATTTTTTTCATTCAAGCGTTGGCGTATTTAAAACTTGATTTTCCAAGCAATAAAAGCCACAACTATTAGTTCTAAATAGCTTGAAATTTTTCAACAATCCTCTTTCTTTTTTATTATTGAATAGGTAGCAGCTCAAGTAAATCTTCTAAAATACTCTTCCCTTTATCCTTATTATAAAATAGCTGAAGATCCTGTTTAAACTCAGGAGTCAGCTGTCCGTGTTCCTCCTTATAATCCTCTACTAGTTTAGTTGCCTTTGCCGACCTTGGCCCCCAAGTTGCCAAAGTTGTTTCTTCTTCATTTACAGCAATTAATTTAGGTATGGATCTACCTCCATTGGTTAAAAATTGATCCATGATATCTAAATTCTCATCACGTAGAATAATAGCTAATGATATGTTTGGGTTAAGCTCTGTAATTTTATGCATTACGGGTAAGGCAGGTGAAGCATCGCCACACCAACTTTCTGACAACACCACCCAGGATATTTTCTGATCAACAGATTTAATTTTAGCTACAGCATCTTCGCTAAATTTCAATGTTTTATCCCATCTGCGCATGCGGCTATTATTCAACTGTGTATATTGCGACAATGCCTCTAACTGTTCAGGTCCCGTTGCCTGACCTTTTTCAGCCAAATCAGCAACTAATGCCCTATACTCTGCATAACTAAAACTGGTCTCCAATCCCTTTTTTACTAAATCCTCTACTAACTCCATACGTTTGCTAATTTATATTCTATAATCGAACGCTTTAGTAGCAATAATAGTACAATGCTTACAAATTCTCAAGATTTAAGGTCAAACTATTGAACAGCTTAGCTTCATCTTAAAATAATTAGTTTTATTTGATTTTGTTTTACTACAACACTTATCCACTTAAACCTCTTACATTTATTAAAAAAGGATACTTTTTTCAAAACTGATTTTTCATTCTTCCGCAGTAAATATTGCTATAAAATTAGATACTATTACTTCCATAAGCTCGTACTGATTCTAGTTTAAAAAATCAACTAATCATAGATACTTGTCTAAATTCCTTGCAAGCTGTTTATAACCAACTGTAATTAATTGAATAGCAAAAAAAATATTCCTATCAAATTGCAATAGACTTTTAATTAATAAAGAATGCTAAACAAATAATTCATAAACTGCACTTAACATAATTAAAGGAAAACAAAAGACTATCAAAACCATAAATATCATATCTCAGAACATACAAAAACACCGTATTTCAACTCATTTTCAATACTTTTGTCATTTAAATAATTTTCCATGGAACCTAAAAGATGTGGCTGGTGCAAAGGAGATTCGCTTTACGAAGCTTATCACGATCAAGAATGGGGAGTTCCAGTAAAAGACGATGATCTTTTGTTTGAGTTTTTAGTGCTGGAATCTTTTCAAGCAGGCTTAAGCTGGATCACCATTTTAAAAAAACGGGAGCACTTTAGAGTTGCATTTGATCATTTTGATTATACGAAAATTGCCAAGTATTCAGAAGCTAAAATCTTGTCTTTATTGCAAGATGAAGGTATTATCAGGAACAAATTAAAAGTCCGGGCAACTGTGACCAATGCCATCGCCTATCAAAAAGTTCAAAAAGAATACGGTAGTTTTAGTAGCTATATTTGGAAATTTGTAGATAACGAACCTATTTTAAATAAAGTCATAAATTACAAGGATGCTCCTGCCAATACACCCATTTCAGATGCTATTAGTAAAGACCTAAAAAAGCGCGGATTTAAATTTGTAGGCAGCACTATCATTTATGCATTTATGCAGGCAACAGGTATGGTAAACGACCACCAAATAGAATGCTTTAGATATGATGAAGTATAGCATAAAATAAGTATTACAGATATGAAAAATTATTTTATAAAATTAATGTTCACTGCATTTCTATTCTGTTTTCACCTAGGTCGTTCCCAGCACAAACACGAAAGAGAACACCGCATTCTTAAATCCCAATTTCCTGCTTTGGCCATCGAAATCATTGATGAGAATGTGATAGATTTTAAGCGTATTAAATTTTATAAGGAAATAGACAGCACTAAAATAAGTTATGAAGCTAAACTTAAAAAAGATAAGCTTTGGTACAGTATTGAATTTGATCAAAATGGTCTATTAGAAGATATCGAAATTCTCATAAAACCTACAGATGTACCTAATAACACCTATACCAAAATAGTTGATTATTTGAACAAAAATTACTTAAAATATAAAATAAGAAGACTTCAACAACAATATTATTCAAGTAACTTACCTATTGATGAAATTTTTAAAAATGCATTTCAGAATCTTATGTTGCCTTATATAAACTATGAATTAATTGTCTCAGGCAAAAAAGACAAAGGCTATTTAGAATATGAAATTTTGTTTGATGCTGACGGAAATTTTAAAAAAATAAGAACTTCTCTTCCTCCAAATTATGATCACATACTGTATTAGGGTACGGCTCATTATAGCCCTATTGTTGTTAGGTGCTAATTATGCATATGCACAAAATAATACAACAGCATATTGGGAGTCCGAAGTTGCCTTAAACTACAAGATAACCCCTTTGCTTAAACAGAACTTTTCTATAGCGAATAGAAATTACACCTACCAAAATAATACGTCTCAGTTAACGATACGGCAAATAGAAATCGTCAATTTCTCATCCTTGACAATCGACCCCCATAAGAGCATAGGTCTAGGTGTTCAGTACCGATTTAGAGAGGTGTTTGAAAAGGAAAAAGAAAATGAACTTAGGCTCACCCAACAATTTAATATCACTAAAAAAACCAAAAGTGCTCGTTTTGGCAACCGTTTTAGAATAGAGCAGCGTATTCAACCCTCTAATCTTTTTCATCGTTTTAGATATCGTTTCGCTGTAGATATACCTTTAAAAGGTTTTAAAATGAATATTGGCGAACCCTATTTAGTTGCCACCACAGAATCTCTGCTAACGGTAGGCAAAAGCATAAAACCTATGTACGATCAACGCATAACTTCACAAATAGGTTGGTCTATTACGCCACACTTAAAAGCGCAATTGGGTGTACAGTTTAGAATAGAAAATTATACAAAGCGTACAGAACAAGTCATCTTAATATTAAACAGTTTGGTCATCTCAATTTAGTAACTGTATAAACTCTTTTCTTGAAATTTCCTGTGCACCCATGCTTTCTAGATGATCAGTGTGCAATTGGCAATCTATAACCTTATATTCTTTAGCTTGTAACTCTTGAGCTAGTTTTATGAAGGCAAATTTTGATGCATTAGACGTTAAACTAAACATACTTTCACCACAAAATATATGACCCAAATCTACCCCATACAAACCGCCCACCAACGTATTGCCTTCCCAGACTTCATATGATTTTGCAATACCTCTTTCATGCAATTTCATATATGCAGTTTTCATCTCATCTGTGATCCAAGTACCATCTTGACCTTCTCGTGGTACAGATGAGCAATGCTCCAATACTTTCTTAAAACAAGTATTCTTGGTTAATCTAAACTGATTGTTACGAATAACTTTTCTCATACTTTTAGAAATTTTTATTTGATCGGGATATAGAACCATTCTAGGATCTGGACTCCACCATAATATAAGAGAATCAGTATCAAACCATGGAAAAATTCCACTTTGGTACGCCAACAGCAACCGTTCCGGAGAGAGGTCACCGCCCACGGCCAATAAGCCTTCTACATTAGCATTATCTACTGGCGGAAATAAAAGTTCATCGGTCAAAAAGTACATGACAATCTGCGTCTTTTTAATTTTTTCTCAAAGTAAATAAAGGAGCTAAAACAAAAAAACTTGTTTAACTATTTTAAGTTAAACAAGTTTTTTCTTCTAAAGACATAAGGTCTTATAAGATTTCTATTCAAATCTTAGAATGGAAGATCATCATGATCCTCTTCATTTAAATTATCAGCAGGCTCAAAAGCCTCCATTGGTGCAACTGGTGGCATACCCGCCGCTGCTCCTTGAGATGCACCTTCTATACGCCATCCTTGAATAGAGTTAAAATATTTTACCTGGCCTTGAGGATTTGTCCATTCTCTTCCTCTAAGGTTAATGCTCACCTTTACATCTTGCCCTACATTATAGCTGTTCAATAAATCACATTTATCTTGAACAAATTCTACCATTATATGCTGTGGATACTGCTCATCTGTAGTAACAACCAATTCTCTTTTTCTAAACCCATTAGACCCAAAAGTTTGGGTTTCTCCTATCAATTTTACTTTACCTTCTATTTCCATCTTGAACTCTTTTTACAATAGAGTCCAAAAATACATAAAATGCTGTTCTAATAAAACATGGTACAAGTATTACAACACAACAATTATTCACAATTAGGGTTATCTTTAGTATTAGATAACTATTGGATGAACTTTATTCCTAAAAACAAAATTTCCAACATTTTTCTATTGATAGGCTCCTTTGTAGTAGTGAGTCTTATCTTATGGAATACCAACAGCTTTTTTAAACAATTTAAAGAAGAAGAGCGACTGAAAATGGAAATCTGGGCCACAGCTCAATCAGAATTTCTACAATCTTCTGAAACCGTAGATTTAGGTAGTTTACATTTAAAAGTTTTTCAAAACAATACCTCTACCCCCATGATTCTTATCAATAAAGATAAATCTATTAGGGTAAACAATTTTCCTCCCAACAAATCTGAAGACTCCGTTTATATTCAAAGCCAACTCAAAAAATTTAAGAACGAAAATATACCTATTTCTATTGATCAACAGGGAGAACATTTAGCTACGCTATATTATGGCAATTCTGATGTTTTGATCAAATTAAAATATTACCCCATTGCGTTACTCCTAATCATTTTTCTATTTGCCACAGTTATCTATTTTTTGTTCAAAACAAATAAAGCCGCTGAGCAGAATAAACTTTGGGTAGGTATGGCCAAAGAAACCGCACACCAAATAGGCACACCGCTTTCATCTCTTTTGGGTTGGAACGAGCTATTAAAATCTGAAGCCATCAGCCCTAGCATTACCAAAGAAATTAAAAAGGATATAGATCGGTTACAAACAATTACCGAGCGTTTCTCTAAAATAGGATCTTTACCAAAACTTGTTGAAAGTGATATTGTAAAGGAAACTAAAGATGCTTTTGATTACCTAAAACTTAGAAGCTCAAAACTCATCCACTTTTCATTTAATACCAAGGTGGATCATCTACCGGTTATGCTGAATAGTTCATTATACAATTGGACTATAGAAAACTTGGTTAAAAACGGAATTGATGCCATGCGCGGCAAGGGTAGTATTGCCATAGAAATAGTTCAAGACAACAAATTTGTCAACATTTTAATAGCCGATACCGGACATGGTATTTCTAAAAGCAACTATAATAGTATCTTTACACCCGGCTTCACCTCTAAAAAAAGAGGCTGGGGCTTAGGACTTTCTTTGGTTAAGAGGATTGTGGAAGAATACCACAACGGAAAAATAAAGGTGTTATCATCTGGCAAAGAAGGAACTATAATGCAAATTTCTTTAAAAGTGTCTCACTAATTATGTCCAAAGAAAAATTAGAAATTATTAAGGAAGCCAATCTAAGCAATAATTGCCCTGAATGTTTTAACCAAGATTTAAACCTTACTTTTTACCAAAAACATACTTGTGGTAGATTCTTTTATAAAATAACAGGTGAATTAAGTAATAAACTTGTTTGCAACACCTGCCATTCTACTATTTACCCTATAAGCTGGACCGATGATATTGAACGTATGTTCAATTATTATGAAAAAACAGTGATACCCGTTAAAAAATCATCTAAACCAACATTGCTCTTTTACAGCCTTATGTTAGTTTTAATAGCATTGGTAGCAGGTGCAGTCTATATACTTCTTTCTAATGCTATTTAACATTAGAACCAATTTCCTCAGCTAAGGTATTAAGCTCTTCATTACTTAAATTTACTTTATGCTGAAAAGTAGCATCTTTCATTTCATTTAACGGAATTAAATGTACATGCACATGTGGTACTTCTAAACCAATGACAGATAAACCTACACGCTTACAATCTACCGTGCTTTCTAATGCCTTGCCTATTTTTCTTGAAAAAGACATTAAACCTAAATAGGTTTCTTCATCTAAATCTAAAATTTTGTTGACCTCTTTTTTCGGTATACACAAGGTATGCCCTTTTGCATTTGGGTTGATATCTAAAAAAGCCAAGAAGTTTTCATCTTCGGCTACTTTAAAACATGGAATTTCACCATTAATGATCTTCGTGAAAATTGTTGGCATTGTAATTTGAATTTAATAGTAATAAAAAACCCTACCCTTCTTAAAGAGTAGGATTAAATATAGTTATTTAAAAAACTTAAGCTCTTGTAATTTCAAGAATTTCAAATTTGATAGCCCCGCTTGGTACTACGATTTCTGCAGTATCGCCAACTTTTTTACCCAGTAGACCTTTACCAATAGGTGAATTCACAGAAATCTTTCCTGTTTTTAAATCCGCCTCACTTTCAGCCACCAATTTGTATGACATTTCCATGCCGTTATTTTGGTTTTTAAGTTTTACCGTAGAAAGCACTAATACCTTAGAGGTATCTAATTGAGATTCGTCAATGATCCGCGCATTGGCCACCGTATTTTCCATCTTGGAAATTTTCATTTCCAATAATCCCTGTGCTTCTTTTGCCGCATCATATTCGGCATTTTCTGACAAATCGCCTTTATCTCTTGCTTCTGCAATTGCTTGAGACGCCTTTGGGCGCTCAACATCTCTTAAATGATCTAGTTCTGCCTTAAGTTTTTTTAACCCCTCAACAGTATAGTATGATATGTTACTCATAACTTCCTCGTTTTATAAATAGACGAAATCCTCTGCAAATGCCTAAAAATTCGGCCTTTTAAGAGAGGATTTAACACAAATATACATAATTTTTACGCACATTTGCTGAAGTTTGTTTAAAACAAAAATTAAGCATGATGACCCGATTATACATCGTAATTCTATTGATTTTCACTGCCTGTAGCAATGATGGCACCAACAGAAATCCGTATTTGCAAGAAATAGGTTTTCGTTTTGAAGCTAATTTAAACCTGCCTTCTTACAGCCCTCTTACAAATACGGGTAGCGCTATCTATATTCCAAGCGATCTTGCCGGTACCAGAGGGGTTTTTGTTATCAATTCCGGTTTTGATCAATTTAGAGCTTTTGAAGGTAGTTGCCCAAATCATGTTCCTAATGATTGCTCTACAATGGAGCTAGATGGTCAGATTGCCACTTGTTCTTGTGATGATTATCAGTATAGCCTATTTACGGGGCAGTTAATCAACAAACCAGAAGATGAAAATCGTTATTATGATATGTTAGAATACCGAACTAGCTTTAGTGGAGGCAGTGTAATCATCTCTAACTAAACACTATTCTTCTGCGCGGTATTTATCCATTATTTCCTTAAATAATTCGCCCGTACTTGGCGGAGTGTACGATATGGCATTTGCACCTGCATCAATTGCCAGGACTATTGTTTCGTCGGTTTTACCACCTGTCGCAATGATACCCACATTGGCGTCTAAATCTCTTATTCTTTTAATGATATCCGCTGTTTTATCTGCACCGGAAACATTAAAAATATCAACCCCTGCGTCTAATCGTCCTTTGAAATCATCTTTTTCAGATACCACGGTAATGGTTACCGGTATGTCAATTTTTTCTTTAAGCAATGAAATAAGGCTATTTGGCGTAGGTTTGTTTAACACCACCCCTAAAGCACCTTGAAATTCTGCATGTATTGCCAGTTCTAATGATCGCAATCCGGTTGTAAGTCCACCGCCAACGCCACAAAAAATGGGCTTGTCCGCTGCTAAGATCAATGCATTTGAAATCACGGGCTGGGGTGTAAATGGATATACTGCTATAATTGCATTGGCATTCGTATTCCTAATTATTGCCACATCTGTACTGAATAAAAACGATTTTATAGATTGCCCAAACACACGAATACCAGAGCATTGAGAAATTACCTCTGGTACCGTTACTATATTGTTTCTAAGCCTACTGCCAAAAACCGGAATGTTGCGTGCCATAACCCTGAATGTTAGGGTTCTAATATAGAATATTCTTCTATACCCCTAACATTTCAAGTAAATATTTAAGACCATAATATAACCAACAAGTTTAGCTACGATTCTTAGAATTTTACTGTTGCTCCCAATAAAAAGTTTGTACCTGCTTGTGGATAATAGCCTTGTACTTCAAAGGTATTACCAGGTGTAGACCAGCTATCTAAATAGGTATAACCGTTAGACACATATTTTTCATTTAGAAGGTTATTTACTAACCCAGAAAATACAATTGATTTTACCACACTGTTCATTTCAATTTCATAGGTAATGTTAAGATCGTTCGTGAAATAAGCATCTAATTTAGATGCTTCCGTATCTGTATTACTTAAATACTGCTCTCCAACAAACTTTGAATACAATGAAAGGCTCAATGCATCACATGGCATATAACTAAATACATTACCCGCTACCAGACCTGGTGAAAATGCTATATTGGTATCTCCCAAACCTTGCAATACATCATCCCTGTCAATAAAAAAATCTTTGTTCTTATTATCACTGATTGCCATATTAGGCCTTACACTAAATTTATCTCCCAATCTAATATTCGCATCAATTTCTAAACCAAACCTGTAGCTATCACCAACATTTTCTCTTAATGATGCACCTACATCATTTATCTCTCCCGTAACTACCAACTGATCTTTATAATTCATGTAATACAGGTTGGTATTTACTTGTACATCTGCAGATACGTATCTCCATCCTAATTCAAAATCATTTAATTTCTCTGGTTTAGGATTTCCGCTTTTATAATCATTTCTATTTGGCTCCCTATTCGCTATCGCACACGATAAATAGAAGTTATTATTTGTATTTAGATCAAATGTTACCCCTGCTTTTGGGTTGAAAAAATTAAACGTATCATCTACCAAACCTGTTTCTTCACCATTAGCCTTATAACCAACAGTTCTATATTGCAAATCTCCATATAACGACCACTGTGTTGTTAATTGATAATTTGCTTTGGCGTACAGATTAAAATCTGTTTTTGATGAACTATCATCATAGTAACGATCTTCATAGTTACTGTTACTTGCATACCTAGCCCAAATGACCTCACCAAAATGGTCACCTTCGTACTTATTGAATCCGCCGCCCATTATTACATCTAGCTTATCTTTCTTATAATTTGCAGAAAATACGGTTCCGTAGAAATCATTATCTAACCAACGTCTTCTAATAAGATCCGTGGAGTTTACTTCTTCCCCGTCTACAGTAATTGGTTCAAAACCATAGGTAGAAAAATCATCATCTTCCTTGTATTGTTCATAATACCCTCTACCTCTAGTATAATGCAAAGCGATGTTGGTACTCCAGAAATCTGAAATCTGTTCGTTCCATAATAGCTGTGTATGATCCTGCTTATAATTGTCAACCTCGTTATCATAAAACTGGGTGTTACCCTCTAAATCTTTATAAATACCTGAAGTATTATATGTTCTATTGTCTTTTAAGGTCTTCGCATTTATACCGTTCCAAGCCTGATACGTAATCTCATGCCCCCCAAACATTAATGCTTTAATCAAAGTGTTTTCATCTTTGTAAGCTGCTTGTAAAAAATAAGATTCAAGGTCTGATCGAGCCCTATCAATATAGCCGTCAGATTTAATTTTAGATAACCTTCCCGAAATTTCAACATGGTCGTTTAAAAGTCCCGTGCTAAATTTTAAGTTATTTCTTAAAGTACTATAGCTTCCAATAGAAGTAGATATTTGACCGTATGCGTCTTGTGAGAATCCGTCGGTCAATACATTTAAACTTGCTCCAAAAGCACCTGCACCATTTGTAGATGTTCCTACTCCACGCTGCAATTGCAAGCTTTCTGTTGAAGAGGCAAAATCTGGCATATTCACCCAAAATGTACCTTGAGATTCGGCGTCGTTATACGGTATGCCATTGATTGTAACATTTACGCGTGTAGCATCGCTACCCCTAACTCGTATACCAGTATAACCTACACCTGCTCCTGCATCGCTAGTAGTCACTACAGATGGTAAAAAATTCATTAATACGGGAATATCCTGACCCAAATTTCTAGGCCTGATATCCTCTTTGGTAAGATTTGAAAATGTAACCGGAGATGCTTTGGTTACCCTTATCGCCGAGACGAACACTTCGTCCAATACTACTTTTTTACCTTCTAAAGAATCGGTTTTTTGTTCTTGGGCAAAAACACCCATACTCAGCGTAAAAAATGCTGAAATTGTGCAAATAGATAATTTCATTCGTAAAAGAATCACGAATAAAAGGGGCTATTATTCTAAAATTAAAATTGATTATGCCTATTTAAAGACTTTGTTTTCCAAAAATGAAGTCAGCCATTACGCCGGCCGGCCCCTTGCTAAAAATGTCTACCGGACATTTTTTTAACGCTCGGTCCCTTGGCAGCATTACCCGCCCAGGTTCTTTGGGTATAATCTCAGCTTTGTTCCAAAATTAGAACTCGGCACCCCTTTGAGATGCGGCAAATGTAATGCAGTTCTTTTAAACTGTCATAAAGATTCTTTAAAAAATAACAACTTGTTTAATTAACATCATTTTAGAACTTATTTACATCGTTTTATCGTACTTATACTAATGTATATTGTACTATTATATGGATTCAAAAAAAAATAAATTCACCCTTAAGATTGCCATTAGCTACTTATTGTTAATTATACTAGGAGCCATTGCCTCTTATTATATCTACAATGAAGTACAAAATTATATTGCCACTGAACAAACCGTTGAAAAAGACAACAAACTACTTAAAACCAACTCTTTTCTTGCACAACTATATGAAGCCGAAAGCCTATCTAAACTTGCCTTGCAAACAAAAAGTAAAATCAACTTTACAGCTTATGAGAATAAAATTGACTCTATCTACACCAATATTGAAGAGTTAAAAACACTTACGGACAGTGAGCATCAACGTGGACTTTTGGATAGTCTTAGCTCTTTACTGACCAAAAAAGTTACTAATATAAATGCCTTACGCTCTATAAGGCTAAAAGACCAAACAGGTACTGCCATAAATTCTGCTCTTAAAGAGTTTAATAAGTTAGAGGAATCTTTGGGCATTATAAAACCAGAGGGATTAGCACCCAACCTTGACGAGCTCTCCCCAAAAGCACAAAGTGCCATAAAAAAAGTTGCAGATTACTTGAATGCCAATGTACCGGCAGAGGGTAATTCTCAACAAAATGTACAAACCATGGATAGCATAGTTCAGGTCTCTAAAAATCTTTTAAAAGATGTACAACACGAAAACACCATAAATGAGAATTCTTTAGCTATTAGAGAAACAACAATCAATAGAACAGATGTTGAACTATCGCAGCAATTACGTACCATTCTCTCTTCTTTTGAACAGGAAATTATTATGAACAGCATAGCAAGTTCCATAAAGAAAGAAACCTTGCTTAAAAAAAGTATTCGCCTAGCCGTAATTGCAGCTATTCTTGGTTTTCTTGTAGTAGGAATATTTACTTTTATTCTTAATAGAGATTTTTGGAAAGCGAACGTTTACAGAGAGAAACTAGAAAAAGAAAAGGCATATTCAGAATCGTTATTAAAAAGTAGAGAACATTTGATTGCAACGGTAAGTCACGATTTACGCACCCCTTTAAACACCATAAGTGGTTATGCCAATATTATTGAAGAGCGTAATAACCCACAGGAAAACAAAGAATATATTTCCCATATAAAATCTGCCGCTTGTTACGTAAATAATCTAGTGAATGATTTATTGGATTTCTCTCAGTTAGAAGCTGGTAAAATGATTGCTAAAAATGATACTTTTAGGGTAGATAAATTAGTACAGGAGAGTTCTAAAAATATTGCCTCTCAACACCAAAACAAGGATATTGAATTGATTTTAAATTTAGATGACTCACTAAAACAAGCTATAAATTCCGATGCTTTTCGTCTACGCCAAATTATATCCAACCTTTTAGGAAATGCTTATAAATTCACGGATAAAGGTACCATAACCTTAACTGGAACCATTTTGGATCAACAAAACCTTAAAACACTTAAACTACAAATAGCCGATACGGGAATTGGTATTTCTAAAGAGAAGCAAGAACTGATTTTCAAAGAGTTTACACAGGCAGAGAACGATACCGATAAAAAATATGGAGGATACGGATTAGGCCTTACCATTACCAAAAAACTTACCGAGCTACTTGAAGGTACCATCTTGCTAGAAAGTGACATTCATAAAGGTAGTACGTTTACGCTTGAAATACCTATTGAATTGGGAGAAGCGTTAGATGATGAAAAACAACCCATTATTGCATTAGACGATTTAAAAATGATTGTCTTTGACGACGATGCTTCACTCTTAAAACTAATTGGCAAAATGCTAAAGTCTGCAGGGATCAATGCCCAGTTATATTCAGACTTCAATGAATATACAGCTCATGAAAATTTCAATTTTGATGTGGTTCTAACAGATATAGAAATGCCTACGGTTACCGGTTATGAGATAGTTACTCAGCTGAAATCTGGTGAATTTCAAAATTTTAATAACCAACCTATCTTGGCTATGACCGGAAGACGAGATCTATCATTAGCGCATTTTACAAAAAAGGGATTTACCGATCTTATTCATAAGCCATTCTCAAAGAATGATTTATTACAAAAACTTCATTTCTTATTTCATACTAATACCCAAGCTCAAAATAGTACCGTTGCTTTAATTGAAGAAGACAACAACAAGCCGTTTAGCTTAACTAATATAAAGATGTTTTTAGGTGATGACCAAAATGCTATTGACGAAGTATTACTCACTTTCAAAAAAGACACCGCAGAAAATCTCCTTCAACTTAAATTTGCCGTTACCAATTACGATATGGAGCTACTGAACAAAACAGCACATAAAATGTTACCCATGTTTCGTCAATTAGAAGTACAAAATGCAATCCCTCTTTTAGAAATTTTTGAAGTATTACAGCATAATGAAATTAACAGTCAAGAACTAAAGAGAAAATTTCTAGCATTGCAGGAAGAAATTAAAAAACTTGCCAAAGAAATAGCTACAGATCCAAATCATAATAATTGATTCTGTTATACAGCGTTTTTCTAGTTACCTGTAACAATTTTGCCGCTTTAGATTTATTATAATTGGTACGTTTTAGTGCATTTATAATCTGTTCTTTTTCGAAATCTGCTTTTGATAGACTACCCAATTCTACCGTTTCTAAAACCGGATTCATTAATTCTGACGGCAATGTATTTGCCTGCACTTTTTCAACGGTTGTCAACAACACGGCACGTTGTATAACATTCTGCAATTCTCTTATATTTCCCGGCCAGTGATATGCTTTAAAAATATCCCATACCTCATCTGAAAAATCCAATATTTGCTTGTTCAACTTTTCATTGAACTTTCCTAAAAAATAAGCGGCCAAGACCGGTAGATCTCCATGCCTGTTTTTTAAAGCAGGAATCTGTAATGAAAACTCATTTAATCTGTGGTACAAATCTTCGCGGAAGGTTCCTTTTTCAACTGCAGCTTTTAAATCTTCATTGGTAGCCGATAATATTCTCACATCTACCTGAATTTCCGAATTACTACCTATTCTTTTAATTTTTCGCTCTTGCAATGCCCTTAACAATTGTATTTGGTTCTCATAAGAAAGATTTCCAACCTCATCTAAAAATAAGGTTCCGCCGTTGGCAGCTTCAAAACTTCCTATTTTATCGGCTACGGCACCTGTAAAACTTCCTTTTATATGTCCAAAAAACTCACTTGCCGCCAACTCTTTTGGTATTGCCCCACAATCTAGAGCTACAAATGGCTTTTCATTTCTTGTACTTTTCTGATGAATAGTTTTCGCAGTAACCTCCTTACCGGTACCACTTTCACCAATAATTAAAACCGACATATCTGTAGGTGCAACTAGAACAATATGTTCTTCTAATTTTTGGGTTGCCTGGCTATTGAGTACTAATTCTCCTGCATGAGCTACACGCTCTTTGTTGGCCACTTTATCCTTAGAATTTTCCGGTATTTCTTTAGTGAGTTCTTTTGTAGCTACAGGTTTAGAGTTCAATGCAGCATCAATAACAGACAACATTTGATCTGGAGTAAAAGGTTTGGAAATATAATCATAAGCCCCCATCTTCATTGCCCGTACAGCTGTAGTAACTTCTGCATAACCTGTCATTACAACTACAGGAATCTTTCCTTTTAACTCAGACACTAATTTAATTCCGTCATAATCTGGCAGGCGTAAATCGGTAATTACAAGTTGAAAACTTTGTTCATTTAGCTGTTTTTCCCCATCTAATTCAGTATGACTTAATACCACATCAAAACTATTTCTTACCAAAAACTTTTGAAGCATTTGGGCGAATGAAGTATCATCTTCAATGATTAGAATTTTAGTCATAGTCAGTTAGGTGTTCTTAGTAGATACGTAAAAATACCATAAGCCGACTATTTGTATTTTAAAATTATCATAAAGCTTTTATGCTTTCCTTTAAAAAATGACATAAAAAAAGGAAAGAATAGCATTAAGCTATTCTTTCCTGATCAAACCAACTTGAACAAACAAGTTTCCCTATAATTACATATCTATCCAATTACCTTCTTCATCTGCATACACTGTACCTTCTGTACCGTCTTCAAGAGATAACACAAGCTTATATTGTTTCTTTTCATTAACATAAGCCTTATCTAAACTTGCCGTTGGAAAATTCTTTGACACTGCATCTGTTACGGCTTGTGGAACCTCAGCAACCGAAATTTCCTTAAAATCATCAGCCACTACCGATATTTGATTTACTTGGTTGTGCTGTATTCCATTTTCTGAAGGTAGTGCATCTTGTGCGTTCATTGCAAAACCTCCTATTGTCATTGCTCCTAATAAAAATAAAGTTTTCATAATTTCTATATTTAAGTTAATACTATGTTTCTATACTATTAACTAAGAAAAAAGAGTGCCACAAAAGAACCATATCAAAAAATTACTGATTATCAGACTAATACGTTCTAATACGCATTAAATTGGTGGGTAAAATTGTTTCTAATACGTATTGCTGTGTAATTATTACCCAATATTTATCATGTACAAAATGATAAATGAATTTTACTGGGTACAAAAAAAGGAGCTGCAAATTACAGCTCCCTTCAAACCACCTATCAAACTCTTGTTTTAAAATTATAAATCAACACCTCAATCAACTCAACAACAACTAAAATTGGCAATGCTAATCCGGGGGATTATTTCAAATACAATTATTTGGTGGCACTTTCATAGTCAACGGTTAGTGTTTACGCGAAAGTGATTTTATTCTGATTTATTCCTCCCAACATAGTTTTGATATGATAGTCATTGCTAAAATCAAAACTATGGTTGTAATCGAAATAAATACTATAGTGACCATTGTTTCATAACTTGCTTCACTTATTTAGACACAACATTTTCTGATAGGTCACATTTTAAATAAAAAAAACCGCATTTAGCAGTTTTTTTTATTTCTGTACGTAAAACAGACTACTTCTTATTGATCCAATTACCATACTGGTCTATGTAAACGGTCTTTCTTGTTCCGCTTTTAAGTACCATTATTAATTTGAATTCTCCTTTTGTATTTTTATATGCACCACCAAGTTTAGATGTTGGGTACTGCTTTAAAATCTCTTCGATAACCGGCGGTGTTAATTCGCTCGATTTTATTTTTACGTATTCATCTACCAAATTAATAGTCACTTCTGCTTTAACTATATCTAAACTAGTTTTTGCAGTTGCGCTAAATAATGTCCCAAAAGCTATGAATACTAGTAATGTGTATTTTTTCATGTTTCATATTTTAATCGTTAACCACTCTATTTCTTAGAATACCTACGAAGTAATCGCACATATAGTTTATTAGTTAACGAAATTTTAAATTTTTAAATGTAAAAAGCTGCCTAAGCAGCTTTTCTAAACCATTAACTAAAACTTACAATTGTTACATTTCTAACCAGTTACCTTTTACATCTGCATAAAGTACCGTAGAAGCACCGTCTAGTGAAGTAACTTCTAATTTGTAATTATTTTCGTCATCAACAAAGGCTTTATTCAATATTGCACCTTCATAATCTGTTTCTAAAGCATTTACGATTGCGGTAGGTAAATCAGCCACCGCTATTTCAGAATAATCCTGTAAAAAGATATCTTCCATTATACCGTCGTGAAATATAATTGGGGTAGCGGCAGTACCTATGGTTAAACTACCTATGGCTAAAGCTGTGGCAAAAACTAATTTTTTCATCTTATATATTTTTTAATTAAACATTCTTGACAAGTATAATAGGAAAACTGTGCCAACAGAACATTTTATCCTTAACAGCATTTAACCTGCTGATTTACATATTTATACATGTGCCACGGCATTTAATATTCTGGGTAAACATGTGTATAACAAAAAAAGGTGTGTAGTTTCTACACACCTTTTTATACAAAATAAGATATTATAATCTATGCCTGATGCGAATCTTTTAAAAGATCCACCACACTCTTTACAGGATTGAAGGTTACCAAGGGCACTTCTACAAAGATGGTATTCCAAAATGCCATTGCACCATTCCATAATCCTGGAAGTTCAAGCGCCTTTAATTCTTTACCATCTTTAGTTTTACCTGTAATGAAACCTTGCTTTTCATCCACAAACTTTAAAAGATCATATTTCTCCCCTTTATAATTACGAACCGCACATACCAAATCTACCGGATTAAAATGTGTAGAATTCTTTAATAAGTCTGCCTGTTGTTGATCATCCATATCTATTTGGGCAGATTCTATAATTTGTAGAGAAACTTCTCCTTTGCCATTTGTAACCCAAAATGGACCACCACCAGGCTCACCTTCATTCTTCACCATACCGCAAATACGAATAGGTCTGTTGACCTTATCTTTTAATACGGATATTTTTTTGCTGTTAGATTTTGAATCAAAGTCATCTGAGAAACGCACATTTAAACTTGTAACCAAAAAGCTTCTTATTTCTTCAATTTGTGCATCACCAATATCTTCCTTGTCAAGTAATGCCGCATATTCAAAAGCTTTTTCCTGCTCTTTAAGGAGCACACCTGCCAATACTTTTTTGCTATTGGCAACCGCTTTGGCATCTTTCATTACGGCAACGTTATCAATATTCTTTATAAAAATAACATCGGCATCTTGCTCATTTAAATTTTGAATCAACGCACCATGACCTCCTGGTCTAAACAACACAGAACCATCTTCATTTCTAAACGGCTTATTGTCCATATCTACCGCCAAGGTATCTGTAGATGGTTTTTGAAAAGAATAATCTACATTATATGTAATACCGGTATCAGCGGAAACTTTAGGACCAGAGGCTTTGAACTCCTCACCAAACATTTCTTCATGTTGTTCCGAAATCGTAAAATGCAAGTTTGCCTTACCGTTAGCACCTGCATACAAAGCTCCTTCTTTTAAATGCTCTTCAAAAGGAGTGGCCGCAGAATCTTCATATTTATGGAATGGCAACAAGCCCTTTGGAAAAAACCCATAGTTCAGTGCATTCTCGCCCAATAGCTCAGATATGAAATTAAAAACTTTCTCTCCCTGAGCCTCAGATTTCACAGCTATTCTATCCATCACCTTTTGGTAAAACGGAAAGCGCTCTAATCCTTCAGAGAACTTCTTAATATCTTTATCATTAGTTCTAGTCAAATAAGCTTCTAAAGTTTCTTCACTTGGGCTATAAGCACCTAAAAAACTAAATAACGCTTTAAACATTCTTGATGCTGCACCACTAGCTGGCACAAACTTTAAAATATCCAGATCTTTTAGTTTTGAATCATAAAATGCAATGAGCTCTTTCTCTTCTGCATCAGAAAATTTAAGAATACCCTTACCTATTACGGCAGCATTCTCTAATTTCACAAAAGGAATACCTTCTTTAAAGGTGTTGATATGACTCAACATTTGCTCTTTTGAAATTCCTTTTTTCTCTAATTGTTTTAAGTCTTTATCTGTAAGTTCGATCATTTATGTAATAAGGTATCTATATGGTTAATGGCTTTTTGTAAACGTTCTTTTTTGTTCCCCTTCAAGATAATAAAATTTTTACCGTATTTTTCTAAAGTACCTTTAAAATAGTTGAACATTTCCTCTCTTTCATTTGGCTTGTCCCTGAGGTCATCAGCTTCCCAAGGAATATCTATATAAGTCAACAAATAGAGGTCATAACTATTCTCTAAAGCATACTTTTCTAATACTGGATCACAATCACCAATGTAATATGCCTCTGAATATACTTTGGTTTCCAACAGATCTGTATCGCAAATAAGAATATCTGTAGCTTTTTTCGCTAAATTATTCTCTATACGCATCTGGCCTGCTGCAATAGGTAACAAATCGTGTGGTTCGCAAGTTTTTCGTTCATTGTTCCATTTATCTTGTAGGTAATCTCTAGCATACTCAGGCACCCAAACAGTATGGTAATGCCTTGCCAATTGCTCTGACAACGTTGTCTTCCCTGTAGATTCTGGTCCAAATAGCACCACTTTTAAGACATCTGAAGGTTCTTGTCTGTATTTTTCTTCCATGCATTATACCCGTAAAAGGCCAATATTGTAAAAATCAGGTATTGAAAACTTGTAAACGTAAATCCTTTATAAAAATATAATGGTATAGATATTAAATCTCCAATAATCCAATATATCCAATTTTCTACTTTCCTTTTGGCCATCAGCCACATACCCACAAAAAATATCGCTGTTGTTATGGTATCAACATAAGCCGTCCAATTATTCCATTTGTCAAAAACTTGATATACTGTAGACACAAAAAGAATCGTACCTATAAAGATGAGTATTGATGTAATATGTTCTTTTTTGGTTACTCGGCTTATCGGAGTGTATTGTGCTGCATCTACCTTTCTGGTCCAAATATACCAACCATATAAACTCATTACAAAATAGTAGGCATTGATAAGCATATCACCTAACAAACCCCACTTTAATAGTAAATAAACAAAAATAGAAGTACTGATCAGCCCGGTAGGATAGACCCATATATTATTCTGTTTTGAAAACCACACCGATAGTAACCCAAATATTACGGCCACTATTTCCAATGTAACATCAAACGTATTGTAATCGGCATATTGCCCAAAGAGATAATCAAAAATGGGGCTCATAATCGCTTCTATCAGATTTAACTATTTTCATGAACAAAAGACCACGATCCATAAGTTCAAAAGCTGTTTTAATTTCTGTATTCAACACGGTCATTACTTCGTCATACGTACCATACACTTGTGTACTTAACGGATTCTCAAGAACCGTTAAACCACATTCACGTAGTTTTTTGATAAAATCTATTATGTGCTGTTCAAAATCATCTTGCAATGGCGAAAATGTCAACTCTACTGAAATATCCATTTAAAATACCCTATCTTTTATTTAATTTATTCTTTATCTCTAGTAGCATATACACACGTAAACTGTTCAAATTCTAAAAATCTTATCTTATAATTAGACAAGTTTCCCTGAAAAATTATCTGGGCCGTGGTATTATTAGTATCGAACTTAAAATCCTGAACATTAATGTGATGTAAAAAGCTGACCCCCCTGTGTCCATATATTTTATAAAGCGACTCTTTAGCCCCCCAAACAATTGTTAACTTTCTAACTACCGCAGCTGTGTTCGCCAATGTTCTATACTCTTCAAATGGCGTAAATTTATGTGCTATACGTAGTATTTTATCTCGCTGCATTTCAATATCTATACCAACGTGTTCTGTTGAACTGATGATGATACCCGTAAAATTATGAGAATGTGTTATTGAAATAAAATTACCATCTTTTAAGTGGGGTTTCCCATTTTCATCATAAATCAAATCGGCATCTGTATAGCCATAATTGGCAAGCAAATGCCTAATACTTAAAAAAGCCTTTCGATGAAGTTCTGATTTCATGCCATTGAACCTATTTTGGCAATAGGGCGTGAGTGTTACTCCTAACCAAAGATTTTCTTCGGTCTCCTGAACCTTCCAAATTGCTAAGGAGGTTTCTTCATTTACTGTTATAGTTTTGTAAAGCGGCATGAGATTGTTCGTGTTATTCGTACCTTTGCCCGAAATATATTTCGCTTTCAACCAATTAAATATAGCTTTGCTACATTGGATTAACGAAAGTATAAAAAATAAAGATATGAGCACGAAAACTATTCCGTATGTGCCTTATAAGGTAAAGGATATCTCACTTGCCGATTGGGGAAGAAAAGAAATCGAATTAGCAGAAGCTGAAATGCCAGGTTTAATGGCACTGAGAGAAGAGTATAAAAATGAGCAACCTTTAAAAGGTGCACGTATTGCAGGTTGCCTTCACATGACCATACAAACTGCTGTACTTATTGAAACATTGACCGCACTTGGCGCAGATGTTACTTGGAGTTCTTGTAATATATTTTCCACTCAGGATCAAGCAGCAGCAGCTATTGCGGCAGCAGGTGTTCCCGTTTATGCTTGGAAAGGAATGAACGAAGAAGAGTTTGATTGGTGTATTGAGCAAACATTATTCTTTGGTGAAGACAGAAAGCCACTGAATATGATTTTGGATGATGGTGGTGATCTTACAAATATGGTATTGGATAAATACCCAGAAATGGCAGGAGACATCAAAGGGCTTTCTGAAGAAACTACAACAGGTGTTCACCGTTTATACGAGCGTGTAAAGAAAGGAACTTTACCTATGCCAGCCATAAACGTTAATGATTCAGTTACCAAATCAAAGTTCGACAATAAATACGGATGTCGTGAAAGTGCTGTTGATGCTATACGTAGAGCTACAGATACTATGCTTGCCGGTAAACGAGTAGTTGTTGCCGGTTACGGTGATGTAGGTAAAGGTACCGCTGCCTCATTTAAAGGCGCTGGCTCTATTGTTACGGTTACGGAAATTGACCCAATTTGCGCCTTACAAGCCTGCATGGACGGATTTGAAGTTAAAAAACTAGAAACGGTTATTGGTAACGCAGATATCGTAATCACTACAACCGGAAATAAAGATATTATTAGAGCTGAACATTTTGAAGCCCTAAAGGATAAGGCTATTGTTTGTAATATTGGTCATTTTGACAATGAGATCGATATGGCTTGGTTGAACAAAAACCACGGTAATACTAAAGATGAAATTAAGCCGCAAGTTGACAAGTACACTATTGATGGTAAAGATTTA
Source organism: Maribacter ulvicola (assembly GCF_900155985.1). Taxonomy (GTDB): domain Bacteria; phylum Bacteroidota; class Bacteroidia; order Flavobacteriales; family Flavobacteriaceae; genus Maribacter; species Maribacter ulvicola. The sequence goes on from NZ_FTMA01000001.1 coordinate 170,332, forward strand.
ATTATCTTGGCAGAAGGTAGATTGGTAAACTTAGGTTGTGCTACAGGTCATCCTAGTTTTGTAATGAGTAACTCATTTACAAACCAAACACTAGCACAGATAGAACTTTGGAAAAATAGTGCCAATTACGAGAATGATGTTTACATGTTACCTAAGCACTTAGATGAGAAGGTTGCAAAACTTCACTTATCTCGTTTAGGAGCTGAGCTTACGGAACTAAAAGATTATCAAGCCGATTATATTGGTGTAACGGTAGAAGGTCCTTTTAAACCAGAATACTACAGATACTAAGACATGGGTTTTAGAAACTAAAAAAGGTCCTGATATTCATCAGGACCTTTTCTTTTTTGCATTTTCCCAGATTAGTTATTTTCGGCCAACATACCTTCTAAATAGTAGCAATCTGTCTGCTCCTTAATTTGAGCCAATCCTTCTTCTTTAGAACTTAGCGCATTAATTTTAACTTCTTTTCCATTTGGCATATATACAATATAAAACCCTTCTTCAAAAGATGAAAGTTTAATAATCTCTCCATTAGGTCTAATGGCGTTCCATGATTTATCACCCGGCTTATAGACCAAATCTATTTTCTTTCCTTTTTTGGGACCATCAACAACAGTAACCTGCATTCTGTTCTTAGTAGCGGTCATTTCAAAAGTATTCCCATCTCTTTCTACCATTTGGGTTTCAGATTCACCTTCTTTCATGGCAATTGGACTAGAACCGCTCCAAAATTCAATAACGTTAAAGATGATAGCATCACCTATAAAGAACAATCCATATACCGGAATAATATTTAAACCCCAAAATACCAAGTTGTTTACAAATTTACTCTCAGAAACACCCTGGTTCCAATCTTTTAAATTATTGAACGCACTAAACGACCCTAAGCAACTAGAGAATAATAATGTACTCGCCATTGCTACACAAATAATTGATTTTTTCATGATATAACTTGTTTAGAATTAGGCTCGCAAAATAAGTACGATCTACCCGCATGGCTTCTCCTATTAATTTTATTGTTGACCCTAAAGATGTTTTACCTAAGTACTACATTAAATGATTGTTAAGCAGCCAATTATTTAGCTTCAAAATTCATAGTTTTAATTCTTCTATGGAAAGGTAGTTTTGCACGCTTACTTTTCTACTAATTAAATCTAGAACTATACATGATACTATTTGTTGACATGGACGAGGTTATTGCAGATACCTATGGCGCCCATATTGAACTTTACAACACTGAATTTAACGGAGAGCTTACTAAAGATTTATGCGCTGGTACTGAAGTATGGCGTATGGTACCAGAAGCACACCAAGAGAACATTCGTAACCACGCTAATAGAAGAGGCTTTTTCAGAAACCTAAAACCTATTACGGGCAGTCAAGAAATATTATCTCAACTTGCAGATAAGCATGAGGTCTACATAGCCTCTGCCGCCATGCAATTCCCTAATTCTTTAGAAGAAAAAAGTGAATGGTTAGATGAGCATTTTCCCTTTTTGCCTTGGCAAAATAGAATTCTTTGTGGTCACAAACATATCCTTAAAGGAGATGTTCTAATAGACGATAGAAGTTTTAATTTAAAAACTTTTGATGGCAGAAGCCTACAATTTACCTCGCCACATAATATAAATACAGCAGGTTTTGAACGCGTGAATACTTGGTTTGAGATCGGGGAAAAATTATTATAGTATACCACTATAGGCAATCATATTACTCCATAAAAAAACCCTCTTTAATACTAAAGAGGGTTTTTAAATAACTTGCTTAAAGCTTATGCTTCAAAAGGCTCTATGGAAACATATGATTTTCCACCAGCTTTTTTAGTAAACTTTACCAAACCATCTACACGTGCGTGCAATGTATGGTCTTTTCCTGCGTAAACATTTTCACCAGGATTGTGTCTTGTTCCACGCTGTCTAACGATAATGTTACCAGCGATAGCAGCTTGACCACCATAAATCTTAACTCCTAATCGTTTCGATTCTGATTCTCTACCGTTTTTCGAACTACCTACACCTTTCTTATGTGCCATTGTCTGAGGTTTTAAATATTATTATACTTTAATGGTTCAGCTTATTTAGCTACACCACCATCTAATTCGTCTTGCAATTTTTGTAACTCGTCCCATTTACCATCAGCAGCTAATTGTGCTTGTTTTGGCCAAGTGTCAGTTACGTGATTTCCACGTACGTCTGCTATAATTTCAGAAATTTTAGCTGCGTCTGTTTTTGCCAATTCAGCAAAAGTAGAAATACCTGCATTGTTTAAGGTTTCAGCAATTTTTGGACCTACACCTTCAATTTTTTTAAAATCATCACCTTTAGCGTTAGATTTCTTAGCTTTTGGTGCTGCCTTTGCCTCAACTTTTTTAGCTTTTGGTTCAGCTTTCTTAGTTTCAGATTTCTTTGCTCCTTTAGAAACAATAGACTCGATTACAATCTCCGTAAGAGACTGACGATGTCCATTCTTCTTTTTGTAACCTTTACGTCTTTTCTTATGAAAAACGATTACTTTGTCACCTCTTAGGTGTTTAACGACTTTAGCCTCTACTGCTGCTCCGTCTATAGCCGGGGCGCCGATAGTAACGTTCGATCCATCAGCCAAAAGAAGAACATTGTCAAAAGTAATTGTCTTACCTTCTTCTGCTTGTAAACGGTGAACGTACACTTTCTGGTCTTTTGCAACTTTAAACTGCTGCCCTGCCATCTCTACAATTGCGTACATATTGTTAAATGTAATGATTAAACCTGATGGATTTTTTCCATAGGCGGGTGCAAATATAAATCTTAATAGTGACTTTACAAGTGTTTTTTGGTAAATTTTACATGCGATTTAAACTTGTAGTGTTCGAAGTCTTAAATAGTTGCATAAAAGTAAGCGTCAACACTAAAGTAGAAGTAAAACCCATTACCGCCACCACTAGAAAAACAATGGCTTCAAAACTACGATAAGTATTAGCCCACTTAGTAGATAACTCTTCTAAAAAACCTGGCTGTAACTCTGTAGAATATACTGCAAAAAACAACGTAAATATTAAAGTTGCCACTCCGCCCGTTATTAAACCTGCCATGAAACCACCTGAATATGCAAAAGCTGTACCTTTTTCTAATTTGTAGTACTTTATGGCTTCATATATAGCAAAACCGGTAATGACAGCATTAAAAAGACTATAAAAGACATTTACGTGCAACTGAAGTAATGACAATATTAAAAAATAAGCAATTAAACAACCACTGGCCGCAACACCAAATCTAATAGGCAAGGCATAATTTTTCATAATATAGATGTATTTCTGTTTAGCCTTTTAATATAAACAATAAACAACAATTAATGTAAATTTATCTGTTAAAGAATACCTATATTGAAATCTATTCCCATAAAAACATAGAATCCTGTAACAAATTGAAATTAATGAACACCTATAGAACATATTAACTAAACACTAACCTAAACTTTATTAAATGAAAATGAGATTACTACTGGTTTCAGCACTATCCATTTTTGGATTTGCAAGCCTTGCACAAGAGGTTACTTATGAAGAGTACAACCTAGAAAATGACTTACACGTTATTCTACACCAAGACAATACCGCACCTATCATTTCTATCTCGGTATTATATCATGTAGGTTCTAGAGATGAAAACCCTGAACGTACCGGTTTTGCCCATTTTTTTGAACATCTTCTTTTTGAAGGTACTGAAAATATTGAAAAAGGGGAATGGGATAAAATAGTCTCTTCTAATGGCGGATCAGGTAATGCTACCACCAATGAGGATAGAACGTACTATTATGAAGTTTTTCCATCGAACAACTTAGAACTAGGACTTTGGCTAGAATCTGAAAGAATGCTTCACCCTGTTATTAACCAAAAAGGTGTTGACACACAAAATGAAGTTGTTAAGGAAGAAAAAAGACTACGTGTAGATAATTCACCCTACGGCAAATTCATTGAAAATATAAAGAAAAATCTTTTTCAAAGTCATCCTTACAAAGAAACGGTAATTGGTAAAATGGAAGATTTAGACGCCGCCACTTTAGATGAGTTCATAGCTTTTCAGAAAAAATTCTATTCTCCCAATAACGCTGTATTAGTTATTGCCGGCGATTTTGAGAAAGAAAATGCCAAAAAATTGATTTCAGACTATTTCAACGACATTCCAAAAGGAGCAGAAATCACCAGAAACTTCCCAAAAGAAACTCCTATTACATCAGAAATCAATGCAAAGGCTTACGACACCAATATTCAAATACCGGCTACTATGATCGCTTACAGAACTTCTGGTCTTAAGAATAGAGACAGCCAAGTTTTAGAAATGATTTCTACTTATTTATCTGATGGACCATCTTCAAAACTTTACAAGAAAATGGTAGATGATGAAAAACAGGCACTACAAATTGGAGCCATACCGGTTACTTTAGAAGATTACGGTATGTATATCGTCTTTGCACTTCCCGTAGGGGAGACTAGTTTAAGTACACTTAATACCTCAATTGAAGCTGAAGTAGAGAAACTGAGAAACAACCTTATCTCTGAAAATGATTATATAAAACTACAGAACAAGTTTGAAAATCAGTTTGTAAACAGTAATTCCAGCATAAAAGGTATTGCAGATTCCCTTGCTGCATACTACATGCTATATGGAGATACTTCTCTAATAAACAAAGAAATAGAGATTTATAGATCTATTACTAGAGAAGAGATCAAAGAAGTAGCTAACAAGTATCTAAAGCCCAACCAAAGATTAGTGCTAGAGTATTTACCTGAACAAAATTCCGCAAACTAAAATTGACTATGAAAAATACATATATATTATTACTAACTTTATTCTCTTGTATTGCTGTACAAGCACAGGTAGACCGTACGGTTATGCCTAAACCAGGACCTGCACCTGAAATTAATCTAGGAGTTCCGCAATCATTCAACCTCAACAACGGTTTAAAGGTACTTGTGGTAGAAAATCACAAACTACCTAGAGTTTCCATGCAATTATCCATAGATAATCCGCCAATTTTAGAAGGCAACAAAGCTGGTGTCGCAAGTTTAACCGGCAGTCTTTTAGGGTTGGGCTCTAAGAATATTTCCAAAGAAGCATTCAACGAAGAAATAGATTTTTTAGGGGCTAGACTTAATTTTAGCGCTCAACGCGCATATGCACAGTCACTTTCCAAATACTTTCCTAGAATGATGGAGCTTATGGCAGATGCCGCTATTAACCCTAATTTTACACAAGAAGAATTTGACAAAGAAAAAAATAAACTTATCACCGGATTAAAATCTGAAGAGAAGGTAGTTTCCTCTATTTCCGGCAGAATTCAAAGAGCCTTGGCTTATGGTAAAAATCACCCTTACGGTGAATTTACGACAGAAGAGACCGTAAACAATGTAACCCTAACTGATGTTGAAGAGTTTTATAGAGATTACTTTGTACCTGCAAATGCATATCTAATTGTTATTGGCGATGTAAACCTTGAAGAAGTAAAAACATTAACGGAGACTTACTTTACCTCATGGACCAAAGCTGTACCACCAAGCTTCTCTTATTCTCAACCTAAGAACGTACCAAATACACAAATCAACTTTGTAGATATGCCAAATGCGGTACAATCTGAAATAACCGTACAAAATATTGTCAACCTTAAAATGAGTGATCATGATTTTATCGCTGCTTTATTAGCGAATCAAATATTTGGCGGTGGTTCTGACAGTAGGCTAAACCTAAACCTTAGAGAGAACAAAGGCTATACCTATGGTGCATATTCATCTCTTGGCAATGACAAATACGGATCGTCAAGATTTGCCGCTTCCGTAGAAGTCAGAAATACGGTTACGGATAGCGCCGTAGTTGAAATATTAAAAGAACTTGAGCAAATCATTACTAAGCCTGTAACAGATGACGAGTTAAAAACTACAAAGGCAATTTACGCCGGTAGCTTCATTATGGCCTTAGAAAATCCAGAAACCATTGCCAGATATGCTCTAAATATCGAAAAAGAGAACCTGTCCAAAGATTTTTACAAAACCTTTCTTGAGAAACTAGATAAGGTTAGCAAGGCAGAAGTAGAAGCTGCCGCTAAGAAGTATTTTAATGTCGATAATGCCAGAGTGATCGTTGTTGGCAAGGGAAGTGATATTCTTTCCGGGCTACAAAACATAACCTTTAAAGGAAAGAAACTTCCGGTTCTTGCGTATTCTAAAACTGCGGACAGAGTTGAAACCCCAAATTACAATACCACTGTCCCTAATGATGTATCTGCACAATCCGTGCTTGAAAAGTACATGGAAGCCGTTGGCGGAAAAGAGAAACTTGAAAGCATCAATACTTTTGCCATGATGGCCTCTGCCGAAATGCAAGGAATGAAGCTGGAACTTACTATTAAGAAAACAACTGACCACCAACTGATGCAAGATATGCAAATGATGGGCAACTCTGTAAGCAAGCAAGTGCTAAACGGAAATAGCGGCTACATTATAGTTCAAGGGCAACGCAAAGATCTTGAAGAAAAAGAGATTACCGAATTTAAAGGAGAATCCACTCCTATCTCCGAGCTTCAATACCTAAAGGCCAAATCTATTTCTTTAGAAGGTATGGAAATGATCGGCAACAAAAACACCTATAAAATAATGATCAATGAGAAAAAATTTGCTTTTTATGATGCGGAAACCGGATTGAAACTACAAGAAGTGACTATTAATGAAATGCAAGGACAACAAATTTCAAGCACCTCTAATTTTGAGGATTACAAAGAGGTATCAGGCATTTTGTTCCCTTTTAGAATTACACAAACCGTAGGACCACAATCATTTGAATTTACGGTTTCTGAAATTAAAATAAACGACGGTGTTTCTCCTGCCGATTTTGAATAAAATTATAAAACCACTATTAAAAAACCCGCTACATAGCGGGTTTTTCGTTTCCATATATTAGGTTAAATACTTATCCTATTTTTCTAATTGTCGCCTCTCCAATAATTATCCCTTTATCTACTTCTGGGCTGCCAGTATAACTCACGTTTGTTTCGCCATAGCAAGTTACCTTTAATCTGTCAACGACATTCACTCTAAAGTTACTTTCACCGTAAGCGGTAATCTTGGTTTCTTCTGCCACCATACCTTCCGTGTTTACCTCACTTTCTCCGTATGCCCTAAATACTTGGCGAGCAACGCTACCTTCACCAATTTCCAAATAACTACTACCATAGATCGCTACCGTTAATTCATCTATGGAAACCGCACCAAAATACACTTTTGCTTCGCCATATAAGGACATTTTAAAATCATCGGCATTAAACAGGTTTTTACACCTTACTATTTCTTCACCTCTAATAGATAAATTTTCCAGTTTTCTATAGGTTACCGTAACAGAAGCCTTTGTACCATTATAAAGAGATTTACTGCCGCGCCATTGATCAGTAGAAATCCGTTCAGATTTCGTTACTACTTTAGCACCATCTAAATATATACGTAAAGTTCTACCCTCTACTTCTACATTAATTTTATCTAATGAAACCTTAGCATTATCTATAACCACACTTTCTTCTTCCCCCTGCACTAGATTCACCTCTATATGCGGACTAACAATTAACTTATCAAAAGATTTTACGTTATACGATTTTTCCTGAGCTTGGGCACCACCAACAATACAGACGACCGTAAGCAGGGCAAATATTATTTTTTTCATGATTTCTGTTTTTTTTGATCAGTTCTATACAAAGACAAGCTAAAGTTACTTTTGTTACAGTACGTATAACTATTTCTACAGAACTATTACCTTTTTTCTATTTACAAGCCATACACCCAACAAGATAATTAAACCGCCCAATAGCTGAAGAACACTTATATTCTCCCCATCTAAAAAACCCCAAAGCACAGCTACCAGTGGAATTAAATACGTTACAGATGCCGCAAATACAGGACTAGATAATTTTATCAATTTATTGAAGAGAATATTTGCCAAGGCGGTTCCCAAAAAAGCCAAAGCCATAATATACCAAATTGCTTCATGCATAGCACTATCCCCGGTAAACTGCTGAAACAATCCCGTACAAATCAATATTATCAAAGCCGGGAAAAAAGCAACTCCGAAACTAGCCGTTGTAACTGCTAACGGTGTCAAATGAGATAAATATTTCTTAATGATGTTGATATTAAAAGCATAACCCAACGCAGCAAAAATTATAAACAAAGCATACCAATAGTTCTGGTTTACATTATTCTCCATGCCTGCAGCAATTAACACTACGGTACCAAGAAGACCTATTAGAACCCCTAACACTTGCCTTCTTTTAAGTGAAAGTCCAAAAAGAGCCAGTCCTACCAAAGTAGTAAATAACGGCGCCACAGAATTTAAAATCGAAGTAATACCACTACTTATTTCTGTTTGTGCCAAGGCAAAGAAAAAAGGCGGAAAAAACGAACTGCACAATCCTGCGATACCCACCCATTTCCAATCGGTTTTTGAGAGTGTTTTCAAAGATTTATAACCAAAAACAAATAACAATGCAGATGCAAATATGATTCTTAACCCTCCTACCTGAAGTGGTGTATAGCCAACTAAAGATCTTTTTATCAATATAAAGGAAGAACCCCATATAAGTGATAGCATTACTAAATAAAACCATTTTTGATCTATATTCTTCACTTTTCAAAATTTAGGACAAAATTGAGGTTTTTTCCAATCAAACCAATCTAATATCCATGTATTTCGTCATTGAATCTAAATTTACATATTCGGCATCTTTGCCCAAATTCATCCTTCTAGGCATCCCTATTCATAACACATAATCAACCTAATATCATGAAGCTAAAACTATCAGCTATATTACTGACCATATCTTCATAAGCAACCAACAACTCTTTAACCCAAAAAACTCTTACTTGCCCCGCAGAATTTATTACATAATGGCAACAGTACTATTTCAATTACGATTGAAGGAATGAGGTGATAAAATGGTTACACTACTAAAACCAACTTCTAATGTAATGGAAAGTCATAGTATCATTTCTTCCGCTATTAGTTTTGAAAAATGAAAACGGATTTATAACTTTTGGCCTAAACTATTTTTACAGAGAAAAAAGGCAAAGGCTATAATTACCAATACCAAAGTAAAAGAATATATTTACACTTTCACATCTATTACCCTTCAATATAACTAATATGAAAAAGATATTTTACTCACTTACCATAGCAACATTTTTAACGTTCACCTCATGTAAGGAAACCAAAAAAGCGGAGGAGCCTTCTAAAATGGAATACGTAATGAGCATTCATGATGAAGTGATGCCTAAAATGGGAACGCTAGGAAAATTAGTAGGGCAACTAAAGCCTATGGCAGACTCTCTTGGAGCAGAATCTGTTGAATTCAAAGCAATGAAAGACCTTCAAAAAGCCAATAAATCTATGATGGATTGGATGCAAGGTTTTGGCGATCGTTTTGATGCCGAAGAAATAATGAATGGCAAAGAACTTTCTGCCGAAAAGAAAAAATGGCTTGCCGAAGAGGAAGAAAAAGTAAAACAAGTGAAAGAGAATATCAATTCTAGCATAGCAAACGCAGAAGAAATTCTAAACAAACAATAAAACTGGAACTTAAAAGGGCAATTTAGAGAGATCTACGTTGCCCCCAGAAATTATAACCCCAATTTTCTTATTCTGAAATCCTTCCGGTTGTTCCTTTACCTGTTTTAAAACTGCAGCCACGGTAACCGAACTAGAAGGTTCTATGATAATTTTCATACGTTCCCAAACCAGTTTCATTGCAGCTATAATTTCATCTTCCGTGACTCTCACGATACCTGAAACCAACGCTCTTATAATAGGAAAATTCTTATCACCTAGCATTGTTTTTAATCCGTCTGCAATGGTATTAGTGGTTTCATTACGTTCAATTTTATCACTTACCAAAGAACGATAGGCATCGTCTACCTCATATGGCTCAGCACCGTAAACTTTACAAGTATCAGCAAAATATTTTGCCGCCAGCGCAGTACCTGCAATGAGTCCGCCACCACCTACCGGGCAAAAAATAAAATCTAAATCCGGTTGTTTTTCCAGCAACTCTAACGCGGCAGTACCCTGACCCAAAATAACATTATTATCATTGGAAGGATGTACAAAGGTTGCTCCCGTTTTTACTCCTATTTCATCCGCTAGCGACTGCCTTGCTTCTACCGTAGGCTTACACTCGTATATTATGCCTCCATATTCCCTTACTCCCGCTTTTTTAACTTCTGGCGCGGTATTGGGCATTACAATATGTGCAGTTACACCCAAGCTTTGAGCAGCAAGCGATAAAGCCTGGGCAAAATTACCTGACGAATGGGTTACTACCCCTCTTTTCTTTTCTTCTTCTGATAATTGTAGAATGGCATTAGCAGCACCTCGAATTTTATAGGCTCCCGCTCTTTGAAAATTTTCGCACTTAAAAAACACTTGAGCATTGACTTCCTTGTCAATTGATCTTGATGTTAGCACGGCTGTATTGTGAACAAATGGGATTATTCGTTGATGACAATCTAAAAGTTCTTGTTTTGTCATCACATCTATTTATTTTTTCCAACGAAGGGTTTCTATTATTCCTCTAATATCATTTTGAAGATATGATGCCGCAGGAAGAATGGAATCATAGTTAGGTTTCGTATAAAAATAAACGGAACCCGTTAAAAAATGCTCTGTACTATCCGTTACAAAAAATTGAGATTGCGAAGCCGCATTACCTTGTACCTCAAATAAAGCACCGTAGATTTTCTCATCAGGATTCACATATGGCTGCTCTACTATATTATCTGCCTTTGCAGCATGTTCATAACTAAGTCTTTTAGAATCAATGATCAGTTGAGACAAATTACCGTTAATCTTTTTATAGCTTAGAAAAATAGCGCCTTTCATCTCCGGGTAAGAAATAGTATAGGCTTGATCGCCGCTTAGACCTGCATTTGCCAGTTGATTGTATTTAAAACTGAAGTTCTCTGTTTCAAAATCAGCCAATTCACCCTGAGGATATTCTAATCGCATTTTAGCTTTTGGCTTAGGCAACACTTGTTCTTCTTTACAGCTGACCATCAATAGAAATACTACCAAAAAACCAACCAACAACTTATTCTTCATGTGGCAAGGTTACTTTTATCTGTTTCAATCTTTTCTTGTCCATTGCCTCAACTACAAAGGTATAAGAGTCAAAAAGAATCTTTTCTCCACGTCTAGGAAAACTTCCTGCCTTTTCTAAAACAAAACCAGCCAATGTTTCTGACTCCCCTTTATTTTCCTCAAAATTATCAGTGTCTTCCAATTTAATAACCCGGTAAAAATCTTTTAACGGTGTCTTACCTTCAAACACGTAATTATGATCATCCAACTTTGAGAAAATTAAATCTTCATCATCGAACTCATCACTGATATCACCTACAATTTCCTCAATTATATCCTCTAAAGAAACCAAACCAGAAGTACCACCATACTCATCAACAACTATTGCCAAGTGATTTTTCTTCTCTTGAAATTCACCCAACAAATCATCTAACTTCTTATTCTCTGGCACAAAATAAGGCTCTCTTATCAAGGTCATCCAATTAAACGTTTTTCTATCTAAATAAGGCAATAGGTCTTTAACATATAAAACTCCCTTTACCGTATCTATATTGTCCCCAAAAACCGGAATTCTTGAATATCCATTTTTCTTAATTTCACCAAGAACTTCAGGAAACTTCATGTGCTCATTAAGGGCAAAAATATCTATTCGAGGTCTCATCACCTGCTTCGTATCTGTATTACCAAAAGTTACGATACCCTCTAAAATCTTTTTCTCTTCTTTAGTAGTATCACCTTGAGAAGTTAAGTCCAAAGCTTGTGACAACTGATCAATACTTAAACTAGATTTCTGTTTTCCAAGCTTATTATATAAAAACAACGTACCTGAACGCATAGGCAAACTCAATGGTGAAAAAATAAAGTCTAACACTCTTAACGGATAAGCCATTAAATGCGTAAAACTCATTCTATTTCTATTGGCATATACCTTTGGTAGAATTTCACCGAACATTAAAATTAGAAATGTTGCTACTACAACTTCCAATAAAAAACGTACTGACACTACCCCGAACAATACTTGGCTCACATTATTAAAAAGAGTATCACCGATAACACTAAACAATAAAACTACACCAATGTTTATAGCGTTGTTCGCGATCAATATGGTCGCCAATAATTTTTTTGGTCGCTCTAACAACTTAATCAATACAGCACTTTTTGCAGATTTTTGGTCTTGTAACTCTTTAATTTCTGTTGGCGATAAACCAAACATAGCTACTTCTGCTCCAGAAATAAGTGCAGAGCAAACAAGCAGTACACAAAGTACAACTATATTCATTGTAAAAACACCGTTTACAACCAATGTTGTCATCAAAAACGGTAAGGGGTCTGGGTCCAATAGGTGTTATTTAAATTTTATTAGAACGGTAAATCATCATCCTCTTCTTGACTTGTAGGAGCAGGAGCAGATGCCTTAGAAGGTGCATTATTTTCAGTACTTGTCGGTTTTTGAGCAACAGGCGCAGAACCACCATTATTCTGCATACCTTCTTTCTTAGTAGTCAAAAATGTAAATTCTTGCACATGTACCTCTGTTGAGTACCTGGTATTGCCATCTTCTCCTTGCCATTGGCGATTTTTTAATCTACCTTCTACATATACCTTATCTCCCTTACTTAGGTATTTTTCACAGATTTCAGCAGCTTTATTTCTAACTACTATATTGTGCCAATCTGTATTTGTAACACGCTCACCAGTAGATTTATTGGTATATGTCTCATTAGTAGCTATTGGAAACCTACCAATACTACCGCCTCCCTCAAAATAATGCATTTTAACTTCGTCGCCTAAATGCCCTATTAACATCACCTTATTTAATGTACCGCTCATAACTTAAAGATATAAAAATCAAAAGTACTAAAATTTAAATGCTTTGATAAAATCTGCGATTAAAACCGGTACAGGAAAATGTGTTATTTCCCTAACCGGAATCATATCATTAAAAGTGTCATTGGTATACACCAACCAAAACTTTGTGTACAAATGCTGATGAGATAATTTATGCACTACAGCATTATCATTAAAAACTAATACCTCTCTAGATTTTATATCTTTAAGTACCTCTTTATACTTGATAGTAACCTCCTCTATTTTTAGGACATCTTTTGATTCCAACAAAGGAAATTCCCAGAGATTCTGCCAAATACCTTTTCCGATCCTTTGATTTAATCTGGTAAATTGGATCCCTTCCGCATCCTTATATATAGGTATAAGATAATTAAAGTATCTATTGCGTACTTTTGTTTTCTTTAGCTTTACCGGTAAATCATTTACCAAGCCTTTTTCCAAGGCAACGCAACTATCACTTAAAGGACAAAGCAAACATAAAGGCTTTTTTGGCGTACACTGTATTGCACCAAACTCCATGATACCTTGGTTGTAATCTCGTATCGCCTTTTCATCCATGACTTTTTCAGCCAGAGTTTTAAAATACTTAATACCCTCGGTACTATTAATAGGAATATCAACACCGTAGTACCTAGCGAGTACCCTATACACATTTCCATCTACTACGGCCTGCGGTTCATTAAAACATATAGATGAAATGGCACTGGCAGTATAGTCTCCCACCCCCTTTAATGTTAAAAGTTTCTTATAATTATCCGGAAACTCACCTCCATATTCATCCACAACCATTTTTGCTGCTGCATGAAGATTTCTAGCCCTTGAATAATATCCTAATCCCTGCCATAATTTTAAAACTTGCTCTTCATCTGCATTTGCAAGATCGGCAACAGTAGAAAAAACCTCTGTGAACCTTAAGTAATACGGGGTTCCCTGAGCAACTCGCGTCTGCTGAAGTATAATTTCTGAGAGCCAAATTTTGTAAGGATCTATAGTTTCACGCCATGGTAAACTGCGTTTATTTTCATGATACCAATCTAATATTTTACTGGAAAATGACATGCTCTTGTATACTAAGTTATAAAAGTAGCAGTTTATACACTTAAAATTAACTCATTAGAAAGAAAGATTGAATTTAATTTATATATTTGCATCCCGAAAAAACATACAGAAAATCTAATATTGAAAGATGACGAAAGCGGAAATTGTATCGAAGATCTCAGATAAACTGGGAATTGAAAAAGGAGATGTACAGGCAACTGTTGAATCTTTTATGGAAGAGGTAAAAACATCATTAGAAAGTGGCGACAATGTTTACCTAAGAGGTTTTGGTAGTTTTATCATTAAAACTAGAGCCGAAAAAACCGGTAGAAATATTTCCAAAAACACAACTATTAAAATACCCGCTCACAACATTCCAGCATTTAAGCCTGCAAAGGTTTTTGTAGAAGGAGTTAAGAGCAACGTACACGTAAAATAATTAATCTTAAAAAAAGAACTTTATGCCAAGCGGTAAGAAAAGAAAGAGACATAAGGTAGCCACACACAAGCGCAAGAAGCGTAGAAGAGCTAACCGACACAAGAAAAAGTAGTTTTATAACTACTTTTTCTTTTTAAAACACGTTCATTGACATAGAGATCCATTATTTGGGTTTCGGCAGATACTATGGTATTTGTCTATGGTATTGTTTAATCAGTTCGTTCCCTATTTTAATAGGTGCAACGACTAAAAATATATTCAGGTGAATAGAGAATTAATCGTAAGATCTAGTTCCAAATCTGTTGACTTTGCCTTGCTAAAGGACGGAAAACTCACTGAACTACATAAAGAAGAGAATAGTAACGACTTTTCTGTTGGCGATATTTTTCTTGCCAAAATCAGAAAACCGGTTACCGGTCTTAACGCAGCGTTTGTTAACGTTGGTTATGAAAAAGATGCTTTCTTGCATTACCACGACCTTGGTCCGCAATTATCTTCAATGTTGAAGTTCATAAAACAAGTGAGTACCGGAAAACTAAAGGATTTTACTTTAGGAAATTTTCCTTTCGAGACCGATATTGACAAAAACGGTGTTATTACCGATGTCATTAAAGCGAACCAATCATTGTTGGTTCAAATTGTTAAAGAGCCTATATCTACTAAAGGACCAAGAATTAGTTCTGAGCTATCAATAGCTGGGCGCTATTTGGTAATGGTTCCTTTCTCCGATAGAGTATCAGTATCTCAAAAAATAGGTAGTAAAGAAGAGAAAGACAGATTAAAAAGACTCGTTAGAAGCATTAAACCAAAAGGTTTTGGTGTCATCATTAGAACAGTCGCAGAAGGACAAAAAGTCGCAGAACTGGACAAAGATCTAGAAAACTTGCTGAACAAATGGACAGCAATGTGCAAAAAATTACATCGTGCCCAAACACCATCAAAAGTATTTGTAGAGCTTAATAGAGCATCTTCTATTTTAAGAGATGTGTTCAATGATAGTTTTACAGGAATACATGTTGATGACGACACCCTATATCAAGAAATTAAGGATTATGTGTCAGAAATTGCTCCCGAAAAAGAGAGCATCGTTAAGCACTATAACACCAATGTTCCTATTTTTGAAAAATTTGGTATTGAAAGGCAAATTAAAACGTCTTTTGGCCGTACTGCCGCAATGAGCAAGGGCGCCTATTTAATTATAGAGCATACAGAAGCACTTCATGTTATAGATGTAAATAGCGGCAACAGATCTAATAAAGCCAAAAACCAAGAAGATACGGCCCTAGAGGTAAATCTTTTGTCCGCATCAGAAATTGCAAGACAACTGCGTCTTCGTGATATGGGCGGAATTATTGTGGTAGATTTTATTGATATGGTAAAACCACAACATAGAAAAAGGCTTTTTGAACATCTTAGAGATGAGATGAAAGATGATCGTGCCAAACACAAAATACTACCTCCTAGTAAATTTGGTTTAATTCAGATTACCCGACAAAGGGTACGACCTGAAATGAATATTAAAACAACTGAAGAGGACCCTAACAATGCAGGGAAGCAGGTGGAAGCACCTATTGTTTTAATAGATAAAATTACAGCGGACCTTGAAAAACTTCTTAAAGGACCTGCAAAAGACAACAGTATAACACTTAATATACACCCGTTTATAGCAGCCTATATTACAAAAGGTTTTCCATCAATGAGAACAAAATGGTTCTTGGAATATAAAAGATGGATTAAAATTCAACCGCGTGATGCGTATACGTATCTTGAATATCGTTTTAAAAATAAAGACGGCAAAACAATATATTAATGAAAAAAGCGATTTCCTTACGGAGTCGCTTTTTTTGTTTACTATTTTTGAAAAATATGAACCAAAAATTAAAAGGATACACTGTTCAGGAAGCTACTAAAAAGATAGAAAGTTACTGTGCTTACCAAGATCGCTGCCACAAAGAAGTGGTTTCCAAATTGAAAGATATGGGCATGATTCCATTAGTAGTTGATACTATAATTGCCCAACTTATTGAAGATCGATTTTTAAATGAAGAGCGCTTTGCCAAAAGTTTTGCCCGTGGTAAATTCAATATTAAAAAATGGGGGAAAAACAGAATTGTAAGGGAATTGAAATTTAGAGACATCTCCAAATATAATATTACCACTGCTTTAAAAGAAATTGAACCAGAAGCTTACTTAACAACCTTAGATGATTTAGCTCATAAAAGATTGCAACAAATTACCGAAACCAACATTCAAAAGCGAAGAAAAAAACTAGCAGATTACCTGCTATACAGAGGCTGGGAAAGTCACTTGGTTTATGAAAAACTACAGGAACTTATAAAATAAAATCCTTTAGTTTTCTGCCAAAATTCCATTCTTCTTATTTGTTCTGGAAATAGCTTCTTTATTCTTCCAGTCTATCCAATCTTGCCCTTTTAGCTTGCGCATCAATACATCATAATAACGCATTATAAAGATGTTATATGATGCTTTAGCCAAGTTTCTAGGACTACGCGCCAGCGCCCTTAAACTCATTGAAAAACCAGGGGTATTGTATTTCATATAATGCCAATAACCTTCTGGCATATACAAAACTTCTCCATGGGATAGAGTTGTTCTAAATCCGTTGGCATTTTTTAATGCCGGCCACTTATCATAATCAGGATTCGAGAAATCTATGCTCTCATGGGTAATTAGAGAATGTGGAACTTTATAAAGTTTTTCGGTTTCCGACTGCGGAAAAAGTATTACCTCTTTTTCCCCATCAAAATGAAAATGAAAGATATTTGCCAAATCTATATCATAATGCATGAAGGTATAGGAGTCTCTTCCTCCAAAAAACAACATGGGCAAACCTTTCAATAACTTTAGTCCAAAGTTTGGAAAAGTATAATCCTTCTGTAAGGCAGGTACTTCTTTTAAAATATTCCAAAGAAAGATGCGATACTTAGTGGGCTCTTTCTTTAGCAAATCAACATACTCTGCCATTTTCATTTTGGCATGTGGCTCATTAAAACCATCTTTATGTTGCACCGGTCTATTATCATATAAAGGCACGGTAATATCACCAGCTACCTTTTTTATATAATCTAGATTCCACTTACCATAAGCAGGCCAGTCTTCAATTGCCTGTTCTAAAACAACAGGTTTTTGAGGCTTAAAGTAATCGTTAATAAAAGTGTCCTTGGTAATATGTTTTACCCTGGGAATATCTGCTAACTTCAATTACTAATGGTTTTTTAGGGAAATCAAAGGTAATTAACGTTAAGAAAATAATTTCTTAAAAATCTATTAATGTAGTATTAGTCGGCAATTTTAGCCTTTTGTTTTGCATTTTCATTACGTTCAATAGCGTGTCCCGGTCTAGACCATTTTGGCTTCTCCCCCAAAGAATTTAATTGAGAATCTTCAGCTTCAACCGTAGCTGGCTGTGACACTTTGGTGAATGGCTTCTGAGGGTTTAAACCTAACATTTTAAACATTGCCATATCTTCATTTACATCAGGATTTGGAGTCGTCAATAACTTATCTCCTGCAAAAATTGAGTTTGCACCGGCAAAGAAACACATTGCCTGCCCTTCTCTACTCATTTCAGTTCTTCCTGCAGACAAACGCACCTGAGTCTCTGGCATTACAATTCTTGTAGTAGCCACCATGCGTATCATGTCCCAAATAGAAACCGGCTCTATATCTTCCATTGGCGTTCCTTCTACAGCCACTAATGCATTAATTGGAACTGATTCCGGTTGCGGATTCAACGATGTTAAAGCCACTAACATACCTGCCCTATCCTCCAATGCTTCACCCATACCAATAATACCACCACTACAAACGGTCACATTACTTTTACGAACATTTTCAATAGTATCTAAACGATCCTCAAAGGCACGCGTAGAAATAACATCCTTATAGTAATCTTCTGAAGTATCTAAATTATGATTGTAAGCGTATAAACCTGCTTCTGCCAAACGTTTTGCCTGATTCTCGGTAATCATACCCAAGGTACAACAAACCTCCATATCAAGCTTATTAATGGTACGCACCATTTCTAACACTTGATCAAATTCTGGACCATCTTTTACGTTTCTCCATGCAGCTCCCATACACACACGAGAACTACCAGATGCTTTTGCCCTTAGCGCTTGAGCCTTTACTTGAGAAACCGCCATAAGATCGTTACCCTTAATATCTGTATGGTAACGAGCTGCTTGCGGACAATAACCACAATCTTCTGGGCAACCGCCAGTTTTTATAGAAAGTAAGGTAGAAACTTGGACCGTATTGGGGTCGTGATTTTTCCTGTGTACCGTTGCAGCTTCATAAAGTAGCTCCATTAACGGTTTGTTATATATTTCTAGGATTTCTTCTTTTGACCAATTATGTCTTGCTTCGCTCATATAATCTTAGGTTGTTACCAGGGTTCAAAAATAACTGAATTTAAATTGAAATAATAATTGGAGGCTTTTAAATTACCAATATCAATAGGCTATTCTTTCTTAGATATTAAAATACTTACCGCATTACCGCCAAAACCAACCGCGTTTATCATTATTTTTCTTAGCTCAGTATTTCTAGTATTTGATGCTACAAAGGGGACTGAAACCATCTCATTATTCTGCAACATCAATACTGCCAACTCTAAATTCAGCATACCTGATGTAGCAAATGTGTGGCCTATTTTCCATTTATTAGTAGTCAACCGAGGACTGTTCTCGCCAAAAACTTCTTTAATGGCATTATATTCTGATGAATCTCCTTTTATAGTACCTGGTGCATGCATGACTATGACATCTACCTCAGCGGGATTTATATTACCCAAAGCCATTTTCATTGATTTTTGAAAACACACGGCATTTGCAGATATAGAAGTGTTGTGTTTTAATTTTTCCGTAGCATAACCTACACCTACAATCACTGCCAAGGCATTTTTTACAACTCCCGTTTCTAGACAAGCAACAGATGCCGCTTCGCCTAAAATCATAGAATTATACTCTTTTTCCATGTTCAAGGCTTGGCAAGGGTAGTTTCGGTTATGCTCAACTACCAAAGCAGAATTTGACTCAGATGCTTTTGCATAAATTTTTAATGCCTTCATTTGTGCAATCGTAAAATTGGTCAATGGAGCTTCACTGGCACCTACCAAAAACCTCTTTGCCATACCGCTATTCAACCAAGCTACTCCGTTCAACACCGAATGCAAACCTGTTGAACAGGTGATGGAATGTGATATTTCTGGACCAGTCGCCCTTAAATCATGAGATACCCACGATGATATATTACCAAGGGTAGTAGTTGGAGAACTTAAAGTTGATGTTACACCAGTATTTAAATACTCTTCATGGTACTGCTCAAATAATTTGGTTGCACCCCTAGAGGAACCCATGTTTATTCCAAATTCCGAGGCATTATTCCAACCGGATTGCTCTACCGCCAGTCTTGATGCTAACATGGCAAACAACACACTATCATCTAACTTTTTGTACTTGCTATCAGACTCCCTTAATTCTTCTACCTTTAACTTTGCAGCTGCGGATAAGGAGGCCACCCACGTTTGAACACCATTCATTTCTGCTAATGAAAAATAATGGTCGTTATTCTGATATGCGTTCCAGGTTTCTTCTAATGTGCTTCCTAAGGGAGAAAGAGAAGCCATGGCCGTTATGGATATTTTTTCTTTCAATTTCTTGACTAAAATGTATTTAACGCTTCGGATATAGTATCGTAAACCTTCTGAAGTTCTTCATTGGTAATTACAAATGGAGGCAATACGTAAACGGTATTCCCTAATGGTCTAAGAAGCACGCCCTTTTCCAGAAAAAAGCTATACAACTCATCCCGTAAATTACCATAGCGTTCCGTTTCAATATTGAGGTCAATGGCCAAAATTACACCCATGACCCTAACCTCTTTTACGCTTTTATGATCTTGAATTTTGTCCGCGAATGAATTATGCAAATTTTCAATACTAGCTCTCCTCTCTAAAATCTCTGATGAATTTAAAAGTTTAATCCCCGCCAATGCCGCTGCACAACCCATTGGATGCGCGCTAAACGTATGGGCATGAAAAAAGCCTTTATGCACCTCTTCACTTAAAAAACGATTATATACTTTCTGTGAACAGCTGGTAATACTTAAAGGAAACATACCTGCCGTTAATGCCTTGCTTAAACAGATTACATCTGGTTTGTTCTCTAGATTATCTGAAGCAAAATTCTTTCCTGTTTTACCAAAACCGGTCATTATTTCATCGGCAATACACAAAACCTCCTGTTCTTGACAAAGACCTATTAAAGCATCTAATCCTTCTGTAGAATGAAATTTCATACCGGCAGCGCCTTGCACTAAAGGTTCAAAAACAAATGCGGCACAATCATTTTCCGCTAAAATTTTTGAAAGCGTGCTTTTTACTTCTTCAATATTATCTCCTTGTGGAACAGGAATTCGTACCACCTTTAACAAAAAATCTTCAAACGGACCGTTGTAAGATGATAGTCCAGATGCACTCATGGCACCAAAGGTATCGCCATGAAAACCGTTTTCAAAAGCTATCAAGGTATCTCTCTTTTCTCCGTTATTGTGAAAATACTGCAACGACATTTTTATTGCCGCTTCAACTGCGGTAGAACCATTATCATTAAAGAAAATCTTTGCTTGATTACCAGGCAATATCTCCATTAATTTTTCTGACAACTCAATTGCAGGTTCGTGTGTGAGACCGCTGAACATTACAAAATCTAAGGTTTGCATCTGCTTGGTAACGGCAGAAACAATGTGCTCATTGGCATGACCATACATTACGGTGTACCAAGATGCTATTCCGTCAATATATTCTTTCCCTTCTTCATCAAACAATAAAGCTCCTTTTGCCCTAGTAATAGGTAATTGAGGTTTACCCAACTTATGCTGGGTCAATGGATGCCATAAATATTTTTTATCTCGACTAGATAGATTTTCCTCTTGCATAGAATTTATAATTCTTCATTTTATCTATCATGCAAAGTTCGGGAAATAAACTGCAACAAAGAGACGCTCCTGAAAGAAACGTAAAAGGATTTTCTTTTTATGTCTAAATGCCTGCTACCCTGCTATCCGCATTTCTCTTTTGATTTACTGTACTATTCTTGTTTTTTCTATAGAGATAATATTGGCCAAGAAAAAAGCACTTTCATTCTTAAAAAAATTGCTTCCACCTAAATACGCTACACTACTTACTCTAAACCAGATAATTATGGGTTATAGTATCGCATTAGCAGAAATCACCATTCTATTTAGCTTTTTCTTAGGTTCCCTTTACTGAGGGGTATTTTAAAAATGCCAATGAGCTACACACAACCTCTCATGAAGAATGTACTTGTCAACTTTAAAAAGAACTTAGCTATACTTCAGCTTTAAACAACGCATACAGTCTTTTTCTGATTATCAGGTGATTATAATGTTTTTAAAACATCCCGAAACTTATCTGCATATTTTTTGATAATCTCTTTGGTGAATTCTTTTTCTTCATCTATTCTACCAATTGAAGATACCCCTGTCTTACTTAAGATTATATTTTCAGTGTGTAAATTTTCATCTCCACTGAACAATACCGTAACCTCATAACCTTTGTGCAGCAACCATTTTATAGTCAATAGCGAATGATTTATACTGCCCAAATAATTTCTGGAAACTACAACAACCTTATAATCTGGCATAATGATATCTAACATCGTATCCTCATCATTTAAAGGAACTAAAATACCACCTGCACCTTCAATGATCAAACTATTATCTATTTGTGGTTCATTAATATGGAATCTATCAATCTTAACACCTTCTACCTCCGCTGCTGCATGCGGACTCATTGCTGATTTTAGGTTATAGCTACTTTCGTGAAATCTAGATTTGCCATTAGATATTAACCTTTTCACCTTATCGGTGTCAGTATTATCTAAATCACCGGCTTGTACAGGCTTCCAATAATCTGCTTGTAATGCTTCTGTAAAAATTGCGGATGCAATAGTTTTACCCACTTCTGTTGAAATTCCTGTTACAAATATTTTCTGCATGGTTTTTTACTTTGATTTAGTGATCATTCCACAATGTAGGCACTTATATTTTCTTTTTTCAAAAAATGGAAAAAGTTTATAAAATAATCCTGTGCCGTTATAATATGGTTCTGATTTTTGAGCCTTACAATTAGGACATACAATAGCCCTACCTTTGTTATCAATTGCGTAAGCCCTTATTTCATTATAAATGGCAATTGCCCTTTCTTTATCCTTTGTATACACTTGTAACTTAACACCACCAATGGCATTACTTATTAAAGGGTCTGAATTTAAAGTGTTTTCATCTTTTAGAAAAACAGGTACACCTTCTGATTCTAATTTACCTTTTACTATTTGCACATCTGCCACATATTCAAAAGAAGCCAACTGATAAAATTTTTCTGCCATATTTTATTAAATAAAGTTAGCCAATAATTTTACCAACAAACCAATTTCTTCTTTAGAATTGAAACTATGCAAACATATTCGTATTCGCTCTTGCCCCTCGGGAACGGTAGGCGATAGAATTGCTTTAATATGAAAACCTTTATCTATTAATTTTTTAGATACCAACTTGGCTTTTTTAGAACCGCTAATTATACAAGCTTGAATTGCTGTATTACTAGGTATAAAATACTCTTCTATCTTATGAATCTCTAGCTGATGTTTAAAAAAAGCTATATTTTTCTTTAATAGCTCACTTGACTCTTTTCCCAGTTCACCTATAAATTTATGGGCCGTAATAATAGTTGCCAATGTATGCGGCGTTAACGCAGTTGTATAAATGAATGGTTTAGCAAAATTTATCAAATATTCTTTTAAATTCTCAGAACCTAGAATAGCGGCACCATGACAGCCAAAAGCCTTACCAAAAGTTACCGTTCTTGCGAAAACGTCTTTTTCAAGACCTAATTCAGGTATTAATCCTTCGCCATTTTTTCCTAAAACACCAATGGCATGAGCTTCATCTACCAATAAGTTATAACCATTAGATTTTGTAAACTTTGCAAAAGTTTTTAAATCCGGTGAGTCTCCGTCCATAGAAAAAACACTTTCGGTCACTATATAAACAACACTATCCTCGTATTTATTTCTAGGCACATTTATAGCTACTTTCTCTTTTAGGCTTGATAAATCGTTATGAGAAAAACTGTACGCTTTTGCATGGCTCATTCGTATACCTTCCCGTATACTTGCATGAATAAATTCATCATAAAACACCATATCCCCTCTTTGGGGCAAAACACTAAAAAGCCCCAAGTTGGCATCATAACCAGAATTAAATACCAAAGCAGCTTCAGATTTATAAAAATTTACCAAAAACGGCTCTAACTGATCATAAAATTTATGATTGCCAGACAGAAGCCTAGATCCTCCAGAACCGTTTGAAGCCACACTTTCCGTTAGCAAAAATTGAAATGTTTTGGAAAATAAGCTTTCATTATTAGAAAAGCCTAAATAATCATTGGATATAAAATCTATTAAACCCTCTGTAGCATTTAACGTACGAAAAGTTTCTTCTTTTTTACGAATTGCTAAAGCACGTTGTAATTTTTCTGATAGTTGGCTCATAGCGCAAAAATAACTTTTCTATAAAATAGATTTTTACCTGATAAACGATTTTCTAAAATTTTAACTATGATATTAACCTTTACACTAAAGGTCTGACAACCGTAAGTTAAAATAAATGACAAATCTATTAAACTGACAAATAATAACTTACACCACCTAAAAATCAAAACAAAAAGATTTTATTTAATCAAATAACATTGATATATCTTATTTTTGCATCTTTTTTTTAAAGAAATTTCTTACTCTGATTTTAAAGTCTTAGATTAAGAGTACGTCTTGTTTACAAGGATAAAATGAAAGGTAGTACTATTTTAGATACAAGCAGATTACAAACATTGATGTCTTTTGATATTATGGATACCCAGCCTGAAGCTATCTATAATGAAATAACATCATTAGCAGCCTCTATCTGTAACACCCCTGCAAGCTTAATTACCTTGGTAGACGACCACAGACAATTCTTTAAATCCAATTTAGGATTAAATAGCACAGGTACCTCTTTAAAGGATTCTTTCTGTAAATATGTTATCAGCGATAATGTTGACCTGTTAATTGTAGAAAACACTTACAATGACAAACGATTTTATAATAACAATTTTGTAAAAGGCGAACCCAATATTCGATTTTACGCAGGCGCATCGTTAACTACAGAAAACGGTCATAGACTTGGCACACTATGCGTATTAGATTATAAACCAAGACGACTTAAGAAATCCCAGTTAAACGGACTACAAACTCTTGCCAGACAAGTTGTTCAATTATTTGAACTACGGAAAGCTAAAAAGACAGAAGTTGATCAAAAACTAGACCTAGAAAGAAAAGGCAAGCTATTAGACAATATCGTGACTGCAACTGGCATAGGTATATGGGAACGCAATCTCAATAATGATCTCCTAACCCTAAATGACCAAGCACAAGATATTTTTGGTCTAGACCACAATGTTTTAAACAACTTTAAAACAGAAAATTGGTTTAACCTCATTCACAAGGATGACCTACCAAATGTAAAAGAGAAAATGATGGCTTGCTTAAGCTATCCATCCGTTGGCTGTAGCATTCAATATAGAATACTACAAAAAGACGGGCAATATAAATGGATTCACGAAAAAGGCAAAGTTCTTAAATGGAGTAGTGACAAAAAACCATTATTAATGTACGGTACCGTGCAAGATATTACCGAGAAGAAAAATTTTACTATAGAGCTTCAAAGGGTCAAAAACAACCAAGATGCAATGATCAACAGTACCCGAGATTTAATGTGGTCTATTGATCTTGATTTTAATCTGATTACTGCCAATAACGCATTCCATGATCTTGTTGAAAAAATTCAAGGACAACCATTTAAGGAAGGAGAACCCGTTTTCTCTGATGCCGTTTCTAAACAAGTGACCAAAAAATGGAAAGCATACTACAACAGAGCTCTTACTAGCGGAGGATTTTCAGTTAAACAAAGAACACAAAACTCAAAAAAATTTTGGACCACCTATGGGCTCACCTCCTTTGATCTATTGTACAATAAAGAAGGAGAACGAATTGGGATCACCTGTTTCTTAAAAGACATTACTTCAGAAGTTTTGTCCCAACAAGTACTGAAAAATGCCAAAGAAGAGCTGCAAAAAATCATGGACACCTCTTTAGACCTTATATGCACTATGGATGAGGAAGGATACTTCTTAAGCGTAAATAAAGCTAGCAAAATAATATGGGGCTATGATCCAAAAGACCTAATAGGCACTAACTACTTAAAGCTAGTACACGAAGAAGATAAACCTTCTACAAAAAAATCTAAAGATGCTGTTAACTCCGGAAAAAAAGTCGTCAATTTTGAAAATAGGTTTATACATAAGAATGGAGAAATAGTTCATATGTTGTGGTCCTCTAATTGGGATGAAAAAGATTGTGTATATTATTGTATTGGCAGAGATAATAATGAAAAGAAAAATTCTGAGCTTCAATTAGAAAACAGTGAACGTCGATTTAAAACACTAGTACAAGAAAGCAGTGATATCATTACCATTCTAGACACAAATGGTAATTTTAAATATGTAAGTCCGAGCTCAACAAAGGTAATTCAAATAACTCCCGAAGAATTTATGGGTACAAATGCTTTTGATTATGTACACCCAGACGATTTAGAGCGCGTAACAAATACCTTTAATTTAATAAACCATAACAAATCAGTTAAAATAGAGCCTTTTAGATTTGAGAATAAATTTGGAGAATGGCGATGGTTTATTGCCAATGTTACCAATCAACTAAATGAGCCCTCAATTCAAGGTATAGTTATTACATCTAGAGACATACATGAAACCACAATTGCAAAGGAACAATTAATACAAAGTGAGCGTCGTTATAAAACCTTAGTACAGGAAGGAAGTGATATGATCTGTATCATTGACCAAAAAGCAAATTTCTCCTACGCTAGTCCTACTTCTACAAAAATTCTTGAAATTACACCAGAAGAATTTGTTGGTACAAATGCTTTCGATTATGTTCATCCAGATGACTACGATACGGTTTATAATGAATTCATAAAAATTTTAAACATCCCACAAGTTAACATCAAACCATTTAGGTTTAAGCACGGGGCCGGTCATTGGGTATGGTTAGAAACCGTTATCACCAATAAACTCAATGAACCTACTATTAACGGCATTGTCATCAACTCTAAAGATGTTACCACTAAAGTGCAACACTTAAAAGCAATTGAAGCACAAAATGCACAACTTAAAAAGATTGCATGGACACAGTCTCACATTGTAAGAGCACCCGTTGCCAGGTTAATGGGACTCATAGATTTATTAAAAGACGATGACGAAAAATTAAAAACGGAAGATAAAAAACGTATTCTTAATTATATTATGACCTCAGCAGATGAAATTGACCATGTGATTAAGGATATTGTTGAAAATACCATTAATGCAATTGATATAGAAGAAATTAAATGAATTATCAAATATTACTAATTGAAGATGATCCAATATTTACCTTTTTACTAGAAAAGGGAATTAAGCATGCAGAATTAAAGGGTGAAACTATTAATTTTTCTAACGGAAAACCTGCACTTGAGTATTTAACCGAACAGTACTCAGATAACTCTTCTTATATTATTTTTCTTGACCTCAATATGCCGGTTATGAACGGTTGGGAATTTATGGACAAGTTAGCAGCGCTTGCCTCTACAGAGAACTGTATGGTATTTATATTAACTTCTTCAGCATACCGGCATGACATAGAAAAGTTAAAGAATATCCCTTTAGTAGCCGACTTTGTTACCAAGCCAATTACCGAATATTTGTTAAAAGGAATAAAAGAAAAAATTGAAGATAAGTTTGAAAATAATCAGACAGTTTAACTCTTACTACTCAAATTAAATAATTGTAGACACATACATGAATTAGCTTCATTATCTTAGCTAAAAATCAATGTATGCGCTATCTATTTATTATATTATTTTTTGGTCTGCAATCAGCTCAACTAATTTCTCAGGTTAATTCTTACGCCATCTCTTTTGAAAATGCCCAACACCATGAGGCAAACATATCAGCTACATTTGTAAAGGTAGCATCAGATACTTTACCCCTTAGAATGAGTAGAACTTCGCCCGGCAGGTATGCACTACATGAATTTGCCAAAAATGTATATAATTTTAAAGCAGTAGACAGTAAAGGAAATGCTTTAAAAATCACCAGAACCAGCCCATTTGAATGGAAAGTTTCTGGTCATGACGGTACTGTAACAATAACGTATACACTTTTTGCCAATAGAGGTGACGGGACCTATTCTCAAATAGACGAAACTCATGCACATTTAAATATTCCGGCAACATTTATGTATGCCCCATCACTTAGTGAACGAAAAATTATCGTAGACTTTAAAACTAGAGATGATTTAAACTGGAAAATTGCTACACAGCTACAACACCTACAAAATAATACGTATAGTGCTCCCAATATGTATTATTTTATGGATAGCCCCACCGAGATAAGCAATCATAAAGTGCGCGAATTTAAGATAGACAAGCAAACTATAAAATTAGCATTACACGACCCTGGCACCAAAGAAGAAGCAGACATGTATTTTGAAAAAGTAAAGAAAGTAGTTCTTGCCCAAAAAGAAATTTTCAGTGAGTTGCCAAAATTTGATTATGGCACATACACCTTTTTAGCATGCTATTTGCCAAATGCATCCGGTGACGGAATGGAACATAGAAACTCTACCATTTTAACCAGTACAAGAACATTAGCAAATGGTGGTATGGACGGTAATATTGGTACCGTGTCACATGAGTTCTTTCATAGCTGGAATGTTGAACGTATTAGACCAAAATCTTTAGAACCTTTTAATTTTGAAGAAGCCAATATGAGCGGAGAACTTTGGTTTGCAGAAGGTTTTACCAGTTACTACACCAATCTTGTACTTTGTCGCGCAGGATTAATTACGCCCAAAAAATATGTAGAAGGTTTAACCGGCACCTTCAATTATGTATGGAATTCACCCGCCAGACAATTTTACAACCCTATAGAAATGAGCTACCAAGCACCTTTCGTAGACGCATCAACCTCTATTGACCCTGTGAATAGAGAAAATACTTTCATATCCTATTATTCATATGGTAGTGTACTTGGGCTTGCATTAGACTTATCGTTACGTGAGAATGATTTGAATTTAGATGATTTTATGAAGCAAGTTTGGATAAGCTATGGCAAAAAAGAACAGCCTTATACCATAGAAAATTTAAACAAAACTCTAAACCTTTATGCAGGAAAAGAATTTGGAGATAACTTCTTCAATAGTTTTATATACAAAAGTGAAATGCCGCCATATGATGAACTATTTAAAACCGTAGGCGTAAGTGTATCACAAAACACTGAAACTGCATATTTTGGAGCTGCTATAACTATAACAGACGATTTAAATGGAAAAATAAGAAGCAATACTAAAATTGGGAGTCCGGCATACGACGCCGGACTTAATAAAGGCGATATTATCACGTCCATAAACAACAAACCTTTCCCTAATGGTATACCATTTACTGATTTTATAAAACAGTTTCAACCCACTGACAAATTAAATGTAAGCTTCACAAGATATGGTATTGAAAAAACAACAGATGTAGTTTTAGATTCCAATCCTACTTATACCATTGAATTAGCCGAAAAAGAAGGTGACTCTCCATCAAAAAAAGTATTAAAAGCACGCCAAGCGTGGTTAAAAACCGAATAAATGAGCATCCTATTCACTACTGCAAAGACTCAAGATGAATTAATTCAAATCTTATCGCTTCAAGAAATGAATTTAAAATCTTCTGTAACTGCAACAGAAAAAGAAAAAGAAGGTTTTGTTACTGTTCAACACAGTTTAGATGTACTTACCAGAATGAATGGTGCCTGCCCACATATCATTGCAAAAGATGGAGATAAGGTGGTAGGATATGCGTTATCAATGACCCATGATTTTAAAGATGAAATATCAGTTCTGAGACCCATGTTTACAGAAATAGAAAATGTAAACATTCAAAATTTTATTACCATGGGTCAAATATGTGTAGCCAAAACCCATAGAAAAATGGGAATTTTTCGTGGGCTCTATAATGCAATGAAAAAAGCCTCTTACCCTAAATACGATGCCATCATTACAGAAGTTGACGCCACTAACAGCCGATCGTTAGGCGCCCATTATGCCGTTGGTTTTGAAAAAGTATGTACGTATCATTCTTTAGATCAAGATTGGGAATTGATTTCTTTGAAGACTAGTTAATTATTGTTTTTCAATGATTATCACATATTTGTTATCGTTAAACGATAATATTTATATCATGAAAATATTTGGCACAAAATCACTTTCCTCCTTATCCTATTATATTTTTAAAAGTACTTCAATTGTTCTTATTGCTTTTCTAACGTATTTGGGATATGCTTTTATAACCAATAGATATACTATCAAAGATGGCAGATTTGATATAAAAATTCCTTTAGTAGAAAGTTCTATACAAGCTGATTATCAGTTTGGAATTATCCTAACCATCACCCTAATTTTAATTTTTGGAATCTTACTACTCCATCTACTTTCCAACATTTTCAAAGCCCTGAAAGATAAAGTTATTTTTAATAAAAGTATTATCAGAAACTTACAACGCCTAACTATCCTAAATTTAATTATTGGACCTGTTATATATGTTCTAATTCAATATCCAATTATGCACCATAATAAATTAGGAAATATTCATAATCTTATCTTACTGGTTATTTTTGGAATGATTTCTTTGTTTCTTACCAACGTATTTAAAAAAGGATATACCGTACAATCTGAAAACGACCTAACAATATAACTATGAGTATTGTAGTTAATTTAAATACTGTATTAGCAGAACGTAATCTAAGAAGTAAAGAACTCGCTGAAATGATTGGTATTACAGAAGCCAACTTATCTATTCTAAAGTCGGGCAAAGCTAAAGCTATTCGTTTTTCAACCCTTGAAGCTATCTGCAAGGCATTAGACTGCCAACCTGCTGACATTCTTGCCTATAAAAAGGAATAAAAAAAGGCTACACTTTTCAGTATAGCCTTTATAATCTTTAATAAAATGTACTACTTAATCTGCAAGTACAATTATTCTATTATTTTTAAGCTCAATAGTACCGCTAGAAATTTGTAAAACTGTATTTCCGCTAGCATCTTTAGAGAACTTTGAAGCATATTCTTTATCTAAAGTAATATTGCCCGCAACCTTTACCTTACCTTCTTGTAATAATGATACAATTGGAGCGTGGTCTTTTAACATTTGAAACTCACCATTTATACCTGGCACCGTAACCGAAGTTACTTCTCCTGCAAATAATGTTGCTTCTGGTGATACAATTTCTAAATACATATTTTTTCAGTATTCAGTAATCAGTACTCAGTAATCGAATGCAATAACTGCAAACTATTATTAAAAACTGTTTACTAGTTTTAAGCTTCAGTCAACATTTTCTCACCAGCTTCAATTGCCTCTTCAATGGTACCTTTAAGGTTAAAAGCAGATTCTGGCAAGTGATCTAATTCACCATCCATAATCATGTTAAATCCTTTGATGGTCTCCTTAATATCAACTAAAACACCTGGTATACCTGTAAACTGCTCTGCAACGTGGAAAGGCTGAGATAAGAAACGTTGTACACGTCTTGCTCTACCTACGGCAGATTTATCTTCTTCAGATAATTCTTCCATACCTAAAATGGCAATAATATCTTGAAGTTCTTTATAACGTTGTAAAAGCTCTTTTACTCTTTGTGCACAAGCATAATGCTCATCACCTAATATATCAGCTGTTAAAATTCTTGATGTAGAATCTAATGGATCTACCGCTGGGTAAATACCTAACTCAGCAATTTTACGAGACAATACCGTTGTTGCATCTAAGTGAGCAAACGTTGTTGCCGGTGCTGGATCCGTTAAATCATCTGCAGGCACATAAACCGCCTGAACAGAAGTAATAGAACCTCTTTTTGTTGATGTAATACGTTCCTGCATAGCTCCCATCTCTGTTGCCAATGTTGGTTGGTAACCTACCGCTGAAGGCATACGACCTAATAATGCCGATACCTCTGAACCTGCTTGCGTAAAACGGAAAATGTTATCTACGAAGAAAAGTACATCTTTACCTTGACCTTCACCTGCTCCATCACGGAAATACTCAGCAATTGTCAAACCTGAAAGTGCAACTCTAGCACGCGCTCCCGGTGGTTCGTTCATTTGACCAAAAACGAAAGTTGCTTTAGAATCTTTCATTGCTTCCTTATCAACCTTGGTCAAATCCCATCCTCCTTCTTCCATAGAATGCATGAAATCATCACCGTATTTTATAATACCTGATTCTAACATCTCACGAAGTAAATCATTTCCTTCACGAGTTCTTTCACCTACACCAGCAAATACAGAAAGACCACCGTGACCTTTTGCAATGTTATTGATCAATTCTTGGATCAATACTGTTTTACCTACACCAGCACCACCAAATAATCCAATTTTACCACCTTTTGCATAAGGTTCGATCAAATCGATTACTTTAATACCTGTAAATAAAACTTCGGTAGAAGTTGAAAGATCTTCAAATTTTGGCGCTTCTCTATGTATAGGAAGACCATCTTTACCTGCTTTAGGCAAATCACCTAAACCATCAATAGCATCTCCGATCACATTGAATAAACGACCATATACGTCATCACCTACCGGCATTTGAATCGCACTACCTGTAGCAACTACATCTACCCCTCTGCTTAAACCATCGGTAGAATCCATTGAGATAGTTCTTACCGTGTTTTCTCCAACATGTGACTGTACTTCTAATACTAAAATCGACTTATCCTTGTTTACAATTTCTAAGGAATCATAGATTTTAGGAAGATCAGCACCTGACTGAAATTCTACATCAACCACGGGCCCAATGATTTGCGAAACTTTACCTGTAACTTTTGACATTACTTATATGTTTATGTATTACGTTTAATATAACCTGAAAAATGCTCTCATTTTCAGGCTGCAAAGATATAGTTTTCAATTATAAAGAAAAATAGTTTTTTTCCTTTTTTACAAAAGTAAAAAGGTGCCTGTAAAGCACCTTATAATTCTTACTATTTTATGAGCCACTATTGCAGTGTAGCCGGGTAATTGGTAGGATAATCACCTACATTCAACAAACTACCTGATTCTTCAAAATTAGACCCGTAGGTGACATCAATTGCTTTCATAAACTCATTTGCCAGCAATGCATAACCTCTAGCCGTAGGATGAATACCGTCTAAAGAGAAGGCACCACCCGTAACTAAATTTGATCGTAAAGTAAAGTCTCCACTGGTAATACCGCTATTAGCTAATTGATTTAATAATGTGTTGGCATCAACGAAAGCCAAACCTGCTTGATTAGCCGTAGCCGCGATAATCTGATTGAAAGCCGCCGTTGCAACCGCAATTTCTTCCTGTTCACTAGGTATTAACACCCATTTATCTTCTAAAGGTAGCGAAATACCTTCAACGGAAAATTGACCCGCTAACGCCTGTGGTAAACCAGCCGCCATTAATGCACCTACAGATTCTACATTTACAGTTCCTATAATTGCAGAACTAGGTAATACAAATAAATCTGAAGCAGTAGCTTCTCTTGTTTGACCATATGTGTTACCTAACAACCCAGCTACCAAAGGTGCTGCCTGTACCGGCAAGCCAAATGACTGTACAAATGCAGGGAATGTTGGACTAGCACTTAATACACCTGCAATTTGAGCAGATAAATCTGTGAGCGTTTCATCTCTAATAACTACTTCACTAGCAGCAGTAGTAGAAAACTCTATTGATCTTTCCGGAACTCCTAAAAATTCATACACCTGATTCAACTGACCAAAAATACCGTTCAAAGTAGCAATTTGATCTCCAAAA
This sequence comes from Maribacter ulvicola, assembly GCF_900155985.1. Taxonomy (GTDB): domain Bacteria; phylum Bacteroidota; class Bacteroidia; order Flavobacteriales; family Flavobacteriaceae; genus Maribacter; species Maribacter ulvicola. The sequence goes on from NZ_FTMA01000001.1 coordinate 203,756, forward strand.
TCAGGATTGGTTGGATCCAAAGGGTTGTGAGGCACTGTCGTAAAGTGTGGCACATCTGTAACATTTGGAATATTTGCAACCACTCCCTGTGCTCCACCAGCGGTCAAGGTTGCAATCAAGGCTCCGTAACTACCATCAAAACCAAAACCTGGCGGACCTGAAACAGGAGTTATAGGGTCTGTTCCATCACCGCCCGTAGTAGCATACCCTAACACATCATTATTACCTATCCATAAAGAAAAAAAGCTTGGTGATTGATTAACCGCCATATCTAAAATAGAGCTACTGGTATTACCTGTAATTCTAATTGCATAAGGATTTGCAGCCGCAGGAAAATTATCTAGACTACCATAGCCAGGTACTAAAAGGTGAAAACTCTTTGCTCCCGGCACTCCTAAATTATTAAAAGGACCTGTTGGATTGTTCAAGGCTATATCTGTTGTTACGGTGACGTCACCAATTACATCTTCAAGACCCACAGGTCCTGCTCCTCCAAAAACTAATCTTGGACCTTGAATTCTAGTACCTGCCAAAGCCAAACCACCAATGTTATCATTGGTCAATGGCTGGGTAAAGCTACCGCCACCAACAAGACCAAATTTTTGTGATAATAAGTTTGGTAAAGACAAGGTCTGACCTGCTTGAAATAGTGCACCATCGGTAAAACCTGCCGTAAGTGAATTCCCTAAAGAAACATAATTAGAAAAATCTGCCGATCCAGCGGTTAATGCCGGTAAATCTACAGCCATTACTTCTGGCTCAAGATCTACATCTTCTGGATCATTACAAGCTGTAAAAGCCAAGACACCCAAAGAAATATATAAATATTTTAAGTTTTTCATTTCAACTTTTGATTTTAATTAGTTGTTAATAGTCCAAGATAAATAGTACATAGAACCTATAAACCCAGTTCCAAATGCAGTATAATACTCTTTATTAGTAAGGTTGGTCCCCCCTAGTTTGAATGAAGATTTAATACTTGGTACTTCATAGTTGATTTGAGCATCAACTACATGAAATTCTGGAATTACCCCATTACCAAATGTAGCTTCCCAGAAATAATCATCACTAAATCTATATGATACATTGAATCCGAAATTTTCAAAAAGCTCCTTATTACCAAAAGAAGCCTTAAACTTGTGCTCTGGAGTATTGAAACTCAGCATTACATCTGGATTTGCCTCACGGTCAAAATCTAACTTTGTAAACGTATAACTACCTCCCAAATCAAAATTACCTAAAACCTTAACATCCAACCCTAAAGATGCACCATAAGAATTTACATTAGCATCGGTATTTGTATACGTACTATATGCCTGGAAATCCCCATTTGCTATTGCCGCTACCGAAAGCCCCCCATCGCCAACTTCTCCGTAGTACGGAGCTACAACCACCTCTTGGGAGATAAAATCTTCATAACTATTATAGTAAGTACTAAAATCAATAACTACTTTGTCGACTTTACCCCTGTAACCAATTTCAAAAGAAGTTACTTTTTCCGGCTTGACCAAATCTGGATTTGCAACTTCAAGAACGGAAGGGTCTCCTGTTTCTGCCAAAGCCGTTGCCGAAGCCGCAGAATACGAGTTGCTATACGCATTGGCACCAGTTTGAGTGACTGATGAAGGTTGACCTAACAACTGACCCGATGCACTTACATTAAAATCTCTAGTGTACTGTTCTAAATTATCTGGCGCAGACCCTACCAAAATTGCCCTACCGGCATCCAATCCAATAAAAAGATCTTGAGTGGTTGGGTTTCTAAATCCAGTTTGGGCAGATGCTCTAATATTATGATTTCTGCTCAAGGTATAACCTGCGGATAATCGTGGAGAATAAAAACCATCGAAAAACTCTGATTTATCATAACGAATAGACCCTGTTAGTTTTAAACTTTTTTCGCCAGCCATTGGCAATGTCTTTTGAATTTGAGAGTAAATTCCAAATTCAGAATAATCAATTGGACCATCTTCTTCAGAATCCGTATATATTGTTCCTAAAGAATTTAAACTATACTCTCTAAAAGAACCACCAACTTGTATTTCTGCCCAATCAATTAAATGACTAAAGTTATAATTACCATCTGCATGGTAATATTTAGATTGATCATAAAACTGTGACCCCACACTTAAATCTGGATCTTTAATTACTTTATTAAAAGCAGCTTGAAATTCTGATGTTCCAGGCAAATACCTACCAGACTCCGCCTGGCTTCTGGCCGCAGCATGAGCTTGAGCATCTGTAGCCCCTGCCAAGGTTGCCTGAACATACGTACCTGTATATTCACCAAACCAAGTATTATCATCTTTCCAAGCCCTATTGATATTGATACCGGTAAAAACCATATCGTAGGAATCACCAGCTTTATCCCCCACCATATAACCTCTTACAAAAAAGTTATCGTTCTTAATTTCAAGTTTGTGCTGCTCTTGAAAAAAACCTGCTATATTATACCTATTGGTTCCTTGGTAAATTGTATTACCTGTACCCACTTTACCTACATAAGAAATTTCTAAACTATTATCTTCAATAGGCCTATAGTACAGACCCCAATCTGCTTTAATACTTTCTGCATTATAATTGGTAAGATCTCTTTCATTATAACCCGTTCTACTGACAATTTCAGAAGGAACCAAAGCGTTTGCTCCAGCTGGTAAAACGCCTAGCCCTTCTAATGTAAGCGCAACTTCTTTAATATTTATAGAAACCTCATCTCCATAAACATTAACTCCATCATAATTTAAATTATCACGTGTCCCACCTGGTGTGATCTTATCTTCTTGATTATTGGCCGCCCAATCTGTTCCTTTTAAATAACCGAAATTGACCTTAGCAGCAAATTTATCACTGAATTTATGAGCCGCCCTAATACCAAAATCCGTGTATGAATTATCACCGGCAGCTTTTTGAGAAGTAACTCCCTGCTTGATCGAAACACTTATACCTTCATAATCAAACGGACTCTTGCTTCTCATGAAGAGAATACCATTAAAAGCATTGGCTCCATACAAGGCAGACGAAGCTCCTGGCAATAATTCTACACTAAGCACATCTGGCTCTACTAAGCCCACTAGGTTACCAATAGGAAAATTCAATGCAGGAGTAGAATTATCCATACCGTCCACTAGCTGCATAAAACGTGTATTGGCAAAAGAAGCAAATCCTCTTGTGTTTACCGACTTAAAAGTTAAACTGTTTGTATTTACATCAACTCCTTTCAAATTCTCCAATCCTCCATAAAAATCTGCAGCTGTAGAATTTTTAATTTCAGAAATTCCTATCCGCTCTACCGTTACCGGCGATTCAAAAATTCGCTCAGGTGTTCTAGAAGCCGAAATAACAACTTCATCTAAAAAGGTTTGAGATTCATTCAATGTTATCGTAATGGTTTGGCTTGCACTAGTAATATCTTCAGTAGTACTTGTATACCCAATACTCGATACCTCTATCTTAAAAGGGGGCACTTCAGATGTTGCTAAATTAAAATTACCGTCAAAATCTGTTACTGTTCCAATTGTTTTACCAACAATAACAATATTGGCCCCAGGTATGGGCTCGTTGTTTTGGTCAACAACATTACCATTGATATTGGTCTGGGAATACCCAAAAGCCCCCACAATCATCAATGCTAAAAGTAGTATTGTTCTCATTCTTAGTTAAGGTTTAAAATTAGTTACGGGTTAAGATACAGAATATTTTATATCATTAATAGTAATTTCAAAAAAATTATGCATGCATAGTAATATTTTCATAAACAAATGCATTGATAATTAAGATTTATGTAATTAACTTAAAAATAACAGTTACAAACTAACCCTATAAACCTAATTTAACATTAAATGTCAAGCACGAAAAAAGGGCTCTGAATTGAATCAGGCCCTTTTATATTCTAATAATAATTTATTACTTATTCTACCGTAACAGATTTTGCAAGATTCCTAGGCTGATCCACATTACAACCTCTCATAACGGCAATATGGTACGAAATCAACTGTAAAGGAATTGTAGTCAGTAATGGGGTTAAACTTTCTAATGTTTCAGGAACCTCAATAACATGATCCGCCAAATCTTTTACCTGCTCATCACCTTCGGTAACAATGGCTATTATCTTACCTTTTCTAGATTTAATCTCCTGAATATTACTTACCACCTTTTCATAATGTCCTTTTTTGGTGGCAATTACAAAAACTGGCATATGCTCATCAATCAACGCTATAGGCCCATGCTTCATTTCAGCCGCAGGATATCCTTCTGCATGTATATAACTGATCTCCTTTAACTTTAGAGCTCCCTCTAACGCCACCGGAAAATTATACCCCCTACCTAGATAAAGACAATTAGTAGAATCTTTATAGACATCAGCGATAATTTCTATTAACGTATTAGATTCCAAAGACTTTTCTACCTTACCTGGTATAGTCTCCAATTCACATAAATACTCATGATATCTTGACTCTGAAAAAACACCTTTTGCCTTGGCTAACTTTAAAGCCATTAAAGTTAACACCGTAATTTGTGTAGTAAATGCCTTTGTAGACGCCACCCCAATCTCTGGTCCGGCATGGGTATAGGCACCTGCATCAGATTCTCTTGCAATAGATGAACCTACTACGTTACAAACACCAAAAACAAAAGCACCTTTTTCTTTAGCTAGCTTTATAGCCGCAAGTGTATCTGCCGTTTCACCGGATTGTGATATTGCAATTAACACATCTTTATCTGTAATAACCGGGTTTCTATATCTAAATTCTGAAGCGTATTCCACTTCTACAGGTATTCTTGCCAAATCTTCAAAAATATATTCAGCAACCAAACCTGCATGCCATGATGTACCACAGGCCACAATAATAATTCTATTCGCATTCAGGAACTTCTCCATGTTAAGGTCTATTCCCGCCATTCTGATCAAACCTTGATCTGCCAATAAACGACCTCTATAAGTATCTTTTATAGCTCTAGGCTGTTCATAAATCTCTTTCAACATAAAGTGATCATAACCGCCCTTCTCAATTTCTTCCAGATTCATTTGAAGTTCCAAAATCCTAGGATATGCCACCGCATCATCCTTAATTTTTCTAAGCTTAATTTCTTTACCTAACCTAATAATAGCCATCTCTTCATCTTCTAGATAAACAGCATTATTGGTGAACTCTATAAAAGGAGAGGCATCTGAAGCAATAAAAAATTCTTCGTCACCTATACCAATAGCCAATGGACTACCTAATTTGGCAACTACAATTTCATCAGGTTTTTCCTTATCAAATACCGCAATAGCATAAGCTCCTACTACTTGATTGAGCGCAATCTGAACTGCCTTACCCAATTTAACACCTTCCGTCTTCTTAACCTCTTCAATAAGATTTATCAATACTTCCGTATCTGTATCAGACTGAAATGTATAACCCCGTTTCGTTAATTCCTGCTTTATAGATTCATAGTTCTCAATAATTCCATTATGAATGATTACCAATTCGCCCGAGTTAGAATAATGTGGATGCGAATTAATATCATTGGGAACTCCATGGGTAGCCCAACGGGTATGACCTATACCTATACTCCCCTTTTGAGAAATTTCTTTAGCTTTATTCTTTAAATCCTCAACCTTACCTTTAGTTTTGGTGAGATTTATCTGGTTACCATCGTATAATGCTATTCCTGCACTATCATAACCTCTATATTCTAATCTTTGAAGTCCTTTTATTACTATAGGAAAAGCTTCCCTATGCCCTATATAACCTACAATTCCACACATAATATTATTATTTTGAAAATTTTACGTAACCCTCTTAATCCAATTCATTACTAATTGTAACTGAACAACTTAGACTATTTAGGTTATACAACGGTAATAATCTAGAAGTGGTATGTAAACTATGAACAAAATAATATTTTACATTAAAACTTAATCTGCTTTTGTGTAAGAAATTTCAAGTTTTAGTCTTTTGTCAAAATTAGGTTCAGTAGCCTCAATATTACTGCCATATAAAACAGTACCCAGAGGGGTTATTGTTGAAGTCGTAGCCAACCTTTCTTCACCATCATCTACTTTTGCATCGGCAACACTCCAGTTTTGGATATTTGTAGTCAAGGTCAATGCCAATGTAGCATTGGTTGAATCTCTAACCACCATATTATTGATATGATCGGTTATTTTAACAGAATACTTAACACCCTTTCCATTAGACTCTTCTATTACTCCATCATAATTAAGATAAGTACCAAACAACGCAGGAGAACCTGTATCCGTTTGTTCAGTTGACCTGTTTATCAAAGGCAACTTATTTTCTGTGTTATACAAATACAGCCTAGGCGGCTCCAATTCGCTTCCTGCCGCATCTAATTGTACCCTATCTATATGAAAAACTAAATTAGCTTCGTTTATTACCCATTGTTCACTTTTAATTTGCTCTAAAATACTTTCACCACCATCTTCCTCAAACAAATTAATTTCGGCATACATACCTGCACCTCCCTTTAAATATAATCTTGATGCATTTTCAGTATTACCTAACGCTTCTACAATTTGAGGTCCATAATTTTCTGAAATTAAGGTATTCACCGCATTACCCGAAACAGCTCCGTTTGCACCCGCCGTTAAGAATGAAAACCTAAAATCTTTTTCTAGAATATTATTTGGATTATCATCACTTGTATCGTCTGCCGTACCATTAGTATCATAATTTGTATAACTATAGGTCATCGTAATATTAGAACTTTTTAGGTCAAACAAAAACAACACATCGTTACCCGAATCATCTACAATTGAAAAATGGAGTCCACGAATAAATTCAGTAAAATTAGCCTGACTTATTAACTCTGAATCTCCTTCTTTATCTAAAATATTGGTTTGAAAAAATTCATTATCCAACGCTACTCTAATACCTGGTTGAAATTTGGTAAAAGTCTCTGATTCATCTGTATCCTCAGTTGCTTCATCATCTTCATTCCTAACTAATTCTTCCTCATCAATAATTTTCACCTCTCCTTGAAACAATGGCGTTCCTGTTACAAAATCGGGCGAAAACACCTGATTTGAATAAAATTGTTGCGCTTCTTGAAAACTAGCATTTGGATCCAAATCCCGCAAGAAAAAAGTAGATCGCTCAACCTTTAAATTAAAAGTAGGCACTGACGACTCAGGTATGTCATCATAGTTTTTGCCATTAATATAAATACTATCCAATTCTACTTTTTTAGCAAAATTATTAGGATATATTTTAGCTCCATCACCATCATTTAACCCATCTCTATCTTTATCAACGCTTGAGCTATCTAAAGGATCTGTATTAGAGGCCGTTTCCACTGAATTTAAAACTCCGTCACCATCATAATCATCATCACTATCTGGCACTTTGTCAAATTTATCAGCTACCCCATCACCATCAGTATCCATCGTATTTGTTAAAAAAGGTATATACAGATACACCTCTTTAACAGTTTCATTTTCTTGAACTGTAGTAATAGACTCACCGTTCTGTCCTGCCCTATCTTCCTTTTCCTGTGTAAAACTACCAAAAGTAGGGTTTGTACTACCCAGAAATAGCTGAGATGTTACCGAAGCCGTTGTTTTACCATATACAGGATCATCATAAGAACCCATTTGATATATTGGCAACTTATTAGTCTGCACAGCCTCTATATTCTTGTTATAAGCAAAAACGTCATAAACCTCCGTACCGGTAGTAAATGGCTCATTGCCAACTACACCAGAGCCTACGGTAGTCAAATCTTGCTCACAAGAAACTATAAGACCCAATAACAATAACAATCCCGAAAATTTGGGAAGAGCAGAATTAGCAATAAAATTCATTCAGATTATTTTAAAACTTCGGTGTTATAAAAATTAGCATATGCTTCTTCAAACTCCTGTACAGGTACATATGGTAACACTGGTTTTTCTTGGTTAGAAATATGATTTTCCAATTCTTCCGGAATATCTTCTGAAGCTAAAATAACAGCATCGGAATAATCAACAGCCACCTTTAACAAATTATTATAAGTAGGGTCACCTAAAGATGCTATCTCTTCTTCTGGTATTCCATCAAAAGAAATTCTCTTAACCATATCCTTATCCAAAGAGCCTTCGAAAGTTTTACCATAAACTGACAATACAATTTTGCTGTCTGCAAAAAGCGGCTCATCAGTATAATACTTCTTTAAATACAATGGTAATAAACTCGCCATCCATCCATGTACATGAATAATATCCGGTGACCAGTTTAATTTTTTCACCGTTTCCATAACACCTTTGGCAAAGAATATTGCACGCTGGTCATTATCTGGAAAAAGATTCCCTTGTTTATCCGTAAATGTAGCCTTACGCTTAAAGTATTCTTCGTTATCAATAAAATAAACTTGAATTCTCTCTTTTGGAATAGACGCCACTTTAATGATCAATGGCATATCCATATCATTGATGACCAAGTTCATTCCCGATAGTCTAATTACTTCGTGTAGTTGATGCCTTCTCTCATTAATATTTCCATATCTAGGCATAAAAATCCTAATCTGACCACCATTGCTGTTGACCATTCTAGGTGCTTCATAAGACATTAGGGAAACTTCGTTTTCGGGTAAGTAAGGAACTAATTCAGAAGATACAAACAATATCTTTTTACCATTCATAAAGGTTATATTTTGTTTTTCACTGGAACGCAACTGCAAAATTACAAAAAATATAGAGATTAGCCGTAATTATAGTAAGTTTGCTCGCTAATGTAATTTTCAATGCCGGTAATACAGACCAAAACCAAGCTAACAGAAGAGCTTAAAAAATTAAAACACAAGTTAGACCTAGGTCTTGTACCCACTATGGGCGCACTACATAATGGCCATGCATCTCTTATAAAAAAAGCGGTTGAGCAAAATAACAATGTAGTGGTCAGTATTTTTGTTAACCCTACACAGTTCAACAATAAAGAAGACCTAGATAAATATCCAAAAACTCTAGATGCCGATATTAAATTAATTTCGGAGATATCAAATGATATCATTGTATTCACCCCAGAAGTTTCTGAAATATACCAAGAAAACATCGTCCCTAAAACATATGACTTTGACGGATTGGATAAAGTTATGGAAGGCGAATTCAGAGACGACCATTTTAACGGAGTAGGCACTATAGTAGAAGAATTGTTTAAGATAGTACAACCATCAAAAGCATACTTTGGCGAAAAAGATTTTCAACAATTACGCATTATCCAAAAACTTACCGAAATACAGCATATCCCCGTAGAAATAATAGGATGCGAAATTGTAAGGGAAGGTCATGGTTTGGCCATGAGCTCCAGAAACGAAAGGTTAAGTAAAAATACACGACAAAAAGCTGCACTTATATACGAAACACTAAAAACTGCCAAAAACAAATTTGGCACGGAAAATGCTTTAATAATCAAAGATTGGGTGAACGATCAGTTTAAAAACAATAAAGATTTTAAACTAGAATATTTTGATATTACGGATGTTGAAACATTGACCCCGATCAAGAATAAAATAAAAAGTGTAAAATACAGGGCATTTATTGCCGTTTATGTTGAAAACGTAAGACTAATAGACAATATAGCCCTAAATTAAAATAAGATATGCAAATAGAAGTAGTTAAATCTAAAATACACCGGGTAAAAGTTACCGGTGCTGATCTTAATTATGTTGGCAGCATTACAATTGATGAAGATTTAATGGATGCCGCAAATTTTATTCGTGGCGAAAAAGTACAAATCGTTAATAATAACAATGGGGAAAGATTAGAAACGTACATCATACCCGGCCCTAGAAAAAGCGGAGAAATTACCTTAAATGGCGCAGCAGCAAGGAAAGTAGCTGTGGGCGATATTCTAATTTTAATTTCTTATACTTGGATGGATATTGAAGATGCCAAAAAATTTAACCCCTCTTTGGTTTTCCCTAACGAAGCCAACAATCTTTTAACGTAAAAGTTGACAAATTCCCTTAAAAAAAATCTCAAGACCATACTCCCAATAGCACTGGGAGTTTTTTTAGTTTGGTACTCGTACAATTCAACAACACCAGAAAACAGAAAGGAAATTATTTTCTACATTAAAGAGGCTAATCCACTTTATGTTTCTCTTTCTATTTTACTAGGTATTTTAGGTCATATTTCTAGAGCAATAAGATGGAATTATCTTCTTGAACCCTTAGGGTACAAACCTAAACTCATCAATAATATCCTTATAATCCTAACCTCTTACTTTGCCAACTTAGGTATTCCTAGAACAGGTGAAATATTAAGGGCCACGGCACTAACCACTTATGAAAACGTGCCTTTTGAAAAAGGTTTCGGCACCATTGTAACAGAAAGGGTTGTTGATGTGATTATGCTTCTTTTAGTAGTTACGATTGCATTTTTACTACAGACCGATGTGATTATGGGTATTCTACAAGAACGCGGCTTTAATGCAACCGGACTCATATTTCTTGCCTTGGGCGGAATAGCTTTATTCTTTGTTTTTATATTTATCATAAAAAAATCTAAAAGTGCCTTTGCCCAAAAAATCAGAACATTCGTAAAAGGACTTCTTGACGGCGTGTTCAGTATTTTTAAAATGAAAAATAAATGGTTATTTATTTTTCATACGTTCTTCATTTGGGGGTGCTATATTGGTATGCTTTGGATTATAAAATTTACCGTTCCAGAAACCCTATCACTCACCCTTAGTCAACTCTTGGTAGCCTTTGTAGCCGGGGCTTTCGCCATGGCAACTACCAACGGCGGTATTGGTCTTTACCCCATTGCCGTAAGTGGTGCTCTGGCCATCTTTGGGATCAGCGAAGTCTCTGGTGACGCCTTTGGGTGGATAATATGGATAGCACAAACACTAATGATAGTCGTTTTTGGTGCAATATCTTTTCTGCTATTACCGTTATTGAAAAGTAGTAAATAGTTTATTCAACTTATAATTACCTTTTATGCGCTATGTAGCTTTAATATTCGCAGTTTTATTTGGGATCAGCACTTATGCTCAAGTAAAACAAGAAATCTTCGAATCTTTTAAACTCCAAGAACGAAGAGATGTAAACTACTATTTTCCGGAGAACATGGATGAAAGCAAAAAGTACCCTTTAATTATTGTACTTGACGCTGAATATCTGTTTGAACAAGTAGTGGCAAACTCAAAATTCTATAGTCGTTTTCATGGCATGCCCCAAAGTATTGTTGTTGGCATTAACCAAAGTGAAAATGACCTAAGATATGAGGATTGCGCATTTGACCTGGATAGCGGCCTTCCTTCTGAAAAAGGCAAAAGCTTTTATGAGTTTATTGGTATGGAACTTATTCCTTACCTAGATCTTAACTATAGCACAGCCCCATTTAAAATGATTGTTGGCTATGATATTACTGCTAACTTCATGAACTATTGGTTGTTCAAGGACAATTCTATATTTGATGGTTATGTAAGTATCTCACCTACTCTTGCTCCAGAAATGGAAAGCAGACTACCTATGCGTTTAGGTACTTTTGAAAATCAAATATTTTATCAGCTAATTATTGAAGGCGAAGCCAGCAATGGCAAGCAGCGAATTTTAGCCATGAACAATGACCTTAAAACTATTAAAAAAGAGTCTTTACATTATTTCTTTGATGAATATTCTAATGCAGATCATATTTCTGTGGCTACCTACGGCATTGGAAAAGCTTTTGATAATATTTTTGGGATGTTTAAACCTATTAGCCCAAAAGAATACAAAACTCAAATTTTAACCAGTGAAGAACCGGTTTATACCTATTTAGAAAACAAATACCAAGGCATTGTAGATATGTTTGGTTTTAGCAAGCCCGTTGAATTAAACGACATTATGGCAATATATGCGGCATCTAGAAAGAAAGAGGATTTTGAGTCGTTAAAACCATTATCCGATCTCTGTAAGGAAGAATACCCAGAAACCATGTTAGGTTTTTATTTTGAAGCTGAATACTATGAACAACTTGGCGAACCCAAAAAAGCATTAAGAACATTTGAAAAGTCATTTCAAATGGAAGAAATAGATTTTTTAACCAAAGAAATGGCCCTTGAGAAAATGGATGCACTAAAAGCCGATTTTGGCTTTTAAAGATTATTATAAAATAAACGGCTAGTCCCAAATTAGCCCAACCTACTTAATTATGATTAAAATTGACGCAATGTACTTCGTGTTTTCCGGAGTGCTCTTTACTTATTTTGGCTTAAAAGGCGAATTTATCTTAGCCTATAACGGTATTGCCCTATTTATGGCATGGGCATCATTTTTCCTCGCCTTTAGCGCATTTAAAAAAGAAAGATCGAGTAAAAATTAAGCTATAATTTCATTATAGAATTTACTCATTTCAAACTTCTTGCTACCTTTAGCCACTTTTTAAAAGCTAAAGATGGCCAAAACAAAAACTGCCTTTTTTTGTCAAAATTGCGGTACTCAATACGCGAAATGGGTAGGACAATGTTCTGCTTGCAAACAATGGAATACCGTTGTTGAAGAAGTAGTGCAAAAAGAGGAAAAAACAAGCTGGAAAACTCCTTCCCAAACCTCTAAAAGAGTCTCTAAACCTCTTCTAGTAAATGAAATAAGTATTGAGAAAGAAGTTCGCTTAAACACTTTTGACCTTGAATTCAATAGAGTTCTTGGTGGTGGTCTAGTACCTGGTGCCTTGGTTTTGCTAGGTGGTGAACCTGGTGTTGGTAAAAGTACCCTTCTACTTCAAATAGCATTAAAACTACCTTATAAAACACTATACGTTTCTGGTGAAGAAAGTCAAAAGCAAATTAAAATGCGTGCCGATAGAATTCACCCAAACAGTGAAACCTGCTTTATTCTTACGGAAACAAAAACACAAAATATTTTTAAACAGATCGAAGCAACAGAACCTGATATTGTTGTTATTGATTCTATACAAACACTCCACTCAGATTATATTGAATCTGCTGCAGGTAGTATTTCTCAAATACGAGAGTGTACCGCTGAACTCATAAAATTTGCAAAAGAAACCAATACACCCGTTATACTAATTGGACATATTACAAAAGATGGATCTATTGCAGGACCTAAAATTTTAGAACATATGGTTGACACCGTTCTTCAGTTTGAAGGGGATCGCAACTATGTATATCGTATTCTAAGGTCTTTAAAAAATAGATTTGGATCAACTGCAGAACTTGGTATTTATGAAATGCAAGGCAGTGGTTTGCGCGAAGTAAACAACCCGTCTGAAGTATTGATTTCTAAAAATGACGATGGCTTAAGTGGTACCGCAATTGCATCAACAGTAGAAGGTATGCGCCCGTTACTTATTGAAATTCAAGCATTGGTCAGCACTGCAGTTTATGGAACACCCCAACGCTCTACAACAGGCTATAATGCCAAAAGATTAAATATGTTATTGGCCGTATTAGAAAAGCGTGCCGGCTTTAAGCTAGGCGCTAAAGATGTTTTCTTGAATATAACCGGAGGTATTTCAGTAGATGACCCAGCTATTGATTTAGCCGTTGTAGCTGCTATTTTATCAAGCAATGAAGACATACCCATAAGCAAAGGCATTTGTTTTGCCGCCGAAGTTGGTCTTGCAGGAGAAATTAGACCTGTACAACGTGTAGAACAACGAATTCTTGAAGCTGAAAAACTGGGTTATGACACTATCATTATTTCAAAAAGCAATAAAATAGGTCTTAAATCGACCAAAATTAAAATCTTATTGGCTTCTAAAATCGAAGAAATTGCGGGTAATTTATTCGGCTAACGCTTATCTCTCATTATTCTAGCCAATACCATGATTATAACTATTACAACTAGAATGAGTACAATCTGTCCAAATCCGACTTTTATAAATACTAGGCTTTCCATATTACGGTGCTGGGTTAGGTATTGAGTTATGAATGGCTTCAATTTCTTTTAAAACCTCTTCGGATAAATCAACATCAATACTTCCAATATTTTCTTCTAACTGTTTTAAACCAGTAGCCCCAATAATGGTACTAGTTACGAAAGGTCTTGTATTTACAAAAGCCAAGGCCATTTGTGCTACGCTAAGACCTTGGGCTTGCGCCAAATCATAATACTTTTTTGTTGCCTTAACAGCGCTATCACCCACATATCTATTATACTGAGGAAATAGGCTTAAACGAGAGCCTTCTGGCATTCTACCGCTTAAATACTTTCCACTCAATGCCCCAAATCCCAAAGGGGAATATGCTAACAAACCTACTTGCTCCCTCATGGAAATTTCTGACATACCCACTTCAAACAACCTATTTAATAAACTATACGGATTCTGAACGGTTATTGTACGTGGCAATGAGCTATGTACTTTACTTTCCTCCAAAAAGCGCATGGTACCCCAAGGTGTTTCGTTAGATATGCCCACGTGTTTAATTTTACCTTCATGAATTAAATCGCGCATGGTTTCTAAAACCTGATGAATGTTATCTTCCCAATGGTCAGAGATATCATGCTTGTATCCTCTTTGACCAAAATAATTGGTACTTCTATCTGGCCAATGTAGTTGATATAAGTCGATATAATCTGTTTGTAAACGCTGTAAACTTCCTTCAACGGCATCTGTAATAGATTCCCTGGTAAAACCGGTAGTACGAATAAACTTCGTCATATCGGCTTTTCCGGCAATCTTAGAAGCTAATACAATATCCTCTCTGTTACCATTTTTCTTAAACCAATTACCTATGACTTTCTCTGTAGCCGCATATCTATCTTTATGTGCAGGGATGGGATATAACTCGGCAGTATCTAAAAAATTAATGCCTTTGTCTATGGCATAATTAATTTGTTCATGTCCCTCTTCTTCGGTATTTTGATTACCCCAGGTCATGGTACCCAAGCATATTTTACTTACTTCAATATCTGTATGCGGTAAATTGGTATAGATCATTCAGCTTAAAATTTGCAATCTTTAAATGCAAAACTACTAAATATAATTAGGGCACTTGTATTCATTTGGCTAACTCTCTACCTCAATTAAAATAGGGCAGTGATCACTATGCTTTGCTTCTGATAAAATTACAGATCTAGACAACCTCTCTTTCAATGTGGAAGCTACCATGGCGTAATCTAAACGCCAACCCTTATTGTTATTTCTGGCATTGGCTCTATAGCTCCACCAGGTATAATTATCTGGTTCAGAATTAAATTCCCTAAAACTATCTATGAATCCGCTTTTCATAAAATCTCCAATCCATTCTCGTTCTACAGGCAAAAACCCTGATACGTTTTTTAACCCTACCGGATTATGAATATCTATTGCCTCATGACAAATATTATAATCACCAAGAATTATTAAATTAGGATGGGTCTTTTTAAGGGCATTGGCATACTCTTGAAAATCTGCCATGTACGTAAGCTTAAAATCTAAACGCTGTATATTTGTCCCTGAAGGTAAATACATGCTCATAATAGAAATATCTCCAAAATCTGCGCGAATATTTCTTCCCTCAAAATCCATATAATCAATACCTGTACCAAAAACTACCGTATCTGGCTCCGTTTTAGAAAGTATAGCTACCCCACTATAGCCTTTCTTTTGAGCGCTATACCAATAATTATACTTATAACCTGCTGCTTCAAATAATGAAAGGTCTAGCTGATCTTCATTTGCCTTAATTTCCTGCAAGCAAACGACGTCTGGTGATACTGCACCTAACCATTCCAAAAAACCCTTTCTTAACGCAGCCCTTATACCATTTACATTATAGGATATGATTTTCATCTATCTTCATTTTTGTTTAAAAATAAAAAAGACTAGATAAATAAAGGTGAATACGTTCTATTTAAATTCCTATTTCTTCCCTTTTAAAAAAACTAAACATCAATTTCATTTAGCGAACACCATCTCATAAATATGCTCATTCTTTATCAAGATGTATTATTTATACCAATCTATACATTTTCTTAAGCTTTTACAACATTAAAGATATTACAATAACAACGGGTACAAATGATTTACTAGACGCCTAAAAATTATTATTAAATTAAACGATCACCTAAACAGAAACCTTAATATGGTAGATTTTCAAAATGATTTTATGCTCCAAATCGGTTTATCTTTAAGTTATCGCTTTTAATAGGTATTTTTGGGGTTTTACATCCTATGAAAAGAATAATTTCCCTCCTGTTATTTACATCTTTTTCCTTAAGCTTTTTTGCACAAAACACCTTTAAAAACGATAGTATTACCCAATTAAACGAAGTTATTGTAATAGATACGCTAACTGCTAAAAATGCTATTGGTATTATACCATCGCAAACCATAGGCGCTACTACATTCGCCAATTACAGTCCCGTTGATTTTATAAGCTCCATTAATCAAGTTTCTGGTCTTTATGCTTTATCTGGAGCGCTGAACACCAACAGAATAACTATTAGAGGTGTTGGCTCTAGAACATTATATGGTACAGACAAATTAAGACTTTACTATAATAACATTCCAATTACCAATGGTACCGGTTCTTCAACCATTGAAGCTTTTGATTTAGAAAACCTTACTTCTATTGAAGTAATCAAAGGACCAAAAGGAACAGGGTTTGGCACTAATTTAGGTGGAGCAATTATTTTAAACACGAAACAATTAAGCAACCAGCCTACCAAGCTTACTAATAATACCACTATAGGTTCTTTCGGTTTATTAAAAAACAGTTTAGGGTTTACACACGCGCAAGAAAATTTTTATATGACCTTTCAATACGGACATACAGAAGTAGATGGTTATCGCGATAACAATAGATTTGAACGTGACGGATTTCTTTTGAATACCATCTTTAAAATTTCAGAAAAAAGTGAGGTGGGACTATTGATTAATCACATTGATTACTCCGCCCAAATAGCCAGTTCTATAAGCCAAGAAGATTTCGATGAAAATCCTACACAGGCTGCATTTACATGGAGAGCCGCACAAGGCTATGAAGACAACAACTACAGTCTTATTGGTCTTTCTCACACCTATCATGTAAATTCCAAATTAAAAAACACTACGAGCTTATTTTACACGTATTTAGACCACTATGAGCCTGCACCCTTTAATATTTTAGATGAATACACTAATGGATATGGCATTAGAACACTGTTTTCTGGCAACATATCTATTTTAAACAATGTTCTTTCTTACACTTTTGGAAGTGAGCTCTATAAGGATGAATATTCTTGGAAAACATTTGATAATCTTTATCAGGAAAACAACGGTAATGGAAGCTTACAAGGAGATAGACTATCTCAAAACAAAGAATTTAGAAATCAGATTAATGGTTTTGCTACAGCATCCTATTCTTTACCAAACAAATTAACGGCACAATTAGGGTTAAACATCAATAAAACTCAATATGACTTTAGAGATTTGTTCAACTCAGGTGAAAGTAATACAAGTGCTAAAAGAGATTTTAACACCCTATTCTTACCAAGCCTAGATGTTAATTACGCCGTTACACCAACAAACCAACTTTACGCAAATATTAGCCGTGGTTTTTCAAACCCTGGTTTAGAAGAAACGCTAACCCCAGACGGAATCATAAATCCTGATATTGTTCAAGAAATTGGCACAAATTATGAAATAGGTATTGAGCACAAAAGTAAAGACGATCGACTAAAATTAAATGTTGCGGCTTATATCATGCCCATTAAAAATTTATTAGTTGCCAAACGTGTTGGTGATAACCAATATATTGGGCGCAATGCAGGAAAAACAAGACACCAAGGTATTGATCTAGATTGGAGCTACCGCGTTAACCTAACCGATAAAATAACGATTTCACCATTTATAAGCTATACCTATAGCAACCATAAATTCGTTGATTTTATAGACGAGGAAGCTGATGAAGATTATTCTGAAAATATTTTAACCGGTGTGCCTAAAAACAAAATTAATTCTGGAATTCAAACCAATTTTGGAAATGGGTTGTTTGTAAATATGACCCATCAATTTATAGATGAAATACCATTGACAGATGCAAATTTACTTTATAGCGACTCTTTCAATTTATTAAATATCAAAGTAGGCTATAAAAATCAAATTACGGAAAAACTACGTGTTGGTTTAGATTTTGGCATCAATAACCTGACAGATACAAAGTACGCACAGTCCGTATTAATAAACGCTACCGGATTTGGAGGAAATGCCCCAAGGTATTTCTACCCTGGGAACACTATTAATTATTATGGTGGCGTAAAGTTGACCTACACCCTTTAATCTATTCCATTTTCTTTAACCATGTTTTCATATCTACGGCATCATGAATAATACCATTCAATGCCGATATGGCAACACGCTCCTGCTCCATAGAATCTCTATATCTAATGGTAACAGTTTGATCTTCTAATGTTTGGTGATCAACGGTAATACAGAAAGGAGTACCATTGGCATCTTGTCTTCTGTAACGTCTACCCACAGCATCTTTTTCATCATAAATAACATTAAAATCCCACTTAAGGTCATCTATAATTTTGTGTGCTATTTCTGGTAAACCATCCTTTTTAAGCAAAGGTAAAATAGCCGCTTTTATAGGGGCTAAAACTGCTGGCAACTTAAGTACTGTCCTAGTGGTGTTGTTCTCCAATTCTTCCTCTTTAAGTGAGTTAGAGAATACTGCCAAGAACATTCTATCCAAACCAATAGAAGTTTCCAATACGTAAGGCACATAATTTTTGTTCACCTCATGATCAAAATACTGTAATTTCTTTCCAGAGAATTTCTCATGACTGCTCAAATCAAAATCTGTACGGGAATGAATTCCTTCTAATTCTTTAAATCCGAATGGAAAACGAAACTCAATATCCGAAGCTGCATCTGCATAGTGCGCCAATTTCTCATGATCATGAAAACGGTAGTTATCTTGACCTAGGCCAAGAGATAAATGCCACTTCATTCTTTTTTCTTTCCAAACCTCATACCATTCTTTCTGTGTACCTGGCTGAATAAAAAATTGCATTTCCATCTGTTCAAACTCACGCATTCTAAAAATGAACTGTCTTGCTACAATTTCATTTCTAAATGCTTTACCGGTCTGGGCAATACCAAAAGGAAGCTTCATACGACCAGATTTCTGAACATTTAAGAAGTTTACAAAGATACCCTGTGCAGTTTCTGGTCTAAGATATAGATCCATTGCACTTTCTGCATTTGCACCTAGTTTGGTACCAAACATTAAATTGAACTGCTTTACCTCTGTCCAATTCTTAGAACCAGACATTGGGCAAGCGATATCCAATTCTTCTATTAAAGCTTTTACATCGGCAAGATCTTCATTCTGTAAAGACTTACCCAATCTGTTTAAAATTGTTTTTCCTTGCTCTTGATAATCTACTACACGCTGATTAGTCTGCAAAAATTGTTCTTTATCAAAAGCATCACCAAAACGTTTTGTAGCTTTTTTAACTTCCTTTTCAATTTTAGCATCAATTTTAGCTACATAATCTTCAACTAAAACATCTGCTCGATATCTTTTTTTAGAATCTTTATTGTCTATTAGCGGATCATTGAACGCATCAATATGCCCAGAGGCTTTCCACGTTAATGGATGCATAAAAATTGCAGCATCTAACCCAACAATATTGTCGTTAAGCTGCACCATAGCTTTCCACCAATAGTCACGTATATTCTTTTTAAGTTCAACACCATTTTGACCGTAATCATAAATAGCACTTAAACCATCATAAATTTCACTTGACTGAAATACATATCCGTATTCCTTTGCGTGAGAAATTACACGCTTAAAATCATCTTCTTGCTTTGCCATGTGGCAAAAATAGAACAATAGCCCAAAAAAAAAATAATTATTTCAATTCAAATTCAGAAGAAGTAATTAAACGCTCATCTTCAAATACATTTAAGGTGTACTTACCCTCCATCAAAGAACCTTCTGGTATGGTAATAGACTCACATAAAAACTGATCTGAGCCGGTGAAAACAAACTCTACTCTTTTACTATAAACGTTTCCATTTACCGTAATGGTATTGGCATTATCTTCAACAATTTGTTTATTGGGATTTAAAAACTGTAGATAAATTACTTTCTCATTATAAGCTTCACTCTCATCTGCCAAAACCGTTACGCAACCTCTTAATTTTTCAATTATAGATGCCTTGTTCGTTTTTGTTGGTTTTGTACCACGAATTAACCTAAAACCACTACCCTCTGAATTAGCCATTTTCAAGTAGCTCTTTGTCTTTAATTTCTGATTAAGCTCTAGAATTTTTCTTCTTTGTAAAGCTTCTGCTTCTGCTAAAGAAATGCTATTTGCCCTTAGACTTTCTATTTGCTTACGAGACTCGTCATACTTATCAGTAAGCAACATATTATTATAACGTAAAAAATTGTTCTTCAAAAGCAAACTATCGTTTTTAGATTCTAACCTACGTAATTCAGTCTTGAATTCTCTCAACTTTTGAACCGTAAAGTTTAAACGACCTACAGAATCTAAAAGCTCTTGCACTTTAAACTTAGAATCTTGCAGCTCTATCTCGTTCATCTCACTTTTAGCGGACAAACGATCTACATTTGCTTTCATGATGGTTAAATCCTTTACAAGAATTTCTTTCTCTTGCTCTAAAAAGTTTATTTGGGCATTTGATTGGGCATAACTATAGTAGAATGCTATTAACAATGCTAAAAGTACCGCAACAAATGCTGCCAGTATTATTTTATAATTGAATTTATTATCTTGACTGTCCATTTA
Source organism: Maribacter ulvicola (assembly GCF_900155985.1). Classification (GTDB taxonomy): domain Bacteria; phylum Bacteroidota; class Bacteroidia; order Flavobacteriales; family Flavobacteriaceae; genus Maribacter; species Maribacter ulvicola. Next base: position 224,417 of record NZ_FTMA01000001.1, read on the forward strand.
TAAAGCAGGCTGTAGGTTGATTAATCTGTAAAATTTGATGAAAAACAGGATTTCAAATATACTAAAGGATGTTACCACCGTGCTCCTACCTATATCATGTTTTGGATGTAATGCACGATTATATAGAGGAGAGGTGCTTCTCTGCACATCTTGTCGACATCAATTACCGCTTACCGAGTACACTTTTAACGATGAAAATGCTGTTGACCGTATTTTTTATGGTCGAATTAACATTAAAAAGGCAAATTCATTCTTATTCTTTACCGAAATTGGAATTGTAAAAAACTTAATACACTTTTTAAAATATAAGAATCAAGAAGCTATTGGGCATTTTTTAGGAGATTGGCATGGGCATATTTTAAAAAAACAAGGTCATTTACCAAAAATTGATTTTGTAATTCCCGTTCCTTTACATCGAAAAAAACTTAAAAAAAGAGGGTATAATCAAGTAGCGCTTTTCGCAAAGCAGATTGCCTATCATATCAATGCCACTTACAGTGATGACATTTTAATAAAAACCGCTAACACTAAAACGCAAACTAAAAGAAACAGACTAAGCAGATGGTATGACAACAGGTCGTTATATGAAATCAATAATGGAGAAACACTAACCAACAAAACCATACTTTTGGTTGATGATGTAATTACCACCGGCGCTACTATGGAAATTTGTGCCAACACTTTCAAAGATATTGAAGGTCTTGAAATTTACATTTCTAGCATGGCAGTTGTTCCATAGAGTAAGATTTCTATTAAATATGTTGTTTCTTTGTGGTCGATAATTATACTAATGGGCAGAAAAATTCTAGGTTTCTTATTTGTTTTTGTCATTGTACTGGTATCTTACCAATGTGCACAACGAGGCACGCCTACAGGTGGGCCAAAAGACATTACACCACCAGAACTGACACGTGCAGAACCTCCTAATCTGACCACTAATTTTACTGGACAAAAAATTAGATTATATTTTAACGAATTAGTAAAGTTAAAAGATATTCAAAAACAACTTATTATATCTCCCCCTCTAAAAAACACACCAGTTCTTTCGCCGATCGGTAATGCCAACAAATATATTGAAATCACTATTAAAGATACACTTGAACCTAATACCACCTATACTTTTAACTTCGGTCAAGGAATTGTAGATAATAACGAGGAAAACCCAAAATCTTTTTTCACCTATGTTTTCTCAACTGGCAATTATATTGATTCATTGGAGCTTTCAGGAGTGGTAAAAGATGCCTTCAATAAAAAAGTAGATGATTTTGTTAGCGTTATGCTTTATAAAATCGATAGTAGTTATAACGACTCTACCGTTTATAAAAGACCACCTAACTATATTACAAATACACTGGATAGCGCCATAATATTCAAGCTTAAAAATCTAAAGGAAGGCAAATACGCTTTATTTGGTATAAAAGATGCCTCGAGCAATAATTTGTTTGACCAGAAAACCGATAAGATAGGTTTTGTAGAAGACACTATTAGTTTACCCACTGACTCTATCTATCTTCTAAATCTATTCAAAGAAGTTCAAGATTATGGTGTAGCCGTACCTAGCATGGAAGCCAGTAATAGAATAAGTTTTGGGTATTATGGTGAAGCTGAAGATATTAAAATTGAAACACTCACCGAAATACCTGATACGGTTAGAACAAAAATTTTAAAAGAAAGAGAAAAAGATACCTTGAACTTTTGGTTTACCCCCTACGAAATGGATTCTCTTCTTTTTACCATTACTAATGAAAATTTAAAAGTCAAGGATACCTTTAAAGTGAAAAATAGAAAAGTTGCATTTGACTCCTTAAAAATTTCCATGAGTCAAAATGGAAACATAGCAATGGATCAGCCTTTAAACCTATTAAGCAACACACCATTAGTTAGCTATGACAGTACTAAAATAAAATTGATGGATAAAGACTCTGTAGAAATAGCCTACAGCCTAAAATTGGATACTATTGAAAATTTATTAAATTTTAATTTTAAAGTTGCTCCTTCCCAAAACTATAGAATGGAACTTGTGCCCGGTGCGGTCACAGATTTTTTTGAAACAACTAATGATTCAGTTGCATACTCTTTTAGAACTAAAAGCCTTGCTGATTATGGTAATCTAACTTTAAATATAAATGGTGGCAATATTGTATACCCCATAATTGTGCAATTAACCAATGAAAAGGGCGATTTACAACGTGAAATTTATGCTAAGAAGCCGCAAGCATACATTTTTGACAATCTTGACCCCGGCCAATACCAAGCACGTGTGATTTTTGATAGAAACAAAAATGGCAAATGGGACACTGGTAATTTGCTAGAGAAAAGACAACCAGAAAAAATAAGTTACTATCCTAATTTAATTGAATTACGAGCTAATTGGGAGAAAATAGAAACCTTTAATTTAATAGACTAAACCCATCACGATCGTCTAGAAAACGAAATTTTTTTCTAACTAGGTTAATTTCATTTTTAAATAACTCAACAATAACAGTCTCTTCTATTTCAGAAAGCAAAAGCAACTCTCCAAGAGGATCATATACGCTAGTATGCCCTGAGTATTTATGCCCTACCTTGTCTTCACCTATACGATTTACACCAATACAATATACCATATTCTCAATAGCCCTAGCTTTCAAAAGAGCATTCCACGCATTAATTCTAGGTGTTGGCCAATTTGCCGTATATAATAATACATCAAAATTTTCCGTATTTCTACTCCACACAGGAAAGCGAAGATCATAACACACTAAAGGACAAATAGAAAATCCCTTATAATTCACAATCAATCTTTCCTTACCTGAGGAATACTCTTTATCCTCACCTGCCAACGTGAATGTATGCCTTTTGTCGTAAGTTTCAAATGTTCTGTTTGGTTTTACAAAAAAAAGCCTATTATAATACTTATCATTTTCGTAGAATATAATACTTCCAACTACTGCGGTATTTTTGGAGTGAGCAATATTCTTCATCCAATCTAGAGTCTTCAACCCTTCTTCTTTTTTAATATTACCGGGCGACATGGAAAAGCCTGTAGTGAACATTTCTGGCAAAACAATAATATCAACAGGTGCAATAATTTGATCAATTTTGGTTTGAAACATTTCCCTATTAGCAACCGGATTCTCCCAATATAATGTAGATTGAATTAAGGCAACTCTTAACCCATTGTTTTTATTCTCTTTCATAATTTTACTCTAACATATCAAGAAAAGCACTTAAACCTTGGGTTTTAGCATGATCCAATGCACTGTTCCCCCTATTGTCTTTTATCGTCTTATCCGCACCATTAGCTATTAATAATTTAGCTATCTCTAAACGGTTAAACTGAACGGCATAAATCAAGGAAGTTGCACCCATTGCGTTACGCTCATTTAATTGAGCTTTTTGTTCTATTAACATCTTTGCTATATCTGTAAAACCCTTGAAACAAACCCCCATTAAAGCAGTGTTCCCAGATGCGTCTACAGCATCGATCTTTGCACCTTTGGCCAACAGTAGCACTGCAATTTCTTTTTCATCATAATACGTAGCCAAAATCAAAGGTGTAGACCCCCTAGTATCTTTACTATTGACAAGTACAGGGTTTTTTTCTAACATAGCCTTAACCTTGTTAAAACTACCTTCTCTAATTGCCTTAAAAAAAAACTCGTTCATAGTTTTTATATTTTAAAATTATCATTGTTCTATAGAAATTGAAAATATTCAAAATAAGATGTATTTTCTTACTGAGTAATATTTTTTTCTTACCTTAAATCAAATACGTACCTTTAATTTAAAATGTAAGAATCTTTGAAAACATTAGCCATTGACTTTCTTTTAGCAGAGTCCCCCAATTCAATTGCTATCGTAGATACTAAGTTAAACTTTATTAGTTACTCTAACCAGTGGCAACGTAATTTTACCTTAAACAATACCGATATAACAGACAAACATCTATTCGATGTAACCATAGAAACGCCTGAGCAATTTAAAAAAGCCTTAAAAAATGCGGTAAATGGAAAGGATAACGTGAATCCTGGACAAAAATATATTTTATCAAACGGTGAAGTCCAGTGGTTGAAATGGAAAATTTTGCCATCAACTTATGAGACTCATGGTTTTGACGGAGCCGTTATTTTTTTAGACGATATAACTACCGATAAAAAGGAAATTGAACTACTACATAAAGCAGAAGAAGTTGCTAGAATAGGTTGCTGGGAGCTTGATCTGAGAAGCGGTTTGGTTAACTGGACAAAAACCACCAAAGATATTCATGAAGTAAGTGAAGATTTTATTCCAAATTTAGAAAACGGAATAAATTTTTACAAGAAAGGTATTCATCGCGAAAATATTACGCACCTAGTAAGTACTGCCATTGCCGAAGGTAAAGCCTTTGACACCGAATTAATAATTATTACTGCTAAAGGCAATGAAGTATGGGTGTCTGCCAAAGGTGAAGTAGAATTAATAAATGGCAAAGCTGTTAAACTCATTGGAACTTTCCAGGACATTGACCAAAAAAAGAAGATTCAATTAGCTCATGAAGAAATATCTGAACGGCTTAAAATAACGACCCAAACAGCAAAAATTGGAAATTGGGATTACGATATAGTCAAAAATGAAATTACATGGGATAGGGAAATGTATAAGATTTTTGATGTTAATGAAAATGAATTTTCAGGGACATTTGAAGCTTGGTCATCAACCTTACATCCAGACGACAAAGAAAGAGCTTTACAAGCTACCCGAGAAGCCGCTGAAGGTATAAAGGATTTTGATGAAGAATTTAGAATAAAACATCAAAATGGAACAATAAAACATATAAAAGGCATATCCAAAACCATTAGGGATATAAATGGTAAAGTGATTAAAATGACCGGGGCAAATTGGGACATTACTGAACTTCGCAGTATAGAACTTAAGCTGGCCAGAAGTACCAAATCCTTTACAGAAACCTTTGAACACTCTGCAATTGGAATGGCTCTGGTAGCAACAGATGGCTCTTGGATAAAAGTTAATAATAGCTTATGCAAAAGTTTAGGCTACTCTTCAAATGAATTTTTAAAACTAACATTTCAAGACATTACCCACCCAGAAGATTTATATAGCGACCTATCATTGCTTGAAGATGTAATCAAAGGCCGAAGAGATAGCTACCAACTAGAGAAGCGTTATCTTCATAAAAATGGCAATCTTATATATGCAATTTTAACGGTCACTTCTGTAAAAGAAATTGAAGGAGGGGTTTCTCATTTTATTTCTCAAGTATTAGATATTACCAATAGAATAGAATCTCAAAAAAAACTAGAAACATTAGTTGAAGTCACCAAAAGTCAGAATGAAAGCTTAACCAATTTCGCACATATAGTATCACATAACCTGCGTTCTCATTCAACAAATATGACCATGCTTACCAAGTTTTTAAGGGAAGAGGAAGATGAAGACGAACGGAAAAATCTAAATAAAATGCTAACAAGTGCTACGGATAGTTTATCAGAAACCATTGCACATTTAAATGATGTCGTACAAGTTAAAACAGGCGCTCTTGAACAACTACAAAGTGTTAGCGTTTTAAACACCGTTCACCAAATTACGAAAAGTATAAATGGCTTGCTTGAAGAGCAAGATGCAACCTTAAATATTGATGTTTCTAAAACACACTTTGTCAATGCAGTACCAGCATACCTAGAGAGTATATTTTTAAATATTCTTACGAACGCTTTAAAATACCGCTCTTTGAATAGAACTCCGGTCATTGAAATAACCTCTAAATTAAAAGAGGATGACATCGTTATTTCCTTTACGGATAATGGCCAAGGGATAGATTTAAATAGACATGGAGGTAAGATTTTTGGCATGTACAAAACATTTCATAAACATAAAGATGCTAAAGGTATTGGGCTATTTATCACTAAAAATCAAATAGAATCCATGAATGGTACTATTAGTATTAAAAGCGAAGTCAACAAAGGAACTACTTTATTCATTAAACTAAAACAGAGCTAATTAAAATTGATTATGAAGAACGTTAAAACGTGTTGTATCATAGATGACGATCCTATATTTGTATATGGAACCAAACGAATCATTAAAGAAGTAGGTTTTGCCACATCTATTTTAGTCTATACCAATGGACAAGATGCTCTAGACGGGCTAATGAAATTGTGCGTTGCCAATGAACCATTACCAGATGTGATATTTTTAGATTTAAATATGCCTGTTTTAAATGGCTGGGAATTTCTAGATGAATTTAAAAATTGTCAAAGCCCAAGATCCAAAAAAATCGTAATTTATATCATTAGTTCCTCGGTAGACCCAAGGGATCTAGAACAGGTTAAAAATTATGAGCAAGTTGATACTTATATTTTAAAACCCATTACCCCAGATGATTTAACTAAAATATTAGGAGCTCCAGTAGAAAGTTAATCTAAAAACTATATTTTTAACAATGTCATTGTTAATAAAAATGAGTGTAACTTATTTTTATTAAATATTTGTTTTTAATAATTTATATACCTTAGTCATTTACAGATTTAGGCATCTAAAATCTAATTTAGATTTACTTTTGAAATAATTAAAAATGAGCATATTTTCTAGTTGTTGTATTATTGATGACGACGAATTTTTTTCGATTAGCAGTAAGAATATCCTAAAGCAGCTTAACTTTAGTGACAACATTTTATATTATTCTGGAGGTCAAGAAGCTCTTGATGGTTTAATTGGTTTACTTGTAGAAAACATCAATTTACCAGAGGTCATCTTTTTAGATTTGAATATGCCTAATAGAGACGGATGGTCTTTTTTAGAGGAATTTGAAGAACTACCTGAAGATAAAATAGGGCATATTAAAATTTATATCACCAGTTCTTTCATTAGCCCTAAGTACATGAAAAAAGCCAAAGATTACAAATTGGTCAAAGACTATATTGTAAAGCCTTTAACCCAAAATACCGTTCAAAAAATTATCGATTCGAAAGACATAACGTAATTTTATCTGACACCCGGATTAAAATCTAACGGAGCATTTTGAGGCTGGTTTATGGTACCCTCGGCACCAGTATCATTATAAATTAACCATTCAGCTGAATTAAAATCGGCATTGTTAATAGCTATTTCTAGTTTTCTTACAGCTCTACCATCTTCAAATTCGTGGTTGGTACTGCTACCATCTTCACCAATAACCCCAAAAATATCTACAACAGAATAAAAAGGGTCTACTAATACAATGGTATCATCGCCATTAGAATCTGCCGGTGAATTTGTGCCTACAGAAACATCAGGATCAAAGCCGTAAACATTTTTAAATTCTTCTACATTGGGAGAAATTATTAAGAACCCCCTGCCAGATATTTCATATTCAGACAAGTCTATTTTTGAACTTACTTCAATATTATCATTGGTGTAACGTTCCAAATTCCAACCTTTTAAAGATAAGCTTTCTTCTGATGCGTTATAAAGCTCTACAAACCGTGCGCCTGCATTATTGTCAGGGTCGGCAATCTCAGATATTAAAATTGATGAAGAAGTAAATTCGTCTATAAAATCTTCACATCGTTCTTGTTCAAATTCAAGATCATTTACACTACGAATGATTAGCTGATATTGATTATTATCTTTTGTCAATAATCCGGTAGCAGTTCCCTTTTTATCCGGTAGAATCTTAGATTGAAAATCAGCATATCCACTGTTTACCATCATCAATTCGTTATCAAAACAATCTACAAGGGTTCTTATCGTCTCCTCTTCTTTAATAGCGAAAGTCTCCCCAAGTTCTTCTTGTTTAATTTCTACATTATTTATGACGATCAAGGTATTTAACATAGCATTGCTTAATTCTGAGATAACAGCTGAAGTAGGTTCTATACCAATATTTGCTTCACAAGAGATCAACACATGGTCAAAAACAACATTTTTAGGCAGCCTACCCACACTACGGTTTCCAAAAGAGGTAAATACACCACCAATTTTATACCCCTCATTAGACTGTCCTAAATACAATCCTTTTAGTTTTATGATGATTTGTTGACCAACATCAAAGAACAAATGAGCATCTCTTAATTCCAATTCTATCTGCATACCTTCCGTAGGATTTTTTGACTCATCCTGAAAATGAATGGTATTAAAAAAATTACCTGCTTTATCTGATGATATTACATAGCCCTTAACTACTAAATCTTCATGAATCTGCCTAGTCTCGCCAGCATATAAACCTTTTAATTCCGATATACTGATGAATGTAAAATCAGAATCTGAACAACCTGTCTCCGGTGTGTCAAATTCTCTGTTCTTCACACATGAGAAAAACATGGTGATTACAGTAATTATTATAACATATTTATTTAAACTAAGATTCATACAAATTTCTTGATGCCTAAAAACTAAAGGCAAAATTTAAAAAATAGGTTCTTCCGAAACCATACCAATATTTAGGTGCAAAAGACGGATTGCCACTTAAGTTATCTTGCTTTAGCTGACCATAATTTCCATTTCTACTTTGCTCGTAGCCACCAGTTCTAAACGTGGTATCAAAAACATTATTAATACTGGCAAATACACTTATGTACTTCCCTTTCTTAAGCCAAGACTTACCGCCCACCATATTCAATGAATAAAAATTATCAAGTAGTTTTTGTCTCAAAAGCTTCTGTACATTTTCATCTGTTGCATCTGGGAATTTTAGTTGTGTCTCCGGATCAATTAAAAAACTTTGGGTTCTAGTAATTGTAGAAATATTGGCATAATTATTAGCCAAGTAATTGGCTGAAGCACTTACCCACCAATATTTAGGATCCCTATATGCTATACCTACTGCAATGGCCTTTTGCGGACCTTGCGCTAGCTTGTATCTCTTTACGGCAGACTGACCTAAAAATTTAGAACCAGATATATCTATCAAATCTTCTGCTGCACCCGCAGTGTCAAAATTAATAGTCACAAAAGGATTACTGGCATATTCATGTTTTGCCACTGAAGCAACTAATGATAAATTAACAGCGCTAGATAACTGATATTCCAAACCAAGTTCAACACCCATATGTAATTTGTCTAAATCAGTGATTACTTCTTGCACAAAATCTGAACCCACCCCAGAATCAACGAAAAAGAAATTTACATCTGTCGTATTTTGAAAACGTGTATAAAACCCAGTTAATCTACCCGTCAACTTTGGCATTCTAAGAAAATAATTAGCATCTATACTGGTAATAGTTTCGCTCTGCAAATTGGGAACAATAGCATTGTTTTCTCTAGGATTTATAAATACATTTTGTAAAACAGGTGCTTTATTGATCATGGCCGCATTAACAGCAGCCCAATGCCTACCAGTTATAGAATACAATGCACCTGATTTTACTGACCAATTTAAAAACTTAACCTGTTCGCTCTTTCCTAAAGAATTATCTACAAAGCGTTCATTCTTAAACAAGCCTTCTCTTTGATAATTAGCCATAGCATACTTTCCTGACACAAATGCCTTTACCTTATTAAAGTGGGCATTTAATTGGGTGTACATATCTGTATGGCTTCCGTTTAAATCATAATTATAATTGAAAATTTCACCTTCTAGTTTATGTACATCAGTTGAGACATCATTTAATGTTTCTGAAAACACATCTATATCTTTATGATACTCTGCCCCTACGAGGTCATCTATTTGAGCATAGTTATTAGAGTTTAGTTGGCGGTGTGTTAAACCAATGTCAATTTTTAAATGACTATCAATATTTATATTGGCCGTCGCCCTTACCGTTAATTGATTGTCTTTAGTGGTATCGTCATATAACACATAAGCCGCTTCCCCGTTCTGACTTATACTTGTATTCGCTTTATAAATGGTATTCCAGTCAAACTGTGGATGTTCAAGGAAACCTTCTTCCGCCTGTATGGCACTTTCATAATTTGCGCCAATAGGGCTGTTCAAATAAAAACTGGGTAAATATCGGTAATACGTAGGGTCTGGGTTAGGAGCATTATAATACCCTAGGCGGCTCCTTTTATATACACCGGTTTGGTAACCAATACCTGCCTTAATTTGAAGTTTGTTAGATTCGTGGTGGTAATTAATTAAGAACAATGGCTCTCTAATGTGCCTTTCCCTAGAATTTCTAATTTTTCCGTTTTGAATACCAACATAAGGGTTATACCTATTTCCTTGTATTCCTTGTACCTCTTCTGTTATTGCAGACGAGCGTCCTCTTCTATTAGACGCCATTATTACAGTTCCCAAAATTGTATTCTTTTCATTTAATAGATACTCCATTGAACCGTAGACAGAATAAGAATCATACAAGGTACCATCCATATACCCTTCTTTTGCCCACCGCCTAGAAGCAGAAATAATGTAGGCGAGTTTTTCATCTTTAACTCCAGAATTATAGGTTGCCATTAGTCTGCCCCTATACGTTCTGTTAGACAAAGAAGATGATAATCTTGTGCCAGACCGTAATCCTGATGGTCGTAAATCTATATTCGTATTTCCTAAAATGCCTCCAAAAGTAAAATCTGAAGCTTCTAAACCGTTCGCATATTGTTGATTTCTTATAACATCGTTCAATCCTCCCCAGTTATTCCATTGCGGTCTGCCGTCATACATTTTATTCATGGGCAACCCGTTCAAATGAACTTCTCCATATTGAGAATCATAACCTCTTACCCTAAAAAATGCCTGACCAAAATCAAACGCAGCTCTATTTAAAAAAATATCTCTCGTTGATTGTAATAAAGCCAGCGCATTAGAATTTATCTCATCATCTAATAACTCATCATCAGTTATATTAATTAGGTTAATTGATTTCTCTATGGTTATATCTCGATCTAAAAATATTACCCCTAAATCAATGCTGTTATTATTGAGAAATACGGGTATCCTTTTAATGTTATAATCAGTAAAAGAAATTTGAAGTATAAATTCTCCTTTATGTGAAGTGACAAGTTGAAACTCTCCTAACTCATTCGTCTTTGTGGTTATTGATTCGCCTTCCAAAACAACCATTACGCTTGTAATCAATTCCTTACCAATATTTTCTTTTACTACCCCAGATATTGTAATGGGACTTTGAGGATAAAGCAAACATATTTTAAAAAATAGGAATAAAAACAAGAAATACTTGACCATGCTATACGTAAAAGCTTATTAATGAGCTATTAAGATACTGTTTAAGAAATAATTAACGTGAAAATTCCGTATACTCGTACATTATTAAGTTAAAATGCTCTCTATAATGCGATTATTAGTCTCCATTCTCTTACTCTTTCCTATAGGTACGTTTTCACAAAACGCTAACACTTATCAAATTAGAACAGTGGCATTTTACAATCTTGAAAACTTATTTGATACTAAAAATGATTCTTTAATTTATGATGATGATAGAACTCCAGAAGGAAAAGACAACTGGACAGAAGAACGCTATTTGAAAAAAATAGAACATATGTCTAAGGTTATTTCTGAAATTGGTTCAGCGGATAATAAAACCGCACCTGACATTATTGGCGTTTGTGAAGTAGAAAACTTAGGCGTTTTAGAAGATTTAGTTCTTCATAAAAACATCGTAAAATTTAACTACGGAATTATACATTTCCAATCTCCCGATGAACGCGGTATTGATGTTGCCCTACTTTATAAGAAAAATGCATTTGTTCCTGTAAACTTCAATAGCCATAGATTACTACTTTATAACTTAGATGGGAAACGAGACTACACCAGAGACCAACTTATAGTTGAGGGACTATTAGATACTGAAAAAATATACTTTATGGTGAATCATTGGCCCTCTAGAAGTGGTGGCGAAGCAAGAAGTAGACCCTTTAGACTAGAAGCCGCTAAATTAAATAAGCGCATTATTGATTCTATTCAAAGGTTAGATATAGAAGCTAAAATTATAAGCATGGGAGATTTCAATGATGACCCCATTGATCCTAGTTTCAAAAAAATATTACAAGTTGAAAAAAATTATAAGAATTTGGACTCTTTAAGTCTTTACGGACCTATGGAAAAACTTTATAAGAAAGGAAGAGGCTCGTTAGCCTATAGAGACAAGTGGAATTTGTTTGACCAATTTTACATGACATCAACCCTTATCAACAAAGAAAAAGAAAGTTATAATTATTGGAAGGTAGGGATATTTACTTCCTCTTATTTAATAGACCCAAAAGGAAAATATAAAGGCTATCCGTTACGAACATATGCAGGAGGGAGTTATATAGGTGGTTATAGTGACCACTTTCCAGTATACCTACACCTCATTAAAAAGCAAAAGTAAAAAACCAACCAACTAAATATTTGGTTAGTTTTTTACTGCTCTTACTTTATTTAATTAAACCACTGACCCCACGGAATTCTACTTAATATTAGAAGTAGACCTATGGTGTAAAAAATGGCAATACTTTTAAACTTTTTAGCCCCATCAACAAATTTCTTATGTCTTGACCAGCCAACCGTTATTGATGCAATTGCCAATATATTAATAAACGGATGCTCAACTGCTAATAAACGCGCAGCCGAGGTTAAACCACCCATACCAAACTCTTGTATTGCGCTTAATCCGCTTGGAGAAACAAAATATAATATTAGACCCACCAAAAGTTGAATATGGCATAAAATAAGTGCAAAAAGACTTAATCTAAGGTCTTTTCCCATATTAAAGATTCGCTTACCTACAAGCCCTGAAATAGCATTAATAACAGCTAAGATCAATACAGCCAATGCTATATAAGCCAAGTATGAATGTAGCATGTGAATAGTTTCGTACATAGTTCTAATTTTAAGTTTTAAATGTACTGAATTTTAAGCATAAAAAAACCCTGACTTTGCAGTCAGGGTTTTTATTTATTATAATTAAACTCTTAGAAACTGTAACGAGCACTTACGTTAAATGTTCTTCCAAATCCAAAGAATACTTTGTTATTAGTAGAAATTCCTTCGTAAGTAGATCCATTACCATCTGCAAAAGTATTTGTCAAAGATTCAGCAATATACTCTGTATCAAAAAGGTTGTTTACGTTAGCTGCAATACTTAGTTTATTGTTCCCTCCAAATCCAAAAGTATAGTATGCACCTAAGTCAAAAAGTGTATAACTTGGTAAACGCAATGAACCTTGGTTATCAGCAGAATCAAAATCTTCAGCATTTAAGAATGCATATAATCTTGACGCATTGTAAAGATTTGCACTAATTTTAAGATCTTCAATAGGTCTAATGATCATTTCTAAGTTCGTTGTGAACTGAGCCGCATCTCCTACTTTTACACCATCTAAGAACAATGTAACATCTGGATCAATAACATTTCTGTCATCATCTAAGGCTTGACCAAATGCATTACCTGCATATTCCCAATCACCTAAAGATAACATACCTCTAAACTGTACAACATCTGATGCACGGTAATCTGCTTCAATTTCAATACCTTGGTGAATTTGCTCTACACCATTAATGTTCGCATTACCTTCATCTCCTGTTGGAGTTTCAACACCAATTCTAACGAATCTATCTTTCCAAGTAGTTCTATAAATGTTAACCTTAGCTCTAAAATCACCAAGATTAAGACCGTAACCCATTTCTAAACCTAATACTTTTTCATTAGTCAAATCAGGATTTAATTCGTTCTGAAAGTTGATATAAACTGCATCGAATTGAGGTTGTTTTGAATAATAACCAGCGTTAAAGAATACGTTGTTAGCTTCATTCAAGTTAAAGTTAGCACCACCTTTAATGTTACCACCTAAAATATTCTCCCAATCTGTTTCTTGTAATGGATCAGAATCTAAATAATTAAAATAATCGATTCTCTTAAATCCTTGATTTGAAATACCACCTTGCACAAATGCAGATACTACACCATCTGTATATTCTACTTGACCGAATGCCCCAGTCCATCTTACTAGACCGTCATTGTAATAGTCAATTTTCTCTTCATCATCAATGCTCTTAAACACATTTACAATAGAACTAAAATCAGAATCTATAGTATCACCATCACGAATAACATGAGTTGGGTTATTGATATCATCATCATCAAAATATCCGTCAGCACCTAATAGGTTATCCATTCTTCTATAGTGAATTCCTTTGTAACTTCTTAAATCCACACCAACATCATAACTCCATTTCTCATCAATCTGAGTATTTAAGTTAGCTATAACACCAAACCAGTTATGAGAGTTGATAGATGCTCTTCTAGCCAAACCATCACCAAAACTTGTTGTAATATATTCGCCATCACCATTTGGAGATAATTGGTAGTCGTTACCATCATAAAATGTAACTGCTTCTCCACCATTAAAACGAGAAATTAAATCGTAATCAACTTGTCCTGTTTCAGGTATTCTATATCTGCTAGAACTTGCAAAACCAAAGCTTGGTCCTGAACCAATATCACCAGTACCACCACCACGACCAAAAGATGCGTAAGCAGAAGTAGATAATGTTGATTTCTCAGATGCTTTCCACTCCCAAGTTAAAGAAGTAATTGGCTTGTGATAGAAATTTCTTCTCCATCCAAATTCTTCTCCGTTTAAAGTACCACCGTTGTAGTTGTATTTAGCACCATATTCTAAGTGATCAGCCAAAGTTGCTACGTTAAAGAAACTTGATGTTCTTTGATTGTGAACTTGTGGTGCACCTGTTAATACAAATTGGAAATTATGCTTTTCATTTGGTTCGTAACCTAAACCAATAAAATAATTGTAACCATCACCTGCAGTTCTACCTAATAAAACCGATGCAGCAAAACCTTTATCAGACTTACCAGTATTATAAGCAACAGTAGTTTTTAAGTAGCCGTCATTACCACCGCCTAAGGTTACTGTACCACCTTCTTCTTTTTCAGTAGACTTTGTAATTACATTAATAGTACCACCAACAGAAGAAATTGCTAATTTAGAAGAACCTAAACCTCTTTGAACTTGCATAGCAGTAGTTACATCTCCTAAACCTGCCCAGTTACTCCAGTATACAGCACCGTTTTCCATATCATTTACGGGAATACCGTTAACCATAACAGCAGTGTTTCTAGAATCAAAACCCCTTACGTTAACTCTACCATCACCAAAACCACCACCTGTTTTGGTAGCGTATATAGAAGGAGTAGATTTAAGTAACTCAGGTAATTCTTGAGAACCTAATTTTTCTTGTATCTCCGCAGCTCTAATAGTTGAGACAGCAACAGGAGTTTCTCTATCCTTTGCTATATCTAAAATTCCAGTTACAACAACACCTTCTAATTCTTCAGCATTAGGTTCTAAAACAACAGAACCAATATTACCTGAAGCAGTAAAAGCAATTTGCTTTGAATTAAAACCGATGTAAGAAACTACTAAAGTTCCAGACTCGGCACTTGTGTTAATTGTAAAATTACCATCAAAATCAGTTGATGTTCCATTAGTAGTCCCTTTTACCATTACTGTAGCACCTGGCAATGGAGTATTGGTATCGCCATCTAATACAGTACCAGTAATTGGTCCTTGTGAAAAAGCAGTTACGGTCATTAAAAATGCCGCTAATGCAAAATACATTTTTTTCATTTTCTTAGAGTATTTGTTAGTTTTTTAACTTGCTGCAAAATTCAATTATTTTTATACCTCCAACGTTAAGAGAACGTTAAATCAGCAAGACAAAAATACTTAAAAACTAAACACGATTTATGTGAAAATGAATTAGTTACCCTTTTAATAGTAACTTTAAAGTATTGAAATTTATTTCTTAAAATATTGCAAAAGTCTCAATGTTGAGCTGTCATGATCAGACATTTCTGAATTGTTAATATCATCAAGAATTGTCCCTGCAAGTTGTTTACCTAATTCTACACCCCATTGATCATAACTAAATATGTTCCAAATCACTCCTTGCACAAAAATCTTATGCTCGTACAAAGCAATTAAAGAGCCTAAACTTTTTGGAGTCAGCTTATTCATTAAAATAGTATTGGTAGGTTTATTACCTGCAAATACCTTGAATGGAGCTTGTTTATTAATTTCAGATTCTGATAAATCTTTAGCCCTTAATTCTGCGACTACTTCTTCTTTAGTTTTACCATTCATTAAAGCCTCGGTCTGTGCGAAATAATTTGCCATCAATTTATCATGATGATCTTTATCTCCATGTAAAGAATGCTTAAAACCTATGAAGTCTGTCGGTATTAATTTCGTTCCTTGGTGTATTAATTGAAAAAAGGCATGTTGCGAATTTGTACCTGGTTCTCCCCAAATAATAGTCCCTGTTTCATAACCAACAGTATTACCGGCTCTATCTACACTCTTACCATTACTTTCCATAATACCTTGCTGTAAATAAGCAGAGAATCTACTTAAATATTGTGCGTAAGGGATTATAGCTTCTGTTTCAGCGCCATAAAAATTATTGTACCAAACACTTACCAAAGCCATAATTACAGGAATGTTTTCTGAAAAATCAGTTTCCTGAAAATGTATATCGGTTTCATTGGCTCCTTCCAACAAAGCATCAAAGTTATCATAACCTACCGCCAAGGCAATTGTTAAACCTACTGCACTCCATAATGAGAATCTACCACCTACCCAGTCCCACATGGGGAATACGTTCGCAGCATCAATACCGAACTCGGCTATTTTTTCACTGTTAGTTGATACTGCGGCAAAATGCTTTGCAATATCTTCTTGCGAACCGTGTTTTAAAAACCACTTCTTTATCGTAGTGGCATTACTTAACGTTTCTTGCGTAGTAAAGGTTTTAGAAACTACTACGAATAAAGTGGTCTCTGGATCCAAAGTCTTTAAAACTTCATGTACATGATCACCATCTACATTACTAACAAAATGAACGGCTAAATGATTTTTGTAGAACTTTAATGCTTCGGTTACCATTGCCGGACCTAAATCTGATCCACCAATACCTATATTGACTACATCTGTAAAAGCTTTACCTGTATATCCTTTTAAATCTCCGTTGATTACCGAATCTGTAAATTCTTTTATATGCGCTTTTACTTCATAGATTTCTGGCATTACATTTTCGCCATCAACCAAAACTACATCATCTTTCTTAGCACGTAAAGCAGTATGAAGTACCGCCCTACCTTCTGTTTCGTTAATTAAATCTCCACCAAAATAATCTTTGATAGCTCCTTTTAAATTCACCTCATCCGCTAACTTAAACAACATTTGCATAGTCTCTTCAGAGATTCTGTTCTTGGAATAATCAAATAAAAAATCATTCCACTGTAGCGTAAATTTTTCAGCCCTTTTTACATCCGAAGAAAACAAACTTCTAAGATGCTCGCTCTTAGTTTCGTTGTAATGTGCCGTTAACTTATTCCAAATATCTGTTTGCTGTGGGTTTATTTTATCTAGTGCCATTTTCTTGATTAAGTGTTATTAAATCCTCGTCTTCTTCTTCAATTAAAACTTTGGGGTAGATTATACAATCTAACTGTTCTTTATATGTAGAAATATATGCGAAATATTCTTCCTTTAACGAATCGTGTAAAGGTTCTGCTTGTGGCAATTCTTCTTTTAAAGGGTCAACCTGCCTTCCATTTTTCCAGAAGCGATAACATACATGAGGTCCTCCTGTATTACCGGTCATACCGATCCAACCTATGACATCTCCTTGCCTAACAAATTCACCTTTTTTCACCTTTTGAGCCTTCATATGAAGATACTGGGTAGAATACGTGCCGTTGTGCCTAATTTTAACATATTTACCATTACCGCCTCTCCTTGTAGATTCTACCACAGTCCCGTCTGCAGTGGCCATAATAGGTGTTCCAATAGGTGCGGCATAGTCGGTACCTTTATGAGGTCGTAATTTATAGCCGTAATATTTTATTCTTCGTTTCAGATTATACCTAGATGATAACCTGCCATACGCTACGGGCATCCTTAAAAATGTCCTTCTTAGGTTATTTGCATTTTCGTCAAAATAATCAACCAAACTGCGCAAGGAATCGTTTTCATAGGCAAAAGCATAAATAGGCTTGCCATTATGTTCAAAATACGCTGCTTCAATAGACTCAGCCCCTGCATATACCGTATCATTTATAAATTTCTCATTATAGATAATCTTAAACTTATCATTCTTTTGTAATCTAGAAAAATCAATGGTCCATGCATATACGTTTGCTAAGTTATGCGTAACATTATAATCTACACCTTGTTCCAGTATGGCCTCAGACAAACTAGATTCTATCACCCCAGAAACCTCTCGTTGAACAAATTTAACCTTGTTCTTATCCTTATACACTTTTACACTATCTCGTAAGTCAATTACCGTATAGTTAATGGGATCGTTCTCATAAATAAACACATGAACTTGTGCGGTAGTATCTTTTGATTGTAAAATAGCATATGGTTTACCTACACGAATTTTACGTACATCAAAAGTATCTTTAAAATTTTCTGAAACCGCAAGAACTTTTGGATACTCTACTTTATTATCCTGCATTAATTCACCAAAACTATCTCCGTATCTAACAGTATCTAATTTAACATTGAATTCATCTAAATTAAAACCAAACCTCTCATTGACTTCTGGCACTTCTACCACCTTAATATCTTGAGCTATGTCTTTCTTCTCATTATCGGCGTCTTTGCATGATGCAATTACTGTTAGTGCCAATAATATCCCCCAATACTTCTGCATTATTCTACTCTTGATTTATCTGGATTCAACATATGGTCTACCCATTGCTTACCCCAATTATTTAATTCTTGTTCTGTGTACAATTCTGGAAAAAATACAATTTTCTGAAAACTAGGCGGTAAATATTCTTTCCAATTGGTACCACCTGTTGCCTCAATATCACCTGTATCTTTTCTTAGATATCTATGAGCTGAACCCATGTGCATCAATTGCCAATTTATATTAGCATTTGCATCTAAAGTCTTCAAGGCATCCACTAGTGTTGAATCTTCTCTCTGCTCTTTGGGTAAACTTAAGTATTTATGATATATTGTAGCGTTCTCTACCTGTTTTGCTATTCTTATAAGCCTAGGCGTATAACGATACTCGAACTGTTTTAAAGTCAAGGTTTTTTCTCCTGTAGCCACATCTGTAGCCCCTTTTTTCCAATAGATATGTTCGTATAATTCTTCTATTGTAGCATCTGAAGATAAGTGAGTTCTATCTGAAACATGCACCAAATTTTCTAAGGGTGTAGCATATAATTCAATCATTCTAAATTGAGCTGATTGAAAACCACTTGCCGGCAACAGCGCCATACGAAACTGCAGAAATTGTTCTTTTTCCATTCCTTTGATCATGACACCAAAAGATGATATCAAAACTTTATAGTAACTGTTGATCCGCCTAACCTTTTCTATAAAAAAATCTAGGTTGCCACTTTTATCATCTACCAATTGTTTTTGCTCATGCAAAATTAATTTAAAATACAGCTCGGTAATTTGATGATACATGATGAAAATCTCTTCATCTGGAAAATGTGTTCTTGGAACTTGTAAACTTAATAAGGTATCTAGTTGTATATAATCCCAAAAGGTAAGATACCGTTGGTGCAATAGACCATCTAAATAAGAGCTTAGATCTTGTCCTGAATCTTTGTATTTTTCTTCTAATTTAGAGATTTGGGATTTTATCCTCTCTTTATCTTCCATCTATAACTTAATCCATTATAATTTTAAACTGATGCTTAAGACCATTATACCCGTCTAAATCTGCTTTTATAGCCCCTACAGCTAAATCTGCCTTAATTCTAATTGGAATTCGATTATCATCATTCGAAACCCATAATGACAAACTTTCTTGCTCTTTGAATACACGCCCTGACTGTACCAAGGGCCTAAATTTCAAGCATTCTACCTTACCATATTTTGTATTTAAAACTTCTAAACCCAAATACCTAAGCTTAAAGTTAAAAATACCATCATCGTCATATAGCATTTTCAAGGTAATTGCTTTTCCAACTTCAAGGTCTTCTGTTTTATAATTATTCCTTAGAAAATAAAAAGCGGATATTAAATCCTGTATATTGTTCTCTAATGTAAAATTAAGCTTTTTCTTGTTTTTCTTATCATTAAGCTCTGCATTAAACGCATTATAGTCGAAGTTTATTTCAACATCTTTGGTGTAACCACCTTCATTAATTTTACGAACAAACCTATAAGGTTTGCCATCATGTTTGTCAAAATAACTTTCATAGGTATCGTCTACCTTAAAAAACCAACTTGCCACACCGGTTGTTTCTCCATGACCAACAACATGATATACAGATTTATTATCTAAAGTGGCAGAATTTACTTGAAGGGTTGCATAACTTGCGTTTAAAAACCCATAATGCATTCTAAACTTTAACCATTCTCCTGTCTTAAAAGCAGACTGAGAACTTTGACCTTGGACTCCAAAATAAGTTAAGATAAGGGCAAGTAAAAATATTTTTTTCATAGTCCGTAGTTTACCGTAAAAATAGTAATAGATAGTTCTCTATTTCTTTCATTACAATATCTTAAACAAATTTTATTCCAAAGTATTGTTGTATAAAAAAAGCCCAGCTTAAAAACTGGGCTTTTCCTAAATAACCAACCAAACTTTAAATTATGAAAAACCACTACTTAAAGTTGTAAGGGAACCACCCCTTAGCTGATGTAAATTTAAGGCTCATTATTCTACCCACAGTACGGTTTAACTTACTTTAATGATAACCTTAACAGTTATTCACACTTCCTATTGATAATTGGGAAACTATTAAGAAACCGCCTCTACTTTTAGCCACTTACCTCCCTTATTAAGCCTGTAATTATTAGAACCAGTAGCCTATACTTACAAAAAATTGAGACTCCCCCTCTTCAGGAGTCCAAGAGTACATAATATTCACAGGTCCTAAAAATGACTCTAATCCGTACCCCACTCCGTAACCTGAATATGTAGGTGCTTTGAACCAATCTCCTGTTCTAAAAAGATCATCTTCGATATTGGCAACATTTGCACTGAACATCACATGATTTTTTGGAATAAATTCATAATCTAACCTAGCATATGCCTTTACAAAACTGTTCCCGGGCAAACTAATAAAGTCATACCCAACAAACGGTACAAAGTTGTTTATGAAATCTGTTCCATAGCCTCCAAGAAGAAAATCGAACGAGGTAACATTAGATGTCCCCAATTTAAAACCCCCTTCTGTTTCTACATTTATAGAAAGATTATTAAACAAAGGTATTGCCATACCCAAACGAGCTTTAGAAACAGAAAAATCTTTAAAATTATTATTATAGTCCGACGACAACACATAATAATGCATATCACCATTAAAATACAAGCCTCTTGACGGAAAATATTTGTCGTCATAGGTATCTAACTTTAATGAACCAAAGGCGCTTATAAAATTACTACGCTCAAAATATGTTCTACCACTACCAGACCTTGTTCTAGGAACTGTATTATTTGGATTATCACCTAATGTTCTTGTACTATATTGCAAATGCTTAAATTCACCGCCAAGGGTAAACGCAAACTCTTCTTTTACTACGGTCTGTATATAAAGTTGGTTTGTAAAATCAGATACGTTTAAATTAATTCGATTTAGTGATGTTCCTGTTCCCACTTCAAAATTATCCGCTATCAATTGGAAGTCTACTTCTTGTTCAAAATCGCTGAACCTAGAATTAATCCCAAAACTCCAATAAGTACCCTTATCTACATAATATTCAAAATTATAACGAATATTATCTCCCAATATAAAATCAAAAGAGGCTACATCGTCTTTTGATAATACTCTTTTTTTTGTAATATTTATTAGTGCTGCACTTTTATATAAATCATCAAAATGAGCACCTAAACGTAAAAAGGAAGTATTCTTGGTTTCATTTAAAGGCAATATTAAGTCTTCCCCTCCATTTAAATTATCCAATAATTTATATTTGATAGTTCTAAAATTACCCGTGGCAGATAAATTACCGATTCCTTGTTGTAACTTTTTAAAATTAATAGGATCATTAGGATTAAATCTCAATTTACCTTTTACATAACCTCTGGTATGATCAGTATTACCCTCTATCAACAACCTATTTACAGTTAATTGTTTGTCTGGTTCAACAACAGAAAATGTATTTTCAATCCTTTTAACATCAGTAGCCAACGCTCTTAACTCATCAATTTTTAACTTAGCCGCATCTTCTCCCGTCTTAACTATCTCTGAAGATCTATTAAAATCTATAACCGAGTATTCCTCTATTTTCGGTTTTATATAAATATCTGTTTTAGCTGACTTCATTTTCATGTCTGCCACCGTTCTATAATTATTGATCTGCAACAAAATTTCTGTGGCAGATAATAATGCATCTCGATCAGACAAACCATGCTGCACATCTACACCTATTATAACATCGGCCCCCATTGCCCTTACTTCCTCTATGGGGTAATTATTGACCACCCCGCCATCTATTAAGACTTTATCATTGATGACCGTAGGCTCAAATAAAGACGGCAATGTTCCACTGGCCAAAATAGCTTCTGGCAAGTAGCCAGAATTTAAAATCACCTGCTTACCTGTCTCTATATCGGTTGCAATACACACAAAAGGAGTAGGCAACTTATTAAAATCATCAATATCTTTTACATGATATAATAGCCTAACAAATTCATTATATATATTTTGACCTCCAGAAATTGCAGGGGGCACAGCCACTTTAAAGTTTTTAAACGGTAATGTTAAAGCATAGCGTTCAGAATCTTCTTTCTCATAAAAAGTTTTCGCACTTCTAGGCAAATTATCCTGAATTAAAGATCCAATATTAGTAGCTTTAAACAAAGAATCCAAGGCATTGGCCCTATAACCAGCAGCATATAAAGCTCCAACAATAGCCCCCATACTTGACCCTCCAATATAATCGATTTCAACACCGGCCTCTTCAATAATTTTTAACGCACCTATATGCGCCATACCTTTTGCTCCGCCACCACTTAACACCAGCCCAATCTTAGGTCTTTTGTTTTGCTCTTTATTTTGAGCAATCAAAGAACCGGCACTTAATAAAAGTACCGACAACACCATTGACATGCTTCCCAAATTACTCTTTACGAAAAGATTCATATATCTTTTTTGCTTTAGAAACACCTATTTCTTCACTTAAGCTTTCTAAGGTTGCTTCTTTTATACGCTTTACGGATTTAAACTTTTTCAACAACTGTTGCGCCGTCTTTTCTCCTACCCCATTAATACCCACTAACTCTGAACTAATAGCTCCTTTACTCCTCTTGTTTCTGTGAAATGTAATTCCAAATCTATGAGCTTCATTTCTTAAATATTGAATTATTTTAAGACTTTCAGACTTCTTGTCCAGGTATAAAGGTATAGGGTCTTCTGGAAAGTAAATTTCCTCTAACCTTTTTGCTATTCCAATAATGGCAATTTTTCCACGCAACCCCAAAAGGTCTAAACTTTTCAAAGCCGAAGATAATTGTCCCTTACCACCATCAATGACAATTAACTGTGGTAATGGTTGCATTTCTTCTTGTAATCTTTTATACCTACGGTACACAACCTCTTCCATTGATGCAAAATCATCTGGACCAGTTACCGTCTTTATATTATAGTGTCTATATTCTTTCTTAGAAGGTTTTCCATCTCTAAATACTACACATGCCGCTACAGGATTGCTACCTTGTATATTACTGTTATCAAAACACTCTATATGTCTAGGCTCTGCAGATAAGCGAATGTCTTTTTTCATTTGTGCCATTATCCTATTCGTATGGCGATCTGGATCTATGATTTTAATTTGATTAAAACGCTCTTGCCTAAAGAATTTTGCATTACGCTCAGACAAATCTAAAATTCGTTTTTTATCTCCTAATTTTGGAACCGTAACTTTCAACCCCGGCGAAACGGCTACGTTAAAAGGTACGTAAAGTTCTTTTGAATCCGATTTAAATCTGTTTCTAATTTCAACTATTGCCAACTCTAACAAATCTTCATCTTTCTCTTCAAGCTTCTTCTTGATTTCCATAGTATGAGACCTAATTATTGAGCCATGTGCCAACTGAAGAAAATTCACATAAGCCAAAGCATTATCTGATATTATACTGAACACATCTACGTTACTGATCTTAGGATTAACAATAGTAGATTTCACCTGATAATTCTCTAAAACATCTATCTTATCTTTTATCTCTTGAGCTTCTTCAAACTTCATTTCTTGAGCCAGAGCCTTCATCTGACTTTTAAAATAAGTGATAGACGATTTAAAATTACCTTTTACAATTTCACGTATATCCGCTATTTGCCTATCATATTCCACAATAGATTGATAACCCTCACACGGTCCTTTACAGTTCCCTAAATGGTATTCTAAGCACACCTTATATTTACCTGAATTTATTTTATCGGCAGATAAATCATAATTACAAGTTCTTAACGGATAAACACTTTTAATCAAATCTAAAAGCACCCGCACCGTTTTCATACTTGTATAGGGACCAAAATATTCCGATCCATCTTTAATTACTCTTCTGGTAGGAAAAAATCTTGGAAAACGCTCGTTCTTTAAACATAACCAAGGATAAGATTTATCATCCTTTAACAGTACATTATACCGAGGTTTTAATTCCTTGATTAAATTATTTTCTAATAAAAGGGCATCTGACTCTGTTGGAACAACAATATGCTTTATAGTCCTAATCTTTTTGACCAAAACCCGCGTTTTGCCATACTCATGATTCTTATTAAAGTACGATGAAACCCGCTTTTTTAAATTCTTTGCTTTACCTACATATAATATACTATTAGTGCTGTCATAGAACTGATATACCCCCGGACTGGTAGGCAAGGCACTTAACTGTATGTTTAAAGGAATTTCTCTCATAATTTAATACTACTAAAATAGTGCATAAAAGCCACTTCTAATTAACTAACACTAGCAAACTCTTCTTATACTATTTTATGAATATCATAATCTAATGCATTATTTTTTTCATATAAATAATAGTATCATCCATAAATTACGGTATTAGCAACGCTCCAACACAAGCTAAACTTTATATACTTGATTTTCAGGTGATTATTGTTATATAATATTCATTATATCAATTAAATTGTTAATTTTATGGTAAATAAGTGCATTTCAACGATAAAAATGTGCACTTCGCAGAGGTTAAATTAATTTTTTTACCTATTTTTAACTCAACAACAACAATTATTGGCTCATTTACAAATTTAGGAACATGGATAGTTATATCATCACATTAGGTACTTACCTTATTTTAATGTTATTTTTTAAAGTATTTTTTGCCGTTGCAGGTAAAGAATAAATTAATTAATAACTGTGGTATAATCACTTCACTATGTTGAAGAAAGATTTACGCTCTAAATATTCAAAATTACGCAGCTCGCTTACACCTGATCTATTAACACGACACAGTATAGCCATTGCGAATTCAGTTTTGCAGTTACCTATATGGAGCTATCATTATTTCCATATTTTTTTACCCATAGAAAAGAAAACCGAGATAGATACCGAAGGTATCATCTCTATACTTTTAGGACTAGATAAAAACGTTGTTGTACCTAAAATTATATCCCCAACAGAGCTAGAGCATTTCCTATTAACCGATAACACAAAATTCACTAAAAACGCTCTTAATATACCAGAACCTGTAGACGGCATTTCCATTGACCCCATTAAATTAGATGTTGTGTTTATACCACTACTTGCCTTTGATGAATTGGGAAATAGAACAGGCTACGGAAAAGGCTATTACGATAGATTTCTTAACAAATGCAAAGATGACGTTATAAAAATTGGATTATCATTTTTTGAAGCTGAGTCCACTATTGACGATATAGAAGTTACAGATATACCTTTAGATTATTGTGTGACCCCATCAAAAATCTATTCTTTTACCACTTCTTGATCCTACACATTTTCTTTTACCCCTGTAGCCATCTCTTCTTCCTTACTAAATGCTCTTTTATTAAATACCAGCAGAATACCCACACCTGTGCTTATTGCAGTATCCGCAATATTGAATACAGGTTCAAAAAATCTAAAGTTTTGCCCGCCTACCATTGGCATCCATGTAGGCCAGGTAGAGTCTACCATTGGAAAATAAAGCATATCTACTACTTTACCATAAAACAATTGACCATAAGGTTCGTCAGAAAATAATGTTGCCACTTCATTATAGCTTTCATTGAAAATAGCACCATAGAAAACAGAATCTAAAATATTACCCAATGCTCCCGCAAAAATTAGAGATACCGCCCATATTAATGTATTTGATGCTTTCTTTTTAATTACATCAAAAAGCCAATACCCAATACCCAATATGGCAAATAGCCTAAAAATGGTTAGCACCAATTTTCCAACATTATCAGAAATGGGCAACACGTCGCTAAGCTTGGCTCCCCAAGCCGCACCTTCATTTTCAATAAATAAAATTTTAAACCAATTGAATACCTCAACAGATTCTCCTAGTACAAAATGGGTTTTAATATATATTTTACTCCATTGATCAATTATTAATATCAATAAAATAAATAGTACGGATTTTTTAATGTTCATGGGCTTTCTTCGTCAATGAGCGCAAAAATATAAATATTATTCGGTTTTACTAAGATCAATATTTCCAGTAATTGTTTCTAATTGATAAGTAGCTACTCCTGGGGGAATTGGATTGGAAGAAACCGTTCCAAATTTGCTGACTGCACTAATTCTTGCGGATTTTGAAATCACTTTAATATTACCGCTTTGAGACTTTATGGTAGCATTAGACCTTACATTTTTTAACAAACATGCGCCATCTGCTAAAACAACTTGTAAATCCTGATAACCTCCTTCAATTTCCACTCTAGAGTTGGTTCCAAAAACTATTAATCTTTTGTAGTTGGGCATTTTCAATTTTAACAAAATAGAAACAACCTTATGTGCGCTTAATTTATCATTAGGTTTACTGAAATTGGGAGCAAAATCGGTTTCTACAAAAAGTGTTGCTCCCTTTGTTGACACCCCTAACTCTAAATTTTGACTGTACTCTCCCTCCATTACCGCCTCAATATGTATTTCATTTCCTTTGTGTGATTGCACTTCTACATGAAAACAATTAGCGGCATCTACCTGTACAAGATCAATATGATCCGCCATAAGACTTTTAAACACCTTCTTTTGAGCAGTAAGCCCAAAGGAAAGCAGCAATAGAAAATAAGGTAAGCTTCGCATTCAAAATATCAGTTATTAAAAAACGCCCCTAAAGGCGTTTTAATTATGATTGCATATTTTTAGCTTCAATACTTAATGTAGCGTGCGGCACTAGTTTTAATCGTTCTTTATTGATCAATTTTCCCGTAACACGACATATGCCATATGTTTTGTTTTCTATACGTAAAATTGCATTTTTAAGGTCACGAATAAACTTTTCTTGTCTGATGGCTAACTGCGTGTTTGCCTCTTTACTCATGGTCTCAGAACCTTCTTCAAAAGCTTTAAAGGTAGGTGATGTGTCATCTGTACCGTTGTTACCATCGTTCATATAGGCACTTTTTAAGAGCTCCAAATGATTTTTAGCCTTTTCTATTTTATCTTCGATCAATACTTTGAATTCTGCCAAATCTTTGTCAGAATACCTCACTTTTAAATCTTCTGCCATCTCTTAATGTTTTTCTATAAACAATTTAGTATTCACCTCGTCAAAAGCAATTTCTATGCCTTTGTCCAATTCTTCAACAAAAATTAATTCAGCTGTTAAAGTCTCCGTTTTAATATACTCCAAATTATTCTTTACAGCAACTTCAACAAATCCATCTTTCACTATTTTAACCGCAATCTTATCAGTTACCTCAAAACCAGAATCTTTTCTAATGTTCTGAATTCTATTCACTAACTCTCTTGCCACTCCTTCATTTCTCAGTTCCTCATTGATTGTTACGTCTAGAGCAACGGTTAATTTACCCGATGTTGCCACCATCCATCCTTCAATATCCTGGGAAGAGATATCTACATCCTGTAACTGTAAAGTAATGCTTTTATTTTCTAACTGTACTGTTAATTCGCCATCTTGCTCAATTTTTTGGATATCTTCTTGCTCAAATTTATTCACAGCTTGAGCAATCTGCTTCATATCCTTACCAAATCTTGGACCTAAAGTCTTGAAATTAGGCTTAATACGTTTAACCAATACCCCTGAAGCATCATCTAACAGTTGAATTTCCTTAACGTTAACTTCAGATTTTATTAATTCTGAAACTGCTTCAATTTCTTCCCTATCCTTGATATCAAGTACAGGAATCATTATTTTCTGCAGTGGTTGACGCACTTTTATCTTCTCTTTTTGACGAATAGACAAAACCAAAGATGATATTACTTGCGCTTTATGCATCTTTACTTCTAAGCTTTGGTCTATAAGCGATTCATCTGCTACAGGGAAATCTGCCAAATGCACACTTTCAAACCCATCTTTTACGGTTGCTTTATTTAAATCTAAATATAAACGATCCATAAAAAACGGCGCAATTGGCGCAGAAAGCTTAGCTATTATATCTAAACAGGTATATAGGGTTTGATATGCTGCAATTTTATCAGTAGCATACTCGCCTTTCCAAAAACGCCTTCTACATAAACGAACATACCAATTGCTTAAATTTTCTTGAACAAACTCAGATATTGCTCTTGCCGCGCGGGTTGGCTCATACTCGGCATATGCGGTATCTACTACCTTTATCAATGAATTTAATTCAGAAAGGATCCAACGGTCTATTTCTGTACGTTCTGCCATTGGCACATCATTTTCAGCATACGTAAACTTATCTAAGTTCGCATATAGCCCAAAAAATGAATAGGTATTATATAAGGTCCCAAAGAATTTGCGCTTTACTTCTGCTATACCTTCTGTATCAAATTTTAGGTTATCCCAAGGGTTGGCATTACTGATCATATACCAACGTGTGGCATCTGCACCATGCTCGTTCATCGTTTCAAAAGGATCAACGGCATTGCCTAATCGCTTAGACATTTTCTTACCCTCTTTATCTAACACTAAACCGTTAGACACTACATTTTTATACGCGACAGAATCAAAGACCATGGTTGCAATTGCATGCAAGGTATAGAACCAGCCACGTGTTTGATCCACACCTTCCGCTATGAAATCTGCAGGAAATGTTGTTCCTTTATCTATCAAATCCTTATTCTCAAAAGGATAATGCCATTGTGCATATGGCATAGAACCACTGTCAAACCAAACATCTATTAAATCGCTCTCGCGCTTCATTGGTTTTCCCGATTCAGATATCAATGTAATTTGATCAACTATATTCTTATGTAAATCTATTTTATCATAGTTTTCATCAGACATATCATCAACTACGAAGTCAGCGTAGATATCTTTTTCCAAGACACCCGCTTCAACGGCCTTAGCCATTTCTGACTTTAGTTCTGCCACTGAACCTATGATTATTTCCTCTTTACCGTTTTCTGTTCTCCAGATCGGCAATGGAATACCCCAATAACGAGACCTAGAAAGATTCCAGTCATTTGCATTTGCCAACCAATTACCAAATCTACCCTCACCCGTTGCTTTTGGTTTCCAGTTGATGGTTTGGTTCAACTCAAACATTTGATCCTTTACATCCGTTACCTTAATGAACCAAGAATCTAACGGATAATATAATATTGGCTTATCTGTACGCCAACAGTTAGGATAACTGTGTACATATTTCTCTACCTTAAATGCTTTATTCTCTTCTTTTAATTTAATGGCGATTTCAACATCTATAGAACGTTCTGGCGCTTCACCATCTTCATAATATTCGTTCTTTACATACTTACCACCCAGTTCTTTTAATTCTGGTCTAAACTTACCCTGCAAATCTACAAGAGGAACCAAGTTTGCATTTTCATCTAACACCAACATTGGTGGAATTTCAGGAACTGCCTGCTTTGCTACAAGGGCATCATCTGCACCAAAAGTTGGCGCGGTATGTACAATACCAGTACCATCTTCTGTAGTTACAAAATCACCTGCAATTATTCTAAATGCATTTTCAGCATTTTCATACGGAAGTACATAATCCATTAATTGCTCATAACGAACACCCAATAAATCTTTCCCTTTAAATTCCTTTACAACATAGAATGGAATTTTTTTATCGCCGGACTTGTACTCTAACAACTCTGACTTCTCTGATACTTCTTTGAATTTACCTGAGAATTGTTTCCCTACCAAATTCTTGGCAAGCACTACATTCATAGGCTCAAAAGTGTACTGATTGTACGATTCAACCAATACATAATCAATTTTAGAACCTACGGTCAATGCCGTATTCGACGGCAATGTCCAAGGTGTTGTCGTCCAAGCCAAAAAGTATACGGTGCCCTCATTCTGTAAGCACTCTGGCAGGGTTTCTTCTACCGCTTTAAATTGAGCAGTTACCGTTGTATCAGTTACATCTTGGTATGTGCCCGGTTGATTTAGCTCATGAGAGCTCAATCCTGTACCAGCTTTTGGGGAATAAGGCTGTATGGTATACCCTTTATAAATTAAATCTTTAGAATAGATTTGTTTTAGCAACCACCATACCGTCTCCATGTATTTGGATTTGTATGTGATATAAGGGTCCTCCATATCTACCCAATACCCAACTTGCTCGGTCATTGCATTCCAAACATCGGTATATCTCATTACCGCTTTTTTACAAGCAGCATTATATTCTTCGACCGAAATCTTAACTCCAATATCTTCTTTGGTAATTCCCAATTCTTTTTCTATACCCAGTTCAATAGGAAGACCATGAGTATCCCATCCGGCTTTACGCTTTACCTGAAAACCTTTCATAGTTTTGTACCTCGGAAAGATATCTTTTATGGTACGAGCCATTACATGATGAATCCCCGGCATACCGTTTGCCGATGGCGGACCTTCATAAAAAACATAACTATCCTTACCCTCTCGAGTAGATATACTTTTTTCAAAAATGGCATTCTTTGACCAGTAGTCAAGTATTTCTTCTGCGACCTTTGGTAAATTCAATCCTTGATATTCTGTGAACTTCATACAAAATGCTTATAGTACTGGGGTTAAAAGGCTGCAAAATTATAAAATTTTGCTCAAAAATGAGTGTTAAGACCGCACTGAAATACCTATTACTCATGTATTAATGGTTTTATTGACACCTTAGAGATCTAAAAGTTAAATTTCCACGTATATTCTTGTGAACAATTAACCATTAAACCTTTTTACAAATGAAAAAAGTACTTTTAGGATTATTAACAATCTTAGCACTTAGCCTGTCTATCTCTTGTAGAGATACAGCTGATAAAGCTAAATCTGCAACAGAAGAAGCAGGAGCTGCTTTAGAAAATGCTGGTGAAGAATTAAAAGAAGCTGGACAAGATTTAGAAAAAGCAGGCGAAGCTGCAATGGATGCCGCTGAAGAAGCCAGTGAAAATGCAATGGATGCTGCAGAAGATGCTGTTAAAACAGTAAAAGAAGCTGGACAAGATGGTATGGATGCCGCCAAGAAAGCTGGTCAAGATACAATGGATGCTGCGAAAGAAGCAGGAAATGAAGCAAAAGACGCTGCTAATGACGCAGCTGACAAAGCAGCTAAAAAATCTGAAGATGTAAAAAATGCGGTTAAACACTAACCATTTTTTATAATATTAAAAGACCCGTTATTAACGGGTCTTTTTTATTTAGAAATAACACCCTATACCAAGAATTACATTCACCCCAGGCGCTACTATACCAGAAGAATATGTTCTATAACGCTGATCGGTTAAATTCTCTAAACTCGCAGTAACTTTAAAACGATTGGTAACATCAAATTGAGAACGAAAATTCAATGTATACCAAGATGGTGCAAATGGTTTACCGTGCTCATCTATTGCATATATATATTCTTTAGATCGTTCTGACATTGCAAGATCATCATATGCAATTTCACCATTGTAGTTCACAAATAAATCTGTACGTAGGCGCTGATTTTTCCACTTCACATGAAAATCTCCAAATGTTGGTGCCGCATGACGTGCGGGTGTTTCAGAACCATCATCCTCCTCTTCTACCCCCTCAGTAAATGTTAAACTAGATGATAACGACCACTGTCCTGTTAAATAAGCTTCCAGCCCAAATTCAAAACCATAGACATAGGCTCTTGCCGCATTTTGAATTGCCTGTACATTACTCAATTCTCCTCCATATTCTATTTCAGAAATACCATTATAACTAAAGTCTCTTCTCACCAACGCATCTACCAAATAGGTGTAATAAGCCGCTCCCTTTAAAATAATCTTATCATTAATATTACGTTGAATGCCTATTTCGGCATTATAGGCATATTCAGGTTCTAAATCAGGATTTGGCACTACGACCGATCCCGGTTCCGAATCAAAAATCTTACCTACATCATCTATGTTAGGAGCTCTAAACCCTGTAGAACCATTTAAGGTGACTTGAAAATTTGCTCTTGGAAACCAACTTAAACCAATACTACCCGTTAGCGCTCCCGTGCTTAAATCCGCAGACTCAAATGGGAAATCATAAAAAGTACCATCAAATACCGCATTTACCCAAACATGGCTATATCGCAAACCTGACATAAACGTTAAATTAGGTTTTGCCTTGTATTCACCATTTGCATAACCCGCCAAACTTTGCCAAGTAGCTCCATCTGGATACCTTGATGCCGCCTGTGTCTTTTCATCAGAATTGATGTTCAAGTCAACCCCGTTTGACCCCACCTTATTATAGATAAATTCTGCACCATAATAGAGCCTAAAATCGCCAATTTTCCTATTCTCTAAATCAATGTTAAAATTTACTGCATCTACTTTTTCCTTAGTGGTATTTCTTATATCATCTTGAAAATCCCTATTTATTCTACTCTCTTCAAAATGCTGATATGCCAACCCTAATTTTAAACCATCATATACTTTTCCATTGCCTTTTTTCTGTACTTGGGCATTTCCCATAAACCACTTTTGCGGACCGTAGTACCATTCTGCCGAACGTAGTCCTAAACCATTACCAGTTGGCCTGACCAACCTATCATATCTAGCATAATCTGAGGTTTCGGTATAGTACGCTCCCAAATTCAAATCCCATTTGGCATTAGGTTTATATAAGAATTTTTGCATGAAATTGATTTGATCATAACCCGTTGGCACCTGCTTTTTAGGCGAATCATTTTCTACCAATTTATCAACACTATTTACGGTTTTTACGTAAGTATTTCTTAAATAGGACTCTGGACCGTGAGACCCCATTCTTAAATCTTGAAAATTATTATATGTCAAACTCGTTAATGACGACCATCTTCTTTTACCCATATTAACATCTGCATGAACCGTATTTTCCATATTTGCCGATGCAAACCTATAATTCACATTACCGTGCACTAAAAGACTATCATTCTCAGACAACATTGGTTTTTTAGTATAAAAATTCATTACCCCGCCAATTGCATCACTGCCATAGATAACAGAACCCGGACCAAATATAACCTCTGTGTTTTTTATGGTGAAGGGATCAATAGATATTACATTTTGAACATTCCCGCCTCTAAATATGGCATTATTCATTCGTACCCCATCTACCGACAACAACAATCTATTGGTTGCAAAACCACGAATCATTGGGCTACCACCACCCATCTGACTTTTTTGAACAAAGACCTTACCACTATTTTGAAGTAAATCTGCAGCAGTCTGGGGTGTTGAAAAGGCTATAGACCTAGCATCTAGAGAAATTATTCTATTTGGAATATCTCTTTTTTGCTGCTCCCATTTAGAAACCGACATAACCACCTCATCTAATTGTTGCGCTTTCATGATTAAATAAGCTTTGTGACCTTGTTTTTGCAATAGCGATTTTGTGGTTTTAAATTCTTCATACCCCATATGTTTTAAGGTGATGCGCTCCTTACTTATAAATATCGAGGCATCAAAAACACCATTGAAGTTTGATAATGCTATCTTAGATTTGTCTTTGTTATATACCGCAACATTGGAAATCTCTTCTCCACTATCGGCATCTAAAACGATAATTTCTTGAGCGTTGCCAAAACAACAACATAATAAAAGTGTTACAAATAAATACTTATACATCTGTATTGAAAACTTCATTTAAAACGGCAAGCGACTTCGGTTTCCTAAATCCCTGTAAATGCAATTCAAAATATAGTATTAAGGATTTTAGTAATTCTTGACGATTGTTTTTTTTCATCTTTATGGTATGCATTGCATCAAAATTTGTGCCCAATAAGGTCTTGAAATAATAAATATTTTCACCCCTAAGCATAGGATTTAAAGATTCTACCGCTGCAAATTCACCCTCTAACAAATCAAAATACGGCCTATCTATCTGATATACATCAGGGTAAAAACCTAAAAAACGTGTCAGCGAAAGCAAAAAGTAAAGATGAAAATTGGCAATTTCTTTATGTATATCCAACCATTGCAATGAAGCTTCAAGAAAATGAAATAATGCTTCGTTCTTTTCCTCTTCGCGTATACTATTGCCCAATAGCTCCGCTAAAAATAAGGTCATGGCATTTTTAGCCATATCTGCATATAAAGTTTGATAATGATAGAACACCTTTGCTTCTTTCAGTGTTTCTAACGTGCCTTTGTTTTTATGATTAGCAACAATTTCTAATTGTGTTAAGGGCTGAAAATAAGCCGTCTTCAATTTTCCTTTTTTAGATGCCAAAACACCTCTTAACAGATATGATTTAATTCCGTCAGATGCGGTAAAGGCTTTAACAATTAGACTTGTATCGCCATATTTTATCGCAGAAAATACTATTGCCTTTGTTGTTACCTGCATATTAAAACCTCTATGCTAACAAATATAGTCGATTGAAACTAGGCAACGAAAGAACATAAAAAAATGCGAGGTCCTTTTCAGGACCTCGCATTACATTCTATATCTGCCAAGGCTAATTAATTTCCTAAATTACGCCTTGCGCTAGCATTGCATCGGCAACTTTTACGAAACCGGCAATATTTGCTCCTTTTACGTAGTTACAAAAACCATCTTCTTCTGTACCGTATTCAATACAAGAATCATGAATATCTTCCATAATATCCTTTAAACGCTCATCTACCTCTTCACGGGTCCAGCTAATTCTTAATGAATTCTGAGACATTTCCAATCCTGATGTTGCTACACCACCAGCATTAGAAGCTTTACCTGGTGCAAATAATATTTTCGCATTATTGAATTCATGGACAGCATCTGTATTACAAGGCATATTAGCACCTTCTGCAACACATATACAACCGTTATTCAACAGATTTTTAGCGTCTTGTTTATCTAGCTCGTTTTGGGTTGCACATGGTAATGCAACATCACATTTTACTTCCCAAGGTGTTTTACCTTTATGAAATTCTGCAGAAGAATATGTTTCTACATATTCAGAAATACGCCCTCTTCTTTTATTTTTAAGATCCATTACAAAAGCAAGTTTATCACTATCTATACCCTCCTTGTCATAGATGTATCCGCTAGAATCTGAAAGTGTTACCACTTTAGCTCCTAATGAAATTGCTTTTTCTGCGGCGTATTGTGCAACGTTACCTGATCCAGAAATTACCACAGTCTTACCTTCAAAAGTTTCTTTCTTGGTCTTCAACATACTTTGTGCAAAATACACAGTACCATAGCCTGTAGCTTCTGGTCTAATTTTAGAACCTCCCCAAGAAAGACCCTTACCTGTCAATACACCAGTAAATTCATTTTTAATCTTTTTATACATACCAAAAAGAAAACCGATCTCTCGTGCACCCACACCTATATCACCAGCAGGTACATCTGTATTAGGACCAATATGCCTGTTTAGCTCTAACATGAAGGCATGGCAAAAACGCATTACTTCATCATCAGATTTTCCTTTTGGATCAAAATCGGAACCACCTTTACCACCACCCATAGGCAATGTCGTTAGACTATTCTTAAATACTTGTTCAAAAGCTAAAAATTTAAGAATACTTGCATTTACCGTAGGGTGAAAGCGCAAGCCACCTTTATACGGTCCTATTGCAGAATTCATTTGTATTCTATATCCCCGGTTAACATGAATAATGCCATTATCGTCTACCCATGCCACTCTAAATGAAATTAATCGCTCTGGCTCAACCATTCTTAAAAGGATGCTTTTACCTTTATATATGTCGTGTTTTGCAATATATGGTATAACTGTTTCTGCAACTTCTTGCACCGCTTGAATGAATTCTGGCTCATGACCATTTCTGGCTGTAACCTCGTCCATAAATGCTTGTATTCTATTCTCCATAAAGCTATTTAAACTTATTTAATTTATTGATTTCAAAATATAACGCCAAAATTATGCTATTTATGTAATTTAAAGGTTTAATTTTTAAAAAAACGATAATCATTGTTGTTTTGACAACAGTTTACCTCCATTTACTGCATATAATTTAACATTTAAGCAATTATTCTATCGCCTGCTCTAAATCTGCTATTAAATCATCAACATCTTCAATGCCAACACTTAACCTGATAAGGGCATCTACCACTCCGATCCTAAGTCGTTCTTCCTTTGGAATACTTTCATGGGTCATACTTGCAGGGTGACCTACTAAACTCTCTACGCCCCCTAAAGATTCTGCTAAGGTAAATACCTGTAACTTCTCTACTATCTTTATTGCATTGTCATAACTACCACCTTTAGGTACAAATGAAATCATACCTCCAAAATCTTTCATCTGTTCTTTTGCGACAACATGATTAGGATGATCCCCAAAACCAGGCCAATATACCTTTTCTATTTTAGGGTTGGTTTTCAGGTATTCTGCAATTGCCTTTCCATTCTCACAATGACGTTGCATACGCACATGCAAGGTCTTTATTCCCCTTAACACCAAAAAACTATCCATAGGTCCGCAGACAGCGCCACTGGCTTTTTGTATAAAATAAAGCTTATCTGCCAATTCTTTATCTTTCACCACTAAAGCACCCACCACAGTATCACTATGACCCCCAAGATACTTAGTCGCGGAATGCATAACAATATCCGCACCCAGTTCTAAAGGCTTTTGTAGATACGGAGTAGCAAAAGTATTATCTACCGCTAACAAAATATCTGTTCCTTTAGTAAGGGCAACAACCGCTTTTATGTTTATAATATTCATCATTGGGTTCGTAGGCGTTTCTACCCAAATCAACTTTGTTTTTGAATTTATTTGCTCGCGTACAGCCTCTACCCCTTGCATACCCACAAAATGAAAGACAATACCATACTTTTCAAAAATGGTTTTAAATATTCTATACGTACCACCATAAAGGTCATTCGTTGAAATCACTTCATCACCTGGCTCTAATAGTTTAATGATAGCATCTATTGCAGCAAGACCACTACCAAAAGCCAAACCAAATTCACCGCCTTCTATACTTGCCAATGAATTTTCTAAAGCTGTTCTTGTTGGGTTGGCGCTTCTAGAATATTGATACCCTTTATGACCACCAGGTGTAGTTTGCGCGTAAGTAGACGTCTGATAGATTGGAGGTATAACCGCCCCATAGGCCTTGTCTGGTCGCTGACCACCATGTATGGTTTTGGTATTAAATTTTATATTTTTAGTAGCCATAGCAAAGTAATTATTACACAAATGTATCGTTATCTTTCGGGGAATACAATGAAGCTGTATTTTTACACCAAATCTATTTTCTCCATGAAGCTTAAGCTTACTTACATACTCTCATGTTTTTTATTTCTTGCTTGTAACGATAAAAACTCCGTTTCTTTTGAACCACTGCTAATTACTACAGATTCTTGCGAAAATTGTACTTTGGTGCGCATTGAAATTCCACAAGCTGTCCAAAAAACAAAACTTGGCAAAACTATCAACGCCGCCTTAGAAGGCGAAATTATAGCGTTATTGAATTTTGATGAAGAAAGTAATGCAGAAAACTTGGCAGAAGCTAAAGAGGCTTTTCTGTTTGATTACGAAGAACTAGCCGGAAAGTTCCCTGAAGAATCTACACCTTGGGAGGCAACTGTTGAAGGAACCATTACTTTTGAGAACAATCGTATTATCACTATTAAATTAGAATCATATATCTATACCGGCGGCGCACATGGCTACGGTACCAATAGGTTTTTAAATTTTGACAAACTTAGCGGTAAAGAATTATACCAAGAAGACTTGTTCAACAATTTGATTGAATTTAAAGGGTATGCCGAAACTGTTTTTAGAAAGCAAGAAAACATACCCATAACAGGCTCAATTAACAAAACTGGGTTTATGTTTGAAACGGAACGTTTTTATTTACCCGACAATATTGGATATACAGAGAATGGCCTACTTCTTTTTTATGAACCATACGAAATAGCGTCTTTTGCAGATGGTCCAATTATCTTGACCATACCTTACACAAAAGCAAATTCCTTTTTAAAATACCCTTCAAAGCCTTAACCCAATTGCTTTAACAATAAAGCGATCTGGCCAATATGAAGTCCTTCATGAAATAAATTAAAGGCTATAGCGTCATCTACGTTTTTAAGCGTTACATGTGCACTAGTGGTATACTCGTTAAAGGTCTTAAAAAGTGATGCTTCATAATCTTCCTTTAACCATTCTACCGTTGAGATTAAAAAATCTGCCACCATCATTATTTCTTCATCGGTAGCAGTACCCTCTGGTATAGTTCCTTTTTTGAATTTGGTCACCAAATTATCAGGCACTCGCATTTGAAGTCCGCTGAATTTATAAACTAATAGCTGTTGCGTTATTACTGTATGTGCAATATTCCAGTAGATATTATTATTAAAACCTGACGGAATTTTAAGTAATTTTTCTTTTGGTGTATTAGTTAATATTGCATGTAGGTTTTTACGGTTTTGCAACATTACTTCATATATATTGTCTGTCATCATTTTACATTTAAAGCTTTGTAAAAATAGTACAATTAATGATATTTAAGTTTCTTTGTACTCCTAAACCAAACATTCAATATTGTTCTTTTATCAATAGTTGAGTAAAAGAACAAAACATTCCTATTCATACTTATGAAAAAAATATATCATTTAAGTACTTGCTCTACTTGTCAACGTATTATCAAAGAATTACAACCGCTTACGGATTTTGAATTGCAAGACATAAAAACGGTCCCTATAACCACTTCTCAACTAGAAGAAATGCATCAACTTTCTAATAGCTTTGAAGCGCTGTTCAGCAAAAGAGCTGTTTTGTACCGAGAGCGTAACCTTAAAGCACAAAATCTTTCTGAAACTAATTTTAAGGAATTAATTCTTGAACAATACACGTTTTTAAAACGCCCTGTAATCATTGTTGATAATCAAATATTTATAGGAAATAGCAAAAAAGTGGTAGAAGCCGCTAAAATGGCCATTCACCCGTGAACAAAAGACTACTAGCTATACTTGCCGCTATAGGGGCAACTAGTATATATGCGGTAAACCATACCATTGCAAAAGGGGCTATGCCACATTATGTGCAACCTTTTGGGTTTATTCTTTTAAGAGTTTTAGGTGCCGCCATTCTTTTTTGGCTCATTTCCCCTTTAGGACCAAAAGAACGTATAGATCCTAAAGATTATCTACGATTGTTCTTTTGTGCAGTATTAGGAATGGCTTTTAACATGCTGGTCTTTTTTAAAGGCCTATCACTTTCTACACCAATAAATAGTGCCGTATTAATTACCACTACACCAATTATAGTACTTATTTTATCTGCCGTCATATTAAAGGAAAAGATTTCAGTAAGAAAAATTTTAGGTATTGCAATTGGTCTACTAGGCGCCTTGGGTTTAATATTATTTAGCACTGAAATTAGACAAGATGCCGCTAATATTCCGCTTGGTAATTTCCTGATTTTTATGAACTCCATGTTTTACGGGTCCTATTTAGTACTTGTAAAGGTGATGATCAGCAAATATCATCCGTTCACATTTATGAAATGGCTATTCTCTTTAGGTGTGCTCATATGTCTTCCGTTTGGGTATCAAGAACTTATGGAAATTTCATGGGCTACATTGCCTTTAGATGCTTATTTGAAAATTGGCTTTGTTGTCATTGGGACCACTTTTTGCACCTACCTATTCAACATTTTTGCACTAACACAACTCAAAGCTTCTACACTAAGCGCTTTTGTATATGTTCAACCCTTATTAGGCATAACCTATGCTGTTCTTACGGGAGAAGATATTATCACAACAGTAAAAATTGTTGCGGCCTGTTTTGTTCTAATAGGCGTCTACTTATCTAGCAAAAGACCTAAGAAGCAACTTCAAGAAAACTAAACATGAGACTTTTTGGTATTTTCTAAATGAAACGATATCATTTTTACCGCTTCTGCTTCATCTCTTTGGTGTATTGCTGAAATTAAATTAAGATGTTCTTGCATTATAGATTTTAACGGTCTATTTAACCCTATAAGGTCCATAAAAGGTAAAATATTAGCAGATTTAAATAGTTGGTATATGGTTCTATTTCCGCAGTTTTTTGCAATATACTCATGAAAATAGCGGTCTATTTTATAGAAAACATATCTATTTTCAGGTCCTTTCTCAAAAGGTACTAGTAAATTTCTTAAATCGTCAATTTTTGATTGAGATGCATTACGGGTAAATAGTTTTACCGTCATATTTTCAATTGCCATTCTACAATCAAACATCTCTGCTATTTCTTGGTCACACAGCTCCCTAACTGAAAGACCGTTTTCAAAATTTCCAACTAACAGATTTTCTTGTCTTAGCTGTAACAAGACTAAAGGTAAGGTGTCATCATTAATATTCAATATATGTGATAACCTACGCTCAGTGACTATTTGCCCTGGCACCAATTTTTTGGTGACAATCAATTTTTTTACCTTGCCATATGTTTCTTGAAATATTTCTTCTGGTAGGCTAACCATAAAGCGAATATGTAATTAGTGGTTATTATAAAAGTCAACGTTACCGTCTACTTTAAGTGGTTTGTTCAAAGAATTAAAAATAAACTATTTAACATTAACAATCTTATAAATTTTTAGGAACTTTCAAAAACCGTCTGGAGTCTTCCTTAGTGAGCACTTTAAAGTCGTCTCCTTTATCTATATCATTAAATTTAATAAGCAATTCATCAGGCAACCCGGTTAGCTTTCTTGCCTTTAGATCAATCCAAGCTCCCATCATCTCACACCTTGCTATATTCTCACCTTTGTGATTATAAAAATTATGATGAAATTCAAAAAATTTTCCATCTTCACTTAATCCCATAATTTCTAGAGAAACTTTAACAGGTTTTCCAAGAAAGGCTTCTTTAAAATAATATACATGCTCATAAAACACTACTGGTCCTATGTTATGAATTTCCATTGTTTTATGGTCAAAACCCCGCTCAATTAAAAAAGCCATACGGGTATGGCTCATAAAATTAATATATGCAGCGTTAGCCAGATGTCTATTAGCATCTATATCACTCCATCTAATTTCAAATTCTTTAAAGTACATATCTCTTTTTTTGCTATGCGTGCATAATACATGATAAAAATAACATAGTTTTGATATCTAAGAAACACGGAACACTGTTTTTTCTAGTTATTTTTAAATCACGTTGAATATACACACCCTTATGTCAAACAAACCTAGATTCATAAAAGAGCTATCATTGCCAGTAGTTGCCGCCCCAATGTTCTTAATTTCTGGACCAGAAATGGTAATAGCATGTTGTAAAAACGGCATTGTAGGTACATTTCCGGCACTGAACCAACGTACAAGTGAAGGTTTTGAAGAATGGCTTATTGAAATAAAGACAGCTTTAAAAATATATGAAGAAGAGACCGGTAAAAAAGCCGCTCCTTTTGGCGTTAACCTAATTGTTCACCAAACAAACCCTAGGTTAGAGGCAGATTTAAAACTCTGCGTTAAACATAAAGTACCATTGATTATTACTTCTCTAGGTGCTGTTTCGCAAGTTGTAGATGCCATACACAGCTATGGCGGATTGGTTTTTCACGACATTATAAAAAAGCGACATGCCGAGAAAGCGGTCGAAGCTGGTGTAGACGGTTTAATCCTAGTTGCTGCCGGCGCCGGTGGTCATGCAGGAACCATCAACCCTATGACCCTGGTCGCTGAAATAAAGAAATTTTTTCATAAAACTATTCTTCTCTCCGGGTGTATCAGCACCGGTAGAGATATTGCTTCTGCACTTCAAATGGGTGCAGATTTAGCGTATATGGGTACCCGTTTTATTAATACCGATGAAAGTAAAGCTACACCTGAATATCGCCAAATGATTATTGATGCCGGTGCAAGCGATGTCATTTATACGGCAGCTATTTCTGGCGTACATGCCAACTTCTTAGGCGCTAGTTTAAAGGCGGCAGGTATTACAGAAGAGGACTTGAAGAAAGATGTAAAAATAGATTTTGGTAAAGAAATGAATACCGAAACCAAAGCTTGGAAAACAATTTGGTCTGCGGGTCAAGGTGCTGCACTCATTGACGACTCTACATCTGTTACTGAATTGGTATCACACTTAAAATCTGAATTTAAAGAAGCAATTAAAGCCCAAATTAAAGCTCTAGAAACGTACCCAAAATAAACTTCTGGCTAGCCCGCAAGACAATGAATTGAAAATAAAATTAACATATCAACACCAGCGACATAACTTTAAAACACTGATTATCCATTAATTACGATTTTATAAATACATGCCTTTAGTTGACTCTACATATGATCCACCATTATTTTTTAAGAACGGACACCTTTCTACCATATATTCTGGGATAGTTAGAAAAGTAGAAGATGTTGAGCAAACACGCATACGTATTACCTTACCTGATTCTGATTTTTTAGATACCGACTGGAGCTATACTACATCTCCCTCCAGAAAATTGGTCATCATCATACATGGGCTTGAAGGAAGTTCCAAAAGGGCTTACATGAAAGGTAGCGCTAAGATTTTAATACAATCTGGCTATAACGTCTGCGCTATTAATCTAAGAGGATGCAGTGGTACTGCTAATAAATTATTTAGATCTTATCATTCTGGAGCGACAGAAGATCTGCACGCTGTAATTGAACATGTTTTGCATTTAGGTGAATACACAAGTATTTACTTACATGGTTTTAGTCTTGGTGGTAATCTTCTTTTAAAATACCTTGGCGAAGAAAGAGATCTAGTTAAGGAAATTAAAGGTGCAGTTGCCATTTCGGTGCCTTGCCAACTAGCAGATTCACTTCACCAATTACTTCAGTTCAAGAACGCATTATACGCCAAACGATTTAAGGGAAACCTCATTAAAAAATTGAAACTAAAACAAGAATTATTTCCTGACCTTGTATCCGACACTGATATCAAGAATATTAAAACCCTTAAAGATTTTGATGATTTTTATACCAGCAGAGCACACGGTTTTAACAATGCGATGGATTATTATGCAAAAAGTAGCAGTCTTCAATTTTTAAACAACATTAAAGTACCTACATTAATCATAAATGCTCTAAACGATTCTTTTTTAGGTTCTGAATGTTACCCTACGGAAATAGCAAAAGACCACAGTAACCTATTTCTAGAAATGCCTAAATATGGTGGTCATGTTGGTTTTTACGGAAACGATAACTTTACCTATACAGAGAGGCGTACCTTGGAGTTTTTAGAAAATCTTT
Organism: Maribacter ulvicola; assembly: GCF_900155985.1. Lineage (GTDB taxonomy): Bacteria > Bacteroidota > Bacteroidia > Flavobacteriales > Flavobacteriaceae > Maribacter > Maribacter ulvicola. Next base: position 267,942 of record NZ_FTMA01000001.1, read on the forward strand.
AGATTATATTATTTAACAAATACCAAAACCTTCACCTAATTTGTTACTTCCTTTAAATTATTAGTTAAAAACTAAAATGGATACTTATTTAAATATACTTTGACCCGTAAAAATTCATATATTAGTCGCTTAATTTACTGACAACATTTAAAAGAGAGTAACGTATGCGCAAATTATTCACCTTATTAGCTCTAAGCACAATGATTATTAGTTGTGGCGAGAAGAAGGAAGAAAAAAAAGATGGTTTTGAAATGAACAGAACCAAAAAAGAGGCTAAAACAGAAAAGGCAAGTGAAGGCGTGCCTGTTGATTTAGATAATAAAGGAGTTGGTCCAATTACCAGTGTTTCTTTTGATGATGCCGTTAATGAGGAGATGGCAGCTGCAGGTAAAGAAAAATTCCAAGCAATTTGTACGGCTTGTCATATGGCTGAACAACGTATGATCGGACCGGCATTAAAGGGTGTTTACGAACGTAGAAGTCCAGAATGGGTAATGAACATGATTATCAATCCTGATAAAATGTTGAAAGAAGATCCTATAGCAAAGGCATTATTGAAAGAATATAACAATGCCATAATGCTAAATCAAAATTTAAACGAAGAAGAAGCTCGTAACTTAGCAGAGTACTTAAGAACGTTATAAGTTTAAACGCCAACCTAATACCGAAAACCCTTTCATTTATAAATGAAAGGGTTTTCTTTTTTAAATACTTTTGCATTCATATTAAATGTATGTTTTCCGTACTTTTCACGACCAATTAATAGTTAAATGATCATATATGCAAAACGATAAAATAAAAATAGATATAGTTTCTGACGTAGCTTGCCCATGGTGTTATGTAGGTAAAAAAAGGTTAGAAAAAGCAATAAAGGAGTGGGATGGGGCCGAGATAGAAATTGAATGGCATCCGTTTCAGTTAGACCCGGATATCTCTAAAGAAGGCTTGGATAGGGACACCTACCTCACCAACAAATTTGGAAACTTGGAAGGACCTCTTGAAATGACCAAACGTTTAGAAGAAAGCGGTAAGGAAGAAGGAATCAATTTTAATTTTGGCAAGAAATGGTTAGTCGTAAACACATTACCATTACATCAACTTTTACACGTAGCTGGCCAAGAAGGTTTTAAAGCCGTCCTAAAAGAGCGCCTAATGAAAGCCTACTTTGATGAAAACCTTCATTTAAACGATGTTGCCGTTCTAAGTGCTATTATGTCTGAATTTGATTGGTCCACAGAAAAAACAGAGAACATTCTAAATGACGATGCTATTGCCTATGCTGTAAAACAAGAAATTGCACATTACCAGCAACGCGGAGTCAATAGTGTGCCTTTCTTTATCATCAATGATAAATTTGGTATTAGTGGAGCACAACCACCAGCTGCATTTTTAGAAGCTTTTCAACAAGTAGCTCCATTAAAAATAATAGCTACAGGAGACAGTTGTGATCCTTCAACAGGAATTTGCTAATTTACTATTAGCTTAAAATCAGTATTCATTTAAAACATAAGATATGAAAGCTTCATTTTCAGAAATCATAAAAGGCGACACTCCGGTATTGGTAAACTTTTTTGCCGACTGGTGTGGTCCATGTAAATCGTTTGCTCCAACCTTAAAAGATGTCAAGGGAGATTTAGACGACGGTGTTAAAGTCGTTAAAATTGATGTTGATAAAAATCAAACTTTGGCAGCTCAATACCAAGTTAAGGGTGTGCCTACAACCATTCTTTTTAAAGATGGAAAACAAGTTTGGAGACAATCTGGAGTACTACCAAAGCACGAACTAATACAGATTATAAAATCTCATTAATAGAATTTTAAACATACTGGACTAGACAAATCAACTTGGCTTACAAAACTTAGAGTTCCATTCTTTGCATCTCTATTAAAAACAACAATATTGTTGCTACGTTGATTTGCCACCAGTACATACTTTCCTGTAGGATCAATGGTAAAGTTTCTTGGCCAATCTCCTTTTACGGACTCCCTACCTACTAATTCTAATTTTCCAGTAGTTTCACTTACTTTAAATATGACTACAGTATTCTCTCCCCTATTAGTGCCATATAGAAATTTACCATCTGGCGATAAATGAAGGTCGGCGCAATAACTTTCCCCTTTAAAATCTGAAGCTACCGTTTCATAGGTTGTACCAATATTATACCTGCCTTCTTCTTTCTGAAACATGGTTATGGTTGAATTCAATTCATTGATTACATAAAGAAATTCTTCATTCTTAGATGTTACAAAATGCCTAGGACCGGCACCCTCGGCAACAACCAATTCTTTTTGTTCGCTTGGAACAAAATTGCCATCAGACACTTTATATTTTTTTATTCTGTCCAGACCTAAATCAGAAACGATCAATTCTCCATTTAAGAAAGAAGACATATGCGCATGGGCGTTTCTAGTGGTATCTAAAACCTTGTGATCTATGATTTGCGGAGCCGGTTTAAGATTTCCATTTTCCAACGTATGATACACTGCCACATTACCTCCGGTGTAGTTTGCCGCAGCCACTAGCTTTCCATCATCACTAACGCCAACAAAACAGGGATGTGCACCATACGTAGATTGCTCCTCCACGTAAACCAAAGAAGTATCCTTTACGCTAAATGTGGTAATTGAACCATCGTTCTCTTTGTAATTATCAACCTCACTTACGGCATATAACGAATTTCTATCCGGAGAAAATGCTATATAAGAAGGATTTTTAATTTTCGCTGCTAATGATTTATTTGTCAATTCGCCCGTATCAAGGTTTAAATTAAATCTATATATGCCCTCGCTACCATTATCGGTATACGTTCCTACAAAAAGAACTTCTTCGTTTTTTGACTCTTCCACCTTACAACTGTTTAAAATGACCAACCCAACAATTAGAGTAAATAAACCTATTTTATTCTTCATATGTTATATGCAATATTCAAAAAATAAATCCTCAAAATTGAATAAAGGAGAATTTGTATTTTATTGATAAAAATATAAAATTATCATTCAAAAACTACGATCAATCCAACTTCTTGGAACAAAACGGTCGTTATACCTACATCTAAGAAACAAAGAACGATGGGATACGGAGGACAACCAATGAAAGTAATGAAGGCAAATAGGGCATTACTAAAAAAAGTAGAAGCATTAGAGAGCTACGTAAAGACTATTTAGATTATTCGCAAGAAACCAAATTACACTTTAAAGAACTCACCAGTGTTGAGTATAAAATTATCCGCAATACAATTAAAGCACAAGCTAAAAAAGACAGCCTACAAGAAATAGGAATCTATATTATTTCTATAGCTATAGTCTTAGGAGATTTCTACGCTATATATACCTTTGCATCATTATAAAGCCTAAAATACAAGCTGTTATAAACCCCACAATTTAAAAGGATTTTTAGTTTCTGGATCTTTATCTTTTGACTTAGAAAAAGGCTTATCTACCATAACTTTGTACGTAGGGTCTTCCATTACGTTAACATCTATAATGTCATCCGCAGCTGCCAATAAACGTATACAATCATTACTTAAATGACGTAAATGAACCTTTTTACCAACCTGGGCGTAGCGTTCTGTAATCTTGTTTAAAGCTTCTATACCGCTCATATCAGAAACACGGCTTTCTCTAAAGTCTATAATGACTTCGCTGGGATCACCTTGCACATCAAATTTTTCATTAAAAAGCGTGGTAGACCCAAAAAATAAAGGTCCGTAGATTTCATAATGCTTCACCCCATTCTCATCTATATACTTTCTAGCTCTAATTCTCTTGGCACTTTCCCAAGCAAAAACCAAAGCAGAAATTATTACCCCAATCAATACCGCTAATGCCAAATTGTGTAAGACCACAGTAATCAAAGTAACCAATATCATTACAAAAATATCTGATCTAGGCATTCTTCTTAAGGCTTTAAAACTTGCCCACTCAAATGTACCAACGGACACCATGACCATAACACCTACCAACGCAGCTATAGGCACCAACTCTATTACCGGCGCTCCAAATAAAATTATTACCAATATGGTTAACGCAGCAATAATACCCGATAAGCGTGCCCTTGAACCGGCAGACAGGTTAACCAAGGTTTGTGCAATCATTGGGCAACCGCCCATACCACCAAAGAAACCGTTCAATATATTTGCACCACCTTGCGCCAAACACTCTCTATTACTATTCCCTTTTGTATTGGTAATCTCATCTACTAAGTTTAGGGTAAGTAAACCTTCTGTTAGCCCTACCGCAGCCATTATTAACCCGTAAGGTAAAATAATTTTGAAGGCCTCTAATGTAAAAGGAATGCTTGGTATATGAAACGAAGGCAAAGACCCACTAAGCGACTTCAACTCTTCTCCAGGTAACGTATCTTGATTAATAATATCTACTACTTGTTTGGTGTCTATATTTAGAAAATAAACAACTAGAAACACTACAATAATTCCTATTAACGAAGCAGGGACCGCTTTAGTTAGTTTAGGAACAAATACAATTACGACAATGGTGAAGAGTACCAAACCTACCATCGTATATAATGTTGTTCCTGTTAACCACACTGCAGCATCTCCTACACCAATTTTAAATTGATCCATTTGCGCCATAAAAATGATAATGGCCAAACCGTTTACAAAACCGAACATTACGGGCTGAGGCACTAAACGGATAAATTTACCCAACTTTAAAAGACCTACCACCAATTGAAACACGCCCGCCAAGGCAACTGCCGCAAAAACATATTCTAAACCGTGAGAGTTCATTAATGCCATTAGCACAACAACTGTTGCTCCTGCTCCACCAGAAATCAGTCCAGGCCTTCCCCCAAATATTGCTGTCACCAAGCCCATGATAAAAGCACCATATAAACCCACTAGCGGTGAAAATCCTGCAAGAATAGCAAACATCAATGATTCTGGAATCATTGTCATTGCAACCGTTAATCCCGCTAAAATTTCATTTTTATAATCTACCTTCTGATTGAAATCGAATATATTGAGGTACTTCTGCATGTACTTAAATTTAAAGGGCGCAAAAATAAGTCATATTTACCGGCCTTACCACAAACAAGCTAATTATTACCAATTTATCTGTTTTCCAGAGCATTAATCCTAATAATTTCTCTCCTAGCGGTTATAATTTAGCAGTATCATATTGGACTTGGAACCATTTAGGCGAATTACCCTGAAATACGTAATCTCCTGGTGCAATTCTATTCTTCTAAGCGTTAAATCTCCACTTGTAGTTTCTCAATTTCCCGGCTCCGCTGACATCATTGAAATGTGCTGAACCCTACTAACCTTGCCCCTTTACGTATTACACCTAATACCGTGTGCTTCTCTGATAATAAAAATCAACAAATCACCAGCCTTCTTTTTACCATTAGTTTTTTTGTATGCGTTATCGTAAAAATAAATTAAGTCCTAGTTGTTTATAAAACTCCTGAGCGCTAGTAATTTGTACTGCCGTAACATTAACTAAAATTTGAACAATATTGATTATAATTAATCCTTAAACTAAAATTATACGCAATTTTGTTACATTTAGCTTATGAAAATTGAGTTAGAAACTATTGAACCAGCTAGCAAAAGTCCGTTTCGTTTACTTCACGACCCCAAGCTTAGTCATCTCTTTTATTGGCATTTTCACCCGGAATATGAAATTGTTTATATTGAAGGAGCAAACGGCACCAGACATGTTGGTGATCATATTTCTGAATATGAAGAATCTGATTTGGTTCTTATAGGTGCTAACATACCACATCTAAATTTTGACTACGGTGTAAAAACGACGTACCGTGAAGAAGTCTTGCATATTAAACCTTCTTTTAAAAGTACTTTTGTAGACCCTATTCCAGAATTGAAAAACTTAAATAGATTATTAGATCTATCAAGATACGGAATTGCTTTTCATGGGGAAACTAAAAAAGTGGTGGGTCAATTATTAAAAGAGCTCCACACCCTAAAACCTTTTGAGTATTTTATGGCGATTATGAATATTCTTAAAAGACTTTCTCAAAGCAACGAGTTTAAATTGCTGCATAAAAAACCCTATAAAAATAGATACAGTAAAAAGGAGCAAAGTAGAATTCGTGATATTTATGCCTTAATAGATAAACGCTACCAAGGAAAAATCTCAGTTGATGAAGTTGCTCAATTTTGCAACCTGACCAAACCCGCTTTTTGCCGTTACTTTAAAAAAGCAACGGGCAGTACTTTTGTTGAGTTCTTAAATCAATATCGCATCAGTCAATCTAAAAGATTACTACTGTCCGGAAAGAACGTTAGCGAAACCTGTTTTGAATGCGGATTTGAAAGTCTGTCGTACTTCAACAGAACATTTAAGAAAGTAACGGGAGAAAATCCTTCGGCATTTAAGAAAAGGTTACAGAGCAATTAAATGAACAAGCATTCTACGCAAAAGAGGAAACAAGTAAAGTAAGTCCCTGTTATTTTTAGAAAAAATACATTACTACCCTATATTCTTATTATAAAAGGGTGAAGTATAAATTCTAAAACTTAACTATGGAAATATTTGACCCACTATCACTTAAAACCGTTTTGCAAATATGTGTTGCTGCGATCTTCATCTATTTATATATGATGTTCATTACTCGTGTAACCGGTAAAAGAACGTTTGCCAAAATGACCAGTTTTGATTTTGCCGTAACTATAGCTATGGGTTCTATTTTAGCCGATGCGGTCAACAAACCTGTTTCAAGTTTAATGCCCGCTATGGTGTCTATAGCTTTGCTTGCAGGTTTACAGGCTTTATTTGCCAAGCTATTATCATCTTCTGATGCCGCCCAGAAGGTAATGACAAATACTCCTATTTTATTAATGGAAAATGGAACTATCCTTAAAGAGAACTTGAAAAAAGCATTGGTAAGCCAGGCAGATTTAATGGGTAAATTACGTGAAGCAAATGTTTTACAGCTATCTCAAGTAAAAGCTGTCATATTTGAAACCACAGGGGATATCTCTGTTCTACATACCAATGAACAATTGGATATAGATTCCATAATCATGGAAGACATTAAAACTGAAGCATAAAAAATGCCCCAATCTTAACGGTTAGGGCACTCTTGAGACAATCAACCTAAAAACTATTTTGCCTTCTTCCGTTCTACATTCATCGTAGGATTAGAAGCTTTAATTCTTTTCTTACTTTCAGAACCTTTACTAGATTTTAAATACTCTTGGTATCCCCTACCTCTAAACTCATATGTTGTTCCACTATCTGGATGATACAATTCTATGGTACTATCATTAATTACGTATAACTCAAAGTAATCATCACCCATAAAATCATAGTCTAACGTCAAAGTTTTTAAAGAATTATCACCCGGAATATCATACACTTGATAATCACCTTCAAAATCCCACTGTAAATTGGCATAGCTTGTATTTGGTGCATCTATAGAAGACCTGAAGAAATTTGGCAAAAACTGCAGGTAATTTTCATTATCAAAGTCATTTAACGCTCCAGCTTCACTGGTATAGATCTTCTCCCAAGCATCATATTCTTGTATGAAGTAGTTGATATTGTCATAGAATACGGTATCATAATCAAAATTATTAATCTGATATCCTTTCAAATAATATGAAGTATCTGAACCGGCATCATACAACTCTATGGTATTATTGTTTACCGCATACACTTCTAAATACCAAGATCCATCCACATCATGATCAATATCTACCGTTCCGCTTAGCGTTCCGTAAGTACCTACATCAATACCATAACCACCACCTGTTTTACCAATGCCAACAATATTGTTATTGGCTAATAATACTCCACGATCAAAAGAAACCGTAAATGCTCTCTGTAAAAAGGGCACTTCACCATTACCACGCGTTGCATTAATATCCACATACCATAGATCATAACTCTGTAAAACTTGATCGGTATTGAAAGCCGACTCTTCTATAAAATCATCTTCAATAATTACTTCTGCATAACAAGAAACCATCAAAGTGGCCAATAAGAAATATCCTGTAAGTAGTTTAATTGTTTTCATATGATTTTATTTAATTGATGATTAACCAATAAACAATCTCTATGCCAAAAATTATTAAAGACTGATACTAATCATATTATGAGCATATAAATTATTGGTAAATTTACACCATGAACAAGGATGCGAAATTTGCGGTTTTAGGAGGAGGAAGTTGGGCTACGGCTATTGTAAAAATGCTAACCAACAATCAAGAAGAAATTGGTTGGTATATGCGCAATACTGATGCTATTGCCCATATTAAAACCCAAAAACACAACCCAAACTATCTTACTTCGGTAGAATTTAAACCTGAGCAATTATTCTTGACTGCTGACATTAACGAGGCTGTTAATTATGCCGATGTTTTAATTTTTGCAATTCCTTCTGCTTTTTTGGTGGGAGAGTTGGAAAAACTAACGGTTTCGTTAGAGAATAAAATTATCTTTTCAGCCATAAAAGGTATCGTACCAGAATCTGGATTAATAGTGGGCGAGCATTTTCATAATACCTATGAAATACCTTTTGAAAATATTGGTGTTATTACCGGTCCTTGCCATGCAGAAGAAGTAGCCATGGAGCGCCTTTCATATTTAACCATTGCCTGCGCAGATACAGAAAAGGCAGAATTGATAGCTAACAATTTATCTAGTAATTACATTAAGACTAGCATAAGTAAAGATATTATTGGCACTGAATATGCCGCCATGCTTAAGAATATTTACGCCATTGCAGCGGGTATTGCCCACGGATTGGGTTATGGTGACAATTTTCAGAGTGTATTAATGAGTAATGCCATTCGTGAAATGAAAAGGTATACTAAGCGTATTCACAAATTAGACCGTAACATTAACAAGTCTGCTTATTTAGGTGATTTATTGGTTACCGGTTATTCTATTTTTAGCCGCAATAGAATGTTTGGTAATATGATCGGAAAAGGGTACACCGTTAAAAGTGCACAAATGGAAATGAGCATGATTGCCGAAGGATATTACGCTGCTAAAAGCGCTTATAACATAAAAGAGAACTTTACAAAAAAGGTCAAAACTCCAATTATTGACGCTGTTTATAAAGTTCTATATGAGAATAAAAATCCTAAAAAGGTATTTCTTGATTTGACTGATAAGCTAGATTAACGTCTCTCTAATGAAAAATCTGAATGCTCTTTCAATTCCGCATTTAAGATTGTTCTCCATTCTTCAACTACGGCATCTGTAACCTTAAACCTCATTTGAAATTCTTTCATCAAAGGCTCCATTAAAGTTCTAATACTATCAATATTAAAATATAGCCTACCAGTTCTTCTAATGAAGAAATCCATAGGGGTCTGTACCATTTCAAAATCAATGCCGAAAGCTAATTCTGCCTTGGCCATACGTACATATTTATCCGCTTCTACAATACCTTTATAATTTTCAAGAATAGTCTCTGTTTGCTTACCATAGTTGGTTACTAAAAACCAAGCATCATGTTTTGTAAAACCATCTTCCTTGATTTTACCATATACCTCATCTATGTATTTTTTTACATGCTTAAATTTCTTGAAATTCACATTTCCACATAAAAATATTTTCTCTGTGTAACATTCTTTTAATTCAGTATCATGTTCTTCTTCCATTTTCTTGGCAATACGATCCACCACTCTTTCTGCCATTTTTCTATAGCCAGTTAGCTTACCGCCCGCAATACTGATCAAGCCGGTATCCGAAACAAAAATTTCATCTTTTCTAGATAGTTCTGAAGCAGATTTACCTTCTTCATGAATTAACGGACGCAGACCAGCCCACGAAGAAACAATATCTTCTAATTCAAGATTAATATCAGGAAACATATTATTAACCGCAGAAATTAAATAAATAGCATCTGCTAAATCTGTTCTTACATTGTCTTTGTTATCATTAAAGTTGGTATCTGTTGTACCTACATAAGTTATTTTACCTCTTGGAATGGCAAACATCATTCTGCCATCTGGTATATCAAAATAACACGATTGCTTCACAGGTAATTTCTCATACGGAAAAACTAGGTGTACCCCTTTGGTCAAATGAAGCTGTTTTCCTTTTTTAGAATTATTAAGGCTTCTCAACTCATCTACCCACGGACCAGCTGCACTGATCACATATTTAGACTTAATGGCAAATTCTTTACCGGTAACCGTATCTACCGCTTTAACACCGGCAATCTTTTCATTATCGTAAATAAACGCATTCACCTTGGCATAGTTCAATGCCCTAGCACCGAACAAAAGGCTAGTCTTTATATTTTCAATGGTTAAACGAGCATCATCCGTTCTATATTCCGCATAATACCCTGCTCCGTTCAAAATCTTTTTTGGTAGTAAAGGCTCCAATTTCATGGCTTCCTTTTTTTCTAGCATTTTTCGCTTATCATCTCCTGAAACCTGAGCTAGAATATCATATACTTTAAGACCAATAGATGTTAACCACTTACCGTAAGACCCATTTTCTATTAATGGTAACAACATCTTTTCTGGCAATACTAAATGAGGTGCCAATTTATGTACGATTGCACGCTCGGACCCTACTTCTTTCACCAACCAAAAATCGAACTGTTTTAAGTAACGGAGTCCGCCATGTATCAGTTTGGTTGATTTACTACTGGTCCCAGAAGCAAAATCTCCTTTTTCCAATACGGCTACTTTTAACCCACGTGATGCTGCATCTAAAGCAATACCGCCTCCGGTAATTCCTCCTCCTATAACCACTAAATCAAAATCTTCAGATTCTAAATGATCTATCGTTTTTTGACGTTCTAAATTGGTGAATTTTATATTTTTCATGGTAGATATCTATTTGATTTACAAATTAGTGCATAGCATTGATTATCAACAAAACACAACTATATAGGTCAAAGATAGCGTTAGCCATATGCTCTTCTATGCTCTAAAAAATTAATTAATTGTAAAATTGTCGCTTATTTACTCTTCATCTTCCCATCCTTTTGATCGTTCTACCGCTTTTTGCCATTTTTTGTACAAACGTTTTCTCTTTACACGATCAAATGTGGGCTTAAAAATTCGGTCCATCGGTCTACTTTCCTGAATGTCTGATTGTTTCCAAAAACCCACTTGTATTCCTGCAAGAAATGCAGCACCCATAGCTGTAGATTCAATAATCTCTGGACGATGTACTTCTGAATCTAGAATATCGGCCTGAAACTGCATCAAATGATTGTTTGCACATGCACCACCATCTACTCTTAAGTTCTTTAATTGAATACCGGAGTCATCTTCCATTGCCTTTAAAATATCTTTGGTTTGATATGCCAACGCCTCTAAAGTTGCCTTGGCCAAATGAGCTTTACCGGTGTCTCTGGTTAAACCAAATACTGCACCCCTAGCATACATATCCCAATAGGGTGCACCCAAACCTGCAAAAGCTGGAACCACATAAACAGGATTTTCACCTTCAATAGAATTGGCTAATTCTTCAGTTTCTTTTGCATCTTCTATTAACTCCAAACCATCTCTTAACCATTGTATGGCGGCACCTGCTATAAAAATGCTGCCTTCCAATGCGTAATGCACTTTGCCATCTAAACCATAAGCTATTGTAGTTAACAGGCCGTTTTTAGAAAATTGCGGCTTTTCTCCTGTATTCATTAACATAAAACAACCGGTACCGTAGGTGTTTTTTGCCGAACCTTTCTTAAAACAGGCCTGCCCAAATAATGCCGCTTGCTGATCACCGGCAATACCCGAAATAGGAATTTTAATCCCATCTATCTCATAATCGCCAAAATGGGCGGATGATGGTTTTACTTCTGGTAACATGGTTTTAGGTATACCTAAGGCATTTAACATTTTGTCATCCCATTTTAGATCTACAATATCATAAATCATAGTCCTTGATGCGTTGGTATAATCGGTTACATGATTATGTTTATTGGTCAAATTCCAAACCAACCACGTATCAATTGTTCCCATCAGTAAATCTCCATTTTGGGCTTTCTTTTTGGCACCCGGGACATTATCCAATATCCATTTTACTTTAGTACCAGAAAAATAAGAGTCTATAACCAAGCCGGTAGTTTTCTTTACGTGTTCTGTGAGCCCAATTTTCTTTAGGTGTTCGCAAATATCTGCCGTACGTTTATCTTGCCAAACAATGGCGTTATATACCGGCTCTCCTGTTTTCTTATCCCAAACCACAGTGGTTTCCCTTTGGTTGGTAATTCCAATACCAACAATCTCATTTGGTTTTACTTTTTCCTTTTCAAGCAGCTCTTTTAAAACAGCCATTTGTGAAGATAAAATTTCTTTAGGGTCATGTTCTACCCAACCCGATTTAGGAAAGATCTGTTTAAATTCTTTCTGAACCATACCTTGTATGGCACCATCATGGTCTACCAACAAAGCCCTAGAGCTTGTTGTTCCCTGATCTAATGATATGATATATTTCCTAGACATATGCTTAAAGTTATTTCCTTAAATATAGCGGAATTAAAGCTGATGCCAAAGTGAAGAAGATATAGGAACTTGGGGTTTATGTGTTTTTATTAAAATTATATTCTCGTTCTACCAAGCAAATACGAACGGTGTAAGAATTGTACCAGTCGGTAATACCTTTTTTTTGGGCCAATACATGATCAGCCTGTTGTTTCCAATCATGAATTGCACTTAAGCTTTCCCAATAGCTTACCGTAATTCCTGTTTTTTCTCGTGCACTTTCAATACCTATAAACCCGGGTTGCTTTTTAGCCAATAGCTCCATAAACTCAGCCATTTTACCATACCCTTTATCACCTGTTGTTCTAGTAGACGTAAAAATAACAGCGTAATAGGGCTTGTGCATCAACTTACTGAATAAATTCTTTTTCTATAAAATATGTTACAATCGCTTCTTTCATCAGTACCGTTTGTTCCCCGGCTTTTAAAGAAGGTAATTCTTCTAACACCTTGTAATGTGGCCAACCATCTTCATCAAAGAAACTAAATTCATAGAATCCGTAAGGTTCCAAAAGACGACAAATAGCTATATGCATTAAATCTAATTTATCGTCTTTCTTATATTTTCTGTGGTACTGTCCTAATTCTTGAATGCCCACCAAATAAATGATTGCATCCAACTCTAATGGATCTCCGTCAGAAAACTTTGTTGAAAGCTTTTCTACCAAATAATCCCATCGTTCTTTTAATTGTATATCTCTAGCCATATATCTTCTTTCAACTGTAGTACAATACAGACCTTGCAAAGGTACAAATCAAAGTTCTATATTTGTTAAAACACTTTACGAATGGGGCTTTTAGATATTTTACTTGGACTACCCTTAATATGGGGTCTATGGAAGGGTTATAAAAATGGACTTTTCATGGAAATAGCTTCTATTGTTGCACTTGTTGCCGGTATTTTCGGAGCCATTCATTTTTCATACATTACAGGTGCATATTTATCTGAGCACTTAAATTGGGATGAACGCAATATGAGCATCATTGCTTTTATAATAACATTCGTACTTATTATTATTATCGTTAATTTAGTTGGAAAGCTATTGACTAAGGTTGCCAATTTTGCCATGCTTGGTTCTTTGAACAAAATTGCAGGTGGTATTTTCGGTTTATTAAAGGTTGCTATTCTACTTGGTGCCGCTTTTGTATTTTTTGACCGAATAGACACTACCTTAAATTTAATTACCGATGAAACCAAAGAGAAATCCATTTTATATCAGCCTATTAAAGATATTGGTGCTTTAATTTTTGATACGGTCCTTATAAATAAAGATTCACCCGGTCAGGTATCTGATGATTCTATCAGTATTTAAATACATTGTCTGCTAGTCTTACTTTTTAAACACTTTATCGAATAAGCATTCTTGCCACCTCTCTACATTTAATTTTTCTATAATATTACGTCATCGATACCCCAAATCGATATAGAGAATTTTAAAAATTCTCGTTTTTCTTACCTACTTCGCTACGCCGAGAGGCTATTTAATTAAAAGACACTTATTATGAAAATGAGATTGCTTTATGCGGTCACTGTCTTTTTATTACTTTTTCTTGGTTCTTGCACAAGCGACTCTATTGACGATACGCCTGTACTTGAAGCTGAAAATGTTTTAACTATAGAGCAGGACCTTCTAGACCTTATTAATGCGCACAGATTAAGTCTACACACTAATACATTGGACTTTAGTGACGTGGCCTATAAATACGCCAACCTTCATACAGACTACATGATTTCAAAAGGTAGCATTAGTCATGATAACTTTAGCTCAAGAGCATCGAACATTAACTCTGAAATTGCAGTGGAAATGGTTGCCGAAAATGTAGCCAAAGATTATCAAACAGCTTTAGAGGCTTTTGAAGGATGGTACACTAGTCGCAACCACAAAAAAACAATGGAGGGAGATTTTACCCATACCGGCATCAGTGTTAAGAAAGATGAGTTAGGCAACTACTATTTTACACAACTTTTTTACAAGCAATAACCCACAAACCCTACTTGGATTTAACTCAAATAGGTTGACTTGTCCCCTTATGTAGATAAAGTAGGAAAAATCATATTAAATGCATTTTTTATCGATGTAATTATCTGTGTATTTTATCGATGAGCATCCATATTATAAATAGGTGTAGCTGAACGAGTTTTTTATCCTATCCATAGATGTTTTTCTTTTTATCATAGCCACCAGAACTACTTTTGACACTCATTAGAAACAAAATAGCACCTCCACTATGAAAGTAATTTTACCTTATTTAATGTTAATAGTTATCTTAATTACATCATGTTCAAAATATGAAAATTTTGCAGGTTATGAAGATACTTCTGAAGATGAACTTTCTCCACTTACTTTAGCTTCATCTAAAACGCATAGCACAATAGAAGCAGATCTTTTTGAAATTATAAATGATCACAGGGCTAGTATAGGTTTAAATAAAATGAAATTTGAAGATACCTCCTATTATTATGCAAATCTTCATACATCTTATATGATATCTCAAGAAAATATCAGTCATGATAAATTTACCAACCGTGCAGAAAATATAGTCAAAAGAACTGGCGCCCTTTTTGTAGCTGAAAATGTAGCAAGAAACTATGAAACCATTAATGACGCTTTCAATGGTTGGATGAATAGTTCAGGACATAAAAAAAATATAGAAGGAGATTTTAATTATTCAGCTATAAGCATTATTGAAAATGCCAATGGTGATTTATACTTTACCCAGATATTTGTAAAATCATAAAAACATCAAATTATATTACACCAAAGCCTTTGTTATCAAGGGCTTTTTTTATGCGTAACTTTTAGGTGAGTAATAACAGTTTCTTTAACTTTCACTTAAATTTACACAAATGAGTATACAAGCACCTTTTAACCTCAATAATTGGATAGAAGAAAACAGAGCTTTACTTAAGCCGCCTGTTGGAAATAAGAACTTATACAAAGACGCAGGCGATTACATAGTAATGATCGTTGCTGGACCAAATGCCAGAAAAGATTATCATTACAACGAAACCGAAGAGTTGTTTTATCAACTTGAAGGACATATAGAAGTTCATATTCAGGACGAAGGTAAAAAACGAACCATGCAATTAGGTCCTGGAGACATGTATTTGCACCCTGCCAAAGTACCGCATTCCCCTGTGCGTAAAGAAGGTTCTATTGGTCTAGTTATAGAACGTAAGCGTGACCAAATGAACATAGACGACGGTCTATTATGGTTCTGCGATAATTGCAACCACAAATTGTATGAAGCCTATTTTACCCTTCATGATATAGAAAAAGATTTCTTATCTCACTTTAAGCATTTCTATAGCTCGGAAAAATTAAGAACTTGTGATAATTGCGGAACTGTTATGCCAGTTGATAAACGTTTTATAGCAAAAGAATAATGATAGTCGCAGCAAAGATTATTACTGCTTTTATAGCCCTCATCCACCTCTATATTCTTTGGCTAGAAATGTTTGCTTGGACAACAACAGGAAGAAAGGTTTTTAGAAAATTTCCAAAAGATTTATTTGAACCCACCAAAGCAATGGCGGCCAACCAAGGGCTATATAATGGTTTTTTAGCCGCAGGTTTGATTTGGTCATTTTTCATCACCAACGTACTATGGTCTGCAAACGTCGCACTCTTCTTCTTAAGCTGTGTTGCAATTGCCGGTATTTACGGTGCTATTTCCGTTAGTAAAAAGATTTTCATAATTCAAAGTATACCTGCATTAATTGGAATCATTTTTTGGTCTATCCTTAAATTCTCATAACTAGTATTTGTTCTTTCTAAGGATAAAATTCTTTGTATTTTTGAAATACATCTAACATTAATTACGCAAAAAGTTATAAAATGTCAAAAATAGCAGCAGATTTCGGAATACAGGATGCTCTCAAAGCATTAGGAATTAAAGATGTTAATGAGGGAACCTCTACCGGATCAATTCATTTTTCATCAGGGGAGCTAATTTCATCATACTCTCCAGTAGACGGTTCATTAATTGCCAAGGTCAAAACCACGACTAAAACAGATTATGAAAAAGTATTGACCACTGCAACGACAGCTTTTAAGGAATGGAGAACAAAACCCGCACCACAACGTGGAGAAATTGTTAGGCAGTTCGGTGACAAGCTTAGGGAACTTAAAGAACCGTTAGGTAAACTTGTTTCCTTTGAAATGGGCAAGAGCTATCAAGAGGGTCTAGGAGAAGTTCAAGAAATGATAGATATTTGCGATTTTGCAGTTGGGTTATCCCGTCAGTTACACGGTTTAACTATGCACTCTGAAAGACCTGGCCATAGAATGTATGAGCAATATCATTCTTTAGGTGTTGTGGGTATTATCTCTGCTTTTAACTTTCCGGTTGCCGTTTGGGCCTGGAACACGGCACTTGCCTGGATCTGTGGTGATGTTTGCGTTTGGAAACCATCTGAAAAAACTCCTTTGTGCGGTATAGCATGTCAAAACATAGCTGCCGCGGTAATGAAAGATAACAATCTACCTGAAGGTATTTCTTGCTTAATAAATGGCGATTATAAGATAGGTGAATTAATGACCCAAGATAATAGAATTCCTTTAGTATCTGCAACGGGATCTATTAGAATGGGAAAAATTGTGGCTCAAGCTGTAGCAGCCAGACTTGGTAAATCTTTACTTGAACTTGGAGGAAACAACGCTATTATTGTTACGCCAGACGCTGATTTAAAAATGACGGTAATTGGTGCCGTATTCGGTGCTGTGGGTACTGCCGGGCAACGTTGCACTTCTACTAGAAGATTGATCATTCATGAATCTATGTACGATAAGGTTAAAGATGCTATTGTTGCGGCATATCAACAATTAAGAATTGGCAACCCTCTAGATGAAAAAAACCATGTTGGTCCATTGATCGATACAGATGCGGTAGCCAACTACAACAAGGCTTTAGAAAAAGTTGTTAAAGAAGGTGGTAAATTAATTGTAGAAGGAGGCGTATTAGAAGGCGAAGGTTACGAAAGTGGTTGCTATGTTAAGCCTGCAATCGCAGAGGCTGAAAACAGTTTTGAAATTGTACAACATGAAACTTTTGCACCCGTTCTTTACCTATTAAAGTATTCTGGAGACGTTGATAATGCCATTGCTATTCAAAACGGTGTTGTACAAGGTCTATCTTCAGCAATTATGACAAACAATTTACGTGAAGCTGAACACTTTCTTTCTGCTTGGGGTAGTGATTGTGGTATTGCCAATGTAAATATAGGCACCTCTGGTGCTGAAATAGGTGGCGCCTTTGGTGGTGAAAAAGAAACTGGTGGTGGCCGTGAAAGTGGCTCCGATGCATGGAAAATATATATGAGAAGGCAAACCAATACCATTAATTATACCACGGAACTACCATTAGCACAGGGGATAAAATTTGATTTATAATCAAATTAACTCATAATTTCCTTTGCATGTTAACTACAAGGTTTGGCTGCTTTTGAATTGGTTGGCTCATTTGACCAACTACCATGAAGTAAAGCTTGTATACCCAGAACAACAAACATGCAAAGGAAATTTATAATACCTTTTATTTTTTTCTTCATTTTATAGTGAAATTAGCTTTGCAATAATCTAATAACTTACCATTTTCAATTCAACAACTTCTGTACCGGTTTATACAAATATTGTATAAATGGATTTTAGATTTCTATATTTTAAGTCGTAGATAAAACTATCCACCATGGACAACTAGTTTTATTTAACCTATTCATTCAAAACTCAAATAAGTATATTCAATGACCAATCTTCATTGAAATATACACCTATTAAATACGGACCTAAACTATAGCTCGTATTCCTATTGCCCCACACTATTTCTTTTTCTAAATCTTAGATGCTAAATACTACAAAACATTATACCCCTCACCTCACATAATCATTGATTATTAGGTAATTAGACCTACCTCTTTTAACATTTTTAAGATTTTTTTAATAAATTGTGCGCTAAACACTAAACATTATTTACAATGACAAAAACAACCACGTATTTATTATGGATGTTGATTACCATTGTAGTTGGTACTTTCATCTTTTATAACTACTGTAGCGAATGCGCTACTAATGTTGCAAATACAGAGCCCGCTACTGAAAAGGTAATCGTAAAAGAGCCCACGGCAACATCGTACCCATTCGCAATTGACCAAAACGGATTTGCTTACAACACCAATGACAATTATAATTTTAACATTTCATCTCAAGACATTCTTATGCCTTTGAGCGCTGAATTGATTAAGGGAGTTTCTAGCCTACAAAGTCACTTAGAAGCCAATGACAATAATGTTATTAATGTAACAGGATACTACACCATTGAAGAGGAGAACCATACAGCCTTCCCTAATTTAGGTCTTGCCAGAGCAAATTCCATTAAAAACGATTTAGCTTTTAAAGGGTACTCTACCGCTCAAATTAACACAGAGGGGAAACTTATGAACGAAATGATTCCAAAAGAGGGTACTTATTGGGGTGCAGCTTCATTTGTACTGGTAGAAAAATCTGCTACTGCAGAAGAGGATCTTAAAGCTTTGTATGACAAAATAAATACTGATCCGTTAATTCTTTACTTCAACACTGCAGAAGCATCAATTCACTTAGATGCCGCGCAAAGACAAAAAGTTGCTGATATCTCTAGATATTTAGATAAGGTTTCTGATGCTACCGCAAGCGTTGTTGGGCATACAGACGCAACTGGGCAAGCAAATATAAATATAAACCTAGGTCAAGACAGGGCAGAATTTGCTAAGAATTACTTAATGCAAAACGGAATAGCGGCAGATAAAATAGTTGCTACATCTAAAGGACAAACGCAACCAATTGCAGATAATACCACTGAAGAAGGCAGAGTAAAAAATAGACGAACAGTTATTACATTAAATTAAAACATACACTAATCTTATAAATAAGTAAAATCATGAATTTTGAAAATATGAATATTTGGTGCTGGCTAATTCCAGCTTTAGTGGGTCTTATTTGCGGTATATTAGGTTACCTTCTAGGAAAAGGTTCTGCCAAGGAAATAGACAACTCTGCTGAAATCAATAGTCTTACCGCTAGTAATACAAAGCTTAAAGGCGAATTGTCAGATTTAAATAACCTTAAAGCCAGCCACAGCAAATTAAAAGCAGATCTTGATGCATGTAACCAAAAGGTAATCGCTGCAAGTAAGGTTGCAAAATCTTCTACTGCGGCGCCAAGTGCTCCAAACACTAACTTAGATGCTTCTGCTGCCTCATTTGCTACCGGTGCCGCTACAAATAGCGCTATAGCTTTTGATGGCGCCGCTGCTAAGGCAGCATTTGGAAAAACCATTAAGCAAGACGATTTAAAACTTGTGGAAGGTATTGGTCCAAAAATTGAAGGTATGTTCAAAGACCACGGCATTAAGACTTGGAAAGAGCTTTCTGAAGCTAGTTTAGAAGCCTGCCAAAAAATATTGGATACCGGCGGTACACGATACAAGATTCACGACCCAGCTTCTTGGCCGTTACAAGCAAAAATGTGCTATGAAGGTAAATGGGCAGCACTTGTTAAATGGCAAGAAGAACACAAACACGGTAAACTATAATTTACCGTTCAATAAAGGCAAAAAAAAATCCCGATCAATACTGATCGGGATTTTTGATTTTATAATGCTCCGTTTGCCTCTACCCACTTAAAGTGATATTGATCTTGCGGAAATTTCATACGTTCCGCAATTCTTTCTAATCTAGAAGGTAACTTAATTAAGTAGTCACGCGCCTTTTCAGCTTCTTCATTTAAAGAACGAACAGAGTCCAGTTCCCAATACGCATTTAGCTTACTTAGAATGTCTACATAATCTTGTGCGGTGTAAACACCTAAACGTTGTGCACAGTTAGAGAAGTTCTCAAAAGCCGAACCTATTGTACCACCAGACTCACGTAAAAAGTGTGCCGGCATTACAATCTTCTTTTTCATCATATCGGCAAAGGCTATCATCATCCCAGATGGGTCTTCTCCTAAAATAGTTTTCACGAATTCTCTGTACGCCAAATGGTGTCTCATTTCATCACCGGCAATGATTGTACACATTTTACCCAACAACGCATTTCCTTTTTTCTTTGCCATTTGCCCAACACGCTTATGAGAAATATTGGTAGCTAATTCTTGAAATGAGGTATATACAAAATTTTTATATGGATCGCGATCAGTACCAATATCAAAACCATCAGAAATTAAATGTTGGGTAGTAATTTCTATCTCTTTCATATTGACTCTGCCGGATAAATAAAGATATTTATTCAATACATCTCCGTGTCTATTTTCTTCAGCCGTCCAAGCACGGACCCATTTTGCCCAACCATTTGTTTTATGATCACCATGTTGATCAACACCAACTACATCCATTAACCACGATTCATAAGTTGGTAAGGCTTCTTCGGTTATGGTATCTGCCACCATAGTTACCCAAAAATCATATCCTAAATCTTTAGATTCTTCACGAATATCCTTTACCTCTTCCAAGAAAGTATCTTTTTGAGAATCTGGTAAAAAATCTGTTGGTTGCCATATATCCTCCGGTTTTATAAGGAAAGAATCCATGAAACTTTCTACTTTAGGCTCTAAAGCCTGCATCACTTCTAATCTTATATTTTTAGTAGACATTTTTTAATTTTTAATGAAGATCGTTAATTAAACAATCATATTTTTAGTAAAGTTAACGGTTTTCTTAGTTTCTGCCCGTTTCATTAGGATAAAAGGTATATACAGGGTCGCTCTGCCAATATTCTTTTGTATCCGTATTAAATATAGTCAATGGTCCTTTAAAGGCTGCACCCGTATCAATATTCCAAACATTTGCTGCTTTCTGCGGAGTAGTTTTCCCAATACGTGTAACCGGAGTATGACCAATGTAAATTTCGGAATAATTCTTTAATCGCTGCGGATAATGAAGATGATCTTCATCTAAATCTGTATTCAACGAAAGTGCCAATTCCCATAAAGTACGATCCCAATAAAGCGTCTTATTAAAATATTCATGCGCTATACCCTTTAAGTTAGTGAAACCTGCATGTAAGAACAATCTGTTTTCTGAATCTAAATAATAGTTCTCCAAGCTTTCATAAAACTCTAGATGAATATCTTTAGTTTCTTTAGAAGCATTACCATACGAAATTGTAGTTGCTTCTCCTCCATGCATAAACCACGTTGGGTTGTCTGCCTTACAGGTCAACCATTCATAACAAAGCTCATCATGATTTCCTCTAAGGTATATACAATTATACTTTTCTTTTAATTTCAAAAGGTAATTTACGGTTTCTACAGCCTCGCTCCATCCATCAATATAATCTCCTAAAAAGATTATAGTATCTTCTTTAGTTATAGCTGCTTTCTCAAGTACCTGCTTTAATGCTTGTAATCCTGAATGAATATCACCTACAACCAGTGTTCGTTTTGTATTCATTTAGCAAAAATCGCAATTATGGTTATTATAGCAAGGATAAAAATTACTAAAAAAAATATTTTCCAAAATGAATAGGGTCTATTTCCACTTAGTACCCCTGTTTGGCCATTTATGTAAAAGTTAAAATCTTTTCCATCATACCTATATGAACTTAGGTAAATAGGCAATAATATATGCTTAAACTTTTCATCTGTCAACCTAATATCTGCATTTGCTATTCTTTGCGTATCACCTCCCATATCTCGTCTGATCCAGTTGTAAGCAATGGATTTAGCTTCTTGAAATGACTTGCGATGCCCTTCCTTTAGAGAAACCGTATACTTTTCCGTTACAAAACCAGATAAGTACTTAGAGTTAAAAACCACTAGATCTTTCAAATTCCAAAAAGCGACTGTAGACGGAATCTCTATGCGTTTCTTTTCTGATGCACTTATTAAAATATCATCTACAAAACCATTTACTTTACCTGAAGCATATGTCCATCTTGTTTTGCGTACTCTTCTAGTTCTTTTTCCTTTATTACTATTATAGGTTTGGGTTTCATAATAGTAATCTCCCCTTTGCCCTTGGTACGATGCAAAAAGATTGGCATCAAAAGTCCAATACGGCATATATAATCCATGCAGCCCTTCTGGAACTAGAGCCGCTTTTTTCAGCTTATTAGGTGCAAACCAAATTTTACCTACCCATTCTTTAAATATTGCTTGCGCCCTATTAGCATCCAATTGAAATGGCACCAAAGCACCAGGTAATATCCAGCCTTCTTTCTCTATATCTTCTCGTATAAGAGGTTCACTACAATACACGCAGTTGAGTGATTTATAGTTTTCCTCTACATGTTGGTTGGCTCCGCAGTTTTTACAATGTAACAGCTCAATAGTTTCGGTATAGGCATTTTCACCAACAATTTTTAAGTAGTGTTCCAGCTCTAACTCTTCAAAACTAGTTTTAGATGCCTCAATAAACTCCTCATACCCGCAGTACTCACATGCCAGTTGATGTGAACCCGGCTTAAACTTTAACTCTGCTCCACAATTGGCACATGCTTTTTTATATTCCGATTGTTGAATATCATCCATAGAAAGTATCCCTTATCTTAAAAAGATAATGCTTAAAAATTATGCAGTTGGCAATGGTGGTGGCGTATTACCGCCCAAAAAAGATTTTAATTCCTCTACCTCTTTTAACGCAGTCCAACTGGGCATACCTTGTTTCCAGATCAATGAATCTCTATTTATGGTTCTGCTCGCAAATAATTCTTTGAGCTTATCAAAACCAACAGGACCTAATTGCTGCCCACTTACCGCATAGAAATATGTTATTTGTGCAGGTATTGGTGGTGGCGCTTGTGGCTGCTGTACAGTTTGCCCCCCTAAAGGTTGCACTGCAGGCTGCCCCATTAAGCCTCCCATTTGTTGTGCCAAAACAAACCCCATGCCCATGCCCATACCGGCACCGGCTGTTCCGCCTTCATTTTTAGCAGCCAATTCCATTGCTTTGGCCGCTTTGAACTGTGCCAACTTGCCCATGTCCAATTTATCCAATCGGCTGTATTCGAAAATTTCTTTCTTAAGTTCTTCTGGCATGGATACATTTTCAATATAGAATTTCTCTAGCTCTATACCTACCCTATTAAATTCTGGCTGCATTACTTCTTGGCAAGTTTCAGATAGTTCACTTGTATTTGCCGCGTATAACTCTATTGGCAAATTGGCTTCACCTACCGTATCTGTAAAACGGGTTACAATTAAGCTTTTTAAATGCTCATTTACCTCATAGCTGGTAAAATTACCATCGGTACCTACCACATCTACAACAAACTTACCTGGATCATTGATTCTAAAACTATAGGTACCAAAAGCACGTATTTCTACCAATCCAAATCTGTCATCACTTAACATGAACGGGTTTTTAGTACCCCATTTTTCATCTGTGAACAAACGGGTATTCACAAAATAGACCTCAGCTTTGAACGGACTATCAAATCCATATTTCCAACCTTTCAAGGTCGTTAAAATTGGCAGGTTCTGCGTATTTAAAGTATATGTGCCCGGTTTAAACACATCTGCCAATTGGCCTTCATTGATAAAAACTGCTGTTTGCCCTTCTCTAACGATCAATTGTGCATTGTTCTTAATTTCATTTTGGTAACGCTCAAAACGATAAACTATAGTATCGTTCGTAGTATCTAGCCATTCAACAATGTCAATAAACTCGTGGCTCAGCTTTTTCTTAATTTCATCAAATATGCTCATGGCTAGAATGTGTTTTTAAAATGGATAATTCAAGATATGCAATTCAGGAATAGACCCAAAATACGAAAGGAATTAAATTCATAAAATGACCTATAAATCACCGTATATTATTATTTACTTAGCTATTTTTAGGGAATAGGTGGTTTTTCTAACTAACTTAGACTTCCTAATTTTCTTTTTAGACGTATGAAAAAGGTATTCTGTATTGGAGAATTGCTTATAGATTTTGTTGCCGAAAACCAAGGTAAAGATTTATCAAAAGCAAAAGAGTTTTCTAAAAAAGCAGGTGGTGCACCAGCTAATGTTGCTTGTACAATAAGTAAACTTGGCGGCAACAGTTTTTTTATTGGTGCCGTTGGTGATGACCCCTTTGGTACCTTTTTACTGCGCATTCTTGAAAATGAAAAAGTAGATATCTCTTTGGCACAGAAATGTGAAACATTTACCACCTTGGCCTTTGTTTCTATTGATGCCGATGGTGAGCGCGATTTTGTTTTTAACCGTGGCGCCGATAAAGAACTGACTTATGACGCTACGCTAAAATCTAAATTTGAAGGTAACATCTTACACTTTGGTGCCGCGACCGCTTTACTGGGTGGTTCTTTAGAAGAGACCTATAGCAGATACTTGTTTGACGGGTTAACAAAAAATGCTTTTATTAGTTTTGACCCTAATTTCAGGATTGATCTATGGAAAAACAAAGAAGATATTTTTATACGCAAGTGCCATACTTTCATTGAAAAGTCTCATTTATGCAAATTTAGTCTAGAGGAAGCGCAACTTCTTTCTGGCAAAGATAACCTTAAGGAGGCCTGCCAGTTTTTTCATGACATGGGAACCCAAATTATAGTGGTCACCTTAGGAAGCGAAGGTACACTACTTAGCACTAAAGATATTTACAAAACGATACCGAGTATAAAAGTGACACCTAAAGATACTACTGGTGCCGGAGATGCTTTTATTGGCTGCCTTTTACAGCAGCTTGCCGAACATTCCAAAATAGAAGATGTTCTAACAAACGATTATCTACTTTCAAATATGGTTTCCAGAGCTAATAAAGCTGGGGCCATTACAACAGAAAATTTTGGGGCTATACAATCGTTACCTACATCACAACAATTAGACGCCTAAATGAACCAAGCTGAATTACACCGGTTATTGGCCTTAAAAAGTCAAAAGAAAAAAGGCGGAGTACCGTTAACGGTCTTATTTGAACAAAGATTAGCCACCAATCTTTCTCTCATAAAAACACAGTTTTTTTCATTATACCAAGAAAAGGAACACCGCCCATATTTTTTTACTCTTTTAGATAAGCTTGAGTGGTTATTTAAGAACAGACCAACAGAATTAAAAAAACAAGATTTGGCTCGTTTAAATTCCGGTAACTGGTACCAAAGTGAGCAAATGGTGGGGATGCAATTGTATGTTGACCGTTTTAACAAAGACATAAACGGACTCAAAGAAAAGCTTCCTTATTTTGAAGACCTAGGTATTAATTTTCTTCACCTTATGCCCATTACCACAAGACCGGCAGGTGAAAACGATGGTGGGTATGCCGTAAACAGCTATCATGAAATTGACCCTAAATACGGTACAAAAGCCGATTTTATGGCTTTCAGCAAAAAGGCACGTGAGAATAATATGTTCTTAATGCTTGATTTTGTTGTTAATCACACATCAGACGAATTTGAATGGGCGAAGAAAGCAAAAGAAGGCGACCTTCATTATCAAAATTATTACTACACCTATTCTGACCGTCATATCCCTGATGAGTTTGAAAAGACACTACCAGAAATATTTCCGCAGTCGGCTCCAGGAAACTTTACTTATAATGCAGAAATGGAAAAATGGGTCATGACCTGTTTTAATAATTACCAGTGGGATTTGAATTATAGAAATCCTGAGGTATTCATTGAAATGCTAGGTAATTTAATAGCACTTGCAAATTTAGGTGTTGATGTTATCCGTTTTGATGCATTGGCTTTTCTGTGGAAAAAACTAGGAACGCTATCTCAAAACCTGCCCGAAGCACACACACTTATTTCTCTTTTTAGAATGTGCCTGCAAGTAATTGCACCTGGTGTAATTCTATTGGCGGAAGCTATTGTTGCGCCTAGAAATATCATTAAATATTTTGGCGAAGATACTGCCGAAGGTAATGAGTGCGAAGTGGCATATAATGCTTCGTTAATGGCATTGCTATGGAATTCAATTGCCACTAAAAAGGCATCGTTAATGGTGAAGAGCGTTACAGAAGTTCCGTCTAAACCTAATGATGCTACATGGATCAATTACATACGCTGCCATGATGATATTGGTCTTGGCTATGACGATGATTTTGTACGTGCCATGAGCTACGACCCTACTGCCCACAAACAGTTTATTTTGAATTATTACTGTGGAAAATTAGCTTGGTCGCCAGCAAAAGGATTGATGTTCATGTATAATCCTAAGAATGGCGATGGTAGAATTACCGGTAGCGCCGCTTCTTTATTAGGTTTAGAAACTGCCTTGCAGCAAAATAATAAGAACATTATAAATTACGCCATAACTAAAATTTTGATGATGCATGGCATTATTTTGACCTACGGTGGTATTCCTATGATATATGCCGGAGATGAAATTGCTACCTTAAACGATTACTCTTACGAACAAAACAAAGATCATGTAAATGATAATAGATGGGTAAACAGACCAATGCAGAATTGGGATGCCGTATCTAAATTGAAAAAAGAAAAAGACAGCCCATCTACCATTATATATAACGGATTAAAAAATATGATTCGTTTACGAAAAGAGCACAACGTATTTGCCGACACAAACAATATTACGGTTCATGGCTGCCCCAATGAGCATATATTTGTTTATCAAAGAACGCATGAAAGTGGAAGTATTTGGGTGTTGTCTAATTTTAATGAGGTTACAGAAACATTAAATATTGGCTGGCTGCTTTCCATTGGTATTTATGCTGGCAAAAACGCTGTTGATTTACTTAGCGGAAATTCTTTAGAACTCATCCATAATGAAATGCCATTGAAGCCTTACGAGCAACTGTGGATTAAGAATATTTAACCTTTCTGATTACACGAAGCGCTTCTTTCAGCGAATCATTTATCCCTGGGTACTTAGGCTTTAAAATTTGTCTAGCTCTTTCCATGCGCTCTTTTGCTTCTTCAAAACCGTTGAGAAAGCATATTAAATATGAATCTGCCAAGTATTTCAATTGCTTCACTTCGGCAATACTCAATTCTGCATTTATTTTTACCTTTGCTACCAAAGCATTATTGTTTTTATATATCCTGTCTAGCTCTTCTTTATCATGTATAGGTGGATCAAAAAGTAGATCGCTCGTAATTTGATAGGTACCATTTTCACTGAAATTGATGACCACTTTTTCTAACGGATAATACCTTTGTTTGAATCCCAAACCTAGCTGAACAAACTCAATGGTAGTAAATGAATCATTGTTATAGGTAATGGTTACCTCATCTAAATTAGAGTAGAACAATTTTACCTGCTCATTGATCAATTCAATATCTACCCTGTAGAAATATGTTTCTCCATTGACCATTTTCTTATTACCGGCCCAGCAGACTACAAACTGTTCTTTAAAAACTTTATAATCACTTTCTAAATCTTTATGTCGGTGATTTAAAAAATCAATAACCCCATCAAGTGTAAGCTCTATATTATTCTTGGCATGTTGTTCAATGGTAGCCACAGCTTCTGAATTGACATCTTTTAACTCAATATCAAATACTTTTGGCAAGCTAATACTGCCTTCCCTAAAAAAAACGGACCCTCCATAATACTTCCAAATGTTCTTTCTCAACGAACATATTTTTCCAATAGATTTTATGGTCACTAAACCTACAACCTTACCTTCTGGCAAATGTGGAAAAGGTATGTTCTCGTATGAAATTAAAGGCGGATTGTCTAAATAGGCATTCACCAAGTTCTGTATCTTACTATCATCAAAGAAATCAACTCCTACAATCTTGTTATCCTCATCTTCAACCCCAATTACAATAAAAGAATTATTAGCCGGATTGCTATTTGCCAATGCACAAACGTGTTTTAAAAACTTACCCTTGCCTTCTTTTTCACCAATAGCAATAAATCGCTTTTTATCGTAAAAACTGTTCTCGTCATTATGTGCGAGCAAGTTTTTTACCAATAGGCGTTTATTGATCATAAGTTATAATTTTGACTTTTGACTTTTGGCTTTAAAGATTTTATACTAAAACCTTTTCATAGTATCAATTTTTATCTACAATTGTTGAAGAAGCTTGTGCTGTTGGCATGACCACCAAATCTGCAATATTTACATGATACGGTCTAGTTACTACAAAGTGAATAATATCTGCAATATCTTCTGATTTCAAAGGCTGAAAGCCTTTGTATACATCATCAGCCCTATTCTCATCTCCCTTAAAACGTACATTACTAAACTCTGTCTCTACCAATCCGGGATTCACCGCACCTACGCGAACACCTGTTCCATTTAAATCTATGCGCATTCCTTGGTTAATGGCATCAACAGCATGTTTACTGGCACAATATACGTTGCCCTTTGGGTACACTTCTTTACCTGCAGTAGACCCTATGTTAATAATATGGCCAGATTTTCGTGCTACCATCTGAGGTATTATCGCCTTAGAAACATAAAGCAATCCTTTGACATTAATATCCAACATAGCATCCCAATCATCTACATTACCCTCTTGTATCGTATCTAGACCGTGGGCATTACCGGCATTGTTAATTAAAATATCTATTTCAGAAAACTCTTTAGGCAAAGAAGCTATTGCAACTTGCACGGCTTCTTTACTACGAATATCAAAATTTAAAGTGTGTACTTGTACTTCTTTTCCCAGTTCCTTTTGTAAGGCGTCCAAACGGTCTTGTCTTCTACCACACAACACCAAATTTATTCCCTTAAGTGCAAAATGAATTGCCGTAGATTTCCCTATTCCGCTTGTAGCGCCTGTAATAAATGCTGTTTTTGTCATCTCTTTATTGTTATGCAACTTCGTGCCCCTCGTTAGCCTCAAGTAAAATAAACCAATCTTGCAGTTCCAAATCAATAGCAACGGCCTCCATTCCCAATTTCAAACGCTTTGGCGTTGCTGTACCCACTACCGGATGAATTTTAGATGGATGCTTTAAAATCCAAGCCAATAATAACTGGTCTTCTGTTGCACCATACTTTTTAGCAAGATCGCCCAACACTGTTTTTATTCTTGTGTTTGCCTTAGATTCTTCTCTAAAATAATTACCTAAAGGACTCCAGCTCATTGCAAGTCTATTATACGTAATGCAATCATCTAAAGTGCCGTCGTTCATTACTCCGTTTGAAGAAAGCGAAAACTCTACCTGATTTGCTTCTACCTGTATATCTTTTTCTATGAGTTGAATTTGAGAAGGCGTAAAATTCGATACTCCAAATTGTCTGATTTTTCCGGACTTCTTAAGCTCATCTATTGCCTCAGCAATTTCTGAAGGATCCATTAAAGGACTAGGTCTATGCAACAGCAATACATCTAAATATTCTGTTTGCAGCATTTTCAATGATCGTTCTACAGATGAAATAATATAGTCTTTGCCGTAATCATAATGCTTTACCCTATTGGATCGTTCCTTAACATTAAACTGTATTCCGCATTTGCTAATGAACTGAATATCTTCTCTTTTTATACCACTTTTTCCAAAAGCTTTACCAAAATCAGCTTCGGTAGTATAGTCGCCATAAATATCGGCATGATCAAATGTGGTAATATTATTTTCCACACAATGATTCATAAGTGCTATCATTTCATTGGTAGCAAGTTGTTTTCCCCATTTGCCCCAGGTCATAGTTCCTGCAATTATTCTCGAATATTTCAATATATTGTAATTTGATTAATGAAATTAAAAAGAAATCCCTTAAAACCTTCATAAAAATAAGGGGTTTTCCAATTTTTTAACCTATCATTAACAGCGACTGAGTGAATAAATTTTCAATTTGCGTAAGTGTTAAAAGTAGAAGCCTTAACAATCAATAATATATAGTTTTAAATGGAAGAAAATACTTCAATTGACATTAGTGCTGTTAATGAAAAAATAGCAAAAGAAAGCGCTTTTATCGATTTACTGATGCTTGAAATGAATAAAGTAATCGTTGGCCAAAAATATATGGTAGAACGGTTATTAATCGGACTTTTAGGACAAGGTCATATATTACTGGAAGGTGTACCTGGCTTGGCAAAAACTTTAGCAATTAACACCCTTTCAAAAGCTGTTAAAGGTAGTTTTAGCAGAATTCAGTTTACACCAGATTTATTACCTGCAGATGTTGTAGGTACGTTGATCTATAACATGAAGCTAAACGATTTTTCTATTAAGAAGGGTCCTATTTTCGCAAACTTTGTTCTTGCAGATGAGATTAACCGTGCTCCCGCCAAAGTACAGTCGGCACTTTTAGAGGCCATGCAGGAAAAGCAAGTGACCATTGGTGACGAAACTTTTATTCTTGACAAACCTTTCTTGGTCATGGCAACGCAAAACCCGGTTGAGCAAGAAGGAACCTACCCATTACCTGAAGCACAAGTGGATCGTTTTATGTTGAAAACGGTTATCGACTATCCAAAAATAAACGAAGAGCAGTTGATCATGCGCCAAAATTTAAAGGGTAGCTATGAAACTGTAAACGCCGTTGTATCCATAGAACAAATACTAAGTGCACAGAAAGCCGTTCGTGAAGTTTATATGGACGAAAAAATTGAGAAATATATTCTTGATCTTGTATTTGCTACAAGATATCCTGAAAAATATAACCTAGAAAGCTTAAAACCTTTGATCAGTTTTGGTGCATCTCCAAGGGGTAGTATTAACTTAGGTACCGCTGCCAAATGTTATGCTTTCATAAAAAGAAGAGGTTATGTTGTGCCAGAAGATGTACGTGCCGTTGTACTTGATGTGCTAAGACACAGAATTGGTATTACATACGAGGCAGAAGCAGAGAATATTACTTCTGTTGATATCATCAACAAAATTGTAAACGAGATAGAAGTGCCATAACCCAGTTATTACTATTCAGCAACCTGAAATTATTGTTTTGATTACTTGATTGTAGAATACCTAATACTGAAAAGGATACTGTAAACTGTTTACTTAAAAATGGATACCAAAGAGCTACTCAAAAAAGTACGGAAAATTGAAATAAAGACTAGACGTCTTTCTGACCATATATTTGGTGGGGAATACCACTCTACCTTTAAAGGTCGTGGTATGACGTTTAGCGAAGTTCGGCAGTATCAATTTGGCGATGATGTAAGAAATATTGACTGGAACGTTACCGCACGCTACAATGAACCATACATAAAGGTTTTTGAAGAGGAACGAGAATTGACCATGATGCTCATGGTAGATATTAGTGGGTCAGAATTATTTGGAACCACCAATCAATTTAAAAATGAAATCGTAACAGAAATATCGGCCACGTTAGCATTTAGCGCACTTCAGAACAACGACAAAGTTGGTATTATTTTATTCTCTGATCAAATAGAGCTTTTTATTCCTCCTAAAAAAGGAAAGACCCATGTTCTGCGTATAATTAGAGAATTATTAGAATTTAAACCAAAAAGTAATAAGACAGATATTGCCCAAGCTTTGAAATTCTTGAGTAGTGTTATGAAGAAGAAAGCCATTGTTTTTGTGCTTTCTGATTTTATGGATGACGGATATGATAAAACTTTAAAAATCACTGGTAGCAAGCATGATTTAACCGGAATTCGTGTTTATGACGAACGTGAAGAATCTATACCAAATATTGGAATGGTACAGGTAGAAGATGCTGAGACCGGAAAATTACAATTGGTGAATACCAAGTCTAAGAAAGTACGTAACGCCTATGCTGAATTTCATAGCAATCGTGTAACCTACTTTAAAGAGTCTTTCACAAAATCTGGTTGTGGTGTTCTTGATTGTAGGGTTGATGAAAGCTATGTAAAAAAATTATTGGGCTATTTTAAAAGAAGAGGTTGATACAGATGATTATAACAAATAGAACTTTTATAAACGGTGTTTCGCGGTTAAAGCGAATCTCCCCTTTATTTGTATGCCTACTGTTCATATATGAGCTATCTGCTCAAGAACCCCCTACCATTAAAACAGAAGTAGATACTACTTTTATAAAAATTGGAGAGCAGGTGCAATGGAAAGTTACCATAGATATCGACTCTACAGATTTTGTAATATTCCCTGAGGGACAAACATTTTCTCCCTTAGAAACCGTAGAAGCTTTTGCAACAGATACCACTAGAAAAAAAGACAGACTAACACTTCAAAAAATATACGCCCTAACCCAATTTGATTCAGGCGCTTACAAATTACCTGCCCAACGAATTGATATTAACGGCGTTGGTTTTATGACCGATTCTTCCCTGATTAATGTCGCTACTATTCCCGTAGACACCTTAAATCAGAAAATGTACGATATTAAACCACTAATCAATGTTGAAAAGAGCAACTACGCTTTTTGGAAATACTTGCTGATTGGTTTACTTGTATTATTGATCTTAGGCGGATTATTGTATTGGTTCGTATTCCGTAAAAAACCACTGACTGAAGAAGAAAAAGTGGCACTTTTACCTCCATATGACAGAGCCTTACTTGAACTTAAACAGTTAGAAAATTCTAAGTATTTAATACAAGATGAATATAAAGAGTACTATTCTGAATTAACCACAATTGTGCGCTCTTACCTAGAAGAAGATGCCCATGTCACGGCCATGGAAAGTACAACGGGACAATTAATTGAAAAACTAGAGCTTTTAAGAGATGCCGGTGAATTGAATTTGGAAGACGATACCATCAAACAATTTAAACAAATATTACAAACGGCAGATTTAGTAAAATTCGCCAAGAACAAACCTTCTACATCGGTTGCCGAGCAAGATAGAAAACTTGTAGAGCAAATTGTCGTAAAAACACATGATGCACTGCCAGAACCTACAGAAGAAGAATTATTAGAGCAGGCAGAATACCAAGAAGAACTGGAACGCAGGGCTAAAAAGAAAAAAATAAAGATTGCGGCAATTTCAGCTGTTGCAGTAATTTTAATTGGCATTACCGTTGCTGGGGTAAAATTTGGATTCGGCTATTTAAAAGACACCGTTTTAGGCCACCCTACTAAAGAACTTTTAGAGGGAGAATGGGTACGCAGTAGCTATGGTTTTCCACCAATAGAATTAGAGACTCCACAAGTTCTTGTACGCCAAAAAATAAAATTACCTGCAGAAGCAAAAGCTGAAATCGCAGATATTCAAGCTTTTGAGTTTAGTAATCCTGCCGGGTTATTTACCGTAGGTACAACCTCGGTCACCTTGGCACAACAGGATGTAGAGCCCGATTTTGAAAAAACAATTGAACAAATTTTAGCCAATTTTGAAAGTCAGGGCGCCAAGAACATCATTACCAAACAAGAAGCTTTCTACACCATAAGTGGCGTAAAGGGCTTAAAAGTATTTGGCAACGGCGAGTTCACCGTACCTGGTTCAGATGAATTAATAGAAGGTGAATATAGCGTTATACTTTTTGGAGGCAAAGGCTTTCAACAATACATCATACTAACTTGGCTGGAGGATGATACGTACGCACAAGAAACAGTAGACCGCATTTTAGCATCGGTAGAAGTAAAAACAGAAGTATAAATGTTAGAGAATATATCATTTGCAAATCCTGATTTCTTTTGGCTGTTCCTATTACTGCCATTAGCAATTGTGTGGTATATATTTAAACAAAAAGAGCAAACCGCATCATTACGCATATCTAGTATAAAAGGGTTTAGTTATCGTAGTATTTTACCTAAATTAAAACCTGCGTTGTTTATGCTACGCTTATTGGCATTAAGTGCAATCATCGTAGCCCTGGCAAGACCACAGACAGAAGATATTTCTACACGTTCAAAAACCACAAAGGGTATAGATATCGTCATGGCAATAGATGTTTCATCTAGTATGTTGGCAAGAGATTTAAAACCAAATAGGCTTTCTGCACTTAAAGATGTAGCAGCAGATTTTATTAAAAATAGGCCTAATGACCGTATCGGTATTGTTGCATATGCCGGGGAAGGATATACTAAAACACCTATAACTACAGACAAGGCCATTGTACTTAACGCACTTTCAGAAATTTCATACGGGCAATTAGAAGACGGTACCGCTATAGGTATGGGGCTTGCAACTTCTGTAAACCGTTTAAAGGATAGTAAGGCAAAAAGTAAAATTATCATCTTATTGACCGATGGTGTCAATAACTCTGGTTTTATTGAACCACAAACTGCATCTGACCTAGCGCTAGAATTCGGAATTAAAACGTACACCATTGGCCTTGGCACTAATGGTAACGCCCTGACACCGGTTTCTTACAATGCGGATGGTTCTTTCAGATTTGGCATGCGCCAGGTAGAAATAGACGAAGATTTGTTAAAAAGTATTGCAACTACAACCGGCGGTAGGTATTTTAGAGCAACGGACAACGAATCTCTAGAAGAAATCTATGATGAAATCAACAAACTAGAAAAAACCGAAGTAGAGGAATTTAAATACTACCGCTACGAAGAGAAATTTAGATTTTGGGTATTATTGGCTGGAGGATTGCTTTTACTTGAATGGATTTTAAGAAACACGCTTTTTAGAAGCTTTGTATAATATGATACAGTACGACGAAAAAATATATTTTTATTTACTCTTTATCATTCCGGTGATAATAGTGCTGTTCCTTTTGTTATTGGTATGGAAAAAGAGAACACAAAAGAAATTTGCAGATGCTGAACTTTTAAAAAGGCTAACACCCAACCGTTCTTATAATAAAGGAGGGCTGAAATTGGTGGTTTTTATACTAGCCCTGGCTTTTTTGATTATAGGTTTGGTCAACCCAAAAATTGGAACAAAATTAGAAACGGTAAAGCGAGAAGGAGTTGATATCGTATTTGCGGTAGATGTTAGCAAGAGTATGCTAGCGGAAGACATTGCACCTAATAGAATTGAGAAAGCTAAAAGATTGGTTTCTGAAATCATTAATCAATTGGCAAGTGACCGCATTGGTATTATTGCCTACGCAGGTCAAGCATATCCACAATTACCTATTACTACAGATTACGGTGCTGCAAAAATGTTCTTACAAGGTATGAATACAGACATGCTTACGTCTCAAGGTACCGCTATTGATCAAGCCATTGAATTGGCTTCTACATATTATGACGATGTAGATCAGACCAACCGTGTGCTGTTCATAATCTCTGACGGCGAAGATCATTCTGAAGGTTCTACGCTAGACGCTGTAGAAGATGCCGTTGATGAAGGTATCATTATTTATACAATTGGTGTTGGTAAAGAAAAAGGCGCCCCTATACCGATCAAAAGAAACGGAATTTTAGAAAGTCTGAAAAAAGACAGCCAAGGTGAAACCGTTATCACAAAATTAAACGAGAGTGTTCTGGTAGATATTGCAAGTGAGGGTAATGGGCAATATATAGATGGTTCTAACACAGATAACGCCGTAGAATTTATAAAAGAAGAATTGTTGAAAATGGACAAAAAGGAATTTGAAGCCAAACAATTCGCTGAATATAAAGATCAGTTTCAGTGGTTTATTGGAGCAGCATTGTTGCTTCTCTTTTTAGATATTTTTATCTTGGACCGCAAGACCAGCTGGTTAAAAAAACTCAATTTGTTCAATGAGAAAAGAAATGAATAAAATAAGCACAGTAGCACTATTGTTTTTTGTTTGCTTGTCATCTTTTGCTCAAGAAGTTGATAAAAAAGAAAAAGAAAAGGCATTAAGGTCTTCTACAAACTATACTTGGGATGCCAATAAAGCATTATCAGAAGATAATTTTATTGCTGCAGAGGTAGATTATAGAAAGGCAATTTCTAAAAGCTCGGATAATAGCGCGGCACCTTATAATTTAGGTAACGCCTATTACAAAAATGAAACCTATAACGAAGCTTTTGGTAGGTTTAAAGAAGCAGGAGAAGTTTCTACCTCTAAAGCTGACAAGCATAAAGCTTACCACAATATGGGTAATGTTTTTATGAAGCGTAAAGATTATGCAAAAGCGGTTGAAACTTATAAAGAAGCTCTACGTAATGATCCTTCCGATGAAGAAACCCGTTATAATTTAGCTTTGGCCAAAGAACTTTTGAAAAAAGATCAAGACGAGAACAAGCAAGACCAAGACGATAAGGACAAGGACAAAGACGACAAGGAAGAAAACAAAGACCAAGATCAAAAGGACGAAGGCGACAACGAGGACAAGAAAGATCAAGGCGAAGACGGTGATAAAGGCGACGAAGGCGATAAGGACGAAGAAAAGAAGGATCAAAACAAGGATGGCGAAGGGGACAATGAAGCTGATCAAAAGAAAAAACCGGAACAAGGAGAAGGTGATAACGAGCAGAATCAGCAACAACCTAAACCAAATCAGCTTTCTAAGCAACAGGTAGAAAATCTATTAAGAGCTATGCAAAATGCAGAGAAGAAAGTTCAAGATAAAATAGATGCCAAAAAGGTAAAAGGCGCTAAAATTAAAACCGAAAAAGATTGGTAGACTTTAAATCCATAACAAAGCTTGGGTTCTTATTAACCGTTTTTCTCTCATCGTTATTGATGCTGGGGCAGGATGATAATGCTGTTACTTTTGAAATGAAGCTGAGCAAACCAAAGCTTGGTCTAAACGAAAGGTTACGAGTAGATTTTATCATGAACCGAGATGGCGATAATTTTAACCCACCAGATTTTGCCGGATTTAAAGTGATAATGGGCCCTTCTCAATCTATTAGTTCTTCTTGGATCAACGGTGTTAGAAGCTATTCCAAATCTTATTCATATACATTATCACCTACTGCAAAGGGTACATTTACCATAAAACAAGCTTCCATAGTTATTAACGGTGAAACGTATAAATCAATAGCACAAGATATTGAAGTTACGTCCGCTGTAGATAAACCTAGCGATCAAATGACCGCAGATGATGTGGCAGATGAAAATTTACATTTAGTTGCCGAGATTTCAAAAACAAATCCGTATTTAAACGAGGCTATAACCGTAATTTACAAGTTATATGTTAGTCCTAATATTAGCGTATCCAACTATCAACCTTTAGACAATCCTACCTACAATAACTTCTGGAGTCAAGATATTAAGGTAAACGGACTAAGTGCACAAAATGGCACATATAAAGGCAAGCCTTACCGTTATGCTATTTTAAAACGTGTTGTCCTTTACCCTCAAAAATCAGGAAAATTAGATATTGAGCCTCTTTCTCTTGATGTTACCGTAGATGTACCTACTGGCAGACGAGATTTTTTTGGCCAGAGAATGTATGCCCAAACAAACAAAACAGTATCTGCAGGTAAAAGAACAATCCATGTAAAACCTTTACCACTAGATAATCAACCTGCTAATTTTAATGGTGCCGTTGGAGATTTTGATTTTACCGTTACTACGAGCAAGACTAGCTTGAACGCATCAGAATCTTTACAAGCCACTATAGAGGTCAGTGGCAAAGGAAATTTAAAACTCTTTAAACTTCCTGAACTTGAATTACCTAGTGCGTTAGAAGTTTATGAACCGGAGTTTACAGAAGGTGTAAGAACTACTTTAGCTGGTATGCAAGGTAAGGTTAGCAATCAATACACCATTGTACCTTCGTTCAGGGGTAAATACCCAATAGCCCCTATCAGCTTTAGTTATTTTAACCCATCCACCGGAAAATATACCACTGTAACATCCAATGAAATAGTGATCAATGTTTTAGAAGGCCCATTGAGTGCATCATCCAACGCTAATACAACTCTAAATAGCAACAAACAATCTGTAGTAAGTAGCGGTAACGAATTTAATTTTTTAAAACTGAACCCTAACTTAACAAACAAATCTGTTTCTTATTTTTTTGGTTCCACATCATTTTACTTGTGGTTATTATGTCCGCTTTTGTTAATTCCTTTAGCTATTGTTTTTAGAAAGAAGAGAGATGCAATTGCTGGTGATATTGTTGGTAATAAAATTAGAAAAGCCAATAAACTTGCCCGTAAATATTTATCTGCTGCAAGAAAACAACTTGGTAACAAAGAGTCTTTCTATGTTGCTCTTGAACGAGCACTTCATAACTATTTAAAAGCAAAATTAAAGATCGAGACTTCTGAATTTAGCAAGGATAAAATTACAGAACTGCTAAAAGAAAGAGCAATTGACGATAGTACCATAGATAACTTTATAGCACTTCTTAAGAACTGTGAAGCAGCACGATACAGCCCATTCTCTGACGTACAAATGCAGACCGATTATGATAAAGCGAGTGAGGTAATTTCTATAATGGATAAACAATTATAAGTATGTTCAAAAAGCTAGCAACCATAATTAGCCTTTTTACGGTTCTTACTAGTACCGCTCA
This sequence comes from Maribacter ulvicola, assembly GCF_900155985.1. Taxonomy (GTDB): domain Bacteria; phylum Bacteroidota; class Bacteroidia; order Flavobacteriales; family Flavobacteriaceae; genus Maribacter; species Maribacter ulvicola. Next base: position 306,509 of record NZ_FTMA01000001.1, read on the forward strand.
GAACACCAAATTGTTTGAGCAGGCCACAGTAGCCTATAATGCCGGTGAATATGATAAAGCAATTACCTTTTATAATGATATACTTGACAAAGGAGAACATTCTTCCGCTTTGTATTATAACTTAGGTAATTCTTACTACAAGATTAATAAAATTGCCGAAAGCATTTACTTTTACGAAAAGGCATTATTACTATCGCCTAACGATAAAGAAATTAAAACAAACCTTAGCTATGCTCAGAATATGACCATAGATGCCATTGATATTATGCCAGAAACGGGTTTATCAAAATTATACAAAAACATAACGGGTAAATTAACTTTTGATGAATGGGCATATGTAGCCATTGGTTTTATGTTACTTTTTGTTCTTTTGTATATCTTATTTTATAATTCTAACTATGCTACAAGAAAACGATTATCTTTCATAGGAAGTCTATTAGCTTTGTTCTTTTCTGTAATATCTTTACTATTTGCATACATTCAACGTAAAGATTTTATTGAACACCAACCCGCAATAATCTTTGCAGAGGAAAGCAGTATTAAATCTGAACCTAACAATACCGGCGCCGAAGCTTTTATCATACATGCAGGTACTAAAGTAAATGTACTTGATCACCTTAATCAATGGAATAAAATTAAATTAGCAGATGGAAAAACAGGTTGGATTAAAAAAAATGACCTGAAACTGTTAAAAGATTTTTAGCCATTTGTTAACAGTTTTTTACCGTATCCATAGTATCTTTATCGGCAGATTTCAATTTATGAAAATTTTGACACGTATTATTTTATTGTTGTTATGGCTTTTTGCAGTGACTGCACCTAGCATTATAACCTTATGCGATGTCGATAACCCTATTGTTATTTCCAATTTAAATGAAGAGGAGCAAGAATCTGGAAAAAAATCAATTGGAGAGGAAAAATTTGTTAGAGAAAAAACTTTAGACTTTTCTCTTGTTGCAATCTTTGAAAATTCTATGGCCAATAAATTCAATATGGTAGGTTATCAAAACTTAACATTAGATGTCTTATCTCCGCCGCCTGATTTATTCAGTTAATTTATTTCTTCTTGAAAATTGTTTTCTATATCTAGAACAATATTTAAGATAATTACCATAGAAGATAAATAAAGCTATAATACCAACAGAGTTGTTGAACTTAACTAGCTACACCGTATCTCGTTCACGTCACCTATTCGTTACTTGATAGCTTAATATTTTATGAATATTTCTGCTATCGTTTTAAGAATTACAAGAGCTATAGCGTAGTAGATTTTATAATTTTCAACTAGCAATCCTATTATTTTTTAAAATGACCCCACATTCAAATACCCTAATCATTTTTTACCATGAACCAATAAATCTGAAATGAATAAAAATGTAAAACTCTTAGGGTGTATTATTTGTTCAAGGTTTTAGAATTCTAGTTCCTAATTCTTACGCTATACGTAGCAAGTAAATATAAATTAACAACTCTATATCAAAAATCGCAATAACTCTTTATACGTCGTTCAACACAACCTTTCTATGAATTTTTTAGATGAAACACTAGATACTATTACGCCTAAATCATAAAGAAATACAAGTAACATATCGATTAAAAAAACATAAATCACTAACACTACATATTAATAAGAAAATTTATGAAAGCACATACAAAAGAAACCCAAGCAACAATGACTCCTTCAAAATCATTAGATTTTTTAAAGGAAGGAAATCAAAGATTTCAAAATAACCTAAAAGCCAATAGAAACCTTTTAGAACAAGTTAACGATACCAGTGAAGGTCAATTTCCATTTGCAACCATCCTAAGCTGTATTGACTCTAGAGTATCTGCTGAATTAGTTTTTGACCAAGGTCTTGGCGATATTTTCAGTATTAGAATTGCTGGTAACTTCGTAAATGAAGATATCTTGGGCAGTATGGAATTTGGATGTAAACTTGCAGGCACAAAACTTATTGTCGTTTTAGGCCATACCAGTTGTGGTGCCATTAAAGGTGCGTGCGACCATGCAAGATTAGGAAACTTAACGGCTCTAATTAATAAAATAGAACCAGCTGTAGATGCAGTGAAAGAACCTAAAGATGAGAGTCTAAGAAATTCTAAAAACTTAGAATTCGTTGATAATGTATCTGCTGAAAATGTACTATTGACCATTGCCAATATTAGAGCTCAAAGCCCTGTATTGGCTGAAATGGAAAATAATGGAGAGGTAATGATAGTAGGTGCCATGTACGACATATCAACAGGTTCTGTTGAGTTTTATAATTAAAATTACCTAAGAATAGTTAATAAAACCGATGGTTAACCATCGGTTTTACATAAAATTAAATGCATTAACTATTCTTGACCAACAAACAAGTTAATTCAGCGCGAATAGCATCAATAAATAACAATTGATTTTATAACGTAGTAAATAAGTATTTTAAGAGTATGAAGAATCTATTTTCAAATTTTAGGGGAGATTTATTTGGCGGTATTACTGCCGGTATTGTTGCTTTACCTTTAGCACTAGCTTTTGGTGTTAGCTCTGGCATGGGTCCAAGTGCCGGATTGTATGGTGCCATTTTTATTAGTTTTTTCGCTGCACTTTTTGGTGGAACAAATACACAGATCTCTGGACCAACTGCACCAATGACAGCCGTAAGTATGGTCGTCATAGCCGGTATAGTTGCAATGAACGATGGCAGCATGGAAAAAGCACTACCTGCAATATTAATAGTTTTCCTTTTAGCAGGATTAATGCAGATCGGGCTGGGCCTAATAGGAATAGGCAAGTATATTAGATACATTCCCTACCCTGTAGTATCTGGCTTTATGACCGCAATTGGTGTTATTATCCTTGTAACCCAAATTTTACCAGCAATAGGTTATTATCCAAAAGAGGACACAGAGTTTGTCAATAATTTCAAACCTATGGCAGAAGAAATTATATTGGATAATATCTTAAAAGAAGAGGCTGGCGAAGGCATTCTAGTTCTGGAAAACTTCAAGGAAACCATATCGCGGGCAGAAAAAATCACTGAGGCAGATATGATGAAAGAGGCACAAACCTTGGCAAAATCTGAAGCATCAGGAGTAATTGGTGCCATTAAAGTTTTACCGAGAGCCTTAAAAAATATTAATTGGCTAGAGCTTATTCTAGCACTCTCTACCATTATAATCATATATGGTTTCAAAAAAATTACGACCACAATTCCAAGTGCGCTAGTAGCTCTAATTGCCGTGTCTGGTGTTGCCTATGGTTTCGGTTTAGATTATAGACCTATTGAACAAATACCTAGTGGTTTTCCTATGCCTAATCTTGGGATTTTCACCCAATTTGAACTTGGCTCTGTAACACCTTATGTTTTTACCGCACTTACACTAGCATTACTAGGTGCCATAGATTCACTCTTAACATCTGTTGTTGCAGACAATATGACCAAAACAAAACATAAACCCAATAAAGAATTAGTAGGTCAAGGTATTGGTAATAGTATTGCTGCCATTTTTGGTGGTATACCAGGTGCAGGTGCTACCATACGTACCGTTGTCAATATTAATGCCGGTGGTAAAACAAAATTATCTGGTATGGTTGCCGGTATTCTTCTTCTAGTAATACTTTTAGCTCTTGGCCCTGTGGCATCTCAAATACCAGCGGCAGTTTTAGCAGGTATATTAGTAACCGTAGGTATTGGGGTTATGGACTACAAAGGATTAAAAGCTATTCCTAGTTTACCAAAAGATATGAGTTTAGGTCCTATAAAATTCAGTTCAGAAGTTATCATTATGATAGTAGTTCTTGTACTTTCTTCTGTATGGAATTTGGTATATGCAGTAGGTGTAGGTCTCGTAATTGCCTCATTAATGTTCATGAAAAAAATGGGTGACTTAACCGCCGAAAGATCAGATGTAAAATCTTTGGAGAAAGAAGTTAATTGGCCTGATGAAGCCGATTTTCCTTTGACTTTACAGGAAGAGGTATTTATCAAGCACTTAAAAGGGCCTTTATTCTTTGGCTCTACAAGTGAGTTTCAACAAATGGCAGACCAAATTCCAGAAACAGCATCTACCGTAATCATCAGAATGGGTAGAATGCAATATATGGATCAATCTGGTTTGTACACCTTAGAAGATGTTTTAATCGGACTTAGAAAATCGGGTATAAACATTCTCTTTGTTGAAGTATTGAAACAACCTAGATATATGATGGAACGCGTTGGTGTTATACCAGACTTAATCCCTAATGAGCATATTTTCGATTCTTTTGATGAGTGTTTAACTTGGGTAAAGTCTAATGTGAAAGACAAATTCCCTACTATCTAAGCTATCAAAACCTAGAAAAACATAACATACCTCTTTTAAAAGTTTTAACTTTGCCACTTTAATCAACATTCATGATTGATAAGATAAAAGTAGAAATTTCTGAAGTAGCATCTTTTACAGCTGACAATATAGAAGCTGTTGAAGCGTTTCGTATTAAATATTTAGGTAAGAAAGGCATTCTTAACGACTTCTTTGCGGAGTTTAAGAATATACCTAATGATCAGAAAAAAGAGTTCGGTCAAACCATTAACGAACTTAAACAAGCTGCTACGGCAAAGGTAGAATCTTTAAAAGAGGTTTTAGAAAGTAAACAAACAGACCAACAGGTGTATGGCGATTTGACAAGACCTGGAAATCCAATAGAAATAGGTGCACGGCATCCTATTTCAATAGTTAAAAATAAAATTATTGATATTTTCTCTAGAATTGGTTTCAATGTTTCTGAAGGTCCTGAAATTGAGGATGATTGGCACAATTTTACTGCATTAAACTTACCAGAATACCATCCGGCAAGAGATATGCAAGATACGTTCTTCATACAAACCGATCCAGACATCCTTTTACGTACACATACCTCATCGGTACAAGTACGTTATATGGAAAACAACCAACCCCCTATACGTACAATATCTCCGGGTAGAGTATATAGAAACGAAGCTATTTCAGCACGATCTCACTGTTTTTTTCACCAAATAGAAGGTTTATATATTGATAAAGATGTTTCTTTTGCAGATTTAAAGCAAACTCTACAGTACTTTACTACCGAGCTTTTTGGAAAGTCTAAAATAAGGTTAAGACCTTCTTATTTTCCGTTTACCGAACCAAGCGCAGAAGTTGATGTATATTGGGGACTAGAAACTGAATCTGATTATAAAATTACAAAAGGTACCGGTTGGTTAGAAATTGGTGGCTGTGGTATGGTAGATCCTAACGTACTTACAAACTGCGGGCTTGATCCTGAAATTTATTCTGGTTTCGCTTTTGGTGTTGGTATAGATCGCATTGCTATGCTGCTACACCAAATAACAGATATCCGCTTATTAAGCGAGAATGATTTACGTTTTTTAGAGCAATTTAGAAGCGCCTTATAAAATCATTTCGTGAAAAAAGATATTGAAATACCTGTTGTTAAAGATGTTTATGTTGCCATTATCTGTGAATGGAACGAAGAATTCTTAAACAAGGATTGGAATGTTTATCTAATAAATGACCAAGATACTGCTATTGAAATGACCATGGCCGTATCTAAAGGCTATGACGGTGATCGCAAAACTTCAATTATGAGACATGGTATCGGCATGCTGGCCGCTAAGTCATTTAAGAAAATTGAAGTAGTTCAAGAAGATGTCTTAAGCTTGAACAATGAATTTTTTGTCACCTTCTATACAGATAGTAAGTTATACGAGAAACGTTTTGTCTTCGAAAAAAATACAGTAACAGAAACTAATCTCACCATGATACCTCTAATAGAAAAAGAGGGTATTTACGCAAAATAATCTGTTTCTCTAATTGACAGACAGCATTACAGGTTAGGCTTTAGAGTTTCTTTAAAAAGTGATACATTCACCTAATGCACATACCCTATATATTGTGCTATTTATCATATTTTGGGTTTGTTATTCTATTTTAACTAGTCTTTTCAACTTTTTAACAAATTTTAAGTTCTTTTAGTTTGCTTACTACCGAACTAACCTTAAATTTGTGCCTTGAAATTAAGTTTCTATGAATAAAGAAGAAAGCAAACAAGTATTAATAGAAGAGCTTGGCGTTTATTTTGAAACGGAATACGATTTACCGCCACTGGCTGCTAGAATCTTTGCAAACTTGGTAGTAACCGATGAAGACGGATTGACGTTTGAGGACTGTCTTGAAAAAAGAGGTGCCAGTAAAAGTTCCATTTCAACATCTTTGAATCTATTACAACAGATTGGTTTTATAAATTATTTCACTAAAGCTGGTGATCGTAAACGTTACTTCAAAGTATCTGAAAAAGATGCTTTTTTTATTAACAAACTAAAACAATCCTTAAAAAAGCTAGAAGCAGAATGCAAAATAATAGATAAAGTAGGAGAATATAATGCCCTTCACAACCCCGCTAAATATATAGAAAACAAAGAAAAGAAAGAAGTGTATTTAAAATGTTTAGAACAAACTAGAGATATTTATAAAAAGACAATTAATAATCTCAAAAATCTACACGAGTAATTTTTTTGAATCACAAGTTCGTTTTATACCGAACTTACTGAATTAACAAAACCTTAACAAGCATACAACAATTACTAAAAAAGTAAACATCCAATTAAAATGAAAAAGTTATCCATCATAGGTATATTAAGTGCAACACTTGTTTTGAGTTCCTGTTTTGGAACATCAGAAAATCCAGCACCAGGCGCATCCGCTCCACCACCACCAAGTTTAGAGGTTGGTACACTTAAACCTGAAACAATTACCATTTACAATGAATTTTCTACTACACTAGAAGGTAAGCAAAATGTTGAAATTAGACCAAAAGTTTCTGGCTTTGTACAAGAGGTTTACGTTGAAGAAGGACAGAAAATAAAAAAAGGACAACTTCTTTTTAAATTAGAAACCCAAACATTAACACAAGATGCCAATGCTGCCAAAGCTTCAGTAAACGTTGCGCAGGTTGAAGTAAACAAACTTAAACCACTGGTTGATAAAGGAATAATAAGTAAAGTTCAATTAGAAACAGCCAAAGCCCAGTTAGCACAAGCCAAGGCAGGATACGAAAGTGTAGCTTCTAACATTGGTTATTCTCGTATTACGAGTCCGGTTGATGGTTATATTGGTGAAATACCTTTTAAGGTGGGTGCATTAGTAAGTTCAAATATGACCATGCCCCTAACCACAGTATCAGATATTAGTGAAGTACGTGCATACTTTTCTTTAAACGAAAAAGAGCTCCTAAAGTTCAAAGAGTCCATGCCTAGAAATGAAAATAACCAAATGGACTTAGAGAAAGCACCAAAAGTAACTCTTGTTATGATCAACGGCGAAGAATACGATAAGCCGGGTAAAATTGCCATGATCAACACAATAATCAACAGTTCTACCGGCAGTGTTACGGCAAGAGCAGATTTTGAGAATAAGAACAATTTGCTCAGCAGCGGTAGTACTGGAAAAATAAAATTACCCACAGTTTACGAAAATGTATTTGAAATACCACAAACTGCTACTATTGATCTACAAGGAAAAAAACTGGTGTACATCTTAAAACCCGATAACACAGTAAGTACTATACCTATTAAAATTACTGCAAATACACAGAAAGGATTTCTTGTACAAAATGGACTAGAGCCAGGAACATCTATTGTTCTCGAAGGGGTATCTAAACTTAAAGACGGAATGACCATAAATCCGGTAAAAAAGTAATCCAAAATTCAAAATAACATATAAATAAAGAACAATGTTTCAAAGATTTATAGATCGTCCCGTACTTTCTACGGTTATTTCGATCATTATAGTTATACTCGGTATTTTAGGCTTAACAACCTTACCGGTAGAAGAATATCCAGAAATTGCACCACCAACCGTACAGGTCACCAGTACCTATACCGGTGCAAACGCAGAAACCGTACTTAACAGCGTTGTAATCCCATTAGAGGAACAAATAAATGGTGTTGAAGACATGTTGTACATGACTTCAAGCGCAAGTAATGATGGCGCATCTACCATAAATGTATTTTTTAAACTTGGCACGGATCCAGATATTGCTACCGTAAACGTACAGAACAGAGTTGCAAGAGCAAACAGTGTACTACCACAAACGGTAGTACAAACTGGTGTAATTACACAAAAATCCCAAACCAGTGCTTTATTATTCTTCTCTTTGTTTTCAGATAATGATGAATATGATGCAACCTTTGTAGAAAACTATGCTAGAATTAACATAGTTCCCAAGTTACAACGTATTGAGGGTGTAGGTAACGTAACTGTTTTTGGTGCCAAGGATTATTCTATGCGTATTTGGCTGAACCCAGAAAAAATGGCAGCATATAAACTAATGCCTTCTGATATACAAGCCGCTCTTAGAGAACAAAACCTGGAAGCTGCAACTGGAAAAATTGGTGAAAATGCGGACGGAGTTTATGAATATGTATTGAAGTATAAAGGCCGTTTATCTGAAGAGGCAGAGTATGAAGATATCATTATTAGAGCTCAAGAAAATGGTCAGTTTTTACGTCTTAAAGATGTTGCCGAAGTAGAATTAGGAGCTTTTAATTATGGTACCAAAAACGAAGGTATGGGTAAACCCGGTACTGCAGTTGGTATTTTTCAAACTTCGGGCTCTAATGCAAATGCTATAATTGATGAAATACAAGTTATCCTTGACGAAAGTAAAGCCGATTTCCCTAAAGGATTAGACTACGTAATTCCTTACAACACTAAAGATTTCTTAAGTGCATCTATTGACCACGTTATACAGACTTTAATAGAGGCTTTCTTATTGGTTTTCTTAGTGGTATTTATCTTTTTACAAGATTTACGATCAACCTTAATTCCTGCTATTGCAGTTCCAGTGGCAATTATCGGTACCTTTTTCTTTCTATCATTATTTGGGTACTCTATAAACATGCTTACTTTATTTGCAATGATCCTTGCCATAGGTATTGTTGTTGATGATGCCATTGTGGTCGTTGAAGCGGTTCATGCAAAAATGGAAGAAGGTGCCACCAATGCCAAGAAAGCTACGAAATCTGCTATGTCAGAAATATCTGGGGCTATTATTTCTATTACCTTGGTCATGTCTGCTGTATTTATACCAGTATCATTCATTAGCGGGTCGTCTGGTGTATTCTATCAACAATTTGGTATAACATTGGCAATCGCCATTCTTATTTCTGCGGTTAACGCTTTAACCTTGAGTCCGGCATTGGCAGCTCTTCTACTGAAACCCCATAATGCATCGGAAGAACATAAAAAAAGCATTACAAAACGTTTCTTTTCTGCCTTTAACACTGGTTTTGATGCAGTAACAGATAAATATATTGGTTCGGTAAAATTCATTGCAAAAAGAAAATGGATCACATGGGTTTCTCTTGCCGTATTTGGCGTGATTACCTTCTTTTTATTTAAGTCCACACCAACCGGATTTATTCCCAATGAAGACAAAGCAATTGTGTTTGCCGATGTTACTATGCCTCCCGGCACTACTTTGGAGCAGACGCAGAAAACGGTCAAAAAATTAGACTCTATTTATCAATCTATGGATATTATAGAAGCTAGGATGAATGTTACAGGTTTTAGTATTTTAAATAGTGTAAATGGTGGGTCTTACGGTTTTTCCGTACTTCGCCTTAAAGATTGGAGCGAACGTAAAGGTGAAGGGCAGTCAGTACAAGAAGTAGTTGGCAGCTTGTTTGCACAAACAGCAGGACTTAAAGATGCAAAAATATTCTTCTTTACTCCTCCAAGTGTTCGTGGTTTTGGTAACTCTACCGGTTTTGAAATGAACTTACAGAGTAAAGATGCTGATGATTGGCAAACGGTGAATAAAGTAACCAACAACTTCTTGGCCGCTATAAATGCTAGACCTGAAGTAAAATATGCCATTACAAACTTCAATGCTAATTTTCCTCAATATGAATTAGAAGTAGATGCGGAAAAAACAAAAATGGCAGGCTTAGCGGTAACCGACATATTCAGCGCAATGCAAGGTTATTATGGTGGGCTATATACTACTGACTTCAATAAGTTTGGTAAACAATACCGTGTTATGATCCAAGCAAAACCTGAAGATAGAGCCGATGAAAACTCTTTAAATCATATTTTTGTAACCAATGCAAAAGGGGAATCTGTTGCCGTATCTCAATTTGTATCATTGAATAAAATTTATGGTCCTGAGGTAGTGAGTAGATTTAACCTGTTGAGTTCCGTAAAAATTAATGGTGCTATGAACCCCGGGTATTCTACAGGTAACGCCATTAAAGCTATAGAAGAAGTAGCCGCAGAGGTATTACCTAACAATTACACTTATGAATACTCTGGTTTAACCAAAGAGGAAAATAGTGCAGGTAGCCAAACCATCATCATTTTTATTTTGAGTTTGGTATTTGTGTACTTCCTGTTAAGTGCACAATATGAATCTTATATTTTACCATTATCGATATTATTATCATTACCGGTTGGTATCGCTGGTGCCATAGGCTTTGTAACTTTAGCAGGATTGGAAAATAACATCTATTTCCAAATTGCATTGATCATGCTTATTGGCCTGTTGTCTAAAAATGCCATTCTTATTGTAGAGTTTGCACTGCAACGTAGAAAGCAGGGGATGACTATTATAGACTCTGCAATTGACGGTGCAAAAGCCAGACTTAGACCTATTTTAATGACTTCTTTTGCCTTTATCCTTGGTCTTATGCCCTTGGCGTTATCTTCCGGAATTGGCGCAGTAGGTAATAGATCTATTGGTATGAGTGCCGTTGGTGGTATGTTAATAGGTACCATATTCGGGGTATTCGTTATTCCGGCATTGTATGTCATTTTCCAAACCATTCAAGAGCGTATTACTGGTGCTCCACAAGAAGTTATTGAAGAATAAAAGAACTATAAAATCATGAATAAATTAATCACTAATAAACTTATACTGGTAGCAATACTTCCGCTCTTGCTGCAGTCTTGTTTTACGGCAAAAACGTATGAACGCCCCAGTGTAGCAACAGAAAATCTGTATAGAACGGATCACCTACCAAAAGACAGTATCTCTTTTGGGTCGGTTTCCTATAAAGATCTTTTTACAGATGCTTACTTAAAAACTTATATTGAAAGAGGGTTGCAAAACAATCTGGATATAAGAATTGCATTACAAAATATTGCTGCTGCAGAAGCATATGTAAAACAAGGTAAGGCAGGTTATCTGCCTACTTTGAACGCTGCAGCTAACGCAACAAGAACGGCAAGAAATAGCGAAAACGGACAGTTTGGTGCACTTTTTACACAACCTTACAATCAATTTGAAATGTCTGGCACCGTTTCTTGGGAAGCTGATATTTGGGGCAAAATAAGAAGTACGAAACGTGCAAGTGATGCCAGCTACTTACAAACGGTAGCTGCACATAGAGCGGTAAAAACAAGTTTAGTTGCACAAATTGCCACTACCTATTATCAATTGTTGGCTTTAGATAAACAGATTGCCGTAACCAAAGAAACTATTGAAACCCGTTCTAAAAGTTTAGAGACCATTACGGCTCTTAAAGAAGCAGGTCAAGAAAACCAAGTTGGTGTAGATCAAACTGCAGCACAATTATATAGTGCTCAAAGTCAATTATTAGATCTTAATAATTTACAATATCAGGCTGAAAACACCTTAAGTATTCTGTTAAGCGAAGCACCACAAAATTATGCCCGTAGCTCATTGGATGAGCAATCATTATCTAGTAAGATGCAACTTGGTGTTCCCGCACTTTTATTACGCAACAGACCAGATATTATGCAAGCGGAATATGGCTTAGTAAACAATTTTGAGCTGACCAACGTGGCAAGAAGTAACTTTTATCCTTCTATTACGCTATCTGCCAAAGGTGGTCTGCAGAGTTTAGAAATTGATAACTGGATAGATTCTAGTTCTATTTTTGCAAACCTGATCGGCGGACTTACACAACCTATATTCAACGGCAGAAAAATTAGAACAGCTTATGAGGTTGCCAAAGCACAACAAGAACAATCATTATTAAACTTTAAACAAGCACTTTTAACCGCCGGAAAGGAAGTTTCGGAAGCTTTGTACGATTACAATATAGCTGTTGAAAAAGAGGTATTTGTTAGCAAGCAGGTAGTTGCTCTAAAAAGAGCTGAAACCAATTCTGAAGAATTATTGAATAGCGGATACCTCACCTATTTAGACCTGTTAACGGCAAGAGAAAATTCATTGAACGCAGAACTAAATTTAGTCAACAACAAGTTTGCACAACTATCTGCCACCGTAGAGCTATATCGTTCTCTTGGTGGTGGATGGCAGTAGGTTGATGCTCATTTAAAATGAAGAAAAAAAATGAATATATAGAGCAAGCACTTGAGCTTTTCTCTAATTATGGATGCAAAAGGGTCGGAATGGACGATGTGGCTGAGACCCTTGGCATCTCTAAAAAAACATTATACGGGTTATTTATAAACAAGGACACTTTAGTGCAAGAAAGTGTTTCCCTGTTACTTCAGCGTACGCATGAGAAAATGAGTAATTTTTTTCAAACCTCTAAAGTAGCATCGAATCCTTTTGATAGAATTATACACATTTACCGTGTTGGTCTTAAAGAATTAAGAAACTTGAGTCCTACTTTTTTATTTGGTCTAAAAAAGTACTACCCTGAAGCTTATAAATTATATGATAATTTTGTCCAAACCCTGGTCTGGACCTATGTGTTAGATTTACTCAACGAGGCAAAAAGACAGAATTTATTAAAAGAGCATATCAACATTAAGCTTATCTGTGAGTTGTTCCTACTAAGAATTGATAAAATAATACTACCCAATAGAGAGTTCTTCGATGGTTACAGCACTGATGAATTGTTAGAACATTTAATAATAGTGCCGTTACATGGAATTAGGAAAATGCCTTAATCACTCCATTCTTTAAACGGATTTTTACTTAATTGAGAATTATAATACTTCACGGCTCCAGTAACCTCAATACCTAACCAAGCAGGTTTTTGAAAAGATTCATTTTCATCGTCCAGTTCTATTTCTGCAATGGTCAAACCTTCATTCTGATCAAAAAATTCATCAACTTCAAAGACATGTTTTCCTTTAGGAATTTCATATCTGCATTTATCTAAAATACCTTTTTCGCATAATTTTAAAAGAGCATCGGCTTCTTCTACAGTAATTTTCTTCTCCCATTCAAATCTAGAAATACCAGATGTGTTAGATTTACCTTTTACGGTAATGTAGCCTGTATCACCCTTAATCCTTACTCTAACTGTCCTGTTGGGGTCCGTATTTAAAAATCCCTGAACAATTCTTGTTTTAGACCTTGCCTCTGATTTGTATTTATCATTTTTTACTAAAAACTTACGCTCTATTTCTATCATATAAGTGGTTAAAACTACTATCCAAAAAACTAAGATAAGTCTTAAATTTGCTTATGTCCAATGAAATAACTCATCGAAAAATTATTCATGTTGATATGGATGCTTTTTATGCATCCGTAGAAGAATTGGACAACCCTGATCTAAAGGGAAAACCATTGGCTGTGGGTGGAAGCGAAAAAAGAGGCGTAGTTTCTGCCGCCAACTATGAAGCCCGAAAATTTGGTGTACGCAGCGCTATGAGCGGATTTCAAGCAAGAAAAAACTGCCCGCAGCTAACCTTTGTAAAACCACGTTTTGAACGATACAAAGAAATCTCAAAACAAATACGGGCCATTTTCTTTGAATATACAGATTTGGTAGAACCGCTGTCCCTTGATGAAGCATATTTGGATGTAACGATTAATAAAAAAGGGAATCCCTCTGCAACAATGCTTGCCACTGAAATACGACAACGCATATTAGCGAAAACTGGTTTAAATGCATCTGCAGGAATATCAATCAATAAATTTATTGCTAAAGTTGCCAGCGATATTAACAAGCCTAACGGTCAAAAAACGGTTAATCCAGAAGCTGTTATTCCATTTTTAGAAGAATTAGATATTCGAAAATTTTACGGTGTAGGCAAAGTAACCGCAGAGAAAATGTACAAACTGGGTATTTTTACAGGGAAGGACCTAAAGAACAAATCTATTGAGTTTCTCGCAGAGCACTTTGGCAAAAGCGGACCTTATTATTACCACGTAGTTCGTGGCATTCATAATAGCGAAGTAAAGCCGCACCGTATACCTAAATCCGTAGGTGCAGAACGTACGTTCAATGAAAACCTAAGTAGTGAGGTTTTTATGTTAGAACGTTTAGATCATATTGCTCAAGAACTAGAAAGAAGGTTGACGAAATCTAAAATTGCTGGTAAAACTATTACCCTGAAAATAAAATACAGTGATTTTACGTTAAACACAAGAAGTAAAACAATGCCCTATTTTATTGCCGACAAGGACCTTATCTTAGAAACCGCTAAAGACCTTTTGTACCAAACCGAGCTACAAAACTCGGTCCGTCTTCTTGGTATCTCACTATCTAATTTAAATACAGAAGATAAGAAGACGACAGAAGTCTTAGACAAATCAATTTTAGTGCAATTAAAATTCGATTTCTAAATATTGTTTTCGCAAAACATAAATGAGACGTGGTTTCTTTTGTACTGTTTTTTGAAATTAAATTGATTAAATCTTTCACCTAAACTTAATACAAAACAACAATGTCAAGCTATTTTCTTCTACATATTTATCCTCATATTTACAACTTATCAAGTTAAAATTTAGGTACTCAATCACTCTTTCATTTCTCGTATTTACTTTTAACTATTATATTTTCAATGAAACTATGTTTATTAATGTTCAACCTTTTTAATGCCTTTTTCACATATAAGCACGGAACAGTTAAACACTACTACAAATCCTTTATTAAAATTATAACGATTATCAATATTTTTATAGCTTTATAGCAAATTGCTATGAAAAATAAATTTTAATTACCGCTCTAAACTACACATAATGACAGACTTAAAGGATTACGATAATGCCGTAATCAAGTTTAGAAAAAGCTTGAACTTTACTATGTTACCTGTTCTTTCTTGGGACTTTTATGCTTCTAATTATGAAGAAATAAAAAAAACCGAAGAAGATACCGTTGCACTCTTAAGTTTGGTTTCTGCCAATTCTTGGAACATTGACACCAACCTTTTAGATGAAAAGTTAAAAGCACAGAAGAATGTTGTTGTAGTTACCGATACTCAATTGAACATTGTTTTTGCCACAAAGAATATGTGGAACATGAGTCAGTATCATCCGGAAGAAATTATAGGCAAAACTCCTAAAATGTTTCAAGGTAATTTGACAAATGCTTCTACCTTGAAAATTGTTTCTAATGCCGTAAAAGAAAAAGAATCTTTTGAGGTTACCGTAGTCAATTACAAAAAAGATGGATCTACCTATAACTGTTGTATTCAAGGTCTACCTGTTTTTGACCACAAAGGTGCTCTAGTTAATTTTATAGCCTTTGAGAAAGAGGTTGCTTAACTATGACAGTGTAGACATAAAAAAAAGGGTCGCAAAATAGCGACCCTTTTTTGTAAAATGTATACTGAAACCTGACTATATATCGCCTGACTCTATTTCGCTTACTCTTAACGTATTTACCATGCCTTTAGCTTTAATAGGCATTGCTGCAAGGCTAATGATCATATCACCTACCTGAAGAAATCCTTTATTGAATGCAATACGGTTTACATCATCAACAGTATCATCTGTTGAGACAAATTTATCATAGTAAAAAGCTTTTACACCCCACAAGAGGTTTAACTGTGTAAGTATTCTTCTATTTGATGTAAACACAAGAATATGAGCACTAGGTCTCCAAGCAGAAATTTGAAAAGCGGTATATCCACTATTTGTTAAAGTAGAAATTGCTTTTGCTTTAATATCGGTGGCCATTGTAGCTGCATGGTAACAAATAGATTTAGTGATAAATCTCTTGGTACGAATATGTGGTGGATCATGAGGTACATGAATTAAATCTGAACCTTCTACACTTTCCAAAATGCTTGACATTTTTTCAATAACCTGAACAGGGTAATTACCAACAGAAGTTTCTCCAGATAACATAACCGCATCTGCACCATCCATAACAGAGTTGGCAACATCGTTTACCTCAGCTCTAGTAGGGGTTAAACTTGTAATCATGGTCTCCATCATTTGAGTTGCAATAATTACAGGTATTCTAGCTTTCTTAGCTCTTAAAACTAATTGCTTTTGAATTAATGGTACCTCATGTGCCGGAACTTCAACACCTAAATCTCCACGAGCAACCATTAACCCGTCACAGTAGGCTACAATTTTATCAATATTCTCAACAGCTTCTGGCTTTTCAATTTTTGCAATGATTGGAATTTTATGCTCAGAATGTTTATTGATGATGTTCTGAAGATCAATTAAATCTTGGCTAAAACGAACAAAAGAAAGTGCGATCCAATCTACTTCTAAAGAAATAGCGAATTCAGCATCTTTAATATCCTTTGTTGTAAGTGCCGGTAAAGAGATATTCGTATTCGGTAAATTAACGCCTTTCTTAGACTTTAGTGGTCCACCTTGTATAACCTTGGCTAAAACCTCATCATTACCATTGGTCTTGACAACCTCGAACATTAATTTACCATCATCTAAAAGAATACGCTCCCCAGCTTTTACATCTCTAGGAAATTCTTTGTAGTTCATGTAAACGCGTTCAGCAGAACCTTCAAAAGGCTCACCTGTTACAAAGGTAATTTCATCACCTGGGCTTACTACAACATCGCCTGCCATTACGCCTACACGTAATTTAGGTCCTTGTAAATCTGCTAAAATAGATGTATTGGTATCCATTTCATCATTTAACTCACGTATCATGTCTACGCGTTCTTTTACATCATTGTAATCTGCATGAGAAAAATTTATTCTGAATACATCTACTCCTGCATCAATCATGCTCCTGAGTACCTCTTTCTTGCTAGTTGCAGGCCCTAGGGTCGCTACAATTTTCGTCTTTTTTACAGTTGGCATATTTAAAAAATTAGATTGTTCTTTGATTTTAGTTTGTCTGTACTTATTTCGTATGCTGCCATAACTTTGGGCAACATTAATATCTTCTTAATTAAAGCGTTTATATCAAAACCCTTTTCTGTTTCTATTTTTAATAGATAATCAACATCTTTATACTCAGGCAAAAGCCTAGGCATCTTATATGTTGTTTCATCCTTAAACAAATCGTCATGTACTATGAGTTCTTTTTCAGTACTATGATTGGCAATTAACACCCAAAACATATCGTTATATTCATCTTCCCATTCAAAAATAGGAAACGATTTATTTTGATCAAGAATAAAATTCTTTCTTGCTCTTACAAATTTTGCCTTAATACTTTCATTTAAGCCGTAGGCTAATGCAAAATCTTCTAAGGTAGTGTGTAAAGCGATAAGGCTAAAAGATTCATCATAAAAATCATCATTTATTTTATAAGTCGTAGCCATATTTCAACAAAACGGTAAATATAGAACTTCTAAGCTATAAAGCCTAGTGAGATAAATTGATAAAAACACATTAAAAGTTATTAAAACGTTAGCTTTCTATCTTTAGAATAAATGATTAATTCTCCATCTTATCTTGCAAAGCAAAAAAAGCTCTTTTCGAGGCTCTTTCTTCAGCCTTCTTTTTTGATGTAGCCCTAGCCTTGGCCACGACATTACCTCCTATTGAAAGTTTAACCGCAAAATGTTTTAAAGGATCATTGCCCGTATCTTCATAAACGTCAAAATCAAAAGATTTCTTTTTCTTCTGACACCATTCTATTACTAGACTCTTATAACTTATGACCCTACCTTCTAATTGTTCAATATCAACATAGGGTTCTATAACCTGCTTATAAATAAACTTTTCACAATATTTATAACCACGATCCAGATAAATTGCTCCCACAAGTGCTTCAAACACATTACCGTGTATATTTTGACCAAAGTGCGATTTTGGTATTCTACTTTCTACAAAATTAATTAGTCCAAAATCTTTCCCTAACTCATTTAAATGCTCCCTGCTAACAATTTTTGATCGCATTTTGGTTAGGTAACCTTCATCCCCTTCTGGTACTTCTCTATAAAGATGCTTAGAAATTATGGTTCCTAACATGGAATCTCCTAAGAATTCTAGCCGTTCATAATTCATGGCATTACCCTTATCATCCTTCAAATTCATTGATCTGTGAAGAAATGCTTTTTTATATAATGATAATGTTTTAGGCTTAAAACCTAGAATTTTAGTTATTCCCCAAAAAAAATCCCCATCCTCTTTTGGATGGGAATTAAATAAGTTTGTGGGAAACGACATAAAAACTAATTAATCGATTTTTTTAAAAACCACACATGCATTATGGCCTCCAAAACCAAATGTGTTACTCATGGCAACTTTTACATCTCGTTTTTGAGCTTTGTTCAATGTAAGGTTTAAACTAGGATCTATATTCTCATCTACCGTAGTATGGTTTATGGTTGGCGGTACTACGCCATGCTCCATGGCCAATATTGAAGCAATTGCTTCAATGGCCCCTGCCGCTCCTAATAAGTGACCGGTCATGGACTTGGTAGAATTGATATTTATAGCTTTGGCATGTTCTCCAAATACTTGAGTTATTGCCTTAAGCTCTGCTACATCACCTAAGGGAGTAGAAGTACCATGTGTATTTATGGCATCTACATCTTCAATAGATAATCCCGCATCTCTCAAACAATTTTCCATTACCCTTACAACACCTATACCATCTGGATGCGGTGCGGTCATATGGTAAGCATCACTGGACATTCCGCCACCAGCTACTTCTGCATATATTTTTGCACCTCTAGCCACTGCATGTTCATATTCTTCAAGAACCAAAGCTCCCGCTCCTTCTCCTAGAACAAAACCATCACGGGTTGCATCAAAAGGTCTTGAAGCCGTTTCTGGATCATCGTTCCTTGTTGACAATGCGTGCATTGCTCCAAAACCACCCATACCTGCAATAGTTACGGCCGCCTCGCTACCACCTGTTACAATAACGTCACAATGGCCCAAACGTATATAGTTCAAGGCATCTATCATAGCGTTTGCCGATGAGGCACAAGCAGAAACTGTTGTATAATTAGGCCCCATAAAACCATGTTTTATAGATATGTTTCCCGGTGCTATGTCAGCAATCATCTTTGGTATAAAGAATGGATTGAATCTTGGCGTACCATCACCATTGGCAAAATTCATGACTTCGTTCTGAAAAGTTTCCAATCCACCAATTCCTGCTCCCCAAATTACGCCAACGCGAAATTTATCGATTTTTTCCAAATCTAATTTAGAATCAAGAATGGCTTCGTCAGAAGAGACTAGCGCATACTGCGCAAACCTATCTAACTTACGTCCTTCTTTTCTTTCAAAGTAATCCTCTGTGCTGTAATTCTTTAGCTCACATGCAAATTTTACTTTAAATTTTTCTGTATCGTAATAAGTTATTGGTGCTGATCCACTTTTTCCGTTGACCAAGGAATTCCAATACTCTTCTATATTATTACCTATTGGGGTAAGCGCCCCCAAACCTGTAACTACAACTCGCTTTAACTGCATTTAACTTTTTATTTGTTTAAATCTAAACCAAGCGTAAATTAAAAAAAATTATCCATGCGGAGCATTTACCACATGGATAATTTGAATTCTATTTAAGAAAACATCTTTACTTCGCTTCTTCTATATAGCTGATCGCTTGACCAACAGTTGCGATATTCTCAGCTTGATCGTCTGGAATTTGGATATCAAATTCTTTTTCGAACTCCATTATCAACTCTACTGTGTCTAATGAATCTGCGCCTAAATCGTTAGTAAAGCTAGCCTCGGTTACCACTTCGTTTTCATCAACTCCTAATTTATCAACGATGATAGCTTTAACTCTTGATGCAATGTCTGACATAATAATATTTGTTTTAAAAATTTAAATTGAAGGCAAAAATAAAAAACTTTGGTTTAATTACACTAATTGTCATTAAAATGTATGGTAATTTAATAAAATTAAAGACATGTGATGTAATTTTACCGTATTAATATTTTGTTTCAGTAACGGTAATTAAAGGTATTAAAAAGTAGTAAGGAAATTAGAACGGTAATTGTTATTCGTTTTTCTAAATTCTGACATGCTTTAAATTTACTCTATTTGCCAATTTTAAATTCATTGTTCGCTCTCTTAAAAAGACCACTTATATTGAAAACCAAAAAAATCATTCTTTTTGCCTCAGGCTCCGGATCTAATGTTGAAAACATTGCCAACTATTTTAAACTCCGCAAAGACGTTACTATATGCTGTGTTCTAACCAACAAAAGAGATGCCAAAGTCATAGACAGATGTAACAGACTTGAAATAACTGCTTTGTCTTTTAACAGACAAGCGTTCTCTAAAAGCGATTTTATTCTTAACATGCTACAGTCTTTAGAACCTGACCTTATAGTATTAGCCGGCTTTTTATGGAAGATTCCTGAAACCATAACCAATGCATTCCCAAAACAAATTGTAAACATTCACCCCGCACTGCTACCAAAATATGGCGGTAAAGGTATGTACGGCATGAACGTGCATAACGCAGTAAAAAAGCACAAAGAAACCGAAACCGGTATAACCATACACTACGTAAATGCGCATTATGACGAAGGGACAATTATTAAACAGGCAAAAGCGCAATTGACCAAAGTAGATTCTGCTGAAGACATTGCTGCAAAAGTGCACCAATTAGAATATGAATACTTCCCAAAAGTAATTGACGAAATTTTACTGAAACAATAATGGCTAATAAGGAAAAGTTCTATGTTGTCTGGAAAGGTAAAAAACCGGGCATTTACAATTCTTGGAAGGAATGTAAGAAGTCTATTGCCAACTATGCCGGTGCAGAATATAAATCTTTTGAGTCTTTTGATACCGCAAAAAAAGCCTACAATGGCAATTATGCCGATTTTAAAGGGAAGAAAAAAACAACGCCTTCCTTATCTAAAGCAGAATTAGCACGAATAGGCCAGCCAAATTATCATTCTATCTCTGTTGATGCGGCTTCTAGCGGAAATCCCGGTGTTATGGAATACCAAGGCGTAGACACTAAAACAGGTAAAAAACTATTTAGACAAGGTCCTTTTCCGCAGGGCACCAATAATATTGGAGAATTCTTAGCCCTGGTTCACGGACTAGCGTTTTTAAAAGAGCGCAATAGCGACCGTGTTATCTATACAGATTCCAGAACCGCCATGAGTTGGGTACGTAAAAAGAAATGCAACACCAAACTAACCGTGTCTGGCAAAAACAAAAATCTCTTCGACCTCATAGACAGAGCTGAAGACTGGTTGAAAAAAAATAAATACCATACTATTATCGTAAAATGGGAAACAAAGGCCTGGGGAGAAATTCCCGCAGACTTTGGCAGAAAATAATTATCACCCCCCTGCCTCAAATTATAGTTGACAACTATTACCATTTGTATTTAATAAACCCTTTTTAATTAGCCCTCCAAAATCGTATATTTGCAGCTTAAATTTTTACAATTTTATGGGCAAGCTCTTAATAGTAGGTACTGTCGCTTTTGACGCCATCGAAACTCCTTTTGGCAAAACAGATAAGATTTTAGGCGGTGCAGCTACCTATATTGGTTTAGCAGCATCTCAATTTGATGTTGATTCAGCCATCATATCTATAGTTGGCGATGATTTACCACAAGAATATTTAGACCTATTAACAAACAGAAAAATCGACATTTCTGCTTTAGAGATCGTTAAAGGTGGTAAAACTTTTTTCTGGAAAGGTAAATACCACAATGATTTAAACTCTAGAGATACTTTAGCTACAGAACTAAACACTTTAGAAGACTTCAACCCCGTTGTTCCTGAAAATTACAATGATGCCGATGTAGTAATGCTTGGTAATCTTCACCCAATTGTTCAATTAGGTGTAATTAATCAAATGAAAAAGCGACCAAAGTTAATCATATTGGACACCATGAATTTTTGGATGGACAATGCGCTGAACGATTTAACGGAAGTTATTAAACATATAGATGTCTTAACAATTAATGACGAGGAAGCCAGACAATTAACTAACGAATACTCATTGGTAAAAGCAGCACAAAAAATATTTACCATGGGCCCTAAATATGTGGTAATCAAAAAAGGAGAACACGGTGCTTTATTATTTCATGAAGAGCAAATTTTCTTTGCCCCCGCATTACCTTTAGAAGAAGTATTTGACCCAACGGGAGCTGGTGATACCTTTGCCGGTGGATTTTCAGGATTCTTGGCGGCCACCAATGACCATTCCTTTGAAAACATGAAAAAAGCTATTATTCATGGATCCAACTTAGCTTCATTTAGCGTTGAGAAATTTGGCACAGAAAGAATGATCCAACTAGAACGTAAAGAAATTAGAGAAAGACTGCAACAGTTCAAAAGACTGACCCAGTTTGATATAGAATTACAATAATCCCCCTAGCCCCAAAATATTTTGGGGTTTTTTTAATTCCAAAAACAATGAGTGACGCAATTAAGCATGAGTGCGGTATTTCGGTAATACGGTTGTTAAAACCCTTAGAGTATTACAAAGAAAAGTATGGAACAGCATTTTATGGTGTAAATAAAATGTACCTAATGATGGAAAAACAGCATAACCGCGGTCAAGACGGTGCTGGTTTTGCTAGTATAAAATTAGATGTAAAAGCAGGGGAACGCTACATGAGTCGCGTGCGTTCTTGCCAACAACAACCCATACAAGATATTTTTGCCCAAATCAACGACCGTATAAATTCAGAACTTAAAGAGCATCCAGAATATGAGGATGATGTGGCATTGCAAAAAAAGCATATACCTTATATAGGTGAATTGCTTTTAGGGCATGTGCGTTACGGAACTTTCGGCAAAAACAGTATTGAAAGTGTACATCCCTTCCTAAGACAGAATAACTGGATGCACCGTAACCTTATTGTTGCAGGTAATTTCAACATGACCAATGTCCATGAACTTTTTGACAACCTTATTCAGCTAGGCCAACACCCAAAAGAAATGGCAGATACGGTTACCGTTATGGAAAAAATAGGTCATTTTCTTGATGATGCGGTAGCTAAATTATACAAGCAAATTAAAAAGGAAGGCTACACAAAGCAAGAAGCCTCTCCGCTTATCGCTGAACGTTTAAAAGTGTACAAAATATTAAGAAGGGCCGCTAAAAATTTTGATGGAGGATATGCCATGGCCGGCTTATTAGGACATGGTGACGCCTTTGTTCTAAGAGATCCCAGCGGAATAAGACCTGCCTATTACTATAGAGATGACGAAGTTGTTGTAGTAGCATCGGAGAGACCGGCAATACAAACGGTATTCAATGTACCTTATGACGAAGTAAAAGAATTAGACCCAGGCGCCGCTATCATTATTAAAAAGAACGGCACCAGCGCTATTAAGCAAATACAAGAACCAAAAGAACGTAAAGCATGTTCTTTTGAACGCATCTATTTCTCTAGAGGTAGCGACAAAGAAATCTACCAAGAGCGTAAAGCTTTAGGTAAGCTGGTATTCCCTCAGATATTGGAATCTATCAATGAGGATATTAAGAATACTGTTTTCTCATATATACCTAATACGGCCGAAACTTCTTTCTATGGTATGGTGAAAGAAGCGCAAAATTATCTGAACAAGAAAAAAGAAGAACAGATACTAGCTTTAGGCACTGGTATTACCGGGGAACAACTACATGAAATTTTAGATGTACGCCCAAGAATAGAAAAAGTTGCCATTAAAGATGCAAAGCTTAGAACATTCATTACCCAAGATAGTAGTAGAGATGATCTTGTAGCACATGTTTATGACATCTCATACGGTTCTGTAAAGAAGGGAGACAATCTTGTCATTATAGACGATAGTATTGTTCGCGGTACTACACTTAAAAAGAGTATCCTTAGAATTTTAGACAGGTTATCACCAAAGAAAATTGTAGTAGTATCCTCTGCACCTCAAATAAGATACCCTGATTGTTATGGTATTGATATGGCAAAATTAGAGGATTTTATTGCATTCAAAGCAGCATTAGCATTGCATCAAGATAATAACTCTATGCACGTTGTAGATGATATTTATCAAAAATGTTTAGCACAGGTTGACAGTCATGATAGTGAAGTAATTAATTACGTTAAAGAGTTCTATGCTCCATTTACAGCAAAGCAGATTTCAAAGAAAACAGGAGAATTGCTAAGTCCTGATGGAATAAACGCAGAGGTTTCTATCATATACCAGAATATAGAAAACCTACATGAAGCTTGCCCTAAGAATTTAGGTGATTGGTATTTTACAGGAAACTACCCAACACCTGGTGGAAATAGGGTTGTAAATAGAGCATTTATAAACTTTTACGAAGGAAACAACCAACGTGCTTATTAAATAATATTTCGATGAAATACACTTAATTTATGTACTTCACCGACGAATAAAGCATTTGAACGACTGAATAACCTTATTGACGTAACCAGTTTTACTTTTAAAGCTACCATAGCATAAGTAGGTTAAGTTCATGGTAAGATTTGGGGCAAAAAAGGTGGGGTTTTCTCCACCTTTTTTATTTACCATTATGTACTACGTTAAACTCTTGTCATCCATTTCTTCATAATATACCCTTTAACGTTTTTACGAGACGTTTAGCCAATACCTTTAATATTCATTAAGAAGCCTATTATCTTTACAGCACCATAGCATAAGTAGGTTAAGTTCATGGTAAGATTTGGGGAAAAAGGCGGAGCAATGCTCCGCCTTTTTATTTTTTACCATTCTAGCCTACACTATATAAAAACCATTTAAATCTTTAATTTCAGCAATACAACCTAACTATATGAAGTACAACGAATAGCTTTTATAACATTTGTATCTATTTATATCTTTACAGCACCATAGCATAAGTAGGTTAAGTTCATGGTAAGATTTGGGGAAAAGGCGGAGCAATGCTCCGCCTTTTTATTTTGCGTCAATTTCACTATAAACCAACCAGTTACACCGTACTAATTACCCATTAACAAGTGTCTTTAGCTAAAGAAAAGATAATTTTTTTCTTAAAAATCCTTTTTTTATTTACTCAATACCAGTAATTTAGTATCGCCATAGCATAAGTAGGTTAAGTTTATGGTAAGATTTGGGACGAAAAGGGTGGAGACTTCTCCGCCCTTTTCTATTTTAAAACCAAAAAAAACCACTCATGAAAATTTCATAAGTGGTTTCTTACAAGATAGTTAAGACTATTTCTACTCTTACTTATTTATTACTTGCGTATCTTTTTGATACCTCTTCCCAGTTAATGATATTAAAAAATGCTTCAATATATTCCGGTCTCTTGTTTTGATAATTTAAATAATATGCATGCTCCCATACATCCAATCCTAAAATTGGTTGACCTCCACATTCCACTCCTGGCATTAATGGGTTGTCTTGGTTTGGTGTAGAACATACTTCCACTTTGCCACCTTCATGAACACATAACCATGCCCAACCAGAACCAAATCTAGTACCTGCAGCTGTTGTGAACTTATTTTTGAATTCTTCAAAAGAACCAAAGGCGCTATCAATTGCATCTGCTAATTCACCACTTGGCTTTCCGCCACCATTTGGCGACAAGATTGTCCAGAACAAAGAGTGATTGTAAAATCCGCCACCATTATTTCTAACAGCACCGTTGCTCATATCCAATCCGGTTAAAATATCTTCTATAGATTTTCCATCAAGGTCAGTGCCTTCTATAGCAGCATTTAATTTAGTTGTATATCCGTTATGATGTTTTGTATGATGTATTTCCATTGTCCTTGCATCAATATGAGGCTCAAGAGCATCATAAGCGTAAGGCAATTTAGGTAGTTCAAAAGCCATAATTTATGTATTTTAAGGTTAATATTAATTCTATTCCAAAGTTACGGATTTTAACATTTATATTCACGTAATTATTTGTTAAGAACTGTACAGGAATCCTTAATTTGCAGTAAAAATCCGTGTCTAGTAATTCCTTTACCATATACAACGCTTCTGCAGGATCTGGCAAAACCTATGCCCTTGCCAAGGTATACTTAAAAATTATACTGGCTTCGCCACAAAATTTCAGAAAAATATTGGCCATCACATTTACCAACAAAGCGGTAAATGAAATGAAACACAGAATATTGAACAGCTTGTTCGATTTTTCAAAAACCACTTCGCTTGAAGATGCCAATCCGTTATTCCAGGACATACTAAATGAAACTAGTTACACTTTTGAAGAATTACCGGCATTAAGCAAGCTTCGATTAAAACAAATTTTACATAACTACGCTTTTTTTGATATTTCTACCATAGATAAGTTTACACACAGACTTATAAGAACTTTTGCCAAAGATTTAAAGATTCCACAAAACTTTGAAGTTGTTCTAGATGTAGACCTACTTTTACAAGAAGCCGTGGAACGCGTAATCAGTAAAGCAGGCGAAGATCCTGAATTCACCAAAGTACTGCTAGATTTTGCCCTGGAAAAAATTGAAGATGACCGTAGTTGGGATATTGGCTTTGACCTATTAAAAATTGGCAAACTAATATTCGACGAAAATAATGCCGAACATTTAAAGCAGTTAAAATCTGTTGAACTTGGCGACTTCTTAAAATTACAAAGCCATCTTAAAAAACAGACCAAAAATCTAGAGAAGCATATTATTGAACTTGGCTCTGCCGCTATAGAAACTATCACCGCATCAGGATTAGACCTTAAAGATTTCCCTAGGGAAACATTGCCTAATCACTTTAAAAAAATAATTGCCGGCAACTTTACGCCCACCCAGCTATACAATAATAAACTAGAGGATAACTTAATTGAGGGCAAAATTGTAAAAGCTACCGTTAAAAATACACCAGAGGATCTAGCCCCCCAATTACTTCATCATTATCAAGCTATAAAACAGCTTATTTACAAAAGGGGATTGTATGCCAATATCAATAGAAACATAATTCCTTTTGCGCTTCTAAATGCCATACAAAAAGAGCTAAAGATCATTCAAGAAGAAAAAGACCAATTGTCTATTTCAGAATTCAATACCTTAATTGCCAAAGAGGTCAAAGACCAACCTGCTCCGTTTATTTATGAAAGACTTGGGGAAAAATACCGTCATTACTTTATTGACGAATTTCAAGATACTTCACAAATGCAATGGGAAAACCTCATTCCATTAATTGGTAGCGCTATGGAAGGTGAAGATGAACTGGGAAGTACAGGGTCTTTATTTTTGGTGGGCGACCCTAAGCAAGCTATTTACAGATGGCGCGGTGGTAAAGCAGAACAGTTTCTAGAATTGGCAACGCACCAAACGCATCCGTTCACCATACAGTCTGATCTGGTTACCTTACCTAAAAACTACAGAAGTTACGCAGAAGTCATCAACTTCAACAATAACTTCTTTCAAAGTATTAGTCCGTTCTTAGAAAATGATATTTACCAAGAATTCTTTAAAATGGGCAATACACAAGAAACCAATCATAAAGAAGGTGGCTATGTTCATATCTCATTATTAGAAGAAGATACCGATGAGGAATATGCAGCCAATACATTGACAACTATTCAACAATGTTTGGATCAAGGGTATACGTATAGTGATATTTGTATTATCATCAGAAAGAAAAAACATGGTCTGCTACTGGCAGATTTTTTAATGCAACATAAAATACCCGTTGTTTCTTCAGACTCCTTACTTCTTAGTGAGAGTGCCAAAGCTATTTTCTTGGTACAACTTATTAGATATATGGTACAGCCTACGGAACAAGAGATACAATATGAGCTTTTAAATTTTCTGTCCGAAGGAAAAAATGATAAACACGCCTATATCTATGAGAATTTAGGAAAGCTAGATGCCCATCTTTTAGAAACCTATGGTTTTGATGCTTCTCAACTTAGACAGACATCCGTGTTTGACGGATTGGCTTATGCCATAAGAACATTCGACTTAATACCTACTTCAGACGCTCACCTATCTGCCTTTATGGACCTTGTTTTTGATGTAGAGCAGAAATACGGCTCAGATATGCAGTCCTTTTTAGATTATTGGGACAAGAAAGGAACTTCAGCGAGCATTAGCACACCAGAAAATATGGAATCTGTGCAGATCATGACCATTCATAAATCTAAAGGGCTAGAGTTTCCTGTTGTTATTTTCCCTTATGCCGATTCTAATGTTTTTGAAGAAATTGACCCAAAATTATGGCTTCCGGTAAACAAAGAGGAATTCCTTGGTTTTTCAGAAGTACTCATCAATAAAAAGCAAGAAGTACAAGAATACGGTGAATTAGAATCTCTGCTCTATAAAGTAGACCATCAAAAATTACAGCTAGATGCCTTCAACCTTTTATACGTAGTACTTACCAGAGCGGTAAATGCCCTATTTATTATAAGCGCCAACAAACTAGATAAAAAAGGAGAACACAATACCAATTACTATTCTGGGCTATTCATTCACTTTTTAAAGAACATTGGTGCATATCAACCAGATAAACTATCGTACCATTTTGGCGAATTGTTACCACAATCCTCTAAAAAAAACACCAGTACCGATCAACTAACCATACCTTATATATATACCAATAAAAACAGACCTGATTTCAAGATACTTGCCTTGGCCGGAACTTTGTGGGATGAAGGTTTAGATGTTGCCATTAATCAAGGAAATGTTATACATTATATATTAGGGTCCATCTTTACAACATCAGATCTAAACAGAGCCGTACAAATGGCAGTACAAAAAGGCCTGATCAAAGAGCAAGAAGTAAATGAAATAAAGGAAATTGTAAAAAAGGTCATCTTTCACAAAGATTTGATGCAATTTTACCAAAATGACGTAGAAGTACTTAATGAACGGGACCTGTTACTAGCAGACGGCACTATTCAAAGACCAGACAGGGTAGTGTTAAAAGGAAGGCACGCTACGATCATTGATTATAAAACAGGAGAACAAAACCCCAAATATCATCATCAAATAAACACCTATGCCCAAAGTTTTTCTAACATGGGCTACACAATAGACAATAAGATTATTGTGTACATTAATACAGAAATAGAATTAGATTATATATAAAGACGTATGTACGGAAAAATTAAAGAACACTTACAGCAAGAAATTGAGAACATTAAAAATGACGGACTCTTTAAAGAGGAAAGAATTATTGTTTCTCCACAAGATGCAGTCATAAAAATTAACACCGGACAAGAGGTGATAAATTTTTGTGCCAATAATTATCTAGGGCTTTCTTCTCACCCAGAGGTTATACAAGCCGCTAAAGACGCTATGGATACACATGGTTTTGGAATGTCATCTGTACGCTTTATTTGTGGTACACAAGATATTCATAAAACCTTAGAGCAAAAGATAGCACATTTTTATGGCACAGAAGACACTATATTATACGCCGCTGCTTTTGATGCGAATGGCGGGGTGTTTGAACCCTTACTTACGGCAGAAGATGCTATCATCTCTGATTCCCTAAACCACGCCTCTATTATTGACGGAGTTCGTTTATGTAAAGCAAAGCGCTACCGCTATGCGAATAGTGACATGGCCGATCTAGAAACGCAACTTATAAAAGCGAACGAAGACGGAGCTCGTTTTAAGATTATTGTTACGGATGGCGTGTTCTCTATGGATGGTATTGTAGCTCCGTTAGATAAAATATGTGACCTAGCCGACAAGTACGATGCATTAGTAATGATCGATGAATGCCATGCCACCGGGTTTATAGGTGAAAAAGGTAAAGGAACGCTAGAGGAAAAGGGGGTTATGGGCAGAATTGACATAATTACCGGAACCTTAGGCAAGGCACTAGGTGGCGCCATGGGCGGTTATACCACCGGTAAAAAAGAAATTATCACCTTATTAAGGCAACGCTCCAGACCTTATCTGTTTTCAAATTCTTTAGCACCTGCAATTGTAGGCGCATCTATTAAGGTGTTTGATATGCTAGAAAACGACACTTCTTTACGAGATAAATTGCAAGAAAATACGGCATACTTTAAAAAAGGTATTAAAGACGCAGGTTTTGACATAATAGATGGCGATTCTGCTATTGTGCCCGTCATGTTATATGATGCAAAATTATCCCAAGACATGGCCAATAAATTATTGGAAAGAGGTATTTATGTCATAGGCTTTTTCTACCCGGTAGTACCAAAGGGCAAGGCAAGGATTAGGGTTCAATTATCGGCAGCACATACCAAAGAACATTTAGACGCCGCAATCAAAGCATTTACGGAGGTCGGAAAAGAAATGAAAATCGTTTAAATGCAGCATTTTATCTATTAAATGCGCTAAAAAAAATAGGAAATTGATTTTGTTAATAACCTTTAACAAGTTACATTTGCAGCTAATAAACACTTAAACTTAAAATTTAATACATGAAACATCTTAGCAAATTATTGGCGGTTGCCCTACTTGTAGTAGGTATCAACAGCATACAAGCGCAAGACGAGAATAACCCTTGGCAAGTGCAATTTGGGGTTAATGCCATTGACGTATATCCAACTTCGGATGTAAGTTCTTTCGGTAACGAATTCTTCAATGTGAACGATCACTGGAATATTTTACCTTCTATCTCTTATGTAGGAGTATCTAAGTCAATTGGAGATGGTTTCTCTATTGGTGCAAGAGGTTCTCTTAACAAAATTAGCAAATTAGGTGATACTAGCGTTGACGATTTGTCTCACTACGCTATAGATGGTACAATAAAATATGATATCATAAAAAGACAAACTGTTCTTGATCCGTTCATCGAAATAGGTGGTGGTTATACTTGGATCGATGAAATTGGTGCTGGTACTGCAAATGGTGGTATTGGTGTTAATATCTGGTTTACTGAAAACCTAGGTCTTACATTACAATCTTCTTATAAGCATGCTTTCGAAGATTACTTAGCTCCACATTTTCAACACTTAGCTGGTATCTCAGTTAAATTTGGTGGTACTGATACTGATGGTGATGGTGTCTATGATAAAGATGATGCTTGTCCAGAAGTTGCTGGTCTTGAAGCATTCAACGGTTGTCCTGATGCTGATGGCGATGGAATTGAAGACAGCAAAGATGCTTGTCCTAACGAAGCTGGTTCTAAAGAAATGAACGGATGTCCTGATGCTGACGGTGACGGTGTTGCTGATAAAGATGATGCTTGTCCTAACGAAGCTGGTCTTCCTGCTTTAGCTGGTTGTCCTGATGCTGATGGTGACGGTGTTGCTGATAAAGATGATGCTTGTCCTTCTGAAGCTGGTCCTGCTGAAAACAAAGGTTGTCCTTGGCCTGATACTGACGGTGACGGTGTATTAGACAAAGATGATCAATGTCCTGAGATTGCTGGTACAGTAGCTAACGCTGGTTGTCCTGAAGTAACTGAAGAAGTTCAAAAGCAATTGAACGATTACGCTAGAACTATCTTATTTGATACTGGTAAATCTTCTATCAAAGCTGAGTCTACTTCTGTAATGGTTGACATTATCACAATCCTTAAAGAATATCCTAACGCTAAGTTTACTGTTGAAGGTCATACTGACAGTGTAGGTAGCGAAAAATTAAATCAAAGCCTTTCTGAGTCAAGAGCTCTTTCTGTAAAAGAATTCTTAGTAGACAAAGGAATCGAAGAGTTTAGATTATCTGCTGTAGGTTACGGTGAGTCTAAGCCAATGGCTACAAACAATACAAGAGCTGGTAGAGCTCAAAACAGAAGGGTAGAAATTAACTTAGTAAAATAAGTTTAATAAAAACCTAAGTGTTTTAATAACTAAAAGCTCCGCAATATTGCGGAGCTTTTTTATTTTTACACTATGCAGAGCTTTATAAAAGATATAGTACAAGAAGTAGTAAAGAATAATCCAGATACTGGTAACGTAGTTTTTATTCTACCCAGTAAACGTGCCGGTGTTTTTCTAAAAAAAATACTATCACAATCTCTTACACAAACAGTACTTGCACCAGAAATCTATAGTATAGAAGATTTCATTGAAAAGGTTTCAAATCTAGTTACCGCAAATACTACCACACAATTATTTGAACTTTATAACGCCTATTTGAAAGTGGGTGATTATGAAAAGGAATCTTTCGATGCTTTCTTGAAATGGGGACAAATACTCTTACAAGATTTTAATGAGGTAGATCGTTACTTAGTTGACGCTTCTACCCTATACCAAAATGTTGCCGCTATACAAGAGGTCAATCATTGGTCCTTGAATCCTGATAATTCTGAGATGATTGAAAACTACCTTCATTTCTGGAGGTACCTAGAAGATATATACCACCAATTTAATAACCGATTGCTTGAACAAGGACTTGGCCACCAGGGACTTATTTACAAAACATCGGTATCTCAATTGCCTAACTACCTCAGTAACACCAAGAAAAAACATATCTTTTTGGGCTTTAACGCCCTCAATACCGCAGAGAGCATACTAATACAAACAATTCTTGAAAAAACAGATGCCTCCATATATTGGGACATTGATCCTTATTTTCTTCAAGATAATATACACGATGCAGGTTTTTTTATACGGAATTATAAAAGCACCTGGAATGTGTTAAAAGACAAACCCCTTACGGGACTCACCAATTACTACAATACTAAAAAGAACATTGAGATTATTGGTGTTCCTAAAAACATCTCTCAGGTAAATTATGTGGGCGATCTGTTGTATAAAATTCAGAATAAATCTCCAGAGGCTTTACGCAATGCTGCCATTGTTCTTGGTAATGAAGAGTTATTGAATCCGTTGCTGAATTCTATTCCTGACAATATTCCTGCAACGAACATTACTATGGGGCAAAAGCTAGAATCTACAACATTGGCTAGCTTTTTCACCAACCTCATTGAGTTCCATGAACAAAAGACCGAAAAAGGATGGTTCTATAAGCATTTATTGAATCTATTGACACATTCCTATTCCGTACTATTATTTGATGCTAACGAAGTCTCTACAGAACGATTGGTTTCAAAAATTAAAACAAATAACTGGTCTTATATCACCAGTACACAATTACATGAACTGCTGCCTGAAAATCCAGCAGTTCATTTACTTTTTGAAGATGTAAAGAACAACCCAAATGGATTAATAGAAAATTTCTTGGCACTTATTAATGCCATTAGAACCATTGAAACGGTAAAGGAGAATTCTCTATTGCTAGAGCAACTCTACAAGTTCTTTACCTTATTTAATCAGCTAAAAGATCTTTGTACCAGTTTTACTTACATCAATAA
Organism: Maribacter ulvicola; assembly: GCF_900155985.1. Lineage (GTDB taxonomy): Bacteria > Bacteroidota > Bacteroidia > Flavobacteriales > Flavobacteriaceae > Maribacter > Maribacter ulvicola. The sequence continues at coordinate 339,702 of NZ_FTMA01000001.1, forward strand.
TCTTAAAAGTTTAAAACATCTCTTTAGCCAATTATTAAGTTCAGAAACTTTACATTTTCAAGGAAACCCAATTGAAGGTATTCAGATAATGGGGATGCTAGAAAGTAGATTGTTAGATTTTGAAACTATTATTATTACTTCTGTAAACGAGGGTGTACTACCTTCCGGGAAATCTAATAATTCATTTATTCCGTTCGATTTAAAAATTAAAAACGGATTACCTACCTATAAAGAAAAAGATGCGGTCTACACCTATCACTTTTACCGCTTATTGCAACGTGCCAAAAATGTGTATATACTTTACAACACTGAACCCGATGCTCTTGAAGGCGGAGAACGAAGCAGATTAATTACCCAGCTATTGACCGACGATAACAGAACCGATATTACATCTTTTATAGCTACACCAACTATTCAACCTACAACCAAACCAATAGAACAGGTAGAAAAGACAAAAAGCTTAATGGATCTAATACGTGAGAAAGCCAGAAAGGGCTTCTCTCCCAGTTCATTGAGTAATTACATTAGAAATCCAATAGATTTTTACAAGCAAAATTTATTGAATATTAACGAGGTAATGCAGGTTGAAGAAACATTGGCTCCCAACACCTTTGGTACCATTGTACATGACAGTTTAGAGGAACTATACACTCCCCTCATTGGCAAAACCCTAACTGAAGAATCACTGAACGGCATTCGTAAAGACATATCTTCATCCGTAGCCCGAAATTTTGAGAAAACGTATAAAGAAGGAAATATTAGCTCAGGTAAAAACTATATTTCCTTTCATGTCATTCTAAAATACATACAAACGTTTATAGATGCTGAAATAACGGCTATAAAAGATCATAGCATCAAAATTATTGCGTTAGAACAAGCATTATCAGTACCAATTACGGTACCCGGTTTAGATTTCCCCATTATTTTAAAAGGAAAATTAGACCGCGTAGATGAATATGATGGCATAACACGCATCATAGATTACAAAACAGGAAAAGTAGAACGCCGTAATGTAGAACTAATGGATTGGGAAATACTGACCGATGAGTATCAGTTCAGTAAAGCTTTTCAATTGTTATGCTACGGATTGATGTTTTTTAAAACCCATCCCGCAGAAAATCTAACTATACAAGCAGGTATTATTTCGCTGAAAAACTTTGCAGCAGGAACCTTGCTATTCGCACAAAAAGAATCTGCCCGAGGCGCCAAAAATCACATCATAAACAATGAAGTAATTTCCGATTTCGAGCAGATACTTGGTCAGTTGATAACAGAAATCTGTAACGCTGACATTCCGTTTACTGAAAAAGAAATATAAACTATTTCTTGTCAGGTCTTGTAGGCCTTACCTCAATTTTACTAGGTAAGGTTCTTTCGTTCATTTGCAAAAGATCCAATACCAATTCACCAATATCCTCTGGCTGAATTTTCCATGCGTCTTTTTCATTTGGCTCGTTGTTATTAAAATGTGTAGACACCGATCCTGGCATAATGGTAGACACCTTAATATCATACTGTCTTAAATCTAACATTGCCGCCTGGGTAAAACCGACAACTCCAAATTTAGAGGCATTATACCCTGCTCCTTTTGCAAAGAAATTAGTTCCTGCTAAGCTCGCTAATGTTATATAATACCCTTTAGATTTCTTTAAGGCTTCAACAGATGCTTTTAAAGAGTGAAACGCTCCACTTAAGTTGGTATCTATCATTTGATGCCATTGCTCATCTGTCATCTCGTCTACAGGAGCAAAATTACCAACACCCGCGTTCGCCAACACAACATCTACCTGACCCCATTTATCCATAATTTTAGCTACAGCATCTTTCTCATCAGACATTTTGGCTACGTTAGATACAATACCCAAAACCGCATCATTGTCAAAATCCTTCAAAGCTTTATCAACACTTTCTTGTGATCGACCGCTAACGGCAACTTTCATCCCCTGATCTAATAATGTTTGTGCAACTGCAAACCCAATACCTTTGGTGCCTCCTGTTATATAAGCTACTTTATTCTTTAAATCTTTCATAGTTCAATTTTTAAATTATCACAAGTTACCAATTCTTTGATTTTTTTCTTGTCCTTATAGATTAAGATTTAACGGTTTTCATTTGTTATATTTAACTACAACTTAATACTCCACAATGAACAGGATTATCGTTTGGTCTATCACCGTAGCACTTGCAGGATTTTTATTTGGGTTTGATACCGTAGTTATATCAGGTGCTAACGAACCCATAAAACAATTGTGGAACACCTCGCCTCTATTTCACGGTACTTTTATCATGAGCATGGCACTTTGGGGAACGGTAATAGGCTCTCTATTTGGAGGGATACCCACCAAAAATCTAGGGCGAAAGAAAACCCTGTTATGGGTGGGTATTTTATTTTTAGTGTCCGCTTTAGGTTCTGCTTTGGCACAAGACCCTTATTCATTCTCTGTATTTCGTTTTATTGGCGGAGTTGGTGTTGGCATTTCTTCGGTTGCCGCTCCTATTTATATATCTGAAATTACTTCCAAAGAAAATCGTGGTAAGCTAGGCGGACTCTATCAGTTCTGGTTAGTATTCGGTATTTTAATGGCCTTTGTTTCTAATTGGTTATTGAAAGGTTTTGATGGTGTGAATGACTGGCGCTGGATGTTGGGCGTTGAAGCCATACCTGCATTTATATATACTGCTATGGTACTTACCGTACCAGAAAGCCCACGATGGTTGGCACTACACAAAAAAGACGATGCCGGTGCTTTAAAAATATTGGAGATTATACACCCCAAAGAAAAAGCAGCACAGCAATTACTAGAGATAAAGACCGATTTACAACATAGCAAAAAAAGTGAAAGCCTTTTTCAAAGAAAATATTCTAAAGTACTTTGGCTTGCGTTCTTTATAGCATTCTTTAATCAATTATCAGGTATTAACTTTGTGCTGTACTATGCTCCTGAAATTTTAGAACAAGCAGGTTTAGGCGGTAAAGAATCGCTATTTAACTCTATTGCCATTGGTATCGTAAATCTTGTTTTCACCTTCATTGGTATTCGTTTATTGGATAAACTTGGTAGACGACAACTGATCATCATTGGTTCTATAGGCTATATTATTAGTTTAATTATGGTGGGACTTTGTTTTCAGATGGATTTAGGATCTACACTTACCATTACCTTCATCTGTACCTTTGTTGCCTCTCATGCCATTGGGCAAGGTGCAGTAATTTGGGTATTTATCTCAGAAATATTCCCTAACAGTGTTCGTGCATATGGGCAATCTTGGGGCGTTAGCGTACATTGGGTATTTGCTGCAATCATTACCTTGATTACGCCGTTTTTCTTAGATGCTTCTGAAGGAATCTTTAAAGACCAAGTTTGGTTTATCTACTATTTCTTCTGTGCTATGATGATATTACAGCTCATTTGGGCTATCACAAAAATGCCGGAAACCAAAGGGATTTCTTTAGAGGAATTGAGCAAGGAGTTGGTGAAGGAGTAATTTTAGGCAAAAGCTATTTATACTTTTTTTGGGTTACTATTGCAGGCTATTAATCTTTCATTTCCTAATGATTAATTTTTTCATTTCCAGTAACTTAACAAGGTAGTTTTGCTTTAGAATTTCTTCTTATACAATTCTCCGATGGGTACAACCTAACAAATCAAAATTCAATTTTATGACCAGTAGTTAGAGAATGATTTAATTATTTCTGATGTTATTTACTTAATGCCTTCAAAATGCGCTCTTCATTAATTATAATATCTCTAAATAACACATGGGGAAACTCCGTGTAATTTGACCCTTTAAAAGATTCCAATATGTTAGACAATGTTGATGCGGTTAAAAGCGATAAGTTCATTTCTGTATCCATTTCGCAATCTGTGACAAAATCGTCACTGAATTCTGGCGCTACCAATAAAATCTTTATTATACGAAGATTATTTTTTAAAGCTAATTTTTGATACGATTTTAATTGTCTTGAAACCGTACTGAATTTATTATAACCTCTTTCTTTACTCGTCTTACATTCAACAATAATAATCTCATCGTTTCCTAAATTTAAAAGAATATCTATCATATCCTTTTGGGTATTTATTATACCCTTCAGTGTTTCATCTACATTAAAACCTAATCCTTTAAAAATCACTTTAGTTAATTCCTCAAACTTAGTCCCTAATTCACTTTCTTTTATAGTGATGCCATTTTCCTTCAAAAGATTTAAATCCCTATAAGCAACATTTGAATAATTTTCCAAGTAAAGATTTTCAACATCCTTGTAGTGTTCCAAAATATTTAAAATATCATCCCCTCTTTGTTTTATTCCATTGTCCTTAATGAATTTGGTTAAATCGGACTTAATAATTAAGTCAAGAATATCTCTGGGTTTAATGTTATAGTCCAATAAGTAATCCCCCTTTAAAACAAATTCATCTTGAAACTCAAATTGAACCCTAATCTCCTTATTCAATTTTGGTAGCGATTGATTTAGTTCCACTAGTAGCTTATCAAAGCCATCTAATGATATTCCTACTTTTTCATCACGTTCAACATTCTCAAAATGTTGAATTAAACTACCTATTTTATCTTCTAACACACTTCCTTTAAGGTTTTCAATATTTAATCCTTTCTCACATAATTCATTCAGAGTTTTTTTCTTTTCTGTTAATGTACTTCCTGGTTTATATATATCTTCCATTAGTAAATTGGTGAAAGAAACACCCTCTTTTATTATTTCTTCCACTTTTTGTGAAGAAGATAGCTTCCTATCAATATTATGATCTCTTGCAATTTGATTTATTATAGGATCTCTAAGTAATTTTAAAGTTCTTCTATAGAACTTGGTAGCAACTTCTTTTTTCCTAACAGTTCTTAATAATCGAACCATTTCATCTGCTACATAAATTGTATTCTCTTTATTTGAATAGAATATTACACCGATATTTTTTAGACTTTTAATTACCTCTTGTATGTCCAATTTCTTTATTGGAATAATAGAGTAATTTATAAGTTTAACCTCTTCTTGAGAAAGCCCCAATTGCCTTCCAAGAGTTAAAATTATAGAAAGTTCATCTGAAGTAATTTTTGCATCTCTATTATTCTCGATATCATTTTGATAGGCCGTATGTAAACAGGATTTATATATTTTATAGTCTCTTTTTCTAACTGCGCTTAAGTCAGATTTCTCTTCTTCAAAATCAGCATTGAGACCTTTAATTTTACTATTTAGATTTTTTATTTCTATTTCATACAATCTTGAGAACCAGTCTTGCTTCATTATACAGTTACCATCACGTATGATTATATCTATTAAAATATCTAACTGTGATGTTATTTCTTGAAACTCACATCTTATATAACTTTTAAATTCATCGGATATTAAGTTGAATATTCTGGAAATATTTTGATTATCGACTGATTTTAAACCTTTATCTGACGAACTTAGGATGTTGTCAATCTCTTTAGCACTTTTTGTTTTTTTTGATATGATATTATCTATAATCTTAATAAATGAATTCTTTTCAATGGACCCTAACCTATCAAGTATATTCTCTAGTTTCATATGATTACTTACTTTGTGTTGTTAATCCTAAATAGAAAATTCTAGCAATATAATATTGCCTCTAAAACGGCAGGGGAGAGTAGTGTTTTAGAATCAACTAGAAAGGTAGTATTTTTCTTTAATGTAGCATTACGGTAATCCGTAAAAGAGATGGAAAAAAGCACGAGACACAAATCATAAGATGTTAATTATTAAGCATTAAGAGTTAATTAAAAAGTGATTGGCTGCTTGTATCTTAACTTCCAATGCACGGGATACTACTTCTTTTCCGCCTCAATGAGTCTGTCAATTTTTTAATTTTCTATTTGCAATTGTATCGTTATGGCTCTTGATGATGGCGGACTCATGCATTTGCCTTGCTGTATTTAAAAGGTAGTTTTCTTCTACATAGTAATGCGGGGAACCGTAAAAAAATGGGTATGGGCTGTACAGTTCATAAAAGATAAAAAGATAAACCCAGAAAAAGCTTCTGGGTTTAATATTAATACTAAAGGTTTATCTATTATTCCGTAGGAGGTTGTAGCGTGTAGCCCATAGACGTCATTACGTTTAATTGATCGTAATAATGTGCCATCATCGTAATTTTACCATCTTTAACAACACACGTAACTTGTGCAGGAATAGCAATTTCTTGACCGGTTTTCTTATTTGAAATGGTGTCTGTAGTCCAAACCATGACCCACTCTCCCTCATTTATGCCACCAGTTACTTTTATGGGTGCATAAGACGTATTTGAGTCAATTGAATGTGTAGCAGTTTCAAAACTATCTTTATAATATTCGGACAACTGAGAAGAGTTCATTACGTTGGTAGGACCTCCGCTGAGACCATATATTTTGGCGTCATCTGCTAATTGCGCTACCATAGTTTCCACATCTTCGTTGTGCACTGCATTTACGTAATTTGACACAACAGCTACATTGGCTTCTGCATTCTCAAAATCCATGGTAGCCGAAATTTCTTGTGCGTTATTGATAAATGGTGTTAAAAGCACAGCAAGCATAAAAAGCATAGTCATTTTAATAGTTCTCATAATATATAGTTTTTGGTTATTATTCTAATCAATAGGTATTTTACCACAATGGGGGAATAATATTACCGGCAATACATACTAGGGGAAGTTACTTGCTTCGTTAAATGCTTCAACAATACATGTTGTTTAGACACAAACACACAATGTCTTTATAATCAGTAAGTTAATGATTATTTTCAACATATATATCTCAAAATAAATTAATATGGTATTTTTAATTTTAAATGAAAAACGGATAAAAAATAATGCTTTTTACTGGCAATTAAAGTTCTAAGTTGAAGGTACGGAGTACTATGTATTAAGTAAAAAAAAGGTTACCGGATAGGAACCAGTGACCTTCCCGAAAGCTTTCGGGACGCTCTGTTCCAGACAAAACAACTAATTATCAAGCAAAAAAAAAAGCCCTCACTTTCGTGAAGACTTTAAAGATGTGGAGAATACCGGATTCGAACCGGTGACCTTCCCGAAAGCCTTCGGGACGCTCTGTTCTTTCATTTCTGATGAGATTATTAAATACTCAACATACTTTCTGCTTTTCTTCTTTTTAATTAAAAGCTCAAATGAAACTGCTTCTGTTCGCATTTCAAAATTACGTTGCCATTTTAAAGTCCAATCATTTGCCTTTTTAGTCTCTCTTTTATATCTTCTGTGCTACCAATATAGTATCGGTCTAAAGTCTGGCTGTAAATAATATATGTAGTAAATGACATACCTAAAAGTAATCAAATAAAAAAAATCATAAAACGGTAGTTTTGTAAAATGAAGAATACCGGATAGGAACCGGTGACCTTCCCGAAGGCTTTCGGGACGCTCTGTTCCAGATAAAACAACTAATTATCAAGCTTAAAAAAAGCCCTCACTTTCGTGAAGGCTTTAAAGATGTGGAGAATACCGGATTCGAACCGGTGACCTCTTGCCTGCCAGGCAAGCGCTCTAGCCAACTGAGCTAATCCCCCAATTTTCAAGAGCATCAAAGAAAATACATTTTTCTATGCTAACAAAGTACTACTTAATCTTTCTTTACACTTAATACCAAGACCGGTACCGGGGCATAAAATTCTGATTTAGAAATGGTACTTTTTTCCCATAATTTCTTAAAAAAACCACGTTTTCTTCTAAAAACACATAACAAATCGGGGTGCTTGGCTTGAAAATGCTCTAAAACACCATGGTAGGTAGTTGAGTTTTCTGTAAAGGTCAATTGTGAGCTTATGTCCATCAATGCCGTATTAATTTTTAAATCATCATCTGAATAGCCCGGTGTTTTCACCATTAATAGGTTTATGCTGGCCTTATGCTTGTGCTGAATTTCAATTAACGGATCTAGAATCCTCTTTCTCTTTAAAATACCCGACTTAAAGGCAACTAAAATATTCTCAAAAGACGTATATGTCGTTCCTTTGGGTACGATCAACGTTGGTATGTTCGTTTCTTTTATAATTGCTCCAGAGGTTTGCCCTAAATAATTTTCTTCCTTTATATCATTACTTCTAGGTGCCAAAATAATAAGGTCAATTCCAATACCCTTATCAATTTCTTTAAGTCCATCTTTTAACTCCCCGTTAAAACTGGCTATTTTTATAGAAACATCTTTGGTATCTACCGTTGCTACGACCGCTTTTAATCGCTCTTTAGAGTTATCGGCCACCTTCTGCGTAACATTGGTGAGCGTTCCTGTTTTTCCACTAACGTTAAAAACCTCCATTACATATATTTCTGCATCAAAGTCTTGTGCAAAATTTACTGCATATTGTAATGTTTCATTTGCGTTTACAGAGGTCCCTATAGGAACAAGAATATTCATCATAATATAAGGTATTGGTTATAACTCTAAATTTACAATTTAATTAAATTTATTTTATGATAGCATTGTCAAAGATATTGCAAATACCAAAAATTCTTCTCTAGACAGATGCTGATAGCATAGCTAAAGAAGCCAACGGTATTTGCCAAAGCATTACAGAATAACCTTCTAAACAAGCGTTTGAAAACAATTTAAATGTAATAAACTTTTTGTACTACTTATTGATAACGAAATAACCGCCCGTATTGTTATTTCGTCTTTTATGAGTTAGGAATATAAATCTATGGATTGGTACACAGCAAACGCAAAGTACTGTTACATTCATTACCTAGGGTATAAAGGCCAAGGTTTGCCCATGGTTTGGTAGATTTTTGGGAAAAATTTGCCACAGAAAACAATACACTATCGGTTAGGTTAGATACCTTTAGCCAAAATTTAAAAAATCAGAAATTTTACGTACCGCGTGGTTATATCAAATTAGCTGTTGTCTTTTTACAAAAACAGAGCAATCCTCCTTTTTATTACTACGAACTTGTACTTTAGAAACCATACGTTTTGAAAACCTCCGTTAATTCTAAATCTATAAACGCCCTGGCTATCCCTGCTACTATTGCTGGTATTGCCGAACCCTTGCTTTCCATAACAGATACGGCTATTGTGGGTAATATTCCGGTAGACGGATTAGAGTCTCTTGCCGCTGCCGGCATTGTAGGTTCTTTTCTATCTATGTTGATCTGGATTCTTGGTCAAACCCGCAGTGCAATTTCCGCTATTATTTCGCAATATTTAGGCGCCGGAAAATTGGAGGAGGTCAAAAGTTTACCGGCACAAGCTATTTACCTTAACATTACTTTGAGCATCTTGGTTTTATTGTCTACCGTTTTTGTTATTCAAGAAATCTTTGAGCTGCTAAATGCTACTGGTAAAATACTTCAATATTGCATCGGCTACTACGAAATTCGTGTTTGGGGGTTTCCGTTAACTTTATTCGTTTTTGCGGTGATGGGTATTTTCCGTGGATTACAGAATACCTACTGGCCCATGGTCATTGCCATTACCGGAGCGGTCTTGAACGTAATTTTCGACTTTGCCTTTGTTTACGGTATTGAAGGATTTATCCCTGCCATGTATTTAGAAGGTGCCGCTTATGCAAGTTTATTGGCGCAGGCAATCATGGCAATCATGGCGTTCTACCTACTTTGGACAAAGACGGATATTAGTCTAAAACTAAAACTGCCCATTCATCCAGAACTTGGTAGGCTAGTGGTCATGAGCTTGAATTTGTTTGTGCGTGCCATTGCCTTGAATACTGCGCTTATACTTGCCGTTAGAGAAGCTACAGCACTTGGTGATAAATATATTGGCGCACATACCATTGCAATAAACCTCTGGTTGTTTTCCGCGTTTTTTATTGATGGTTTCGGCGCCGCAGGTAATATTATGGGAGGTAGGTTGTTAGGTGAAAAAAATTATGATGCGCTTTGGTTATTGGCGAAAAAAATTACGAAATACGGACTCATAGTGAGTCTAGTAATCATGGCATTGGCAAGTGTATTCTACAAACCTTTGGGCAGCCTATTTTCTAACGAAGATTTGGTGCTCTCTGCCTTTTATGGGATCTTTTATATTATTATCCTAGGTTTACCAATCAATACTATTGCCTTTGTTCTTGACGGCGTTTTTAAAGGTTTGGGAGAAATGAAGTATTTACGTAACACCTTACTAATAGCTACTTTTTTAGGCTTTGTGCCCATGCTCTTTTTAGGAAAATATCTAGACTGGGGCTTAACAGGAATATGGCTGGCTTTCACCGTTTGGATGTTTATTAGGGGTGCTGCTTTGGTGTGGAAATTTAGAAACAAATTCAAACCTTTGTTGCAAAATCCGTAATTTTGAAGGAAACAGAATGCTATGGTCACCACAAGAAAAAACGGAAGTTTATATACCAGAATAGATGGTAAAGTTGCCCACGTAGAATTTGGGCATCCTGCCAGTAATTCTTTTGTTTCTGAACTTCTAGAACGCCTTACGGATACCATAAACGAACTTTCAGATAACAAAGCCATTTCAGTTATCTTGTTAAAATCCGAAGGTGAAAAAGCATTTTGTGCCGGGGCATCTTTTGATGAATTATTAGAAGTCTCTAACCTTGAAGAAGGCAAAGCATTCTTTAGTGGTTTTGCCCATGTCATCAATGCCATGCGCAAATGTAAAAAGGTCATTGTAGGCCGTGTACATGGTAAAACTGTTGGTGGTGGCGTTGGTCTTGCCGCTGCTTGTGATTATGTATACTCGAACGTAAATTCTTCCATAAAACTATCTGAGCTTAGTATCGGTATTGCTCCGCTGGTAATTGCCCCTGCCGTAGCTCGTAAAATAGGTGCTGCCGCTATGGGCGAAATGTCTTTAGCACCTACCGAATGGAAAAGTGCATATTGGGCGCAAGAAAAAGGGCTGTTCAATAAAGTTTATGACTCTGTACAAGAAATGGATAAGGAGCTGGATTTCTTTATTCTCAAATTGGAAAGTTATAATCCAGATGCTTTGACCGAGTGGAAGAAAGTTTTATGGGAAGGTACCGACCATTGGGATACCTTATTGACAGACCGCGCAGCTATCACCGGTAAATTAGCACTTTCTGATTTTACAAGAAACGCATTGTCAAAATTTAAAAAATAAACAATAACTGAAACAGTGTTTCGTTCTGTTTCTAAATAATTAGTATGGAATTCTTTCAATTTTTAAATGGCAACCTTGTATTTCCCGTTCTTGCACTTTCTGTTTTGATCATTTATTTCGTGAACAAAATGCGCGCAAAGAAGAAATACAAAAGATAATGCTACACCCTACGCAACTAATCGGTATCTCAATCATCTTATAATAAAATCCGCTTTATGTTCGCAAAAATCTCCTTAATAATTCTTTCCATATTTCTTGTAACCTGTAACGATACTATTGAACTGCCAGATTGCTCTACAACTATATGCACATTAAATTTTGTTACCATAACTGTTAGGGTAAAAGATGCATCAGGTGAAGCAGTAATATTAGATAACTACCAGGTTATTGATTCTAAAACGGGTGAAAACCTAGCTACGAATTTTAACGGTGAAGAATATGAATATTCTAAAAAACAAGGTGTCTACCCTATTCTTAGTGATGCCAATCGAAGTCAATATCAAAATAAGTCAGCAACTCTTACCTTCAAAGGTCATATTAATAATGAAGAGGTGATCAACGAAGCCTATGAAGTTAGTGCAGACTGCTGTCATGTGAGCTTAATTACCGGAAATACCGAGATTACTTTAGATTGATTTATTCGCTATAAATGCGTTTAAACTTTTCCTACCTTTGCCATATAATTAGAGGCTATGGGCAACATTCGTATTACGAAACAATTCAATTTTGAAACGGGACATGCATTGTACGGTTATGACGGTAAATGTAGAAATGTACATGGCCATAGCTATAAATTATCGGTTACCGTAATCGGTAGACCTATTACCGACACCAACCACGTAAAATTAGGAATGGTTATCGATTTTGGAGATCTCAAAAAAATTGTCAAAGAAGATATCGTGGATGTTTTTGATCACGCCACCGTATTCAATAAAAATACCCCACATGTAGAACTTGCCAAAGAATTAATTGACAGGGGACATAACGTTATTTTGGCAGATTACCAGCCTACAAGTGAGAATATGGTCATTGATTTTGCAGCTAAGATAAAATCAAGGTTACCTGAGAATATTTCATTATTCGCCCTAAAACTACAAGAAACAGATACTTCTTTCGCAGAGTGGTATGCGAGTGATAATTAAGTTCAACAAAACTTAACCTAATATTTTAGCTACAAGCTTTTAAATTGTTTTATTTTTAAGATAACTCCTTAATATACAACAATATGACCAAGCATCATATTTATTGGTGGAATCTTGAAAACCTCTTCGATATAGAAAATTCGCCTAGACGAAGTGAGTTTCTAAACAACCATTTAGGCAAAGAACTTGAAGGATGGAATACTACTATTCTTAACCAGAAAATTACCAACCTAACCGCAGTTATATCCAAATTCAATAATGGTAAAGGGCCTGATTTATTTGGAGTTTGCGAGGTAGAAAATGAATATGTTATCGAATTGCTTATCGATGCCATGAGTACAGCACTTGATAAGAATTATGGCTATGTTATTTCTGAAGGTGAAGATAAACGAGGTATCGATACCGCGCTTATTTATGACAAAACCAAATACGGGCCTGAGCAGCAAACATTCAGTCTACGCATTATAAAGAGAAATACTACTAGAGATTTATTTCAAGTACACATCAACACTGCCAATGGCAACAAGCTGGTATGCGTACTTAACCATTGGCCTTCTAGATCTGGTGGTGAACTTGAAAGCGAACCATTTAGAATTATGGTTGCCGAAAACTTATCTTATTGGATCGAGAGAATCTACGAAGAGCAGGGTGACAACGCCAATATCATATTAATGGGTGATTTTAACGATAATCCGTACAACAAAAGTATTACAGAGTACTTAATGGCCATTAACAACAAAGCCTTGGTAAAAAGTAATAGAGTGCGCCTAAAGTACTTCTATAATGTAATGCATCGGTTTTTAGATGCGCAGATAGGTACATTTGTTTTTGGCAATGAATATAACATGCTTGATCAGTTCATGATATCAAAGAGTATTTTATCAGAATTGCCATTTAATCTAAGTACCGCAGAAATCATTGCCTACCCTGAGCTAACTTCTGGCTCATACCAGAAACCGGTAAAGTTTGGTAGACCAAATTCGTCTACCTTTAATGACAAGGGTTTTAGTGACCACTTGCCCATAAAAATAGTACTGAACGAGAAAGATGTCGCTGTTTAATTTAGAATGGTATACTCTTATTTTGACGTGCGTATTCCCGTGGTACGCAAAACAGTTATTATATTTACACCCTGATGACGAAAATTGAACTTCCGGCAGGGAAAAAAGTATATTTTGCTAGTGATAATCACCTAGGTGCACCTACTATGAAAGAAAGTAGGGTGAGAGAATTAAAATTTATCCGTTGGCTAGATATGATCAAGTCTGATGCCGGAGTGATTTTCTTGATGGGTGATTTGTTCGATTTTTGGTTTGAATATAAAACCGTGATTCCAAAAGGATTTACCAGAACCTTAGGAAAACTTGCAGAACTGTCTGATTCAGGCATACAAATACACTACTTTGTAGGCAATCATGACCTTTGGATGAGCGGTTACTTTGAAGAAGAACTTAATATTCCTGTATATCATAAACCTCAACAGTATTCTATTAACGGAGCATCCTTTTTTATAGGGCATGGTGACGGATTAGGGCCGGATGATAAGGGGTTTAAAAGAATGAAAAAGGTATTTACCAACCCAGTAGCCAAATGGTTCTTTAGATGGTTACACCCAGATATTGGGGTTCGGTTGGCAAAACATCTTTCTGTAAGCAATAAATTGATCAGCGGTGACGATGATGCCAATTTTTTAGGAAACGACAAAGAATGGCTAGTGCAATATGCACACAGAAAGCTAGAAACTCATCATTATGACCATTTCATTTTTGGTCATAGACACCTTCCTTTGGAAATAGAATTAAAAGAAAACTCAAGATACACCAATCTTGGAGATTGGATCAATTACTACACATACGCCATGTTTGATGGCCAACAACTTTCGCTAAAAGAATTCTGCTAAATTTCATCAAAACCAACGATGAAATACACAAAACCAAACGTAATCCTTTTCTTACAACAATAATTGAGCAGTTCACAACATAAGTTATATAAATATTGATCTTAGTAATATCTTTACAGTGTTATTAAGTCTGAGTGTTGAACCCAAATCTTCACTTTACCTACAAGTTATAGCATCTTAAAACCCAAATTTTAAGTGTACCTACTTTAAAGAACAGCCCCTATTTTAGGGGCTTTTTCGTTATTTACCATTTTCTATCAAGTTCAATTTTCTTTTGCCTCAAAAAATCTCTAAAATTTTTAAACAAGTAAATCTGTGAAATCACTAGTTCTATATAGCGAAATAATCCATCTTTCATTCTTGATCAAATATTACTATAATATGGATAACGTGTAGTGTAAAAATGCAACAAACCACTTGTAATCTTTTTCTTACATATAAAAATTGACACTTCACAACAAAAGTTAGCTCCAACTAGACATTGGTGCTATATTTACACTGTTGTTAAGATAAAGTGTTTATTCCCAAATCTACAGTTTACCTACAAGTTACAATAACTTAATGACCCAAACATTAAGTAAAACCTACCATAAAAAAGGCTCCTTATACAAGGAGCCTTTTTTATGGTATTACTGAAAAGTAAATTAACGCTCGTGATCTTCTACATCTTTTTGTAAATCAAGCTTTCTAAACTTGGGAGAAACAATTGCCGTTAAGCCCACAGTGAACAAAGTCATGGTACCCCCAAAAACTACGGCGGTCACCGTACCCATCAATTTTGCCGTTAATCCGCTTTCAAACGCACCAAGTTCATTAGACGACCCTACAAACATGGAGTTTACCGAGGCTACACGCCCACGCATATTATCCGGTGTTTTTAATTGCAATATAGTTTGTCTTATAATCATGGACACCCCGTCTACCGCTCCACTTAAGAATAAGGCAATAACAGATAACCAGAAATAGGTTGATAAACCAAAAACGATCATACACACTCCAAAACCGAATACGGCCAATAATAACTTCTTCCCTGCATTTTTATGCAAAGGAAATCTAGTAGACCCTAACATAGTTAACGCGGCTCCTACAGCTGGTGCAGCTCTTAATACTCCAAAGCCTTCTGAACCTACATGTAATATATCTTGAGCAAAGATGGGCAACAATGCTACTGCACCACCAAACAATACCGCAATCATATCTAAGGTCAGGGCACCTAATACCGCTCTGGTCTTAAATACAAACGTTAGCCCCTCTCTTAAGCTCTGAAAAACCGGTTCCCCTAGTTTTGGATTTAGAATTGGCTTCTTAGAAATATTAAAAAGTGCCGTTAATGCCAATAAAGAAAAACCGAATATGACACACATGGACCAATGTACACCAATAAGACTAATGGAGAACCCTGCTAAAGCAGGACCTAATACAGCTGCCATTTGCCAAGTGGTACTACTCCATGTAGCAGCATTTGGGTATATTTTTTTAGGAACGATCAACGCAATTAATGAAAATATGGTGGGACCTAAAAATGCCCTGACCAATCCGCCACAGAAGACCAATACATAAATTCCATACAGAATTGACTTGGTCTCATAGGTTTCTAAAACAGAAGGTAGACTCAGCATAAAAAGTCCGAAACTAATGACAGAGAAACCACAAATACACTTGATCAACAGATTTCGTTTTTCTTTCTGATCTACAATGTGACCAGCAAAAAGCGCCATACTAACTGCGGGTATTACTTCCATCAAACCAATAATACCTAATGACAATGGATCTTTGGTCATGGAATACACCTGCCATTCTATGACAATAAATTGCATAGACCAGGCAAAAACCATGGCAAAACGAACTAAAAGAAAAATATTAAATTCCTTAAATCTTAAGGCTGCATAGGAATCATTTACGCGCATAGGAAAATCTCTGAATAGACTTCAAAGATATTTAATAAATTACCGGACAAATAAAGATAAACCAACTAATTAATCTATAGTTTAGGTAAAAATTTAAAGGATTCTATCCAATTCCCAATTCGCCAAAAAAGGAATCTAGCTCTAGCTTAAATAACGTACCATTTATTAAATCTCTAACCTCTATAGCCTCTTGGTAACTTACTGCAAAGGTTATCTGGTGAGCAGGCGTATTCAATAATAAGGACCTGCATGCTTCCTTTGTTTTGCAATCTCCACAAAGATTGCCCTTTCCGTTTTCTACCGTATCTGCAATACATTTAGCAAAATGACGTAGCTCATTATAGGTAAGTAATAGCCCAATATCCCTGAAAATCACCTGTACTTTGTTAGATTGACTAGGTTTCTCTTTTTTCCATTGAAAGGCTATTCCAAAATCATTCTGGTAAATAGGATGTATATCGTTCATAAGAATCTACATATTTAGTATAAATATATGGATCTTATTTAGAACAGTTATAAATAAGAATGTTAAATAGTGAATTCTATTTGATTTCCTTCCGGGTCTAGAATGACACTTTCAAAGTAGCCATCATCTGTAGTTCTAGGTTCACCAACAATTGTGACTCCGGTTATCCTAAGCTTCTCCGTTAGTACATCTACTTGTTCTTTTGAGCGGGTTGACATGGCAAAATGTATAAATCTGGCAGAAATGGTATCATTTATGGCTACAGTAATAATTGACTTATACCTAATTTTTAAACCACTACCCGCTATAAAACTTAAAAAAAATAACAGGTGAATTCTTTCGTAGGATCATGATACTTTTATCCTGCTACGGCATTAAATTCGTTTCATAAAACGTACACATTGCTTATAAGCAATCAACCATATAGCAATATGTGCTGTTCTTATTTAATGTCCTTTAGCTTCAGCTGTAAACTAACATTCCCCTGCCATTCATTTTCATCAATAGCAAAAACAGCATTAAAAGGCTTTCTACCCGTTACCAATGAAAGTTTATCACCCATATTAAAGCCAATACCATCAATTCTATGGCTGCCTTGCTGAACTACCGAAACTTTTAAATGCGCTTCTTCTTTACCTACACCCTTTGCATAACCGGTATCTTTTAAGTCTTCTGCCATGAAAATTGGCGACATATTACCCGGACCAAAAGGGGCAAACTGTTTTAGAATTCGCATTAATTTCGGGGTGATATCTTTCAATTCTATTACGGTATCTATTGTAATTTCAGGTATCAACATTTGCGGGTCTATACTCTCTTTCACAACCTTTTCAAACTTATGCTTGAAATTATTATACTGCTCTTCTAACAAGGTTAATCCTGCGGCATATTTATGCCCACCAAACTGCTCAATATAATCTGCACAACCTTCTAGGGCATTATACACATCAAACCCTCTGACCGATCTTGCCGATGCCGCCAACTTATCGCCACTTTTTGTAAAAACCAGCGTTGGTCTATAGTAGGTTTCCGTTAACCTTGATGCTACAATACCGATAACTCCTTTATGCCAAGTATCTTTATAAACCACAGAAGTAAAACCTTCTTCCTCCTGATTTTCTTGAATTTGCCCTAGTGCCTCAATCGTAATTTCTTGATCCAGTCCCCTTCTATCCGTATTAAATTTTTCAATTTCAGCAGCAAACTGTATAGCTTGATCCATATTGGTTTCCGTGAGTAGGTTTACTGCATATTGACCATGTTTCATTCTACCAGCTGCATTAATTCTAGGTGCAATGATGAAAACCACATCTGTAATGGTCAGTTCTTTTTTATTGATTTGATCAATAATGGCTTTAAATCCTATTCTAGGTTGCTGATTGATAACCTGTAATCCATAAAATGCAAGTATTCGATTCTCCCCAGTTATTGGTACAATATCTGCCCCAATTGCAGTTGCCACTAAATCAAGGTAATAGATGACATCATCAATAGTTTCTCCTCTTCGGGAACCTAACGCTTGAATCAGCTTAAAACCAACTCCACAACCACATAATTCATCATACGGATATAAACAATCTTCTCTTTTTGGATCTAAAATTGCTATTGCACTTGGTAATATTGTACCAGGTCTGTGGTGGTCACAAATGATAAAATCGATTCCCTTTTCTTTTGCGTAAGCAACTTTATCAATTGCCTTCACTCCGCAATCCAAAGCAATAACTAATGTAAATCCGTTATCCTCAGCAAAATCGATTCCTTTAAAAGAAACTCCATAACCCTCATCATACCGATCCGGAATATAGGTAGCTACGTTCGGGTAATACCTTAAAAGATAAGATGACATTAAAGCTACAGCGGTTGTACCATCTACATCATAATCGCCATACACCAAAATATTATCTCCGTTAGCAATAGCTTCCTCAATTCTGTTCACGGCAATATCCATGTCCTTCATTAAAAAAGGATCATGCAAATCTTCTAACTGCGGACGAAAGAAATTCTTAGCCTCCTCATAGGTAGAAATTCCTCTTTGCAATAATAATTGCGCCACCAAATCATCAACCTTTAACGCATCGGCCAAAGCATCAATATCTTCTTGTTTCGGTTTTGGTTTTATTGTCCAGCGCATTATAGTCAGTGTTCAGTTTTCAGTATCAGTTTTCCATTCTTCACATACAAATATCAAATTCCTCAGTTGGCATTATCAGTTATCAGTATTTAGAGTATAATCGATATCGTCTTTGCGAGGCACGAAGCAATCTCTCAATTAGCTGTACCAAACAAACAGATTGCTTCTTCCGATTACTATCGGAAGAAGCAATGACGTTTTATTTTGTATGAAAAACAGTCTTAATCTCTAGCTCGGCAAATTGTCTGAACATTTCCATTACTCCACAATATTTTTCAATGGAAAGGTCTACTGCTCGTTGTAGTTTTTTCTCATTTAGGTTTTCCCCATGAAAATGATATTCTATCACTACTTTGTCATAAAACTTTGGGTGCTCATCTGTTAGATTTGCAATAGTTTCAATATGAAACTCATCTACTTCTAACTTCATCTTCTTGAACATTGCCGCTACATCTAAGCCAGAACAACCCGCTAATGAAGAAAGCATTAAAGCTTTGGGTCTAAAACCACTACCATCACCACCGTCTTCTTTAGCGATATCAATTTTCAATGAATGCCCTGATGGATTGTTACTTTCAAAGGACATGTTGCCCAACCATTTTGTGCTAATATGATTTGTTGTACTCATAGTTTTATGTTTTTTGTAGGCTACAAAAATACGATAATATTAAGCTAGGTTAATTATTAGATGAACCAACGATAGTAAATCAATTTTAGTTACATATTTTAAAAATGAAAGTATTTTAATTTTGGACAATAAAATATAATTTAACGCAAAAAGTAATCTTTACATTAAATCAAAATCTAATGTTTATTAAGCAGACTTCATCTTAACTTTTAAATTTTATTCTGGTTTCTTTGGTGAAACCAATTTTGAAAATTAAATAGCTCTTTAAAAACAAAGAACAAACATACAATATATTGATTTTCAATACTTTAATTTATTTTTAAATTTAATAATCTCTTATTATATGATTTAGATTACCAACCATAACCAATACTTAAAAATAGAATTTCTAATATTGATTGATAATGTTATAATTACAAAGACTAGCCAATAATACATGAATTGTGTTATATGATTAGAAAATCAGAAATAACATAAATTCTAAATGCTATAAAAATATTAACATTTAGAAATTTTATTAATTAAAGAAAGGAGCTATGGAAAATATTTGGCTTGTGACAATTCCAATCACTTTAATTATTGTTACAATAATTAAAGAATTATTTAAAGAAAGAAGAATTAAACTCTTTAAAGAAATTGATATTCCTAAAATTGAAGCAAGTGGGAATTATGAATTAAAATCAAGTTTAAAAGAACGAACTAAGAACAACTATATAGTTCAAATTTTAAAATCTATTATATCTAAACAAGATGAATCCTAACATTAATATACTTCCAAAGTTTAATGGGAAATACATCTATAAATCAATTCGTTTAATACTATTATGGGCGGTACTCCCCATCATAGTTTTTACTACACTACTCATTTTCTTTCCTGAAAGAATATTTGAAATTTTTAGAATTCTTTACTCAAGACCCTAGCAGTGGTTCAGGTGGTATTCTATTAGGTATCAAAATAACAATCAGATTGTTTCGTGCCTCGCAATTACGTTTTATTTCAAAATCTTAGCCACCAACTCTTGCAACTCCCCAACAACATCTTCTTCAAACCATGGATTTTTACTTCTCCAAAAGCGATTTACGGGCGATGGGTGCGGTAATACGAAGTACTTTGGTAGAAATTCTTTGTGGTGCAAAACGTTTTCGGTCAGGTTTTTTTTGGCTTGTTCTCCCAAATACTGGTCTTGAGCGTATTTACCGATCAGCAGAATAAGCTTTACGTTTTTAAATTCTTCCCATACTCTTGGGTGCCATAATGGGGCACATTCTTTTCTTGGTGGCAAGTCTCCTGATTTCCCTTTACCGGGGTAACAGAATCCCATAGGTATAATTCCAAAATTATTGGGATCATAAAAATCTTCATCAGTGACTCCCAACCATTCTCGCAATTTTCTACCACTAGGGTCGTCCCACGGTTTATTCTCTACATGGGCTTTTCTACCCGGTGCCTGACCAATTACTATTATTTTTGAATTCTTGGCACCTGCTACAATAGGTCTGGGCTCTAAAGGCAAATGTGCCTTACAAACCTCACAACCTCTTATTTCAGATAATAAATTCTGCATTATTTATGTAGATAACATATGCTTCTCCCAATACGTATCAGGAGAAGCAATGACATATAGTTTTAAAGCAACCTTAGCGCTTCTCCATCAAATGACAATCCTTCAAAACCAGTTGCCATAAAATTTCTAATATTCTGATGGGAATTACCCTTTAGGTCTAGTAATACCTCATCAAAATAATAAGACCCAAAACAAGTCAACGTTTCCTCTTTTGTTAATCCTTCTTTTATAGCGAAAGAAAATAATTTACAGGAGCCGGAATTCTGTCCAGCTTCATTCCTTACGCTCCCGTTAGTATATGCCGTAGGTGTAAAACTGTATTTTGAATCTATAACCACCATAGTGTCTGAAAAGGAAACTTCTTTTGGTGTGTCCGCTACTTTATTCTTGAATTCTATTAATGTCATGGGTATTATTTTGGTCTTAGCTAAGGTTATTTTTTAAATATTGATATTCAAATATAATGAAACCCTATTTTTTACCTCTACTTTACCTTCATTCAAATTTTGAGCTATAGGCAGCATACTAGAAATACCCAATGCATAGCTATTGTAATTTGCTTCTACACCAAAACGCGCAAAATAAACTTCGCCACCAGTATCTGGCACAGTAAGACTAAACTCTTTATTCTCTTCAAAAATCTCTCCACCCAAACCTATTTGCGGGCTTAGGGATATAGACGGAGAAAGGTAATACGTCTTGTACGTGTTTAACGCCACATTCCATTGATTACCGAACAAATAGCTTTTACTATTTTCAGTTTTTATGGTATAATTCAGCAAGGCAGACAAGCCCCAGTTTCTATGGGTGATTCCGTAATTGGCAGCTAAAATATAATCCCAACTACCGGTACCCAATTGAAAACTTGGGTTGACACTACCTTCAATGTTGGCGGCATCAAAACTACCGGTGGGCATTTTTACACCACCACCAATTTGTAAGGCATGTTCCGGTTTAATGGAGATTACACTATCGGGTGTTTGGCGTAGTACGTTATAATAGGCCAAGACTGTGGCATCTCCAATACCGTTTATGGTCTGTTCGGTATTATCTGCAAACGTTCTGTTATGTGAATGATACGGCAGCAAGGCATTTACCAATACCCTTTTTCCAACAGGGAGTTTACCCCATGCTTGTACCGTATTGAAATTTTCATTTATCCATGGGGAATTATCAAAAATACCATCACGAGAACGATACTTTTGACCAATATACCGTAGTCCTACGAAGTTATTATTTAGTCCGGTACCAAAACCCATACTTCCTCCATTTCCACCGCATCCACAGGTATCACAAAAATACTCGTAAGCTGTATTTTTCCAAATACATTCGGCTTTCCCCTTAGGGTTCTCATTTGCTTGGACAGTAAATAATCCGCCAAGCAAAAACATAAAAATTATTGTCTTGTTCATATTTTAATATTCTGAAAATCGTTCGTCATTTATAAAAGTGTCATCCGTCAAAATTTCAAAAAAGGCTAGCAATCCGGCCTTTTCTTCGTCGTTTAATGCAATTCCTAATCCGTCTTTGGTTCGTAAAGAATCATCTAACGTTTCCGATGCTACCATACCATTGGTGTAGAAATTCAACACAGATTCTAGGCTACCAAACCTGCCATCATGCATGTACGGCGCAGTCAATGAAACGTTTCTTAAACTAGGCACTTTAAACTTGTAATTATCACTATCGCTACCACTTACTTCTGCTCTACCCATATCATTTAATTGTGGATTAGGCGGCAGACCATTGTTTCTAAAACTGCCATCTGTAAATAAATCTGTAGCGTGGCATGAAGCACACTTTTGCTGAAAAACACCTAGCCCCATTGCTTCGGTTTCTGTCAATTCTCCGCCTGCTTCATTACGTACATACTTATCGTATTTACTATCTGAAGAAATCATCATGACCATAAACTGAGCTATCGCTTTTAAAAAATTCTCTGCATTTACCCCGCCTTCTTCAAAAGCCATTTCAAATTCTTTTTGATACTCGGCATCTGCTATGAGTTTGTTAATGACACCGGTCATGGTTTCTCCCATTTCTACCTCATTGGTAATAGGAATTATTGGAAAAAGATCTAAATGCGATGTAGCACCATCCCAAGCAAATTCAGTAAAAAATGCCATGTTAGCTATGGTAGGGGTATTTCTTGTGCCCTCTAAATCATTTACACCGTGACTAAATTGATGTCCGTGGTGGGTAAATGCTGAGCTCTGCTCATGACAAAAACCGCAAGAGATAAATCCGCTTGAGGATAGTTTGCCATCATAGAATAATTTCTTGCCTAGCTCAAAGCCCAATTGTGTTGGCGGATTTGCTTCTATATCATACACTAGTGCAGGAAAATTCTCAGGAACGTCTACCGTTAAAAAAGTATTCTTAACAGCCACATACGCGTCATCTTCGTGGCAAGACACCAAAAACACGGACACTAATACCCAAAATAGATATTTCATCTTTTATTATTTTAAAATAGGGTCGCCCAAAAAAGAGCGACCCAATGAATTTAGTGTGAGTCTCCAGTACCGTTATGAACATGATCTACTGTAAACATACTGGCAGTGTTCAAAGCTACTTTTGGTGATTTTTCTTCACTTACCATAATAACCGATTGCTCTGTTAGAGCTAATTTATTCTCTCCGTCTAAAATGTCATTGGCATCTGCAACAATGTGAATAATAGGTGACATTTCATCGCTTACCAAAGCATCTGTACCCAAACTCAAGGTTACTTCTTTGTAGTTGTCCAGGCTAGAACCGTGGCTGCCCATATGCACTTTAAAGTCCGTTGGTTCCGTTACCGTTTCTGAAGTAAAAGTGCCTTCATAATTTAAAAACTTGTACCCCGCTTGCCATGACCACATCATGTTGGTTTCTTCGGCTATGGTTAAAAAATCACCTTGACCTTCAGCTCCTTGTAGGTATTTTTCTTGGTCTACGCCAATACCAAAAGTTACAGATACATAGGTGCCTGCTGGTATATGCTCTAACACTACTTCTGTACTACCTGTTTCTTCGCTGGTAACAAAATAGCTCTCCTCTTTATCATAGGTAAATACTTCCCCTGCATCATTAGTTAAACTGAAGTTACTTACAATGTAATTTAATCTGGTAATGGTCAAAGTTTCGTTCTGCGAGTTGGTATAACCAGCGGTTGCCAATAGTAGATCGTCTGATCCTACACTATTATCAAACTCTAGGGTTACCTTGTTTTCTCCCATTAATCCTGCTGTAGCGTCATCATCACTACTACAGCTAGTGAATACGGCTAACAGTGTAAATGCTAAAAATTTATATATGGATTTCATGTATTGATATATTAATTATTGGATATAGTACGCGTAGTAGTACCTCTGAGTGTTACCCAAAAATAAAATCACGCACTACACCTTCGTTTATGTAATGGTTTCACCTAATGCCAATGCACTAAGCCTAATTTTAAAAAATTGATTGTGTACACGACTATAGCTTTTGTGTCGTGCTATGGAATACAACGGCATGTACCTTTTCTAAAAAAAGGCACAGGAATACTTTGTTGTATTTAAGATAAGGAGGTAGGCGGATGAAAAACAGCCGATATAAACTGTTGCTCGTTTAAGTTAGGATGTATTGAAACCACTTTTGTTTCAACTATTGTACTTTGAAAATTACAATCTAGAATACTCACAAAACCAATTGGGTATTCACGAAGGTCTGCTGAAGGAATGTCCTGATGATCTTCTTGTTGCTGCTTTTTTATCATTTGTGACAAATAGCATTTACCATCACAATTAAGCATTGGTTTATCTTTATTGATACACAAAACCTCCGCAATATAATCTTGATTTATTACATACTCCAATACAGGCAACACCGGTTTTACCATCGCTGTGAGGTATAACAGGATAAATGTGTATGTGAGAATTTTTTTCATGTTAAATCGATACGAAGATAATTCTGATTTTGAAATATTCTTATTTATTTCTTTGAATTAACACTTAAATCTTTTGATTTTGAAGGAATTATAAAATGATTACCTATTCCCCCCAACAATAATAACAATTTCCCCTTTTGGTGGTTTCTCTGTAAAGTGTTTTAGCACTTCTTCGGCAGTTCCACGAACAGTTTCTTCGTAGAGTTTGGTCAGTTCCCTTGAAACGGAAACAGGTCTTTCCGCCCCAAAATATTCCACAAAATTACCCAAGGTCTTTATTAGCTTATGCGGAGATTCATAAAAAATGATGGTACGTGGTTCTTCTGACAATAATTTTAAACGTGTTTGCCTTCCTTTCTTGACAGGTAAAAATCCTTCAAAAACAAACTTGTCATTGGGCAAGCCGCTATTGACCAATGCCGGCACAAATGCTGTAGCCCCTGGTAAACATTCCACTTCAACGCCCGCTTCTACACAAGCACGGGTTAAAAGGAATCCAGGGTCAGAAATTGCCGGGGTTCCTGCATCTGAAATTAATGCGATGTTCTCGCCTCCTTTTAGCTTTCCTACCAAATAGTCTACCATATTATGCTCATTGTGCATATGGTGACTTTTCATTTGGGTACCAATTTCAAAATGATGCAAGAGTTTACCGCTGGTACGGGTATCTTCCGCCAGAATTAAATCTACTTCCTTAAGCACCCTAATTGCCCTTAAGGTCATATCCTCTAAATTACCGATTGGTGTAGGTACTAAGTAAAGTTTTCCCATTTAGTATATAGTAAAAACCTCAAGGCACGCTCATGAGGTATTATATTGAAAATTTAAGTTAGATTTCTATGCAACCCTAGAAGCCATTAAATCTCTATTATCAAGTAAAAAACCCAACACTAAGGTTGGGTTCGTGATACACATATTGTAATTATTAAGAGAACCTACGAGATATCATTTCAATAAATCGTTCTTCATATGGTTCTTTTCCTAACCAATTATTATAGTCTGGCTTTACCATATTTTTAATAAATGAAATAGAACGTTCTTCGGTATCTATAGTATTTAATTGAGATAGTACACGGTTATAATCTTCCATGTTATCATTGAACAAATGTTTTACAAATGCCAAGCGATCGTTCAAGTCTACTTTTACATTGCCCTTTGCCAAACGATCATTCAATGACTTTGGCGTAGCATCTGCTTGCTTTAAATCTTCTTTAGAAGGTGTAAACAGTTCATTATCATTCTTCATTAAATGAGGCTCTGACATAAACTCTGTCAGTACATCTTCTAATGAATCATTATCTGGCATTTCAGAAATAAAACCCTTAATAGTATCCATACCCGGGTACTTGATAATATCTTCTGTATGCGGATTACTCTCTGGCACTCCTTGATTTCCTTTCAATACGGCATTCGCCATTTCTTCGAACTTTGCCGCAATGGCATTTTTAGAAACATCTACCTCCATATCATTGAGTTCTACCTCAATAAACTTAAGCACAGCGAGTTTCTCGTATAGGGTTTTAGAAACCTCATACAAATTTGTTACATCATCTAAATTATCTGCAGTCAAAATTTCTGTAGATAACTTTCTCAATTCCAGTTTCAACTTATTTTTCATCTCACAATTTTTACGGTAAAGACCTAAATAGCGGGTTTTTTAATACCTTTATCATTCCTAAACAAAAAACGAAATACCCAATATTTTCGTCTAAAATTACAAAATGTTTCTTGAAAACACAGTTAATCCTAAAGAACAATTCGGCTGGATAGAAGTCATTGCCGGATCAATGTTTTCTGGAAAGACAGAAGAATTGATCCGAAGACTCAAAAGAGCACAGTTCGCCAAATTAAAGGTTGAAATATTTAAACCTATGGTAGACACACGTTATGACGATGATATGGTGGTATCTCATGATGCCAATGAAATACGTTCTACACCTGTACCCGCAGCTGCCAATATTCGTATTCTTGCAGACACCTGTGATGTGATCGGTATTGACGAAGCCCAATTCTTTGATGATGAAATAGTTACCGTTTGCAATGACCTCGCCAATAAAGGCATAAGGGTTATTGTTGCAGGACTAGATATGGACTTTAAAGGTAACCCCTTTGGTCCCATGCCAGCCCTTATGGCAACAGCTGAATACGTTACCAAAGTACATGCAATTTGTACCCGTACAGGTAACTTGGCAAATTACAGTTTTAGAAAGTCTAGTAATGATAATTTGGTAATGCTTGGCGAAGTAAATGAATATGAACCGTTAAGCAGAGGTGCATATTACAAAGCCATGCTTAAAGAAAAAGTAAAAACAATGGAAGTAAAACCTGAGGAGGTCCATACCCTCAAAAAGAACCAAAATGGCTAAGGCAGAGGAAACCATTCTGGAAATTGACCTAAAGGCACTTGGTCATAATTACACATATTTACGCTCTAAAATAAAGCCCGAAACTAAGTTTATGGCAGTGGTAAAGGCGTACGCCTATGGCAGTGATGCCCTTGCTATTGCCAAATATCTGGAAAATTTAGGCACTGATTATTTTGCAGTGGCTTATGTAAATGAAGGTGTTACACTAAGAGAAGGTGGTATTACCGCTCCTATAGTAGTACTTCACCCACAGAAAGTTCATTTTAAAACCCTCATTAGAAAAAATCTACAACCAAGCATATATTCCAAAGCTATCTTGTCTGATTTTATTGCAACAGCCAAAGAATTGGGGAAGACGGATTATCCTATTCATTTAAAATTTAACACGGGACTAAACCGACTGGGGTTTTCTGACCATGAATTACCGGATATCGCTACAATTATTCAGCAACAAAATGCTGTAAAGGTAATCGCTCTTTTATCGCACTTGGCAGCTACCGAAGATCCTAACGAAATGGATTTTACAGACCTTCAATTAAAACGGTTTGATGCTGTTTGCAAAAAAGCAGACACCTTATTTAAATCTAACACGTTAAAACACGTACTGAATACTTCGGGTATTATAAATTACCCTCATGCACAGTATGGCATGGTTCGTAGTGGTATTGGCCTATATGGCTATGGTAACGAAGCACATATAGATGCTGAACTACAGCCCGTAATGACCTTAAAAACAATTATTGCTCAAAAACATACTATTTTACCGGGGGAATCCGTAGGTTATAATCGGAAATACAAATCTGAGCATAAAACCGTAACCGCTACATTGCCTTTGGGTCATGCTGATGGTATAGGAAGACAGTACGGGCAAGGAAAAACCTATGTAAGCATTCATGGGAAAGCTGCTCCTATCATAGGAAATGTTTGTATGGATATGATCATGATTGACGTAACCGATATTGAATGTGAGGAAGGTGATGAGGTTATTATTTTTGGAAAAGAATTAACCGCTCACGAATTTTCAAAAACTGCACAGACTATAACGTATGAACTTATAACAGGACTTTCTCAACGCATTAAGCGGATTTTAAAGAATTGATTTTATTAACATTTTATTAAGGTTTGTGTTTTTTTAGTAAATTGCTTTACTTTACTATTAACCATTAATAAAAAACACTAAAACATGTTTAAAGAATTTAAAGATTTCATCATGACAGGTAATGTCATTGATTTAGCTGTAGCCGTATTACTTGCAAGTGCTATGGGATTAGTAGTTAGCGGATTTGTTGGAGATATTATGATGCCAATAGTAGGTCACTTTAGTGGCGGAGTTGACTTTGCGGATTTAAAAGTTGTATTAGATGAAGCAGTAGTAGGTGCAGATGGCGTAGTAGCTAAACCTGAAAACGCAATTCTCTATGGTAAATGGATAAATGCAATTATCAACTTAATCATTGTTGGTTTTGTCTTATTCATAATTGTCAAAGCTTATAACAAAACTAAAACTCCACCGGCTCCGGTAAAAGAAGCTCCAAAAGGACCAACTACCGAAGAGTTATTGATAGAGATCAGAGATGCTTTAAAAAAGTAATCTAACATATGCCCCATAATTAGGGAACCGTTGCACTGCAACCCACATGAATTAAAACCGTCAACTATGTTTCGCTAACATGTTGACGGTTCTTTTTTTTACCACACTTTTCTACTCACCATAAAAAAACAACAATGTTACAAATTAAACATTTTGTTATATTTTAATTATTCTATTCTTTTTTACTTGCCCAAGTATCAGTATTACCTATTTTTGTCGCTTAATATAATTGTTTTACAAATGAAAGTAGCTGTAATTGGTGCCACAGGCATGGTAGGCGATGTAATGTTGAAAGTATTGGCCGAACGTAATTTTCCGTTAACGGAGTTGTTACTCGTAGCCTCTGAACGATCAGTAGGTAAAAAGATGACCTTTAAAGGAAAAGAACATACGGTTATTGGCTTAGCAGACGCAGTAGCGGCAAGACCACATATTGCCATATTTTCTGCAGGTGGTGACACTTCTTTAGAATGGGCTCCAAAATTTGCTGAAGCGGGTACCACGGTAGTGGATAATTCTTCTGCCTGGAGAATGGATCCTACAAAAAAATTGGTTGTACCAGAGATCAATGCTCATGAGCTTACATCCGAAGATAAAATCATCGCAAATCCTAACTGCTCTACCATACAATTGGTAATGGCATTGCACCCATTACATAAAAAATATAAAATGAAACGCGTAGTTGTTTCTACCTATCAATCGGTTTCGGGTACCGGGGTAAAAGCAGTAAAGCAATTAGAAAATGAAATTGCAGGCGTTCCGGGCGAAATGGCATATCCTTATCCAATTGGTAGAAATGCATTGCCTCATTGCGATGTTTTCATGGAAAACGGTTACACTAAAGAAGAAATGAAATTGGCTCGCGAACCACAGAAAATTCTAGATGACCGTACTTTTTCTATAAGTGCTACTGCAGTTAGGATACCTACTGCTGGCGGACATTCAGAATCTGTAAACGTAGAATTCGAAAATGACTTTGAACTTAATGAAGTCCGTCGTCTGTTAAATGAAATGCCCGGCGTTACCGTTCAAGATAATCCAGATACCAATACCTACCCAATGCCAATATACGCTCATGAAAAAGATGAGGTTTTTGTAGGGCGTATTCGTAGAGATGAAACACAAAGAAATACGTTGAATATGTGGATCGTTGCAGATAACCTTAGAAAAGGTGCAGCAACTAACGCAGTACAAATTTCAGAATACCTAGTAGAAAAGGGCTTAGTTTAATTTATACCCTTTACAACGTTAAAACCTTCAAAACATAGCTGTTTTGAAGGTTTTTTTATGGTATTTTAGTGCAAACTGAACTACTCATGAAAAAAATAATATTCGCATTTATTTTTTTAACACTGATTTCTTCCTGTACAAACGAATCTAAACCTGAACCCATTCTAGTGAAATATCCTGTTACCGCAAAAGTAGATACCATAGATACTTATTTTGGCACTGAAATAAAAGACCCCTATCGCTGGCTAGAAGATGATAGAAGCCCAGAAACAGAAGCTTGGGTTAAAGAACAAAACACGACAACTTTTGGATATTTAGATCAAATACCCTTTAGAAATGATCTAAAAAACCGACTGGAAAAACTGTGGAATTATGAGAAGTTAGGTTCTCCCTTTAAAAAAGGAGATTATACCTATTTTTATAAAAATGACGGATTACAGAACCAATACGTGGTATACAGAACCAAAGCCGATGAAGCGCCCGAGGTTTTCTTAGATCCAAACACCTTTTCTGAAGACGGCACTACCTCATTGGCCGGCTTAAGTTTTACTAAAGATGGCTCTTTGGCTGCTTACCTTATTTCTGAAGGAGGAAGCGACTGGAGAAAAGCTATTATTTTAAATGCCGAAACTAAACAGGTTGTTGAAGACACTTTAATTGATATTAAATTCAGCGGACTATCCTGGAAAGGTAAAGAAGGATTTTACTATTCTAGTTATGATAAGCCAAAAGGCAGTGAGCTATCAGCTAAAACAGATCAGCACAAAGTATACTATCATAAATTGGGTACGCCACAGAAAGAAGATGAATTGATCTTTGGCGGTACACCCACGGAAAAGCATAGATATGTAGGCGCTAGTGTTACTGAAGACAACAAGTATTTACTAATAAGCGCATCTGTCTCTACTTCTGGAAACAAGTTGTTTATTAAAAATTTAGAAGACCCTAACGGATTACTTATCCCCATGGTCCAAGATACCGATTCTGATAACTATGTAATTGATAACATCGGCTCAAAACTATATATTGTTACCAATAGAAATGCCCCGAACAAGAAAATTGTTACGGTAGATGCTAACAACCCTGAAGTTAAAAACTGGGAAGATTTCATCCCTGAAACAGAAAATGTATTGAGCCCCAATACCGGTGGTGGATATTTCTTTACCGAATATATGGTCAATGCTATTTCTAAAGTAAATCAATATGATTACAATGGTAAACTAATTCGTGAGGTAGAATTGCCAGGTATAGGTTCTGTTGGCGGATTTGGTGGTGAAAAAGAGGACAAGGAATTGTACTTCTCCTTTACAAATTACAATACACCCGGTTCTACCTATAAATATGACCCTGCAACCGGTGAATATGAATTGTACTGGAAACCAGAAATAGATTTTAATCCTAAGGATTATACTTCTGAACAGGTATTCTACGCTTCCAAAGATGGTACCAAAGTACCCATGATCATTACTTATAAGAAGGGAACTAAATTGAACGGTAAAAACCCAACCATTCTTTATGCCTATGGTGGATTCAATGTGAGTTTAACGCCATCCTTCAGTATAGCAAATGCCGTTTGGATGGAACAAGGCGGAATTTACGCTGTACCAAATCTTCGTGGAGGTGGTGAATATGGTAAAAAATGGCATGATGCGGGTATCAAAACTAAAAAGCAAAATGTATTTGATGACTTTATTGCTGCTGCAGAGTACTTAGTCGATAATAAATATACATCAAAAGAATACTTAGCTATTCGTGGAGGTTCTAATGGCGGGTTACTAGTTGGTGCCACAATGACACAAAGACCAGATTTAATGCAAGTAGCTTTACCTGCTGTTGGCGTTTTGGATATGTTGCGCTATCATACATTTACGGCTGGCGCCGGATGGGCTTATGATTATGGTACTGCAGAAGATAGCGATGAAATGTTCCAATACTTAAAAGGCTATTCTCCTGTACATAATGTAAAAGCCGGTACTGCATACCCTGCAACTTTGGTGACCACAGGTGACCATGATGACAGAGTGGTACCCGCACATAGTTTTAAGTTTGCGGCAGAACTTCAAGAAAAACAAAAAGGCACAAACCCAACGTTGATCCGCATTGAAACAAATGCCGGACATGGCGCAGGTACGCCTGTGAGTAAAACAATAGAGCAATATGCAGATATTTTTGGCTTTACACTCTATAATATGGGCTTTACCAAACTGCCTAACAAAAGTGTTTTAAAAGAGTTTAAAGAGTAATTTCTAACTTAAATCAATAAATTATTGAAAAATCCGTTTCATATTGAAACGGATTTTTCAATTTTAAATTCCTAAGTATAAAAGCATGTTACGAGTAGAGAATCTATCATTTTCATATGATACACTTCCAGTTTTAGAGTCCATTAATTTACGAATTCAACGTGGAGAGCATGTGGCTATCATTGGTGAAAGCGGGTGCGGCAAAAGCACCTTACTTAAACTAATGTATGGTTTAATGGATTTGGAACAGGGTGAAATTTTCTGGGAAGACGAACAAATACTAGGTCCGGCGTACAACTTGGTACCTGGTGCCCCATTTATGAAATATTTGTCTCAAGATTTTGATTTGATGCCGTTCATTACCGTTGCTGAAAATATAAGTCAGTACCTATCCGTATTTTATCCCGATGAATTAAAGCAACGAACTGAAGAGCTATTAGAGATGATAGAGCTGACAGAGTTTGCCGATAAAAAGGTTAAAACGTTAAGTGGCGGGCAACAACAACGTGTAGCCTTAGCAAGGGTTTTAGCGCAAAAACCAGAAGTACTCCTTTTAGATGAACCTTTTAGCCATATAGATAATTTTCTTAAAAACAGTTTACGCCGAAATATTTTTAATTACCTGAAAGAGAATCTTATTACTACCATCGTTGCTACACATGATGTGCATGATGTTTTACCTTTTGCCGATCGTGCCGTTGTTTTGCGTGATAAAGAAATAATAGCCCGGGCAAGACCTATGGAGCTTTATAAAAATCCTAAGAACTTATATGTAGCCTCTCTTTTTGGTGAGGCAAGTATGATTTCTATAGATGTATTAAAAACCTATGCCAATACCAAAAGAAAAATTATTGTCTACGCACATGAGTTTAGGGTTTCTCCTTCACAAGGCTTTCATGTTACCGTTGAAAAAGCATACCCAATGGGTAGCCATTACTTAACAGAAGGCAAGAGTGATGAAAATGAATCCATCTTTTTTAACGCAGATAGGTTATACCCAAAAGGAAAAGAAGTGTTTTTGAATGTAGCCATTGAAACTATCAACCAACGCATACAAGAAGCCACTGCTCATTAATAAAAAACGTGTTGTGAACCAAGAACAAATTCTTACCGAGTTACAGTTTAAAGCCATTAGAAGTAGTGGTCCGGGTGGTCAGCATGCCAATAAAGTTTCTTCTAAGGTAGAATTGTCTTTTCATGTAGAAGCTTCAACAGGGTTAACAGAACGCCAGAAAAAAAGAGTGCTTTTAAAATTAGGCAATAAACTAAGTAAAGAAGGTTTACTGATTTTACAGTGCGATGAATCTCGCAGCCAACATAAAAACAAAGAATTGGTTATTAAACGATTCTTTAAGCTTCTTGAAAAATCTCTAATTGTACCCAAGGCAAGAAAAAAAAGTAGGCCTACTAGGTCATCTATTGAAAAAAGGTTGAAGGGCAAGAAAATAGCTTCGCTCAAAAAGCAGAATCGCAGTAAGCCAGATTATTAAATTTCTTGTTTTTTAAGCGAAAATGGTATAGCATACGAATACGGTTAGCGCACCAGTAAGACCAAGAACGCCCGTACCCAACCCAAAAAGGCGATACCCAGTTTTTACATTCATACCACTCATTTGTGTTACTACCCAGAAAAAGCTATCGTTTGCATGAGATATTACCGCAGAACCTGCGCCAATAACTACTACGACTAAAGCTTTCTGTATTTCGGTATCAAAACCTAAAGATGACATCATAGGCATGATAATAGATGCTGTGGTAACCAAAGCTACAGTTGAAGAACCTTGCGCCGTTTTTAACGCAGCAGCCAATACAAATGGCAAGAAAATACCCATATTATAATCCGTCAAGGTTTGCCCTAGAATTTCTGCAATGCCGGAGTTCTGTAATATTTTACCAAAAATTCCGCCTGCGCCTGTTATCAATAATATAGAAGCTGCATCTTTAATTGCTTTGCCTACCCAACCCGCCGATGAGAGCATATCATAATTCAATTTTTTAGGCAAAAGCAAACATAAGAATACGCCAATTAATAAAGATATAACTGGCTCACCCACAAAATTGATAACATCTACTAGTCCGTTTTCTTGTCCGATAACCATGGAGTTTAAAACCGATTTCAAGACAATTAGAAAAATAGGAACAAGTATGGGTATAGACGCTTTTAAAGCACTTGGCGAATCTTTATTCTCTTGTTCTGCTTCTAGTGCATCTTCAACATCTGGTGGTATCATGGTTTTTGATGCATATTTTTTGGCGAATATAATTCCGACAATCAAAGCAACAATACTTGTGGGAAATCCGAAAGCGATAACCAAAC
The DNA here is from genome assembly GCF_900155985.1 of Maribacter ulvicola. GTDB lineage: Bacteria > Bacteroidota > Bacteroidia > Flavobacteriales > Flavobacteriaceae > Maribacter > Maribacter ulvicola. The sequence goes on from NZ_FTMA01000001.1 coordinate 374,161, forward strand.
CTAAATCTGCCCCAAGAATACCAGCAGCGGCTATTGGACCCGGAGTTGGCGGCACCATCGTATGCGATGCCATTAAGCCCAAGCCTAGTGCTATTGCAGGACCAGCAATGGATATTTTGGCCTTTTTAGAAAGACTTTTATTTAAGGGATGTAACAGCATAAAACCACTATCTGCAAAGACAGGTATAGATACAATATAACCAATAATACCCATTGCCGTTGTCACCCGTTTCTTCCCTATTAGACCCAATACTTTCTCTGCAATTGCAAATGCGCCACCAGTATGTTCCAAAAATGCACCAATGATCACCCCAAGCACTATGATCAGACCAATTTTACCAAGTGTGCCGCCAAAACCATCATTTATAGATACAATGATGTCAGCATAGGGCATACCTGCAAAAACACCGTATAAAATAGAAATGATGAACAGTGCTAGAAATGCGTGGATCTTTAGCTTTGTCGTTAATATAATTATGGCAATGACCGCGAGTAGTAAGTAGAATATTTCCATAATAGTGGTTTAATCAATTATTCGGTTGCTTTAAGATAACCATATAAATACTTGAATGTATTTATTGAATACCAACAATAGTCAGCTCCCTCCCGTTAAAACTAAAAACATCTCCTACTGATTTTCCAAAAACTAGCTTCCCAATAGGTGTTGCGGCAGAAATACAGTAGACGGACTTAGGTTTGCATTTAAACTCCCCTGCCGATATGGCTATGTAATATATAAAAGCGTCTGTGACAACCAAACTACCCAAACCTACCGTTGGGGCATTTCTGTCTTTTGGCACTTTTGAGAGTAATTGTTGGGTTTTTTCAAGTTCTGCTAATTGCTGACCTAGTTTTTCACGCTCTAGTTGAATCATAGCGCGACCCGTTTCATGCTTATCGCCAGCACTACTCTTTGTCTCTGAGGTTAAGGCCAACTCCAATTCTTTAATTTGATTCTGTATTCTTGTCAACCTATCGTTGACGAAATGCACGCAAAAGTGGTAAGCGTCTTTTTTTAAAATCTCAAGTGATTCAATTTCCTTCAATGTGATACAGGTCTGCCAGTTTATAGATCAAGTAATTTACGATTTGATTATCACTTTCACCACCACTTAGCATCTTTTGAATTTCAATTTCATTTTCAGCTTTAAAATAGTCTAAATCACCAGAGCGATCATCACTGAAAATGTTCCACGATTTTAATCCGCTTAACATTGCTTTATGCGCTTCGTAACGGTTTGTTATCGCTTGAACTTTTTTCTTATCTAGCTTTTTGGTTGGCTCGCCATCCTTTAACAGCATGTAATCTGCCGTAATTTGTGCATCTGCTTTTTCTGCTTCGGTAATTATCTTAAAATAAGCTCTTGATACCAAAGATTCATACTTCGTATAAAAACCTGATTCTAAATTGTCGTCCGCCAATGTCACCTCAGAATCTGTACTGGCATATAAATCATCTTTGACATACGAATTGCTGGCAATAAGGGATTGTTTCCAAGCCTCACTCTTTATATGCTCTCTCCACACTTTTGCATATTCTCGCTGGTAATGGGTTTTGGATAAACCGCAGCTATTTAGACATACTATTCCTATAGTGGCTAAAAGCGTAGCCGAAGTAATTCTTCTAATCAATGTTTTCATATAGTATACATGCTATTACAAACCAACTTAAAAGTGTACTGTTCTAGGGTAAACCAATAAGTGCATTTTGGGCAATAGGTAATCAAAGGGGATAGACAATTTAAAAATAAAAATAAGAGTAGACCTGACTTTTTGATAAGAATTAAAAAAATAGGATGAACGGGAGGTTATTTTAGTCTAACTTATTAGCTAAGTTTTTACCTATAATCCTGCCTATGGCAATGCCCATACCGCCCAAACGCACTCCACATGCTACGTTATCAGATATTTGTTTTACAATTGCCTTCTTCTGTTGCCCCACACCCATAATACCGCTCCAACTATAATCAATTTCAAAAGGCTGCTCTGGTAAAATGACCGTTTCCAATAGTTGGTTTAATTTATTTTTAATTAAGACCGTAGTACCAAAATCTGTAGTTTGTTCCGCTTTAAAATCTAGATTACGACCACCACCCAACAAAATACGATTATCAATATTACGGAAGTAGTAATACCCTTCTTCTAAATGAAATGTTCCTTTAATTGATAAGTCCCTAATTGGTTTTGTAATCAATACTTGCGCCCGTGCAGGTTTCACGTTCTCTGACAATAACTGGGCAGCAAAGCCATTGGTGGCAATCAGTAATTTTTTGGTTGTAAATGCTATATCATCGGTTTTGATCAAGACCCCTGTACCTGTATCTTCAAAAGCTTTTACTGGCGTTGCATTTAAAATATTGATGTTTTTATCGTGTGCTAATTGCAGTAAAGAATGCATCATTCTACCCGTATCTATCTGCCCCTCAAAAACATTCGAGATATAAGTATTGTTAATCCCTTTAAAATTAAACTTATTTGGCACAACCTTAAACGCATCATTCTTGAACACGGGTTGCAATAGGGCATTGACCGAATTTAATTCTTGTAAGCAGCGCTCATACAAGCCTACATCCTTATTTAAAAATAATTCGTGTCCGCCATTATTTTGATACCCTATTGCATCATCGCCCAAAAGAGTGCGTAGCGATTGTATACCATCAAACCGATCCTGTACCAATTGCAAAACCTCTTGCTCTGAATGTGTTTTGAGGTCGGATAAAATTTCAGAAATACTACCAAAACAGGCAAACCCTGCATTTTTAGTACTGGCACCTTGTGGAAGCTTCCCTTTTTCCAAAATAAGAATACGTGCCTTCGGATGCTTCTTTCTTAATTCTAAAGCACAGTTTAAGCCTACAATTCCACTACCTACAACAGTAATATCTATATTAGAAAACCATGACTTTCGTTCCCAGTAGCTTAAATTCATAGTAGTATTTGAATCTGATATAAGATAAACAATCCAACTTAAAAAATGACATAAAAAAACTCCAACATTGCTGCTGGAGTTCGTTTTTAATTTTCTGGTTGAGGATCCATTTTCCAATTATCCATAAAGGCTGTTGTGTAATTACCCGCCAAATAATCTGGATGGTCCATTAACTGCCTGTGGAAAGGAATGGTCGTTTTAATTCCCTCAATTACAAATTCATCTAAAGCACGCTTCATTTTATTGATTGCCTCTTCCCTTGTTTGGGCAGTAGTAATCAACTTTGCGATCATAGAATCATAGTTAGGAGGAATACTATACCCACTATACACGTGCGTATCCATACGTACCCCATGACCACCTGGTGTGTGTAACGTTGTAATCTTACCTGGTGATGGTCTAAAGTTGTTATAAGGATCTTCCGCATTAATTCTACACTCAATAGAATGTAATTTTGGAAGATAGTTTTTACCTGAAATTGGCACACCTGCAGCTACAAGTATTTGCTCACGAATTAAATCATAGTCAATAACCTGTTCTGTAATTGGGTGCTCTACCTGTATACGGGTATTCATTTCCATAAAATAGAATTTACGGTGTTTATCTACCAAAAACTCTATGGTACCTGCACCTTCGTATTTTATGTATTCCGCTGCCTTTACCGCGGCTTCACCCATTTGCTCTCTTAACTTATCTGTCATGAAAGGCGACGGAGTCTCTTCCGTTAACTTTTGGTGACGACGTTGTACGGAACAATCTCTTTCTGATAAATGACATGCTTTACCGAATTGATCACCAACAATTTGAATTTCAATATGTCTTGGCTCTTCGATCAGCTTTTCCATATACATACCACCGTTACCGAAAGCAGCGGTTGCTTCGTTTACGGCACTATCAAAAAGCTCTTCCATTTTGTCTTCTGAAAATACGGCACGCATACCTTTACCACCACCACCGGCAGTAGCTTTGATCATTACCGGATAGCCCATTTTTTTAGCTATCTTCTTTGCGTCTGCAACATCTTTCAATAGACCTTCTGAACCAGGTACACAAGGTACACCCGCTTCTTTCATGGTTTCTTTGGCCGTAGCTTTATCTCCCATTCGATCAATTTGATCACCAGAGGCACCAATAAATTTTATATCATGCTCTGCACAGATACGTGAGAATTTTGAATTTTCTGAAAGAAAACCATATCCTGGATGGATCGCATCTGCATTTGTAATCTCTGCGGCTGCAATTATATTTGGGATCTTTAAATAGGATTCACTACTAGCGGCAGGACCAATACATACAGCTTCATCTGCAAAGCGCACATGCAAACTTTCTTCATCTGCCTTACTATATACGGCTACCGTTTTAATACCCATTTCTTTACAGGTACGGATAACACGCAAAGCGATTTCTCCCCTATTGGCAATCAGTATTTTTTTAAACATCTTTTAAATTTTAAGTTCTAGGTTCCACAAGATTCTTACACACCGTTTTGTAACGGTATCTAACAATTACTACTCAAAATTTAGTTAAGAAGGATCTACCAAAAACAATGGCTGATCAAACTCTACCGGTGAAGAATCATCTACCAAAATCTTCACGATTTTACCAGAAACTTCAGATTCTATATCATTGAACAATTTCATAGCTTCAATAACACAAAGTACATCTCCTGTTCCAATTGAGTCACCTACTTCAACAAAAACAGGTTTATCTGGAGAAGGCTTTCTGTAGAACGTACCAATAATCGGAGATTTTATAGTAATGTACTTATCGTCCTCAGCTTTCTTCTTTTCAGCTTCTGATACGCCGGTAGCTGCTGGTTGAGCCTCTACTGGTGCAGGAGCTGCCGCTTGCATGGCTGGTTGAGCCATAGGCATGGTATGCACATAGGTAGGCTCAGAGTTACCTGTTAAGCTTCCAGTACGAATGGTAATCTTAATATCATCCGTTTCCAATTTTACCTCGCTAGCGCCAGACTTAGCAACAAACTTGATAAGGCTTTGAATTTCTTTAATATCCATATTTTCTATGTTATAATTGGTAGTTGTTGTTAGTTAATATGCCCATTTAAGGTAGATAGAACCCCAAGTAAAACCACCACCAAAGGCAGCAAAAACTAGATTATCTCCTTTTTTAAGCTGTTTTTCGTAATCGAATAATAAAAGTGGCAATGTAGCAGATGTAGTATTACCATAGCGTTGTATGTTCATTAATACTTTTGAATCATCTACCCCCATTCTTTTGGCCGTAGCATCAATAATACGTTTATTTGCTTGATGTGGAACCAACCAGTCAACATCTGATTCTGTGAGATCATTTCTATCCATGATCTTAGCGGCTACATCTGCCATATTGGAAACCGCGAACTTGAACACTGTTTTTCCTTCTTGAAAAATATAGTGTTTTTTATTGGTTACACTTTCTATGGTAGCCGGCAATAAAGATCCGCCACCTTCCATGCCCAAATACTGTCTTCCACTTCCGTCTGCCCTCAAATACTCATCTTGTAAGCCTAAGCCTTCCGTATTGGGTTCAAAAAGAACTGCACCGGCACCATCTCCAAAAATGATACAAGTAGTGCGATCGGTATAGTCAATTATAGATGACATTTTATCTGCACCTATAAGAAGTACTTTTTTATATCGTCCGGTTTCAATATGTCCGGCAACTGTAGACATGCCAAAAAGAAAACTTGAACAGGCAGCCAATAGATCGTATGCGAAAGCATTTACCGCTCCTATTTCTGAAGCAACAAAAGCTGCTGTAGAAGCAACCATACTATCTGGTGTTGCGGTTGCAACTATAATAAGGTCTATTTCAGAAGCATCTAGGCCCTTCTTTTCCATCAGGTCTTGCGCCGCTTTAATGGCTAAATATGATGTACCTTCTCCCTCTTCCTTCTTTAGTACCCTTCTTTCTTTAATACCAGTTCTTGTAGTGATCCATTCGTCATTGGTTTCAACCAAATCCTCAAGCATTTTGTTGGTCATTACAAACTGGGGAACATAGCCTCCTACCGCGGTAATAGCTGCTGTAATTTTGGTCATACTTTATTTGCTTTCTTGTAAAAAACTTAAAAACCTGTCAAAAGTCATGAAAATTAGTGATTTTCGGCGACTTTTTGGGTAAAGTTATCGGGTTTTTGAAAAATTGCAATTTATAGCCATACCTCTGTTACTTCTAAATTTATCTGAGTAACAAGGTCATAAAATACAAATTGGGCTAAAAAAAACTCCCTACTTCAAATGAAGTGGGAGCTTGGTATAATGTAAAAAGGTCTTAAGCTTCTGCTTCTTCAGTTTTGTCAACCAAAACTTGACCTCTGTAATGTAACTTTCCTTCGTGCCAGTGAGCTCTGTGAAACAAGTGAGTTTCGCCAGTTGTAGAATCGGTAGCCAATGTTGGAGCTACTGCTTTATAATGTGTTCTTCTTTTGTCTCTCCTTGTTTTGGAAATTTTTCTTTTAGGATGTGCCATTTAAACCTTATTTATCCGTTAATAGTTTCTTTAATTCGTCCCATCTGGGATCGTTTTCTTCTTTATTTGATCTTTTCTCTTTTGGTTGAAGCTCCTTTAACCTGTCTAACACTTCAGATTCTAAAGTGCCATCTTCAATACCAGGATGAATTCTTTTTTGTGGAACCGCCAATACTAACATTTCATATACATATTGCGCAATGTTCAATTGATGTTCATTATGAGGGAGAATCAATATTTCATCATTCTCATCATTATACTCTTCACCAAATTTCACCACCAAATGCAAATCGCCATTTATAGCTTGATCATAAGGTTCGCTGGTCATATCACAATTCACATTCACCGTTCCCGATGCTTCCAAATCAACCTCCATCATTGTACTTGACTTATGAAGTACTACATCTAAAATAATGGCGGCAGCGTTGAATTCATCATATCCAAAAGAATCAAAGAACGTATTGTCAATCTGATAATTAAAGTCGTGTTTTCCTTGCTTCAATCCTGAGAAAGGAATATTGAACTCCTTTTGCTTCATCACGTACACACTTAAATTAACACTAATCGCCCACAAAAGGCGGGTGCAAAGATACTATAATTTTGATAAAAGACAATAGTTATCAACTATTTATCTTTATAACTTTTTAATTGAGCCTAAAATTAACGTTCCCTCTTTAAACGTTGCTTTTTTAAGACGTCTTTTGTGAGCTCTTTATACTCAGTTCTATTCTTAAAAATCTTCAACGCCATAAAGACTGCTTCTTTAAACGAAGTCTCATCAGCCAATCCTTTTCCTGCTATTTCATAAGCCGTTCCATGATCTGGAGATGTTCTCACCTTACTTAAGCCTGCCGTGAAATTAACACCCTGACCAAATGATATGGTCTTAAACGGAATTAAACCTTGATCATGATAGGCCGCCAAAATTGCATCGAACTTTTTATATCCGTCAGAACCAAAAAAACTATCTGCAGAATACGGGCCAAATACCAAATGTCCCATATTCGCCATTTCTTTTATGACGGGTTTCAACACCTCTTCATCCTCTTTACCGATTACACCATTATCTCCACTATGTGGATTTATACCCAACAAAGCTATTTTTGGCTTTCGAATACCAAAATCCATCTTCAACGATTTTTCAATGGTATTGACCTTATCTCTTATTAATCTAGGGATAATAGCTGCAGAAACATCTTTTACCGCTAAATGATCCGTCAACAAACCTACCTTTAAGGTGTCAGTCACCATAAACATCAAACTTTCCCCTTCTAGCTCCTGTGCTAAAAAATCTGTATGACCTGGGAATTTGAATTCGTCTGACTGAATATTATTCTTGTTGATCGGTGCCGTAACCAACACGTCTATATCTCCTTTCTTTAATGCATCTACCGCAGCCCTTAAAGATTTAATGGCATACTCGCCACCAGCTTTGGTCGCCTGACCAAAATCAACTCTTGGCACTTCTTTCCACACATTAACAATATTGACCTTATTATCTATTGCTTTTGATGCATCTGGTATACCATTGAAGACAACATTGAGTTTCAGCTGCTTCATCTGAAAGGAAACCGTCTTGTTAGAGGCAAAAATAACAGGCGTACAAAAATCTAACATTCTGCTGTCTTGGAATGTTTTTAATGCCACCTCACAACCTATTCCGTTTAAGTCTCCTATTGAGATACCTAACCTTATTTTCCTATTTTCCTCCATGATAATCTGTACCTTTGTAACTCCACTTAAAACCTTGAAAATAGTTTTAGCTTTCCAAAAGGAAAAGCAAAGTGGCCGTCCCTACCTAAACTAAGGGACTCATATTAAAGGACAAAATTACTTAAATTAAACGACACATGTTTACGGGAATTATTGAAACATTAGGTAAGGTTATTTCTCTTGAGACTAAAGGTGGAAACTTAGATATCACCATTGAATCTAGCCTAACACCTGAACTTAAAATAGATCAAAGTGTTGCACATAACGGTGTTTGCCTAACCGTTGTTAGCCTTACAGACACTACTTATACAGTAACAGCTATTGCTGAAACACTGAATAAAACTAACCTAGACACCCTTAAAACCAATGATATTGTAAACTTAGAACGTGCCATGATCTTGGGGTCTAGATTGGACGGTCATATAGTTCAAGGCCATGTAGATCAAACCGGCAAATGTACTAGCGTAAAAGAAGATAATGGCAGTTGGATTTTTTCATTTACCTATGACCCGGCAAACGGCAACCCAACCATTGAAAAAGGCTCTATTACTATAGATGGTACAAGTTTAACCGTTGTTAATTCCGGCAAAAATACTTTTGAAGTGGCTATTATACCGTATACATATGAACATACACGGTTTAACTCCTACAAACCGGGTACTATTGTAAACCTGGAGTTTGATGTTATTGGAAAGTATGTTGCCAAATTGATGGCCAAATAAACGATTACACCTTTATAAATATCTCTTTCTGATGTAAGATATAGCCCACTAAGCTATAAAACAGCACTACGCTTAATCCGTATAATAAGGATGATGTTTCTAGTGCCAAAAAATCATGGACATATACTTTCTGAAACAACCAACCATGCAATGAGGTGTCACCAATTTGTATTTGTCCCATTACTTTACTGATAAAGCTAGAAAGAAAGTAAATTACAATAGCATTAGCCCCCGCATATCTGAATATGGATCCAAATTCTATTTTCTTTACATCCGTTAAATAATAAATCAAGGCCAGAATTAGATTTGCCCAACCTGCGGTTACCAATACAAAACTGCTAGTCCATAGTGCTTTGTTGATCGGGAAAAATATATCCCAAAAATGCCCTAAAATTAAAAGACTACCACCCAAACCCATTAGAATGGTGGCTTTCTTTTCTTGTTTACTGGTTAAAATAAGACCTGTGAATACCCCTAACAAGGAACTTGCAATAGCCGGCAAAGTACTTAACAATCCTTCTGGGTCATAATCTGCTTTGTAATTATGAGAGCCAAATACTTGTACATCTATCCAATTGGCTAGATTATTAGGTGCTCTTTCTAATGTAGATGCCATACCTTCTACAGGAATAAAAGTCATTAACAGCCAATATCCTATCAACAGAAATGCAGTAACCCAAATCAACTGTTTCCAGTTCAGGTTAATGAATAAAATTGCAGCAAAAAAGAAAACCACCCCAATACGTTGCAACACCCCCGGAAAACGAATTTCACTAAAGCTTTTAAAGAACGGATAGTGAATAAGAAACGCCCCCAAGAAAAGTCCCAGCGCAATTAGCTTCAATGCTCTAACGGCAATCTTTTTATAGGCAGCTGCGCCTACAGTTCTATTCTTATATGAGAATGCAATTGATGTACCTACTATAAATAGGAAGAACGGGAAAACTAAATCGGTCGGTGTATAACCATGCCAATCGGCATGTAAAAAAGGGGCATATACATTAGACCATGTTCCCGGCGTATTGACCAAGACCATGAGCAGTATGGTAGCTCCTCGAAATATATCGACCGATAAAATTCTACCTTTTACCATCTTGCTACTATAAGATGTTTCCTTTTAAGCGATTCCATGCTTTTACCAACAATACTCCCGCTATAGCAGAAACAACGGTTAAAACAATAGCTTGTGTAGTTCTACCATAAATCCAATACCCAGTAGCAAACATTATGGTGTAAATTAATACTACCCCTAATAACATAGCGGTTATACCTGCAGGTACACTCCACTTCTCTTTATCTTTTACAATCTCCACTTTATCGGTTTTTGCATCGCTAACAACTTTAGACCAACCCGGACCACCAGGTTGAATTTTAGTGTAGAAACTTCTCAAGGTATCATTAGATTCCGGCTGTGTCATTAATGTAGCCGCTAACCAAATTATCGTAGTTACTACTACTATAAATATGTATTCTGACCAATCTGGCAATACCCCAGTTTCCGTAGCAAATAAATATGCACCTACGGGAGTCAGTTTTAATATGATAGAAATAATACCAGATGCGAACATTGCCGTGATTTCACTCCATGCATTAATTCTCCACCAGAACCATCTTAAAATAAATATGAGTCCGGTACCGGCACCAAATGCCAACAAGATATCAAACAATTGAAGTGCATTTTGAAGCAGCAATGCCAATGCAGCACTAAACACCATTAAAACTACTGTTGAAATTCTACCCACTGCAACCAATCTTTTTTCAGATGCATTAGGGTTTATTTGTTGCTTATAAAAGTCAAAAACAATGTAAGACGAACCCCAGTTTAATTGAGTACTGATCGTACTCATATAAGCAGCTACCAAGGAAGCCAATACCACCCCTAACAATCCGCTAGGTAATTTGGTCAACATTGCCGAATATGCCAGATCATGACCTAATTTATCAGCGGTTACATTTGGGAAAGCCTCTTGAATACTTGCCAAATCTGGATACACCACTATAGATGCCAATGCCACTAAAATCCACGGCCACGGTCTTAATGCGTAGTGCATAATATTAAAGAAAAATGTTGCACCTATTGCGTGATTCTCATCTTTTGCCGCCAACATACGTTGCGCAATATAACCACCACCACCTGGCTCCGCACCTGGGTACCATGAACTCCACCACTGTACTGCAAGGGGAATAATAAATAAGGTTATCAATGCTTTCCTATTACTGAAATCTGGAAGGATGTTCAATTTTGAAGCTACGTTCTCATTGGCCATTAAAGCTTCAATACCGCCTACTTCTGGGATATTCACTAAATAATATGCCGCACCTATTGCCCCTGCCATGGCCACGAAGAACAGAAGAAAATCTGTATATACTACACCTTTGAATCCACCAAGGGCACTAAAAGTAACAGTTATCAAACCTGCACTTACCACCGTTTGCCAAGGCTCAAGACCTAGCATAATACTTCCTATTTTAATTGCTGCCAATGTAACCGCAGACATGGTGATCACATTGAAAATAACACCTAGATAAACTGCTCTAAATTTTCTTAAAAAACTAGCTGGTTTTCCACCATAGCGCATTTCGTAAAACTCTAAATCTGTATTAACGTTCGATTTACGCCAAAGTTTTGCATAAACGAAAACGGTCAACATCCCTGTTATTAAGAAACACCACCATACCCAGTTACCGGAAACGCCGTTGGTACGTACAATATCGGTTACTAAATTGGGTGTGTCCGTTGAAAATGTTGTTGCCACCATTGAAAGCCCTAAAAGCCACCATGGCATGGTTCTACCAGATAGAAAAAATTCTGATGAATTTTTACCTGATGTTTTTGAGACATAAAACCCTATGCCTAAGACAAGGGAAAAGAAAACTATAATAAAAGTATAGTCAAGCGTACTGAGTTCCATAAATTGGTTTTAGGTTGATTGTTAAAGATATATTATTTTAGGACATTTTTATACCTAAAACGCTAAACGTACCACGTGCTACTATCAATAACTACTGAAATTACACCAACAGCTTGGATTCTTGCATCAATTGCCACTTTTATTATAGGATTATCCAAGGCCGGCATAAAAGGAATTGCTGTTTTAAACGTTACCATCATGGCATTAGCTTTTGGTGCAAGACAGTCTACAGGTATGGTGGTACCACTGCTGGTTCTAGCCGATATTTTTGCCGTCATTTACTACAATAGATATACACAGTGGAAATATGTATTTAAAGTACTACCGTGGATGCTGGTTGGTTTACTTATAGGTGTTTTCATTGGAAATGAACTTCCTGAAAAACTCTTTAAAATAGGCATGGCCATTATCATCATCATTACCGTAGGTATGATGTTTTATTGGGACCGTAAGAAAGACAAGACCGTTCCTTCTCATTGGACTTTTGCCGGGTCTATTGGTATTATAGCCGGTATAACTACTATGGTGGGCAATTTAGCAGGAGCCTTTTCTAACATTTATTTCTTAGCCATGCGCTTACCTAAAAATCAATTTATAGGCACGGCTGCGTGGTTATTTTTAATCGTGAATATTATTAAACTTCCTTTTCACTTTTTTGTTTGGAAAACCATATCCATTGAATCGTTGACTTTAAACTTAATGCTTTTACCGGGTATTCTCTTAGGTTTCTTTGTGGGTATTCGTTTTATTAAACACATAAAAGAAGCCTTCTTTAGAAAGATGATTTTGGTCTTGACCGCTGTGGGTGCCGTGCTTATTATGCTTAGTTAAATTGGTCGTTATTTTAAATTAAGTTGTTCTTAAAATGATAATTAAATAGAAATTTAAAAAAATGTCCGTAAATTTGTCCGTGTACGCAAAAACGTCCGTGAATAATTATGGCAACAATTAATTTTTATTTAGACAAGCCTGACAAAAAAGGGTTTGCCCCAATTCATCTACGAATAAACTGTAACGGAAGTCAAGTAAAGATTTCTACGGGACAGAAAATAGAACCTAAAAACTTCAATAAATCCAAACAGAAAGTGATTGGATTAAGTATAGAGTCTCACGAAATCAATCATTATTTAGATTTCCTAAGAGAACGAGCGGATGAACTTCTACACCATTCCAACAAAAAAAACTTTGTACAAGACGAAGTGAAAAGCATATTGAACGAACACATCGAAAACTATAAAGAAAATAACAATGTAAGCATTGTAAAAGAACAGGTTACGCTTTATGGCAAACCATTCACTTTTGTGGATTTATTTGCTGGCGCAGGAGGTTTTAGTGAAGGTTTTTTACAAGCTGAACATAATAATAAATTCTTCGATTTCGTTGTTGCCAACGACATCAACGAAAATTGCGAATTAACTCATGTGGTTCGATACAATCATCAATTAGGATTGGATGCTGAGTTTTTAAAACAAGATATTACTGAACCAGACTTTTTAGACAATTTATTAGAAAAAATTGATGGACGAAAAATTGACGTTGTTTGTGGTGGACCTCCTTGTCAAAGTTTCAGTCTTGCTGGAAAACGAAAAAAATTCGATAAAAAAGACGACCTGTTTTCTCACTATTTAGAAGTTATTAAGGTTTTACAACCTAAATACTTTGTTATGGAGAATGTCAAAGGAATTTTAACTAAAGAGGGTGGAAAAATAAAAGAATTAATTATCAAGGAAATCAACTCTATCGTTGATACTAAGGAAATACCGCTACTAAATACTTTCATTAAAAGAATAAGGAAAGAATCAAATTCTTTCATTTTCGATAGTATTATAAAAAGAGTAGAACTTGAAAAACTACTTGAAAAGGATAAGGAAACTGGAAAAATTGATTTCATTGGCTTTGTAGAGAATAGATTTAAAAAACTGACACCAAAAATAGCGGACTACAAAACCAGTAAAACAGACGAAAATATAAATACAATTCGCCACGGTTTTAATCTTTTGGCAAGAACAAAAGAATGGGAAAAATTAAAGCGTGACATTATCAAAGAAAAAGATTTTTGTAATATTGATAGTGATGATTTTGCAAATGCCTTTACAGATTTTCTAACCGAAATAAGTTCTGAAAATGTCATTTCAAAAATTGAGAATTCATTTAAAGCATTAAAAGTTCCAACCAATTACAAAAAGGATTGTGAGGATATTATAACTGCTTTAAAAATCTACACAACATCTTTTGATGAATCCATTGAGATTTTAAAATCTCATTGTAACAATTCACAAAAAAAAGAATTAGAGACTATTCTTGAAAGTATTAGACTTTATAAAATAGAGCAACCATTTGTCGCTAACGCATCAAATTACGGCGTACCTCAAAATAGAGAAAGAGTACTTTTTATTGGTTGTCGCAAAGACCAAAAGTATATTTCTGAAATTCCTGCAACAGTTTCAGAAGAAGAAAAAGTAACCATTTTTGAAGCTTTATACGATTTAGACTTTATTGGCAACAATCAGGAAGCGCATCGTTATGAAGAAATTGATATTTTCGCTCAATACAATGGAACTGCAAAGAAAATGGCTAAACTTCTCAAAAAAAGAAAAATTAATGGGAAGCCTATTTCTAAAGGTGGAAAATCATTTGCAGAATGGTCAAAAAAAGGCAGATTAATTGAACGATTTAAGCCTCAGACAAAACCATTTTATGTAAAGAGTACAGAAAGTTTGGAGAACGGAGAAAAATATTTCGACATACTTAACAATCACAAAACAAGTAATCAAAACGAAACAGTTATTGAAAGACTTAACGTGATTTTAAAAAATGGTAATTATAGAAAAGCACAACCAGAACTTGAGAAATTAAATCTTTCTACAAACAAGAGAAATTACAATGTTTTAAAACCAGACGAGCAAAGTTCAACAATAATGACTATTGCAGACGATTACATTCACTACAATTCGCCTAGGTCTTTAACAGTTAGAGAAATGGCACGCTTACAATCGTTTGACGACTCATTTGTATTTCAAGGAAAACGGTCTACAGGTGGAAATAATAGAAAAACAGAAGTACCACAATACACTTTAGTTGGAAATGCTGTTCCGCCTTTATTAGCTAGAGCAGTCGCAAGTGAAATTTTAAAACATATCAAGTGAGAAAGCTTACAGATGCAGAACAAGAAAAGATAAAATTACTAACTAAAAACCAAGTTTCTCTTACTTTAATTGAACCAACTGAAACGGGATTAAAAAAATCCATAATGGATGCAACTGGTTCAGTCCGTAGTTATTTGAAAAATGAAAATATTCACGATTACGAATTACAAAATCAAGGAACCGAGAGCAAAATAATGATTCCTGCAATAATTCATACTGGTTTTAAGATTATAAAATCTAAAGCATCATTATATCGTCCTTCAACTAAAAAAGGAGACCCAAGGATTTGGTTCTATAGTTTAACAAAAGTTGCCTGCCCAAATGATATTATTGCAATAACATTTTACAATGATAGTTTCCAAGTTTTCAACTTGACAACGTTGGATATCAATGCGTTGATTAATTCAGCTATAATTAATCCTTTTCAAGAGTTAATTTCGTCTATTAATTTTGAAGAAAGCGAAATTTCTATTGAATTGCTTAACAAACTTAAGGTTATATCAAAAAAAGGCTTTGTGAAATCTGAAGTTAATTCAGACACAGGAATAGGAAGAACTATAGAGTCACTTCTTGGAATTGAAATGAACTCTTCGAAATTACCCGATTATAAAGGCATTGAGTTGAAATCTTTTAGAGATGCTAGAAATAACAGAAAAGGATTATTTGGAAAAACACCTAACTGGAATTTAAGTAAATTCAAATCACGAGTTGAGATATTGGACACGTTTGGATATTGGGAAGAAGGTATTTTCCGCCTTTATAATACAATGAGAGGTACTGGTAGAAATGCACAAGGTTTGATTTTAAGAATTGAGGATAAAAAGGATTGGCTTGTTGAGAATTCTGATAGACCAGAGATTGGCAATTTTCTAGTTTGGGAGCTAGAAATTTTAAGGAAAACATTATTAAAAAAGCATAAAGAAACTTTCTGGATAAAAGCCGAAAGTAACATTGAGGATAATAATGAGTATTTTCACTTCAAAGAGGTTGAACATACTAAAAATCCGATGGTTGATAAATTTGAAATCCTCATTGAAACTGGAGCAATCACAATGGATTATCCTATTAAGAGAATGCCTAGTGGTAAAGTTGTAGATAAAGGCTGTAATTTTAAACTGAAAGCAAATTGTCTAGATTTATTGTTTCCACCAAGTGCAAACTATGATTTAATGGCATAGCGGAATTAGCAACGCCTAAACTATAATCCTTTAATTACACTCACAAAAATATATAATAACCGTAAAAAATATCTCGCTACAGCAAATTCGAGGCTTTCAATCACCAACCCAATAAAGCCCACATATTTCAGGTTAGGGTTAATGTTTAGCTCCTATCAAGAGTAATTTAGCAGTGCTAACCTTAAAATACTGCTATACATGAATATCATAGGAAATTTTATAAAAGGTGTGATTGATATTGCCGACAAAATTACCGGTGATGACAATCCTATTGAAGACCAAAAGGCCATGCTTCAACACCTTTTGGAAACTGCAAAAGATACTTCTTTTGGTAAAGCCTATGCTTTTGAACGTATTCTGGATAGTGATAATCCTCAGCAAACATTTCGTGATGCTGTGCCTTATTTCGACTATAATCAAATCAATGAAAAATGGTGGCATAAGTTGCACGAAGACCAGACCGATGTTACATGGCCTGGCAGTCCAGATTATTTTGCACTGAGTTCTGGTACTACAGGAAAAACAAGCAAACGTATTCCTGTAACCAATGATATGATAGATGCTATAAGACAAGCGGGTATTAAGCAGGTTTTGGCAATATCTAATTTTGATCTTCCGGCAGATTTCTTTGAAACGGGAATTTTAATGCTGGGCAGTTCTACGGATCTAGTTGAAAATGATGACCATTTAGAGGGTGAGATCAGCGGTATTAGTGCCAGTAATATTCCTTCTTGGTTTAGCGGATACTACAAGCCCGGAAAAGAAATTGCCAAAATTGATGATTGGGACGATCGTGTGGCAAAAATTGCAGAAAAAGCTGCGGATTGGGATATTGGTGCCCTTAGCGGAATACCTTCTTGGATAGAATTAATGTTGAAAGAGGTTATCAAAAAACATAACCTCAACAACATTCATGAAATATGGCCCAACTTACAAGTATATACTTCTGGCGGAGTAGCATTTGGGCCATATGAGAAAAGTTTCAATGCCTTAATGGGAAAACCGGTAACGGTAATTGACACCTATTTGGCTTCTGAAGGGTTTATTGCCTTTCAAGCAAGACCAGAAACCAATGCTATGAAATTGGTAACCGATAACGGAATCTATTTTGAGTTTGTTCCTTTCAATCCTGATTATATTTTAGAAGACGGTTCTCTTTCACAAGATGCCCCTTCTTTAACACTTTCAGAAGTTGAAACCGGTCAGAATTACGTACTCATAATTAGTACCGTTAGTGGTGCTTGGCGTTACCTAATTGGTGATACTATTGAGTTTACCGATGTGGAACGTGCCGAAATAAAAATTACCGGGCGCACCAAGTTCTTTTTGAACACCGTGGGATCGCAATTATCTGTCAATAAATTAGACGATGCGTTACAGGACCTCATGAAAACCTTTGATATTGAAGTCCCTGAATATACCCTTTGTGCTAAAAAGTACGAAGACGGCTTTTACCATACCTGGTATTTAGGCACTACAGCAACAGAAAGTGCTGATGCCATAGCCCAAAAACTAGATGAATCTTTAAAAGCTGCCAATAAAAACTATAAGGTTGCGAGGTCTAAAGCCTTGAAAGGAGTAAAGGTTTTTACTATTAATCCTAATGTTTTTTATAGCTGGAACGATAGCAACAAAAAGAAAGGCGGACAAGTAAAAATGGAGCGCGTTATGAAAGAAGAAAAGTTTGCAGAATGGGAAGCTTTCGTTGCGCAACAACCATAAATAATATTTCTTTTATTCTTTACCTGTTGCATCTCTTTCTTCCACCAAAATCATAATTTCCTCTGGAGATAAATAAAAGTTTTTTATACGATCCACATACGCTTGGGTCAACCCTGCCTTAGTTAAAATAAATTCTTTTGTTGCCAGTATATAGGTTTCCATACCATGTGCTACCGCAAAAGAATCTGCACGGCGCTCCGCCTCTCTTATATACGTATTAGAGGTAATGTATTTAAAGCCAAAACCTATTAAATTAAATCCGCTACGTTGCTGGTAATCCATTACATGACCTAGTTCATGACCCAACCACCCGATCATAATTTCTGAAGGAATATCCTTAGTATAATATACAGAATCTGCAATCTTAATTCTTTCACTGATCAATATATAATAAGACCGTTTTCTCTTAGACTTAAAGACACTCCAAAAAGAAGGTTGTGCCTGCATGGTAGACTTTTTGATATTCTTTTTAAACTTGAATTCAATTTTAGTATTGGCAAGCTCAGGATAGTGAGAAAGGGCAATTTTTGCTTCTTCGGTTATTTCTTTGGGAATTATATGTTGTGCAGATGCAACCATAGGGTAACTTAATAATAGTAAGATTAAATAATTCAGTTTTTTGATGATTAGGGAAGTTCTCATAACAACGGACTAAAGAATTTGGCGAGACCTTCCAAAAATTTACTGAACGGGGATCTTTTTTTAAATTTTTCTAAATCTATTTTTACATCTTCAGTACAGTGTTCTGTAAAAAACGTTTCTATGTCCGATGCTTTTTCTTTATCATACAAAATAGCATTGGTTTCAAAATTATGCTCAAAGCTCCGGTAATCAAAATTACCAGAACCCACAGAGACTATCTCACCATCAATAATAATCACCTTACTATGTGAAAAATCTGGTCTTAAATAAATACTGGCACCTACTTCTAACAATGCCTCAAAAGTGGAAAACATACTATATTGAGCCAACAGGGAGTCTGATATTTTAGGGGTTAGCAACGTAACCTCTACTCCGCTCAACGCCGCAATTCTTATGGCTTCTAAAACAGGTTCTCCTGGAATAAAGTACGGATTTGCAATACAGATACTCTTGGTGGCAATATTGATCATGGCCAAATATTGCTGCATAATTGCAGGATACTTAGAATCTGGTCCGCTAGATATTATTTGTGCCACAGTTTCACCCACTGGCTCTACTTTAGGAAAATACTTATCTTGAAGTAGCAATTCTTCCTCTCCAGCGAAATGGTAGTCTTTTACAAAAACGCGTTGCAGACTGTTTACTGCAGGACCTTCTATTTTTAAATGTAAATCTTGCCAAACCCCAAGTTCAGATATGGGTTTCATATATTTATCTGACACATTGAAACCGCCTGTAAAACCAACTTTACCATCAATGACAATAATCTTTCTATGGTTTCTATAATTAAGGGTGAACAATAGATTTCCAAATCTAATGGGCATGGTTGAAAATGCCTTTACGCCAAGATCCTTAAAACGTTTTACTCTTTTACCTCGCATAGAATTACTGCCAAAAGAATCATACAACATTCTAATTTCTACCCCTTCTTTAACTTTCTTTTGAAACAACTCATAAAACTTATCAAGCAGCATACCGTCCTCAAGAATATAATATTGAAGATGTATAAAATCCTTGGCGTTTTCTATTGCCTTAAAAATGGCACTAAAGGCTTCTTCTCCATCGTTTAACAAAATGACATTATTGCCTTCATAAGGAGCAAAATAGCTGTTCTTACGAATTAAAGCACCTAACTTTTCATGCTTATAATCATCAAACTTATGCACACTTTGTTCGCCGCCCTCCAGTTCCCTATAGGTTTCTGAATACAGCTTTCTTTTTTCGGTCTGTTTTAATTTAAAGAGTTTAAATTTTCTTCTGTTGATTCCAAACAAGTAATACAAAAGTGGTCCTAGAAAAGGAAATATGATAACAGATAAAGACCAGCTAATCATTTTAGCCGCTCTTGATCCATTAAAAATAATATTAATAATACTCCACAGAGTTACTATTATATAAGCAAGCCAAAAAATGGTATTTATCACTTTATTTAATGTTTACCATCAATATACTATAATTTAAAACGGCTTAACGTTCAAAAATCCTATCAAGACACTTTTAGTATTAAACGAGTTAATTACTAGTACTAGATGTAAGTACTTTTAAAAAAAAGTGATGGGAGTAATTGCTATGGATAAAAAACAGATAACATTATATTATAGTTCAGAAAATTCAATAGGTAAGCAATTAAATGCTTATGTGCAATCTTCTGGAAAGGAACATTTAACAATAGACATTTCTAAAACAAACGTTACCGGCACGCAATGGGCAGAATTAGCCGAAGGACTGGGCAAGGACATCCCTGACTTGATAGCTAAAGATTTGCCAGATTTTAGGGAAACGTACGGCACGGACACGGTAAACTTAGATAATGATGGATGGTTGAAAATTCTGGATAAAAACCCGAGATTTCTTAAAAATGCCATAGTCATAAAAGGAGAAAACTATATTGAACTTACAAGCGCATCTGATTATAAGCAGTACATGGATCCTGATAGTGCAGGCATAGAAAAACCTTATAAATAAGACGCTGGACCATTAGAAAGAGTATACTTCTATATATAGGGTTCTCTTAACCTTAAACTATATTCCCTTAATATATACCTTATGCATAAACTCTTTAAATGGCTTATTGTATTTCTCATATTTTGTATTGGTGGCTACATGATAGCTGAGTGGAAAGTAAAGAAAGAAATTATTGCATTTTTAGAACAAAAAGTACCAAATCATATAGAGTTTACATATGATGAACTAACCCTTAGCCTTTTAAAAGGAAGCATAGCATTTAATGATGTAGAGGTGGTTAACTTAGGAAAACAAACTTCTTCATGTGAAATTAAGATAAACGCCAATCAATTTGCAATAAAAGGTTTTAATTACTGGAAAATGCTTTTTGAAAAATCTATTTTCATTAAGTCCCTGACCCTTAGCAAACCTCACCTAAAATTTAGAACCTGCCCTAAACGCCCCGACAATAAAGACGAGATTAAAAACAACCCCATTAAATTAATAAAAGAGATTTTTATTGAAGATCTCATTCTTGATTCTGGCATAGTTGAAGTTTGGGATTCAGAAGAAAAAGTTGAATTAATATCTGTAGAGTCTATAAAGTTACATTTAAACAATGTAGCCACAAACCCAGATATCATTACCAAATACTTGCCATTTACCTCTTCTAAATATAACATTGAATTTAAAAATTTTAATGCGCCGTTGGGCAAGTACGAAAAGTTACAAATGGCATCAATGGTTATGAAAGATTCAACCATTAACATTACAGACCTTTCACTGTTCACCGTATATTCTAAAACTGAATTAAGTAAAGAGATTACTTACGAAAGGGATCATGTAAATTTATCTGTTCCTGTCATAGAAATAGAAAATCACAACTATTCAGTAGCAAACGATTCTATACATATATACTTTAAAGAACTGCTATTTACCCAACCAAATCTTGAAATTTATAGGGATAAGTCTAATTTAGAAGATTTAGAAAACAAGTTACTTTATGGCAAATTATTACAAAAATTACCTTTTAAATTAGCTATTGACTCTGTTTTGATCAAAAAAGGAACCATTGTATATGAAGAAGATATCCCTAATAATACAAAGGCAGGTGCTTTAAATTTTGATAAATTAAATGCCAACATTGGTCATCTGTCCAATATTAAAAATGAAAAACCACTAAATATACAATTGAACGCCAACCTTATGGGTACTGGAAAATTGCATCTTAATTGGCAATTTGATGTTCATGACCCAAAAAGCGCATTTCAAATTTCTGGAGAACTATCAAAATTCAATACCGTTAGTTTAAATGATTTTCTTGTACCTAATCTTAGAACACAGACGACAGGAACTATTGATCAATTCTACTTTACCATTTCCGGAAACGAAGATGTTGCCGTTGGTGATATTAAAATGAGCTATGATGATTTTAAATTCGAAGTATTGAACAAAGATAGGAATGGTGTAAAAAAAGTGCTATCCTTTATTGGTAACCTTTTGGTAAGCGATGGTTCTAAAGCAGATGAATATGGCTACAGATATGGAGATATTTCAGCAGAACGTGTTAAAAACAAATCTTTCTTCAATTACCTATGGATCAGCATTAAAGATGGTCTTCTAAGCGTCTTAACAGGCAATGGAAAAAAGGAATAGAACTAAAAAAGCCAAGTAGTTAAACTACCTGGCTTTTATTTTCATAGCAATATTATATTCTAGTTGTCGTCAGTAGCATCTTCTACCGCATCTTCAACTTCTTCTGCTCCGTCTTCAATTTCGTCTCCAACATCATCAACCCCTTCTTCAATTTTATCTCCTGTTGATTTTTCCTCTCTACAACTTGTTGCAATACTCATTGTTGCAAAGGCAAATACAATCATTAATAGTGACTTTTTCATAATATAGATTTTAATAATTAGGTTAAAATTTTTAAATATGTAGATATATAGGGTTTACTATACAGTACCTAATACCTTACAAACCAAAGATGCCACTATTACCTAAAACTATTTGGTTGTAAAAATATAAATCTTGACTCATCTGATAGATGCGTATTTGTGTTAATTAACATTTTAAAAGTGTTAAGGTAATTCTCCATTTTCTAGTTTTTTTGTAGTGTACAATTGCCCTTGTGCATAAAATAAAACAATGAAAGAGTTAAGCATTAATAGTTCAAAGTCTAACGATATGTTTTCCCAAATACAAGCTTGTATACAGGGGGAACTTATAGAGGATTGGGGCGAAAGTGTTTTAACTTTTAATAATACTATTGGAAAAGGTTCTTTGAGAACTATAGATTTCAACTGGGGAATATCTCTTATTGATTGCAATATGAAACTTACCGAAGAAACCAAGTTGATTTTTGAATCGCAAGATTTAGCACCGATCGAATTCATCTTTATCAGTAAAGGATATTTTGAATATAGCGAGAATAATACGGATGATTTTACCAAGTTAGAGCAATTTCAAAACACGATTATATCACACAAACGAAATGCGAAAAAGACTTTTCAATTTCCCAAAAATGAACATTTAAAAATTAATTTTATTAGAATTAATCGGAAAGAATATTTACAAAAGAAGAATAACAACGTCTCTCAACTAAACCAATTATTGGTTTCGTTATTCAATGATAGTAAAGGAGAGGTGGCATTTAAACATGGCGGTAGTTTTAGTTTAAGAATTGCTGACGAAATTAAATTGCTAAACAATGTTGATGCTAATAGTGGTATGCTAAGGTCTCTTTCTTTAGAGGGTAGACTTTATCTTATTCTGTCATTACAATTATTAGAACATAAAAATTTTGAAGAAAATATGAATATTCCAGAAGCCATCTCAAAAGAAGATATTCTAAAAATCCATAAGCTTACTACTTATATATTAGAACATATTTCTGATAATATATCTATATCCACCTTGAGCGGAGAATCTGGTCTAAGCCCTAAAAAGTTACAACTAGGTTTTAAAATTCTATATTCCAAGACTGTAAATGAGTACGTTAGACAATTAAAATTAGAAATTTCAAAAGACTATCTAAAAAACTCTGACTTATCTGTTTCAGAAATCGTATATGCCATTGGAATTAAAAGCAGAAGTTACTTCTCCAAAATATTCTTTGAAGCTTATGACATTCTCCCTACCGATTATAGAAAGCACTTAAAAGATAAAAATACTGCACTTCGTTAACTCTCTGGATATTCATAGGGCATAAGCATACTATCGTATGAAATATCTTGGTTGAACAAGCTTTTGGCAATAGGTCTTATTTCTAAATCTGTTGTATGCGGAGGTTGTAATATCTCTTGCGCCCTTTCAATTGTAGTATCACCGGAAAACCATTCATATTTATCATCGCGGTCTATGATAACCGGCATATAGTCTACTAAATTTTGAAAATTGACTACCTCTTTTTCTAGTGGTCCCGTAAGTAAAGAACAAGTAATGAAACCATCATCTAAAATGGTATATATACCTGCTAGATATAATATTTCACCTTTTTTACAACTCACATGATAGGGATAGATTTCTCCGTTCTTTAATACAGATGTAAAAAAGCCGGTTACAGGAATTATGCATCTTCTACTCCTAAAAGAGTCATAGTACCAAATATCAGCCTGTAATTTATGTGCGGGTATGGTCAATGTATTGGTAAGTTTTTGAAATAGCTCCCAATCATCATTAAAACCACTGGGTAGCAAACCCCATATAGCTAAGTTGATCGCATTGGGCTCATCCATGGTAATGACAGGAATAGCAACCTCTGTTAACCCGCTTATGACCACTTGGGGAGTATATAGATTTGGATACTTGAAGAAAGCATTTACCTCTCGTTCTATCTCCTTCACCTTTGCTGTATTTGAAATTTTAAAATACATATCGATCATTTGCTTTAGCCATAAAGTTCGGTAATTGAGCGTAGCACTCTTATTGCAGAAACACAAAAATATAACGCATTAAAAAAGAGGTGTTTATTTCATTTCTAAAAATGAGGTTTCCATAAAAATAAGCACAAAAAAAAAGAGGCTAATGATAGCCTCTTTTTCAATTCAACAAACTTAAATCTATCTAATATCTTCCAACGTTTTAATATTTGAAAGTCCATTTCTGATAGCCTCTTTTTGGTTTCTTAATATGGTAGCCGTATTAGAAGGTAAAGAAGTTTCTTTTAAAACTTCTTCATATTCTTCAATTGCTGCCTTTTCTCCTCTAGTAGCCTCTTCCAGCATTGCTTCTGCATCATCTAAAGAGAATAGTGCCTTTACGTCCATCCAAGCTCTATGTGCTTTTCCGGTAAAACTGTCTCCCTTATCAATTTGTTTATCAAAAGACATCATTTCTGTTTTCAACTCATGACCAAAATCATATCGTTGTTTTGCCTTTGATTCAAAATATGATTTTAACTGAACATTGTCCGTATTTTCTGCTGCTTTTTTAAAACCTTTTTCTGCATCATACGTTTTTTCTAAAAGATCATTTAACTTCTCACCTACTTCTTCTGTATATGTACTCATTCTTTATAGTTTAAATTATGTGATTTATTATTTTTAGATGTCAACCACAATTACATCTTGTAAAATTTATTTCTATTTTTAAATTCTTGTAACTTTCTTTTTAATGCCCTAACATCTTTTGGTTCAGATTGGTCTGAATACATTAAAACATGGTCCATATCTATTTCACAAAATGCATCTTCCTTTTCTACCCCAAAATCATTACTTGTATTTTCAACTATATAATTTCGCAATAATAAACCGATGAAACCTAAACCGACTATTATTGAAATAACTGTTACTAAATTCATTGTCTATGTTGTTTTGAACTCAAATATAATTTTCATTATCTATACTTTTTACCTTTAAAAAAAGTAGCATTGACTCCTTTGAATAAGGTTAATTTTCATGTCTTTAAGGTTAAAAAACAATAGGCTATTTGTAAAATGATGTGTTCCTTTAAGCTTGTAATATGAAAACAATACGCTTTCCGTTCTCATTTTAATGAGAACTTTAGCATTGTATATTAACTAATCCAAAAAATGGTAGATAGCACGATCCATTAGTGTATTCATAATCATGCGGTACAATACTTTTGTATGGCAATCAAAAGTGCACAAATAAAGTTAAAAACAAAGGAGAGTGCTCTTTGGCATGCTATTATTTATTACTTCTTTTTAGACAAATCTGAAAGCGGATTAAAATCTGATATTAACTTGATCAACGCCTTCTCTGCAATGGTTTGATATTCTGATGCAGCTTCCATATTGTTGAAAACAGCTCCTAATTCATTGTTCTCATATTTATTGACCAGATAAGGATGAACATAATATTTCTTACATACATTTCTAGTATTCCCTAAAGCTTTTGCGGTAGCATCAAAAGCTTTTAAGGTATTCTTTTTGATCTGGCGTTCATCTGTAGTACGCTTGTTTTGTAGTAACGATTCAAAAAAAATAATGGTTCCTGACCACGTCCTAAAATCTTTGGCCGTAAATAAATCTCCGCTAATTTCCTGTAAATATTCATTTACCATACCACTATCAATACTAGTTTTTACACCTTCTTCATCAAAAAACTGAAAAAGATCCCAACCAGGTATTTCCTCACATTGTAATACCAACCTACGTAATCTGCGATTGTTTAGGGTAATACTATGCTTTTTTCCTTTTTTACCTGTGAATTCAAATTTCAACCTATTCTTACTCATTTTTAAATGGCGTGTTCTAAGGGTAGACAATCCGTATGTTTTATTTCTCTTGGCATACTGTTGGTTACCGATACGAATATGGGTTTCTTCCATCAACCTTACAATTAGGGCAAGCACTTTATCTTTGGGCCATCCTTGAAGTTGTAAGTCTTCATCCACCTTTTTTCTAATGAGTGGTAATGCTTTCCCAAAATCATGCATTCTTAAAAACTTTGTGCGGTTTCTTATTCGCAACCATAAATCATGATATCGATATTGTAACCTTTGTTTAATATCAAAACCCACTGCTTGCAAATGTGCATTTGCAATTGAAGCAATTTTAACTTCTTGCCAAGCGGGCGGTATTACCAGTTTTTCAATTCTAGATAGTTCAGATTTTTTATTGAAGGGTTTATTTTTTAATACATATTCAAAATGATCTTTCTTCTTGATCCTAAGTATTGAAAGTGCCTCTTTATTCACATATTTTAAATGCATATGTTCAGCAATATCACTAGGTTCACCCGCCAATAACTCTGAATAGTTCATGATAAATCATTTTAAAAAATTGATATTTTGTTTATAGTTTTGAAATATATGTGAAACAAAATTAATGTATCATTCTACTATAACCGTATTTTATTGCACCCTTTAATAACTCAAAACACATAATTCTTAAGCTATAAATATTTCTTGATTGCGGTAGTATTCTGCTGTAACGGAGTCTTTTTAGTTTTAAAACTTCAATACCTTGGCACTTCACATATTATAACTACTTATGAAAGGATCTCCCATGTTAATTTGTATACCAGATATAAGTGGCTTTACCGAGTTTATGAGTGAAACTGATTTTGAATTGAGTTCAAAAATTATACCTGCACTTTTAAACCAAATTATCTACACCAATAAAATAGGACTTAAAGTTTCTGAAATTGAGGGTGATGCCGTTCTCTTTTTTAAGACCGGTGAAATGCCAAGCCTAAAGCAGCTTATTGAACAATGTAGAATATTTTATACAGAATTCTATAAAGAGCTTGATGCGCTTAGAGAAAAACACAAGCACAACAAAGATGCTGCGGCAATACCTGAAATACTTGGTTTAAAAATTATTCTTCATTATGGAAAAGAAATAGCGTTGACAAAGGTTGGTAATAGCATAAAACTATTTGGTGAAGATCTTATAATTGCTCACAAACTTTTAAAGAATAAAATTAGAATGAGCGAATACTTGCTCTTTACCGAAGGTTTAACGAACTATTACAAAGAGAATAATTTAGATGAACAATTTGACTGGGGTTCTCTAAAACAAAACTCTACCGAATATGACCATGTAGGTGTAATTAACTACTCATACATTAATCTAAAACCTCTTGTAAATGAATAAATCAACGCCAACGTTAAATACCGTTAAAGTGTTCATCTATAAGTCTTCTGAGTTAAGGATATCAACCCAATAATATTACATTCGTACTATAAACAATAATAAAATTTATGAGCTATTTAGATATAAAATCGAAAGATATAAAGCCAATTGTAGACGAATTAAATACCCTATTGGCAGATTATAATTTATACTATCAAAACCTTAGAGGATATCACTGGAACGTGTCTGGGAAAAACTTCTTTGATCTTCATATAAAGTTCGAAGAACTGTATACAGATGCAAGAATTAAAATTGATGAAATCGCTGAACGTATCTTAACTTTAAGACATAACCCAACTAGCGAATTTTCTAAATATTTTGAAGCCTCTTCAATAAAAGAAACACCTTCTCTTATTTCTGATACTGAAATGGTAAAACATATTTTAGACCAACACCAAACCTTGTTGAAACAAATGAGCAAGGTGGTAAAAATAGCCGAAAATGGTGGTGATGAAGGTACTATTGATATGATCGGTGGGTATATTGGTGAAATTGAAAAAGTAAGTTGGATGCTAGATGCCTGGACAAAAGAATAACAGCACTATAATTTTAACATAAAAAAAGCACCTTTTTAAGGTGCTTTTTTTATGTACTAACATCGCTACAACCATACTAAAATTGCTAGTGCTGAATAATCAAGCTTAAAATGCTCCAGCGCTGCGTTGAGCTATTAATGATATTTTCAAATTCAATACCTTAGGGGCTTGCCCAGAGGTTATTTACTTTATTACTTTACGCATTACGTATAGCATTCCAAATTTTTTGGCTGCGGAAAATGCGGTAGAGACCCAGTTATACGGACTTAAATCTTCTTGTACATCTTGTTTTAATCCTTTAAGTTCTTCTAAAGCAATTTCACGCTCTAATTTCAAGCGTTTTAAATTAAACTCTACTTCCTCAAAATTTTTGTACATAATTATTTAATTAAAGAATTTATCCGATAATTTCCTTACCAACATGCTGTCTATTTTACTTCTTAACACATAAGCCACGATCAAAAACACTACAAATAAGGCTCCTGCAATTAAACAAGCGCCTACCAAACTATTAATGACATTTGCCAAGAAAACAACACCGGCAACAGTAATAAACATTAGTGCCAAAAAAGCAAGACCACCCATAACTGCCATTTTTAGCAGCATACCAGTGGTCATTGTTAATTGTTGAAACACTTTTAGCCTGTAGTATTCTTGGGTTTTCTTATAGTAAACCTCTGCTACATCAATTGCCTTGTTAGACGTTTCGTTAAGTGAATCAATAACTCCCATTTATACTGTTTTCTGCAGTTTCTTATTTTTCGTTTTCAACTCTGCCAATTTCTTCTCTAAAGTAGAAATTACATCTTCTGTCTTATAACTTATATCAGACACCAAAGATTCCACTCTCGTATCTAACGTATCTTTTTCATCATACATTTTAGATGCTACCCTATTCTTTAGGTCTATAGCGCTATCTGTAAAATTGTCTCTTGTTGCCGCAGCCTGATCAGCAATTAATTTTCTTGTATTCTCACCTTTATCCGGTGCATAAAGAATACCCAAAGCTGCACCAATGGCAGACCCTGCGATAATTGCTAATAATGTATTTCCACTATTGTTCATGTTTTATATTTTAGATTAAACGTTTCTTGTACATGATAATTACCTTATCGTGTTCTACAAATGTCTTTATAAACAATACAATTACTTAACTCTAAACCTTTTAATATTGACGTAAACACTAGGTTAAAAGGATCAAGAATTATTGGAAACGAATTAACAGAATTTTCATCTTACCGCTAAATTTGTACTTATGAAAGAATATCAGACGAAGAACCCATATACTACTGAAGTTGTCGATACCTATACGGAGGACAGTTCAGTAGAAATCGAATCTAAATTGAAAAAAGCCTTGGCTATAGAATCCTCTTGGGCACGTATGGAAATTGAAGATCGATGCGAATTATTGACCAATGTAGCAGAACTTCTTATAGAACGAAAAGAGGAATATGCAGCACTTATGACGCAAGAAATGGGTAAACCTTATGCTCAAGGTATTTCTGAAATTGAAAAATGTGCTTGGGCCTGTGATTTTTATGCTTTGAATGCCGACGATTTATTGGCTGATGAGATTATTGATACCGATGCCGATGAAAGTTTTATAAGTCACGATCCCTTAGGATGCATTCTTGCCGTTATGCCTTGGAACTATCCGTTTTGGCAGGTAATTCGTTTTGCCGCACCAACGTTAACCGCAGGAAATACAGCACTTTTAAAACATGCACAAAATGTTACCGGATGCTCTTTAGCAATAGAACAGTTGTTTTTAGATGCAGGATATCCTGAAGGATGTTTTCAAAGTTTAAAAGCTGGTCATGAAGAAATAGAGAAACTTATTGCCAATGACGGTATAAAGGCAGTTACCTTGACCGGAAGCGAAAAAGCCGGTAAATCTATTGCAGGTACTGCAGGTAAACACTTAAAAAAATCTGTTCTTGAACTTGGCGGCAACAATGCCTGTATTGTTTGGGAAGATGCAGATTTAGATCAGCATATAAACACCATGGTTACGGCACGTATGCAGAATACCGGTCAAAGTTGTATTGCCGCTAAACGCTTTATAGTTTGTGAAGATATTTATGATGCTTTTTTAGAAAAATTTACGGCAAAAGTAAAGTCTCTAAAAAGTGGCGACCCTAGGAACGAAGAAACCTTTATAGGTGTTATGGCTCGTGAAGATTTAGCGGAAGAATTGCAAAAACAAGTGAACGAATCTATAAAAAAAGGTGCTAAAGTTATTTTGGGCAACATGCGAAACGGAGCCTATTATTCACCTACCATACTTACCGATGTCACCATAGATATGCCTGTATTTATAGAGGAAACCTTTGGACCCGTTGCTGCAATTACCAAAGCAAAAAACAGGGAAGAAGCTATTGCTTTAGCCGCAAATTCTAGATTAGGGTTGGGCAGCATGCTTTTCACTGAAGATATTGATGCCGCAATGAACATAATATCTAACATACCTGATGGTGCCTTTTTTATAAACGACATGGTAAAATCTGATCCCAGACTGCCATTTGGTGGTACAAAAGCATCTGGCTATGGTAGAGAATTATCTAGAGAGGGAATCTTAGAATTTGTGAACAAAAAAACAGTATACATTAAAAAATAAAATAATGACAGACGAAACAAAATTTGTAAAAGAACCGGAAGAAGAAACACGGGAGTACATACTTCAGAAAAATAAGAAAACAAAATTAGGGGTAACTATACTTATTGCCTTTCTTGTTCTTCTTGTTGTTGGTCTCATTGTTTCAAATGTATTTTTCACGAACTAAAGAACACTAGTCAAAAAACAAAGGGTGAGAATTATTTATTCTCACCTTTTTTTGGTCGTACCAACTCGTAACCTATTTGCTCAGAAAAGGGCTACAGATTATTTGCATTCTTATTATGATTCTACCTTTATAGTTCAATCAGAATTTGAAGATTGGGAGATAGAATTACATTAAATAATTTAGAGTTCAAGTTAAGCCACTAGAATGTAATTAGTTAAAATTGATAAAAGAATTAATTCGCAAAACATATCTTATTTTTTAAGGATTGTGGACTACATGAAAAATTATTCTTAAATTGAACCATTATTAATAATATTGGTTCACCATGGCTGTAATTAGAAAATCCATCACATTTACTCAACAACAAGATGCTTATGTTAAAAGCCTAATCGAACAAGGTTTCTATACCAACGATAGCGAATATGTAAGAGACATAATTAGAAAAGATCAGGAGCGAAGAAAACGGATTGTAGATTTAAACGAAGCTCTTATCGAAGGCATGGAAAGCGGTCCTTCTGATGCTACTGTAGACAGTATTTGGGAAGAAGCTATAAATGAATATAATGCCGGAGAGTAGCTACATACTAAGTGTTAAGGCAAAGAGTGATATTAAGTCCATTGCCAAATACACTATAAAGGAGTTCGGTACAAGTCAATCTTTAAAATATGCGAAAGGTTTAAAGGATATTTTGGGAGAACTCTCCAACAACCCAGATATGGGTAGAAGATATGTTGCTGTTAAGGACCAAATGCTTTTAAGGTATCGGTACAAATCTCACGTAGTTTTTTATTACATAGATGCTAAGTTTATCTTCATAGTTAGAGTTCTAGGCGGTAAGATGGACTTTTCTAAACACCTGAAGTAAAGTTAAATAAAGGATGAAAAAAATATTGATAGTTGCTTTAAGCGCTTTTCTTTTTATTGCCTGTGAAGAGGACAATGAAAGCCCTTTGGAGGTTGACACAGATATTATCGGATGGTGGCTGTTAAATTCAATAATAATTGATGATGTTAAACAAGAACTTAATAGATGTCAAGCGGATACCTCTTTACTATTAGATGCTGACGAACGGGTAATAAATAACATCGATAATTTTAATCCGCAAATTGGTTGTTTTCCAAATGATGGTGGGAATGGTTGGTATACAGTTAGTGGTAACGAAGTTACTTTTAACTACGATGAAGGCAACGTATTTAATGAAAGTGTAACTTATACATTTGAATTAAAGGATGATACGTTGTATTTAGATATATCGAATAATGAAATCTATATTTATCAGAGGAAATAGATAAAAAAGATAAAGTCTAATTAAAGGACGATGTTAAAAAGAATTTTATTGATAGCTATTTTTGGAGTGATATTCTTAGGTTGCGAAACCGATTCGCTACCTTGTGAAGATAGGTATATAGAAGTACCGGGTCAAAACGGACCTGTTTGCGTATCTGAAGGAGAAGTAAGAGCTATTTACATATTAACACCTTAAGTTCAAATAAACAATCATGTCCACACTAGTTGCTACAGCCGAAGAATTTGCCACTAATTTATTAACTGAAAGTACAGACCCTAGATTTCTATATCATAATCTTAGGCATACACAGCGTGTTGTAGATAGCACCAAAGAACTAATTGAAGGCGAAAAAATTGGCAATGAAGAGAGCAAATTACTTTTGGTTGCCGCTTGGTTTCATGACCTTGGATACACTGTTTCTTACGAGAACCATGAAGAGCATAGCTGCCAATTATCTAGAGGTTTTTTAACCAAACATAATTGTACTCCAACTTTTATTACCAATGTTTGTAACCTAATTCTAGCAACTAAAAAAGGGTACGAACCAAAAAATGAATTAGAGAAAATTATACGTGACGCAGATTCCTCCCATTTTCATGTAAAGAATTTTATGGCTACCACAGCATTGTTACGTGAAGAGGTTTCATTAATTGGTAAACAAAGTATTACTACTGCAGATTGGCGCGAAGAAAACATTACTCTTTTGCGAACCAAGCATCGTTTTTATACCGATTACGCCATCCAAAATTGGCAAGCCGGAAAAGATAAAAATGTAAAGAGACTCATAAAAGCAAGAAAGAAGAACAATGAGCTGATTAAAAAAGAGAGCCTAAAAGCAAAATATAAAGGAGAATTACCAGATAGGGGAATACAAACATTGTATAGGGTAACCCTACAAAACCACTTGAAACTTAGCGATATTGCCGATACCAAAGCAAACATTTTACTTTCCGTAAATGCCATTATTATCTCTATGGCGTTGGCAAATTTGGTGCCTAAATTAGATAATCCCTCAAACGATTACCTATTTTATCCTACCTTTTTATTCATTGTTTTTAGTGTAGTATCTATGGTGATGTCTATTATAGCCACAAAGCCAAATATTAGCACCGGACAGTTTACAGAGGAAGAAGTAACCACAAAAAAGGTAAACTTATTGTTCTTTGGTAATTTTCATAAAATGAAGTTAGAGCAATACAATTGGGCTATGAACAAGCTTATTAAGGATAAAGATTACATCTACAGTTCATTAACTAAAGATCTTTATTTTCTTGGGGTAGTTCTAGAAAGGAAGTACAGAATTTTACGATGGACCTATACTGTGTTCATGATAGGCATGATCATATCTGTAATTGTATTTGGTATTGCCCTTAAATTTTATGGTCCTGAACGGGTTTTAGAACTCCCCGTAATGCAGCCCTAAAAAAGGGTTTTAAACTATCTTACCAACCAAAAGTCATTAAAAAGACGCATAACAAAATGCCAATTGTTGCAATTACAATAGTGACTTTCAACGCCTTTACTAACGCTGGCTCTTTATTTTGATTATCTACATTTACTCTGGTCATGAGTGGCGGCTTATTTAGAATTATACCGCAAATTTATGCGGAATATTGCAACCGCATTAACTTCATAAATGAGTTTTTTATCTCATAAAATATTTATAAATCATTGATTTAATGACACATACAAACACCTTTTAATAAAATATATCCACTTTAGGGTCTATAATTTTGAATTAGATTTATTGAATCCCGAAAAAAATATCAGAATCTAGAGCAAACCTTGTAAAATCACAAAGGTCTTTGCCTATCTTGCCTTTTCTAAATAGCTTTGAGTAAATTATAGTACTATGGTGACTACACCTAAATTATTAATTGCATTTCAACGTTTTGATGATGCAAACCAAAAAGATCCAAATACAGAAGTTTTTCAAGGTAATACCTACCCTAAAGAAGTACTTTATGGAATAAGAATGTCTGAACGCTTAAACAGTTTTGATCTAGAAGCATCAGAAGCATTACAACTTACAGCACGTTGTCAACATATTTGTAGATGGGAAATACCAAGAGACGCGTATGAAATGAATAGGGCAGGGTATCTTAGGTGGCGACAAGAGCTGAAAAAATTCCATGTTAGCAAAGCTTCCGAAATATTAGAAGAAGTTGGTTACGATAAAAAGACCATAGAAAAGGTTAAATTTCTATTGCAAAAAAAACAGCTGAAGAAAAACGAGGAAACCCAAGTATTGGAAGATGTCATTTGTTTAGTTTTCTTAGAGTTTTATTTTGAGCCTTTTGCTCAAAAACACCCTGAAGCCAAGACTCTTGATATTCTTCAAAAGACCTGGGTGAAAATGTCATTACAAGGACAAGAAGCCGCACTAAAACTACCGCTTTCTAAATTTTCTAAAGACCTAATAAACAAAGCCCTAAACAGCTAGGCTTAATAACTTATTTTACATGGAACGTAATACGCTTTACCCCATATTTTTAAAAGTATCTAACCTACACATTCTAATTGTTGGGGGTGGAAATGTTGCTTTGGAAAAATTGACTTTTCTATTGAAATCTAGTCCAAACGCCCAGGTAGAAATGGTAGCACCCATGTTTAGGGAAGAAACCATTGAACTAGCCAATAAATTCGACATTAAAATGAATGTGGCTAACTATGATGTTTCTTATTTGAAAGGAAAACATATTGCCATTGCCACTACCGATAATGTGCCCGTAAACGAACAGGTCTATCATGACTGTAGGGAAAGGCAAATATTAGTGAATGTTGCGGATAACCCACCATATTGTGATTTCTACATGGGTGGTATTGTTACCAAGGGCAATGTAAAAGTGGCCATTTCTACCAACGGTAAATCACCTACCACAGCTAAAAGATTACGTCAATTTTTTGAGGATGTAATTCCTGAAAATATTGATGACCTTGTTCAAAACCTCAACGAATTCAGAAAATCTATTAAAGGCGATTTTGAGGAAAAAGTAGAGACCCTAAATGAATTTACAAAGGGACTGGTAAACAAGAAAGATAAGTAGCATTACTTATCTATGCTTGCATGGTCCTTATCATGGCTACAGCTGTAATGTGCATTATCAGCAGCATATGCAGATGCATCAGCGGCGTCTTGGGCCTCTCGCATTAAACGCTGCGCCTTTCGCATATAGAACTGTAAATTTCCTAGATTGTTCGCCTTTGCCGCATTTTTTACATTTTCAAAGGCCTCAGTAGAAAAATCACGAGAATCAATGGCATATTTTTCTGCATCGATCGTGTAACTCATTGCTTCTTCTAGACCGCAAGTTTGAGAATCATATTGCGCTTCTGAAGCTAATATTACAGACTCATCGGCTGCATTTACCGCCTGTCCCATTAATAACATAGCTATTTTAGCATTTTTTCTGGCTGTACTCATAGAAGCATTAAAAGCGGCAATTTCTGCAGGGCTACTCAATGAATCTGAAAGTGTACTAAACTGCGACATGTAACGCTGTACATCGCTAATCTCACTTTTAAAAACTTCGCATTGCGCTTGTACATATGTTGAAGTAACCAATAATACTGCAACTTTTAGGTAGGTTTTGATTGTAATCATATTTAGGGGAATTCATTTGGTTATCATACTAACTTCATTATTCTATAAATCGTATTATAATTAGACCAACTGCATAAAATAATGAATCCTGGAACTTTTTTAACTTTTTACTATTCTACACGTAAATTTCTAACTCACTATTACTATATAATGTGTTCTAGATTTCAATATCTTTAGCACTGAAATAGTATTTAGTTTATGACTCATCAATCCATAGAAAGCATTTTACAAGAATTTAATCTTAATGCAAGCGAATGTAAATACACACCTCTTAACTCTGGTCTTATAAACGACACCTATTTAGTCTCTGGTGCTACTAGTGAGCAGTACATCCTTCAGAAAATTAATCATAATGTATTTAAAAATGCAGGGATGTTAATGGACAATATCAATAGTACGCTGCCATTTTTAAATGCAGACAATTATTCCCAAATAACTTTTTTATCTACTGTTGAGGGCAATAATTATCTTCAAAAAAATGGTGAGTTTTGGCGTATTATGACCTATATACCAAATAGTACCACCTATGACACTACTAATGATACTACCACAGCATATGAAGCTGGTAGAATTATTGGCGGCTTTCATCAACTTTTAAAGACTGTAGATGCTACCACGATTAAAGATACTTTGCCAAAGTTTCATGATTTAACCCATAGAACACAAGAGTTTAAGGAAGCATTGGAGCATGCCGATGAGCAGAGAAAGCAAATTGCCGCTAACGCTATAAACCAAGCTAACCTATTTTTAGATGAATTGGCTCAGTTAAACCATAAAGAGCTTCCAGTTAGAATTTGCCATAATGATACCAAATTGAATAATATATTATTCTCAAAAACTACCTATAAAGCGCTATGCCTTATTGATTTGGACACTATTATGAAAGGTTATTTTTTCTATGATTTTGGTGATGCCATTAGAACGGTAGTCAACAATGCCCCTGAAGATGAGCAGAACCATGATTTAATTAATTTTAATGACGGTTTGTTTAAAGCTTTTGTAGACGGTTTGGCTGCTAATGAACCTTTTCTTACCAAGGCCGACAAGGAAAGTTTACCCTTAGGGGCTGTTTTTATGCCCTTTATACATGGATTACGCGCATTAACAGATTACCTGAACAATAATAAATATTATAAAGTAACTTATGAGAACCAGAACTTAGACCGCTGCCTTAGCCTCTTTAATTTTGCAGAAAAGACCCTAGAGAAAAAAGATTTTATGGCACGTTATATTGCAACTACCCTTGGGTAGAATAGTACTTATTCATTTTGTTTTCTTCGTTTATCCCACCAGATATAAATTCCAAAAAACAGTAAACTAATTAAAGACCCCCATAGCAATCCCATTTTAAGATCATCTATGTTTTTTCCGAATACGGCAATGAAACCGGTTAATGGTAAAATACCTACCATAGTTGCTCCCATAAATCTCCAATACCCCATGCTCAGAATTCCGCCAACAAAACTTATGGCATCATTAGATAAAAAAGGATTAACACGTGTTACAATTACCGCCCAAAAACCATAGTCCTCTAAAAATGAGGCAACCTTCTTTTCTGATTTCTTCCCTATAATTCGTTTTACAAAGACATCTCCAAAATAACTACCTATAAAATAACCTACCGTAGATGCAGCAAAAACTGAGGCAATTATGATAACACTACCCCAAATAGGACCGTAGGCCAATACAGAAACTACCATCAA
This sequence comes from Maribacter ulvicola, assembly GCF_900155985.1. Classification (GTDB taxonomy): domain Bacteria; phylum Bacteroidota; class Bacteroidia; order Flavobacteriales; family Flavobacteriaceae; genus Maribacter; species Maribacter ulvicola. The sequence goes on from NZ_FTMA01000001.1 coordinate 411,561, forward strand.
CAGAATACTGGGAACGACCAATAAAAACAACTGTGCCACCATAGCTGCCACTAGTACAATTGGACCTAACCACCCAAAGCCGGACACCCATTGCTCAATGCGTGCTTCATCATCACTTGTTAATACCGACCATGCTTCATTAAAAAAATCTTTTACGCTGGGTACTAAAAAATAAGAGACTACCAAAGCAACCAATAAACCAATGGTTATATATAATGGTAGCTTACTTTTAGATGTTGATTTTTCTTCTGGCATATTCTTAAAGTAATAGTTTCAATTTTGTAATTGTACCGGTTTCATCATTTTTTCCTTCGCTAGAAATATACAAATCACCTTCTGGACTAAAAGTGATACCCTCTGGTTGCGGAAAAACTTTCTTATCAAGCCCATAGCCTTTTTTAGGAATTCCGTTTTCATCCATAATTAGTAGCTTGGGTTTAGAACCTTCTAACATATACATCTCTTTCGTTTTTGGGTGGATGGCAATATCAGATGGTCTAAAATTTTTATAAACCTTATTCTCCCTAAAGTTTTTCAGCACCTCATCATCCATATTTAGCTGCATAACCGGTGTAACTGCCAGTTTATATTCCTTTAGGGAGAAGGCGTACACACCTTTCATGTCATCCGAATCAATATCACGATCCTTAGGTATCACCAACAACTGGTTGCCCGGCAGGTCTAACCAGAGACTCTCCATGTTATTCTTTTCACTGAATCTTGTGGTATAAGCGGTAATTTTTCTGTTAGATTCTTGAAAATTCTTAATTATAGTAATGGTACCATTGCTCTCAAGCACATATGCATTGTTGCCTTTAATGGCAAGACCTTCATAATCACCTGATTTCCCAAATTTTATTTCTTTGACTACCTTTTTCTTGTCTAGGTCATAGATAAATATGATTCCGTCTTCATCTTGTATGGCTGCTATTTGATGCTCATTCATCCAAGAAATACCAGAAACTTCACGTAACTGCTCTGGCAGCTCCCATCGTCCTGTAATTTCATACTTCACTTTTTCCGCGCTCTCATACGGTAACCAATCCCTGAAATTCATAAAAAGGAACCCCATACCTATTACAATGGCGGCAATAGTCCAAAACTTCACTTTTGCTATACTTAATGTCTTGTTCGTAGTTGTCATAATTCCTATTATTTAAATAAAAATAACCTTGAAATCTGTAAAAAAATGGGAACCGTTATACACTCATGGCTTTTTATAAAAAGCTTAACGACTTACAGGAAAAATTATCATAAAATTATGCTGATCTGTAAAAGTATACGTTAGTTGTAACCCGTATTTATCTGCTATAGCCTTACTTATGGCTAAACCTAACCCAGTTGAACGACTATCTGACGAGGCTTTTTTAAATCTTGTAAAAAGACTATTACTATCTAAGGCTTTTTTCTTGCCATAATTTTTTATAGTTATGCTACTTGCATCAATTGTAATGGTTACTTCTTTACCGGTATTCCCGTGAATGATAGCGTTTTTTATTAAATTGGTAATCATTATAACCGCTAAATCAGCATTCATTGTATAATTTACAGTAGCATTTCTGATTACTTTTAAACGCATATCTCTATGGGTGGTAAAGTCTAAAAAATCATTGGCAACGTTCATAACCAGAGTATTCATATTTATATACTCTTCTTCTAAATACTGCCTATTATCAATTTTGGAAAGCAATAGCAAAGACTTATTTAATCGGGTTAACCGCGTTAGGTTATCTAAAACACCGCCCACATCTTGTGACTGCAACCCAGACAGTTCATCTTTCTCTAACAACAATTCTAACCTGTTAATGGCAATAGCAAGTGGTGTCTGTAATTCATGAGCTGCATTTTCTATAAATTCTTTTTGTGCCACATAACTATCTCGCGATTTCTCGGTTAGTCGCGCTACGCTTTGGTTCAATAAATTAAACTCGTCAATTGATGTAGGCTCAGGTTTTATGGGGTCATCTTTCTCTATATGAAAGTCTTTTAATCTATCTATTATGGTATAGAATGGTTTCCATACTTTCTTCATTACCAAATTATTAAGCACTATAATACTCAATATTAACACCAAGTAAAGCCCTACAAGATATTTGAACAAATTTTCTATTTGATCATCTTCTTCTACCATAGAAGTAATAAGCTTTATCTTATAATACTTACCATCTTGTTGAAACGTGCTTTCAAGCATACGAATAGGCTCAAACTCATTTTCGTTCTGCATGTACATTAGTGTATCTCTGTAATTATCTTTAAACTTGGTTTGAGCACTAATGGTTGTACTCTTAATGGTATAATTATTGACTCCAAACTCCGTGTCGTTCAACAGATCCGGTTCATTGTTCAGCGCTTTTATAATCAACTCTTTTTGGTTCTCCAAACCGTCATCTAAACTGTCGTACACCTCATCTAACATGGCAAAATAAAAGATTACCGCCCATATAGAAATCAATACTATAAGTAGTAATGCAAAGTATTTTGTGGTATGGTTTAGTAACTTCATATGTACAACTTAGATAACCTGTAATTTATACCCAATACCATAAACAGCTTCTATCTCTATACTTGCCATGGCATCTGTTAATTTTTTACGTAGGTTTTTTATCTGAGAATAGATAAAATCAAAACTATCTGTTTGGTCAATATGGTCTCCCCAAACATGTTCTGCCAAAGCGGTTTTGGTTACCAAACGTGTTTTATTTGTAATCATATACAACAATACGTCATACTCTTTACGGTTAAGTAAAACCTCATGGTTCTTGATGGTAACACTTCTACTTTCTGGATCAATAATTACGTTACCAATTTCAATAAGTTTATTGCCGTCAAAAGTTCTACGGCGTACTATTGCTTTTACCCGTGCATGAAGTTCTGCCATATGAAAAGGTTTGGGCAAGTAGTCATCTGCCCCTAAATTAAGTCCTTTTATACGGTCATCTAAAGAGTCTTTTGCCGACACTATGATTACACCGTCATCTTTGCCCTGTTGCTTAATTTGCTTTAACAGTTCTAAACCATTACCATCCGGTAAGGTGATATCTAACAAAATACAATCATATTCATATACCCCGATCTTTGTACTGGCAGCAACAAAATCAGCAGCAGTTTCTACCGTATACTGCTCGCGCTCTAAAGTTAAGCGCATATTCTCTAGCATTTGCGGTTCATCCTCTACAATTAGAATTTTCATGGTACTGTTGTTTGCTACAACAATATAATAGAATTCTAGAAAGATATGGGAATTACCATGCCAAGGAATTAAACTCAAAAAAAGTGAAATTAATGCTATTCCCAATTTCTTCTAGATTTGACTCTTTTCTTTGAAGAGAATTTAAAAATTATCTGATTATGAAAAATAAAAGTATAGCAACATTAACGTTAACCGTACTGGGTATATTTACTGTATTTGCACAAGATATAGATCCCAAAAATGTACCTGAAAAATTAAAGCAGCATTTTGAGCAGAATTACCCACAAGCAAACGATGTGGAATGGGAAATGGATGGACAGTCATACAAAGTTGAGTTTGACCATAACAAACAAGAACATGAGATATGGTATACCGCAGATGGAAACACTACTAAAACAGAACTAGAAATTACTGAAGCAGAATTGCCAAGCGCCATTACCTCCGTGATTGCTAGTAATTATGATGGATACAAAGTAGACTCTGTTGAAAAAACTACCGTAAACGGAACTTCTACTTATGATGTTGAGCTTGAAAAAGGATGGAATAATGAAAAGGATATCGTTTTTGATGAAAACGGAAAAGTACTTAGTGAAATGGTTGATTAATGTTTCTTTTGATTGGGAGATGTGGAAAAGGCCGGAATTCATTTTTCGGCTTTTTTTTGTTTTAGCTGTCCTATTTTTCTATTAACCCATTTAACAACTCGCGTACTTTAGTACTGTTCCAATCTGCAGCACCGGTTTCCTTTATAATTATCCTTCCGTTAGCATCTATTACATAGTTTGTGGGGATACTATTTTCTTGCAACGCTTCCGGAGCTCTCATTTGCGGAATATATATAGGGAGTTCATACCCTCTTTTATTTATAAAGCGCTGCACTCTTTCTGGTGATTCTTGGGTCAGCAATATAAAATTAACCTGGTCTGCGTATTCGTTATATAACTCTTGTATTCCTGGTAGTTCTGCTATACAAGGCGGACACCAAGTTGCCCAATAACTTATAAAAGTTACTTTACCCTTACCCACCGAAATACTTTGCGTTTCTCCCTGTAAATCTATCACGGTATATTGAAACGGAGTTACCTCACTTTGGTTCTCTTCATCTTCAACACTTGGTGACCAAACTGCCACTTTCAATGTGTTGACCGCTACCTGAATGGGAGTTCTTGTCTGCGGAATTAACAACAACAAAATGAACACCGCAAATATGATATCACTGATCTTAAATTTTCGTTTTTTCATAAGGTAAGTGAGTCGAAATATTTGGTAATTGTTTACTCTGAGTTTAGGATTACATGCAAACTAGTACCATTTTGCCCTTTAATTTTACTAATTAACAATCAAAAGAGTAATATTGTACAATTTTTGAGGTGATTATATTTTCTTCCGCTCTTTTAAATACCCATTCAAAATTACTCCGAATAAGGCAAGCCAAATTAGTCTATACATCCAAATATCCATTTCAAATCCAAATAAGGAACCGGTGTCGTTATCCTTAATAAAAGTAGAGACTATAGTGATAAACGCTATTATCATTCCAATAATTGCTATTGTTGTTCTTTTCATAATTTTTAAAATCGTATTCTTAATTTCTTAAAAAATAAGTAAGCTGGTGCTAAATCCTAACTTCATTTTTGCGAAATCTTAGACTATATATTTAAAGTCAAAACTATAAAAATGTTATCTAAAATTCTCATAACCCAATAAATATAATATGTAAAGAAAAGTATACAGTCTGCCAAAACAATGGTCAAAATATCACACTATAATTTTTACCCCGGTATGTCTTTAGGCAGCTTCATTCTTATGTTTAAAACGTTCTACTTTGTTTAAATTACCTCAATTCATAACGATTATTCTTCACCTTCTATCTTAGATTTATTGTATTTAGTGAACTCTACTTTTTTATCTTCTAGAATTTTATAAAACCTCCTATGGCTAATTTTTAGGTCTTTAGTTATTTGCGCTACCTTTTTCTTCTTTTTCTTATACAGTTTAATTTCTGCTGTAACAGCTTTGTTGAAATAATGTTTTTGCAACGCTTCTACTACTTCTAGTTCGGTTTTATTGCTGGTACTCACTAACCGATCTATTTCAGATTTTATTTGTTGTAAGCCTTTCATATTTCAAATTATTTTTCTGGTACAGCGATAGAGAATCTATTTACTTATCTACATCTTTTAGAGAATGATTACCACAATCAATGACCATGTTAAACTTTATATTCTTGTTTGCTAATTAACTGGCTACTCTTTCTAGCGCTTCGGGGGAACCATTTATTTCAATCTTTGCCATTATTTACAAATTCATTTCATTTAAGTGTTTGCCTAATTTAATACTATTCTATGAAATTTGGCCACTCTTATTTACTACCATCATCTATCTTCCTTTAAGTTTATTTTATTTTTAAATTTCTAAAAACTCATCATCCTTACTATCCTATTTCTAAAACCTATGGTTCATTTTACTACTGTGAAATTCGTATTTATTACAATACCGATTCCCGATACGTTCAATGTAATGGCCTAATGGTACCACACAAAAAAAGACTTCATAAAAGGAGCAAATCATACTTTTAAAATAGGTAGTGACCCAATGTTGTTGGGTGCAAATATCACTAGTTTAATTAGCAAACAGCTCCGGAGCAAGGCTATGAAGCAATGAATAAAAATAAATCTCTAAAGGTATTTTAATATACTTTGGGGAAATATATTCTTTGCAGGACTTCAATAAAAAATGCCCGTTAATAAAGAGCTATACTAATGCATTCTGGGGGAACTTTAGCATACTAATATTAAGGGCAGCCTCAATTTAACATTTTCTAGGAAAATATAAAAATCAGTTTTGAATTCTATCTGATTTTGTACTAAAAAATCCCTTTAAAATGTAAAAAGCAGCCTGTAAGGGCCGCTTTCTACTATCCATATTTTTTTTACCTACCTAGTCTGCTACATAAGTGAAGGTTGTTACGTACGTTTCGTTTTCATCTGAATGCATAGAAACCGTAGAAACCGTTGCTGCCGTTGGGTAATCACCATCATAAGTGTAAGACATATTTATAGTATATTCTATTTCTCCTTCCTCATTTTTATACACTATTTGCGCCGGATTATTGTTAGGAAACAATGCCTTTGCCCTTACAATTTCTTCTGCTTGTGGGGCACTTGCAAAGTTCAGTTTAATCTGATCCAAGACATTTATGATACCCGCTGCTTCTGCAGTTTTATAAAATGGATTTGGTTTATCGTCATATGAAATTTCTGCCGTGTAATACACCATATCCTCTTCACCCGTCATGTAGTCATAATCATACTCAATAAATTGTATTACAGATGGGTTACCATTATCATCATATGCTTGTATCTGCCCAGTTTCAAAAGCGTTATAGGGTGATTCATATAACTCCTCTACATTTCCGTTATCTATATTACCTGATACATTTGTTAAATTATCTTCGTCATAGGTTAAGTTCGTCGATGCTGTTCCATCAAAAATGGAGGTCAATTGAAGTTTGCTATTGTACGAAAATAAGATATTGTTATGTTCTTCTTCATTTTCGGCAGACGCCACATTAATAGAACTAATAAGCTTAGTTTCTATATTTCCGTTTACTTCTTCAAACTCTTCTGAGGTTGATTTTTCGCAACTGAAGTTCAGGAATACAATAGATGAAAATAGTAATACGTAATTAATTGATTTCATGTTCAAGTTTATGTTTTAATTTATTTTAAAGGTCTATACTTAACCATGGGATTTTAAAAATATTGCACACACAAATATTACGGAAATCCGTAATATTTAGGTAAGGCTAATAGCTGTAGGCTTTAGTAGGAATAATAAAGTTTTAAAAAATGAAAAATTTAAAGTGAAACATGCCCCACTACAGGTACACTTTACTTCATACAATATACCTTAATTCCCTGTTAAACTTTAAATCAGCGTACAGCAGCTTTTTATTTTATCCTTACTTTTAAAACTTGCACTTGTTTCAGGTGCGTTCAAACCAACATTCTAACTCACTTTAATCATGAAAAAAGTACCAGTTTTACTCATGGCATTTCTTCTTGTCATTACCTCAACATTTGCAACTTCAGTCGGCACCTCTACCGCACCTGAAAACACCTTTATTGGCACGTGGACCATTGATGTCGTCGGGGGTGGTGTAGCCTGGTTAAAAGTGCATGAAGAGCAAGGGGTCTTAGATGGCGAATTATTATGGATCGGCGGTAGTATTCTTCCAGTTTCCGATGTTTATATGGTAGACAAGAACACGCTTATTGTTACCCGTACGTCTAAAAATGAGCTTAAAACCACTTCAGGAAAAGCCCGTAGCCATACTAGAACTTGGACCATGCGTATTACCAAAAGAAACGATGCTATCGCAGGTACAATGACAGGACCGGCATGGGGCAAAATTGGAGAGGAAATTAGTTATTTCACAGGCACTCGTTTGCCTGCGGTAGGTGCTGCTCCCAACTTAAGTCTCTTAAAATACAAAAAACCCATTCAACTTTTTAACGGTAAAAACTTAGAAGGCTGGAGAACCATTGATCCTAAAAGCCCAAACGGTTTTAAAGTTGTAGACGGCACTTTACAGAACAATCCTGTACAGCCTAAAAATGGTGATCATATCTATTACGGAAACCTACGTACAGACCAAGAGTTCAAAGATTTTAATTTAAAATTAGAGGTCAATGTACCTAAAGGAAATAATAGTGGTATTTACCTAAAAGGACTGTATGAAATCCAGGTAGTAGACTCTTATGGACAAGAGTTGGACAGTCATCATATGGGTGCACTTTACAGCCGTATAACCCCTAGCGAAAATGCAGAGAAACCAGCAGGTCAATGGCAGACGTTAGACATAACATTGGTAGAAAGACATGTAACAGTCATCTTAAACGGAAAAAAAATTATTGACAATGCAGCCGTTGAAGGACCAACCGGTGGCGCTATTAGCTCTGACGTTTACGCTCCAGGTCCGCTCTACTTACAAGGTGACCACGGTAATGTTGCCTATAGAAACATTGTTCTTACCCCAATTAAAAAATAATTTTTATTGCACTACCGCACATTAAATGATACCACTTTACTTTTGGGTATCAATTATGTCCATGGTCTCTATATACGCACAACCTATTACAAACCAATATTAACAAGGTATTCAAAACCTTTAACAGCTTATGAACAAATCAATTACAATTAAAAACTCACTTTATTTACTTACATCAATGGCATTGACAGCTCTTTTTGTTCAGTGTAAACCAGAAACAAAGCCTGTTGCCAAAACAGTAAAAAATGAAACTATTTTAAAAGCTCCTGAAGGATTTTCAGTAGCAGAAATCGGTAAAAATTTAGGCGCCGTTAGGCATTTGACCGTGGCTAAAAACGGACATATCTATGCCAACCGATCGGTATTAAAAGATAGCACGGCAATTATTGTCCTTAAAGATACCAACAATGATGGTACCATAGATGAACAACAACAATTTTCTGAATTGCCGGGTACCGGTATTATAGCAACTGACGATTATTTATACACCTCTTCTAATTCTGCCATATTCCGCTATCCGTTAAATGACGACCATGAAGTTGTAGATACCAATGCACCAGAGAAATTGGTTGACGGACTAATTGATATGGGTATGGACAATGCCAAACCATTTACCATTGATAATGATCATAATTTATATGTTACTATTGGGTCATGGAACGATGCATGTAGAGATGGAGATGCAGGTATGATGCCCTGTACAATTTTAGATTCTGCGGGAGGTATTTGGAAATTTAAAACGAATAAACTGAATCAGACATTTGCCGATGGTTCTAGATATGCTACGGGACTTAAAAATTCAGTAGGTATTCGTTGGAATTTTGAGACCAACTCTTTATTTGCAACAGATCACGGCCGTGGCGGATTACACTCTTTTTATCCAGAGGTATTTACACAAAAACAAGATGCCGAACTACCTGCGGAAACCCTTTATGAACTAAAAGAAGGTGATAATGCCGGATGGCCTGAAACGTATTACGACCATTTTAAAGATAGTAGAATGCTTGCGCCAGAGTACGGTGGCGATGGAGAACAAATAGCCAATAAAGACTATATTAATCCTGTAGTTGCATTTCCTGCACATTTAGGACCCAACGACCTACTTTTTTATACAGGCGATATGTTTCCCGATAAATACAAAAACGGAGCTTTCATAGCTTTTCACAACCAGTCTGCAGAACTTAAAAAAGGATTTTTCGTTGCATTTGTTCCTTTTAAGGATGGAAAACCAAGTGGTGAATGGGAGATTTTCCTGGACAACTTTGCAGGTTTCGATTTAGCGGACACCACCACAAAAGGTACATTGAAACATCGCCCGTGTGGATTAGCACAAGGTCCTGACGGAGCTCTATATGTCTGTGATGATTTTGGCGGAAGTATATTTAAGATTACGTATTAACTTGTTTCATACACTAGATTCTAAAAACGCCCATCAAAATGATGGGCGTTTTTATTTTTTAAACATTGTCCTCTTCAAATTTTTACAGTCTAACTGTTAAAACATTTTGGCTGTACCCCAAGTGACATTCCATCAGTATGGAAACCAAACATGGCCTATATGAGGAAAAAGCCTATCTACATCAGGTAAGTTCCACCGCGCAACATTATTCTGCAGCACCTTCAAAAATGCTATTGAAAATAAGCTTGTAGGTTCCTCTTGGCTGTGCTCTAAATTGTGGTCTAAAGGCAAATAATACTACAGAACCTTTTCCGTATGTTGCTTTTACCATAGCTGGCTTTTTAGCAATATATTTTTTCTCGCCCATTGCCCAACCACTCATCAATAAATCTTTCTCCGCATAGGTCGCAATCACCTCTACTTCCGGTAATGGTGCATTTTTAATCTCTTCTGTACCACCTTCTCCTTTCTTACTTTGCTTATCAATAACAAAAGCGCGACTCTTATTAAAAGAAACCGCAACGGTATCTTGCATACCAAATGCTAACGGGTGCGTGGTGTCTATAGCTGTTTTAATCAACGAACCTGGTATAAAGAACTCATTACTATCTATACCTTCCGTAGCATCTTTTAAAGGTAGTCCAAATTGCTCTATTATATAGTTACTTGCTTGATCAAAAGCCAATAACGTACCTCCATTTTTCACATAATTACTTAAGGCTACCGTACCTTCTAAACCAATACCGCCCGTAAACTTCTGGGGCATTTTTAACGGTGAATTACCATGTAAAATAGATTTTGGTCGTTGCGAAGGGATAATCAACACATCATACTGAGATAAATCTTTTGTTTGAATGTCGATATCATGGAGCGTATCGGTCTCAAATGAGTATTCATCCATTATAAAACGTGTCCACCCTTCATCCATATTAGCCACCCAGGATTTGTACAAACCTACTTTGGGGGCATGTACCTTGGTCATTGCTACTTTTGGTTCTGCGGATAAACCTGTTACCTCTAAACCGTATTCAGCTGCTATATTTTCTACAGAAGCACTACCGCCAGAAACGATATAAGCACCTGGCGGATATGTTGTTTTACCAGACTTGAACGATGCATTTGTCTTGTATGCCGTTCCGCCCGCTTTTAATATTTTGTTAGTTACCTTAACAGATGCATTACTGTTGGCACTTAATAAATATCCGAAGGAAGCATTTCCTTTTACTTCGCCCTCATAGTACGGCGCAGATTCTACTACTTTTTTGGTAGCTACTTCAAACGGCTCTGCAATTTTATCTACCGTAATGCCCATTTGCAATGGCAATGTCCAACCCGCTAGGTCGTAAGGGGTGTCTGGAGGACCACCTGGATATTTAAAACGTGTTGGGTAGTTTTGCTTTTCCATCAAATCCATCAGATAAGGTCTAAAAGCTTGTGCTGTATAAATAACATAGGCCCCTTTCTCATATTTTTTTCCATTGACCTCAAAACTTTTGGTCGTTTTCTCTATTTCAATACCGCCTTTAAGCAACACATTGACCAAGTTTACAGCCTCAAAAGCATCCCATTGATCTTTACCTATTACATATGCAAACGGACCTTCTTCTTTCGACTTCTCAATTGCAGAAGCTCCCATTTTGTAAATATTATACAAGTAATTGCTCTTACGATCGGCAGCCAAATCCAAAGTTGCCCAAGTAGCGGTCAGCATATAATCTACAGCATCACGAAAGTGAGATTCGCCCCCTTTCCATGGATCCGGATACATAATATCCGTACCATCTGTAGGTGTACCTCCCGCAACGGTCTTCGGTAATTTCTCTGGATCGTAGAATCTGGGCGTAGGAGTGGTATGACCAACCTCAGTTAAAATGCCGATCATATTATGGTAATAAGGCACTGTACGCCCACCGCCGTTCCAGAACATGGTATAAAAATTATCGGCAATGGCACCCGGCATATTCTCCAATGAAAACCTTTTGGTCATCGCTGACCCTACCTCACTAACTCCTGCAGTAATTGCAGGATGAATTCTTGGATTTACGGGATCTGCATACGGAGGCAGTGAAATTTTTGTCCACGATGGTGAGGATTGGTGGTGGTTATATACAATCTGCGGATACCACTCATTATACAATATTTTAGTAACATGATAAGTTTCTGGCATGGTATTCATAAACCAATCTCTGTTATTATCATGCCCCATGTAATAATGATATAAAATAGGCGGTCGTGATGTTTCATAAGCGGTACCTAAGTTCTTCTTGTACCAGTCTACCACAATATCTAACCCATCAGGGTTCATAACAGGCATTAGTATCGTAATTACATTCTCCCTAATCTTTTTCATTTCGGTACTTTCAGATGTAGCCAAAGTATATGCCAGTTCTGATGTCATTTGACCGTGAGCCAATTCGGTAGAATGCATACCGCCATCGATCCAAACAACAGCCTTACCTTCTTCAGCTAATTTTACGGCTTCATCATCGGACACTTGAACACGAGCAAGTTTTGCACTTATGTCTTTCCATTTGTCTAAGTCCTTAAGGTTTTCTTCGCTTGAAATAAACAAGATGTACATTTTTCTACCTAACACGGTAGTGCCAATCTCTACTTTTTGTACACGTTCAGAAGAACTATCCAATATAGAAAGGTAGTCTTCAATTTGGCTATAATCTGCCAATTTATAATCGGTACCAACTTTAAAACCGTAAACATCTTCTGGTGAAGGTATGGTCTGCGCCACTGTTACTGATATGCAAGAAATGGCTAGTACAAGAATCAGCAATACCGTCTTGCACCAAGCGTTTGTTATCGTCATTTTTCTAAATGGTTTGTTTGAACTAGTAAATTAAGAAATAGTAGAGAACTAGATACATCTAATAAAGATTATGTTAAAAAAATGTTTGTTTCTACTACTGAAACCAGAATGAAATTATCTCTACATAGGACTTTAACCGTAACAATATCAAAAAAATATATAATTAGTGCATTTTGAATTTTTGCTAAAAATGAAATCAGATCCTTGTTACCAATCTAAATCCTATTTCCATACCACTACATATTTGCAAACAATAATATAACCCTTAACCTTTGTATTACATTATACCGTAATTTCTATTTCTGTACAAAGGGCCTTCTACCTTTAATACCATTAAAATTGGATGTCATTTTAAACCCTTGACCCTACTTAGCCGGTTAAGATCAACAATAACGTTATTTAGTAAACAGATTGTACTTAAATACTATTATTCCAAATATTTAAATACAGCTCTTTAAAGGCTATATTGTTAGTTTTGGTAGTACTTAAATTTATATACTTATTTATTTGTTTTATGCGATCGGTACCAGAAGGGTGTGTAAAGGTCTCACTACCTAAAATCAATTTTAAAATATGGAAATTACTTTTTAAATCTTCAAAAAATAGCGGTGCCTTAGATTTAATTAAATGTACAGCTATTAAATCTGCCAAATACTCGGCTTTTTTATAGGCATTTAATTGCGGTCCTTCAGAAAGAAAACCTTCTAAATTAAATAAACTTGCTTGGTGTAAAGTAGCTATATGGGCAACCTCATGAGTTAAGGCGAATAATTGAATACTTTCTTCTGTACAATTAACTAACCCTCTACTTACTTCAACATAACCAAAGGCGGCACCGGCATTAACACCTAAATCTTGTTCAATAATTTGAAATTCGGAAGGTATTTCAAGTGCTTCATACCTTGAGAATAATGGAACTAATGTTGTATTATATAATTGAATTAATTTTTCCTCTTTCGTTAAAACAACCTCCTCTTCTTGTTCTAGCTGACTATTCTTACCGTCATTACTACAGCCAATAAATATTAAAACAAGTAATATGTAAATATAAGTTTTCATGTATATTATTGTATAAAAAAAGGAACACTCTTTATTAAAGTGTTCCTAGTATAAAATTGGCCTTAATTTAATTCTCTAAATTAGTAGGTGTAATTTTTTTCTACGCTAGCCAAACCATCAAAATATGTGTAAGATGCTTTAATTGGGTAGTTATCTGTATTGTACTCATAAGTAATAGCACCATCTGCTAAAGTACCAGAAATAGGATTATTGGTGTTTACAGCCGTAATGCCAGCATTTATAGCTGCATAAGCTGCAGGGTATAATCCTTTAAAAGGGTTGTTCTTATCATCATATGTGGCTATATAATCATCAGAAAATCTATTTTCAAGGACTACATTTCCTTCTTCGATCGTAAACTTCACCTCTGTCACGGCATCATCGCTTGTATGGTCTGTTCTTTTCTCAGAAGATAAAGCACCATTTGCATCATAGCTATATTCGTAGGTGTAGGTCAACTCAGATTCAAAGCTGTATTTACCTTTTACTATTTGTCCTTCATCATTATATTCGTAAACCGTAATTGATTTAGAATCTGCAGATTTTTTTTCTAAAACTTGGTTTTTATCATCGTAAACTAAAATGTACTCTACAGTATTTATATCTCCAAAATCATTGATTTCTTTAGTATAAGAACTTACAAAATTAGACTCATTATAGCTATACGTAGTTATTGAGTTTTCACCGAATAAATCTGCAATCTGATACGTAAGTAATTGCGTACCATTACCAACCTCTGCGCGAATATTGATCACTACACTATATTCTTTAGCAGTAGTACCATCTTCAGCGGTTACTATAAAAGTTTTAGCCTCACCGTCTACAAATGTCACCTCTGATCCAGAGTTTGGCGTTACTGTTGCATTTTCAGAAATCCCTATTGTTGGTACAACCGTAGTTAAGCTGGTTCCAAAAGGAACTTCAATTGCTATAGTATTTCCTAAATCATATGTAATATCATCTGCATTGACACCATCTATTGCAATTGAAAAATCATTGATAGCTGTTAATGTTGATAATGCCACAGTATCATCATCGCTTGAACACGAAACCATCACTGTTGAGATTGCTACAAATAGACTTAAAATCGAAAAAATTCTCTTCATAATTTATTATTTATTTAATTGTATTTAGAATGCCTTATTTAATTAATCCTTGAACCCGAAAGGCGTAAAACAGGTTACAATTTGTTCCCTTATCTATAAATCGGGGTTATTTATAATTGCATCATTAGGAAATGGAATAGTATATCTATCATCATCCTTTTCTAATCTAAACTCTTGATTTTTATAATTTTTAATCAGTAATGGTCGTGTAGTTCTTCTTAGATCGTTCCATCTATGCCCTTCTATAGCAAACTCTCTTCTTCTTTCTTCCAAGACTTCTTCCAATACGTCAGCTGAGTTTAACTCATTTATTCTTGTTCTATATCTTTCTAAACCTATTGGCGTATATCTCATATTGGCAAGCTCAATTAAATGTGCCTTTGCCTGGTCTTGGTTATTTAACTGAGCATAACACTCCGCAAGTATTAAATACAACTCTGCAGTTCTAAAAGAAACCTTAAACTTGGTATCTGCACTTTTACTAGAATGATAGGTACCGTCACTTTCTTCATTGAAGTATATGGAAAAACGTAAGTCGTCTGTTTGATCGTAAATACTCAATAAATCCTCAGAGATACTTGCGTTTTCGGTCATATCAAAAGAGGCCACCGTTTCTAAAGCTAATATGGATTCTACAGAATTATACTCTGAAGGTAGTATTGCACTATTAGAGTTTAAATTTTGTAATTCGTCGTTTATAGCCAATGCTTGGTTAACTTCATCAATGGCCAATTGCCAATTATTCTTAAATAAATATACTCTTGCCTTAAATGCTTTTACCGCTAAAATTGAAAATCTATAATTATACCCAGTCTCTTGTTGACTTACATTTAAAAGAGATTCTGCAGATTCCAAATCGCTCAGTATTAAATCATAAACAACTTCAACCGTTTCTCTTGGATACGGTTTTTCAGAATCATAAGTTGTTGTGATCGGTACACCGGTATCAGTACTTGCAGTTGATGAATTGTATGGTTTTGCATACAGGTTGATCAAGTCAAAGTATTGCATTGCCCTTAAGGCATGAGCTTCTCCGATCAACTGCTCTTTTTCTAGAACGCCACCTTTCATTTCATCACCACTATTAATAACATGATTGGCATAAAAAATGATATTATAAATACTGGCATATGGGTAAGCCGATGTCAATGGACTTGGGTTTTCATCGTTCCAAATAAAAAGATCTTCATATTGCTCAATTCCAACGGCTGTAGCACTTAAACTTAATTCATCTCCCCGGTAGGTCGTTAAAACCTTAGAACCCGTATTAATGGCGTATGCCGATGTTAAAAAATTTCTATAATCTTCTACTGTAGTCGGTATAATTTGACCTACCGGCTCAATGTCTAAATAATCATCACAAGCGGTAAAGCTCAATGTCAATAATATGATGTATGCTAGTTTTTTCATGAATACTGTCTTTATTAAAATGCCAGATTGAACCCTACAGAAATAATTTTAGGGATTGGTTGAGAATAAATACTACCATAAGTTTCAGGGTCAAAGAAACCGTCATAATTTGTGCCTAAAACAAATAGATTACGACCTTCGATATTAAAATCCAAGCTTGCTATCTTTAGTTTGTCCAATTGCTTTTTTGGTATAGAATACCCTAGCTTAATGCTACTTATACGTATATAAGAAATGTCTTTAATCCAAATATCAAGATCATCATATGTTCTACCGTCATCTGAAGAATTGAACCAGTTATAAACTAAATCAGTATCAAAGCCAGGTGTATTAAATCCAATTAAGGCCGGAAAATTGCCTGTTCCTGCTTTAAGGATATCCGTGCTATAGTTTTTACCTGGTTCTGCTTGAGTTAGATAGTAACTAGGCGTTGCCTGAACCGTTTGCTTAAGATTAAAGTGCGTTAAAATACGAAGCCCAAATTGTTTATATTTAAAACTATTATTGAAACCACCACTGAATTTAGGCGCACCATCACCAACATATGAGTATAAGTTTCGGTGCTCTTCTCTTGTTAATTGACTGCCATCTGTGCCTTCTTCTAAATTATAGAAATCTACTGCCGTTACTTTTTTACCATCTTTCCAGAATAATGGTAGCCCATTACTATCCAAACCGGCAGTTTTTATAGCAAAAATAGCCGTTGGACTGTACCCTTTTAGCGATGGTTTAAAATCTTCTTCCCTAATTTCAATATCCTCAACTATACTCTTGTTACGAGAAATATTAAAGCTTGATGTCCATTTAAAATCATCATTTTGAACGTTAACCGTATTAATTAAAAATTCAAAACCTTTATTGCTAATACTAGCCCAGTTTGTATTTATAAAACTAAAACCGCTTTCTAGAGGAACAGATTGTAGACCAATTAAATCGGTACTCTTTCTGTAATAATAATCACTGGTAATATATACTTTGTTATTCAGTAACCCTAGATCAAACCCAAGGTTTGAAGAAACCGTTTTTTCCCATCTTAAATTTGCATTTGGTGCATTTAATGCTCTTATAAGATCCTCATTGGTACCTGGTAAAAGAGATTCTGTATAGTACTCTCCAAGAACAAAAGGAGATGTAGATTTATCTATATTACCCTGTACACCATAAGATGCACGAATTTTTAAATCACTAATAGCATCTATATCATAAAGAAAATCTTCGTTATTCACATTCCAAGACCCTGCAAAAGACCATAAAGGCAAATACCTATATTTAGGGTTTACCCCAAACAGGTTAGAACCATCATATCTTAAACTTGTAAAAAAAGTATACTTACGATCAAATGTGTAAGACGCTGTTCCAAAGAACGAAGCATAAGCATTCTCGAAGTACGACTTCTTATACGGATCAAACAAAGCGTTTGTCAAAGACCTCTCATCTGTTATGGCAATGGTAGTTAATGTATTTTGATTAAAACCGAAGCCTTTTGCATGGATTTCTGTCTTTTTATTTCTTCTAAACTCCGTACCCGCCATTAAATCTAACTCATGTCTTTCATTAAGGGTTGTGTTGTAGTTTACTGTTGTCTTCCAATTATATTGAAACACATCTGAATTCCAGTTTTGCAGTATACCGCCCTTAGGCATATAAAATGCAGCACCATCCTCTGTATTGTATCTAGATCTTTGCTCATACTTTCTTGTAAAGTAACTTTGTTCATCACTAAACTTCTCGGTTTTGTCAAAATCTAACTGTAGCCCTAATTGAGTATTGATCTGTAGCCCAGCGAACAACTTATAATTAGCATCAAAAATTGCTTTTAAAGAATTGGACACCAATTCGTAATTGGTATTTTCTCTTTCCTCTAAAACATTATAATCTAAGTTTAAGTCTGATCTTTCAACCAAATCTGGATCGTAAAGATAGTTTCCATTCTCATCGGTCAACTTTAAATAAGGGTTTGCATTTCTTGAATAATAAGAAGGGTTGGTATATGCATCAGCTCCAGTAATGTATGAACTTGTTCTTGTTTGACTTCCAAACAGAGCCACACCTACCTTAAATTTTTCGTTTATAGAAAATTTATCTTTTAAAGTAATATTATATCGCTGCTGCCCTGTGCCCTTGGTAGTGCCTTTTTCATCAAAAATACCTGTAGAAAAATAATAGTTATTATTTTCATTGCCTCCAGAAACACTTACACTATACTGTTGGTTAATGGCTGTTCTATATAAAACATCTCCCCAATCTGTGTTGGAGTTTCTTAGGTTATTGATTGCATTTTGAGACGCTGAAGAAATATTATTAAAACCGTTATTTTGAAAATTTACATAATCATTATTAGCATTTAAAATACGAGCAACGTCTCCTCTACCTTGTTGGTAAGTTAAGTCTGTACGGTTTGCCAAATACAACTCAAAATCAACTTTTTCTGCTGAATTCATTAGGTTCAACTTAGAGAAATCTGGTTTTTGGGTAACAAAGATGTTACCATTTGCCTGTACCCGCATGGCACCCTTTTTACCACTTTTACTGGTTATTACAATAACACCGTTAGCAGCTCTTGCTCCATAGATTGAGGTTGCAGAAGCATCTTTTAATACCGTAATACTCTCAATATCTTCTGGGTTTAACCCAGCAATAGGGTAAGATTGTAGGTTGTCAATATTATCTTTATCCTTAAAATCTTTTGGGATATCATTACCTTCTAATGGAATACCATCTAACACCCAAAGTGGATCAGAAGATCCATTTAATGAAGCACTACCACGGATTACAATTTTCGCAGGTGCGCCAGGTGCACCGGTTGTAGGTTGAACCTGAACACCGGCAAGTTGACCGGTTAACATATGATCTACCGTCATAACGCCAGATTGTTCCAAATCTGACATTTCTACTTTCTTATATGCGGATGTTATTTTACGTTTTTCTATTTTCTGATATCCCGTTAAAACCACCTCATCAAGTGCTTCAACATTTTCGTTTAAAACAATGGTAAAATGCGTGTCGTTATCTGAAATAGTTACTTTTTCTGTTTCGTACCCCATATAGGAAACCAAAAAAGAAATAACATCGTTGTTAACGGTTAGTGAAAACTCACCATCAAAATTCGTTGTTGTACCCAACATACTACTATCTAAAACACCTTCTGTCTTAGTTTTGCTACCTATTATAGCTGAAGATACGTATACCGAAGCTCCGATAATTGGCGATTTTGTGGCGTTGTCGATTACCTGACCGGTGATTACTTTTTGGTTTTGACCTAAAAGTAATGTTGGAATAAAAATTAATATATATAATAACCCCCTCATGAATTAGTATTTCAGATTATAAGTGATTCTAGCGATCAAGTCGTTATAGTGTGCTCTTGTTGCCCTATCGCCTTTTCTTTTCTTTTTTTGTAATAATTTCAATACTTTATCTAAAGCGGCACGCTTATTTGTACCAATATCCGCAACCCTTGGCAAGTATGAAAAATGAATGTTTTTAAACTGATCTTCACCATCTACCGCTTTATTATCTTTCGTTTTTTCTAAAAGCTTGTTTCTATCAACAGTTAAAACATCTATATAGTTTTTCTGAGTCATTCGTTCAAACATATCTAAAGAATGGCCTTTTTTCGTTTTTGTAAAAATGGCATTGAACAACTGGTCAAACAAATACTCTTCCGTAAATGCTTCTTCATTATTTTTAACCAGCACCCTATTTTCAGTTATTCGCATTAACCGATCTGTTTTAACCAACGCATAAATAGCATTGGTCTGATAAATACGCTGCATGGAAACAGGTGAGTAATAGCGTTCTCCATCTGGGGCATCCCTTACTGCAAATATTTTATTGATTATACTAGGTGTAAACAGCCACTTCTGTGGTAAAATGGCATTTTCTATAAGGTAGTCCAATGCCTGTTTTTGCATTTCTACACTTACTGGTTCATAGGTGTTTTTACCATCTTTATAAACCGTATTATTAATATGTACCCCACCTATATTTGCCATGACATGGCCATTGTATGTTTGCCATTGATCTATAACTTCTTTGTATAGCTTGGATGCCTTATAATACCCTTGTCCTTCTTCTTTTGTCCAGGTTAGAATATTAGGGATAATTCGCTTTAAATTTTTAAGTCCGTATTCACTTGCTTTTACCGCATTATCTCCTAAATCCTCGCTTTGGGACCGTGGATCAACAACATCGCCTTGCTGTGGACCGTAAAAATACATAGGGTTGTTTTCGTGCTTGCGTATCCATTTATTTAGAATAGGCAATTCTTCATGGGCCGTTTTATTTTCTATCCATCGGTATCCCCAGTCAATAGCATAAGTATCGTAAACCCCAATTTTTGGTGTAATGTCCACAATATCATCTCCTGGCTGTGCTACATAATTAAAGCGTGCATAATCCATTATAGAAGGTGCAGTTCCACCCATTTTAGAAGTAAATGTTTTGGACCTCAAAGAATCTACTGGATAACTATAAGAAGCTGCCATGTTGTGTTTTAAACCAAAAGTATGACCAACCTCATGAGAAGACACAAAACGAATGGCTTCTCCCATATGTTCATCTGAGAATTTATTAGCTCTAGCTTTAGGGTCTATAGGTCCTGTTTGAACACGAATCCAAGAATGTAAACCTTTCATTAGATTATGCCACCAAATAATATCAGATTCCAAAATCTCTCCACTTCTAGGATCTACGACAGATGGTCCCATAGCATTTTGCTTTTCTGAAGCGGCATACGTAATTACCGAATAGCGCACATCATCAGCATCAAAATCAGTATCTTCCTCTGAAGGAAACTTCACCTTTACCGCATTTTTAAATCCTGCAGCTTCAAATGCTACATTCCAATCATAAACACCTTGTTCAATAAACGATCTCCACTGTTTAGGAGTAGCCGGGTCTACATAATACACTATAGGATCTTTTGGCTCTACCAACACGCCCTTTTTGTACTTCTCTATATCATCTTTTTTTGGTTCTAATTTCCAACGCGTAATCAATTGTCTTGACTCTACTTCATGCTGACTATCAGAATAATATTCCATTGGTATACTGAAATAGCCAATTCTATTGTCGGCAAAGCGTGGCTTCATAATTTTGGTTGGCAGTAATACAATATTTGTGGTAACACCAATAGTCAATGGCATACTGGGACCACCACCTTCTGCAACCGAAGTTGTCATTGCAGATTTCACCACAATATTCTTAGGGAACGATTTAATACCTTCTAATTTTGAAAGATCGGTCTTAATGCTCCCACCTAGTCCAACATTGGTAAGTACATCACTAAAGCTTTTTTCTTTACCATTAAAGATCTTGTTCACTTTTATAAAATATGATGTAGAATCTGAGTTGTTTGTCTCAATATCGAACTCTTCAATGACAGATTCTCTAAAATTGTCTTTTACAGAACGAGTTATAGCATCTGTTTTAGGTGATTTTACTCTTGGGTTTATCGTTTTCACCCAGATTTTGTTCGATACCGAATCGCTATAAAAACGAACCAATTTGGTCTCAAATGTCATTCCTTTATTTAACCCATGGCCATTTAATGCATACGGCACACTTGACACTTTATTTACAACGAGAAAATCTCGACTTAAAAGTGAATCTGGAATCTCAAAATAGTAATCTTCCTTTAAGGTATAAACATTAAACACTCCCTTTCTAACATTGCCCTCTTTAACTAATTTTTTATAATTAAGCTTTTTATCATTTCCTTTTTCAACACTATCTTTTTGTACAGCATCTTTTTTGTCTTGTGCAAAACCTGCTACTCCAACTAAAAACAATATAAAAATTACAGAAAACCGGTAGGTGGTTTTTTCTTTTAACGAAGCGTATATCATGAAAAAAATTAATTATGCCTCAAATTTTCATGAAATAACATGATGAACAAAATGAAAAGGAGTGAACTCAATAAAAAAGGGAGTGAAGTATTATTATACGTTAATAAAAGGTAGAATACATTTGAATTTGCCTTCAAATATTTCCGTTTTAAAGTCTTTAATTTGATAATGTTGATATGTATTCTCTAAATAAGTTAGCCCAATATGATGACTATTCTCAATTTTCTTCTTTCTAGGCATATAATTGTTTAACACAATGATGTTATTATTAGATATTGTTATTTCTATAAATAAAGCATTTTGTTTTGTTATATTATTGTGCTTAATTGCATTTTCGACTAAAGTTTCTAGAGACAAAAAAGGTATTTTTTTCATTAAAATTTTATCATCACAATTATAAATAATAGATACATTTAGACCTTTATTAAATCGTATTTCTTGTAGAAATATATATTGCTCCAAAAAAGTAATTTCCTTTTTAACTGATATTAAATTACCCTCTCTCTCTTCTAAAAGATACCGATATACCTCTGCAAGTTTAAGGACAAACTGTTGAGACAACTCTGGGTCTACATCAATTAAAACATGTAAAGAGTTTAAACTATTGAATAAAAAATGAGGATTCATTTTCTTTTTCAGTTGATTTAATTGAAGTACCGCATTCTCTTTCTGATATTTTTCATTGGTATAAACCAGCTGCTCTTTTTCTTCTAAAACTCTTAAATTTTCTGCATACTCTTTTTTTAACTGTAACCTGTAGACTATTAACATCAACATAAAAGTTATAAAAGCTAGAAGGCTTATCCATGAAAAATAGCGCTGTATACTTTGCGTTGTTTCTTTTAAATGAATGTCTAAGGGAAAATTAACGACAACAATTAACGGTGTATGGTTTATTTTAATAGTATCATAATACCGTAACACTTCTAAATCTAAAAACTCAGACACCGCTTTTGTTTTTAATATGTTATGGTTTTTAGGAACATAATACCCATTTATTTCTACTGTACTTTCAAGTACCTTATCTAATGATATCGTATTAAAATACCCGTCTATTTTTTTTCCAATATAACTTGTCTCTGGGTGCAGCATACAAACACCCTCTTTATTAGTTACTACCGTATAGCCACCATCACCCTTATATTTTTCTGAAAAGTATTTCCAAAAACGCAACAAATCAACGTCATAACCATAAACGACTACTGTATTGTCATTTAATTTTTTAGTATAAGTTTTTCTATATACAACACTGTCCTTAACCGTTAGCACTACATCTTTACTCCCATTACTATTTAAGAGGTTATTCTCTAGAATATAGTCATCAACTTCTTTCTCAAATAAAGAGTCTGTACTAGAACTATAAAAATCTATTTTACCGTTTTCTTTTAAAATTTTGATAAAAGTATTAGAGATATTTCTATTTTCTACCACTAAACCAGAAGAGTACAACAGCTTTTTTTTCAGCTCATTACTATACACATTATATGCTTCATATTGGAAAATTTTCTCTATATCAATTAAATAGTTGTTAAGCTTATTGAATTCAAAAGAAACAATGTTTTCCTTATACTTTAAATTCCCCTGAAAAAGGTCCTCCACCAAATTTTCTGATACAGAAGTAATTTTAGGAGTTATCAACGAACTTCCTATAAAATAAACAGCAATAAACAATAGACTAACAAAGAAGTATTGGCTTTGTTTTTTATATTTTGACAGCATCTTATTTCCAAACATTCTAATTATTTAACCAGTTTTTGAAAGCGTTGATATAATTGGCACTAACAAAAATTAAATCATTTGAATAAACAGGTACCTTTAATTCTATCTTTAATCTATTTTGGCTATACTTTGCCATGGTTTTGATAGCAGAATGACTAATGATATACTTTCTGTTTATCTTAAAAAATTGCTTGGTAGAAAGTTTGTGCTCTAAACTAGAAATTGTGTCATCATAAAAATAACGCTCCCCTTTATGGGTAAATAATAAGAGAGATTTGTTATCTGCCATAAAATAGGCTATTTCCTTACTATCTATTGAAAGCAGTAATTCTCCTTTTGATACCAAAAAGCGTTCTTGATATTCCTTTTTTTCTTGGCTACCCTTTAATTGATGAAGAAAGGAATCTAATTGGTTATAGTCTATAACTGAATTTGGTCTATATTCTATATGTTTTTTAACAGCACTACTTAACCTTATCATATCATAAGGTTTTAATAAATAATCTATAGCAAAAAACTGAAACGATTGAATAGCATATTGATCAAATGCTGTTGTAAAAATGATCGGAATACTAATATTTAAGGTTTCAAAAATCTCAAAACTTTCGCCATCACCTAAATGAATATCACTAAAAATAAGATCACATGTGTTGTTTTCAAACCATTGTAATGACTGTTCAACACTTTCCAAACGTTTTTTTATATGAATTGGATGGTCTAAATTCAGCAGCATCTTTTCTAGAGAACTTGCTGCTAGATCTTCATCTTCTATTATAACGATATCCATTCTATAATTTTAATATTTCAAAAATATAACACACTGTGCTTATGTCAATAAAGTTCTCTTGACAAAAAAACGGTGCACTAAAAAATTTCCCAAGATAGGGTTTTGAAATGCTTCTAAAAGTTAAATGTTACTTGATAAAATACAAAGTAACCTAAACACCTCATAAACTTTAAATATTAATATGATTATCAGTTATTTATCATAGCGATGAACAGTAACGGTTGGTGTACTATTAAAATTTAGTGAAGGAATTAACAAAATCTTTTATATTAAAAAAAATAACTCTTGAAAACAAAAAATCCATAACTCCTTAATTAAAAGTGTGTTATGGATTATTGATGTGGTCCCACCTGGACTCGAACCAGGGACCACCTGATTATGAGTAATCGGAATAAGGCTCATCTAAACACAAACTATAACGTATTATATTGTTAATCAATTATTTAATGTTTTTTGATATCAAACAAGCTCATTTAAAACCAAAGTTTTATGTGCAAATTATGTGCAAACTTTTTTGTACTTTCAAAAAATGCAAACAAGTTTAAAATTAAGTCTGGATACACGTAGAATAAGGAAAGATGGAAGCTATCCCATCATAATTAGATTAGGTCATTTTCAAAAAACTACTTCTATTTCTACAGGTCATTCTGTTCCTATAAATTATTGGGATGATTCAAGGCAAAGAATACGAAATACTTACAAACGGGTTAAAGCCATAAACTTTCTTAATAATCTTCTAGTAAAGCAATTGTCGAATGCAAATGATGTCATCAATCGACTACAGGATTGCGAAGAACTAGATTTCATGTCTATTAAAGAGGTAAAGGATAAAATTGTCAATAAATCAAAATATGAATCCTTCCTCGAGTTTGCTACTGAACTAGCGGAAGATCTTAGGCTTTCTGAACGTTTAGGAACTGCTCGCACCTATAAAGAAGTTGTAAGTGTTTTAAAAAGTTCAATAAATTCATCAGATGTTAAGTTCAATGAAATCAACTATGATTTTTTAAAAAGTTTTGAAAGGTTCCATCTGTCCAAGCCAAGTAATTCCTTAAACGGTCTAGCTGCCTACATGAGAACAATTAGGTCGATTTATAACCAAGGAATAAAAAGAGGGCTTATATCCAAAGACGCCTATCCATTTAAAAGCTATCAAATTAGAACTGAACCGACTGCAAAGAGAGCAATGAATAGCGAAAATTTGAAAAAAATAGTGTTACTACAATTGGAAAAAGGAAGTTGGCCGTTTCATTATAGAAATTACTTTTTGCTTTCCTATATGCTTTTTGGCATGTCTTTCATTGATATGGCTTTTTTAAAGATGAGTAACGTAGTTGACGGTAGGATTAAGTTTCAGAGGAAGAAAACTTCAAAATTGTATGATATCAAAATAACGTGCCAAATGAACCAACTGTTAGATTTTTACATTTCGGGGAAGAAAAAAGATGATTTTATACTTCCGATAGTTAGACGAGAGACATTAGATTTACAATATAAAGATGTACATGGGGCTCGAAAAAGATACAATAAAGGCCTGCGACGAATAGCCGAAATCTGTCAAATCGACGAACATCTTACCTCATATGTATCGAGACACAGCTTTGCTACGCATGCGATGTTGAAACAGATTCCTTTGCCGGCAATCTCAGCAATGTTAGGCCATAGTAGCATGGCTACAACACAGATTTATCTTAAGTCCTTGCCGAATAACATAATAGACAGTTATCAAGAACAATTGAACATCATTTAATTATAGCAATTAAGAGGTAGCGGTTCGAAGTTAGTATTCTCCGCCAGTAATAATAGAGCTTTAAGATCTTTTAATTTTTAAGCAGAACATGCTTAAACTAGTCATAAGTATTATTTAATACATAATGTATTTTGAATTTTTTCTTTCCTTGGTGAATTGTCTGTAATAAGATATGAGAATTCAGGTCAAAATTTAGTTTTATAAAAGGTGAATTACTAAAAAGAACGACAAATGGAACTGAAATAGAAACTTTTCGAATTGCAGTCGAGCTGTCCCTAAAAACGGTTCTTTAATTAGACTCTTAAATTACCAAAATTTAATACACTTTTACAAATAGTAATACAATTACATTACTAGTAAAACCGGAATAAGAACATAAAATATCAGTAGCGGGATTACCTCTTTAAAAGCTTTCCAGATTTTCTCAGAACGAATATTAAGAGAAATAGTTAATCTATACAATAGGTTTAGTTTCTAACTAGGACTCCTCATTTCCTAAGATAGATAAAAGGTCAGCTTAGAAATAGCAAGATAATCTCACATCTCCGATGGTGTGTAATTTTTTTCTATAAAGGTTTTCGGTATGACTAGCCTTTTTCAGTACTGTTTTTGAAAGGCCTTATGGCAGCCATTATTTCTATCTTGGTACAGGTGCTAATAATATCTCTTAATTTTGACTATAATATAAAATACTTAGCTAAGTACGAATTTCCATTGATTTAAACTGGTAATCAGTATTTTATGGAAACCTAATGAAAGTTAATTTACTATATACTCAAAAAGTTGATATTTATCGCTGTCCTCGGAAGTGAATCTGAACAGGTTGATACTAGCTATTGCTTTTCTTTTTGAATTCCATTCATTGTATATAGATACCTTTAAGTATAAATTTTTAATATTTTTTACAGTTGGTAAAAAATTAAATTGCCATTTCCCCCTAATAGTCCTATCTAAAAAAAATTCTTCTATTCCATTTTTTGTGCCATAAAACTCACCATACTCGACTAAATACGAATTACCTTCAGGATCTACTACCTCCAGTCCAATATCTTGATTAGCATCGGACCATTCCAATACTATTCTTGTCATCAAATTATCAACGGTTGAAAAATCCGACTGAGGTTGGAAGCTTTCAATAACCTTTCCTCTTAGCTTTTCAGTTACATAGAGTTTTTCCATTTCATTAAATACTATATTGCGAATTTTTGTCTGATCTAAACTATCACTGTTTTTAAATGCGATCATATAATCAGACCAAGCCTTCAAAGGCTTATTGCTTAAGTGCCAACAATGGGCTACATTACGGTGAGATATAATATCTTCGCTATCCAAGGACAAAATTTCTCTATATACTTGAGCAGCTATGGTTTGATTTCCTTTAGATTGATTATAATAAGCTAGCCCTCTTAGTATATTCAAATCACCTGAAATATCTTTTACTAAATTACTCATAGATGAATCTCCGAATGTTTCAAATAAAAAGGGTTTCCTTTTTAACGATTTATATGGTACCGAGCTAGGTTTTTCAATTTTACCAGCCCTTATTTCATTATTATTTCCTATTTTAGAGTTGATCGTTTTTACTATTATCACTCCTCCGGCACCTCTACTACCATACCTTGTAGTACCAGCTAAACTCTTAATAACATACACATTTTCAATAGTATTTAAATCGACGTATGGGGGATATCCATCATAAGTTATTCCATCGATTTCCCATAAAGCTGTATTGTCCTGAGTCATCGAATTTTTAGAACGAAGAACTATTCCTTCTGTTGTTATTTTATAGTTTGTAACTTTGCCGTTAAGTGCAAATGCTATTGACGGTATATTGGGAGATTCTGGAGCTGCAAGATTAAGATCTTTTCCAGAAACTTCATTAATGGAATAACCAGCAGCTTTAGTGTTCAAATTTCCGAAAATACTGCTAACCTCTTTAGACTTTGTACCTGGACCATCTGATGTATTCTTTGCGTCAGTTACTATAACTTCATCCAGTTTTTCGTACTTATCAAAAAGTTCAATAGGTGGTAAAAAAATTTTTGAAATACGTTTTTCCAAAGTTTGAAGTCCTAAATGTGAAAAAACCAAAGTATCTCCTAAAGTAGCATTTATTTTAAATTCCCCATTGGATTTAGTTTTTGTTCCTACCAAGGTATTTTTTACTAAAATATTGACCCCTGATAAGGGTTCATTGTTGTGTAATACAACTCCTCTAATTTCTTGACCAGTTAAATAATGAGAGAGAGCAAAAAATAAAAAAGATAAGAGCAAATGGTTTGGACTAATGTAAAATCTCTTAATCAGGAAAAATTTAATATAACAAATCATAATTTATTTGAAAATAAATACTTTAACTGTTAAATTCCTTAATAATTAAAAATAAATCTTAAAATTATGAAAAATTCGAAAAAACTTCCTCTATCCTTGAAAAAAATTACCATTTCAAAATTCGCTGCAAACAATATAGTTGGAGGTAGCGCATCTAATTGCTGTACAACAGTTGCTTCAGCTTGTGTTTCAGAAAGTATTAGACTGCATTTAAAACAATCCAAACATTAAAATCCGCCTTTTTAAAGTTCCTGTTTTCTAATTCCTTCAGTTTTAATTGTTGATAACCCTGTTTTCATCTATAATATCACCTATTGCCCAATATTAAGATTAGTTCCATTTGGCATCAAATGAAACCAAATAAAATAAATGGTCCTTTAACACTATTTAGTTTAATGTTATTTGGTTTAATTTATTGTATATCAGCTATTTGTGGATAACTATTTGTATAAATCCATTTCTTCATTTGCCTATTTTCATACATTTATCAAGTAACAATATTGAAAGAAAACAAAAGCGCTTTTGTTCATTCTGTAACCCTAAAAAAGGAAAACAATGGACAATTATTTGATTCTCGAACGGCTCGATCGTTTGGAAAAACTTCTTACAGCGAATAAAAAGGTACTGACCTTTGAGGAAACCTGTGATTATACGGGAATTTCTCGAAGCTATCTTTACAAGCTTACTGCGGCTGGCAATATACCTCACTCCAAACCCAATGGGAAACTGATATTTTTCGAACGAAAGAAAATCGTCAGGTGGTTGCTCCAGAACGAAAGGGACTACGTTCAGGAAATCTAATATTCTATCCAATCATCATATCGCCAAGGGAATGTCCTTGGCGGTCAAAACAATTCTTATGAAAACCATACCGTACTTACGGGTAGGAACCTCGTACTATAAACTGGTACAGGCACCGACCATCGCAGGGCATTTCAATGAAATACTGGTGCATTGGAACATCGAGACCATCCGCCAAGACCATGGTAAGGATTACCTGAGCAAGGTTCCAAAGTACGATGGGTTTACCTGCATACCCAGCCATATTGATTTCAAACAGGAATATAAAGGGTTCTATAACACCTATTCCCCTTTGCCGACAATCCCAAAAGAAGGAGAATGTACGACCTCGTTGGATTTTGTGAAACATATTTTCGGCAAACATTATGAACTGGGGCTGGACTACCTGCAATTGCTCTACACCAAACCGGTACAGGTACTGCCTATTCTGTGTTTGGTCTCCAAAGAACGTTCCACGGGCAAAAGCACCTTCCTGAAATGGATGAAGGCCCTGTTCGACAACAATATGACCTATTTGACCAACGATAGTTTCAGCAGCCAGTTCAATGCGGACTGGGCAAATAAATTGCTCATCTGTATCGACGAGGTACTGTTCAATAAAGAAGAGCTGACAGAGCGTATCAAATACCTGAGTACGACCAACATCAATAAATTGGAGGCCAAGGGAAAGGACAAACGGGAGGTGGAGTTCTTCGGTAAGTTCATACTGTGCAGTAACAACGAGGACAACTTTATCAAGATAGATGGAAACGAGACTCGTTTCTGGGTACTGAAGATACCTGTACTTAATAAAGAGGAAACAAATTTTCTCCATCAATTGATATCGGAGATACCGGCTTTCCTGTTCTATCTACAACAACGAAAGCTATACACGGAGCATACTACCAGAATGTGGTTTACCCCAAAACAGATTAGAACCCCTGCCTTGGCAAGGCTGGTACAGAACAATAGGAATAGGGTCGAAAAGGAGCTGGCAAGTATCCTGTTCAGCGTGATGGAAAAGTTTGAACTGGACAGTATAAATCTATGTCCCATCGATGCCCTGCATTTGCTTAATAAGACCAGGGTGAAAACAGATTTGACACAGCTGCGGAAACTGCTGAAGAACGACTGGAAACTGACCAATCAGGACAACTCGAACAAATACCAAAAAATCGTCATTTGGAGCGATGGCGATATCCATTTGGCCGATGCAAAAGGACGCTACTTTACGGTCGAAAAAGACTTTTTGACCAAAAATTTCGATGATACGATGACGGAATAGTCCGAGGCCAATGTCTATAAAGGCTAAAGCTGTCATCAAACTGTCATCATTCTGTCATCAAAAAAAATAATGATGACAGAAAACGTCGTATAAAAGCAGAGAATGATGACACGATGATGAAACGATGACACGTTAAATCCAATACCATAGGGGCTTTAAAGGGTGCTGTCATCATATCATCAAAAAAACAAGTAAAACGAATTGGCTTATGAAAAAAGAAAGAACAAACGGATTATCGTGTGAAAGAGCCCGAGCTTTTC
Source organism: Maribacter ulvicola (assembly GCF_900155985.1). GTDB lineage: Bacteria > Bacteroidota > Bacteroidia > Flavobacteriales > Flavobacteriaceae > Maribacter > Maribacter ulvicola. Next base: position 442,360 of record NZ_FTMA01000001.1, read on the forward strand.
CCATCGAAAAAGCGCTGGCAAAACTAGGGCACTTTCCGACCAGAACGAACGAGAAAGAAGCTTGGTTCCTGAGCCCTATCCGCCCGGAAACCCAAGCCTCTTTCAAGGTGTCCAAGAAGCTCAATAGATGGTACGACCATGGAGAAGGAAAAGGAGGGAATGTTATCGGCCTTATCTGTTTGATTACAAAAGGTACGGTCAAGGAAGCATTAGAAATAATAGGACAGGATGAACTTTCTTTTTCTTTTCAAAAGCAACCATTTTTGGAAAAGCAGCGAGAGCATACAATCACAATCATGTACGCCAAACCTATTCAGCATCTGGGATTGATGAAGTATTTGCATGAACGTAACATTTCAATGGCAACAGCATCAAAGTATTGCTCGGAAGTCCATTATATGTTCAGGGGAAGGAAATACTTCGCCACTGGTCTTAAAAACGATTCCGGTGGCTGGGAACTACGGAACAAATATTATAAAAATTCAAGTTCGCCCAAGGATATCACCCACATCAAAAACGGATACGATAAACTCATTATTACCGAAGGCATGTTCGACCTGTTATCGATTTTAGAGTACCATAAAAACTTGGAATCGGATTATGATTTTCTGGTATTGAACTCAACGGCATTCGTTCAAAAGGTGATGCGAACATTAGAGGGTTATTCTAGCATCGAACTCTATTTGGACAACGATAGCAATGGAAAACGAACAACCGAAAAATTGATGGCGCACTCTAAAAGCTGTAAGGACAAATCGAAACATTATTCAGGATTCAAGGATATGAACGAATGGCTGAGAGGTAGTTCTATTAATGGAGTTGGGCAGAAGGCGCAAGATGTGTTTTTGTTGCCACAAAAACAAACTTGCTTTACTCCCGGCGGTCGCAAAGAAAAAAACAAATGAAAAAGACCTACATCAAATTCAGGTGTTCCATTTACGAGAAAAAGCTACTCAAGAAAAGAGCGGAGCGGGCCGGTATTTCCCTTTCGGAGTACTGCCGTAGTTCCGCCTTCGGAAATTCTGTAATCGAACGTTTAACGGAAGAGCAGTTAACGCATTATAAAATACTGGTAAAGTACAAAGGGAATTTTACCCGTATCGGGAATATGTTCAAGAGACATAACCCGAAACTGGCCAGCGAGGTCGAGAATTTGGCGGAGGAAATCCGAACTCATCTCTATAATTTCAAGAGCATAAAAAAATGATAGGCAAGGGAAAGGCAGTCGGGAACACCAGAGCCAACATCGATTACGGTCTGGACAAGGAGAAGGATGCCGAAATTGTCTTTAGCCAACATCTTGCGGGAGATAATGCCCAACAGATAACAGAGGAGTTCAGGCTGATACAGGAACAGAATACAAGATGCCAAAAGAACAGCCTGAGCTTTATTCTAAGCCCTACCCGAGAAGACGGTAAAAACCTTACCAAAGAACGGTTAGGGGAACTGACCCAAAAGTTTGTAAAAGAAATGGGATTGAAGGAAAATCAGGCAGTGGCCTTCGTTCATCGCGATAAGGCACATACCCATGTCCATCTTTACGTGAACCGAATCGGTTTCGACGGCAAGGCCTACAATGACAGTTTTATAGGTAAACGGAGCCAATTGGCCGCCGAGAACGTAGCCTATGATATGGGGCTTACTACCGTCAAGGAAGTGCAACTAGAAAAGGAGATGGATACGATAAGAATACGTCTTGAAATCAAGCATATTCATCAGAAAATTATGGTGAACGAAAGGCCAAAAACCTTGGATGTTTATATCAAGACGATGAAGGCACAGAAGGTGGAAGTCATACCATGTATCAACAAGGCGAACAAGTTACAAGGGTTTCGATTCGAATACAAAGGACAGAATTTCAAGGCGAGCGAAGTACACCGTTCCATGTCCGGAGGAAGGATTATGGCGCAGCTTTCACAAAATAGGGGCATTGCAAAACCATTGGAGGTAGGAAAGTCAGCTCAGCTGTTGGGGAAGACTTTGGAACTGAGTACCAATCTGGCTACCAGTATCGCCAAGAACATCATCAAAAAAACAATCAGAAAAGCCATCGAAACGGGAATCGGGTTCTAAAATAAAAAGCTATGGGATATAAAAAACTGGACGAGGTAATGGAACTGCTCACCGACGAACTGGACGGTTTCAATACATCAATAAACAGATTGGAACGGTTAGCTCAAAATGTCGAAAACATCAAAATACAACCCGATACTTCTGAAATCGAGAGAATGCTCCTTGAGCACTTAGAATTAGAGAAACAGAATAATTTGAAACTCGAAGAATCTGTTTATCATATAAAGAAACGGATTGCAAAAGCAAGACTGGTTCCAAAAGTTCAGCTATGGCTGCATTATTCGATTTGGTTGGTTACATTTATCATCATCGGCTATCTAGCTTTTAAGGTATCTCAAACACCTGATATTCGGGAACGGGCATTCGCTGAAGGTGAGCGGCAAGCAGTCTTAAATCTCAAAGCATATTTTGAAAACAATCCCGAGCAGTTTCAAGCCTATAAAAAATGGATTAAAGAAAAAGATAGTGTTCCAAATCAAAAGTAGTGTGCGCCCTATTTCGATTTTACTTTACGCTTATCTACCAGAACACTATAAAATCGAAACAGGATCCGTGCGCAGGTAAGTTATGGTAAGATTTGGGGACAATTAGCTACAAAATGATATCATTTAATATCAAATGAAGTTAAATTAATGTTTGAAAATAAAAATTAAATTATATGTGCAAATTATGTGCAAACAAAAAAAGCTTCCAAGAAATAAATCTTGAAAGCCTTGATTTTACTAGTGGTCCCACCTGGACTCGAACCAGGGACCACCTGATTATGAGTCAGGTGCTCTAACCAGCTGAGCTATAGGACCGGTTATAATTTTGTAAAACGTATTCCAATTAAAATCGGTTTAACTAGTGCTCAAACTAGTTGCATTACAAAACCCGCAAATTGCGGATGCAATATTACTACTTATTTTTAACCAACACAAGATTTTTATGCATAGTTCGTAGAATAGTTTATTTGCGCATTAAAGATAAGGACTAAACATCTACAATAAAGGTGCTAACCAATGAAGCTTTTCTACTTTATTCTTTGTGATATCTAAACGTCATTTTATCTACATCAGCCTTCATTTAACTTTTAAAAAGAAGGGAAATGTAAGTTCATGTAAATTTCTATTTTCATATTTTTTTTGAATCAAGAATCTTTATGGTTTCAATACTTAAATAAAACAAGTTTAATTATGCTCTAATTTCTTGACATAACTCTACCAATACGCCATTTGCTGTCTTTGGGTGAACAAAGGCTACTAACTTATTATCCGCTCCTTTTTTTGGTTTTTCGTTTAGTATTGTAAAACCTTCTTTCTTTAAGCGGTCTATTTCTGCGAAAATATCTTCTACTTCAAAAGCAACATGGTGTATACCCTCTCCTTTTTTCTTTAAAAACTTGGCAATTGGTCCGTTGGGATCAGTAGATGCCAATAATTCAATTTTATTAGGTCCGTTTTTAAAGAAAGAGGTTACTACGCGCTCAGAAACTACTTTTTCTTTTTTATAGGGTGCTACACCCAATAATCTCTCAAAAAGTGCATTAGATTCTTCCAAGTTCTTCACTGCAATACCTAAATGTTCAATTTTTTTCATGCCTTATTTGCTTCGGTGTACATCATATAGAGGTTAAGATACAATTTCTATGTATTTTTGCAGTATGGAAACGCAAAGACAACGTAAGATAGCTGGGGTCATTCAGAAAGATATTGTAGATATTCTACAAAAGGCCGCCATTGATGGCGGACTAAGAAATACACTTATCTCGGTTTCTAAGGTTGCGGTGACTACGGATCTATCTATCGCAAAAATTTACTTGAGCATTTTCCCTAACGAGAAATCTGCCGAATTGATGGAAGGTATAAAATCTAATCAACCACTTATTAAACACGAGCTTTCTCAGCGTACACGTAACCAATTGCGTAGAGTACCAGAGTTGTTGTTTTACCTTGATGATTCTTTAGATTACATAGAGAATATTGAAAAATCATTGAAACGCGAAGAAAACCCAATAGAAAACAGAGATTTGTTACCCAAACGTAAAAAGTCTTGATCGGTTGAATTTTCCACTCTATATCGCTAAAAGGTATGTACGTTCTAAAAGCACCCAGAACGCTGTAAACATCATTAATTTTATCACCTTTTTAGTTATAGTTATTGGTTCTGCAGCACTGTTTATTGTACTTTCGGCATTCGCCGGATTAAAAACTTTTAGCCTCTCTTTTACTGAATCTTTTGATCCAGATTTAAAAGCTTCACCCAATTACGGAAAGATTTTCACCCTTACCCCCGATCAAGAAAAGCAATTACAATCTCTTGACGGACTCGCATTTTACGCCAAAGAGCTAGAAGAAAAAGTATCTCTTGAGCACCGGGGCAAAAATCATATTGCCTACATAAAAGGGGTAGATAGCAATTACACCAAAGTAACCGGTGTTGACAGTACACTCTACATTGGCGACTGGACCATTAACGACACCCAAGTTGTATCAGGTTTGGGCATTGCCAATATTTTAGGGGTTACTATTAATCAGTTTCGTAGTCCTATGCAGATTTATGCCTTTAAACCTGGTAAGGGCTCTATATCCCAACAAAGTATTTCATCGCTTTACAATCAATTGCCCATGGTTATTGGTGGCGTGTATGCTGTTGAAGCAGATTTGGATAATAAATATGTATTTGCAGATTTACGACTAACCCAGGCTTTATTGGAAAAGGATTCACTTTCCATTTCCGGCATTAATTTTAAGATGGATGTAGGTGTTGAACCTAGTGCCGTACGTGATGAAATACAAACTATTTTGGGTGATGACGTACAACTGAAAAACAGACAGCAATTGAACAGTACGCTCTACAAAATGCTGAATACTGAAAATGTAGCTACGTATCTTATTTTCACCTTGGTACTTATCATTGCCCTATTTAATGTGGTAGGTGCTATTATTATGATGATATTAGACAAGCAACAGAATTCTAAAACCCTATACAGCCTTGGTACTACCATAAAAGAACTACGTAGAATTTACTTTGTACAAGGTATTCTAGTTACCGGTTTTGGCGGATTTATCGGTGTGCTAATAGGCGTACTGATTGTTTGGTCGCAGCTAGCTTTTAGTTGGTTAAAAATAACCCCGTCTTTGGCTTACCCGGTAAAGTTTGAACCCATTAATATAGCCATAGTATTGGCAACCATCATTGTACTAGGTATCATTGCCTCTAAAATTGCAAGTAGCCGTATCAATAAAAAATTAGTGGATCTTTAAACGTTTGTAAACTGGTGGTCGCCAAATTTTTGCAACACCTCATCAAATGCTGCGAATACGGATGCAGAATCATCACTAGTTACCATTTTCATACGGTATTCCTTAAAATTAGGAATGCCCTTAAAATAGTTGGTATAATGTCTTCTGGTTTCAAAAACACCTAATATTTCACCTTTCCAATCTATAGACATCTGTAGGTGACGACGCGCGGCATCTACACGCTCTTCCATAGTTGGCGGAGCTAAATGTGTTCCTGTTTCAAAAAAGTGTTTTATCTCTCTAAATATCCAGGGATAACCGATACTTGCACGACCGATCATGGCCCCATCCAAGCCATAATCATCACGCATTTTCATGGCTGCTTCAGGAGAATCTACATCACCGTTGCCAAATACAGGTATATGCATTCTAGGGTTGTTCTTTACCTCTCTAATAGGGTTCCAATCTGCACTTCCCTTATACATTTGTGCACGGGTTCTACCATGAATGGCAATTGCTGCACAGCCTACATCTTGTAATCGTTCTGCAACCTCAACAATTCGTATAGAATCATCATCCCAACCCAACCTTGTTTTTACGGTTATAGGCAAGTTGCTATGTTCTACCATAGCCTTGGTCAAAGAAACCATTAAATCAATATCCTTTAAAATTCCGGCTCCTGCTCCTCTTGATACTACTTTCTTTACAGGACAACCAAAATTAATATCTATAATATCTGGCTTTGACTTCTCTACAATTTCTACAGATTGTAACATACTGTCTAAATTGGCACCAAAAATCTGAATACCTACAGGGCGTTCCTTTTCATAAATATCTAACTTCATGACACTCTTTGCGGCATCACGAATTAATCCTTCCGAAGAAATAAATTCTGTGTATACCACATCTGCTCCTTGCTCCTTACAAAGGGCACGAAATGGTGGGTCGCTAACATCTTCCATAGGTGCTAAAAGCAACGGAAAATCAGGCAGTTGTATGTCTCCTATTTTGGGCACTGGCGTAATTAATTTTGGGTTGCAAAGTTATATAAAAATACGAGAAGGGCATTACTTTGGTTTTTGGATAAATTGTACGGTTTTAAAGGATTTTATTACCGCTTAAAATACTTGTTCCTGGAAAGACTGTAAATTAGTGACGAAATTAGGTTTTCAACTACATTTAGCCTATCATTTTATCACCAAATTCTCTTACCAATACCTTCATGAATAATTTGCTACTTAGTATTTCGATACCCTTTGAGCCTATTGTATTTGGTGTAAAATTAAACATGCATCTTATTCTAGAATACCTGGCGTTTTTTATTGGATTTCGATATTATGTTTTTCTTCGGAAAAGAAGTACTGATGCTATTTCTTCTAACAACCGACTTTCTATTTTAATTGGTGCTGTTTTTGGTGCCTTGTTCCTTTCTAGGTTAGTTGCATTTTTTGAGAACCCTGTGACGCATATTCAAGAAGATTGGCTATACAACTTGAACAATAAAACCATAATGGGCGGACTCTTTGGTGGTTTGCTGGGTGTGGAATTTGCCAAGAAAATTATTGGTGAAAAGCAATCATCCGGAGATCTGTTTACATTACCTATTATCTTAGGTATAATCATTGGCAGGGTTGGTTGCTTTTTAGCAGGTATTAAAGAGTTTACCTTTGGAAAAGAAACTACCTTTTTTACAGGAATAGATTTAGGTGATGGTCTTCTTAGACACCCTATTGCATTGTATGAAGTGGTATTTTTAATTTTCCTATTTATTATTATCCAAAGACTTCAAAAATCAAAGATTAAGCATAGAAACGGAGACCTTTTTAAGCTGTTTATGGTTGTCTATTTTACATTAAGATTTTGTATCGAATTTATAAAACCGAACCCTTTTTATTTCTTAGGTTTAAGTAGTATTCAAATATTATGTTTAATTTGTTTGGTTTACTACCATAAATTTATCCTACGGGGAATATCCTATGTCAGAAAAAAATTATACATATTATGATTTCACTTTAAGCCTTTGCCCAGAATGTTTACGACGGGTAGATGCCAAAATTGTCTTTGAGAACGAAAAGGTATACATGCTTAAAAATTGTAAAGAGCATGGTAGATCTAAAGTGCTTATTGCTGATGATATTGAATATTATAAGAACATAAGAAACTACAACAAGGCTTCTGAATACCCTAAAACATTCAATACAAAAACGCATTATGGCTGCCCATATGATTGCGGATTGTGCCCAGATCATGAGCAACATTCTTGCCTTACCGTTATTGAACTCACGGACCGTTGTAACCTTACCTGCCCTACTTGTTACGCGGGATCATCGCCCACGTATGGCAGACATAGAACCCTTGAGGAAATCAAGAAAATGCTTGATGTTATTGTAAATAACGAAGGTGAACCAGATGTGGTACAATTAAGTGGTGGTGAGCCTACCATACACCCTAATTTCTTTGAGATTTTAGACTATGCAAAATCGCTTCCCATTCGTCATTTAATGTTGAATACCAACGGAATTAAAATTGCGAAAGATTTTGAGTTTGCTAAGCGATTAGCCACCTATGCACCAGATTTTGAAGTGTATTTACAGTTTGATTCGTTAGATGACCAAGTACTGCAAACCCTTCGCGGAGCAGACCTAGCCCAGATTCGTTTACAAGCTTTAGACCACCTAAATAAATTAAACCTTTCTACAACGTTGGTAGTCACTTTACAAAAAGGACTGAACGACCATGAAATGGGAAGCACCATAGACTTTGCCTTAAAACAAAAATGTGTACGCGGGGTTACTTTTCAACCCACACAGATAGCAGGGAGATTAGAGAATTTTGAGGTGGACGAAAACCGAATTACCTTAACCGAAGTACGACGAAAAATATTAGAGCAGTCGCCTATTTTTGAATCGGACGATTTAATTCCCGTTCCCTGTAATCCTGATGCTTTAGTAATGGCCTATGCCTTAAAATTAGGTAATGAGGTAAACCCGTTAACCAGGTTCATAAACCCAGATGATTTATTGAACGAAGGTAAAAACACGATAATCTATGAGCAAGATGAGCAGTTGCACGGTAAAATGATTGAGCTCTTCAGCACGGGAAATTCCGTTGAAAAAGCTTCGGAAAACCTAAAGAGTATTATGTGTTGCCTGCCAGAAATTGATGCTCCAGAGCTGGGGTATGATAACTTATTCCGTATTATAATTATGCAATTTATTGATGCCCATAATTTTGATGTACGTGCCATAAAAAAATCTTGTGTGCACATTGTAAACAAAGACTATAAAATTATCCCGTTTGAAACTATGAACCTGTTTTATAGAGATGATAAAATTGAAAGATTAAAAGAACTACAAAACGAAATGATATGATTTTAGAAGGTAATTTAGATGGTCTAGCTACCTTTCTGATTATGATAATGTTTGGCCCTGCAATCTTGTTCCTTATTATTGGTGCCATCCTATTTAATTATAAGAAGAAAAAAGCGGGTAAAGTATTTATGATTTTAGCCGGAGTGTATTGTTTAATAAGCCTTGGTTTATGCGGTACTATGATGGCATAGTATTTATAAACGTTTGCCTTCGTCTGTACTCTTTTTCTTAGTATTATCTCGAATTTTGGTGTTGCCAAACTTATACCTCAACCCTAGCACCAACAATCTAGTTTCATTTCTAGTACTGGTAGTGTTTTTTTGATCTAGATAATTTCTTGTTGAGTTTATGGTGCCGTTGTTAAAAATATCTTCAACACTTAGAGAAATACTTGCATCTTTGTTCCAAAAGGTTTTTCTAAAAGACAGGCCAAATTTACTTAAAGGTTCATTATAGGCATTTCCCCTTATACTAGGAGAGTAATAGGTATAGGTAATATCTGCAAATAGCGATTTATCTTTAAGTAATGTAAAGTAATTATTGGCACGAATTAAGGTGGTCCAGATTGAGTTCTCTATAATAGTATTTGTGTTTAAATCTGTAAAGCTATCCCTGTCATGAAAATGGCTAACTAGAGCATAAAGATACCAATACGATGTAAGCTCTTTTGATACACTAACATCTATACCGTAAAAGTAATTGGTTTCTAAATTTACAATTTGTGTTTTCAGCGTATGGGTTGCATTGTCTTGTGTTATTTGTTGCAATTGTTCATTAGACTTTCTACTGGCAAACAACACCACTTTAAAATCGCGATCAAATACATAATCTAACTGCATATAATCAACATAAGATGGTTTTAAATTAGGGTTGCCTTCATAAAGAGAATTTGCAGACAGATAAAACTGAAAAGGATTAATGCTGCTATACCTTGGTCTTGTAATTCTTCTATAATATTTTAAATAAAAGGCATTTTTCTCTTTCTTATACGAAAGTGCCATATTGGGAAAAAAATTCAAATAAGAGGTCTCATGAACTGATAGCAAGGTATCTAAATCACCTTTGGTTTCCGTATATTCCGTTCGCAGTCCAATATTCAATTTCCAGTTTTCCCAATTATTGTTTAAACTGAGGTAACCCGCATAAATTTGTTCGTCATAATCAAACTGTCCATTTTCTGTTGGGTTGACTCCGTCTGTTGAATCATCAAACCCTGACTGCATAATATTTGACTCAGAATTTATAGTAGCTACTCTTAATCCTGTCTCCATGGTAGCGTTTTTTGAAACCGGTAGCGTAAGGTCTGTTTGAGCACTAAAAAGATTTATTATTTGATCAGATCCTATTTTTAGCGTATTTTCTGAAGTTTTATCCGTAAAGCCCTGTGTAATATCATTGTTTAATACTTGGCTCTGTTTAGAATTATAATAAGTAAAATGCGCATTCGTAGACAATTCTGCCCCTTTGTCATTTAATTGATGTACCCAATCTAAATAATTAGATGAATTGTAGGTGTCTTTATGCGTTATGTTTAAGCCATCTAATTGAGCTATTAACTCTTTATCTGTATTATCTATATCCGTTGTTGAAAAATAATTTGAAGTGCCATTAGGTGATAGGCTAGAGGTAGAAGAAAGGCTTATTGTGTTTTTTTCATCTAATTCTAAATCTAAAAACAAATTGATGTTGTGACTCCTTCTTTTATCTATTATCTTTTGTTCTGCAGTCCAAATCTCACTTTCTTGTCCGTTTTCAAAATAAGTAGTAATATCAGTGTATCTACTCCAATCTCTGTTATGGCTAAAACTATAATTAGTAGAGAAATCTAATTTCTTTCCTTTAAAAAAATGATCTGTACCAATCGTATGTTTTGGAAGAACACCTTGGGTAAATCGGTTAAAGACTGCCCCGTTATACCCGGCAACCAGATTTTTCTTCATCTTAATATCTATAAGCAATCCGCCCTCTGCACTATATTTTGCCGGGGGGCTAGTAATTACTTCTATCGACTTTACATTACTTGCTGAACTACCCGTAAGAAGATTAATAATATCATCTTCTGGTAAATTAACACGCTTTCCATTGATCATGATGGTTACATTAGGGCTGCCATTTATGTATAAGCGATTGTTCATCACCATAACCCCTGGCGTTCGTTTTAAAACATCCCATATATCACTATCTGAAAGTGCTGTATTTTCAATATTGAAAATGTGCCTATCTGCCAATTGTTCTATGACAGGTTTTTTTTGAGTTACTACAACCTCATCTAATTCTTGTGACCTTTTTAATACTAGGGTTTCTATTGTAGTGTTACCCGTTATAGATAAAATAGTACCCTCTACCGTGTTTGCTATATAGCTAGCAACTATACGATACCTGCCAGGAGTAACTGCCTTAATTTCATAACCACCTTGCTCATTGGTAACGGTTCCTTTTATAAATTCACCATCTTCGCTCAATAAAATAACATTGGCAAGAACAACAGGTGTCTGGTTATCATCAACAACAAAACCATTTATACTAAAATCTTGGGAAAACACTAATGAAGCTATAAGGCAACATAAAAGTGATAAGCAGAATTTCGTAGTCATTAGTAATCGTATTCTACTTAAATGTAGGAAAGTAATATTGAATAATCTTACATATTTTTTAACTTTTTCTTAATGAAAAAATAATGCATTGATAATTAGATAGTTACATTTACTCTATACGTTCACGTTCTATTTTATCTATATTACGCTGATTATCTTCTAGACGAAAATTACCAAAGTTATATGTAAAACCGATCTTTATATACTGGGTTTCAGGAACTTTTAAATAACCATTATCTTGATTTAAATATTTAGAAGATACATACCCGTTATATTTACCTAATAGGTCGTTTGCACTTATACTAAGAACAGCTCTGTTGTTATAAAAGGATTTTCTTAACCCTACGGTTAAATTTGTAGTTTCTTCTTGTATAAATGAACCTTGCAACCAACCAGATATATAGGTTAATCCTAATTCCCCTTTAAAACTACTGTCTTTAGAAAGGGTTAAATAATTTGTAAGATCTATATATGCTCCATTAAAGTTGTTTGTAAACGAAAAGGCATCGCTTTGTAAGGCAATAAAAGATTCTTCTTCATGAAAAAGAGAGATATAACTATATAAATACCAATTATTACTTAAAGATTTTCCGTAGGTAAAATCAAACCCGTAAGAGGTGCTTTCCAGCACGTTCTGTGTAATATCTCTTAGCACTAAGTTATCAGTATCCTGAAAAGTTAATGTAGAAATATACATGCCGTTATCTCTATAATAAAAATCGAAAAAATACTCCTGTTGAAGGGTGTAGTTCAAATTGAAATTTTGACTAAAACTAGGGGTTAAATTAGGGTTTCCTTCTTGAAAAGTACGCTCATTAATATAGGTTCTAAACGGATTTAAATCTTCATACCTAGGGCGTTGAACCTTTCTGGCATAATCAAAAGACAGACTGTGGTTCTCGTTAATAGTATGTAGCATATAAAATGAAGGAAATAATTTAAAATAGCTAAGATCGTTTATGGTAGATACATTTACAGATATTCCTGAACTCTCTGTATGCTCTGCTCGTAAACCGGTTTTAATACTCCATTTTTCCCAATCTTTTGACAAACTTAAATAGCCTGCGTATACACTCTCATCATAGGTATAATCATCAGATAAATTAGGTATAAACTCAGCTCCGTTATTTTGTAGAAAATAGTCTAATCTACTTTCAGAATCAATAAAAGAACTTTTTACACCTGTTTCAAAAAATACATTACCCAAGTAGTCGTTATAATCTACTTGAGCGGTTTTTATTTTTATCTGCTGATCGGCAATAGTGGAGAAATTAAAATCACGTAAAAAGGAACCGTTAGGCTGAAAGTAATCTGATTTTACATTTTGATTTTGGTCTAAACCAAAATCTGTATAATGTGCATTTATGGTTAAATTCCCTTGGTCTTTAAATTGATGTTTAAAAGTTAGGTCACCAGAAATATTATTCTTTTTTTCACTTAAAAAACTATCTGTAGTAAATAAAGAATCTAAAACACCTGAACTATTTTTAATGGTCGTTTCCTGATAAAAATCAGCATCCTTCTTTGGTTGAAATTGCGCATTACTGGTGAAGCTTAAGCTGCTCTTTTCATTAAACTTATAATCTACTGCTAAGTTTGCACTATGGGTATTAGTACGTATTACTTGGTCAAAATCTGTGTCCCAAATAGAGGTTATACCGGTATCATCTCTATAATTGGTATTGTTCAGGGTATTCTTAAATTCTTTTTTTGGTGTGTAATTATAATTGGCATTCACATTTAGCTTTTCAGTTTTGTAAAAGTGAGATGTGCCAAAATTGTACTTTGGGAATACCCCTTGGGTATACCCGATATTTACATTTCCTTTATAACCAACAGACACATTTTTACTGGTAACAATATTTAAAATAGAGCCACCCTCGGCATCATAACTTGCCGGAGGATTATGAATAACCTCTATAGATTTTATATGCTCCCCTTGGTAATTCTCTAAAAGACTTCTCACCTCTTCAGCTGATAAATGAACCTTACGGTTATTGATATAAACGGTTGTTGCCTGATTTCTTACCTTCAGTTCATCGTTCATCATAATTACTCCCGGTGTTTGACGAAGAATGTCCCAAGAACTTTGCTGAGAAATAACCGTGTTTTCTACATTAAAAACAATACGGTCAACCTGTCTTTTTACAAAAGGCTTATTACTAGTAACGGTCACTTCATTTAACTGTTCTGCCTGCTGTTCTATGATCAAAGCTCCAATTTTAGTGTCTTTTAAAATTTCAATCGCTAAATTATTGGAAACCTGACCAACGTAAGATGCTTTAAGAAAATAGAGACCTTCTGCAATATCAGAAAACAAGAACGCACCGTTTTCATCGGCAGAAGTGCCTTTTACCACAACAGAATCCGTTACTTTTAATAGAAAAACCGAAGCAAATGCAACTTGCTCTTGATATTGGTCTTTTACTTCTCCTTTCACCTCAAAGGTTTGACTGTGCACAAAATGAGTTATACCTATGGTGAATAATAAAATGGAAAGCAGTCTTTTCAATGGTGGCTAAAGGTTGGTAATCAAATCTAATTAAAAAAAATGATGTAATGCCCTACAATATAAATTTATAATCTATGCGCCTATAAATAGCTAACCACACTAAAGCTTAGCGCTATAAATTAGATTATATTTGCAGTTGCTCTTTGTTGCCTGGCATTATTTCTGGCGTAAATTGGCATTATTATTACTGTTACCACTATGAAAAACATTAGAAATTTCTGCATTATTGCACATATTGACCATGGTAAAAGCACCTTGGCAGACAGATTGTTAGAATTTACCGGATCGGTTACCGATCGAGAAAAAAAGGAACAGCTTCTGGACAGTATGGATCTTGAAAGAGAACGTGGTATCACAATAAAAAGTCATGCAATACAAATGGATTACACCTATAAGGGTGAGCAATATGTATTAAATTTAATTGACACACCTGGTCACGTAGATTTCTCATACGAGGTGTCTAGATCTATTGCGGCCTGTGAAGGTGCCTTGTTGGTTGTAGATGCAGCACAGAGTATACAAGCACAGACGATTTCTAATTTATATTTGGCATTGGAAAACGACCTTGAAATTATACCTGTTTTAAATAAGGTTGATTTACCAAGTGCCAATCCAGAAGAAGTAACAGATGATATTGTTGACCTTTTAGGTTGTGATGCAGAGGAAGTTATTCCTGCATCTGCAAAAACCGGTATAGGTATAGAAGAAATATTAGCTGCTATTATTGAACGTATTCCTGCTCCTATAGGTAACCCCGACGAAGCGCTACAGGCATTGGTTTTCGATTCTGTTTACAACCCGTTTAGAGGTGTGGAAACCTATTTTAGAGTTATAAACGGTGAAATTAAAAAGGGACAAAAAATAAAATTTGTAGCAACTGACAAGGACTATTTTGCTGATGAAGTAGGTACGCTGAAGCTGACTCAAGAGGTTAAAAAAAGTGTAAAGGCCGGTGATGTTGGTTATTTGATAACAGGTATAAAAGACGCCCGCGAAGTTAAGGTCGGTGATACCATTACTGATGCTACCAACCCAACTAAAAACGCAATTGCCGGATTTGAAGATGTGAAACCAATGGTATTTGCCGGTATTTATCCTGTAGATACCGATGAGTTTGAAGAGTTACGTGCTTCAATGGAAAAATTACAATTGAACGATGCCTCTCTTGTATTTGCTCCAGAAAGTAGTGCCGCCCTAGGTTTTGGATTTAGATGTGGTTTCTTAGGAATGCTGCATATGGAAATCATTCAAGAACGTTTAGAACGAGAGTTCAATATGACGGTAATAACTACGGTACCCAATGTTAGTTATCATGCATTTACTAGAAAAGATACTGAAACACCAATTATTGTTAACAACCCTACGGATCTACCCGATCCATCTGGTATAGATCGTGTAGAAGAACCTTATATAAAAGCTACGATAATTACAAAATCTGACTTTGTCGGTAATGTAATGTCTTTATGCATAGAGAAAAGAGGTCAAATTACAAACCAAACGTATTTGACTACAGAACGTGTTGAACTTAATTTTGACATGCCTTTGGCAGAAATAGTTTTCGACTTTTATGATCGACTTAAAACAGTTTCTAAAGGATATGCTTCATTTGACTATACGCCAATTGGAATGCGTACCTCTAAATTGGTTCGTGTAGATATTCTTTTGAACGCTCAGCCCGTTGATGCCTTGTCTGCTTTAATTCATGCAGATAATGCCGTTAATATTGGTAAAAAAATGTGTGAAAAGCTCAAAGAATTGATACCAAGGCAACAGTTTGATATTCCTATTCAAGCGGCTATAGGTGCAAAAATAATTTCTAGAGAAACTACAAAAGCCTTACGTAAAGACGTAACAGCTAAATGTTATGGTGGTGATATCTCCCGTAAACGTAAACTTCTTGAAAAGCAGAAGAAAGGTAAAAAACGTATGCGTCAAGTAGGTAACGTAGAAGTGCCACAAGAGGCTTTTATGGCGGTATTGAAGTTAAATGATTAATGCCGTGCTTTTAGAGTGATCTATTGAAACAATTCTTTAGAAATTACGATATCTGTTAAATTTTCTTCCGGTACAGAAATTATGATTTCTAAAGATTGTCTTTAAAATTCTAATGCCGTTTTTTAAAACACTCATTTCATTTCTACCTCAAAAAATGAAAAAAACATCTAATTGGAGTATGGTGTATTTAACCATCAAAACAGCCAATTAAAAATATATTTTCTATCCTATACATTAATTTGTTCATGCAATCCTAAAAGCTATAGGTAGAACTTTTTCTGGACAATTATATTTGTTCGTTTTAAACTTATCTATACCCCATTCTCAAAAAAGCATCATACCTGCATTACATACCACAATATTCATTCAATTATTTTCTTTAAAAATGCTAAAGAAGTTTCAACCATTTGAAACAATAATAGTAAATAAACTAAGCACAAACCCAGCCAGCTGTAATGCGTTTTTATACTAGAAATATGGTTGGTATATAGAATTTTAAGGTTTTGGAATAAAAAATTAAGAGGTAATTAATTCTCTTTGGCTTCCTCTTTATCTGAATCTTCCATAGGGAACATTTTACCCAAATATGCCAACTTATACCCTTTCTGAATATCTGTAAACTCCTTACTAAAAGCGGTTATGATTTGTATATCACCTTCTGGGTCTATGAGGAACAAGGGAACAATATCTGAATCTGCTTTTGTAATCTCTATTAAACCTTCATAATGTTCTGTATCATGCAGTTCAATTTCGTGAATGGCCGGAAACTTTCTTGAAGCTTCGGTTAACTTAATAAAGTCATCGGTATGAGAAAATAGACCTTCTTTGGGATTATTCTCTGGATCTGCCATTTCATCTGTATCTACCAATCTAAAAGATCCATTCTCGCCAAATGCATTTTGAAATTTATCAATGGCATATTTGTTAATATCAGAGTTTGGGGTCAATGCCATCAAATAACCTATATCATTGAGTTCAATATTATCAGTTAAATTATCTGAATAAATGTTGGCAGAAATAGCTTCAAGTCCCAACTTACTTGCTTTGTCAATATTAGACTGGTTATTATCAATTAGTACAACGTGCCTATCATTTTTTTGTAAATATTCACCTATTAAACGCGATACTTTGGACGCTCCTAAAATCAAAATTCCTTCAGATTTATTTAGAAAAACACCTATTAATTTAGCGAAAACCCTAGCCGTGGTAGCATTCAATAATACGGTGCCTAGAACAATCATAAATACCAATGGAGTAATGTATTCTGCACCTGGTTCACCTTTAGAAAGTAATTTAGAACCAAATAAGGACGCAATACCTGCTGCTACAATACCTCTTGGACCCACCCAACTTATAAATAGCTTTTCATTGAACTTTAAATTAGACCCAATAGAACTCAAGAAAACTCCAAGTGGTCTAATAATCAATACTATAGATAAGAAAAGAACAATTGTTTTCCAAGTAAATATTAATTCCAGATCAGAAATATCAATATTAGCGGCCAATAAAATAAATAGTATAGAAATTAAAAGAATACTCAACGATTCTTTGAAATAAAGCAGCTCTTTTATGTTAGGTAAATTGGTGTTTCCCATTACCATACCCATTACAACTACGGCCAATAAACCAGATTCGTGGGCAAAAACATCAGACATTACAAAAACCCCCAATACAACGGACAATGATACTACATTTAGTAAATAATGTGGTATAAAGCTTTTCTTGATTAAAAACGTTAAGGCATGTGCAAAAGTGAATCCGAAGGTAAAACCGAACAATAAAATTTTTCCAAATTCTATTAATGCTGTAACAGTATATGCCTGACCTTCACCTACACTAATAAATTCATAGACCAAAACTGCTGCCAATGCACCAATAGGATCAATTAAAATTCCTTCCCATTTTAATATGGCAGAAACATCTTTTTTAAGCGGTATATTTCTTAAAATGGGCGTTATTACCGTTGGACCCGTAACTATGATCAAAGCTGAAAATAAAAAACATAGTTGCCATGAAAGTCCAAATAAAAAGTAGGCGGCCAATGCTGCCCCAAAGAAAGTTGTTAGACTACCAAGCGTAATTAGTTTCGTTATTACCGGACCAATATTTTTAATCTCTGATCGCTTAAGTGTAAGTCCGCCTTCAAATAATATAATACTAATGGCCAATGATACAAAGTAGTACAGCCCCTCTCCAGGAAAGAGACCTTTGTCACCGTTCCAAATAGGTTCAATTATTTTAGATCCATCTTCTGTATACATTGTTGACAAAGGACCAACGATTAAACCTATAAGAATTAAAGGTAAAATTGCAGGTAGTTTTAGGCGCCATGCCACCCATTGAGCAAGTATTCCTAAAATGATGATTCCCGCAAGTTCTAGCATATGTTCTATTTTGGATAAAAATAACAATTAAACACCATTATTTAATATAAAAACAATGGTAAACAGCGCATTTTTAGGTACTAGGTACAGTCGCCAGAGTTTACTTGTTATTATATAGACCAATATTGTAAAAGACAATTGTTAGAACAAATGACATATTAATTTATATAATTCTGTATTATTAGGGCCTGTAAGGAGCACAACAAATAACTTTCGTTGAAGAAATTCAGGTAGGTGTTGAAAATGACCGATCCGTAAAAAAGCAAACATTCTAAAGAGCGTAATAGATATAGAGAAGTTACTCCATTAGGCATTATGCAACAGTAGAAAGAAATTAAAGCAATGCTCTAATCTGGCAAACAACTTTATCTACTCCTTGATAAAAGTGTATTTGTTTAATATTGTTTTGTTCAATAATAAATTCTAATACCCATATCTAATCCTGTTTTTTATATCAATCCCTTAAACAATTTTGTTTATGTAGTTAAAAAAGAGTAGGTTTTAAAACTATAACTACTTAATATATAGTCTATAAGTGTAGAAAATACACTAAACTAAATCTTACAAAACCAAAAGAAAAGACGTCAAAATAAACAAGACTTTTTTAACTTTGTATTTATCCCCATTGGTTTAAGCTGATTTTAGAAAGCAAACAGTTTTAAACAAATTAATATAAACCATATTATTAAAATGTCTGAACCAGAAAAGTGTTCTGTCTACAAAAATCCTTTATTGTATGGCTGTCTGGCATTTTTTATTGTGCTATTCATTACTCAATTTATTACTTATCAAAAACACCAATTTCATCAAAAAAACGAACAACAAGAAATTGAGATAAGGGTATCTAAATTAAAAGTTGACCTACAAAATGTATTAGGGCAAAGTTTTAATGCCACACAAACCTTAGCCTTTATAATTGAACACTATGGTATACCAAACAATTTTGATAGTGTAGCACAACTACTTTTAAATAGCAATAAAGCTATTGATGCACTAGAGCTGGTAAATAAAGAAGGGGTAATTACCCATGTTTATCCAAAAAAAGGAAATGAAGTCATTGGAATGAATATCTTAAATGATCCAGATAATAAGTTTGGTGCTAAAACTACACTTGAAAGACAAGATTATTTCACCGCAGGACCTATTTATTTAAAACAAGGCGGTTCAGGCATCATTGGAAGAAGACCCTTATACAAAAAAGGACAATTTAACGGTTTTGTAGCCGCGGTTGTACGCTTATCTACAGTAATAAATGCTGCTAGGTTAAACGCTACCGACAATAAGCAATTCTCCTATCAATTAGTGAAGATAAATCCAGATAAAACGGAAGAAACCTTCTATGCATCTAAAAGTATCTCTAAAGAAGGTGTTACAACCTTACCGCTAACTACCAGTAAAGGAGAATGGAAACTTTATGTGTATTTAAACAATGACAAAACCAGTTCAAGTACCATTTTGTTTGGTGTTTTAGGCTTATTACTTTCTATGGTTTGTGGTGTTCTTTCCTGGTTTCTCATACGGCAACCTGTTAAATTGAATACTTTAGTTAAAGAGAAAACAGCACTTTTAAAAGATAGTACAGATCGGTATAAATCATTAATTGACGGAGCTTCTGATGGGATATTTTTAAATGATTTTCGTGGAAATATCTTAGATGTAAATCCATATGCCATAAAAATGTTCGGTTATACTAAAGAAGAATTCCTTAATAAAAAATTAATTGAACTTATTACTACAGAAGAAACGGTAAAACGACCAATTCGTTTCTCTGAAATGCGTAAAGGAAAAACCATACGCTCTGAACGAAGATTAATTAAAAAAGACGGTACCCTATTTTATGGAGAAGTAAGTGCTAAAATGCTAGATAATAATACAATAATAGGTATTGTTAGAGATATTACAGAAAGAAAAGAATTAGAGCTTATTGCTGAAGAAAACTTAATAAAGTTCAGTAAAGCATATAACAATAGATTTGTAGGCATGGTCATAAAAGACCACAACAATAATTTTGTTGATGCTAATCCATATTTTCTAGACTTAATAGGATATTCCCTTGAGGATATTAAAGGTAGGTCCATTAATGAACTAGGCCTAATCGATAAAGAGGATACTTCAAAAACAAATACAGCAGGCCATACACTTTCAAACTCTAAAAAAGTAGATAAAATTGAAGTTGACCTCATCGCAAAAGATGGGGATACATTACATTTAATTGCATCGATAGAACCTTTTGAATATTTAAGCGAGACATTTACGTTGAGTATGTACGTTGACCAAACCAAGGCAAAGCGATCAAACCTAGAAATCATTCAGAGCGAGAAAAAATACAAACAATTTACCGAAAGAATCTCTGATGCATTTGTGGCATTTGATCAACATTGGTGTTTTACTGATATTAATGCAAAGGCAGCAAAAATTGCTGGTTTGGACCCTAATGAAATATTAGGCAAAAATATTTGGCTTGAATTCCCAACATTTAAGGATTCTGAAGCATATGCTATTTTTAAAGGAGCTATGATCAAGCAAGTTTATACACATTTTGAACAATACCATGAACATGTTGATTTATGGATTGAACATCATCTTTACCCTTCCCATAATGGTCTTTCTATATTTTTTAGAGATATCACACATAAAAAAAGAGAGGAACAAGAGAAACAACAATTAATTTCGATTATAGAGAATAGTCCTGGTTTTATGGGGTTGGCCACACTTACTGGCGAGCCTCTGTTTTTAAATGACGCTGGTAAAAAAATGATTGATTTACCCAGTAATTATGACATAACTAACTCTAAGATCTTTGATTATTTTGAAGAAAATTATAAAGAAATTATACTCAATGAACATCTACCAGCTATAATGAAAAAAGGGTTATGGACAGGTGAGGTTCCACTTAAAAACCTTAAAACTAATAAAATTATTCCTTTAGAATTTTCTGCTTTTCTAATTAAAGATAAGAAAACAAATAATCCAATAGCCATAGGGTCTGTTGGTTTCGATCTTACTGAGCGCAAAAAAAACCAAAGAGAAATTCTTGAACTAAAAAGTAAAATGGATGCCGCTGTCCGTATTGGTAAAATTGGATATTGGCATTGGGACATGAACGGTACCATTGTAGAATGGTCTAAAGAAATGTACGCTATACATGAAATAAACCCAAATACCACCATAACACCAGATTTGGTCAGGGAAAGTATTTATTATGAAGATCTGCATTTAATGAATAATATTTTAGAAGCCAGCAAAGGGGAAGACCATTCCAAGCCAGGAATTTATAGAATTCTTTTAAATGATAAAACATTTAAATATGTTCTCGCTACATCTGAAGTGGTTTATGATATTGATGAAAACCCAATAGTTTATAGAGGTACTGCTATGGACATTACCCAAAATGTTCTTTCAGAATTAGCATTAAAAGAAAGTCAAGAAAAATTCTCTAAAGCTTTTGATAACAAGTTTGTTGGAATGTTAATTATAGATGAGAACGATAAAGTAATAGAAGCCAATACTACCGTTAGTAACCTTTTGGATGTAAAAAAAGAAGATTTAATTGGAACAAAAATAATGGATTCCAATATTGTACATTTAAATGAATTTTATTCCAAAAAAAGACACAAAATTATAGCAGAACTCCAAGAGAAAGGTAAAATAAGCAATGAAGAGTTTAAGCTTACCCTAAAAAATGGTCAGGAAAAAACCTTTTTGGTCTTTAAAGAAATTTTAAAAATAAAGGATGAATTAAAAGTCTTGGTTACCTTGATCGATGATACGAAAAGAAAAGAAACTGCTGAAATTTTAGCTTCTCAATTCTTAGAATTACAAAAAACCAACTCAGAGCTAGATAGTTTTGTCTATAGCGCTTCGCATGAATTAAGAGCTCCTTTATCCTCTGTGTTAGGTTTAATCCAATTAATACAAATGGAAGATGTTGACCCAAAACTGTATCAGCATTTAAGTATGATGGAAAAATCTATTGAAAGATTAGATGATTTTATCAAGGACATTATTGAATACTCTAGAAATAAACACATCGCTATTAATCTAGAACCCATAAATTTTACTACCTTAATTGAACTTTCAATTGAAAATTTATGGTATTTAGATAACACCCGTAAAATAAACATAGAAATAAATGTAGATGACAACATACATTTTGTCTCGGATAGTAAGAGAATTTCAGTTTTATTGAATAATTTTATATCTAATGCCATAAAATATCATGATATTAGTAATGATAATGCTACTATTTGGGTAAATGTAAAAACCACTAAAAAAGAGGCAGTCTTAATTATTAGAGACAATGGTGTTGGCATAGCAGAAGACCAACTAGAAAAGATATTTGAAATGTTCTATAGGGTATCTTCTAAAGTTATAGGGTCTGGAATTGGGCTATTTATTGTAAAAGAAGTATTGTCTAAATTGAAAGGAACCATTGATGTACAATCTATAATAAATGAAGGTTCAACCTTTACTATAAAAATACCAAATGAATCAAGTAGATAATACTATGGCCAAGGATATAAATATTTTATTAATTGACGATTCGGATGTGGATAATTTCATAAACAAAGCCATTATTTCGAAAGAAGATAATATTTCTCAAATTACTACCATGTCCTCTGGGCGTGAAGCTCTAGCTCATTTAAAGCATATTATTGCTACTACTGATGTGTACCCCGATATTATTTTCTTGGATATTAAAATGCCCGGCATGAGCGGTTTTGAATTTTTGGATGAATATATCACATTGCCCAATGATCTTACCAATCACTGCAAAGTTTATATTCTTAGTTCCTCAATGGATAACTTAGATTCCGAAAAAGGGAAAGAATACTCTGTGGTTAAAAAACATTTAACCAAACCGTTAGCACATCATGCTATCAGTAATTTATTGAATGACGACTAATTTCAGCCAATAATTATAATTTAAAAATGATTACTACTATTTATTAGTAATTTTATATATACACTACTTTACCCTAAAACGTCTTATAATCTATAGGTTAAATGATAATACTTTCTTAATAATCCTAAGATTACATACACTTTTATTATTTTGCCCTTTATGAAAATTTATCCTGTTGAAACCGGTAATTTTAAATTGGATGGCGGTGCTATGTTCGGTGTAGTACCAAAGACCATCTGGCAAAGAACAAACCCGGCAGACGATAATAATTTAATTGACGTAGCTGCTAGAAGCCTCCTAATTGAAGATGGCGATAGGTTAATTTTGGTTGATACCGGTATGGGCAACAAACAATCTGATCGGTTTTTTGGTTATTATTACCGCTGGGGAGATTTTACAATAGATGCTTCATTAAAAAAGCATGGTTTTCATAGAGATGATATTACAGATGTCTTTTTAACGCACCTTCATTTTGATCACGTTGGTGGGGCAATTCAATGGAACAAAAATAGAACCGGATATGAACCTGCTTTTAAAAATGCAAAGTTTTGGACCAATGAAAAACATTGGAAATGGGCAATAGAACCCAACCCAAGAGAAAAAGCTTCTTTCTTGACCGAAAACTTAATACCAATGAAAGAGAGTGGTCAATTATCTTTCATAAATTATTCTGGAGAAAGTTTCCTCAAAAACAGTACGTTAGGTTTTGACATTCGTTTTGTAGATGGTCATACAGAAAAGCAAATGTTACCACAATTTTCATATCAAGGAAAAACAATAGTCTTTATGGCAGACTTGATACCGACGGTTGGTCATATTTCACTACCCTATATAATGGGGTATGATACTAGACCTCTCATGACATTGACTGAAAAAGAAATATTCTTGAATGAAGCTGCTGATCATAATTACTACCTTTTTTTTGAGCACGATGCGCATAATCAACTTTGTACCTTAAAACACACAGAAAGAGGGGTTCGTTTAAATCAAGTATATACATTCAACGAACTCTTCAAATAATTATAAATAATAAACATTAATTAATAGTTGCCCATATATGACAAATTCATATTTAAAATCGATTTTTGCCCTTTCAATAGCTACAATATTAACCGGGTGCGGAAGCACTAAAACTGTTGGAGGAAGCGGGTTAATTCTTACTCCAGTAGAAAATATAGATGCTACTCCTTTAAAAATTTCTGATCTTACTACCAGTGAAAAAAATAACTGGGGACATTTAGACCTAGTTACCGATACTATACCGGGTATGAGCGTTGATAAGGCTTATGCAGAAATCATCAAGAACAAAAAAGGAACTAAAACAATTGTTGCCGTTCTTGATTCCGGTATTGATCTAACCCATGAAGATCTTGTTAATGTACTATGGACCAATACTAAAGAAAAAGCCGGTAATGGTATTGACGACGATGGTAACGGCTACATTGACGACATACATGGTTATAATTTCTTAGGCGAATCTTATAATGAACAGTTAGAATACGTTCGTATGCTTCGTTTAGGTATAGGTGACGCTGCTACCTTAGCAAAAGCAAAAACCAAATTAGATACCAAATATAATGAGGCTTTAGAGGGTAAACAACAATACGAATCTATATATCAGGCTGTTAAAAATGCAGATGCCGATGTAAAAAAATACTTAAAAAAAGAAACCTATACCAAAGAGGATTTAGCCAGTATTAATGCCTCTGATGAGACTATGCAACGTAATGTTGCCATTCTAAACCAAATGTTCGGTATTAATGAAACCATACCTGGTGTACTTGAGGATTTAACTAACGGACTAAAATATTACACAGAACAACTTAACTATAATCTAAATATAGATTTTAATGGTAGGGCACCTGTTGGTGATAATGCCTATGACCTTACAGATGTAGATTATGGCAACGGAAACCCTAAAAACAGAATTGACGATGAAAGTCATGGTACGCATGTTGCAGGTATAATTGCTGCAGAACGTAATAATGGTAAAGGTGTAAACGGTGTTGCCAATAATGTAGCTATTATGAGCATTAGAGCCGTACCTAATGGTGACGAATATGATAAAGATATTGCTAAAGGAATTCGTTACGCGGTTGATAATGGTGCACGAGTAATCAATGGAAGTTTTGGTAAGTCTTTTTCCCCTAATGCTGATTGGGTGTACGACGCCATAAAATACGCTGCAGATAAAAATGTCCTTTTTGTACACGCAGCCGGTAACGATGGTGCTGACCTAGATAATCCTGTTAATGCCAACTTCCCAAACGATCAAATTAATAACGGTCCTGAAATTGCCGATAACGTTATTACTGTAGGTGCCTTAAACCCAAAATATGGTTCTGAATTGGTAGCGAGCTACTCTAACTATGGGAAAATAAATGTTGATATTTTTGCCCCGGGTACAGACATCTATTCTACATACCCAAACAATGATTACGAGTATTCTCCAGGTACTTCTATGGCCGCTCCCGGTGTTGCCGGTGTTGCTGCTTTGGTAATGTCTCAGTACCCAAGTTTAACGGCCGCAGAAGTGAAAAAAGTTATACTACAGTCTGGATTACCAATTAAAACAAAAGTAGTATTGGGTAAAAACACAGGTAAAAGTGGCTCCTTAAACGAAGTATCCACTTCTGGAAAAATTGCAAATGCCTACAATGCACTAATTTTAGCAAGTAAAGTTGCTGCAGGACAGGTTAAACTATAATACTTATATTATTCATATGACTAGATCATTTTTTACGTTTCTAACAGCAATTTTCTCTATTGGCTTGTTAGCACAAAACAAAACCGATTACTGGCAACAACATGTAGATTATACCATGAATGTTGATATGGATGTAAAAACCTTTCAATATACGGGTACTCAAACATTGGTTTACACCAATAACTCTCCAGATGAGTTAAAACGTGTTTATTTCCATTTGTATTTCAACGCCTTTCAACCGGGTAGTGAGATGGATATTCGTCTGCAAACCATTGCAGATCCAGATAATAGAATGACCACCCCTGACAAGAAAAGTAGAATAGCTTTACTTACCGATAGTGAAATAGGATACTTACACGCTACCTCTTTAACACAAGATGGAAGCAAGGTTTCTTTTTCTGAAGAAGGTACCGTATTGGTGGTTGATTTGGCTAAGCCAATAGCAGCTGGTACAAAGTCTACTTTTAACATGGAATTTGAAGGTCAAGTACCCCTACAAATTAGACGTTCTGGTAGAAATAGTGAAGAAGGTGTTGCCTTGTCCATGAGCCAATGGTATCCAAAATTGGCGGAATATGATTTTGAAGGTTGGCACGCAGATCCATATATTGCTCGTGAATTTCAAGGTGTTTGGGGAGATTTTGATGTAAAATTGACCATTGACAAAACGTATACTGTTGGCGGCACTGGTTATCTACAAAACCCTAATGAGATAGGTCATGGATATGAAACACCAGGCACTAAAATCAAAAAACAAAAAGGCAAGACATTAACTTGGCACTTTAAAGCTCCAATGGTTCATGATTTTATGTGGGCTGCAGATCCAGAATATATTCATGATATTCAACAAGTGCCCAACGGACCAGTGCTTCATTTTCTTTATAAAGACGATGCTAAACTTGTAGAGAACTGGAAAAAGCTTCAACCTAAAACTATTGAGGCTATGCAGTTTTTCAGTAAGAATATAGGTACATATCCATATGATCAATATTCAGTTATTCAAGGTGGTGATGGTGGTATGGAGTATGCAATGTCAACACTTATTACAGGTAATAGAAAGTTTGGTAGCCTAGTTGGTGTTATGGTTCATGAAATGGCACACTCTTGGTTTCAACATATTTTAGCTACAAACGAAGCAAAACATGAGTGGATGGATGAAGGGTTTACCTCTTTTATATCTAAGCTCTGTATGAGTGAAATTATGGACTACGAAAAAGAGAATCCTTTCGAGAGCACTTATAAAGGCTATAGAAACCTAGCACTTTCTGGTAAAGAACAACCACAAGGCACGTATGCCGATCGTTATGCGCTTAACTTCGCCTACGGTATTTCTGCCTATAGTAAAGGTTCTATATTTTTATCTCAATTAGGTTATGTTATCGGGCAAGATAAACTGATGGAAACCATTCGTCAATATTATGAAGAGTTTAAATTTAAACACCCTATACCTAATGATATTAAACGCGTTGCAGAGAAAGTATCTGGTTTTGAATTAGATTGGTATCTAACAGACTGGACGCAGACTACAAATACTATAGATTACGGAATTAAAAAAGTTGCGGTATCAGAAAACAACACTAAGGTAACTTTAGAACGTATTGGTTTAATGCCAATGCCTTTGGATATTTTGGTTGTCTACAATGATGGAACCAGAGAAACTTTTTATGCTCCTCTAAGAATGATGCGCGGAGAAAAAGAAAACCCTTATGATGGTGTTAAAAGAACTGTTATTAATGATTGGGCATGGGCTTATCCAAGCTATGATTTTGAAATCAATAAACCAATGTCCTCTATACAAGCAATTGTTATTGACCCTTCTCAGTTAATGGCAGATGTTAATTTAGAGAACAATATTTGGCAAGCAGAATAGTTTCTTTAACCAAACTTTAAGATCTTTATGCCCCCAACTTGGGGGCTAATTTTTTTAAAAATCTTCTTTTGTAATGGATACATCCTTCGGTAAAAAGGAAAAACTGAAAAGTAAAATTCTCATTACCCAATTGTTTCAAGCGGGTAAGGGTATTTCTGTTTATCCGTTAAAATTAATATATCTATCCGTAGAGGAAAAAGAAGTACAGATTAAAACCGCAGTTACAGTATCTAAGCGCAATTTTAAAAGCGCTGTAGACAGAAATAGGATTAAACGTTTGCTAAGAGAGTCTTATAGACTCAACAAAGCACTGGTTTTTAACAATACAGAAGCAAACTTTGCGTTTCTATTTTTATACCTTGGTAAGGATATGCCCACCTTTGAGCAGTTAGATCATAAAATGAAGCTCGTTTTAAAAAAGTTTAAGCTACAGATTGATGAAAAAAATAGTAAGTAAAAAAGTACTTGTACCCATAATTGCCATCGCTTTTCTGTTTGTAGGAAGTAGTTACAAAAGTGACTTTTTCGAAATAGCCAAACAGATTGAAATCTTTACCACCTTGTTCAAAGAATTGAACATGAACTACGTGGATGAAACCAACCCGGCAGAATTAATGGATACCGCCATTAAAAACATGCTTGAGGAACTGGATCCTTATACCAAATTTTTAAACGAACAAGATGTTGAAACGTATCGTATAAACAACGCTGGTGAATACTCTGGTATAGGTGCTATGGTACGTTCTTTTGATGATAAGTTGTTAATTATAGAACCACATCAAGGATATCCGGCTGATAAAGCGGGGTTGAAAGCGGGTGATGAAATTATACAAATAGGAGATATCAAAGTTTCAGATTTTGAAGATAATGCCAGTGAGCTTTTAAAAGGGGCTAATGGATCTACCATTAACGTTACCTATAAAAGACAAGGAAAATTGAACACCACCAGTATAACCAGAGAAGGGATAGAAGTAGACGCAGTACCTTTTTTTAAAATGATCGATAACAAAACCGGATACATCGTTCTTGCTAAATTTAACGCTAAAGCAACAGAACAGACCAAATCTGCTTTATTAGATTTAAAAGGAAAAGGTGCCGAAAAAATTATCCTAGATCTTAGGGACAACCCTGGCGGATTATTATCTGAAGCTATTAACGTAACCAACCTCTTCGTTCCAAAAGGAGAATTGGTAGTGACCACAAAATCTAAAGTAAAAAAATTCAACCGAGAATACCATACCAACAACCAACCCATAGATGAAGAAATTCCGTTAGTGGTTTTGGTAAACGGTAGTAGTGCCTCTGCAAGTGAAATTGTTTCGGGTAGCTTACAAGATCTAGATAGAGCAGTAATAATGGGTGCTAGAAGTTTTGGAAAAGGTTTGGTACAACGCCCTCTCAAATTAACGTACGGAACACAATTAAAGGTTACTATTTCTAGATATTATACTTCTTCTGGTCGCTGTATACAATCTCTAGATTATTGGAACAGAGATCAAAGCGGTAAGGCTGTACGTAATACAACCTTCAATGATTTTACTACCCGTAATGGAAGAAAAGTACAAGATGGTGGTGGTATTTTACCAGACATTGAAGTTACTACCTCTAAAACAAATGATCTTACACTTGCATTACTACAAAATAATGTGATTTTTGATTATGCTACCAATTACCATTATACACATAAGTATAATGATGTTAACGAATTTAAATTCACAAATACTGATTTTAACGCCTTTAAAAACTACGTGAAACAAAGTAATTTCTCTTTTGAGACCAAGGCAGAACAAGCCATTAAAAAAGCGCTTACAGGCGATGAAAACGACTTTTTAGGCTCTGATGTAAAAGATAGTTACAAAACCCTGTTAGCAAACATTGAAAAAGGCAAAATCAACGCATTAGACAAATACCAAAGCGAAATTCAAAAGAATCTAGAAGATGAAATTGTAAAGCGCTATTTCTACCGAGATGGTTTATACCAATATTACCTAAATAATGATGATGCCATTTTAGCGGCTACTGAATTGTTAAACAACAACTCCAAGTACAATGCTATTTTAAAATAACTACCTTTAGTAGGTACAAGCTTCATTATCCGATACTTGGTAATACGCCTTAAAGTTACTTGCTTTTGGGTCTGTACATCCTTTTAAATTTCTAATTTTAATATTTCTAAAATCAATTGGCTGTCCTTCACTTTGTAGGGCTATAAAACCTTCTGTTAACAACTTGCCGTCTTGTTTCATTTTTGGATCATACCCTTTGGCTACACCACCACCAATTTGAGGTTTTGTGTATTCTAATACTGTTTTTCCGTTAATGATATGTTTAACCAATGAATCATGGTATACGATTAACTCTGCCGTTACCCATTGATCGCCATAATACGTGTTAGAGGTTGAGTTTATGCAATGTCTTGGGTCTATCTTACCCTCAAAAACCACATCGGTACCAGGTGAACACATATTGCCTGTAGGCCGTTCTTTACCTTCTTCAATCCCAGCTAAAAATTGCATTTCAACACTTATAGGCCAATCTTGTTCTTTTAACATTGTTCTTGGATCTTGTGAATGAAACATTATTCCACTATTAAGAATAGTATAACCAGGTGCACCTTTGTACAGTTCACCAATAAAACGATATTGCATTGTTAAATGAAAATCTGAAAAGGGTTTATCATAATACAAATGAGCATACCTGTTGTTGAACTCTCCTTCATACTTATCATACCTTACTTTCACCATATTATCTTCTGCCCTAAAGGTATCTGCATAGTTATCTCCAACCTCATAATGATGGACTTTGGTAGTCCATCCGCTTAAATCATTTCCATTGAACATGGTTTCCCAACTATCATTTGTTTCTTGTGATTGGATGACTCCGCATCCTACAAACAATAAAAGAGATGATCTTAGAAAATAGGATTTAACAAGTGTTGTTTTCATGTTGATTATGTTAGGTTGAATATATCTTTTAATAGTGCAACTAATGTAAAAAATACTATGCTAAATATACCCAATGTTAAGATATTTTATAAGATTCATTCTTGTAGAACATACTCCACTGAATAACAATACATCTGTTCATTTATAATCGTTACTTTTAGAGTACAAACTAATAAAACCACAAAAATCCTTATTTACATGAGAAATCTACTTTTACTAGTAAGTTGTCTTTTACTTCTTCAGATCTCGCAAGCTCAAGTGTCAAAAAAGGAATCTAAAAGAAAACAAATACCAAAGGCCCAATCTTTTGTAACCAAGCATAAGGGTATTTATGGTGGTAAAACTATTGATTATACTACAACGGCTAAAGAAACTTTCTTAACTAATAAAGAAGGAGATTCTATTGCTACATTTTGGTCTGTTGCCTACACCAAAACTAATATGGGAGATGTTACCAAAAGACCGGTAACCTTTGTTTTTAACGGCGGTCCCGGATCTGCTTCTATGTGGTTGCACATGGGTTTCTTTGGTCCAAAGATTGTAAAGGTAGATTCTGATGCCAAATCTGATGATGGTGCTGCACCATACCACTTGGTAAACAATGAACATGGTCTGTTAGATATTACAGATCTAGTATTTATTGATCCCGTAGGAACCGGATATAGCAGACTTGTAGGAAAAGGCGAAGAAAAAGATTTCTACGGTTTAAAAGAGGATGTAGAATCTTTTGCCCTATTTATTAGAAAATGGGTGACCGAAAACGAACGTTGGTTTTCACCTAAATATTTAGCTGGAGAAAGTTATGGAACTACCCGTGCCGCTGCTCTAGGAAAGGCTTTAGAAGGTTCTGGCCAAAATATGGCCCTCAATGGTATGATACTTATATCACAAGCACTGGATTATGCCGGCTCTACTTCTATTTCTAATAATATTACTTCATTTATTACTTATTTACCTAGTATGGCGGCCACTGCATGGTATCATAAAAAAGCAGGACAGGGAAAATCTTTAGATAGCTTTATTCAAGAATGTAGAGATTTTACATACAATACCTATATCCCATCTTTATATAAAGGCAATTCTTTAAGTGATGTAGAAAAAGATACCTTGGCTAAAAAACTTTCTTATTTTACAGGATTGGACAAAACGTATATTCTACAATCTAATTTGAGAATTTTAATGGGCCGTTTTCAGAAAAAACTATTAGAAGATAAAGGTTTGGCCATTGGCAGACTGGATGGAAGATTTATGGGCAACGAAGAAGATAAAGTAGCTGAAAATCCGCATTTGGGAGATCCTGCTAGTTATCAAATTAGTGCTGCATATACGGCTAGCTTAAACCATTATTTTGCATCTGAATTAAAGGTAAAAATGGATCGACCTTACATTACTTCTGGTGGTGGATCTAATTGGAGATGGAGAACGGTACCCGATGGTAAATATTGGGAGCCTATGCCTGTAAATACTGCACCCGATCTTGGTGAAACTATGCGTAGAAATACCGCAATGAAAGTAATGGTAGCAAGCGGTTACTATGATTTAATTACTCCGTTTTTTGATGCTGAATATACATTTGATAGAAACGGAATTCTAAAAGAACGTGTACAAATGAAATATTACCAGGCAGGTCATATGATGTATACACATGAACCAGATTTTATGAAATTGAATAAAGATATACGGGAGTTTATTACGGCAGACTAATGCTATTATTTTTTAATAATTTGTACTTGCTGATCTTTACATTTTAAATTATAAAAATTAACAATTTCTCTAACATGTTTTTTCTTGTATTGCTTATCCTGAATTTTCTGCACCAATGCCGGGCAATCAGAAAAATAAGATGAAGCTGCATTCTTGAAATTTTTACTAAAAAGCTGGTTAGACCCTAAGTGTGTAATTTTACCACGTACTCCTCTTCTAACATATAGGTTTTTAATATTGTAATTATTGCCGTGCGCTATGTTCACTTGATCATTTGAACTACCAACAAACATTGGTGCGGCATATCCAGTTTGTTCAAGAACATATAAATTGACCGTGCCAATTTCTAGTTCCCTAACTATATTAAAATAGCCTTTAGTAGTTTCTAAATATATATACGTAGAAGGTTTTTCCCTATCATTTATCACTACCTGTTCTAAATCTTCAAAATCATATTTAATTGCTTTATCCCCTTTAAACTTTTTAAATTTTACTTGATCTCCATGTATAAGTTTAGCTAAACCTTGAAGTTTATTACCATCTTTAAAATATAATGTTGCTGCATTGTTTTGGGCAATGGTAATAAAAGTTCCTATAAAACAGGAGATTAAAACTAAGAGTGTGCTTTTATTCATAGCATGAAAATAATAGATAATAATCCTAAAACGGGTAGCTTATTACTATGTTATAATTTTTATCTTAAAATCGATGAAAAACCTTTTATATAATTGAAAAAATTAATCGTTGATTGGCATTGAAATATTTAAATTTTGAAGCAATGGATCTTCTTCATTTAATAAACGCTGTGTTCTTAAATACCTACCTACATTGAATGCATCATAATTTGGTGAATCTTTATCTACGCTGCTTACACGTACCATTTCAGATGAATGTATAAATTGATTATCACCGATCCACATACCCACATGAACTACTTTTTCTGAAGTAGTTTCTGTAGCTTTTCTTCCAAAGAACAATAAATCTCCTTTTTTTAATTTACTGAAATCAGCCACTGAATCTATTGGCTTACCGGCATGTACCTGCTGTGAAGCATCACGTGGAATTACCATTCCGTTCAAATAAAAAATAGTTTTTGTATAACCACTGCAATCAACACCTTTTGTAGAAGTACCTCCCCATAAATAAGGTACTCCTATTAGTGTTTTAGAGGTTGCTATAAGTGAATCTGCATTAAAGTTTAAATTTGAAACCCACTTACTATATTCTTCTGCTTCGTCTTTTGAAATGTATGCTTGTCTACCATCTGGAAATTCAATTTTATAAAATTCTTCATCGCTGCTTACTAGTTTTAACAAGCTTCCGGCAACAATGTCAGATATTCTATTGTTTGTCTCTTTAGAACTAAATGCATGCCCATACGTATTTGTGTAAATGATTTTATCTGAGCTACTCCAATTTTCAATATTCTGGGTATTCATTAATTGAATTCCGCCCGCATCTACCCATGCCAAATACTTATCTGGTGTTTGTATCAAATACCAATCTCCTTCTTTTTTTAGAACCTTAACAACGGTACCTAAAATAGCCTGGGTAGCCAGTTCCGCAGCATGTTTAGGGTTACTTCTAAGATTGGCGGCAGAAATGTTAATAACTGCTTTGGTCTTACCTTCTAATTCATTTGCAGGCAAAATTTTTATATCATTGGTAACAGCAATTCCTTTTTCCTTTAAATAACTAATTAAAGAATCTATAGCTAACGGTAAATTGGTTTCACCTACCAAAGTAAAACCAGATGGACCATCTAATACTTCTAAATTAAAAAGTGCAGTACGTTTATCTGGTGCAAAAGCATTCCTTATAGATTCAATTTCTTTGACCAGCACTTTCTTTTCATCCATATGAAGCCCACATGCCGTATTTAAAACAATCAAAATCAGTATAAAAGCCCTCTTTAATAAAATTCTCTTCATCCGTAAAACAATTTCTAATAGTATTAGCCTTGTGAAATTATGTAATTTTATCGCAAATGAAAAAATTAAAAGTCATAGAACTTTTTGCTGGTGTCGGTGGATTTCGCTTAGGGTTAGAGGATACCGAGAACTACAAGGTAGTTTGGAGCAATCAATTTGAACCTAGTACAAAAACACAACATGCTTCAACGGTCTATGAGGCAAGATTTGGTTCCGAAAATCACAGAAATCAAGATATTTCTGAAGTACCTACCAAAGATATACCAGATGCCGATATTTTAGTGGGCGGTTTTCCTTGCCAAGATTATTCTGTTGCGGCTACACTAAACAATTCTAAAGGGCTTATTGGTAAAAAAGGAGTTTTATGGTGGAGTATCCATAGAATTTTATCGGAAAAGAAAAATCCGCCTAAATACTTATTTCTTGAAAATGTAGATCGATTATTAAAATCTCCATCTAACCAAAGAGGTAGAGATTTTGCTATTATGCTTAAAAGTTTAGATGACTTAGATTATGCCGTAGAGTGGAGGGTTATTAACGCTGCAGATTATGGAATGCCACAAAGACGTAGACGTATTTTCTTTCTAGGCTATCATAAATCTACACCCTTGTATAAACAATTTAAAAAAATTAAAGTTGAAGATTGGATTTTTAATAAAGGTACTATAGCAACGGCTTTCCCAATAACAAGCACTTCTATAAAAATGATTTCTTTTGGTATTACCGAAGACCTTGTATCACTATCCAAAAATTTTAATTTAGATAAAAAATTATCTCCATTTCAAAATACAGGAGTATTTATTAAGGGAAAAGTACATACCGTAAAAACTACTGCAAGCTATATTGGTAAAAGAACTGTCTTGGCAGATGTTTTACAGAAAGGACAAATTCCAGCAGAATTTTATATTCCTGAAGAAGAGCATGATAAATGGTATTATCTAAAAGGTGCCAAAAAAGAAACCCGAACTTCTAAATCTGGTTTTACCTACCACTATAATGAAGGTAGCATGATTTTTCCCGATGCGCTGGATAACGCTTCAAGAACAATTATAACAGGAGAAGGTGGTAAAAGTGCATCACGTTTTAAACATGTTATCAACACTGAAAAAGGATTACGAAGATTAACTCCCGTAGAATTGGAACGTTTAAATATGTTTCCGGATGATCATACCTTACTGGAAGGAATTTCTAATACCAAAAGAGCCTTTTTTATGGGAAATGCTTTGGTGGTAGGAGTAATTAAAAAAATAGGTGAAGTGCTCTCAGATAATATAAAGACCACTTAATACAACTTTCTCTTTTATAGTAGTATAGCATATATTTCCCTGTCATTTCATTTTAAAAAAATAGTTTTTCTAATTCCATATTTAACTCAACTTATTGTTAATCAACGTTTAAAATTAGGAATTGTCCTTTTTTTTGTTATTTTACTAGGTATGGTAAAAGTAGAAAAGTCAGAAAACGTAGAATTTTTAGAAAAGTCAATTCAGCATTTAGAAGCTACCGGTTTCGAGAATATCAAAGCTGATATTGAAGGTTATGAAACTCCAAAATCATACGCAAGAAAAGGAAAAGAAGATAACGTTACACCAGACATTGTTGCCATAAAAAATGGCAGAAAATACTATTTTGATATAAGCTTAAAATCTACAAAAACCAGGTTACTTAAATCTAAATGGTTGTTTTTGGATACTTTAAGTAGAATGAATTCCAATAGATTTAGAATTATAACTACCAAAGGGCATTATAAGTTTACAGATAACATGTTAGAGGATATTAACCTAAGTAACAAAACGCCTATCAAAATTTAAAAAGATAAATAAAACATATAAAAAAAGACTGCCTATGACGGTCTTTTTTTATTTTCTGATCATGGCTATATGTGGTATACCATCTTCCAAATACTCATTGCCAATAGCCTTAAAACCTAAAGCTGTATAAAACTTGATTAGGTATTTTTGAGCTGAAATTTTTATTTCATTTTCATTAAAATGTTCTTCTACAGCCTTAATAGAAGCTTGCATGATAATTTTTCCGTAACCAAATTTTCTATACGCTTCATGCACCGCTACTCTACCTATACTGGCTTGGTCAAAATAATAGCCTGGTTTAAATATACGCGTGTAAGCTACTACAGTATTATTTTTATATCCTATGACATGAATAGCTTTATCATCTTTACCATCTAAATCTTGATAAACGCAATCTTGTTCCACTACAAAAATTTGGCTTCGTAACTGCAACACATTATACAGTTCGTCAATATTAAATTCCTTGAAACTTTTTACCTTAATATCTAACATGAAATTGTTCAATTAACTAGTTATGTTCATATCTATCATACAATAACTAATTGATTAATATATGGTTATAATAACTATTTTAGGTTATCAACATTATTGTAATAACTAACTATTGAAGCGGAATCTTTATAATTCTACGTTCATGCCTACCACCATCAAAAGAAGTGTTTAAAAAGGTAGATACCATTTCAAGTGCTTGGGGCATTGCAATATACCTAGCGGGTAGGCATAATATATTTGCATCGTTATGTTCTCTTGCTAATTTGGTGATTTCTTTGGACCAACAAAGGGCAGCTCTCACATTTTGCTGTTTATTAGCGGTCATAGAAGCCCCATTACCACTACCACAGATTAAAATACCAAAATCTGCCGTACCATTTTCAATATCTAGGGCCACTGGGTGTGCAAAATCTGGATAATCAACACTATCAGTGCCATCAGTACCATAATTAATTACTTCAACTTGTTTAGATTTCAGTAAACCTATAATAGCCAACTTATAGTCTGTACCAGCGTGGTCGTTACCAATAGCTATTTTCATATGTGTAGTATTTAAAGGTTAAGAATTCATGCTTTTATTCCGTGGGGACGGAACAAAAACATGATAAAGGTACGATAATCAGACACTCACAACAAAAAAGTAAGGCTTCACAACAATTGTTATCAACTAACTAATAATAATTGTTAATTAGTATGTTATAAGCAAGATTACTCAATGCATAAATTGTTTAGAAAAAGATGCTTAAAAATTTGGTTATTACAGTTAACATCTGCTTACACTTTTAATCTTCTGAACACGAATTTAAATGTTAGAAACTATTAGAGGATTTTCATCAAATTAATACTCCTAGTTAACATTAAAATTACATTTAGTTATTAATAAATTCATGTTAATAGCACTTATAAACTATGTTTAATAACTTCTCAAAATACTGATTTTCAATTATAGATTAGTAAAACTTATTGTCAACAAGTATTAGTATCTCATAAAGACAAGTAAAATAGAAATAAGTTATTCTAGATATTAACAAGCTATAATAACCATTAATTTTTAATTTAATTTAAAAGAAAAAAAGTCTAATATGATATATATGTTAATAACAACTAGTTTACTTAACTTTTCAATAAGAAGTTGAATAACAGCTACTGGATTATAATTCGTAATTTTCCAATAAATTAAAAGTTGAATGTCAAAGAAGAATAAGAAGGCGAAGAACCATAGAAAGATCGAAATTACAAGAGGAATCTTTACTGTTCTTGAAAAAGAGCCAAATAAAAGTTTCAATTATAAGCAGATTGCTGCTAAATTAAATATAACCGATGCTCAAGATAGAAATACCCTTATTAAAAGGTTAACGGAGCTCAAAGAGAAAAAAAGAATTCAAGAAGTTGATAGGGGTCAGTACAAAGTACTAGAAAATACGAAATCTTATCATGAAGGTACTGTAGACCTTACAGGCAAAGGAAATGCATATATTATTATTGATGGTATGGAGGATGATATTTTTATTCCTGCCAATAATATAAATAAGGCTTTTCATAAAGATAAAGTAGAAGTTTATATTTATCCAAGAAAAAAAAGTAAAAAGCTTGAAGGTGAAATAGTTAAAGTACTAGAAAGATATAAAACAACTTTTGTAGGTATTGTTGATATGCAAAAGACTTTTGCATTTGTAAGACCGTCAGATTTTAGAATGTATACGGATATTTTTGTTTCAAAAGATAAATTAAACGAAGCAAAAGATGGAGAAAAGGTGTTAGTTGAAATTACAGATTGGCCAGATGATGTAGATTCTCCCTTTGGTAGAGTAACTGAAGTTTTAGGCATACCTGGGGAACATGATACAGAGATTCATTCTATTTTAGCGGAGTATGGTTTACCCTATTCTTTTCCTGCAGATGTTCAAAATTTTGCTGATGAAATTGATACCAGTATTAAAGAGGAAGAAATTAAAAAACGTAGAGACTTACGTAATGTACTTACCTTTACTATTGATCCAAAAGATGCCAAAGATTTTGATGATGCCCTATCTTTTCAAAAACTAGAAAATGGTAATTATGAAATAGGTATTCATATTGCAGATGTATCACACTACTTACAAAAAGATACGATTTTAGATGATGAAGCTTATGAAAGAGCAACATCTGTGTACTTGGTAGATAGAGTGGTACCTATGTTACCAGAGGTACTTTCTAATAATGCTTGTTCCTTAAGACCTAATGAAGAAAAATATACGTTTTCTGCCATTTTTGAACTGGATACAAATGCGATAATAAGAAATCAATGGTTTGGAAGGACTGTAATAGATTCTAATGAACGTTTTGCATATGAAGAGGCTCAATATATCATTGAGAACGGTACTGGTGACATACCAGAGGATATATCTATTAGAGAGGCTGCTTATACGGTTTCTAAGGATGTTGTGGAGGCTACGCTAGAAATGGATAGGCTTGCTAAAATTATGCGCTCTAAACGTATGGATCAAGGTGCGCTTTCTTTTGATAAAGTTGAAGTACGTTTCAATCTTGATGAGAATAGTGAGCCGATCGGAGTTTATTTCAAAGAATCTAAAGATGCCAATAAACTGATTGAAGAGTTTATGCTTTTGGCAAATAGAAAAGTTGCCGAATTTATAGGTAAACAAAAACCAAAAAAGACTTTTGTTTATAGAATTCACGATGATCCAGATCCAGATAAGTTAATGGCTTTGAACGGGATCGTTTCTAAATTCGGTCATAAATTAGATTTTAAGGATAAGAAATCTATAAGTTCTTCTTTAAATCAATTATTGCAAGATATAAAAGGTAAAAAAGAACAGAATATGGTAGATACGCTTACCATACGTAGTATGAGCAAAGCTATTTATACTATAGATAATATTGGTCATTATGGATTAGCTTTTGATTATTATACCCATTTTACTTCGCCAATTAGAAGATATCCAGATATCATGGTTCATAGGTTATTACAGCACTATTTGGATGGTGGTAATTCTGCTAATGCTGAAGAATTTGAAAAGAAATGTAAACATTCTTCAGATATGGAATATTTAGCGTCTAGTGCTGAAAGAGATTCTATAAAGTATATGCAGATTAAATTTATGCAAGATCATAAAGATGAAGAATTCCGTGGAGTTATTAGTGGTGTTACTGAATGGGGAATTTATGTTGAAATCATTGCTAATAAATGTGAAGGTATGATCCGTATTAGAGACATCAAAGGAGATTATTATATCTTTGACGAGAAGCAATATGCTATTGTTGGTGAACGTACCAAGAAAAAATATACCTTAGGTGACGAGATAACGGTAATGGTTAAAAGTACCGATTTGATCAAA
The DNA here is from genome assembly GCF_900155985.1 of Maribacter ulvicola. GTDB lineage: Bacteria > Bacteroidota > Bacteroidia > Flavobacteriales > Flavobacteriaceae > Maribacter > Maribacter ulvicola. The sequence goes on from NZ_FTMA01000001.1 coordinate 482,217, forward strand.
AGGCATTTAGACTTTGCCTTAATTCCAGATAGCAACAAATAATTTGGAATAGAATTTGCTCTGCTATGGCTGAATTAAATAAACATTTTAATTTTAAAGTATTTATACGATAGTTCATAGTTTAGTAAACCAATGCAGGTGTAAAAATGTTATTTATGTTATAAATGTAATAACTATTGGTACTGTATTTGGTTTATTTGGTTATTAAAATTACACAGAAAAGAATGAAACAAGTTTTAGTTTTAATGTTTCTCTTAGGATGTCTTTGGGTAACTGCGCAAGATATTAAGGTAACCCAGAACTTAGATTCTTTTAAGGAGTTAAAGGTTTTTGATGGTTTGTCTATAAATCTTATTAAATCTACAGAAAATAAAGTTATCATTACTGGTGAAAATACTGGGAAGGTAGCTATTGTTAATAACGAAGGTGTTTTAAAAATAAGAATGCAAATAGGTAAAATATTTAGTGGCTATAAAACCTTTGTAGACTTATATTATGCTGGTGATATTGTTGTAATTGATGTTAATGAAGATGCTAGAATTGTTACAGAGGAAGTTATTCAACAAGATATCTTAGAATTAAAAGCACAAGAAGGTGGTGAATTGATTGTGAGTGCAGTGGTAGAGCAAATGTTGATAAAGTCTGTTTCTGGAGGTATAATTAAAACCGCTGGATCCTCTAATGTTCAAGATGTTCAGATTAATACAGGTGGTGTTTATGAAGGCAAAAATTTTGAAACCAATTTTTCTACTATTAACGTAAATGCTGGATCTAGAGCTGAAATCTTTGCTAAAGATTATGTGAAGGCTACAGTTAAAGCAGGTGGTGAAGTGTTGGTATATGGTAATCCAGATAAGGTAGAAGAGAAAACAGTATTTGGTGGTACTATTAAAAGAATGTAAGTATACATGTTAGAAGATATTCAAACGGCAATTCCCTTAGGTTTTTTCCTAAGTTTTATGGTTGGGCCAGTGTTTTTTGTCTTATTACAAACTAGTGCTGTTAAGGGGTTTAGAGCTGCAGTTACCTTTGATATAGGCGTATTATTAGCGGATATTCTTTTTATACTGGTTGCATATTTTAGTAGTTTTCAATTATTAGAAAATTTAAGTAATCAGCCGGGTCTCTATGTATTTGGTGGTGTTATACTTTTGATTTATGGTTTGGTGACTTTTTTCAGAGTTGACAAAAAAAAGATTCCTGTAGATTCTAAAAAGATTAAAAAATCGGATTATTTTGGTCTTTTTGTAAAGGGATTTTTACTCAATTTTATAAATATAGGTGTATTAGTTTTTTGGTTGGGAATTATTATAATAGTAGGTCCTACGCTTGATAATCAACCCAATCGTTTCTTTACGTTTTTTGCAACTGTACTACTCTCTTATTTCGTTACAGATATTTTTAAAATTCTTTTAGCGAAACAATTAAAGCGTAAGTTAACGGCAAAAAGAATTATTTATATAAAAAAAGTTATTGGAATTATATTGGTAATCTGTGGTATAGTTTTAATAATTAAAGGATTTCTGCCTAAAGATAAATTTAATATTGAACATGAATTAGAACGGTTTGAAACTAATGCTATAGAAAAAAAAAAGCCGGTCATTGACCGGCTTTTTACTTAGCAATGTTGAATTTATTTCTTGTACTTATCATTAAGTATTTTTACGATTTCATCAGTAAGGTCATTAGCATCTTTTCCGTAAAGTACGCTACCACCGTCACCGCCACCTAGAATATATGAGTATCCGTTAGTTACACCGTAAGCTTTAATTTCTTCTTTTACTTTAGAAACAATGCTATCCATTTCTGTTTGGCCTTCCATTTGTAATTGTTGGTCTTGTTGTTGAAGTTGTTGACCAATCATTTGTCCTCTTTGTTGCATTGCTGCATATTCTTCTTGAGCTTTTGATTGAGACATTTTTTGTGCTTTAGCTTGAAAAGCTTGTGCCTCTGATTGAAAAGCTTGTGAAATACTGTCTCTTGTTTTAGCCAATGCATCAGCTTTAACTTTAAACTTTGATTCAACATCAATTTTCTGTTGAAATTCATCCATCAATTTAACGTTATCTACGTATCCAATTTTTTCTTGTTGACAAGATGCAAGTAAGGTAATAGCAATAATTAAAATTAGGTTTTTCATTTTTTCATTTTTATGTGATGCAAAAGTAATAAAGCTTTTAGAATGAAAATATTTTAATATTTAGATAAAACACCATTAATTAGTAGAAATAGTAAAATGTTATGGTAATTAATTATATGATTGTTTTTACCTATTAATAAAGATTATTTTAAAGGATTTTTAAGGCTGTTTTAATTTATTGATGATATAATACTCAAGATTAATATATAAGAGTCTTAAATCGCTTTAAAACGTATATTTACTTATTTTTAAGTACATATATAAGGGAAGAATACTCTCCTGATGATTTTGCTCTCCAATTTGAGATAAAACCTCTATAAAAAGCTTTTAGGTAATTTGATGTTTCATTTTTATATTTTTCAGATAATAGGGAAACATAGTAAGAATCAAAAAACATAGGAATAGTTTCTGTAACGGTTAATTGTTCTTTAGCGAAAACTTCTTTAATTGCTTTTTGTGAAAAATGCCATAAATGTCTTGGTGTATCATACGCTGCCCAATATTGTTTATAATATTGAGCATCGTAAGATTTGTAGTTAGGTACGGCAATAATTAAGGTACCATTTTTTTTAAGAAGCGATTTTATTTTTGAAATTTGTTCTTCTAAATTCGGTAAATGTTCAAGTACATGCCATAGGGTAATTACTTCAAATTTTTGTTCATCTAATTCGGTTAGGCTTTTAAAAGTAGTTATATTTTTTGCGATAGCTTTTCTTCTAGCGTATTCGTTCACCTCTACTCCTATGGTTTTCCAATTTTTATTTTTAGCGTTGTATAGAAATTCACCTGTACCACATCCAATATCTAATAGACCTTTCCCTTGATTTGCATGTTTGTTTATGAGGTGTACTTTTTTATTTAGAGTATATTTTTTAACGAATTGATATATTTTTTCAAGTAAGGTATTGCCATTATCTGAATGAGAAATATAATTATTAGGATCGTAGTATTTGTCTAAATCTAAAGGGATAGGTTTTGTAACTAACATATCCGTTTTAGAATCATATTCTAATTCAAAGGTTTCATGAGTTACTAGATAATCCTTAGTTACTAAATGAGAAATTTTGTTTGGCATTTTTGAGTAGTAATGTTATTTAAGAAAAAAAATTTCTATTGTTCCACGTGGAACAATTTACCCTACCTTCCAAGATAAACTAAAAGTACGCTGATATCACTTGGTGTAACTCCGCTAATTCTTGATGCTTGAGAAATGGTAACGGGTTGAATCTTTGTCATTTTTTCTCTTGCCTCATAAGAAAGTGATTTCAGTTTAGAATAATCAAAATTTTCTGGAATCTTTACCGCTTCCAATCTATGAAGTTTATCAGCATTTAATTTTTCTTTCGCTATATAACCAGAGTATTTTATCTTTACTTCTGCTTGTTCTAAGATTTCAGGGTCAAAATTATTTTCTTTTACAAAAGTAGAAACATCATCTAATTGTAGCATATGATCCATAGTAACATTAGGTCTTGAAAAAGCTTTGTACATTTTATCTGATTGTTTTACTAGAGAAGAATTAATGCTTTCAAAAATTGGATTAATATCTTTTGGTAATACACTAGTTTCTCTAAAGAAATTAACAAGTGCTTCAGATTGTTCTAGTTTTTCTTCCATTCTTTTCATTCTAGCGTCGGTGGCAAAACCTATGGAATGACTTAAAGGAGTTAATCTTAAATCTGCATTATCTTGTCTTAGCAAGGTTCTATATTCTGCACGTGATGTAAACATTCTATAAGGTTCTTCAGTTCCTTTTGTAATTAGGTCATCTATTAATACACCAATATAGGCTTCGTCCCTTTTTAAAATTAATGGGTTTTCTTCATTTAATTTTAGGTGTGCATTAATACCAGCCATTAAACCTTGGGATGCTGCTTCTTCATATCCCGTGGTTCCATTTATCTGTCCTGCAAAATATAAATTTTCAACTAGCTTGGTTTCTAAAGTATGTTTCAATTGTGTTGGTGGAAAGTAATCATACTCTATAGCATAACCTGGTCTAAAGAATTTTACTTTTTCAAAACCTACTACGGAGCGTAGTGCTTTAAATTGAACATCCTCTGGTAAGGAGGTAGAAAATCCGTTTACATAAACTTCTACAGTTTCCCATCCTTCTGGTTCAATAAACATTTGGTGACTGTCTTTATCTGCAAACCTGTTTATTTTATCTTCAATAGACGGGCAGTATCTTGGTCCTAAACTTTTAATTCTACCGTTGAACATGGGTGATCTTTCAAAACCTTCACGCAACAAATCATGAACTTGTGCACTCGTATGGGTCATGTAACAATTACGTTGATGTGCTAAGGGTTTTGTATTGGTGTATGAAAATTTCTCGGGGATGGCATCACCAGGTTGTACTATCATTTTTGAATAATCTAATGATCTGCCGTCTACTCTTGGTGGAGTTCCGGTTTTCATTCTACCGCTTTCAAATCCTAATTCAACAAGTTGTTCGGTAATTCCTGTGGCAGCTTTTTCTCCTGCCCTACCTCCACCAAATTGTTTTTCTCCAATGTGTATCAATCCATTTAAGAAAGTGCCGTTGGTCAAAACAACAGCTTTAGATTTTATAGCTATACCTAAAGAGGTTTTTACACCAACAATTTTATGGTTTTCTATAAGTAAACCTGAGACCATTTCTTGGTAAAAATCTACATTGGGAGTGCGTTCTAACATTAATCGCCACTCTTCTGCAAAGCGCATTCTATCGTTTTGGGTTCTTGGACTCCACATTGCAGGACCTTTAGATTTATTCAACATCTTAAATTGAATAGCAGATTTGTCAGAAACAATTCCGCTGTATCCACCAAGGGCATCTATTTCTCTAACAATTTGTCCTTTTGCAATACCACCCATTGCTGGGTTGCATGACATTTGACCAATGTTTTGCAAATTCATGGTTACCAAAAGGGTTTTTGAACCCAAGTTTGCAGCTGCTGCTGCCGCTTCTGCACCGGCGTGTCCTCCGCCAACTACAATTACATCATATTCTTCTCCAAACATATCTTCTATTGTTCCACGTGGAACAGCTGTATTTTTTCTTCTTCTTTAGCGCGCATTTCGGCAGTAGCTGTATCCGATTTATCCGAATAGCCCATTAAGTGTAAAACACCATGAACCATTACACGCTTTAATTCATTTTCAAAAGAGACATTAAAATCTTCTGCGTTTTCTTTTACACGATCTATAGAAATGTATAAATCTCCAGATACATTTTTACCAGATACATAATCAAAGGTTATAATGTCCGTTAAATAATCATGTTGTAAATAATCTTGATTTATTTTAAGCAAGTATTGATCATCGCAGAAAATGTAGTTTAATTCTTGAACTGAAAAACCTTCGGTTTTGCAAGAATTTATAATCCATGAATCAAAATGTGTTTCTTCTACTATCTTAAAATCTGTTAGGTAGTTGTAATTAATCATTTGCTTTAAAGTACTCTTTAACCTTTGTTTGAAAATTTTGCCGCAAAGGTAAGCTTTGCCTATTTAAAATTTCTACTTCATTATGATAATTCTCTAATAATGAGGGTTTAGTAGTAATAGGATTTGTGAAGTCTTTGGTATTTCTATTACTTTCTCGCTCAGATTTCTCTCCTTGCTTTAATGCAGCGTCTTCTAGCTTCAATAATTCGTACTGTATTGTGTTGGCTTTGTTGATGGTACGTTGGGTTATTCCGTTTTCCAATAAATCATTCTCAAAATCCTCCATCTGTCTAATTAGTTTTTTACCCAATTGTTGATCTCCGCTATTGATCATGTTTTCTAGTTGCTTTTCTAGCTCATGGCGAATTTTTTGTTGGCTTTGGTAGATTTCATAAATTTCTTTTAGTTCTGTTTCGCTCATTTGTCTATCTCCCTGTGAGCCATTTTCATTGGATCCACTTTTTCCATTTCCATTTCCGTTTTCTCCTCCTTCACCACTATCGCCGTTTTTGCCATTTTTTCCGTTCTTTCCACTCTGACCATTTTCTCCTTCGCTACCGTTTTCTCCAGATTTTCCATTAGAACCTTGCTTTCCATTTTCGCTTTGTTTTCCACCTTCACCACTTTTTCCTTCTTCACCAGATTTGCCTTGTTGTCCCATTTTCTCACCAAGTTTTTGTTGCCCTTTAATGATATCCGGTAATTGAAAACCACCTTCACTTTGTCCGGATCCTTCTCCCATTTGCATACTCTCATTCATATTGTCCATAACCTTGGCAAGAAAATCTGCAAGGCTGTTTGCAGCGGTCAAAACATATTTTTGATGAGAAATTCCTTGAAACATTTGTCCGTCCGCCATTGTTTCTAAAGATTTATCTATATTATAATACACCTCAGTAATCTGTTCGTTCACAAATTCTGAGAGTTCTGCTTGCCTTAGTGATAGTGCAAAGAGACTATCATCAACATGTTCAAATAATCCTTTTAGTTCGTTTTGGTCGCGCACCGTTTCAGAATATTGACTAGCATCTTGGTCTTCTCTTGAGCTTAGCCTATCGTATAATGTTTCTTGTTTAAAGGAGAAGATGATAAGATTATCTAAAATTTGTCTTAGCATTTCTGCATCCTCGGCAACAGAAGAACCACCCCCACCACCAGCTGAAGATTTACCAAGTTGCTCACTCATTTCTTTCATTTTATCAGCTGCTGATTTTTGCTTCTTATTGGCATCAGAACTAGTTGGTTTATTTTGCTCTTGAGAGCCATGTTTTTGAAGTTGTTGTAGTGCTTCTTTTTGATCTTCTTTTATCCCCTGTTTTTTGTTTTCTTCAATGTTTAAATCAATTGGTTTTTTAAGCTTTTCATTGTCCATTTTTAGAGCATCTATCTCTTTAGAAAGTTCATTGAATTTTTTATTTAATTCTCCTTGCTTTTCCGCGGTATTTTCTTCATTAGTTTGTTTAGAAAGTTCTTCTTGTTGCTTAGCTAATTCTTCTAAATCTCTTGCAAGTTGAGATGCTTTTTCTGTAACATAATACCGTTTGGTTAATTCTAATAACTGCTCTAAATTACGTTGGCTGTTTTGCTGCTTTTTCCCCAATTCTTCAAGTTTTTTAGTAAGCTCTTCTTTTTTAATTTTATCAGCTACTTTGTTAAGTTCTTCAAGGAGTTGTTGGTTTTTTTGCGCTTGTTCTTCTTGCCGCTTTAGACGCTCTTGTAACAATTGGTTTAATTTGTCATCTTTATTTTCTTTACTTAGATTTTCTTTAAGTTCTTTACTGAACTTTTGCATGAGTTGTTCTTGCTGTTTTTGCTTTTTTAGATAATCTTTTATTTGATATTTGTCATTAAAATTTAGACGGTTTTTTTCTTTCTGACTCTTATTTATTTCTTCTAAAGATTGCTTTTGTTCTTTTGCTTTTTCTAAAGATTTATCTAAGTCTTTTATTAGAGATTGTTGCGATTCTAAATCCTTATTTTTAAGTTGATTGTTATCTAGTAATACTTGTTGGTATATTTGACTTTTTACAGTCTTACCATTATGTACGGCATCGTTGTCTGTTACCCCAAAATAGAAGCCATAATTTTTACCTTCTTCCAGTTCTAAGCCAGACGGAAAAGTGTAATAAAACTGTTGGTAACTAGAGGTAGGTTTTACAAGTGAGACTTTTGTTTTGGCGTTTTCGTTCTCTACTTCAAAATATACAATATCAATTTTTGTAAGTCCATAATCATCTGTGGCGCTACCGGTGTAATAAGAAACATTTGGATGTAGGCTATCAAGAACTTGGTTTACTTTTATAGTAGGATATGCGTCTTTTATGACCTTGAAATCATAAGTCAACTTTTCATAATCTTCAACATTTTTATTTGTAGTCGTTAATTGATAATTGAAATCTTTATAAATCCGCTTTTCTAATGTAAAGTTGTTATTTTCTTTAAGAAAAGACAAAATGGTATCCTCACTTATAATATTTATCTTATCTGTATGTTCTCCTTTTATGTTCCAAGTAACTTTAGTTCCTTCTGGTATTACGGCATTCCCTGTACTTTTTATGGTTTCATTACTTTTTTTTAAGTAGCTAGGGTAGGTTAGATTCATGGTAAAATCTATTATTGAAGGGGTTACTAAGGCTACTAAGGTGTATTCCCTTGATTTTACTTCGTTTGCAGAGAATTTAAAACGTGTGGTTTTAATTGGTGGTACAAATGTATATTCATACAATCCACTATTTTCTTGCAATAAAATTGGTTTACCATCTATCTCAATGTAGACATTTTCTGGTTTTATGTTACCTGTAGTGGCTACTTGTATGGTAAATGGTTGATCTTGTAAGGTGTTTAAATGGTTTGACAATATTTTAAATTGGAAAGGTGCCGGTTTTTCATAGGCCAATTTATAATTAACGACACGTTCATAGCTTCCAAAAAAGGTATTCCAATTTCCAGAAATATATAATCCTCCAATTATTAATAACGGTATGATCGCATACTTTATATTTTTGAAGGCATCTTTTAAATTTATGGCATTTAAAAAGGGAATGGGATCTAACTGTTTTGATCGCTGATGAATACTTGCCAGTAAAAGTTCAGATTTTTCGGTATCATTAGCTAAGTCCAATAAGTTAATGAGCTTATCTCCTACTTCAGGAAAATGTTTGCCAATCATGTGGGCAGCATCTTTTTTTCCTATGCCTTTTTTTAGTTGTAGTAAATAGAATATGGGAGTTAAAATATATCTAAAAAGCAGAAAGAGCTCTACCAAGATAAAAATACTAAAAAGGACCATTCTTCCTGTGGTGTCCATCCAAAGGAAAAATTCTACACTTAGTATTACTAAGAAAAACAATAATCCGAAGGCAAAAAATAATAATATACCTTTTAGTAGAACTTGAGAATAGTGTTTTTGAATAAATTGATTTAACCGCTGTAATATGTGTTGATAGTCTTGCAATTTTTCTTTTTTATACCAAGATAACGGTTAAAAAGACGGGTTGGTAGGAATTATCTGTTAAAAGGATCTCTTAACATCTAATAAATGAGGTGAATACTATAGGCTATTACTTCATTTATTTAAAAAAGTAAAGGGTGAAATCTGCATATTATTTACAGATTTCACCCTTAAGTGAATTTTAATTTTTACTCTTTTTTAATTTGTTTCTAATGTAATCTCATAGTTTAATTGATATACTACTCCGTCAACCTCTATAAGAATATAACCTGTTTTATCAGCTGCTAATGCGTTGTAATTTTCATTACTAAGTACACTACTGGATAGTGCCGAAGTATAAGTACTATAATTGCCTATTTCAAAATCTACAGCAACCCATTTGTTAATTTCAAAATTGGCTAATTCTTCTGAGAAAGTAACGTTTAATTGTCCCGGGAAGTACTGACTTTCTGGAGTAATTAATTTTGCCGCTGTTACCGTTATAGTTGGGTGTACAGGATAAGTGTTGGTGGTGGTGAAAGAAGCTGTTGATTGTTTAGTTTTAAAGGTATTTAGGGTTCTTGCGGTTACTACCACTTCATAGTCGGTATCCCTTTCAAGATCAGTTATATATTTTGTGGTACCATATCTAAAACGGTTTTCAGAAGGATAATCTACACCGTTAATTGTTAACAAGTATAAAACGGTATTACCGTCTGCAGATGTAGAAGGCGTCCATCTTATGGTAGCTGATGTTGCAGTTATGTCCGAAATTGTAATTTCTTCTTCTGTTTCTGCCCCACTATCACTAATGGCTACAACTTTAATTGTGTGTTCCTCTCCTTCAGTAACTACCATGGTAAAACTTGTAGTTTCTGTTGTGTAAGAACCGTAGGTCTCATGGTATTCCCCATTTATAAAAATTTTGTAATAATAATCAGATCCATCTTCAACAGTAGGTGTTTGCCAGTTAATACCAACTACGTCACATGTAATTTGTTCATATGAAATTGGAAAAGCAGATGGCGCTGTTCCTAATGTATGAAACTCAGAAGAATTAATACGCTCTTCTGCTTCTTCTGTAGATGCACTAACTTTTACTGCGTAGGTAGTATTCATCTCTAATTCATTAACAGTAAATTCTAATTCTGTAAGGTTTTCAGCTATAAGTTCCTCATTTAAAAATACACTGTAGGCAACCGTACTTTCCTTGGAAGCCGTAACTTCACTCCACATAATTTTAGCACTTGTTTGTGAAATTTCCTGGAACTCAATTTCAAAAGTTGACAGCGTAATTTCCTCGGGAATGTTTTCTACTTCAGGTATAGAATCGTCTGTAGAATCTGAGCTACATCGGTAATTAATACCATTAAAAATACGTAAAGGAATTTTAAATTATTTTTCATTTTTCTTGATTTAAGGTTTTTCATTAACGTCACTTAAATAGTATTCTTATACTTTTTTTTTATTTAAAAAATGCTTTTGTTTTTTGCTTCTCAACAAGTGTATTTGCTTGTTTTTTTGGGAAATAGAATTTTATACTAATCTTAATGAGAACTAGGTTCTTGAAGGTTAGGTATGTATGGGAAATTTTATACGATGTTATATTTCAATAAATTTATAATCCGCTGTAGATATATGGCTAAAGGTGTTTTTTATACCTTTGTGGCATGACAAAGAAAGTTCGTGTTCGTTTTGCTCCTAGTCCTACAGGACCATTACATATTGGAGGTGTTCGCACTGCCCTATTTAATTATTTGTTCGCTAAAAAACATGGCGGCGATTTTATTCTTAGAATAGAAGATACTGACCAGAATAGGTATGTTGAAGGTGCTGAACAGTATATTATAGATTCTTTAAATTGGTGCGGAATTCCTTTTGACGAGGGTATTAATAAAGACGGTGGTTTTGGTCCATATAGACAGAGCGAGCGTAAATCTTTATATAAAAAATATGCCGATGATTTAATTGAAAGTGGTCATGCATATTACGCTTTTGATACTTCTGAAAGTCTAGACGGCCATAGAAAAGATCATGAGCAACAAGGAAAAACCTTTATTTACAATTGGCACAATAGATTAAAGCTAGATAACTCGTTGTCTTTAATGCCAGAAGAGGTAAAAGCTAAATTAGATAATGGTGATGACTATGTCATTCGTTTTCTTTCTCCACCGGACGAAACCTTACATTTAAATGATTTAATACGTGGATCTATTAAAATTGATACCAATGTTTTAGACGATAAGGTATTATTTAAAAGCGATGGTATGCCAACCTATCATTTGGCAAATATTGTTGATGACCACTTAATGGAAATTAGTCATGTAATTAGAGGTGAAGAATGGTTGCCTTCTATGGCCTTGCACAAACAATTGTATGATGCCTTTGGATGGAATGCTCCAGAATTTGCGCATTTACCTTTAATTATGAAGCCCGTAGGTAAAGGAAAGTTGAGTAAGCGTGATGGCGAAAAAATGGGCTTTCCAGTTTTTCCACTTTCTTGGAATGAGTCTATTGGGTATAAAGAATCTGGATATTTTCCTGAGGCGGTAATAAATTTCTTGGCGTTATTAGGATGGAATCCTGGTACGGAACAAGAATTATTTTCATTAGATGAATTGGTAGAAACGTTTAGTTTGGACCGTGTAAATAAATCTGGAGCGCGGTTTGATCCAGAAAAAACCAAATGGTACAATCAGCATTATCTTCAAGAAACGGCTGATGCTGAACTAGCTAAGTTATTCTTACCAACAGTAGAGGAGCATACTTCTGATGATGACAAATTGAATCTAGAGTATGTTACCAAAGTAGTTGCGCTTATAAAAGAACGCGCAGTCTTTGTTTCTGATTTTTGGAATTTGAGCGATTACTTCTTTGTGGCACCTACAGAATATAATGCCAAAGCAGCCAAAAAGCAATGGAAAGAAGCTACTGCTTCAATCATGAACGAGCTTATTTCTGTGTTAAAACCTATAGATGATTTTTCTTCAGAAAATGCGGAAACCATAGTAAAAGCATGGATTGGAGAAAAAGAATTGTCTTTTGGAAAAGTGATGCCACCTTTACGCCTATTCTTAGTAGGTGATATGAAAGGTCCCCATATTTTTGATATTATGGCAATGATCGGTAAAGAAGAAAGTATTACTAGAATAGAAACAGCCTTAAACAAATTAGGATAAAATAGAATTTCAGGAAAATGAAGCAGTGTTTATTTTCCTGAAAATTTACTCAAAACTTCCATAGCTTTTTTGGTGTCTTTGGTCGCTATAAAAATATGGTCATGATAAAAAGCCGCAACTACATTACAACTGATATTATAACTTGTCAATTCTGTAGAAACAGCGGCTGTCAAACCAACAGCATTTAGTGCAGAATGAACGGTAAGTGTAATCCAAGATGCAACAAATTCATATTTAAAATTTAATTCATCGGCTTTTGCTTGTTCTAAGATAATTGTGATACCTTCTTTTTCTTTGAACTCGAATAAGATAGTGTCCCTAGAAATATGCTGAAAATCCTTCACAGATATAAAAACATAATTCCCTTCGTTCAAACTAGGTTTTAAACTCCTTAAAAGTATATTTAAATCGGTTTCTCCTGCCATTTTAGCGTATTTACTGAATTTTCAAAAAAAATTAGACCCTTCGGGTCAATTTACCAAAGAGAACTGCTTAAAATACCTTATTTGATAGTTAAAAAAGGTCCGAGGCTAAATTTTATTCGTTGTTCCATCTATCTTCTGCCCAAGATTTCATTTCTGTGGCCGATAAAAATGTCCAAGCAATAATTCTGCTCATCTTATTGCCCTGACCCATTGGTGTGGTTTTGTGCTCCACTACACCCACTTTTTCCAATCGGTCATAAAAAGCCCTTAGGTTTGATTGTTTAGAAACTAGGGTTGAAAACCAAGCGCAATTTTTAGAAAATTGGGCACTTTCGTTGATCATATTAAGTACAAATCGTTTTTCGCCACCATCCGTCCAAAGTTCTCCACCTTGTCCGCTAAAATTTAACTCAGGTTTCTTCACCCTTTTTTTCTTGAGGTTGCTTAATTTTCTAAGTGTCCCTGCTTCAGCTTCAGCTTGTGTTGCGTGAAATGGCGGATTACAAATAGTCAAATCGATCTTTTCATCAGTATCTATAATTCCAGAAAAAATATGCTCGGGTTTCGGTTGATGCCTACATTCTACTTTACCGTGAAGTGAAGGGTTTGAAGTCACTATTTTTTGTGCAATTTCAATTGCTTTCGGGTCTATATCAGAACCAATAAACGACCATCCGTAAGAACTATGACCAATAATTGGATACACACAATTTGCACCAACACCAATATCCAGGCATTTCATCTGATGTCCTTTGACCAAATTACCACTATTACTTACAGCTAAAATGTCTGCAATATGGTGAATATAGTCTGCCCTACCTGGTATTGGCGGACATAAAAAACCATCTGGTATATCCCAGTAATCTAAATCATATTGAGAAATTAAAATGGCTTTGTTCAGTGCTTTCACAGCTACTGGATTAAAGAAATCTATAGTTAGATTTCCGTATTTATTCTTTGCCACAAAAGGCTTCAAATCTGTATTTACTAACTTTAATGCCTTTAGATCGTAACGGCCGGTATGTTTATTTCTTGTGTGTAAAGTTGGTTTCTCTAAACCTTCTTTTTTCTTTTGGTCTGCCATAATAATTGCGCCTTATTTAGACCTCAAAGCTAACCCTAATTTTTATGCGTTTGTATTATTTCTTCGCATACGCTTGGGACCATACCATAACCAAAAGCCGGTAATTGTAAAAAGTAAAAGCGCTAGGCCCATTATCGATGTATAAAAAACTTTGATCTGTTTGTTACTAGTGCCCAAATAGTCATCTAAAATTGAACCATCATGTAGTTGTTCTATGAGGTCAGAATACCTTTGCTCTATATGAAGTAATTTACCTGTAGTACCGTCTAATTGCAATCCCCATAAATGATCAGCATATATAAATTTTACCATGCCTTTCTCTTTTCTAATGTCTATGCGGTCTATTTCAGTAGACAAATCTTTAGAAATTGATTCCAAAAGGTAGGTGTTGGCAAGCGTGTGTAAACTATCTATTGGCAACCAATCTCGTAGTTCAGTTGATGTTCCGGTATATGATTTAGACAAAATGACTCCCCCACTATGCTTTTTCCACCCTAAAAGTAATCCGGTAATAGAGATTATAAAGAAGAAAATAAACAAGGCGGCACCAGTAGCTCTATGTACTTTCCTGAATACTCTAAGGATTTTAGCTTGTTTTTTTCTTGAAATATTTTTAGCCATTGATACCATTGCTATAGCTAAGCAATATATGCAGATTTATACTTTATGGAAATAGGTATTCTGTTAAAAGAAGAAAGGATTTTTAGGAGTAGTATTATGGTTTACTGCGCATAGAGTTCTTTATTTGCTTATTTTATGTTTGTAATGGGCTGGTTATGAAATATCTGCTTTATATAAATTTGCAATTTTAATTAAACACCGGTTTTATAATCCGTATATTTAATTGGAGTTTTATAGCGTGTATGTAAGAACGGTACAATATTACGCAATAAGAATTATCTATTGTAAAGTGAAAAACGATAGATTTAATGTGTGTAGATTTACATTTGAAAATATGAAACAACTAAAAATTATATAATCATGAGTAGTACTAACGGAAAAGGGGAAGCTTGGGATGTAAATGAATCCGATGCAGCTAATTGTCCATTTTTAAATGGCGAAATGCATCAAGCTGCCGGAGGGGGAACAACAAACAAAGATTGGTGGCCCAATATGTTGAATCTTAATATTCTGAGATTACATTCTAAGATGGCAGATCCAATGGATGACGACTTTAATTATGCTGATGAGTTTAAATCTTTAGATTTAGCAGCTATTAAAAATGACCTGAGTAATTTAATGACAAACAGTCAAGATTGGTGGCCTGCAGATTATGGTCATTACGGTCCGTTCTTTATACGTATGGCTTGGCATAGTGCTGGTACATACCGTATTTCTGATGGTAGAGGTGGTGCAAGTGCGGGTAACCAACGTTTTGCTCCTTTGAATAGCTGGCCGGACAATGCCAATTTAGATAAAGCCCGTTTATTGTTATGGCCTATAAAACAGAAATATGGCAAGAAAATTTCCTGGGCAGATTTATTGATTCTCGCCGGTAACGTTGCTCACGAAAGTATGGGCCTGCCTATGTACGGTTTTGCCGGAGGTCGTGAAGATATTTGGCAACCAGAAGAAGATATTTATTGGGGATCGGAAACAGAATGGTTAGGTAACAAACAACGATATGATGAAGATGGTAATGAATTAGAAAATCCACTTGGTGCCGCCCATATGGGATTGATCTACGTAAACCCGGAAGGTCATAACGCCAACCCAGATCCTTTAGAAGCTGCTCATTATATTAGACAGACGTTCAAAAGAATGGCTATGGATGATTATGAAACTGTTGCTCTAATTGCCGGTGGTCATACATTCGGTAAAACCCATGGTGCTGCTAGTCCTGATGATTATGTTAGTGCTGAACCTGCAGCGGCAGATATTACCGAGCAAGGATTAGGTTGGAAGAGTAGCTATGGAACTGGTTCGGGTGCTGACACAATTACAAGTGGAATAGAGGGTGCTTGGACTCAAACACCTACAAAATGGAGTCATTATTTCTTTGAAAATTTATTTGGTTTTGAATGGGAATTAACCAAAAGTCCGGCTGGAGCTTGGCAGTATAAGCCTGTTGGAGATGCAGGTGCCGGTGAAATGCCAGATGCACATATACCTGGTAAAACGCATCAACCATTTATGTTGGTTACAGATATGTCTTTACGTGTAGATCCAGCATATGAAAAAATTTCTAGAAACTTTTTAGAAAATCCAGATGAGTTTAAGGATGCCTATGCAAAAGCATGGTATAAATTAACACATAGAGATATGGGTCCTGTGGATCGTTATTTAGGTCCTGAAGTTCCAAAAGAAGAATTACTGTGGCAAGATCCGGTACCAGCAGTTGATTTTGATTTAATAGATGCTGCTGATATTGAAGCCTTAAAGAAAACAATTTTGTCTTCTGGTCTTTCTACTTCAGAATTAGTTTCTACAGCTTGGGCTTCTGCATCTACTTATAGAGGGTCAGATAAACGTGGTGGTGCCAATGGTGGTCGTGTTCGTTTAGCACCGCAAAAAGATTGGAAAGTAAACAACCCAACTCAATTGGCTAAAGTTTCTTCAATGCTGGAAAAAATTCAGAAAGATTTCAACGATAGCCAGTCTGGAAACAAAAAAGTATCTTTTGCAGATTTAGTGGTTCTTGCCGGTACAGCCGCGGTTGAAAATGCAGCTATGCTTGCTGGTTTTGATACTACAATTGCTTTTAATGCAGGTCGTACAGATGCTACACAGGAAAAAACGGATATAGAATCTTTTGAAGCTTTGGAACCAATTGCAGACGGATTTAGAAATTATACAAAACAGAAATTATCTGTGCATACAGAAGAACTTTTAATTGATAGGGCAAATCTGTTGACACTTACCGCTCCAGAAATGACGGTATTAATTGGAGGTCTTCGTGTTCTTGGTGCTAATTATGACGGTTCTGACAAGGGAGTGTTTACTAATACACCAGGAGTACTTACCAATGATTTCTTTATCAATTTACTTGATATGGGTACTACATGGAAGGCAGCTTCTGATAGCGATACGGTATTTGAAGGTAGTGATCGTAAAACAGGGACAGTTAAATGGACCGGTACTAGAGCTGATCTAATATTTGGTTCTAATTCAGAATTACGTGCATTGGCGGAGGTTTATGGTACAGAAGACGCAAAACAAAAATTTGTTCGTGATTTTGGGAGAACTTGGACCAAAGTGATGAACTTAGATCGTTTTGATATCTAATAGATATATTGAATAATGATATAAAAGGGAACTCGTTGGAGTTCCCTTTTTTCTTTTACATAGAATGCTATGAGTTGAAAGATTCTCCAAAGGTAACTGATAGTTATCAGGTTCTTAAAGTGAATATTCTTTTTGCTCCAAGTCATTATTGATATGTTGGTATAGGGTTGTGTGCATAACATCATTTAATAACGATTGGTACAATGTGTTAATGTCATTGGTATTACTATATACTTGACCGTAATTTTCCTTTGGCTTAAGGGCTTTGGATTAAAAGAAATGTATTCCTACCCCATCTTTTTCTATCCTCAAATACTCAGGGTAATCAAGAGCATCTGTTTTATTAAATCCGTGGGATTTTTTATAGTACCATAGTGTATTTTATTCATTTCGAATAGTTAGTTTGTGGTGTATTGCTGTGACCATAGTTTATATATTAAGATATTATCTAAATTACTACAACTTTATTGAAAATGTGAGTGTTGGGCTATCTTCATATCGTAGGAAACAAAATTCTGTGTGGTCAATAAGTTGCAATAGTCATTTTAACGGTAGTGTTTTGTAACAAATGTGTTATACATCCTACTAATAATAGGAAGGCTTTTACTATCTTCAAATATTAATTTTAAAAGAAAAAAATATGGGCTCATTTATTTGGATTCCGGTTGTATTATTGGTGATTTTCACCATTCTATCGGGTGTATTTATTGTAAAACAGCAAACAGCGGTTTTAATAGAAACTTTTGGGAAATTTACTAGCGTAAGACAATCTGGTATTCAATTTAAAATACCATTTGTGCAGCGTATTGCCGCTAGAATAGGTTTAAAAATTCAGCAATTAGATGTAATTATTGAAACAAAAACGCTGGATGACGTATTCGTAAAATTGAAAGTATCTGTGCAATATGTCGTTATTAGAGAAAAAGTATATGATGCCTATTATAAATTAGAATATCCGCATGAGCAAATTACTTCTTATGTATTTGATGTTGTACGTGCAGAAGTGCCCAAAATGAAGTTGGATGATGTCTTTGTAAAGAAAGATGATATTGCAATTGCAGTAAAATCAGAATTACAAGAAGCCATGCTAGATTATGGTTTTGACATTATTAAGACTTTGGTAACGGATATTGATCCTGATCCACAGGTAAAAGAAGCTATGAACCGTATTAATGCTTCTGAACGTCAAAAAACAGCTGCGCAGTTTGAAGGTGATGCCGCTCGTATTTTAATTGTAGAAAAAGCAAAAGCTGAGGCAGAAAGCAAAAGATTACAGGGACAAGGTATTGCTGATCAACGTAGGGAAATTGCTCGTGGTCTAGAAGAATCTGTTGAAGTCTTAAATAAGGTTGGTATTAATTCTCAAGAAGCTTCTGCCCTAATTGTGGTAACACAACATTATGATACGCTGCAAAGTATTGGTGAAGAGACCAACACCAACTTAATATTGTTACCTAATTCACCGCAAGCTGGCAGTGATATGCTAAATAATATGGTAGCTAGTTTTACCGCTAGTAATATGATTGGCGAAAGCATGAAGAAAACCAATAAACCTAAGATTAAGGAATAACCTTTTTACTTTCTTATTATCTTTTATATGAATCCTGGAAACCTATGTTTTCGGGATTTTTTGTGTATAAATTGTTTTAATCCTTAGTCTTGTTCTTTTTAGAATTTCAGAATGACCTATTTCTTATTTTAAAGAATCTAGAAAGGTTTTTCATTATAAATAATACCAATAGGTCTAAATAAAAAAATCCACTTGTAAACGCTTTGTCTGCAAGTGGATTTTTATAATAAACCTTAATGAAGTTGGTTATAGTAATAAGAATTACTTATACTGTTTATTCTATTGAATTTTAGCCCAAGAATCCCGTAAGCCTACGGTTCTGTTAAAAACTAATTTATCGGTAGTGGTGTCTGGGTCAACACAGAAATATCCGATACGTTGAAATTGAACGCGGTCCCCAACTTGGGCTTCTTTAAGATGAGGCTCAACATAACCGGTAATTACTTCTAAAGATGCTGGATTTATAAATTCCATAAAATCCTTGTCCTTATGTGTGTCTGGACTTTCATCTGTAAATAAACGATCGTATAAGCGAACTTCTGCTTTAACAGCATGTTTTATGGAAACCCAATGTAAGGTTCCTTTTACTTTTCGCAAACTTTCTTCGGTTCCACTACCACTTTTACTTTTTGGGTCATACGTACATTGTACTTCTATAATATTCCCTTCAGTATCCTTTGTGCAAGATACTGCTTTAATAATGTATGCATTCTTTAAGCGAACTTCTTTGCCTAGTTTTAACCTAAAGAACTTCTTATTGGCTTCTTCTCTAAAATCTTCCCTTTCTATATAGAATTCTTTTGAGAAAGGAACTTTTCTAGAACCTGCACTTTCATCTTCTGGGTTATTCTCAGCATATAACCACTCTTCTTCACCTTCTGGGTAATTGGTAATAACTACTTTCAAAGGATCTAATACGCCCATAACTCTTGGAGCAACTTTATTTAGGTGGTCACGTACTTGAAACTCCAATAAAGAAACATCTATTAAATTATCTCTTTTTGCTATACCTATAGTGTCGGTAAAATTACGGATAGATTCTGGAGTATACCCTCTTCTTCTAAGACCTGATATGGTTGGCATTCTAGGATCGTCCCAAGAATCAACAACACCTTTTTCTACTAATTGTGCCAGTTTTCGTTTGCTAACTACGGTATGACTTAAGTTTCTACGGGCAAACTCTCGTTGTTTAGGTCTTACTTTAGTTGGTTCATATACCTGATCTAAAAACCAGTTATATAGCTCGCGGTGCATAGCAAATTCTAAGGTACAGAAGGAATGGGATACTTGTTCTATATAATCACTTTCACCATGTGTCCAATCGTACATCGGATAAATACACCAATCGGTATTTGTTCTGTGGTGTGCTTTATGTAGAATACGGTACATAATTGGGTCCCTCATCAGCATATTAGAAGAAGCCATATCAATTTTGGCTCTTAGTACGTGAGTTCCTTCTTCAAATTCACCGCTTTTCATTTTTTCGAAAAGCTCCAAATTCTCTTCTATTGATCTATTTCTATTTGGACTATCGGTTCCAGGTGTTGTAGGTGTTCCTTTTTGGGTGGCCATAGCCTCAGAAGATTGATTGTCTACATATGCCTTACCTTGTTTGATCAATTCAGTGGCCCAATCATATAATTGCTGAAAATAATCAGACGCATACCGTTCGGTATCCCACTTAAAACCTAACCATTCTACATCCTTTTTTATGGCATCTACAAATTCTTGCTCTTCTTTAGCTGGGTTGGTATCATCAAACCTCAGATTTACAGGTGCGTTATACCTAAGACCTAAACCAAAGTTTAAGCAAATAGAACTCGCATGGCCAATATGAAGGTAACCATTTGGTTCTGGAGGAAAACGAAAACGTAATTCATCTTTGGTATAACCATTTACCAAGTCCTCTTCAACAATTTGTTCAATAAAATTCAAAGACTTCGTTGTCTCGCTCATGTCATTATTTTTCAAGCTACAAAAGTAGCAAAATTGCCTTAATTGGTAGGTTTAAAAAAAGATCACCTTATATAAAATGTGTTTCACAACAGAAATCTTACTTCCGACAACATAAAATTCCCTTTCGTCCCGTTTAATAACATATTTGTCTAAGAAATGTTGGGAATGTAAAAAACTTATTAACCGACTTTTCAACCGTAGTGGCCCCCTTAACTACAAATACTTATGAAAACCTTGAAGAAACTTACCGTATTTACAGCACTATCCATGCTATTCTGCGCTTTTCAATTATCTGCGCAAGCAATTGTAATCAATGCTCCAGTACCTGCAGACAATCCAAATTTGTCTGGAAGTACTCCGTGGACAGCAATGTGTGCAGGAAATTCTGGATTTAATGAATATTTTGTCAATATTACTTGGATTGGTACCGCTAATGCCGGTAACAAATTTATTCTTGAATTATCTGATGCCAGTGGCAATTTTGATAATGTGCAAACATTACAAACCATTACCGATAAAAATGATGTAAAGGATTTTGATGTCAGTTTTGCCATACCTACGGATATGCGCGGAGATGGATATAAGCTGAGAGTACGTAGTACAGATCCTGAAAAGATAGGTAGTGAATCTCCTGCTTACAATATGTATTATATGGATGTTACTTCTAACCTTAATATTAGTGAGAAGGGTGATGGCGTACCTCCAGGAACTGTTTGTAGTACAGGTCCTATCACCCTGCAAGTTGACAATGTTACCAATCCAGAAACCTATCAGTATATTTGGTTTAGAAGTGGTACAGAATTAACTGGTGAAACCGGTCATACAATTAACGTAACACAATCTGGTATGTACAATGCATATATTGATTATGGACCTAGATGTACAGGATCTGGTAATACAGATTCTAATATGGTAGATGTTACTATTGGTGGTTCTGGAACTGGAATAGCTGTCATCGCGCCAAGCAAAACAGCATTGTGTAGTACAGATAATGAAACTTTAAGTATTGACCAAACAAACCCCGCTTGGAACTATCAATGGTTTAAAGATGATGTTGCCATTACAGGAGCTACCACAACTACATATACAGTAGATGCTTCAAATGTCGGCTTTGAAGGTGACTATGCCGTTGAAATATCCGGTACCGGAATGTGTAATGAAAGATCAGCCAGTGTTACCATTACCAATGCAGAGTTGTTTACGGTTACCGTAGAAAATGATGTCAATATGGTAATATTACCAACCCAAAGTCAAGTGTTGACCGTTAGTTCTTCTGCAAATATGCCGAGCTATAAATGGTTTAGAAATGCTATTGAAATATCCGGAGAGACTAGTAATTCAATTACCATTTCTGAAGAGGGGGAATATTACGCAGAAGTAACCCAAACCGGCGGAACATGTGCTATATCCTCTAAAAACTCTGATGCTACAACAGTTGTATCACCTGCTTCTTTTGAAATTTCAATTGATTATACCAATTCGTATACGTCTTGCCAATCTACCAGCAGTGTTCTTGGTATAGATGTAATTAATGCCGTCGCTGCAGATGGTACCAAGACAGATGTTACCAGTGCTTTAGTTGATGGTTTTACTTATCAATGGAAAAGGGATGGAGAAGTTATTAGTGGCGCAACAGCTAGTAGTATAAGTTTGGCATCCAATTTAGAAAATGGAGATTATGAGGTAAGCGCTACGGTTAATGGTTTCAATGCAAATTCAAACATGTTACCAATTCAATTATTGACAAGTGAAATCGTTACCATAACCAGTACTGGAACTGTATTTTGTACTGGTGGCGAAACCATAACATTAAATACTACCGCTGATTTAAGTACTTCATCTTACAAGTGGCAATTAGATGGTGAGACAATTAATACAAGTGATGCGGTATTAACAATATCTACACCGGGAACCTATACTTTGGCAGTAGACAGAGACGGTTGTCCTTTAATCTCCAATGAAATTACTATAAGTCCGTTGGATGAGAACTTAATTACATTAGATCCAGGTGCTGAAATGGTGATGCCGGAAGGTACTACAAGAACCGTTACGGCAAGTGGAGGTACGGCGTATAGATGGGTAGATGCCAATGGAGTGGAATTAGGCAATGCCGACAGCATTACGCTTACTGACGCTGGTAGCTATACCTTAATTGCGTCAATAGATAATTGTGAAATCATTAGACAGGTTGAAGTAACTTATTTGGACACCTTTAAAGTACCTAATGTTATTACAGTGAATGGAGATGGCATAAACGATCAATGGGTAATTCCTAATTCATACTCCAATAAGGCAGATGTTAATGTAATTATATACAATGAACAAGGTCAAGAGATTGTTAACGAATTTGATTATAAAAATAATTGGCCGCAATCAACTACGGCGTTCACCAAACAAAATATGGTATTCTATTATAAAATTAGGAGTGCCAGTGAAGTCCTTAAACAAGGTACTATCACAGTAATACGTTAAGCTCACCATGCTAAAGAAAAGTGTTTTATACCTATTGTTATTTGTGTTTGCTATCATGAAAGTTAGTGGGCAAGAGGAAAGTCCGTTCGTATCATACGATGTTCCTGCTCAGAACTTATTGAAGTACAACCGTTTTTTAATCAACCCAACGTTTTCAACGGTAAGGGAAGATAAATCCTATATCAATTTATTACACCGAAACCAATCGGTACAATTTGATGATAACAATCAAAACTATTTCTTAAGCTACAGTGGTCGTATTAGTGACAGAACCGGACTTGGTTTAAGTCTATATTCTCAAAGAGAAGGTACCCTTAGTAACTTTGGTGTACTTGCAAATTATGCCTACGGTATAAAGTTGAACGACAAAAGTAATTTTACTTTTGGAGCCAACGTATCTTATTATCAAAGCGGATTTGATAACGGTAGAGCATCTACTATTGAAGATGATCCGTTTTTGGCAGGTCTGCAAGATCAAAGCTTACTATCTTTTCAGCCGGGTTTCAATCTCTCATATGGAAAATTTGATGTAGGTATGTTCGCTGAAAACCTTTTTGATTACAACTTAAAAAATAGTGAGTCCGTAACTGAATTTAAGGATAAAACATATTCTGCACACTTGCAATATACCCATCAGTTTGAAAACAAAGAGGGTGTTTTTGAGCAAGCTAGGCTAATGCCTTTGGCCAGGGTTAGAAAGGTTGGTGAAGAAGATGTAACCCTGGG
Source organism: Maribacter ulvicola (assembly GCF_900155985.1). Classification (GTDB taxonomy): domain Bacteria; phylum Bacteroidota; class Bacteroidia; order Flavobacteriales; family Flavobacteriaceae; genus Maribacter; species Maribacter ulvicola. The sequence continues at coordinate 505,855 of NZ_FTMA01000001.1, forward strand.
AGGAAGTTTAATTCTTGACCTTCCAAAATTAGGATGGATCCAAGGTGGGTATGATAGTTTCTATGGGGCAGCTGCTGGTGTAGGCTTCAATCTTAACCAACGAATTTCTCTTGGATATACTATGGAAAAAGGATTATCAAATAATTTTGATAATTTCGGACTTACCCATGAAATATCAGTAGCCTATTCCTTCTCTCCAAATCTTACAGAAGATAGGGTAATGTTAGAAGACGATTACGAAGATGATTTGGTACAAAGTAATGAGGAGCCTGAAAATATTGCCACGAATGAAGAGATTGAAGAGTTGAAAATGAAGTTGGCAGAAAATGATGCAATTATTGAAGAATTAATGTTTCGTCAAGATTCGTTGGAAGCTATTCGTCAATCTGATTTAGAAAAACGTTTTGCAATGGTAATGCGTATGGTACGTAACGAAACCAACGGGGAAAGACCAGACTTAGAAGATAAAGCAAAAGAGCTTTTCCTCGATGAGAATAGTATTTCTACTATTGCTTCTAACTACAATGCCAGCAATTCTGGTGAGCAAGAAATTATTTCTAATGATAACCCAAGTAGTTCTAGGAAATCAGTTGCACCTAATCAAACAAGAAAATCAACACATCAAAATAGTGTAGCGGCAGTTTCAAACGAAAAAAATAATTCTGATGCTAGTAAACAAGAGGTAAAGGAATTTACCAAATCAACTACAACTTACGTTGATCGTGGGTATCAGAATCAAGTACAACCAAAAGATGGAATAGCTGCCAATAAAAGGAGAACTACTATGACACCAGCTGCAACTATTACAGAAGTAGCTCTAGACGCAGTAAAAAGTCAACGATTTAAGAACTTGCCAGATGTTACAGATGGTTACTATATCGTGGCCAATGTGTACAAAGGGGGACAGTATATGAATAACTTTATAAAAAACCTAAGGGCTAAGGGTATTGATGCTGACTATATTGATAATCCAAATACAGGGTTAAAGTATGTGTACTTACAACGTTTTGGAACTTTTAAAGAAGCCGTTGCTGCACATGATTCTAAAATGAGCGGAGCCTATGATGGTGCTATGTGGATTATGAATGTTGATAATCGCTATACTAATGAGGCCTATGCAAATAATGTCAATAAGATTAAAGAAAAGTCATCTAAGTATGACGCTAAAGTTCTTACCTCAAAGGAGGTGGTTAAAGATAATGTAGAGGCTAGAGAGGGTGGTTCAAAACCTTATGTTTTAGCGGGTGGCGGCGCTAGTTATTACTTGATTGCAAATGTATTTGCCAACCCTAGTAATGCAAAAAAGTTTGTAGCGCTGTTAAATTCTTTTGGGTTAAGTGCTAGTTACTTTACCAATCCAAAGAATAATTATAAATACGTATATCTTAAAAAACATGATTCTTGGACCAAAGCTTTGATCTCTTATTACTCTAAGCTAAACGATGCTTATACAGATGAAATGTGGATCATGAGGGTAAATCAAAACCTACTGGTATAAAGTGACCGTATTTTAAAATTGCAGTTATATAAAATCTTCTATCTAATATGGTCTTAGCTTTATTTCTTAATTTAAATTGAAAATGCTTATTGAATATGAGAGTCAAAATACTCTATGGTATTTTACAGGGTACTCATATATCATTTTTATAGTATTCGTTTGTTGAATTTTTCTATAAGGAAAGGTCCGTTCGGTTTTAAATCAGCCTTCTCTACGTCCCTTTTTTCCTTAGAAATGATTACATATTTCTTTGAAAGTTGACTGGTTAGATCTTTTATCCATCAACTGAATTGCATTGGAATTAGAGAAAGGTGAAGTCACTTTTTATTTTATCAGTAGGGCTGTTTACTTTGTTGACAGTATTTTCATTACAAACTCCTGACTTAAGGATTTGAACTTTTACCATCTTTTATATATCAAGTAATTATTCTTATTTATCGAATACGTTTTAAGGTGTATTTCTATACATGTCTTAGCATAAACCATCTATTATTCTAGAGATTTTAATTTGTCACAGTTTAGTCGAACTTCATATTAGGAGTTGTAATTAAAGTCGCTACAAAGAAACTGATTTTTTAAATCTGTTGTTTAGATGAAAACTGCATTAGATAAAGGAACGTTATTCTTAGCACCTTAAATGTTGCTTTACATTATGAGCTCATTTGTCAAAAAAATCATGTTGAATGATTCAAATCATTTGTGGAATACGACCAATAGGTTTTAAAGATTGCTTTCTTTCTTTGGTAAAGTGGAGTACCATTTCGCTGCTTTTGCCTTTTCTAATGCCATTAAGACTGTTAAAACACAGAATTATAGGACAACCTAAACAAATAGTCATTTGTTCTTTAGAAAAGCTAATAGAACCTTAAAAACGACAAGGGACTATTAGCGTTAATTTTACTGGTCTAAGATTACAAACATTACAAGTCCTAATTACACCTTTTAAGAACTTTAATTTTAAGACAAAACCAATTTCATTGTTGTTATTAATATGCTTGTGGTAAATTTCATTTTTGTAGATATGAAATCATAATCTAATGGGTTTTGAATGTTTATTTCAAACATCATAACAATTTTTTTATATAAGGATTACAATACAGAAGAATCCTTTTTCATGAGGTGTATAACGCTTTCTTTTTATAAAATATGCTCTTTAAAAATCAAATACTTTTTAGGGAGATTTTTAAACTTTTAAAACGATGCTTTTACATGGTATTGAAAAGATTAAAATAGCAAAATAGTAGGATTGTCTGCTTTTTTGTTAAAATACATTCATTTATCTAAAACTCAAACCCAACCTATTTGCAATTTCACAACAGAAAGGATCGATACTACAACATTAAATTCTTTAGGTAAATAGTATAGTTAATATTTGTTATAGGAGAATTTCGTGTGCAACGATGCGAAATTCATATGGAATAAAGTGAAAGATTCAACAACATTAGAACATGACCGAACCTACTAATTTTTTAGATTTTATCAAATACATTTTTGTTAAGCGAAAACCTTACTCTAAATGTGTATTGTTCATTTTAGTTTGCGCATTAGGTGTACAATCTGTGGTTTCTCAAGTCAAAAATGATTTTGATGTACGGTACGAAGCTGATATTCGAGGAGAACTAACCTTTATTGCGAACAATATTGTGAATAGGCAGACTCCCGCAACAGAGGGTTGGGAATGGGTACTTAGAAATGGCTGGTGGGAATTAGAGTGGGTTACCACACCTAGCATTTCACCAAATGTACCTTATAATGATATTGGTAATTCATCAACTTCAAATGATTCATTTGACATGAATTATATTGATATAGATGGAGATACATCTACGTTCAGCTCAAGTAGTGCTACCCTTACAATACCTAATATTGAATGTGCATTGGTTAGATATGCAGGCTTGTATTGGTCAGCAGTATATACAAATGCCGACAGGAGTAACATTGATGATATTAAATTTAAATTACCGGGCGGCGCTTATCAAGATATTACCAATGCCGAGGAAATTTATGATGGTTTTGGAGATTCGGATTTTGGATATTATTCTCCTTATGTTTATTACAAGGATGTAACCTCTATGGTTGCTGCTTTGCCTAACCCAAATGGGGAATACGTTGTTGCCAACGTACGTGCGGATACTGGAAACGCTATACAGGGAGGGGTCTCTGGAGGATGGAAAATGGTTGTGGTTTATGAAGACCCAAACTTACCTGGGGACAAATTTATTACCACGTTTGATGGCTATGCAGGTATTGCATCTGGCGAACGTGTTGATATTCCAGTAAATGGTTTTACCACTTTGCCAGCGCCATTTCCCGTACAGGCAAATATGGGTGTTGCCGCTTTAGAAGGAGATAACGGTATTTTACGAGATGCGTTACAAATAAATGCTAACGGAACTTTTAGCACATTAGATAATGATCGTGGTGAATTAAATAATTTTTTCAATTCTAGTATTACTATTAATGATGCACAGTTTACGGATAGAGTCCCAAATAGTGTAAACACCCTTGGTTGGGATGTAGATTATTTTAGAATAGATAATGGCGGTACTAGTAATACGGTAATACCAAATGGTGCTACTAGTGCTACCTTAAGAGCTAGCTCTGGTCAAGACAAGTATGATATCTTCTTTGCTTCTTTTGACGTTGATATCATTGCACCAAATATTGTTTTAAAGAAAGTTGTAAGAAGGCATGGTAGTGACCGTAATGATGATAGCGGAATCATTACCGGACAAGGTGTAAACCTAGGTCAAATTATAGACTATGAACTTAATTTTGAAAATATAGGGAATGATGATGGCACGGGGTATACTATAAAAGATATTTTACCTGTCAATGTTGGACCACAGGGTAATCGTAGTTTTTTCAATGCTTCAGATTTTTCATTTCCAGCACCTATATGTGAAGGTATTCCAAGAACTTGTCATGAAATTACATATACCTACGATCCGGCAACAAGGGAGATTATTTTTAATGTTCCAGATGTTTTTGTAAATCAAGATGATGGAGACTATTCTATATTTTTTACGGTACAAGTGGCAGAAGATTGTTTTGATTTTATTGATGCCTGTTCAGATAAAATTGAAAATTTAGCATATGGTACATATTCGGGCGTGCAAAATACCGCAGTGGTTACCGAGGACCCTAGTGTTTCTGATTTTACAGCTTGTGGTTTTACTGTGCCAGGCGCCACCAACTTCCTTTTAGATGATCTTGCTGCTTGTAATTTTGAAAGGACAACAGAGCTTTGTGGTTTAGATACGGAATTAAATGCGGGTAAGGGATTTGATTCTTACGTGTGGTATCGTGATACGGATAATAACGGTGAACTTGATATTGCCATAGATATTGAAATTCATGATGGTGACCCAGACAATGACCCCAGTACACTTACGGTTTCTGAAGTGGGTACGTATATCGTGGATAAAATAGTTGCAGATCCTTGTAAAGGGTTTAAAGAAATTATAACCGTGGTACCGTTTGGTTCTGGATCATCACCGAATCCGATAACGGAATATTTTAATGAAGTAAATAGCGATACGGACCCAAATAATGATATACCCGGTGAAATAGCCCATTGCGTAGATGGTACCGAACTTCCAAAAATCTTTTTATGTGGTATTAACGATTCTCAACCACTTACGGTTAATATAGTTGATGCACAAAGTGTTTCTTGGGAATTGTTGGATGAAGGAAGCTGTGGTGAAAATGCAGAGCCAGGTGAAGATTGTGCCAACAGAGCCCTCACGTGTACATGGTCAGAAGTGGGCACAGGTAGCAACTATACCTTAAGTGCGCCAGGTGAATATAGGTTGTCAGTTATATATAATAACGGTTGTATCAGTCGTTTTTATTTCAAAGGATATCAAAATACGGTAGATTTTGGAGCGCCAACAAAACGAGATATTTTATGTAATACCAATGGTAATATTACTATACCGGCAGGCAATGGTTATGCATTTCAATTGGTGGAAACATTAACTAATAATATTCTTATTCCTTTTAGTGCCAATAATGGTGCTAGTTTCGATTTTGCACCTGGCGAAGGGGGTTCTTATAGAATTGAATATACTCCTGTAGATACTAATGGCGACCCCATTATAGATGCCTGTGTTTACTCCACAGAAGCTATTAGTATTCGTGAAAGAACAATAAGTTATGAGGTAAATGTTACTCCAGAAACTTGTTTTAATTTAGGTACGGTTAACCTTCAAATTTCAAATGCAGATCCATCTTATGCATTTGAGTTAAGAAGAAATGATGGAACCAATAGTGGATTGGGAACCTTAGTAGATAGTCAAAATGGCCATGGAGATAATAACTACACTTTTACAGATGTAAGTGCAGGAAACTATATCGCTTATTTTTCTACAGATGATGGTTGTACCTATAATGAAGAAGTTACCGTTTTAGACGAAAATGATTTAGAATTAACAGCAAGCGTAACGCAACATATCACTTGTGAAGATGGTGTTATTTTGATGGATGCTACAGGCGGAAACCCAGATTATACCTATGCCATTTGGTCCTATGTTGATGAAGGTGGTAATACAGTAATATCATATCCTGATTTTGCAGATATCCCGGCTACTAATTTTCGAAGTAACAATACCTTTAATATTTCTGGTGCGGGAGATTATACGTTTTTGGTTTTAGATGATAGAGGTTGTTATGTAGAATCTAACACGGTGACGATAGAATATCACCCTACTGCAGATTTTGATCCAATAACAGTTGTAGATGTGCTTTGTTTTGGAGAAGCTTCTGGTCGCATTCAATATAATATCGCCAACGCAAACGGGTACGCCCTATCATTTGCTTTGTTCGATGACACAGACCAGCCATTGGCAGACAATAGCACTGGTAATTTTCCAAACCTTGCTATAGGTAATTATAGGGTAGAAATCACCCAAACAATAGGTACCGCTGTTTGTATATCAGAAGAAACATTTACTATAGATGCACCAACGGCCGCTATTAGTGGAGACGCTATTTTGGTTCAAGATTATACGTGTTTACAAGAGGGTATTATTGAGGCGCAAAATGTAGTTGGTGGTACTGCACCTTTTGCTTACAGTATAGATGGAATTAACTTTATTCCGGATACAACGGCAAATGCAAACCGTTTTGAAAACCTAACAGATGGTTCTTATACCATTACTATAAGAGATGCTAACAATTGTACTTTTGCTACAAACCAAATAATAATCGACAGACCAAATCCACCAACGGATTTGACGATAACAGCGTCTCAAATCACCTGTCCTACCGGAACATCGAACTTAACGGTGAATGCTATCAACGGAACAGCGCCATACACTTATTCAATAATTGCGCCTTCTGCAATTGCACCAACGGGCACAACTGGAAACGAAGCTGCTTTTAATGATTTAATTCCTGATACGTACACAGTAAGGGTAACCGATACCGATGGTTGTTTTTATGATGAAAATTATACGATAAATGCCATTAACCCAATATCTGCCAGTGGACAAACGACACAACCAATTAGTTGCTTTGGTGCTGCGGACGGAGTCATCCGTTTTAATGTAAACTTCCAAGTAGGTCAAAACTTTACGTATTCAATTACTGGTCCTTCAGGAGTTGAAAGAACTGGTAGTACTGTAGCTTTAATTGATAATATTGATAATTTAGCGGCCGGTATTTATACTATTGCTATTGTAGATACAGATACCAATTGTACATATACCGCAACTCATGAAGTAGAAGGTCCAGCTTCAGCTATGACCATTTCAAATTTAACCGAAATACAACCTACCTGTATAATTAATGAAGGCAGTGTAAGTGTTCTTGCCACAGGCGGATGGGGAAGTTATATTTATGCATTGAATAATCCAGATAACTCGGTTTTTGGTTCTAATTCTACAGGTTCTTTTACAGGTTTAACACAGTCAGGAACTTATAACGGTACAATTACAGATGCAAACAATTGTAGCATTCCTTTTACTTTTAACATAGATTCAGCAGAGCCACCAATATTAGAAATAACACCTAATCAATATTGTTTTGATGATGCTGTATTACTAACCTTAACCGCAAGTGTATCTTCTGGTGGTGACGGCTCTTATGAATATAGCTTGAACGGTGGTACTTTTAGTAGTAGTAATGTTTTCTCAGATTTGTCTGCAGGAACGTATACTATAGATGTTAGAGATGGAAACAATTGTATAGACACTGATAGTATTACTATAGACCCTGCATTGACGGTAAGTGCGAGTGCAAGTAATATTACCGCATGTGGAACCGATACCGATATAAATATTTCCGCAGCTGGCGGAGATGGTAATTATGTGTACGCGGTAGTTGCTGACGGAGCTACCCCAAATGTAGGTGACTTTGACCCTAATACTACTGTGTCGATTACTGGTACAGGTGTTTATGATGTATATGTTAGAGATAATAATGGTACTACAGATTTCTGTGAATCTTCATATGAGATTACAATAGACCAAGATGACCCATTAGCATTATCTATTTCTAATACAGATATACTTTGTAGTGGTGAGAACCAAGCTATTTTAACGATAGTTGCTTCTGGTGGTGAGGCACCATTTAAGTACAGCATCAACAATGGTACTTCTTATCAATCTCAAAATATATTTAATAATCTTGGTGCAGGTACCTATAACATTCTTGTAAGAGATGTTAATAATTGTGAGGTAGGCCAAGCATATACCATATCGGAGCCTTTTACACTTTCTGCATCTGCCGCCGTAACACATTTAATAGAGTGTAATCCTACTGATGGAGCTGAGGTTAGAATAACAAATGCACAAGGAGGAACGGCACCTTATACCTATAGTTTTGATGGTGGTAGTACATATGATACCAGTGCAATAGGATATTTATTAGCAGGGTCGCATACGGTTTATATTCAAGATGCAAATAATTGTACCTACCCAATGGACGTTACTATAATGCAAGCCCCTACCCCACCAAATGTGGTATTGACACCTGAGGTTGATTATTCTTGTGACGGAACGGGTATAGTAACCATAGCTACAGATAATCCTAGTTTAGATTATACTTATAGTTTAAACGGCACGGCAAACTCACCTGTCAATTCTAATGTGTTTACGAACGTACCAGTAGGCACACATACAATTACCATAGATTATATTAGTAGTATACCACCTGCAAAAAGTGAGTTGTTAAGAGAGGATTTTGGTGTTGGTCCAAACGTCTCTATTCCTCAGATTGATACTGCATACTACTGTTATGAATCTCAAGATGCCTCTTTTGGTACCTGTTCGGATACTAATTTTTATATTAATGATTTAGAGTATAGTGTAACCAGTTCTATTGTTGCTCCTTTTGGTTCATGGGTAAGTCCCGTAGATAATTCAGGTAATCCTAACGGTAGATATTTAGCGGTTAATGTTGGAAATCCCGGTGTAAACACCATTGTTTATAGTAAAACCAATATTGAAATAATACCTAATAGAGATGTTGAGGTAGATTTGGATGTAATCAACTTAGTAAGACAAGGATCTGGATTGATCAGGCCTAATATTTTAGTAGAGATTGTTGATTCTTCTGGTAATGTAATTGATAGTGGTACTACAGGACTTATTGATGAGAATACAGGTGTAAATGATTGGAGAAATATAAGTATTCCACCATTAGATCCTGGTACAAATAGTACAATTGATATTGTAATTAGAACTATTGCTACTGGTACAAGTGGCAATGATGTTGCCATTGATAATATCAAAGCTTTTCAAAGTCCAGAACAATGTTCACAAACTGTTTCCTTGGATGTAACGGTTGAAGCTGGGAATGCTTTTGAAGCGGCACTGATTTCTTCTAAAGATTTGGATTGTAACGGGGACAACTCTGGCTCAATCACGTTTGAAGTTGATAATTATGGTGCAAGCGGATTTGAATATAGCTTAGATAATTTTGCTAGTGTCTTAGGAAGTACCACAGTTTCACCTCAAACAATATCAGGTCTTTCAGCAGGTAGTTATAGGGTGTATGTTAGGGATGCGGCCAGTGCTTTACCGGGTTGTACTACATTTTTTGACCATACTATTAACGAACCAACGCCAGTAGTTGTTAGTGCAAGCCTCACACAAGAGTATACCTGTAATAATGGTGGTGCAGAAATTACCGCTAGTGCCAATGGCGGCACCCCAGGATATGAGTATCAATTAGAAGATAATGGTGGTGCAATTATAACGGCTTACCAAACGGGAACAATATTTAGTGGGTTAACAGCTGGCACATACAATGTTCGTGCTAGAGATACAAATGGCTGTTCAGATTTAAGAGATACGCCAATTGTAATTACAGCTCCAGAAACACCGGCTTTTACCTTACAGGAAACCACTTGCTATAGCGGTAATAATGATGCATCTATTGTTGTAGATGTAACTGCAGGAAATGGAGATTACCAATTTAGAATTAATTCAGGACCTTGGCTTACACCAACGCCAAGCAATGCAATAACCTATACCTTTGCTAATCTTGCAAACGGAACTTATACGATAGATGTAAAGGATGGTTATGGCTGTAATTCTGCTCAACAAAGCATAACCATTGAGCCACAACTACAAGCTTTAATAGATGTCGTAGATTTAAGTAACTGTGCAGATGGTTCTATAACGGTAACGGCTACAGGTGGTGATGGTAATTATGAATATGCCTTTGTGCCAGCGACCAACGATCCTACTGGCTTGTTTGGATTATCAAATTCATACGTGGTAACGCCGGGCAATGAAGGAATTTATGATGTATATGTAAGAGATAATGGCGCTGTTACGCCTTTCTGTGAATATATTGAAACAGTAGAAGTGGATCCAGCTTTAGCATTAACATATACAATAACGGCAACAAATCCAGACTGTCATGATGGTTTTGGGATTATTGAGGTTAATGTCACTTCGGGTGATAATCCGTTTACCATTGAAATTATCGATTTAGACAATGGTGGTGCATCAAATCAGACTTTGACAAATGTGGTAACCTCAACAACTATATTTTACAATCTTTCACCAGGAAATTATACCATTAATGTAAGAGACGTGGATGGTTGTTTGGTTTCTGATAGCCCCATAAACATTGCCAATCCTGATGAATTAACAGCAGATACTGAACCTGTTTTACCTTCTGGATGTGACCCTGACCCAAACCAGTACGGCTTCAAGTTTATTGACTACCCGGCTACTTTAGGGCCTTTGGAATTTAGTGCAAATGGAGGATTAACATGGCAGCTTGGAGATGCGTTCGTAGGTGTGTCTTATGCTTCTGGTACAGAGATAGACCCTGCAATTAGGGTTGTTGGTACTAATTGTCGTATTGATCTGCCAAGATTGACCATACCCTACCCGTTAGATGATCTTAATATAGAACTTACCGCCAATCTTATTAGCTGTAGTGATCTTGAGGTTACCGTGCAAGGAACGGAAGGTTTAGCACCATACCAATATACATACTCTGATGATCCAGCAAATTTTGATCCTTCTACCGCTGTATGGACGGCCCAGACACCGGGAAATCATGTGTATTCGGGGTTAATTCCCGGACGTACTTATGTTTTTTACGTGCGTGACAGTAGTCCTTGTTTAAGACAAAGTAGTGTTAATGTAAATGATATTGTGCCCCCGCCAGTTCAGATAGACGCCTTGGTAACCCCAACATGTGACGGCCTTAACAATGGGCAAATTACTTACACTGTTACAGAAAATACGTTAGGGGAACTAGGAGGTTCTTTTGATTGGGATTTTTATAGATTAGAACCTTCTTTGCCACCAACACTTGTAGATTCGGGTACCATAACTTCATTTACTTCTGGGGATAGTTTTGTAGTACCTACGCCCGCAAATTTACCAGTAGGCGATTATTTTGTGGAAATAAGAGGTTCGGTTCCCAACAATTGTATTATTGGGGGTGAAAATATTCGTGTTAGAGAACTAGATCCAATAACGTACATACCTGCGGTTATAAGAGATATTACTTGTGCCAATGATGGAGTAATACAGATTCAGAACATTCAAGGCGGCGGTGGAACGTATACTTACACACTTAGTAGTAGTAATTTCTCAGCAAACATAGTAACAACGTTGAGCTCCATAGATGTTCCTATGTCTAATGTAATAGATGTTACGGCAACTCCATTTAATGTAAATATTGATGTAACGGACCAGTATGGTTGTACGGTAGTAACCCAGACCGTTTCAATGACTATTTCTCAAAGCCCGTCAATTGATAGTATTTCAATTTCAAATTGTGCAACTCCACTGAGTTTGACGGTAAATGCTTCTGGTGGAACGGGATCATATTTATATTCTATTGATGGAGGCTCTAATTACTTGGATAATGGAGGCATATTTAACAATATAGTCCCAGACAGTTATGATGTATCTATTATTGATGGAAATGGGTGTACAGATACCGATACGGTAGATGTTCATCCTGTTTTAGAGGCCGATGTTAGTCTTACTAAATTATTGGATTGTTCCATTTTACCGGATGCACAGATTACGATTGATGTGAATTTTGGATCTGGTAATTATGATTATGAGATTTCTAATGGATTGGGAACGGTAGTGACAAGGACTAATCTGCCAAGTAACCCATATATCTATAATACCTTAGTGCCAGAAGATTATGTCATTACTATATATGACAATGATACTTCATTGCCAGAATGTAAGAGAGAGTTTACCATAACAGTACCACCGGCCGTAAGGCCAGTAATAGCCATTGATGCTTATGTGGATGCTACTTGTAATGATGCTGATGATGGAACTATAACGGTATCTGCCATAGATAATGGTATAAGCCCCTTCACTTTTGAAATTATTTCAGGACCGGGAAGTAGTGCAACCTTTCCAATTGCGGCAACATCGTCTACCGCTACACGGGCTACGTTTAACGGCTTGGAGGGTGCAGTAACAACTGGAATTACATATACTATCAGGGCAACTGCAGCTAATGGTTGTTTTGAGGACATCACCCAGATCATTTCTGAACCAGACACCATTAATACTATAAATGTATCGGTAATAGAGTTTATGTGCGCTATTGGTAACAATGATAATAATGCTTCTATTACTATTGATGATACCCTTATAAACGGAGGTTCTGGTAACTATGTTAGGTATGAATTTATTGAAGAGGACGACCCCAATACCGTTACGGTAGAGGCGCCAGTCGTTGTTCAGTCAGGATCCAATCTTGTGTATACCGAAACTGATAGTGCTGGTGGAGTTTATACTATCAATGTTTATGACGATAAAGGCTGTGTTGGTAGCACAACCGCAACAATACTTCCTTTTGATGAGATTACCGATGCAGTTGCCAATGTGACCAATACAGTTACTTGTAATCCAATTAGTGATGGAGAATTGACAGTAGTTGTAACTTCAACCTTAAGTGATGCTACTAAGTTTGAATATAGTATTGATAATGGCGTAAACTACCAAACATCCAACATTTTCGGCGGGTTGTCCGTAGGATCGTATACGATTCTTGTGAAGCATTTAGATACAGGTTGTATTGTTTCTGCAACACAAACTCTCGTAGAGCCAAATACATTTACCATAAATGTGGTAAAAACAAGTGATGTTATTTGTTATGGCACCGCAACAGGGGCTGTGAATTTTGCATTAGTTGATGCTACATACCCTGGCGGATTTACGTGGACTATTTATGACACTGAAGGTACGTTAGCAAATACTGGCGACGATACTATTGTTATCTCTGGTACAGAAGCAACTACAAATGGTCCTACAGCAGACATCAGTTTAGAAGCCGGTAGTTATTATGTTTCAATAAGACAAGACAATAACCCATTCTGTACAAATACAGAAGCATTCACTATAAACGGACCAACAGCTGATATCAGTGGTGATACCGTTGTAACTGAAATTACTTGTAACCCTGGTGATGATGGTTCAATTACAATTATCGATGTTGTCGGTGGTTGGGGTGGCTATACATACTATGTAGGTGTAGGTGTTCCTGCAACTGTAGATTTCGTGGCAGGTGCTACTTTCGATTCACTTACAGCTGGAACTTACCAAGCTTGGGCTCGTGACGCTGAAGGTTGTGAGAAATTAATTCAAGATAATATTGTACTTGATGTTCCAGACCCGATAGCGGCAATATTAGAAGTAAACATAGAGAACTGTACAAACTTACAAGGAGAAATTGAAGTTAGTATGCCTACTGGCGGACAAGGAAGTAACTATACCTATCAGTTGAGATTAAACGGTACTGATTTCCGTGCACCACAAAACACGAGAGTATTCACAGGTCTTGGTGCTGGTAGTTATGATGTAAGTATTATAGACCAATGGGGATGTCCATTTATTACTAATGCTGTGGTGCTTTATGAGCAAATGAATATTTCTACGACAGTGGACAAGCCTATAGATTGTACGGTAACTCCAGGCGGGGAAATCACCGTTAATGTTAATGGCGGTTCAACAAACCTTGAGTTTGAAATGACAACTCCATCAGGTAGTGTGCTTACTCAGACAACAGGTGTATTTACCAACTTGATCGAGGCAGGAACATACACTTTTGAGGTTAGAGACTTAGATACAACAAACCCTGTTTGTAGAAGAGAAACGACCCAGACATTAGATGCACCGGTAGCTCCGGTATTATTAGATGCAACTATTATAAACGTAAGTTGCTTTGGGGGCACTAATGGTAGTATTAGGGCTAATATTGACCCAGCTACAGCCGATAACCCTATTTATCAATATGAATTATATGATATTGCTGATTTGGTTAATCCAATTGTTCCGGCTCAAGATGCTCCATTGTTTACAGGTTTAGCGGCAGGAGAATATCAAATACGCGTAATTTCTAGTAGAGGTTGTGATGGCGTTAAAAACGAGACAATCACAGAACCAACAGCTTTAACGATTACTGCAACGGCATCAGAATTTAGTTGTGCGGCAGATAACAGTGTTAACACCGCAACGATAACGGCAACTGCTGGTGCAGGTACCCCACCCTACTTATACAGTATTGATAATAGTATTTTCCAAGCGTCAAATACATTCAATGTTACTGATACTGGAACTGTACAAACCATAGATGTATATGTAAAAGATGCCAATGGCTGTACTACACCTACGACTGCTACAATTCAACCAATAAATACATTTACGGCTACAGTAGCTCAAGATGTTGCAATTTCATGTACAAACGATGAGACAATAACAATTACGGTTGTGGATAATGGTTTGGCACATAACTACGGTTATGAGCTGTTACCAATTGGTAATGCAGCAGCTACATTCGTTAGCGATACGCCAACTTCTGCAACTTACAATTTAAATACTGTAGGCTCCTATGTGTTTAGAGTTACAGATTTAGATACGGGTTGTTATGTAAACACAGCAAGCTACACGGTTGCCCCGTTCGATTTTATCACGGCGACGGCTACACCAGTTTCAGAGGTTACGTGTTTTGGTGATGCAAACGGTAGCCTGGAAATTGATATTGATGGCTATACCGGTAATTATACGTATGAGGTGTTCAATATAGCGGGTATATCTGTTATTCCTGCAACAGCATCAAATACTAGTATTAACCCAAGAGTTATATCAGGGTTATCTGGTGGTAATTACTATGTTACCATTACAGAAACCGATGTTCCTTTCTGTTCTGAAGATACGAACAGTGTGACTATAATTTCACCAGACATTGCATTAAGCGCAGTGGTTACTCCTTTAGCGGAAGTAACATGTACAGATGACCAAGGTGTTATTAGAGTTGCCGTTGAAGGCGGATATAAGCCTTATGATTTGGTAGTAACAAACACTACCACTGGTGATGAATATACAATGGATGATGTTAATGAGGGAATATTTACTGATTTAGCCGCTGGTGATTATACAGTAAGCATTACCGATGATGCCGGATGTATAGTTCACTATACGGAAACATTGTCCCCTGCTGCTCCAATTGTGGCAAATGCTACTCCGCTTGTAACAGATTTGGCTTGTTACGGTGATACGGGAGCTGTGGTTACCGCAAATGTAACCGGTGGCGGTAGCGGTACGTATAGCTATCAGTTGAATTATTATGATGAAACCGGTACTACGATAACCACTACTACGGGGGTACAAACGAATCCTAATTTCAATGATTTAGGTGCAGGTTTCTACAGTATTACCGTTGTTGATGGTTGGAACTGTGATACCACAACAAATACCGTTGAGGTAAGAGAGCCAACTGAAGTACAGGCTAGTTTAATTAGAACAGATGCATTAACATGTGTAGACGGCGCAGAGTTTGAGCTTACGGCAACAGGTGGTAGTGGAACTTATGAATATAGTGTGGATAGCATTAATTTCTTACCAATGACCGGCAACGTAGTTTACTTGCCAGAAACAGGTACGTATTTAGCGGGTAGATACCAATTTTATGTTCGTGATGCGATCAACGGTTGTGAATCTGCAATATCTAATGCTATAACCGAAAGTGAAATTCCACCCTTAGAATTGACCGTGGATACTACGGCAGCGGTACTTAACTGTACTGGCGAAAGTACTGCAATCATTTATGCGACGGCTGATGGCGGATTAGGAAACTACCAGTATGAACTGTTTACAGATAGTTCTTTAAGCGTAACTTCTAGAATTGCCGGTCCTCAACCGCAAGGTGTATTTAGAGATTTAGGTGCAGGTATATATTATGTAACTGTAATTAGTGATGATTGTACCACAGCACCTGAAGAGGTCATAATTATTGAACCAACACCATTGTCATATACTGAAAGCGTAATAGATATTACGTGTGCAGGTGAAAATAATGGTGAGATTACGGTTACACTTTCTGGTGGTGCAGGTGGTTATCAATATGCAATTTCTCCTAACCTAAATCAGTTCTATGATGAAAATACGTTTACGGAATTGGCTCCTGGTGACTATACGATTATTGCACAAGATCAAAATGGTTGTTTTGAATACTTAACGTATACCATCTCTGAACCGGCAAACTTAGCGGTGACGGCAGAAACTACGCCTGAAATTTGCGTGGATAGTCAAGACGGAACTATAATTCTAGATATTACCGGAGGAACAGCGCCATACAGTACAGCATTGAACTCTAATGATGACGCAGACTTTGTATTGAACAGAAGGGAATTCTTGAATATGGCCGCAGGAAATTATTTAATCATGATCAAGGATGCTAACGGTTGTGAAACCAATATTGTAGTGGATATTGAAACTGGGGTAAACCTTAATGCTACCGTGGTGCCTGTATATGAATGTTCAACCGATACACCAGATAATTTCGTGAACATTACCCTAGATGACGATACTGTTATAGGTGATGTACTCTATGCCATTGATTCTGTTGATCCGTCCGATTTGCAATTGAATCCTGATTTTAGAAATACGGCTCCGGGTAACCATTATATTACTATTGTGCATTCTAATGGATGTTTACAGACTGTGGACTTCGTTATAGAAGATTTTCAACCATTGACCCTCGCTTTAGAGCAAAATAACATGAACGAGATAACTGCAATTGTAGCAGGTGGTAGAAAAGATTATACGTATTATTTTGATGGAATTGATAATGGAGATGACAACACTTTCTATATTTCTAGAACAGATACTTATGAAGTACGTGTTGTTGATGAGAACGGATGCTCTACCATTGCAAACATATTTATGGAGTTCATAGACATTGAAGTGCCTGATTTCTTTACCCCTGACGGTGATGGAAAAAACGATTTATGGATACCTAGAAATATTGAACAATACCCAGAAATACTAATAAAAATATTTGATCGTTATGGTAGAGTGGTTTCCGAACAATCCGTTGATTCTGAAGGATGGGACGGAACATACTTGGACAACGAATTGCCAACCGGAGACTACTGGTATGTAGTGAAGCTGAACGGCGATCGAGATGAAAGAGAATTTGTTGGACACTTTACTTTATACCGTTAAAAACTTAACCTAAAATGATGATGCGGAACAGTCTATTGACCCTAGTATTATTTATAAGCATATTTTCCTTAAAAGGTCAGGAACTTACAATACCTCAATTATCTCAATATCTTGCCGATAACCCCTTTGTTATGTCCCCAACATACGCTGGTATCGGTGATCATGTTAAAATAAGACTTAATGGTCTTACACAATGGGTAGGTATTAAAGATGCACCCGATACCCAATCTCTTGCAGCAGATATGCGAATAGGTGAAAAATCCGGTATTGGTATGTTATTATATAATGACAGTAATGGAGAAACAAAGCAACAAGGAGCTAGATTTTCATTTGCCCACCATTTAACTTTAGATCGTTATGATGATGAGTTTTTATCCTTTGGGATCTCTTATAATTTTAACCAGTTTAGAATTGATAACACAAACCCTGATTTAGTAGCCGATCCTGCTTATGTAGGTGATAAAGCTACTACCAACCATAACTTTGATATTGGTGCCTTATACAGGTATGACAAGTTTTATTTTAGTATAAACGCATCTAATGTCCTAGATAAAGACTTAAGTAACTTTAACGCCTTATATGAGCCTAATAGACTAAGAAACTATTACGTATATACGGGTTATAGGTATATGAAGAAAAGAACCAGTAAGATGGAGATCGAACCTTCTGTGTTGTTTCAATTGTTTGAGAGTGACGGGCGATCTGTTACAGATTTAAACCTGAAATTCAGATTTTACGATTTTGAAGATTACTTCTATGCAGGTGTCAACTATCGTTTCTTGAACGATCAAATTGGTAATCCGCTGTATATAGCTCCTATTGCAGGTTTAAAGAAAAGTAATTTTTACTTCGGATATTCTTATCAAGTAATTCTTAACGAACTTCTTGGGTATAGTTCCGGTACGCATGTAATCACCTTAGGGGTTGATCTATTTCAAGGTATCAGTAATTGTCGTTGTACGTATTAATGCTATTTGGAGATTCATTAAATTTGCTCTCCAGAAAATAGATAATGGGAAAAGTACAATTAGAGAATATAAAAGCATATGCCCACCACGGGTGTTTGCCTCAAGAAACCAATATTGGAAGTGATTATTTGGTCAACGTTTCTGTAGATACCAATTTATTGATCGCCTCAGTTTCAGATGAATTAAAAGATACTGTTGATTATGTTCATATCAATAGAATTGTAAAGCAAGAAATGGCAACCCCTTCTAAACTGTTAGAGCATGTTGCCAAAAGAATAATAGATAGAATATTTATAGAGCTTCCAACGGTAGATACAGCTATGGTTTCCGTTTCTAAGATCAATCCGCCAATAAACGGTGATGTGGAAAAGGTAACGGTCTCATTACATTTACAACGGGGAGAATCTGTTCAGTAATCCACCATACCTTAAATAAATATAAATTCTTAGCGGTTAATGCAGCTTAAATTAGGAATATTGTTTATTTTTGCTCTCGCTAAAAATGGCATCGTGGCCGAGTGGCTAGGCACAGCTCTGCAAAAGCTTGTACAGCGGTTCGAATCCGCTCGATGCCTCCAAGACCCTCCTTATTAGGAGGGTTTTTTGTTTTCAATATTTTTCTATTCCTTAAGCTTGAAGTAGAAACACAAGAAGAATGGTCGGTATAAAGTATACGGCTATCGTTTTAGCACCTTCATAATCCTTGGCAAGTCGCTGTCCAAACAATAGCATAAGTAATGTTATAGCAGACAAAACTGCCCCATATAGCGCAATATTAGTTTCACCGGTACTTAATAGCTGATATATCCCTACTGCACTTAATAAACCGGCAACAACTTCGGTAACCAAAATAATACCCACCAATAGCGGAACTATGTTTTTAAAAGGGGTTTTAGAAAAGTGTTCTTTTAGCCAAGAGATATTACCGTTCCAATCGGTAATTTTATCCAAACCGCTTTGTAAAAAGGTGATGATTAAAAATAAAAGCAATAAGATTTCAGTAGCGTTGTTCAATAGTGTATTCATGGAGGTTTATTTAAGTTCAGACTTTTTTCTATGAAGAAGCCTAGTTAGTTTAATTGAAAGATCCGTAAAAATAATTTTAGAATTTCCATTTCTTTCTACATGGTAAATAGCATCTTCTAACTCTTTGGTGATGTCTATAATGTTGTTTTCATGAACAAACGGTGCAAATTTCTTCAATTGAAAACCTTCTGCATGTATTTTAAGATAAGCAAGTTCTTCTGCACCATAATTGACCATTAACGCCTGTCTCATAACGGTAATACAGTAGCTTAGAAAGTTCTTCTGTGTTTCTCTTCCAGTTTTTGCAACCTCTTCGCTCCACAATAACAATTCGTGAATGGCAGCCTTATTGCCTTTTGCCTTAAAAGCTGTACGAACCCATTGCACAAACCAATTTTCAAAAACCAGATCTTCAGAATCCTTATTTAAAAGATCTAATGCCTTGTTATAATTACCATTTGCTTCATGAGCCAGAAGCATGGCTTCTGCCTTGCTAGCTCCTTTTTCGCTTAATGCGGTTGCTATGGCATCTTCTGCCAGTGGGGGAAAATGAACAACCTGACATCTAGACTTAATGGTTTGTATAATTTGCTCTTCGTCTTCACAAAGGAGTAAAAAGATTGTTTTATCTGGCGGTTCTTCAATGAGTTTTAATAATTTATTGGAAGCAGCAGTATTCATCTTTTCCGCCATCCAAATTAGCATGACCTTATAACCGCCCTCATAAGATTTTAAGGATAATTTTTTTACGATATCCTGTGCTTCATCAACACCTATTTGCCCCTGTTTCTTTTCAATTTCTATGTGACGATACCAATCAAAAAGATTTCCGTAGGGTTGTGCTGTTATGAACTCACGCCATTCTTTCATGTAGTGGTTACTTACGGCGTGAGATTTTACCTTGTCAGAATTTGAAACCGGAAATGCAAAATGAACATCTGGGTGGGCAAATGACTTAAATTTTATATTACAAGCTTCATTACCTCCATTATTCTCTGCATTTGTATTTTGACAGATAATATATTGGGCATAAGCCAATGCCATAGGCAAAAGACCACAGCCTTCTGGACCAACAAATAACTGTGCATGTGGTATTCTACCGGCATCGGCACTAGAAGACAAGTGTTTTTTAATATGAGAAAGTCCTAAAATATCATTGAATAACATAGATTCAAATATAGTTGTTTAAAGCACAACAAATTTAATGGTATTGACGGTAAATTATCCTATTTAGCACTTTATCACAAGCCATTTAATCTTTACATTTGTTATCTAACAAAAGGAATATTACATGAAAGTATTGAATGACTTTAATTTTGAAGATAAAAAGGCGTTAATTAGAGTGGACTTCAATGTTCCGTTAAATGACAACTTTGAAGTTACGGATACCACTAGAATACAGGCAGCTAAGCCTACAATAATAAAAGTATTGGAAGACGGAGGAAGCGCCGTTCTTATGAGTCATTTGGGACGTCCAAAAGGGGAGCGAAATGCAAATCTTTCTTTAGGTCATATCGTAGATGCCGTTTCTGATGTGATCGGAGTTACCGTAAAGTTTGTTGGAGACTGTGTTGGTGAAGAAGCTGAAAAAGCAGTGGCAGAATTGAAAAGTGGAGAGGTACTATTATTGGAGAACCTTAGATTTCATGGTGAAGAAGAAAAAGGGGACGAAGCTTTTGCGGAACAACTTTCTAAATTAGGTGATATATATGTTAATGATGCCTTTGGTACGGCTCACCGTGCACATGCATCAACCACTGTAATTGCTAAGTTTTTTCCAGAGGCTAAGTGTTTTGGCTATTTGTTGGCAAAAGAAATAGAAGCAATAGATAAAGTAATGGCTACTGGTGAAAAGCCGGTTTTAGCAATTCTTGGAGGAGCAAAAGTTTCTTCTAAGATTACAATTATCGAGAACATACTTGATAAAATTGATGATTTAATCATTGGTGGAGGTATGACATATACGTTTATTAAAGCTCAAGGAGGTAAAATAGGAGATTCTATCTGTGAAGACGATAAAATGGAACTTGCCATGGAAATTCTTGAAAAGGCAAAACAGAAGAATGTCAGGGTACATATTCCGGTAGATGTTATTGCTGCAGATGCTTTTGATGCGAATGCAAATACACAAGTAGTAGACGTAGACAAAATACCAGAGGATTGGCAAGGACTAGATGCCGGACCAAATACCTTGCAAAACTTCAAAAAAGTAATTTTAGCTTCTAAAACTATTCTTTGGAACGGACCAATCGGCGTTTTTGAAATGGAAAAATTTGCAGCTGGTACCATAGCCGTTGGTGATTACATTGCAGAAGCTACAAAAGCAGGTTCTTTTTCATTAGTTGGTGGCGGAGATTCTGTAGCCGCAGTAAAACAATTTGGCTTTGAAAGTAAAGTGAGTTATGTGTCAACAGGTGGTGGTGCAATGTTAGAAAGCTTAGAGGGTAAAACATTACCAGGAATCGCCGCTATATTAGATTAAACAAGGGGAGATAGACGTACAGAATTTAACGAAAATTTGTACATTTTAAGAGAATTTATTTTATTCTCACTAAAAAATGTACGATTTTCGTTTGTTACGTTAACATATTTTACCCCATTATGAAGAAAGTAGCCTATAACTGTTTTTGTTTATTAGGATTAAGCTTGGTTCCTGTTTTAGGATCGGCTCAACAAAAAGATCGTGTTGCAACTGTGACAGATTCTTTGACCGACAATGCTATAGTTGTAAATGATTCACTAAACAATGGATCTCAGTTAGGTCAGTTAAATAGTATACAGAAATTAAAATCAGAAGATTTAACGCTATTTAAACCAACAGAATCATCAACATATAACCTTAAGGATAATGCATTGGCCGCCAAGTTCGATAGTCTATGGATGAAAGAACTTGTGGAAGCGGCACCTCTATACAACGAGATGCATGAGGAAATTATGGTAGGGCCAGATACGGCTTCTACATTCGTTTTAGACTTGCCTACGGATACATTGAAGATGCGTTTAGCCAAAATGAACGCAAAAACACCCTTCAATGTTGAGTATAACAAGTCTTTAGAAAGTGTTATTAAATCATTTCTTACTAGAAAAAGAGGGTTAATGGAGCGTATGCTTACCCTTAGCCAATTTTACTTTCCTTTATTTGAACAAGAGTTTGATAATAAGAATATTCCATTAGAAATGAAATATTTGTCTATTATAGAATCTGCATTAAATCCAAAAGCCCGTTCCAGGGTCGGGGCAACAGGTCTTTGGCAGTTTATGTACGGTACCGGTAAAGAAATGAAGCTAAATATTAATAGCTATGTAGATGAGCGTAGTGATCCTATTAAATCAACTGCCGCCGCAGCTGATTATCTCAATAGATTACATAGAATATATGATGATTGGGATTTGGCGCTTGCAGCATATAACTCTGGTCCTGGTAATGTAAATAAAGCTATACGTAGAAGTGGTGGGCAACGTAATTATTGGAATATTAGAAGAAATCTGCCAAGGGAAACTGCTGGTTATGTTCCAGCTTTTCAGGCTACTATGTATATTTTTGAATATGCAAAAGAACATGGTTTAAAATCAAAAAAGGCAGATCGTGCCTATTTTGAAACAGATACTGTTCATGTAAAAAGCCTAATAACTTTTGACCAAATTTCAGAATTGACAGCTATTGACAAGGAAGAATTAAAGGTGCTTAACCCTCATTATAAATTAGAAGTTATCCCTTTTATAAAAGGACGCTCCCATGCCTTAAGGCTACCTGTGCATAAAATGGGAAAATTTGTTGCTAATGAAGCGGCTATTTATGCTCACGTTGAAAAAGAGTTGAAGGAAAAAGAAGGGCTAATTGCAGAAATAGAAAAGAAAGCGCAGGCTAATAGTATTAGATATAAAGTTAGAGATGGTGATTTTCTTGGTAAAATTGCTGAGCGTTACGGAGTGCGTGTAAGCCAATTGAAACAATGGAATGGTTTGCGAAGCAATAATTTACGCATTGGTCAACGTTTAACCATATACCCAAAAAAAAACGCTAGTTCTTCCATAAAACCTAAGAAAACCCCTTCTAGAACAGCGGTTGCAAGTAATTCTAAAACTCACGAAGTAAGAAGTGGAGACTCTTTATGGACGATTTCTAGAAAATATCCGGGGGTAACTATTGAAAATTTACGAAAGTGGAACGGTATTAGTGGTAATAACTTAAAACTGGGCACAAAACTTAAATTGTGCGACTGTTCATCGTAAATTAAAACACCAATGAAAAAAAGAATTTTACTTTGTTTAATGGCAATTTTAGGATTGTCCAATGCCTGCAAAGAGAATGGTAAAGCAGATTATTTACCAGAATCTGTTGGCGCAATGAATACCTTAACGGTTGTTATTGATAATGATCTGTGGAACAGTAGTGTAGGTGATGCCATACGTGAAAACTATACCGCCGCAGCCCAAGGTTTAACTTGGGATGAAGCTCTTTTTAGCGTAACACAAATTCCACAACAGATTTTCAGTGGGGCAATAAGGAATACGAGCTCTGTGCTATATGTTATGGAAGATACGCTTAACATAGCGCATATGAAATCTAACATGTACGCAAAACCGCAAAAAGTAGGTGTTCTTAAAGGACGGAATAAAGAAGAGTTGATAGCAAATATCAAAAAAACGGCACCAGAGTTTATCGCTGATTTTAAAGCATTGGAAATTGGTAAAGCACAAAAGCGATTTGAAAAATCCTTGAATAAAGAGAAAGCCTTAGAAGATAAGTTTGATATCTCAATGAAAATACCTTCAATTTATAGAGTAGGTAGAGAAGAAGATAATTTTGTATGGATCGATCGTCAAATTCAAAAGGGAAACATGAATATAATTGCCTATACCATGCCCTGGGATAGTTTTCAGAACGATTCTACCTTTGTACAAGATATTATAAAGATGCGCGATTCTATTGGCGGACTCTATATTGGTGGAGAGGATATTCCTGGTAAACAAAACCATATGATCACTGAAAAAGCTTTTTCTCCATATGTCTTTCCTGCTGAGGTTTCTGGAAAAAAGGCAGCAGAAGTAAGAGGTATTTGGGAAATGTCGGCATATCCCATGGCAGGACCGTTCTTGACCTATATTATTAATGACAAAGAGAATAATCGTAAAGTAATACTTGAAGGTTTTGTTTTTGCTCCTGCAACGAAAAAGCGAGATTACATGTTTGAGTTAGAAGCTATTTTAAAGTCTGTACGGTTCAACATAAAAGAATAAAGCAAGTTAGGATTAGCTTTAAGATATTATAGAATGCAAAAGGCTCAGGAATTACCTGAGCCTTTTTTGTGTGAATAAAGTATGTCTTTTGCAAACCGTTCTTAAGTTACATATTAGAAATTACCGAAGCTAAAACCTGTTGATATTCTAAAAATTAAAGCATAAACGGCTGTGCCAATCAATACCAAACAACACCATGAAAATACCTTAAAGTAATGTTCTAAAATGATACTTTTCCAATCTTTAAAGGCTTCTCTGTATATTTCTTTTACTAGCGTAATTTTTTCCATGTTCAATAATTTTATTATTGCATGGAGTAAAGTTCCTCATTATCAGTGGTATAATAGGAAAGTTTAGGTAAATGGAAAAAATTATACTATAAATAGTAAACGGTTTTAGAAAGTTTCTATGAAAGAACAATTAGTTGGTTAAATGACCAAGCTCTTATGTATTATAAAATCGGCAATTAGTTGGTATTTATAGATAAAGTGAATTAGCAAAGCCGCGTTAATAGATTTAACGGTATATGTGTAACGTAAAAAGTACTTACATCGCTATTACTTGTGAAGCACTGAAAATAGAAGATCCTGCCCATGGGCAGGATCTTCTATTATGAATATTTAAATTAATTACATAGCTACGATAATAAATTCTGATCTACGGTTTAGGTAATGTTGTTTTTCTGTACAATGAATGGATCCGTCACATTCATTAATTAACTGTTCTTCACCATAACCTATGGCACTTATTATTTTGCTTGGATCTATGCCTTGTGAGATAATATAGTCCCTTGTAGATTTGGCACGTTTGTCAGACAAGTATTTGTTATAAACGGCATCGCCTCGAGAATCTGTATGAGATTCAATTTTAATGATCATGTTGGGTGAATTTTCCATAACCGCTACAAGTTTATCAAGCTCTAAGGCAGCGTCTTTACCTATATATGATTTATCAAAATTAAAATGAATCATCTCTGTTTTAAGCTTTTTAATACCGTTTTCAATAGCGATCATATTGTCAAGTTTTCTCATTGACACGTTACTATTAACAAGTTCATTAGCTTTCGTTGCAACTTCTTTTGTATCATCAAAATAATCTTCCTTGATGGTCTTTATGACATATCTGGTATCTGCATCTAGATCTTGGAATACAAAGTGACCATTTTCATCGGTATGCATTTCTTTAAGTTTGATGTTGTTTTCATCAAGCA
Organism: Maribacter ulvicola; assembly: GCF_900155985.1. GTDB lineage: Bacteria > Bacteroidota > Bacteroidia > Flavobacteriales > Flavobacteriaceae > Maribacter > Maribacter ulvicola. The sequence continues at coordinate 531,747 of NZ_FTMA01000001.1, forward strand.
ATTCAACCAAAGTACTTGGCATTAGTTCACCATCTATCAAATCTGTTACAATACCTGAGATAGCACTGCTACTCGCTGGTATATCTTCTACCTGTAATGTAGTAAATGAATAGAGGTCATCATCTCCTTTTCCACCATCACGATTAGATGCAAAATAACCCTTTTGAGTATTTTCATCAATGATAAAGGAAAAGTCATCTTTTTTGCTGTTGACAGGCTTACCCACATTACGCACTTCTAAAAAGCCTATGTTATTATCAAACGCTACTTCATATACATCCAAGCCACCTAAACCTACATGACCTTCAGAAGAAAAGTACAATTTCTTATCACTTATAAAAGGAAACATTTCTTTATGTTTCGTATTAATTTCTGGACCAAGGTTTTTAGGAGAAGAGAAGGAACCGTCTACTAATATATCTACAACGAAAATATCTGTTTCCCCCATAGTTCCCGGCATGTCAGACACAAAGTATAATTGTTTTCCATCTTTACTAAGGGTTGGGTGCCCGGTAGAGTATTCATCGCTGTTAAATGAAACCTCTTCAGCTTCTGCCCATTCACCATCCACTTTATGAGACCGGTATATTTTTAAATTGTTTATTCCGTTCTTATCACGCTTTAGTTTTTTACCATAATTATTTCTGGTAAAGTACATAGTCTTATTATCTGGCGAAAAAGCAACAGATGCTTCGTGATATTTGGTGTTGATCTTTTTCGAGAATTTTATGGCATCTTTAAGTTTTTGAGACTCTTCGTTGATTTTGGCTACATATAAATCTAAGTAGGGTTGATTGTTCCACTTATATCTTCTGGTATTATAGATGGAAGAATCTTTAGCAGATGCATAGGCCAATTTACCAGTACCATAATACATTGGTGAGAATTCAGAGTATTGAGAATTAATAGAAAGGTTAGCTATATGGAACTTTTCTTTCATGCGCAAAAGTCCGTCCAGCACAATTTCATTTTGCTCTGTAGTACGTTCTATTTCTACGCCTGCACTGTTTTTATGGAATAGTTTTAAAAGGCGCTTTGATCTTTTATAATTGCCTATACCCTTAAGAGAATGCGCATATTTAAATAAATAGTCCGATCCCATGTCAGACCCATATTTTTCATAAAGTACGTTGTACCATTTGTAGGCCTTTTCCATATCAGTATTGAAATAATGTGCGTCTCCCGCCTTTTTCAATACATCATAAGAATAATATTTTTCACCTTTAGATAAAGCCTGCTCATAAAGTTTAGCAGCTTCTGCATACCACATTTTATTAAAATATGCATCTGCCCTTTTAATTAGTTTAGTTTTGGTTGCAGGCGTTGTTTGCTTGGTATTTTCTACTTTAGAAAAAGTAAGGTAATTAACAGGAATAGCACTAGCGGCTATCTGGAACTCTAATTGATTTTCTTCCTTAAATTCAGATTCAATACTTGAAGGGTAAGTATTTGTCCCCTGAGGATCAAGAATATTTTGTAAACTTTGTGCATGGGCAAAAAGGGCGAATATTAGAAAAAATAAGTTTAATACACTTTTCATAGATATAATTCTTGGCTAAACCTAATACTCAAAAAAGAAGTTTAGCTGTGATAAAATGATAGGCTAAAGGTTTTAGTATCATTCAGCTAACGAAATTAACAGTATTGAGGAATTTTGAATAGTAATTGTTGTGAACAAGGGGATTTTTGTCGTGAATACAAACTATTAAGTAAATTCTGAACCAGAACTCAAACCAATTATCACATATTTCAAGCAATTAATGAACTAATTTGAGCATTTTAATCAAAAATTTAATTGCTCCTATTCTATAGTGTATAAAAAAAAGCCTTGATTTACAAGGCTTTAAAAATAGATAAAAGAACTAAATTAAAAATTAATCCTTTTTGTTTTCTTCTAATTGTTCATCCTCTTTGGAGGCATCTTTAAATTCTTTGATTCCACTACCTAAACCTCTCATTAATTCAGGAATCTTTTTCCCTCCGAATAATAGTAGAATTACGACTACCACTAATATTATTTGTGGTGCGCCAATGGCCAAAAAAGTTGATAAAAATGTCATAAGACTTTAATTTTATAATGGATTTCAAATATAGTAAAAGTACTATAGAAATGCTTAATAAAACCAAATTGGTTTATCTTAAATATTAATTTAACTATAAATTAGGTAGATAGAACTCATTGACAGGGTTTAATACTACTATATTTCATCTTTTAAAGGGAAAAAATTTAAATTCTAAGTTTATCTTTGTTATGATGGCCAAGAAAAAAGTCAAAAAGAGAAAGGAGATAAGAAGAAAATTACTTCATAAGTATCGTTTGGTAATACTAAATGAGAATACCTTTGAAGAAAAAATTTCTTTTAAGCTTAGTAGGTTAAATGTTTTTGTCACAGGATCTTTATTTATGATCGTCTTAATAGGACTTACTACATTGCTCATTGCCTTTACGCCTCTTAGGGAGTATATACCGGGTTATTCATCAACCAAACTTAAAAAGGAAGCAACAGAACTAACCTATAAGACAGATTCATTAATTAGGACCCTAAACTATACCAATAAGTATTTAGATAATATTCGTATGGTTTTAAAGGGTGATATTGAAAATACTGTTTTTAATAGAGATTCGCTTTTTCAACAGTTTAAGTTAGACCCGGAATCTGTTGATCTAAACCCAATAAAAGAAGATTCTTTATTGCGTGCAGAGGTTGCTCTTGAAGATAAATACAACTTATTTGAGCGCACGATAGACAAGAAAAATTTGGTATTGTTCACTCCGGTTTCCGGATCTGTGTCCATGGGCTTCGACCCAAATGAAAAACACTATGCAGTAGATATTACAGCTGTTACGGATAGCCCGGTCAAGGCCATTGCCAACGGAACGGTAATTTTTTCTGAATGGACGGCAGATACGGGTTATGTGATAATTATAGAACATGAAGGAGGGTTGTTAAGTGTATATAAGCATAACGGGTCTTTATCTAAATACCAAGGTAATATAGTAAGAGGTGGAGAAGTTATTGCCAAGGTGGGTAATACGGGAGAGCTCACCACCGGACCACATTTGCATTTTGAAATTTGGGACAATGGTACACCTATTGACCCCTTAGATTATATAGACTTTAATTAACAACAAATGTCGCTAAAGACCATTGCAGCTAAAATATTTGCACACCGTATCGCTAAAAGAACAGATACGTGGGTCAATACCCCTATTGAAACACAAGAAAAGGTTTTTAAAAAGCTAATTGCGAAAGGAAGCGAAACAAAGTTTGGGAAAGACCACGGTTTTAATACTATTAAAACACACAATGACTTCATAGCACAAGTCCCTATAAGAGATTATGAAGAACTAAAGGATTATGTAAATCTGGCCGTTGATGGAAAAGAGAATATTCTTTGGCCAGGAAAACCGTTATATTTTGCAAAGACTTCTGGTACTACTTCTGGAGCAAAATATATACCTATTACGGAAGGCAGTATTAAAGAACAGGTAAAGGCTTCTAGGAATGCTATTCTAAATTATATTCACGAAACAGGAAAAGCTGATTTCGTATCTGGGAAAATGATTTTTTTACAGGGAAGTCCGGTTTTGCAAGAAAAAAATGGAGTGAAATTGGGCAGGTTATCTGGTATTTCTGCTCACTACGTACCTAATTATTTACAGAAGAATAGAATGCCCAGTTGGGAAACAAACTGTATTGAAGATTGGGAAACCAAGGTCAATGCCATTGTGGAAGAAACCAAGAATGAAGATATGACCGTCATAGCAGGTATACCTTCTTGGGTTCAGATGTATTTTGAGAAACTTAAAGAAAATACCAATGAGTATGTTGGTGATCTATTTAAGAATTTTGAACTATTTATTTATGGAGGGGTCAATTACGAACCCTACAGAAAGAAGTTTGAGTCTTTGATCGGTAGAAAGGTAGCGAGCATAGAATTGTTTCCTGCAAGTGAGGGTTTTTTTGCATATCAGAATTCCCAAAAGGAAAATGGTATGCTACTTCTTTTAGATGCAGGAATTTTTTATGAGTTTGTTCGGTCTAATGAGTTTTTTGACGAACACCCCAAACGGATTACCTTAAAAGATGTAGAGGTAGGCATTGACTACGTTATGATTATTTCTACCAATGCTGGTTTATGGGCGTATAATTTAGGTGATACCATTCGGTTTATTTCTGTTTCTCCTTTTAAAATTGTAGTTTCTGGTCGTATAAAGCATTTTATTTCTGCCTTTGGTGAACATGTTATTGCCAAAGAAGTGGAAGAAGCCATGTTGGTCGCCACAAAAGCAACGGATGCTAGTGTAAGCGAATTTACCGTGGCACCACAAATAAGTCCTAATGAAAACGAACTGCCCTATCATGAATGGTTTATAGAATTTGAAAAATTCCCATCTCATATGGACGTTTTTATACAGGAATTAGACTCGGCACTACAAAAACAAAATAGCTATTATTATGACCTTATTGTAGGTAAGGTGCTGCAGACATTGAAAATTACACCGGTAAAAAGTGGAGGTTTTTTAGAGTACATGAAATCAATAGGTAAGCTAGGCGGACAGAACAAAGTGCAACGTTTATCTAACGACCGAAAAGTGGCAGAAGGCTTATCAAAATATAAGAGCTAGAATAACTAGCTTTTAAATAACAGATTATTAATCGTAATTTCGTTTGAATTCCATGGGAAAAGCAATTACAACAACAAGAGCGCAAGAGTCTACAAATGCCATAGAACGCATGTATATAACTATGCGTCACCTTTTTAATAGAGGCTTTTATAAGCCAAACGGGGTTTCCGGGGAAGCACTTAAAAACGCCTTACTACAGTTAAGACCAGAAATTTATGGTTCTGTAGGTGAAGAGAAGGCAGAGTTAAATGGACTTATTTACGTTTTAGAAAGATTACCAGAAGGTATAGAACAATGTTCGTTTATTAATTTGACCTCTGATGAAGGATATGGGATTTCTCATATTAACCCAATAATTCCGCCCAAAAGAAGAAGAAACTGTTATCGTATAGACGAAGAGCAGATGAATATTGAGATTACCAGAGGTCGGTCAGACATCTATGATATTCTCACCCACCTTACCTTTTTGTTCATAGAATCTGAAAAAATATGCAAGCGTGTTTTAATAACGGATACAGAAAAAACCATCAGAGATTGGACAAAGCTTGAAGTAGCCGTTGAAAAAGAAGACCTGTCACAAGATGAGCGTGAAATTGCGCTTATACATACCGCTAATATTTTAGGTAGATCTTTTGAAGAAATTTTAGAAGTCTATAAGAAGTTCAGTACAAAAAGTAATCCTGACCGATTTTTGAATGTTATTTATTGGTTAGGTAAACTAGCCATAGCCGAAGAAATCTCAGGGGAGAAAAGAGCGGTAACATTCAGCGCATTACTAAGAGAACGACTTGGTCACCATATTCATGGAGAAAGATGGGCAAATAACATAAAGGAAGTTTTAACCAAAAACAACCTTATGCATAGGCCCATTCATATTATTTCTGCCAATATGCATAGTGTTATGAATTCGCTATTTGCAAAAGCAGCCTTAAAAACGGAGTTTCCCAATACAGACTCATTAGAGATTTTTGAAGCTCTAAGTAGCTCTGGAAATGCGGTACTTAGAAAAAAAGTGACAGACTTGGCAGAGAAGAACGGTATGATCATTATGGATGATACCTCTGGCACAAATATAGATGTACAGATATTTGATACGGCTAAAATAAAAATCAATAATTGTTCGTACGAATTTTCAACTAAAGAGATTGATAAAAAACCTGTTATATTTGTAATGGATTACGCATTTGGCGAACAGGCATATGAAACAATAGATGAGTTGTTGAAACCGTATATTACCAAAAAGAAGGATCCTACTTTAATAAATGTAGATTCAGTATCCATTATGGGAAAAGCAGGTATTCTTGAAGGAGGAAAAGGAGATTTAATGATTCCCTCAGCACATATTTTTGAAGGTACCGCTGATAATTATCCGTTTAAAAATGAATTGTGCGCCAAAGACTTTGAGGGATACGGTTTAGAAGTTTTTGAAGGAACCATGGTAACTGTTTTAGGGACCTCTCTTCAGAATAAGGATATCTTAAAGTTCTTTCATAAATCAACTTGGAATGTTATAGGATTAGAAATGGAAGGTGTGCATTATCAAAAGGCCATACAATCTGCTTCAAAAATAAGAAAAAGTATAGGTGAAGATGTTAAAGTACGTTATGCATATTATGCTTCAGATAATCCATTAGAAACAGGTAGTACATTGGCATCAGGAGGGTTGGGTACCACTGGTGTAAAACCAACATACCTGATTACAGATAAAATTTTAAAGCAAATATTTTCTTCATAAATGGCAAGCAATCAATCACCATCTACTCAAAACAATTCTGATGAAATTGACTTGGGACAATTATTTCAACTAATAGGACGAGGTTTCAACGCCATATTTCGTTGGATTTTAAGGGTATTTCTATACCTTAAAAAAAACATACTTTTACTTGTTGGTCTTGTTGTAATAGGTCTGGCCATTGGTTATGGTTTAAATCAAATTATATCAAAAAAATATAAGACAGAGGTAATTGTAAAACCACAAATAGAAAGTAAAAATTACTTGTATGATGTTGTAAATGAGATACAGTCTAATATAGGAGCAAGAGATACCTTGTTTTTCAAATCAATAGGTATTGATCCTATTGATTTCAATGGTTTAAATATAGAAATTACCCGAGTTGCGGAGGTGGGCAATTCTGAAAGCGATCTTCAATATTTAGAATTGCTTCAAAGTTTTGAGAATACTGATGCTATTGCAGATATTGTTAGGGCTGAACTTCAGAACAAAAGTTCTTTTAATCATAGAATTACATTTTATTACCAAGACCCTGCAGTTGGTAAAGTTTTTGCTGAAAAGGTTTTAGAATATATCAATACAAATACTTATTTCAATAGTCTTTTAGATGTGTATAGAAGCAATGCTACAGCTAGAATACAAGAAAATGAGAAATTGTTGGTTCAAGTAGATGAGATCATAGTAAATTATACGAAAGGATTAGCATCAAAAGGAAACAACACTTCAAGTGATAAAATTATATTGGACAATCAAGAGCAAGTTAATATTGCTGATATCTTTGAATATAAAACAGGCCTTATTAGAGATATTGAGACTAAGAAACTAGAACTTGAGGAGCGTTTGGTCCCAGTTAGTATAATCAATTTGGGCCAGACACAAGTAGAACACCAATCTTTCTTTGGCAAAAGCATTGTGTTGATCCCTATCATATTTATTTCGGTATTTTTTATATTATCCATACTGGTCTATTTAAATAAAAAATCAAAATCTATAATCTAGTTTATGGCAAACCACCATTCTAACGAAACTATTTTAATTACTGGTGGAGCAGGTTTTATAGGAAGTAATTTTATCCCTCACTTTTTAGAAAAACACCCAAACACCAATGTGGTTAATTTAGATTTGTTAACCTATGCAGGCGATATACGCAATCTTAAGGAAGTTGACAACAACCCTAATTATAGATTTGTCAATGGGGATATTTGTGACTACGTTTTGGTCAAGAAATTATTTGAAGAGTTCAATATTTGTGGGGTCATTAATTTTGCTGCAGAATCTCATGTAGATAATTCAATTAGCTCTCCAGGGCAATTCATAAAAACGAATATTCAAGGGACTTTTAATTTATTGGAAGTGGCCCGGGTTTTATGGAATGGCAAAAAAAATAGATTTCATCATATTTCTACTGATGAAGTTTATGGTTCGTTAGGCGAAGAGGGTTTCTTTACGGAAGAATCAAACTATCAGCCCAACAGTCCCTATAGTGCATCTAAGGCGTCTTCTGACTTTTTAGTGAGAAGCTATCATCATACGTACGGTATGAACGTGGTAACCAGTAATTGTTCTAATAATTATGGACCAAAGCAACATGATGAAAAGTTGATACCAACAATTATAAGATCTGCCATTAAAAATGCGAAGATTCCAATATACGGTAATGGAAAAAATGTAAGAGATTGGCTGTTTGTAAAAGACCATTGTGAAGGTATTACTGCCATTTTTAATAAAGGAGAATCTGGTGAAACCTATCTGTTAGGTGGAAACAATGAATTTGATAATTTAACAATTGCTTCGAAAATCTGTGCTATTCTGGACATTAAACGCCCTAAAGCTAAAGGGAGTTATAAAGATCAAATAGAATTTGTTAAGGATCGGTTGGGACATGATTTTAGGTATGCAATAGATGCATCAAAAATTTCTAAAGAATTAGGTTGGGAAGCTTCAGTAGCGTTTGAGTTAGGATTGGACGAAACTATTGAGTGGTATTTAAATAAATATCAATTGTAATATTATGAAAGGAATTATACTTGCTGGAGGTACTGGATCTCGTTTATGGCCATTGACAAAAGCGTTGAGCAAGCAATTAATGCCTATTTATGATAAGCCAATGATTTATTATCCGCTATCCACTTTAATGACCACTGGTGTACGTGAGATTTTGATTATCACCACACCTGAGGATTTACCATTATTTAAGAAACTACTTTCAGATGGAAGTCAGTTAGGATGTATATTTGAGTATGCCGTACAATCAGAACCTAAAGGGTTGGCAGAAGCGTTTATCATAGGGAAAAAATTTATAGGTACCAGTAAAGTTGCTTTGATACTTGGAGATAACATTTTTTATGGTAACGGTCTTGAGAAATTGTTAAAGGATAACTATCAGCCAGATGGCGGTATTATTTATGGCTATCATGTAAACAACCCAAAGAGATATGGTGTTGTTGAGTTCGATACCACAGGAAAGGCAATATCAATTGTTGAAAAACCTGATGAACCTAGATCTAATTATGCTATTCCAGGTATTTATTTTTATGATAATGAAGTAGTTGCAATTGCAGAAAAGATAAAACCTAGTAGTAGAGGTGAATTAGAAATCACAGATGTAAACATTGCCTATTTAAAAAGAGAAAGACTAAAAGTAAGTGTACTTGATAAAGGAATTGCATGGTTAGACACCGGTACATTTAGTTCTTTAATGCAAGCATCTCAATTTGTTCAAGTTATTGAGGAGCGACAAGGGCTAAAAATTGGTTGTATAGAAGAAGTAGCTTTTAAACAGGGTTTTATAAATGCAAAACAACTTACGAAGTTAGCAACGCCTTTATTAAAAAGTGGATATGGAGAATACCTAATGAATTTGATTAGATGAATATAATTGAAACTAAATTAAAAGGGTGCATCATTTTAGAACCTAAAATTTATAAAGATAATAGAGGTCTTTTTTTTGAAGTATTCAAAAAAAGGGAATTAGAAGACTATTTACAATGTGAAATTGATTTTGTACAAGAGAATACATCCATATCTAAAAAGGGAGTTTTAAGAGGTCTTCACTTTCAAACAGGAGAGGCTGCTCAGGCCAAGTTGGTGTCTGTACAGAAAGGAGAAGTCGTTGATGTAATTGTTGATGTTAGACCTGACAGTGAAACTTTTGGAGAGCATATTAAAGTGATCTTGTCAGATAAGAACCATAAGAGTGTTTTTATACCAAAAGGTATGGCTCATGGTTTTGTCTCAATGACCGATGATGTAGTATTTAATTATTTATGTGATAACTATTACAATCCTAAAACGGAGTCCGGAATCTTATACAATGATCCTGATTTGGCTATAGATTGGGGATATCCTTCAGCTGAACTTATAGTTTCAGATAAAGATTTAGTTTTGCCTAGTTTCAAAGAATTGATAAAATGAAGAAGGTTTTAGTAACAGGAGCAAACGGACAGCTAGGGCAATGTTTGCAGAAAATTGCCCCTTTATACAAAGATTTAGATTTTTTATTTCAAAGTTCTAAAGATTTAGATATCACCAATGATGTGGCAGTTGAACTATTATTTGAAAAAGAACAGTTTAATTACTGTATTAATTGCGCAGCCTACACCAATGTTGAGCAAGCAGAGAAAACTCCTGAAATTGCATTTAAAGTCAATGCTGAAGGGGTAAGAACACTGGCTCTATTTTCTAAAAAATATAATGTCAGCTTAATTCATATTTCCACGGATTATGTCTTTGATGGTGAAAAGAAGGAGCCCTATACCATAGATGATATTCCAAACCCAATTAATGAATACGGAAAATCTAAATTGTTGGGAGAAAAATACATCCAAGAGATTATGGAAAATTATGCTATCATTAGAACCTCTTGGTTATACTCTGAAATTGGCAAGAATTTTTATACTACTATTTTGAAGAAGGCGAAAGCGGGGGAAAACCTGGCTGTCACCAGTAATCAAACCGGCTGCCCAACTAATGCGAATAATTTAGCTAGATATATATTAGAACTGATAGTTCAGAACAAGAAAATTGTCGGAATATTTCATTTCACTGATGGTAAATCGATGACATGGTATGACTTTGCAAGTAAAATCTTATTAGAAAATAACTTGCAGAAACAGGTTAAACTTGTTGACCGAAGTAATTATCTTAACTTTGCCCAAAGACCAACTTGTTCTATTTTGAAATAGTACAAATTCTGAGTTAATAAATTTTACTTCATATTAATACATTTACCACATTCTAATGAGCTATATTAAAGCTTTTAAGTCTATTTCTCTTTTATGGCTAAGTAGTATATTAGGAAGTGGTAGCACTTTTATTCTTTATGCAATATTGGCTAGAAGGTTGGGTCCGCAAGATTTTGGATTATTATCAAATGCCTTAGCAATAATTTCGGTTATCTTATTAATTTGTGGATTCGGTATTTCCAAAACTTGGCTTAAATTATTTGGTAAAGAAGGGTGGGTCGGTTTAAGGTGGATAAGACCATCATTAAAATTATTAGGTCTTAATTTAATTGTATTTAGTATTTTAATAATATGTATTGACTATACATCATTAATAGATGAAGTTTCTTCAAATCTTTTTAGAATAATGCTTTTTCATATTTATGGATATTGTGTGATTGAATTAATTATATCTAAATTACAATTAGAAGAAAAATATATTGAAATGGCAATTTGGCAATTAATACCAAATTTGTTGAGATTAATTACTGTGATTATTATAGTCTATGTTTTTAATTTATCAATAAACGTTCAAAAAGTTGGTTTTATATATGGGATTATTGGAGCAATATTAACATTTTTTGGATTTAAACAGCTTATTGACATAAACGAGAATAACTTCAGCCTAAAAGGCCATATAAAACCTCTTAAAATATCTTATTCAATTCCAAAAATAAAAGAACTGTTTAATGAATCTTGGCCTTTTGGTATGGCAGGTTTATTTGCGTTTATTTATCTACAAAGTGATATTATTATGGTTAAATATATTTCTGGTGACATGGCAACAGGGCACTATAATGTAGCTTTTATAGTCCTGTCTGCAGTATTTGTGGTTCCCGTAGTAATTTTCAGTAAATTTTTAATGCCGAAATATCATCGATGGTCTAATCAAGATATGTCAAAGTTGCATAAGGCCTATATACGGGGGAACTTATCAATGTTAATTATAGGATTTATTTTGATGATAATTATATTTTGTTTTGCACCATATTTTACCCCGATTATATTCGGTATAGAATATGAACCTGCTGTTCAATTATTGCAAATTTTATCAATTACAATTCCAATTTATTTTGTAGCATATAGCGTAGGTGCCATGTTAATTACCAGTGAGCAAATGAAATTGAAAGTGAAATTAATGGGTGGGATTGCAGTAATTAATGTTATTGCTAATTTAATATTAATCCCATTGTATGGTAACATAGGTGCGGCTTCAGCCACAATACTAAGTAATGCTATTCTTTTACTTTTATATTGGATATTTGTAAATAAAAATGTTTTTAATCAAATAAATTTAAAATGAGATTGTTGTGGAAAAAGTTTAGACCTCTCGCAAGAGGAGCGTACAGAATATTTGGAGGTTTAAGAGGTTTTATGTATGATTTTCAAAGATATCTTAGATTTGGTGGGTGGAGAGAAAATTTAAATGATAAAAGCTTAAGAAATTATAAACTTGCTATGGCTTATCACGGCTTAGAAAAGAGTTTAAGCTTTAAAAAAAGAAAGCCAAATTCTGGCTGGAGTAATGCTGAAAGAGTTTATAGAAAATTAAAAGTTGCGAACAATATAATGAATATAGGTTTTCACGATAAGGCCGGTAAGGAGGTATTACTACAATTTTTGAATTTACCTGAAAATAAGAAAACAAATCGTGCTAGTAAAATGATTAATGATGTCACTAAATTTGATTTTAAGGATGATTTCCAGAATCATGGATCAATTAGTTTTAAATCCGAAGATTATGGTAAGGGAATTCTTGAAGATCCAGAAAGTTTCTTTTTAAGTAGGTATTCATTAAGGGATTTTCAACAGAAAAATATAAATCCAAAGGATATAGAAAGAGCCATTAAGATGGCTATGAAAACCCCTTCGGTATGTAATAGACAAGCTTGGCATATTTATCACAGTAATAAACCTGAAATAATTAAAAAAGTTTTAGAATATCAAAATGGAAATAGAGGTTTTGGAAATCAAGTTCCAGAATTGTTTATTATTGGTGTAGATTTAAGAGCTTTTTTTGTAGGACAAGAGCATTATCAACATTGGATTGATGGAGGGCTTTTTTCTATGTCATTAATTTATACTCTTCATGCTCTTGGAATTGCTTCATGTGCTTTGAATTGGAGTCAAACACCTGATATTGACAAAAAAATAAGGAAAATAATTACTATAGATAAGCATCATACAATTATAATGATGTTAGCAGCTGGGTATCCGAATACTGAAAATAAAGTTTGTAGCTCCAAGCGAAAACCAATTGAAGAAATTTATAGCCAAATAGAATTAAAATGAAAATAGCCCTTATAACTATTCATAGAGTGACAAATTATGGAGCAATTTTGCAAGCCTTTGCTACCAAAGTTGTATTATCAAAATATGGTGATGTAACGACCATTGATTATAAAAATCGTTTTTTAACTAGACATATGGATTATGTTAGATTTGAACCTTCTTTTCATGGTTTAAAAATGACTGTTCATGATATTTTAAATTTCAGATCGCGATTTAAGCTAATTAGGAAGTTCGAAAATTTTTTGTTTTCAAACATGAATTTATCAAAAACAATGGACAAAACGGATTTAGAATCTGGAAAAGCTAATGGGTTTGATATCTATGTTTGCGGTAGTGACCAGATTTGGAATCCGCGTATTATAAGTCGTAATACGTCTATTGATCCAATTTTTTTCTTATCATTTGTAGATAATTCGAAGACTAAGTTTTCTTATGCGTCCAGTATTGGAAATCATGAATATAGTGAAGAGGAAAATAAAATTATTACAGATTTACTTTTTAGTTTTAATAGTATTTCTACAAGGGAAAAAAATGGTGTAAATAAGTTAAATAATTTAGTAAAGGATAAAGAAATCCACCACGTATTAGATCCAACTTTGTTATTTGATAAACAAGAATGGATGAATATCTTTTCTGTCAAGAAATCTAATATTACAGAAAAGTACATATTAGTTTATTCTGTTCCAAGAACAGAACTTTTAAAAAAAGCTATAAAATATTATAGACAAATATTGGGTTATAAAGTTGTTTCTGTTGATAAGGTGATGTTATCTCTACCTTTTGTGGATACTCATGTTAAAGATGCTGGACCTAAAGAGTTTATTGAGATTTTTTCCAATGCGAGTTTTGTAATTACAGATTCCTTTCACGGAACATGTTTTGCCTTAAATTTTCAAATACCTTTTGCCTGTATATATATTGAAAACAAAACGAATCGGCAAGAAAGTCTACTTGGTCAGTTACAGGTAGGCAATAGAATTATTTATAAAGAAGAGGATTTTTCAAATTTAACCTTAAATCAAGATTTTTCTAAAATTGAGATGGAAATATCTAAACTTAGAAAAGCTTCATTAGACTATATTGATAGAGCCTTTAACTAATATTAAGAAGAGTAAATAATTGAAAATAAATGAAAATATTCTTGGTTTCCAATATGTATCCTTCAGGCACTGATCCCGATTATGGTATTTTTGTAAAGAACTTTAAGGAAAATTTTGAATCTTTACATGGGGTAAGTTTTGTTGAAAGTGTTATTAAAGGGCGTACAAAAGGTTTGTTAAGTAAAATACTTTCTTATTCGTCTTTACTCCTATCAGTAATTAAAAATTATTTGAAAGGAAATTATGACATAATTTATATACATTTTATATCCCATACAGCACCAGCCTTTTTTTTGCCCCTACTTTTTTGTCCAAATAAAAAACCTATTATTGTTAATGTTCATGGCGCTGACGTTATAAAATACAATAAAGGATTATATAAGTTTTTTAATGATTTTTTATTAAAAAAGTCTTCTTTTTTAGTAGCACCATCAAATTATTTTAAACAGATATGTATAAATGAATTTCCTTTTTTACCCAAGGATTCAATATTTGTTAATCCTTCAGGAGGGATTGATTCTTTAAAATTTTCGCCTAAATTTTTAGGTAAAAAGAATTATAAGATAGTTAATTTGGGGTTTGTATCAAGAATAGAGGAAGATAAAGGCTGGAAAGATTTTATTGATGTAATTCAATTTTTATTAAAAAAAGGCTATAAGGTTAAAGCAATAATGGCTGGTACAGGCTCTCAGGTTAACGAATTGAACAAAATAATTAAAGAAAACAATTTAAAACAAAATATTGATTATAAAGGTTTAGTTAATCATGATAAACTAGTTGAAATTTATCAAGAACTTGACTTATTTATTTTTTCTTCAAATAGAATTTCGGAAAGTTTAGGCTTAGTTGGTTTAGAGGCAATGGCTTGTGGTATACCGGTAATCGCCTACGACATGGCTGGTCCGAAAACTTATATTATTAACCAGTCTAACGGATATCTTGTTAGTCCAGGCAATTCTTCTAAAATTGCAAATAGTGTTATTAATTACTTAAACTTAAATGTTGAAGATAAATTAGAAATGCAAAGAAAGGCTATTTTAACTGCCAAAAATTTTGATAGTATTTCAGTTTCAGAAAAGTTATATGAAAAAGTAAAAAGCTCAATAGCTTCGTAATTAATGAATTGTTAATCAGATTATACATAATGGGTTTAAAATTCAGGAAAGATGTTGTTTTATGGAGTATAATTGCTTTTATTTTAAATTTAATAATTTTTGGTATTTTTACATTTAATTTTGCCGTAGGCCTAATAGTTTTTGGTATTGTTGGGCTAAAAATTATTTTTTATCCTAAATTATTTTTTTCTTTTTTTATTCAAATTATTTTTTTTCAAAACTCCTTCATTGCTTTTTTTTCAGGTTATATAGAATCGACAACACATTTTAAAATTTTACATGGCATAAATTATGCAGTACCCGTTTTGTTAACGGTTCTAGTATTTAAAAATAACACACATTATTTTTACAAAAATTTTTATTATAAATCTTTGGTATTACTTGTGTTGCTTTTACTGTATACATTATTTGGTGCTTATCATTTTGGCTTACTTAATAGTATTGTATATTTAAGATTATTTTCCACTCCTTTAATTTTATTTTTAGCAGGTATTTATTTTGCTAGAACTACAAATATTAAATTTATGAATAACAGTTTATTCTGTATATTTTTTATTTGTGCTTTGGTAACTTTACTTCAATTCTTATTTCCATTCTATTTGAGTTTTATATTAAATGATTTAGACTATTTTGAATTAAAAAAGAACATTTTATCATGGGACGATTTAATGGCTTATTATAGAAGTAAGCCTCTATTCAATTTGTCTTGGATGCAGATAAAATTAGTTAGAATAGGATCTTTAATTAAGAGTTTTATTTCTTTAGGTTATTTTTTGACGATTTTAGGAATATACTTTTATTGGCCTAAGAAAAAGTTATATTTTTTTTTAATTGTAATTTTAACTTTGATATCGGTTAATTCAAAGGGGGCACTAGTTTTTGCGTTTTTTACGGTCTTCATGTATTATCTTTTATACAGAACTAATTTGTCTAATGGATTATCAATGGTTCTATACGGAATCTCTAATTTATTATTTATTTTAATTGGTTTGAATTCTCAGAATGAGCACATTCTGGGTTTTTTCCATGGTTTGAATTATTTATTTACATTAGGCAATGGTCTTGGTTTTGGAGGTAATCTTTCTAATTCTTTGGTAGCTGATTATATGGGAACTCCTTTAAAAGATTTAGGTTATTATACAAGATTTCAAAATGGTAGTGAAAGTGTATTTGGAGTTTTATTTGCAAGTCTTGGCATATTTTCAATTTACTATTTGTACTTTTTCTTTAATTTTTATAAAAGAATAAGTCAAAAATTTGGAGGATTAAATGCTAGGTTTAATGTTTTAAAAATTTTAACGATAATTCTATTTATTCAAGGTATTTACCAAGAAGAAGCTTTTTCTCCTTATGCTTTTGGTTTGGTGATGTTTTTAGTGGGGGTTAATTATAATAAAACATATGACCAGACAGAAATTATATAGATATAGTCTCAATCTATTTTCGTTTTGTTTATGTTTTGATCCAGATTGGTCTGCTAAAGCTTTAATGTTATGTGTTTTCATTCTGATTTTGAATTATAAATCTTTCAACTTCAATTTTCCAAGTAAGTTTTTTACTTTCTTTTTTATAATAAGTATAACTTATTTGTTAGCTAATCAGTTACTTATCGGGAGTTTAGATGATTTAAGATTATTGAAGTATATTGGGCTTTTAATTTTGTTATATATTATTTGGGCTAATTATCGTGATGCAAATGAAAACATCAGTGTTTTCTATTATTTTGTGGCGGGTGTTTATATTGTGGGATTGTTGAATATAACAATCGGAGTTTATTTCAACTTAGAGAATATACAGGGTTTATATAATTCTTGGGAAATTATACGTATTATCGATATACAAAAAATTTATTATGGTATGTACCTTAATATGGCTTATATAATATTTTTTTTTAGTGGGAAAAGTATCAAATTACATTATAAGTTTTTGCTCTTTATTCTAATCTTAATTTTGACTATTGCGATTTTATTTGTTGTTGGCTCGATGGCATCAAATATTGTTTTTCTACTTATTAATATTTATTTAATTATTGTATTAATAAATAAACGGCTTTTGAAAATTTTAACCCCCTTTTTCTTACTTGGTCCTATAATAGTTTTATTAATACTTCTATTGCCTAGCGCTCAAGATATATTTTCATCTATCGATGGTGAAAAATCCCGAATGCGTAACTTTAATATTAACAAAAACATTATATATGAAAATCCTTTTTTTGGTCATGGTATTGGCAATGAAAGAAGGATTATGCAAATGTCTCGCGGTGAAAAAAGTTGGGAGTTTATAAATAATTATCACGCTCACAACGAATTTTTCGAATTACTAATTGGTGGTGGAGTGTGCTTATTAATTCTTATTTATGGTTATTTTATTTATCTCGTTCGCTTTTACAGTGAAAATACCATTAGATATTTAGCTATATGTTTTGTTGTTATTATTTTTTACTTTTCACTGATTGAATCAGTTTTATTAAGATTTCATGGGATGATATTTATAGCGTATTTCTTATCATTCTTTCTTAATAATAAATTTTTAAAAACTAATTATAACCGTTAGTAACCATATCTTTGTATAAAATTGATAGATGAAAAAAGTTTTATTTATGTCCAGTTTAGGTGGGCACTTAGAACAATTGTTAGCTTTACAGCCTACAATGGATATGTATGATTCATATATTGTGACAGAAAATAACCCATCTACCTTGAAGTTAAAAGACAAGTATAAAGAAATATATTATTTACCTTATATTTCTAGAAGTTCCTTTTTTTCATTCGTTTTTTCTTTTGTGTCAATTTTTTTAAAATCTTTAAGGTTGTTTGTTAAATTGAATCCGAATGTGATTATATCTACTGGGTCTGGTTGTGTTTTACCTATGTTTATTCTTGGTAGAATTTTCGGTAAAAAACTTATATTCATTGAAACTTTCTCTAGAATTGAAAGCAAAACTTTGACAGGTAGTTTTTGTTATTATTTAGCAGATGTATTTATTGTACAGTGGAAGGAATTAAAAAAACTATATCCTAAAGCTATTTATTTAGGCTCAATTTATTAATATGATATTTGTAACATTAGGAAATCAAAACTTTTCTTTTAAACGATTGATTAAATCAATTGATAGGTTAGTAAAAACGGACGTTATAAATGAAGAGATTATTGTTCAGTGTGGATATACAATCTATGATTCGGATTCATTGAAACTGATTAGTTTTATGGATAAAGATAGTTTTATGGAAAGTATTAGTAAAGCAAGATTTATAATATCACATGCTGGTACAGGTTCAATTATTAGTTGTTTAAAAAAGAATAAGAAAGTAATTGTTGCACCAAGAAGAAAGATTTATGGTGAACATATTGATGATCATCAACTTGAGATTGCTAAAACTTTTGAGAACAAAAATTTAATTATAGGTTTAAAAGAAGACTTTTCCGATTTACCTGAAAAAATATTATCACTAAATACGATAAAGCTTGATCAATTTGTATCTAATAACCATAATTTTAACATTGATTTAATTAAATTAATTGATTCTATTTAATTATGCTTTTTAAGCAAGGTAGATTTTCCGGTTTCATCACACCACTATCCTATATCCTGGATTTATTGGTGATAAATTTATGTGTTAATTTCTTGCCTATAAATTTTCAAAACCCTTGGTTATTTCATTTTTACATTTCATTTACATGGGTGGTACTTTCGTTTAAGAATGATTTTTATGTAATACAGAGGTATTCTAAAGCAGTGGTGCTATTTAGAAAATTATTCACTCAATTCGTTTTCTTTTTTTTAATCCTATATGCTTTTATTGGTTTTTTTAAACAACCATTAATGAGTAGGTTGGCGTTGGGTCAATATTTTGTCTTAGTATTCATTGGAATAAGTTTTTTAAAGATTTTAAATTTTTTCCTTCTACATAAATATAGAGAAAGAGTAAAAGGTAATCTTAGGAATGTTGTTGTGATTGGTAGAAGTAAAAAAGCCAATCAACTTATAGAGGTTTTTAAAGAAAGAAGAGAGTTTGGATTTAACTTTATGGAGCAATTTGGTCCAAAAGATGCCGACTTTGAATTGCTTAAATGCTTTCAGTTTATTGCTAATAATAATGTTGATGAAATCTATTGTTCGGTATCTGAATTGAAGAATGAAGAATTAACTGCATTTATAAATTTTGCTGATAATAATTTAAAAACCCTTAAGTTTTTACCTGACAATAAAAATATTTTTTCTAAAAAATTGAAGTTTGAATATTATGATTATTTGCCAATACTGTCGTTAAGGGATATTCCCCTACATAATTCGTTGAATGCTATTTTTAAAAGATCATTCGATATTGTTTTCTCTCTTTTTGTAATTTTTGTAATTCTTATTTGGCTAGGACCTTTATTGGCTCTTTTAATTTCTTTGGAATCCAAAGGACCTGTGTTTTTTATTCAAAAACGTACAGGTTTTGATAATAATGAATTTCAATGCTTTAAATTTAGATCTATGGCCGTGAACGATTTGTCAGACGATAAACAAGCCGGTAAAAATGATATGAGAGTCACAAAAATTGGTCGCTTTATTCGAAAAACTAGTATTGATGAATTGCCACAATTTTATAATGTACTTTTTGGAAATATGTCTGTAGTTGGTCCTAGACCACATATGCTGAAGCACACTGATGAGTATGCAAATCGGGTAGATAAGTATATGCTTAGACATTTTGTTAAACCGGGCATAACGGGTTTAGCTCAGGTTAGAGGTTATAGAGGGGAGATTGAAAAAGATAGTGATATACAGAACAGAATAAAATTTGACATCTTTTATGTAGAAAACTGGTCATTTTTTCTTGATCTTAAGATAATTGTAGAAACTGTTGTAAATGCTTTTAAAGGTGAAGAAAAAGCCTACTAGAATTATTATGAAAAAAATATTAATTACAGGTGCTGCAGGATTTTTAGGTTCTCATCTTTGTGATCGTTTTATTGCTGAAGGTTTTCATGTCATTGGTATGGACAACCTTATAACTGGGGATTTAAATAACATCGCTCATCTTTTTCCTTTAGAGAATTTTGAATTTCACCATCACGATGTTACTAAGTTTGTTCATGTATCCGGAAAACTTGATTATATACTTCATTTTGCTTCACCGGCCAGTCCTATAGATTATTTAAAAATTCCAATAAAAACCTTGAAAGTTGGGTCCTTGGGTACATTAAATTTGTTGGGTCTAGCTAAAGAAAAAGGAGCTAGAATTTTGGTAGCATCAACATCAGAAGTGTATGGTGATCCATTGGTTCACCCTCAAAATGAGGAGTATTTTGGTAATGTCAACCCTATTGGTCCACGCGGAGTATATGATGAAGCTAAGCGCTTTATGGAGTCCATTACAATGGCATATCATAGGCACCATGGGTTAGATACACGTATTGTTCGTATATTTAATACCTATGGGTCTAGAATGCGTTTAAACGACGGTAGGGTTGTCCCTGCGTTTATGGGGCAGGCATTACGTGGCGAAGATTTGACCGTTTTTGGAGATGGTTCTCAGAGTAGATCTTTCTGCTATATTGATGATCAGGTAGAAGGAATATACCGATTGCTTTTTAGCGATTATACGGATCCTATTAATATTGGTAATCCGCATGAGACTACAATTAAGGAATTTGCTGAAGAGATTATTTCATTAACCGGAACAAAGCAAAAATTGATTTATAAGCCCCTTCCTCAAGATGACCCTACACAACGCCAGCCAGATATAACCAAGGCCAAAGAAATTTTGGGATGGCAGCCAAAGGTTCATAGATCGGAAGGGTTAAAAATCGTATACGATTTTTTCAAATCGTTGTCTGCAGAGGATTTACAAAAGAAAGAGCATAGAAATTTTTCTACTAAATAATATTTTTCAAAAGCAAAACGTATTTTTGCAAAAATTCAAAGAATGAACATTTTAATACTAGGGTCAGGAGGTCGTGAACATACTTTTGCTTGGAAATTGGCACAAAGCGATAGATTATCAAAACTTTTTGTAGCACCCGGTAACGCGGGCACTGAACAAATAGCTACAAATGTACCAATTGGTGTAAATGATTTTGAAGCGATAAAAAAATTAGTTTTAAAAGAGAATATTCAACTGGTTATGGTGGGACCGGAAGATCCTCTGGTTAACGGAATTCATGATTTTTTTCTTGGAGATCAGGAATTAAAAAATGTGGCTGTTATCGGTCCTGAAAAATTGGCTGCCACCCTTGAGGGTAGTAAGGAGTTTGCCAAGGAGTTTATGATGCGCCATCAAATTCCTACCGCTCAATATAAAAGTTTTACTTCAGAAACTGTTGAAGATGGATTCAGGTTCTTGGAAGAATTAAATCCACCTTTCGTTTTAAAAGCAGATGGTTTAGCGGCCGGTAAAGGGGTGGTAATCCTTAATGATCTAAATGATGCCAAGATCGAACTAAAATCAATGCTGGTAGACAAGAAGTTTGGTGCTGCGAGTACAACGGTAGTTATTGAAGAGTTCTTAGATGGTATAGAATTAAGCGTTTTTGTACTTACGGATGGTGAGAATTACAAAGTACTTCCAACGGCAAAGGACTATAAAAGAATAGGAGAAGGAGATACGGGATTAAATACAGGCGGTATGGGTGCTATTTCACCCGTTCCTTTCGCAGGAAAGGTCCTAATGGATAAGATAGAGCAGCGAATTGTAAAACCTACCGTAGAAGGGCTTAAAAAGGATAATATGCCTTATAAGGGGTTTATCTTCATCGGACTTATAAAAGTTGGTGATGATCCTAAGGTTATTGAATATAACGTTAGAATGGGGGATCCTGAAACCGAAGTGGTTTTACCGCGTATTCAAAACGATATGGTAGAATTATTAAAAGCTGTTGCGGATCAAAAGTTATCTGAGATTGATCTGCAATTAGACGAAAGAACGGCTACTACGGTAATGACCGTGTCAGGTGGTTATCCTGGTTCTTATGAAAAAGGGAAAGAAATTACAGGTATTGATGCTATTACTGAATCTTTAGTATTTCATGCGGGAACTACACTTAAAGATGGTAAAGTGGTTACTAATGGTGGTAGGGTAATGGCAATTACTTCTTTTGGAAGCGATTTTAAATCTGCACTATCAAAATCCTATGTTAATGTAGAAAAGCTTTCCTTTGAAGGAATGAACTATAGAAGAGACCTTGGTTTCGATCTTTAGGTACTAGTATTTCATCGGAATTTAATAGTTGAATTCCGATGAAATATCATTTTGTATTATAGGTAAGTGTGAGAAGTACTTGATGTATCCTCTTCTCCCTTATCATTGTATTTTTTCAATTCAAGCATCCAGTAAACAAACGCTACTGAACCTATCAACATAAATATCCAGTTTAAGATATTTGCTAATGCCCAACTATCTGTAAAACGTAAAAAATCTAACGGGGCAAATAGAACATTTACGAACAAATCTGCGATACCTTCAAAAAATGATTTCATCTTATTACTATATTTACTGGCAAAAATATAAAAAGCTTAGATGATTTCAAGCATTTTTGAGAAAACAAAACCGGTGAATTTTATCATTCTTCTGGTTTTTTTATTTCTTTTCTACTGGACGGTTCAATTTTACCTATTTGATTTATCGGTTAGTAGGGTAGAAATTGTTCCATCTATTGGTATTTTAACAATTTTATCTTTTAGTGTATTTATTGTTGATTTTGTAGTAAAACGAAACAAACTCACGAGAACAAATTCATTTGCAATTTTGTTTTTTATTCTGCTATTTGTAGTGTTTCCTGAAACTTTAGGTGATACAAATGCTATATTCACTAGCTTTTTCCTTTTACTCGCCATGAGGAGGATATTAAGCATTAGATCTCTAAAGAATATAAAACTTAAAATTTTCGATGCTGGGCTCTGGATCTGTATTTCAAGTATCTTCTATGAATGGGCTTTATTGTATTTATTATTGGTTTTCGCCGCTATTTATATTTATGACCCTAAAAATATTAGGAATTGGCTGGTAATATTGTCTGTAGGTTTTTGCTTTATTATGATACTTTACGGTATATTAGTGTTGCTTGATAAACCCAATTTTATTCAGCAGCATTATGATTTTGCTATTGACTTTAACGCTATACTGCCTATGAAATGGTGGACAAGTCTTAAAATGTCTTTGTACGCCTTGGTCAATATGATTCTTGCATTTTCTGCATTTGTGCATTTAAGTAAATCTGGGGTTGGTAAAGTCATTATCATGAGACTGATCGCTTTTTCATTTATAATTGGCTTAATTGTAAATATTTTGGTGACCTCAGAAAACAATAATGCGGTGATGATTACCTTTTTTCCTTCTGTGGTATTTGTAGTTAACTACTTAGAAACCATTAAAAAGCCTAAATTCTTAGAGCTTATACTTTTTGTTAGTATCATAGTGCCCATTATAGTTTTTGTAACAAAACTATAGATTACCTCTTTAAGCTTTATCTTTGTAAAAAAGGCATATATGTTTAGTGAATTAGCATTTAATATATTTAATAAAAGTATACAGAAGTATCATGTCAAAGACGATGTATATCAAGATTTTGAAAATCCTTTTTCTAAAGAGGATATTGAACACTTGTTATATAGAAAGAACTGGATAGATACTGTGCAGTGGCATTATGAGGACATCATTAGAAATCCTGATATTAATCCGGATGATGCGTTGGTGCTAAAACGTAAAATTGATGCAAGTAATCAGGATAGAACTGATTTGGTCGAATTCATAGACAGTTATTTCTTAAAGAAATACCAAACGGTAGATGTAAAGTCAGATGCTACTATAAATACGGAGAGCCCTGCTTGGGCTATTGATCGTCTGTCTATTTTGGCATTGAAAATTTACCATATGAAGGAAGAAGCAACTAGGGTAGATGCTTCTTTGGAACATAGAGAAAAATGCCAAGCGAAATTAGAGGTGCTACTTGAACAGAAAAACGATTTATCATTAGCTATTGATCAACTAATTTCAGCTATTGAACATGGTGATAAGTATATGAAGGTGTACAAGCAAATGAAAATGTATAATGATGAGGAACTAAACCCCATCCTTCGTGGTAACAAATAGGCCTAAACATATTCTGGTCATAAGATTATCCGCAATGGGTGATGTGGCTATGACCGTACCGGTTATTTTAGGTGTTATCAGTAAGTATCCTCAGGTAAAGATTACAATTTTAACCAAGGCATTTACTGCGCCTATTTTCAATGATATTCCTAATGTTTCCATTTTTAAGGCGGACGTTAAAGGGAGACATAAAGGAGTTGTAGGGCTTTGGAAATTATACAAAGAATTAAAAACCTTACAGATTGATGCCGTTGCCGATATTCATAATGTACTCCGCAGCACAATCTTAAAACAGTTTTTTAGGTTGTCATCTATTCCGTTTGTACAATTGGATAAGGGTAGGGCGGAGAAAAAGGCATTAATAGACCCCAACAGAAGTACATTTAAGCCTCTTAAAACCACTTTTGGTAGATATGCCGATGTCTTTAGTGCTTTAGGCTTCTCTGTTACCCAGAGCGAGATGAAAACGCTTCTGCAAAAAAAGGTCCCAGATGCTTTTTCTGATTTTACATCAATAGGGAGCCAACAATTGATTGGGATCGCACCCTTTGCCGCTTTTAAAGGTAAAATGTATCCCTTAGCATTGATGGAAACTGTTATTGATCAATTAGATAAAACTAATCAGTATAAAATAATATTGTTTGGTGGCGGAGCGAAGGAAGTAGAAGTGTTGGGGAATTGGGAAAAACAATTTGAGAACTGTACCAATGCAGCAGGTAAACTTTCGTTTTCTGATGAACTCGCCTTAATATCAAACCTAAAGTTAATGTTGGCAATGGATAGTGGAAATGCCCATTTAGCTGCCATGTTTGGCGTGCCAACCGTAACTATTTGGGGAGTAACGCACCCGTATGCTGGTTTTTCCCCTTTTAATCAGCCTGAGGAAAATGCCCTCTTATCAGACAGAAATAAATATCCTGCCATACCAACTTCCATTTATGGAAATAAATTTCCTGATGGTTATGATAGGGTAATGGAAACTATTACACCTAATACTGTCATTCAGAAAATTACCGAATTATTAGATAGAAAAGCTTAAGTCGTGATCACTTTTGCCTCAATACTTTTAAAGTATTGTTTCAACTGAGACATGAATCGGTATTTTTTAGCTGCTGGTGCCGCACTCGTCATTAAAGTTCTAATTCCAAAATAGGAGCTCATTAAAAATGTAGCAGCAGCTTCACAGTCCACATGTCGATCTAGATAACCGTTGAATTTCCCTTTTTGTAGCGTAGTTACCAAGTTCACTTCCCAAACGGTTACAATTTCATTTAAGTGACGCATAATAACATCGTTCTTACCATTAAATTCTGTCAAGAAATTGCTTAGAATACACCCATAATCCATTTCATTATGTACTGCCGTTTCCATAGCATCGTCAAAACACTTTGTAATTAGTGTTATCGGATTATCATGCCCTTCAATTGGTGCTATCAACGTGCTATATATTTTACGCGCTAATAAATTTTGAATGATTTGAACAAAGAAGTCTTCTTTAGAGTCGAAATGATAATAGAACGCCCCTTTTGATAGACCTAGTTTCTTAAGAATATCATCCACACTTGTGTCATAATAACCTTTGGCATAAAACAATTCTAATCCGGTAGTCTGTAAACGTTGCATGGTAGCCATGCGTTTTAAACTCTTGTTCATACTATTGAGATTTGGGTAAACCTAACCATATGGTCTTTTTATAGAACTTGTGTTTTGTAAAAAGCTTCAGAATTTATAGATAAGATGCATTATTTTTCGATAAACGCATCTTTTATCCTTGAAAAACAATCATTTAGAATTGGTTTGTAGACTAGGTGGTTGGTTATATTTTGTTACTATTTACATCGTATAAAATAAAAAACCGCTCAATGTTTACACTGAACGGTTTATTATTAAATAGTTTTTTTGCTAAGCTACCGTACCCTGGCAACTACTACCGGCACCTGCGGTACAACCATAACAATGTTGTGATATAATGATGTTTCTATCGTTTAAGATATCTTCATTATAATCTTTTATATGTTTCACCTTACTAGCGACCTTTAGATCTAGCATTTGGTTAAAATCACAATCATACAACCAACCGTCCCAACTAATAGAAATGGTATTGGTGCACATTACGCTTGCTACGGCAGATGGGTTATAGGCTTCTACCAATGCATACATGTAATCTTCGTAATTCTCCGATGCAATCAAATAGTCCAAGAAACGTGCAATAGGTAAATTAGTAATGGCAAAAAGATTATGGAATTGAATATTAAAATCCTCTTTCAATGCTTTTTTAAAATCCTTCTCCATGGCTGCTTGATCGCCTGGCAAATACGCTCCAGATGGGTTGTAAACCAAATCCAACTTTAAATCGCTACCCGGCATACCATAGCCTCTCTCATTTAATTCTTGCAATGCCTTGATCGACTTGTCAAAAACTCCGTCACCTCTTTGCTTATCCGTTTTACCTCGGGTATAGTGTGGCATTGAAGAGATAACATGTACGTTGTGTTTTTTAAAGAAATCTGGTAGGTGATAATATTTTTTATTGGCCCTAATTATAGTCAGGTTAGATCTAACAATAAAGTCTTTAATCCCAGCTTTTGCCGCCTCTTCTACAAACCACTCAAAATCAGGATTCATTTCTGGAGCACCACCGGTTAAATCTAGAGTATGTGCCCCAGTATTTTTAATGACTTCTATACATTGCTGCATAGTTTCACGTGTCATTATCTCTTTACGGTCCGGACCTGCATCTACATGGCAATGCTCACAAACCTGATTGCACATGTAACCGACATTTATTTGTAAAATTTCCAGCTTTTTAGGTCGTAACGGAAAGTGACCAATTTCGGCAATTTTATCCTTAAAATAGGGTAACTCCCCATCAGCAAATATGCCTCCGTTCAATATTTCTAATTGCTTGTTGGAAACTGCTAATTCGTTCCCTTTCGCTTTTAATGATTTTGTAGCCATTTTTTTTTGTTGTTGGTTGATGGTTGTTTGTTGTTCGTTTATTTTATTACGAATCAACAAACCCTTCAGCCTATTTTAATTTCTTTTTTAATAGATAGCAATTTCTATTTTGTAATATTTTGGAAAAGTAGTCATTGGCGAATATTGAGTAAAACTAACAACCGACAACGAACAACTATCAATTAATATTACAACATTTAATTTCTTTTTTTACATGGATATTCATAGTGAATATTCCATTTGCAATATTTTTTAAACCAGCTTTAATTTCATTGTATTGATTATTGAAGAAGGCTGTTACGAACAACCAACAACGAAATTTACATGGATAATTTATTATACTTATTCATCATCTGTACACCATGTACCAATGTGGCGCCACTTTCAATGGCGGCACCTACATGAACGGCCTCCATCATCTCTTCTTTTGTAATTCCCTTTTGCAATCCGTCTTTAGTATAGGCATCAATGCAATAGGGGCACTTAACTACATGAGAGACAGCAAGGGCAATTAGTGACTTTTCCCTTGCACTTAGTGCGCCTTCTTCGAAAACCTTACCATAATAATCAAAAAATTTGGTCCCAAGCTCTTCGCTCCATTCTGTAATTTTTCCGAATTTTCTTAAATCTGCTGGATCATAGTACGTATTTGCCATCTTTTTTTGTGTTTTAGGTTTTATTGAATTCTTTTCTTCTTGTTTAAAATAAATAGGGATTCCCTGTCCCATTTTTTCTAGTTCGGGAAGTATTTCCATATTGTCCCAAATACCAGAGGTTAGCGTATCGCCATAAGCTTCTGGTAAATGGTTTTTATACATTAATTTCTGCGCGGTT
This sequence comes from Maribacter ulvicola, assembly GCF_900155985.1. GTDB lineage: Bacteria > Bacteroidota > Bacteroidia > Flavobacteriales > Flavobacteriaceae > Maribacter > Maribacter ulvicola. The sequence continues at coordinate 559,708 of NZ_FTMA01000001.1, forward strand.
TCAGCGTCATATTCAAAGGAGTGATGTGCGTAGGTAACTTCCCCATTTTCAATATCTAAAATCATATACCAAACCCGGGAGGTACCGTCATTTGCCGGCATACCTATTACACCAGGGTTCAGCCATAAGTTTTCTTTTATGGTTTGATGAAATGGCAAGCCACAATGTCCCGCAACAATGATATCACTTTCAGTGGTTGTAAAACAACGTTCTTTACTTACCGTAGCGTTTGACTTAAATACAAATTCTGAAGTATTGCCGTAATTTCCATGAACTACGGTAACGTTTTTTCCTCCATAATCAAAACTGATGTATTCTGGAATTTGCTTCATCCAATCTAAAGACTGTTGTGATAAATGCCCTTTGGTATATGGAAACCACATTTTAGAGAAATCGTCGCAACGGCTACCACTTTTAAAATCGCACCCACAATCTTCGCTATCATTGGCAAGTTGCAATTCTACATTGCCAGCAATAGTAAGTGCTCCCCATTTTTGAAACAGTTGCACCGTTTCTTCGGGCTGTGCGCAGTAACCGGTAAGGTCACCGGTACTTATACAGTTCTTCGGTGAAATTCCAACTTCATTAGCAATGGAAATCAATTTCTCCAAAGCTTGAAGGTTACTATACACTCCTCCAAAAAGCAATAGCTTTCCGTTCTTGGTGCCCATATGTTTTATTTCTTTATCCATGTAGGTATTATATAAACGAGTAGGCAACATAAAATGCCCCAAAAATTAATCCATAATAAATTGGCATATTTGCCGGTCGTAAAAATTAAATCACTTGGAAACCAGTTGAAAATTAAGAGGAAACCAAAAATCAATCCGCTGAATACACTTAAATGAAAACTGATTTTAGGCGCATTACCTTTCCAAAAAAGGAAAACGGGAGTTAAACCGATGACCATGGTACCACTAATAGTTGTTGCCGATAGAATTTCTGCATCTAAAAATACCGGAACCGTACCCAAAACCGCAACAGCTACCATAGACCACCGACCAAATTTTAAAGTGTTGCCAAGGTTTAGGTCAAGCGCCAATAACTTTGAAAATGATGAAAAGGTAGAATCTAATGTTGACGCTGCCGAGGTAATCATAATAAAATTGATGACCAATAATATCATTGTTCCAAATGCCTTACCAACTTGTACTGCTGCCTGACCTTGCATGCCTTGAGATTGGGCATAAACACCAATGATGCTAAACAGAATAATACAAATAGCACCAAGAACACTTGCCCATAAAAAACTTTTCAATGTTACTTTCGGACTACTGATAAACCCTCTGTCCGTTAATACGGGATCATGAAAGGGATAACTGAAAGATTGCAATAAGGCTGCGAACAATAAATTCAAACCTGTTTCAAAGGACCAAATGCCAGAATTTAATACCTCTGTCGTGCTTATAGCATTGTCATTTCCAAAAATAGTGAACAATATTACCGCTAATAACACTGAGAAAAGTCCCATTTGGACAACATCGGTAAAAATGGAGCTGCTCATGCCTCCTTTCAATACATAGGATAAAGTAAGCGCGGTAAATATTAAAATGGACCAATAATAAGCGCTGGTACCCATATCACCAAAGTACGAGCCTATGACCATAGTGTTGCTCCATACTTCATTGAACAAACGAAATGCAATCAAGATAGAGAATATGGTTACTGCAGTTTTACCAAATTTAGAAGATAAGAAATGATGGATACTGGTGTATTTACCATGCAGCCTCATTTTATAGATGACGATACCCGCTACGGCAAATGATAGATAATATCCTGCATAGGCAACACCACCCACAATACCGAAGTCCAATCCTAAGTTTGCGGCGTTGGTTATACTCTTGGCGAATATCCAAGAAATAATCAAACTACCCATTAACATGAACGTATTGGGTGCTTTTTTCTTTTGTACCGCTTTAAAAAACTGATTGGTATCTTTAGCCCATGGAGACATAAAGAACAACATCAAACTTGATGCTATCACTAATCCCCATTGCCAAATTTGTACTTCAGTCATAAATTTATTTTTATTCCTAACTCCTAACTCCTAACTCCTAACTCCTAACTTTGTTACTCATCCCACCAAACAGCCACATTTATACTATTGCCTTCCGTGTTATTTGAAGCTTCGGTATAATTCGCATTATTTAAAGCTTCTTCCTCAGCAGGATAAGGCATGCGTATGGGAATTAAATCATTGTTCAAACTAGCGGAAATTGTTTTCAATTTTGGGAAACCTGTTCTTCTATATTCTATCCATCCTTCATAACCGTTTATACTATTTGCAATCCATTTCTGAGTGATGATGTTTTGTAATGCATCTCCATTAGCGAAATTGGCATCCACCGTTAAATATTCTTGAGGAAGGTCTACTTGCCAATATTCAAATGCTTGGGTTATTCCCGTATTATAAAGACTTTCAGCTTCGGCAGTAATCAACCCTTTTTGAGCAGCTTCTGCCAATAAAAAATGCGTTTCCATACTTGTCATGAAGTTGGCGTCTAAAAGCCCTGTATTCTCTCTGAAAATAGTACCCAATAAAGAGTAATCAGCTAACGATACACCGGCAGATGCATCTATTCCGTTTAAAAGCCCATTGTATTCACCATCTAGACTGTTGGCAAAAGGTTGGTATAAGCGTGCGATACGTGGATCGTTTAAACCGGTCAAAATTTCATCCATCGTTTTAGAAAGTACGTAATTATTAAAATCACCAACCCTAAGTTGTGCAAGTCTAAAACTATTGGGCTCGCCATCGGTAAAGTTGAAAATGGCATTTTCCTCATTAGTATCAATGAAATTACCTTCATTTGCTATGGTCTGTAATTGAGAAGCCACATCTATCTTGTTAGATACACGCATTAAATATTTGATCTTTAATGAATTTGCAAAACGGATCCATCCGTCTAAATCGCCATTAAATAAAATATCACCTTCTAACGCTATGGTTCCTGTATAGTTCTGTATGGCTAAAATTCCTTTATCTAGATTATCGAATACACCACCTTCATCCATATAAATAGATTCTTGAGTGTCGTAGGTGGGAGTCACGGTTTCTGTATCTCCTTTAAATGCTTCTGAATAAGGAACGTCACCAAATAAATCGGTTAAACCAGCCGCCATGTACGCTTTCATAATTCTTGCGGGACCTTCATAAACGGTATAAGCAGCATTCTCTTGAGACAAATTCAGTATAATTTCATTATCCCTTAAATTCTGATAGAATATAGGCCACGGATTTCCTCCCAGTTGCGGTGATTTTAAATCATGCCTGTCAAATAAGTTAAAATCAAGAGCCGTGCTGTATTGACCTAACAGATTGCCTGCCGTAAAACCTTCATAAGACATTTGTTCACCGTAGTCATAGATAACCTGTCTCAACAATAGACTGGGTTGTACCGTAACCGGATCGTTAGTGTTCGTATTAATTTCTTCAAAATCTTTTGTGCAGCCAATGACCAACAATAAGATTAGAATGCTATATATATGTTTCATCATCTTTTTCTTAAAAATTAAATCCGGCTTTAAAACCTATACTTCTTGTGGTAGCGTATGACATGTCTTCAACACCACTTATAAATCCTTGTCCTTGTACCGCTAACTGCTCTGGGTCAAAATGTGGATTCTCCGTAATGGCAAACAAGTTCTTGCCAATTAGAGATAAACTCAACCTGGCATCTTGATTGAAAAAACTAAGATTATCAAACGTATAACCAATGGATACTTGCCGTAGTTTTAAAAAGGAAGCATCATAGGTATTGTTTTCCTCATGGTTTCTGTCATAAAACTGACGATAGTAACTTTCTGCAGTTACAGCAACGGTATTTGGAATATATTCAGGATTAGCAATAGTACCAGTATTTACAACGCCTTCTGGTACAATTCCTTCTTCTGGTCTGTTTGCAGTTTCTGCTAGTTGACCACCAACATTACCCAATGCCCTTGTTCTAGAAACAATGATACCGCCTTGTCGCCAGTCGAAAAGGAAACCCATATTCCAGTTCTTATAATTAAATTGATTGTTGAAGCCTAGCATAAAATCAGGATTGTAATTCCCTAATTTTTGCAATTCGTTATCAGGAATGTATCTGCCTTCATCCGTTAAGATAAAATCACCATTTTCATTCTTAAGGTATCCTGTTCCGTATAGATCACCCACACGACCACCTTCTTCTGCCTGTAAAAATACCGTTTGGTTTTGACTGTCGTAAATTCTAGAATATGCCAGAGTTAATCGACCTTCGTCTTGTGGTAGGCTTTCTACCGTAGATCGGTTGATGCTAAAATTTAAGGTGCTGTTCCATTTTAAATTCTGACTTATAACCGGCGATATGCCCAAAATAATTTCTACACCTTTAGAACGAACTTCACCACCATTGACCACTTGTTGTGTATAACCTGATGAAATACCAATAGGCAAAGAAATGATTTGATCTTTGGTTAATGCGTTATAGTAAGAAACATCAAAACGAACCTGGTCGCCAAACAATCTTACATCTGCACCTACTTCAAATGAAGATGTTAACTCGGGTTGTAGATTCGCATTTGCAATCGTGTTTGAGTTACTAAAGGTTGGCTGACCATTAAAAGGAGTTTGCGCTACAAAAGCACCTGTAGTTTGATACGGATTTGTATCATTACCAACCTGCGCCCAACTTGCTCTTAGTTTTGCAAAGGAAATTGCTTTAGGTAACTCAACCACTTCTGATAGTATAAAACTACTAGATACCGATGGATAAAAGAACGAGGTGTTATCTACCGAAAATGGAGTGGCTAAAGCACTGGACCAATCATTTCTTCCGGTTATATCTAAGAAGAGGAAATTTTTATAACCAAATTTTGCTAGACCGTAAAAACTATTGATTCTTTTATTAGATTCAAACTCGAATACTTCAATTGGTGAAGCTGCATTAGATAACCTAAAAATACCCGGTTGTGCCAAACTTGTAGTTTGTGATTGTGATGTAAATGCTTTTTGATCTAATCTATTTCCTCCAAAGGAAACATCCACTTTAAAATCATTGAATTGATTGGTATAGTTTAAAAGAAAATCAGTATTCACTTCTCTAAAGAAAACATCATGTTCTGCATACCCTCCATTTGCAAATCGGTTAGAACTGTAGGCTCTGCGCAATTGGCGTAGCTCGCTAGAATAATCCATTCCGGTACGGATAGATGCTGTTATATGGTTTGTAATATCATAGCTGGCCGAAATATTTCCAAAAACACGATCTCTATTAAAGGAGTTTCTGTTTTCATTAAGAATGAAATACGGATTATCGAAAAAGGTATAGTTATACGAATACTGTTGTGTACCCTCTAAACCGGGTTGCCAGTAATTTTTTAAATTTTCAATGTTTAAAGAACGCGGACCCCAAGCTACTAAAGAGTAATTAGCATTTTCAGATCCATAACCATTAGAAGGTCTATTGTCGCTATTAGAATTAATGTAACTTATAGATGAATTGATGCGTAATTTATCAATCGGTTGAAAATTTAATCGAGTACTTATAGTTTGTCGGTCTAAATTAACCCCTGGTATTATAGATTCACTTCTTAAATCGGTAAATGAAAGTCGAAAGCTTCCTTTATCAAATCCGTTAGAAATAGCGATATTATTGATTAACGTTGTTCCGGTTTCGTAGAAATCTTTCAAATTATCAGGATTTGATTTAAACTCCGTCGGTGTTATGGTATTCCCGTTGTAAAGAGCAGTATCTCCACCTCGAACAATGGTACCATCTGCCAATGTCACGGGACTATCATATTGAGGAATAAGATTACCAACATCTAAACGTGGTCCCCAACTATACGTAATCAGGTCATTTGTTCCTCCACCTAATCCGTCTACAAAAGCAAATTCACCGGAGTTTCCTTGTCCGTATTCATTTTGAAAATCGGGCAGTTGAAAAGCTGAATCCACAAAAAAGCTAGTGTTGTAGCTTACGCCCAATCCTTTCGTATTCTTCCCGCTTTTGGTTTCTATGATGATTACACCGTTGGATGCTCTTGTACCGTAAAGTGCAGCCGCACTTGGTCCTTTTAAAACCGATACTTCGGCAATATCATCGGGATTTACCTCCATTGCACTGTTTCCAAAATCTATTTCCTGAAATCCGGCTGCTGCCTCATTGGTAAAATTGAAGACCGAGTTATTATTGATAGGAACTCCGTCTACAATAAACAGGGGATTGTTATTAGAGAAAGATGCTTCGCCACGAATGGTGATTTTTGAAGAAGACCCCACGCCGGTTGCACCTTGGTTTATGGTTACACCTGCTAATTTCCCCGAAAGGTTGTCTAAAAAGTTCACTGATTTTACTTCAGTAACTCCTTTGGCATCTAGACTTTGCACCACATAACCCAATTCTTTGGTTTCTCGTTTTAAGCCTAATGCGGTTAGTACCACTTCATCTAAAACTTCAGAAGAATCATTTAAAGTAATATTGATGGTTATGCGATTGTTGATTGAAACTAATTGAGTTTCGTATCCTAAAACTGAAAATTCTATTTCACCGTTAAGGTTGGGAACATCAATGGTATAAAAACCATTTTCATTGGTTATAGTTCCGGTTATGGTACCAGTTAATATAATGTTTACGTACGGTATGGTATTTCCATCGGTATCGGTAACAATACCTGTAATTGTTTCTTGAGCATTGACCATGTTTATCATAAACACCGTCAACACTAGTAATAAGTGTTTCATATATAGCTTTGGACTGAGTTTTTAATTATCCAACTTTTGGATAAAGAGGGCTAGATAAATGAAAGTGCCGGAGAGCCTTTGTTGTACGGAAAGCTATTTGGAAAGAGCGTGGAGTAATTCTGGTTAGTAGCGTATATATTTCTGTTTATATTTAACAGACTTACAATTAATGATAATAAAGTTGAAGATAGACCGGCGGAAAACGATAGTATGGATCGTAAATCCCGTTCGTTGTCCAAATCTTGAAGAACAGGTAATTTTATTAATTCTGACGCTTCTTCTTGTAAACACAAGGAAATTTGCTGGTATAAGCTAAAACGTTGCCACGGCAATTTTTTAAATTCAGCAACTGTAAAATTAGATTTTTGCAAACCTAATAAATAGAAACCACCGTCAATAGAAGGACCAATTACGGTCTTGCCCATTGCCAGTTGTTTGGCAGTATGTTTAAGATGCTGGGTTTTTAAATGTGGCGTATCATTACCAATCGTAATAATATTAGAAAAGCCTTTGTCAAAAACACTAGCAATGGCATTGGTAAAACGTTCGCCAAAAGAAGCACCAACTTGATTTTCATCTGAAAAATGAAAAACAGGTAAACCTGTTCTTTTGGCCTTTTTAAGAGTAGTTTGGGTTAAAGCATCAAATAATTGCTCACCTTTAAGAATGTGCTTGTTCGCCAAATCTTGTTTGGCGGAGTTGGCAAATACTAAAATTGCAGTAGGCAGTGAATTCAATTAATTGTTCTTTCTCGTTGTTAAACTTACGTAAAAATATGGCAATGGTTTTTTAAGTATACATAAATTGTATCTTTTAAAAACAAGAATTGCCTTACTTTAAGTCAAAATGTCAGTTTTAAACCAAGTGGTTGGTTTTTAGTACGCATTAAGGAAATAGTATCGTTTGAATTATCCATAAACAGGATGTAAATTCAGACAACGAACCTATTTTTTATGCTAAATCTGCTCATTTTTTATGGTTACAGACTACTTAGTCTAAAAAAAGCCTTAAAATTTCAAAGAGATTTAAATATTTTTTAGCATTGGCAGGTATATTCATGGTATAGCTATTGCTGCTAGGACATTAGAAGAATTCTAAAAATTTAAATATATGAAATCAAACACAAATATCAGTAGTGCTTGGAAGGTTTACTTCTTCTCAGCGGTTATTGCCGTAGCAGTTAGTTATGGAGTAATACAATTGAATAAACAAGATGTAAAAGAAACGAGCGGGGTTACCGTAGTAGAATCTGTACCTGGTGCACATGCTTTGTATACGAAGGATAATGAAGGAAATATTAAGCCTTTAGATTTTACCGAAACTTCTGAAAAAGTTTTAGATGCCGTAGTGCATATTAAATCTACTCAGACAGGATCATCATATCATAACCAAGGTGCGCGTGAATTGCCAGATCCTTTTAAAGAGTTTTTTGGAGATATGTTTAAGGGGCAATCACCAAATGGTGCTCGGTCAAGACCTAGGATTGGAACAGGATCGGGAGTGATTATTAATGACAAAGGCTATATCGTTACCAATAACCATGTAATAGATAATGCAGATGAGGTTGAGGTTACCTTATATAACAACCAATCGTATAAAGCGACGGTTATTGGAACTGACCCAACTACAGATTTGGCACTAATACAGATCAAAGCAGATAACCTAAAAACAATGTCTTTGGTAAATTCAGATGATGTGGAAGTAGGAGAGTGGGTATTGGCCGTTGGTAATCCGTTAGGGTTGAACTCTACGGTTACTGCGGGTATTGTAAGTGCAAAGGCAAGAAGTATTCATATTAATACAGATAAGTTTGCGGTTGAAAGTTTTATTCAGACCGATGCGGCAATAAACCCTGGTAACAGTGGTGGTGCTTTAGTGAATTTAGACGGAAACCTGGTTGGTATCAATACGGCTATAGCAAGTACAACTGGTACGTATACGGGCTACGGATTTGCAGTTCCTAGTAACATTGTTACCAAGGTGGTAGAAGATTTGTTGAAATTTGGTAACGTACAACGTGGTATGTTAGGGGTAACTATTAGAACTATGGATAGTAACTTGGCAAAGGAAAAAGATGTAGATTTTACCAAAGGTGTATGGGTAGAACAAGTAGGTGAAGATAGCGGAGCGGATTTGGCAGGTTTGGTATCTGGTGATATTATTGTAAGTGTAAACGGAAAAGAAACGGGTACATCACCAAGACTTCAAGAAATTATTGCGGGTAAAAGACCTGGTGATAAGGTAGCCATAGTTGTTCATAGAAACGGAAAGGAAAAGGAGTTTGAGGTAGAGCTTCATAATTCTCAAGGCGGAACAAACATTATCAAGAAGGAAGAAAAAGAAGTTTTTAATCTTCTAGGTGCGGACTTTGAAAATGTGGATAAAGAGATGGCCAAAAAATTTAATTTAGATGGTGGCGTTCAGGTTACCAAATTATATCCTGGTAAAATCAAGAAGGAAACTCAAATGCGAGCAGGATTTATTATCACACATATTGATGGTAAACGTGTAAAGGATGTTGATGATGTCGCTGTTATTTTAGAGAACAAAAAAGGCGGGGTGATGTTAGAAGGAATCTATGAAGACGGTTCTAAATATTATTATGCCTTCGGATTGGATTCATAGTCTGCTTTAATCCCTCCAGAGGGTTATATTACATTATGTTCTGGTCGGTTGAAAAGTATTTATTCCAAATTACACTTCTAGGCTTGTACCTAGGTAGTTGATTGATTAATTTTATGCCAAGCGGATAATAGTATTCGCTTGGCATTTTTTTTGAAATTAATTCTAGATAGATGCAATTAGGTTCAAAGTCTATAGGTTTGGTACTTTCGGGCGGAGGTATTAGAGGCATGGCACATATTGGTGTTATTAAGGCAATGCAAGAGTTTGGTCTTGAGGCTAACGTAGTTTCCGGAAGCAGTATTGGTGCTTTGGTAGGTGCGTTGTACGCAGCAGATAAACCCGTTATAGATATGCTTAGATTTTTTAAGGAAACACCGCTTTTTAAATACAATTACTTTGCGGTGGCTAAACCGGGTTTATTGAATAGCGAGAGTTATATAAATTCTTTTAAAAAGTATTTTCCAGAGGATAGTTTTGACGCATTAAATAGAGAACTTCATGTAGTTGCTACTAATTTGCAGAAAGGAGAAGAGCTTTTCATCAATAAGGGTGAATTGATAAAACCTTTATTGGCATCGGCTGCATTACCTCCTGTCTTTAGCCCTGTTGAATATAAAGGAGAATTATATGCCGATGGCGGAATCATGAATAACTTTCCGTCCGAACCTGTGTTGCCAAGGGTAGATTATGTAATTGGTAGCAATGTATCTGTAGTTTCTCAATTAGAGAAAAAACACCTGAACAATTCGTTTCAATTAACAGGTAGAGTAACCGGGTTGATGATTTACGCTATCAACCGACAGAAAATTAACAATTGCCACCTTGTGCTAGAATCTAAAGAATTAGAGCATATTGGTTTATTAGACAGAAGAGGAATTGAAAAAGCGTATGCCATTGGGTATGAAGCTGCCGTTAGAAAATTTGATGAAGTCTCTACTATTTAAATAAAAAACGGCCGGTTGATACAATTCAACCGGCCGTTTTATTGATTATTATATTAGCTTACACATCATCATAATCTACTTTAATAGTAGGTGTAGTTGCATGAGCTTGGCAGGTAAGAATAAATCCGTCTGCTATTTCTTTATCGGTCAAAATTTGGTTCATGACCATTTCTGCTTTTCCTTCCGTTACTTTAGCAATACAACTACTACATACTCCGCCTTGACATGAGTATGGTGCATCAATATTTTCTTTCAAAACAGCATCTAAAATAACTGTTTTCTTGTCCATGGTAAATTGAAATTCTTCATCGTCAACAAGAACGGTAACCGCAGTTTGACCATCGGCCTGTATAGGTAATTCTTCTTTTATCTCTGTAGGAGTAAAAAGCTCAAAATGGATTTTATCCTTATCCACTTCATTTTCTATTAAAGTGTCTTGTACCAAACGGATCATCTCTTCTGGACCACATAGATAGTAACCATCGAAATCGACATCCTTATGTTTGTTCAGCAATGCATAGTTAACTGTTGAGGTGTCTATTCTACCAAATAATGCCTTGTCTTCACGAGTTTGGCTATTGGTGAAATATACAAAAAACCGATTGGCATATTCTAGTTCTAGTTTCACTAAATCTGTATAGAACATGGTCTCTTCGTAAGACTTGTTACCATAAACCAAAACGAATTTGTTCTTAGGGTTACTGTCTAAAACGGATTTTACAATACTCATGATTGGTGTAATACCACTACCCGCAGCAAAAGCAGCTATGTTTTGAACGTCTTTCTTTGTATTAAAAACAAAACGACCTTCTGGCTCCATTACTTCTAAGGTATCACCAACCTTTAATTCTGAATTGGCGTAGTTAGAGAACCCGCCATTATCTACTTTTTTGATACCTATAGTAATACCATCTTTTTCGGTAGATGAACTAATGGAATATGCTCTTCTAAGTTCTTTACCTTTTATTTCCTTTTTTATAGTAATGTACTGACCTGCAACAAAGGTGAAAGTCTGTGCCAATTCTTTCGGTATTAAAAATGTAACAGCAACAGAAGTTGGCGTTAATTTCTTAATATGTTTTACCGTTAATGGGTGAAAATGTGACATATGTTCGTTTCTTTAAATCGATTTACAAAATTAAGCATGCTTTTGGGATATCATATGACATTTGTCAAAAAAGTGAATTTCTCTATGCTTTTGACAGGTATTTCAGTTTAAATAATCCTTAATTTTTCTTTTTTAAAAATATATATCTAAAAATTGTCCCTAATTTGATTTCGGTAACGTCATGGGGTTAACAATAAGAGCTTAGAGCGAGTTCTATGTAAAAACTAAAACAGTTAAATTATGAAAGATTTTATGATGATTTTTATTGGTGCAGATTACCAAGAATTAGGTTTGTCGCCAGAGCAGTTGCAAGAACGAATGGGAAAATGGTTCGCTTGGAATGAAAAAATGATGTCTCAAGGTATCGTGAAAAGTGGTGACGCTTTAGTTCCGCATGTAAAAAGAGTTTCTGGTCCGAAGCGCACTGTAACCGATGCTCCTTTAATAGAAGGAAAGGAGTTGATTGGCGGTTATTACATTGTACAAGCTGAAAATGCTGATGCAGTTGTTAAGATAGCAGAAGATTACCCAGATTATGATTTAGACGGTACCGTAGAAATTAGAGAAGTAATGGTGTTTGAGCAGTAAAATATATGGAACATAAAATAGTTGACCATCTTTTTAGACATCATTACGGGAAGATGGTCGCTATTTTAACCCGTTTTTTCGGATTGTCCTATATAGAGACCATAGAAGATGCCGTACAGGATACGTTTATAAAAGCAAGTTCACAGTGGCGGAACAAGATTCCCGATAATCCGGAAGCTTGGCTGAACCGAGTTGCCAAGAACAGGACAATTGATATTCTGCGGAGTATACAAGCAGAAAAGAATAGAAATCTTACTATTTCAACAGGAGCTTCTTCATTACAAATAGATGAACTTTTTCTAGACCATGAAGTAGCCGATAGTCAGTTACGCATGATTTTCGTTGCCTGTCACCCCAATTTACACCCTAACGAACAAATTGCTTTTGCGCTAAAAACAATTTCAGGTTTCAGTACTAAAGAAATTGCCTCAGCATTGTTAACCAAAGAAGATACAATTGTTAAGAGATTAACCCGTGCTAAGAAATCTATTGGAGAGAACAACATTCAATTTAAATACCCAAATCCCGAAGCTGTTCATGACCGAATGATCCAAGTAATGGAAGTCATTTATTTGACCTTCAATGAAGGTTTTCATTCTACTAATCAAGATAGACTTATCAAGGAAGATTTGTGTGGTGAAGCTATTCGCCTTTGTCAACTTCTTTTGAAAAAAGAGCAATTTAGAAGCGGAAGTTTGTATGCTCTTTTTGCCTTGCTATGTTTTCATACGGCACGATTAGAAAGTAAAATATCTACTGATAATCAAATTGTTAACCTTAAAGATCAAAATCGTACCAAGTGGTATTTTTCCCTGATAAAGATGGGGAATAGTGCTATGCAAAAAGCGGTAGAGTACGAAGATACTTCGGTTTATCATTACGAAGCAGCTATTGCTTCAGAACATTTAAATGCTAAGACTTTTGAAGAAACCAATTGGAAAAAAATCTCTTATTGGTATGAACAACTGTATGCGTTCGAACCAAATTCATTTACCTTATTAAATCATGCTACAGTATGTATTCAATTGAGTGATTTTGAAAAAACACTTCGCCTATTAAATAGTATAGATGTTTCTGATTTAGGGCAAAGAGCCTATTTATATTATGGTTGTTATGCGGAATATTATGTTCAAATAGGGGAAAAAGAATTGGCGATTTCTTTTTTAGATAAAGCATTGATGAAAACTACGAATAGGTTGGAGCGAGAGTTTATGATACGGAAGAGGGAAGGATTACTTGGTTAACTTCATTGATTTTAAATAAAGAATGCTCCTTATCGACATTATAAACACTATGAAGTATTTTACTTACGCTATATGTTGTAATTCTTATATTAGCGCAAGACCAACAAACCTACTTATACTTGAAAAAGTTCATTTCGATTGCCCTCATTATTATTTCTACGTTTGGCTTACACGCCCAAAAAGAAGCCGCTATATGGTATTTTGGCGAAAATGCGGGTCTTGATTTTAATTCTGGAACTACCGTAGCCTTAACGGATAGTGCGATGAATACCGAAGAAGGGTGTTCTACGGTATCAGATTCTAACGGTAACTTACTTTTTTATACAGACGGATCAACGGTTTGGGACAGAAACCATAATGCTATGCCAAATGGTACAGGTTTATTTGGTGATGTAAGTAGTACTCAATCTTCAATCGTAGTACCCTTACCAGAGTCACCTAATTTATTTTACATATTCACTGTTTTTTCTAGCGCTATTTTGCCGGGTTTAAACTTTTCTATTTTAGATATGAATTTAAATGGTGGTTTAGGAGATGTTACAACGCAAAAGAATTTGCAATTAGAGCCTATGGTTTCTGAGAAATTGACTGCGGTATTGCATGAAAATGGAAGAGATATTTGGGTACTTGCCCACCGCTGGGACAGTGATGCATATTTAGCATATTTAGTTACTCCGGCAGGTTTGAATCCTATTCCTGTAGAATCTAATGTGGGTGAACCCCACAGAAGGACTTTTCCTGACGGAGATTGGAATTTTGCCGGTTATTTAAAAGCTTCACCCGATGGAAGAAAACTGGCAGGTTGTATTCCAAAAATGGGACTTGTCGAACTTTTTGATTTTAATACAACAACTGGTGTTATTTGTAACCCTTTAAAATTAGATGAAGATCTTTCCAAAAAGTATTATGGTGTTGAATTTTCTCCCAGTGGAAGATTTTTGTACGTAGTGGATAGTAGACTCGGTCTTCCGAGATATAGCAGATTGTACCAATACGATATAGAAGCACCCGATATACCCGGTTCACAAGTGCTGGTCCATGATAATGGTGGCAATTTGCTTGTAGCACTGACAAGCCTGCAATTGGGTATCGACGGTAAGATATATGCCTGTAATTTCAACAACCTGTACATAAGTTCTATCGAGAATCCAGATGAGAAGGGTGTGGCATGTAATTTTATAGGTGAAAGTGTTTGGCTAGGTGGACAACGTGGGCTTAGTGGTTTACCACAGTTTATACAATCTTTTTTTCTGGTGAACTTAGAAGTAGAGAACCTGTGCTTTGGTAATACAACGGAATTTAAAGTAAAGAGTACGAAGACTATAGATGCTATTACTTGGGATTTTGGAGATGGTAATACCTCGGTTATAGAAGAGCCAACATATGTTTATACCACACCAGGGGTTTATACTGTTTCAGTAGAAGTTACTACGGGAGCCGACACGGAAATTAGTACTAAGGAAATTACTATAGAAGAAACTCCTATCGCTGTCGCACAAGCAAATATTGAGGTATGTGTTACAGAGGATAGCTATACTTTAGATTTAAGCACACTTAATACTGCAATTTTAGGAACTCAAAATCCATCAGATTTTACGGTCACCTATTTTTCATCACAAACTGATGCAGATGCAAATAGTAATCCGTTAGCATTGAATTATGATTTTCCGCTAGGAAGTACGGCAGTTTATGCACGAGTTTCCAATAGGAATAATACAGCTTGTTTTGATACAACCCAGTTCAATATCCTTGCCCAGCAAGAACCAACATTAGGAACTATATCCGATTGGACTATTTGCGACGATAATCTTGACGGATTTTACACATTTGATTTAACTGAAAAGAATACTGATATTTTTAATGGTCAAGATGAGGCTGTATTTGATGTAGCCTATTTTGCTTCTCAGGCCGATGCTGATGCTGGCACCAACCCTCTGCCGCTTAACTATACCAATTCTTTAGCTGTTGAAGAAATATTTACTCGTCTACAAAACACCTCACATACCGATTGTTATAAAACTGAGAGTTTTACCATAGAAGTAAGTGCAGGAGTCGTAGTGAATACGCCAAATAATTTAGAGTTGTGCGATGATGACAATGATGGTTTTGCAACTTTTACTTTAAGTGATACGGAAACAGAAATCATAGGAACACAGAATTCAAGTAGCTTAGCAATATCATATCATACTACGTTGGCTGATGCAGAAAGTGGTTCAAATGAAGTCGATAATGATTTTACAAATACAACTGCTTACATTCAAAGTATGTATGCAAGGGTGCAAAATACATCGGATTCGAGCTGTTATGACATTACAAGTTTCGATTTAATTGTTTTTGATTCCCCTCAAATACAGATAGTCACAGATTGGAATGTTTGTGATGATGATAACGATGAATTGTCTTTATTTGATTTGAATCAAAAGAGTGCAGAAATCTTAGGAAACCAAAATGCAAACGATTTTACGGTTAATTATTATGAAACTTTAGCCGAAGCGAATTTGGCTCAGAATGATATTAATGATGTATATCAAAACACGTCCAATCCTCAAACTATATATTATAGTATTGAAAATAATAGTACCGCAACTTGCCGGGTTACCGATAGTTTTGAGATTACCGTAAATGATACTCCTTTTGCACAAGCTCCATTATCAATAATTCTTTGTGATGATGAAACTGGTAATCAGTCAATAGATTTAACCCAAAAAGATGTTGAGATTTTAGATAGTCAGGCAGCGGCTGATTTTAATGTTCGCTATTATACGTCGCAAGCAGATGCCGAAAACGATTCTAATGCTGTTAATGGCGAAGTGTATTCTACTTCACAAGCCCAAGAAACCATATATGCACGGGTAGAACGAACCGATTTACAAAGTTGTTTTGCAATTACATCCTTTGAAATAATCATAAACCCTTTACCGCAGCCCAATTTGGATGAACGTTATGTTATTTGTCCCGATAGTCCAGCTTTAGTTATTGATGGCGGTGATTTTGAGTCTTGGTCTTGGCAAAATTCTAGTGGAATCGAGCTTAACACTACCAGAAATTTTAATGTTTCTGATTTAGGTGCATATCAATTAACAGTAAGCCAAACTGCAAACGGGGTACGTTGTGAAAATTCCCAATCATTTGAGGTATTGTCATCTGGTGCACCTGAGACTATGACCGTTGAGATTAACGGATTTTCAGATCAGATAGATATCACAATTAACGCGACAGGAACAGGACCTTTTGAGTATTCGGTAGATGGCAAAAACTATCAAACCAGTAATGAGTTTGTTGTTTTTCCTGGTGAGCATACCATGTTTGTGAGAGATTTATTAGAATGTAGAGTCTTATCAGAAGAAGTTGTAGCTATTGGTTACCAGCGATTTTTCACTCCGAATGGAGATGGCAGTAATGAATATTGGAATATCATCGGTGGTGAACTGCATCCAGAATCTCAAGTGTATATTTATGATAGATATGGTAAACTTTTGAAACAGATTAGCCCAAATTCAAAAGGATGGGATGGAACTTCGAACGGTATCTTACTACCAGAATCAGACTATTGGTTTAAATATGTGTATTCTGATAATCAAATAATTACAGGGCATTTTACTTTAAAACGATAAATTAATTACGGTCTATTTTAAGTAGTTTAGAAATATAATCTTCAATTATCTTGTAACAAACTCAAGATTTTTCTTACTTATATTCTGAATACTAAAACCAACCGAATGTTTAAACGTTTTGCTTCCTTACAATGGAAATCCTTTTTTAGGTCCGCTAATCTTGGCAAAAGTTTAGGGATAAAAATAGTAATGGGATTTTTCGGCATATATATGCTTTTGTCTCTTGCGGCTACAGGAGCTGGTATGTATTTTATTTTAAAAGAAATATTCCCGGACCAAAGCCCTATGTGGACTATTAGCCAGTATTTTATTTACTGGATATTAATGGAATTATTCTTAAGGTATTTCATGCAAAAACTACCGGTGATGGATATAAAACCATTCTTGACCACACCGGTGAAGAAAAGTACCATAGCACATTATATATTAGGTAGATCGGCAGCATCTATCTATAATTTATTGACGCTATTTTTTATTGTTCCGTTTGCAATTGTTTTATTGTTTAATGGCTACCCTGTTTTAAATGTTTTACTATGGATAGTGGGTATTATAGGGATTGTTCTGAGTATAAATTACGTGAACTTGCTAGTAAATAAGAATGATAAGGTGCTTATTGGAATAGGGATTCTGTTGGCCTTAGGTTACGGGTTAGATTATTTTGGGGTGTTCTCTATAAAAGCGTTTTTTGCGCCTGTTTTTCATGCGCTTTATGCTTACCCAATTACAGTATTGATTCCTGTTGTCTTGACAGCTCTTATATATTATGTGAATTATAAGTTCTTGCGAGATAAAATTTATCTAGATGCCAAGCTCAAAACAAAGGCAGTAGAGGCAAATACCTCAGATATGTCTTGGACCAAACGTTTTGGCGAAATGGGGTCCTTTTTACAGTTAGACCTTAAAATGATTTGGCGTAACAAAAGAACGAAGTCTCAAGTGTATATTTCTATTTTATTTGTGTTCTACGGATTGGTATTTTATACACAAGAGATGTATAGTAGTATGATGCCGATGAAAGCCTTTGTAGGCATTTTTATGACGGGTATTTTCTTAAGTAATTTTGGTCAGTTTATTCCAGCTTGGGATAGTAGTTACTATAGTATGATGATGTCGCAAAATATTCCAATGCGCAAGTATTTAGAGTCTAAAGTGTCTTTGATTATGGTAAGTATAGTATTCATGTTTTTATTGACATTACCCTATGTTTACTTCGGTTGGGATGCGTTGGCTATCAATTTTGGTTGTGCATTATATAATTTGGGAGTAAATATACCGGTCATTTTATATTTTGGATCCTTCAACAAAAAAAGGATAGAATTGGATCAGAGTCCGTTTGGGAATATGCAAGGTGCTAGTGCTACTCAATTTTTGGTTATGGTTCCGGTTTTAATTGTTCCTATTGTAATATTTTCCATCTTTTATTACATCTTTAGTTTAGAGGTAGCAGTAGGATTATTATCTGTTCTAGGCATCATCGGTTTTGCCATGAAGAATTATTTAATCGGTTTAATCACCGAGCAGTACAAGAAAAAGAAATACGGAATGATTGCTGGCTTTAAGGAGAAGGCGAGTTAAGCTTTTTTCGTTTATCGCATAACAACTCATCCTAACAATATAGAATAACAAGATTATGATTGCAATAGAAAATTTATCTAAAAAATACGGTTCACAACAGGTACTTAATATAGAATCCTTAAACATACCAATGGGACAAAGTTTCGGTCTAGTGGGTAACAACGGCGCAGGTAAAACAACGTTGTTTAGTTTGTTACTCGATTTAATTCAACCAAGTACGGGACATATTATTAATAATGAGGTGCAAGTAAACACCAGTGAAGATTGGAAGCCGTTTACATCATCCTTTATTGATGAAACCTTTTTGATCGGATATTTGACTCCCGAAGAGTATTTCTACTTTATAGGAGATCTTCGTGGGCAAAACAAAGCCGATGTAGATGCGCTTTTAGCACAGTATCAAGATTTCTTTCACGGCGAAATTTTAGGTCAAAAGAAGTATTTAAGAGATTTATCTAAAGGAAATCAGAAGAAAGCAGGTATTGTAGCTTCTTTTATAGGGAACCCTAAAGTGGTTATATTAGATGAGCCTTTTGCCAATTTAGATCCAACAACGCAAATTCGCTTAAAGCAAATCATTAAAGAACTAGCAGCGCAAGAAGATGTTACCGTTTTAGTTTCTAGTCACGATTTAATTCATGTAACCGAGGTTTGTGAACGTATAGTGGTCTTGAACAAAGGTGAGGTGGTAAAAGACATAGAAACATCTGCTGAAACCTTGAAAGAACTAGAAGTATTCTTTGGTGCAGAAAGTGATATTGTGGTTGCGGAATAATTGATAGCTATATGTCCGTCCGATTGCAGTCGATATCTACATATGTTTAAAAATTCAAAGATCTACCATTATTTTAGATCAGACAAAATACACTTTATGTAAATAGCATTAAAAATCCAAAAACCGACCAATAGGTCGGTTTTTCATTTCTATGTTTTAACCTAAGTAAAATAAAATCCGATAAAAATGTATTTGATCAGATTATCTGCAGGAAACACATAATCTCTTGGTCATTTTTATTCAAAACAAACTACAGGGTCGGTAAAAATTAGTTGTAGCGGTTTATAAATGGTCTGATAACTTAAAAATAAATATGCGGTTTACCGATGAACTACATAATAATGTGACTGTTTTTAAGTTAAACATACATACGTAGATCAACTATTTTGAATCTTAGAAACAAACTTATTTTATCCGGTGTTTTGGCGAGTATGCTTTTTAATGCATGTTCTGTCAAGAAAGACAAGTTCGTAAACCGTAATTGGCATGCGCTCAATACCAAATACAATACCTTGTATAATGGTAATATTGCTTTTGAACTTGGTCGAGAAACTTTGAACGATACCTATCAAGATGATTATTTTGAAGTCTTGCCTATAGAACGTTTAGAGGTTAGCGGCGAAATTAAATTAGATTCAGAAGACAATAATCCTAATTTCCTTATTGCAGAAGAAAAAGCTACCAAGGCTATTCAACGACATAGTATGGATATTAAGGATGAAGAGCGAAACCCACAAATAGATGAAGCTTTTCTGCTTTTAGGTAAAGCCAGATATTTTGATGAACGTTATATTCCTGCATTAGAATCTTTCAATTACGTGCTTAATAAATATGCTGAAAGTGATAAGCTGAACGAAGCAAGTATTTGGAGAGAGAAAGTAAACATCAGGTTAGAAAACGATGATCTGGCTATTAAGAATTTAAAGCGCTTAATGAAGTATGAGCGTTTAAAAGATCAAGAATATGCTGATGCAAGAGCTATGATGGCACAGGCGTTCATTAATCTAAATGCACCAGATACGGCTGTTCAAAATCTTAAAATAGCATCGCACTACACTACAAAAAATCCTGAAAGAGGAAGGTACTATTATATTATAGGTCAATTGTACAATCAATTGGGCTTTAAAGACAGTGCTAATTACGCATTTGACAAGGTGATCGAATTAAATAGGAAGTCGCCACGTGTCTACATGATTAATGCGGAGATTGAAAAACTTAAGAATACCGAAGTTACTAGAGAGAATAAAGAAGAAGTTTTAGAGTATTTGACTAAAATGGAGTTGAATAGGGAGAACAGACCCTTTTTAGATGGTATTTATAGACAGCTGGCAGAGTTTCATTTAGAACAGGAATCTGATAGTTTGGCATTGGTATATTTCAACAAATCGTTACGTGCTTCGCAAAACAAGCCAAAATTGAATGCGCTTAACTATGAGAATTTAGCGGAATACAACTTTGATGAAAGTGTGTATAAACCGGCTGGTGCATATTACGATAGTGTATTGACCAACCTTAATGAAAACACCAAAAAATTTCGTGCTATAAAAAAGAAGCGCGATAATTTAGAAGATGTTATCAAATACGAAGATATCGTACAATATGCTGACAGCGTAATTACAATTTACCAAATGCCAAAAGATGAGCAGTTGGCTTATTTTGGAAAGCATATTGAAGAATTACAGAAAGCGAAAGAAGCTGCTCAGAAAAAAGAAAAAGCAAGAATTACCGATGGCTTTGCTGCATTTAACAACAGTAAAGGTGGCAAAGAAAACAAAGGTAAATTCTATTTCTATAATATTACCAGTTTAGGCTATGGTCAAAATGATTTTAAGAATCGTTGGGGCAATAGAGAATTAACCGATGATTGGCGTTGGTCAGATAAATCAATCATCAATACAGAAAACGTTGCCTTGCAAAATGGATCAGGAGTTAACGATAGTTTAAGTGTGGTAAATGAAGATGAGAAATTCTCTTTGGATTATTATATGAATCGTTTACCTACAGATGTAGCTATTATTGATAGCTTAAAGACAGAACGTAATTTTGCCAATTATCAATTAGGGTTAATATATAAGGAAAAGTTTAACGAGAATCTTTTGGCAGCTGCCAAATTAGAAGATGTATTGGCGTCTAATGCAGAAGAGCGATTAATTCTTCCATCAAAATATAATCTATATAAAATTTACGAAGAAGTTGATAGTCCGTTGAAAGAGACGATGAAGGCAGATATTATTGCCAACCATGCAGACTCTAGATATGCAGAGATTCTATTGAATCCGCAAGCGGTATTGGCAGATAGTTCTGATAGCCCAGAGAAGCGTTATGAGAGTTTGTTCAAGCAATATAAAGAGCAACAGTATTTACAAGTAATTACGGGTGCGGAAGAGAATATCAATAGATTTACGGGCGATCCAATTGTTCCTAAATTTGAAATGTTGAAAGCAAATGCCATTGGTAGACTACAAGGCTTTGAACCTTTTAAAGAAGCATTGAATTATGTGGCGTTGACATATCCTAACAATCCAGAGGGTAAAAAGGCGGAACAGATGATTGCAGAGCAGCTTCCTAAGTTAGAACAAAAGGAGTTTTCACCAGAGACAGATTCTAAAGGAACATCGAACTGGAAGGTGGTTTTTCCGTTTAAAAGAAGTAATACGGTACAAGCGTTAAAATTGATGGAACTGTTAGAGCAATCTATTGTGGACCTTAGGTATAAAAATATAGTCTCTAGAGATATTTATAACCTAGAAGACCAATTTGTAGTGGTACACGGATTTAAATCTAAAGATTTTGCCCTAGGGTATGCCGAGCTACTAAAAAACAATAGGGATTACCTTGTTGCTGATGAGAATTTTGTAGTTTTATCGGAGAACTATAAGATTGTACAAGTACACAAAAATATAATCGAATATAGAAATACGCTTTTAACCCCAAAACCGTGAACAATGTTTTCAGACAAACAAAAACCTAGAACAATGAATGAAGTAGGAGGTCAGCCTAACAGAATAGAGAAGAACACCAAAATTAAAGGAGATATCATATCTGAAGCAGATTTTCGTATAGACGGTAAGCTAGATGGAAATGTGAAAACTTCTGGTAAAGTGGTGATCGGCAAGGATGGCTACATTCATGGAAAAGTAGAATGTGTAAATGCAGATATAGAAGGTAGCTTTAACGGTGAGCTTTTAGTGTCTGACCTATTATCTTTAAAATCGTCTGCAGTAATAGAAGGTACGGTATCCGTAAATAAACTGGCTGTAGAGCCTGGCGCTACATTTAATGCATCTTGCACTATGGGTGGCGGTAAAGCTGCTGCAGGTTTTAAATCCTCTAATAATGGAGCCGCAAAAGCCTCGTAAAGAGAATGATAATTCTGAACTTTTAAGAAATGCCGCAAGCTTATCTGGTGTTGCCATACAAATGGGTGTCACTATATTCTTGGGTAATCTTTTAGGGGAGTGGTTAGATCAAAAATTTGAAAAAACGTTTTTAGAGGACACATTTACATTACTTGCCGTATTTTTGTCTATCTATTTAGTCATAAAAAAAGTTATGGCGTTAAATAAATAAACGTTGCTAAAAAACATCCTTTTATATAGTGTCGTGTTCACTGCTGTGGGCGCGACTTCTTATTTTCTACAAAATCTTGCTTTGTTAGATCCGCCATCTTATTTTGGACCTCTTTTGATCAAAGCATATACTTTTCATTTCTTGTTTTCTCTTGCATTGGTCATCATTTTTTTAATTGCCTCAAAAAACAATTCTTTTTTTGAGCAATTAGGTTTTGTATATATGGGCGCGCTCATTTTTAAGATTACAATATTTGCGGCGCTGTTCTTTCCTTACTTGTTGGGAGAACTGGTTATGCCTCAAATATATAGGGGTGCGATGTTTATACCGGTGATTATTTTTTTGTTTCTAGAAGTGTTTTTTATTTCTAAAATAATGCGCAAAAAAAGACTATAAATTTTAAAGCTTTAAAATTGCGTAGTTTATGCAATAATTAACTACTTTTGCGCAAAATTTCTAGGAGCTAATTTTTTTGATATAGAACTAATGATGCAAGTTTCAAATACGATTAAAACCTTATTACAACTTCTTATACTTTGTTTTTCATTGCAAAGTTTCGCGTTATCTGATGCCGAACCAAAAGGTACAGTTAGTAGTAAGGAGCAGGTAGATGCCTATATTTTACATCACCTTAAAGATTCTCACGATTTTCATTTGTTCTCATATTCTAATGATGCAGGCGAAAGAAAGCATGTTGGTTTTCCGCTTCCTGTAATTCTTTGGTCAAGCAACGGGTTGGCAACTTTTATGTCATCAGAATTTCATCATGATGATAATGGGCAGGTAATTGTTGAAAGTAACGGTTCTAAATTCGTTAAACTTCATAGTAAAATATATGAGTTAAATGCTGGTGCTTCTTCAGTGAATTTTGACGAAGATCACCATGCAACAAATGCGCAAAAAGTTTTAGATTTTTCTATTACTAAAAGTGTTGTCGGGGTGTTACTAGTAGGTTTACTTATGTTATTGGCCTTTTCATCATTGGCGAAACAATACGGAAAGAAAAAAATTCCTACTGGTTTCGGTAGGGTGTTAGAGCCATTGGTGCTTTATGTAAGAGATGAGATTGCTAGACCTAATATTGGTGAAAAGCATTACAGAAAATTTACGGGATATCTATTAACGGTTTTCTTTTTTATCTGGGTGTTGAATTTATTGGGGCTTACTCCATTCGGATTTAACGTAACGGGACAAATAGCGGTGACAGCTTGTTTGGCTATTTTCACGTTGATCATTTATACGGTTAGTGGAAATAAAGATTATTGGATGCATATTTTATGGATGCCGGGTGTGCCTGTATTCGTAAGACCTATTTTGGCTGTCATAGAATTGGCTGGGGCATTTATCATTAAGCCATTTTCATTGTTGGTGCGTTTGTTCGCAAACATATCTGCAGGGCATATTGTGATAATGAGCTTAATTGCAATTATGTTTACATTGAAAGAGAGTTTAGGTGTAGCGGGTGCTACGGGTCTGTCATTGGTATTGTCATTTTTCATTTTGCTTATTGAGGTTTTAGTTGCCTTTTTGCAAGCCTATATTTTTACTACGCTTTCTGCCTTGTTTATAGGTATGGCAGTTGCGGAACACGACCATGATCATCATCATGATGAGGCGGGTCACGAAGTAGCCGATACAGAAGATGTAAGAGCAGACTTCATTTAACAAGAGTTTTTTTAATTTAATTATATAAATCAGTTTATTATGTACAATTTAATTGGAGCAGGTTTAATCGTTATCGGAGCAGGTCTAGGTCTTGGTCAAATCGGTGGTAAAGCAATGGAAGGTATTGCTCGTCAACCAGAAGCGGCAGGAAAAATTCAAACTGCGATGATTATCGTAGCTGCACTTTTGGAAGGTTTGGCATTCGGTGCTTTGTTCTTAGGAAAATAAGAACACGAAAACCCAAAGACATCTTCCTGTAACGGTTGGTTGCAGGAAATGTTTTTTTAATTATTGATTTAGATTTTAAAGATTAGGATATGGAAGTTTTATTGAATGATTTTTCACCAGGTTTGTTTATTGTGCAAACAATATTATTATTAGGATTGATTTTCTTGATGGTAAAATTTGCTTGGAAACCAATTTTGAACTCTTTGAACGAAAGAGAAGCTGGTATAGAAGAAGCATTGTCTGCTGCTGATAAGGCACGTACAGATATGCAGAACTTACAGGCTGATAACGAAAAGATGCTTCAAGAGGCTCGTGCTGAACGTGAGGCGATGTTGAAAGAAGCTCGTGAGATCAAAGAAAAGATGATCGCTGATTCTAAAGAACAAGCGAAGCTAGAAGGTGATAAAATGTTGAAGCAAGCGCAGACTGCAATAGAAAGCGAAAAGAAAGCTGCGGTAGCTGATATTAAAAATCAAGTTGCAGAGTTGTCTGTAGCTATAGCAGAAAAAGTATTGAAAGAAGATTTATCTAGTAACGACAAGCAATTGAAGTTGGTAGATACAATGTTGAGCGATATAAAACTTAACTAAAAGAAATAATGAGCGAATCTAGAGCTGCATTACGTTACGCAAAGGCAATATTGGATATGGCCAAGGAAAACAATGCCTTGGATGCTGTTGAGAAAGATATGCGTTCAATCGCCGCTACTATTTCAGATAGTAAAGAACTGAAAGATGTATTGGCTAATCCGGTGGTTTCTGGTACGATGAAAAAGAATGCCTTGCTTGAAATTTTCAAGGGTAGTCATTCAATTACAGAAGGTACTATAAATATGTTGGTAGACAACAAGCGTTTAGCAATGCTAAATGAAGTTGCCTTAAAATACATTATCCTTAATGAGCAATTAAAAGGTAAGGATGTAGCTTACGTTACAACTGCAGTACCTTTGGATGCCGCTATGGAGAAGAAAATATTAAAGAAGGTTGCTGAACTTACAGGTAATGAAGTTACCATTGAAAGTAAAGTTGACGAAAGTATTATTGGAGGTTTCATCTTAAGAGTAGGAGATTTACAGTATGATGCTAGCGTAAGCAACAAGCTTAGTAATTTAAAAAGAGAATTTTCAAATAGTCTATAATAACTATATAAGGCTAAGAATGGATACATTCAGCGCCTAATATCTTATATCTAATTAAAAATGGCAGGAGTAAAAGCCGCTGAAGTATCAGCAATTTTAAAGAAACAATTATCTGGATTTGATGCTACCGCTACTTTAGACGAAGTAGGTACTGTATTACAAGTTGGTGATGGTATCGCAAGAATCTACGGATTAGCGAACGCGCAATACGGAGAATTGGTTGAGTTCGAAGGCGGACTTGAAGGTATCGTTCTTAACCTTGAAGAAGACAACGTTGGGGTGGTTCTTTTAGGACCTTCTAAATCAGTTGGTGAAGGTGATACGGTTAAACGTACACAACGTATTGCTTCTGTAAAAGTTGGTGAAGGTATTGTTGGTCGTGTAGTGGATACTCTTGGTAACCCTATCGATGGTAAAGGACCTATTTCTGGTGATACTTATGAGATGCCATTAGAGCGTAAAGCTCCTGGGGTAATCTATAGAGAGCCTGTAACTGAGCCAATGCAATCTGGTATTAAAGCAATTGATGCGATGATTCCTGTAGGTAGAGGTCAGAGAGAGCTTGTTATTGGTGACCGTCAAACTGGTAAGACTACAGTTTGTATCGATACCATTCTAAACCAAAAAGAATTTTATGATGCTGGTGAGCCTGTTTACTGTATCTATGTTGCCATAGGTCAGAAAGCATCTACTGTTGCCGGTATCGCTCAAGTATTGGAAGATAAAGGAGCAATGGCATATACTACTATCGTAGCTGCCAACGCATCTGATCCTGCACCAATGCAAGTTTATGCACCATTTACTGGAGCATCTATTGGAGAGTATTTCCGTGATACAGGTCGTCCTGCATTAATTATATATGATGATTTATCTAAACAAGCGGTTGCGTATCGTGAGGTGTCTCTTTTGTTAAGAAGACCACCGGGACGTGAGGCTTACCCAGGTGACGTTTTCTACCTACACTCTAGATTATTGGAGCGTGCAGCAAAAGTGATCAATGATGATGATATCGCAAAAGAAATGAACGATTTGCCAGAGGTATTAAAACCAATGGTAAAAGGTGGTGGTTCTTTAACGGCTTTGCCAATTATTGAAACACAAGCGGGTGACGTTTCTGCTTATATCCCTACCAACGTAATTTCTATTACTGACGGTCAGATATTCTTAGAACAAGATTTATTTAACCAAGGGGTAAGACCGGCAATTAACGTAGGTATTTCTGTATCTCGTGTTGGTGGTAACGCTCAAATTAAATCAATGAAAAAAGTTGCAGGTACATTGAAATTGGATCAAGCACAATTCCGTGAATTGGAAGCGTTTGCTAAATTCGGTTCAGATCTAGATGCCGCTACGTTGAACGTTATTGAAAAAGGACGTAGAAACGTTGAGATATTAAAGCAAGCACAGAATGATCCTTATACTGTAGAAGACCAGGTTGCAATTATCTATGCAGGTTCTAAGAACTTGTTAAGAGATGTGCCCGTTGAGAAAGTAAAAGAATTTGAACGTGATTACTTGGAGTTCTTGAACGCTAAGCATAGAGGTGTTCTAGATACGTTGAAGTCTGGTAAATTAACCGACGAGGTTACAGATACATTGACTTCTGTTTGTAAAGAGCTTTCAGCGAAATATAAATAAGTTTAAAAAGTACTGAGTACTGAGTAAGTAGTACAAAGTGTTAGCATTAGGTAATACTTTGTACTACTTTCTAAATACCGAAAAAAATGGCAAATTTAAAGGAAATACGTAATAGGATTTCATCGGTTTCATCAACGATGCAGATTACAAGTGCCATGAAAATGGTATCTGCTGCTAAATTGAAAAAGGCGCAAGATGCTATTACGGCTATGAGACCTTATGCCGATAAACTTACTGAGCTACTACAAAATTTAAGTGCTAGTTTAGAAGGTGATTCCGGAAGTGTTTATGCCGAAAATCGTGCTGTGAACAAGGTTTTAGTGGTTTCAGTTACCTCTAATAGAGGTCTTTGTGGTGCTTTTAATACCAATATTTTAAAGCAATCAACTCATTTGGTCGAAAATGTTTACATTGGTAAGCAAGTAGATTTTGTAGCAGTTGGTAAAAAAGCTAATGATTACTTAGAGAAACGTTACAATGTTATCGCCAACTACAGTGAAGTATATGACGATTTAACCTTTGATAATGTTGCCGAGATAGCAGAAAGTTTAATGGAACTTTTTACAGAAGGTACTTATGATCGTATAGAGGTTGTGTATAACAAGTTCAAGAATGCTGCTACACAAATTGTAATGACAGAGCAATTTTTACCAATTGTACCATTAGAAGTGGAAGAAACCGCAAGTGCAGATTATACTTTTGAACCTTCAAAAGTGGAAATCATTGAGCAGTTGATTCCTAAGTCTTTAAAAACACAATTGTATAAAGGTATTAGAGATTCATTCGCTAGTGAGCATGGTGCTCGTATGACTGCCATGCATAAAGCAACCGATAACGCAACAGAAATGCGCGATCAATTGAAATTAACATACAACAAAGCAAGACAAGCGGCTATTACTAACGAGATTTTAGAAATCGTTGGTGGTGCAGAAGCATTAAATAACTAATACTTTTATTGTATTTAATGACTTATTTGAGCGAAGTCATTTAAAACCCCACCTAAACGTGGGGTTTTCGCTTTTATAGCTTTAAGATTACTTTTTTTACCCGACTTTTGTCTTGACCATGAAATCCAAAAAAACCGCCTTACTTTTTATTTTCATTACCATCTTAGTTGATGTAATAGGTATTGGTATTATCCTTCCTATTATTCCTGATTTGATTATGGAATTAACGGGTGAGGGTAATCACATGGCCATTATATACGGAATGTGGCTAACGACCGCTTTTGCGGGTATGCAGTTTTTGTTTTCACCGGTGCTAGGGGAAATATCCGATAGATTTGGAAGAAGGCCTATATTACTTTTGGCCCTTTTAGGTTTAAGTATAGATTATTTGATCCATGCGTGGGCACCAACAATCACCTGGTTGTTTTTAGGGCGTTTTTTAGCAGGAATTACAGGAGCTAGTTTTACCGTGGCATCAGCCTATATTGCAGATGTAAGCACCAAAGAAAATAAGGCAAAGAACTTTGGCTTAATAGGTGCCGCATTCGGAATCGGATTTATTATCGGTCCCGGAATTGGTGGTTTTTTCGGTGAGATAGATATTCGACTACCATTTTATATTGCCGCAGGCTTAACATTTGCCAATTTCCTTTTTGGGTATTTCTTTGTTCCGGAATCCTTGACTCCAGAGAATAGAAGACAAATCAGTTTTAAAAAAATAATTCCCGGAGTTTCCTTGTTTGCATTAAGAAACTATAAAGGCATTCTGTTATTAATATCTGCGTTTTTCTTGGCTAATCTTGCCGGTCAGGCGCTTCCGTCCACTTGGTCGTATTATGGTATAGAACGTTATGATTGGAATCCTAGGCAAATAGGATTATCGCTAATGGTGGTAGGCTTGTTAGTGGCAATAGTACAAGGATTTTTGGTGGGTAAACTCGTTACTAAATTTGGTAAACGTAAAGTCATTATCTACGGATTTCTCTTATGGACGGTTGGTATGTTTTTATTTTCATTCGCTAAAGAACCTTGGATGCTGTATGCATTCTTAATTCCGTATGCATTAGGTGGAATTGCCGGTCCTACGGTGCAAGGTGTAATTTCTAATCAGGTGTCTGAAAAGGAGCAGGGAATTTTACAAGGTTCCATTACTGGATTGGTTAGTATCACGGCAATTTTAGGTCAGTTTATCTTTGCGCCCGTATTTTACTATTTTATCCGCCCTGGGGCATCTATTTACTTTCCCGGCGCACCATATGCCTTAGCGGCTATATTACTTTTAGCGGCTTTTATTTTAGCATCCACAGCTATAAAAAGAATGGATGTAGAGCCAGAA
The DNA here is from genome assembly GCF_900155985.1 of Maribacter ulvicola. Classification (GTDB taxonomy): domain Bacteria; phylum Bacteroidota; class Bacteroidia; order Flavobacteriales; family Flavobacteriaceae; genus Maribacter; species Maribacter ulvicola. The sequence continues at coordinate 589,412 of NZ_FTMA01000001.1, forward strand.
TAAAATCTTTTTTCAATTTAGGATGTAACATTTTTTAGTTTTTGAATCTAAAGGGCAAACAAACAAAAACTCTTACGATGAAAACAATTAAAAAATTACTATTCGGATTACTTATTTTTTCAGCACTTTCAACAACGGCACAAGGCAAACCTTTTAAGGTAAAAGTTATTGGCGACGGAGATCCAATTCTTCTTTTTCCAGGATTTGCATGCACCGGTGATGTTTGGGAAGCTACAGTAGAAACGCTATCAAAAGAATATGAATGTCATGTATTTACTTTTGCGGGTTTCGGTGATGTTCCTGCCATTGAAAAACCATGGTTGCCAAAAATAAATGAAGGGGTTGTGGAATATATAATAGAAAATGAATTAAAAAATCCTTTTTTGTTAGGTCATAGTCTAGGTGGTGCATTGGCGCTTTGGTTGGCAACGGAAAGTAATATCTTTAAAGAGCTGATTATTGTAGATGCCTTACCTTCAACAGGTGCATTGATGATCCCTAGTTATAAAAGTGAATATATGGTCTATGACTCGCCTTATAATAAACAAGTTTTGGCAATGAATGCAAATGATTTTGAAACTATGGCTGCTCAAATGACTAGTGGTATGACCAAAGAAAAATCGAATCAAGAAAAAATTAAAGATTGGATGATTCAGGCAGATAGAGAAACCTATGTATATGGGTATACCGATTTATTAAAGCTAGATTTACGTGAAGATTTAGCTAAGATACAAACACCGGTTACTATTCTCGCGGCAACTGAACCCTATGGATTAGACATGGCAAAATCTACCTATGACCTACAATATAAAGCACTTGAAGAATACACCATTGAATTTGCTAATGGCTCTTCTCATTTCATCATGTTTGATCAACCACAGTGGTTTATGGAGAATCTTAAAAATGCGTTGAACGACTAATGGGTTCCAAAGAAATCACCTATCAGAAAATCTACGAAGATAACTACCCAAAAGTAATGCGACTCTGTATGGGGTATGCTGCGGGTAACGAGGCTCTTGCTAAAGATCTGGTGCAGGAAACCTTTATAAAAATTTGGCAGAATTTAGATGGTTTTAGAAATGAAAGCGGAATAGGGACCTGGATCTATCGTATTTGTGTGAATACTTGCCTGGCAGAAATAAGACGGGAACATAAAAAAGACAGAAATCTTCAGATTGATAGTCTGCAGGTAAGTGATAACGGTGAAAACTCTGTTAAAAAAGAGGAGATGTTGGTGCAACTGTATGCATGTATTAAAAAGTTAAGCAGCACTAATAAAGCAATTATAGTATTGGAATTGGAAGGATTGCCCCAACTAGAGATTTCACAAATAATCGGGATAAAACATGAAGCTGTTAGAACTAGAATTCATAGAATAAAACAACAACTGACAAAATGTGTAAACCATGAATAATTTTGAAGATTTACAAAATAATTGGCAGAACCAATTTGGAGTATCTGCAACAGAAGACGGATTTCAATCGCTTTTAAAAAGTGTAAAATCCATAGAGAACAAACAGAAAAGCGGGAATATAGTTTTAACGATCACTATTTTACTATTGGTTTCTTTTCTAATCTATGTTTCAGGATATACGAGTACTACATTTATACTTGGTATTGGCTTAATGATCGGTAGTTTAGTGGTTAGAATTGTGATTGAATTATTTAGTTTAAGAAAACTGCGTAGCATTAACTTTAGTAAGGATGTAAATACTTTTAAAGCAGATTTAACCACCTATTATTTCTTAAGAAAATATACGCATTATGTAGTTACACCGTTGGCTGTTATAGTTTATACTGTTGGGTTTATAATTTTATTGCCATTGTTTAAGGCTAGTTTATCTGACGGTTTTTATAGCTATATTTTATGCTCATCGGTAGTGTTGTTAATGGTGTTCTCTGTGTTTTTGTACAAACAGGTAAAGAATGAGCTCTTTAAGTTGAAGCAATTACAAATGAAAGACTAAAGATAATATTTGTGATCACGATGTTAAATGAGCTATTAAACCCATATTACTTATTATCTTTATAAGAATAATAGGGGTCTAATGAAATATGTATTTACTTGCTTTTTAATTTTTTCTCTTTGTTTATATAGTTGTAGTTCGCAGAAAAAATTACAAGTAGAAACTCCGTTTAAGATAGGTAAGGCTACTTGTCAACAATATACAAGCGGTAGAGAAGAAAGTGGCTCTGGTACCGAGTTGCGAATTCCAGTGTTACTACTGGAAAATTCTGGGGTAGAATTAAATGAAGTTTATTTTCGTGGTAAGCAGGTAAAAGCAATAGTAAATACAGTAGATAATCAAAAAATGATCGTGGTTAGAATATCTAAGGGAATAGCAAAATCATCTGAAAATTTAGATTTAGAATTGAATACAGACGAAGCGATCATAAGTTATAATGAAAATGGAAGAATAAAATATGCCAAAGTAAATGATATAAAACAAAAGCAGCCATTAATTTATAAAGGCGCTCCCAAAAACTAAATTTGTACCTAGGCTTTTAATAGGTACTTTTATCACCTGAATGTATAGTGCTTGAATCCACTCAAAAAACTTTTTAAACAAACGGCAATTTATGGCTTGGCAACTGTCTTGCCAAGGATGCTTAACGTCATATTAGTACCTATCTATACAGGTGTTATGTTGCCGGGCTCCTACGGGCAAGTGGTGGTGATTTATGCCTATTTTGCTATTTTCAATATCTTTCTGGCCTATGGCATGGAAACCGCTTTTTTTAGATTTTATAAGGATTCTGAAAATAAGAAAAAAGTTGTTTCTACCTCTTTATTGTCCATATTAGGCTCCACAATGCTATTTATGATCATTGGAGTTCTATTTAAGTCGCCACTATCTAGTTTTCTAGAAATATCCATTGAATATATTGGCTATGTCTTTTGGATTTTGGCTCTAGATGCGCTGGTTATAATTCCTTTTGCCTGGTTAAGGGCCAATGAAAGACCTATGCGTTTTGCCATAATTAAATTGATCAATGTGGTATTGAACTTAGGGCTTAATTCTTTCTTTCTTCTTATGCTGCCAAAATTGGCCTTAGATAGTGATGGTTTCTTTGCAAACATCTATAAACCAGATTATGAGATTTTATACATCTTAATTTCCAACCTAGTTTCTAGTGCCGTTACCCTTTTGCTAATGTTAAGGGTTTATCTTAGAAGACCTTATGTCTTTGATGTGGGTATTTGGAAGCGAATGATAAAATATGCCATGCCGGTAATGATTGCGGGTATTGCATTTACCGTAAATGAAGTGTTGGATAAAATTTTGCTCGAAAAAATTTTACCCGTTGAAATAGCAAGTGAAGAAGTTGGTAAGTACGGGGCTTGTGTTAAGTTGGCTGTGTTCATGACCTTATTTATTACTGCGTTTAGAATGGGTATTGAACCTTTCTTTTTCAGCCATTCAGACACAAAGCATCCGCAGAAAGCCTATGCGCAAATAACAAATTACTTTGTAGTCCTAGGCAGTATTATTCTACTAGCTGTGGTTGTTTTTTCTGATGTGCTCAAAGTTCTTTTTGTTCGTGATGAAGCGTATTGGGAAGCGATGCCAGTGGTTCCCATAATTTTGTTGGCAGCTTTCTTTTTAGGTATTTATCACAATCTCTCTGTTTGGTACAAGGTTACGGACCGAACAAAATTTGGAGCATATATTTCTATGATCGGTGCCGTGCTGACCATAATCGTTAATCTAATTTTCATTCCGTATTTTGGGTACATGGCATCTGCGGTTGCTACATTGATGGCTTACGGTACCATGATGATGCTCTCGTTTTATTTTGGAAGTATGTATTATCCCGTTCCCTATAACTTTAGAAAAATTATCTTTTATTTAGGAATATCCATCTTGTTTTCTATCCTTTCATTTTACATTTTTGATCGCAACCTTTTCGTAGGAATACCATTATTAATTCTGTTCTTGGGCTTGGTGTATAAGTTGGAGTTTGAGAATCTTAAAAAACTATATTTAAACAGATGAACATAAAAATTATTAATATATCGGATCACGATATACCACATTATGAAACTAGCGCATCTGCCGGTATGGACTTAAGAGCTAATCTTAAAGAAGCTGTAACGTTAAAGCCTTTAGGAAGGGCTATTATACCAACTGGTCTTTTCATGGAGTTGCCAGAAGGTATTGAAGCACAGGTAAGACCAAGAAGCGGACTTGCGGCAAAAAAAGGGGTTACCGTGCTTAACGCTCCAGGCACCATTGATGCCGATTATAGAGGCGAAGTGGGTGTTGTTTTGATCAACCTTGGTAGTGAAGATTTTGTAGTTGAAAACGGTGAACGCATAGCGCAAATGGTCATTGCCAAACATGAACGCGCCGAGTGGAATGTTGTAGATAGCTTGTCTGATACCGTAAGGGGCGAAGGCGGATTTGGTAGTACAGGTGTAAAATAGGTTTATAAAATAGAGATGAAAAAGTTGATTTTATTGGGCTTGATTTCCGGTATTTGTATGATACCGATGTGGTCTTATGCACAAGAAAATCTAGAATTGGAGGTGGAGCAAAGTTCAGAAGTTTTTCTGGAAGAATACTCAGATACTTTCCAAGAGAATTTTTTTGAAGGCTTAAAGCAGAAGGGAATTAGAAACTATGATCGTGCTATTACATACTTTTTAGAATGTAAACGTTTACAGCCAAAAAACACGGTGGTCTCTTTTGAGCTTGCAAAATTTCACCTTTATGATAAACAACTTGTTCTTGCTCAGGAATATGCATTGGAAGCGCTTAACGGAGAACCTGAGAATTATTGGTATGCAGAAACGTTGGTTAATGTGATCAGCGCCAAAAAATCTGATATTACAGCGGTAAAAGGACAATTGCCGTGGAACAACGTAGCGTTTAGAATGAATTTGGCGGAAATCTATTATTTAAATGCTGATTATGTAACCGCACAAGCTATGATAAAGGGTCTAAAGATCTCTAAAAAGCAAGCCTTTTTAGAAAAGAAAATCAAAGATTCTATAGCCACTCAGGAAAAGAAGTTTGTACATGTGGTAAGAGCGGTCAATGCAGCTCCTAGTAAAGATTTAAATAGCGTTGAAGCATATAAAAGTAGAATCAAAGGAATGCTCAGTTCAGAGGTAGATAATAGGGAGCTGTTGGATACGACTGCTGAAGCCATGGAAAATTTTCCGTCTCAACCGTACTTTTATTATGCAAATGGGGTTGCTTTCAATAGGATGAAACTCTATAAAGACGCCATTGAAATTTTGGAAAGTGCCCTAGATTACCTCATTGAAGACGTTCCCTGGGAAAATTCAATTTATAAAGAATTGGCAGCCGCATACACCGCAACCAATAATACCTCTAAAGCAAATATGTACCTTAGTAAAATTAAATAAGGATTTTAGATGACGAAGTTTTTGAATACAATGAAAATAAAATTTGTTTTACTGATCGTAGTGATAGGTTTAACGGCATCTTGTAAAAGCACAAAGGTGATTTCTGGTGGTATGGTAGATGCTAAATTATCATCTAAATCGGTTATAAAAGCGCATTACCAGAATGAAACCAATTTTAAAACATTGGCAGGGCGGGTGAAAATAAACTATTCTGATGGCGAATCTTCTCAAGGTGTATCTGTTAGTCTAAGAATGGAAAAGGATAAAGCCATTTGGATGAGTGCTCCACTAGGTATTGTTAAAGCCTATATTACGCCAGACAGGGTATCGTTTTATAACAAATTAGAAAATGAATATTTTGATGGAGATTTTTCATATTTAAGTAATTTATTAGGGACAGAGGTCAACTTTTCTATTTTACAAAATTTATTGACTGGTCAGGCATTGTTAGATTTAAGAGGGGAGAAATATGATATTGGTATTTCTGAAGATGGGTATAGACTATCTCCAAAGCAGCAAGGTACTTTGTACAAAACCTTATTTCAAATAGAGCCTAAAAATTTTAAAATGGCATTACAACAACTTTCTCAACTTGCAGACAAACGCGTATTAGAGATTGCCTATAAAAATTATCAAAGTATAGATAAAGAGGTTTTGCCCAACGAAATTATGGTGAAGGCTATAAGTAAGGATAAAATGAATACGATAGACCTTGAGTTTAAAAATTTAGCATTGAACACAACGGTTAATTTTCCATATTCAATACCAAAAGGGTTTAATGAAATAGAATTGTAAGCAGATGTTGTTTAGATGTAATAATAGTCTTTTCTTGTTAGTGCTGTTCACTACGGTATCTGTTTTTGCACAGACCAGTGAGCAAAAGGCCCTAGAGGAAAAACGTGAGCAACTTCAGACAGAAATACGTGATATCAACCGATTACTTTTTGCCGAGAAAAAGGAAAAAGGGAATGTCTTGGATCAAATGGAAGCTCTTGAAAAAAAGATTACCGTACGCCAACAACTAATACGTGTTACTAATCAACAATCGAATTTGTTGAACAGGCAGATCAATACCAATATCAGAAATATAGGTAAGCTTAAAACAGAGTTACAGGAGGTTAAGGACGAGTATGCTAGAATGATTCAGAAATCATATCAAAACAAATCCAAACAAAACAGATTAATGTTTCTTTTGTCTTCAGAAAGCTTTTTTCAGGCCTTTAAAAGGCTTCAGTATATGAAGCAATATACAGATTATAGAAAAGAACAAGGAGCTCAGATATTGGTAAAAACCGAAGAACTTTCACGCTTAAATGCAGATTTGAATGAAGAGCGAAAAGTAAAAGAGGTTTTATTGGCTCAAAATAAAAAAGCCAAAGACCAATTATTTGGTGAAATACAAACACAAAAAGCACTATTGGGTACTATTCGTAAAAACGAAAGTAAGTACGCAAATGCTATTAAAACAAAAAAGAAGGAAGCCAGAAAGATTGATCAACAGATAGAAAAGTTAATTAGAAGTGCTATTGCCGCATCCAATAAAAAATCAGGTAGCAAGACTAAAAATACGAGTAAGTTTGTGTTAACACCTGAAGCTACCGTTATTGCAAATAACTTTTCCGCAAATAAAGGAAAACTGATCTGGCCTGTTGAAAAAGGTATAAAGAGTCAGGGATTCGGAGTTTATGCCGATCCAGTTTACCCAGGTATTAAACACCAAAGTAATGGGGTCATTATTGCTACAGATGAAGGTTCCAAAGCCCGTGCTATATTTGAAGGAGAGGTCATTGCTATTTTGGCGGTACCTGGAGGAAATAAAGGGGTTCAGATCAAGCATGGTAATTTTATCAGTACCTATTATAACCTTTCTGAGCTATATGTAAAAAAAGGGGATAAAGTAACTAGTAAAGAAGAGCTTGGTATTGTTTTTACCAATAAGAACAATGGCCAGACCAGATTAAAATTTTATTTATATCAAGATACCTCTCGCTTAAACCCAGAAGAGTGGGTGTACCGTCTTTAAAACTTTACAAAAATGAAACAGCAACAAACGATTACAGATATTAAAGGAAGCTTTGAACTGCGTAATGGAGTGCATATGCCGTATTTGGGTTTAGGTACGTACCAGTCAGATAATGATCAAGAGGTAGTTAATGCGGTTAAGAATGCACTTCAGATTGGGTATCGTCATATAGATACTGCCGCAGCTTATAAGAATGAAGTGGGCGTAGGTAAAGGTATACGTGAAAGCGGAATAGATAGAAGTGATATTTTCTTGGTAACCAAAGTATGGAATACCGATCAAGGATATGAAGAAACACTGAAAGCATTTAACGCAAGTTTGGAGCGTTTGGGTGTTGACTACTTGGATTTATATCTTGTTCATTGGCCGGTTGCAGGTAAATTCAAAGAAACCTGGAGAGCTTTAGAGCATCTGTATGCTCAAAAGAAAATTAGAGCTATTGGTGTAAGTAATTTTCTAAAACATCATTTAGAAGAGCTTATTGAGGATTGTGAAGTAATGCCAATGGTAAACCAAATGGAGTTTCATCCGCATTTGGTACAACAGGATCTTATCAATTTTTGTGCAGATAAAGGAATCCAATATGAGTCTTGGTCTCCTTTCATGCAGGGCAAGGTTTTTGAATTGGATTTTTGTGCAGATTTAGCTAAGAAGTACAACAAGAGCGTAGCACAGATAATTCTACGTTACAATTTACAAAAAGGTATTGTTGCAATACCGAAATCTGTACATGCAAAACGTATATCAGCAAATGCCGATATTTTTGATTTTGAGCTGTCAGAGGCAGATATTGCTTTTTTAGACAGTTTAGAAACAGGGGAACGTAGTGGCCCTGATCCCGATAACTTTAATTTTTAGTAGGTAATTTAAAACATTCAGCGCTAGAAGTAGATTTGTGTTGAGAGGCTATTCAGTAACAAGATGTTGGTATTTTGGTTTAAACAAGGTTAAGACGTTTAGATTAAGTTTCCTAGAGTAGGTAGTGTAGTGTGTTATTTAGTTGTAAAAGGTACTGATATCTAATACAGTGTTATACCACATTAATTGCCATTCTTTCTTTTGTTTGCTTTGCAAACCCTTTTCTCCACTCTTCTATATTAAAATGATATCTTTCTTGAAAAGAAGAGGTTTCCCAATACATCATTAGCGCATAATTTTGCTCTAATAATAAGGCACTGTTAGTATCTCCAATATCATGGAGTCCAGCAATAACTTCGCGAATTATCAAATAGTCTTTGTTTTCTTTTTGACCTCCAAAACTAAATTCTATTTGTTTAAGATTCTTAATTAAAGGATGATTTTTATATGCTTCAATTGGAGTCATATTTTTAATCATTCTTAGCGCATTTTGAGCGGGGAAATCAATAGCCCAATTGGATAGTATAGAATTAATTATGCTTTTTTGAAATTCCAATTCGTTTCCTATGCGTTTATATTGAGAGGCTAACTTAAACCAATTTTCACTTAATTCTCCAAAACTATTAGTACTGTGTTTATAAAACTCGATAGCTTTTTCAGGATTATTTTGCTTCAATTGCTCGTTTCCTCTATGTAATAAATTTAAGACAAAATGTTCATCATCAATTTCTTCTTCTCCCCAATCATAATCATTCAATGTATACCATTCTAGAAATTTATTCAAGTTTGAAAATCTTGGAACGATAATTCCTTCATCATGAACCATTTCACATATAATTGGCTCTTGATCTTCTTTCCCAAATTCCCAATAAAATCCAAAATAATCTCCATTACCTAAACTGGCTTCACTGAACCGTAAAAATCCATTTGGAGGATATACCCCAACTTCCATTTCAGAATGAACTGAAACTTTATGTATGTTTTTAGGTAATCTCATTTTTTAAATGTAGGGTGTAACTAGTTAGGTAAAATTAAATTATGAGAGAAGAAAGGTTGTACTTAAGAACGAATTAAAAACGTATGAACTAAGCCTATTTATGTAGAGTTAATTCTCGCTCAAAATATAAACAGCATGTTATTTTACTTCGTAAACAATGCTTTAAGCTCCGTTGCGTTGTCCGGTTTCATTTTACCGGCCAATACTAAACTTAATTGTTTTCTGCGTAGGGCACCTTCAAAACGGGTCACTTCTAAAGGAGTTTCTGGGGTTAGTTCAGGTACTTCAGTAGGCTTTCCTGTTTCGTCAACGGCAACAAAGGTGTAGATGGCTTCATTCGCCTTGGTACTCTTGCCGCTGTAGCGATCTTCTATCCAAACATCTATATAGACCTCCATAGAGGTATTATATGCCCTAGAAACGGCTGCTTCTACGGTAACAACACTACCAAGCGGAATAGCTAAGTTAAAAGCAACATGGTTTACAGATGCGGTTACGGTAATTCTACGGCTATGTCTACCGGCAGCAATGCTGGCTGCACGATCCATACGTGCCAATAATTCGCCGCCAAATAAATTTTGTAGTGCGTTGGTTTCGCTTGGGAGAACCAAATCGGTCATTGTAGTACGTGATGCTGCAGGAGTTTTTGCTTCCATTTATTAGAAATTTTCCGCAAAGATACGGGCATCACTGATACTTATAAAATGTGTACAGGTTTATTTTTCAGTTAATAACCAAGCATCTTTAGACTGCGTTCGCTTAATTTCACGTAAAGCTTTTAAAGCGTCATTTGCATTGGTATAACTATTAAATGTAACCATGTGTAGACCAAACGCATTGGTGCCATAATAACCGGCATTGAATCCGTTTGCTTTAAGCTGTGCTATTTTTCTATCGGCATTGTCTTTGATTCTAAATGCACCCGCAACAATAAAATGTGTTGCCGGTACTTTGCTTATTGTTGACTTTGCTGTCGATTTCGAAGATGCATCAACGGTTACTGTAGGCAACTCTAATGGTGATAGATCAAAAAAAGTAGCTTCTTGAATTTGTTTATTCACAAATTCTTGAGCATCTTGTATGGCTACTTTTTCATTTGTTCGCTGCTGTTGATAAGCACGATAACCGGTTACGCCTGTAGAGAATGCCAACATTAGAATAGCAGCGTATTTTAAAAAAGGTCTGAAACCTCTTGTTGCCCTACGTTCAGGACTAATGACGAATGGTGTTTTTTCTTCAATCTCTATAACTTCTTCTTTTAAGACTTCTCTAGTTACCAGTAGAGAATTAAAATTTGAAAGACCGAATGAAGAAGTTAAATAGTTTGTTTCATTTACAGGTTGAAACAATATTTTGTCCTCTATATTCCTAGAAAGAGAACCAATATTCTTTAGGTGTAAAGAAGTTTCTTGAATTAAATGATCTTGCCAAGATTTTACTTGGTTTTCAATTTTAACCAATGCCGTTTCGTAAGAAACTTTCTCTGCATTTGATACATAAGAAACCAAAAGCCCATCATTGGAGACAAGCTGTCTATTGAATACAATAGATTTATTTGGAGCGCTAAACGTATTGGTAGCTACGTTTAATTTGGCTGAATTTTTTTGGGTAAGGAATGCTCCAAATCCAGGGACAACAACACAGTTGTACCTATATAGTAAGTCGCTTATATAGTGTTCTAAAATCATTGGACTACAAATATGGAAAAAATAAAGAGGGATAAAAACCTCTTAGGTTACTTTTTATTAACATATTTTTTTCTCTTATTTGTGAATAAGAAATGAAAGCCATTCAACATACTGCTGATGAACTTGTTGCAATTCTTCGTTTGCAACATGTACCAAATATTGGAGATATCCTTGCAAAGAAATTAATTTCACATTGCGGGAGCCCATCCGCAATTTTCGAAAATAAAAAACAAAATTTGCTTCAGATAGACGGAATTGGCACGCATGCCATAAAACATTTGTTTGATCTGGAACATTTAGAAGCTGCGGAGTCGGAATACAATTATATAATTAAGAATGATATTAGCTGTACCTACTTTTTAGATGATGATTATCCTAAATATTTAAAGCATTGTATAGATGGGCCCATTCTTTTGTTTCAAAAAGGGAATATAGATTTACAGCACCGTAAATTGATAAGCGTTGTAGGTACGCGCAATATAACAAGCTACGGTATGTCCTTTTGTGAACAGTTTATTGAAGAAGTTGCGCCTTTAGATCCAGTCATCATTAGTGGTTTTGCCTACGGTGTAGATATTTGTATTCAAAGAGAAGCGGTTAAACACGGATTACAAACCGTTGGTTGCCTTGCGCACGGTTTAAATCAAATATACCCAAAGGTACATGCCAAGTACCAAGCCGATGTACTTAAAAATGGTGGATTCTACACTGAATTTTGGAGTACGAGTAGTCCGGAGAGAGAAAACTTTCTAAAACGGAACCGAATAATTGCCGGGGTAAGTGAAGCTACAGTAGTTGTTGAGTCTGCTGAAAAAGGTGGAAGCCTAGTAACTGCTGATATTGCCAATAGTTATAATAGAGATGTTTTTGCCGTGCCAGGTAGAACAACGGATAAATATAGTCTGGGCTGTAATAACCTGATCAAGCAGCAAAAAGCACATGTAATGACTTCGGCGGCAGATTTAATTTATTTGTTGGATTGGGATATTGAAGAGAAACGGAACAAGACCATTCAGAAGCAATTGTTCATTGAACTTAATGAGGTTGAACAAAGTATTTATACCTATTTACAGAACAACGGAAAGCAAATTTTAGACCGTATTGCCTTAGATTGTAAATTGCCTATTTATAGCACATCTTCTACGCTGTTAACTATGGAGATGAAAGGAGTCATAAGGCCTTTGCCTGGGAAATTGTTCGAGGCTATTTAAAAATTTTACAAACCAATCGGTTTGTTTTTTTTAGCTATTTTTAGTGTAGCATTACTGAAGTAATCTCTTTATCGATAAAATACCGTTATAAATCGAGAAATTTGCCGTGAACTCTTGATAATTAAAACAAAAAACCGACCTAATAGTCGGTTTTCAATTTTGGTAGTATTTTAGGCTAGTAATTAATATCCTAATTTTTCTCGTACCCTCTCTAGTACCCCGTCTGCTACTTTTCTTGCTTTTTCAGCGCCTAATGCCAATGCGTCATCAATTTCATTTAGATTGTTCATGTAGTATTCAAATTTTTGGCGGGGCTCTTCAAATTCTTTTACAATCACCTCGTAAAGTGCTTGTTTAGCGTGACCGTAACCATAGTTGCCAGCGAGATAGTTAGCGCTCATTTCTTCAACTTGGGATTGGCTAGCTAGTATTTTATATAGGGCGAATACATTGTCATTGGTAGGGTCCTTTGGTTCTTCCATAGGTGTACTATCGGTTTGTATTCCCATAATTTGCTTGCGTAATTTTTTATCGGTCTGAAAAAGACTTATTAAATTACCTTTACTCTTGCTCATTTTAGCGCCATCTGTACCTGGAATGTACATGGTTTCTTCTTGTACTTTTCCATCAGGTATGATAAAAGTTTCCCCTAATTGGGCGTGAAAGCGTGAAGCAACATCTCTAGTCATTTCTATATGTTGCATTTGATCTTTTCCAACAGGGACAATATCTGCATCATATAATAGAATATCTGCCGCCATTAACATTGGGTAGGTAAAGAGTCCGGCATTTACATCATCAAGCCTATCTGCCTTATCCTTAAAAGAATGTGCTAGCGTTAAACGTTGGTAGGGAAAAAAACAACTTAAATACCAAGAAAGTTCTGTGGTTTGGGGTACATCGCTCTGTCTGTAAAAAACAGTATTTTCTATATCTAACCCAAAGGCAAGCCAAGTTGCGGCAACAGCATAGGTATTATGACGTAGCTCTTGGCCGTTTTTAATCTGTGTCAATGAATGCATATCTGCAATAAATAAGAAAGATTCATTAGAAACATCATTTGCCATTTCTATTGCTGGTTTGATCGCTCCAAGAATATTTCCTAAATGTGGAGTGCCCGTACTTTGTATGCCTGTTAAAATTCTTGCCATTTTTTTTTAATTCTAAGAAAGCAAAGGTAAAACAAATACAAAAATACTATTGTAAATAACTACTTTTGATTTATGCTTAAATTGGTCAAACAAGCCGGTCAAACTATATACCGAATTTGGTTTTATGTTCTAGTGGCTATTCCTATTCTTCTCTTTTTTCCATTTCTTGTCATTTTTGCCTCAAGAGAAACGTGGTATCCACAGTTCTTTTGGATGGCCAGAAACTTATGGGCAAGATTTATACTGCATGGTATGCTTTGCTTTCCTATGGTAACTTATGAGCAACGCTTAGTTAAAAATAAGAGCTATATGCTGGTGGCTAATCACACTAGTATGTTAGATATTATGTTGATGCTGGTGGTAAGTAGAAACCCTTTTGTTTTCGTTGGTAAGAAGGAGTTGGTTAAAATACCTTTATTCGGATTTTTTTATAAACGAGTCTGTATCATGGTAGATAGAGAGAGTACGCAAAGCAGAACGGCTGTATATAGAAGAGCACAAAAGAGGCTGCAACAAGGGTTAAGTATTTGTATTTTTCCAGAAGGTGGTGTGCCCAATGAGGATATACTTTTAGATAAGTTTAAAGATGGTGCATTTAGAATGGCAATTGCTCACAAAATTCCAGTAGTGCCGATGACGTTTTATGATAACAAAAAACGTTTTTCTTTCACATTCTTTAGCGGAGGTCCTGGTAAATGTAGGGCTAGGGTACATTCATTTGTTGAAACGCATTCCATACGGCCAGAAGATACTGCAGGGCTCAGAACATGTGTTAGGGAGACAATACTTAAAGAGTTGACTCAAAAAAATACTTAGAGTGGTAAGTGTACTTTAATAAATTCTATTAAAACTTAAAAGTTAGGCCGCTATAGACGCCAAGGGAATAAGGTCTAAATGTGCCATTTATGTTAGAAAACGTGTTTAACTGATATTTAAAAATAGGTTCTACGTTGAACCGGACCTTTTGTGAAAAATTGTAATTAAGGCCAAGTCCCATATTTGCACTGAAATTAAGATTGTTAATATTGTTTGCTTCACCAATTTCGGTGGTTAAATTACCAGATGTTAATGATACGGCATTGTTAATTAGAAATAGAGAACTGACACCTCCAATAAGATTGATCCCAAATTTCTTGTTGATCAACGCATAATTTAGTTCTACGGGTAGTTCAAGATAGCCGAACTGCTGTGACATGTGCCCTTCTCTAGTTGGACTTTTGCCAGTAACATCTATAGCTAAGCTCATAGTGTTAAACTGCTCTGAGTCCACTACCTTGCTTGAAATGGTCAGTGTATTTGACGTTTCTGCATAATCAATAGAGGATAACTGGCCGTTGTTAGATACGAATGTCGATGATGATGAAAATGCAACATCTTCAGTATCATAGCCATAGTCTACTTTGTTGATTCCTGATCGTATGGTCAATTTTTTAGTAACTGCATAAGCTACCGTAACTCCGTAACTCATGTTTATGCTTCCTGATTTTGTATTAGGGCTGAAAATAGGATTAACGGGAGAACCCTCTCCAAGGGCGTTGAAGTATACCGGAGCAACATTTGGTCCTGCAGACCATCTATTGCGGGCAACTTTTTCCTTTTTCAATGCTTCTTGATCTTCTATTTCATCAAAAATAGATTTTTTGTTTGTATCAATTTCTTTGTTAGCGTCTTCGGTAGATGAATTTGCGGCTATAGTATTTTCTTTAACGATACTAATTGGGTCTGATTGAGTAGTTGCATTTGAGCTATTAGCGGCAATGGTTTCTTTTGCTTTTTGGATGTCTATAGCTGAATTTTCTATATCATTTTTGGCAATTCCTGTGCTAACAGTATTTTGGAATATTAAATCCTCATGGGTAGAGGTGTTATTTTTTAAAGCGTTTTTATTTGTTTCTGTTGTAGCGGGAATGAACCCGGTGTTTTTGTTGGCGTTGATTTTAGTATGGGTTACGGCAACTTTGGTAGAATTGTTTTGATGATTTGGTGAGTTGTTTTTGGTCTCTAAAGAATGTTCTTCTTTAATTGTATTGGTTTGTTCAACTATTTGATTGGTGTTATTTTCTGTAGCATCAATTACAATATTAGTTTCTGTAGTTGATGGAATATCATTGTTTACGTCTGATTCATTTTCTGTGTCTACCAAAATTTCATGGGTAGGGTGTTCTTCCGTAAAAGGATTAAATAGTAATAAACCAATTAGTATAGCCGCAGCAATACCACTAAAAGACCACCATAAGGGGATGATGCTCTTCTTTTTTCTTTTGTTCAATGACGCATCAATTTTACGCCAAACCTTATTGTCTGGCGTTTGCTTGAAATTCGAGAGCTTATCTCGAAAGAGTTCATCTATATTCTTATTCTGCATTTAATACTATTTCGGTCTATACTAAGATCAGCTTATAAAAAGTGAGTTGTTATGATAATTAGGACGCTAATTATAGATTGCGCCATCTTGGTTTCTAATTTCTCTTTTAATAATGCCCGTGCCCTAGCCAAATTAGATTTAGAGGTGCCAATTGAGGTACCTAGTATTTCACTAATTTCTTTATGGGTGTATCCATCCAATACATATAAATTGAAGGTTGCACGATACTTATTAGGTAACTCCTGTATATAACCTAAAAGCGTCTGTAAGCTAATATCGCTAAAAGCATTATCTACGGTTACTTCATCCTCTGTGTTATCCGTAACAACATTGAGGTAATCTTCCTTTCTATATTTTTGAATAGCGGTATTAACGGTTATGCGCTTCATCCACCCTTCAAAAGACCCTTTGTTTTTAAATTGGCCAATTTTATCATAAATGGTCATAAAACTGTCGTGTAAGGTATCTTCTGCCTGAGTTTTAGATTTAGAATATTTTAGACATATACCAAAGAGGGTAGTAGCATAGGCTTTATATAATAATTCCTGTGCGTTACGATCTCCTTTTTTACAGTTATGGATGAGTTCTTCTAGACCCACAAATGGTTGATGGTTTTAAGGTTTGTTTACTGGTACGGTAATTTCTATATACTCAGCCTCTCCGTCACTATTATTTCCGGTATAAAATTTAAAAATATAAGGGTCGGTATATACCACCTGAAAGTTAAAAGACGCTGTTTCTTGAATTGATTCTTCCTTACAATCATCTATGTCTGATCTTACAGCACCAACGGCAACAACATTTCTAACGGTCAAGGAATCTTTTGCAACGTCAAAACCTTCGTAGTAGGTGCAATTGTTAGGTCTTAAATAATCTACGGAAATCTCATACGTCTTGTTGAGATCAAAAGACTCTGGCACTTTAGCTTCAACAATTTTTAAAGCGGTAAAATGGAAATTAGGGCCATCATCATCAATAGAGCAACCATTACTAATAAATGCGATGACCAAAGTCAAAAGCAAAAACTTATTTTTCATCATATAAATATTTATTTACAAGATGAAAATGAAGTGTAATGGTTGCGTTAACTATCTAATATTTTATTGAATAAAATAATATTTATGCATTTAAAGCTGCAATAGCTTCTCTAATTTTAATATCTAATTCCTCAAACAACTCTGGGTTGTCTAAGAGTAAGTTTTTAACGGCATCACGTCCTTGGCCTAGTTTGGTATCGCCATAGCTAAACCATGACCCACTCTTTTTCACTATTTCATATTCCACACCTAAGTCGATCACTTCTCCAACCTTAGAAATACCTTCGCCATACATAATGTCGAATTCTGTAGTACGGAAAGGTGGTGCTACTTTATTCTTTACAACCTTGACTCTGGTCTTGTTTCCTTTTACATTACCATCTGTATCTTTTATTTGTGTAGATCTTCTAATATCTAAACGCACAGATGCGTAAAATTTAAGGGCGTTACCACCAGTAGTAGTTTCTGGATTACCGAACATAACACCAATTTTCTCACGTAGTTGGTTAATGAAAATAACGGTACAATTTGTTTTGCTAATAGATCCTGTAAGCTTTCTTAATGCTTGAGACATTAGTCTTGCATGAAGTCCCATTTTAGAATCTCCCATTTCCCCTTCAATTTCACTTTTAGGAGTTAAAGCTGCAACAGAATCGACTACTACAATATCAATTGCTCCTGAACGAATTAGATTGTCGGCAATTTCTAATGCTTGTTCACCATTATCTGGTTGAGAAATAATAAGGTTGTCGATATCTACTCCCAGTTTTTGGGCGTAAAAACGGTCAAAAGCATGTTCTGCATCTATAAACGCAGCAATACCTCCGTTTTTTTGTGCTTCTGCAATTGCGTGTAAAGTCAGGGTAGTTTTACCTGAAGATTCCGGTCCGTATATTTCAATAACACGACCTCTTGGGTAGCCCCCTACGCCTAATGCTATATCTAATCCTAATGAGCCAGAAGGAATCACTTCTACATCTGCAACAACACTATCGCCCATTTTCATTACAGCGCCCTTGCCGTAGGTCTTATCCATCTTGTCAAGGGTCAACTTTAATGCTTTTAATTTTGCTTCTTTTTCAGAACTCATTCTCTATTTTTTTTGGAAAGCTAAATTACCAAATCTTTTTTGATTTGAATAATGTTGAATGGGTTTACGCAACCATTTTGGTCAATTACTATCTTTTATAAAAGAGAAGTTATTTCATTGGGTATCAATTGTTTTTTTTAGCGTTAGTGATAAAAGGGGGCTATATCCTTTTAAGAATACCATGAAAAAGAAAATAATGGAATGGTCGTTAAAGAGTCTTGATATAATCATGCTCTTTTTTTTGTTCTTAAGTCGTTAACGGTAATAAAATAGATGCTTTTTTCAATATTATGGTTATTTTTGCCATTCAAAATTTTTCTATAAACCTTCTGCCAGTTGGCAGACTTAAATTATTAGTATAGCATGCAACTGTACAATACGTTAAGTGCAATAGAAAGAGCAGCTTTGATTGAAGAAGCAGGTAAGGAACGGCTTACCATCTCTTTCTATACCTATGCACACATTGGTAATACCAATATTTTCAGAAATCACCTTTTTATTAATTGGAACGATATGGATGTTCTTGGGCGAATTTATGTGGCTCATGAGGGTATCAATGCCCAACTTTCTGTACCAGCTGAAAATTTTAATGTTTTTAAAGAACATTTAGATAGTATTTCTTTTTTAGAGGATGTGCGACTTAATATTGCCATTGAGCAAGACAACCTTTCGTTTTTAAAATTGAAGGTAAAAGTGCGCAAGAAGATTGTAGCTGACGGATTGGAAGACAATTCTTTTGATGTTACCAATAAAGGTATTCATGTAGGTGCAGAAAGGTTCAACGAACTTATTGAAGATCCAGATACCGTTTTGGTAGATATGCGTAACCATTACGAAAGTGAAATAGGCCATTTTAAAAATGCCATTACACCAGATGTAGATACGTTTAGAGATTCACTGGATATTATAGAACGCGATTTAGCCGATCATAAGAAGAATAAAAAACTGGTAATGTATTGTACTGGCGGAATCCGTTGTGAAAAAGCAAGTGCTTATTACAAACATAAAGGTTTTGAGCAGGTATATCAGTTAGAAGGCGGAATCATTGAATACACTAGACAGGTAGAAAACAACAATCTTGAGAATAAATTTAGGGGTAAAAACTTTGTGTTTGACCATAGAAGGGGAGAGCGTATAAGTGATGATGTTATTGCTAATTGCCACCAGTGTGGGGAGCCTTGTGATGAACATGTAAATTGTGCAAATGAAGCTTGTCATCTATTATTCATTCAATGTAAATCTTGTGCTGAAAAAATGAACGACTGCTGTTCAGATGCTTGTAAAGAAGTGCATGAATTGCCTTTTGAGGAACAAAAAGCGTTGCGTAAAGGCAAAGTGGTCAGTAATAAGATTTTCAAAAAAGGACGTTCAGAAGTGTTGAAATTCAAAAAGTAACCACTATTTAAAAAGAATTTTAGTGATTAGATAGCACTACTCAGTATAAAAAGACTGCGTTTTTCATGGTCTCTTATCATTTTTTAAATGGTATTGAGTTAGGGGTAAAGTCGCTATTTAAAACGTACACCGCTAATTTCACATTAAAAAAACTGTATCTTTACCTATAAGTTTTTTATGAACCTTTTTTGGTGAATTTTAGAAAATTCGACCAAACCAATATATATAATATGAGTTGTAGTAGTTGTTCTACCGGTAAGGATGGACAACCAAAGGGATGCAAGAATAACGGTACTTGCGGTACAGATGGTTGCAATAAACTGACAGTTTTTGACTGGCTTTCAAATATGTCGCTCCCTAATGGGGAACGACCATTCGATTTTGTTGAAGTAAGATTTAAAAATAGTAGAAAAGAATTTTTTAGAAATACAGAGAATCTCTCTCTTTCCATTGGTGACATAGTTGCCACACAAGCACAATCTGGCCATGACATTGGTATGGTTACCCTAACAGGGGAGCTTGTACGCGTGCAAATGAAGCGAAAAAAAGTATCATTTACGGATGAAGAGGCTCCTAAAGTGTACAGAAAGGCAAGCCAGAAAGACATTGATATTTGGCAGAAATGTAGAGATAGAGAAGAAGAAATTAAGAAAAGAGCACGTGAAATCGCTATTATCTTAAAACTTCAAATGAAGATTTCTGATGTTGAGTTTCAAGGCGATGGCTCTAAAGCTACTTTTTACTATACAGCTGATGAACGTGTAGATTTTCGTCAGTTGATAAAAGATATGGCAAAGGCATTCGGTATTCGTATTGAAATGCGTCAAATTGGGTATCGCCAAGAAGCGCAGCGCCTTGGTGGTATAGGCTCTTGTGGTAGAGAATTATGTTGCTCAACCTGGCTTACGGATTTTAGATCTGTAAGTACTTCTGCGGCACGTTATCAACAACTGTCATTAAACCCGCAAAAGCTTGCTGGTCAATGCGGTAAATTAAAGTGTTGTTTAAATTATGAGTTAGACGTCTATGTAGACGCACTAAAAGATTTTCCTGCTCAAGACACCAAATTATTTACAGAAAAAGGACTCGCTTTTTGTCAGAAAACTGATATTTTTAAAGAAATGCTATGGTTTTCATATAGAGAAGATCCAGGTAATTGGCATGTGCTTTCCAAAGATCAGGTTAATGAAATCTTGTTCAAGAATAAAAAGAAAGAGAAAGTTGCTAGCCTAGAGATGTATGCAATGGAAATTGCCGTTGAAGAGAAAGTAGTTTTTGAGAATGTTGTTGGTCAAGATAGTCTAACTCGTTTTGATAAACCTAAAGGTGGAGGAAATCGAAACCGTAATAAGAACAAGAACAAGAATCGAAATCGCAACAAGAACAAGAATAAGAACAGAAATCGTAATAGAAATCAAAAGAAGGATGCGTAGTATATTTTGTTGTTTTTTAGCACTTGTGCTATTTGCTTCTTGTAACAGCAATATTATTAAAACAGAATACCAAACATTAAAAGACGGCGTTTGGAATAAAGACAATATTCTTGAATTTTCTCTGTCTGGAATGGATACCATTGCTGAACATAATATTTTCATCAATGTTCGTAATGACAATACGTTCCCTTACAGTAATTTATTTCTAATAGCATCATTGACTACTCCCAATGGTGAAGTTACCAAAGACACCTTAGAGTATGCCATGTCATTGCCAGACGGCACATGGCTAGGTAAGGGTAGGGGTAGTATCAAAGAAAATAAATTATGGTATAAAGAAAACATCGTTTTTTCATCTTCTGGCGTATATACAATAGAGGTATCACAAGCGATGCGTAAAAACGGTAATGTTTCTGGAATTATAGGTCTAGAAGGTATTACAGACGTTGGTATAGAAATCACAAAAAGCACCCCGTAAATAATGGCAAAAAAGGTAAAGAAAAAAACAACGAATAGTTTTACTAAATTCATAGTATGGTTTTGGATTTTGTTTGCATCGGGTATTGCTATGGTGGCTTTGATATTTTTATCTGCTTCTTGGGGATTGTTCGGTAAATTGCCTTCATACGAGTATTTAGAAAATCCGCAGACGAATTTAGCTTCACAGATTATATCTTCTGATGGTAATTTATTGGGTAAATTTTATTTAGATGATAACCGTACCGCGGTAAAATTTGAAGAATTGCCAGATAATTTGGTAAATGCCTTAATTGCTACGGAAGATGCCCGTTTTCAAGACCATTCTGGTATAGATGCACGTGGAACCGTAAGGGCTTTTGCATATTTAGGAAGCAAAGGGGGGGCAAGTACCATTTCTCAGCAATTGGCAAGACAGCTTTTTGTTGGTGTACGTTCTAGAAATAAGTTTGAAACCATTCAGCAAAAAATCAAGGAGTGGGTTCTAGCTATCCGGTTAGAGCGTAGTTATACCAAAGAAGAAATTATTAGTATGTATTTTAATATCTATGATTTTGGTAATAATGCCGATGGTATTCGCTCTGCTGCTCGTATTTATTTCGGCAAGGAACCAAAAGACCTTAAAATTGAAGAGTCTGCCATGTTGGTGGGTATGTTCAAAAATTCATCGTTGTTCAACCCTATGCGTAGGGAAGAAATGGTGAAGAATCGTAGAGATGTGGTTCTCGCTCAAATGGCAAAATATGATTACATTACGGAAGTTGAGAAAGATTCGCTACAGGCCATGAAAATGGATATTAACTATAATCCAGAAACGCATAGTGTAGGTTTGGCTACCTATTTTAGAATGTATTTACAGCGTTTTATGAAAGATTGGATTAGTAAAAACCCTAAACCATCTATAGGTGATGAGCCAGATAAGTATAATCTATATCTGGACGGACTTAAAATATATACCACGATCGATTCTAAAATGCAGGCCAATGCGGAAGAAGCGGTCAACGAACACATGGCTAATTTGCAAGCGGAGTTCTTTCATCAAAACACACCTGACAGAAATAAGACGGCTCCTTTCTTAGATATAACTCCAGAAGAAACGAAGGGTATCATGGAACGAGCTATGAAATTATCTGATCGATGGAGGGTTCTAAAAAGCCAAGGCAAATCAGAAAAAGAGATTCGTGAATCGTTTGATAAGAAGACTGAAATGACAGTTTTTGATTGGAAAAGTCCTACTAAAGAAAAAGATACGATTCTTACACCACGGGATTCTATTAGGTATTATAAAACTTTTCTAAGAACGGCAATGATGTCCATGGAACCACAAACCGGTCATGTTAAGGCTTGGGTAGGTGGTATTAATTATAGGCATTTTCAGTATGACAATGTCATACAAGGATCTAGACAAGCGGGGTCAACTTTTAAACCTTTTGTTTATGCCGCAGCAATTGATCAATTGCGTTTATCGCCTTGCGAAACCCGCCCAGATACGCAGTATTGTATAGAAGCCGGTAAACATGGTAATATGGAGCCTTGGTGTCCAAGAAATGCAAGCTTAAGATATTCTGGCAACAGCTATTCGTTGAAAAAAGCTTTAGCTAATTCGGTAAATACCATCACGGCACAATTAATAGATGAGGTGGGTCCAAAATCTGTAGTAAGCATGGTACGTAATTTAGGGCTTACCGGAGATATTCTAGAGGTGCCTTCTATTGCACTTGGTGCTTTAGATGTTAATGTATATGAATTGGTAGGGGCGTATGGTGCATTTGCTAACCAAGGTGTATATGTGAAACCTGTCATGGTAACACGGATAGAAAATAAGGACGGTACAGTATTATATGAATATGTACCAGAAACTAAAGATGTTTTAAGTAAAGATGTGTCCTATGCAATTTTAGACCTGTTGAAAGGGGTAACTCAAGGAGGTTCTGGTACACGTTTGCGTACTACTGGTGCAAATAAATGGAGAAGGGAATATGATGAAATTATTACTGGTTATCCTTATAAATTAACAAACCCTATTGCTGGTAAAACGGGTACTACCCAGAACAATAGTGATGGTTGGTTTATGGGAATGGTGCCTAATTTAGTTACTGGTGTTTGGGTTGGCGGTGAGGATAGATCTGTACACTTTAAAAGTATAACATACGGTCAAGGAGCTTCTATGGCGCTGCCAATTTGGGGCCTGTACATGACCAAGAATTATGCAGATGAAGAGTTGGGTATTTCAAAAGAAGATTTTGAGAAGCCAAGTAATATGTCCATAGAAATAGATTGCAATAAGTTTACCGAAGGTATTAAAGAAGATAATAATAGTGAAGATGACCTAGAAGATTTAGATTTCTAAAGCGTGTTCACTAATGAGATTAAAAAGGTCTTAGCATTCGCTAAGACCTTTTTTTATTTTATCCCATTTATAATCGGTATTTTAGTAACAAGATAATTAATGAGAAAATGATACGTAAAACAGTAACAAATGTAAGCGAAGCCTTAGCGGGTGTGCAAGACGGAATGACCTTTATGTTAGGTGGCTTTGGTCTTTGCGGAATCCCAGAGAATGCCATTAGTGAATTAGTTAGATTGGGAGTAAAGGACATTACCTGTATTTCTAATAATGCGGGAGTTGATGATTTTGGCTTGGGGTTATTGTTGCATCAACATCAAATTAAGAAGATGGTATCTTCATATGTAGGGGAGAATGATGAATTTGAACGACAAATGCTTAGCGGGGAGTTAGAAGTGGAGTTGACACCGCAGGGAACTTTGGCTGAAAAATGCAAGGCTGCACAGGCTGGTTTTCCGGCTTTCTATACCCCAGCAGGTTATGGTACCGAAGTAGCGGAAGGTAAGGAGGTAAGAGAATTTAATGGTAAAATGTATATCCTTGAAGAAGCCTTCCAAGCAGACTTTTCTTTTGTAAAAGCTTGGAAAGGTGATACTGCAGGTAATTTGATTTTTAAAGGAACGGCACGAAACTTTAATCCGTGTATGTGTGGTGCCGCTAATATCACCGTGGCTGAGGTTGAAGAGTTGGTACCGGTGGGAGAATTGGATCCTAACCAAGTACATATTCCGGGAATATTCGTTCAGCGCATTTTTCAAGGAAAAGATTACGAGAAAAGAATAGAACAAAGAACTGTACGTCAAAAATAAAAGCATGTTAGATAAAAACGGAATTGCAAAAAGAATTGCGCAAGAAGTGAAAGACGGTTATTATGTAAACCTTGGTATTGGTATTCCAACGCTAGTGGCTAACTATGTTCGTACGGATATTAGTGTAGAATTTCAAAGTGAAAACGGTATTCTAGGCATGGGACCTTTTCCAATTGAAGGGAAAGAAGATGCGGACTTGATCAATGCTGGTAAGCAGACTATTACGGCATTGCCCGGGGCATCTTATTTTGATTCTGCTACTAGTTTTGCTATGATTAGAGGTAGACATGTAGATTTAACCATTTTAGGTGCTATGGAGGTTTCTGAAAACGGAGATATTGCCAACTGGAAAATACCGGGTAAAATGGTAAAGGGTATGGGTGGCGCAATGGACCTAGTTGCTTCAGCAGAAAATATTATCGTGGCCATGATGCATACCAATAGAAAAGGTGAGGCTAAACTTTTAAAACGTTGTACTTTACCGCTGACAGGAGTAGGTTGTGTAAAGAAGATTGTCACTAATTTGGCGGTACTTGAAGTTACAAATGATGGTTTCTTACTACTGGAAAGAGCTCCTGGTGTTACCGTTGATGAAATTATAGCGGCTACTGAAGGTAAATTAATTATAAAAGGAGCTGTTAAAGAAATGAGTATATAATAGGCTCAATGCTTTTGCCTTAAATTGTGTTTTTCTTTTTTTACCACAGGTTATATTCAATACACAACAATTATAGTTAACCTTGTGAAGGGTTGATGTATATTTAGTACTCAAATCAGCCTTTAACCTATTAATTACTTAACCGTCATGAATTCTCAAATAAACCACACAGCAGACGAACATAAAGTTCAGGTATATAGAAATGACTTTTTCAGTGGATTTCTAAGACTTACGAAAAAGCTATTTATGTTATAATAAGCTTTTAAGAAATTTAAAAAAGAGCGACTTTGTAAGTCGCTCTTTTTTTTATCTCATTTTTCTATATGCACATTTTCTTAAATCAATTTGATAAACAAACTTCTCTAAGTTCACCACATTTTTAATAAGTTTTACCACAAATTATTTTTTGTAAGAAAAAGACTACATATATTTGAAGTGTAATTAGAAGTTGATCCCAAATCACTTTGAAAAACTTAACCTAAAATGAAGTATGTATATAGTTGCTTATTATTGATAGTACTGGTTACCTCGTGCTCAAAAATAGAAGAAATAAACGACCCTATTATTGGAGTTTGGAGTCACACCGTGAAAACGGCTACCAATACAAATAAGATGGTTATTGATAATGAAGAATGGATTTTTAATGATGTCTATTTAGGTAGATTTCACGGTTATAAAGATGGACAAGTAGTTTATCTAACAGATTTTAATTGGAGTGTTAACGGTGAAGTATATATTGTAAGTTATCCAGGTACAGATTTCCCCGACGATTTTGTAAAAATGAAAGAAACTGATGAAGGTACCATTCTCATGAGAACTGAGGGTAAAGTCTTTGCAGAAAAACAATAGTAAGTTCGCAATTGAAAAATGCCCACGAACAATTGTATTGCCAACAATTTGCAATATAAAGAACAGTAAAGTTATCAAATCAACCTTTTTATAACATTTCCCCCGATTAGGAGCAAAGTAATTTGCTCCTTTTTTTATTTTAGGGTTATGGAACTTACATATAGTCTGTGTTGTTTAACGGATTTAGTGCAATTAAGGGAAATTTCCGAGCAGACATTTACAACTGCCTTTGAAAAAGACAACGACCCAACCGATTTTAAAAAATATGTTGAACAGGCTTTTGCATTGGCAACAATCAAGAAGGAACTTCTAAACCCTAATAGTGATTTTTATTTTGCATGTTTCAATAAAGAGTTGGTGGGTTATTTTAAGTTAAACGTGAAAGAGGCACAGTCAGAACTGAAACATGATGACGGTATAGAATTAGAGCGGATCTATGTACTTAAAAAGCATCAAGGTTTAGGCTATGGAGAACAGATGCTTTTACACATAAAGAATATAGGTCATAATAGAAATAAAAAGATACTATGGTTGGGTGTGTGGCAAGAGAACAAAGGAGCTATACAATTCTATGAACGGCACGGATTTCAGAAATTCGGTACACATCCCTATTTCATAGGTTCAGATGAGCAAACAGATTGGTTAATGCGTTTCCATTTAAGTATCTTGTAGCTCCAAACTACCTTTCATGAAATTATACACTATCACCCTAGTAGGTTTGCTTGGTTTTTTAAATTTACAGGCGCAAGATTATTATTTTCCGGAACGAAATACCGAATGGGAGGTAAAATCGCCTAAAGATTTTAAAATTAAAGCTGCTGCGCTACAGAAAGCGGTAGATTTTGCTAGCGCAAACGAATACTCTGGTTCTAGAGATTTACGAATTGCCATTGTAAAAGGATTTGAAAAAGAACCGTTTCATAAAATACTTGGTCCTACCAAAAAGCGTGGCGGTCCTGCAGGTATGATTCTCAAAAATGGGTATGTAATTGCACAGTGGGGAGATACTAAAAGGGTGGACATGACCTTTAGTGTTACCAAGAGTTTTTTAAGTACCATGGCAGGACTTGCCGAAGACGAAGGCCTAATTAGCGACACTAAAAGTCTAGTAGGAGATTATATCTGGGACGGTACTTTTGACGGTGCACATAATTCTAAAATTACTTGGGAGCATTTATTGCAACAAAACTCTGCTTGGTCAGGTGAACTTTGGGGAGGAAAAGACTGGGCAGATAGACCACCAAGTGAAGGTGGTATAGATGATTGGAAATTGATAACACCTAATGAACCGGGTAAGGTAATGGAGTATAATGATGTGCGTGTAAATGTGTTGGCATATTCACTTACGCATGTTTGGCGCAAACCTATGCCATTGGTATTGAAAGAAAGAATCATGGACAAGATCGGTGCTTCTTCTACGTGGCGTTGGTTTGGTTATGATGATGCTTGGACAGAAATTGACGGTTTACAAATGAAATCAGTTACTGGCGGCGGACACTCAGGTGCGGGAATATTCATTAGTGCAGAAGATATGGCACGTTTTGGTATGTTGTTCTTAAATAATGGTAAATGGAAGCATGATCAATTGATATCAGAGAATTGGATCAATAAAGCTACTACACCGTCAACTCCAAATGCAAACTACGGTTATATGTGGTGGTTAAATAAAAAGGGCGCT
Source organism: Maribacter ulvicola (assembly GCF_900155985.1). Lineage (GTDB taxonomy): Bacteria > Bacteroidota > Bacteroidia > Flavobacteriales > Flavobacteriaceae > Maribacter > Maribacter ulvicola. The sequence goes on from NZ_FTMA01000001.1 coordinate 616,855, forward strand.
AGACATTGGGATGGTCTATCTGAAAACATCTATTACGCTGCCGGTTTTGGTGGTAATTTTATTATTATAGATAAAGAGAATGATATAGTTGTGGTTACTCGTTGGTTAGAACCAAGTAAGGTGGGTGAGTTCATGACAAAGGTTAATACTGCTTTTTAAAATAAACTTTAGAGCTTGCATAAGATTTCAATGGCTTGTTCCAAAGTTTCTTGCTTTTTAGCAAAGCAAAATCGTAACATGAAATCATTTCTATTACCTACGTTAAAGGATGAAATGGGGATGGATGCGATTCCGTATTCTTTGATTAAGCGTTTACCCATAACTTCATCTTCATCATTTGAAATATTGCTATAATCTAATAGTTGAAAATAAGTGCCGTGGGCTGGTTTACACTTAAACTTGGACGATTTTATTCCTTCAAGAAAGAAATCTCGCTTTTGTTGGTAAAAATTGTTCAAATATAAATAGTATGATGGATTTTTTAGATAACTAGCCAGTGCACGTTGTACCGGGTGATTAACACAGAACACTGCAAATTGATGTACCTTTCTAAATTCAGCCATCAGTTCAGCTGATGCAACACAATAGCCCATTTTCCAACCTGTTACATGAAATGTTTTTCCGAACGAAGCGCAGACAAAACTTCTGTTGGCTAATTCTGGAAATCGGGATGCACTTTCATGTACTTGTCCATCAAAAATGATATGCTCATAAACTTCGTCGCTCAAAAGAATAATATTCGTTGGTTTTAATATGTTCTCTAATTGCTCCATATCCCATTTTGTTAGAATTGTTCCGCTGGGGTTATGAGGGGTATTTATAATAACCATCTTGGTTTTATCGGTAATCTTATTTTGAAATGCTGTCCAATTTATCGTATAATCTGGGGCATCTAGTTGAACATAAACAGGTATTCCGCCATTTAAGATAATTGCGGGCTCATAACAGTCGTAAGCAGGTTTTATGACAATTACCTCATCACCCTTGCCAACAAAGGCTGTAATAGCCGTGAAAATAGCTTGGGTGGCGCCAACGGTTATGGTTATTTCGTCGTCGGGAGAATAATTATGGTTGTGTAGCGATGCTATTTTCTCTGAAATAATTTCCCTAAGGCCGTAATACCCTTGCATAGGTGCATATTGATTATGACCAGCTGTTAACGCACTATTGAGCAAAGACTTCAATTTCTTATCTGCCTCAAAATTTGGGAATCCTTGGGAAAGGTCAATAGCTTGGTGCTTTCTTGCAAGATTTCCTATGGTCGTAAATATCGTTGTCTTTACTTCTGGTAATTTTGATGCTTTTAAGTGCTGTTCATGATCCATAGTAGTAAATGTATGAATTTTAAAAACGGTCAAAAAAAAGCCCAACCTACTGGTTGGGCTTCTTAATTCCATTACAATGAATTATGCATGCTGCATTTCATGTTTTCCTTCTTTTATTTCCTCAATTAGTTTGGAATTAAAAGCTGGTAAATCATCCGGATTTCTACTTGTTACAAATCCTTCATCAACAACTACCTCTTGGTCTACCCAATTGGCTCCTGCATTTATTAGATCATCTTTAATGGAATTAAATGATGTCATTTTTCTGCCTTTTACCACTCCTGCACTAATCAATGTCCATGGAGCGTGGCATATTGCCGCTACTGGTTTTTTATGTTTAAAAAAGTCACGTACAAAATCTAAAGCAATTTCTTCTCTTCTCAATAAATCAGGATTAATCACTCCGCCTGGTAATACCAAGCAGTTATAATCTTCAACCCTAACTTCATTTAAAGTTTTATCTACTTTATAGCTGTTAGACCAATTACCGTCTGCCCAAGCTTTTATCTCTCCGCTTTTTAAACTTACAATCTCTACATTAAAGCCTTCTTTTTCCATGGCTTCTTTTGGAGATTTTAATTCACTTTCTTCAAACCCATTTGTAGCTAATATGGCTATCCTCTTCATAATATATAGTTTTTAACGATTAATAATTTGTTTGACACTAAGTTATATATTAAAGAAGAAAATATCCGTTAAAGCCTTATTAATAAAGGGTTAGCAAGGGTTAAACAATTATTAAATGAACTTTATAAAAGTCATTTTTGGCTCATTTGCACTTTATTTAAATGATGTATGGTTTTAGCTAAACATTCATGAAGATTCTTTTTTACTTCTGTCTCCCAAAATCTTAAAACGGTATAGCCTTTTGAAGTAAGTTCTTGGTTTACTTCTAGATCACGTTGCATATTACGTTCTATTTTGGCAATCCAAAATTCTCGGTTTGTTTTTACTTTTGGTTTGCGTTCTTCCCAATTTTTTCCATGCCAGTATTCCCCATCTATGAAGATTACCGTTTTGTATTTAGGTAGGGCAATGTCTGGTTTGCCAATCAATTTTTTGTAATCTATACGATAGCGATATCCGGCAGCGTATAATGCTTTTCTAAAGGCAAGTTCAGGTTTGGTATTTTTTCCTTTTATTTTGCTCATTATTTTTGAGCGCTGTGGAGTGGTGTAGAAACCAGATTCTTCATTGAACCTAGGTACTTTAATTCTTTCTTTGGTATAGTCTTCTGACATTCCTTAAAAATAAAAAAATCCCGAACCTTTACGGTCAGGATTTTTTAAAACTTTAGGAATGTAAGCTTAACTTTTAACGTTGGCACTTAAAAATTCACGATTCATTCGTGCTATATTTTCTAAAGAAATTCCTTTCGGGCATTCTACTTCGCAAGCACCAGTATTGGTACAGTTACCAAAACCTTCAAGATCCATTTGTGCAACCATGTTTTTAACACGATCAACAGCTTCTACTTGCCCTTGTGGTAATAATGCATATTGAGATACCTTAGCGCCTACAAAAAGCATTGCCGAAGCATTTTTACAACTTGCAACACAAGCGCCACAACCAATACACGTAGCGGCATCCATAGCCTCATCTGCTGCGTGTTTGGAAATTGGAATACCGTTAGCATCCTGTGTATTACCAGAAGTATTTACAGAGATATACCCACCTGCATGTTGTATACGGTCAAAAGAACCTCTATCAACCACTAAATCCTTAATTACAGGAAAAGCCTTTGCTCTAAAGGGCTCTATGGTAATAGTATCGCCATCTTTGAACATACGCATGTGCAGTTGACATGTGGTAACACCTCTATCTGGTCCATGAGCTTCACCATTGATGAACATGGAACACATACCGCAGATACCTTCTCTACAATCGTGGTCAAAAGCTACTGGCTCTTCACCGTTATTAATTAGTTGTTCGTTAAGAACATCCATCATTTCCAAAAACGACATATGTTCAGAAATCTCTGTCACTTTATAATCGACCATTTTACCCGTAGCTTGGGCATTAGATTGTCTCCAAATTTTTAATGTCAGATTCATATTTTAAGTATTGAGTAATGAGTACTACGATATGAAATAATTCATAGGTAATAGCACAATACTATTATTTATAACTTCTTTGTTTTAGTTCGATTTCGTTGAACTCTAATTCTTCCTTGTGTAAAACGGCATCTCCTGGTTCTCCTTTATATTCCCATGCAGAAACAAATGCGAAATCAACATCGTTACGTTTTGCTTCACCTGCTTGTTCTCCACCCATCTCAACAGACTCTTCTCTAAAGTGACCACCGCAAGATTCTTCTCTTTCCAATGCATCTTTAGCAAATAGTTCACCAAGTTCTAAGAAATCCGCTACGCGACCAGCTTTTTCCAATTCTGCATTAAGTTCTGTTGCAGTGCCAGGTACACTGACATTTTTGTAAAAATCTTCGCGTAAAGCCTTTATTTCTACCATAGCTTCCTTTAAGCCTTGAGCATTACGGGACATACCGCATTTCTCCCACATGATATTACCTAATTTCTTATGGTAATAATCTACAGAGTGAGACCCTTTATTGTTGATAAAGAAATTAATTTTATCTGTCACTTCTTTTTCGGCAGCATCAAACTCTGGAGTATCGGTAGCTATTTTACCTGTTCTAATTTCATGAGAAAGATAATCGCCAATAGTATAGGGCAATACAAAATAACCATCTGCTAAACCTTGCATTAGGGCAGAAGCTCCCAATCTGTTTGCTCCGTGATCAGAGAAGTTAGCTTCGCCAATACAGTACAGACCATCTACGGTAGTCATTAAGTTATAATCTACCCAAACACCACCCATGGTATAGTGTACTGCAGGATAAATCATCATTGGTGTCTTGTACGGATCTTGATCTACGATTTTCTCGTACATCTGAAAAAGGTTTCCGTATTTGGCTTTTACAATTGCCGCACCAAGTTCATATATTTTGTCGGCAGAAGCATTGTTGATGTTATGAATTTTAGCCTGCTCTTTACCATATCTTTCAATAGCAGATGCAAAATCTAAATACACAGCTTCACCGGTAGCATTTACACCGTAACCGGCATCACAACGTTCTTTTGCCGCTCTCGATGCAACATCACGTGGTACCAAGTTACCAAATGCAGGGTATCTTCTTTCTAAGTAATAATCTCTTTCATCTTCAGACAGATCGGTAGGCTTTTTCTTGCCTTCGCGAATTGCCATGACATCGTCCATGTTCTTTGGTACCCAAATACGACCATCGTTACGTAAAGACTCGGACATCAATGTCAGTTTAGACTGATAATCTCCTGAACGAGGAATACAAGTTGGGTGAATTTGAGTATAACAAGGGTTGGCAAAGAATGCTCCCTTTTTGTGTATTTTCCATGCGGCGGTTGCATTAGATCCCATTGCGTTAGTGGACAAGAAATATACATTTCCGTATCCACCAGAAGCAATAACAACAGCATGTGCAGAGTGACGTTCTATTTCACCTGTAACCAAGTTACGGGCAATAATACCACGAGCCTTTCCATCAACCTTTACTACATCTAACATTTCATGACGGTTGAACGGGGTAATTTTACCACGTGCAATTTGTCTGTTCATTGCAGAATAGGCACCTAACAATAATTGTTGTCCTGTTTGTCCTTTAGCGTAAAAAGTTCTTGAAACCAATACACCACCAAAAGAACGGTTGTCTAAAAGTCCGCCATAATCACGTGCAAAAGGAACCCCTTGAGCAACACATTGATCAATAATATTTGCAGATACTTCTGCTAATCTATATACGTTTGCTTCTCTTGAACGGTAATCACCACCTTTTACGGTATCGTAAAATAAACGGTAAGTAGAATCACCATCTCCTTGGTAGTTTTTTGCTGCGTTAATACCACCTTGTGCAGCAATAGAGTGTGCTCTTCTTGGAGAATCTTGGTAGCAAAATGTTTTTACATTATAGCCTAATTCCGCTAAAGTTGCAGCAGCAGAACCACCTGCTAATCCTGTTCCTACAACGATAACATCAATATTACGTTTGTTGGCAGGGTTAACCAAATCTATATGATTCTTATAATCGGTCCACTTCGTTTTAAGTGGTCCTTTAGGTACTTTTGAGTCTAATACAGACATAAGTAATAGGTATTAATGATTAAAATGATGAAAAAGAGCAATGAAAATAAATCCTAACGGAAGTAAAATCGAATACACTTTTGCAAACAATTGTAGTTTTTCTTTTCTCATGCTAGTTGCACCGGCAGACTGAAATGCAGAACTAAAGCCGTGCATAAGGTGTAGCGATAAGAATATGAAGGCAATTACATAAGCACCAACTCGTAATGGGTTTTCAAATTTATGAACTAGTTCCTCATAATATCTGAAGCCTTCACCATTGGGCAATAAACCGGTCATGTCTCCATCAATAAACTTAGTGTTGATTTCTGGAATCCAGAAATCGATAAAGTGTAGTACAAGGAAAGCTAAAATTGCTAGTCCGCTGTAAATCATATTACGGCTCATCCAAGTTGAATTGGCAGCACCATTGTTTTTTGCATATTTTTTCACTCTAGCACTTCTGTTTCTTGCTTCTAAAATGAAACCCATCACAAAGTGATAAATTACACCGAAGATTAAAACAGGCTGCAAAACATATTGTACGGCCCAAAAAGTACCCATAAAATGCGAAGCTTCATTGAACGCATCTGGACTGAAAACCGATAAGATGTTTATTGCAAAATGCTGAAGTAGAAAAAACATTAAAAAGAAAGCAGAAAGCGCCATTGCGTACTTTCTACCAATCGAAGATTTAAAAAATCCGCTCATTAGTCGTTAATTTTATATGCGAATGTACATCACAAGCTAGTTATTAACAAGAATTAAACAGTTTTAGTATGTCTATTTAGACTGATTTTAAAATGGATTTTTTGGATGTTTAAGAATTTCTACCTCTTTAAAGGTTTAAATTCTTCAATCCTTAAACAAAAAGTTGTTTTATGTAGTAGTGAATTTTATTGTTTTTTAGAAATATCATGAGCCCAATTAACGGCATCATCCAAATTTGTGAAAATTGTAATTCGTTTTGGGAAAATTAGTCGCTTTATTATGAAGCTAAATATATGGACTTTTAAAGAGCCTACTGAAGCAATATGTTGCATGTCGAAACGGTTTTTGTGAAATTTAAACCACTCTAATGTAGGTACATGATATCTATTTACTCTATTGGCAATATATATTAATGGTACGTCTTTATTATAAATTTCTTGTGCTGCATAGACGGCCTTTTTAGCATTTTTCCACTTAAATTGTGCCCCTTCATGCATTTCCGATATTACAATACCTCCCTTGAAAAAATAGAAAATCCCAAATTCGAATTCTCTTATTTCTTTTATTTGCTTTATTAATTCGAGTTCTCGAACTCTTTTCATGCCAATGATTGTCAGACGTCAAATATACTGGATATTAACCTCATAGCTTATAAAAATATCGATGAACCGTTTTGTTATTAGATAGGATTCTTTATTTGACAAGCAATTCTTATCTCTCCATATCTTTTAATTGAATTTCTAAGGCTTTAGTCGACAATTGAACTTCTATCAATGATAGCATCAGTGAGATCATTAAGGCGAATAAGCTAAACCCAAAAACAAGATTTGCCCAGAATGTAAGTTCTACATATATTAAAGTCATGGTAATTACGGCAAGTAGAAAACTGAAAATAGCTGTTGCCTGCATATTTTTAATTATTGTAAGTCGCTTGCGTAGCTTTTGAACTTGCAGCCCAACGGTAGGAGATTCTGTTTCTTTATATTCTTTATGCAATTGCCTAATTAATGCTGCTATGGCCAAATAGCGCGCATTGTATGCCAGCATGGTCAACGATATTGCTGGGAAAAGTAAAGCGGGTATTCCTAAAGTTAGTTCCATATATAATAATGTTAAACTATAGCTATATAAAATAAGTAAAAGTGACATCAGTTTTAAGGGAATGTGATGTCTGTATATTTGCCAATTCTCACTTCCAGTTCATTAACGAATATGGAAAAAAAGGCTTTGCCGGTCTATGTGCAACAAACTTTAAACGTCATTTGATATAACCTGCGATAGTTCCTTGTAATTGCTCAATGTTTTTTTCTTAAGTCTAAATACCTACTAATCTATCTATATGGTAATATTTACCTATTCCCATTTGGTTATTCTACATCAAAACTTACTTTTTCCGTTATACCATTACCTTTAATTTCCACGGTGTAGCTGCCTGTTGGTAAGTATGTACTTCCATTATCTGCTTGTTTTAATATAGTTTTGTGCTTTTTAAGGTAGTTCAGCTTACCCGTTTTAGAAAATGCAACATCATAGGATAGGATGTTCAAGCCTTTGTTTGCTATAATTTGGGTTTCACTGACTGTTATATTATCAGAGGACTTTATCTTTGCCTCATACACTCCGTCTTTATTGGAATAAAATGTAATATCCAAACCTGGTGTTCTTGGTTTTGCCCATGTACTCCATGAATTTCCCCATCTAGAGGAATATTTTATGTTTTTTAAAGGATAAACATGTGTGTCCTTGTTCCTAACATCAGTGGTCAAATTTTGAAGCGCTGATATATCAGCTATATAAATACTTCTACCATGTGTACCTACCACAAGGTCTTTAGCTTCTTGTTGAATCACCAAATCATGAACGGCTACGTAAGGCATACCGTTTTGAAACGATTCCCATGTAGAGCCTCTATTTAATGAAGCGTATAATCCATTATCCGTTCCAACAAATAACAGATTTTCGTTTTCTGGATCTTCGATTATGACATTTACTGCAGAGGCAGGTATGTTGTTAGAAATACTTTTCCAAGTGGCTCCTTTGTCTTCACTCATATAAACATATGCCGTAAAATCATCTGAACGATAACCATTCAATGTAGCATACACCCTGTTTTCATTGTGTTTAGATGCTATTACCCTGCTCACCCATAGATTCTGGGGTAAATCTTTTGATAGGTTGGTCCAACTTCCACCACCATTGTCCGTACGTTTAATCAGTCCGTCATCACTGCCGGTATATAGAAGTCCGAATGTAAATGGCGATTCTGAAATAGTCGTCAAGGTTCCATAAGCAACATTGCCCTTTTTTCCGCCTTGGGTTAAATCATCGGATATGGTATCCCAAGTATCCCCCTGGTTTAAAGAACGATGCAGTTTATTACTGCCCAGATATAAAATATCTTGATTATGTGGCGAAAGTAGAATTGGAGATTGCCAATTAAAACGATATGGGGTTTCCCCTAATGCATGCTTTGGCTGAATATAATGTCGGTGGTCATTCTCCAAATCGATTCTGAAATAATTGCCGAATTGATAACCCGTATAAACGATATTGGCATTGCGGTTATCTACCTGTACCTGCATGCCGTCCCCGCCTAAAATTGATTTCCATGGGTATTGACCAGTTTGGTGCCATTCCTTGTTTTCTTCTTCATTATGGGCGCCCATCCACACACCATTGTCCTGTAAACCGCCGTACACATTGTATGGTTTTTCATTATCTACCGCAATGGCATAAAATTGCCCTACGGAAGGGGAGTTGTTCTTGAACCAATGTTTACCATCGTCATAACTGGTATTTACTCCGCCATCATTTCCGTTGATTAAATGTCCTGGCAAATTGGGGTTGATCCATACCGCATGGTGATCGGCGTGTACATTATCACCATTGATAGAAGTGTATGTTTTACCACCATCTTTTGAAGCAATAATAGGGACGCCGGATAGATAGATGGCATCAATATTATTAGGGTCTATATTAATTTGGGCAAAATAGTACCCATAGCTATAAAAAAGGTCGTCTATATATTCTTCGTTTTGTTTTTTCCACGTTTTTCCACCATTATCACTGCGATACACTTCTGCTCCAATTACGGGAGTATCAAACAACATAGAATTTGCATCTTCTAAATACAGTGCCAGGTCTGCCGGTTGCACTGCATTACTTCTAACCAGTTGTTTTACGTTGGCAGCTCTATATTTTTCTTGAAAATTATTCGTCTTTAAAAATTCGTTTAGCTCTTTATCGTTCAGCTTCAAGAATTGTTCTTTTGTAAACGATTTAAAATCTTCTTTCGTTAAACCAGAGTTCTTTTCTTTCTTTTCTTCAGATTTTTTTCTTCTGAATTGATTGTCGTGTACTGCATAAAGTGTATTGTCATCAAAAACGGCTAAACCAATTCTACCAACGCCTTTTCCCGTAGGAAAACCGCTGGTTGGCGTAGATATTTTTGTCCAAGTATTTCCTGCATCTGTACTTTTATAAATGCCAGAACCTTCTCCGTTGCCAGTAAAATTCCATGCTTTTCTATCTTTCTGCCAAGCAGCAGCATATTGTAGGCTGTAATTATTGGGAGAAACGGCAACATCAATTATTCCTGTTTTATTATCAATATATAAGGTGTTTTTCCAAGTTTTACCGCCATCTGTGGTTTTATAGATACCCCGCTCTTTGTTTGCAGAATATAAATGTCCGGTAACACCAACAGTTACCTCGTTAGCATTGTCAGGATTCACTACAATACGCCCAATGTGGTGGGAGTCTGATAAGCCCATGTGTTGCCAGGTTTTTCCTTTGTCGGTAGATTTTAAAATACCAATACCGGCATATGAGGAACGCGAAGAATTGTTTTCTCCAGTGCCTGCCCAAATAGTACCGCTTTGCCAATGAACCGCAATGTCACCAAGGTTTTGGGTTTGTGTTTTATCCATTACGGGAGAGAATGAATTACCGTTATTGTTGGTATACCACAATCCGCCAGAGGCATAAGCTACATAATATTCAGTAGGATTATCTTCGTTGACCGCTAAATCAACAACGCGACCGCTCATTACAGACGGACCAATATTTTTCAATGGTATGTTTTTTACCAATGAATTGGCATCCATAGATTTTTTTGCCATTAAAGATTCATCTACTTTTTGTGAAGTTGTAGGTTGAATTTGTGCCGATGCTATAGAAATACTGGCAAATACTAATAGATAGAATTGTTTCATTTTCATGTTGTTGATAGTGCTGATGGTAAGTTACTGATTACTTATGCACTTGGCAAACTGTAATATTAATTGACAGCAGCTTCTATTGCAGTGATGCTTTTAATTCTTTTGAAATAAACTGTATTTCTTTTTTAGCTTTTGAAATAGCCGTTTTAATATTAGAATTTCCATGGGTGTAAATGTCATTTATAGAAGTGAGCGCTGCTAAATACCACTCTTCCCAAGCGGTAATAATCTGCTTTTCTTCATTAATTGTGCTTCCCTTTTTAAGTGCGGATAGACTTAATTCTGCTTCATCTTCTAAACGTGTTTTTGCTCGTTTTTTAATATTTTCAATCTGAGCTAAAGCAAAAGAATCAGAGGCATTGACCAATTCCAGTCCGCTCACCAAAGCTGCTGTGCCCACATTTTTCATAGTTTCTTGAGATACCTTATCAATACGGTCATTATCAGTATGGTAAAATTGGTCTGTAAAATGCCAAAGTAAAAGTCCGGGTATATTGGCTTGCAAAAATGGAGTGTGATCACTGCCGCCTTCAAAAGGGTTGGTTTCTACTACCCAATTGGCATACTTTCCTTGTTGTTTGAAAGTAGAAATTATAAAGTCGTTAAGGTAATGAGGTTTCATGTCTTTTAACTTTAAAACAGCACCGCCCCATTCACTATGTTTGTCTTTTCCGCGCGTCCAAATAGCACTTGGGTCAGGCATTTTTTCAATTAAGAAAGTACCACCTGTAACAGCTGTGTTTTCACCTACCATATCTAAACTAATTCCCCATTTTATCCCTTTTGCACGTGTTGTGTTTTCTTGAATATAGCGTCTGGTAGAAATAATTTCATCGCCCCATAAAAAAGTCATGGTTCGTTTAAAGTCCGTTTTGTTTTCTGCAAATAATTTAGCCGCTGTCGTAGCCATTTCTAATTGAGTGCCAACCCCAGTTGCATTATCATTTGCGCCAGGTTCTTGAATATGTGCGCTGTATACTAAACGCTCATCCGGGAATTTACTTCCTTTTATATCGGCAACAATAGTGAGTTCTTCTGATGGATATCTTTTGGTCTGAATATTTACCAGAACTTCTGTAGTTCCCTTATAAAGTTTAGCTATTAATTTCTCTTTTGCTTCGTAGGATAGTGCAATACCCCAAAAATTGCCCTCATCTTGAGAAGGAAGACTTCTAAACTGAATAGAAGTAGTGTTCTTTTCGGGTTGTAAATATGCGGGATTGTCATACGTTAGAATGCCAACAGCGCCTTTTTCAACCGCTAGTTTATACAATTTTCGAACATTCATTTCTGCAAATAAAACTTTGTCTTTAACAGAAACTGACTCTAGTTCATCAACAGATTTAATCCAAACTACTTCAGCCTTCAAACCGTTTTTAGGGGTTGAAACGGAATTTAAATAAGTCATGTTTCGGTTGGTTTCCGATAACAGTAAAGGATTTTTGGTGCCCACAATTTGTAACGCTGCAGATATGGGTTCCCAAGTGTGGTGGGTCATTGCCCGTTTTTCAATGCGGTAGGTAAACCGGTCGCTTTGTTTTGCATTCGCTTCTAAAACATAACCTGCAGCTTGTAAACTATCTGCAATAAGGTGAATGGTTTTGTTAAAGCCAGTATTGCCCACAACACGCCAATAATCTTCCACAAAATCTGTGGTCTCGTATGCAAGCTGACCCGTAAATTCAGGACGTACAATCTCAAAATAGTCCACGGGTTGTTCTTCAGTTTGCTGAGAACATGCCGTTAAAAAGGAAAGGCAGAATAGTGCGGGAACAATACCCTGCCTTATAATGATTTTTTTAACTGAGTTTATTCTTCCCATTTCCATTCGTTACCAATAATCAATTTATCCTTTAAATCATTCTTGATCATAAATTCTTTAGTGGTTTCACTATCCATTTTTGTAGCTGGTAATGTGTTGGCATCTGCCAATGCGCACAACATCATGGTTCCAAAACGCGCGGTGTTTTTCATATGGTCTTCATTTACCAAGTTGAAATCATCACAATCAGAATGATAGCAACCGTAAATAGAACGATCCAGGTTACTGTGAACTGATAAAATAGGCACACCTTCAAGCATAAATGGTTGGTGATCACTGTGTAAACTAGATTTGTTTGAGAACTTGTTCTGATAAATGGTATCCTGTTTTTGAATGGCAGCTCCTAGATCGGTAAAGAATTGCTTGTTATCCAATTCTCCGCCAGCATTCATGCCAATGGGGTTGCCGGACATATCTAAATTCATCATGTATTTAATATTCTCAATAGTGTTGTTTTCAATGGCTTGTTCCACTAAATATTTAGAACCAAGTAGTCCCTGTTCTTCCCCCATGAACATTACAAATTTTACGGTTCTTTTTGGTTGTAGGTTGTTTGCTTTAAACGCTCTTGCAATATCTATTACAGCAAAGGATCCAATACCATTATCAATAGCACCGGTAGCTAAATCCCAAGAATCTAAATGACCGCCAATAATAATCTCTTCTTGCGGAATCTCTGACCCTGGTAGTGTAGCTACTACGTTTCTTGCTTCTATAACGTCACTTGTGTTGGTCATGTCAATTTTGGCAATTGCTTTTTTAGATTTTAAAGATTCTTTCAGCGCCATGCCGTCTTCTTTACCAATACACACAGCGGGAATAGGAATCAATTCTCCTGTTACGGAAGCGGTACCCGTTAATAGCACTCCATTGTCCACTTGATTAATAATAATGATGCCAATAGCACCATATTTTATGGCCAAGGCTGTTTTTTCACTTCTGTGTAAATTGCTCAATCCTTCTTCACTATCTGGTAAAATAGAAATATAGACTAAGGAGATTTTGCCTTTCACTGCATCTGGGTTGGTAGTATAATCTGCTTCTAGTCCGTTGTCCATATCCACAATTTCTCCTGTCACATGAGCTTCAACAGGTGCGTGCCCTAAAGTAGCTACTTTAAAATTTTCATCATTAATATCTAAAGATACTTCACCTCTTGCCCAAGCTTCTACTTTAAAAGTTTGGTAGGTAACATCGTCAAAGCCATATTCCTTGAATAGATTATAGGTAAACTCCTCTGCCTTGGCGCCATTGGTTGAGCCTGTTAATCGGTGGCCAATGGTTTCCGTAGCTTCTTTTAGCGTACTGTAGCCTTTTGAATTTGCTTTGATCTCGGTATCAATACGTGCAAATAATTCAGCTTGTGATTCTTCTTTTTTGGTGTCCGAACATGCTTGTAGGCATAATGCGCCTATAATTAAGTAAGCAATTTTTTTCATGAGTTGTCTGCATTTGGTTTAGGAATACAAGTTAGCCAATTTGTAACTAAGATAGACCCGTTGCTTTCTTGTAAATTTTATAATTCCATTCCCTATTTTTTAAGGAAACAACACATAATGCGTAATTTTATATCAAAATAAAAATTCATGAAATACGATCAAATACCTAACTCCTTGTTTATTAAGAACCGTAAGAAGTTTATGGACCGCATGCAGCCTAATAGCATAGCAGTTTTTAACTCTAACGATATTTATCCAATAGGTGCCGATAGTGTTTTGCCTTTTGAGCAACATAGAGATATCTTTTACCTATCCGGGGCTGATCAAGAAGAAACTATTTTAGTATTGTTCCCAGATGCCATCAATAAAAAGCATCGAGAAATTCTTTTTGTTCGAGAAACAAATGAGCATATCGCTATTTGGGAAGGTGCTAAATTGACCAAGGAAAAAGGAACCGAAGTTTCTGGAATAGAAACGATCTGCTGGTTGCAAGATTTCGATAAGATATTCTTCGATCTAATGACCGAGGCCGAAACTATATATTTTAATACCAATGAACATTATAGGCAAGCCGTAGAAACCCAAACGCGTGAAGACCGGTTTATAAAAAAATGTAAACGAGAATATCCTGCTCATAGAGTTGCCAAGAGTAATCCAATTCTTCAAGAAATTAGAGGAATTAAAGAGCCAGAGGAAATAGAAATCATGCAAACTGCGTGTAATATTACCGAAAAAGGGTTCCGCAGATTACTTGGATTCGTAAAGCCTGGTGTCATGGAGTATGAGATTGAAGCTGAATTGCTGTATGAATTTGTACGCAATAAATCTAAAGGTTTTGCTTATCCGCCAATTATTGCTTCTGGAAACAATGCCAACGTGTTGCACTATCTAGAGAATAATAAACCTTGCCATGAGGGCGATTTAATTTTAATGGATACCGCTGCGGAGTACGCAAATTATTCAAGTGACTTGACAAGAACAATACCTGTAAGTGGAAAATTTACCAAACGTCAAAAAGAGGTATACAACGCTGTTTTACGTGTAAAGGACGATGCTACCAAAATGCTGGTACCTGGAACACTTTGGGCAGAATATCATAAGGAATGTGGTAAACTAATGACTTCAGAATTACTGGGGCTTGGGTTGTTGGATAAGGCAGATGTGCAGAATGAAAATCCAGATTGGCCTGCGTATAAAAAATACTTTATGCATGGTACCAGCCACCATATTGGGTTAAACACGCATGATTACGGAGCGTTGAAAACTCCTATGAAAGCGAATATGGTATTTACCGTAGAACCGGGGATTTATATTCCGGCAGAAAATATGGGTATTCGTTTAGAGGATGATGTTGTTATTCAAGAAACGGGAGAACCTTTTAACCTGATGGCGAATATTCCTATTAAGGCAGATGAGATTGAAGAATTAATGAACAAATAAAGTTAGTATGAAATTAGTATCGTGGAACGTTAATGGCATAAGAGCTTCCGTAAAAAAGGGGTTTGAAGATATCGTTAAAGATTTTGATGCCGATGTATTCTGTGTTCAGGAAACAAAGGCACAAGATGATCAGGTTGCCGAAGCTTTAAAAAGTATTACCGATTACGAGCTTTTTAGCAATAGTGCAGAGCGAAAAGGTTATTCTGGAACCGGAATTCTTTCTAAAAAGAAGCCGGTAGCATTCCATAAGGATATGGGTGTTGAAATTCACGATTTGGAAGGACGGATTACGCATTCTGAATTTGATCAATTTCATCTAGTCAATGTGTACATACCTAATAGTGGTAGCGGATTAAAAAGGTTGGATTACCGTGCGGGTTGGGATAAAGATTTTACCAACTACCTAAAGGAGTTGTCTAAGTCGAAGCCTTTGATTATTACAGGAGATTTTAATGTAGCACATACCGCAAATGATTTGGCAAACCCCAAAAGTAACTTCAATAAAACATCTGGGTTTACACAAGTTGAAATAGACGGGTTTGAGCACATGCTGAAAGAAGTTAACTTGGTAGATAGCTTTAGAAAATTACACCCTACAACATTTGATAAATATACCTTTTGGAGTGCAAGAGGTGGGGCACGTGGTAGAAACGTAGGCTGGCGTTTAGATTACTTTTTGGTTAGCGAGTCTATTTGGGACAAGGTGAAGTCTGCCGAAATACATGATCAGGTAATGGGCAGTGATCATTGCCCAATTAGTTTAGAAATAGAGTTTTAATATGAGGTTATTGGTATTTATTCAAGAGGTTTCCGGTATTGAAGAGAAGATTCAGAAAGCCCCTGATAGTGCATATGAGATAGGTGTTGTTATTGGCACCTATCTACCTTTTGTGGTGATGGTCTTCATAGCTTATATCTTCTATTATTACTCAAAGAAGAGAAAAAATAGATAATAGGTATTTTATTCGGGCTTTTCCCTATAAATAATATTGGTGGCAAAAAATACAACAAGTGCGGGCAGTACCCAGCCTAAACTATATGGTTGAAGCGGAATCCAAGAGAAGGTGTCGGCGGCAGGTGCTATGGCGCTAATACTTCCTAAGAAATCTGGAATGCTAAATACTATAGTAATGACCGTTACGGTTTTAAAGACTAATGCCGAAGCATATTTATCCGGTACTACGTTTAAAAGAATAAGTATAATGGTAATAGGATAAATAAACATTAAAGATGGTATGGCAACGGCAATGATGTAGGCAACATTGAACTGCCCTATTAATACGCCTAATACACTGCCAATGACTGCCGTGATGGTAAATGCCAATTTAGATTCATTACATCTAGAGGCAACAAAATCTGCGGTGCCGGTTACTATGCCTACAGCCGTGGTAAAACAGGCTAATCCTACTAACATGCTTAAAAATAAATTACCAATATTTCCTAAGCTTTGTTTGGCCAAGCCAGATAGAATTTCTGTTCTAGTGCTATCCGCATTAAAAACGGAATGTGACAATGCCCCGGAAAGTATTAATCCCATATAAATTAAAAATAGTGCCAACCCTGCAAACCAGGCAGCATTGCGTATAAGAATTTTTTTATCCTCATAGGTGGCATTGGTGTATTTTAAATTGATGGAAATAATAATTACTCCGCCGACCACAACAGCGCCTATAGCATCGAATGTTTGGTAGCCTTCAATGATGCCGTTCGTAAACGGATTTACGATGGCTATACTGTCAAAATCAAAAGGTAGCGTGAAAATAGTAATTCCTATTACTAAAAGAAGAATTAGAATTATAGCGGGAGTCAATAATTTGCCCAGTATGTTCAATATTTTTGAACGGTTCATTGCAAATAACAAAACTAATGCAAAATAGATGCTGCTAGTAAACCACGAAGAGATGTCCCAATAAGGTTGTATTGCTATTTCATGTGTTACTGATGCTGTACGAGGACTAGGAAGAGCTATTGCAATGGCATAAATGAAAAAGGAAAAAATTAAACTAAATGTTGGAGAAACTTTATTGCCAAAATCTATAAGGGTACCTTGAAGCTTTGCATATGCTAAAATACCTAAAATGGGAATGGCAACAGCCGAAAGTCCAAAACCTATTGAAACTATAAGCCATTGGTTGCCAGAATTAAAACCTAATAAAGGAGGTAAAATTAGATTGCCCGCTCCAAAAAATAGAGAAAATAGGGCAAAGGCAGTAATTAGGGTTTCCTTTTTTTTAAACATGAGTGCAAATTAAGTGAAAGATTATTAAATAACAGGCAAGCCAAGGTTTTTCATTTTCTGAAACAGCAAAAAAAAGCGCATTGACAACAGGTTGGATAAGACTCACAACAATTAGTGGTGCAGACCTTTAATATACAGTATATTAACAAAAGGAAATTAAGCTTATGTTAATTTTCTATGAGTATCAACAAATTATATTAACCGCATTTTCTCGATCCCCAAATCGGAATTTTTGCAACAAATCCTACAGCATGAAAAAAATATTCTGCAGCATTTTCGGTCATCATTACGCTATTTCTAAAAAAATAACCTCACACATTAAAGAGTACAAGTGTATTCACTGTCAAAAAGAGGTAACTACAGATGTAAGTGGTAATCTTTCTGTATTAACGCCTGAATTACAAGATATCAATAGAACTTTAGAGCATATTTACCAAAGAAGGCATACAGCTACGCGACAACAAGTAGCTTAAAGTATGCTGTTTTAAGTAAATGAATTCCAACCCTGTGCGGTTAATGGAATCTTCGTATTATTCCTAGAAATCAAGAATGCCCCTTCGTCTTTTCCCGTGGTATGTCCTATAACGGTCAAGTTAGGATTTCCCTTAATTTTCGGGAATTCTTTTTGGTCTATGGTAAACAATAATTCGTAGTCCTCACCGCCGCTTAGAGCAACTAAAGTACTATCCATCTTAAACTCTTCACAAGCTGAAATTACTGTAGGGTCTAAAGGAATTTTGTCTTCGTACAAGTCAATTCCCAATCCGCTATTCTTACTTAAATGCAGAATTTCTGATGAGAGTCCGTCGCTAATATCGATCATAGAGGTGGGGTGAACTTCTAATTGCTTTAATAACTCAGGAATGTCTTTTCTGGCTTCTGGCTTCAACTGTCGCTCTACGATATAAGAATAAGGTTCTAGATCTGGCTGACTGTTCGGGTTTACTTTAAAAACCTCTTTTTCACGCTCTAATACCTGTAAGCCCATATATGCTGCTCCTAAATCTCCGGTAACCACTAACAGGTCATTTGGTTTTGCACCTGAACGGTAGGCAATATCTTCTTCGTTTGCAATACCAATTGCGGTAACGCTGATCATTAATCCTGTTTTAGATGAGGTGGTGTCGCCACCTACCAAATCAACATTGTACGTTTTACATGCGGTAGCAACACCCGCATAAAATTCTTCAAGTGCCTCTAACGGAAATCTGTTTGAGACAGCTAATGAAACAGTTACTTGAGTTGCTGTTGCATTCATGGCATAGATATCAGATAAATTTACCATTATTGATTTGTAGCCTAAATGCTTTAATGGCATATAGGCAAGATCAAAGTGCACGCCTTCTATTAAAAGATCGGTACTCAGCACTGTTTTTGATTTTTTGTAATCTAACACTGCGGCGTCATCACCAATTCCTTTAATGGTAGATTTTTGAGTAAGCTCAAAATCTTTGGTAAGGTGTTCTATGAGTCCAAATTCACCTAATTTCTCTAACGAAGTTCTTTCTTGTTCTTTATCTTCTAGCATGTTGCAAAAATAAGAAGTAAAATAAGATGTATGACATAAAAAAACCGAAGCTTTTCAGCTTCGGTCTAACTAAAGTTTCTATTGTTTAGAGGTATGGATTATCCTACTGAATAACCATCTCTATAGGTTCGTTTCACATATTTGTTTGCAGGCTCGAAGTTGGTAATCTTCATATTAGCGGCATCCCACTGTAAACGTTTTCTACCGTGGTATTGTTTTCCGCCACCCCAGAAGCCCGGATTTTCTACTGCAGGATCTACTTCGAAATATGACTTCAATGCTAAGTTACCAATTAGGATACTTTCTGTAAACGGTCCGGCATAATCAAAAGATGAACTCGTTTCTGCATTTCCGTAACCGGCCATACAAGCGTTTACCCATTGCAAGTAGTGACCTTCCGGTACACGAGCAATAGTTTGCTCAACTTCAAATTGTTCGTTTAAAGATAATGGTAACAAACGCGGATTGGCACCGTAGCAATCTGCCATTAGTTTTCCTTTTGTACCAATGAAAAGTACACCGCCGTCCCAGTTTCCTAAAGCTTCGTCATCACCTAATTCTTCTGGTCGTTCAGGTAGTAGTCCGCCATCCATCCAAGTTACTTTGATCTTTCCTTTGCCATCCGTTCTTGGGTAGCTTAAGTGTATTTTACTGGAGTTAGGGAAACTCTTTGGGTAATTTTTGTTTTCAAATTTACCACTGAATGCGTCGGAAACGCTGCACTCTACGGTATCAGGATATAATATTGGTAATATTCTATATGCCGGATCCATAATATGGCAGGCCATATCACCTAGCGCACCTGTACCAAAATCTGACCAACCTCTCCAATCAAAAGGAAGGTATGCGTCATTATAATCGCGCATTTGTGCAGTACCTAACCATAGGTCCCAGTTTAGACCTTTTGGTACGCGATCTCTTTTGGTGGGTGTTTGTAGTGCTTGTGGCCAAATTGCCCTATTTGTCCAGCATTTTACGGTGTGTACATCACCTATGATGCCTGCATCATAAATTTCTTTCATTGTGCGTACCCCATCGCCAGAGCCACCTTGGTTACCCATTTGCGTAACTACTTTGAATTTTTTGGCAGCTTCTGTCAGCATTCTTGCTTCCCAAATATCATGTGTTAAAGGTTTTTGAACATAAACATGTTTCCCCATAGACATTGCCTGGTAAGCTGCAACGGCATGGTTGTGGTCTGGTGTAGATACAGAAACGGCATCAATATTTTTGCCTTCTTTGTCTAACATCTCCCTAAAATCGTTGAAATAGCTGGCTTTTGGGAATGCTTCTCTAGATCCTACTGCTTGCCTATTATCTACATCGGCAAGTGATACGATATTTACGTTTGGGCTCTCGGCAAAAGAAGCGATATCGCTCTGACCTTTACCTCCTACACCTATACCGGCAATGTTCAATTTATCGCTAGGGGCAATAAATCCGGTTCCACCAAGTACATGTCTTGGTACTATCATAAATCCGGCTGCAGCCATGCCGGTATTCTTCATAAATTTTCGGCGAGTGTTGTTTTTGTCGCTTAATTTCTTGTGTGACATAAATTGTTGTTGTTTGATTTTAGTAATGAAGATACTTGAATTCTAGCAAAATGTACGTGAATCTAAATGTCAAGGACGGCTAGTAATTCCTTAAAAATGATTTTAATCATTGAAAATTAATGGGTTACAGTATAATTAATTTTATTATTTAACATTTTCTTTGCTTTTTTAATTGTAGAATATTGAAATTTTTTTGTCTTCTGTGATAGAAGACTGAAATACCTTGGTAAGGTTTGAAAACTAAATGGGGTTGTTTTATAGTTACATATTGCTATAGTCTTTTAAGGTTTATGGCACGAGAGGTAATTTGATTTAGACGATGTATTTCTTTCCTTTTTTTAAAGGAATGGTGTTACTGAAAACTTTAAATATTTTCAAGTAAATTTTAAAAAAAAATGGTATGTTTTGTCGATAGAGTTTCTCTATAGATCTATACTGGATAATAATGTAAGGTTCTATGGTAAAAACGGACTTATAACGTATATTTGTAAACTATTTAGATTAAATCTAGTTAATTATGATTCAAGTATCAGAAACGGCTAAACAGAAAGTGATCAACCTTATGACAGAAGAAGGTTTTGATGCTACTACTGATTATGTACGTGTTGGGGTGAAAAGTGGTGGATGCAGTGGATTATCTTACGAGTTAAACTTCGATGATAAAAAAGATGATGCTGATAAAGTGTTCGAAGACAACAATGTGCGGATTATTGTAGATAAAAAAAGCTTTTTATATTTAGTAGGAACCGTGTTAGAATACTCTGGTGGACTCAACGGAAAGGGTTTTGTTTTTAACAACCCTAACGCACAAAGAACGTGTGGTTGTGGAGAGAGTTTTTCATTGTAAAAAATAAGTTTAGAATATGTAAAATCATATTTGAGTAGTTTTTAACTCATTATTTTTTTACTTATTACATAGAATATATGGCATATACAGAAGAAGAATTAAAGAAAGAATTAGAAACCAAAGAGTACGAATATGGTTTCTATACAGATATTGAATCTGAAACGTTTCCCAACGGTTTAAACGAAGAAATCGTTATTGCTATTTCTAAGAAAAAGGGAGAACCGGAGTGGATGACACTTTGGAGGTTAGAGGCTTTCAAATATTGGAAGGAAATGGAAGAGCCAGAATGGGCTAACGTTCATTACCAAAAACCAGATTTTCAAGCAATATCTTACTATTCTGCACCAAAGAAAGCAGATCCAAATAAAACCTTGGATGATGTTGATCCAGAGTTGCTGGAAATGTACAAGAAATTGGGTATTTCTGTAGATGAGCAAAAGAAACTTCAGAATGTAGCGGTTGATATTGTGATGGATTCCGTATCCGTTGCTACGACATTTAAAAAGACCTTGGCTGAAAAAGGCATAATTTTCTGTTCTATTTCAGAAGCTATTAAGGAGCATCCGGAATTAGTAAAGAAATATATTGGATCAGTAGTTCCAAAAAGAGATAACTTTTATGCCGCATTAAACTCTGCTGTTTTTTCAGATGGTAGTTTCTGCTATATTCCTAAGGGCGTTCGTTGTCCAATGGAATTGTCCACATACTTTAGAATTAACCAGGCAGGTACTGGTCAGTTTGAGCGTACCTTGGTTATTGCAGATGAAGATAGTTATGTAAGTTATCTTGAAGGTTGTACAGCACCTTCACGAGATGAGAATCAATTACATGCAGCAGTGGTGGAGTTAGTAGCTTTAGATGGTGCGGAAATAAAATATTCAACGGTGCAAAACTGGTTCCCTGGTAATAAAGAGGGTAAAGGCGGGGTATTTAATTTTGTTACCAAAAGAGCTTTGTGTGAGAAAAACGCTAAAGTATCTTGGACACAAGTTGAAACCGGATCAGCGGTAACTTGGAAATATCCTTCTTGTATTTTAAAAGGAGATAATTCCATCGGTGAATTTTATTCTATTGCCGTAACCAATAATTACCAACAGGCAGATACCGGTACTAAAATGGTACATATTGGTAAAAACACCAAGAGTACTATTATATCAAAAGGTATTTCTGCAGGTAAATCCCAAAACAGTTACCGCGGATTGGTACAGGTGAATAGCCGTGCCGATGGTGCTCGTAACTTCTCTCAATGCGATTCGCTTTTAATGGGTAACGAGTGTGGTGCACATACTTTCCCATATATTGAAGCAAAGAATAAAAGCGCAATGATAGAGCATGAGGCTACCACGAGTAAGATTGGTGAAGACCAAATATTCTATTGTAACCAAAGGGGTATAGATACCGAGAAAGCAATTGCATTAATTGTAAACGGATTTAGTAAAGAAGTACTGAATAAACTTCCAATGGAATTTGCGGTAGAGGCACAGAAATTATTGGAAATTAGTTTAGAAGGTTCTGTAGGATAAATAATAATTAAGGTTTTAGTAAAACGCCATAGGCGCCACAATATTTAAAGTAACATATTATGTTGAAAATTAAAGATCTACACGCTAACGTAGACGATAAGGAGATATTAAAAGGAATTAACTTAGAGGTAAAAGCAGGTGAAGTACATGCTATTATGGGGCCTAACGGTTCAGGTAAAAGTACATTGGCTTCTGTAATTGCAGGTAATGAACATTTTGAGGTTACTCAAGGTTCCATTGAGTTAAGTGGTGAAGATTTAGAAGAAGTTTCTCCAGAAGAAAGAGCACATAAAGGTGTTTTTCTATCTTTTCAATACCCGGTAGAAATTCCTGGTGTTTCCGTAACCAACTTTATGAAAACGGCCATCAATGAATCTCGTAAGGCAAAAGGCCTAGAAGATATGCCTGCTAAAGATATGTTGAAACTTATTCGTGAGAAATCTGAATTATTGGAAATTGACCGTAAGTTCTTGTCTAGATCATTGAACGAAGGTTTTTCCGGTGGCGAGAAAAAACGTAACGAGATTTTTCAAATGGCCATGTTAGAGCCTAAAGTTGCCATTTTGGATGAAACAGATTCTGGTTTGGATATTGATGCTTTACGTATTGTTGCTAGCGGAGTTAACAAATTGAAGAGTAAGGATAATGCAGTAATCTTAATTACGCACTACCAACGTTTGTTAGAATACATAGTACCTGATTTTGTTCACGTTTTACATAATGGTAAAATTGTAAAATCTGGTGGTAAAGAACTTGCACTAGAGTTAGAAGAAAAAGGATACGACTGGTTAAAGCAAGAAACAGCGGTGTAATTAAGTATATAGTATTCAGTGGCGGTAATGATAGATTGTATACTGCCAACTGCAAACTGGCAACTGAAAAAATATGGATTTAAAAGATAAATTGATTTCCTCTTTTATGGCGTTTGAGAACAACGTGGATGTTGAGCATCCGGTACACGATGTTCGTATGGCGGCTATAAAAAACTTTGAGGAAAAAGGGTTTCCTTCTAAAAAGGAAGAGGCTTGGAAGTATACGTCATTAAATAATATTCAGAAAATAGATTTCAGCATATTCCCAAAAGAGGACAATGCGTTGGAATATAAAGATGTAAAACGCTATTTTATTCACGAGATCGATACGTATAAGATTGTTTTCGTTGATGGTATTTACAGCTCTTACTTATCTGAGACTACACATGATGGCGTAGATATTTGCTTAATGAGTGCTGCGCTTACAAAGCCAATGTACAAGCAGGTAATTGATGTGTATTTTAATAAAATAGCATCTAAGGATGAGTCGTTAACGTCATTAAACACTGCATTTAGTAGAGAAGGGGCATATATCTACATTCCGCAGAATAAAATGCCTAAAAAACCAATTGAGATTTTACATTTCTCTACCGGTAATGAGGCTTCTTTATTATTACAACCAAGAAATTTAATTGTTGTAGAAGAAAATGCCGAGGTTCAGATTATTGAACGCCACCAAAGTTTAACTACAAATGAAGTGCTTACTAATGCAGTTACCGAGATATTCGCTGCAAAGAGTGCTATCGTAGATTTCTATAAAATACAAAATGATGCTCCTACGGCTTCATTGATAGATAACACCTACATTGACCAGAAAGATAAAAGTCATGTTAAGGTTCATACGTTCTCTTTTGGCGGTAAATTGACCCGTAACAACCTTAATTTCTATCAAAATGGGGAGTTCATAGACTCTACCATGAAAGGTGTTACTATTTTAGGAGAAAAGCAGCATGTAGATCATCATACTTTAGTGCATCATATTGAGCCTAACTGTGAAAGTCATCAAGATTACAAAGGTATTTATGGAGATAGTTCTACGGGTGTTTTTAACGGTAAGATCATCGTTGATAAAATAGCGCAGAAAACAAATGCTTTTCAGCAGAACAATAATATATTGATCAGTGATAAGGCTAGCATCAATACAAAACCGCAATTAGAGATTTTTGCAGATGATGTAAAATGTTCTCACGGTTGTACCATTGGCCAGTTAGATGAAGATGCGTTGTTCTACCTACAATCTAGAGGTATTCCACAGAAAGAAGCAAGAGCATTATTAATGTATGCCTTTGCAAACAACGTATTGTCCTCTGTTCGTATTCCTGAACTAAAGACTAGAATAAATAAATTGATTGCTAAGAAACTAGGGGTAAACCTTGGGTTTGATTTGTAAGATATTTTAAGTGAGAGATGTATATAAAGGATAGTTATTTAGATAGCTATCCTTTTTTATTTTAATCCGATGTAGAAGTAAATTAGAATTCAATAATATTTGTTTTCATTATCGGGTATCTTTGTATATAAGAAGATTGACTATGTTAGATATTAAAAAAATAAGAGAAGATTTTCCAATTCTAAAGCGCGAGGTAAATGGTAAGCCATTGGTCTATTTGGACAATGCCGCTACATCGCAAACTCCGCAGCAGGTAATAGATGCTATTGTAGATTATTATCAGAACTACAATGCCAATATTCACCGTGGGGTGCATACGCTTTCTCAAGAGGCTACGGATAAATACGAGCAGGCTAGAATTAAGATTCAAAAGCATTTCAATGCCGCTAAATCTTATGAGATTATTTATACTTCTGGTACTACCCATAGTATAAATCTTGTTGCCAACGGATTCTCTGCTTTGATTAAGGAAGGAGATGAGGTTTTGGTATCTGCAATGGAACATCATTCTAATATTGTACCGTGGCAAATGCTATGTGAGCGTACAGGTGCTGTTTTAAAAGTAATTCCCATGAATGAAGAAGGTGAATTACGTATAGATGTTTATGATGAGCTTCTTGGTGATAAAACAAAATTGGTTTTCTGTAATCACATTTCAAATGCTTTAGGTACTATTAATCCTATTGAAGAAATCATTGAAAAGGCGCATGAGGTTGGTGCTGCAGTTTTAATTGATGGAGCGCAAGCCGCTCCGCATTTAGTGGCCGATGTACAGGCTTTAGATGTTGATTTTTATACCTGTTCCGCTCATAAAATATGTGGACCAACGGGTGTTGGTATGTTATATGGTAAAGAGGAGTGGTTAAATAAATTACCACCGTACCAGGGTGGTGGTGAAATGATAGCTGAGGTTACTTTTGAGAAAACGACCTATGCAGATCTGCCTCATAAATTTGAAGCTGGTACACCAAATATCTGTGGTGGTATCGCTTTTGGTGCTGCACTAGATTATATGAATGCTATTGGCTTTGAGGAAATTGCCAAGTACGAGCATGAGTTATTAGCATATGCTACACAAGAGTTATTAAAAATAGACGGACTCAAAATTTACGGGACGGCAGAAAATAAAACTTCTGTTATTTCATTTAATATAGAAGGCGTTCACCCATATGATATGGGTAGTATTTTAGATAAGCTGGGTATTGCGGTACGTACAGGGCACCATTGTGCGCAACCTATAATGGACTTTTTTAAAATACCGGGTACCGTACGTGCTAGTTTTGCTTTTTACAATACAAGGGAAGAGGTAGATGTACTTATCGCTGGTGTGTTAAAAGCTAAAAGCATGTTATTGTAACACAAAGTTTCACAGGTAATGTTAAGGTTTGAAATCCTTCAATTGTTATCGTATTTTTGCATAAAATAAAGCAATGGAAATTAAAGAGATACAAGAAGAGATTATAGACGAATTTTCCATGTTCGATGATTGGATGCAACGGTATGAGTATATGATCGAATTGGGGAAGTCGTTACCATTGATCAAAGAAGAATTTAAGACAGATGATAACATTATTAAAGGTTGTCAAAGTAAGGTTTGGGTTCATGCCGAACTAGAAGAGAACAAATTAGTTTTTACGGCAGATAGCGATGCTATTATAACCAAAGGTATTATTGCCATTCTAATACGTGCTTTTAGTAACCAGAAACCACAAGATATTTTAGATGCTGATACGCAGTTTATTGATGAAATTGGACTAAAAGAGCATTTATCGCCTACGCGGGCAAACGGTTTGGTAAGTATGATCAAACAATTAAAGTTATACGCAGTAGCGTATCAAACACAAATTGAAGACTAGAAGATTATGAGTGATGAAAATATAGCTGAGGACAGCGCAGAATTAGGAGAGAAAATCGTTAAGATTTTAAAGACTATCTATGATCCAGAAATTCCTGTAGATATCTATGAATTAGGGTTGATCTATGATGTTTTGGTGAATGAAGATAATGAGGTAAAGATTTTAATGACGCTTACATCTCCAAACTGCCCTGTAGCTGAAAGTTTACCTGCAGAAGTAGAAGAGAAGGTAAAGTCTTTGGACGCTATCAAAGATGCTGAAGTAGAAATTACTTTTGATCCTCCGTGGACACAAGATTTAATGAGCGAAGAAGCAAAATTAGAATTAGGCCTTCTTTAAAAATCAAAATTTCATGCCGATTTAAAAGATGCTATTATGCAAGATGAAATCGTAAATAAGGTTGCCCAGAGCAAACTGATTACTTTTAACCTAGAAGACTATTATCCAAAGGGAGAAAGAGTAGTGTTAGATATTAAAGATTGGCTTTTTGAAGGATTTATACTAAAGGAAAAAGAATTCAGGGCTTTTGTAGACGCTCATGACTGGTCTCAATATGAAGGCGCTTATGTGGCTATGCAATGTTCTACCGATGCCATTGTACCGGGCTGGGCTTATTTATTGTTAAGTGTAAAGCTAAGCGGTATTGCTAAAAAGGCAATTCAAGGGAGTTTGGTAGATTTGGAATCTAGTATTTACCAATCTATTATTGAAGATATAGACGTTTCCGAATACCAAGATAAGTTGATTATAATAAAAGGATGTAGTAAAAAACCTGTGCCTACCAATGCATATCTGTTTCTTGCAGAGCGTTTAAAGCCGGTTGCAAAGTCTATTATGTATGGGGAAGCGTGCTCATCTGTGCCGCTATACAAAAGAAAATAACATAATCGAATTTATAGAAGTTGTGCAGTATTACTACCTTTGCGCCACTATAAACTATAAACATTAAGTATTATGAAGAAAATTGTATTAACGCTAGCATTTGCGTTTGTTGCAGTGGTTGGTTTTTCTCAAACAGAAGAGGAATTAAAAGGTCAATTAAGTGCAACTAAAGATTCTATCGCCGCTATTAAAGGAAGGGCGGACGCTATTAAGAGTAAAATAGATGCATTGCCAGGTTGGAAAAAAGGAGCGTTTGGTACTATAGGTGCTAACTTAAGTAGCTTTAATAATTGGTACGGTCAAGGTACTCCAGACTTGGCTTCCGGTAACATAGGTATAACAGTCAATGCTTTTGCTAATTTGAACGAAGAGAAATTCTTTTGGAGGAATTCTGGAAACATTAATTTAGGCTGGGTAAAGTTCGATGATAAGAACGATGATACCGATGATGATAGCTTTAAAAAAGGAACTGATGTATTTAGTATTACATCACTTTACGGTAGAAAGCTTGGCAAGAACTGGGCTGTTTCAGGTTTAGCTGAATATAGAACTACAATTCTAGATAACTTTAACGACCCTGGTTATCTTGACTTAGGTGTTGGTGCAACTTGGACGCCTATTACAGATTTAGTAGTGGTCATTCATCCATTAAACTATAATTTCGTATTCAGTGATAATGATACAGTTTTCGAATCTTCTTTAGGTGCTAAAATTGTTGCTGATTATACTAAGAAATTTGGTGCGGTTAATTTTAAAACGAATCTTTCTATGTTTCAAAGCTACAAAAGCGGTGACTTTTCTAACCTAACATGGATCAATTCCTTTGGCTATACTTTGTGGAACGGTATTGGTTTAGGTTTTGAATTTGGTTTACGTGATAATAAACAAGAAGCTTTAAACTTTGCTTTGGTAGATACACCTACCGAAACATTTGATACGGTTGACAATAAGTTACAGACATACTTCTTAGTTGGTCTTAACTATGCTTTCTAAGTTGTAGCATAAAATATACAAGATTGGTAAAAAGAAAGCCCTCTATTTAGAGGGCTTTCTTCGGTTAAGTAATTATCGTAAAATTTGGGATT
The DNA here is from genome assembly GCF_900155985.1 of Maribacter ulvicola. GTDB lineage: Bacteria > Bacteroidota > Bacteroidia > Flavobacteriales > Flavobacteriaceae > Maribacter > Maribacter ulvicola. The sequence goes on from NZ_FTMA01000001.1 coordinate 645,643, forward strand.
TTACTTGATAATCAAGATTTTAATGTTCCAAGGTTTGCGTCGAAATCTATATAGAACTTTCAATTCAATACGTTGCGGGTTTACCGCAAGGTTGTTTACTTTTTAGTGTTCGTAAGTTACATATCAATTTGGGGTCAACACATCTCTTAAGTACATTGTAAAATTAATGCATATGTTCTTGTAGCATACAATTTATGTTGTGAATACAACCTAGGTTGTGGTGAGAATTACCATTGGCATAATTTCATCGATGAATTGCATCAATTCAATTATAATTGGTATTTAATACTCGTCTAAATGCTCTGGATAAAGAAAGTTGTTATATGGAAAACGTGTAACGTGAATATCTCTTACCTCATCATAAACACGTTTTCTAAATTCGTCTAAATTTTCTTTGTTTAAAGCGGAAATAAAAATAGCACGGTCTCCCACTTTTTCCATCCAAGTCTGTTTCCAATCATTAATGGTAAAATGTCTTCCGGTACGTTCGGTAACTAAATCATCATCATCAATAGTTTCGTGTTCGTATTGATCGATCTTATTAAAGATCATGATGCTTTTTTTATCTGAACTTTTAATTTCTGATAATATCTGATTTACAGATGCTATATGTTCTTCAAACTGAGGATGAGAGATGTCTACTACGTGTAATAATAAATCTGCCTCCCGCACTTCATCTAAAGTGCTTTTAAAACTTTCCACTAATTGCGTAGGTAGTTTTCTAATGAATCCTACGGTATCACTTAACAAGAATGGTAAATTACCTATTACCACCTTTCTCACTGTAGTATCTAGTGTAGCAAACAGTTTGTTCTCGGCGAAAACATCACTCTTACTTATTACGTTCATTAGGGTAGACTTACCAACATTGGTGTATCCAACCAAAGCCACACGAACTAAAGCACCACGGTTACCTCTTTGGGTTTCCATTTGGCGATCAATTTTTTTCAGCTTCTTTTTAAGTAAGGTAATACGATCACGTACAATACGTCTATCTGTTTCAATTTCCGTTTCTCCAGGTCCACGCATACCAATCCCCCCTTTTTGTCGCTCTAGGTGTGTCCATAATCCGGTTAGTCTTGGTAGCAGGTATTCGTATTGCGCAAGTTCAACCTGTGTTCTGGCATAACTTGTTTGTGCGCGTTGTGCAAAGATGTCCAATATTAACGAGGTACGATCAATTATTTTACATTGCAATTGTTTTTCAATATTACGTTGTTGACCAGGGGTAAGCTCATCATCAAAAATAACAGAACCTATTTTGTGCTGCTCTACGTAACGTTCTACCTCTTCCATTTTACCACTTCCTATGAGGGTCTTTGGGTTGGGCACGTCCATACGTTGAACAAACCGTTTGGTAACTTTACCACCTGCCGTATAAGTAAGGAACTCTAGTTCATCTAGATACTCACTTACTTTATCTTCATTTTGCTCCTTATTGATAACACCAATAAGAACCGCTTTCTCATAATCTATACTTTTCTTTTCTATCATAATACCGTAAAGTGCAAAATTAAGCAATTACCGATAAGCTATTTCGTATTTTTATTGACTTGATAATAGAGTTTACATACGCTCAAGAATTTTTGGATCGTTCAAGTTATTTGTCCAGAACTCCTTATAGATGTGCTTTTATGTAATTACCATTAAAAATATTCATGCGATTTCCATTCTTTAAAAAAAAGTCAAAAAAACAACGCTATACGGTTGCGTTTTACAATTTAGAAAATCTATTTGATCCAGAACGTAATACTAAGATTTTGGACAAAGATTATACACCAAATGGAACAAAAAAATGGACGGTAGAAAGATATCAACGTAAATTGAATAAACTTTCTAAGACTATTGTTAAGATTGGCGCAGAAGATCATCCCTATCCTCCGGCATTAATAGGGGTGGCTGAAGCTGAAAATAATAGTGTTTTTAAAGCATTGTTAGATACGGATGCTTTAGATGATTTGGATTATGGCTTTGTACATTACGATTCGCCCGATGAACGAGGTATAGATACAGGTCTCATTTATCGAAAAAAGTTTTTTAATGTATTGCACTCAGAGCCATTTACACTATTGGTCGATAATGCTGGTGGAGTTAGAGATACTACAAGAGATATTCTATATGTAAAGGGTGAATTAAATAAGGAATTAGTTCATGTGTTTGTAAATCATTGGCCGTCTAGAAGAGATGGTGGTGTAGAGACAGAGTACAAACGGGTTATTGCCGCAAACGAGATTGTTCAGAAAATTGAAATAATCAAAGAAACCGAACTAGATCCCAATATTATTGTCATGGGCGATTTCAACGATGACCCTTCCTCAAAAAGTATGCAGATTTTAAAAGATGATGCCTCTCTGTTTAATCCGTTTGAAACGTTGCATATACCACATAGTAAAGGATCTTCTGTTTATGGTAATAAATGGAATATGTTTGATCAAATTTTGGTGTCCAATTCTTTTTTTAACTACCAGAAGAATACACATAGTTTTGATAGTGCTGCTGTTTACGATCACACATCCTTGAAGGAGAAAAAGGGGAAATATAAAGGTTCCCCCTACAGGACTTTTGTCTCTGATCGGTATTTGGGCGGGTATAGCGATCATTTTCCGGTATATACTATGTTTTCTTTTAATTCTTAAAAGCCTTTTAATAGAAAGAAAAATCCTACACATCATAAATTGATGTTTTCACAACAGGTTCAACGTAATGTCTAGGTAATTCATCGAATAAAAGTGTTCATTCATCGAACCCTTCGTTTGGTTTATATATTTGTAGTCCAAATCTTACAATCATAACCAAGCGATGAATACCTACAATTCTACCTACCGTGCAAGTGGTATCTTAATGATACTAGTTTTTATGTTCTCAGCAGTGAATATAGTAAAGGGACAAACTTCTAAAGAGCGTTTAAAAATCGCAGCTAATGATAAAAGAATTGAACTAGCGACCTTTAGATCTAACTTGGTTTCTGAGTATGCCATTGAAAGAACGCATCTTCAAAAAGTAGCGAAGTTGAATAATTGGAAAATTAAGGAAACCTTGGCCAACGGTAAAAAAATTGAATTGCAAGGTATTGGTGCAGATGGTAGTCCGCTATATTATGAAACCTATTCTGATCAAGCCGGTTTGGTTTCTAGGGCAAGTACCTTGAATACAGATGGGTTAATGGGGTTGAATTTAGATGGTGATGGAATGAAAGTTGGAGTTTGGGATGCCGGTGTTGCCTTAGAAAACCATATTGAGTATGCATCTAGAGTATCTATTGGTGATGAGAATGCTGAAATTGATACACATGCAACCCATGTTACTGGAAGTATTATTTCTACAGGCCTTAAAAAAGATGCTAAAGGTGTGGCAAATAAGGCTAGTGTAGTATCTCATGACTGGACCCGAGATAAAATAGAGGTAACCAAGGCTGCGGCCGAAGGACTTCTTTTATCTAACCATTCTTATGGTATTAAAGCTAGTCGTGTGCCAGATTGGTATTTTGGAGCATACACAAAAGTTGCTCAAGATTGGGACAAGATTATGTATAATGCTCCTTATTACTTAATGGTTACCGCAGCTGGTAACGCTCAGAAGAGTAGAAATAATGAAACGCCAACGTATGGTAAAACAGCTGATGGATTTGATGTCCTGTTAGGTTTTACCATTGCTAAAAACAATATTACCGTTGCGGGTGCAAATTCTAAGATCGATGGAAATGGAAATTTAAAAAATGCAGAGGTTTCTACCTACAGTAGTTTTGGTCCCGTAGATGATGGGAGAATTAAGCCAGACTTAGCTGGAAATGGTGGTACTGTACTATCTACAGATGCCGCTAGCAATACAAGTTATGACACTTCTTCAGGAACTTCAATGGCTACCCCTGGTGTTACGGGTTCACTTTTGTTGTTACAACAGTACCATTATGAATTATATGGCGAATATATGAAAGCTGCTACCCTAAAAGGTTTGGCTTTGCACACTGCAGATGATATAAAGGCTGTAGGTCCTGATTATAAAATGGGATGGGGAATCATGAATTCTAAAAGCGCAGCCGAGTTACTTAATAATAAGGGTTTTAGCAGTCATGTGTCTGAAGAGACGTTGCAAAATGGGTCGTCTTATTCTTTTGAGGTGACTGCAGCAGGAAATGAAACGTTGATGGCTTCAATTTCTTGGACAGATGTAGAGTCTAGTTTTACCAATACCGGTGAACTGAACAACACAACTGCTGCCTTGGTAAATGACCTTGATATTAGAATTACTAAGGACGGACAAACTTTTTTACCTTGGAAATTGAATCCTGCAAAGGCTACCAGTGATGCTACTAAAGGGGATAATAAAGTAGATCCTTTTGAAAGAGTTGAAATACCTAATGCAAAGGGTACGTATACCATTACGGTTACCCATAAAGGAGAGTTAGTAAATACTATGCAAGATTTTTCATTGATCGTTTCTGGTGTTGCTATGACCACTTGTTCTATAAATGCCCCAGAAGTAAGCCTTGATGACGCAGAAATGTCTAATGTGACATTATCTTGGAATGCCTCAGAAGATGCACTTTATGAAATTCAGTATAAAGCTGTAAACCAGAAAAATTGGGCTACAGAATATATTTCTGTAAATAATTTTAGCTGGAAAGGTTTGGTGTTAGATACTATGTATTCTTTTAGGCTAAGAACATTCTGTTCTCAAAACATAGCTTCTGAGTTTAGTGAAGTAGCTACGTTTACCTTTAAAGGTGAAGAGACAGAATTAGAGACCTTACATACCTTAAATGCAGATGCTAAGATTCCGTTCAAGGTGTATCCAAATCCTGCGGTAGATGAAATTCAATTGAATGTGAAAACTTCTGAAAACGCTACCTATAGAATAATGAGTACAAGCGGTGTAGCATTAAAGATGGATAAAGCTTCAGATTCTAGAATCAATGTATCTGATTTGCCTTCTGGTTTATATGTATTACAAATTCAGGATGCCAATGTAAACAAAAGTGCAAAGTTCTATAAGTATTAAAAAAAACTATTTAATTCTCCTGGACTGTGTAGTAAAGGATAGGCCTTGTTGACCCACGGTAGAATTCATTACGCCTTCAAACAATGGCTCAGGACAATCTTTTGGTGCATGCCATTCAAATATAAAGTTAGAACCGGTACCGCCTTCAACGTCCATTTCATCTATGATGATTTCAGCAGTTTCTAAAGGAGCCAAATAAATAGGGTGGCTAAAGTAATTCCTCAATGATACGCCATGTGTGTCAAAATACTCAGCCTTTGTTAGGTATATGGTATCTGCATCACTGGTGTTGCGTAAGCTTACCATAGCTGTTAAATTATGGGTCTTATGCTCAGAACTGCTGTAAATTTGAGAATAGATAGATAAATAAGACTTCCCGTACGATAAGGAATCTTTAGCAGGGACGGTCGCTTTTCTTTTCGTCCAGTTTTCAGGATGTATAGAACTTATTTCCTTCTCTTGCACACAACTGGCGAACAGGGCAAATACAGCAAATAGTAAAATGACTTTTTTCATAAATATGGTCCGTTTAGAACAAATGGTGGTAATAACAAAATTAAACCATTAGTCCTGTTTTTATATCTGCAGATGCTAATTTTAACATGAAGCTATTCATAAACTATATTCTTTACCTCCTGATCAGTCAATAGATTTTGATTTCGTAGTCTTAAATACACTTGGGCAGTGGTGAGGACATCTAACTCGCAATAGGTAACAATGCGCTCTAAATTGTTTTCTTCATAGTATACCACACGCACCATACTGCCGTCAATATCTTCTTTTGGCGAAGGTATACCTAATACATGTGCCATTAGTTTTAAGGACGTATAATGCTTATAATCTCCAAACTTCCACAGCTCCATCGTATCTATATGTGGAACTTCCCATGGTTTTTTACCAAACAGGTCTAGTTTATGAGGTAATGATATGCCGTGTATGATCATACGGCGTGCTATATAGGGGAAATCAAATTCCTTGCCGTTATGTGCACAAAGTACATGCTTGGTATGATTGAAATGCTCGTCCAATACCTCTTTAAATTCTTGGAGCAATGTGGCTTCTTCACCGTGAAATGTGGTGATTCTAAAACTACGCATCTCTTTTTGAAATGTAAAGTAGCCTACAGAAATACAGATGATTTTACCGAACTCTGCCCATATTCCCGCACGCTCATAAAACTCTTCTGCGGTAGTATCATTTTTACGTTGGTATTGAGATTTGTGTGCCCACAGTTCTTTTGTAGTTTCATCAAGTTGATCAAACGAGCTCTTTTCAGGTACGGTTTCTATATCTAAAAACAAGATATTTTCAAGATGTATTTTGTCTGGCATAGAAAGGTAAGATACTAATAAGTAGTAAATTATGGTAATTTTGCTATTTTGAAAAATTCAATTTAATCTCACATCACATTTAAAATGTGAGAAGGTTTTAGATGTTTTAAAGGATAATAAGGGTGCGTTTTAACAGAAAAGATGTGAAGAATAGCGAGAGCATACTAAAAATAACGAACCGACTAAAAGGTTTGTTTTTTACTGTTAGAATGAAATGAGATCTATTGAAATTAGCGACAGTAATTGCAATTATATAGACGAAGTGCAACTAGGGTTGAGTTAAATGGATGTTTTAAGTACTTAACAAACCAAGTGGTTTGTTTTTGCTTTAGTAGAGTAGTGGTTTTTATCGAAACTATACTTCTTATAATTGTGGGAAGCGTTTGCTTATTTTGATATTTATGGTAATGAATTAGGTGATAATTCTTGAATACAACCCTAGATAAAATAACTAGAAGTAAACTTGTTTGAATATTTCTTTTAATGCTTAATAAAAGAAATATTCAATAATAGCTACAGCCCCAATCATCAATAATATGGTTAAAATACGTGCACCGTTTAATAGTTTTCCTTTTTTAAATTTAGGAATGTAGATAAAGTGATCTATGAGTAAAAATACTGGGATAATGGCCAAGGCGGTATAAAGTCCTGAAAAAACTATATATAATTCTATAAAAGATTGGTCTAGTTCTTTACATACTGTAGCCTTTAAATATTTTAATGCCAGAATTAAAGCGTAGATAGTTATTGACCATGATAGGATATAAACGGTGATTTTAAAAATTTTTCTCATAATAACGTATTAACTCGAAATCAGTATTATTGCTTAAGGCTTATGTATTCGCGGGTATTAAGTCTGCATGGAGTTCCTCGTTTTTAGAGTTGCTTGAATCGTCTATTAAGTTAATTTTATATTGTCCTTTCTCGGCAAGAAAAGAAAATAATTTCATTCTCCCTTTTTTAAAACCGTTAATATGGGTTCTCATAATCGTTAACTTTAGGGGTATTTTTTCTCCCGTATGTATATTAACGAAAGTAGATTTGAACCGGTGTATAGGATTTTTTTTAAAATAATTCTCCGCTGTGTGGGCAGTTGCAAATTTTCCCGATTCAATTACTTTAAATGTTTTTTTTGTTCATACGAAAGTGCCTTAATAACGGGTGAAGCAATCTTTTTTCTAACTTAGGGCTATGGGCTGCACTGCTGCTATCTCCAATAAACTGGATATTTTCTTTTTTTACTAATATTATTAAAAATAAGTGCTATAACAGTAATTACCAAAGCTCCTGTGAATACAGGGTTAATTAAAAACATCAAAGATTCAGCTCCAAGAATTACAACAATGGGGTTGGCTCCTGCTGGTGGATGCGTTGTTCCTGTCAGTTGCATTACAAATATGGCTAGACCTACCCCTAAAGCTAAGGAGTACCATTCATTACCGAACAAATAAAAACAAAGCAAACCAACTAAGGCCGCTACCAAATGTCCGCCTATAATATTTCTAGGTTGGGCCAGTGGACTATTGGGTACACCAAAGGCTAAAACACAAGTGGCTCCGAAAGGTGCCATCAAAAAAGGATGGTCTGTATAATATGTTAATAACGAAACAGCGGTTATTGCTAAAAAACCACCTAAGCCTGAATAGCTGGAAAACTGAAATCCTAAAGATTTGGGGCTTGTTTCCTTAGTTTTTAGTTTTGACAGGTAATATTTCATAAGATATTAGATTTTAAATAAGTAATAGTTGTATCTATAATTGTTTGATTTCTGAATATTTGACTCTCGGTAAGGCAAGATTCAAACAACATATATACCAAAAAGGAGGTCTGTTTATCTTTAATGATTTCATGGAAAAAGTGTTGTAGTTCAAGTTTGTGATTCTTTATAATTTGATAAGAATCAATGTTGTTATACTTTAATTCAGACAACATATTTAAGAAAACACATCCTCCAAAGTTTTCTTGATCATTCATAAATTTCAAGTATTCAAATGATTTGATAATTTTTTCTTCAGAAGTATTAGAATTAATTACAAAGCTTTGTAGTCCTTGAAACCAATTTAGGTGGCGTTGACTCAGATATTCCGTTGCTAACAAATGTTTAGATGTAAAATGATCATAAAAACTTGCTTTTGCCACATTGGAATCTCTAATGATTTGATTGACTCCTGTTGAATTGAATCCTTGTTCTCTAAAAAGATTTGAGGCTACCTCTAAAACTCTTTCTTTTGGATTTGTTTTTTTCACAAGGCAAAGATAATATTAAAAACAGAACATTCTGTCTGTTTTTATGTAAAAAAATTTAAATTGTATTTTTCATGAATACAGAATGTGGTTATTAATGGTGGCTATATATGTAGCCTGGCCCTTTTTAGGATAGTTATAATTCGCCAAAAAATTGTTAGAGATGGTTACCTTGGTTATAGGATATTATCTTGGCATAAGTTAATAAACCGCCGTATACCTGCCCGTTCTATTCAGGCGGGAGAGACTCGTACGTACGGTGTTCTGAGGGAGTATATTCCGTCATTTTATGGCGGAGCTAACTTCTCTATTCGCGGTAGGTTTATTTTATCTTTATTTCTTTAACTAAAGAAGTGATAGGTATGGCATAAACGTTTCCGTTGTTAAGTAAGAAAAGCACATCTTTCGTTTTTCCGATTAATTTTCCTGATTTAATTTCATTGTCTGCTAATTTTATTGAAATATTATTCTGATTACTTATTTTATTCTTTGTGTATTTTCCATAATAATCGGCTGACAGATATAAATAAAGGAAGAAACTTATGATAAAAAGTACAATTCTGTATGTTTTATACCAAGATTTATTATCAGGTACAAAGTTTGCTTTTGCGTAAGATTTAGGCCATTTGTTTTTCCACAAAGTGTCCAGTTTAATTAATATAGAAACAAATAAAATGGATGCCGTAGCAAAAAATAGTATATAAAAATCAGAAAAAGGCGCAATTAGAAAATCAAATACATCTGAATAATTAAATATGTTTATGTCAAATTCTGAATATTTTTGGTAATTAAAAAGCATGCCTATTCCAACAGCAATAATATATGAAGCAGTTATAACTGTTTGTATTTCCTTTATGATTAATTCATAAGTATCTTTTATTAAACCTTCTCTCATTTGTATCTATTAATCAGTAAGTTGTCTTATTTGTGGCATCCCAAAAGGTACTACGCACTATTCACATGGTGTGTGCTCACCATGGGTATCTTTTATTTACTGCAAAGTAGATAATTAATGCAAAGGGTGCAATTTCATATCCAAATCTGTTCTATCATTGAAAATAGGGATATAAATTGGTCTAACTGTATTTAGACTTTATAGACTGTATAACAAGAGGCGAGGAAAATGCCCTTGACCTACTCAACTGGTAGTGGTTACTTTTTTAATTCCATATGTAACATTGGATATGGTTTTCCGAAAGAATCCAATTCAGAGCGTTTAAGAGTTTCAAATCCGCAATGTTTGTAAAACCCAACTGCTTGTTCATTTTGTTCGTTTACATCAACTTTTGTTACACCTAAGTGGTCAATTGAATAATCTAATAGTGTTTTTCCAATACTTTTCCCTCTATATTCCGGGTGTATAAATAATATCTCCAAGTTGTGATCGGCTACTCCAAGAAAACCAACTATTTTTTTGTCATTATTCCTTATACACCTTAATTCGACTGCATCTAAATAAGTATTTAAAATAAGTGGTTTAAAATATTCAATATCTTGCTCTTTTAGGAAGTCATGCGTTGCTCTAACTGAAGATTCCCAAAGTTCAACTACATCTTCATATTCTTTTTTCTCTATCTTATCTATATGGTTCGTCATTTATCTAGTTACTGCCAACGTTTATGTATAAGATCAGTTACGTATTTGGGTGTGAGGATTTTCCGTTGGAAAATTAAATGTAGCAAACACGCACTTTTCTATTGATTTAGTACTAAAATAAGCATTAATTATTCACATGGTGTGTGCTCAGCATGTGCATTAATTAACTACAAAAAAAAGTAGTTAATTGATCTAGAAGCTGCAAGTCTCTTAGGACTAGGGGTAACGCCCGGAACCATTAGTGAAGTGCAAGGTTGCTGGTGGTGAGGTCAGAACTGAAGGAAGCAGGACTACAAAGCTACTTGTTGCCTACGAACAAGAATAGTATATGAAATCCGTGCGTACGGTGGTGCGGGGAAGCACTACGTCATTTTATGGCGGAGCCATCCTACTCCATTGTGCTAGGTTATTTATTATTAGGCTTCAATTTTAGTATAGTATGCAACGCTTTATATAACTTATAATAGCCCGTCTTTTCTTCAAGTTCTTTATATCTTATTTTGATCTTCAAAAGATAAATGACTGTTCTTATCTTAATTTTTCATCAGATTAAGTAAAATAAAATTTTAATTTATGCTCTGATCAAATAGTTATTCTTTTATGATTAAAATCTTTTTAGCCTTGATCGGTATTGGTGTCCCATTACCGTAATCACCAATAATTTTTACCTTTTCGCCTACTTTTAATTCCTTGTATTCTTTTTCAAGATTTGGAATACTGATAACAGTTGTATATAAATCCCCAAAATCATTTTTTAAAGTAGCGGTATAACCATCTTTTCCAGGTTCAACTTTAGTAACAGTTAAAACCGCATAATCAGTATTTATACTATTTGTTCTATCCTGATTTTGTTTTTTCTTTACAAACTCTAATAAATAATTTCCATTTTGTAAAACCATTTTTTCTTCAGTCAATGTTTTAATTTGATAGGTTTCATCATCTGTAGATGAATTTCCATTTCCAATACTTTTAGCTGTAAGAATTAGTTTTGTTCCATCTAATTTCCACTTTTTATATAATAAGGTTGCCATATTATCAGAACTTGCTGTTCCATCTTTAAACAATGAAAAATGAAGTTTTGATTCTGATTGATCTAACCATGAACCTATTAATAGCTTTTCATTAATAAGGGTTACAGGTTTTTCTACTTTTTCTTTTTGAATGCTATTTTTAGCTTCTTTACAGGCACTTAATGCTATTAGTGCTATCAGCAAAAATTTTGATATTTTTTTAGTCATTGTTTTTTATTTATTAAAGGTCACGTTATAAAATATGGCTACGGATTAATATTAGCTTTAAGCGACATATTGTTGCACGTAATCAGGTGTTTTATCATCTCAAGATAAATGCAATTTATCAGCATTGTATAATTTGATTGCATTTTTAACTTCTTTTTTGGCATGAACCGTACTGGTATAGGTGTGATCAAGATAGTATGCATCTTTTAGAATACTGTTGACACTTTTAGTTAAGGTATTGTAGTAGCTAGTCCATTCGTCTTTCGCCTACAATCTCAAAAAGTACCTAACGTTCTAAAACAAACGCCCTAAAAGCGGTTCAGGGAAGCTTGCCCTGCCATTATGAATAAAAAGCATGGTTCAATAGTGATTAGCCTTTCTCCAATACACCTAAAATTTAGGTTCAGCTGTTAACATCGCATAAAAAAGCTCCTTAAAAAGCCTTATGTAGATAATGATTATCTCTATTGATAGGCTGGTGCAACGGTTACTTTTGTTGTACACCGCTTTTCATTATTTATTACATATTATTTTTACGGTAGTTTCTTGTCCGAAAAATATCAAGGGAACTTCCATTGTTAAGTTAGAATTGGTTACTCCCAATATTGTGTATGTTAGATTTTCATCCTTACTATTCACTACATTTATAATGTTTTCTTTCAAGGAATAAGTTCCTTTCAAACTATTATTAAGGTCATCTTTTGGAGTAAAAGAATAGTGTCCATCATTTTTAAACGTATAAAAGCCTTCAAAATTTTGGTCATAACCTACTAAACTCTCAATCTCCATTAAGTTGCTAATAGTAAAAAACTCCCCACTTCCGTCCTGTTTAGGTAGTAGTACTTTAGGATTTACGTTCATTGATTGACGATTCCATTTACCGCTCGTTAGAAGAATTTCCACTTCGGATTTCACGTTTTCATTTTCTTCTTTTGAACAGTTTGTCATCAGAAAAATAGTAAAAACTAACATTAAGTATTTCATAGTATATACCGCTATTATTTTTCAAAAGTTTTGCAAACGTAATTTTTTTTTGGGGATAAAAAAACAATAGTTTAAGATAGCAGAAAACCATTGGGGATTATTATTTGAGATTTCCCTGATCCATGATTTTTAGGTATGGCTAACAGCGTTGATCAAGGAAGTCTAAATTAGTCCGTACTTATTTTTATAAAGCACGATGAATTGACTTTTTAAAAAAAAATTACCGTGCTTGTAGCAAGTAGTTTTAACGTTTTGTGAGCGAGATCACAACGCAGAAAGCAAAACTACTTAGGGCATGTCCTTCCTTTTTGCTTTGCATAACATTGCTCCCGTAATGCTTGAAAAATAAAACCGATCAATAGCTTAAATTATATACAACGGACTTGTGTATGAAAAGTAGCGGTTTTATAAACCAACATTTTGGTTAAGCACAAGCTCTAAATTTATAAAAAGCCTAACACAGGGTAAGGTTTTCGCTTTCTATTGTGCTATTGATTTTATTTGCCCATTAGGGCATGGTTTTTTCGTCGCAGTAGTTAGTTTCTTTCGTAAAGGCTAGAAAGGGTGTAATGGTTAGTAGATATATGAGTTTTTTATTTGGTTGGTATGCGGTAAGTTTAGGCTAAAGAAAATTTGTTTGTTTTTTACCTCAGTTCTTTTTTATGCTTTTTTTTAGTCTGTATCAGTAAAGCAAAGCATCCAAATAGTTCTTGATTCCATCGAAATAATTATCCATGAATGGTCTATAATGAAGTCAATGAACCAGGTATTCCATGCTCCTGAGATATAGTAAAACCTTACAAATTCATTTTGATACTTTTCTCCAAAAATCTGCTCGCAAAACTCTTGAGCTTTCTTTTTGACTTCTTTTGGGGTTCGTTTATAAGAAGATCCATAAGCTCCGCCATGAAAAAGTAAAGCCGAAAGTTCTCCGTCAATAGCAAATTCACTTTTCCATTCAAGTTTTGGAGTTTTATCAGTCTTACTTGCAAATAAATAATCACCGTCCTCCACTGTAGTAAAAGATTGAATTACGCTATCTGATAAGAGAAATTGTTCTACAAAATTAATTTCGTCTAATCTACCTCTTGAACAAAACCAATCGAAAACCTCATTTTCGTCAAATTGAAAACCTTTAAAGTAAATATGACCACCAATATGTTCCTTCAGCAGGTCAATGAATTCAAAATTTGGATCGACTATTTTATAGTTTATATCACGCCACATTTTTGAAATCTCTGATTCCTTTGGTAGGTTCTTTTTCCAGTTTACTTCGATTGATCTCATTTACTTTGATTGAGCGCAACACAGTACCTATGCGTAGTGCGGAGGCAAGGAAACTCTTCGTTTCCGTCTACGCACGAAGCTAAAGCTTATTGTTTAGTTTTGTTATTTGTTTGTTCAAAAGCTAAATCCATAAGATTTAGCGACTTCATAAATATACATAGACCTTTCGGTTTTACCCTAAAGTCCGCATTACGTTTAGGGGGTGTTGTACACCGTTTTTATTCCCTTAATTTAATAGCAGGGTTTTTGAAAATCCAAACGCCCAGAACAATTGTTAAGGAATAAATTAATACCCATATAGTTTGTTCCGACCACCTTGTTAAAAATCCCTTGTCTACTATAAAGAACGTAATACAAACCGATAAAAAAGAATAAAAAGATAAGATTGTCTTCTCTTCCAATTCCGAAACGTTGTTATCTAAGCGTCGTTTAATTAATTCAAAAATTACCATTGCTGGTATTGACGAAATCAAACCTACTAATATCATTACAAATACTATTTCGTAAGAATTTAATATACTATTAAAATTGGAATCATTAATAATAGTACTTAGAATTAATGCTAATATAAGCGGCGAAATTATTACAGTAAACAGCCAAACTTTGATAGTATATATCATCTATTTTCTATTGACAATTCGTTGGATATATACCCTATGATTTTTAAATCCGTTTTTCTCGGGATTTTCCAAATTAATCATTACGTTAATTCCAGAGTCGTAAATCTGCCAGTTATGTTTTTTAGCTAATTCAATCAGAGCATAAAGTCCGTTTTCACCATATAGCGAAAGCATAAAATTGCTTGATTGTTCGCTGTCGGCAATAAAGTCAATCGTAAAATCCGTACTAATTATTTCCCTGTGATTTTCGTCCTCTTTTATTTGGCTAAATGAACGCTATTAAATTCCGCTAAAATCCGTCAGTTCCAATTGGTTTTCGTTCAATTCCGCAACCGATTCTATTTTCTGTTTGGTATTAAAAAGAATAATGTCCCAACTCATTCTTATGAAGTTAGTTGTTTTATTTTTTTTGCAACCATTAAATGTTCTTCTAAACTTGTTGGGACTCCCATAGTTATGTTTGCGTGCTCAAGGAGTAATTCTGCAATTTTTTGTACGTCAGCATCCTGTTTTAGAAGTTTTATTACAGAAGGAACGTATCCAGAATATTCATTTTCGTGACCTGAATAATTAATTCCGATGGGGTCCCAATCTTCCCAAAGAATTCTATCAACTTGCTCCCAAAGTTTTGACTTTCTCATTTTTTCTCAAAATTGTGTACAATAATAAGCTAAACGTACGCCAGTACGTTTATTTTCTATTTAGTTTACTAAAGCTTACTAGCTAATATACTATTAAAGAATAAGCCTAAAATTTACAAGCGATTTTCCGTATGGGAAAATCACAATCATAAAAAAAATTCAATAGAAATGCTTAAAACCATCAAACCAACTATCTAGTTTGTTTTTAAAGCGTATTTAAGTGTGAAATTGTAGAAACCGACGACAGGAATCGTAATTGTCACGATAAAATGCAAGGAGTGCAGGGGTAAAAGGGTGTTGTAAACATTATATAAACCAAGTGGTTTGTTTTTTAGTGGAATAAACGAGCTGTTTGACACTGAAATTGGCATCAAGTCTATAGATTGTTTTTGGAAAAAAACAAAAAAGTGGTAAATAAATACGATCGGACTCGCACAGGCGGACAAGGTCATGCACCTGTCCGCAATCGCCTATAATCTCAACAAGTACCTAAAATTTAGGTTCAGCTTTTAACATGGCATAAAAAAGCCCCTTAAAGAGGCTTATATCAATAGTGATTTTCTCTAATTATAGACTTGTGCAACGGTTACCATTGTTGTGGTTAGTTATTTATGGTTTCTAATTTTCTTTTTTTCATTTCCAAACTTTCTCTATATTCTAGAGCTTCTGCTTTCATTGTCCAATGTGTTTCTAATTCAAATGTGTCAACTTTAGCTTTGATTTCACTAATTGGAATTGAGAAAAATTCTTTTCTATAATTTACTTTATTAACTCGGTCCGAATTAAAAGTTTCGTGTAATTCCTTTTCTAGTCTTGGAGCATCTTCTGAATGAATCATTGCGTGAACGTCAAATGTAAATGGAACAGAAGCATCTCCTAACTCTTTAACTCTGTCTAAAGGTTCTAATCTTCTCGTAAGCCCAATTTTAAATATATTTTCTCCAAATGAACCTACATTGGAAATTATATAAACGTGTCCTCTTTTTGTTTGTTGAGCCATCGACATAGCTCTTTGTCCTTTCTCTTCCGCAATTAATAGTTTTTGCTTAATATCTTCTAATTCTTGCTCAAATTTTGCTCTGTCTTCATCTGCAACTTTCAATAGTTTAGCTTCGATTTCCTTTCTTGCTTTTTCAAGCATTTTTTCTTCTTTTTCTGCTTCTTTTCTTGCTCGCTCAAAATCTCTTCTTGCTTTTTCCTCTTCTCGAATAGCTTCTCTTATTTCTCTCTGTTCTTGTAAATCTTGTTTCTTTATTTCGTGAACAGTAACAGCTAATTTTAATTGCTCTAAAACAACATCATAATATCTATTTGTAATTCTTGCATTTCTAAATGCCTTACCATTATGATTTACAAGACGAAAAGCATCTTTAATTGATTGTAATAGTTTACCATAATTATCGTGCTTGACTTTAGCCATTATAGTATCAACTTTTCCATTAAATGCGTCTAAAACAAATTCGATTGCAGTTGTTTTTCTATAGGCTTCAACATAGTCACATTCTGCAACTTCGTTGTTTTTAATCATAGATTTTATAAGTGTTCTAATTTGTGTAAGTTCTTGACCTGCTTTTTTATGATTATATTCTTCCGCTAAATCGTCTAAAAGTGAATGATTAGGAATTAAGTATTCATCTCCATATCCTTTTATTATATTTTTCATCGCTTTCACAGTTTTTTGATACTGTTCAGCATTGTTTTTTGCTTCCCAAGCTTCTCCAGCTATATTTTCTGCTTTTACATTAGCCTCACTTTCAATTTTTGTTGCAATTTGATGAGCATTTTCTAAAATAGTTTCAGCTCTGTTTTTTGTTTCAGTAGCTTTTTCACGTGCTTCTTTTCTTATTGCATTAGCTTCTGATTTTGAAGTTTCAATAACTTTTTCAATTTCGTTAGAAACTCTTTTCAGTTCTTGTTCAATGTTTCTAATTGGCTCATATTTCTTTAAATATTCAGTAGATTCTTTATAAACCGAAAAATCATTTTTATTCTTTTCTAATTCTTGATTTAACGTTAAGTTTTCTTTCTCTATTTTATCTCTTTCTTTTTTTATTGAAGAGTTTTTTGAGAGTAAAACAATGATAATTATAATACAAATAATTAGTAAAAATGCCATTTCAGTTTCGTTTTGTTAATTAACCACAACGGTCTTGTATATGAAAAGTAGCGTAGAAATAAACGCTAACCATTCGAATGAAACACAAGCCGAATTTTTAAATTTTACTATTTATTTTATTTTTGTGAAATCGTCAAATTTAAAAATTTGGCGACTTCGAAAAAATGCCTGAACCTTTGTGTTAGCAACTGCTCACGCTATTTTTTATATACGTTGTTAGCCACAGTTATTTAGCATTATATTCAACCATAATGTCATTTTCTTTGGCAAATTCTTTAAACTTTTCTTCTTGCCTTATTTCTTCGAAGATTGGAAAAGTCATTAAATCTTCTGGTAATAAATCTTCCGATTTAAGTAATTGTCCGAAATTTTTGAGACAGAATTCTTGTTCGTCTTTCAAGGCATTTAGAGCAACTTGAAAGAGTAAAGATTTATCAGAATAATCTACATCTTTATAAAGTTCTAAAGCTTTTTCTTTTCCTACTTTGTTTTTGTCGCAAAGCCAAGAATTAAGTTGGGCGGCAGTTCTACTCGCAACTGGCATCTTTTCATCAGTCATTAAAAATTCATTCGCTGTTTTAGAGACTGTCCAATTATTTTTAACCAAATAGTCATAGCCTAAATCCATTAAATACTTACCTCGATATTCACTTTCAGGTTCAAGTTTTTGCCATAATTCACTTGCTATCAAAATAAAGATTAAATGAAATTGGTCGATTGCATTTTCCAAGTATTCCTTTTCTACAGTTAATTTATCATCGATTTTGAATTCGCTTTTATGAGAATCACTAATTTTTGATAAATAGATTGAATTGACTTTTCCGCCATTATGTACTAAAAGGTTTCTACGTTGATAAATTTCAGTCAAGTCATCATAATAATTGTTAAGAAACTTCAATTTTAAATTCAAATCATTTTTCAAAACAAGAACCCAATCTTTAAAACTTCCACGCAATATGGACTCTATTTTTTGGTCAACTAAATACCTTTCTGCATCTCTGACTGTTTCAAAAGTTTTTAAGTCTTCAAGGGTTAAGCTTTTTTTGTTTATACCAGCATTGTCTGGATATTTATCAAAATGGAAATGTAGAATTTGTGAAAAATACCATTCTACAGAACTTAATAAACTTATAAGAGAATTTTTATATAAAAGTTGAATTTGAGCTTGAGTTTTCCCCATACTTTCAAAAGCCTCATTTAGAGAAGTAGAATCGCCTTTGATATTAAATGATATTTTTTTATCGTCGTCAATCTCTACTTTAATATCGCCGTCAAAAACTTCTTTGAATTTATCATCTAAATCTTGTTTTTCTTTTTCATCTTCTGCAAAATGTCTTTGAATTGCTATTGAAAGAGGTTCTAAATTTTTGACATTAGCGGTCTCAATTTTCTTATGATGTTCAGCTAACAAAGGGTCAATTAATTCTACAAAATCTCTTAATCCAGTTATATTTTCCTCAAATTCATTTATAAACTCTCTAAACATATTTTTATCTTATTGTGATGTTTTTTTTCTAATTGTGGCTAACAATTGTATATGTGCACAATTACACATATTCCGATATAATCAGAAATATGTGTAATGTTTTTTTTCCATGCATACTAATATACCATTAAAGAATAAACCTACAATTATCAACTAACATTCCATTACGGGAAACCATAATCACCATAAATTTTATAGAATTAATTTGTCATCCGTCGAACTGAGAAAGGAATTTCCCTAAAAACAGCGAACCGACCAACCAGTCTGGTTTTTACTTGTAAAGTGAGTTAAGAAGTGCAGATAGCAACGACAGCAAGCGCAATGGCATCGATATAAGGTAAAGTGAACGAAGTAAAATGGTTTTATTGAGCACCAAACAAACCAAGTAGTTTGTTTTTTGGTGAAGTAAATGATCAGTTTTAGAACAAACTTTGCTGTTTCACGGGGCTTTCATGGTTCAATAACCACTGTTTTCTGTGTAGCCCGCCAGCGTAACCGGTAAGTGAGCCATCGAGACCAATTACCCTATGGCAAGGCACTACGATCCATAACGGATTTCTGCCATTTGCAGAAGCGGCAGCCCTAATGGCTTTAGGGTCCCCAAGTGTTTTGGCGAGTTCTAAGTATGATGTAGATTTTCCGTAGGGTATGTTTTGTAGTGCTGCCCAAACCTTCTTTTGAAAATCGGTTCCTTCTGGGTTTAGGTTTAGATGAAACTGGGTTCGTACCCCTTCAAAATATTCGTTCAGTTGATATACGGCATCTTCTAAAGTTTCGGGGATAACATCTGTTAATGGGGCATCAGAATTCAACACGGTAATTGCCGACAATCCGTCAGCATCGCCAATAATCTTGGCAACGCCTAAAGGGGTATTAATGTAAGCAACATCGACCATGGTAGTTAGTGCTATTTATTCATCTGGTGACGTAGGCTTTTCGATTACTCCCGTTGCCTGTGCACGTTTTTCCCAGTTTTTACGAGCAAGACTTTGCAAATCTGCTATACTATCGCTCTCGTCCATTATTTCTAGCCCTAAAAGGGTTTCAATGACATCTTCCATTGTTACAATGCCACTTACAGAACCATATTCATCAACCACTAGGGCAATTGCTTCGCGCTTTTGAATGAACATTTCAAACAAGGTGGGTATGGGTGTACTTCTACGGGTAACTAGAATTTCTCGTTTAATATCTTTTAACGGAATATCTCCATTTTTGTTGATGATTTCTTCTAGCACATTATCTTTTAAAACAAAGCCGGTGATATTATCCATGTTACCGGTAAATACAGGAATCCTTGAAAAACGTAATTTGGGATTGTCCGTAAAGAAATCTGCTATCTTTTTTTCATCTGAGGCTATTTTCATTACCGCTCTTGGGGTCATGATATCTTTAACCAAAACCTCATCGAACTTTAGAAGGTTTTTAATGATAGTAGATTCTGATTTTTCAAATACACCTTCTTCATGGGCCATATCTGTCATGGCATGAAAATCTTCACGACTCAATACACTGCCATGGTGGTTGCCACCGCCCACCATTTTGGTAAACAAACGAAGCAACCATAATAAGCCGGTATATTTTAAGCCTAAAACCATAAGGTTAAGAGCCTTTGTAGAAAAATTGGCCAATTGTTTCCAATACGTTGCGCCAATAGTTTTTGGAATAATTTCAGACGCTACCAAAATGAGGATCGTCATAATGGTAGATACTACACCTACCATTAAATCTTCCGTAAATGTAATGCCCAATATTGATTTGGTTTCGCTACCATAAAGTTCAGCGTATGCAACTTTTGCTTGTACGCCCACCAAAATAGCACCAACGGTGTGGGCAATGGTATTTATGGTCAATATAGCTATTAAGGGTTGATCTACATCTTTCTTTAAAGTTTCTAGGGTCTTTGCGTAAGCATGGCCTTCTTTCATTTTTACATTGATGAAAGTAGGGGTAATACTCAACAGTACCGCTTCTAGTATAGAACACAGAAAGGAGAAAAATATAGAAACGAATGCGTAAAAAAGTAGTAAGCCCATAGGGTTGTTTTATATATCGAAGATATTAATAATATTGCTAAGGTTGGTGCTGTTTTGCTTTACCGAATGCCTTATAAAATATTTGTTGAATAGATGACCTTATATTTAGGTTGTAAATATTGCGATTATCTCTTGTTGGATATACTCTATTGGATAGAAATATATATACCAACTGATGCTCTGGATCTGCCCAAACAAAAGTACCGGTAAAGCCGCTATGTCCAAAGCTTGCGGCACCAACTTCTGGGGCAGGGTAGGCCTCGGCAATTTTAAAGGTGTTGTTCTTTAAATAGGGTTTGTCAAAACCTAAACCTCTACGGTTTTCGTTCTCAGGATATTGAACCTTGGTAAATTCTTTTAAGGTATTTTTAGAAATATAGCGCTTGCCGGCATAAAGGCCGTTCTGCAAGAATAGTTGCATGATAATGGCTAAATCGTCTGCCGTTCCAAATAAACCTGCATTTCCTGAAACACCACCTAATAAAGAAGCGTTTTCATCATGTACCCAACCTTGTGTTAGCGTATGTCTGTAGATGGTATCTACTTCTGTAGGCACAATTTTGTTTGTAAAATTTTTATTGCTCGGCAGAAAACCAAAGGTTTTCATACCAAGTGGTTTGTAAAACTCTCGTTCCATATAATCTTCATATGGAAGGCCCGTAATTTGGGTAATGAGCTCAGGAAAAATAAGAAATGTGAGTCCCGAGTATTTGTATTTTTTCTTATCGGATACTTTAGAACGATTGATGATGCGATACATTTTTCGGTGAAATGTATTTTTAACGTAGATACCTTCAAAAGCTTCATTACTAAATCTGTTGTTTGGTTTACTACGGATAAACCTCTTTTTAAACCGGCCGTTATTTTTTAAAGTTTTATTGAGGAAAACAATATAAGGTTCAAGACCCGCTTGATGCGCCAATATCTCGCGAAGCGTAATAGTTGCTTTATCTTTGCGTTTTTTCCAAGGTTTCCAGTAGGTACTAAAAGGAAGATCTAAATCTAATTTTCCTTCATCTACCAATTTCATAAGTGCAGGCAACGGACCTAAAATTTTGGTGACCGATGCCAAATCATAAATGTCATTTAATGCTACAGGTTGAATGCTGTCATAAGTGTGAAATCCATAAGCTTCATGAAAGATGATGTTCCCTTCCTTTGCAATTAACACTTGAGCGCCTGGGAAAGCATTATTTTTTATACCAGTGGTTACAATACTATCTACTTTACGGTATATAAAGGCAGAATCTAGTTGGTATGCAGCCATTGTAGATGCCTGTAAACTAGACCCCACAGGTAATAATAGTGGTGTGTTTTTTTCTACTTGAGCAAAAGCGCCCAAATAAAATAAACCGAAAAGTATAAAAATACAGTTTCGCATATATTATTTTGATTAACCTAAAAGTTTCACCGCATCTTTAGCGAAATAGCTAGCAATAATATTGGCACCTGCTCTTTTGATGGCAGTTAATTGTTCCATCATAACGGCATCATGGTCTAGCCATCCTTTTTCAGCAGCAGCTTTTACCATGGCGTACTCACCGGATACTTGATATACCGCAACTGGCACATCTACCTCATTTTTAATTTCACGAACAATATCCAAATAGCACAATCCCGGTTTCACCATAACAATATCTGCGCCTTCGTCAATATCCATTTGTGTTTCTCGAATAGCCTCAAAACGGTTGGCATAATCCATTTGATAGGTATTTTTATCCTTAGGCACATTTTTAATGTCTACCGGAGCAGAATCTAAGGCATCTCTAAACGGACCGTAAAAAGCACTGGCATATTTGGCGCTATAAGCCATAATACCGGTGTTTAAATAGCCTTCATCTTCCAAAGCCTCGCGAATACTAAGAATACGACCATCCATCATATCACTAGGGGCAACAAAATCTGCACCGGCTTGGGCATGAGAAACACTCATTTCTGCCAGAACCTCTACACTTTCATCGTTAAGAATTTGTCCGTCAGCAACAATACCATCATGACCGTAAGAGGAGTAAGGATCAAGGGCAACATCTGTCATCACCAACATTTCTGGGCAAGCGTTTTTTACGGTCTTGATTGCCAATTGCATTAGTCCGTTTTCATTCAATGCTTCTGAACCTTGATTATCCTTTAAATTATCAGGTACTTTAACAAATAGCAACACAGAACGTAGTCCCATTTTCCAAAGTTCTTTTACCTCTTTGGTCAAGTTATCTAGGCTAAGACGGTAATAGTTGGGCATAGAAGGTATTTCCTCTTTTATTCCCTTGCCTTCAACAACAAAAAGTGGCACTAAAAAATCGCTTGGAGAAATAATGGTTTCTCGAACCAAACTACGTATAGCTTTTGAACTTCTAAGTCTTCTATTTCTAATAAGTGGGTACATGATGCTATTTTTATATTCAATAATTATTCAGATTCCTGGCTTTTTTTAATGATGCTTTTAAGCCGTTCTTTTCTAAGCGCAGCTTCTTTCTTCAATTTGTTCTTTTTCCTTTCCATTAGCTTGGCATGCTTTGCTTTGTTCAATGTATTTTTAGCCTTGCCTTTTTTTGCCATATCAGCATATTTAGATTCAAATCTTTCTGTGAAATCTTCTAGTTTACTTCATTAAAGCACTTGTAGGGTGAAGTTTCTACAAAAATAGTGGAATTTGAATAATTGCTACTGCGGTTATTACTTATTTTTATGGGCTTAGCCGCTAAATAATTCTTGATGCAAAAATTAAGTGCAGTCTTAAAATTCAAATATACCTGGAGAAATTACCAACAGAAATTCCTGAATGGTTTTCAAGAGCATATTAAAGATGGGCACTTACATGTTATAGCACCACCAGGTTCAGGTAAAACCATTCTGGGTTTAGAAATATTAATTCGTATTGGCAAGCCTACACTGGTATTGTCTCCCACGCTTACCATACGAAATCAATGGCGCTCAAGATTGTTGGAGTTTTTTATCCATGACACCGCTTTTCAAAATCTTTCCTTGGACTTAAAATCTCCTAGCCAAATTACGCTATCTACATATCAGTCTTTATTTGCCCTTTCCAAATCGTTTAATGCTAATGCTCAACAGCAACTTTTAGAATATATTAAGTTTCATAAAATAGAAACTTTGGTTTTAGATGAGGCGCATCATCTTAAAAATGAATGGTGGCATTGTCTCTATCACCTGAAAGAAATTAAAGGCCTTACGGTAGTTTCCCTGACCGCTACACCGCCGTATGATAGCTCTACAAATGAAATTAATCGTTATTTTAGTTTATGCGGTCCTATTGATGATGAAATTGCGGTCCCTGATCTTATTAAAAACGGAGATCTTTGTCCGCATCAAGACTTTGTCTACTTCTCAAAACCAGAAGAGACTCAGATCAAATATATTGTCCGTTACCGGGAACAGATATTAAATTTTACAAATAGTCTTTTAGTTAATACGGGGTTACAGGAAAATTTGATAACACAGGATTTCTATGTGAATCCCAAAAAATCATTGGATTATATCTATAAGTATCCAACGTTTTTCTCGGCTATAATTATTTATTTGAATTCTTGTGGTTATGCCGTAAACGAACAGAACTTGAGAATACTTGGCTTCTCTGCCAATGATGTAACTTTTCCTAGTTTTACCTATGAATGGGCAGAAGCATTGTTGCAACATTTATTAGTGGATCAACGCGATACTTTTAGTGCTTTTGAGGAAATTTTAATGCCTTTGGAAAAGGAATTGAAACGTATAGGCGTACTGGCGAATAAACGGGTAAACTTTGTGGGTGATGAGGTGTTGTATCGAAATCTTTCCAACAGCCCGGGCAAGCTTGAAAGTATATTCCAGATCGTAAAGCATACGGAGGAGTATCTTGGAGCAAGCACTAGAACGGTAATTTTGACCGATTTTATTCGTAAAGAGTTTTTGAATTTTGAAGGGTTCAATACCAAAACCTTAAATAAACTTGGGGTAGTGCCTATATTTAAATACCTATTGGCTAAAGACAATGGAATAGATACAATGGGAGTGTTGACCGGGTCATTGGTTATACTGCATGAAAATGCGCTGCCTTTTTTAAAACAACAGCTATCTATTGAAGAGTTAGCCGTAAATGCTGTAGCGGGTTCTTTAGGGTATATATTTATTAAAGTACCTAATGCGCTTAAAAATAAAATAGCCGAATCTATTACACAGCTATTTGAAGACGGGGTGATAAAGACCTTAATTGGTACAAAAGCTTTTTTAGGCGAAGGTTGGGATGCACCTTGCATTAATACTTTGATCTTGGCTTCTTATGTAGGTTCTTTTGTTTCTTCCAATCAAATGCGTGGTCGTGCTATACGGGTAGATGCTAATACTCCCAATAAAACAGGGGCTATTTGGCACTTAGCTTGTTTAGATCCAACCGCCCCTGATGGTGGTAAGGACATGGAAAAATTACAGCAACGTTTTGATGCTTTTACGGGTGTTTCTCTACGTGATGAAATTTATATTTCTAACGGAATAGACCGATTGGTTTTGCCTTTAGAATGGTCAGATACTACCGATTTAAGGGAGATTAACTCAGAAATGCTGAAAAAAGCACAGCAGAAATCTGAATTTAAAAATAGATGGCATAAAGCCATTGAAAAAGGAAATGTTTTGGTGAGAGAACTGAAAATTCCGTTTAAAAATGAAGAATCTTATGCGAAAACAAAACAATTGCATGCATTAAATGCCAGTAAGTATGTAATGCTAGAAGTGGTATTGGGAGTTTCATTGTTTGTTCCTGAGTTTTTGATTAAAAATATGGGGGCAGTTTTGAGTAAAGGCATGGTACAGGTTATTTATATATTCTGTGCCGCCCTAATTTTAGGTTTTGGACCAAAAACGTTTAAAGCTTTAAAACTTTATTTCTTATTTGGCAATCAATACAGGAAAACAAAGAAAATAGGCAAAGCAATTTTGGCTTATTTATTAGATGATAAAACATCCTATTTTGAATCTAAAGATGCTATTATCCACGCAGAACAAAATTTAAAGGGTACGTTTTCTATTCATTTAAAAAATGCAAGTCAGCATGATAGCAACTTGTTTATCTCGCTATTAGAAGAAGTTATTGCTCCAATTGATAATCCTAAATATGTATTGGTAAACGGCAATTGGATAAAGAAAAAAATGGGAATTAGAAATTATTATGTAGTGCCAAAGGATATTGGTAAGAATAAAACCGGAGCGCATAGATTTAAACGCTATTGGAACACACATGTAGACGGTTCTAAATTACTATTCACTAGAACATTAAAAGGTAGAAAAGAACTACTTAAAGCAAGATTTTCGCACCTAAAATATCAGTTTGAAGCGGTGTCCCAAAAAACCATAACTTGGAAATAAAAAGCAGGTTTTATTTGTAGATTATATTTCTATTTCACCTATTAAATAACACACCCCATGACCAGATATTTTTACACGGTCTCCTAGATATTCACATTCTATATCACCACCGCGATCAGATAGTTGTTTGGCGGTTAGTATTTTCTTATTCAACTTCTCTGACCAGTACGGTGTTAAAGAAGTGTGTGCAGATCCGGTTACGGGGTCCTCTGGAATACCACATTGCGTAGCAAAAAAACGGGAAACAAAATCTACTTCGTTGCCTTTGGCCGAAACTATTATACCTCTACAATCCAATTCATTTAATAAATTAAAATTAGGTTTTATGGTTTCTATTGTTGTTTGCGTTTCATAGACCAGCATATAATCCGTTTTACCTTTGAACGTTGCTATCGGTTGTTTTCCTACAGCTTTTGATATGTCCTCTTGTTCGTCTATTTTTATTAGGTCATCCGTGGGGAAATCCATAGTCAATAGTCCTGACTCACTTTTTTGAACTAATAACTCACCGCTTCTAGATGAAATAAACCGAAGCGTATTTTCTTTGAAACCATAATAGTTATAAAGCACGAATGCTGTTGCCAGCGTAGCATGTCCACAAAGGTCTACTTCAACCTCTGGTGTAAACCAACGTAGCTCATAATGATGCTGTTTCTTTACGGCAAATGCGGTTTCGGCCAAGTTGTTTTCCGCTGCAATTTTTTGCATTAAATGGGTTGGTAACCATGATTCTAGAATGCAAACGGCTGCAGGATTCCCGCCAAATAATTTAGAGGTGAAAGCGTCAATTTGATATATTTTTTGCTTCATAAATAGTATAATAGATGCTCATTTAGCTATTAATGCTTTGATACTTGCCTGTAAATGTTACAGTTGTTACCATAAGAATACACTGAATGGTTGCATTGTGTTTAGTTACTCTATCCCAAATTTACGACTAAGCTCATCAGCTTTTTGAATCCATTTCTTGGGTGCATCAAATCTGTATCCAACATAAAACTCAAGAAAACTTATGGAGTCGTCTAAAATGAAATTTTCATCCGAAGTATGCGATAATAATTGGGTGTTGATAGTGATACCACTGAAAAAGTGTTCTGAATTATAGCCGCCGCTCAGTCTAAAAATCAATTGCGCTAAACCGTTGTACGAGGTTTTACCGTCGGTTTTGGAGAGGTTGAAACCTAATCCACCTGTTGCACCGGCAGAAACCAGGTAGTTTTCATCGAAAATCCAGTTGTAATAATACCCAGGGCCAATGGCCAATTTAAAAGATTTCTCCAATTGATTATCTATAATAGGATCTTCTAGCCTAAACTTGGTATAGTAATAGGATATGCTGGGTATAAAGCTACCTACACTTTCTTTTTGCCATTCATTCTGAAAGCCTATGGCACGAAATGAAAAATCAGGATTAAAAATATAACTAGAGGTACCCCCAATTTTAAATGTTCTTAAATCATTTATAGGGAGGGTTAGATCAGAAGTTCTAATGAAAAATCCCTTTTGCTTATAAATATCCAAGGTTTGCATGAATTGACCAAAGAACGTACGAATATTAAAGGTGACCAATTTAGAGTCTGCGTTGTCTTTATTCTCGGCAAGAAAGTTAGGCGCGTAACCAAAATCAACCTCCAAGAAACGAAAGAGTACAGATACGCCTAAATAACTTTTGTCGTTAGGTATAAATTCGGTTTTACTACGCGTTATCTTGTCTCTAAGCGTAAAGTTATTAGAAGTGGTCTGTAAGGATAACCGAACGGTTATCTTGTCAGGAAAAGCTTCTTTGTAATGTGAGTTTTGAGCGGAACATATACAAATTGAGCAAAGTAGGCTCAATAACAGTAGCGTTCTTATACCCATTCTTTTGGTGCTTTCAATACATTTAACAAACGTTCTTCTTCACTGCCTTCTTCTGGCTGATGATCATAGCGCCATTGCACGTGTGGCGGCAGGCTCATTAATATGCTTTCTATACGGCCATTGGTTTTTAGTCCGAACAATGTACCCTTATCATGCACGAGATTGAATTCTACATACCTACCTCTTCTAATCTCTTGCCAATCTCTTTGTTCCTTAGTGTATTCTAGACCCTTCCTTTTTGTAACGATGGGTACATAACAAGCTAAAAAACTGTTTCCTACCTCTGTTACGAAGTTGTACCAGGCTTGCATATCCATTTCTGGAGTTGCTTTGCAATAGTCAAAAAATAAACCGCCTAATCCACGAGCTTCGTTTCTATGGGTATTCCAGAAATACTCATCGCACCGTTTTTTGTACGTAGGGTAGAATGTAGGGTTATGCTTGTCACAGGCTGTTTTACAAACTTCATGAAAATGAACGGCATCTTCGTCAAAAAGGTAATAGGGTGTTAAATCTTGACCGCCACCAAACCATTGGTCTACAATTTCACCATCTTTCCCGTACATTTCAAAATAGCGCCAGTTGGCATGAACGGTAGGTACCATTGGGTTCTTTGGATGTAACACTAAACTTAATCCGCATGCGAAAAAATTGGCATCTTCCACGCCAAAATAAGTCTTCATGCTATCTGGTAGTTCTCCATGTACGCCGGATATATTTACGCCACCTTTTTCAAAAACAGCTCCGTTTTCAATTACTCTTGTGCGACCGCCACCACCTTCTGGGCGTACCCAAATGTCTTCCTTAAAAGTAGCTTTGCCGTCTACCTCTTCTAATTTAGAGGTAATGGTATCTTGAAGTTGTTCTATGTAAGCGTAAAATTTATCTTTCATTCTCTAAGATATAAAGTTCCATATTTAACGGGTCTTCGTTAGGTGGAGTGTGTTCTTTTAAAAGTGTCTTTTTCCAAATATAGCCACAATTTTCTGCTACCGTAATACTGCTAAGGTTAGATTTATGTGCAATGATCCTTAGTCGTCGTAATTCTTGCTTATTAAAGCCCCATTCAGAAATTGTTTTAACGGCTAGTGTAGCAAAACCTTTGTTGTGATGATCATACGATATGCAATAGGCAATTTCAGCCTCCTTTGCTGCGCGTCTCAATTTTTTTAAATAGACCAGACCTATAATTTTTCTATTTTCTGGCTCTTTAAGGGTGAATATATACTCTTTGCCTGAAATAAATTCTGCAGTCTTTTCTAAAACAAAAATATTGGATAAGGTCGGATTTAGATTTGCCGCAACCGTCTTGGGGAAGTACCGTTTAATATAATCTGCATTGGCAGATATAAAATCGCACAAACGCCATCCATCGCTCTCTGAAATCGGATTTATTTCGAAATCTGGAAGTTGAAATGAATTCATTATGAGATTATTATATCTGCTGCTTTAATTCTTTTTGAACCTGTTATATTTAGTTTTGCTTGTATTCTTTAACGGCGTCAATAAACGCTTTGGCATTTTCAACGGGAACATTTGGTAAAATACCATGTCCTAAATTAACTACGTAACTGTCCTTACCAAATTCATTGATCATTTGGTGAACCATTTTCTTGATTTCCGATGGCGGAGAAAGTAAACGTGATGGGTCAAAGTTACCTTGAAGGGTGATTTTTCTACCACTTAAATAACGGGCGTTTCTTGCAGAACAGGTCCAGTCTACACCCAAGGCAGATGCGCCAGATTTTGCCATATCGCCTAAAGCGAACCAACATCCTTTTCCAAATACAATAACCGGAGCTTCATCTTTTAAAGCGTCGATGATTTGCTGAATGTATTGCCATGAAAATTCTTGATAATCGGTTGGGGATAACATGCCGCCCCAAGAATCAAATACTTGCACCGCATTTACACCTGCGGCTACTTTTGCTTTTAAATAGGCTATTGTAGTATCGGTGATTTTTTGAAGCAGCTCATGGGCAACAACAGGTTGTGTAAAACACAATTCTTTTGCCTTATCAAACGTTTTGCTGCCTTGACCTTGTACACAGTAGCATAAAATGGTCCATGGGGAACCGGCAAAACCGATCAACGGAACTTCATCGTTTAATTTTTCCTTGGTGGCTTTTATGGCTTCCATAACGTAGCCTAAGGTGTCATGAACATCTGGTACAATTACGCTATCTAAATCTTTCTGATTACGAATAGGATTCGGTAAATACGGACCAAAATTTGGTTTCATTTCCACATGAATGTTCATTGCCTGTGGGATCACCAATATGTCACTGAACAATATGGCGGCATCCATTCCGTATCTACGAATAGGTTGAACCGTAATCTCTGATGCCAATTCTGGAGTCTGACATCTGGTGAAGAAGTCATACTTTTCTTTGATGGCCATAAACTCAGGTAGATATCTACCTGCCTGACGCATCATCCACACTGGTGGTCTTTCTACCGTTTCGCCTTTTAAGGCCTTTAGAAATAAGTCGTTTTTTAAACCCATATTTTTTATTGTTCGACATTGCGAGGAGCCTTTTCGCTCCGAAGCAATCTGTTTGTTTGGTGTTCCTAAGAAACAGATTACTTCGCTATGCTCGCAAAGACGTTAATTTTAAATTTTTTAGTCAACAGCCAACAGTCAACAGCCAAAGACTAATGATTAATCCGGATAATCGTCATTCACCATCTCAATAACACTTTCTGTAGTTGGTATTTTGGCAACTTTAACTATTTTGAAATGTTCTCTAGCAGCTTTTGCGGTGGTTTCACCAATGCAATACGCAACTCTATCTGTAGCATTTTCTTTAAGGTAACTCTCTACGTTAGACGGACTAAAGAACATAATGCCTTTTGTGGTTGCCGGTATGGCTTTACCAGAAAGTTTAGTTCTGTAAGCTTCTATAGCGTTTACTTCAATATTGTTCTCTTCTAAAATACTTGGTAATTCATCTAAACTTAGATTACCATGAAAATAAGTGATTTCTGTGCCATCAATAAACTCAACAATGTGATTGGCCAAATCTTTTGCATTGTTCTCATAATGCGTGATTTTACCGAAAGCGTTTTTTATTAATCGTCTTGTTTTGCGGCCTACACAGTAAATATTTTCGAAATCTAATTCTTCAGCAGTTCTGCTTGCTAATACTGCTTCAACAGCATTTTTACTTGTAAAAACAACATTTTTATGTGTCTTTTTTAATACGATAGGCGAAATACGATTCGGATTAATCTTGATAAAATCATCTGAATCTGCGTTTACGGAAATATTCAATAACAATTGCTGTTGCGGAGTCAGTTTTTTGGTTGAAAATATGTTTACTTCTAAACCGGCATTCGCTAGCTCTGACATTAATCTTTTACCGCCTCTTGCTATGATACTTTTAGCACAATCTATGCCTAAATTTTGATGTTTACCAAGTGGTGCGGTTAATTCAGCTTCCAACTTTTTACTTCCATCAACATTTAATAACACCCCTTTTAGGGTAACAATATTTTCTTTGTTGATATAGCATAATGCGCCGATCGGTGCACTACAACCGCCTTCCAACTCTCTAAGAAATTCTCTTTCTAGACCAACACAAGTGTCTGTTTCTTCATGGTTTAGGTGGGCGCAAGCTTTGCGTATTTCCTCATCCTTTTCCATGGCAACTACCATGATGGCACCTTGTGCAGGTGCGGGTAACATCCAAGTAAGTCCAATGGTATTATCAGGTTCTAAACCAATACGCTCTAAACCGGCAGCGGCAAAAATTGCGCCGTTCCAATCATTGTTATGTAGTTTTTCTAAACGTTTATTTATATTTCCTCTTAGGTCTACCACCTTATGTGTGGGGTATCTATTTAACCACTGTGCCTGTCTACGTAAGCTACCTGTAGCAATTATACCATCACGAGAACCTAAAAATTCTTCATTGTCCTTAAAGGCCAAAATATCCATATAATTACCACGTTTTATAACTGCAGCTTTAACAATGCCTTGTGGTAATGCGGTAGGTACATCCTTCATAGAATGTACGGCAATATCAATATCACCATTAATCATGGCAACATCTAATGTTTTGGTGAACGCTCCGGTAATACCTAGTTCGTATAAGGGTTTGTTTAAAATTAAGTCTCCTGTAGATTTTACCGGTACCAATTTTACTTTATATCCTAATGCTTGAAGTTGACTTTTAACGGTATTTGCCTGCCATAGCGCTAGTTCGCTATCGCGTGTGCCTAATCGTATTGTTTTACTCATTTTTCGTCCAATTCTAATTGAAATACTTTCTGGATAAATTCTAAACTTGAATTGGAATCTACCGTGTCATCTTTTAAATGATTTGCAAATTGCTTGGTTATTTTTTGAATGATGCGATTGGTGACTACATCTGCTTGGTGCGAATTAAAATCGACCGTTTTTTTAGACTGGTAGTCAAGTTCTTCATCTTTAATGGTCTTTAATTTTTTCTTAAGAGCCTTAATTACAGGAGCAAACTTTCTGGTTTCTAGCCATTGGTTGAAATCATTTTTAACTTCTTCGTTAATTGCTTCTGCCTCCGGTATAAATTGCTTTCTACGTTCTAATGTTTCATCTGTCATTTGAGATAAATGATCTAAATGAATTACAGTAACATTGTCCATTTCTGAAATAGCATCATCTACATTCTTAGGAACAGATAGGTCTAAAATCAACAATGGTTTGTTCGTATAGATTAATTCTTTGGTAATGGTAGGTTTTTGTGCACCTGTGGCAACTACTAAAATATCTGAAGTTCTTATTTCAGATTGTAAATCGCCATAATCTTTTACCTCAAGATTAAACTTTCCAGCAATTTGCTCGGCTTTGCCTTTAGTTCTGTTGATTAGGGTAATGTGCGGATTCTTAGTGTGTTTAATTAAGTTTTCGCAGGTATTGCGGCCAATTTTTCCCGTTCCAAATAAAAGAATATTCTTGTTAGTAACATTTTCAACATTACGCATAATGTATTGTACAGATGCGAATGCTACAGAAGTTGCGCCAGATGAAATTTCAGTTTCGTTTTTAATGCGCTTGCTGGCTTGTATAATACTATTGCAAAGTCTTTCTATAAACGGATTGGCGATACCCAATTCCTTTGATCGTTTAAAACTTTGCTTTAGTTGACTTATGATTTCAAAATCACCCAATATTTGGCTGTCCAATCCTGTTCCTACCCGAAACAAGTGATTTATAGCTTCTTTGTTTTTATATACGTAGGCCACTTCTTGAAACGCTTCTACGGTTCCGTTAGAGTGGTCACATAATAATTTAATGAGTTGAAAAGGGTGTTGTGCAAATCCGTGTAACTCCGTGCGGTTGCAAGTAGATGTTGCCAATAACCCATCTATGCCCTGGCTTTTAGCTTCTTCTAAAAGTGATCTTACGGCCACTTCGTCCAAACTAAATTTACCACGAGCTTCAGCATCGGCCTTTTTGTAATTAAGACCAATGGTATAAAAGGAGTTGTGTTTAGAAATGTGATAGTCCTTCATAAAGCGGATACAAAAATATGGGCATCCTTTCAATAAAAACAACGCTAGAGGTACAATTAATGTCGCCTGCCGAATTTTTAGCCAAAATATGATATTTATCAGTTAATTAGCCATAATTTTATGGTGGTTTCAGTGACTAAGTATAACTTTATTTAGATGCTTTCTAAATAAATATAAAATCGATTGAAGAAAATGGATATAAAAAGTAACGCTCAAGGGTCATACGATGAAGTTTTGATCGAAGACGGATTTTACGTACTTAAATTTCAGAACGAAGAGGATACTATGGTGCAATATTCTCGTGATATTAATAAACGATTTATACAATTTCACTTTTGCTTAAAGGGTAGTGGTACCTATAACTTTAATCAAGGAAATTATAGTTTAGATGTTAAGGAAGAGAACTCTTTGTTGCTGTATAACACGCAATTAGACTTGCCGTTGAATTTAAATCTTAATCCAAAATCGTCTTTGGTTTCTGTGGTAATGACCCTGCGTAAATTTCATTCTTTATTTACGGCAGAGGCAGATTACATTCCGTTTTTAGGTTCGGACAATAAGGAGAAAAAGTATTATTCTCAAGAGCCATTTTCCCCCTCAATAGCGGTAATTTTGAGTCAGATCGTGAATTATAACTTGCATCCTTCTATAAAATCATTGTATGTAAAGGGTAAGATTTATGAATTGATAGCCTTGTATTTTAATAAGAGCCCCAATGCCGATATTGAACAGTGCCCATATTTAGCGGATGAAGAAAATGTAAAAAAGATTAAAAAAGCCAAGGAAATTATTTTGGCAAATATGGCAGAGCCACCAACTTTAGCAGAACTTTCAAGTGAAATAGGGTTAAGTTTAAAACGCTTAAAGGAAGGTTTTAAACAGATTTATGGTGATTCTGTGTACAGTTTTTTATTTGATCATAAGATGGATTATGCGAAACGACTTTTAGAAACCGGTCAGTATAATGTCAATGAAATTGGGCTTAAAGTAGGATATAGTACTTCTAGTCATTTCATTGCGGCATTTAAGAAAAAGTACAATACCACCCCAAAGAAATATTTATTGGCTTTATCAGGAAGTTAGGATTTTAGAGGGGTCTTGCCACCATAATACCTATATTGCTCTTTATGCCTTTTAAATATTCTGCTAGCGGTTTTTTGGAAACTTCAACCTGCATTGATCCGGTAGATGCATGTAGTAAGTGAATTCTGCCATCTTTTTCTCGCGTTGCAATACCTGTGTGGGTAACATCTAAACCGTTAATAGAAGTTGCAAGTGCTATGATATCTCCAGATTTAATAAGATGCTCATTCTTGGCAATTTCATCTTGTGCAAGTACACAAATCGCCTGATTGTTTAAATAATTTTCGGACGCTTTAATTTTTGAGAAATTGGAATCATCAGCAAGAAAAGGATACAAATCACGATGCGTGCTCATGAAATCAATGTCTTTCGTGATTTCGGCACCACCAATTTCAGCGGTAATATCTTTAAGAAGCCCTTTTTCTGCATTGTTGGCAATCCACTCAGAAAAGTAGTGTAAGCGCGATGCGTAACCCTCTAAAGCACCATCTTTATAGCGTATAATTTCAAGATTTTTTAAATAAGCATCAAAAGACATTTCTTGCTGACGGAGCAGGAGCGAAAAAGCAAGTACGTTCTCAACAAATGTGGTGCAGTCCAACCCTTGTAGATTTACTACTAAAGTTTCTGTATCGCCAATTTCTAGTGTTTTAGCTACATAAGGAGTCTTCATAAACGTCTTACCAACGCTCACCATAGTTCCCCTGAAATCACCATTATACATTTCATCGATTTCAATTAGTTTGCTCTCAACGGCTGCTTTGTCTTTTGGAGAGCAGGTGATTTGCTGGGCATGAGCCTTTGTGCTGAAGAATACAACTAAAATTAGTAAATAAGATTTATAGTCCATTATTCGTAAACAATTTTTATCTCACTAGATGAGTAACCGTCTTTATTTTCAATATTAAATAATTCAGTTCTTAAGTACTCTAATTTATCTAGATTTATATTGGGATAATTTTCAGTTATTTCTAAAGGTAACTCTACTAAATTAAAAGTTTCATTTTTAGGCACAGAAATCTTCCATTCAGTTAAATATTCTGATTGTGGAGGGTTTGATTCACTTTCCTTGAAATAGCGCCATACGGAAGCAGATGAAGTAAATTCAGTATCAACTTTAAATTGAAAATCTGTCATGGTTTTAGTGATAATATCTAAATTAGGTTTAGGTGGGATGCTAATAGGTTTTATTGAATTACCAATTTCAGTCGTGGAATATGTATATTTATTTCTCAAGTTAATCCAGATATAAAAATAGTATCTCTCGAATTCATTTGAAAAACCTAATTTGGCTGTTGTAGGTTGATTGGAGCTTATATAATGATCGTGCGAGCTAATTAGAAATGATTTGTATTTTGATTCATCATTTGGTTCAAAACCGTATAGGTTGAAGCTCATGAATGAATAATCTGGAAACGTTATCTCTTGATAATTTTCATAGGGAATAAAATCATTATGATTAACTGACATATCTTCACTATTTGGATTTTTAATAAATAAATGTTTCATATTATTAAATCCGTCTATATAAGATATAAGGATACTGTCGGAATCTGTATAAGAATGAAGGTCGTAACTTATGGTTATAGTTTCATCATTATTTGAAACGGTGCCGAGCCAACCATCTTGAATTTTGCCAAACTTGTTTGAAATGTTATACATTTTGGCGTCATTGGGAATAGTAACTTCTAATCTCCATTCGTTTAATTCGATTGGCGTTTGAATTGTATCAAAATTGCCAATGTCCCAGACTGTACCTAATTCTATATTGGAGGATGTATTAATATAGTGTTCTAAACCTCTAGAATAATCTACTTTAATATCGGTAACCGTTAATTTATTATGAAGTGTTGTATTGGAATTAAAGGAAAGTACATCTCCGTTTTCATAACTTTTAAAATCTAAAAGATTACCGTTTGCTTCATGAATAATTATCCAATTATCACTAGTGCTGGTGTTGTAAGATTCAGAAACATTTAAAGTAAAATATGTTTCTTTATTTTGATCGGGAATAATTGGTATGTCTTCATTAATGTCATTGGTAGGATTTTTAGAACAACTGGTGATTAATAAAATTAAGATGCCTAGTTTAATTTGATTTTTACTCGTTTTAAAAAATTGGAAGTAGATTATGCTGAAATTTAAATTGCGGTTTAAAATCTTTAAATTAGTTATGAAATATTGTAATCATTTCGTTAAAATTTAATTGAAACATGGTTTGTGAATATTCTAAATTATTAAGACTTAATTGAGGGTTTTTTTTAATTATTTCTTCAGGTAATTCGCTAATAGTTGGATTGTAATTTGCACTTGAGTCGATATTCCAAGTAGTTGTGTGGTCACTGTTAGGGTTAGATTTCCATAAGGTGGTTTTACTTTGAAAATCTGATAATGATGTTTCAAATTTAAATTCTTGAATAGACGGATCTGCAATAGTTATAGAAGGTTGTATAGGAGTAATGATTTCTGTAGGAAATTCACCTGTACTTTTAAATCTATATGCATATTTTGAATTAGGTTGAATTTCATAAAGTACTTTATAAGTATCGAATCTATTTAAATTTCCCAATCTAAGACTTCCTTGGGAGTTACCGTTTGAAAAAGCTTGACTTAAGCTGTATGCTTCATTAGTATTGATACCATGTAATAATAAACGAAGACTAGTGTGTTCTGGGTAATTAATATCGATATAGTCCGTATATGAATTGAAATCCTCATAATTTATAGAAATTTTTTCTCCGATTTCATAGTTTTCTAATTCATAGTATTTGGCATTTTCATTTCCATCTTGAATCGTTATGACATAATCAGTTTTTGCTTCTAAGATGTTTAAGTCTGCCTCATAAGTCATTAAACCATTACTAGATGATTCAGAAAAAGAAAAGCCTACATTTTCTCCGTTGGAAGCATTAATACTTGTAACGGTTAAATCGTCAGGAACATTTTTTATTGTTACATTGAAATTTCCGATAATAGGAATCGATGCGTTATTCTCTTCAATACAGCTATAATCAAGTGTAGATCCCATTAACACTTCGGTTGATGTATTTAACCTATTCCAGACACTTCCTAGAAATTCATTTATTGTTAGAAATGTGACTGAATATTTTTCATGTGTTTCAGTTTCATCAGACTCAAATGTGATAATTTCATTTTCTTGAAAAGCCTTATAGTCAATTAAATTTCCACTCTCATCATAAACAATTATCCAATTTCCTTGATTTCCATAATTCAATAGGCATCCCGTCTTAATGGTTAAGTAAGTTGCAATTATGGGTTCTGCAATTATTTCTACTTCTTCGTCTTTTGGTTGCTCTATATTTGTATCTGGAATGTCGCCAGACTTTGAGCACCCTAAAGTTAAAATAAGCAAGGACAGACAAATTATACTTGTTTTCTTCATTTTTCTAAATCATCAAAAGGTAAGATAGAAAAACAATGTGTAAATAGTATCACTTTATACGGATATTCGATAAGTGATGAATTGTTATTGCTCATCCGTAGATTTTTCCAACAAAACCCTATTTCTAGCAATACTCTCAGGATAATTTTGTTGTAAAAATGTAATCAGTTTTTCACGTACAAGAACACGTAAATCCCAAGCTGTTGGTGAATCCTTCGCGCTCATTAATGCCCTTATCTCTACACAATTTTGTTTGCTCTCTGTCACTTGAAGTACATTAACTTCTTTATCCCAAAGGTCAGTACTTTCTAATATTTTGGTCAATTCTTCGCGTAAAGCATCAAAAGAGACATTGTAATCGGTATACAAGAAAACAGTGCCCAGAATATCAGATGAAGATTTTGTCCAATTTTGAAAAGGCTTGTCAATAAAGTAAGGCGTGGGTACAATCAACCTTCGTTTGTCCCAAATTTTAACGACCACATAGGTTAAGGTTATTTCTTCAATTCTTCCCCATTCGCCTTCTACGATAACCACATCGTCTATTTTTATAGGTTGCGCAATGGCAATCTGAATGCCCGCTAAAACGGTACCGATCATTTTTTGAGCCGAGAAACCAATAATGATTCCCGCTACACCGGCAGATGCAAAAATACTTACTCCTAGTTCCCTAATACTTTCAAAACTCATGAGTACGGCACCAACAGCCAAAATAATAATTGTGAAAATAAAAATGCGTTCAAGAATATTGAATTGCGTGTATATTTTACGTGCCTTTAGGTTATTTTCTACTTGTACATCATAATTGTTAACAATGGCAGTTTTTATTATTTTCAACAAGTTGAGTAACAACCAGGTGATAGATATAATAAAAAGAATGGTACTTGCCTTTTTAAACCAGTAGTCATGTTCTTCTAGCTGTAGTAAAGTTCGTATCGACCCAGATCGAAGCCAAATGGAGAAAATAATTAAAAAAATAGGTCTGCTAATTTTCTTAAAAGCACCGTTTGGCAATAAATACTTGGGGTCTTTGCCATACTTTTTAACAAAATAGGATATCACCCAATAGGCGACCAAAACACCAAGAGTAGATGCTATAAAGAAGTAGAGCGCACTTCTAGGTACGGTATCAAAAAATGTATTCATGAAAATTATATTATAAGTTTTGATGCATTACAACTTACTAAAATTTAATAGCACTAAAAATTTATTGACCACTTATTAGATTGCTTTATAAGGGTATAGAAAAACTATTGACGAAAATTAAAATATCATCGATTTGCAAGTGTTATTTTTGCAATCGAATAACAAACACATACGCTATGAAAGGAGTATTATTGGTCAATTTGGGTTCACCGGAGAGTCCTACCGCAAAAGATGTTAAGCCGTATTTAGATGAATTTTTAATGGATGAGCGTGTAATTGACGCTCCTAAATGGTTACGAACTATTCTAGTAAGAGGAATTATTTTACAGACCAGACCAAAAAAATCTGCTGAAGCGTATGCTAAAATATGGTGGGAGGAAGGTTCTCCGTTAGTGGTAATATCCGAGCGTTTCTCCAATAAATTGAAAACACAGACTAAAATGCCAGTGGCTTTAGGCATGCGTTATGGTACTATGTCTATTAAAAAAGCAATGCAAGAACTTAAAGATAAGGGAGTTGATGATGTGATCTTAGTTCCGTTATATCCGCATTATGCCATGTCTAGTTATGAGACGGTAGTTGTAAAAGCTTTAGAAGAGCAAAAAGCAGGCTTTCCTGATATGAAAATAACGACTTTACCTGCTTTTTATAAGCATCCGGAGTTTATTAAGGCGCTTTCAGAAAGTATAAAGGACGGTTTGGAAGGTTTTGATTACGATCATATCCTGTTTTCATACCACGGTATTCCTGAACGTCATATTCGTAAAAGTGATCCTACTAGTTATCATTGTAAAATAGATGGTACGTGTTGTAACGTAAATTCTGTAGCACACAATACATGTTATAGGCACCAGGTTTATGATACTACTGAAATGGTAAAAGCATATTTGGGATTAAAAGAAGAGCAGGTAAGTTCTTCGTTTCAATCACGCTTAGCCGGTGATCCATGGTTAAAGCCATATACCGATTATGAATTTGAAAGACTAGCTAAAGAAGGCAAGAAAAAGTTGGCTGTGATCACGCCTGCATTTGTGAGTGATTGTTTGGAAACCTTGGAAGAAATTGCAATGGAGGGTAAAGAGCAGTTCTTGGAAGCCGGTGGTGAAGATTATAAACACATACCCTGTATGAACGATAATGATGCTTGGGTGAATGTCATGGCAAAATGGGTAAACGATTGGCAGGCTACTGATAAATTAGATGTAGCTCCAAGCACATAATTAAAGGCAATTCTTAGTAAACGACTGTTATGAAAATCAAAGAAATAGAAATTAAATTAGAGCCGTTAAGAGCGCAGTTGAGAAATCATGCACTTTATGCAGAATTGAAATCAGTATCTGACATTCAAATATTCATGGAGAGCCATGTGTATGCCGTTTGGGATTTTATGTCGCTTTTAAAAGCGCTACAGATTAACTTAACATGCACTTCATTACCATGGAAGCCGGTAAAGAATACAAATACCGCTCGGTTTATTAACGAAATTGTTTTGGAAGAAGAAACAGATGTTAATGAATTGGGCGTATTAAAGAGTCATTATGAAATGTATTTGGATGCTATGGTGGAAGTTGGTGCAGATACTAATAAAATAACGGAGTTCTTACATGAAATTGGGGCTTTGGATAGCGTGTTACAAACTATTGAGAATTCTGATTTGAACGAAGCAGTGAAGTCCTTTCTAACATTCACTTTTGAAACGATACAAACACAAGAGCCTCATAAAATTGCGGCTGCATTTACCTTTGGTAGGGAAGATTTAATACCGGATATGTTCTTGAAAATAGTGGATAGTGCAGGTAAAGATGCATACCCTAAACTAGAATACTATTTAAGAAGGCATATAGAGTTAGATGGAGATGAACACGGTCCGCTTTCCTTAAAAATGATTCAAGAATTATGCGGAGATGATGCTATTAAATGGCGTGAAGTT
Organism: Maribacter ulvicola; assembly: GCF_900155985.1. Taxonomy (GTDB): domain Bacteria; phylum Bacteroidota; class Bacteroidia; order Flavobacteriales; family Flavobacteriaceae; genus Maribacter; species Maribacter ulvicola. Next base: position 686,493 of record NZ_FTMA01000001.1, read on the forward strand.
TTAGAGTGTTCAGAAAAAGCTTTGCAACAACGCATTAACTTATGGGACCATATTGCAAGCGCAATTCAGCAAAAGCAAGAAATTAGCGCTTAATATACTATGATTTTATAGACGATAAAGGACAAATTAAAACTTACACTAATGGCTAATGTTTCCGCAGAACAATTGGGTACGGAAACTATTTCAAGTTTGCTTATCAAACAAGCATTACCTGCTAGTATAGGCATTTTGGTAATGTCTTTGAATGTTTTGGTAGATTCCATTTTTGTGGGTAATTGGATTGGTTCTATTGCCATTGCAGCCATTAATGTTGTATTGCCGATCTCTTTTTTTATCGGTGCTTTAGGTATGGCTATTGGTATTGGTGGTGCTAGTATTATTTCTCGTGCGTTAGGGGCTAACCATAAAGAAAAGGCACTTAGAACGTTTGGAAATCAAATCTCATTTACCATTCTGATCACTGTGGTTATGGTCATGGTAGGGTTGACTTTTGTAGATACTCTTATACCTGCATTTGGTGGAAAAGGGTCTATTTTTGAACTTGCTAAAATCTATTACACGATTGTCTTGTACGGCGTGCCGTTTTTGGCGCTGAATATGATGGGTAATAATGTTATTCGATCAGAAGGCAAACCTAAGTTTGCCATGATTGCGATGATTATACCTTCCGTGGGTAATCTAATCCTGGATTATCTACTCATTAATGTCCTGGATTACGGCATGGAAGGTGCGGCTTGGGCTACTACCATCAGTTACTTTATGTGCTTTCTGTACATTGTTTATTTTTTCCTGTCGGATCATTCTGAATTAAAAATTAGTTCGAAGTATTTACGTATCAAATTTTCTATAGTCAAAGAAATTAGCTCGTTAGGGGTAGTGACGCTATCACGTCAGGCGGTGGTAAGTGTCATTTATCTGTTGATGAATAACATTCTTTTTGATTTGGGAGGCGAAGCTATGGTGGCCGTATATGCCATTATTGGTAGAATGTTGATGTTTGCCCTTTTTCCGGTATTTGGTGTAACACAGGGCTTCTTGCCAATTGCTGGCTTTAACTACGGTGCTCAAAAATATGATAGGGTGAAGGAGTCTATTTATACGGCAATAAAATATGCCGCAATTTTGGCGACGATCGTTTTTGCGGGACTCATGATTTTTCCGGGAGAAATAGCGGGACTCTTTTTGGGCCATAAACCAGGTATGAGCGAATTGGAATTGGCAACCAATGCCTTTGTTTTAGAAAATACACCATCTGCCATGCGGTGGGTATTTGCCGCTACGCCCATAATTGCGTTACAACTTATTGGTGCCGCTTATTTTCAGGCAATAGGAAAAGCCGTGCCCGCATTATTATTGACCCTATGCCGACAAGGTTTTTTCTTTATTCCCTTAATATTGATACTGCCAAATTTTCTAGGTGAACTTGGTGTTTGGATTTCTTTTCCGATAGCAGATTTTCTAGCAACCATTGTTACCGGGTATTATTTGCGAAAAGAAATCAGGCTAAATTTATCTTAAGACCTATTTGATCTTTTTATTCTAATTATCATGATCTCTAATAATTAGGTGCTATCGTTATTCTCTATAAATGAGCTCTGAAAGTGTTAACAAAGACAGTAATAGATGTTAATACTATAGGTGTTTATACTGTCAATGATAGAATAAAGATGTAGAATAGTATACTGGTTATCAATCAATTGATAAAATTTTTCTGGGAATGCTAATAAAATCTTAAATTCAACATTTACAGGACAAAATGTTTAATTTTAAAGGAGACTAACATCAAACTATAAAAATGAAAAAGCACCTTACCAATGCTGGCATACTTATGCTGGCATGTTTTCTATTGCCATTATCGTTATTTTCTCAAAGAAAAGGAAAATCTCAAACCCCAGATCCAAGGTATCCAGAGGAATTGTATTCTAGTTTAGAGTATCGATCTATAGGGCCATATCGTGGTGGTCGTTCCGCTGCAGTTACAGGAGTACCTGGCGAGCCTAATTTATTTTATTTTGGCGCAGCAGGTGGCGGAGTATGGAAAACTTTGGATGGCGGACGAACTTGGGATAATATTTCTGATGGATATTTTGGCGGAAGTATAGGTGCCGTAGAGGTTGCAAAAAGCGACCCTAACGTTATCTATGTTGGCGGTGGCGAAAAAACGTTAAGAGGTAACGTTTCTTCAGGATACGGTGTTTGGAAAACAGAAGATGGTGGTAAAACTTGGGTAACTGCAGGATTGGAAAAAAGCAGGCATGTACCAAGACTTCGCGTGCATCCTACAGATTATAATACGGTTTATGCAGCGGTTTTAGGTGATATTTATAAGCCGACAAAGAACCGTGGAATTTATAAAAGTACAGATGGCGGTAATAACTGGAAGCAAGTTCTTTTTGTAAATGAACAAGCCGGTGCGGTCGATTTGACTTTTGATCCTAACAACCCAAGAATTTTATATGCCTCTACTTGGCATGCACAACGTACGCCTTACAGTTTAATTAGTGGTGGCGATGGTTCTGCGCTTTGGAAGAGTATGGATAGTGGAGAAACGTGGACCGAGATTTCTAAAAATGAAGGTTTCCCTACAGATACATTAGGTATTATTGGTGTAGCCGTTTCGCCTAAAAATTCTGAAAAGGTTTGGGCAATTGTAGAAAATAAAGACAAAGGTGGTTTGTATCGCTCAGAAGATGGTGGTAAAACTTGGTCTGTGGTGAATAGCGAGCGTAAAATTCGTCAACGTGCTTGGTATTATACAAGGGTGTATGCAGATACCGAGGATGAAGATGTAGTGTATGTACTAAATGTAAACTACCATAAGTCTACCGATGGCGGAAAATCTTTTAACACGTTTAATGCTCCTCATGGTGATCATCATGATTTATGGATTTCTCCAGAAGATTCTCAACGTATGATCATTGGTGATGATGGTGGCGCACAGATATCGTATGATGGTGGTGAAACTTGGAGTACCTACTACAACCAGCCTACAGCTCAATTTTATCGTGTAACCACGGATAACTCTTTCCCGTACAGAATTTATGTAGCCCAACAAGATAATTCAACTTTACGGATAGATCATAGAAGTGATGGGCGTACCATTGATGAGCGTAATTGGGAGGAAACTGCTGGCGGTGAATCGGCTTGGATTGCTGTTGATCCCAATGATAATGATATCGTTTATGGTGGTAGTTATGACGGATTTCTAACGCGTGTAAATCACAAAAAGAAAACGGTAAGGGGTATAAATGTTTGGCCGGACAATCCTATGGGGGCTGGTGCAGAGGCAATGAAGTATCGCTTTCAATGGAATTTCCCAATTCTGTTCAGTAGACATAATCCTAAGAAATTATATACATTTTCCAATTATGTTCACGTAACGGAAAATGAAGGTCAGAGCTGGGAAGTTTTAAGTGGCGATCTAACTAGAAACGATCCAACTAAATTGGGCTCTAGTGGTGGGCCAATAACTCAAGATAATACCAGTGTAGAGTATTACTGTACCATTTTTGCGGCTAATGAAAGTCCGTTGAAAGAAGGCCTTCTTTGGGTAGGTAGTGATGATGGGCTAATTCATATTTCTAAAGATTCTGGAGCAACTTGGGATAATGTTACGCCATCAAATATGCCAGAGTGGAATATGATCAATAGCATTGAGCCATCAAACTTTGATGAGGGCACGTGTTATGTTGCCGCTACAAGATATAAGCTGGGCGATTTTCAACCATACCTATATAAAACAACGGATTACGGTAAAACGTGGACAAAAATAACAAACGGTATTCCTGCTGAACATTTCACAAGAGTAGTGCGTGAAGACCCTAAAAAGAAGGGCTTACTATACGCAGGTACAGAAACGGGTATGTATGTTTCATTTAACGATGGTGCTAGTTGGTCACCTTTTCAAATGAACTTACCCATTGTTCCCATTACTGATTTAACCATAAAAGACGATAATTTAATAGTTGCTACCCAAGGTCGTAGCCTTTGGATTATTGATGACCTAACCGTATTGCATCAGTTAGATGATAGCAAAAAGAATGCGAATACTATTTTGTTCAAACCAAAAGACTCATACCGTACAAAAGGTAGAGCTGCCAAAAAACCTTCTAAAACATCGGGTCAGAATTTAGAGAACGGTGTGATCACACATTTTCTAATGAAAAACTATTCAGAGAAAGACACGGTTCAATTGACGTATACGAGTATGGCCGGTGATACATTGGCGTTGTATAAAAATCATTTGAAGAAAGACGGGTCGCTGAGCGGAGTCGAAGCGAAGAAGTTAGCGGTTAAAAAAGGCGGAAATACTTTCGTGTGGGATACACGCGGTAAGGGAGCAACCAAATTAGAAGGAATGATTTTCTGGTGGGCTAATTTTGATGGTGCAAAAGCTGTACCTGGCAATTATAAAGTGCATTTAAATGTGAACGGAACAAATAGTAGCCAAACGTTCACCATTTTACCAGACCCAAGAGCAGAAAGCTCGGTGGCTGAAATGCAGCAACAATTCAATTTTATTACCGATATCAATACTACCATAGAAAATGCGCATCAATCAATAAAGAAAATTAGAAATGTTACCCAGCAACTGAATTCATTTACGGAGCAATATGAAGATGATGATCGTACTAAAAATCTGGTAGGGAAAGCCAAAGCGATGAAAGAAAAGCTAGGTGAAGTAGAAAAGGCATTATACCAGACTCAAAACAGAAGTGGTCAAGATCCTTTGAATTTTCCTATTAAATTGACGAATAAATTGGGTCATTTAAATAGCTTGGTTTCTATTGGTGATTTCCCGCCAACAGAGCAAGATATTGCGGTAAAGAACGAATTGACAGCTAAAATTAATAAGGAGCTTCAAATATTTGATAGCGTAATATCATCTGAACTTAAAGAATTCAACAAAAGTTTTAACGAGTTGAATTTGAATTACTTGTTCGTTGATGAGAATAAATAAAGTACAATACTGTGATTTTCGGGTGAATTTTTGAGGTATGAAAAACTGTATGGAGAAACGTTTGTGTTCCAAAGGATTCTCGATACAGTTTTTTACGTTTTTCTTCAAGTAAAATCACTGGAACAGACAATTTAGAATACCCAAATAAACATGCCACTGGTAATGAAACAATAACTACTTTTTTTTATGTTGGTATTCATTACTACCATAACTTTTGTCTAATCTGCAAATGATTATTTTAAACTCTTAAAGTTTAGAAGTATTGGTTCGTTTAGAGGTGGCCGTTCCGTAACTGCTATGGGGGTTATTGGTGATTCTATGACTTACTATATGGGTACAACAGGTGGTGGAGTTTGGAAAACAACATCTGCAGGGCGGCGTTGGTAGAATATTTCTGATGTTTTTTTGAATAGGGCTCTCTTGGTGCCATAAGATTATAAGAAAAGTTCTATCCGCTTTTGCTAACTTTGAACTTAGTTCAAAGGTATATTGAGAAGTTTGATTTGAGTTTTGAACTTGAACTTGTGTCTTGCTCTTGAACTTGAATTTATTTTTTTATCCTATGACAGAATATTACAATTATATAAAATCCCTACATCTCATTTTTGTGATAACATGGTTTGCAGGGCTTTTTTATATCCCTAGATTATTCATTTATCATATTGAAGCCAGTCAAAAACCATCTCCTGATAAAGAAATTCTCTCAGAACAATTGAAATTGATGACCAAAAGACTTTGGTTTATCATTACATGGCCATCTGCTGTATTAGCCCTATTTTTTGCGGTATGGCTGCTTGTTATTTATCCTGGTTGGTTAACACAACCATGGATGCACATAAAATTAGGTTTTGTATTGTTACTGATTTTATATCACCTTAAAAACCATCAAATATTTAAGAAATTTCAACGTAATGAAATTAATTACACCTCTAATTACATGCGTATGTGGAACGAGGGGGCTACCTTAATTTTATTCGCAGTTGTGTTTTTGGTGATCTTGAAGAGTTCTTTTAATTGGATTTTTGGCGTTGCTGGGATTATTGTTTTAGGAATATTACTAATGTTGGGCATAAAACTATATAAGAGAATTCGAAATAAGAATCCTGAAGCTTAATTAGGGTGTATCCCTAAACCTTGTAATGTATTGGTATAGTTATTTTTAAGACCAGTGATATGAGAACAATTTAATGCCTGTTATTTTAAACTTTAATCAAAAACAATATCGTCAATTGTTATTTTTTTATCGTCCTTAAAATCATAAAGTGTTAATCTTCTAAGGGTATAGTAGTCAACCCAAAATTTCTCTAATGAATTTAGGTAACTTACCACAGCTTTATCTTTTTCAGACTGGGCAATGTTCAAGTCGGTTATAGTAATCTTGCCAAGTACATATCTCTTCTTGGTAATGTCATATCGCTTAAGAGCAATTTCTTGTGCTTTTTCTGAGGTTGACAAAAAGTCTCTTTGACTAGACCAGTTTAGTGTATGCAAAAATATTTCTTGTTGAAAAGCTTGCTTTTCTTGTTCAATATCATTTTCTACCAGGCCTAAATCTGCTTCTGCCATTTTTCGTCTAGATTTGGTAACGCCCCAATCAAAAATAGGAAGTCCTACTGTCAATGAAATATTCTGCTGTTGGTCATAATCTTGAAAAAGAGTGGCGTAATCGTCAGAACGTCTATTTAGACCAAAATTTGCACGTAAATTTATTTCTAAACGATTGCTGCCTTTTACTTCGGCCAACCGCTTTTCAGCTTCCAGCCTTCTTCGTCTAAATTCGATAACCGATTTTCTGTTTGTCTTGGCTTCTTCCATAGCCTTATCTAAGGTAATAGCAAAATTTTCTAATTTTTCTGGCACTTCAAGTTCAATGGACTCAGTCTCCAATTCTAAATATCTAGCTAAATCTTGGGAGGTTTTTTTTAGTAGAATGGTGTTTGTGGTAACGTTGTTCTGAGATATTAAATAACTAAGCTCTATTTGTAGTAGCTCATTCTCGGCAATCTTACCTATTTTAAAGCGTTCTTTGGTAATTTGAAGCAGGGTATCTTGATTAGATAAATTTTTCTTTGAGATATCTAAAGTTACCTGAGCTTTTAACAGACCAAAGTATAACCTGCAAGTGGTCAAAGATATATCTTCCATATTTTCAATAATAGTACGCTTAGATTCTTCATATCTTAGTGGCTCTATTTCTCGTTGCCATTTATACGGATTGTAAAACAGTGAACTCTGAAAATAATTGATAGAGAAAGGGATCAAAGAATAATTGGTTGCTTTTTCCGTACCAAAACGATCAACACGATCTATTTTGCTATTGATTGAAAAATTTCCACCTGTGAAAGGTACCTTTTGCTCTAACCGTAATTGTGCATCAATAACCGATTGATTTTGGTTTACAAAAATGTCTTGACCCTCATCATTGATAATTCTACGTATAGAATTTGAATATTCTGGTATTGTAGCTTGTAAGCTTAGCTGAGGTAAAAAATCGGCCTGATAATTTCGAAACCTCCAATAACCAGATCTATATGTATTTACGGCTTTAACATATTCTGGTGATTTTTTCTGGGCAATTTTAATGGCTTCAGTCAGTTTAATTTTTTGTGCCTGACTGTAGCTGTAAAAATGAAAAATCAGGAAAAGGAAAAATAACACTCTTCTCATTTGGTTTGTTTTGATCAATTCTAAAGTTAAAGCGAATTATATATACTGTTATTCATGCCTAATGGCATCAATAGGATTTTTATTAGCGGCAGATTTTGCAGGGAAGACTCCAAAAATGAGCCCAATAAAGGTTGCTACCAAAAATGACAATAAGATGGAGCCTATAGATACTATGGTTTCTATACCAGTAGCAAGTTCTAATATATATGAAGCAATTATTCCTAAAATGCACCCTAAGATACCACCGCCCAAGCTAATTAAAATAGACTCTGATAAAAACTGTAAGATGATATCTTGTTTGGTAGCGCCAATTGCTTTCATTATTCCAATTTCTTTAGTACGCTCTAAAATGGATGCCAACATTATATTCATAATGCCTATACCTCCGATCAACAAAGAAATTCCGGCAATTATACTTAAAACGATATTGAAAATCTGTTTTGTTTTTTGTTGCTGTTTTAATAAATGAATGGGGATAGAGATTTCAAAATCAAGCATATCATTATGCTTTCTTTTAAGCATTTTACTGATTACTTCAGCGGTAGATTTTAGCTCGTTTGAATTATTTACCTGTATAGTCAGCTTATCTATTTGATGATAGTTGCCACGCGGCTTTCTTTTTTTTGGTCCGTTATTATTGCCGCCCATAATCACCATACCACCACCAATGTCCATGGTTTTGTCACTTATTATTTTTCGATCTTTATAGCGAACCAGAAATGTTTTTACAGGAATATAAATGTCTTGGTTTAAGTCTCTGATTCCTAGGTTTTCTTGAGCTGTTTCTGAGATTAATTTTTCTTCAATAATACCGATAACCTTTAACCAAACATCTTTTACTTTGATGTATTTACCAATGGCACTTTCTCTGGTAAATAGCTTTTTTTCTACCTTTTTTCCAATAATACATACAGGCAAGGCGTTTACGGTTTGTCTTTTGGTGAAATTCTCTCCTTGGGCTATTTGAATATTTGAAGTTTCAAAAAATGAGTTAGTTATCCCTATTAATTTCACAGAACTTTGTTTGCCTTTTTTAATGACATAAGTTTCAAGAATAATTTCAGGGCTTAGCTTTTTTACCGTTGGAATGTTTTTTTCTATGCTAGATACATCTAGTAAATCCAGTCCTTTAGAAAATCTAATTGTTCTTGACGCACCGCTATCATCTTCTGATTCAGAATTATTTTCGTCTGCTTCATCGGGTATGGGCGTCACAACTATATTGTTCACGCCTACCAGATCTAATTGTGCTAAAATTTCCTGTTCGGCACCCTTGCCTATAGCTAACATGGTAATTACCGCAGCTACTCCAAATATGATTCCTAATGCGGTAAGTAATGTACGTACCTTATTGGACATTATTACACGAATGGCTTCAGAAAGGTTAGACTTAATCGTTTCTAAAATGATTTTATTAGTCATAGAAGATTATCTTATCTGAGCAATATTTTTATCTTCTAGCCCCTCAGGTTTACTAAGGTAGACAACATCTTTTTCCGATAATCCTCTTTTAACGATAATTACATCATCATTTGATTCTCCAAGTTCTACTTGCTTTTTGTCTATAGAAAAACCAGAAGCACTGTAGACGTAATTTATGGAGTCTTTAGTGAATACAGCTTCTAAAGGAATCATTAATACATTTTCTTCTTTTTGAATTAAGATTCTATTAGAGGTTGTCATGCCCGGTCTAATATTAGGATTGGTTTCGTTTAGTTTTATCAATACCTGAAAAAGGTTAATATCAGAACCCTTTTTGTTTTCCCCAACATTGGCAACACTAGTAACAACCCCTTCAATAGTTATTTCAGGAAAGGCATCAAAACCAACCAAAACCGTTTGTCCTTTGCTTATTTTCCTAATGTCAACTTCATTAGAGTATGTTTTAGATTCCATTTTTGTTAAATCGGGAAGCGTGGCAATCGTTAAATTCCATGCATTGATATCTGAGCCTACTTTCTTCTTGCTACCATCCCAGTTTTTAGCATAGGTTACCATGCCATTGGCATCTGAATGAATTGTAAATGATTTTTGAAGCGCAATAAGATCATCTAATTTTGCTCGTATTTTAGAAACTTCGGTGCCAACCTCAACCATTTTAGCAACAGCCTTTCTTTTCTTTATAGAATAATCTTCCTTTCTTTCTCTTAAATCTCGTGTAGCCCTTTCTATTTTTATTTCTAATTGCCTTATGGTTGTCGGTGATTCATAAATTGACTTCTTTAGCTCAAGCTGATCTTCTTGCATATTAAACTGAATATCCTTCAAAGCCGTTCTTTCTTGTTTTAAGGTCAGCGTAGTATCTAGTTGTTCTTGTAGATATTTTGATTCGGCATTTTCTAAACTTAATTGAGCATCTATGATTTGTTCATTAACCGGAGAAGGATCCAGCCTACCTACATAATCTCCTTTTTTGATTACGGTACCTTCAGGAATCAAATCTTGTATTTTAATATTGTTTAACCTAAATTTTCTAAGGTTTGCCGGACCATCAATATTTTTAAGGTTTGTAGATTGTGCTTCACCGGAAATTAGCACCTCATTTAAGAATTCTCCTTTTATAACCTTGGTAGTTACTGAGACTTCTTCTTTTGAATCAGCACTAAAAAAAAAATAACCTAAGAGAAGTAGTACAATAGGGATCCCGACAAGATAAAGTCGTTTTTTATGCATGGTAGATTGGTTTTAAAACTTCTAAAATTAACTAATTTGTTTTTTCAAAAATTTCACTAAATGTTATTTTTTTCATAATAAATTACGTGAATAGTTAATAAAATACCATAAAATAGTGTTATTCCTCAATAATTTTTGAATATGTTAATAATAGAGGTTCCCAGTTATAAGTTTTAGATTAATTTTTTTTGGTGCGATATTTGCTAACTTTGAAGGAAACACATCGCTTTTGTTAACAAGGTTTTCACTTAGAACACGCATATTTGTATCAATGATTTTATTGGTGTTAATAGCATCTGTTTTAATATTTGGTATTACTGTTTATCAGTTTAAGGAAATTAATATAGACTACCATGAAAACAGAATGGAGCGCAAAGAGGAGCAAATTCGCCAAAGTATAGATCTTGCCATTCAGAAAACCACGTATCCCGTTACGACCGAAAATCTCGATTTAATTTTCAAAAATGAAATTTATGAGATTGCGGTAGTGCAGAATATGAACTTTAACATCTATAGTTTAGATGGTGAGCTTATAAAGAGCTCTCGTCCAAAATTTGCCAATGACTCTATATCTATGTGCTTAGATGCAGAGGTGCTCAATAAATTAGAAGTAAGTCCGGTAAAACGTTATGTAAGGGAAAATGCTTTGGCAGGAGATAAGTACCAAGCTTCCTTTACCTATATAGCCGATCAAAAGTTTAAACCAATTGGTATTTTAAATCTGCCTTACTTTGAAGATAATTCATTTAATGACCACGAATTAAGAGAATTTCTATTGCGCTTGTCAGGGGTGTATTTATTGATGTTACTAATGGCGATATCATTTGCCTTTTTTATTTCTAAGTATATTACCCGCTCTTTAGAAACCATATCTACCATGATGGGGCGCACCAATCTAAACAAGCAGAACAAGAAAATTTTCATCGACAATCCTGGTGAAGAGATAGAAAAATTAATTGCCGCTTATAATGGTATGATTGATGAATTAGGACAAAGTGCCGTAAAATTAGCTCGTAGTGAGCGTGAACAGGCCTGGCGAGAAATGGCGAAGCAAGTGGCGCATGAGATTAAAAATCCGCTAACGCCAATGAGATTAACAGTGCAGAGTTTTGAACGTAAGTTTGATCCAAAAGATCCACAAATTAATGAGAAACTTAAAGAATACTCTAATACCTTAATTCAGCAAATAGATACCATGAGCAGCATTGCATCTGCTTTCTCAAATTTTGCGGAAATGCCTGCACAGCAGAATGAGACACTGAATGTGGTTAAAATTGTAAAACTGGCTTTAGATATTTTCAATGAAGATTATATTCATTTCATTGCAGAAGAAGAGGAAATTATTGCAAAATTAGATCGTACACAATTAATACGTGTGGTAACCAATTTGGTTAAAAATGCCATACAAGCCGTGCCAGATGTTGTATCGCCTAGAGTTTTGGTCAGTGTGGCATCAGAAGGGGATATGGTTAAAATATCTGTGGCAGATAACGGTCACGGTATTGGAAAGGATAACGAAGAAAAAATATTTGAACCTAAATTTACTACCAAAACAAGTGGTATGGGCTTAGGTTTGGGTATGGTAAAAAATATAGTGGAAACGTATAAGGGATCTATCAACTTTACGTCTCATTTAGGTAAGGGAACGGTATTTTGTGTTAAGTTTCCTAAAGAAAATGTATAACGCAACAAATCAATAACAATGTCATACGAAACTTTATTAATTGAAAAAGAGGATGCTACAGCAATTGTAACGATCAATCGTCCTAATAAATTAAATGCTTTAAACAAGCAAACCATAGGCGAATTACATGAGGCTTTCAAGGATTTGAATAAAGATAAAAGTGTAAAGGCTATTATCTTGACCGGCAGTGGAGAAAAGGCATTTGTTGCCGGTGCCGATATTTCAGAATTCTCTGATTTCAGTGAAAAAGAAGGAAAAAAATTAGCGGCTAAAGGTCAAAAACAGTTGTTCAATTTTGTGGAAGAATTATCTAAACCTGTAATTGCAGCAGTCAATGGTTTTGCCTTAGGCGGCGGTTTAGAATTGGCCATGGCCTGTCATTTTAGAGTGGCCAGTGATAATGCTAAAATGGGATTGCCCGAAGTATCTTTAGGTGTTATACCTGGTTACGGTGGTACACAACGTTTACCGCAGTTGGTGGGTAAGGGCAGGGCTATGGAAATGATCATGACCGCAGGTATGATTTCTGCTGCACAAGCACAAGATTTTGGTTTGGTAAATCATGTAACTACACAAGAAGAACTCATGCCATTGTGCCATAAAATTATCTCTAAAATAACCAATAACTCAACTGTTGCCATTTCTCATGCAATAAAAGCAGTAAATGCTGGTTTTAAAAATACTGTAAATGGTTATGAACAGGAAATTGAGGCTTTCGGCGCCTGTTTTGCAACAGACGATTTTACCGAAGGGACCACCGCATTTTTAGAAAAAAGAAAAGCAGCGTTTCCGGGTTCATGACATAAACCAAACTGGTTATGTTAAAACGTAGCGCTTTCTTATTCTTTTTAATGATCAATGTTCTGGCTTCTTTTGCTCAAGAAGAACTGGTTTCGTATACTATTGGTGAAAAATTCCACGATAAATACAGGTACTCTAACATGCTTGCCATTGCAGATGATGGTAGTGAAGGTACTGTTGTAGTTCGTGCCTATTATACCGGAATTGTTTTAAGACCTAAGGGGTATTTTATTGAGCATTACAATAAAAATCTAGAACTGGTTTCTGAATATAATTATAAACTTAAAAATGCTAATTTTATAGATGCCTATGTACGTAACGGGCAAGTTTATTTGTTGTTTTTGGAGTACAACTATAATGCTAGAAGTTATCAGTATGAAGTGCATAGAAGCCCCTTCTCTCAATTTCAGTTTACAAAAGAAACCTTGCTGTCTATAGCGTCTGACCCGGTAGAACAGCCTTTGGATAGAAATTTCTATAACAGAAATTTCTCGTCTGGGTTTACCACTTCTATTTTATTCAATGATGAAAAGTCGGCATTTGCCATAACTACGCACTATAAGAAAAGAAAGATCGATCAGCATACTATTCATGTTTTCGATGCCAATCTAAATAAATTAATGGAGCACGATTTTTCTGATGAGGTAGAAGAAAAAAACTATGCTTTTGAAAATATTGTTTTTTCTAAAGATTTACAGAATGTCTATTTGGTAGGTAAGGCCTATTTTAAAAAAAAGCGTTTTAATGCTACGGAACGAAAGTTTCAGTATGAGATGGTCAGAGTTTCAAAAAGCGGTAGAAGCGTACAATCTTTCTATACTCCCGGTAAATTTCCAGAATCTCTAAAACCTATTTTTAAAGAGAATGAGCTGTTATGTATCGGTTTTTATGCGGATAGAAAGGATAATAGATACAACGGTATTTCTTATTTTAATTTAGATCCCAACTCTTTAGAATTGAAGGCTGAAAAATTTAATCCGTTTTCTGAACAGTTTATGATGGATAAGTTTGGGCGTGAAGATGATAAGGCTATTAAAGATTTGGTATTTAAAGGAATGACTATCACCAAGGAAGGTAATATTTTGTTCAATGCAGAGGAGTATTTTACAAGTAGAAGTGTACAGTCTAACTCTAGCGGTGGTCGTGTAATGGTTACTAGATATCACCATAATGATATTATCAGTGCAAAATTGAGTCCGGTGGGAGATTTAATTTGGGCAAGGAATATCAATAAAACGGAGGTAACCCAAGGCGATGGTGCATATGCATCCTATAGTGCTTACACTAAAAATGATATCACCTACTTTTTCATCAGTACATCTTCAGAAAACCCTCAGCAATTGAGTGAAGACCGTATTATGTTTAAACAAGGATTAAGTAGAAATAGAAATGTATTTTTAATTCGTTTAGATAAAAACGGGCATATGAAATACAACAAGGTTATTGACGATACCGAAGCACGCTTGCCTTTAATGGTATCTGCACCTTATATTGATTATCTGCATGATGAATTAAGATTCTATGCCAAAAGAGGTACAAAAAAGCAATTGGTTCAAGTAAGTGTTAAATAATCTGATCCCGTGTTTTGAAATTATAAGAAATTCTAATGCCAAGCCCAATTGTTCTGGTGTTATAATTATCTTTTGAGTACGATTGTGCATTAAAATCTAATTGATTGAGCGCTTTACCGGCATTCAAGCCATTATAAATTAGGTAAAATCCGTAAGTAGCGTTGTTAGACCACTTAGATTCTTCAATACCTAAAGCAAAAGACCAATAATACATTTTTGCAGTAATCTTTTTTTCTAGTCTAATATTATCAGAATCTAAAAAATTACCTATCGCCTGTATTTTGCCGAAATGATATTTTGGTATTAAAACAACGCGCGTACCTTCTTCTTCATAAAATAGCTTTGGCGAAAATCCCCATATGAACCCTTCGAAGTGTTCATTTAAGTAGGCAGCGTATGTTGGTGGTCCTGTTTGATCGGCACCAAACATTTCTTGTGAGTTTAAGCCGTAGTAGTATGAAACATCAACTTCAGGAGCAATAAATTTGTATGAAGTCAATTCAGAGCCGAAAGTTATTTTATAAAATATATTGTCGTTAAATTCTTCATCTATAAAAACATCGTATTCACCATAAAGACTTGGTGTGGCCAATTGGCAAAAACAATGGTAATTAAGAAAAAGAAGTGCTACTACGAATATGCTTTTCATTCAACCAATTTAAATAATTATAAAATGAAACTATAAAATATTTTATTAGGATTATTTCCATAATTTTGGAATAAATCCTAATATGAAATCAGATTTTCCTGTAAAAGGTAGGGGAGCCCAAAAAAATACCAGTAATAAATTCTCTACGTATAGTTATGAAACACGAGATGATTTTCTTGAGTTTTGCCGTTTAGAAGGGGAAGTTGCTGACAGGAATAAAACCCAATTCTTACCTATATTTCCAAAAACGATAGTAAATAAAGTAACTAGTCCAGATGTGGGTATGAGTTACTCTATGAACATGTACCAAGGTTGTGAGCACGGCTGCATTTATTGTTATGCTAGAAATGCACATGAATTTTGGGGCTATAGCGCGGGATTAGATTTTGAACGAAAAATTCTGGTAAAGCATGATGCTCCAAAACTTTTGGAAGCAAAATTGAAAAGTAAAAGCTGGAAAGCTTGTACCATAGTCCTGTCGGGCAACACAGATTGTTATCAGCCTGCAGAAAAAGAATTTCAACTGACCAGAAAGTGTCTAGAGGTATTCTTAAAATATAGACATCCGGTAGGGATTATAACCAAAAACGCTTTGATTTTGCGTGATTTGGATATTCTAAAAGAACTTAATGAATACGGATTAATAGGCATCAATATTTCGGTTACTTCCTTATCTGAAGAAACGAGAAGAATAGTAGAACCTAGAACTACGACTATTAAAAAACGGCTTGAAGCTATTCGCGTATTATCAGAAAATGGTATACCGGTAAATGCCATGTTGGCACCGATTATACCAGGAATAAACAGTCATGAAATTTTGAATTTGGCTAAGGCGGTTTCAGAACATGGAGCTGTGTCCATGGCATTCACCGTAGTTCGTTTAAACGGGGCAATTGGTGAAATATTCACAGATTGGATTCGTAAAACCTTACCCGACAAAGCAGAAAAAGTATTACATCAAATTCAAGAATGCCACGGTGGTAATTTAAACGACAGTAGATTTGGTGTGAGAAGCAAGGGCGAAGGTAAAATTGCTACTCAAATTCATGATATGGTGCGTTTGGCTAAACGGAAGTATTTTAAGAATACATCTTTTCCTAAGCTCAATATAGATTTACATGAATCTTATAAAGATGGCCAGTTGAAGTTATTCTAAGCTTAATTCTTTTACGTAGATGTATAGACTGTCTGACTAAACATTTGAGATGGTACTGTCATCTCTAAAAGTAAAATTATCCCCTTTAGTTTTTATTAAAAAATTTATTCAAGGGTAGTTATTAAAGTTAAGATACGTTGCTCTATGGTGAGAAAATTACAGGCAGATTTCTCTCTAAAAGTAAAAAACGGATTTTCTGTTTTTTTGATGAAATGAAGTCGCCTATAGGTGTTGTGGAAAATTGAATTGATGATGATGTAATTTATTTTTTCAATCCTTGATAAAAAAATATTTTTCTCAAGGATGAGTACAACTATATGTTAACGAGGGTATTATTAGATATGAGTCAAAAAAAATAGCTTTAAAATCAGTGGGTTAAAATTAAAAACCTTGCAGTTGAATACGGTGAAAAAAATCTTTTGAAAGTTTTGTTAAGAAAAAATCCAAACGTTAAATCCAAGCGTAGATAGGAGGAGTACAATAAATATTAGAGCTATTTATAAACACCGATAACACTTCCAAATAAGATATGAAAAATTTAAAAAAGAATACCGAAAAAACGGAGAGAACGCCTTTCTTCTCCAGAATGAAACATCTAATTGAAAATGCCAACGCATGGGGCGTATTTGTAATGGGTAGCACATTTGTGTTAATGTTTGGTTCGGCTTATCTAGCTTATATATTGCAAAACGACTTTACTCAATTGCATTTAGAAAGAAGAAGCACCATGATCGGATTAATTTTTATGATCGTTGCTGCTGCCTTTTTCGTTTTTAAATTGAGTTTCTTCATTTATACATTTATACGATTTTTAAAATATAAAGCAATACCATCGGTTTCTGATGAAGAATTGCCTACGGTTACGGTTATTGTTCCTGCCTATAATGAAGGAAAGCAAGTATGGGCAACGTTAAAGAGTTTAGCGGTAAGTGATTATCCAGCGCATAAAATTCAATTATTAGCTATTGATGATGGTAGTAAAGATGATACTTGGACTTGGATGCAAGAAGCTAAAAAGGAATTGGGAGATAGAGTTTCTATCTGTCAGCAACCTAAGAACATGGGTAAACGTCATGCATTGTACAGAGGTTTCAACGAAGGTACCGGAGAGATTTTTGTTACCGTTGATAGTGATTCTATTGTAGATAGAGATACGTTAAGGAATTTGGTGAGTCCGTTCATAGTTGATGAGAATTGTGGTGCGGTAGCTGGTAATATTCGCGTGCTCAACAATAAGAAAGAAATTTTGCCTAAAATGCTAGACGTGAGTTTTGCACTTAGTTTTGAGTTTGTACGTTCATCAGAAAGTACGTTGAATTCGGTATTGTGTACACCAGGCGCTTTAGCAGCTTACAGAGCTACAGCGGTATTCGGTTGCCTGGATGAATGGATCAATCAAACATTTATGGGGCAAGCTTCGGATATAGGGGAAGATAGGGCAATGACCAACATGATATTAAAACAAGGTTTCCACGTATTGTTTCAAAGAAATGCATTAGCGTATACTAATGTTCCTGAAAAATATAAAGGACTTTATAAAATGTTCATTAGATGGGGTAGAAGTAATGTACGAGAGAACATTCAAATGTCTAAGTATGTATTTACTAACTTTAGAAAAGGTCCTAAAGCAGGTGCAAGATTATTGTTCTTTAGCCAATTTTCAAGAATTGTATTGTGTTACCCATTTGTACTTTTCATGTTAGTTTTTGTTCTTACACACCCATTATTATTCTTAAGTTCTACTTTTGTAAGTATCATGGTCTTATCAACATTTCCAGTATTGTTCTATGCTAAAAGATATTCAATTTCTGAATCAATTTGGGCGTATTCATATAGCATACTTTTTACATTCGGTCTTTTTTGGATTACGCCATATGCGCTTGCTACGGCAAGTAGAAGTGGGTGGTTAACAAGAGAATTGCCACAGAAATAGGCATGATGTTCTCTTAAAATGAAAAAGGGTCTCAACTTAAATTGAGACCCTTTTTGAATGTTTTTATGTGGTTTGGCAAGTTTAGCTTAAATTTTTTAATGGATTCCATTCTTGGTAAAATTGTTCTAAAAAGTCAATCATATATTGGTGTCGCTCATGTGCTAGGCGTTTGCCTGCTTTGGTGTTCATTTTGTCTTTAAGAAGTAATAATTTCTCGTAAAAGTGATTTAATGTGGGTGCTTCTGATTTTTTATATTCTTCTTTGGTCATTTCTAGATTAGGAGGTATGCTAGGGTCATAGAGCGCTCTATTTTTAAATCCGCCATAGTTGAATGCACGAGCAATACCTATAGCGCCAATAGCATCTAGACGGTCGGCATCTTGCACTACTTTAAGTTCTTTGGATGTAAACAGTTTTCTCTTCATTTTACCATCAATTAGGCTGACTTTGAAAGAACTGTATTTAATGATGTTTGTTACATGATTAATTGTTCTTTTAGGCACGCCTAGGCCCAACAAAAAATCCTCTGCCATTTTGGGACCTAAGGCTTCATCGCCATCATGAAATTTAGCATCTGCAATATCATGAAGAAGTGCACCAAGGCTAACCACCAATAGGTTTACATCATTTTCTTCTTTCGCAATGAGCATACTATTGTTAAATACACGTTGAATATGAAACCAGTCATGCCCTCCTTCGGCATCTTTCAATGATTCTTTAACAAAAGTGATGGTTTCTTCTACTATTTCTGAATTTGTCATTTAAAAGAATTTATACCGCTAACTACGGATGCTTCAATTTGTTTGATAAGGTCATCTAGGTTGCCCTTGTTTTCTAAAGGTTGTTGTACTTCTAAGCGAACCTTGGCACCTAATCCCATTGGAAATTGCCCATATCTTACCAGTTTCCAAGAGTTATTAATGCTAATAGGTACTATTAGGGCAGAAGGAGACTTTTTAAGAAGCATTTTAAGACCCATTGGTTTAAAAGGTTTTGGATGTCCGTCCCTGCTTCTTGTTCCTTCGGGGAATATTACCGCACTTCTATTGTGCTTTTCAATGTAACTGCCTAGTTTGCCTATTTGCATGATTGCAGATTTACCATCTTTTCTATCAATAAGTACAGAGCCACCGTGGACAAGGTTAAAGGAAACACTAGGGATACCCTTTCCCAGTTCTTTTTTGCTTACAAATTTTGGATGATGTTTACGCATGTACCAGATAAGAGGAGGTATATCATACATGCTTTGATGATTTGTTACGATGATCAATGGCCTTTCTGTAGGTAGATCATAATTATTGGTGAAACTATAAGTAGTACCTAAAATATTCGTGCTTCTCATTAAGCAAAAGTTGAGTTTGCTTACTACAGGTTTTAAACCATTATATCCGAAAATTTTAAGTCCCAACCATTGTATTGGATGGAAAATGAGTAGGCATAGCCCAAATGCTATGAAAAAAAAAGGAGTTATTATATAGGAAAGCAACTTCTGCATTTTGCAAAAATAAAAAACCGCTCAATTAGAGCGGTTTTTTAATCCTATTATTTTGTTGAAAATTAGCCTAAGCTATACACTTTAGCAAAACTCATCGTAAGCTTGCGCTAAATTCTGAGCGATCATTTCCGCTGGTCTTCCTTCAATGTGGTGACGTTCAATCATGTGAACCAATTCACCATCTTTGAACAATGCCATAGATGGAGAAGAAGGAGGGAAGGGCACCATAAGGTTTCTTGCAGCATCAACTGCCTCTTTATCTACACCAGCAAATACAGTAACTGCATAATCTGGTTTTTTACCGTTTTGCAAGCTCATTTTAGCTGCAGGTCTTGCATTTGCTGCCGCACAACCACAAACAGAGTTTACAACTACTAAAGTGGTTCCTTCTTTATTAATGGCATTTGCAACTGCATCTGCTGTATATAATTCTTGAAATCCGGCAGAGGCCAGATCTTCTCTCATTGGTTTTACTAATTCCGCAGGGTACATATTTTTAAATGTTTAAATTAAACTATTACAAAGATAATCAATTAGTCGCAGCACTCGCTCAGACCTTAACTTTTCATTCGTCTAACTTTCTAAGGGTAATATTTTATCTTTGGCAAAATTGAGAATACGAAATGATTAAATGGTTGGGGGCTGTAGTAGGCTTTTTTTTAAGAGGATTGTCCGGAGCAGTATTAGGTTTTTTTGCCGGAAGTATTATTGATAGTTTTTTTGGGTCTAATAAAGGCAATGCACGTAGCATATTTGAGGACTATACAAGACCAAATGTTACCGCTGCGGATTTTGAATTGAACCTGCTATCACTTTGTTCTATTGTTATTAAGGCAGACGGGCAAGTAAGCCGGTCAGAAATGGATTATGTGCGCCAGTATTTTGTTAGTACTTACGGTAAGGACAAGGCTAATGCTATTTTTAGAAGTTTTAATGAAATCAATAAAAAAGGACAAATATCCGCACAAAGCGTATGTACATTTTTGGCACAACGTACACGCTATGAAGTCAGGTTACAGTTGCTTCATTTTTTGTTTGGTATTGCACAGGCAGACGGTAGCATCAGTAATCCTGAAATACAAAAAATTAGAGAAATAGCCGGCTATCTTAGGGTATCGCTAAATGAATTTGAAAGTATAAAGGCCATGTTCGTAAAATCTGCGAACAACTCTTATAAAATTTTAGATGTAGAGAAATCTGCTACAGATGCAGAAGTTAAAAAGGCCTATAGGGAAATGGCTAAGAAATATCATCCAGACAGGGTAAATACACAAGATGAGGCCATAAAAAAAGGTGCTGAGGAGAAATTTAAACAAGTTCAAGCGGCATATGAGACTATTCAAAAAGAACGTGGATTAAATTAAATACTTAAAATAGATTTTATTATGCAAGAATTTTGGTTTTATGTAACATTAGGTTTACAGCATGTATTAGATATTAATGCATATGATCATATCCTTTTTTTGGCAGCGCTGACGCTTCCTTTTACGTTTAATAGTTGGAAGAAAGTTTTACTGTTAGCTACGGTATTTACATTTACCCATTGCTTGGCTCTCGTGTTTTCAGTGTATGAAATATTAGTTGTAGAAGCAAGTTGGATCGAGTTCTTGATCCCTGTGACAATTGTAGCGACCGCTATTTTCAATTTGGTAGATTACAGAACTGAAAATGAAAATAGGACTATTTGGTTTCATGTATGGGCTACCGCATTTTTTGGATTAATTCATGGTTTCGGATTTTCAAATTATTTTAAGATGATGATTATGGGAGAAGAAGATAAGTTAGCCCCTTTATTGGGCTTTGCTGGCGGAATAGAACTTTCTCAGGTGGTAGTGGTGTTGCTGGTATTGATTTTGGCTTCTATATTTCAAAGGCTTTTGAAGGTCAAAAAAAGCATATTTGTTGCCATAGGTAGTGGTCTCATAATACTAATTACACTACCATTGTTATTTGAAACATTTCCCTTTTAGATTGTTAAAGTTTAGCCTAAGATATTGTCGGTACTAACCAAAGCAGGTACCTTGGGTTTAAAAGCTTACCGTAAATGAACAAAGAAAAGCAGTTAAAATATGATAGGGCCTATTTAAGAATGGCTAAAGAATGGGGTATGCTTTCATCATGTAAGCGAAAGCAAGTAGGAGCCATAATCGTCAAGGATAGAATGATTATCTCTGACGGATATAATGGCACCCCAACCGGTTTTGAAAATTATTGTGAAGATGACGAGGGATATACCAAATGGTATGTTTTACACGCTGAGGCCAATGCCATATTGAAAGTGGCAGCATCTACCCAATCTTGTCAAGGTGCTACATTATATATCACTTTATCACCTTGTAGAGAATGTAGTAAGTTAATACACCAATCTGGCATTAAACGTGTGGTGTATCAAGTAGGATACAAAGATGATTCAGGTTTACAATTTTTAGCAAAGGCAGGAGTTGAATTACAACATATGCCAGAAATAAATGTTATTAACTAACGTTTACTCTAATGATGAATAAAAAATACAGTGCTCTATTTCCTTTAATTATCGCTTCTGCGCTTGCATTAGGGTTTTTTATTGGTGGAAAACTGAATTTTAATGATTCTCCAGAACGTCTTTTTTCTACTAATTCAAAAAAAGATAAACTCAACAGACTTATAGATTACATTGATTATGAGTATGTAGATGATGTAAATACCGATAGTATTGTAGATGTAACGGTAAACAGTATCCTAGAAAAACTAGATCCTCATTCGGTTTATATTTCAGAACAGGAGTTGTCTGGTGTAACAGAAAACATGAAAGGAGATTTTGTGGGTATCGGTATCAACTTTTACGCTTATAAAGATTCCATTGCGGTTATTAAAACAGTTAAAGACGGACCTAGTTACTCCAAGGGTATTTTACCAGGAGATCGTATCCTTATGGCAGATAATGATACTTTATTCGGGAAAGATTTTCCAAGTAAAATTATTGTAGAGAAATTAAAAGGTAAAGAAGGTACTTCCGTAAATTTAACTGTATTTAGAAAATCTGAAAATAGAACCTTTAATGTTAAGGTAAATCGTGGTATTGTTCCCCTAAAAAGTGTTGATGCTTATTATATGCTTACCAAAGACATTGGGTATATAAAGGTGAACCGATTTGCAGAGTCCACTTATAAAGAATTTAAACATGCTTTGCTAAGATTGCAAAAGCGTGGAGCTAATAAATTGGTGTTGGACCTGCGTGATAATCCTGGTGGTTATTTAGGTATGGCCGAGGAAATGGCAGATGAATTTCTAGAAGATGGTAAGCTAATTTTATTTACCAAGAACAAGAAAGGAAAGATCAACAAGAGTTATGCTACAGATGACGGTAGCTTTGAAGACAAGCCAATTTATGTATTGATCAATGAAAGGTCTGCTTCTGCTAGTGAAATAGTAGCAGGTGCATTGCAAGATAATGATATAGGAACTATTGTTGGCCGTAGATCTTTTGGTAAGGGCTTGGTACAGCGTGAAATGGCTTTGGGTGATGGCTCTGCGGTAAGGCTTACGGTTTCTAGATATTATACGCCCACAGGTAGAAGTATTCAAAAAACCTATGCTAACGGGACTAAAGACTATTATCAGCGTTTTACAGACCGGTTCCATAGTGGTGAAATGATTTCTGTTGATAGCATTAAGGTAGCGGATTCTTTAAAGTTTGTTACTCCAAAAGGAAAGATTGTTTACGGCGGTGGTGGTATTATCCCCGATGTATTCGTGCCCATTGGCAGCAATGAAGAAGAAGCTGTTGAGAGTATGGATAACCTAGGTTTTTTATCCTTTTTCGTCTTTGAACATTTAGATGAAGATCGAGAAAGATATGCTCAATATACCCAAGAAGAGTTTGTGAACGATTTTAAAGTAGATGATATTCTCTTTGAAAGATTTGTCCAGTATTCTGTAAATAGAGATCTAAGAATGAATTTCTACGATTATGAGGAAAGTATAAAAAGGTTTTTAAAGGCCAATATAGCAGAACAGTTGTTCAATGCTAATATACACGCTAAAATTAAAGCTGATGAAGACCTTATGCTTCAAAAGGTCTTAGAACTAGATAATGGCATAGCGCAACAAAAAGAATCTACTGAAATTAAGATCAATGATTAATCTTTGTTTATTTTATCTTGAATCTTTCTACTGGTAACGAACACCAAAAGAAGCACAATGGCGCATAATGATGCCATAATTCCTATTAAAGCTATGGTACTATTCTTTTCAAATGGATCAGAAAAATTTACTAGAGTTACATTATAGGCTATAAGTGCTACTGCAATTACTATGAAAATTATAGATAACGTCTTGCTCATAAATTTGTTTTTATAAAAATACAACCTTCTAGTGGCCTAGAAAAGTTCATTAATGTTAGTGGTGAATAATTTAACAGCTATAGCCATTAAAATTACTCCAAATACCTTTCTAATAACGTTTACTCCGTTTTTACCTAGCATACGCTCAATCTTAACAGAAGATTTTAACACTATAAATACGAAGACAATATTAACAATAATGGCAACGATAATATTTTCAACAAAATATTCTGCCCTTAACGATAATAACGAGGTAAGTGTACCTGCACCTGCAATTAAAGGAAATGCAATAGGTACAATAGATGCGCTTTCCGGTTCATCATCTTTGTATAGTGTGATACCTAAAATCATTTCAATGGCCAAAAAGAAAATAATAAAAGCTCCTGCTACAGCAAAGGAATTAACATCGATTCCTATTAAATTTAATATTTCTTCTCCTAGAAATAGAAAGGCTACCATAATTACTGCGGCAACTACAGAGGCTTTTTCAGACTGTATATGACCTACTTTTTTTCTAAGACCAATGATAATGGGAATACTTCCTAAAATATCAATGACGGCGAATAGCACCATACTGGCGGTTGCTATCTCTCTTAAATCAAAATGAAAACCCATCTTTCAAGTTTTTTGCAAATTTACGTTTATAAATATGCATTTGCATATTTATTGTTATAATTTTCTGAGACCTATATTTTATAAAAAATGTATCTTGCGCCCTCTAAATTAGGTTATGTTTCAATTAGGGAAAACCATAGTATCTGAAGAAATAATAGAAAACGATTTTGTGTGTAACCTTAGTGCATGCAAAGGTGGTTGTTGTGTTGATGGTGAGGCAGGTGCGCCTGTAGAAGATTCAGAAACTGAGATTATGGTAGATATCTATGCAAAGGTTAAACCATTTTTAAGACCCGAAGGTATTGCGGTCATTGAAGAACAAGGTGCTTTTGTTAAGGGTGAAGATGGTGAATGGGAAACCCCTTTGGTAAATGGTAGTGAATGTGCCTACGTTGTTTTTGATGAAAAGAAGATTGCTAAATGTGGTATAGAAGAAGCGTATAACCAAGGAGAAATTACATGGAAAAAACCGGTTTCATGTCATTTATACCCCATACGGGTGCGTGAGTATACAGAGCTGACGGCCGTTAACTATCATAAATGGCAAATTTGTGATTCGGCATGTGCTTTGGGAGATGAGTTAAAAGTGCCAATTTACAAATTCGTAAAGGAAGGTTTAATTAGAAAATTTGGTGAAACCTGGTATAATGAACTAGAATTGGTGGCCAAGGATCATCTTAAATAGTAGGGATATATATAACGATCTGTGTGCCTATTGGGTTGGTGTGTTCGTCAAATTTATCAATGATGTCCACATGAAAATAGTTTTCATAGTCCCGTGAAAAATTAGCCAATCTTTCTTTGGTGATATCTATACCTACAGATTTTCTTTTTAATATTTTACTGTCCTTTATTTTCTGTGCAGCATCTCTACCTACACCGTTGTCTGTAATAATTATTTCTATAAATCCGTTTTTACCTTTAGCAATTTCTAAGTCTATGTTTTTTAAACCATCTTTAGAGGAAAGACCGTGCCATAATGCATTTTCTAAAAAGGGTTGTAGAATAAGAGAAGGAATTTTAATTTGATGGGTGTCTAGGTCATCTTTTATATGAACATTAAAGTTGATTTCATTAGAAAACCTAATATTTTCAATATTCATGTATAATTCTACCGTTTCAAGTTCTTCTGCCAATGAGATTTCTCGTTGCGATGAGGCTTCCAATATTTTACGCACAAGTTTGGAAAACTTATTTAGATAATGAACAGCATTTTTCTTTTCATTATTTATAATATATAGTTTGATTGAATTAAGTGAATTGAATAAAAAATGCGGATTCATTTGACTACGTAGCATACTTTGTTCCAGTGTCAAAAGTTTTTTGTCGGCATTTAGTTGACTCTGACGATATAGAATATAAAGGATACCTATCAATAGAATTAAGAAAATACCAATGATGATAAGCATGGTCTTATTCTTTTTCAATTTTAAACGTACAGATTCATTCTCTTGGGCAAGACGTTCTAGTTGGTTTGCTCTAATTTGAGATTCATACCTTAAAATCATGTCATTTACATATCTTATGTTGAGTGACTTTGTTATACGTTCTTCATATTTTTTAGATTCTTTAAAGTATTTCATGCCTTTCTCATAATCATCCCTTTTGATCCAAAGTTCAGACAAGAATTTATTGGAATCTGCTTTTTCGGCATTGAGTTCATATTTTTCGGCAAGTGCTAGACCAGATTCTAAATTGGTTTCTGCGGCATCGTAATTTTCCTGTCTAATGAAGGCCCAGCCTAAATTAATGTATATATTGGTGATTATTTTATATTCGTTTAGAGAAATAGCCTTTAATAAATTGGATTGTAAAATACGTATCGCTTCTTGTATCTTACCTTGATGAACATATATGTGCGCAATGTTATAATTGCATTTTATCTTGCCAGTTTTAGAGTCTATAATTTCATAATAGACCATTGATTTTCTAAAGTTTTTTAAGCCTGGTTCAAGTTTACCTTGAGATTCATAACACTCTCCTAAGTTGAGGTGATTTATGGCTAAACCTAATTTGTCATTTAGCTCCTTTTCTAGGAACATTGCTTTTTCATACTTCTCAATGGCTAGTTCATATTGCTCAAGCATTTGGTAAATACCACCAATATTATTTAAAGCTATTATGATACTCCGTTTTAGACCTGTGCTTGGGTTTGTTACAGTTTCGGCTAACTCTAGTGCATCTTGGCTATAGTCCAAAGCAGAGTTGAAGGCGTCTGTATGTCTATATACAGTACTGATCATGTTAAGGCTATAAACTTTACATTCAATATTGTCGGCATCTACAGACGCTTTTAGTGCTTCTTGGTAAAGGTCAAGTGATTTTGAATATGAAGATTGGTTGCGGTAAATATCACCTAGGTTATTTAGGGCATATGCCTGTCCTGTATAGTACTTTTTAGATAATGACCTTTGTTCAATATATCGTAATGCAGTACTGTCAATGTTAAAAGTGCCTAGCAATTTATCTATCTCTTGACATGTTTGCGGTGTTACAACCAACAAACTGTCCACACGGTCCTGTAAACGTGGTGGTATGTCTTGAGAATTACCGTCGTGTGAAAACACAAAAGTGTACAGAAGAAAAAAAAGAATTTTGTACCTGAATATATGCACTATACGTTTATGGAAAAAGCTTAAGTATTATGTTACAACCAATTTAATGATTTATAACATGTCTAAAAAATCAGATTTTTTTTGTCTGGATACCGGTATTTTATGATTAGATTTTAGGACTACATACCCATCGGTCTTCAAAAATTCCTTTATTTTATTTAAATTGATAATATATGAATTGTGAATTCTAAAAAATGAATCCGAAGGTAATAATTCATTCACTTCTTTTAATTTTTTAGTAAGTACAATTTTTTGACCGTCACTTAAAAATATAGTACTATAGTTGCCGTCAGATTCTGCATATAAAATTTCATTACTTTCTAAGAATAATAATTTTCCATCGGTATTAAGGGTAATGCGTTTGTGCACTGCCCTGGAGTTATAATTTAAGAGTGCCATTTCAAGATTTTCGACGGAGAAGTTCTTACTATGATATTTTTTAATTTTTACAATAGTTTCTTCTAAATCATCGGTATCTATAGGTTTTAATAGGTAATCTAATGCTTGGCTCTTTATTGCTTTCAGAGCATATTGGTTATAAGCCGTGGTTATAACAACGGGAAAACTTTTATTTGTGAGCTTTCTAATGAATTGAAAACCATCCATAGTGGGCATTTCTATATCCAAAAATAAGCAGTCCGGAGTATGTTTTTCTAGGTAAGCTAGGGCTTCGTTGGGATTAGTAAACGAGGCTACCACGTTGATTTCATCACTAAAGTTAGTAAGCTCCCAAGTTAAGCTTTGAAGTGCTTTTATTTCATCATCAACAATTACAGCTTGTATCATAAAAATTGGGCTATCAATCAAGAAAGTTATGAAAAATTAGGCGCTTGTAAAGTTTTTGACTAATTAATTTGTGTCAATGGATGTGATTGTGGTGTAATCGGTATATTTTGGACTAAAGGCGTTGTTGCTATTATTCCATATAACAAAAAGAAAGAATTAAGCTTTAAATATTTTCTATGGTTAAGTTTTAAATTATTTGTGTTCCGTTTATACATAAAAAGGGGCAGGTTATACAAAATAGGATGAACAGTTTTAAGCATAAATTTATCTTTAGCAAAGAACTTTAATATGTTGTAAGTATAGGTGACATGTGAGAATGCATTATACTGGTATCATTGATAGTGATTTTATTATAGGCCTTTCAAATTTTGTCAAATGAAAAGAGGGTTAATTAAAATGTATCGCTTACAATTAAGGTTCAAGAACATGATATGACCAAACCATAACAATAAAATTTTTTAATAATCATGCTATATATTATACAGATTTTGGGTAAACCCCTTAAAATGTTTTGCTTCGGTTTTATACCGTTGATTTTATTAGCAGGTGCTTCAAAGAGAGATTTTGAAAAGTTAAGGCTGGATAAAGGTACTTGCAGCTTTAATATTGATGGCAAATTAAGTTTTCATTTAAATGGTGTGGCGAATTTTCAAAATAAAACGGAAGTAGATAAGTTTGGAAATAAAACAGATAAGTTACTATTGATTTTTAATACCTGTGATGATAAAAAAATACAAACGTTAGAATTTGTAATTGCATCTAAGGCGAAAGGAAGTCAAGGATTGCCTGAGGGTAAATATAAAATTAAAAACTTAAACCGCTTAATGAATAATTTTAGTGGGGTTTATGGTTTTGCAGATTTACGGGAGGTAAGCGAACTACCTTTCTTTATAAAATCTGGCGATATAATTATTACAGAAAGTTTTTCTAACAAGGTTGATGGTAAGTTAGAAGTACAATTGCAAAATGCAGAAGGAGAATTATTGAATGTAAAAGGTTCTTTTAATGCAGCTGTTAAAGTTTAAATAAAATAAAAGTTAGTACGGTTCTTTATAGGGTAGTGTATGTTATCTTATATCTAATGTTTGAGCGCCAAAATAGTATTATTACGACTTGTCGTAAAATTACATTCTAAGAAAAGGTTTCGGGGGAACTACCTTTATTAGACTTGGTGGGCATTTTTCAAAAAAAAAGAGACATTAGTGGGGCCGTACATTTTTTTACACCTAGGATAATTTCAAATTTCGTGCCTTGGGTTACTTCAATTAATATGTTTTTTCCATTAATTTCATCTATAGAGCTGATAGTTAAAAAAGTAGATATAAATATTTACTTGATCATTAAAAGGTAAAGGCTAGATACTTACGTATTAATTTTTAAAATGTCTTATATTCAATGTGAGGAGGGTGTACCCCAATGGTATATGCCCACGGTATGGTAAGGATATTAGTTGATAATTGGCTAGGAACTAAATTGTTGTTTTGATAGTAATAGTAAAACAAAAAAGACCCGATATTTAGGGGTCTTTTTTATAAACGGCTAAGCCGAGGTTAAGTAAGGGGATTTTTATTTATCGTTTTTGATATATGGTCTTAATACTATTGTAAAGAGTAGTGCAGCTGCATATATCATTAATATTGTGATGTAATTTTCCATAGACTAAACAATAAAGTATA
Organism: Maribacter ulvicola; assembly: GCF_900155985.1. Taxonomy (GTDB): domain Bacteria; phylum Bacteroidota; class Bacteroidia; order Flavobacteriales; family Flavobacteriaceae; genus Maribacter; species Maribacter ulvicola. Next base: position 716,097 of record NZ_FTMA01000001.1, read on the forward strand.
AGTTATATACGAGTAATCTTTGATTTTGGATCAAGGAAACTTAATAGTTTTATCAAAAAAATATTTTAAAAAGCCATTTTCAGAATATTTTTTAAGCTAGACCATTGGTGGATCAGTCTTTGTTTAAACAGTTCAAAAGAATAATGTTTACTCTTTTTGTAGATATAAAAAGATAATTTTGAAGCCAGAAGTAAACCGGCATAGACGAATATTGCTTGTAGGTATGGGGACATACACAAAATAACAAAAAAGTAAGTAAATTCTTACGTTTAAAATATGCATTTCATCGAATAATTATATTTTTTCGATGAAATGCAAGTTTCTCTATGCAGTCAATGGTTGGTTTTGTTTTGGACTATAGAAAATTATCAACCTTTTTGTAAGCTTCAATAACGGCTAGCTCACCTTCTTTATTTCCTCTAGAATTACCGTGCTCCATACCAAGTACGCCGTTGAACCCTTTTTCATGAATCCATTTAAACACATTATGATAGTTGATTTCGCCGGTGGTAGGTTCATTTCTACCAGGGTTATCTCCTATTTGTATATAGGCTATTTCTGACCAAGAAGCTTCCATGTTTGGAATTAGGTTTCCTTCTTGAATTTGTTGGTGGTAAATGTCAAACAAAATTTTACAAGAAGGAGAGTTTACAGCTCTACAGATTTCAAATGCTTGTGGAGAATCCGTCAAAAATAGCCCGGGATGATTTCTAAAATTAAGAGGTTCCAAGACCATAGTAATTTGATGGGGTTCTAAAATAGCAGACGCTTGCCTTAGGCTTTCTACCACATTAGCGGTTTGGTAGCCCATTCTAAGATTTAGATCTACATGGCCTGGTACAACAGTCATCCATTTAGCATTAACGCGCTTGGCTACTTCAATAGAGTTTTTGATGTCATTTAAGAATTCTTCTCTTTTAACTTTATCGCCAGAAGCAAGATTAGGAGTTTTCCAGTGTATATCATGCGCTACGAACACTCCCATTTCCAAACCACGTTCTTTCATGGTTTTCGCCATCTTTTCTTGAAGTTCTACCGGGCGATTACGCATCCCGTTATCTTCAAATGCGGTATAACCTTGATCAGCCATAAAGTTCAGCTGGTCAATTGGGTCTTCACCTGCAAGATGTTTAAACATACCTAAATGAGGCGCATATTTTAAATTATACTTGTGAGCTTTTGTAGTGGAATCTAAGGTATTTGCATATGATAGGGTGCCACCAAGGGAAATTGCACTTGTAGTTAATGCAGATTTTTGAATAAAGCTTCTTCTTTTCATGAGTATTTATATAATTGATAATAGCCAAATGCAAGTATTTCATTGCTTTTGGCTATGGAATATTAAAATATTAGTTGATTATAAAGACCAGGCCTTACCTTCTGTAAGCTCCTGTAGGTCGCCACAAGGTATATATTCTCCTGGTACAGGTAAATATGCCAATACCTTTTCGCCTACGTACTCAGAGGCTTTATATCCCCAAATGGTCATTCCTCTTAAGTTATTGGAAAAAGCAAATCTAGATATCTCATCCTCTAATTCTGCCGTGGTACCTTCGGATATGGCCTTAGTATAGCTGTTGATGGTCTCAAACATTTCTGCTTGTTGGTCTTTAGTGTATTTTAATGATTTAGCTAAAACAGGTTCTAGGTCTTCAGTAGTTAAATCTTCAGCTTTTTCTTTACCGGTATCTACCAATGCTTTGTCAATGAATTTTTTCATGGACATCTTTAGGAACTCTTGTTGTTCCTTTTCCATGACATCTTGTGCAAACTTGTCTATGAAAATATCGACTTGTACTTCAGAGGCAGCAGGGGTATCCGTTTTTGGTAAAATGATGTCTACCAGTGTCGTTAATATGTTACCTTCCGTTTGTGTTAAAAATTCAGGAGTCCAGCTAATGGCAGGCTCACTTTTACAACTTTGTACGATAGATAATAGGGTTGGGGTAGCCACCATATATCCAAGTGACAGCCCCATATTTTTTAATACGCGTCTTCTATTCATTATATGTTTCCTTTTTTAAGTTCCTTAACCGCATGATCTGCAGCTCTAGCCGTAAAGGCCATATATGTTAATGATGGATTTACGCAACTGGCAGAGGTCATAAATGACCCATCGGTTACATATACATTAGGTACATCATGTAATTGGTTGTTTCCGTTTAAAACAGATGTTTTTCTGTCTCTGCCCATTCGGGCTGTACCCATTTCATGGATTCCTAAACCTAAGGCACTTTCGTTATCATAACCTTTTACATCTCTAAGTCCGGCTTTTTCTAGCATATCAACGGCCGACTCTAAAATATCTTTACGCATTTTAAGTTCGTTTTCTTGAAGTTCGGCATCAAAAGTTACCGTTGGTAGACCCCAATCATCCAGTTTATCGTAGTCTAAAGTGAACCTGTTGTTTTCATAAGGTAGTACCTCTCCAAAGCCCATCATACCAAATGTCCATCCGCCTGGTTTTAAAACGGCATCTTTTAAGTCTTTACCGTGAGATAGTTCGGCAATAGATTCTTCCCAGTTACCTCTAGAGGCTCCACCTTGATAGCCAAATCCTCTCTTATAATCTTTTCTATCAGAATCTCCGCCTAGGTTTCTAAATCTTGGAATATAAATTCCACTAGGCTTTCTACCTTTATAATACTTATCCTCAAATCCGTCGAACTTGCCAGAAGCACCTACTTGAAGTTGGTGGTCCATAATATTACGTCCTAATTGATCAGATTCATTACCCATGCCATTAGGGAAGCTTTCAGATTTAGATTGCATTAATATAGAAGTAGATGCAATTGCAGATGCGCACAAGAAAATAACCTTGGCTTTAAATTCAAAAGTTTCTTTGGTATTTGAGTCAATTACCTTAACACCTGTAGCTTTCTTGGTTTTTGGGTCATAAATTACCTCATGTACAATTGAATCAGGCCTAAGTGTCATATTACCGGTAGCTTCAGCTGCGGGCAACGTAGAAGATAAACTGCTGAAGTATGCTCCAAAAGGACAGCCTCTAATACATCTATTTCTAAATTGACATTTACTTCTACCGTCAAATTGCTTGGTTCCTGTAATGTGGGCAGTTCTTCCTGCAGTTACTACACGACCGTCAAAATTTTCAGCAACTTTATCACGAAATTCTTGTTCTACACAATTTAAATCCATCATTGGTAAAAATTTACCGTCTGGTAATTGTTCTAGACCTAAATTTTCGCCACTTACGCCAATATACTCCTCAACTTTGTCGTACCAAGGTGCAATATCTTTATAGCGCACAGGCCAATCTATGGCAATACCTTCTTTTTTGTTGGCTTCAAAATCAATATCACTTAAACGGTAGCTTTGACGTCCCCATTGTAGAGAACGACCTCCTAGATGATAGCCTCTCATCCAATCGAATCGTTTAGTTTCGTTATATGGGTGTTTTAAATCATTTACAAACCACATGTTACTCGCCTGGTTGGTAGTATATCCCGTTCTGTTTTGTTTTGGTTGTTGCTCTATGATTTTTTTAGTAGGTTGACCGGCATTAGGAAAATCCCATGGGTCCATATTCGCAGTCTCGTAATCTTCTATATGTTTTACCATACGACCACGTTCTAAGACTAGTGTTTTAAGGCCTGCTTCGCATAATTCTTTTGCGGCCCAACCGCCACTGATTCCTGTTCCTACAACTATAGCATCATAGGAGTCCTGCTCTTCATTGTAATAAAATTTGCTCATAAAAGTTGTTTATTCTCTAAATTTATTAAATATAAAGTTAATTCTATACATTTATTGTTTAATCTTATTGCGAAATCCTCTAAAATTAGCATCTTGCATGATTAATAAACCAAGTAATAATTTTGGCTCAAAAGCTTAAGATTATAATTCAAACAACAACAAATTACCAAAAATGAAAAGAAAAAGTTTTATCAGAATGGCTTCGGCTGTTGTAATTGGAATCTCGTTATTAACAACTTACGCTTGTAAGGAAACGAAAAAAGAAAAAGTAGAAACTGCTGAGATAGGCGAAAAGACTGCTAACACGGAACCGTTTTTCGAGTTATCTTTAGCACAGTGGTCTATTCATAAAATGATCAGAGAAGATGGTGTAGATCCATATTCATTTGCTGAGAAAGCTAAGAACTGGGGGTTTACAGGATTGGAATATGTTAGCCAATTATATAACCCAGAATTGGAAAAAGCCAACTATTCTGATGAGGCGATGGCCAATTTCGTTGCAAAATCTAACGAAGAGGCAAAAAAACATGGCATGAAGAATGTTTTGATTATGATAGATGGTCAAGGTAATTTGGCCGTTAGTGATGAAGCAGAGCGAAACAAAACGGTTGAAAAACATAAAAAATGGGTAGATGCCGCAGCAGCTATGGGTTGTCATGCCATAAGAGTAAACCTAAGCGGTAGTAACGTTCCTGAGCAATGGATCAAGAACTCGGTAGATGGACTTACAAAATTAGCGACTTATGCAAAAACAAAAAATATTAATATATTAGTAGAAAATCACGGAGGCCTATCTTCTAACGGTGAACTTCAAGCTCAGGTTTTGAAAAAGGTGAACATGGATAACTGTGGTAGTCTTCCAGATTTTGGAAATTTCTGCATTGAACGTAAACCAGATAGTTGGGATTGCGCAAAAGAATATGATAAATATAAAGGTGTAAAAGAACTAATGCCATATGCAAAGGCGGTAAGTGCAAAATCTAATAATTTTGATGCAGATGGTTATGACACGGGTATAGATTATGTGCAAATGTTGAAAATTGTAAAAGATGCAGGTTACAAAGGTTTTATTGGTGTAGAATATGAAGGTTCTGAAATTAGTGAAGAAGAAGGAATCATTGCTACTAGAGATTTATTGATAAAGGCAGCAAATGAAATAGAGTAATCTTAAGATTATGATTTATGGAGGCTTTTTTTAACGAAATTTTTGACTATAATTTTCATTGTAATAAAAAGCTGATCGAGCATTATTCGGCGATAAATACGGTGCCAACAGAATCAATGCGTCTATTTAGTCATATCTTAAATACACATCATATTTGGAATGCAAGAATCTTAAATGAACCTGTCGGTTTTGAGGTTTGGCAAGAGCATGATGTAAAAGATTGGGCAAATATCCATTACGAAAATCAACGTAGTTCGTTCAACATAGTTACCAATGCTGGTAATTTTGATAAGCATATAGATTATGAGAATTCAGAGGGGCGACAGTTCGCTAATAGTTTAAAAGATATTCTTTTTCATATTATCAATCACGCTACAAATTGCAGAGGGCAAATCAATGTAGATGCGAGAAGTAATGATGAAACTTCTATATGCTTAGATTATATTTATTATAAAAGATAGATGAAAAATAAAGTTAGAGCACAGCTTTGCTTTATGATGTTTTTAGAATTCTTTATTTGGGGTGCGTGGTTTGTAACTCTAGGAACGTTTTTAGGAAACAATTTAAAAGCAACAGATGGTGAAATAGCCTTGGCATTTTCAACACAATCATGGGGAGCTATTATCGCTCCCTTTGTTATTGGTATAATTGCCGACCGTTATTTTAATGCAGAAAGAATTTTGGGAACCTTACACCTTTTGGGTGCCGTACTTATGTATTTTATGTACCAAAGTTCAGCATTCAGTGATTTTTATATTTTGGTTTTAGCGTATATGATTTTATATATGCCAACCTTGGCATTGGTTAATTCGGTATCATTTAACCAAATGAGGAATCCTGCAAAAGAGTTTTCTATGGTCCGTGTTTTTGGAACTGTTGGATGGATTGTCGCCGGACTTTCTATAAGCTATATTTTTAGCTGGGATCAAGGGGAGAATATAGGTAGAGGTCTGCTTAAAAATACATTTTTAATGACGGCTGTAGCATCTTTGATCTTAGGGTTGTTCAGTTTTACATTGCCCAAAACCTTACCAAAAGCTGCTAGTTCAGAAAAACTTGGTGTAAAAGAAATATTAGGGCTAGATTCTTTGAGTTTATTTAAGGATAAGAACTTTTTGGTCTTCTTTATTTCTTCGGTTCTAATATGTATACCACTGGCGTTCTATTATCAAAACGCAAATCCTTTTCTAGTAGAAATAGGGATGGATAATCCTACAGGTAAAATGACCTTGGGTCAAATATCTGAAATTGCATTCATGTTGTTACTTCCTTTGTTCTTTACCAAATTCGGATTTAAGAAAACCATATTGGTAGCTATGGCAGCCTGGGTGGTACGTTACTTGTTATTTGCATTCGGTGATGTTAACGAACTTGGTTTCATGTTAATAGTTGGTATTGCACTCCATGGTATATGTTATGATTTTTTCTTTGTATCTGGGCAAATTTATACCGATAATAAAGCAGGTGATAAATTTAAAAGTTCTGCACAAGGACTCATTACATTAGCTACTTATGGCGTGGGTATGTTAATAGGTTTTTGGGTTGCCGGTAAAATATCTACCACGTACCTATTAGAAGATGGTAAACACCTTTGGAAAACCATTTGGATGTATCCTGCTGGTTTTGCGCTAGCTGTATTTATTTTGTTCGCAATTTTCTTCAAAACAGAGAAAATTGAATATCAATCTTAGATAAATTCTTTAATTTCAATGCCTGAAAATTGTGATTCATGTTATAATGTATCCATATTTTATTGGAATAACGAGTTATAAATTATCAAACAATAAAACAAATCAGAAGGAATTTTAAACAAATAAATTTTCAAATTAAATAATTATAAAAATGCCAAAGAAAATACGATTAGGAATATTAGGTGGAGGTGGAGATTCGTTGATAGGTGTATTACATAGAGTAGCAGCTTTTATCAATGATAATTATGAAATTACAGGGGCTGTTTTTAACCCTGACCATGATGCTAATTTAGCTTTTGCAAAAGAAATAGATATTCCTTTAAACAGAATTTATAAGGACTTTGATACTTTAGTTGAAGAGGAATTGAAACTTCCGGAAGATGAACGCATACAGGTGTGTTCCATTCTAACGCCAAATTTTTTGCATTACCCTATGGCCAAGAAATTATTGGATAATGGTTTTAGCGTTATTTGTGAAAAACCAATGACCACTAATTTGGAAGAAGCTAAAGACCTGCAAAAATCTCATGAAAGAGCAGGTACTGTTTTTGCGCTAACACATACCTATACGGGTTACCCAATGGTACGCCAAATGCGTGAAATGATCAAATCAGGTGCGTTAGGGAAAATTCATAAAGTAGATGCGGTATATTATCAAGGATGGATCAATACTATTATTCATGATAAAGAGAAAAGATCTTCGGTTTGGAGATTAGACCCTAAAAAAGCCGGTATTAGTTCTTGTATGGCAGATATAGGGGTGCACGCCTTTAATATGATTGAATATACTACGGGACTTAAAGTGAACGAACTACTTTGCGATTTTAATTATCTGTATGAAGATAACCAGATGGATGTAGATGGTACCGTGCTTATACGTTTGGGGGATCATGTAAAAGGGGTGATAAGAGGTAGCCAAGTTGCTACTGGTGAAGAAAATGGACTGGCTATTTCTATTTATGGAGAGAAGGGGGCTTTTCGTTGGGAACAAGAAAGACCTAACTTTCTGTACAAGTTAAGTGATACCGAACCAACACAGATCTACAAGCCTGGTCATGCCTATAATTCTGAATTGTCTTTAGATGGTACTAAATTACCTGCAGGACATCCAGAAGGTATTTTTGATTCTATGGCCAATATTTATAAAGGTGTAGCCAAAGCTATTAGAGGCCAGGAGTACAATAGTGGAGAATTTCCAACAATGACCGATGGTGTTCGAGGGATGAACTTTATAGAGGCTACCGTAGATTCTCACAAAAATGGAAATACTTGGATAGCATTAGAAAACTAATAAAGAATAAGAAAGAATAAAAAAGAGTCGCAATTTGCGGCTCTTTTGTTTTAGTGCAATGTTGATCAAGTGTATACTGTTTCAAATTTTTGACATACAACTATCATGCTTTCCTTAGGGTTTCTATTAAATGCTTGTAATTCCCTTGTAAAAAAATCCCAATAATAATTTTTCCAACGGTCTAAGGATATAGCATCATATACATCTAATTGAGCATAAGAAGCATCAATGCTAAAATACGGTTTAAGTGTTACCCCCGTAGTTGCTATAATACATTGCGCTTCGCCGTTCCAATCAGTAACTACTATGTAATCTCCAATTTTTGGTAAAGGTTCTTTTCTATTTTGTAGGCCTAATAATGAACGGGAGATTGCTTTCTTTTCTCCGCTTTTTGTGAATTTGGCATTTTGGTCGGCGTCATATTGGTTGTCGCCAAAAAACATCGTTTTTGGGGTTTCATGGAAGACATCTTCGAGATGATTTTTTAAATAGGTGCCCCACATGTTTCTAGCCGATGCATTTTCCATAAATAATAATTTATTTTAAGTGTTGGAGTGTATAAACGTTTTAGTTTCTATTTAATTTTAAGAGCAGAAAAATTTACCTGCTTATAATTGCTTGTCCGTAAGGTTTATTGTTTTTTTTGATCAAAGCTATTATGGTTACTATTTAATATGCTTTAGGGTTGTAGTTGTTTTAATAAAAAAGTTTATTAAGTAATTCGTTACTAATTCTTTAGAGATTATCTTACCGATAATTTTTGTTCCAGTCTCAATAGTGTTAAATACCTCCCCCTTTATTCATGCTTGAATTTTTATCTTTTTTTGATGGTATTTCCTATATTTATAGCAAATCTCCCATGTATGGAGAGGAACCCCTTACAATTCTTAAATATAATATATTTTGACACATTTTACGTGTCTATTTTCAACAACTAAATCAACAATAGATAGTATATTTTTATGAAAACAATCAAAGGACCAGCCGTATTCTTGGCACAGTTTGTAGACAGTAAAGCCCCGTTCAATAGTTTAGATGGTATTTGTAAATGGGCAGCTGACCTTGGTTATAAAGGAATTCAGATTCCTACCTGGGAAAGTTTTTTAATAGATTTGGATAAGGCTGCGGAAAGCCAGGATTATTGTGATGAGTTAAAGGCCAAGGTGAACTCTTACGGATTGGAAATAACAGAACTTTCTACGCATTTACAAGGGCAATTGGTGGCTGTAAACCCTGCGTATGATTTAATGTTTGATTCTTTCGCTCCTAAAAATGTACAAGGAAACCCTAAAGCAAGAACACAATGGGCAATAGAAACTGTTAAAAAAGCGGCAACGGCAAGTAGAAGACTTGGGTTGAATGTTCATGCTACTTTTTCTGGTTCTTTATTGTGGCATACCATGCATCCTTGGCCTCAAAGACCAGCTGGTCTAGTAGAAATGGGCTTTGAGGAGTTGGCAAAAAGATGGACGCCAATCTTAAATCATTTTGATAAAGAAGGAGTAGACGTTTGTTATGAAATTCATCCTGGGGAAGATTTACATGATGGCGACACTTTTGAGCGTTTTCTGGAAGCTACGGGAAATCATAAAAGAGTAAATATTCTTTATGATCCAAGTCATTTTGTACTGCAACAGTTAGATTATATTACATACATTGATCATTACCATGAGTTTATAAAATCTTTTCATGTGAAGGATTCAGAATTTAACCCAACAGGAAAAAAAGGTGCTTTTGGTGGTTATAATGATTGGGGCGATAGAGCAGGTAGATATCGTTCATTAGGTGACGGACAGATAGATTTTAAAACCATATTCTCTAAATTAACACAATATGGTTGTGATGTTTGGGCGGTTATGGAATGGGAATGTTGTATTAAGAGTCCAGAGCAAGGTGCACGAGAAGGAGCTAAATTCATTGCGGATCATATTATAGAAGCAACCGAAAAAACTTTTGATGATTTCGCAGGTGGAGATATAGATAAGGAAATGTTGAAAAAAATGTTAGGAATTTAAAATAGAAGATAAATGAAGAAGGTATTGGTAAGTGTAGCTTGTTTGTTGGCATTCATTGCTTGTAAACAAGAAAAAAAAGAAACCTCTGAAGCTGTTATAGATGAAAAGGTTACTGCTGTAGAAAATGAATGGGAGGTTTTGTTCAACGGCACTTCGCTGGAGAAATGGAAAGGCTTTAAAACAAACGAGGTTAGCGATGCTTGGAAAATTGAGGGTGAGGCATTAGTATTTACGCCACCTGCGAAAGGGAAAAAAAACAAAAACCATGACCTGGTTACCAGACAAGAGTATACCAATTTTGTATTGCAATTAGATTGGAAAATATCAGAGGCCGGTAATAGTGGTGTTTTTTGGGGGGTTAGTGAAAATGAAAATTTTGGTGCGGGATACCAAACAGGTCCTGAAATCCAAATATTGGATAATGACAAGCATCCTGATGCAAAAGCTGGTACAACACATCAAGCAGGTGCGCTGTATGATATGGTTTCTCCCGCAAAAGATGTTACTAAACCAGTTGGTGAGTGGAATACAATGGTCATCACCGTAAACCATAAAGAACACAAAGGCAATGTAGTGTTGAACGGTACAGAAATAGTAACGTTTCCTGTAGCAAATGAAGAATGGAATGCTATGGTTGCAAATTCTAAGTTTGCAGGTTGGGACGGATTTGGAAAATACACCACCGGTAAAATAGGATTGCAAGATCACCATGATATAGTGTCTTTTAGAAATATAAAAATCAAGCAACTTTAAACGTATTTACATATGAAATTTAAATACTCGTTAATAGTAGTATTGGCTATTTTAGGTGTTGTTTCTTGTCAAGAAAAAGTACCGCAAAATACGGTTGATAGTGTAGATACTAAAGAAAAGGATAATGTCATTGTACATGAAGAGTATATGGGTGAAGAGCCTACAACTCCTGAAGGTACTGAGTTTTATGAGCCTAAAGTACCAGTGGTGAAGCCAGCTGGTTTAGGTGCTACACCTAGTGATGCTATTGTGCTTTTTAATGGTACAAACTTTGATAATTGGATAAGTATTAAAGATAGTTCTGCCGTTAAATGGCATTTGAACAAAGATGGTAGCATGACGGTAAATGACAAAACCGGCAACATACAGACTAAGCAGCATTTTGGCGATGTACAATTGCATATAGAATGGAAATCTCCTTTACCTGTGCAAAGAGACAATCAAAATAGAGCGAATAGTGGTGTTTTTTTAAATGGTATCTATGAAGTTCAAATATTGGATCAAAATGATAACCCTACGTACGTAAATGGACAAGTGGCTTCTATCTACAAGCAGCATGTTCCTTTGGCTATGGCCTCTGTGCCAACTGGTGATTGGAATACATATGATATTATTTATCACGCACCAGAATTTAATGAGGATGGGGGTAAAATAAAATCGGGTGATATCACGGTTATTCACAACGGAATCTTAGTTCAGGATCATGTGGAGCTTAAAGGTACTACGCCTTACGTTGGCTGGCCTAAGAACCCAGCTCATGGTAAAGGCCCATTAATGTTGCAAGATCACGGCGATGATAGTCGTGTGAGCTTTAGAAATATTTGGGTCAGAGAGCTATAAGGTTTTAACATCTAAAAATTAAGGAGTAAGCAAAATATATTTTGTTTGCTCCTTTGTTAATTATATCAGGAAAGGTGATTGAGATTGAAATTTTCATTTACCTTACCTTTGTCTATATCTAAAATGTATTTATGATTCAATCAATGACCGGCTTTGGAAAGCATGTAGTTCAATTGCCTAATAAAAAAATTACGGTAGAAATAAAATCTCTTAATAGTAAAAGTATTGATTTAAACGCTCGTATGCCTTCAAGCTACCGTGAAAAAGAATTGGAACTAAGAAAATTGGTCGCTAATTCATTATTGCGAGGAAAAGTAGATTTTAACTTATATGTGGAACTTACTGGAGATACAACCTCTACCCAGGTTAATGAAGAAGCGGTTAAGCAGTACATGAATCAATTGAAAAATATTGCTGATGGGGATGACCTTAGATTGTTAGAGATGGCATTACGTTTTCCTGATGCTATGAAGACCGATAAGGAAGATATAGATGAATCTGAATACGAAGCTATCAAAGAAGCATTAAAAGGCGCCCTGGTAGAAATCAATGAGTTTAGATCTGAAGAAGGTAGTGTGTTAGAAAAAGATTTTCTAGCTAGAATATCTTCTTTAAAGAAATTATTAGAAGAGGTTGTACGTATTGATCCAGATAGACAAGCTACCATTCGTGAGCGTTTAGAAAAAGCGGTACAAGATATTAAGGCAGATTTAGATGCAAACAGATTTGAACAAGAGCTTATCTATTATTTAGAGAAATATGATATTACCGAAGAAAAGGTACGTTTGGCAAATCATTTAGATTACTTCAGTAAAACATTACAATCAGATGACAGTAACGGTAAAAAACTAGGATTCATTGCTCAAGAAATAGGTCGTGAAATAAATACGATCGGTTCTAAGGCAAACTTTGCCCCTATGCAGCAAATAGTAGTTCAAATGAAAGATGAACTAGAAAAAATTAAAGAACAAATGCTAAATGTACTATAGATGAAAGGTGGAAAATTAATTATTTTTTCTGCGCCTTCAGGAAGTGGAAAAACAACCATTGTACGCCATTTATTGAAAAAGCCAGAATTAAATTTGGCTTTTTCTGTATCTGCAACTTCGCGCCCAAGAAGAGGTAAGGAAAAAAATAAGGAGCATTATTATTTTATGTCTGTTTCCGAGTTTAAAAATCATATCAAGAACGATGATTTTTTAGAGTGGGAAGAAGTTTATAGGGATAACTTTTATGGTACGTTGAAAAGCGAAGTAGAACGGCTATGGGCAGAAGGCAAGAACGTTATTTTTGATATTGACGTTGTTGGTGGACTAAGAATAAAAAAGAAGTTTCCGGATCAAACATTGGCTGTTTTTGTTAAGCCGCCAAGTGTAGATGAACTTAAAATCAGGCTTAAGAAACGTAGTACGGAAAGCGAAGACAAAATAAATATGCGTATTGCAAAGGCATCGGTAGAATTGGCAACGGCACCACAGTTTGATAAAGTGATTAAGAATTATGATCTTGATGTGGCCTTGAAGGAATCAGTAGATTTAGTAGCATCTTTCATTTCTAACGATAAAGAATAAGGACAGATGAAAAAGGTAGGACTATACTTTGGTACCTTTAACCCTATTCATATAGGACATTTGGCTATAGCGAATCATATGGTGGAGTTTTCGGACTTAGATGAAGTTTGGTTCGTAGTAACACCTCAAAGTCCGTTTAAGGCTAAGAAATCTCTTTTGGATAACCATCAGAGATTTGATATGGTCTATGAGGCAACCAAAGGGTATGATAAGCTGAAGCCCAGTACTATTGAATTTAATTTACCACAACCAAATTACACCATAAACACCTTAGTGCATTTAGGGGAGAAATACCCTGAAGGATATGATTTTTCATTGATTATGGGTGAGGACAATTTAAAAAGTTTTCATAAATGGAAGAATTATGAGATGATATTAGATCTTCATCATTTATATGTGTACCCAAGAATATCTAAAGGGGCTGTTGAGCATCAATTTAAGGACCATAAAAAGATACATAGGGTAAATGCACCTATCATGGAAATCTCTTCAACATTCATTCGCAAAGAGCATAAAAACGGTAAGAATATTAAACCTTTATTACCAGTAGAAGTGTGGAAATATATGGATGAGATGAATTTTTATCGTTAATTTATAGTGTTTGCTTTGCGCAAGTTATCGGTTGCTAAAAATACATCCCCTTTATTATAATACCACTTACGTACTTTAGGTATTTTAATTCCGTTTACGGTAATTAACTCTGAAAGTAAAATGTATTCTCCGTCGTTCTTACTTTCATCATGAAAAAATTGATAGACTTCCATAGCGTAGGTTTTTGGGTCAAAGTAGAAATACCAAGTATCGTTACCTACTTCTTTTTCATACGTAGCTTTCAATACTAAATATGATTTACCTTTAAAGGTTTTCTTAATAACCTTATCATCTATAATGGTTCCTGGGTTCTTTAACTTCATTGGTAATCCATATAGGTAGGTATAGTAGTTTTTCATCATTTTAGCACGGTCACAGCTAATGTTTAAACTATCTTTTATCTTGGGGAAAATAGAAGTACTACCATTTAGTTTTAATGTACAGGTATCATTATTTAATTCAGATTCAATAACGTAATTGTCTTTGGTGACGGTAGTTTTGAAATAGTTGTTAGGTAATTTCATTTCTACGATCGTACTTCGTAGGCTACCTTTTGGATTCTCCATCTCAATAAGCATTTTGCCCTTAAAGCTAGACCAATGGTCTTCTGGGTCATGAAAGGCTATTGCGCGTTCTAATAATTCATTACCGGTTATTTCTTGGGCATAGCTTAAAACTCCGGACAGCATGAAAAAAGATAGCAAGAAATATTTCATAAGTACGTTTTATTTAATGAGCAGCTAATTTAATCTAGCGTAGCCGGTTTAACATCGGCATCGTGCTCTTTGTAATACAGTTCTAACAGATTCATGGTCGCGGTCATTAAATCTTTTGTTTCAAGCAAGATAGTGAAATATAATGTTGTGTTTTTAGGACTTGATTCTTCTGACCTTGTGCGCTCTACTTGTAAGCTTATTTTTTGAGAAACCAAATCGTACAATTCTTGCTTGTTATTAAGAATGTTGCCAATTTTTTCAAAAGATCTTTCTTCAAAAGCATGGTAGGTATTATCTAAAATCTCAGCTAATTTTATATCTATTTGCTTAAGTTCTTTTATTTGGTTGTATTTTAATTTCTTATGGTTATTGTTAACATGCTTATGGCTTACTTTTCCAATATATTCCAATGACTGCGAAATATCCGTTAAATGCCCCATTGCATTAATGTAGAAATTACTGGCGCCAATATGAGCTTCTTCTAGGTTTTTGATAAAGTAAAAGGTGTGGTTTCTTAAATCTTCAATTTCATTGGCTAATTTTGCTCCTTGCTTTTTATTTTTGTGAAGGGAGCTGAGGTCTTGTTTTGCTAGTCCGTTAATAGAATTAGAGTATATTTTATTAGCTCTTTTGACGACATTGGCAATATTCTTAGCGCTCTCTTCAATAACACCTTGAATAGAACTACTTTCTGCGCGTTCTAAAATTTCTTCTTCTTTAGTCTCTTTTAATTTCTTGGTATGTGAAAGGTAATTTTTACCAATCAACACAAAGGCAAATATTAGTAATGCGCTAATTGCATAAATACCGCCTAGATGAATAATGTAAGCGATTATGGCCGCAGCTACGAATGCTACTATTGCTGTAAAGAACCATCCGCCAATGACATTTAATACACCGGCAACTCTGTATACGGCACTTTCAGAACCCCAGGCCCTATCTGCCAAAGATGTACCCATAGCTACCATAAAAGTTACGTATGTAGTGGATAAAGGTAGTTTTAATGATGTAGCAAGGGAAATTAGTACACTTGCAACCATTAAGTTTACAGAAGCTCTAATTAAGTCAAAAGCGGGTTGATCCTTTGCTTTTGCCTTTTGAGCATATGAAGTTGGTTTTATAAATTGTTTGTTAATGCGGTTTTGAAATGAAACTGGCATTATTCCGTTTAAATTTTCAGATGCCTTTATAGAGAATTTTACAATTTGCCTAGATAAATAATTGGGTTCAAAACGTTCATCTCCTTCATCTTGCCTTGAGAGATCTACACTTGTTTTGACCACATTTTTTGCTTTGGATGAAAACCATAGCGTAATTACCATAATAACGCCAGATGCCAGTAGCAAATAAGTAGGTGTTTGCACAGCTACTGCCAGCCCTTTCATATTAAACTCAGAAGCCAACTGGCCAGAATCTGACCAACTCAAGAAAGATTCGTAAGCGGCCAAGGGAACACCAATAAAGTTAACTAAATCATTACCTGCAAAAGCCATAGCCAAGGCAAAAGTGCCTAGAATAATAATTATCGTATAAATGTTCCATTTCATGAAAGTTGTTGCCAGCCATGATAGTATAAACCATAGCAAGAAATTACCTAATATAAATAACTCTGGATTTTCTCCAATGAACAAAGATGCTTGCGGGCTTATTATAGAGGTACCCTTAAGGCCTTTGATAAGAATAAAATATATAATTGCAGTAACCGCCATACCGCCAAAAATGGCGCCTACCCATTTAGGCTTATCATTGAATTTGAACGATAGTAAAACCCTGGTAAAAAATTGTACAATGGCACCAATGGTAAAAGCAATGACAACTGATAATAAAATGCCAATTATAATTTCAGTAGCCTTATCTGTATTTATATAATTGGAAAGATGGGTGAAATTACCATCTCCTGAATAAATTTTAACCAATGATATGGCAACAGCTGCACCTAATAGTTCAAAAACAATAGATACGGTGGTTGAAGTTGGCATACCTAAGGTGTTAAAAAAATCCAGTAAGAGAATATCGGTAATCATAACGGCCATAAACACGATCATGATTTCTGCAAATACGAACTCTGACGGATTAAAAATTCCTTTTCGGGCAACTTCCATCATGCCACTAGAAGATACTGCCCCAAAGGCTATACCTACACTGGCAACTAGCATAATTGTTTTAAAGGAAATTGCTTTTGATCCTATTGCTGAATTTAAAAAATTGACGGCATCATTACTAACGCCTACAATTAAATCTGTTATGGCTAAAACTGCCAAAGCAATAATCATGAATAAATATATGTTCTCGCCCATCAATAATTTAAATAAGGAACAAAAATGATATTATAAATTATCATTAACGTTAAAAAAAGGTTATGAAGTTAATTTTGTTTGCTTTGTAATGATGATTAATAGTTGCAAAGAAACTAAGTTTAGTTGATGAAAATACTAATTTCTTTGAAAAAAGAATTTTTGTCTTGATTTTAAAACCACTTTTCAACACTAACGGTATGGGAATCTAGTAAATAAATTTGTTATGAAATTACCTCGTTTGGTTAGCGAGTAATATTGAACTGCTTAAGGCATCTTCTGTAGAAGAGCTTATTTTAGCTGTAGAAGGCGGTGAGAATCGTTTGGCGTACAAGGTTTCCAGAATTTGGGCGGGCTCCCCTTCTTTAACTGTTATTTTTAAGTGACTTGGTTCATAGCCGGCAAATTGAACTGTGATATTATACGTGCCGGCAGATATATCATTAAATTCAAAATTACCTCTAAAATTTGTTTGGGTAGATCGGGCACCAGTGTTTATGGTTACCGAAGCCATTAGTAAGGGTTCGTTTGAAAACTCACCATCTAAAATTTTACCTTTAATAGAACTGGTCCCTTGTGCAAAAGACAAAGAACAAATCATTAAAGCGAGCAGAATATATAGTTTTTTCATGTGTTAAATAACTGGCACAAAGAAAACAACCTAAAGTTAAGATAAGGTTACGTGAGGATTATCAATATATGTTTTAAAGGTTAAGGTTCTAGCAATTAACTTTTTACTGTGATTGATACTTTTAGTATCAATATCCGCAAATACTGTATCTTGCAAGCTTTAAAATGACACGCATGAATTGGGAGCAATTATTATCTTTAAGAAGACAAGGAGATGTTAATAAGAGGTTACGAAATGAACAAGATGAAACTCGTTTAGGGTTTGATGTTGATTATGATCGTATTATATTTTCTTCCGCTTTTAGAAGTCTTCAAGATAAGACCCAGGTAATCCCTTTGTCAAAAACCGATTTTGTACATACTAGATTGACCCATAGCCTAGAAGTTTCTGTGGTGGGTAGAAGTTTAGGTAGGTTGGCCGGAAAAAAAATAATTGAAAAACACCCATATCTAAAAGAAATTCATGGATATCAATTCAATGATTTTGGTGGCATTGTGGCTGCCGCGGCATTAGCTCATGATATAGGAAACCCTCCTTTTGGTCATAGTGGGGAAAAAGCGATCGGTGAATATTTTAAAACCGGAAACGGAATAAAATTTAAAGAACTTCTGTCAGAAGAGGAATATCAAGATATTATCGATTTTGAAGGTAATGCTAACGGATTCCGGTTATTGACCCAAGATAGAGCAGGGGTTTCTGGCGGACTACGTTTAAGCAATGCCACATTGGGTGCTTTTATGAAATACCCAAAAGAGTCTTTACCTAAAAAACCTACAAATCATATCTGTGATAAAAAATTTGGTTTCTTTCAAAGTGAAAAACATATTTTTAAAGAGATTGCTGAAGATTTAGGGTTGCATAGTAGAAGTGATGATGGTACTATTTCTTTTGGCAGACATCCTTTAACGTTTCTAGTGGAAGCCGCAGATGATATTTGTTATACCATCATTGACTTTGAAGATGGTATTAATTTAGGACTCATTTCTGAGGATTATGCTTTAGAATACTTAATAAAACTGGTAAAGGACACCATAAACACCAAAAAGTACAATTCTTTGGAGTATATGGAAGATAGGCTTAGCTATTTACGGGCTTTGGCAATCAACACTTTAATACAAGATGCGGTTGCTATTTTTATTGAACATGAAGAAAGTATCTTGAACGGCACCTTTGAAGTTTCTTTGTTGGATAAAAGTAAATTTAAAGCGCAAATTGAAGATATCATAAGCTTAAGCGTTCAGAAAATATACCAATCTCAAGAAGTATTAGAGAAGGAGATAGCTGGCTATACCATTATTTCTGATATTTTAGATGTTTACATTGATGCTTTGATCGGTAAGAAAAACAATACCGCATCTAATTACCATAAACTTATATTAAGAACCCTGCCAGGATTTTATCAAGCTACTAATGTATCACTTTATCAAATAGTTTTGAATACATGTTGTTATGTAGCTAGTTTATCAGATAGCGCCGCAGTACACATGCACAATAAAATTAAGGGGAAGACACTTTAGAAACCATAAAGGAGACCTACGCCCAATACTTGTTTAAATTGTATTTTAGGCGTTCCAGCATTTACGATGGTGCCGTTATCGTTTTTCACCACATCAAAAAGAATATCGTCATCATAAATTAGTTGTGTTCCTAAGCTGGTGCTTATAAATTTGTTAACCTTCATCTTTAAGGTAAGCTCCCAATCAACATCTACATTTCCAAAACTTTTAGTATAATCGGTATATAGATTTAATCTATTTTTTAATTCAATATTGTCGGCAATATTATAGTTGAAATTATTGGTGATCAGAATACCAAGTTCTAATAAATGGTTTTTTCCTGGTGTAATAATATTGCCATCTGCATCTAAAACGGCTTTTTGAACACCAAAAGCTCCATTATTAGCCAAATTTTGATCTAAAACCAGAGTTGATTTTTGGGTTAATGGAGAAAGATATAGATTAAACTTTTTCTCTTTGGATATAAATGATGTCCCCGCACCGAACAAAAGATAACCAGGAGCCATAAATCTTGAAATGGGGTTACTTCTATCAGGATACTTATATCCATTAGAAAACTGGGTGTTAAAATTTAATTGAACCGAGTAAAACCACCTGCTATCATTTTCTCTTTTATAGCCAAGGTTAGAAGTTAAACGTATAACATCTTCTGTTTTTCTGAGTTTGCGTCCTTCTTGTGCGTTTAATCCGTAACGCAACTCTAAGTTGTTTTCCCACTCGAAATGACTAAACTTATATTTCCTTGCAAATTTTAAAAACCCAAGGCCGCTTATGGCATTGTCACCACCAGATTTCCAGTTAATAAAAGCTACTTCGCTCATATTAATACCAAAACTATTTTCAGTTTCCCAGAATGAAGGCACTCTAAAGCGCTGAAAACCTTTTTGAAGTGTCTTGGTTTTTTTAAAATCGATATTCGGTATTTGAAGATTTACATCTTTTCTGGGGGAATAGATTTTATCTAGTGTTCTGCGAATAACAATGGTGTCGAAGGCAATGGTATCGAAGGCAATGGTATCAATAGAAACGCTGTCGATAACAATTGGGGCGGGTATGGTGTCTTGACCGTAAGATAGGTTGGTTACCAAAAAAAGTAACGGAAGCAGAAATTTAAGCGATTTTGAAGCTATTCTTTTCATAGAAATTGTTGTACATATTGTTTTACGGACATCTTATCTATTCCTGCTTTTTTATACAGTTTTTCGGTTGGCCCATGTGTAATAAAGTAATCAGGAATACCAAATATCTTAATTATTTTATAGATTCCAATATTATTTGCAAATTCTAATACAGCGCTACCAAATCCGCCAATAGCTGAGCCATCTTCTAGTGTAATAATATGCTCGTATTTCTGTAGGATTTCTTTTAACAAAATAGTGTCCAGTGGTTTAATGAATGGAAAATTATAATGTGCAATGGCTCCATGTTGGTCTAATTCTGACATCAAATTTGATGCCATATTTCCAATTGGTCCTGTGCTTAATATGGCTATTTTGGTTCCTTCTTTTAAAATATGACCTTTTCCAATGGCAAGTTTCTCCATTGGCACTTGCCAATGAATCAAATTTCCTCTACCACGCGGATATCTAATGGCAATAGGATGGTCTAATCCTAATTGTGCCGTGTACATGATATTGCGCAGTTCAATTTCATTTAATGGAGAGAAAACGATAAGGTTTGGAATGCATCTTAAATATGAAATATCAAATACACCGTGATGTGTTGGTCCGTCTTCACCTACCAGGCCAGCACGATCCAAACAAAAAATAACGGGTAAATTCTGTATAGCTACATCATGTATTACTTGATCATAGGCGCGTTGTAGAAATGTGGAGTAAATATTACAGAATACGACTAAACCGTCTGTAGCCATACCTGCAGCTAAGGTTACCGCGTGCTGTTCTGCAATACCAACATCAAAAGCGCGATCCGGTATGGTTTCCATCATAAATTTTAAAGAACTACCCGTTGGCATGGCGGGAGTTATACCTACAATTTTTTCATTCTTTTGAGCAAGTTCTACTAACGTTTTACCAAAAACATCTTGGTATTTAGGTGGTTCGGCAATACTGGTTTTCTTTTGTAGTTCTCCTGTTTGTTTGTCAAATTTACCAGGGGCATGGTACGTAACCTGGTTTTCCTCTGCCTTTTGCAAGCCTTTACCTTTGGTGGTAATGACATGTAATAATTTTGGTCCCTCAATTTTTTGTAATCGTTCTAATTCCTGCACTAAAATTGGTAAATCATGACCGTCTACAGGACCTGAATAATGAAAATTAAGGCACTCGAAAATATTCTCTTCTTTTGCGGTACCTGTTTTTACGTTGGTCAAGTATTTTTTTAATGCACCTACACTGGGGTCTATTCCCATAGCATTGTCATTAAGTACCACTAGAATATTGGCATTGGTGACGCCTGCATGGTTTAAACCCTCAAAAGCCATACCACTGGCTATAGATGCATCTCCTATTACCGCAATATGTTGTCTTCGTAATTTTCCTTGTAATTGCGCTGCCAAAGCCATACCTAATAAAGCAGAAATAGAGGTGGAGCTGTGTCCAGTGCCAAAAGCGTCATATTCGCTTTCTTGCATTTTGGGGAAGCCACTTATACCGCCCAGTTGCCTATTGGTATCAAAAACATCTTTTCTACCGCTCAGTATTTTATGTCCGTATGCTTGGTGGCCAACATCCCAAATAAGCTTGTCTACTGGTGTGTTAAAAACATAGTGCAGTGCTATGGTCAATTCTACAACACCTAGACTGGCACCCAAATGGCCTTCTTTTACAGAAACAATATCAATTATAAATTCACGTAGCTCAACGGCCAATTGCTCTAAATCTTTTTCTTTTAAAGATTTAAGGTCGTTAGGAGAATTGATATGTTCTAGTATCGATTTCAAACTGTGGGTATAATGGAGACAAAAATACTTTTTTAAAAATGAAACTATCGTATTTTTGAACCTATGGTTTTACCTTATGATGATACTTATTTTATGAAAAAGGCACTTCAAGAAGCAGAATATGCACTTGAAGCTGGTGAAGTGCCCGTGGGTGCAGTTATTGTAGTTCAAGATAGAATCATTGCCAGAGCGCATAATCTTACGGAAAAGTTAAACGATGTTACTGCACATGCAGAAATGCAAGCCATTACTTCGGCCGCTAATTTTTTAGGTGGAAAATATCTTAAGGACTGCACGCTATATGTATCCCTAGAGCCTTGCCAAATGTGCGCGGGAGCTTTGTATTGGAGTCAAATTGGTAAAATAGTCTATGGAGCAACAGATCTGCATCGCGGATGTGGAGTAATGGGAACTACGCTTCACCCTAAAACTAAAATATTGGGTGGTATTCTTGAGGATCAAGCAGCGCGATTATTGCAACAGTTTTTTGAGAAAAAAAGAAAATAGTACTTTGAACATAAACGAAAAACCACGCAAAAGCGTGGTCATCTAATTTTTTAGTAAAAAAGAAAATTAATTATAATACCTGTACTTGCCCGGCAACAGTACCTTTTCTTCCTTCTTCCTCTTCGTAGCTTACTTTGTCACCTTCTTTAATTTCTGTGCCATGTAAAGCGGTGGCATGAACAAAAATATCCTTTCCAGTTTCTTCATTGGTTATAAATCCATAACCTTTAGATTCATTGTAAAATTTGACGGTACCAATCATTGTATTGAAATTTTAATATTAACATTCTAATTTAATATTTTTTCCTGTGGATTGGTAGAAAAATGGACTATTAATTTTTTGGAGTATCTTGATTATCAGTGTTTCGTGGTTCTTTTCCTTGCATTTTTCTTACATTTTCTTCCGTAAGCATGTAATCATTGAATTTTTTACCCTTGCTTTCGTTGATCAAGAAAAGCGGCATTGCCAGTAAAAACAGACCTAAAGTTCCTGAACCTATATATCTATGCGATAATGCTTCTTGGTCAGCATCTAAGCTAAAACCATAAATAATTAAACCTAAGGAAATTAAAACGACAAGGGTGATAATGTATTTCATATTGTTTTTTCTTTTTTTTTAAGCATTCTGTAATAAACTTTCTATTTCGTGAATCGTATCAATTCTCTTCTGTAAGCGGTCAATAATTTTGATTTGGATACAAAGCCCATGTATTTTCCATTTTTTACAACGGGTAAATTCCATGCACCACTATCTTGAAATTTCTGCATTACTATTTGCATACTATCCAATCCGTAATAAATATGATCGGGTGCTTTATGAGTAAAGGTTTCTACTTTTGTGGTGTTGTACAATTTGGTGTCGAACATAAACTCTCTAATATCATCTAAAAGAATGATACCTAAAAATTTCTGATCGGCATCCACTACGGGGAAAATATTCCGAGTAGATTTTGCAACGGAGTCGTGTAGCATTTCACCTAACGTCATTTCTGGGTTTACCGTTTTAAAGTTGGTTTCTATAACAGTGTCCAGATCCATAAGGGTAAGTACTGCTTGATCTTTATTATGGGTCAATAACTCGCCACTTTCTGCTAATTCTCTGGTGTAAATGGTATAATCTACCGTGTTTTTGGTGATGATGTATGAAATGGATGCCGTAATCATTAAGGGAACAAACAAAGCGTAACCACCCGTTATTTCTGCAATAAGGAAAATTGCGGTTAATGGTGCATGTTGCACACCGGCAATTAGGCCTGCCATGCCTATTAAGGTAAAATTACTCTCTGATACCGAAAATCCTAATCCGGAATTGTTGATCAATTTGGCTACTACATTCCCTAATGCGCTCCCCATAACCATGGTGGGAATGAAAATTCCACCAGCTCCACCTGCTGCCAAAGTTGTTGTCATTGCTACAGCCTTGAAAATGGTAATGCCAAAAAGTAAGGCAATAACAATCCAAATATTACCCATGTAAGCATCAAAAGGGGTTTTACCCAAAGCACTGATATGGTCTCCTTTTAATAAGTCGTTTATAAAGGAGAATCCTTCACCGTATAATGGTGGAACCATATAAAGCATAATGCCAATTGCCGATCCACCAACCAATAGACGGTACTTTGGACTTTTTAATGGTTTAAAAAGATTAATGATGCCAAAGTACATTTTGGTAAAATAGATAGATGCCACTGCGGTACCCACGCCTAAAACGATATAGAACAAAGTGTCTTTTACTTGAAAAGGTTCGTTAATGGAGAAGTTGAACAATACCTCATTACCCATAAAAAAATAGGAGGTAAGTACACCGCTTATAGATGCCAGTAATAGCGGTAGCATAGATATCATGGTAAGGTCCAAGCTAAATACTTCTACTGCAAATATGATAGCTGCAATAGGAGATTGAAATATGGATGATATGGCACCTGCCGATGCACAGGCAATTAATAAGGATCGTGTTTTGGAGTTGATATGAAACAATCGCCCAAGGTTAGAGCTTATAGCCGCACCTGTAGCTACTGCAGGACCCAATAAACCTACAGACCCACCAAAACCAACGGTTAAAGGAGCAATTATTAATTGGGTGTATACTTGCTTGACATCTATATGCCCTTTATTTTTGGAAAGAGAAAAAAGAATAGAAGAAACGGCATGCTTTAATTTCTCTTTATGCACATATTTTACATACAGATAGACCAGGGTAAGTCCGATAATAGGCAAGATAAAATACAGTTGATTGCTAGAAAATATGATTCCTTTTTCAAGCGATGCTTCAATGAAATAGGTAATGTTTTTTAGTGTAACCGATGCCAAACCAGCTAAAAGCCCCACAACAACACTTAAAATATATATAAAGGTCTTTTGAGAGATGTTTTTATATCTCCACTTATAAATACGCTTTAAAAGGTTGTTCGTTTGTATAGGCATGCTTATATACTTAAATTAAAAGTATTAAAAAATCCTGCACTAAGGCAGGATTTTAAATTATGATTTTATCAAGTTAGACTATTCTTGAATATCTAATTTTAAGTTCAATTCTTTTAATTGTTCGTTATCGATTGGGGCAGGGGCATCAATCATGACATCTCTACCACTATTGTTTTTAGGGAAGGCGATGAAGTCACGTATCGTTTCTTGTCCGCCTAAGATAGCAACAAGTCTATCTAGACCAAATGCTAGTCCGCCATGTGGTGGTGCACCGTATTGGAAAGCGTCCATTAAGAACCCGAATTGTGCTTTAGCTTCTTCTGGTGTAAAACCTAAATGCTTGAACATGGTGGCCTGTGTTTCTTTATCATGAATACGAATAGAACCACCGCCTATTTCGTTTCCGTTCAATACCAAATCGTAAGCATTTGCACGTACTGCACCTGGGTCGGTATCCAATAACTCTAACTGACCTGGTTTAGGCGATGTAAATGGGTGATGCATGGCATGGTAATGACCGGTTTCTTCGTCAAGCTCTAATAATGGGAAATCTACTACCCATAATGGTGCAAATTCGTTCGGTTTTCTAAGCCCTAGTCTGGTAGCCATTTCCATACGTAAGGCGCTTAACTGTGTTCTTGTTTTGTTGGCATCACCAGAAAGCACGCAGATTAGGTCACCTGGTTTAGCACCGGTTACCTCTGCCCATTTTGCTAAATCGTCTTGGTCGTAAAATTTATCAACGGTAGATTTAAAGCTTCCGTCTTCATTACATTTTGCGTAAACCATTCCGTTAGCACCAACTTGAGGGCGTTTTACCCAGTTTACCAGGGCATCTAATTCTTTTCTAGTGTAAGATGCTGCACCTGGAACCGCAAGACCGACAACTAATTCAGCAGCATTAAAAACACCGAATTCTTTATGTTGTGCTACGGCATTTAATTCACCAAACTCCATACCAAAACGAATATCTGGCTTATCGTTACCATATTTCGCCATAGCATCATCATAGGTCATTCTTGGGAAAGAATCGATCTCAACACCATTCACTTCTTTTAAAAGATATTTGGTCAAGTTCTCGAAAACGTTAAGTATATCTTCTTGCTCAACAAACGCCATTTCACAATCTATCTGTGTAAACTCTGGCTGTCTATCGGCACGTAAATCTTCGTCTCTAAAACACTTTACAATCTGAAAGTACTTATCCATACCACCAACCATAAGCAATTGCTTAAATGTTTGTGGTGATTGTGGTAAGGCATAAAACTGCCCTTCGTTCATACGGCTAGGTACCACGAAATCACGAGCACCTTCTGGTGTAGATTTTATTAAATACGGAGTCTCCACTTCTATAAAGCCTTCGCCAGATAAAAATTTACGAACTTCCATAGTTACCTTACTTCTAAAAATAAGATTATTTTGTACCGGTTTTCTACGGATGTCTAAATACCTATATTTCATACGCAGGTCCTCGCCACCGTCGGTTTCGTTCTCAATGGTGAACGGCGGAGTTTTAGATTCGTTCAGAATTGTAAGTTCAGAAACCAAAACTTCAATATTACCCGTTGGTATGTTTGCGTTTTTTGAAGCTCTTTCAATAACCTCACCCTTTATTTGAATAACAAACTCTCTACCTAAGTTTCTTGCCTGCTCTAAAAGTTCTGCACTGGTACGGTCTTCATCAAGGACTAATTGTGTAATACCGTAACGATCACGTATATCTACCCAAACAACAAAACCTTTGTCCCTTGTTTTGGAAACCCACCCAGATAGTGTAACTGTTGTACCAATATGTGATTCTCTTAATTCCCCGCAGGAATGGCTTCTATACATAACATGTGCTTTAATGAAAGGACAAATTTAAGAAGTCTATTTCATTATAGGTCTATATAGGATGTAGGTTTTGCCCAATGATTAGTTTTATGGGTTGCAGTGATTGATTGTTTTTAAAAATCTGTGAGTTAGTGGGTTATATGTTCAATGTTAATTTAATGTTATGTAAAAGTTACCTAAACATTGATTAATTGCAAAATAATTGTATCTTTATCTTGTTGAACTACTATAAAATAATAATCTCAAAAAATATATATCATGAAAAAAATCTTAATTATAGCTGTAATGGCATTGTCTTTAGGAGCATATGCTCAAGTTGATCCTACCTTTGAAAAAGAGGGTGATAAAGTAAAAGCTACTTACTTTCACGCAAATGGAGAAAAGTCTCAAGAAGGGTATTTTTTAAATGAGAAGTTAGAGGGTGAGTGGAAAATGTTTAATGAAAAAGGGGATAAAATTGCAATGGGTAATTACGAGAATGGTGTTAGAACCGGTAAATGGTTATTCTGGGAAGGCGATGTAAAAAGCGAAGTAAGTTTTGATAACAACAGAATTGCAAGTGTTTCTAAAGCAAATGTAAAAGACCCTGTAGTTAGTAATAAATAAACTAAATAACTCAAATGAAAAGCCCGTATCAATTTTGATACGGGCTTTTTTTATGCAATTCACTTAAAGTATATTATGCTACACTTTCAAGCGATTCGTTTTGATCACTGCTCTTGTTTCCAAAACTACTAAACTTAACCTTAATACGATACACGATATTGAAAAGTACCGGTACAATGATCAACGTTAAGAAGGTAGCAACCAACAAACCGAAGATTACAGTCCATGCCAATGGTCCCCAGAAAACTACGTTGTCACCACCTACATAAATATGGGGGTTAAACTCTGAGAACAATGCAAAGAAATCAATGTTCAATCCTATAGCTAGAGGAATCAAGCCTAAAACGGTGGTAATAGCAGTTAGGATTACCGGTCGTAATCTTGCTTTACCACCAACGATCATAGAATCTGTTGCATCTTCCATAGTCAACAAATCACTGTCTTCTATGCCCAGGCGCACTTTTTTACGATCAATCAGAATTTGGGTATAATCTAGCAGTACTACTCCATTATTTACCACAATACCTGCCAATGAAATAATACCCATCATGGTCATCATAATTACGAAAGACCATCCGGTAATCATCAATCCTCCAAATACACCAATAAAGCTTAAGAAAATGGCGATCATAATAATCAAAGGTTTAGAGATACCACCAAATTGAAATATTAAGATAAGCATAATCAATCCTAATCCGGAGAAAAAGGCACCTACTAAGAAAGCCTGTTGTTTTGCCTGTTCCTCTAACTGACCGGTATAATCAATTTTAACGGTAGCGGGAGTTCCATCAAAACTTTCCATTTCCGTTTGAATTTCGGCAACGATTGCGCCGGCATCGGTAAAACCAGGTTTTAAGCCAGAGTAGATGGTTACTACTCGTTTACCATCACGGTGTTTAATAGCGCTAAAGCCAGATGTGTTTTTCTCTCTCGCAACAGCAGAAATCGGAATCTCCTTAATCTGTCCGTTAGAAGGGTCTCTAAAAATGATATTCTGATTGAATAACGCACTCTTGTTGTACCTTAAATCTTCATTAAATCTGATGTTGATATCATAATCTTCACCATCTTCTTTGTAAACACCTGCTTTTTCACCAAAAATGGAACGCCTTAA
Organism: Maribacter ulvicola; assembly: GCF_900155985.1. Lineage (GTDB taxonomy): Bacteria > Bacteroidota > Bacteroidia > Flavobacteriales > Flavobacteriaceae > Maribacter > Maribacter ulvicola. Next base: position 744,276 of record NZ_FTMA01000001.1, read on the forward strand.
CTGGCTACCTACTTGGCCAACCGCAACACCTAATTCACCCGCTTTTTCACGATCCACTATGACTTGCATGGCTGGTTTTCCTTTGTTAACATCAATCTTCAATTCTTCAATACCCGCAATATTTTTGGTATTGATGAAGTTTTTAATGTCCTCTGCAGTATTGATCAACACATCATAATCATTACCTTCAAGTTCAATATTAATAGGGAAACCTGCTGGCGGACCATTGGCATCTTTCTCCACGGATATGGCAACACCAGGGTAAATACCTTGCAATGCAGCTTGAACACGAGCCCTTATATCTTCGGTATTTAAACCATTACGATATTTATACTCACTAAAGTTTACGGTTACTTTTCCCTTATGTGGCATTTCTGCAGATGAGCCGCCATCTGTTAACGGATTACCGGCACCTTCACCTACAACAGATACTGCAGAGGCCATCATAAAGTTTTTACCATCTTTTTGATACTTAGGGTCGTCCATAATGGCATACACCTGATTTTCGACTTCTTTGGTTATCTCATTGGTTTTTTCAATAGATGTTCCTTCTGGGTATTCTACATACACATAGATTTCATTTGGTTTGTTATCCGGAAAGAATTCAATTTTAGTTCTTCCGCTGCCAACAGACATACCAAATAGCATAAATACACCGATCAACATTAAAAATGTAATACCAAAATACCAATATACATTGCTACCCCTTAAAGCGTGCTTTAAACGACGCTCATACCAGTTTTCAAAACGAGCCATGGTTTTCTTTTGAAACCTAATAGCTGAACCTTTAATAATATATTTATAAGCCCAAAACATGATTGCAGTAAGAAACAATACGGAACCTAACCCGCGCATTGCGCCACCAAATATTAAAATTAATGTTCCTAGACTACCTAGAATAACACTCATTCTAATCAATTGTTTTAGGGTCAATTCTTTTTCATCGGTACTCATGAATTTAGATACTAACATGGAGTTCATGAAAATTGCCACGAATAATGATGATCCCAATACCACAGAAAGTGTAATAGGGAAATAGATCATAAATTGGCCAAAAATACCAGGCCAAAGTCCTAGTGGAACAAATGCGGCCACTGTTGTAGCAGTAGATATAATAATGGGGTAGGCAATTTCGCCGATCCCTTTTTTAGCAGCTTCGGTTCTTGACAAACCTTCATCCATTAAACGGTATACGTTTTCAACTACCACAATACCATTATCTACCAACATACCAAGACCCATAATCATCCCAAAAAGAATCATGGTGTTCAGCGTATAACCAAGCCATGATAGAATTACGAAAGACATGAACATGGACATAGGAATTGCAAAGCCAACGAATAAGGCATTTCTAAATCCTAAGAAAAACATTAAAACGGTGACCACTAGGATAATACCAAAGATGATGTTGTTTACCAAATCATCAACCTGGTTCAATGTACGAGTAGAAGAATCATTGGCAATAGAAATGTTTAAATCTGGCGGAAAATAATCTGCTTTCTCCTTCTTTACCAATGCTTTAATCTTATCTGCTGCAGAAATTGAATTTCTACCAGCTCTCTTTTTAACATCGAGCATGACTACGTTCTTCCCAAATTCACGAGCATAAGTAGTTTTGTCCTTGGACTGAAAGTTAACGGTGGCAATATCTTTTAAGTATACGGCACCGTTCTCAGATTTAACAACAAAATTATTCAGTTCTTTAGGATCCTCTACTTCACCTAGAATACGAATGGTACGTCTTTGCCCTACGGTTTTTAAGTTACCTGCAGACATGGTCATATTACCATTACTGATGGCATTGATTACATCTTGAAAACTAATTTTCGCAGCCATCATTTTGTAAATGTCCACACCTACTTCTACTTCTAAATCTTGTGCGCCACGAATATCCGCTTGTTTAATTTCGGGCAGGTCTTCTACTTCATCCTGTAAGTATTCTGCAAATTCCTTTAATTTTTCTACAGGATAATCTCCTGTAAAATTGATATTCATTATCGGTACTTCTTCGGAAAAGTTAAGATCGAACACATTTGGCTCTACCTTGGCTCCATTAAATGTTGGCCAGTCTTCACTTGCTTTTTCACTATCTACTTCATCTTTTACCTTTTGCTTTGCTTGTTCAACGGTAATATCCTCGTCAAACTCTATGGTTACAATAGCATAATCTTCTTGAGAGGTAGATACTATTTCTACAACGTTGCTAATATTTTTTAAACGATCTTCTAATGGGTCGGTTATTAGTTTTTCAATATCTTCAGCGGTGTTACCTGGATAGGGAGTACTAATGTAGATCTTGGTCTCTATGATTTCAGGAAAATCTTCTCTTGGCATGGCCATGTAGGCGCTAAATCCCAACCAAAGGAAAATGGCTATCATAACATAAATAACCGAAGGGTTATCAATGGCCCAAGACGATAAACCGAATTCTTTATCGGCGTTCTTTTGTACTTTGCTCATCGATATTTATTTTTTAATTTTAACTTTTTGACCATCCTTGACGCTTCTTGCGCCTTCTTGTATAATACGATTACCATCAGCAAGTCCTTTTAAAACTTCAATAGTTGCACCCTGTGTTTTGCCCGTAGTGATGATAGTTCGTTTTACAAGAGATACACCTTCATCATTTGGCTCTTCTGCTACAAAAACATATTGCTCACCTTCTGCATTTTCTGATATTATACTAGTAGGTATTAAAATAGCATCTTCACTGGTGTAGTCGTTTATAGCTACTTTAGCAGTTAAATTAGGTTTTATTTTTCCTTCTTTGTTCGGTACCGGAATTTCAGCTTCAAAAGATCGGTTAGACGGATTAATGAAGTTGCCCGTTTCTCTTATTTTTGTAATGGTACTATCGCCTAAAACAGGAAAATATACCAATGCTTCTTTTCCTTTGGTTACACTACCAATATAAGATTCAGGTACCTCTACCTCAATGTACATGTTAGATAGGTTTACAATACGGAATACTTCGGATCCTTGTCCAGGAGCAACTACTGTACCTTGATCTTTTATGACATTATCAATAATACCTGAAAAAGGTGCTCTAATATTAGATTTCCTTAGTTGGCTCTCGGTTTGGGAAACCATATTTTCTGCAGCTTCGTAATTGGTCTTAGCTTGTAAGTATTGAATTTCTGATCCAATGTTCTGGTTCCATAGGCGTTCTTGGCGCTCAAAGGTGGTTTTTGCCAATGTGGATTGTGTTTTTAGTTGGTCTAATTGGCTTGACATTCCGCCATCATCTATAGTTGCTAATATTTGACCTTTAGTAACTTTGTCTCCTTCTTTAACATACACTCTTTGTAATGTGCCCGCCATTTCTGGATAGATCAATACGTTTTGTTTGGTAGATACATCGCCCTGTAATTCTAGGTAGTGGTTAAATACTTGTTCTTTAGCGGTCAAAGTATTTACTAGTGGTAATTTTTCTTCATTGCCTAAAATTGCAATAGCAGAATCTAATGACTTTAACTGTGCATCAATATTTTTCTGCTGTGCGGTAATTTCATTTTTCTTAGCTCTTATGGCCTCTAGATTTTGCTGGCTTATAATATCTGCTACCGATTGCTCGTCACCGCCACATGAGTATATGCCCATGGTTGCCATTAATATAACTAGTATTTTCTTCATGATTGTATTTTTAATGATTGATTATTTAGTCTTTTGAATTTAATATGTTTTCCAGGTCGGTTTTTTTATTTATGACCTCTACCATGGATTGTAGGAACTCTTGTTGTGTAGTATATAATTGTGTTTGTGCTTGCCTTAACTCAAAACTGGTTGCCAAGCCTTCTTTATATTTTATTTGGTTTTTATTTTCAATACGTTCAGATAACATTAGGTTTTGCTTAGCCGTCTCATAGTTATCTATAGCAAGCGTGTAGTTATTTTTGGCATGTTCTAACCGTAATCTAATTTGTTGTTCAGCTTCGGTTAACTGTGTTTTTGTTTTTTCCAAAGCAATTTTAGCGCGCTGGGTACTGGCACTTCTTTTAAGCGAACTAAATATGGGAATGTTAAGATCAAAACCTAATACAGAAGAGTCGAACCATTGTTGGTCTCCACTGAAAAAATCAAAACTTTCAGAATATGCAGAGCTACCGTAATTTACAAAGGCATTTAAAGTAGGTAATGCACGACTTCTAGCTAGTTTCCATTCAAAATAACGCTGTTCATTTGAATTCTTTGCTAGCTTGTAATCTACGTTTTCATTAATATTGAATTCGGTGTTAAGAATACCTAAATCCATTTTAGACATGGTTAAATCCTCTAGTTTTTCCTGTAACTGAGTAGGGGCGCTAAGATCTAGACCCATACTTACATTTAACATTTGCAAGGTAATCTCTTTAAGTCTAAGGGCGTTTTGCAGTTGATTGTCAATAGATGATAATGTTATCTGAAGTTGGTCAACACTTTCTTCATCGCCTAATCCGTTTTCAAACAATTTTGAAGTTTCATAAAGGTTTTTTTCAAGTGTTGCCTTATTCTTTTCCAATATTTTTACACTTTCGTTGGCTAGAAGTACGTTGCCGTATGCTTCTACAACTTGCTTTCTAACATCTAGTTCAGTTTTTTCTTTGTTGTTGTCGCTGTAACTTAAAAAAGCCTTTGTTGCTTGAACACCAACAATATATGAGCCATCAAAAATTTGTTGTTTAAGGGTGGCAGTTGCGGTCATTGATTGCGGCTGAGAGAAAACTACGGGTAAAAATTCACCAGCTGGCCCACCAGCCAATTCTGCTGGTAATAAGGTTACAGGTTGTTTTAATTGATTAGAGTACCCTACGGATCCATCTATTTGAGGTAATCCGCCCGCAATGGTTTCCCATTTTTGTTTTTGGGCATCAATAATGTCTCTATTCGCATTAATAGCTGAATAGTTGTTCTCTAAAGCAAATTGTATGGCTTCTTCTAGTGTAAAGCTGTAGCTCTGCTCTTGTGAGTATCCTAAGCTGATATTTAGAATTGTGATTAAAATTACTAACTGATTTCGCATTTATTCTTGATTTGAATTGATGATGTTGTTTAAAATGTTTTTTCCTTTTGGGGTTACTATACCTCTAAGGTGATACTCTAAAAATGAGTCCATTAATTTTGATATTGGAAAAATAGTTATGGGAAATATAGTTTGGTCTTTTATACTGTTCATACCAGAAAAATATATTCTTGCTATAAATTCTGGATCTATATTAGCTCTGAATAACTCTTGTTGCAACCCACGATCTACATTTAATAACACGCACTTATGCATTTTTTCGAAGTGCATTGATTTAACCGATTTATATATTTTCGGGTAATATTTCATTAACTGATACTGAGGAGAGCTTTTCTCTTCATTTAGGTGGGACATTACATATTTTTTAATCTCGTACAGTTCCTCAATAGCGTTTTTCTCCATCGCAATTATTAAGTCTATACCATCGCTTAAATCACAAAACTTGTTCATGACGCAATCTTCTACCAACGAAGTTTTATTATTGTATTCACTGTAAATCGTTTTTTTTGAAATGCCAATTTCATTGGCAATATCGTCCATGGTAATACTCTTAAAGCCTCGTTCAAGGAATAGTTGTGATGCCGTTTCCCTAATTTTTTCTTTCATAATGGCTGCAAAGATACACCAGGAAACTTTAGAAACTAAATAAGTTTCCAAAGTTTTACATTTTTTTAATGTTAGGATGTTTAACCATATATTTAAATCTTCAACTCTAAAGGTATAGCGGTCTATTCTCTTGTATGATACTGCAATACAGATGATCAACTTATTTGTTCAATGGTTGCTCTTTGGTATAAGAGTCCTTTGAAACGGTAACATACCATTCCATGATTTATTGCTTGGTTGTAGTAAGTGTGCAAGAGAAGTAGTTACTTTTTCTTTTTGAATAACGTGTAAAGGATGATTATAACAAGCAAAGCACCAAGTAGGGGTAAAGAGTTGAATGTTTCTTTTTTAGGTTGCACAATTTCATTGATCTGTAATTGTTGATTGATTTCAACATTGGTTAGTATCTGAGTATTGCCACCGGTCCAGTCTATAATAACGGAGTCTACTTTTGTATTTGCTCCTAAACCAAAGTGTACTATGACAGAGTTTTGAGATAAATGACTAGACCCGCCACCATCTATTTCCCTAATAGTTCTTTTTCCATTGGTGACCACCGTAACTCTAGAGCCAATCCCATTGGTTTCAGAAGCAGTACCTTTTAATGCTACTTTTAGCCAATTACCATTGGCAATGTCATTTCTAAAAAGACGTGTGGTTGATGCTATGGGATAATTTAAAATAGGTTGTTGGTTTACCACCAATAGGTCCATATCACCATCATTGTCCATGTCAAAGATTACCGATCCCCTACCTATTCCGTAATCGTTAATTGCTAGTTCTCTTCCTTTTTCGGTGTATGTATTTGCGCTGTTGTCAAAATAGAAATTACCCATAGGGGTGCAATTCGGGTTTAGGTCTCCATTAGAGACAAACAGATCTAAATCTTGGTCATGGTCAAAATCGGCAAAGTTTGCGCCCCAACTAATGGCTAAATTATAAGTGCCCAATTCCTTAGCTTTGTCTACAAAGGGATTGTTATTACCTTGATTTTCCATTAGCATGTTAAACTTAATGTTGGTAATGTAATAATCCATCCACCCATCTCCGTTATAGTCACCAACAGCAGCTCCCATGGCGTTTATTTTCAAATCCATTTCGGTTTGTTCGCTAACGTCATCAAAATGGTCTTCAGGGTATTCATTTTGGTAAAGAAAATTAGGTACAGCTTTATACCCAAAATCTTGATTCACCAATAGGTCCAGGTCTTGGTCATTGTCATAATCGGTGAATACACCGCCAAAGCCAAATCCTTTATGCCCCAAACCATATTCATCATATACATTTTTAAAACTTTTGCCGCCTTCATTTTTTAATAAGTAACTTCTAGCTGTTTGGTTGGCACTTACTATGGTGGCATCTTTTAGAATTCCCAGCGTACCAGTAAATTCTTTAAAATAGTTACCTACAAACAAGTCTGGATAACCATCTGCATCTATATCTCCAAAACTGGGTCCTGTGCTAAAGGAGTTTAAATCTTCTAAACCATATTCATTTGTGACGTTATTAAACGTAGCATCTCCATTATTTAAGAATAGTAAGTTTTTAGCTCTTGGTATTACACTTTTGCCATCTGTAGTGGTAATGGTGGTAATGAACAGGTCTCTATATCCATCTTTATTGATGTCTGCACTTGCAACACCTTGGGTAACATAATCATTGGTAACTTCTAGACCAGAGCCTTTAAAAATATCTTTAAAAGTACCGTTACCATTATTGATATATAGTCTATCGGACTTTATACCGCTCGTGATATAAAGGTCTTCGAATCCGTCATTGTTACAATCAAAAACGGTCACTCCGCCACCAAAAGTTCCTTCATAGACTTCATATTGGTGATCTAATCCGGCATCTTCGGTAACGTCAACAAATGTTTGTTGTGCAGTACTAATCCATCCGCTGAAAAAAAGCAGTACACTAAAGATTGTTATTATTGATGCTTTGTTGTTTTTCATTTGTTTTCTTCCATTCTAGGGCATAAACATTTTTTGCTATCTCTACTCCTTTTTCTAATCCTATTTGGTTATCTAATTGTGTGTGAATACCGCCATAAAATCTGGAATCTGCAGTTTCTTGAGCGGCCTCCCAAAATGAGTCAAATGAACGGATTACAAAATCGGTTTCTTTTAATTCATCTCGCTCCCTGCCTTCATGAGCTCTATCGGTAAAAGTGAATTCCTTACCAAAGTTGTGTTCTAAAACAGTGGCTGCGGCAGCCGCTTGTATGGCATGTCCTGAGGGAAAAGAAGGAAATGGTGGGTCAGGCCAAAAAGACTCCCACTCTTCATCAATATATTTAGGTATAAACGTATTAGGTCGCTCGGTAAAGAATTGATATTTCCATTTCCAGCAATTTATAAATGCATCTGCTACCGCCATACCTACTTGTGCAAATACCTGTGTAGTTTTAATTAGTGAGATATCATGGCCTTCTACGGCAAGTGATGCAAAATAATACGAATGACCGGGAGGGGTAAAACTTACATCTGGATCATCGCCCCACCAAATAGCGGCTTCTTTTTCAAGTTGGGTCAATTTTAAATCTTTACGGTATACATTCTCAAATTGTTTATAGTAGGGAGAACCGGGAGTGGTGTCATACGGAATCATTTTAGGGTCTTCAAGTTTTTTGTTCGTTGAAGCAAAGGTTCTGTTTTCTCCCCAGTGCGGGTGTAATGGGTGATGGCTAAAAGACTGTGCAAATAATGGTGGTTTCCAAGCTCCTGGTCTATCTGGGTGCACCATTGTTTTATCGAAATTATTGAGATAGCCTCTATGACCGCCATCAGTTTTAGACCATTCAAAAATGGTGTTGGCTACAGATTTCCCAAAATTCACAGAGCGAGAAATAGTTTCTTTATCTAAATATGGTGCCAGTTGATTGTAAATGACTTGCTCTAAGGAATCAATTTTTTGAACATTCTCTTGGGAGGTTTGAACGTATATTTTCTTTAGAATTTCTGACTGACCGGCATTTAATGCCAAGACCCAATTGTACTCCTTGGTATCATTTGCCATAGGAAACATTTCTAACCCTTTCAATTGTCCATTCATTGATTTGTATTCAGGGAAACCTTGTACAATTGTTTCATACATGGTTAGTCCGGTATAGGCAAAAGCCCTAGATGCGAAAGTAGGGGAGTTAGATGGTGTATATCTTGTAATGAACAAGGTCATGTTGACCCATTTTAAAGCAACCTCTTTATCACTCAGTTTTGGTTGTTCTTTGGTGGAACATGCTGTAAATAGCAAGAAGAAAAGGCAGATAATGGTTGTTATATGTATTGGTTATTTGGTAGTGGTCATGGTTTAATTAAAAGCTATTCTAATAGTTTATAGGTTTTGGTAGCTGCGCCATAACTAGTAAGAATAAGTTCGTTATCTATTAACAATGCGTGTGTATTACTACCTTGGATCGATAGGCCGGATTGTGTCTGTGGCAAATAATTAAAATTACCCTCACCGGTTCCTAATAATACTGTTCCGTAATTAGCGTCGAACTTTCCTATTCTTAATTTATAGTGATCGTTGTTACCTAAAAGTAATATGTCTTCATTGCCATCTTTGTTAAAATCTGCACTAACGATTTCAGAAATAGGGGAGTATTGTGCTTGAATTGGTAGTAATATATTTTGATATTTGCCACTTTTGGTACTCATTAAAACTGTAGTTTCTTGATGGGTAATCACCAATTTATTGGCTTTCTGTAACTCGGTTTCATTGAATATATCATTTATGGTTGCGTCGGCATATTTTTCATAACTATTGAATTGTTGTCGCTTACCTGAAAGTTGCCCTAATAGCTCATCTCTGGTTACATATGGGTAGCTAGTACCATCCATATAAAAATTTAAAATAGGGTCTACTGATCCGTTTTGGTCAAAATCGGAGAAATACAATTCTGCTGGGTGGTCAGAGCTCACTTTAAACTGTGTATTTGTACCCATATTACCTGCTATAATATCGGGTTTTCCGTCTTTATTTAGGTCGGTAACCTGAATACTGGTCCATAAACCAGATAATGATTCACTAAAAAATTGATCAGTTTCATTAATTAATTTACCATTTTTATTCAAGTAAATAGTAATAGGCATCCATTCACCAACAACTATTAAATCTTCTTTTTTGTCACCGTCTATGTCTGTCCAAACGGCATCTGTAATCAATCCTAAATTTTTTAAAGTAGGTTGTACGTTATCGGTTTGGTCTGTGAAATTACCTTTTCCATCATTGATGAGAACGTAACTTCTAGGGATTTCTGGAAAACGACCGGGAATACCATATCCACCTACAAAAACATCTAAAAACGAATCGTTGTTAATATCTGAAAATGAGATCGACCCTGTGCTTATCAACATTTTTGGTAGGGAATTTTTGGTAATTTCGAAATTACCTTTTCCATCACCTATGTATATTCTGTCTTGCAATAATAGATCGTTAGCAGCTAAATTATGATAACCGCCACTTGCAACATAGATATCCAAATTACCGTCATTGTTGGCATCGAATAATGCTATATCTGTATCAACATATTTCTTGTCTTGTTCAAAACCAGAATTGTTATTTAGATAGAAATTCTTGTTCTTGGATTTAATGAATACCGATGTGGCTTGATTTATACCCCCACCAATAATTATATCTTCTAAACCGTCATTATTAATGTCGCCTTTAGCCATTGGCGGACCATCATGAGACAGTTGTTTCAGCAATAACGATTGTCTTTTAAAGTCGTTAACAGAAGAAGATTTGTGCGTGTATTTTATTTTACTAGTTATTTTTGAAAACAAGTCTTTTGATTTGTCTTTTAGTACAGTTAATTTGCTAGCATTGCTTTCTTCTAAAACTAATAGTTGATTGGTGGTAACATCTCTTAAAGTTTCCGTTTTACCAGAATTCCATAGTACTATCAATGAATCTATAGTACTGGTGTCATTAAGTCCAAAATGTAAAATAGATGAAACGGTTGATAGATACCCTTGTGTTGGCATTTGTTCAACAACTTGTGTTTTTTCGTTGCTATAGACACTCACTTTTGCTCCAATACCTTGGGTGTTTTTGTTTGCACCTTTTAATTGAATATTGATTTGATGGCTCGTTTCTTTTTTAGTATCATTTCTGTATATAAATGCAGGTTTATTGATGTTGTTTACTACTAAATCTAAATCGCCATCATTATCTAAATCAACATAAATTGATCCGTTGCTATTTGCGGGTTGGTCAATACCTGCTTGGGTTGTGTTATCAATGAAATTTATGCCGTCTTTATTACTGTAGTAGAAGTTTGTAAGGTTAGATGCGGGCATTTCTTTTATCAATTCCAATACATCTTGGCGTTGCAACCTTCCTTTAGACTGTACGTAACTGTCCATGTAATTGATGAAGTCTAAATTGGTGTAATCCCTGAAATACCCGTTAGAAATAAACAGATCTTTAAATCCGTCATTATCAAAATCAGCAAATAGGGGAGCCCAACTCCAATCTGTATTTGATATGCCAGATAGTTGCCCAATTTCACTGAAGGTATCATCCCCATTGTTTAATTGTAACATGTTGCGCATGTACTGATGGTGAAAACCGCTTCTAATATTTAAATCGAATTTTTCGTAATTGTCAGGTGATAGTAATAGTTTTTGACGGTAGTTATCTTTTGGTAACATGTCCAATGTGAAAATATCCTGTAGCCCATCATTATTAATATCGGCTATATTGTTACCCATAGAGAAATGACTTGTATGCCCCATTTGGATACCTAATTGGTCAGTGAAAGTGCCATTTTTATTATTGATATATAAGTAATCTGGTACCGTATAATCATTGGAAATGTAGAAATCTTGCCAGCCATCGTTGTTAATATCGCTAATGCCAATACCTAAACCATAGGTGAGTGCAGAACCGCTGATACCTGCTTTTTCAGTGACATCAAAAAAGGTGTTGTTTTTTTGTTCAAAGAGACGTGTACCCTGATAGGGATCATCTTTCTTTAAAAATTCTCTTGTGCTAACTTCGTTTAAGACTGGTAATGATTTTGGATTATGGTTTAGTAAAAGCATATCTAAATCGCCATCTTTATCATAATCAAAAAAATAACCTTGGTTACTAAATGCAGCACTCGCTAAGCCGTATTCTTCTGCTTGTTCTTTAAAAATGGGTATGTTGTTGGCATCGTTACCTTGGTTTATGAAAAGTTGATTTTTACGCTTGGCATCTGGTAAAGCACCTGAATAACATAGGTATAAGTCTAATTTTCCGTCACCGTTTACATCGGCAGTTGTGATACCTGTTTTCCAAGGTCCTGGTCTACCCGCAACTTTAGAAATTATAGTTACATCTTTAAAGGTGAAATCACCTTCATTCAAATAGAACTTATTTTCACCCATGTTAGAGGTGAAATAGAGATCTTGTAAACCATCATTGTTAAAGTCTCCCGTGGCAATACCGCCGCCATTATAAAGGTATTCGTATACCAGTACATTGGCATTTAATCCTTCTTTTAATGTATTTTGAAAAGTTATGTTTGTTTTACTTTCAGATAAAAGAGTAAAGAGAGGCGGCTCTTCAATTGTATTGATAGTAGAAGATGCTTCATCTTTTTTTTGGTTCTCTGCACAGCTTAGTAGCAGTAGGAATGCAGTTAAAAGAATGAAGATAGAATTTTTTGTCATTTGTTTAAAAGTAAAAGATCTATCCCAAAAAGGGATAGATCTTAAAATTAACTCAATTTAATTTAAACTGAACTTAATAACCTGGATTTTGGATCAGTAGGTTATTTCTGTTGATTTCATCCCTGCTTAAAGGCATGAAATACATTTTGTCCTCCCAAGTTCTTGTTTCGTTATCATTGTTGTCTACAACGGTATACGTGTAATTATACACTGATGTATCATGCTGATAAGGAGATCTTGGTGATGCACCAGCTTTTAAGGTTGCGGTTACTTTCATTACCTTAATACCTCTACCTAACGTTTGATCGGCGATCATCCACCTTCTGGCATCATGATACCTGTGTTCTTCATAAGCCAACTCAATTCGTCTTTCATTGATGTAATCTTCTAAAAGTTCGCTGCCAGAAGAATTAAGTGCAGGCATACCTGCCCTAAAACGAATTTTGTTCAACCAGGTTCTAGCTTCACCTTCATCACCCAAGGCAATTGAAGCTTCTACGTAGTTCAATACAATTTCAGTATATCTGATAAACGGCCAAGGAACTACTTGTGCGCTAGATTGATTATCCACTAAAGATGGGTCTGGATCGATAAACTTGCGTACATAATATCCGGTTCTACTTCCGTTCCAGTTTTCGATTGGCGAATCTCTCATATCTACACCTGGTATTATTCCTCCGCTACCATCTGCATATGTTCCCGTTTGTATTTCGTCATAAGGATCAATAGCAGATACATCGTCAGGTCTTGGTTTCCAAGGTGAACCATCATAAAGAATGGTAGCAGCTAACCTTGGATCCCTATCATTGTATGGGTCAGCAGCATGGTCAGGGTTACCCCAATCAAAATCAGAACCGTCCATCATTTGATAGTCATCTACCAATTGTTGAATAGGTGTATTACCTGCCCAGTTGTGGTATCCGTTGGGACCATTATTGATTCCTTGATGAATACCACCTAGGGGCCAGTTGCTTTCTGCCGTAAATAATGGGGAGTGTGTTCTTTCAAATATAAGTTCTGATCTAGCAGCGGCATCGCCCACAGCACTTCCGCCTCCCATAGCAATGGAGATATAGTTTTGTTTAGCTTCTTCAGCTGTAGCAGGAGCTGTTAAATCTAACTTGTATCCAGATGTTGCGTCTAATACAGCTTTTGCAGCGGTCTTGGCAGCGCTCCATCTTGCATCTCTATCTCCGGAGGTATAAGCAATCAATTCTAGATTTGAATATCCCCCTAATACAGATGAATTTGCACTAGCAGTAGGTCCGTCTCGTAAATCACTTGCTGCATAGATAAGTATTCTTGATTTTAATCCCATAGCACTTAACTTAGACGCTCTTCCTGGGGTAACTTCTTTACTATCCAATAAAGAAATTGCCATATCTAGGTCATTTGTAACGAAAGCTACGTTTTCTTCATAAGTGCCTCTAGCTATAGTATAGTCATCATCTAAACCATAGGGTTGGTCAATTAACGGAGCGCTACCATAATAACGCATTAATTGATGATAGTAATACGCTCTTAAAAAATGAGCTTCACCTAATAACCTATCTTTTAATGGTTGGTCATCGAAGGTGGAGTTTGGTAGTTCTTGAATAGCAATATTAGCTTTCCGTATAGCTGAATATAATTCGTTCCATTGTGGTATAATATTCACATTTCCTGTACCTGATGGTGAAAGTGAACCTTCAGTGATTACATTTATTCCTCTACCGGAGTGTGTAAACATTGCTTCATCTGTTAATGAAGCCAAGCCTTCCTCTTCAAAACCTCCATAGCCTAGGGATGAATATACACCAAATACGAATGCTTGCGCTGTTGCCCCATCGGCCCAAGTAGCATCTGCAGATAAGGCATCTAACGGCTCCGTTTCTAAGAAATCTTCATTACACGAAATAGGTGCTAACGCTAGCGTTAGCAGACCTAAGAGTACTAATTTTCCTTTTTTCATGATTTTTCTTTAAAATGTTAAACTAAAACCTGTGTTAATAATTGACTGTTGTGGGTAGAATTGACCACTATTGCTAGTCGATTCAGGATCATATATATCTTGAGCCGCCCATGTGGCCAAGTTTAGACCACTCATGTATACTTTAAAATTGGATAAGCCAAATTGCTCAATCATTTCTGATGGAAAGTTATATGCTAATTGAACATTCTTAAGTCTTAAATAATCTTTACTAAATAAGTTGTATGTATTGTCACCATAATCACCACCCGAATAATATGTATCTCCACGACTAGCAAGTCTTGGGTGTACACTGCTGGGGTTTTCTGGACTCCATCTATTGTCATAACTATACTTTAGAAAGTTACCAATATCTCCTGACTCTGTTTGAATAAATAGTTTAGCACCTGTAGCACCTTGAAGCAGAACAGAGAGGTCGAAGTTTTTGTAAGAGGCATTGAACGTAACACCAAAATTGAAATTGGGGTTGATGCTGTTCTTCAGTCTTACTTGATCTAAATCATTTATAGCTCCATCACCATTAATATCTTTAAACTTCATGTCACCAGGTTCTAAGGTTGGTTTAACTGCACTATAATCTAATGGGTCAGCGTCTATAGCAGCTTGGTCTATAAAAACACCATCAGATTCATAGACTAAATAAGATCCAATGGGTTTTCCTTCTTGTAATTGATATTCTGGTGCTCCAGGAATTTCATCTAAGAATTTAACGGTGTTCTGTGCGTAACCACCGTTTACTCCAACATCCCACTTGAAGCCATCAACATTTCCGCCATAATAATTTACTGCAAACTCAAAACCTTCGTTATTCACCTTACCAGCGTTTACAGGTGGTAAGAGGTCGGAAATTCCAGATGATCCAGGTGTAGAACCAGTTTTTTGAATTAAGATCTGGTCACGTTTGTTCAGAAAGTATTCTAAAGTAAAACTCAGTTTGCCGTCAAGAACAATACCATCTAATCCAATATTAAAATTTTTAGCGCGCTCCCAAGTAAAGCTAGGATTGGCCAATAACGGTTCGGTTAAGATCGTTTGTACTTGTCCGTTTATAGGATACTGACCAAACTCGTAAATTGACCTATATGCATATTCCTGTAATTCATCATCTGAAATTTCTCCGTCTTCGTTAACATCAAAAGAAACTTGATCGTTACCCATTTCACCATAAGAACCTCTTAGCTTCAAATAACTAATCGAATCTATATTGAACCAATCTTCGTTGTTTATGTTCCAACCGACTAATAAACCTGGAAAGAAACCAAAACGATCGTTACCTGGGAAGATGTAAGAACCATCATATCTCCAGATAAATTCTGCTAAATACTTTTCTTTAAAATTGTACTGTGCACGCCCATAGTATCCTAAACGAGTTCTATTATAACCATAACCATCAGTTTCTTGTGCAATTTCACCACCAACGCCTAATTGGTCAACTGCTGTAGATAAATAGTTTCTTCTAAAAGCGGAGAAATACTCACCTTGAAAATTTTCACGAGTTACACCGGCTAATAAATTGATAGTGTGATCATCACCAATTGTTTTGTCATAACTTAACAAACCGGTGAGGTTGGTATTTAATACATTATTAGATGATTGTAAGAGTCTTGCATCGGTAAAATTTGAACGTATTGATCCACTAAGCTCTGGAACACCTGTAGCTATATAGTTGGCACGGTCAAGAGAGTAAAGGGTCCAAGGTGTTTGCCATTGTTTTCTGCGTAGCTGACTTTGATCTACACCGGCTAATAAGGTCATTTTTAAACCTTCTATCCATGGATTTGTAATGTCTACAGAACCTGTAAATTGTAAATAGTCTGTTGGTTGTTTGTCATAACCTGTAGCATTTGTAGTAACTACTACTGGTTGTTGACCGTTTTCAATATCAGGGCCTGGTAAGCCATTTGGCCATATTGCAGGTTCGTTAGGTCTACCTCTCATTAACATTCTGAAAATTGAACCTGCGCCTTCCGTAGGGAAAGTTCTATCTTCTTTTCTGTATCCCATACTTAATTTGGTAGATAAGTAGTCGTTAATTCTAGCATCGGTATTGATTCTAAAATTGTATTGTTGATATCTGTTGGCAGAATTCTTATATATAGCTCCTTGGTCAGCATAACCTATTGAGGCAAAATATTTTAAGTCTTCACTTCCGCCACTAATAGATAGGT
This sequence comes from Maribacter ulvicola, assembly GCF_900155985.1. GTDB lineage: Bacteria > Bacteroidota > Bacteroidia > Flavobacteriales > Flavobacteriaceae > Maribacter > Maribacter ulvicola. The sequence continues at coordinate 760,680 of NZ_FTMA01000001.1, forward strand.
TATGTCTTTGTTGCTCCGCCCAGTCTTGAAAAGTAGCGCCAAACCAATCTGTATCTGGGTAGAGCCATGGGTCTGCTTTTGTTCTGTGGTTATTAATTGTTTCTGGACTAAAGGCTGCGTTTACAGTTTCTGAAGGACTGCTTCCAGGAATGGTATAACTGCCTGAGTTTTGAAACGCAGTATTTGCCACTCCCCATTGAGAAGCCGGAATATTACTATTATAAATAGCCAATTCGTTCATTATGGTCTGGTACTCAACTGCACTTGCCATTTCAGGAGTTCTCGTGGGTCTAGTAATACCAAAATCTGCTTTGTAATTAATTTGCATTTTACCGGCTTTACCAGATTTTGTCGTCACAATAATTGCACCGTTTGCTGCTCTAGCACCATAAATTGCGGCAGAGGCATCTTTTAGTACAGAAATATTAGCTATATCATCTGCATTGATACGACCAATACCGCCATCTCTATCTGGTATACCGTCAATAACAATTAAAGGTTGATTATTCCCCAATGTATTTGTACCTCGAATACTAATGTTAGATTCGTCATTGCCAGGCTCCCCACTGGTTTGAACGATTACGACCCCAGGCAATCTACCTGCCAAGGAGTTAGATACACTAATTGCCGGTGAACTTTCTAGTACAGGGCCTTGTACTGCGGTAACCGCACCGGTTACAGTAGCTTTTTTCTGAGTTCCATAGCCAACGACAACGACCTCGTCAAGGTTGGCTACATCTTCTTCTAAAGATACGTTAATGGTATTTTGACTGTTTACAGGGACTACAATAGTTTTAAAACCAATGTAGCTAAAGCGTAAACTAGAATTGCCGTCATCGATGGTGATGGTGAAATTTCCATCAAAATCTGCCTGTACTCCTGTTGTTGGGTTATTTGCATCAATGACGGATACCCCCGGTAATGGCATATTGTCTGAAGCTGAGGTAACAGTTCCAGAAACGGTTGTCTGTGCGTGGAGACTCATAAAGAGAAACCCACTAAAAAATAAAATCATCGCTAATCTTACGTGATTACGAAGCATGTAAAACTTAGAAAAGTTTTTTTGATAATTCATAAGCTAGTTGTTAAAGTTGTTAAAGTTGTTTTGTGTAGAAGCATGTATTACGGTCTCTTTAGGAAGCATTTTGAGAAGAAGAGTCCATGATACAGTATGCTACCGATCACAAATATATGTTAATATATTAATCATGTAAATATTTCAGTATTTAAATTATAATGACACTATAAAAATCATAAATAAACATCAAATAGTTAAAAAATTAAGTAAATTATAGATGTGAGTTTTAAGTTGTTTATGTAGATATTTAGATGCAATCTATACCTATTTAAAATTGTTTTGTGGCTTGTAAAGTGTAATGTTTAAGGGCTTTTCTTGGCATTCTTTAATTAAAAGATATAGAATATTTTATGTGATTGCACTCTTTTGAACTATAAGGAAAGATTAGCTATAGTCGCTTTTATATTGATACTGTTTGGAAAACATAATGTGCCTAGTGGAATTAAGATTATTTCTATATAATAAGCATTGAGTTAAGGTTTTTGGTAGGACATATATAAATTGAAAATTTTACTCAGATAAATACATCGACAAGATGAATTAAACGGACTACCTAATGCTATAGTTTAGGTGTGAATGATTACAATTTTCTTTTGGCCATTTTATAGGTTTAGAGTTTTGTTTCTTCTTGTGCCAAAGCACCTTGTTTAATTCATTTTTATTCTATTTTTGAAAAAAAATTGCGAGTAATGCATACTATTGAAGAATATAGAGAGGAGTTTATTGCGTATTTAGACTCAAAAAAAATTACAAAGGAACCTAGGAACCTTTATGAGCCCATTACCTATATTCTTGGTTTAGGCGGAAAACGTCTAAGGCCTATTTTGGTATTAATGACTGCTGAGATTTTTAAAGCGGATTTCAAAAAAGCTTTAGATGCTGCAGTAGCGGTAGAAGTGTTCCATAACTTTTCATTGGTACATGATGATATTATGGACGACGCCCCAGTTCGTAGAGGGCAAACTACCGTTCATGAAAAATGGGATATTAATACGGGTATTCTTTCTGGTGATGCCATGCTAATTATGGCGTATCAGCTTTTTGAAAATTATGAACCCAATGTGTTTCGCGATTTGGCCAAGCTTTTCAGTAAAACAGCACTAGAAGTTTGTGAAGGTCAGCAGTACGATGTTGATTTTGAAACTAGAGATGATGTTATGCTGCCCGAATATCTTAAAATGATTGAATATAAAACTGCGGTTCTTGTAGCTGCAGCTTTAAAAATGGGGGCTATTGTTGCAGGTGCCTCAGATATTGCTCAAGAACAAATGTATAATTTTGGACTAAATCTAGGTATTGCCTTTCAATTGCAAGATGATTATTTAGATGTATTTGGAGATCCTGAAACGTTTGGAAAACAAGTTGGCGGTGATATTATTGAGAATAAGAAAACATACCTATATCTAAAGGCATTAAAATCTGGTTCTGAGGTGATGACTAAAGAATTAGAGCACCTATATTCTATTCAGCCGAAAGAAACGGAAGCTAAAATAAGAGCGGTCCGCTCAATTTTTGAAAAAACCGAAGCGGACAAAGCTACTAAAAGTGCTATTTCAGACTATACAACAAAAGCATTTGGGGTGCTTACTGATATGGATGTTGAAGAGGAAAATAAAGATTTGCTTAGAGAATTTGGTAAAAACCTGATGAACAGAACCGTTTAGAATATCCGTTTTAGCAACGCTTTTATAAATGGAATTTTTGGGCAAGCGTTTATGTAAATAATATCTTCTTTTAAACTGGTGTTCTCATCTAAAAATTTAAATACCATTTGTGGTTTTAATGTTTTGAATATAGATTCAAATACGATGTGTCCGTTTGCATTGTCATGATGTAACACGTCTAAGAAGAGCATATCATAAAACCAAAACTTGCCTTTTAGTTTCAATTTTTGAAGTGGTTTTCCTTGTTTTATAAAATCTACCAGTTTCGGTATTTTCTTTGCCGTACTCATTAAGGTATAGCCCGTGCTAGGTTTTGCCCATCCGCCTGCGGTACCAATGTATCTAATTCTGTTGGTATGGTGTTCCCTAAAATCATATGCCGTCATGGGTATACTACCAGCTTCCTTTTCAATAACTGCATAGTTTTCGCATTGAAAACGTTCCACAATATAGTCTTTTATAGCAGCTTCATATTCGGCCTTTGGTAATAGTTGCTCTGAAAATAATGTGTATTCTATCAATGCCGTGTCATTAGCAAAGGGCAACACATACATAAAACGGGTATTTCCTTTCTGTGGAATTGAAAAATCCATGTAAGTAACTTCATTGGTATTAAAAATTGGTTTTTCGGTTTTAATTACCCAACCTACAAAATGCTGTTGCAATACCGGATATTTACTTTGACCCGTGGCCATTTTATAGTCAAAAAGGCTGTTAAATAAGTACTTGCCAGTATAGGTGTTATTGGTAGTCTGTACGGTAACTTCAGTATCTGTTTCAAATAGGTTTACCAAAGCTTCTTGAATAAAGGTGATGTTGGTAGATTCTTTAATCTGACTTAAGTAGTGGTTATAGAAATCAATGCTTTTAATCATTTTATAGGAATACGGACTTATTTCTGTCCTTTTAAGGACATCTTCTCCTTGAAAATGAATAGAATTCCATTTTTTATGTACGATTGCTTCAAACTGACCATCTCCTTTTTCCCAAAAACACCAAGTTCTATCATTGGTGTTCTTGGGGTCTTTGTCTAGTAGTAATATTTTTTTATGATTAAAAAACGAATCATTCAGCATGGCATTTGCTAATAATAAACCTGATGCACCTGCGCCAATAATAATATAATCGTAATTGTTCATATTTTTTTAATATAACTCAGATTACGTTGCTGCTGAGATGATCAAAAATACAAATAGCAATTGGCTTTTGTGCTTAATTCAAGGTATAACGCATTCCAAAAAATGACCGTATGCCTTGGTTAGGGCCATAAACGTAAGATGGGTCAAAAGTTAATGCGTTTGGGTTGTTTGGTGTGGCAACTGCATTGCCGTTAGCGTCAAACGTAACTTCCTTGTCAAATGGGTCGTTAGCACGGGCAATAATAAAAGGGTTGCCGTTATTTGGAGTCCAATCTAATAGGTTTTTCACCCCTCCGTAAAATTCTAAATTTTTGAACCCGTCATACGTAAATTGAATATTCTGTATGCTCCACACAGGAGAAAAATCTCTTCTAGGGTCGCTTTCACCCAATGTAGGTAATCGCATGGGTCCATATAAATTTCCGGTGTAATCAATAGTTAGGTCCCAAGTACGTATATCATAGCTAACGCTCCAGTTGGCAGAATAACTTTCTGTAAGTATCTGTCTTTGTTTTACGCCATTCTCGGTATTACTGACATTTTGTAGCGTGCCACCGATCATTAATTTTAATCCGTTATAAAAAGCCACATCTAAGTTGGCACTTACCCCCTTTGAAATTGAAGTACCGTTTAAATTATCATATATGATTTGATTAGGGTTTGTCTCATAGTCCGGAATGATGATGTTTTGGAAATTGGTATAAAAGACCGATGCATCTAAGCCAATAAATGTGCCATTGTTACCGTAAATTTTCTTTAAGTAATTCAGGTTTACATTAAACGAACGTTCCGGTTTCAGTTCTTCGGCAATGATGACATCTCTAGATCCGGTTAACGCTGCGTGTTCTTCAGTAAAAAGATTTACTACCCTAAAACCTGTACCTGCATTTATACGAATGATGTCATTATCGGTAAATTTAAAACGATAAGCGGCTCTTGGAGTAAAAATATTTCCGTGTCGGCTGTCATAGTCGTAACGTCCGCCTAGAAGTAAAGAGTGTTTTTTGTTGAACGCTATTTCATCTTGCACGAATATACTTGGTATTACTACTTCATCAGGTTTATTGCCGTCAGTAGTTGCAGTGGCAGGGGTGTTGTCATCATAGTAATTGTACCGTAGTGCGGTGCCTGCTAAAAGGCTATGTTTCCCTACTGTTTTATCCCAGGTTAATTGGGTAAAACCTATGCGTTGGTCAGCCAGATAAAGAACATCTCCATAAACAGAATTTTGCTTATGGTCGTTATATGAAAAAGAAAGCATCATGTTTTCTTCTGTCGGTAATTGATATTTACCTAAAAGTTCCCATCTGCGTGTGTAAATACTTTCTCCATAAATTTCATTACCTCCCCTAAATTCTGGAGTCCATTGCATTTCTCCGCCCCACCTGTCTTCGTAGAAAAAACGTCCTGCCAAAGAGAGAATTCGGGAGTTTTTCCTGGTGAAATTCCATTTCTGAAATACCGAAATTCTATCCTGTAAGGTTAGGTCGGTGAAGTTATCTCCGTTATTATCAATAGGGTTGTCATATCTAAAATAATTAGCTCCTAAAAGCACATTGGTTTTCTTACCTACATTAAATTTTGTGCCCACATCAAGATTATATTCTCCCCAATCTGTTACAAAACTATCGGCAAAAAAATGGGGTGCCGTCAGGTTGTTTTTGGTGATGATGTTTATGAGCCCACCCACCGCTTCACTTCCATAAAGGGTAGAAGCAGGACCTTTTACTACCTCTATTTGTTCAATTAGCGAATTTGGTATTCCAGATAATCCATATACTGTACCAAGACCACTTACAATGGGCATACCGTCTATAAGAACTAAGGTATACGGACCTTCTAATCCGTTTATATGAATATCGCCCGTATTGCACACGTTACAGTTGATCTGTGGTCGTACACCGTTTACGTTTTGTAAAGCTTCAAAAATACTTGCGGTTGGGTTTTTCTTGAAGAAAGTGGGTTTGTACACTTCCACGGGAACCGGACTCTCTAATCTGCTTACAGGTTTTAGGGTGCCGGTAACGACCATTTCATCTAAAGATTCTGTAGATGGTACTAAGTTGATGTTGATATGTCTATCCTCACCTTTAGTAAGGGTTAAAGTTTTGTAAAACTTCTCAAAACCGATGTTAGAAGCTATAATAGTGTGTTTCCCTGGCGGGACATTTTTAAGGACATAGTTACCATTTTCATCTGAAGCAGCACCAATTGTGGTTCCTTTCAAAAAAATATTCACGAAGGCTTCAGGAGAATTAGCTGATGCTATGGTTCCAGATATGGTAGCATTTTGAGCATTAGCAGAAACAAAAATCAAAATAGAGCAGGCAAAAAATATTATTTTATTCATCTAAAATTAGTTTTAGACAAAACTAAATAATTGTTTTTATATATAAAAATGTATTTTTGTATTAATATTGTTTTCCAAATGACACTATCAGAAGAAGATTACATAAAAACTATTTATCACTTAAGTGAGTTCAACAGTAAATCTGTTGCTACCAATGCTATTGCAGAGCAGATGAAAACGAAACCATCATCAGTTACCGATATGGTCAAGAAACTTTCTGAAAAGTCTTTAGTGAACTATAAAAAATACCAGGGCGTCTTACTTTCTGAGAAAGGAAGGTTGGTGGCACTTTCTATTATTAGAAAACACCGTTTGTGGGAAGTTTTTTTGGTAGATAAACTAAATTTTTCTTGGGATGAGGTTCACGTGGTCGCCGAACAATTAGAGCATATTAAAAGTGATGCATTAATAGATAAGTTAGATGCCCACTTAGGATATCCAAAAGTTGATCCCCATGGAGACCCAATACCTAATAAAGATGGGGTGTTCACTAAATCTGTTAAGAAATTGATCAGTGAATTGCCCGTGGGCAGTCAAGGAGTTTGTGTGGGTGTGAATGATTCGTCGGCTGCATTTTTAAAGTTTTTAGACAAGAATAAAATCGCTTTGGGCGATACTTTTAAAATAATGGAAATTGAAGAATTTGATGGTTCTGTTACTATTTCTACAAGGTCAGGATCCATTCGTATTTCCAAACAAATAGCAACAAATTTATTTTTAGAGATTGTAGATGAAGAATAGGTTTTAAAAAAATTAATTATTGAAATTATGAATGAAGTTATAGCGTATTTTAAATCCATTGACCCCGTATTGGCTGCTTTTTATGCAACATTGTTTACATGGGGACTAACCGCCGCCGGTGCTTCATTGGTGTTTTTGTTCAAAACCATGAACCGTGCCGTTTTAGATGGTATGCTGGGCTTTACTGGCGGAGTTATGGTTGCGGCAAGTTTTTGGAGTTTGTTGGCGCCCGGTATAGAAATGAGCCCTGGGGAAGGATTTGTAAAGGTCATACCAGCGGCAATTGGCTTTTTTCTAGGGGCTATGTTTATTTTTGGGTTGGATAAAGTGCTGCCGCACTTGCATATTAATTTTAAGGAAAGCGAGGCCGAAGGGGTAAAGACACCTTGGCGTAGAACTACCTTATTGACCTTGGCAATTACCTTGCACAACATACCGGAAGGTTTGGCGGTCGGTGTTCTATTTGGAGGTGTAGCCGCTGGTTTTGACGGGGCATCTATTGGCGGTGCCGTTGCCCTGGCATTAGGTATTGGGTTGCAGAATTTTCCAGAAGGTTTTGCTGTGGCCATGCCATTAAGAAGACATGGTTTAAGTAGGACAAAAAGTTTTATGTATGGTCAGGCATCTGCAATTGTAGAACCAATTGCTGCTGTTTTAGGGGCTTGGGCAGTATTGACATTTCAACCGATCTTGCCTTATGCTCTTTCGTTTGCTGCGGGGGCTATGATCTTTGTTGTGGTTGAAGAGGTAATACCAGAGACACAACAAGATAAATATACGGATATTGCTACTATGGGCTTCATTGGCGGATTTATTATTATGATGACTTTAGATGTAGGTCTAGGATAAGCTAAAAGTGTTTTTGCTATTTGATAATTTAATGTGGATTTTACCGTTTAAGGCTTTAGTATTGTTAACTTGAGACTTTAACTTTTTATGCATTCTTCTAAGAAAAATTGGATTTGGACACTAACCTTGATTGTAACTGTTGTTTGTTGTGCGGCAATTTTAATACTTCATGTTAAGAACTGGGTGACCAATGATGATTATAGGCTTGCGCTACGCTCGGGTTTTTATCACGTTGAAGTTCCTTTAAATGAATTAGATAGTGTTGTTTTGGTAGAAAGAATACCGCCAATGCAGCGTTTACATGGCTTTTCTGCCTTGGAAAAGGAAAAAGGGGTATTTAGGGAATTTAAAGATTCTTTAACGGAAAAGAAAGTGCACGTTTTTGTAGATAATATCAACCAGAATAAAGTAAAGTTGGTCTATAAAGATTCCTCCTATATTTACTTTAATTTAAAGGATTCTGTAGAAACTGTTCAATTATTTCAAAAACTAGGCGCTAAAACCAAAGCTTTAAGTGAGACCAATTAGAGGTCTGTAGTTATAAATTACAAAAAGGTTAATATGTAAATTAGCTTTGGCATAACTATTGAAATTATTTTTTACTTGATAATCGAGATTTATATAAATTTTTTAATTCAATGCCTAGCGGGCTTGTCCAGAGGTTGTTTAATTCTAAATAGTGCCCATGATTAAAAAAAAGTTTTTAGCATTTTTTATAATAGGTTTATTGTCTACAGGTCTTTTTGCGCAACATAATCTTAGTTTAAGTATAGAAGGCGTTGCTTCTGAAGAAGGGAATATTTGTTTTGCTATTTACAATAATGAAGATTCATTTTTAAAGTTTGATGAAGTTTTTAAATCTGGCTCTGAGAAAGCGGTGAAAGGAAAAACAGCTTTTGATATCACAGATTTACCAGAAGGTGATTATGCAATCGCAATATTTCATGATGCTAACGGCAATAAAAGCTTAGACACTAATATGCTTGGTATCCCCAAAGAACAAATAGCTTTTTCAAAAGGAAAGATGAAAATGTTCGGTCCACCAAAATATAAGGAATGTGTGTTTACATTTAGTTCTAACATGGAAATGAATATTAGCTTAAACTAAATATTTATTAGTAGCACAGATTTGCAACTGTAAGAGATAATAGATTCTGTTGTTTATGAATTAAAAGAAGATGATAGTATCTTTGAATTAAAAAGATATGGTTTTAGTAGCGCAATTGGTAGGAGCTTTGTTAGGATTGTTAGCGGTTGTATTTGGTGCGTTTGGGGCACATTTACTGAAGAAAACCTTTACGGCAGATCAATTGAATAGTTTTGAAACCGGAGTTAAATATCAAATGTATCATGCCCTATTGATACTTATGTTGAGCTTTAATCTTAACCTGGAAACGGGGTTGGAGAAAGCAATCATCTACTGTTTAATTATAGGTACAATTCTTTTTTCCTTTAGTATCTACGGATTGTGTATTTCTGCATCCAAAGGAAATAAAATAAAGATATTGGGTCCTATAACCCCACTTGGCGGACTATTCTTAGTAGTAGGCTGGGGATTATTAATCTATAACTTTATAAAGAATTTTATCTAATTTATTCTGCAGAGGTAGCGGTAAATTCTTTAATGGCCGTATTTGGTTCCATAATGGCATAACCTTCCCAGAATGTTGGGTCGTATTTAGGCATATAGGTAGGTGATACGGCGTTATTTTCTGTAAAACCATCATATGTAGCCTGTGTAATATATTCGGACTCAAATACAATCATTTCATTCTTCTCTGTAGTGTTGATAACAAAATCCATATCTCCAGATAGTTCGTTCTGCTTATTTCTTCCTTTAACAATTTTGTTCTTTTCAATTATTTTTAGCGGTCTTCTAATTCCAACTCGCATCGCATTTTCAGATTCATAGTATCGTAATGCATAATAACCATCTTTGCCTTTGTTGTAAATTATCTTTCCTTTAGAGAGGTAATTGTTGCTTGAAATACCTAGTAAACTAAATTTACTAGTAGGTTTAACATTGGTATAATCTACTTGTATTACGGCAAAATCATCTGCATTGATATATAAGGTGCCCTCGTAATCTGCTGAGCGGCTAGGTGTAAACGAAATCACGTATACGGCAGTATCACCTAGGTAAGTAAACGCTTGAAGCGTATAATCGTATTTTCTTGTCTTATATATAAAATTAAGATCGGAATCTTTGTGAGTAGGTATGGTTTTGAAAATGTCCTTTAATTCACGTTTTTTCCAAAGACCATAGTTTTTTTGTTGCGCTTCTTTATCCTTTTTCTTTTTTTCTAATTCTTGATTAACGGCCGCAATATCTGTAGAATCGGCATCTTCTTCAATTAGTTCGCTAACTTCTTCGGCATCTATTTTAGTGCCGAACAAACCAGACTTAATTTTAAAATAAGACCCCTCTTTTACGTTCTCCTTTAAAATCTCATTGAACTTCTCCTCTAATTTTTCTGCATCTAGCTCTTTGCTTTTATCATATAACTTAGAAGCTTTTAAAAGATCTAGTTTTAATAATTCTTGAGAAGAATTACCGTATAAATCACCAACTATTTCAGAATAATAACTATTGTTTTTTGGAACGGTATTTATTATGCTATCCAAAAACTTCTGATTTAATACGTCAATAGATGATTTCTTGACTTTGAAGTCGCTTTTTGTCCAACGATTAAAACTAGAGGTTCTGTGAAATAGTCTTTTTTTGGACAGATCATTTGTATAATTCTTTTCAAGATGGTCCTCAACGAAATCCATAATCTCGTCTGCCGTGTAATTTTTGTTAGAGACGATAACTTCTCTTAGTTCTATAGCTTTGGGTACTAATGCGATTTTGGTGGAAGTAAATTCAGATATGGGTCTGGTCAAGGTTTCATAACCCATTGAAGACACGGTTAGCGAATCGAATTCAGTGATAACCTCATCGAAAATTAAATGGAAACTACCTTCTTCGTTCGTAATGACCCACTTTTCCTTTAATTGAACCGAGGCAAAGGGAATAGGTTGTTGGCTTACGCTATCAATTACCGTAGCGTTTAGACTTTGCGCATTGGCGTTAAATAGGTTAAATATTAAAAAAGTAAAAAGAGGTAATAAAAACGATCTTGAGTTCATAGTGATATGATTATTCCTATGCAATCTAGACGAACCAGGGTAAGTAACGTTACAGTTTTAGAAACTGTTTTGAACGTTTTACAAAATATTTAACAGAGTTGCTCATTTAGTGACAACCACAATCATTCTTACCACAAGCTTTTGAATTACTCTTTTTACTGGACCAAATGGATTTTGGAATTAAAAATTTATTCACTAGATAACCTACTGAAATAGCCAAAGTAATGTACACCAAAATGTGTTGTATAATATCCATATCTATTTTAATGATTGGTAAGCAACTAAAGCTACAATATACGCAAAAAGACTCATGAATACTAGTTGACTAGCCGGCCATTTCCATGAATTGGTCTCTCTTTTTACTACGGCCAAGGTGCTCATGCATTGCATGGCAAAAGCATAGAACAATAGTAGTGAAATACCTGAAGCCAAATTAAACAAGGGCTTTTTAGTTCTAGGATTTATTTCTGCTGCCATTCTGTTTTTTATAGTTTCTTCCTCATCATTACCAACACTATAAATGGTGGCAAGTGTACCTACGAATACCTCGCGTGCGGCAAATGAAGTAAGTACTGCAATACCAATTTTCCAATCATAACCCAATGGTCTAACTATGGGTTCTATTGCTTTACCCATATAACCCATATAGGAATGTTCTAATTTATATCCGGCTATTTCTTGTGCTAAGGCACGTTCTTCTAATTCTTTTTGTTTATTTGAGATGTCTTGGTCGTTAATACTCAATTCATCTTGATGGGTCTCAAAATAAATTTCACTACTAGCACTAAAACCATTTTCCTCCACTCTATTGGTTACAATGGTTTCTGCATTTTTGAACTCATCAGAAAATCCGTTAGAACCTAAAAACCAAAGTACAATAGAGATGGCAAGGATAATTTTACCGGCACCAAAAACAAAACTTTTGGTCTTTTCAAGAACGGTAAAGCCAACATTTTTAAGTAATGGCAACTTGTAATTTGGCATCTCTACCACAAAGAAAGATTTGCTCTTAATCTTTAAAATTTTGTTTAATATTACAGCGGATAGGATAGCTGCTGCAAAACCCATGAGGTATAAAGACATTAGTGTCAGTGCCTTATAGCTTAGTCCTAGAAAACTACCTTCAGGTATCACTAGTGCAATAATAATTAGATAGACCGGTAATCTTGCAGAACAGGTGGTGAACGGGGTAACCAGAATTGTAATTAATCTTTCTTTCCAGTTTTCAATAGTTCTAGTGGCCATTACCGCAGGTATAGCGCAAGCGGTACCAGAAATTAAAGGAACAACACTTTTACCACTTAACCCGAACGGTCTCATGATTCTATCCATTAAGAATACAACTCTGCTCATATAGCCTGTTTCTTCCAGTAGCGCTATAAACAGGAACAAAAATGCTATTTGAGGTATGAATATGACAATACCGCCAATACCGGCTAAAATTCCTTCGGCAATCAGGTTAGTAAATACCCCGGGTGGTAAGGTGTTTTTTATCCACTCTGTGGCAGAAGCAAAGAACCCGTCTATTACATCCATTGGGTACTCACTCCACCCATAAATGGCTTGAAAAATAGTGAGTAGTATTAAAAAGAAGATGACATATCCAAAAACCTTATGGGTCAAGACTTTGTCTAAAGTGGCCCTAAATCCTTTGGCTGCATTGACATCTACTTTGTAGGTTTCTTTTAAAATACCGTTTATATACTGATAGCGTAAAATGGTTTCTTTTTGTTGAAGACGCTTAAGCTCAGATTTTGATTTGGTAGTAAAAGAAGAGGTGTCTTTGGTAACCGTCTTTTCTAACGGCATGAAATTGACATCTTGTGTAATAACCAGCCATAATTTATAAATATCTTCTTTTGGGAAAGCGTTTTTAAGACGTTTAAAATATTCAGGGGCAATAACAGAAGTATCAATATTCTGTGTTTTTGAAAGATTTTTATAATCTGCAATTAATTCTCTTAATCGCTCAATACCCGTTTCTTTACGGGTACTGACCAATGCAATTTTTGAGTTTAATTTTTTTTCTAATAATTCAATGTCAATCGTTATCCCTTTTCTAGACATACGATCCGCCATATTTATAACCAGTATGGTAGGGATCTTTAAATCTTTTATTTGTGTAAAAAGGAGAAGATTTCTTTTAAGATTTTCTACATCAGAAACAACAATGGCTACATCTGGGTGGTCCTTGTCATTTTTATTCAAAAGAAGTTCAACTGCTACACTTTCATCTAAAGAAGTAGTGTTTAGGCTATAGGTGCCCGGTAAATCTAAAATGTGTGCTTTTACACCACGGGGAAGCTTACAGATACCTTCCTTTTTCTCAACAGTTATACCGGGGTAGTTACCTACTTTTTGGTTTAATCCTGTTAATTGATTAAAAACCGATGTTTTACCGGTATTGGGGTTGCCTATTAGGGCAACATTGATTTGTTTGCTCATATAACAACAGTATCATCTATAATATCAAGTGCAATATGTAAGGCCATTTCTCTTCTAATGGCAATATGAGATCCGTTGACATTAATGTAAATTGGATCCTTTAAAGGTGCAACTTGTACAAGTTCAACTTCATTACCAGGTAGGCAACCTAGTTCTAACAACTTTATAGGTAATAAGTTTTCTGTGAATTCTTTTATTATTCCCTTCTGGCCTCTCTTTAAATCTGCAACTGTAGTCTCCAATTTTTATTTAGATTCATTATAAGTAAGGCAAAAGTAATGGAAATAATTCAATTAATAAATTAATACATCTTAATTCTAAATACCGTTTTTTTATGTAGATTTTTAGGAGTATTTGCGCTAGTTCTCGTGAGATTTTTTCAAAATTTCTATATCGGCTAATATTTTTTCGATATCCTCTTTTTTTGTGCCGTCGTAAAAACCTCTAATTCTTCTTTTCTCATCCACTAGAATAAAATTTTCAGTGTGGATCATGTCAAATGGTCCGCCATCGCCATCAGTCTTAACGGCTAAATAGGATTTGCGAGCCAGGTCGTAGATTTGTTTCTTGTCGCCCGTAACTAAATTCCAATTGCTATCATCGATCCCTTTTTCCAAGGCGTATTTTTTTAATTGAGCTACTGAATCAATTTCTGGTGTTACCGAGTGTGATAATAACATGACGTCAGAGTCTTTACCAAGAGATTGTTGTAGATCCACCATATTTTTGGTCATGATCGGGCAAATGGTAGGGCAGGTCGTAAAAAAGAAATCGGCAACGTAAATTTTACCCTTATAATGGTCTTGTGTAATATTTTCTCCATTTTGGTTCGTTAAAGAAAAATCACCGATCGTATGGTACTTTCTAACATGCTGAATTTCTTCAGGTACCAATTCTGCATTTACCATGGCAGGCGAGTAAACGGGTAATAGCACTACGGGCTGTAGGGCATTATAAAATAGATACATAATAACTGCTGAAATGAGCAGTAATACCAGCCCGAATAATTTATATTTAGCGAATAAAGACCGCATAAGAATTTTTTACAAAGGTACGTTAGGGGTGCATATTTTTCAAGTTAATTTACCTGGTCAGCTGATAAATTATTCATAAAATACCACAACCTCAATGGGTTTCTTTTTTTTAGCGGTTGTAAAAATGTACTTTTGTGCGATTTTAATTTTCAGGAAAAACGGATGAGCCCTATTATTATAAAGACCATACAATTTTTTTTAAGCCTTTCTATACTTATCGTTCTGCACGAGTTAGGGCATTTTATACCAGCAAAATATTTTAAAACCAGAGTAGAAAAATTCTATTTGTTCTTTGATGTAAAGTTCTCGCTTTTCAAAAAGAAAATTGGTGAAACCGAATACGGTATTGGTTGGTTGCCTTTAGGCGGATATGTAAAAATATCTGGAATGATAGATGAGAGCATGGATAAAGAAGCCATGGCAGAAGAACCTAAGGAGTGGGAGTTTAGAAGCAAACCGGCTTGGCAACGTTTAATTATTATGTTGGGCGGGGTAACGGTAAACTTTATTTTAGCGGTAATTATTTTTATTGGTTTGGCATTTGCTTATGGAGAGCAATATGTGGCAAATGATAGTTTAAAAGATGGTATTTGGGTAACCGATACAACATTAGGTAATGCACTTGGTGTTCAGACTGGAGATAAAATTTTGGCTGTTGATGGTAAAAGAATTGAAGCTTTGAATAGTATAGTTCCAGAAGTGGTCTATGGAGAGCAGATTACTATTGAACGCAATGGTCAGAAAATTGAAAAGGAAATACCAGTAGATTTTATTGAGACTATTTCCAATAATAAGGAAAACGCACGTTTTATAAGTCAAAGAAGCCCTTTTATTATTAAAGGAATTCCAGAAAACTCTCCTAATATAAATACCGGTTTTGAAAAAGGTGATGCTTTAGTTGAAATAGAAGGAACCGCTGTTGAGTATTTAGATCAGGTAAGCCCTTTGTTAGAAGTCAATAAAGGAAAAACCGTTAATGTTGTTGTGGAGCGTAATGGTACAACATTGCCGCTACTGGCTAAAATATCTGATGAAGGTAAAGTTGGTGTGTCGTTAGGTTTTGATAGCCTGGAAGATTATGAAAAAGCAGGTTATTTTAAAGTGAAGCAATTAGATTATACATTCCTTGAATCTATACCTGCCGGATGGGATAAAGGTGTTAAGACCCTTACGGATTATATTAAGGGGATGAAGAAGATTTTTAATCCTGATACCGGTGCATATAAAGAGGTGGGTGGTTTTGCCGCTATTGGTGGTATGTTCCCAGATACTTGGAACTGGCCACAGTTTTGGGCTACAACGGCTTTTATATCTATTATTTTGGCGTTTATGAATATTCTGCCTATTCCCGCATTGGATGGCGGACACGTCATGTTTTTACTTTATGAAATGATTACGGGAAGAAAGCCAAGTGATAAATTTTTAGAGTACGCACAAGTTACCGGATTCTTTATTTTAATAGCGCTTTTACTGTTCGCTAACGGTAATGATGTTTATAAATTGATATTTAAATAAAAAAAATAATTTATTTGTTTGGCGAATTTGAAAAAACTACTATATTTGCACCCGCTTTAGGAAGCTAAAGCAATAAAGTATTGCAAAATACAAGTCAAAAAAAGACTCTAAAATGACATAAATTCCTCCTTAGCTCAGTTGGTTAGAGCATCTGACTGTTAATCAGAGGGTCCTTGGTTCGAGCCCAAGAGGGGGAGCAGATAAAGCCCAGCAGGTACTATACTTACTGGGTTTTTTGTTTGTAAGGATGTTTTTTATCCAAGAAATTATCCAATATTTGAAATAGTAGATGTGAATCTGTGTAGTATCTTAATTTATTACTTCCACAAATCTTCCGAAACCCAGTTCTTTGTGTATCCTAGTGCGCTTAAATCCACATTTGGATACTTTATGTACAATTCACTTAATTTTTCCTTAAAAGTGTTGTTGGGGTTAATTTGGTCAAGTAGGTATTTAATCATGCAAATGGAGAAATATGTTCTGTCTTTAATATTTCTTGACGAACCATCTCTGTCATCAATTATATTAAAGTTATTAATCCATGGACCAGTAGTTTTCTTTGGTAGTTCTACTTTTATTTTAATTCTTTTATTCCATAATCTACTATGATGTGCACAAACATTCCTAATGTAGACCATTGAATGTATCCAAGTTTCAAAAACTTTTTCATTCAAGCCGAATTTGTCGGCTATTTTTCTTTTGTTTAGACCTGAATTTAGATTGCTGTATATGCGGGATAGACTGCCAAACGAACAAACTTCTAGGGTAATCCAACTTGGCGGAAGTTCTTCTGTGTAATTATTTTTATACTCTTGCAAGAATAATTCCTTACTTCTATTAATTTCATTGAAAATTGCATTTATACAAGAGGTGTATTCTTTAAATATTTTAAAATTATCTTTTTCGGAAAGCCAAAAAACACCTAGTTCATTTGAACATTCATAAGCGATAATTGCTCTTATTGAAACCTCTATTTTTTCAATTTGATTAAGAATCAATAGTCGTAGTTCTCTGTCAAAGCAATAAAGTGAAAAGGCTTGATTAAACGATGAGCCATCTTTAAAAATATGACTCTTTTTCGGTTCGTTAAGTAAAGAGTACCAATATCCAGATAATCTATAATAACTTAAATTTTGGAGTAAGTGTATTGCTTTAGAGTCATCTTCAACAATTAACCCTCGTTCCTTAAGTTTGTCTAATTGTTGTGAATAAGTAAGGGATGGTTTTTTGTAATTATTCTTGATGATATTAGATTTAAAACAAAAAAAACTTACCCTGAGCGCGCTGATCTAACGAGAAGCGGGGTAAGTATGTTACTGCAAATATATATCGTTATTACTTATGAAGATTAGAATAGTAATACGTAATATCTATTGTTGTGTGTTATTGAATAGAGCACCCTTATAAACATGTTTATATATACAAGATTATACTTTTTAAATATAAATCAACTTTAATCCTTTTATCGTTGGTTGATATTATAGATTTTCCGTCAAACGACTATATCTATCTAGTGTCTTGCCTTCAACAAATGAACCATTTCTCATATCTTATTTATTTAATCTCATTCATAACCTCAACCTGACCACCTCCCATGATTTAGGTGCCGGTCATAACTAGAGAATGTGAACTATTGACCTCCTTCCGTATTTACATTGAATTAACCAAGTATGGTACTATCTTACCTACAATTCGGTAAAAAATTGACTATTACGTAAAGAATATGCAAATTTAGATAGCGTATAATGTAAATTTAAATTTTTCTAGCATGAAAAGATTCTTAGGTTGCCTACTGTTTGCTGCAATTTCAATTCAGCTTCATGCCCAAGAAAAGAAATTTACGCATGCCGATACACTTCGAGGTACTATCACTCCTGAAAGAGCCTGGTGGGACGTGCTGAAATATGATATTTCTGTAACGCCCAATTTTGAAAAAAAATATACGTCAGGTTGTAACATTATCACATATAAAGTGGTTCAGGAAAAACATCCAGAGGTAATGCAGATCGATTTACAAGAACCATTAAAAATTGATAGTATCGTCTACGATAAGACAAAGTCTTTAACTTTTAAGCGTGAAGGAAATGTTTTTTATGTTCAAACCCCCAAACAAAAAATAAATTCTAAGCATGAGGTACAGGTTTATTTCAGTGGTAAACCTCATGAAGCTGTACGTCCTCCCTGGGATGGAGGATGGACATTTGTAAATGATGAAAAAGGAAGACCATGGATGACAGTTACCTGTCAGGAAATAGGTGCTTCTATCTGGTACCCCAACAAGGATCATCAAAGTGATGAGCCTGATAACGGAGCCTCACTAACCATGCGGGTTTCAAAAGAACTTATGGCTGTGGGGAATGGTCATTTGTTAGATACCACTCAACATAAAGACGGGACCGTTTCTTATAAATGGGGGGTAGAGAACCCAATAAGTAATTATACCATTATACCATACATAGGGCATTATGAAAATTTTTCAGAAACCTACAAAGGTCTAAATGGAAAACTAGAGCTAGATTATTGGGTGTTGGATTATAACCTTAAAAAAGCCAAAGAATATATGCCGCCAGAAGTTAATAATACACTTAAGGCCTTTGAATATTGGTTTGGACCCTATCCGTTTTATGAAGATGGATTTAAAATAGTTGAAAGCGAACATTTGGGAATGGAACACCAGTCTAATATAGCATATGGTAATCGGTTTTCCGGAGGATATAAAGGCAAAGATCTTTCAAACACGGGAATAGGTCTAACCTGGGACTTTGTAATTGTGCATGAAGCAGGGCATGAATGGTTTGGAAACAATGTCACTGTTAATGACTTGGCAGATTTGTATATTCATGAGAGCTTCACCAATTATAGCGAAACATTATTTATAGACTATTGGTATGGAGAGGAAGCGGCTAACGACTATAATTACGGAATAAGAAGTGGAATTAAGAATGATACACCTATCATTCCTTCTTATGGTGTAAATGCTCGTGGAAGTGGAGATATGTATCCAAAAGGAGGTAACATGCTTCATAGTATTCGTCATAGTATGTCAGATGATGCCTTGTTTAGACAGATTCTTATAGGCATTAATAAGGATTACCGTAATGGAACAATAGCTGGGAAGGTAATTCTAGATTATATTTCAAAACAAGCCAATTATAATTATTCAAAGGTATATGAGCAATATTTGACTACAATTCAAATTCCAAAATTGCAATTATATATAGATGCTCCAAGGAGTAGAATATTCTATAGATATGTGAACTGTGTAGATGGATTCAATTTACCCTTGGTATTAAAAGGCGATAAAGATAAAATTAAAATAGTTCCTTCTTCAGAATGGCAAAGTGTGGGCATTCAGAAAGAAAATCAATATTTGCTCACCCCTTGGAGGATAGAACATAAATATTATGTAGATGTTGAACTGGTTAAAGAAATGGAAAAATAAATGTTTGCAAGAGAAACGTATGTGCAGCGACGAGAAATTTTAAAGAATACGGTAAAATCAGGAATTCTCATAATTCCCGGGAATAAGGAAACCGGTATGAATTATAAAGATAATTGGTATCCATTCCGTCAGGATAGTACTTTCTTATATTACATGGGAATTAACCTTCCAAACTTGTACATAGTAATTGATTTAGATGAAGACAGAGAGATTCTTTTTGGAGATGATTTAACCCCTGAGGATATGGTATGGGTGGGAGCTTCTGAACCTTTAAATACCTATGCGGAAAAATGTGGAATTGCGGAGGTAAAAGCAATGTCCAAGCTTAAAGAAACAGTACGGAAAGCAAAACAAAAAGGACAAAGGTTACATTACCTGCCGCCCTACCGAAGTAAAGTAACCATTGAAATTAGTGAGCTTACGGGAATTCCTGTGGCTGAAGTGGGAGCAACCAAATCTATTGAGTTTATCAAAGCAGTGATTGCTCAACGTTCTATAAAATCAGAGGAAGAAATTATAGAACTGCATAAAGCGGTAAACATTACTGCTAACATGCATCGCCATGCAATTAGGCGTACAAAACATGGAGTTTCTGAAAAGCAGATTGCGGGAGAATTACAGGCAATAGCCATAGCAGGTGGCGGAAATATTTCTTTCCCGATAATTTTTACTAAAAACGGACAGTATCTTCATAATCATGCAACCCAGGCAGTGGTAGAAAACGGGGACATTGTTTTATGTGATTGTGGTGCGGAAACAGCAATGAATTATGCTGGTGACATGACACGTACTTTTCCGGTTGCCGAAAGGTTTACAGCTATACAACGTGAAATTTATTCCATTGTGTTGGATGCTCACGAGTCGTCTTCTTCCGTTTTAAAACCAGGACATAAATTTAAAGATGCTCATATATTAGCATGTAACCGCATTGTGGAAGGCTTAAAAGGTCTGGGTTTAATGAAAGGAGATACTCAGGAGGCTGTGAATGCAGGTGCGAGTACCTTGTTTTTTCAATGCGGATTAGGACATTTTATGGGACTGGACGTACACGATATGGAAAATTTTGGAGAGCAGTTGGTAGGTTATACGGATGAGATTAAAAAAAGTACCGATTTTGGCTTAAAATCTCTTCGCTTAGGAAAAGCACTGGAAGCCGGTAATGTACTTACCGTAGAACCCGGAATTTATTTTAATCCGTATCTAATAGACGCCTGGAAAGCTCAAGGAAAATATAGCGATTTTGTGAATTATGATAAGGTAGAGCAGTTCAAAGATTTTGGAGGAATGCGTATTGAAGAAGATTTTCTCATCACAACTACCGGAAAACAGTTGTTAGGAGAGCCTTTGGCCAAAACAATAGAAGAATTAGAAGAACTGAAAAATTCATAAGTAATACTAAAAGGATGATGTCTTCAACATTACAATCGATATCTTTTTTATTGAGTTTCTTGGCTTTTACCTTTTTAGGTATTGCTCAGAAAAACGATTCTTTGTTAAATCTTGATCGTATCTATGTATCTAAAGAATTTAAAAGCGATCGTCTGGCGCCACTATTCTGGGTAGAAGATGGAAATGCCTTTGTGACTATAGAAAAGAGTGAAAATGGGAATGATCAGCTTATAAAATATAGGAGTAAAGATTATAAAAGTGATGTTTACCTGTCTACAGAAAAGCTCACATCTAATGGAGTAAATCTAAAAATTGAAGATTTTTCGTTATCGCCAGACGGAAGTAAGGTGATGATCTTTACAAATTCCAGTAGGGTTTGGCGAACAAATTCAAAAGGAGATTTTTGGGTGTATGATTTTGATACGGATAAGCTAAAAAAATTAGGGAAAGATTTTTCACCTTCTTCTTTAATGTTTGCAAAATTCTCTGATAATAATCAATTTGTAGCCTATGTTAAGGATTTTAATATTTATAAGGAGAATTTTAAAACTGGAGAAATTACACCATTAACAACGGATGGCACCGGAGCTATTATTAACGGTACTTTTGATTGGGTATATGAGGAAGAATTTGGAGTTCGAGACGGTTTTACCTGGAGTCCAGACGCTTCAAAAATAGCCTTCTGGCAATTAGATGCTTCAGAAATTGGTACCTTCTATATGATTAATAATACAGATTCTGTGTATGCGGAACCTATATCTGTACAATACCCTAAAGCAGGTTTTAATCCTTCCTCAGCTAAACTTGGATTAATCAATACAAAAACTTCAGAAATCAATTGGATTCCTGTTCCCGGTGATCCCGCTCAACATTATCTGCCGGCTATGCAGTGGGTGAATAAAGATGTACTGTTGATTCAACAAATGAACAGAAAGCAAAATGAACTGAATGTCTATACTTATAGACCTTCTTCGAATAAACTTCGTAAAATATATACTGAAACTGAAGATACTTGGGTAGATTTAAGATATCCGGATATAGCATCAAACCATTGGGGAAATAACGATCAGTTAATTGTAGATAACGGGAAAAGTTTTTTAAGAATGACTGAAAATGATGGCTGGCGCCATATGTATAAAATCAGTTTGGAGACCGGAAAAAAAACGCTTGTAACTCCCGGAAATTATGATGTGGCCGCTTATTATCAAACCAATGCTGAAAATTTATATATCGTAGCTTCTCCAAATAATGCAACTCAACGTTATTTATATAGTGTTCCTTTAAATGGAGCAGGAAAATTAACTAGGATCACACCAGCAGCATTTGGTGGTGTAAATAGCTATGATGTTTCTTTAAACGGTGAGTATGCAATTCACAAATTCACTGATGTAAATACACCTAATACCCTGAGTTTGGTAAGCCTTCCAAAGCATAAAACAATACAGAAATTAGTAGATAATAAACAACTAAAGAACAGGTTAAAAAGCCTGGCAATTCCAGAAACTTCATTCTTTAAGGTAACCACTAAGGAAGGTATTGTAATGGATGGTAGAATGACAAAACCTTTAAATTTTAATGAATCTAAAAAATATCCTGTTTTGTTTCATGTTTATGGGGAACCTTGGGGAGTTGTAGCCACTGATCAATGGATCGGTTTATATGAAATCTATATGGCGCAAAAAGGTTTTGTGGTAATTAATATAGACAACCGTGGTACCCCAAGTTTAAAAGGAAGCGAATGGCGAAAAAGCATATATCAGAAACTTGGGGTCCTCAATTCTAGAGATCAGGCATTAGCGGCGCAAAAAGTTTTAAAAACGTATAATTTTTTAGATAAAGACCGTGTAAATGTTTGGGGCTGGAGTGGGGGAGGTTCTATGACTCAAAACTTGCTTTTTCGTTATCCTGAAATTTACAAAACCGGGGTTGCAGTAGCCGGTGTGGCAAACCAATTATTGTATGACAATATATATCAGGAAAGATATATGGGTTTGCCAAATGAAGATAAGGATAAATTCATTGAAGGATCACCGATCACCTATGCTAAGAATTTAAAGGGGAATTTACTGCTAATTCATGGTACCGGTGATGATAATGTGCATTACCAGAATATGGAACTATTGGTAAATGAGCTTATTAGAAATAATAAGGAGTTTGAAATGATGGCTTATCCTAATCGCTCTCATGGTATTTATGAGGGTCAGGGTACTAGCTTGCATTTATACACTTTAATTACTAATTATTTTTTGAAACATAACAAATTTGATAATAACTAACGCATTATCTTAATATAAATCCGTCTTTCATTGGGTCGTCCGGATCAATGATAAAAGTTTGCATTCCTGTAATATAAGCGGTTCCTTCTACTTGCGGGATAACAGCTTTGTATATTCCGTAATCCACTTCAGAAATTACCGATGCCTTAAATACAGAGTTTGTTATACTTTCAATGTTCATTGTTTGTCCTATTTCAATTTCCTTACGTTTTTTATGGATAGCCATCCTGCCAGAGACTCCAGAACCTGTTGGTGAACGATCTACCTCTCCTTCAGCAAAAACGCATACATTTCTACTATCCGCCCCAGATACTTGCTTTGTATTATCTATAAAAATAGTACCATATAAAAAACTTAAATCCTTTTCAAAAGGATGTATAATATTTTTATGGGTATGGATTACAGCTTTCTTAATTTCCATTCCTTGGCTAATTATTGACCTATAGGATTCTGGATTTAAATCAAAATCAAAATTATTTTTTGCTATATCCACATATGCATAAAAGGCTCCTCCATAAGCTAAATCATAGGTTACATTTCCTAAACCTGGTACTTCAACACTAGTATCAAGAGAAACTACAAAACTAGGAACACAGTGAAAACGAACGTGCATTACTTTGCCATTTACTACTTTGGTATAAGAAGTAATTCTTCCACATGGAGCATCAATTTTTAAGATATTATCACCTTCCTTTACATTGATCCATTTCATTTTTACCGCTAATGTTGATATGGCTATAATGGCATGACCGCACATGGTAGAGTAGCCTTCATTGTGTAAAAAAATAATTCCAAAATCGCCTTCACTATCATTAGCGGGTAATAAAATACAACCGTACATATCTGCATGGCCACGTGGCTCAAACATTAAAGCGGTACGCAACTCGTCATAATGCTCTTTACAATATCTACGATATTCCAAAACAGAGTTTCCTTTTAATTCAGGGAAACCATTGACAATAACCCGAAGCGGTTCACCTCCTGTATGCATGTCTATGGTTTTTATTTGCAGCCAATTTTCTGGTGGTGTAAATTGTGTTTTGCGTACTATGTTTTGGAAGGTTGTTTTAGGCATTGAGGTATTTTTTATAATAATAACTTGCGGCCGTTAGGTCTTGTAGTGCGTGGCCAACAGATTTGAATACAGTTATTTCCTTAGAGTTAACCCTTCCATTCTTTGTATTGGAGCAAAGTTCAAATAAATCTGCTTTAATATCTGATTCTTGTATAATTCCATTTTCTAATGGAATAACGATATCACCACTTTCTTTTAACCCACCTTCATAAGTGTCAATAAAAACTGAAGCTCTCAAAATAGTATCGTTATCTGCTTCCCTCATATCTTTTTTATATGCTCCAACTAAATCAATATGCTGTCCAGCTGACAAATATTTTCCTAGCACCAATGGACTTTCTGATAATGTAGCAGAAGAAATTATCGCAACTTCAGAAATTTTTTCTTTAATGGATTTAATAGGGGTAATAGTAAATGCTTCATCTGATAACTGATTACATATATTTTGCGCTTTTTTGTAATCTCTGCCCCATACAAATACGTTTTCAATGGGTCTGACTGAAGCGTGAGCCTTAATGAGGTTAGTGGATAATGCACCAGTGCCTATCATTAACAGTGAGTTGGAATCCTCTCTTGACAAGTAAGAAGAAGCTAAAGCGGAAGCTGCAGCTGTTCTTTTTACCGTTAGGGCTTTCGCTTCCAGAATTGCCTTTATAGTCCCTTTAGTAGCATTAAGGTATATGTAGGTTCCATTGATTGAAGGTAAATTAAAACGCCCGTTATCTGGACTTACCGTAGCAATTTTTATTCCAGCATCATTACCAGGGTTCCAGGCGGGCATCAATAGTAATGTAGAATCTTTGTTTGTTGTAGGATTAGGAAAATCATGATGATGGCGCAATGGGACCATAACTTTTCTATCTGAAAAATTGTATTTTAATTGTTTGATCAATTCAGGGAAGTGTGTGTTCTTTTCAATAAAATGATCGTCTATTTGAATAATTTTATCCATTCTTTTAGTTTAGGGTTTAATTGATTTGTGTTAGGGTATATTGATATTTCACCGTTCTTAATTCAACAAATGAAAATACAAAACCTGATTTCTAATTTGCTTAATAGAATAATTTCTTTTAAAATTAAGTGGAACTCCCTTTACCACAATATTCATTCAAGTACACGGAGACTTAAATCATTTACCCCTAAATTTATTTCTATCATGTTTGTTATTAAATGGTTGAACTTTGAAATAAACACAATACAATTAGAAGTAGCATATTCTTCATGATACTGTGAATTTGTAAAAAAAATAAAATTAAAGTATAAGCGGTTAAGCTATTAGCTGCTTATTATCTTATAGTGACACTATATTAACTGAAATCCAATCTACTTATTTAGGTTGGATTTTTTGTTTTAGTCAATATTGATATTTATTGCTATTTTATCATATACATCTATTTTGTCTTGTACATTAACGATTTATGAGTTGTCTATTGATACCTTCATAATTCATCATATAATCAGTTAGTTATATAGGGCTCATTTTAATTTGATAATTATATCGCCAATCTTTTTCGATATATTTGATTCACTTTAAAAGTTGTTTTTATAAAATAGATATGTCGAACTACTTGATTACCGTAAACGGAGAAGAATTGGATTGTAAAACCAGTGATGCCGATTCTTTAGATAGCATTGTAGTAAATGCAAATACCCTTCATGTATTGGATCAAAATAGTGCGTTTAAGGTAGAGATGTTACAAACAGATTTTTCGAATAAAAAGGTGACACTCTCTATAAATGGAAACGTTTATGAGGTTAAATTGGAAGATGAATATGATCAGCAAATTAAAAAGATGGGATTACTAGCGGTAACTACCCAAAAATTGAATGAGGTAAAAGCGCCAATGCCAGGTCTTATTGTTGACGTTATGGTTGAGGTAGGTCAAGAGATTGTAGAAGGTACACCGTTATTGGTTTTATCAGCTATGAAAATGGAAAATGTTATTCTAGCTCAGGGTGAAGGAATAGTGAAGTCTATTAAAGTGGAAAAAGATGATGCCGTAGAAAAAGGGCAGTTGATTATTGAAATGGAATAGAAATATACGATTGTCATATGAGGAAACTCTTAAGTAATAGATGCTAAATCGTTACGTATTTAAATCTCGATTATCGAGTAAATTAAGTTTTAATGAAAAAAATACTAATAGCCAACCGCGGTGAAATCGCTTTAAGAATAATGAAGACTGCCCAGAAAATGGGTATCAAAACAGTTGCCGTTTATTCAGAAGTCGACCGCCATTCGCCACACGTAAAATTCGCTGATGAAGCGGTGTTATTAGGTCCAGCGCCATCATCAGAATCTTATCTGATCATGGAGAAAGTTATCGATGCTGCTAAGGTGACAGGTGCAGATGGTATTCACCCGGGATACGGATTCTTAAGTGAAAATGCCGTGTTCGCACAAATGGTCGAGGATAACGGTATTGTTTTTATTGGACCCAAGCCTCATGCCATTAAGGTTATGGGAAATAAGCTAGCGGCAAAAGAAGCGGTTCGTGATTATGACATTCCTATGGTGCCAGGTATTGAAGAGGCAATAACTGACGTTGCCTTGGCTGAAAAAGTAGCCAAACAAATAGGATTTCCTATCCTAATAAAGGCATCTGCAGGCGGCGGCGGTAAAGGTATGCGTGTTGTAGAAAACTTAAAAGATCTTCCAGAACAAATGGAAAGAGCTATTGGCGAAGCACTAGCTGCTTTTGGTGATGGTTCCGTATTTATAGAAAAGTATGTAGGCTCTCCAAGGCATATAGAAATTCAGGTATTAGCCGATACACATGGCAATACGGTTCATTTGTTTGAACGGGAATGTAGTGTGCAAAGAAGGCATCAAAAAGTGGTAGAAGAAGCTCCATCAGCAGTATTGACTCCAGAAATTAGAACAGCAATGGGGGAAGCTGCTATTAAAGTGGCAAAAGCCTGTGATTATGTAGGTGCGGGTACGGTGGAGTTCTTGCTTGATGAAAACAAGAATTTTTACTTTTTAGAAATGAATACCAGGCTGCAAGTTGAGCATCCGGTGACTGAGTTGATATCAGGTATTGATTTGGTAGAGCAACAAATAAAAGTAGCTCGTGGCGAAAAGTTGGCTTTTACGCAAAGCGATTTGAACATTAAAGGTCATGCGCTTGAAGTTCGTGTGTATGCAGAAGATCCGTTAGCTAATTTTATGCCGAGTATTGGTACGCTGTCAACCTATAAAATTCCCGTGGGTGAAGGTATTCGTGTAGATGATGGTTTTGAGGAAGGTATGGAGGTTCCCATTTATTACGACCCTATGATTTCTAAGTTGATTACCTATGGAAAGAATAGGGAAGAGGCTATACAGTTAATGATCAAAGCGATTGATAATTACAAAGTGGAAGGGGTGGCAACAACACTGCCTTTTGGTAAATTTGTGTGTGAGCACGAGGCTTTTACTTCTGGAAATTTTGATACTCATTTTGTTAAAAACTACTATTCTCCAGAGCATCTAGAAAAGCAATATGCCGAGGAAAGAAGAATTGCAGCTTTGGTGGCTTTGAAACTGTATTTAGAAAACGATAAGACGTTAAAAATTCCAACTAAAATTTCTTCGAACTGGCAGAAAAGTAGAACATAAAATCGCATTAAGGATTTGAACGAATAGAATGGAAGATAATAAAGAGATTTTAGCAGAGAAACTAGCATTGGCAAAATTGGGTGGTGGTCAAGAACGTATAGACAAACAGCACGCCAAAGGAAAGTTAACTGCTTATGAACGTATTCATTTTTTATTGGATGAGGGTTCATTTGAAGAAATGGGAGCTTTGGTTACCCATCGTACCAAAGATTTTGGTATGGAAAAACAAGTCTTTTATGGTGACGGAGTAGTTACAGGTTACGGAACTATCAACGGAAGACAAGTTTGTGTTTTTGCACAAGATTTTACGGTTTTTGGTGGTGCGTTATCTGAAACCCATGCCGAAAAAATCTGTAAAATTATGGATATGGCTATGAAAATAGGCGTGCCAATGATAGGTCTAAATGATAGCGGTGGTGCCAGAATCCAAGAGGGAGTACGTTCGTTGGGCGGCTATGCCGATATTTTCCATAAAAATGTAATGGCATCTGGGGTAATTCCTCAAATTTCTGCCATAATGGGTCCTTGTGCCGGTGGTGCGGTGTACTCTCCAGCAATGACCGATTTTACCTTAATGGTAGAGAACTCTAGTTATATGTTTGTTACCGGACCCAATGTAGTGAAGACCGTAACCAATGAGGAAGTAACCTCAGAAGAGCTTGGTGGTGCGTTGACCCATGCTACCAAATCTGGCGTAACACATTTAACGGCTGCTAATGATATTCAATGTATCAATCAAATTAAGCAGATAATCAGCTACATGCCTCAAAACTGCGAAGATAAACCAGCTGATATTTCAATTGAACTTGGTAACGAGGTTAGAGAAGCATTAGAAGATATTGTTCCTGAGAATGCGAATCATCCTTATGATATGCGTAACGTTATCAACGGAATTATTGATGAAGATACCTTCTTTGAAATACATGAAGCGTATGCCGATAATATCGTAGTTGGCTTTGCAAGACTTGGAGGTAAAAGTATTGGTATTGTTGCCAATCAGCCCATTAGTCTCGCGGGTGTTTTAGACGTTGACAGCTCTAAAAAGGCAGCACGTTTTACACGTTTTTGCGATTGTTTCAATATTCCACTTTTGGTTTTGGTAGATGTTCCAGGATTTTTGCCAGGTACCGATCAAGAATGGAACGGAATTATAACCAACGGTGCTAAATTACTGTATGCCTTAAGTGAAGCAACGGTGCCAAAAGTAACCGTAATTACCAGAAAAGCCTATGGTGGTGCTTATGATGTGATGAATTCTAAGCATATTGGAGCCGATTTAAATTATGCTTGGCCAGGTGCAGAAATTGCGGTAATGGGAGCCAAAGGTGCAAGTGAAATCATTTTTAGAAAAGAAATAAGTGCTGCGGATGATCCAGAAGCGAAATTGGCGGAAAAAGAAGCAGAGTATGCAAAATTATTTGCAAACCCTTATAGTGCCGCTGAAAGAGGATTTGTAGATGAGGTAATTCTACCAAAAGATACAAGACGAAAGTTAATAAAAGCATACACAATGCTTGAGAATAAAGTTGCGGTTTTACCCAAGAAAAAACATGGCAATATTCCGTTGTAATTGTTCAATTTTTTAAAGTGGATATCTGCTTATTTTAAGAAGTATTGTAGCCTTATACCATTAATGAAGAGTCTCTCACGATAAGATTAGTTTTGATTTCAACGGTTTTTGTGATTACATCATTCGTAGGGTTTTCTATTTCTTCAATTAAAAATCGTACTGCTGTACGACCAATTTTATCACCAGGTTGGTCTACTGTTGTTAATGCAGGGCTCACGATGGTGGAGTTAATGGAGTTGCTAAAGCCAACTACTGCTATTTCCTCAGGTATTTTAACCTTGAACTTGTGTAATGCTTTTATGGCGCCAATGGCTGCATTGTCGGTAATGGCGAAAATAATATCTGGGCGTTTTTTTATGCATAGTAAGATGATGATTAGTCGTCTGCCATTATTTATAGATATGTCTTTTGTACTAAGCATTAGTGGCAATAGTTGCTTTTAGTGTTGCATTCCCAAATATTTTGAACTAATCTTATAGCCATGAAACTTGTAATAGCACCAGATAAATTTAAAGGCTCACTAACCGGATTCGAATTTTGCGATGCCGTGGAAGAGGGTATAAAAATGGTTTTTAATGATGCAGAAATTGTTAAGAAACCACTGGCTGATGGTGGCGATGGTACTATGGAGATTGCCAAGCATTATATAAAAGGAGAAACGGTTTCCATTACGGTAAATGACCCCCTATTTAGAGCTATAAATGCTTCTTATTTATATTCTGACGAAAGAAAGATTGCCTACATTGAAATGGCAGAAGCATCCGGATTAAAATTACTGAATGTTGATGAGTTCAACTGTATGGAAACGACAACATTTGGCACAGGCGAATTGATTTATGATGCGCTTGAAAAAGGAGCAACAGAAATAATTTTAGGTATTGGTGGTAGTGCAACCAATGATGGTGGTATGGGCATTGCAAATGCCTTGGGATATCGGTTTTTAGATGAGGCAGGACAAGTGTTGTCACCGGTCGGTAAAAACCTCTCTAAGGTCAAAACAATTGATGATTCCAATAAACATCCCCAACTGGACAAGATGACCGTTAAAGTGGCATGTGATGTTACCAACCCTTTTTATGGATTACAAGGTGCCGCTTATATTTACGGTGCACAAAAAGGTGCTTCTGAAAATGAGATTATATTTTTAAATCAGGGTTTGTACAATTTTGCTGAAATTATTAAGAATCGCTATGAAATCGATTTACAAATAGTAAGTGGCGCCGGTGCAGCAGGTGGAGTAGGAGGTGGTGCTCTTGTTTTTCTAAAAGGGGAGCTGATTTCAGGCAATAATCTGGTAAAAGAATTAGCCGATTTTGATAATGCCATTGAGGGTGCGGATTGGATCATTACTGGCGAAGGTCAGTTAGACGAGCAAACCTTATCTGGAAAAACCATAGCTGGTGTAGTATCGTCTGCAAAATCAAAAAGCATACCTGTTGCTGCACTCTGTGGATCGGTAAGTATAACCGTGGCACAGCAACAAGATTTTGGTTTGGCCTACGTAGCATCGATTGTTAGAGGTATTTCTACCTTAAAGCAAGCTATGGAGCAGAGTAAGGACAACCTTGTAAATGCCGCCTTTAATTTTGCAAGTTTGATTAAATAATATTACTTAATTCATATTTGGGTTGACTACTTCTATTTCTTTTACAACATGTAGCGGTTTACCGTACGTAGTAAACCCGTTTAAAATTACCTCGTAAGTTCCCTCTATATCTGAAGTGAAAAATTCAAACTGATAATCACTATCGGCAATATTTAAAAGTGGATTCCAATATAACATTCTTCTGTAATCTGGTATTCTGTTAAACGAAGTGTACTCAGTTTTATAGGTTTGTACAAAATAGTTCTTTTTAGCTACCGCTTGAGTAAACGGCACTACTAGGCTATTTTTAGCAGTATAGGTGTCAAGAAAATCTGTATTGGTAGTTTCAATAGAAATAATACCTTGATATTCTTTTTGACCTAAACGAAATTGGTCTCTTGTTATACTGATTTTTTCAATTTTACGGGCATCAAATGCTCTTATTTGCTCATGATGTGGAATGTATATACCGTCTATTAAAACAATGGCAGGGAAGTCGTTATATTCCTCGTCATAGGATTTAAAATCCTGTCCAATTCTTATGTAAGCTTCACTTGTGTTCGCTTTTCTAAATCCAGCAAATTGTACCACTTCAACCAAAGTTTCTTCAAGGGTTGGAAAACGTGTGTATTCATCAAGTAAAATAACTTCTGGTATGCCACCATTAAATATATCAATAGGGTTACTCTGTAAGGTAGAATCTGGTTTAGCGCTAAAGAACTGATTTTCTATTTGGTTTAATATGCTTCTGTTCTTTATATATTCCGCTTGCTCCTTTGATAATCTGAAATTTGTGAATGATAGATTGGCTAGGTCAATAGGACTAGGTGTTCCTTTTTCAATGGTATAGGTTTTGCTTTTATCTTCAACCTGTATAACCATCATAGGGTTTTTACGGTCTTTGCGTATGTAAGAATAGAATTTTCCATTTTGGTCGGTTTTAGAGAATTTTAGTAAAGATTCTTTGCCAGGTATAGAAATAACTACAGGAAGGTTTTCAGCGGGTAACCCCGTCTCACTATTTTTCACTGTTCCGTATACTAGTTCTCCACGCTGTTCTGGTAAAAAGATGCTATCACCAATGGTCTGTTTAATTTCTTTATCTGCATTGAAATATGCATTACCATAGGTTACTGAATTGAGGGAAGATGGAATAGCGATCTCTTCTTTTCTTTTCACTTTAATACTATAGAAACCATGACCTAAAGCTCCTTTATAATTTTTGATGCTCAGGTCTACTTTATCTCGAGGTAAATATTTAGATCGGTTAGTTCTAATTGTAATTGTTGATGAGTCTGAAACCGAAATAGCATCAGTTGAAATTGACGATGGCGCATCGGGTTTCTTTTCTAGAAGGGTAGATTGGTCTACCAAATACGGGTTGATGATTATAATATTATCTTTAAAAACTTGAGATAGACCTGCGTTTTTCATCCATTGGGTATAACCTAAAAGCTTGTACCTACCCGATGGTATATCTGTAGACACAAAGAAATCTCCATAACCATGCCCTTTGTTCAATTTTATTTTATGTTCAAAAATGAAGTCTCTCTCTTCGTTTACAAGTGCTACATACCCAATTGTACTTATTTTACTAGGGTTATTGGTTTGGGCATTGAAACAGTGAATTGAGTAATACAAATATTCCCCAGATAATACCAATGGTCCGTTATGGTCTACAAATGCTTTCTCTTGGGGCACTTTTTTTAAATTTAAAAGTTCAGCACCATCTTTGATCACATATTGGGTGTGACCAAGATTGACGATTAAAATGATTATTGCGGTAAGTATTTGTGTTGTCTTCATAATGCTATTTAATCTACCCAAAAATCTGGTTTAATATTACTGCCTAAAACTGTACAATCTCCACAAACTCTTGGAACAAAAATATGGGGTCCGCCACAGTCTACGTCATTGACATTAGGTTTTACATAACTTATTAAGTTCAGGTCTACTTGCTGTATCACCGATTGTGGACAAGGGTTAGGTCCTCTAGGTCCACTAAAACAAAATGAAACATGAGATTCTGGCGCAGTCAGTTCTCTGCAATTAAAAGGATATGGGGGTAATTCTTCATTCGGATAAAAATCGGCGTAATTGAAAAAGAGCCTTTCTTTAGAAGCGGATACCACATCAAAAAAACCGATTACGTTACCTTGAGAACCATCGTCTGAAGAAAGATTACCTTGTAAAAAACCAGGTTGTACTTGAGAAAAAATGCTACCGGTCTGGCTGAAGTTGTTTAATTGGTCGTAGAAACTAAAAGATGCTGCGCTTGATACTAGTTGTTCTACTTCAATACTATATCTATGGCTTATGATAAAGTTTTCTTGGTCAATAAAGCGTACCATAAACTTTTTAATGTTATTGCTCAAGCTACCTTGTTGTGCTTGAATTATAGTGTTCGATAAGTTATTACCGAAGCATACTTGTTGCTCTTCTTCTCGTTCTACAATTTCTAGGTCATAAGTAACTACAGGTAGTGCACACGGTTCGTAATTGGTAAGTTTAAAAGCTTCTGGAGTCCAATTTGGCGCAATAACCTTATAAGTTTCATCATAGGTATAGCGCAAGTTTTGCACATTGCCAGATGTTACGGCGTTGTCAACGAAAATACCAATACCTTGCGCTCCAGATTCGCTTGTTGTTTTTTCTGCATAAATGTTAGAAATGCTAGCTAAGCCTTCTATTTGCATAGCTGAAGAAGAATATGTTTTACCGTCTGCTGTAATAATATTTAATTGATACGTATTGCCCATTTCTGCGGCAAATTCAATATCCGATTCATAAACACCCGGACTAGCTTCATTAAATGAATAAGTGGAGCCATTGCTATTTTCTATAGAAACTAGGGCGTTAGCTTCATAACGAACTAAATCTCTATTAATATCTCGTATTGGTGTGTATGGATTGTAGATAGAATCAATGCCTAAATCTACCAAAGTGTCCATTCTACTTATGGTGACCCTATGGTTCTTAATTTCGTCGGTTATTGTGGCTTCTACAATTAGAATTTTTAATACGTCATCATTTGACGGAATACCAAGATCAACCTTTTCAATACAAGAGATGAAGGTAGAAATGCAAATTATAAATAGAATAAACTTTTTCATCACTAATGATTTTTTCGAGTACTATTAAAATTTAAAATTATAAGTAATGGACGGAATAGGAACTGAGAATATTGAACTTTGCAGTGCCTTAACTTCACCATCATCAGTTACGAAAAACACCGAATATGGATTGTTTCTACCTAATACATTGTAAACCGATATGGTAACAAAACTATGTGCTAACTTATTTTTCTTGTGGTTTCCTTCTATATTAAGACCTAAATCTAAACGGTAGAAATCTGGTATTCTAAATTCGTTTCTATCACTAAAAGCAACAAAATCTGCGTTATTGAATCTAAATGTACCTACAGGGTAGGTAATAGGTCTACCGGTTTGGTACACAAAGTTTGTAGATAGACTATACCGTTTTGTAAAACGATAGTTGGTAATAACGCTTACATCATGGGGCTTGTCAAAATTGGAAGGAAAGAATTCTCCGTTATTGATACGCTCTTCGCTAAATTCACTGTCAAAACGGTATAAAGATCTAGAGTAGGTGTAACTCAGCCATCCGTTTAAATCACCGCTTTTCTTTTTTAATAGAAACTCTACCCCATATGCCTTACCATCACCCTGTAATATTTGTGTTTCTACATTTTCATTTAAGAAGAGGTTGGCACCGGTTTTAAAATCGAGCACATTTTCCATTTTCTTGTAATAGCCTTCAATACTTAATTCATACTCGTTTTCTTTAAAATTTTTATATAAACCTAAAGAAGCTTGATAGCCCTTTTGTGCTTCAATATTCAGATCAGAAAGTTTCCACGTATCAATGGGGGAAACCGTGGTATTGTTTGAAAGGGTATGTAAAAATTGATATGAATTATTAAGACTTGCCTTTACCGAAAAATCTGGCGTAAATAAATATCTAGTGGAAATCCTTGCTTCTGGTCCACCATAGGTTTTTATATTTTCATTACTAGAATAGGCTATGGTATCTTGAACGGTAGATTCGTTCTTTGGCATGCCTTCTTCATAGGTTCTTTGGGTAGCTTCACCTAAGGATGCAAAAAACGCATATCTCACGCCTAAATTGACAGAAAGTTTTTCATTAAAGGTTATTTCATCCCCAATAAAAAGTGCAGCTTCAAGGGCTTGTTCGTTATCAATAGTAAGCTCAATGACATTAGATTCGCTTCCGTCAGGTTCAATACTTCCTGGATTAACCGAATAATATTTCGCGGAACCACCGTAGTCTAACGTGTTTTTATCGTTTATAGATGTACGAAGCTTATATTTTAATTCGGTTTCGTTAATACTGTAGTCAAGTTTAAAATCGGTGTTTGTATCACCGTCAAAATCAATTCCAAATCCGTAATTACTATTATCAACAATTAATGCACTATTTGTTTTGACACTCTTTCTGTGATCCCAACGTACAGAAAAAAGTCGGTTGTCATAATTGTATAAAGAATCGGACGTAATACTAAAAGCATCTCTACTATAATAAGCGGTTGCTTTTACCTCATTTTTATCATTTATTTTATTGTGATATTTAACGATGCCATCAAAAAAAGAGGCGTTGCTATTACGTAATGATTCGTCATCTAAAGATCGTAGAATCCAGTCGGCATAGGCTCCTCTACCACCAACAACAAGTGAAGATTTTTCTTTTTCTAGCGGAATTTCCAATGCCAAGTTTCCGGTAACGGGACCAATAGAACCTTCACCTGAGAATTTTTCTACGTTTCCGTTTTTTGTTCTGATATCAAAGACAGATGAAAGCCTGCCTCCAAACTCTACGGGTATAGCACCTTTATAGATGTCTACACCTTTGGTCGTAAACGGATTCAATGCTTGAAAGATTCCAAAAAAGTGCTGCGGGTTGTATATTACCGCATCGTCTAACAGCACTAAGTTTTGGTCTGTTTTACCCCCACGAACGTTTAAGCCCATAGCACCTTCACCGGCAGAGGATATACCGGGCAATGCCTTGGCTACAGAAAGAATATCACGTTCCCCTAATACCAACGGAATATTTTTAGATTCCTCAGAATCTATTTGTTCGCTACCTGTAATAGCATCTTCTACATTTTTAAAGGCATCTGCCTCTACAACAACTTCGTCTAATTGTTGTAGCCCTTCTTCCATCAATACATCTAAATTACCATTATTGAACATAATAATCTCACGGTCTGTAGCGGCTATACCCATGGCGCGTATACTTAATACATTGTAACCTGCAGGTAATTGTAGGTTGTAATTACCATTGGCATCGGTTACCGTAATTTGATTGGAAGTCTTAACACGAATGGCTAAATCTTGAATAGGCTCACCTGTTTTAGAATTGATTGCCCTTCCTGTCAACCTATAGCTTTCTTGTAAATGGTTAGGGTCACTTTTACCAATCTTGGCAACATCGTAATTTCGTTTGGTTTGGGTATTGGCAGAATAAAATGTAGGCGGTGGTGCGGTAGCTTTTGTTTGCGTATTACTATTTGCTACAATTACTTCTTCAGAACCAAAAAAACCATTGGGTAGTTCGTCATAAACAATGGTGTTTTCTAAAAGAATGATGCGTTTCTGAGATTCTAGAAAGTGAAAGTTTAATGAAGTGTTTTCAAGAACGGTTTGTAGGGCGGTATTAATATCCTCGTTTTCGTAGGTTTTTGTTATGCTAATTCCATGAACCCATTGGTCTAAAAAGTAGAATTTAAAATTTGTTTGTTTTTCAATATCAACAATGACCTCTTTTAATGCTGTTGCTGAGTATTGACCAGAAATAGACGGTAATTCTTGTGAATACCCCGTAATAGTAATTGAGAATAAGGTTAGGGATGATAGAAAGATTTTAAAATGTCTATTAGTTGTAGAAGACAACATCTTTTTAATAGCTGTTTGAAAAAAACAGCTACCCTTTTGTTGTTTGGTCATGGTAGTTGGTTGAATACCTACAAGATAAGAAAAAGAACAGTATCACGGAATGTGCTTTTTAGGTTTTAATACCAACGCTATAAATGATTGAAAATGCCTTGGGTATAAATTACGAATGTGGCCATGTTGAATTACTACTTGTATTCATTGTTCTCATAGTTATTGTAAACCGGAAATATTTTTCGTTGAAGACTTTTTATTGGTTTTTTGAAGGAGGCATGACAACCGATATTTAAAAATACTTTTTTGCCAATCTTATTTGTATTTCGTTATATATCAGTAATTTATTGTTATTTTTAGCGTAAATACTTGTTAAAATTAAGACTTTGGGCCAATACAATAATACGGAGCTGCTTGAAAAGCATCATCAAATTTTTATTGAACAAACCCCAACGGCTATAGCCATGTTAGATGTTAATATGGTGTATTTAGCGGCTTCTCAGCGTTGGGTTAAAGATTTTAAATTAGAAGGCGAGAAAATTGTAGGTAGATCTCATTATGATATTTTTCCGGAAATAGGTGAGGATTGGAAAATTAAAAATCAAGAATGTTTGAACGGGGCAATAGATATCTGCGATGAAGCCCCTTTCTACAGAAAAGACGGTACCATGCAGTGGATTTATTGGGATGTTCGTCCTTGGTATAATATGGATGGGGAAATAGGCGGTCTGTTGATGCATACCGGTGACATTACCGAGCAAAAAGAAAAGGAACTCGAGAAAAAACGTTTTGAAACTATTTTAAATGATACCAGCAAAATTGCACGTATAGGAACTTGGGAATTAAACCTTTCAACCAACAAGATTATATGGAGTAAAATGATTTATGATATTCATGAAGTTTCACAAGATTTTGAACCCACTATAGAATCAAGCTTAGAATTTTTTAAAGAAGGAGAAAGTAGAGATGCTGCAACTGTTGCCATACAAAATGCAATTAGTCAAGGTAGTTCTATAAATCTAGATTTAGAGTTGATTAATGCAAAGGGTAAAAGTGTTTGGGCAAAATTTATTGGTAAAGTAGAATATGTTAAAGGTACGCCGACAAGATTTTACGGAATTATGCAAGACATAAGTAGTATAAGAAGTACCGAACAACGACTTAATAAAGCACATTCAGAACTAGAAGCCATTTTTAACTCTAAATCTATTGCTGTAATTACTACAGATAAGGATGGAATCATTAATCGTTATAATAGTGGTGCAGAACAATTACTAGGATACTCTGCCGCAGAAATGATAGGTAAGCAAAAACCAGAAATTTATATGCTTGAAGAGGAATTAATGCAATTTAGGAAAGACATGATTGCCGAGTTCAATGATGATGTTACCGACAAAGATTTTAACTATAGAAATGAAAACATTAACGATACCCGACAATGGACATTTAAAAGAAAAAATGGGACAACTTTTCCTGTATTATCAACGATAACAGCTGTTAATAATGAACAAAGTCAAAATGAAGGATTTATCGCAGTAGCTACGGATATTTCTAAAATAAAGGATGTTAAGGATAAGTTGCGAAGAAAGAACGAGCTTTTAAATCATGCCGAAAAGATTACCATGATGGGTAATTGGCAATGGAACATGGTTTTGGACACCGTTGTTTGGTCTTCAAATTTATATGAAATTTTTGGTTTTGACGAGGAGAATGTTGAATTGAAATATGATACTTATTTAGATTTTGTTCATCCAGATGATAAAGATTTTGTTGTTGAACATATAAAGAATTTTATAGCTAGTAATAAAAAGAAAGGTCTTGTTCATCGTATTGTATTAGAGGATGG
This sequence comes from Maribacter ulvicola, assembly GCF_900155985.1. Lineage (GTDB taxonomy): Bacteria > Bacteroidota > Bacteroidia > Flavobacteriales > Flavobacteriaceae > Maribacter > Maribacter ulvicola. The sequence goes on from NZ_FTMA01000001.1 coordinate 799,338, forward strand.
AACCGTAAAAACGATAAAGCTGATCGGTGAAGTAATAACAAATGCCAAAGGGGAAATAACAGAAGTTATTGGAGCTTGCCAAGATATAACCGAATCTAAAAAAGCCGAAGATAAGTTGATCGAAGCAAAAGAGGAATTAGAAATCTTCACTAAAAAATTATCATCACGAAATCAACAATTGGCAGATTTCACTCATATTACGTCACACAACCTTAGGGCGCCTGTAGCCAACCTTAATTCGTTATTGGAAATCTATGGCTATTCTGAAGATGAAGAAGAACGCGCAGATATCTTTGATAAATTCAGCAACGTTATCCATCACTTAACTTCTACCTTAAATACCCTTATTGAAGCTTTAAAAACAAAGGTGGGTAATGCCAACGAGAATCTTGATGATTGCGATTTAAATGTTCTGCTGGAAAACACCACCCAAATATTAAGTGGAGAGATTTTAAAAAGTAATATTGTGATAACAAGTGATTTTTCTCAGGTCTCAAATCTTACTTATAATAAAATTTACCTTGAAAGTATTTTTCTAAATTTGGTTGGAAACGCAATTAAATATAGATCAGAAAATAGATCCCCCGAAATAAATATAACTTCCGAAATTATAGATGGAAAGATTAATTTGAAATTTCAGGATAACGGTCTTGGTATTGATCTGAAAAAGCACGGGCACAAGCTTTTTGGACTCAATAAAATTTTTCACAGACACCCAGAAGCAAAGGGTGTTGGTTTGTTTCTGACAAAAACTCAAATTGAAGCGATGGGAGGCTCTATATCTGCTGTCAGTGAGGTAAATGTTGGGACTACATTTATAATTAATTTTAATTAAGCTTGCTATGAATGATGTTTTAAAAACCTGTATTGTTGATGATGATTCTATTTATAGGTATACCATGGTAAAAACCTTGGAATCTACTCAATTACCTATGGAGATCATGACTTTTTCTGATGGTGAAGAAGCTATCGATTTTATGTTAGATAATCTAGATGAAGACTCTGTATTTCCAGATGTAATTTTTCTTGATATTGATATGCCCGTGATGGACGGCTTTCAGTTTATGGAAGAATACATTAAAATTAAACCTCGTGTAGGTAAGAAAATCACTATTTATATGGTTTCTTCTTCGCTTGATCCCGTTGATATAACAAGGGCAAATAATATCAGCGCCATTTCAGATTACATTGTAAAGCCAATTGGCTTAGGCAAATTGAAAGAAATTATGACAGAGTTGTTAAAAGAAAGAAAAGACTGATTACGGCAATTTAACTATTGCAACTTTTTAGGTTATCATTAAAATTAATTGAGTTAAGCTAAGTTGCTTAATCACAGTATTTTTGATAGAACCTAAAAATTAAAACATGTCGTTACTAACTATAATTTTGAATATCTTATTACCTCCTTTAGCCGTGTTTATGAAACATGGGGTAGGTACAACACTTTTAATCAGTATTTTATTGACTTTACTGGCATGGTTGCCTGGGGTTATTCATGCTTTTATTGTAAACCAATAAGCGTATACATACATTTTATCTGTCTATTATAATTTGGTAAAAATTTTCATAACCGAATGGTTATCACACTCTGATAATTATTCGGTTTTTCTTTTCTGTCTATCCTTATTCAATTTAAAAGAAGTATTAACAATTATTATGATAAGGCATCCAATAAACCATTTGTTTTAATAATAACTTTGGTTCGTTAGTAGTTACTTATTTTATCGACTAGTTGTTTATAAAAACCTTATAGGTAACAACGTTTTATCATTTAACATTAACTGATATCCTCTAGATATGAATCATTATTTTAAGATAGTATTTGGCTTTTTTTTTATAACCATCATTGGTTGTAAAGACCTTGGTAAGAACGATAAAGCCAAAAATGAAGAAGAACAATCTAGCTTAGAAGTGCCTGTAGAAAGTGCTGAAACTATTGTTCAGAATGCTATTAAAGCACACGGAGGAAATGCTTATGGTACAGCTAATTATGAATTTGTATTTAGAGACAAAATATACATGTTCAATAATGGCAATGGTTATGCTTATCGTGTAAATTTTAAAGATAGTCTAGGAAACAGAATTGAGGACAATTTAAAAAACGGAACATTTCATAGAAAGGTAAATGAAGAACTGGTTGAACTTTCCAAAAAGGATATTGCAATACACAGTAATGCTTTGAACTCTGTTATTTATTTTGCCACTTTGCCGCATAAGTTAAACGATACCGCAGTTCAAAAAGAGCGTATTGGTGAAACCGTTATAAAAGGTGAAGAGTATGATGTAGTACGTATTACTTTTGGTAAAGAAGGGGGTGGTACAGATCATGATGATGTTTTTATGTACTGGATAAACAAAAAATCACATTACGTAAATTACCTGGCATATAGCTATAGTGTAAATGATGGTGGTGTTCGCTTTAGAAGTGCCTATAACCCACGAACAATTGATGGCATACGTTTTCAAGATTACATTAATTGGAAAGCACCTGTAGGTACAGCATTAAAAGACTTGCCTGCTATGTTTCAAAAAAACGAATTAAAGGAATTGTCAAGAATTGAAACAGAGAAGGTACGTAATCTTAAAGGCACTGTATCAATTCAATAATGCGGACTACTACATTATTTTAGAAATAACTGAGATTTAATGGCTTTGCAGCCAATTAGTCCAGCAATGACAACTGGTTCTCAATAATACCTTGCCTCTTTACAAGGTGGTTTACTTATTGTATCTTTGAGAGAATGCATTGAATACAACTTCAATGGCATATCTAAAAAACTTTTTTAATTAAACTTCGTCTTACATGAAGGGTAAAAACTTATTTGAAAGTTTTAGAAATATTTCTGAAAAAGAATGGAAGCAGAAAATTCAATATAATTTAAAAGGGAAAGATTATAATGAGGAGGTGATATGGAATTCTCCAGAGGGAATAAAAGTAAAACCTTTTTATCATTTAGATGATTTAGACCATGTAGTGGTTGGGTCCGCACACTTCTCTTCTTGGAATATTGGTCAAAATATTTATGCCGGTAATGCTATAATGGCAAATGAGAAAGCATTAAAAAGCATAGAAAAAGGAGCTGAAGCTATTCAATTTGTTATTCCGTCAGAAGCCGTAGATATAATAACTATTTTGAACAATATTAACTTAAGTGAAGTTAAGGTGTATCTAAGTATGCAATTTTTGTCTAAAATGTATATTGAGAATGTGCTTGATAGCATTCCACAAGCAAACAAAATTCATTTTCAGATTGATCCCATTGGTCATTTGGCAAAATCTGGAAATTGGTATAAATCCATGCCCCTAGATATATTATTGGTAAATGAATTATCGACATTGCCAATTGAAAATCTGTTAAGCATTAATGTTTCACTTTATGAAAATGCCGGTGCAGATATGGTGCAACAATTAGCATATGCCATGTCTCATGCCAATGAGTATTTACATATTTTACAAGAGGGTGGAAATCTAGGGAGTTTAAAAACAATTGAATTTAAATTCGCTATCGGCGGTAATTATTTTTTTGAAATTGCAAAGCTGAAAGCCATTCGTATTCTTTGGGATGCATTAACGAAGGAATATGATATTTCAGTTCCATGCCACATTATGTCTCAGCCTTCAAAACGAAACAAAACTATTTATGATTACAATGTAAATATGTTGAGGACCACTACGGAATGTATGTCTGCAGTTTTGGGTGGATCGGACACTGTTTTCAATCTGAATTATAATGCGGTGTATAAAAAGGACAATGACTTTGCCGATCGTATAGCTTTAAATCAGCTTATATTGTTGAAAGAAGAAAGCTATTTTGATAAGGTGGAAAATCCCGCAGAGGGCAGTTATTATATTGAAACCATAACCAGTCAATTGGCAGAGAAAGCTTTAATTTTATTCAAGTCCATCGAAAAAGATGGTGGTTTCTTAAAGCAGTTAAAGAATCATACCATTCAAAATAGAATTGCTGAGAGCGCCCGTAAACAGCAAGAGAAATTCAATACAAAGAAGATGGTTCTGGTGGGTACAAATGCATATCTAAATAAAAATGATAAAATGGCGAAGGAACTGGAACTGTATCCATTCGTAAAAAAGAATCCTAGAAAAACATTGATCACCCCTATTATAGGAAAACGATTGGCAGAAGAACTTGAGCAAAACCGTTTGTCACATGAGTAGAAAAGACGTACAACATATTCAATTAGCTGCTTCGGCTTTAACTGGTAAAGGGCAAAAAGATATTAAAATAGCAGCTGAAGCTACTCCGTTTATCACTGCGGAAACTATTCTGTTGAAAAAGAGATATTCCCTACAAGATTTAGAACATATTGAGCATTTAAATTTTGCAGCGGGTATACCGCCATTTCTTCGCGGGCCTTATGCTACAATGTATGTACAAAGACCTTGGACCATTAGACAGTATGCTGGTTATTCAACAGCAAAAGAAAGTAATGAATTTTATAGGAAGAACTTAAAAGCCGGTCAGAAAGGATTGTCCGTAGCTTTTGATCTGCCTACGCACAGAGGTTATGATAGTGATCATGAACGTGTGGTTGGTGATGTTGGTAAAGCCGGTGTGGCAATTGACACTGTTGAAGATATGAAAGTACTCTTTGATGGTATTCCGTTAAACGAAATGTCGGTTTCTATGACCATGAACGGAGCAGTATTACCTATCATGGCATTTTATATTGTTGCGGCAGAAGAGCAAGGTGTTTCTTTAGATAAGTTGTCAGGAACAATACAAAATGATATTCTTAAGGAATTTATGGTACGTAATACTTATATCTATCCGCCAAAACCTTCTATGCAACTGGTAGCGGATATCTTTGAGTATACTAGTAAGTACATGCCCAAATTCAATAGTATCAGTATTTCTGGGTATCATATGCACGAAGCTGGTGCGCCTGCACATTTAGAATTGGCGTATACGTTGTCTGACGGATTGGAATATATTAGAACAGGAATAAAAGCTGGATTACAGATCGATGACTTTGCGCCGCGACTTTCTTTCTTTTGGGGAATTGGTATGAATCACTTTATGGAAATTGCCAAAATGCGGGCAGCAAGAATGTTGTGGGCAAAAGTGGTGAAAGAATTTAATCCACAGAATGAAAAATCGTTAATGCTTAGAACACATTGCCAAACTAGCGGATGGAGCCTCACGGAACAAGATCCGTTCAACAATGTAGCTAGAACGACTATAGAGGCTGCTGCTGCCGTTTTTGGTGGCACACAGAGTCTGCACACCAATGCATTGGATGAAGCCATAGCCTTGCCTACAGATTTCTCCGCTCGTATAGCTAGGGAAACCCAGATATATCTTCAGCAAGAAACAAACATGACCAAAACTGTAGATCCATGGGCGGGTAGTTATTATGTGGAGAAACTTACACATGATTTGGTTCACAAAGCATGGGAGTTGATGGAAGAGGTAGAGAATCTTGGCGGTATGACAAAGGCTATTGAAACAGGAATACCAAAAACTAGAATAGAAGAAGCTGCAGCCAGAAAACAGGCACGTATAGATAGTGAACAAGATGTAATTGTAGGTGTCAATAAATACCAGTTGACAGAAGAAGATGAACTTCAAATCTTAGAGGTCGATAATAAAGAAGTGCGTAGGCGGCAATTAGAGCGATTAAAAGAGGTAAAAGCAAATAGGAATACCACTGTGGTTGTTCAAAAGTTGCAAGAACTTTCAATCGCGGCCAAAAATAAATTGAATGATAGTGACTCGGAAGAAAATTTACTAGCTTTAGCAGTAGCTGCAGCAAGAGAAAGAGCCACGTTAGGCGAAATAAGTAGTGCTCTTGAAGAGGCATTTGGTAGACATAAGGCAATTATAAATTCATTTACAGGTGTGTATTCAAGAGAAATAAAAGATGATTCAAGTTTTAAGAAGGCTCAAGAGCTAGCTGATCAGTTTGCAGAAAAAGATGGTCGTAGACCACGTATTATGGTTGCCAAAATGGGACAAGATGGTCATGATCGTGGAGCAAAAGTAGTAGCTACAGGCTATGCCGATTTAGGATTCGATGTAGATATAGGCCCACTTTTTCAAACACCAAAAGAAACTGCAAAACAAGCAGTAGAGAATGACGTGCATATATTAGGAATTTCATCTTTAGCTGGCGGGCATAAAACGCTAGTGCCCGAAGTGGTTAAAGAGCTTAAAGGTTACGGCCGTGAAGATATTATGGTCATTGTTGGTGGAGTAGTGCCAAAACAAGATTATGAATTTTTGAAGGATGCAGGCGCAACTGCCGTATTTGGTCCAGGAACCAAGATCAGTGATGCGGCAATTCAGTTGTTGGAAATACTTCTAGAATAGATAGGCCATAGTATAAACTAAAAATGCCCGAGCAATGAAATTGCTCGGGCATTTTTTATATCATTAAAAGAGATTACGCTGTGGCAACTTCTGTATTAGCTTCTTTGTTCTTTAACCAGAAATATAGAATGGTAAATAGAACAATAAGTATAGCAGGAAAAAGTACCATAGTTCCTAAAGTTTCTTGACCAGATACCAGCTCTAACTCATCGCCTGTAAAACCTTGTGCAGCGGCAGCAGCTCTGTCAGCATCAATCCAACCACCAATAATGGGTTGAAAAATGGAAGTTGAGAACATACCTATAGCACCAATTATAGACATACCTAATGCACCTGTTTTTGGTGTTTTAGTTGCCGCTAGACCAATCATGTTTGGCCAGAAATAAGCAACACCTAATGCAAATATTACCGCGGCAACATAAGCCATTATTCCCGTTTGTGTACTAAATAAATAGATACCTAATGTTGCTAAAACTGCAGAACCTAAAAGAACTCCGGTTTGATTGAATTGGGCCACCATACTTCCGCCAAAGTAACGTGCAACGGCCATTAAACCTGCCGTCAACGCTAAAATCAATGTTGGTTCAGCTCCGCTTTTAGAAAGAATTAACCCTACCCATTGGTTTGGTCCAAATTCAGAAATAGCGGTAAGTGCCATACATATTCCTATAAATAAAAATAATGGAGTAAACATACCTTTTAAGTTTCCGCTAATGGTAGCAGCTTCTTCAATTTTAGCTTTTGGCCATGTTTGACCATAAAATAAGTAAGCATAGATGACCGCAGGTATCAATAATAACCATACTTGACTTTGGCCTATGATGTCCATATCTGTCATAAAACCAGATAACAGGCTGCCTACAGCGATACCACCTGGAAACCACATGTGAAAACGGTTTAGCATGGTACTCATTCTATTGCCTTTGTAAGCATCTGCGATCATTGGGTTACAAGCAGCTTCGGTACAGCCGTTACCAAGACCTATTAACAAATTTGCAACTAAAAGACCTATATAACTTCCTGAAAAAATTAGAAGTATAATACCAATGGCATGTGCAAAAAATGCAAATTGCATAATTGCTTTGCCACCAACTTTATGGTAGATCAAACCGCCGATCACCATGGCAATTGGGAAACCTAAAAACCACATAGAAGTAATTAATCCGGCTTGACTAGCCGTTAATTCTAATTCGGTTTTTAATTGATCCAGTATACCTGCTGCAATAGCAAAAGAGAATGCCGTGGTAATTAAAGCGAAACAGCTGGCATAAAAGAGCCTGTTCGCATTTACTTTAGAAGTTGCTGTAGAACTTTCCATATTTAAATTGATTTAGTTGTTGTTTTGTTAATCTGCTAAACTAATAAAAATGAAATAATATCAGCGCTTTTTTAGTAAAATGATACCTTAACTACGACAGAAAGCACAATACATAAGATTTATATAATTTTTAATGTTTATTATGTAATTTGTAGCATCTTCATTTTGGCGTTATTGTGTTGATAATGAAGTGTTAGCTGACTTATGGCTTAAATAATCACTATTAATTAAAAAAATATGAAATACAGTATTTATCTTCTTATGAGCCTTTTTATGGTGAATTGTGCCGATACAAATAAGGCGCTTGATACTAAAAATGTTGAACCCATCAAGTCTGCAAGCGCAGATTATGACCCAGAAGCTAAGTTAGAAAGTTTAGGGATTGTATTTAGAGAGCAGGGAACTCCTGTTGCAAATTATGTGCATGCGGTAAGAACGAGCAATTTACTATTCTTAGCAGGTAAGGGACCAAAGCAAGCCAATGGAGAAAACATTGTTGGGAAATTAGGAGATAGTTTAACCGTAGACCAAGGCTACCAAGCGGCAAGAGAAGTGGCTATTAACCAGCTATCGGTATTAAAAGCCGAATTGGGAAATTTAAATAAAGTAAAAAGAATTGTTAGTGTACACGGTATGGTGAACGCGTCGCCAGATTTCAAAGATCATTCAAAGGTTATTAATGGTTATTCAGACCTTATGGTAGAAGTGTTTGGTAATCATGGAAAACATGCGCGTGCAGCAGTAGGTATGGGTTCTTTGCCAGGAAACATGGCCGTTGAGGTAGAGATGATCGTTGAAGTTTATGAATAGTGCTCTTTGATTATAATTATGGTTTTTAATCTAAAACAAAAATTAGATAACAGACAGTTGATGTTTACATGACTTTGCAGCTAATTAAGAGCCATAATTTTACAGGGCCTTTAAACAAGATATGTTTTTCGCTTGGGTTATTTTAGTAAAGCCGATTTATTCAATCGGCTTTTTTACTGCCATATAGTGAAGACTAATGTCTTTACATACAACTAACCTGTGCGGATCTAATTTTTGTTCTCGCTAAAAAAGAACACCAATAAAAAGGCAACAATTAAACAAATTGCGAAAAACCCGAAAAGATTAATATAATTGCTCATAAGTAGGAATTTTGAGCTAAACTATAAAAAGTATGGCAAGGCAAGGTTCATCTAAAGTTATTTTCGATAAACGGTGGTTTTATTAAAATTGTAATAGTACAACGTATAAGGTGAGTACTTTAATTGGGTAGAATTAGATGTTATAAGACTGTTTTTCTTTATAGTCCCGTTATACTCCTTTTGCTCCAAATTTCATACATGGGCTCGCCCTTGCTATTTTTTCCTGTGTGGTGCCAATCACTTCCTTCAATTTTATAATTGAACTTTAGTTGGGCGCCTACTCTAGTATTGTCTTTAGAGAAGAATGCTATGTGTTCTTTATAAATTCCGTCCTCTGCTGAATATGTACCTCCTCCGGTTCCTGAAAATCGGAAAGATTCGGTATCATAGGCTATCCATTGAAAAGTGCCGTCCATTAAGAACTTCAGTGTTTTTCTTGAATTTTCTTCACCTCTTCTTTCTTGGCCTGTATCTGGACCTCTGGTTGCAAAAAGCCAAGCTCCATCTAAATCTTGTGAAATAGTTTTTACCGGTTTAAAAATTAATTGTTCCGTCCAGTTTATTTTCAAGGTTTCACCATCTGTTTGAAAAGGAATAGAAAGTTGTTTAAGATCATCCTTTTTAAAATCGGAATTAAATTCTAAAAGAACGACCAAAAGTGAATTAGCTGCCGTGTTTTCAATTTGAAAAAATCCGCCAACAGTTTTAATGAATTTTTCAGGTTCAATTTCATATTCATTATAAATAAAATAGTCATCATTTACCTTTAGCTGATGTACTGTTTTTATACCATTGGTTTGAATGGTATCTGCATAGATTCCGGGCGTAATTTGACCGTATGAAATTAAACTAACGACAAAAAATAAAAATAGAGACGAGTATAGAGGTTTTAAATATGATTCTTTCATTTCTTTTAGTTTTCATTGTTGTTTTCAACTACTTAAAAACAAGGTATTTATGCTTTATTTTAAGGTGTTTTTTTACTGAATTTCTTGAGGAATGTTAATTGTTGTAAAAAAAATAAAAACGCTTGTTTTTTCATTTTTTTTGATTTCATTTGTCCTGTCCTAATATACAACTTTGTGTGTTAGGTTTTTCAAGCTTTTAGCTGAACATTATGTACCGTTATTCTGTGTTCGGGTTTGAGAGAAATTGGAAGTGTTTCTCACAAATGGCTTATAAGATAGGTTGCCGATTAGTAAAGCAAACTTCCAACTTATTTTCTACCATCATGCAAAGTCAGCATGACTATTTTTTTATTCCTACTACTCAGAAGCAAATTCTGGTTTGATCTCTTATTCAATAAGGTTACGTTTTCTTAACTTTAAGTCAATAAGCTAGTTACTATATTTATCATAATCATATTTCATTATTATTTAATATTCAATTCATGAATACCAAATACATTGATCTTATTGATCAAACCTATTATTTCCCTCAAGAAGAATTTAATTTAGATGGTGAGCACCTTCAATTTCACGGAATTCCACTAAACGAGCTGGTAAAGCAATATGGTAGTCCATTAAAATTCACGTACTTACCAAAAATATCAGAAAATATTTTAAGAGCCAAAAATTGGTTTGCAAACGCCATAGAGAAGAATAATTATAAAGGTAAATACCATTATTGTTACTGTACAAAGAGTTCGCATTTTCAACATGTAATGCATGAGGCTTTAAAGAACGAGATCCATATGGAGACTTCTTCTGCTTTCGATATTAATATTATTGAAAAGTTAAAGGCAGATGGTAAATTAACGGATCAAACCTATGTCATTTGTAACGGATTTAAACGCGAAAAATACATTGAAAATATTGCGCGTTTAATCAATAACGGCCACCAGAACTGCGTGCCTATTATTGACAATTATGAGGAGATAGATTTACTTTCAGATGCAATAAACGACACCTTTAAAGTTGGTATTCGTATTGCATCTGAAGAGGAACCAAAATTTGAGTTCTATACCTCTCGTTTAGGTATTGGATATAAGAACATTGTTCCGTTTTATGAGAACCAAATAAAGGATAACGATAAGGTAGAGCTTAAAATGCTTCACTTTTTTATTAATACGGGTATTCGTGACAATGCATATTATTGGAACGAGCTTGTAAAATGTTTAAAGGTATATGTCCGTTTAAAGAAAATTTGCCCATCTTTAGATAGTTTAAATATTGGTGGAGGTTTTCCTATAAAGAACACCTTGGCATTTGAGTACGATTATCAATATATGATCAATGAGATTTTAAATCAGATCAATATTACGTGTTCTGAAGCTGATGTTCCTGTGCCACATATTTTTACTGAATTTGGCAGTTTTACAGTGGGTGAAAGTGGCGGTGCCATTTATGAGATTTTGTACCAGAAACAACAGAACGATCGTGAAAAGTGGAATATGATAGATTCCTCTTTCATTACAACTTTACCAGATACATGGGCAATCAATAAAAGATTTATCATGTTACCTATTAACCGTTGGAACGACGAATATGAACGTGTTTTGTTAGGCGGATTAACTTGTGATAGTGATGATTATTACAATAGTGAGCAGAACATGAACGCTATTTATTTACCTAAATATAAAAGGGAGAAACCATTATACATTGGCTTTTTTAACACAGGAGCGTACCAGGAATCTATAGGTGGTTATGGCGGTTTACAGCATTGCTTAATTCCGCAGCCAAAGCACATATTGATTGATAAGGATGAAAAAGGTAACTTCACGTACAAACAATTTAGAGCACAACAAAAGGCAGAAGATTTACTTGATATTTTGGGGTATGATGTAGACGTTAATAATGAATAAAAATACTTTTGAAGTAAAGACCTTTACAGCTAACATTACATATATAGAATTGAACATAATAAAAAAAAACCACTTAAAAATAGCTAACATATCATGAGTACATCTAAGAATTATGCCGGCATTTCCGATGAATTCGCACAACTAGAAAAATCAAAAATTATCTTGATACCAGTTCCTTATGACGGAACTAGTACTTGGGGTAAAGGAGCGGATAAAGGTCCGGAAGCTTTTTTAGAGGCTTCTGAAAATATGGAATTGTATGACATTGAAACCAACTCTGAGGTTTACAAACAAGGAATTCACTTAACAGCGGCAATTACAGAGAACAGCTCTCCAGAAGCGATGGTTAAAGAGGTGCACAAAATTACGAAAGACTTTATAAAGCGTAATAAGTTTGTAACCTTGTTTGGCGGTGAACATTCAATTTCCATTGGTTCTATACGTGCCTTTAATGAGTGTTTTGACAACCTAACGGTATTGCAGATAGATGCACATGCAGATTTACGAGAATCTTACGAAGGTACCAAGTTTAATCATGCTTGTGCCGTGTACGAGGCTAGCCAGACTACCAACTTGGTTCAAGTAGGTATTCGTTCTATGGATGTAATTGAAAAGACGGTTATGGACGAGGAAAAAACATTCTTTGCCCAAGATATGATAGCCGATGAATATTGGTCCGATAAGGTGATCGAAACATTGACGGAAAATGTATTTATTACGCTTGATCTAGATGCCTTTGACCCTTCCATTATGCCATCAACAGGAACTCCGGAACCAGGTGGTTTACTATGGTATGAAACAATGGAATTCTTAAAGCAGGTTTTTGAAGACAAGAATGTGGTAGGTTTTGATATTGTAGAACTGTGCCCTAATAAAAATGATAAATCGTCAGACTTTTTGGCGGCAAAATTATATTACAAAATGCTCAGCTATAAGTTTGCAGGGCAAGATGTTGATAAAGAGTATGACAATACTTTTGACATAGATTATAAAGCAAACATAAATTCAAGATTTGAAGATGACGAAGACTAAAGGTGCGATCACCAATTTTATAGAAAAATACTATTTACATTTTAATGCAGCGGCATTGGTTGATGCTGCAAAAGGCTATGAAGAGCAGTTAGAAAATGGTGCCAAAATGTTGGTGTCATTGGCAGGTGCTATGTCTACGGCAGAGTTGGGTAAAATCTTTGCAGAGGTTATTCGTCAAGATAAGGTACAGATCATTTCTTGTACCGGTGCCAACTTAGAGGAAGATATCATGAATTTGGTAGCACATTCTCATTACAAACGTGTACCTAATTACAGAGATTTGACTCCGCAAGACGAGTGGGATCTATTAGAAAAAGGCTTAAACCGGGTTACGGATACTTGTATACCAGAAGAAGAAGCTTTTAGAAGACTACAAGAACATATTTTCAAAATTTGGAAAGATGCCGATGATAAAGGGGAGCGTTTTTTACCTCATGAGTTCATGTACAAAATGTTGCTTTCTGGAGTTTTAGAGGAATACTACGAAATAGACCTTAAAGATTCTTGGATGTACGCCGCTGCAGAAAAGAACCTGCCTATTATTTGCCCGGGTTGGGAAGATAGTACTATGGGTAACATCTTTGCATCATATGTGATGAAGGGCGAGTTAAAAGCAAGCACCATGAAATCTGGTATTGAATATATGACCTTCTTGGCAGATTGGTATACTGAAAATTCAAAAAACGGAATCGGATTCTTCCAAATTGGTGGTGGTATTGCGGGCGATTTCCCAATTTGTGTAGTGCCAATGTTATATCAAGATATGGAGCGTACAGAAACTCCTTTCTGGAGCTATTTCTGTCAAATTAGTGATAGTACAACCAGTTATGGGTCTTACTCAGGGGCAGTGCCAAATGAAAAAATTACCTGGGGAAAATTAGATATCAATACACCCAAATATATTATTGAAAGTGATGCGACAATAGTTGCGCCCTTAATTTTTGCTTACCTATTAGACATGTAATTATGGACAAGAACGCACATTTAAAAAGAGTGATCGTGGACTTTAAAAAGTTGACGCCAGAAGTTTTAAAACTATTAGTGGACAGATACCCAGACGGGTATGATGATCGAAATATCATCTCCTTTAGAAATGCTCAGGGAGAACGTATAGAAGCTGTAGAGGTTTTAACTGAAGATACTAAGTATTTAGTGAAGATCAGTGCAAAGCTTGAGTATACGATGGAGAATTATGATGTAGATGATTATGAAGATTTTGATGATGATGATCCAACAGCCGTAGTAGAACCAGATCCTGAAGATATGGTTGATGGTGATGAGGAAGACTAGGTTTTCTAAACATTAAATAGATATATATTGAAATTCCGGTTTGCTTCTTGTAAACCGGAAAAATACATCACCCATAAAAATTAAACTAAATATTGTTGTGCTTACAACAGGTAAATGAAAATTGACGAAATAGAAAATATTGAATTAAAGTTCTTAGATCTTGATGATTATCAAGAACTGAAAACCGCTATGATTTCTGCCTACGCCAATATGCCCGGTTCATATTGGAAAGAGGAACATATAAAATCTTTGATCGATAAATTTCCAGAGGGTCAGGTAGTGATTAAAATAAACGGTCAATTGGCAGGTGTTGCCTTATCTATTGTGGTTGACTATGATGCTTTTGATGATACCCATACCTATGAACAAATTACGGGTAAGTATAGTTTTGATACGCATGATGATGAAGGTGATGTGCTGTATGGTATAGAGGTATTTATAAAACCAAGTTTTAGAGGGCTTCGTTTAGGGCGCCGTTTGTACGATTATAGAAAAGAACTTTGCGAGAAATTGAACTTAAAAAGTATCGTATTCGGAGGTCGTATGCCCAACTACCATGCGCATGCATCAAATTTATCTCCAAAGGAATATATCGATAAAGTGCGTAGAAAAGAAATTCAAGACCCCGTACTAAACTTTCAGATCAGTAACGATTTTCATCCTGCCAAGGTCATGAAAGGGTATTTAGATGGTGATAAGGCTTCGCAAGATTTTGCTATTTTAATGGAGTGGGATAATATCTATTATCAAAAGCCTTCAAAGAAAGCGGCTACCAAGAAAACCGTAATTCGTTTAGGGTTGATCCAGTGGCAAATGAGACCTTATAAAGATTTGGATGAGCTATTGGAGCAGGCAGAATATTTTATTGATGCGGTTTCCGGTTATCGTTCAGATTTTGCATTGTTTCCAGAGTTCTTTAATGCACCTTTAATGGCGGTAAACAACCATATGTCTACGCCAGATGCTATTCGGGAATTGGCAAAACATACGCAGGCAATAGCTCAAAAATTCTCAGAATTTTCCATATCGTACAACATTAATATTATTACGGGGAGTATGCCCGAAATGATAGATGGCCGTTTGTATAATGTGGGGTATTTGTGTAGACGAGACGGTAGTATGGAACGCTATGAAAAATTGCATGTTACGCCAGATGAGGCTAAGGTTTGGGGCATGCAAGGGGGTAACCAATTAAAGGCTTTTGATACCGATTGTGGTAAAATTGGGGTGTTGGTTTGTTATGATTCAGAGTTTCCGGAGCTAAGCCGTTTATTGGCAGATGAGGGTATGGATATTTTGTTCGTTCCGTTCTTGACAGATACACAAAACGGCTATTCTAGAGTGCGTCATTGTGCGCAGGCAAGAGCCATAGAAAACGAATGTTATGTTGCCATTGCCGGTAGTGTGGGTAACTTGCCCAATGTGCAGAATATGGATGTTCAGTTTGCACAATCTATGGTATTTACACCGTGCGATTTTTCTTTTCCTACGAACGGAATTAAAGCAGAAGCAACACCTAACACAGAAATGATTTTAATTGCCGATGTTGATATTAGTTTGCTTCGAGAATTAAACCAGTTTGGGGCGGTACGTAATCTTCGCGATAGAAGATCAGATTTATTTGAGTTAAAAAAGAAATAAGAAAGCTCCTATATTAGGAGTCAAAAACAAACATATTGGATAATTTACAGATTATAGGTAGTGAAGAGTGGTGTGTGTTTAATGACTTGGGCATCCCGGCAATAAAAGCAAGGGTAGATTCCGGAGCAAAAACATCTTCCATACAAGCTACCAATTTAAAGATAGTATCAAGAGACGGACAAGAATGGGTAAAGTTTGAGGTGAGTCCGTTACAAGAAAACCGAAGTATTGCCATTGAATGCCAAGCGCGTTTGGTTGCTCGGCGTATGGTGAAAAGTTCATCTGGTATTTCTGAAGAGCGTTTGGTAATAAAGACGCCGGTTACCATTGGTGAAGATACTTTTGAGATTGAACTGACTTTGGCAAATAGAGATACGATGGAGTTTCGTATGTTGCTAGGTAGAGAAGCTTTAAATGAACGATACATAGTAAACCCTGCAGTCAATTATCAGCTAAAATCATTTGAAGATAGCAAAATCAATACCTTGTACGCTCCTTATTTTAAGGAAAAAACGGGATTGAAAATTGCACTTTTAGCGAGCAACCCCAACCTGTACAGTAATAAAAGAATTATGGAAGCCGCGGAGGCTAGAGGGCATGAAATACATTTTTTAAATGTAGAGCAAGCTTATATGAAGCTAGATGCACATTCTCCGGAGATAAGGTATAGAGGCGGTATTATCTTGAAAGAGTATGATGCCGTAATTCCTCGTATTAAACCCTCGGTTACATTTTATGGTTGTGCATTGATCCGTCAATTCAATAATCTAGGGGTGTACTGCCAGAATTCTGCAGAGGCTATTACTCAGTCTAGAGATAAGTTGTTTGCCTCTCAATTATTCTCCAATCATGATATTCATATCCCTATAACGGGTTTTGCAAAATCACCGATGGATACTAAAGACTTGATTAAAATGGTCAATGGTGCGCCGTTAATAATTAAGCTTCTAGAAAGTACGCAAGGTAAAGGTGTGGTTTTGGCAGAAACCAATAAGGCAGCAGAAAGTGTTATTAATGCTTTTAAGAGTGTTAATACCAACATATTGGTACAAGAGTTTATAAAAGAAGCTAACGGTCAAGATATACGTTGCTTTGTAGTAAACGGTAGAGTAGTGGCAAGCATGCAGCGCCAAGCTCAAAAAGGAGAGTTTAGGGCGAATATTCACCAAGGTGGTACAGCTTCTATTATTAAGATCACCGCAGATGAAAAGAAACTAGCGCTAAAAGCTGCTAAAGTTTTGAACCTTGCTGTAGCAGGTGTAGATATTATCCGTTCCAATAAAGGACCTTTATTGCTAGAGGTGAACTCTTCTCCAGGTTTAGAAGGTATAGAAAATGCTACAGGTAAAGACATTGCCAACGCTATGATCATGGCAATTGAAAAGCGATTGAAATTTGTAAATTAATATAATTTGAAGAACAGGCTAAACCCTGTTCTTCAAATTTTCTAACATGGTTTCCGTAGTTTTCTGAAGATCAAATTCTGCCTTCCAATTCCAATCTTTTTGCGCATTGGTATCATCAATACTGCTTGGCCATGAGTTGGCAATCTCTTGTCTAAAATCGGGTTCATAGGCTATTTTAAATTTTGGTAGCACGCCTTTAATATTTTCTGCCATCTCTTTAGGCGTAAAACTCATTGCCGCCAAATTATAGGCAGAACGTTCTTTAATATGCTCTTCCGGTGCTTCCATAATCTGTAAAGTGGCACGTATGGCATCGTCCATGAACATCATGGGTAACTTAGTGTCTTCTTCAAGAAAACAGGTATATGCCCCTTCTGAGAGTGCTTTATGATAGATTTCTACCGCATAATCCGTTGTTCCGCCACCAGGCATTGTTTTCCAACTGATAAGGCCCGGGTAGCGAATGCTTCTTACATCTACATTATACTTGTTAAAATAATATTCGCACCAACGTTCTCCACTTTGTTTGCTTATTCCATATACGGTACTTGGCTCCATAATGGTATTTTGTGGCGTATCGTCTTTTGGGGTATTGGGTCCAAAAACGGCTATGCTAGATGGCCAGAAAATCTTGTCTATTTTCTTCTCCTTAGCCAAATTCAATACGTTGAAAAGGGTATTCATGTTCAAGTTCCATGCACGCATGGGAAATTTCTCTGCCGTAGCACTTAACATGGCTGCCATTAAATACACTTCAGATATATCATAATAAGCGATCACTTCCTCCAAAGCATCATAATTGGTGGCATCTAAAATTTCAAATGGTCCAGATTGCATTAGATCATCGCTACCTTCTCTAATATCACTGGCAATTATATATTCACCACCATGTTTTTCTCTAAGAGTTAAGGTTAATTCTGTTCCTATCTGACCACAGGCCCCAATAATCAATATATATGTTGGCATTAAAATTTTCGTTAAATGAATTTGAGATAAAGATACCTTTTCTTAAAATTTGTACATTCGCTTATGTCGAAAATTATCTTTTTTTTAATATTCATTACAGTGGTTTCTTCTTGTAAAGAAGCTAATCAAGAAAATACTACAATTCAGGAGACTCGTTGGGAAGAAATAACAGATAGCCTGCCTGAAAAAATTAGGATTGACGCCAAAGCGCAGACCATACTGAATGATTGGTTAGAATATAGCGCTTTAGAGAAGAGTTTTGATAAAATCTATACTTCTGAACATATAGAAGATTTTCAGTTCTTGGTAGATGAATTAATTGAAAATCAAAATAAAATGGAGCTCAGCGAGTATCCGGAAAAATTCAATATTCCTCAAATAAAAGGACGTCAAAAGTTATTTAAAACATATGTGCTAAAAATTAAGGGCGATTTGGAATATAGGCAGAACCCAAGGGAATCAATCATTCAAATGATTACAGCGTATAACAATTTAAGGAATCAATTTAACGTATCGCTACATAATGATTTACCAGATGAATTACTCAATGATGAAGAAAATTAGTCTTTTATTAGTTCTAGTATCAACCGTACTTTTTGCGCAAGAAGATGACACTGTTAAAATTACAAAAACTCTAGATGCCTGGCATGCAGCAGCTGGTGCTGCAGATTTTGATGCTTATTTTGAACTGATGACCAATGATGCCGTTTTTATTGGTACCGATGCTACAGAAAATTGGCAACGTGAAGAGTTTATGAGTTTTTCCAAACCCTATTTCGATAAAGGTAAAGCATGGAATTTTACAGCTGTAGAGCGTAATATTTATAAAAATGATGAAGCTAATTTTGCTTGGTTCGATGAGCTTTTAGACACACAAATGAAAATCTGTAGAGGATCCGGAGTTTTAAAAAAGGTAGATGGCCAATGGAAAGTTGCACATTATGTGCTGTCTATAGCAGTGCCTAATGATTTGGTAGATGAACTAGTAGAACTGAAAAATGAAAAAGATAACCTCCTTTTACAAGCGCTTAAAATAAAGAACTAAAAAAGGCAAATCATAAGATTCGCCTTTTTTAATTTTAAATGACCGAGGGTATCATTTTTTCTCTTCAGTTGTATTTTTTCTAGACGTTAAAGCCTGTTTACTTAGGCTTGCCAAATTGAAATTTGGATCAATAGCCAAAGCTTCATCTAAAGTGGCTATTGCTTGGTCAATATTACTCTTGTCCGTATTGTATTGAATAAGCGCTTTAACATGGATAAACGCAGCTTTTAAAGGTACTTCATAGGGTTGTTGACGCTCATAAAAAGCATATTTCATATCATCTGTAGCATTTGCAATACCATATTCAACATGCTTCATTGCTCCTATGTTGTCACCTGTTTGAACCTTTAAATCTGCCATTTCATAGGCAAGGTATGCGTTTGGTTCTCTAGCATATAAAGCTTCAAATTGCTCCAAAGCTCTTTTTGGTTGGTTCAAAGCTTTTAAAGAAACCGCTTTTACTTGAATGGCTAAATTAGAATCAGTATCTAATTTCTCTATTCCTGTAAGGTTTAGAGCTTGTAAATGTTGATTATCGTTTGCATAGATATATGCAAGAGTGTCGTTTCTTTGTTGTGAAGGGGATAAAACATTTAAATGGGTAAGTGCATTGATCACACCGTCAACATCGCCCTGTAGTCGCATTTGATCATAAAACGCTTCATAATGCTTTAGTAATTCAGATTTGGTCTGTGTATATCCATAACTACCGGAGAATACTATGGTAGCTACTAATACTAAAAGTGGTTTTTTCATTTTTCTTGTTCTATTTAAAGTGCGCTAAACTATTAAAATATTCTGTATGATCTTGTTAAGGAAAGGTTTAAATGTTAGCATCAAAAAAAAGACGCTTATTAGGGCGCTTAAAAGTTCTTAAAAGCCGTGAGTAAAAATCAATACTCTTAGGTTCTTTTTCTACACATAAATTTAGAAATTTACATAGGTTGTTAAATAGCAAATTGGTGTAAAAAGTAGGTAGGTAAGTATTTACTTTTTTGGGGTTATTTAGACTATCATCTTCTGTAACTTCCATTTTAATTCTATGACGATAAAAGTCTATGGTTACCTTAGTTGCATTATCGTATTTTTTCAATAATTTAATGTGCAATTCGGTATATTATTTAGAACCGTCTAGGTTATTGCAACTTAAGGAGATGAGCTGCTCTAATTCAACTAAAACCCGCTCCGTAATTTATCTTTCTCCAAACTGTAATGGTTTTGTATGGTGAAATAAAAACACATTAATTATTTATAAACAATTAAAAATCAACACTATAATAGCGTAGTTTGCAGGTGCATGTTGTAAAAGTTAAGCAAGGTGTTGTTTGGGGTTAATTTATAGAAGTATGAAAGTTGTAGTTAGCAATAAGAAAAACACTGCAAGATGATATTAATTTCAAGTCTTTGCCTGTTAAGGTGAATTTTGGAGGAGTTAGATTTCTTTTAATAGCTTGTTCGGTATAGTATTTTATTTTTGATGGATGCTCAGGATATACAGCATTTAGCACATCATTGTAGCGGTTATGTTCTATTAATTTTTTAATGATGCCGATACAATCATCTAAGTGAATTAAGTTGACCGGAGCGTTGCCTCCGTTGAGGTTTTCCCTACCGGATAACATGGTAACCGGATGCCTGTTTGGTCCAATTAAGCCACCAAACCTAATGATGGTGGTATTTAATTCTTTATCATTTCTAAAGAGGTTTTCAGACTGTAATAACTGTATTCCGGATGGGGTAGTGGGTACAGGTGTCGTTTGCTCATTGACCTCCCCTTTTGCATTGCCATATACTGCCGTACTACTTGCAAAAATGATATTTTTTACTGTAGATTTTTTAATGGCTTTATGAAGCAATTTATTTTTTTCAATGTAGCTTTCCTTTGGTCCCTTTCCTCTTAATTTAGGCGGAATGTTGATAACGACAACCGATAGACCATCGAGAAAATCAGCAATGTCTCCTTTGATTTTACTTTCGGATATTGAAATTTGAAACGGATTTATGCCTTTCTCTTTTAAGAGGGTCAGTTTTTCTTGTGATGTTGAGGAGCCGTTGACTTCATATCCATCAGAAAGTAAACTTTCAGCCAATGGCATTCCAAGCCACCCACACCCAATTATGCCTATTTTTTTAGTCAAAGGTTACTTTTTGTATGGTTAATATAGCGTCGTTCAATACAAATGGCATTGGTATTTGGTCTTCTCTTCGCTTTGGTATGGAGAATAGTTCATTTTCAAGAAGGTCATTAGAGGCTTCATAAATTGTTAACTCCAATTCTTGGTCATGGGGTACTTCTAAAGTAATGTCGGTATAGTTTCTATCACTGATGTAATTGGTAATTAGTTTTCCACCATTTCTAATCTTAAGATAATGATCGGACAATTCAATACCGTTTACATCTGCCTTTAAAATATCAACTTCGTTACTGAATACCTCTAAACGGTTTATAGGTCTGTTAGGGGTAATACATAAGCGAATAGAGCGAATATTATTCACTACAGTATCTCGCTGAATTTCAATTGTAGGTTTTGGAACATTTTTAAGTGGCGCCTTGTTCGTATATGTAAAATTAGAACCGTATTTACTACTAATGGTCTTTTTTGAAAGAAGAGCATCTGCAGTCTTTTTAGTGATGTATTGCGAAGTCCAGTCAGATGGCCGATGCTCATAAGTTGCCCACTTCGCTGTATTTGTATCGGTATCTAGAACATAAAGTAAACTGGTAGGTTTTGGTCGATCTTCCGTAAAACCAGAATTCATATGTGCAGATACGATAAAGCCTGCAAACAATAAGAAACTTAGAAATGCCAAGGCTCCTTTTTTTCTATATTTTGTTACTAGCGGAAGCAATAAAAAGAAAATTAGCGTGGTCAATAAGGTAGAAGCTACCATCATTTTAAGGCCCAACCCCACCGGAAACATTTGTACAAAGGGAGCAAAAATAAATATAGCAGGTATTCCTAAGAATACCAGCAAAAAAGCATCAGGATGTTTTTGGTTGATTTGTACATAAAAGGCAACTAAAAAGCTGTAAAGAGGTATAATGAAAAAGGAAGCTCCTTTTAAATATGCAGCTACCAATGCGCAGATAATCATCCAGATTATGAATGGTGCAACTAACAAATTCGCAGTTTTGATGACTCTAAACCTATAATAGGCGTAGAAGCAAATACCTAAGGAGAATAGTGTAAATGCAAAAATATAAGCATGACCGTTATAGGTAAATCCGTGGAGAATATCATTGTATCCAGGGTAGATCCATTTTAAAAATTTCCAGCTATAGAAACCTATAATGCCATTAACGACTAGAGTGAAGAGTACAGGAATGAATCCTTTTAATATATCTTTTCCGTTCAAGACTTTTTTCCTAAAACCCGCTACTACTAGCAGTATAAAAATTAGAATTGCAATAGCTAGCATTGGCATGATCCAACTGAACGGATAGGAAACCATTTTAAAGAACGGCACATTGAAATACACGTTATCATCCAAGCTCTTTAAATTGGTTATGTCTGCATTACTGAAATAATTTAATAAAGGCATTAAATAGCTGCCTTGGTGTGCCAGCGTAGTTCTATCTAATCGCTCATAATTATCTATTTGCGTATGGTAATCAAAGTGATCATCTATAAAGGCAAAGTTGAAGCCATCTACATCTCCCCCTTCTCTGAATACAGTTAAATCGGTATCATTAGGCAACATTTTATAGATACTATAGGCAAGTGAATTTGCCACAGGAAAATCAGGATTTGCTGCAATAAATTCTGATATTAATTTACTATTTCCCCTATTGGTCTCCATTAGCATATAACTTGGTCCGCCGCTGCCACGAGCTTCAAAATTTAGGACCAAGCCAACATCCTTTAGCCACTCATGCTTGTCTACAAATAGATCGGCGCCGTTTAGCCCTAATTCTTCGGCATCGGAAATAAGAATGATAATATCGTTTTTAGGTGTTGAATTGGTTTTCAAAAATGCCCTTACGCCCTCTAATATTGTTGCAACGCCACTAGCGGCATCACTGGCGCCTAAGGAAGAATGTGGACTACTATCATAATGACTTAATAACAACAAGGCTTTGCCGGGTTGACTCCCTTTAATTCTTGCCAGTATATTTTCTGCCTTGCTCAAGTTTCCCCAATCGCCAGCGGTGTACCCTTCTTGCAAAGAAGTTTCCAGTCCTAGCTGCTGTAACTCTTTGGTTATGTAATTACGGACGGTGGTATGGCCGGGAAAGCCAACCCCATGAGGTTTTTTTGATATTTCTTTTACATGCTGTAATGCTCTGTCTGTAGAAAATTCAGTTTCTATGACCACTTCGCCTTTATGATATTGTGGTAGCAATGATCTAAAACTCCAATAGGTTGCAAGTATAATTAGGAGTAGAGTAAGGAGGGTCGGCGTCTTTTTCATAATGCTGAAATACTTTTAAAAAAGTCTTAAAATACTGATTATTAAATGGTATACATTGAATTTGATTAGCAAATCTCGTTTTATTTATTATCTTTAGTAATCAACCTCTAAATAAACTATCATGGGAATCAAAAGCTTTCAAGGCGTTAGAAAAGTATTTAAAAAAGAATTTGAAGCCCCAATTTTGGTCGCTGATTATATGACTACTAAGTTAATCACTTTTTCGCCAGATGATTCAATTTTAGACGTAATGGAGAAATTTGCGAAACATCATATTTCCGGAGGTCCGGTTTTGGATAACAACGGATTTCTTGTTGGCATCATTTCTGAAGCTGATTGTATGAAGCAAATTTCTGAAAGTCGCTACTTTAATCAGCCTATTTTAGATAAAAGTGTAAAGAATTTTATGACAAAATCAGTGGAAACCATTCCACATGATATCTCAATTTTTGATGCCGCAGGTATTTTTGCACAACACAATAGAAGAAGATTGCCGGTAATGAAAAATGATATTTTAGTAGGGCAGATTAGTAGAAAAGATATCGTAATCGCAGCTTTAAAGTTGAGCGGACAGAATTGGAAATAAATTTTATGAAGTACAAAGTATGAAGTAAATCTGTATAAAAAAAAGTCTCCTTTTAGGAGACTTTTTTTATACAGCCAATAGCTAGTTACTCCCTCTTCACGATCATATAAAAGTCATTGTCTAATGGTAGATAACCTAAATCATATAGAAAATAATAAGTTGTCCCTTTTTTTGTAGTGTAGAGATTGGTGATGAAGTCAAAATCAAAACCTTTATCTATTAAGCGCATACGGGTTGTTTTTGTTTTGCCGTCTTTTAATGTATAACTGTCAAGAATACGGTAGTTCTTACGGAGTTTATTGTTAATGTTTCTAATAAGATTTTTGTTAGCTGGGTTTACTTTATTATTATAGGTATTACGGCATTGGTCATTACAGAATTTTTTATCAATTCTACCAATTACCTTATTACCACATTCTAAACATGCCCTTTCCATCTATTGTCTATGGTAATTAAAGGTTACTTCATTTGATGTTCCTTCTTTTTCACCAACTTCTATATACATGTTTATCTCCTTGTCAGAGATACGCTCAATGGTAAAATCATTGAAGTAAAATTTATCCCCTTCAATTTTTACAAGCTTAAACTCTATGTTTTCATCTTTTTCTTCCCAGCCGCTTAAATTGGCATCAAAATGTTTTAGTTGAAGAATTAAAGTACCGTCTATTTCTATTAAATGGCCAAATTCATAAAAACTGACGGACCCTTTATCTAATAATCTAAATGAAAACATCATAGAACCATCGGCAGGCGGACTCCAGATTTCTTCGGCAATTCCTCCAAAGGCTTCTCCTTTCCAATGTCCTGAAAGCCATTGTATATCGTTAAGCGTTGCAGCAGGACTGATCATCCCGTCCTCAAAAGAAACGGTATTTTGTGCTTGTAATAAACAGGTTATAGAAAGAAAAAAAAGGATAAGTAATTTCATGTGCTTAATTTGTAACAAGATACAAATTAAACGTTTATGGACGGTTTTACTTATTTTTCATAAAACTCTATAGGTAAGTCATCTGGATCAGTAATAAAGGTAAATCTTTTGTTGGTAAACTTGTCTATTCTAATGGGTTCTACAATAATTTGATGTTCTTTACAATGCGCAATAATTTTATCTATATCATCTACCTCAAAAGCTAAATGGCGCAGACCACAGGCTTCTGGTTTTGACGGTCGCTTTGGTGGGTTGGGAAAAGAAAAAAGTTCAATGATATAATTGCCGTTCAACCCCAAATCTAGTTTATAAGATTGTCGCTCTTCACGATATACCTCTTGAATAACTTCTAAGTTCAACACCTCTAAATAGAATTTTTTAGAGACTTTATAGTTGGAGCAAATAATAGCGGTGTGGTGTACTTTGTTCAATTTGTATAGGGGTTTAGAGAACATGTTAGAATCAATTTATATATGATTAGGCTCGCATAATGCATCTAAAAGATATGCAATTGATCTATAGTATTAAAAAAGAAGAGGGGTGGCTTACATCATTGTAAACCACCCCTGTATTATTGTATAAAAGATATTTTTATAGCTTATAAGTAATACCAATTCTTCCGCTACTTACAACATTTCCTCCACCAACTTGAAGGTTAATTGCAAAGTTGTCATCGAAGAAATAGCGTCCACCTACTTGTAACCCTATACCAAAATTATCGGCACCACTATAATCTACAGTACTTCCGTTAACTTTAGTAGACCAATTAAAGTAATTCAAGTTTGCGCCTGCATATAAATCCCATTGGCTGGGAATTTCAAAAACTTCATTAAAATGATAATTACCATTTGCTTGAATTCCGAAAATAGAACTCTTAAAATTACTGCTAGTACCATTACCGTGGTTATATTTTTGGAATGACAATTCTCCTCCAACAGAAATATTTGGAGCTACGCCATATTCTAAACCTGCATAAATTGGAGTTCCCCATCCTGAAAAGCCAAGTCCTGCATTTGCTTGTAAACTACCCTCTTCTAATGGTGATTGAGCATAAGTAAACCCAATTGTAAATAGGGCTAATAATAAAGAAATCTTTTTCATGGTTAATAAGTTGAAATTCAATTGATTATAAATACATATATTAAGTTTCAAATGTAAATAGGCAGAAAAGATATTAACTTGTTTTAAATGTTAATATTTATCTAAAAGTAGTAGTAGAAGGATAAAGGAGAGTTATCGTTTAAAGGATCTAATACTTATTTTTAAACTCATAAAGAGGGTAAAATTTAGCCCTGTACTCAGATGATATGAAAAATTTAGAACTTTGTTCTGTATCTGGCAATAGGTTCATATTCTATTCCCTTTTCTGCTATTTCAATGAGTTCATATATTGGTATGAAAAGGGGTTTCCTTTCATGGTGTTTACCCTAATTAATAGACCTAGTAAAATCTGCGGAATGCATGGTGTACCTGTCATTAATTTCGGTTTTATTTTTTTTGAATTCTGAAGATTCAAACGCTTTATAAAAGGTGGTCACAGCCTCTTTATGACCTAGCTTTTAATTGTTGTATGTAGTTGGTGCTATTAAAAATAGCATACAAAGGGTATTTTTCATTGTTGTACTAGTTCATGGAGTTTACCATTGCTTTGATCTTCACCGCTTTTTCAAAATGATCTAATTTATGCTCAAGTATCCACCATGTTGCTACTTGCATTAAAAGCGCCGGATCGTCATTTTTGTTCTTGAAAAAGGCGTAAAATGAAAGCCCTACGTTTTCTCCTTTTGTAGCAATTTTAGCATCACAAACTTGTATGATTTTTGATATTATTTCTTTGTTCATTTCCTTATTACGTCAAAATTTTAAGTTTATATTTCTGTAATAATCCCGCGAGATTATCATTTGAAAATATGGCTCCTGACATAGCATTATTGTCTGGGTCAATACTAAAATTGGTTGCGCTACTGAAATCTGCTTTTTGCAAATTTGTTCTCCCAAAAACAATGTTTTCTAAGTTGCATTCATCAAATTTAGATTTGCTTAAATCGCAACCTACAAAATCAGCACCCTCAAGTTTACAAGATATAAATGCTTGTCCGGCTAATTTTAATTCAGTGAAGATCGCAAAGCTTAGATTGCAATCTAAAAAAGAAAAATCCATTAGAAAGGCATTACAGGTATTAAAAGCTAGCCCTATTAGTTTGCAATGAGAAAATTTTACTTCTTTAAATGTGGTATTTATAATGTTTGCGTTGCTCAAATTACAATCTATAAACCGGCACTCTAAAAAAGTTTGATTGTCTAAATTACCTTTAGAAAAATCACATCCTTCAAATATACAATTCTCGTATTCTGCCCTGGGTAATCTTGCAACAGTATAGTTTTCTCTTTTAAAGGTTTTGTCTAGTATCAGTTTATCCACAGAAAGTTGAATTGTTATTAAGGTTATGAAAGATAAGCAAACAGAATTAGAATTTTTAATCTGATAATTCTAAGTTTAAAGATTTGAATTATGTAGTTTATAGTCCAATAAATATCTAGATGTAGCCCTGGCGTTGATCACCTTAAAAAGCCGTGTATGATACCATGCTTTCATTAGGTAGATTATGGTGATGCCCAAATATTTTATTACCAAACCTAATGTGTATTACATTATCATATTTGCACTGATGTTGAAGAATGATAGTAGACTTGACCACCAGAACAATACCTCTTAGACGGAGTGTATTTTAAACAAGCAAGGCTATGCACTGCAGAGCACTGTCATTAAGAAAGCACTACAAACAGCAGATAGCCTTGAGCTTGTATTTTAATTGTAATTAGTTATTTGTCCTGACCACCTTTACGTTGTGGCTTTCTTGGTTGTGGCCATTCTCTTTTCTTGCCCGATCTTTTATCCATGCCTAAATCTATTTTTTCACGAGATGTTTTCTCGGGGTCTTCACTGGCCATGTAGGTAAGAATAGCTGTTAGAATGGCATTATTACGAACATCATCAAACACAATTTTGTCATAGGTGTCTAAATTGGTATGCCAAGTATAATTTGAATAATCCCAGCTAAGAGAACTCAACGAGAAGGCAGGAGCGCCTGCGGCAACAAACGATGCGTAATCTGAACCACCACTATCTGGTGAGCCTGGGTATGTGGTCTCTATTTCATTTTTATAAGTTTCAGGTACAGCTTTTAACCATCGTCCTAAAAAATCTTCGGAATGTAAAAATCCTTGTCCGGATAAACGTACCACACGACCGGTACCGTTATCTTGATTAAAAAGAGCTTGTACGCCATCAACAATTTTTGGGTGGTCTTCCACAAAGGAACTAGAACCGTTCAGCCCTTGTTCTTCACTTCCCCAAAGTCCTATTAAGATGGTTCTTTTTGGGTTAGGATATACTTTTTTAAGAATACGAGCAGCTTCTAACATGGTAATGGTTCCCGTACCGTTATCAGTGGCGCCTGTGCCACCATCCCAAGAATCAAAATGAGCAGAAAGAATAACATACTCATCTGGGAATTCAGTGCCCGGTATGGTGGCAATGGTATTAAAGGTTGGTACTATGCCAAGGTCTTTAGATTCGGCTACTATTTTAATTTTAGTATCTACACCATGCTCAACCATTCTGTAAAGCATTCCGTAGTCCTCTAAAGAAATATCTACAGCTGGAATTTTTTTGGTACCGGCACTAAATATTTTGTTTGCTCCAAAACCTTCGGACCATCTAGATTGGGCAATACCTACTGCCCCTGCTTTTTCAAATGCTGCATTGATATTTCTACTGGTATAACCTGTGTTGCTAATATTTTGTCTCCAAATTTTCTTCAAGGAGTCACGCTCCGTTTTCATTTTTTCTAAGGATGCTTTTGTAGCATATTCTTCCCAGTTATCATTTGGTCTACCTGTGGGCTGTAGCATGCTCACCATTACTATTTTTCCTTTTACGTTAGGAAGCCATTTTGCAAACGCCAATGAATCTGTAAAGTTTGGAAGTGTAATCAAAGATGCGGTAACACCTTTAGAACTGGTACTTGGGTTCCATGCCAATTGGGTAGCGTGAAGTGATGCCACACGAGGCGATACCATATCTACATGGGTAATTCCTCTTTGCCACCCTTTCCAGGTTCCCCATTGTTGGTTTTCTGCAGAAATTCCCCATTTTTTATAAGTTTTAATAGCCCAGTCGTGAGCCGTTTTCATTTCTGGAGTACCTACCAATCTTGGTCCGTTTAGGTCTAATAATTCGTAAGCTAATTGCTCTAATTGTGAGTTTTCAATGCCTTCCTTTTCAATGGCATTGATAATGTCATTTGTGGTTTGAGAAATCCCAATTGTTGTGCATAAAAAGTATGCACAAAGAAATAGTCCTTTTTTCATGTTTAAGATAGTTTGATGAACTAAGGTACTCAATTAAGCGCGTAAGAGATGTGTTAAAATTTACCTGATTTTCTTGATGATTTAGAAAGACTTTCTAATTAATTATACCTCAGGTCCATTACTGTTTTCTCTCTAAAGTTTGAAAATACTGTTTAATGTTCTTTTATAATTTTGCTTGATGTCTTTTTAAAACATATAAATGTAGAGGTGCTCTTTTCAGGGTGATGATGGAAAGTTGATCAGTTGCTGGTCTTAATGCCAGCATTATCTTTGTTATTATTTAATAATAGGTAAATTTTTACTGCCATTTATAATTGAAAAGCTGGTTTATAGCTTAGTATAAGAATGCATTGACCAATAGTATAGAACATTGGTCAATGCAACTCATACTTGTTCCGCTTAAACGTTTATAACGTATTCCACTACTATGGTTTCATTTTTTTATAGTAACCTGAGCTAGACAATTGCAAGTGCTGTTTTATTGAAAATGCAGTTGGTATCTGCAGTTTCATTTCTCAAAATTGCCAATGTATTTGTAACGGTCATTGTACACATTTTGGTGTAGGTAGTTTTAGTTAAACTACCTAAATGGGCAGTAATTAGAGCATTGTCTAATTGTAATAAAGGATCGTCTTTTACAGGAGGTTCTTGAGCTAAAACATCGGCTGCAAAGCCTGCTATTTTATTATTTTGTAATGCAATCAACAATTCATTCTGGTCAATTATTCCACCTCTAGCCGTATTTATTAATAAAGCTGTGGGTTTCATTTTTGAAAATGCCGATGCGTCAATAAGATGTGCTGTTTTAGTAGTTAGAGGAATATGTAGGCTAATGCTATCAGACGTTTTTAGTAACGTATCTAAATCAACGAAATTATAGGGGACATCTTCTTTTTTAGAACTCCAATATACTACGTTCATGCCTAGGACAGCGGCAATCTTTGCTACTTTTTTACCAATATTGCCCATACCGATCACGCCTAAGGTTTTTCCGTGGGTTTCATCACCAATATATGTACCTCTGTCTGCCCATCTATTTTCCTTTACCATGGCAACGGCATTATATACATTTCGCTGAAGCATTAACAACAACGTAATGGTATGTTCTGCAATGGTGTCTGCATTAGAATTGGGTGCATTGACTACTTTAATGCCTTTTTCTGTAGCATACTTAACATCAATATTATCTAAGCCTACACCACAGCGAGCTATTACTTTTAGGTCAGGTAGTTGCTCTATTAAGGCTTCTCTTACCTGACCTTTTCCACGTGTAATTATAGCATCGATCTTGTAGTTCTGAATCTGACTTTGTAATGATGTTTCTTCATATCCTGTTAAAATATTCATGTCTGTCGCTTTTTCCAACATATGCATAGCATCATCGGCAACAGTTTCTAATAATAGGATGTTTTTACTCATCTGACTTGTGATATAATGTAGCATCTTTAGATTTGTACCCGCGAAAATCATTTCTTCCAGATACATAAATTCCATCCTTGAACAATTCGTCTTCAAATATTTTTGAATCAATATGATCACCAGGGACTGAAGATAATTCTATTAAGTTTCCTGACGGATCACGAACAAACATTTGTATGGCTCCATCTGGTAATTGACGCACTTTGCCCCAAGGCTTAATATCAATGATACCAAGTTCTTTCATACGAAAGAAAATGGTATTGATGTCATCTACCTGAACACAAATATGACCTCTAAATGAAAATGCATCTTCCCATTCCGTCAAATGTAATTGCTGCTCTTCATTGAATTTGAAAAATGCCGTAGGATAGTCAAAAAGAAATGCAGGAATAGCTTCTAACCCTAATTCTTCTTCATAAAACTTACACGCCTCTTCAAGATTGCTTACTACTAAAGCAACGTGATTTATATGTACTGCCTTTGCCATAATTTATTGTTTAAAGTCTTTTACAAAATCCCAATTTGGAGTCAAGCCCAATCCTGGTTTATCAGGAGCAATTAGCATACCTTCTTTGTCCACAGTGATATCTTCTACTACCAAGTCGTACATCATAGGGTTTCCTCCTAATGAAAACTCAATTACATTTGCTGATGGCGAGGCAAAAGCAACTGTTAAACCTGCCATAAAAGAAAATGCAGACCCCCAGCAATGAGGTGCCAATTCTAGCTGATGCGTATGTGCCAATTGTGATACACGCATGGCTTCTGTAATACCACCAATAATAGCACAATCTGGTTGTAAAACATCTAATGCGCGTTCAGCAATTAAATCACGAACATCAAAAGCGGTATACTCACTTTCACCAGCTGCAATGGGGATAAATGTATTGGAGCGGACTTCTGCAGTTCCTATTTTGTTATCAGGGCTAATTGGTTCTTCAAACCAATATAGGTTACAATCTTCCACCCCTTTTGTAAATTGCTTTGCTTCTGGAACGCTAAAAGTACCGTGGGCATCGGTCATTAATTTAATGTGGTCAGGTAATGCTTCACGAGCGGCTTTAACTCTTTTTACGCTTTGGGCTACGGTTTCATCCATAATTCCCACACGCATTTTAACGCCACTGAATCCTTTTGAGGTATACCCTAATAATTGGTCACCGATCGCATCAGCTTTTGCCCATCCGCCACTGGCGTAAGCAGGCATTTTATCACGACACTTTCCTCCCAATAATTCCACTACAGGGGCGCCCAGTGCTTTTCCTTTTATATCCCAAAGTGCAGTGTCTATTCCGCTCATAGCAGAAATGGTTAAACCTCTTCTTCCTAAAATTGGGAATTTACGTCCTCTTGAAAGTGAATAGTGATCTCTTGTACCATTGTAAATATTCTCCCATATTTGAGAAATGTTACGGGCATCCTTACCTACTAATTGTGGTTTTAATTCGTTTTCTATAATACTTACGATAGAAGCGCAAGATCCAGAAGAACCTACCGCGGCTTTTGCTTCCCCAAAACCTTGTAATCCGGTATCGGTAGTGACTACGACCAAAGTCATGTCAAAATTTGTAAGTAAACCGTAATCGGAAAAATGTTGTTTTTCTTTAGGTATCGGGCAGCGTAACCAGAACGCTTCAATATTGGTGATTTTCATTAAATAAGTGATTTTAAGGTGTCGATTGATTTTTTGGTTAACATGGTATAAAATTCATCGGTAATTGCAGAACTACCGTGATCTTCCAAGAATTTTTTTTGTTCAGCGCTTAGACCCTGTGGATTTGTTTCAATAGAATTTGGAAAAGGATTGGCCGGTGTACGGTCTAAAGGAGCGCAAAACTCTACAGATAGAACTTTGTCGTACCCTATATCTTTAAGCGTACTTATTATTTTGGGCCAATTTAAATGTCCCATTCCCGGAGCCATTCTATTATTGTCCGCTACATGAAAATTCACTAGGCGCTTACCAACTTTTTGTATGGTGTCGTATATATTCTCCTCTTCTAAATTCATGTGAAAGGTGTCTAAACATACGCCGCAATTTGGGCCAACAGCTTCAGCCAATGCTAGGGCTTGTTCTCCTCTGTTAATGAAATAGGTCTCAAATCTATTTATAGGTTCAATTCCAATTTGTATGCCATGGTCCTCAGTGTACTTATAAATTTCTTGTATACCTTCTACAGCCCATTGCCATTCTTCTTCTTGCTTTGCATCGGGTATTATTTTACCAACGGTAGCCGGTACCAAGGAAATAACTTTACCGCCAAGTTCATATACCATTTTAGCAACGTCCTTAACGTATTGGATAGACATTTTTCGCTGTTCTGGGTCTTTGGCCAATAAATTTCGCTGTTCTAACATTAAAGTAACAGACCCCCAGCATTTTATACCGTAAAGATCTAAAAGTAATTGGGCTTTTTTAGTGTCGTAATTTTCTGGTGTCCCCTGTATTTCTATATGGGTGTAATCTAATTTGTTGATTCTATTGAGTGTGTGCTCTAGTGATTCGGCACGCATCCAATTGTGTATGGCTAATTCCATTGGTTGTTGTTGATAAGTTGTTGTTGATTTGCTTTATTTTTCTAAAAGAGGAAGTTGTTTAATTGTTTATGATGTGTTTTTACAAATTTGATTTGTGAAAATTGAAGGTTTCAAGTTAGGAAAAAATTGATTCATTTGATAACTGAGAAGTTAAGATTGTCTTATATTTTACGCAGATATATGATAAAGAGGCTATTATGAGGTGTAATGTTTGCGTAGAAGGTGAAATATGAAATATAGGGACATATTATGGCGTTAAATAACATATGAAATCAACCTTAATTTTATTGTTATCCCTTATTGGTGTTAATTTATTTTCTCAAGAGATCGAAATGAAAAAGGACGTAGAGGAACTTGTCTTGTTAGGTAAAAATGCTATAGTAGAAATGGCTTTAGAATTAATTGATACGGATGTCAGTGCTGAAAATTTTTCTAAAATCAAGGTTATTACAAATGGAGAAACAGTTCAGGTGTTATTTCTGAACCCCATAAAATATTTGCCATTGAATTCTGCAAGCTATTTCGATTTTAATGTAGATGTTTTGAAGAAAATTGTCAGTTATCACCCATCTAGTAATGGTAATTTTAGTGAAGAAAAGAATATACTACCCTTCTATCAATCAAAAGAAACAGATATAAATATTGATTTTGTTCTTAATGCCATTAATGTTAGTAACGAAATTGGTGCTATAAATATATTAAATTTTGAAGACGAAATGTTTATTAGAGAGAAGGACAACTACTATGAAATAACCCTTATTTCAGAATTTCAAGAGTCTACTTATAAAATTACTAAAGAGACAGGAAAGGTTTTTGATTTGGAACATGCTACCTTGTTACCACCGCCAAGCTGGGAAAATGAAGATGTACAGGAATATATAGAAGTCAATTAAAATAGTAATTGTATTTATATTAAAGTGTATTTCCTAAATTAAGAACCTAGACATTTATAGTCAGGGAATTTAGGGAGGTTAATGCATTCTATTGAAAATGGTTTTTTAGTTTTGCAACTCACCTATAGGGTGATTTTTTTATTATAATAAGGGTTATGGCCAACTTACAAGAACAATTGAAAAATCCGGTTTGGTTTTCTCTCACTGAAACACATAAAAAGTTTGCCGTGACATTGGATGGTGTACAATTTTATGATGCAGCAGTTTGCACGTTTGGTTCATTTTTTGACCAATCAAAGACGGTCAAAGCTTCAAATAGTTATATAAACACAACAGATAGTTTCTTCTTTGTTTCTGAAAACCAGAACCCTTTGGTGGATGAATCTAAAATATTTTTGGAAAAGAAAATTGATGGCTGCCAAATGGTTTTAAACGAATTATCTAGTGTTATTATTACAGAAGAAATTGTAGAGTTGGGTAATGAGTATATTGATGAAATTTATGATTTGGTCTGGTTGGTAATGCCCGGTTATTACAGGAGAAGAACCGTTGAAATGGGCAATTATTATGGAATTTTTAAGGAAGGTAAATTAGTCTCTATTACCGGGCAGCGAATGCAAACAGATCATTTTATTGAAGTAAGCGCAGTAGTTACCCATCCAGACTATACTAGAAGAGGGTATGCAAAACAGTTAATTGCACATTGTACAAAAGAGATTTTAAAAGTAAATAAAAAGCCAATTCTTCATACGAATAAAGGAAACTTAGCAATACCTCTTTATGAAAAATTAGGCTATGAGTTAACGAGGGATATGAACTGGTGGTTGTATCGTAAAATATAAAAAATTCTACTTTTAGTTTTTGAAAACATATCGGTTTTTACTAAATATTCTATTCTTTTATATCGTAAGAACCATATTAGTTATTTGTGTAAAATGTTGACAATCAGTAATAAAAAACATTTTTAAACGACTGTAAACGATAACAAACGACAGTAAACGTTTACATACCGAATAAACTTTCAATGCTGTTCTAGGTTTGCAGTGTAAAGTCGTAAAGGCTTGATATTAAGAATTGTTAAACCATAAAAATTAGTAAGATGAACGCATTAAAAAACAAAGTACAGTTGATTGGAAATTTAGGGCAAGACCCAGAAATTGTAAACCTTGAAGGAGGTACCAAATTAGCAAAATTCTCTATAGCTACAACAGATAGTTACAAAAACGCTAATGGGGAAAAAGTAGATGATACGCAATGGCACAATATAGTAGCTTGGGGGAAAACCGCTGAGATTGTAGAGAACTATTTGGCTAAAGGAAAGCAAGTAGCCATAGAAGGTAAACTTACCCACCGCTCTTATGAAACAAAAGAA
Source organism: Maribacter ulvicola (assembly GCF_900155985.1). Lineage (GTDB taxonomy): Bacteria > Bacteroidota > Bacteroidia > Flavobacteriales > Flavobacteriaceae > Maribacter > Maribacter ulvicola. The sequence continues at coordinate 834,824 of NZ_FTMA01000001.1, forward strand.
GGAGAGAAAAGATACATTACAGAAGTAAGGTGTAATGAGTTGTTGATGTTGGGGAAGTAAGTTGATACGTCTTCACAGGGAGGTTCGGCGAAGTGATCTGTAGGTAGGAACATGAATTTGGCAGATTGCTTCATGCCTCTCAAAGACATAATATTTAACCTTTTGGAACACGAAATTGTAAAACTGCTTTTGGCATTTAGTAGAAGTAATCCTATAAAAACAGCTAGCAAAGACAATTTCATACACTATTTTTGCAAAACATGATAACAACGGAAAGAGACCTACTACCTTTATTAAAAAAACATTTTGGTTATGATTCTTTTAAGCCAAATCAATTATCCATTATTGAAGATGCACTTGGTAAAAAAGATGTGTTGGCCATTATGCCTACGGGTGGGGGTAAGTCGCTTTGCTATCAATTAACGTCACTGGCTCTAGAGGGAACTGCAATTGTAATTTCTCCGCTTATTGCCTTAATGAAAGACCAGGTAGATGTTTTAAAAGCTAACGGAATTTCGGCTGAATATTACAACAGCTCACAATCTGTAGAAACACAACAGGAAATTCTTGGGAAATTAGAACGGGGCGAGTTGAAATTGTTCTATGTTGCCCCAGAGAGTTTGGGCTTTTTTAATAATATTCTCGGCAACTTAAAGATTAGTCTATTTGCGGTAGATGAAGCACATTGCATCTCTTCATGGGGGCATGATTTTAGACCTGCATATACTCAACTTGGAGGATTGAAAAGAAGATTCCCGAATATTCCTGTGATGGCGCTTACGGCAACTGCGGATAAGACTACCCAAGATGATATTGCAGAACAATTGCAAATAGCAAATGCTGAACGTCATTTGGCATCTTTTAATAGACCAAATCTATATTTAGATGTAAAACCTGCTCAAGATAGAATAAAACATATATTGGATTTCTTGGAGGATCGACCCAATGAAAGCGGAATTATCTATTGTTTAAGCCGTAAGAGTACGGAGTCTATTGCAGAGAAATTGCGTAACGCAGGTTTTAATGCTAAAGCATATCATGCAGGTATGTCCTCTGATGAACGATCTTCTGTGCAAGAAGAATTTATTACGGATAAGGTTCCTATTATTGCGGCAACCATTGCCTTTGGTATGGGTATAGATAAGAGTAACGTACGTTGGGTCATTCATTATAATCTGCCAAAGAATATAGAAGGCTATTATCAGGAAATTGGTCGTGGTGGTCGTGACGGACTTCCGGCTCACGCTTTGTTGTTTTATAGTTTTGCCGATGTTGCTCAGCTGCGTAGATTCATTACGCAAAGCGAAAATGCAGATGTTGAATATGCTAAATTAGAGCGTATGCAGCAATTTGCAGAGGCATTGAGTTGCCGTAGAATTGCACTCTTGAATTATTTTGGTGAGCAAGTGAGCAAAGGTTGTGGTAATTGCGATATCTGTAATTCGCCACCTGCTTATTTTGATGCTACGTTATTGGCTCAGAAGGTTTGTTCTGGTGTTGCTCGGTTAAAGGAACGTGAACCTATGGGTATGTTAATAGATGTTTTAAGGGGTGCACAGAATGCGCATGTTCTAGAAAAAGGGTATCAAAACATAAAAACTTATGGCGCCGTAAAAGATGTCCCTTGGTTAGATTTACAGCAATATGTAATTCAATTATTGAATCAAGGGGTGCTAGAAATTAACTTTAGGGAAGGCGCTAGACTGGGATTAACCGCTCAGGCCAGAGAAGTATTGTTTTCTGGAAAAAAAGTACAACTTGCGGTATTACAAAAGGAAACCGAAAAGAAGAAGACTGTTACAAAATCACGGGTTAAGAAGACAGATTTATTTGAAAAACTTAGATTGCTTAGACAGCAAATTGCAACAGAACAGAATGTGCCGGCTTATGTGGTATTTGGTGATGCTAGTTTAAAGGATATGGAAGCCAAGTTGCCTAAAAATGAAACTGAATTTATGGATGTTTCTGGAGTAGGGCAGGCTAAATTGGAGAAATATGCCGACGTGTTTCTTAAAGAAATTCAGAAGCATGTAGGAAGCAAAAAGTCCAAACGAAAAACACACGATCAAACTTTCGATTTGTTTACGGAAGGATTAACGGTATCCGAAATTGCTAGTCAAAGAAATTTGTCCGAGAATACCATATACGGACATTTAATGAAAAAACACGCCGAAGGGGAAGAGCTAGATTTAAATCAGTTTGTTGATGCTAAAGAAATTGCAGAAATAGAAAAAGCCAAATCTGAGCTGACCGATGCATCTGGACTAAAAGATTATTTTGAATATTTTGAAGAAAAAATCCCCTATTGGAAAATAAAGTTTGCCTTGTACATGCTAGACTCTTAAAAACGGATGGTACTCCAGTTTAAAAATTAACGGTAACGCCCAATTGACCGGGACCAAAATTAAGGTTCCAACTCACCATTTTTTTTTGCTGGTTGTACTTTTCATCATATCTTTTATCTAGATATCTATCTATAGACTCTACCGTAGCAATACTTATGGCAAAGGCGAAGACCATATCACTCAAATAATGTTGACCGTCCCAAACTCGTGAAATACCAGGTATAGCACCTAAGGTGTAAATACCAGCTTTAACCCATGGATTTTTAAATTGTTTACCAATAGCATATGCATTTGTAAATGCCAGTAGAGCATGTCCAGATGGGAAGGAGTGAAAATTTCTATTAGAATTAAAAGGATCAAAAGTATCTTTACCCAAATTAGCTACCGGTCTTGCCCTGCCCACAACAGATTTTAGTACTTGCTGTAAAAAACCTGAAGAGGTAGCAGATGAAATCAACAAAACACCTGTTCTTCTTAGTTTTTCGTTTTTTGTGATCAACCCTACTGCATATACACCTGAAGTAGCCAGGTAATTATTTGAAGGATTACCATAAAACTCTCCATAATCACGAAGTAATGACGGCACCCCTTCTCTATTATTTCTAATAAACCGTGAGGTTTCATCATCTACTAAATATACTAAACCAGTACCTGCAACTACCGCACCGAATTGCGCCCATTGATTTCCTTTCCAATGTAAAGGTCTGGTGTATGAGTATCCTACTCCTTGAAACATACTACCAACGTCATATTTGAACATACTCCATCTTGTTTCTGTAGAACCTTTACTGGACTCTTGTGCACTTAATGAAATACAAAAGCTAATACCTAAAAGCAAAATTAGATTTTTCATGGTGCAAATTTAAAGTTCTGGTTGTTTAGAAAATAATCATTACAGAAGAATGTTTTGTTCTATACCCTTTAAAGTTATTTAGAAATATAGATTTTGAGCTGTTCTAAAGGTATTGGCATGTGCTTCAACAATAATCTTAATATCTGGGGAATAACCGCCACCCATACTGCATTGTACAGGAATTTTTAGTCGATGACAGGTATTCATGACAAATTCATCCCTTATTTTACATCCATTTATGGTCATGGCAAGTGTTCCTAATTTATCAGTTTCTAGAATGTCTACTCCGCATAAGTAAAAAACAAAGTCTGGTTGAACATTATCTATCAGTTCAGGTAATTTTTTCTTTAGAATAGTAAGGTATTCTTTATCGGTTGTACCTTTCGGTAACGGAATATCTAAATCCGATACTTCTTTTTTAAAGGGATAGTTACCGGAACCATGCATAGAAAAAGTAAATACTGCATCATTGTCTTGAAATATTTCTGCTGTGCCATTGCCTTGGTGTACATCAAGGTCAACTATAAGAATCTTTTTAGCTAGCTCTTTATTCAATAGATATTGCGCCCCAATTGCTTGGTCGTTTAATATGCAAAAAGCTTCACCATGGTCGCTATAGGCATGATGGGTTCCACCGGCAATATTCATGGCAATGCCATTTTTTAAGGCAAAATCACATCCTTTTATGGTGCCATCGGCAATTATGCGTTCTCTTTCAACTAAGTCTTCTGATAATGGGAAACCTATTTTACGCACCATTTTTGGCGAAAGCATCATATTCAAGAGGTCATAGAAATATTCTGGATCGTGGACAGCAACGATATGTTTATCATTCGGAATTTCAGGTTCAAAGAAATTGTCCTGCGTACAGGTGCCTTCATGAATTAATTGCTGTGGTAACAATTCATATTTTATCATTGGAAACCGATGCCCATTGGGTAATGGATGTTTATATATGGGGTGATAGGCGATTTTTAGCATTTAACAAATATAATCGCAATCATATATGCTATGAAATTGGTTTATTGTTTTAGCTTGAAAATGTCACATTTATGAATTTAACAATTTAGTCTAGTAATTTAGTAGGATAATATGGTATAGTAAACTTATATTTGTTCCCTTCTGGAAAAATCAGATGTTATTGAATTGTGATTTAGAATTTTACGATGAAAAATAGAAATAAGTTAAGTAGAAATATCAACCGTAAAGCGCGTATTTCCAAATACGTAATTTACAAAGAAACTTTAGTTGATTTTAAGGAGCAATTTTGGTCGTTTCTTGGTGCATTTATAGGTGTTTTTTTTATTGCCATTATACAATCAGGTTATTTGCCCGATTTGGAAAATGTACTGCTAATAGGTTCGTTTGGGGCATCTAGTGTACTTATCTATGGAGCTATTGAAAGTCCGTTTGCACAACCTAGAAACTTAATTGGTGGGCAATTGATTTCTGCCATTATTGGTGTTACCATATACAAGCTCTTTCCAGATTTGATATGGGTTGCCGCTCCTTTTGCAGTTGCTACCTCAATAATTGTAATGCAAATGACTAAAACATTGCACCCTCCAGGAGGCGCTACTGCACTTATAGCAGTTATTGGCACTGAAAAAATTAAGGCTCTAGGCTATTTTTATGTTATTTCGCCTGTGTTAATAGGTACTGCTATTCTACTTATTACTGCGTTATTATTTAATAATATCTCAAAGGATAGAAAATATCCCCGAAATAATAAATTGAACGATCATGTAAAACGAAAAGTTCAGAAACTAATCGGAAATTAAAAAAATTACTTGGTTAAATTGTGCAGCTTTAATTGAATACGTTTTCTGGGCACATCAACTTCTAAAACCTTCACAATTATCTGCTGATGTAAATGTACATGTTGGTTGACGTCCTTTACGAATGAATTAGATAAGTTAGAAACATGAATTAGGCCACTTTCTTTAATACCTATATCCACAAAACAGCCAAAGTTGGTAATGTTATTTACAATGCCCGGTAACAATTGTCCACTATGTAAATCAGTAATTGATTTAATGGTTTGATCAAAGGTAAATACCTTAGCTTTTTCTCTACGGTCCAATCCAGGTTTTTCAAGTTCAGAACGTATATCTTCTAAAGTTGGCAGCCCAACATCATTAGTACAATACTTTTGTAAATCTATTTCTTTTAAAAGAGTCTTATTACCTAACAAAGATAGAATTTCTGTGCCTTTATCTATGGCCATTTGCTTGATTACACCATAACTTTCTGGGTGTACGGCAGAATCATCAAGCGGATTTTCAGCATCCTTAATACGTAAAAAAGCTGCACCTTGCTCAAATGCTTTACCGCCTAATCGTGGAACATCCTTTATGTCTTTCCTGCTTTTAAAAGCTCCTTTTTCTTTTCGTTGGGTAACAATGTTTTCTGCTAATTTAGGACCAATACCAGATACATAACTCAATAAAGGAACACTGGCAGTGTTGATGTTTACTCCCACAGAATTTACACAACTTTCTACAACGGTATCTAGAGAGTTTTTTAACTTACTCTGATCCACATCATGTTGGTATTGCCCTACGCCAATAGACTTGGGGTCAATTTTTACCAGTTCGGCAAGTGGATCTGCCAAACGTCTGCCAATAGAAACGGCACCGCGTACGGTAACATCATAATCGGGAAATTCTTCTCGTGCAATTTTAGAGGCGGAGTAAATAGATGCTCCAGCTTCACTAACTACAAATACTTCAACAGGATTATTGAAAATTACTTTCTTCACAACCTGTTCAGTTTCTCTAGATGCTGTGCCGTTACCAATGGCTATGGCTTCTATTTTATATGCATTTGCCAAAGAGCTCAATTTTTTAATCGCTCCTCCAACATCATTTTGCGGTGCATGCGGATAAATGGTTTCGTTATGTACTAAATTGCCTTGTGCATCTAAGCAGACCACCTTACAGCCCGTTCTAAAACCTGGATCAATGGCAAGAATTCGTTTTTCACCTAAGGGAGCTCCCAATAATAGCTGTCTTAGGTTATTTGAGAAAACGGCAATAGCGTCATCATCTGCTTTTTCTTTAGCAGCTTTTAGTAATTCGTTGGATAAAGATGGAAACAATAATCTTTTGTACGCATCTGCAAGAGCCAATTCTATTTGTTTAGCACATGCATTGTTTGTTTTTATGATTCTGTTTTCAATTCTATCTAATAAGCGTTCATCATCCAACTCAATTTTTACCCGGATGAATTTTTCAGATTCTGCACGTAAAATGGCTAATAATCGGTGCGACGGACATTTGTTTAATGGCTCACTCCAATCAAAATAATCTCGGAATTTCTGTGCCTTTTCATCATCCTTTTTTGTTCCTATTACTTTAGTTGTAATAATAGCAAACCGTGCCAATTGAGATCGAATTGATGCCCTAATATCTGTTCTTTCATTGATCCATTCAGAAATGATGTGGCGGGCCCCTTCTAAGGCGTCATCTTCGTTTTCTATAGTTGCATTAAGGTATTGGGATGCTGTGAACTCAATATTGTCATTACGTTGTGCCATAATGATTTTAGCTAAAGGTTCCAATCCGTTTTTACGGGCAACTTCAGCTTTGGTTTTTTTACTTTTTTTGAATGGAAGGTATAAATCTTCTAACTGAGTAAGGTCTTCAGCCTTTTCAAATTTCTGTTTCAATTCGGCAGTTAATACACCTTGCTCATCTACAGCCTTTATAATTGCTTTTTTACGCTTATCAAGTGCTTCAAACTGTTCTTTAAATTGAACGATTGTCCCAACTTGTACTTCATCTAAATTGCCGGTTCTTTCTTTACGATATCTAGAAATGAAAGGTATGGTACAATCTGCATTTAAAAGCTCAATAGTATTTTGAATTCCTTTTTCAGGTAGTTGGGTGTGTTTAAGTATAAAGGGCAGTAATTGCATGTGAAATCGTTTAGAACTTTTAAAAATACCCATTATTAGGTATTGAAATCAAGCTGTTGAAATTATTTTTGGATTAGTTGGCACATTTAAAGTTGCAACTTTCTTAACAATAAAAAGCCTTGATGAAAATTCACCAAGGCTTTTTTAATTAATTAAAATTATTCTAATTTATCCCTTCTCCATTACCAACACCATCCTCATCAGGGTTTACAAATACTAATTTGCCATCAGCGTTTTCGGTCATAAGAATCATGCCTTCACTATCAACACCACGTAATGCTCTTGGTGCTAAGTTGACCAAAACAGTAACTTTTTTACCTACAATATCTTCTGGTTTAAAGCTTTCTGCAATACCCGAAACTATGGTTCTAACATCTATACCGGTATCTACTTTTAAGACTAAAAGTTTTTTGGCTTTTGCCATTTTTTCAGCTTCGATAATGGTACCTACACGCATATCTAGTTTAGAAAAATCATCAAATGAAATGGTATCTTTTTGTGGCATTACTTTTTTATTTTCGTTTTCGTTGGCTTTTTTGGTCGCCTCTAATTTGTCTAGCTGCGCTTGTATTTCGTTGTCCTCTATTTTTCTGAAAAGCAATTCTGCTTGATTTATCTGGTAGTCTGCATCAAGTAAATCTTCTTTTGAAGAAACATTATTCCAATTTAGGTTTACATCTATATTTAAAATAGATTTTAGCTTATTAGATGTGAATGGTAAAAATGGCTCGCTTAAAATCGCTAGACCTGCTGCTATTTGCAAGGCAACGTTCATAATAGTTTTTACACGCTCCTCATCCACTTTAATCACTTTCCAAGGTTCCGCATCGGCTAAATATTTATTACCTAAACGGGCAAGGTTCATCAATTCTTGACCTGCCTCTCTAAAACGGTAACGCTCAATAGAACTTGAAATAATTCCTGGATATTTTGATAAATGCACTAGTGTTTCGGTATCAACATCGGTTAGGCTTCCTGCAGCGGGTACTTTACCATCGTAATATTTATTGGTCAATACTACCACCCGGTTAATAAAATTACCCAGAATGGCTACTAGTTCATTATTATTACGTGCTTGAAAATCTTTCCAAGTGAAATCATTGTCCTTTGTTTCTGGTGCGTTAGCCGTTAACGTGTAACGTAAGGAATCTTGCATTTCAGGGAAATCAACCAAATACTCATGTAACCAAACTGCCCAGTTTTTAGAAGTAGAAAGCTTGTTTCCTTCTAAATTCAAGAACTCGTTTGCTGGTACGTTTTCGGGTAGAATATAGCTTCCTTCCGCTTTTAGCATGGATGGAAAAATAATACAGTGAAATACAATATTATCTTTTCCTATAAAGTGAACTAATTTTGTGTTTTCGTCTTTCCAATAGGGTTCCCAATCTTTTCCTTCACGGGCAGCCCATTCTTTGGTAGAAGAAATATATCCAATAGGAGCATCAAACCAAACATAAAGTACTTTTCCTTCCCCACCTTCTACGGGTACGGGAATTCCCCAATCTAAATCTCTGGTTACCGCTCTAGGCTCCAAGCCGCCATCGATCCATGATTTACATTGCCCATAAACATTAGGCTTCCAATCATCTTTATGTCCTTTTAAAATCCAATCTCTTAAAAAACCCTCGTATCTATCCAAAGGTAAAAACCAGTGTTTGGTTTCTTTGGTCGTAGGTACGGTACCGGTGATGGTCGATTTTGGATTTATTAAATCCGTCGCATTTAAACTTGATCCACAATTTTCACATTGATCTCCGTATGCCTCTTCATTACCACATTTTGGACAGGTACCTATTACAAAGCGGTCTGCCAAAAATTGCTGCGCTTCTTCATCAAATAATTGCGCAGTAGTTTCCTCTATAAAATCTCCTTTTTCATACAGATTTATAAAGAATTCTGATGCCGTATCATGATGTACCTGTGCAGAGGTTCTAGAATAATTATCGAACGTAATACCAAAATCGACAAAAGACTGCTTAATAATTGCATGGTATTTATCAATAATATCTTTAGGTGTTACGCCTTCTTTTTTAGCTTTCATGGAAATGGCAACACCATGTTCGTCACTTCCACAAACAAAGGCAACATCTTTTCCGGTTAACCGTAAGTAACGCGCATAAATATCTGCGGGTACATAAACTCCGGCTAAATGACCAATATGTATTGGACCATTGGTGTAAGGTAATGCAGCAGTAATCGTATATCTAGAGGGTGATTTAGTATCGGACATCAAAATAAATTAGGCTGCAAAAATACTGAATTTGCTGCTAGAATCCCTAATTACTTCTTAATTGTAATCTGTTCATAAAGGGTATTTGAGATGATGTTTTAATGAAAATTGACGTGAAACCTATTTGTAGAAGTGCAAAACATACTAAAACGAATGAAAATCTGTTCTATTGTAAGAAAAAACTGATTTTTAATTTAAACTTATAACATATGGGTGTTGGTAATTCAAAAAAACTAAAGCTTGATAAAAGTCTAGAAAAAATAGATGTTAAAAGGAAAAAGGAGGAGGAGCATATGAAAAACGTTGCGCTGCTTCAAAAAGATAAAAATCACCAGATTATTAAAGAATTGAGGTTCGAATCTAAAATGAACAACTCTAAATTAACATAATTAAAAAGCCCTATTCAATAAATTGAATAGGGCTTTTTACCTTTAGGAAACAAATTAAGCTACCATCACTGATTTACTCATCTTTTGGTTTTGTACATTGATACGATAAATGTACTTCCCTGTTGATAGCTGTTCGGGCATGCGCTCTCGTATATTTATTTCGGTAGAACCTTCAAACATCATTTCATTAAAAACGGTGCCTACTTTCTGACCTAAAATGTTATAAAGTTGAATATCTACATGTGCAGAAAATGGCATCTCTAAATAGATATGTGGTGTACTGTCCGTTGGGTAAAATGGTTTGTGTACAACGGCATTCAATAAATCTGGATTAAACGGAGTTTCCGCATCTTCATCTGGGTATACTGGCGGTGTAACTTCTCCATCGCTATATGCAATATCAGGGAAGACTTCACCACTACAGCTAAAACCTAGGTCTACCGGTACATAAGGCTTATAGTTCAATAAATGTGCTTCAACCAATGGAACATCTACACATAGCCATTCTGCTAAAACGGTGGCGTAAAGATCTCTAAAATCCATCGTGTATTCTAAATTACCTCTGCCATCTGGATCATCTAGAGTAGGGTGATCACCCACAAAAGCACTACCATTTAAACCTGATCCAAAGAATAGGGTAGGTGTCGCTTTACCGTGGTCTGTACCGTTAGAGCCATTCTCGAAAATACGTCTGCCAAATTCAGAAAACGTCATGCTCAGAACTTTGTCATCTTGTTGCGTAAAGGCAACATCATCATAGAAATTGTTTACCGCTACAGATAACTTCGTCATTAGTTCAGCATGGACTTGTGGTTGATTACCATGTGTGTCAAAACCACCCATAGAAATCATATATACTTTAGTGTCTAAATTACCTTTGATCAACCTGGCTATTAACGCTAGTTGACGGGCAAAACTATTGTCTTGATATTCAACTTGATTTTGCCCACGTGTGTATGCATCATGAATCACACCTGAATATTCATAAGTAGTATTGGCAACTCCTCTTAAAAATTTAAGTTGATCACCATACATACAGTCATTAAATAAGGTATCATCTAAACCATATACGACACCAGATTCTGCTATTTCCTCTAACTGATCTACATTTGAGGTTACAAATGCATAGTTGGTCTCATCACCTTGAAAAACCAAACTACCAAATTGTCCTATTTGAATGGCCGCTGGTGCCGCTGGTGGATTTACTAAATAATCTGGATAGATATTTTCAAAATGTCTTCCCATCCATCCGGTATTTAAACCTCTAAAACCTGTAGTTTCTATATCTGTATTGGCAAAAATATCTGAACCTGTAAAGTGAGATAAACTCTGACCTTCGTAACCTACGCCATGTACCGCCTTAAATTGACCTTCTTCCCACATGGGTGCCAAAGCGTTCATGTAAGAGGGTACGCCATATTCATCTGTTAATTTTAAGACCTTACTTTCTGGTATATAGATGTTTGGCCTTGCCTTGGCATAACTATCATATTGTTCAATAGGTATAACGGTACTTAAGCCATCATTGCCGCCAGATAGGCGAATAAGTATAAGTATGTTATCCGTTTCCGCGCCTGAAATAGCCGCCGATAATGGCGATGGTGCAGAAGCTGAAAGCATATTTGAACCTAACATCATTGAGCCAGACCCAGCGATGCCCATTGCTTGTAAAAAGGAACGTCTACTCCATGTTTTATGTTCTTCATCATGACCTTCATGTTGTAAGCCTTTAAATGGGGAGTGGTGTGTATTGCACATAATGGTAAGTGTTATTTTAATTGAAACTCAGGTTGTCTTGCCAAATATTGAAAAAGTAGATATACTTGAAACGGGCCCTGTGGCCAAGTAGCCAATGTCCATGATTCTTGATTGCCACCTTCGTAGTAAACATCTTCTACATCACTTCTGAATATGGCAAATGCTTTGGCATATTCTTCTTCATTTAGAAGTCCTTTTGGAAGAATAAAATCTATAATTAGCCTAGCAACTTGGTCTGGGTTTGGGCTTGTTAAACCCACATTGCTCGAAATTTCTAGTCCAAAACTTCTAAACTGCTCATTATTGGCCATGTAGAAGTTTTCTAAAATGCTCTCAATAGTAAGCCAGCGCCCGATCATAAAATTGGTATTGATCCACGAACGGTCTCGTTGCCAACCGGCAACATCAAAAGGTTCAAATATTTCTTGACTTAACAAAGCACTATAATTGACCATTTCTGCTACATTGGTATCCGTATAGCTAAAGTTAGATTCGTTCAATGTATTAAAATAAAAATCTACGGGACTTTTTATGATCACCCCTATAGCTTCATCATCAAAAAAATGTTGACTTTTAAATAAAAGTCTTAATACAGGCGCCAATTCAAAATTACTAGATACGAATGTTGCTGCAAGCCCATCTATAATGGTCTGTGCATTGTTTGCCACATCCTTAGAATCTGGGTGCACGAAAAATTCGTATAATTTGCGGCATATGAATTCTGCAATTTCCGGTGCTCTTTGTTCAAATAATATGTTAATGACATCGTCATAACTCCAATTACCTGTTTGACCAAGTATTGTTTTAGGTCCCGCATCATGTTTTGTAGCATCAAAAGTTACGGCAGAGCAGCCCACTTCCCCACGTTCTACATAACCACTTAAAGCCTTGGCAGTTTCTATAATATCTTCTTCAGTGTATCCGTTGCCTTCACCCAAGGTGAATAGTTCATACAATTCACGGGCGTAATTTTCATTTGGATTATTACCATTATTATACACACCATCCAAATAATATAGCATGGCATTTGTAAGCCCGATCTCACTGGTAAAGGTTTTAAAATTACCGATGGAGTTACGTTGTAGACAGTTTATGTATTGATATAAGTATGGGTTGCAGTTATAAACGTCTAGCTCTGTAACGAAATGATTGCTCCAGAAAAAGCTTAATCGATCACGTAGATTATTGTCTAATAAACTATTGGCATACGCCAATTGAAATTCAGATTTCTGTTCTCTTTTTAATTGGTTGCTTGCATCATTATCTTCTGGATAGTTGTCATTGTTCCAATTTGCCCAAATAGGAGGAGCTATTTCTGGCATACTCAATGCTTCATCTATTAGACTGTCAACCACAGCGGAAGCAGATTGGCCAGTTGCTTGATTTAAAGTTGCCAAAGAGGCGCTAAATCCTAATCGTCTGTATAAATGAGCAGCCCTAAGCTGATCTAAATTAGCTGTGTATGGAGCAAGAGTAGAAGTATTACAGTTAATGAAATATTCCATATCTAAAATAGGCATTTGTATTACGTTCGTAGAGTTGGGGCTTCTAAGCTAAACGTTATGAAATTTGGTATAGTATTTAAAACTATCTATTTTCGATAATCTGATTTCAAATAACGAGATTTACTGATAAAAAGCCGTTGAAATTGCTAAATTTTCGATGAATTACACAATTTGTATACACTGTCATGGGGAAACACAATGAATTTGGAAAAGAAGGAGAGCAGATAGCTGTAGATTATTTACAAAAAGAAGGGTATGTTATTAAGTGTAAGAACTATAGATACCTTAAAGCTGAAATTGATATTATAGCAATTAAGGGCAATGTTTTAGCTATTGTAGAAGTGCGTTCTAGAAGTTCAGATTTTATTGAGAATATAGCAGAGACGGTCACTCCTAAAAAAATTAAACTATTAGTTATGGCAGCTGACCACTATGTTACGTATCATAATCTTGATGTTGAAGTGCGGTTTGATATTATCACCATACTTAAGAATAGGAATAAATTTAAGTTGGATCATTTGGAATCTGCTTTTTATCATTTTTAAAAATGACTGGCAAAATAGATTTAGTAAAAAACATTTTGTTTTATTTGTAACAAGTTGTTATATTTGCACATCAACCAATTAATCAAATGAAAACAATATCATCAGTCGTTGAAGAGTATATTAAGAAAAAACCATTTCTACAAAGTGCTCTAGCACAAGGTATTATTAACCTTACATCATTATCTAGAATAGTAAAACCTGAAATTGAGCATGAATTAGGTAAGGATATCCGTAATGGGGCAATAGTAATGGCACTAAAGCGTTTGTCTGACGATTTAGAATTTAGGGCTACACACAAGATTCTTAAAGTTTTAAAGAATATAGGAGAGATTACCGTACGATCTTCATTGACCGATTATACTTTTTTGGCTTCGGATAAAATATTGGTACACCAAGCAAAGTTACTTGAAGAAATCAATAACAATCAAGATGTTTTCTATACTTCTAGTCGTGGTGTTAATGAAATCAACATTGTAATTAGCAATGTGATGGATAAAACCGTTGAGAGGTTATTTGTAGATGAGAAGTGTACTCAGAAAGCAGAAGAACTTTCTTCTATTACTGTAAAATTACCTGCAGAGAATGTTTCGGTACCAGGTATCTATTACTTTATTTTTCAAAGATTGGCTTGGGAAGGTATTGTTCTATATGAAGTAATTTCTACAACCAATGAGTTCACTATTCTTGTAAATGATGAACAGGTAGATATGGCATTTAAAACGATTAAAGATTTAAAATCGCTTTAATTTTCTAGAATTTCAACAACTTCTTTATCAGAATCCGGTTTAGCTATAAATCGTTTTTCATGGTCTAGAATAAAATAGGTAGGTGTACTTTGTATTCCAAAAATATGTGCATATTCACTTTCCCATTTGCCTAGGGCAATAGCGTGGTTAAACCCAGGTAATGTTGCCGAAACTTTTTTCCAATTAGTATCGTCATCTTCTAAACCGACTGCGATTACTTTTAGGTCTTTAATATCATTTATCTCTTTATGAAGTTGAGGAAGTTCTTTTAAACAGTGAGAACAAGTACTGCTCCAAAAAATGAGCAAGTAGTGCTCAGCTTTCTCCATAGTTAAAAGAGAGTGCTTTTTGTCCTTGGTTCCCCAAGTAATATCCGGAGATACCGCACCTATTCTTAAACGTGAGGCTATTTCAATTTCTTCCACAAGTTTTTGATTACTATCGGCTATGGCTATTTTTTTTAAATAATTTTTAAAAATATAATCTTGTACTTCCGCCATACCATTGGCTTCGGCAATCTTCCATAATTGATAAAATGCTTTTATTTGAAACCCAGAGGGTGTTGTCTTGAGAAGTTCTGCGGCTGTTTTTACATTCTTGTTTACTTCTGTTGTCAATTGCTCCTTAGTAGTGATATCTATTGGCAAGGCAGAGAAAACATAACTGCCGAATTTATCGGTCAAAAAATTTGAGCCTTGTAATATTGGGTCGTTGATGTTTAAATGATCAAAATGATGCTGTTTTTTATTTTTTAGAAAAGTTTCTAGGTTTTCAAATTCCTTTGGAATATAACTACGGTTTGCTTTAATGAACTTATGCGCTATAGTGTTTGCATTATTTTCTTCGAACGTAGTTTGCAGCGAATTTAAATCGCTAATAATTGCGTTATATTTTTTCTGGGATTCATTTCCTGACTCATAATATTCCAACAACCTATCTTGTGCAACAGTAATTTTAGAAAAATATTCGTTGTACCATTTGTTTTCTAATGAGTTGATAATGGTCAATCCATGTTGTAGATCAAAATTGAATTTTACCGTTTCTTTTTTGTTATAAATTACATCGATATAAAACTCATCTTGAGGCACGGCATATACTAAACGATATATTCCTGGTTGCGCTGTTGTGGGCATTTTTAAATTAAAAAAGCCATCCTTTACAGCTGCATCTGTACTGTAACGCTCTCCATTTGGAGTTAATTCATAAGCTATGACCCACTTGAAGTCTTTAGCAGGGGAAAAATTACCGGAGATTGAACCTTGCGCTTGCGTGCTTAGAGAAATAATAAATAAGCAAAAACTAATGAGAACTTTCATAAAAAAAACTATTATCGGACCAATGTGTATAGTAGGCAATACAAAGAAAGAAATGATGTTATTTTTTTAAAAAACGACATGAAATACTAGCGCAATAAAGAATACTATATTATCAATAAAAGTACTATTAGGAAAGCAATTGTGAGCCCTAATTTTGAAAAGCTTATGAAAATTCTTTTGATGAACAACTTCTACTTTTTTTAGAAGTTCCGTATTATAAAAAAAGCTAGCAGAAATAGCCGCTTTGTTTAAGGGATTTGTAATTCGCAATTTTTGGCTATAGACCTTAAAAGTTATTTTTACTTCAAGTTTCTTGATCGATCTTCAAAGAGGCTTTTAGAACTTAAACCAATCTATTAGTTGGGTAAAAAATTACATTTACGCAGCATTAATTTTATTGTTTACTAGTAGAACATAATTGATCCTTATTCGGTTTCTTCACCAAGGCCAATACTAATAAATGTTTCAATGATCAAATCCATTTCTTTTTTATGGATGTCACCATCTGCCATGGCAACTTCATCAAGAATTTCAGCTAAAGCTTTTTTTTGATTATGTGGTAAATTGTAAAGTGTTATTAATGCATTATCATAATCTAACAATTTTGCTCGTTCTAAAAATGCTTCATCAAAACCAATAATGGTTTTTAGTTTGTTCAACGTTTTTAGTTCACCAGGGTGTATTTTACCATCAGCTTCTATAACCTCATAAATCATTTTAACAAAGGCGGCTTTTACAAACTCTTCAAACTCCATTCTGTATATTTTGGGGTTGAAAGATATGAAAACAGCTAGACTTTTTAATACCGATTGGGCATGAGTTTCGTAAGGTTGTTAGTTTTTCGTATTCACATTCTTTAAGGATGTCCTATTTGCTCTATAAAAATTGAGTGAAACTAGGCTTTTTTAGATAGCCCTATCTCTTTGAAGACATGATGTATGACTTCATTTTCTTTTTCATGAATATAACCATCAGAGATAGCAATGTCTTCTAATATTTTTGCAACCCTATTTTTTTTAGCTTCAGACATATCTTTTAAAATATGTATACTTTGAGCCATGTCAATAGTTCGTGACTGAATCAAAAAATTACTGTCAAAATCAATAATGGGCATCAGTTTACTCAAGGCATTTACTTCACCTTCGTGGATCTTCCCGTCTGCAATAATAACAGAGTCAATAAGATGGACTATCGCTAATTTTTCTGGTATATCAAACTCCATTATGCAGTTGCTTTATCTTTAATTTCAAACGGCTTTAATGCTAAATACGCCCTGTCAACCGATCGTATGTTTTCAAATACTAGCAATAATCTTAAGCCGTTGCGGGTCTTTTTTTCTTTTATTTTACATAACTGTGCATGGGATTGCACGTATTGCAAAACTCTTGTAAATGTTGCCGTTTGATAAAATGCCGATTGTTGATCGCTTAGAAAATACCCGATCATTTTACCTTGCTTCATTACTATTCTCTCTAGACCAATGCTATTTGCAATCCATTTTATACGAACAGAGTTGAGTAAATCTTGAGCTTCATCTGGTAATTCGCCAAAACGATCTACTAGTTGTGCCTCAAATTTTTGAAGCGCTGCTTCGTCTTTTACTTGGTTCAGTTCTGTATATAACGTTAGTCTTTCAGTAATATTATTGATGTAATCATCAGGGAAAAGTAATTCAAAGTCAGAATCTATCTGTGTTTCTTTTACAAAAATCTTCTCATGTTTGCCTTCAACTTCTTCGTAAAGATCCTTGAATTCATTCTCTTTTAACTCGTCAATGGCTTCAGCTAATATTTTCTGATAGGTTTCAAAACCTATCTCGTTTATGAATCCGCTTTGTTCTCCACCTAAAAGATCTCCTGCGCCACGAATCTCTAAATCTTTCATGGCAATATTGAAACCGCTGCCTAATTCTGTAAATTGAGCTAAAGCTTCTATTCGTTTGCGGGCATCATTAGTCATTGATTCATATGGCGGAGTAATGAAATAACAAAATGCTTTTTTGTTGCCACGGCCTACACGACCACGCATTTGGTGAAGATCGCTAAGGCCAAAGTTATTTGCGTTATTAATAAATATAGTGTTTGCATTGGTTACGTCTAAACCACTCTCTATTATTGTAGTAGATACTAAAACATCAAACTCGCTATTCATAAAACCTAGCATTAAAGCTTCTAGTTTTTTTCCATCCATTTGTCCGTGACCAACTCCTACTTTAGCATCGGGTACCAAACGCTGGATCATTCCGGCAACTTCTTTGATATTTTCAATTCGGTTGTGGATGAAGAAAACCTGTCCGCCACGCTCAATTTCATAACTCACGGCATCTCTGATCACTTCTTCGTTAAAGCGTATTACCTGGCTTTCAATAGGGTATCTGTTTGGTGGTGCGGTAGTAATTGTAGAAAGATCACGCGCAGCCATCAAGCTAAATTGAAGTGTTCTTGGTATTGGTGTGGCTGTTAATGTAAGAACATCTACATTTTCTTTAATGGACTTTAATTTATCTTTTACGGCTACTCCAAATTTTTGTTCTTCATCAACAATTAAAAGTCCTAAATCTTTAAATTGAACATTTTTATTCACCAGCTGATGTGTACCAATAATGATATCAACTTTACCCTCACCTAATCTTTGAATCGTTTCTTTTTTCTCTTTCGCTGTTCTAAACCTGTTCAGGTAATCTACTGTTACCGGCATATCCTTTAAACGCTCTGTAAAGGTACGATGATGCTGAAAAGCCAAAATGGTGGTAGGTACCAAAATGGCTACCTGTTTACCGTTATCCACTGCTTTAAATGCTGCACGTATGGCAACTTCTGTTTTACCGAAACCTACATCGCCACAGATTAAACGATCCATAGGTCGTTCGCTCTCCATGTCCCTTTTAACATCTTCGGTAGCAGTACTTTGATCGGGAGTATCCTCGTATATAAAGGAAGCCTCCAACTCATTTTGTAAATAACTATCCGGGTTATATTGAAAACCTTTTTCTAGTCTACGTTTTGCATATATTTTGATAAGGTTAAAGGCAATTTTCTTGACGCGAGATTTTGTCTTGTCCTTAATTTTTTTCCAAGCTCCAGATCCCAGTTTGTAGATTTTTGGCGGTGCCCCATCCTTACCGTTAAACTTAGATATTTTGTGTAATGAGTGTATGCTGACATAAAGAATATCACGCTCGCCATACATCAATTTTATAGCTTCTTGCTTTTTGCCTTCTACATCTATTTTTTGCAAACCGCCAAACTTGCCAATGCCGTGATCAATATGGGTTACGTAATCTCCAATTTCTAATTTGTTCAGCTCCTTTAAGGTAATTGCCTGCTTTTTGGCGTAACCGTTCTTAAGATAGAATTTATGGTAGCGTTCAAAAATTTGATGATCAGAATAGCAAACCAATTTTTGGTCGTCATCAATGAATCCTTGAAATAAAGGTGAAACTATTATTTGATAGTGAACTTGTTGGTTAACTTCTTCAAAAATATCATGAAAACGTTTGGCTTGCTGCTCACTGGCACAAAATATATAATTGGTATAGCCTTGATCTTTATAGCTGTTTAAATTCTCTATTAATAAATCGAATTTTTTATTGAAAGAGGGCTGAGGTTTAGAATGAAACTCTACCAAGTTTGAAGCATCACGATCTGCATCTTGACTTAAAACAGTGAATTTAGATAATTGCTGTTTAAACTCATTTCCTCCCATGAACAGTTCTTCAGGTTCGGCGTGATTTATGTCCGTAGATAATTTTGTAAAAGCTTCTTTCGCTTTGTCGAAAAAGTCGTCTAGACGGTCATATAATATATCGGTATTTTTAGTAAATACCAGTGTTTTAGAGGCTATATAGGTCAAGAAACTCTGTCGTTTCTCAATTAAAAACTTATCTGCCATGTTTGGCACAATGGTAATGGACTTTACCTTTTCTTTCGATAGCTGAGTTTCTACATCAAAAGTTCTAATACTATCTATTTCATCTCCAAAAAATTCTATTCTATAAGGCTCGTCGTGTGAAAATGAATACACATCTACAATACCGCCACGAACTGAGAATTCACCAGGCTCGGTGATAAAATCTACTCGCTTAAATTTATATTCAAATAAGATTTCGTTTAAAAAATCTAACGAAAGTGTATCCCCTAATTTCATTTTTAGGGTGTTCTTATCCAATTCTTTTCTGGTTACTACCTTTTCAAATAATGCGTCTGGATACGTAACTATAATAGCAGGTTTCTTCCTAGAATTTATTCTGTTCAACACTTCTGCACGTAAAAGTACATTGGCATTATCCGTTTCTTCTATTTGATAAGGTCTTCTGTAACTACCGGGGTAGAACAGCACGTGATCATCACCAATTAGACGTTCAAGGTCATTTAAGTAATAGGCAGCTTCTTCCTTGTCATTGAAAATTGCCAAGAATGGACGGTCTTCTGATTGAAAGAGGCTAGAAAGTACGAAAGACAATGATGAACCTACAAGACCTTTTAATGGAATGTTTTTTGTTCCCGAATTTTCAGAATCGGCAATAGTATGTTGCAGTTTCCCTATTTGAGGAGACTGATTATACCGTTGTTGGATAGAAGAATGACTCAACAGTTTATAATTTGTGCAAATATAAGGATACCTAAGAAATGGATACCACTCATTATTATCATATATGGGTTACATATTACCCTTAAAAAGTTGGAAATTGTGGTATAGCAAATAAAGAGTTGAATTATGGAAGAGAATGCGTTTGATGTTTTTGTAATAGGAAGTGGTATCGCTGGACAAACAGTAGCGAAAGCATGTGTAGATAAGGGCATGAAAGTAGGTATTGCAGATAATCGTGAGTTTGGTGGTACATGTGCCAACAGAGGTTGTGATCCCAAAAAAATATTATTGGGTGCCATGGAAACATATGAGCTAAGTCAAAACTTGAAGGGAAAAGGCATAAGCAAACCTGCTAAAGTTAACTGGAAGCAATTACAAAAATATAAGCGAAACTTTACCACTAACATACCTGCGTCAACTGAGCGTACGTTGAAAGAAATGGGTATTAAGTTGTATCATCAATCGCCACGTTTTATTGATGAAAACACATTGTCGGTAGAGGGTAAAACAATTACTGCTCATAAAATTGTTATTGCAACTGGGCAGATACCAAGGACCATGACAATACCAGGAGCCAAACATTTCAAGAATAGTGATGATTTCTTGAATTTAAAGAAACTTCCTGAACACATTGTATTTGTGGGTGGTGGTTACATTGGGATGGAATTTGCCCACATGGCTGCAAGAGCCGGAGCTCAAGTTACTATTGTTGATACAGGAAGCAGACCTTTACATGCTTTTGACCCCGATTTGGTAAAAGAACTTAGAAAATACTCTGAAAGCCTAGGTATCAAATTTATTTTTAATGCTCAACCTACAAAGCTTAAAAAGAAACGAAAAAAGCTCACTTTAACTTATGAGGTTAACGGAGAGGAAAAAAGCATTGAAGGAAGCGCTATGTTTAATACTGCTGGTCGTGTACCTGCATTAGCTGGTTTGGATCTTGAAAAAGGTAATGTGGATTTTAGCGACAAAGGAGTTGAAACCAATAGCTTTCTACAAAGTAGAAGTAACCCTAATATATACGCCTGCGGAGATGTATCCGATAAAAATTTACCGCTGACTCCGCTATCTGGTAGACAGGGGTATGTAGTGGCTGAGAATATTTTAAATGGTAACAAGAGGGAATTGGAGGTGCCAGTGATTCCGTCAGTGGTATTTACGTTGCCTAATTTAGCAACTGTAGGTTACTCTGAAGAAGAAGCAAGAGCGAGGTATAAAAACATTAGAGTTAATTATCAAGTTGCTACAGGTTGGTTTAATGCAAAACGCATTAATTCGCCATTGTACGCATATAAAGTGATAATGAATGCTAGGACTGGAGAAATTGTAGGGGCGCATATTTTAGGGCCAGATGCAGGTGAGACGATAAATATCTTTACCATGGCAATCAATAACGGAATGACAGATGCTGATATTAAATCTACTATTTTCTCATACCCTTCATGGGTAAACGATGTAAAAAGTATGGTTTAAGAGTTGTCTTTTAGACGTTCTTGAAGTTTTTTGTACGGACTAGTTTCATGATTTTTAATACCGTGAACAGCTGCGGCTATAAAAAGAATGACGGTACCTGCCATTGCTGAATAGGCAATGTACATATTTGAGCCGTTGTGTCTTATGAAAATAGCGAATAATGCCCATACGCCAACCAAGGCAAATTCTCGCATATTTCTTTTCCAAATCATGAGAAGGTTGATAACAGTAGCTGCTACAATCATATTTATTGTCCAAGCCTGTTCAGATAAAATGCCCCCGTTCCAATCTAATTTGCTTAAATATGCTGATATGTTGGCAATGGTGGCTACAGATATCCATCCGCTATAAAAACAGATGGGCCACCAAACAAAGGCAATGACGGTTATGGGAGCATCCCAACGTTCCATATTTGTGTTCAGAATAATTTTGATGAGCGAAACCAAAATACCTAACATTATTATAACTGAAAGTCCTGTGTAATTGTACATAAATGCAATTACCCAACAACAGTTTAAAATATTCGCTAAGACAAACCAGTAGCCTGTTTGTTCAATAAAATCACTTGGTTTATCACTGAAAAAAGCTCTTTTTACTTGAAAAATACCATATGCCAGTAGACTCAAAAATATAACACCCCAAATGGCAAAAGCATAACCTGCAGGAGTAAACAAATTAGCGTACTTGGCGCTCATCTCCCCAATGGTAGTATTGTTAAGTTTAAATACTTGTGAAATATAATTTACGAGAATGACCAAAATAACGGATACCAAATTGAGAACGGATAGCTTCTTTTTCATAATGTAAAATTATTACGGTTATCTTATAAAGTTATGCTCTTTAGCACATTAAACGAACTATTTTCAGTAATTGCGTTTCTTTTTTACCTCTTTAATGGGCACAGGTAGTACTACATCTCCTAAAAGCGCATATACTTCACAACCATCACAAGGTTCTAATGTATAGGTGCCGGTAAATTCCCCAAATGCAGGAACTATCATCTGGTGGTCGGTTTTATAAAAACAAGGTAACCGAACCGATTGCCTACCCAAACCACTTAACTTAATAGCTGGGTGTATGTGTCCTGAAAAATTGAATAGATTATCTCGTTCTTCTGGATGATGGGTTAATAGAAAAGTATCCAATACCAACTCCGGAATAACCTTAATGTTTAAAGCTTCATATTTCAACGGAGAAATAATATCATGATTACCACTTATCAAAATGATTTTTTGGGTGGTGGTTTGTACCCATTGTTCAAATAATGCCCATTCTATATTTAAGGAAGAATGGAACAAATCACCTAAAAAGACAATGGTTTTTGGCTTAAAAAGGTCTACAACTTCAGTTAATGCATCAAAATTTTGCATAACGGCTTGTTGCGGTACTGCAGCACCATATTTTCTAAAATGCGAAACCTTGCCCAAATGCACATCACTGATCAATAGCATTGATTTCTCCATCCAAAAGAGTGCACCAGAAAAGTGCATTTCAAAAGTTTGATTATGAAGAGTAATGGAATGGGTCATTGTTGCAAAATTACAAGAAATTTGTTTTGCGAAAAGTAATATCTATTTCTATATATACCCCTTTTGGGGGCTAGGGGGATTTTATTTCTTCATCAATAATGCCGCCATTTTTTTAATACGGTCTGCCAGTTTTTCACTTGATAATTTTTCTCTGTTCATGCGGTCGGTAATTAATGGAAATGAAAACGGAGTAGGTTTTGCACACGTTTTCCATACGATGTCTTGGCTAACAATTCTTTCTAAGGACAATCGCAAACGCCCTTCTTCCAGTTGGTGTTCAAAGGTTTCGGTAAAGGCTTGTTGAAACAATAAATTCCCGGGCTCATAATCTCTAAAAACATCAAAAAGCAACTGAGAACTGCTTTGTAAGTGCTTCATTTTTATGCCTTTTTTCGGGTATCCGGTAAATACCATGCCGCTGATAATGGCAACATCCCTAAATCTGCGACGCGCCATTTCGGTTGCATTTAAGCTTTTCTGCAAATCATCCAACATAAAATCGGTCGTAAATAAATCATTATCCAATACTTGTTGAATATCTATGGGTTGGTCAGATAGTAGTTCAAATCCGTAGTCATTGAATGCCAGCGAAAAAGTGATAGGGGAAAGTAAACTAATGCGATAGCCCAATAAACTGCCCATAGCTTCATGTACAAAACGACCTTCAAATGGGTAAAAAAGATGATGGTAACCATCTCGGGTCTTAAAGGTTTCAATTAAAAATTCCGATGGTCTTGGAACAATGCTGTCTCTTCGTTGTCGTTCAAAAAGAGGAACCAACGCTCTAATTTCTGCAGATTGATTTTTTAGCGGTTCGCCCGAACTGTACAGTTCATTTCGTAATAATTCTGACATTTGGGCGGATAGTGTAAGTCTACTGCCCATCCAACTAGAAATTTTGTTTGTTTTTTTGTTGGAGTTCCTGACCTGAACGGTCATTTCCTTTATCCGAATAAATTCTAAATTTCTACCAGCAAACGTAAAGACATCACCTCTATTCAGTTTGGAAATGAAGAACTCTTCAATAGAACCGATATAACCGCCTTTTTGATACTTGACGGCTAAATTGACATCGCCAACTATGGTGCCAATTTGAAAGCGGTGACGCATTGCTATGCCTCTGTTGTTCACTTTAAACTTACCATCTTCTTCGATTTCCACTTTTTTGTACTCGTCGTAACTCTGTAGACTTTGGCTTCCCATCACCAGAAAGTTCAAAAGCCATTGCCATTGTTTTTCGGTTAGCGCTTGGTAGCAAAATGTCTGTTTTATTTCTGGATAGATTTCTTTAGGGTAGAATCCGTCTGAAATTGCCAAAGTGGTTAAATACTGCAAGAGTACATCATAACTGTTGAGGTAGGGCATACGGTCTTCAACTGTGTTTTGTTTTACCGCTTTTTGCAATGCTGAGGCCTCAATAAGTTCAATGGCATGGGTGGGCAGAAAATAAATAACACTTTCTTTTCCAGGTCTGTGACCGCTACGCCCGGCACGTTGAAGAAATCGGGCAACCCCTTTTGGTCCGCCAATTTGTATGACCGTTTCTACGGGAGCAAAATCTACGCCCAAGTCTAAACTAGAAGTGCAAACAACCGCTTTCAATTGCTCATTACGAATGGCATTTTCTACCCAAACTCGTGTTTCTTTATTTATACTACCATGGTGCATTGCCATTTCACCTGCGTATTCTGGATGCTTTTCCAAAATTTTCTGAAACCAGATTTCGCACTGACTTCTGGTATTGGTGAATAGTAATGTGGTTTTGCTATTATTAATGATGGGAATAACGTCTTCCAATAAATGTAGTCCCAAATGACCACGCCAAGGAAAGGTCTCCATCTTTTTAGGAATGATACTTTTTACGGTAATCTTCTTATTGATATTCGCTTTTATAAGAACGGAATTTTCAAGGGCTTGCGATTCAATACCTAATAATACATCTCTAGCTTGCTCTAAATTACCTATGGTTGCAGAAATTCCCCAAATGCGTAATTGTGGCGATACATTTTTTAAGCGAGATAAAGCAAGTTCCATTTGAACACCACGTTTGGTGCCCAATATCTCGTGCCATTCATCAACTACAATGGCAGAACAATCTTTAAATATTTTCTCATAGCCTTTAGTGGCGAGTAGTAGTTGCAAGCTTTCGGGAGTGGTAATCAACAAATCGGGCATTTGCTTTTTTTGCTTTGCGCGTTCTTTCGTGGTGGTATCCCCAGATCGAATACCAACGGTCATCTGTGTGCCTAAATCTAAAGTAATGCGTTCTGCGGATTGTTTTATTTCTTGTGATAATGCACGTAAGGGAGTAATCCAAATAGCTTTTAGTCCCTTTTTGTGTTTGGTTTTATAATCGGGATTGTTTTTAATATAATTCAACACAATAGGAAACCACAAAGCATAGGTTTTTCCACTGCCCGTTGGTGCATTTAGAAGTCCGTTTTTACCCTGCAGAAAAGCTTTCCAAGTATCTTTTTGGAATTTAAACGGTTTCCAATCTTGTTCTTGAAACCAATTTTCGGCGATATCGTATAATTTCTCCCTATTCATGGCTCGGAATTAATCCCTTCAAATCCTCAAGCGTATTCGCTTCATGAATGTTCTTATCTTTTCGCCATCGTAGCATTCTTGGAAAACGAGTAGCGATTCCGCTTTTATGACGCTTTGATAACGCAATACCTTCAAAGGCTATTTCAAATACGTGATGTGGTGTAACACTGCGAACAGGTCCGAATCTTTCTAGCGTGTTTTTCTTTATCCAGGCATCAAGCTTTCTGAATTCGGCATCTGTTAATCCGGAATAAGCCTTAGCGAACGTTACCAGTTCTTTTTCTCCTTCCTCGTTATCTTTCCAAAGCGCAAAGGTATAATCCGTAAAAAGATTACTGCGCCTTCCATGTCCTCGCATAGCATAAGTAAGTACGGCATCTATAGTTAACGGGTCTACTTTCCATTTCCACCAATCGCCTTTTTTTCGTCCTACTAAATAAGGAGAATCTTTTCTTTTAAGCATCAATCCCTCGCTATGCATTTCGCGAGCACGGTCTCTTTCTTGTGCCAGTTCATCCCAAGAATTAAAGTGCATGGTTTCTGATTGGTGAAGGGGAATATCATTTCGGCTACGCTCAGTGGCCTCACTACGGCTATCCTCAGCCACATCTTTAAATAGTTTTTCTAAAATCTCCCTGCGCTCAATAAAAGGTGATTTTCGAATATCTTCTCCTTCCCATTCTAAAATATCATAGGCTTTTAAAATAACGGGGACTTTCTTTAAAAGTGCTGGGGTTACATTTTTGCGACCTATACGTGTCTGCAAGTCATTGAAAGTGCCGATCGTTTCATTTGGGAAAGGTAGAATTTCACCATCTATAACCGTACCGTTGGGTATGATGCCTACAAATTTTTCAAATTCAGGATACTTATCCGTAACCAGTTCTTCTCCACGGCTCCACACAAAAAGATCATCATTTCTAAGAATCACTTGAGACCGAATTCCGTCCCACTTATGTTCTGCAAACCAATCATTGATATCACCTAAATCTGCTGCTTCACCTTCAATAGCGTACGCTAAATAAAACGGATAGGGTTTAGATAAGTAATCACTTTCATTTTCTTCAAGTACCAATTGCTGAAATGAAATAGTGTTGGGGTCCCAATTACCCATTAGTTTGTAGGCTAATATATCTTCATCTATTTCGGTTGCTTTTGCCAAAGCACGGGTCATTAGTTTTTGACTAACACCAATTCTGAATCCGCCGGTAATTAATTTGGTGAATACAAAACGTTCATAGTAGTTGAGCATTTCCCAATTTTTGTAGAGGTATGCTTTTTTGTCCTCGTCAGTCTTCTTTTTCAAAGCAATCATTTCTTGTAGAAATGTCGTTAGGCTTTTATCCGATGATTGGTCGGCTGCAGGAATGACCAAGGCAATCGTTTCTGCCAAATCACCTACAATATGATAGCTTTCTTCAAATAACCAAAGTGGAATATTCGCCGATTCTGAAGCCCAAGTTCTTAAAAGTGTTGTGTTTACCGGTCTTGGAGGTCTACGATGCGATAAAACGGCAATGGTCCAGACTTTATCTTCATCATTTGCTTTTAAAAAGTAGTCGGTCAATGCTTGTACCTTAACCGTTGTTTTATTGGTACTATCTAATGTCTTTATGAGTAGAGCAAAATTTTTCATACGGCTGCAGTCGATTTTGATGCCAATGCAGTTTCTGTTTCCTCTTCGCCATATTGTGTAGCTTCGGTACGGGCATCATAGCCTTGTTCTCTTAGATATTTTGAGAAGATGTCCGCATATCCATGGGTGCAAATAACTTTTTCTGCACCTGTAGCTTCAATACTTTGTAGTAGCCCTGTCCAATCGCAATGGTCACTTAACACAAAACCTTTGTCAATAGCGCGTCTTCTTCGGGCGCCTCTAAAAGTCATCCATCCGCTGGCTGAAGCTGTCACATACGGTACCATTTTACGAATCCAAGTACTACCATGAGCACTTGGTGGAGCCAATACTATATTTCCTAATAATTGTTCTTTCTTTGTTTCTTTGGTAATCAATGTAGTTTTTGGGAAATCTACTAATGGTCGTAACACTTCGGTCATGTTTTCAATGGCGCCGTGGGTGTAGATTTCTCCAATATCTGTATTCAAGTATTTTAATAAACGCTGTGCTTTCCCTAAACTATAGCCAAATAGAATAGAGGTTTTACCCTCAGCTTTATTTTCTGCCCACCAATTATTAATGTTTTCCAATACTTCTGCTTGTGGTGTCCATTTAAATGCTGGTAGTCCAAATGTACATTCGGTAATAAAGGTGTCGCATTTTATGGGTTCATACGGAGTAGAAATGCCATCGTTTTCAGTTTTATAATCCCCTGTAAATACCCAAACTTCACCTTTATGTTCAACTCTTATCTGCGAAGAACCAATAATATGACCAGCAGGGTGAAGACTAAATGTAACATTATTGATGATGAAGGTTTCTCCCCATTCCTTTCCGGTTACATTGATTTCTCCTAATCTGTGCAGAATAATTGGAACATTTCTATGATGGGTAATGTACTTTTTATGACCATATCTACTATGGTCTGCATGACCATGAGATATTATAGCGTGATCAACCGGTTTCCATGGGTCAAGGTATACTTGAGCCTTTTTGCAATAGATACCATTGCTCGTAAATTGTAATAATGGGGTTTTCATAGCTTTTTCAAGTTACAAATTTTGGATGCAAACAAAGTTGTTGCCAAACTAAACTATGACCTCTAAAAAAATTATATTTGCTCAATAATTAAAAAATAGGATATGTCTTTTGCAGATTTATATACAAGTGGCGAGCACAGAAGAAATTTGGCTCATTTTGCCGCTTTAGCAACTTTAGCGTCTATAGACGGTGAAATTAGTACTGAAGAGAAAAATATGTTAGATCGTTTTGCTACGAAACTAGATATTACAAAATCTGAGTATGAAGAAGTTTTTAACAAAGAAAATAAATACCCAATTGATTCTACTTCAGATTCTGAAAAGCGATTGGAACGTTTGTTCGATTTGTTCAGAATTGTATATTCTGACCATGAAATTGATGATGAAGAGAGAATTTTACTTAAAAAGTATGCTATAGGTTTAGGATTTACAGGTGAGAAAGCTGATAAAATAATTGAGCGCTCTGTAGCAATTTTTAGCGGAAAATTCGATTTTGAAGATTATCTATACCTTCTTAATAAATAAGAATCTGGATTTTTTGAAATAAAAAGGGGAGCCAATGGCTCCCTTTTTTCAATGATATTTATCTAAGAATTCTTGTAGTTTTTCTACCATATTTCTACTTCCACAGAAGAACGGAACCCGTTGATGTAGTTCTGTTGGTTCAATATCCATAATTCTGTTTTTACCGCCAATTGCCAAACCGTTTGCCTGTTCGGCTAAGAAAGCCATAGGGTTACACTCATATAGCAACCTTAATTTACCACTTTCGGTAACGCTACTTTTTGGGTACATATAGATACCACCTTTGATCATATTTCTATGAAAATCAGAAACTAAAGAGCCTATATATCTTGAAGTATATGGTCTGTCACCTTCTTCCATTTGGCAATATTTGATATAATCTTTTACGCCTTGGTGAAAATGTACATAGTTTCCTTCGTTTACAGAGTAGATTCTACCATTTTCTGGAAACATCATGTTAGGATGTGATAAATAAAAGGTTCCTAAGGCGGGGTTTAATGTAAAACCGTTTACACCATCTCCTGTAGTATATACCAACATGGTAGATGTACCGTAGACCACATAGCCTGCAGCAACTTGTTTGTTGCCGGGTTGTAAAAAATCTTCCATGGTTACTGGTGTTCCAATTGGGGTAACACGTCTGTATATGGAAAAAATTGTACCTACAGAAACATTTACATCAATGTTAGAAGAGCCGTCTAAGGGATCAATTAGAACTACATATTTATTTTGATGATTCTCATCATTACTATTTATGCTGATAAAACTGTCTTCTTCTTCAGAAGCAATACCGCAAACAATCTCTCTGTTTTTTAAGGTTTGAATGAATTTGTCATTAGCAAATAAATCTAATTTCTGTTGGTCCTCTCCTTGTACATTGGTTTCGCCAACGCCGCCTAAAATATCGATTAACCCTGCTTTGCTAACTTCATGGTTAACCACTTTTGCGGCTAACCTTATTGCATTAATTAGTTTTGATAGTTCGCCTGAAGAGTATTGAAATGAATCTTGATTTTCAATAATAAATTCCCCTAAGGTCTGATTTCTTTTTGAAGACATTTTTTAGTTTATGGTTTATACAAATATCGTGTATTTTGTTAAACGTTTCATTTTCATTTAAATTACGCTTTGTAAATTTATAACTTTGTGTTTTATTTGTAACAATTATGAAATATACCATTAGAGTTGCCCAAAGAGAAGACATGAAGCAAGTGCTTCAATTAATTCAAGAATTAGCCACTTTTGAAAAGGAAGAAGATGCCGTAGAGGTAAGTGTGCAAAATTTGGAAGAGGACGGGTTTGGTAAACAGAAGTTGTTTCACTGTTTTGTTGCGGAAAAAGATAATTTAATTGTTGGTATGGCATTGGTGTACCCAAGATATTCTACGTGGAAAGGACCGGTCATTCACTTAGAAGATTTAATAGTAACAAAAGACGTGCGTGGTACCGGTTTGGGTACGGCACTGTTGAATGAGGTGGTTAAATATGGTGCTACCTTAGGAGTAAAAAGAATTAGCTGGGAAGTAATTGATTGGAACGAACCTGCTATTGGTTTTTATGAAAGTAAAGGAGCTAAGGTCAAGAGAGATTGGGATGTAGTTCATTTAGACGAAGCCGGTATAAAAGAGTATTTAAGCGCTTTAGCTTAAAATAAGAACTAAAAATTTAGATAGATATAGCATATGAGGGTTTTTAAATTTGGAGGAGCATCTGTAAAAGATGCAAATGCGGTTAAAAATGTAGTTAAGGTCTTAAAAGAAGTAGGGTACGAAAATACACTATTAGTAGTTTCGGCAATGGGGAAAACCACCAATGCCATGGAGGATATCATTAATGCCTATTTTGAAAATAAAACAGCAATTCCGTCTAAGATTGCCGAGATGGTAGATTACCATTTGGGCATAGTTTCAGAATTGTTTCCCAATACACAGCATGGCATATATAACGATATAAAAATATTGGTCGATGAAATAAACGGTTTTTTAGTATGGAATAAATCGCCCAATTATAACTTTGTCTATGATCAAATAGTAGGGTATGGTGAGTTACTTTCTACCACAATAATTAGTGCATATTTTAAAGAAATAGGTATCACCAATAATTGGTTAGACGTTAGAAATTTTATAAAAACGGATAGTAGTTATAGAGATACAACGGTTGACTGGGAACGGACTCAAAAGAACGTGACAACCATAGATCAAAAGGTGTTGAACATTACACAGGGCTTTTTAGGAAGTGATGATAACAATTTTACGACTACCTTGGGTCGTGAAGGTTCTGATTATTCTGCTGCTATTTTAGCTTATTGCCTAAATGCGGATTCCGTAACTATCTGGAAAGATGTACCGGGTGTTTTAAACGCCGATCCAAGGTATTTTGAAGAAACTGAGTTACTGAATAATATCTCTTATAGAGAAGCCATTGAATTGGCGTTTTATGGTGCCTCCGTAATACACCCAAAAACATTACAACCACTACAGCGCAAGGAAATACCACTGCATGTAAAATCTTTTATAAACCCTACAGGTAAAGGTACTACGGTAGGTAAGGGTGTTGGTATTGAGCCAAAGGTACCTTGTTTTATCGTCAAGAAAAATCAGGTGTTGATGAAATTATCTTCACTAGATTTCTCTTTTATTGTAGAAGATAGTATTAGTGAATTATTTAAGTTATTTCATCAGCATAAAATAAAAGTAGATCTCATTCAGAATTCTGCCATTAGTTTTTCTGTGTGTATCGATAATAAATTTGGGGGTCTAGAGGCTCTTTTACAACAGTTAAAAAGTAAATTTAAGGTGGCGCACCATGAAAATGTTTCTTTGTATACCATTAGACATTTTAATAATAAGGCACTGGAATCTTTGCAAAACGGGCATGAGTTGTTGTTAGAACAGCGAGGTACAGAAACAGTTCAGTTAGTAGTGAAATAATTCTATCTTTATTTCAGTAATTTTTAATAGGTAGCTACAAAGGCTATTTTCCTATATTTACAGTCTAATCGAAGATGATTTATGGGTTTAGTTACCGCGAAGGAAATTGCCGAGGCGATCAACCTCTCCAAGTACGGAGTGTTTGGTGCCTTTATTGGTTGGGTGTTATTGAAAATAACCAGATTATCTAGCATCAATCGGTTTTATGATACTATTGCAGATTTAGAAGGTGAGGATTACATAAATGCAATCCTAGATCATTTTGAGATTGATTATGAAATTCCTGAGGAAGACTTTAGACGGCTACCTAAAGATGGGGCGTATGTAACCATTAGTAATCATCCACTAGGTGCTATTGATGGTATCTTATTGTTTAAACTGATGTTAAAGCAACGTCCAGACTATAAGATTATGGCTAACTTTCTGTTACAGAGGATGGTGCCTTTAGATCCTTATATTCTTCCTGTAAATCCGTTTAGCGAACACAAAGATGTACGAAGTAATTTAGTGGGATTCAAGAAAACCTTGGAGCATTTAAAAAATGGTCATGTATTGGGGGTTTTTCCTGCCGGTGAAGTTTCAACTTATAAAGATGGCAAGCTGATTGTTGATAAACCTTGGGAAGAGGCTGCAATAAAATTGATAAGAAAAGCCAATGTTCCGGTAGTACCTATTTATTTTCACGCAAAAAATAGTTCATTGTTTTATAGGATCTCAAAATTAGGAGATTCATTAAGAACCGCAATGATACCTTCACAAGTATTTTCTCAAAAAAAGAGACCTATTAAGGTAAGAATAGGACAGCCCATCTCTGTAAACACGCAAAAAGAACACGAAAGTATCGAAGAATATACAGAGTTATTGCGCCGTAAAACTTATATGCTTTCCAATGCATATGAGAAAGAGCGTTTAATAGATCAACTGCCAACTTCGCTTAAACTACCAAAGCAGCCTAAAAAAATTGCTGATGCTATTCGTAAAGAGGTGATGGAGGGTGAAATAGAAAAACTTAGGGAAAAAGATTGCCGTTTACTCCAAAGTAAAAATTATGAGGTTTTTTTAGCGAAGGAAAGAGACATGCCTTTTATATTACAAGAAATTGGTAGACAGCGTGAAGTAACGTTTAGAGCGATAGGAGAGGGAACCAACAAAGCTATTGATTTAGATAGTTTTGATAGTTATTACCATCATCTTTTTCTTTGGGACAATGAAGTGAAATGTATTGTAGGAGCATACCGAATGGGTATGGGGTCAGAGATCTATCCTCAACATGGTATTGACGGGTTTTATGTACAAGACTTGTTTAGGGTAGAGCCAGAATTGTATGATATGATGCAACACTCCATAGAAATGGGACGTGCCTACATCACCAAAGAATACCAACAAAAACCTATGCCCTTATTTTTACTTTGGAAAGGGATTGTACATACCACATTACGTTTTCCGGAGCATAAGTATTTGATCGGCGGCGTAAGTATCAGTAATCAGTTTTCTAACTTCTCTAAATCATTGATGATCGAGTTTATGAAGTCTAATTATTGGGATCCGTATGTGGCACAATATATTAGACCTAAGAAAGAATTCAAGGTAAAATTAAAGGATGCAGATAAGGAGTTTGTTTTTGATGAAACGCAAGCCGATTTAAATAAGTTTGATCGCTTGATCGATGAGGTAGAGCCTGGTAATCTTCGTTTACCGGTATTGATCAAAAAGTATATAAAACAAAATGCAAAAGTAGTCGCTTTTAACGTGGATCCGTTATTCAATAACTCGGTAGATGGATTAATGTATATCAAAATTGCGGACTTACCAGAAAGCACGGTAAAACCCGTTATGGAGGAATTTCAGGCAGAATTGGAACGTAAGTTATTGGAGTCTCAAAACCCTGAAGTAGAAGTGTAATTTAGTCTATACCAACAACGCTACTACGTTTTTCAAAAAGTACGTTATCTACCCATTTGCCGTGTAATTTACCAACGCGCTCGCGTTTGCCGATTTTTCTAAATCCTGTAGCTTCGTGAACTTTAATGCTGCCGTAGTTTGTAGGGAATACACCAGATTGTAGGGTCCAAATACCTTCTTGTTCACTAGCGGATATTACATGCTCCAATAATAGCTTACCTAAACCTTTTCCTCTGCTATTTTTAGAAACATAGATACTTATTTCTGCTACACCGCCATAAACGCATCTGTTGGAAACGGGGGAGAGGGCAACCCAACCTAATATTTGTTGATTGCTTTCAGCTATAAAACGGCAGGTGCTCATATGTGCTATGTCCCACGTTTCAAAGGTGGGTACATTGGTTTCAAAAGTAGCTATACCGGTATCGATCCCTTCTTGATATATATTGGCAACAGAACTCCAGTCCGTCGGCAGCATTGTTCTAGTGGTTACATCATTCATATGGAATTTTTAACAACAATTGCTTTTAGTGGTGTCGAAGAAAGAATTTAGTGATGCTTGTACCGCTGTCCATTTTGGTAGATGAATACAGTAGCATACTGTTTTACCTTCTATTTCGCCTCTAATTAAATCTATACTCTTAAGCTCTTTTAAATGCTGTGAAATAGTAGGCTGAGCTAAACCTATTTCATCAACAATATCATTGCAAATACACGCATCTTGCTGACTTATATATTGTAAAATAGCAATTCGTGCAGGGTTGGAGAGGACCTTGAAAATAACTGCGAGTTCATTCTGCTCTGCATTGAATATTTGCGTTTTGGTTATTCCCATTTTGTATTTGGATATTGCTATATTGCGATAATAAAGTATATAAAAAAAGCCAGATAATGTTTTATCTGGCTTAAGTTATTTAGAACCAAGGTTTTTTACCTACCTGGTATGTATTGTAAAATTCTTCGTCAGATTTGGTTAGGTATATGATGCCTTCAATAATGCCAACTACCCACATGGCAGATGCACCGATACCACATGTTACCGCCCCTAATACAAGAGTGATAACTAGCATTATAATACCTTCTTTTTGATATCCTAAAATAAACTTGTGAATACCTAATGAACCTATTACAATAGCCAATATACCGGCTAGCATTTTTTTGTTTTCGCCTCCAGCTCCACTGAAAGCTTCTCTTGCCCCTGCAGTAAATTCATCCGCGGTTTTTTTAGCCCCATCGCTAAATTCTTTTGTAGATTCTTCTGCTTTATCTCCGAAATCTTTATTTTCTTCTGACATTTTAATTGTTGTTTGGTGGTTATTATAAGCGATAAATGTAGCGATTATTTTAACATCATAAAAATGCTTTATCTATTGGTTCCCAAAGTTCTAGCTTATTTCCGTCGGGATCTAAAATCCAACCGAATTTTCCATATTCAAATTCTTGAATTTCACCTACCACTGTTACACCCTCTTCCTTTAGCACTTTTAGTAATTCCACAAGATTTTCAACCCTAAAATTCATCATAAAACTAGATTGGCTAGGATTGAAATATTCTGTATCTGCGTTCATTGGACTCCATTGTGTTGAGCAATCATTGCCTTCTTTGTCTTTCCACCAAAAAGTACAACCGTATTGATCTGTATTCAGCCCTAAATGTTTATTATACCAATTTTTAGAATGGTCAGGATCTTTTGTTTTAAAGAAGAATCCGCCTAATCCTGTTACTCTTTTTTTCATAGCTATCTATTTTTTGATATTATTCTCGTATAAATCAATCCATTGTTGGGGCGTCATTTTGGTACATAATTCGGCAATAAGCTTATACGGAATATCATCCATGTTTTTAAACCGAATACAACTTTTACCCATATCTAGTTTGCGTTTGCAGTGTATGGGGTATTTGTTCTTAAACCAATTCATTAGCGAAATATCTGCGTAAATGCCTGAATGGTACAGTGCAATAAAATTCTTTTGTGAAGCTAAATTGATAAAAGGTAATGGTAGTTCTGGTTTTACATGATAGCCTGCCGCATATATAGAATGTGGCACTACATAGCCCAACATGCCATAACTTAATTGCTCTTCAAAACCATTGGGTAAATTTTTTAAAATAATACCTCTTAGTTTTTCAATTACCACTTTGCGTTCTGGTGGTAATTGGGCAATATACTCGTTTGGAGTGTTGGCTTCGTATTTCATATCACTCTAAAAATTTAGCTTTTACTTTATCTACCACCGTTTGGGCCAGTTTTATTTTGCTTTCTACTGTCCAACCTGCTACGTGAGGTGATAGTATTACTTGGTCAGAATTAATTAGGTATTGAAATGCTTCGGGTAAATTATCATCTGTAAACATATTTTCAAAAGAGGCTTTTTCATATTCCAGTACATCTAAACCTGCACCAAGAACTTTACCTGATTTTAAGGCATTGACCAAATCTGTGGTTATAATACATTTGCCTCTGGCGGTATTGATGATCCAAATGGGTTTATTGAATTTTTCTAGAAACTCGGCATTGACCATGCCAATGGTTAATTCGGTTTGTGGTACATGTAGACTTATAACATCAGCCCTATTTTGGAATTCCATAATACCTACTTGGCGTGCATTATCATCTTCT
Source organism: Maribacter ulvicola (assembly GCF_900155985.1). Taxonomy (GTDB): domain Bacteria; phylum Bacteroidota; class Bacteroidia; order Flavobacteriales; family Flavobacteriaceae; genus Maribacter; species Maribacter ulvicola. The sequence continues at coordinate 871,211 of NZ_FTMA01000001.1, forward strand.
ACACCACCTTTAATATCATAGCAAATAACTTCTTCTACATCAAAACCTTGTAATTTTTTAGCAAAGGCTTTACCCATATTACCATATCCTATAATACCTACTACTTTGCCTTCTAGTTCTATGCCACGGTTGCCTTCACGGTCCCATTTGCCACTTCTAACTTCTTTATCTGCGGTATTTAATTTGTTAAAGAGCGATAAAAGCATACCTAACGCATGTTCACCAACGGCATTACGATTACCTTCTGGTGCAGCAGCAAGAAAAATACCAAGAGATTTGGCATGTTTTGTGTCAATATTTTCGAGACCCGCACCTAGTCTCCCTATAAATTTCAGTTTTTTTGCTTTATCTAAAAACTGTGCATCAATAGTAAACCTACTGCGAATAATGAGGCCGTTGTAGTCTCCAATCTTCGCTTCGATCTGTTCTTTGGTCGAGCTATAATCTTCATCGTTCTGAAAACCTAATTCAGAGAATTGTTCAATGATCAATGGGTGATTTATATCTACGTGTAATACTTTCATTTATGCTCAATTATATTTTGGGGTAATCTGTTTTTGTTTTTTCGTCTTTAACGTTTCCGGTATGAGAAGTGCTTGATTTTTCAAAAAGCATAACCTGTACTTCTTCATCATTTTTGGTCATAGGGCAATGTTCAACTCCTTTGGGGACTATAATAATTTCACCTTGTTGTACTACTTCTATGCGGTCTCTAAATTGCATGTGTAACGTGCCTTTTACTACTTGAAAAAGCTCATCTTCATTCTCGTGAGAATGCCATACAAATTCACCTTTTAGTTTTGCCAGTAATACCTGCATATTATCTACAACACCTATTTGGTGTGGATGCCAATGCCCATCTACGGCTTCGTATTTTTCTTTTAGATTGATACTTTTCATGGGCGTGACTATTCTATCTTATATTTTGGTAAAAAGAAGGTCAAATTGTTTTTCAATGAAAATTAATGTAATAATATACGAAAAGCCCTATTAATCCAATAAGACAGCCAGTAGTTTATTAAATACCCAAAATTAACTTGGCTATAGAGAAATAAATTAAGATACCGAAAATGTCATTACTTGTAGTAATAAATGGTCCTGTTGCAATGGCGGGATCTATGCCTCTTTTATCTAAAAATAGCGGGACGAAAGTACCAATGAATCCGGCTACTACGATGACTGCAATTAAGGAAACAGAAATTGCCAACGAGGTGGGGAAATCTCCCTTCCAAATCCATGTAAAAATGAGTAGTAGGCATGAAAGAATAAAACCATTAAGTAATGCTAAGAGCATTTCTTTGATTAAACGACTACCGATACTTCCTTTGATATCATCATTGGCCAAACCCTGAACAATAATAGCGCTAGACTGTACGCCTACGTTACCGGCCATAGCGGCTATTAATGGTGTAAATAGGAATAGTACGGTGTATTCGCGAAACATTTCTTCAAAACCACCCATAATTACCGCTGCCGCTGCGCCACCAAAAAGACCTAGAATTAGCCATGGCAAACGCGCACGTGTAAGATCCCAAATACTGTCATCAGCTTCTACATCTTGAGATATACCTGCCGCCATTTGGTAATCTCGTTCTGCTTCTTCTTTGATGACATCTACTATATCATCAATAGTAATACGACCTACCAATCTGCCAATTTCATCAACTACAGGTATGGCTTCTAAATCATACTTGCTCATTATTCTTGCCACCTCTTCTGGGTCTTCATTGACATTGACAGAATCAACGTTTTTAATGAATACGTCCTTTATGTGGGTTTTGGTAGAGGTAGTTAATAAATCTTTTAGGGATAGCCTACCTTTTAGTTTATCCTCATCATCAACCACATAAATAGAATGTACACGGGTTACATTCTCTGCCTGTGTGCGCATTTCTTTAACACAAGTAAGTACGTTCCAGTTCTCGTTGACCTTTACAAGCTCTTTTGCCATAAGTCCACCAGCGGAATCATCTGCATATCTTAAAAGGTCAACAATATCTTTGGCGTGTTCCCTATCTTCAATTTTAGAGATTACGTCCTGTATCTGGTCTTTTGGAAGCTCACCAATAATATCTGCGGCATCATCGGTGTCCAGTTCCTCTAGCTCGCCGGCAATTTCTTTTGTAGATAGGCTACTTAATATAGCTTCACGGACATCTTCATCTAGCTCGGTAAGTACATCAGAAGTTTTGTCACTGTCCAATAACTTAATAAGATAGGTAGCTTTATCCTTGTCTAATTCATTGATGATTTCGGCAACATCGGCATAGTGCACGGCACCTAGCATAGAATTGAGTTCAGTATCATTGTTATGTTCAATGAGCTGTTCTATTTCTACTACAAATTCTTCAGTGAGCTTAAAGGGTGTCATCTGCTATTTTGTTCGTCAAAGCTATAAAATCTTCAACCGCCAACTGTTCTGGTCTAAGGTCAAATATAGTATCTTCTTTGAGATTATCTGATAATGAAAAAGTTTTTAAACTATTACGTAATGTCTTTCTACGTTGATTAAAAGCCGTTTTTACAACTCTGTAAAGTAATTGTTCATCGCACGAAAGTTCAAAATTAGCTTTACGCGTTAATCTTAAAACTCCGGATTGTACTTTTGGTGGAGGGTCAAAAACATCTGGTTCTACCGTAAAAAGGTATTCAGCATTATAAAACGCTTGTGCCAAAACGGAGAGAATACCGTACGCCTTACTGCCTTCTGGTGAACAAATACGTTGTGCCACCTCTTTTTGGAACATCCCTGAAAATTCAGGAATCTGATGGCGTAGCTCCAACATCTTAAATACAATCTGTGTAGATATATTATATGGGAAATTGCCGGTAATACCAAACTGCTCTTCACCGAACAAGGTTGAAATATCAAAGTTAAGAAAATCTGCTTCAATAACTTTAAAAGAGCCTTTGCCTTCAAATGCTTTTGGATGTTCCAAGGGGAAAGCCTCATTAAGGTAGTCAATAGATTCGGTATCTAAATCCATAGCCACCAAATTGCTATCGTTTAACAAAAGATACTTGGTTAAAACACCGGTTCCGGGACCAATTTCTATGACATTCTTATACTCTTTTTGTAATAGTGTTTCGGCAATTTGTCTCGCAATATCCTCATCTTTTAAGAAATGTTGACCTAAATGTTTTTTTGCTTTTACGGGACCTTTTTCATGATGCTTTTTGTGCGTATACTTATCACCTTTGTTCTTTTTTCTTTTCGTTCCCATACCTCTTTTTTAACGGTGCCTTATTTTGCTATATAGACCCATGCATTTTTTCCAGAAGCCAATTGGATCTGAATTCTTTCGTAAGCTTCGCCCTCGTAAATATCGGCTTTTTGTAACTCTTGGTGAGTAAGGGTATATACTTGGCCTGTAATTGCATCTTCTTCTTTTCCTGTATATTGTAAAGTAGGGTAGCGGTCTGCTACTTTGTTTTCAGATATTGCATATAAAGGCAATTTATCTTCAAATCCGTTTAAGGGTCTGGCGAAAATTCCAAGTTGTATTTCTCTTTCCTGTAAAGTTCCGTAAGTGAATATAAAGTGGGTATTGGTACTTCTTTGAACAAAAAATTCATCTACGACTTCTAATTCTGTATTAAAAGAAACCAATTGACCGGCAAACTTCTTTTGAATACCTTCTATTAATGCCGGCGCGTCTTCTTCATAATATCTTTCTAAGGTTGCTTTGTCCGGTACGGTGTACTGAACGGAATACGTAAAGCCGCCCATATCTTCTTCTACCAATACCTTGGTAAATTTTGCACTTAAGAATTTACCGGTAGAAAGCACTTGCGGTATATGCGTTTCTTTCATCCATTGCAACCAAGTATCGTGGGCTGTTTCTTCTATGTTAGTGGTAACGTTATATATATACATGCGTTATATCAAGTTCTATTTGAATTGCAAAGTTAGTTCAACTAGGTCGTATAACGAATTTGATACCGTGCGATTTTAATTTATGGCGTCTCCCCTTAAAATTCTAAAGTTTTTACGGGCTTCGGGAAAGTAGTAGCTATCTTGATAATTATAAATAATTTTCTCGTACTGTTCTTTTGCCTTTACAGGGTCGTTGAATTCTTTACGGTAAAGTTCTCCCAAGGCATAATAGGCATCATCGGCAAGAATTCCATTGCCATAAAATGTGATGATTTTTTGATAGTTTAATTGGGCATCTTCGAACTTCTTTTGCTTTTCAAAAAGTTGCGCTTGTTTTAAGAGTGCTTCATCTTCAATTTTTTCGCCCTTATGGTTTTCCAAAATATCTCCCAATGCGGTAATGGCTTCATTGGTTTTATTCTGATAGGCTAAAAAATCTGCCCTAGCATATTTTTTCAATGCGGTTTGTGTAGAGTCTTCCAATGAATTGTCCGATATCAATAGGCTCAACTGCATAGCATCATTTGCTACTAGCTGAGAAGTAGAACTCCTTAGGACTTTTAATTGTGTTAAAGCCCAATCAAAATCACCTTTGTAAAAACTGGTTTGCGCCACCTTAAAACGAGCATCTTGACCTAAAACATCGTTTTTCAGTTTTTGCTGAATCTGAGAAAAATAGATAAGTGCTTCGTTAAATTTTTTATCATACACCAAAATATCACCTAGTGCCAGTTTTAAATATGCGGTACCTCTATCGCTTAAGGGTAATTCTAAGCTCTTCTTCAGCAATTTCTCTGCAGGTGCTGGATCGTTCTTTTTAAACGTAAGAAAATTTGCGTAGGCAACTTGAAGCTGTAATGATTGCGATTTGTAGCCGTAAACAGCTACAAGGGCGTCGTACTTTTTTTGAATAGCATCTAACTGTCCGTTCTTGGCATTTAGTAAATCAATGTCAATAAGATTTAGTTCTGCATTTAATTGGGTAATCTTGTTGCTGGTGTTTTCAATGATGTAACTGTAGATATCTTTTGCAGTATCATACTCTTCATTAGCCAGAGCATTATTGCCTAAATTTTCTAACCTTGTGGTTGAACTTCCGTTTATACGCTTAAAAATCGCTTTTTCTTGTCTAAATGCACTGCTATATTGCTTTTGCTGAATGAATAGCCAACTCAAAAGCTCGTTCCAAAGTACATCAGGGTTTTTCTGTGCTCGCTCTAACAATACTTTTTTTAATAGGATATTATTTTTATCCGCTGCATCTTCAGAGATAAAATCATGTATACTTCTTAGAATATTAGATTTAGATGTTTTGCCATCTATAACAAGGTTTAGGTAAGAATTGTACATGGCTTCAACATTACCCTGTTCCCCATAAATTCTTGCCATTTGAAAATTGAAATTTAAAGCAGGATTCAATTCCATTGATTTCTTAAAAGCTTTAATAGCCAAGTCTAATAGGCTATATTTTTGGAACTGAAGACCTAAAGCATATCCATAATTGGGGTTTTTAGGTATAATGTCCAGCGCTTTTTTATAATAGGTGTGTGCCATTTCCTCGTTCTCTTGTAGTGTATAGTTATAACCAAGATCTATGAGTAAAGTAGGGTAAGGATTACGGTCTTTCAAGCGCTTATTTAAAAAATCTTCTGCTTCTTGGTACTTTTCTAATTGCTGATAGCAGGAAACCAGATTTTGAACATACTCTGTTCTCCGTGGGTTTTTCTCCACTAATTTTTCGTAAAAAACCAGGGCTTTTTCAAAATCACCATCCGCAAAATATTGCTTAGCCAAGAAATCATCTTGGGCAAAGGCAAATGTAGAGAGAGCGATATATGTTAATATGAAAAAGATAAAGCGCATATTCAAAGATACATAGATTGCAGTAAGTTGTTGTTAATGCTTTGACAACAAGCTATAGAATGCACAATTGCTAGTGTGATACTACTTTTAGCCCAATTATAGAACCAATTAAAGTAGTAATGAAAAGAATACGCAAAAAGGTTGCCGGTTCTTTGAATACAAATATTCCTACAAGTACCGTGCCTACGGCACCAATACCTGTCCACACGGCATAAGCGGTACCTATTGGTAATGCCTGTGTTGCTTTAACTAAAAGAACCATACTTATTGCAAGGGTCACCAAGAACCCAAGATACCACATGTACATCTCGTTACCGGTTGCTTCTTTTGCTTTTCCTAAACAGAAAGCAAAAGCAACTTCGAAAAGTCCGGCAATGACTAATAATATCCAATTCATAACGTATGATATTTTTAAAGTAAAGTTCGCAGTTTTAATCCTATTTAAGTAATATTGAAATCATAAAAAAAACACCATGAAAAAGAGTTTTCATGGTGTTTAACTGTTTTTTTTTAGGCTTTAAAATTCAGACAAGCCATATTCGTATAATCTGCTTAATCAATCATATCAAAACCACAGTATGGAACTAATACCTCTGGAATTTTAATGCCATCTGCAGTTTGGTAGTTTTCTAAAATTCCCGCTAAAACACGTGGCAATGCTAAAGAACTTCCGTTTAATGTATGGGCTAGTTGGTTTTTACCGTTTTCATCTTTAAAACGCAACTTTAGTCTGTTGGCTTGGTAAGTTTCAAAATTAGAAACAGAGCTGATCTCTAACCAACGGTCCTGTGCTGTTGAGAATACTTCAAAATCAAAAGTAAGCGCAGCGGTAAATCCTAAATCACCACCACAAAGTCTTAGAATACGGTATGGTAATTTTAATTCTCTTAGAATATTCTTTACATGCTCAACCATGCCATCTAAGGCATCGTAAGATTTTGTAGGGTGTTCTACACGTACAATTTCAACTTTGTCGAATTGGTGTAATCTGTTTAGACCGCGTACATGCGCACCATAACTACCTGCTTCTCTTCTAAAGCAAGGCGTGTAGCCTGTGTATGTAATTGGAAAATCACTTTCGTTTACGATTACGTCTCTAAAAATGTTGGTAACGGGAACTTCAGCAGTTGGTATTAAATACAGGTCATCTGCAGTTACATGATACATTTGCCCTTCTTTATCTGGTAATTGTCCTGTGCCATAACCAGATAATTCGTTTACTAAGTGTGGAACCTGAATTTCAGTATAGCCTGCTTCGGTATTTTTATCAAGGAAATAGGCAATTAAAGCACGCTGTAAACGGGCACCTTTTCCTTTGTAAACGGGAAAACCTGCACCAGCTATTTTAACACCTAATTCAAAATCTATAATATCATATTTCTTCGCCAACTCCCAATGCGGTAATGAAGCTTCCTCTAATTTGGGTACTTCTCCTTCACTGAATATTTCTTCATTATCCTCTTCAGAAGAACCTTTTTTTACAGAAGTGTGCGGCGCATTCGGTAATTGGTAAAGAAGGGTTTGTAGCTCTTCACCGGCTTTGTTTAAATCTTCACTTAATTGCTTGGATTCTTCTTTTAGCTTAGCTGTTTGTTCTTTTAATGAATTGGCTTCATCAGCTTTTCCGGTTTTGTACAATACACCAATCTCTTTGGAAATTTTGTTGGACTCTGCCAAAACGTTGTCCAACCTGGTTTGAGCGGCACGTCTGTTTTCATCTAATAGAAGTACTTTTTCAATTAAGGGTTGTGCATCAATATTTCTTTTTCCAAGGGCTAGGATAATATCTTCTTGATTATCTCTAATGGTTTGTATTTGTAGCATTTTGATGTATTGAATTTAGGAGCAAATTTACATTAATCTTAAAGTTTTAAGGGACATTTTTAATGACTAATCAACGATTATTCTAGTTTTTGGTCATTCTGGTTTTAAGTTCTCAAGTTTTAGAGGAAATTAAAAATGGAATTTAAAAGCTGAAAACTAATTCTCAGAGGTATGGTTGTTAGAGGGTAGGATCCAATTATGATGTTTGGTGTGGTACCACTCTTCTGCCGCTAAATTGGTTTTTGGATCAATGAACGGCTTATAAGGCTTGCGGTTTATACTTATTTTTGAATTTTCTAGGTATACGGATACTTCCCTATGTTGTTCGGCAAATTCTTGTTCTAGATATTGAGCAAACTGCCACGCAAAATCAGGATAGGCAAAAATTTTTCGCTCTTGACCACGAGATACATAATTCTTTGGTTGAATTATAAACTCTTCTTTAGTGTCATTATCTACTACTTTAAAGGTGCCTTTGCCCTGTCTGCTACGTAGCATCATTCGCCAGCTCATTCTATGACCTTCTTCATTCCATAATACATCATCTGTAAAAGCATAATGCCTAATAGGTAAGAGTAATTGTATGGTGAAATACATGGCACCCGTTATCAATACCATGTTTTTGTTTTTTGGAATAACTATCCCAGAGGCCATAAATGGTACCTTGGTTTTAAAGAATAGTTTACGAATGGTTTCTGGTTCAAAAAAGAATACACTAAAGGCAATAGATAAATAGGGGAAAATTCCTATTTGAAAAATGATGGAATTGAACAAATGAAAAAATACGGATAAAAAGAAAGCAACTTTTCGTGTAGGTTTCCAAAGCAGGGCGGGTACTATCAGCAAATCGAACAATATACCTACTGAACCAATAATCTTATGAATCCATTTTTCTTGCAAAATCTCACCAACAAGCCAATAGTTTTTTCTAGATCTCATTAGCACTTCAATAGTGCTGAAATCTAACCAATCTCCGTACATTTTAGCTATAGAGGCGTACACGTATACAATGAGTAGCTGCAATACAACGATCCATTTTATATAGGCGTACATGGAGTTGCTTTCTAGCTTCGGATTTCGCTTTACATCTAATGAACTGCCCCTTTCCGCAGGAAAAAAACACATGATACCTGAGATTAAAATAAGGAGGTAGTAGTGATTGTTATATGCCGTTTTTTGCATTAAATATGTTGCGGTCCATAGTATTGTAAACGTAATGATACTTGCACGATACCTATAGCCTACCGCAATAAATAGTCCCATTAAACCCATAATGCCAAAGTAGAAATACATGCCGTACCCTGGTAACGGCTGTAGAAAGTCAAAATCTATAAAGGGAAATTTATATTTGGGGGCTATTAAATTTCTATGCACCCAACCGGTAGCAATGGCGCCAAAACATTCTAATGAAACTAGAATGCCAAAGAATATGCGAAAAATGATTAATGAGCTATTATCTATACGTTGAAATAATAACCTATGGAGCATAATTACTGATTAATATAGTGTAGTGATTTTTCTTTGTCTTTGGCCAACTGTGCCTTTAAGGCATCAACAGATTCAAATTTATGTTCATCTCGTAAGCGAACCAAAATATTAACTTGAATTTTTAAATCGTACAAATCTGAATCAAAATTGAAAAAATTGATTTCGATAGATTTTTCGGTACCGTTGACAGTTGGGTTAAAACCAATATTCATCATACCATAAACAGTTTTTCCGTTGATGATGCTGTTTACAATATACGCGCCGTTTTTTGGAATAAGTTTATAATCTTCTGCAATAGAGAGGTTGGCAGTGGGGTATCCTAATTGTTTACCAATGCCCTTGCCTTTAATAATTGTGCCCGTAAGCATATATTCATAACCTAGGTAACTATTGGCGGTTTCTATATCACCAGCTTCTAGTGCTTTTCTAATTTTAGTAGAACTAACAGATACATCGTCTATTTCTTGCGCAGGTATTTCATCTACCGAAAAATCATATGTGCTACCAAAAGTGATCAAATCCGTGATGTTGGCATTTCTATTACGCCCAAATCTATGATCGTAACCTATAATCACTTTTTTGATCTTTAAAGTGTTTACAAGCATATCGCGAACAAATTCAGTTGACGTAAGTCTAGAGAATTTTTTTGTGAACGGATGAATGATAAGGATATCAAGACCAAGCTTCTCTAAAATACTAATTTTTTCCTCAATAGTATTCAACAGTTTTATATTGGTGTCTTTTTGTAAAACCATTCTAGGATGCGGAAAAAACGTAAGCACCGAAGATTTCAGTTCAGAACTCTTGGCATGGTTTATGATTTTATTAAGTATTTTAAGGTGGCCTATATGCACACCATCAAAGGTGCCTATGGTAATGACCGTAGGGTGTTCTTCTTTATATTTGGAAATGTCGCGGACTGTAATCACCTATGATAGAAAATAAAAAGACTTATATTTGATTTTGAGTTAAAAGCCTCTTAATGATTGCAAAATTACGCCTAGTTTTTACAATTACCATGGTATTTCTTTCCTTTTCCGGTATGGCACAAACTGGTTATTGGAAAAATACCGAATTGAACACGGCGGCCAAGCAATTTACAAAACAGAAGTTAAAGGTAAATACAGGAACGGCTTATACACTAAACCAACAACTGTTTTTACGGGCACTTACAAAGAACGAAACTTCTAAAATCATGTATTTTCCAGATGAAAGCGGTAAGTTAGTTCCCTTTTTGGTAGAGAATGCACATCTTTTTTCGGAGGAGCTTGCATTAAAGTACCCGGCTATAAAATCTTATAAAGGTATTGCCTTACATGATGCTACTAAGCAAATTAGATTTAGCGTTTCTCACAAAGGCATTCAAAGTACAATTAGTACCTCTGGAGAAAACGGGGGGCTGTTCATGCAAAAATCTGCCGGAGATATCTATGTACTATACAGAAGAACACAGCAAGAAGAGCGTGATGTTGATTTTATCTGTAAGACTTTGCCCGAAATAAAAGAATATTCACAGAACCTTACCGCTAAACTAGTAGATAATCAAACATTAAGAAAGTTTAGGGTGGCCATTTCTGCTTCGGGTGAATATACTGCATTTCATGGTGGTACAAAGGCAGATGCTCTTGCTGCTATTAATGCTACTTTAACAAGAATCAATGCGGTTTTTGAACGAGATCTGGCAATAACGTTAGAGTTGATTGCCAATACGGATTTGGTCATTTATACAAATGCAGAAACGGATCCCTATACCGGTAGTTTAAGCTCTCAAGTTCAAAATACCTTAACCAGTGTTATTGGGGAGGCTAATTATGATATAGGCCATTTATTTAATCAGCAAAAAAACGCATTAGATGGCAATTCTGGCTTTATTGGGGCTGTTTGTGTAGATGGGAGAAAAGGTAGCGGATATACTACATTGTCCTCTCCCGTGGGCGATGCTTTTGATATTGATTTGGTGGCCCATGAAATGGGGCATCAATTTGGAGCAAATCACTCTTTTTCTCATACATCTGAAGGCACTATGGTTCAAGTAGAGCCAGCTAGCGGAACCACTATAATGGGGTATGCAGGTATAACGGGTAACAATAATGTGGCCGCTAATAGTGATGATTACTTTCATTATGTAAGTATTGTTCAAATACAGGAATACTTAGCCACAATTTCATGTGGTGTGGCAGAGGTGCTTACAAACAATCCGCCAACGGTAACCCCGTTGGAAGATTACATTATACCAAAAGGAACTCCCTTCGTTCTCAAGGGAGAAGCAAATGATGTTGATGTTCTAGATGTACTTAGCTATGCCTGGGAACAGATTGATAATGGAATAGTAACGCAGGCTACCTTTGGATCGGATAATCCGGCCGGTGCAAATTTTAGGTCTTTACCTCCTAAGCTGACATCAGAAAGGTATTTTCCTAATTTAGAGAGAATTTTAGCAGGAGCGTTAACGCAAACCGTACCAACTTCCGGTTCTGCATGGGAAACTCTTTCTAACGTGGGGCGTGATTTAAACTTTTCATTGACCGTTAGAGATAATGCTTTAAATGGCGGACAGTCAGATTCAGACGAGATGACGGTTTCTGTAGTAAATGAAGCCGGACCGTTTTTGGTCACTTCCCAAAATGCCGAAGCTTCTTTTGAAGCTGGGTCGGTTCAAACTATAACATGGGATGTTGCCCATACTGATATTTTACCGGTAAAGGCTGAAACGGTATCTGTATTTTTATCCACAGATAGTGGTATGACCTATCCTGTTGCATTAACGGAAAATACGTTAAACGATGGTAGCCAAGCAATCATTATACCCAATATTGCGACCAGTGCCGGACGCATTATGGTTAAAGCTGATGACAATATTTTCTTTGCTGTCAATGCTGTTGATTTTTCTATTACGCCATCAGAGATCGTACTTGATTTTGATGAGGTCGTTTTTGATATTTGTAAACCCAATAACCTAAGTGTAAACTTTACGTATGAAACCGATTTAGGTTTCAATGAAGAAAGTACTTTTAGTGTACTTGATTTGCCCATAGGTTTAACGGTCGCTTTTACACCTGCTTTTGCAAATGCTGACAATACCTTGGTTACCGTTGAATTTGATGGGGTTTCTACCGTAGATCCAGGTGTTTATCCTGTTCGGGTTTTAGCAACTGCAGATACCGTTACCAAAGAGATAACAGTGCAGCTAAGAATATATGACGATAATTTTGACGAAATAAATTTGATTTCGCCAACAGATAATTTTGAGAATGCATCTACCGATGTGTTATTGACATGGGAAGCATCCGTTGGGAATACGCGCTATGATGTACAGATTGCGGATGATAACACATTTAACACTATTGTAGAATCTAGTACGGTAAACGGTAATTCGTTCTCGCCTACACTTTTAGAAAATAATAGCACCTATTTTTGGAGGGTTAAACCAATAAATGATTGTGGGGAAGGTGTTTTTAGCGCTCCATATAGCTTTTCTACGGTACAGTTTAATTGTGCAACAAAAAGTGCTACAGGTATGCCAATTGCCATTTCTAGTAGTGGTACACCGGTAATTACTTCTAAAGTTGTGTTCTTTGAAGATTTACCTGTTGCAGATATAAATGTACAGTTAAACATTGAGCATACCTTTTTAGCCGATTTGGTCGTGAGCCTAACGTCACCGGCAGGTACTACGGTGACGTTGGTTTCTAATTCTTGTGGAGATTCAAGAGATATTAATGCCACTTTTGATGATGATGGTCCGGCTTTTACTTGTGGGGTTAGCCCTGGTATCAGTGGTTCAGTGAAACCTTTGGGAAGTTTAAGTTCGTTCAACGGAGAATCGATATTAGGTGAGTGGATTTTAGAGGTAAAGGATAACGCGCCTTCTGATGGTGGTAGTTTAAAGTCCTTTGTTCTTGAGGCTTGTGTAGAGGGAGATTTTAGGCCGGATGTTGATAAAGACGGGGTATTTGATGATGGTAATGATTTATGTTTAGGAACACCTTTTGGCCAAGAAGTAGATGCTTCGGGTTGTGCTATTTACCGTTTTCCGGCAGAGAACTTTATCGTGAGTTTAGAAAGTGAAACCTGTAGTGATAATAATGATGGCTCATTAACAATTCTCCCTAAACTATCGTTAGATTATCAGGTGGTAGTTTCGGGTAACGGATTAAATTTAACCCAAAATTTTTCAAATGTCTTTAATTTGGCAAATTTAGGGTCAGGTACCTATACTATATGTATAACGGGTACTGATGGCATGGTAACGTATCAAGAATATTGTGTTGAAGTGCAGATAACTGAACCTTCGCCGCTCAGTGTAGGCTCAAAAATTTCGGTAGATGGCTCTCAGGTAACACTTGAAATGGATGGTTCATCCTTTTATACCATTGAATTAAACGGTATTGCCGTACAGACCCAAGAAGCAGCTATAGTGTTGGATCTGAGTAAGGGGTTAAATACGTTGAAAGTATATACGGATATACCTTGCCAAGGAGTGTATGAAGAGCAAATAGGTTTTTATGTAGAACCGGTAGTCTATCCAAACCCGGTGAAAGATATAGTAGAGGTATATTTAGGTGCGCAGCAAGAAGAGGTGACCCTAAGTATTTTTAGTGCGGATGGTAGATATATTTCTAAGAAGACGATTATGGTGATGGGCGGAGCAGTGCAGCTAGATTTAAGTGCACTTGCTGCGGGTATGTATTATTTAAAATATGAGGGTAGAACAATTAACGGAACATCTAAAGTAATTAAGGAATGATGCGCTTTTTAGTACTTATGTTATGTTTGTTGATGTCGGTTACCAGCTGTAAAAAGAAAAGTAATGCCCATTCACCAGAAGCTGCATTGTTGGTTTTTCCTGAAGAAAATTCTGAATGTACTACAGGTGTAAGTTTAGGTGAGGAAATTAGTCAGGTGGAGTTTCGTTGGGCTTTGGCAGATCATACAGAAACATATGAGTTGCGCGTTACTAATATAGCTACAGGAATAGTGCAAACTATTGTGTCTACTTCAAATTCGGCAAAACTGCCATTGGCCAAAGGAGAACAATTTTCTTGGTTTGTACGTTCAAGAAATAGTGAGACGGAAGAAACAGTATCAAGTGAGCAGTGGTATTTTTATAATGCAGGTTCAAGAGCAACCTATGCACCATTTCCGGCTACTATAATAACGCCGGGGTCGTCAGAGAATGTTTTTAAAGATATTAATAACGAGGTAGAACTGTCATGGTCTGGATCTGATTTAGATGATGACCTTGCTAGTTATGAGGTTTATTTCTCGGTAGAAACGCCTCCTGTAAATTTAATACGTGCCGTATCTTCAGAGATAACGACTATAAAAGTGTCGGTAACTTCGGCAACTGTTTATTACTGGAAGGTGGTTGCAGTTGATGAAGAAGGGAATAAATCAGATTCCGGAGTGTATGCCTTTAAAGTGCTTTAAGAGTTGTTGAATTGATTCATTGTTCTTGCAATGCCCGCTAATACGAATGAATTTATAATTTCGGTAGATTTTTTTAAACGCTCTGGCATTAATGCTTTTTCTTCATCGTTCCATTGCCCTAATACGTATTCTACCTGTCTTCCTTTGCCAAAATCAGCTCCAACACCAAATCTATACCTGTTGTATAATATGGTTTGAAGAAATAGTTCTATGTCCTTTAATCCGTTATGACCTCCGTTGCTTCCTTTTGTCTTAATACGAATGGTTCCAAAAGGTAAATTGATATCATCGGTTATTACTAAAACATTGCTTTGTGGTATGTTTTCCTTATCCATCCAATACTTTAATGCTTTACCGCTACGGTTCATGTAAGTAGAGGGTTTAAGGCATATGATTGTTCTGCCTTTTACTTTGTAAGAACCAATATCGCCAAGTTTTACGGTTTCAAAGGTAAAATCGTTTGCTTGCGCCACTTCATCTAGAATTTTAAAACCAATATTATGACGGGTTTCTGCATATTCGTCTCCGATATTGCCAAGGCCAACAATTAAAAATTTCTTCATGGAATCTTTCTCTTCTGTAATTGTGTTCTGTTTTGTAAAAAGAGATTTTAAAAACTTGAACATCGGTATTTAATTTAAGGTGCAAAAATACAAAAGCATCCTGATACTAGTATCAGGATGCTTAATTATGAATTTTAAACGGTAAGATCTATTCTTGAGATGCTTCAGAAGCACCTTCAGCACCTTCTTCTCCTTCTTCATCTTCATCGTCAGTAACAACAGCGGTACGTGCAGTTTTAACCTGTACAACTACTTGGTTTTCTGGGTGTAAGATGGTGAAATCATCATTCAATAATGATGCAACAGCGATATTTTGACCAATTTTCAATTTAGAAAGATCGATATCAAAGAAATCTGGTAATTTACTTGGTAAAGCTTTGATCGCAAGTTTACGTTTTCTAAATAATAAACGACCACCGTTTCGTACACCTGGTGAACTTCCTTGTAATCTAACAGGAATATTCATAGTAACCATTTTATCATCGAATAATTGATAAAAATCAATATGGATGATTGCGTCTGTTACCGGGTGAAATTGAATGTCCTGTAATACCGCGTTAACAGTTTGGCTACCTTCCAGCTCAATTGCAACTGTGTGTGCATTTGGAGTGTAAACCAAGTCTCTGAACGCTAGTTCATCTGCTGAAAAATGTAATGGTTTTTCCCCTCCGTATACCACGCAAGGAACCTTTCCAGCATTACGTAGGGCTTTCGTTGCCTTTTTGCCCACGCTTTCTCTTTCTGATCCTTTAATTGTAATTGACTTCATTATATGTATTAAAAATTAATATTCTTGTTTTGGCTTCTAAACTACATTAAGAACTTAGAAGAAATAGAGTTATTGTTGTGTACTCTATCCATTACTTCGGCAAATAGATTGGCACAACTTAATACCCTTACTTTGTCACTCTTTAATTCGATCGGAATAGAATCTGTAACGATTAGTTCCGTTAATTTTGAGTTCTCAATTTTTTCGTATGCGTTACCAGATAATAATCCGTGTGTAGTAATTGCCCTAACGCTAATAGCGCCACGCTCCATCATTAAATCTGCAGCTTTTGTCAATGTTCCGGCCGTATCTACCATGTCATCTACAAGCACAACATTTTTTCCTTCTACATCACCAATTAACTCCATGTATGAAATTACATTGGCTACGGCTCTTTGCTTGTAACACACTACTACGTCACAATCTAAGGCTTTAGAATAAGCGTAGGCTCTTTTTGAACCTCCCATATCAGGAGAAGCTATAGTTAAATTTTTTAATCCTAAATTTTTTAAATAGGGTAAAAACAAGGTGGACGCAAATAAATGGTCTACTGGTTTTTCAAAGAAGCCTTGAATTTGGTCTGCATGAAGATCCATGGTGATAATTCTGGTAGCACCGGCAGTTTCTAACATTTTAGCAACAAGTTTTGCTGCAATTGGTACTCTAGGCTTATCCTTTCTGTCTTGTCTTGCCCAACCAAAATAGGGCATGACCGCTGTAATATGACGTGCAGATGCTCTTTTTGCGGCATCTATCATCAGTAGCATTTCCATTAAATTTTCTGGACCAGGGTGTGTAGAGCCAATGATAAAAATTCGTGTTCCACGAATAGATTCTTCAAAAGATGGTTGAAACTCTCCGTCGCTATACCTTGAAAATAAAACGTTTCCTAGTTCCGTGCCATATGCTTTGGCAATTTTTTCTCCTAAGACTTTACTTTGGGTACAAGCAAATATTTTTGGTTGTGGAACTTGGTATGACATGTCTTTATATATTGTTTTCCAAACAGTTGCTTCTTTAAATTTGTAGAAGCCCTTGTTTTTAAGGAGGTGCAAATTTAAAAATTAAATTTGGTTGATAATGCATAAATGTTGATATTTTTAGTGGTAGAAACAAAAATATTATTTAATTTTGCAGTCCTGTTTTAAAAGGGAGCCAGTTTTTATCTGGTACATATGCTCGAGTGGCGGAACTGGTAGACGCGCTGGATTCAAAATCCAGATTTGAAATTTAATGCCTCGGTGGCGGAATTGGTAGACGCGCCGGATTCAAAATCCGGTTCTAACGAGTGCGGGTTCGATTCCCGCCCGAGGTACGAGAAAAAAGCTTAGATGAAAATCTAGGCTTTTTTTACGTTCAAAAACAGCATTTTTTGACCTCGGGTACAACATAGGTACAACATTTTACTGTTTTGCTAATCAAAATAAAGATTATCATTATTTACCATTAAAAACAGTCAATAGCTATTATTTCAGTAGTTCTTCCATAGATTTTGAGTTATAAGTCCTAGATATTCAGTCTGTTTTGATTCAACGATCTACGAATTAAATTACTGTTAAACTCAATAAAAATTGTTAAATTTTCGTATTTTTGCACCAATGAAAAAAGTATTTCAAAAAATAATATCAATCTCAATGGCGTTCGTAGTGTTATTCTCTACGATGTCATTTACCATTGATATGCATTATTGTGGAGATACTATGGTCGATTATTCTTTCTTTCATAATGTAGAGACTTGTGGAATGGAAAAAGAGCAAGTTGCATCGACTTGTGAAAATCCAGAAATGAAAAAGAAATCTTGTTGTTCAGATGAACAAATTATCATTGAGGGACAAGAAGATTTAAAAAATAACTTCACCACACTCACATTTGAGCAACAAGTTTTTGTTGCATCATTTGTTTATTCGTACATCAACCTTTTTGAAGGAACGGCATCAGAAGAAGTTCCTTATAAAGATTATCCACCACCATTTGTCAAACGGGATGTGCAAGTCTTGCACCAGACCTTCTTAATTTGATTTATTAAACATTCGTGATTCGCCCTTCGATAACTATCGACTAGGGCTCAATTTGTTGTATTTGCTTTTCTGTGTTTCAGGATTTCAAATCATTCGTAAATGTTTAATTATCAAAGTATATGCTTAATAAAGCTATCAAATTTCTTATCGAGAACAAGCTCGTTGCAGTTCTAATGTTATCCCTATTTGTAGGTTGGGGCATTGTCAATGCACCATTTGGATGGGATACGGGTTTTCTACCTTCTAATCCTGTAGCGGTTGACGCTATTCCAGACATTGGGGAGAACCAACAAATCGTATTTACTAAATGGGATGGGCGTTCACCGCAAGATATTGAAGACCAAATCACCTACCCGTTAACCACTTCCTTATTAGGTATTCCTGGTGTAAAAACCATTCGTAGTTCATCTATGTTCGGGTTTTCTAGCATTTATATCATTTTTGAAGAAGACGTAGAATTCTACTGGTCTCGGAGTCGTATTCTGGAAAAACTCAACTCGCTTCCTGCCAATTTGTTACCGCAAGGAGTAAATCCTGCATTGGGTCCCGATGCCACGGGATTAGGGCAAATATATTGGTACACCTTAGAAGGTCGTGATGAAAAAGGTAATGTTACTGGTGGTTGGGATTTACAAGAATTACGTAGTATTCAAGATTACTATGTGAAATATGCCTTGTCCGGTGCAAGTGGTGTTTCGGAAGTAGCTTCTATTGGTGGTTATGTTCAGGAATATCAGGTGGATGTTGACCCAGAAAAAATGCGTCAGTACAATATCAATCTAGGGCAGGTTGTACAGGCTGTAAAAGAAAGTAATCAGGATATTGGTGCACAGACGCTAGAAATCAATCAAGCCGAGTATTTGATACGTGGTTTGGGTTATGTAAAATCCATTGCGGATTTAGAAAATGCTGTAGTCTCTTCTGAAAATTTTACGTCGCTACGGATAAAGGATATAGCAAATGTTTCACTTGGACCAGCAACGAGACGTGGAATTTTAGATAAGGAAGGTGCGGAAGTTGTTGGTGGTGTAGTCGTAGCTCGCTACGGCGCAAACCCTATGGAAGTCATTAATAATGTAAAGGAACAGATTGCAGAACTTTCATCGGGTTTACCCAGCAAAGTTTTG
Organism: Maribacter ulvicola; assembly: GCF_900155985.1. GTDB lineage: Bacteria > Bacteroidota > Bacteroidia > Flavobacteriales > Flavobacteriaceae > Maribacter > Maribacter ulvicola. The sequence continues at coordinate 890,170 of NZ_FTMA01000001.1, forward strand.
ACAGACGGTCGCACTTCACAAGTAACCATTGTTCCTTTTTATGACCGCACAGAGCTTATACAAGAAACGCTGCATACCCTAAACGAAGCCCTTACCCTTGAAATTCTGATTACCATTTTGGTCATCATCGTTATGGTGTTCAATCTACGAGCATCCATTCTAATTTCCGGATTATTACCTGTTGCCGTGTTAATGGTATTCATCACTATGAAGCTCTTTAATGTCGATGCTAATATTGTGGCACTTTCCGGTATTGCTATAGCCATAGGGACTATGGTCGATGTTGGGGTTATCCTCGCTGAAAATATGATACGGCATATAGAGGATGAAAAGTTACGCTTTAAGGCAGATGGAATTGAATACACTACAAACGAAATTGTCTATAATGCTACTGCCGAAGTTTCGGGAGCTATTTTAACCGCCGTTCTAACGACCATCATAAGTTTTATACCTGTATTTACGCTAATTGGCGCCGAAGGAAAATTATTCAGACCCTTGGCATTTACCAAAACCATGGCGCTCACGGCTGCATTAGTCATTGCACTTTTCTTGATACCACCATTTGCTGCTTATTTGTTCAGAAAAACAAATATTCGAGAACGTTCTAAATACCTTCTAAACGGTTTACTAATCCTACTCGGGATTACGGCGATGGTATATGGCTATTGGTTAGGAATGGTATTAATAGCTTTTGGAACGGTTGCGCTATTAAGTGTAAGAAAAATTATAACGGCAAAAAGAGCGAATCTAATTCATATTATTATTTCGTGTATAGCCATCGTATTTCTTCTTGCCGAATACTGGCGACCGCTTGGTTTTGACCGAAGTATTCTAATGAATTTGATTTTTGTAGCGATTATCTGCTTTGGATTACTGGGTGTGTTTTCAATTTTTCAACGGTATTATGACAACATTCTGCGCTGGGCACTTCAAAACCGATTATTGTTTTTAATTATCCCTGCTACGGTTCTGATTTTAGGAGTGGTTATCATGCGCAATACTGGAAAAGAATTTATGCCAGCGCTCAATGAAGGTTCTTTCTTATTAATGCCTACCTCTCTACCGCACTCAGGAGTTGAAGAAAATAAGCGGGTATTACAACAGTTGGATATGGCGGTAGCCACTATTCCCGAAATAGAAACGGTGGTAGGTAAAGCAGGACGCACAGAATCAGCACTTGATCCTGCGCCGCTATCGATGTATGAAAATATGATTCAGTATAAGTCCGAATATATGCGGAACGATGCAGGAGAGCGACAACGCTATCAAATGAACGATGATGGCTTATTTGTACTGAAAAACGGAAAATTCATCATCAACCCCAATAATGAAATTAATGATGATGCAAACTATGATGTTTCACAACTTAAAACTACAGCAACCAATAACCATTTAATTCCTGATACTGATGGCGAATACTACCGCAACTGGCGACCAGAAATAAAAAATCCTGATGATATCTGGAATGAAATTGTGAAGGTCACCAAATTTCCAGGAGTAACTTCCGCGCCCAAACTTCAACCTATAGAAACACGTCTTGTTATGCTACAGACGGGCATGCGAGCACCTATGGGAATTAAGGTAAAAGGGCCCGACTTAAAAACCATAGAAGCCTTTGGTTTGCAATTGGAGGAACTATTAAAAAAATCCAAAGGTGTAAAAGAACAAGCCGTATTTGCCGACAGAATCGTTGGCAAACCTTATTTGTTAATCGATATCAATCGAGAACAATTAGCCCGATATGGTATATCGATTATGGATGTGCAAGAAGTGCTTCAAGTAGCTGTTGGCGGTATGCAACTTACCCAAACTGTGGAAGGTAGAGAGCGATATGGAGTTCGCGTACGGTATCCTAGAGAATTACGAGGCAATCCATACGACCTTAAAAATATTTATGTGCCTGTAGAAAAAGGCAGTCCTGTGCCTTTGGGTGAACTCGTGAATATTCGTTACGAGCAAGGCCCACAAGTGATTAAAAGTGAGGATACTTTCTTAATAGGTTACGTTTTATTCGATAAGCTCGACGGTTTCGCAGAGGTCGATGTGGTAGAAAGTGCCCAAGCCTTAATCAAACAAAATATAGCAAACGGTGATTTAATAGTGCCTAAAGGAATAAGCTATCGTTTTACAGGTACCTATGAAAATCAATTACGAGCTGAAAAAACACTTTCTGTGGTAATTCCGATGGCACTTGCCATTATATTCTTGATTCTATATTTCCAGTTTAAATCTGTCAGCACATCGCTTATGGTATTTTCAGGAATTGCTATAGCCTTTGGTGGTGGTTTTATTATGATTTGGTTATATGGACAGGACTGGTTCTTCAATTTTAATCTTTTCGGAGAAAATATGCGAGACCTGTTCAATATGAAAACTATCAATTTAAGTGTAGCGGTTTGGGTCGGTTTTATAGCCCTATTCGGCATTGCTACAGATGATGGCGTGGTAATGGCCACCTACCTCACGCAGACTTTTGATAGGGAAAAGCCAACAGACAAAAAGGGAATCCGATTGGCAACGCTTGAAGCCGCTGGTAAGCGAATACGCCCTTGCCTAATGACTACCGTTACCACCATTCTCGCCTTGTTGCCCATACTTACTTCTACTGGAAAAGGAAGTGATATTATGATTCCGATGGCGATTCCCATTTTCGGAGGTATGATTATCGATGTTACATCTTACTTCTTATTGCCTGTGTTATTTAGTTGGAGAGAAGAATTTAAACTTAAAAGAGCGAGCAAATGAAAAATATAAAATTGATAATCTGTCTTTTGTTTGTGTCCGCTTTGGCTAATGCACAACAGTTACAATCCTTTATACAGGAAGCTGAAGGTAATAGCCCAGAGATACAAGCGTACAACCTACGTCATCACATAGCTGAAGAAAAAGTGAACGAAGCGGATTGGATTCCGAATACTCTTATTAGTGCTGGCTATTTTGTAAGCGAGACCGAAACTAGAACGGGTGCACAACGTGCTCGTTTTTCGGTATCGCAAATGTTACCTTGGTTTGGTACCATTACAGCTAGAGAAAATTACGCGAGTTCAATAGCTAATGCCGAATATGTAGAAATCGTAATCGCCAAGCGTAAACTAGCACTTTCCGTCTCTCAATCGTACTACAGCCTATATACAATTAAGGCAAAACAAAAAGTGCTTGACGAGAATATAGAGCTACTTAAGACCTATGAAAAATTGGCACTTACTTCCGTAGAAGTTGGCAAAGCTTCAGCGGTAGATGTGTTGCGATTGCAGATTAGACAAAACGAATTGCAGCAACAAAAAGAGGTGCTGGAGGAAACCTATTTGGGAGAGCAAACTTCCTTCAACAAGTTGCTGAATCGAGATGGAAATACAGGTGTAACCATTCTCGAAGCATTGATGTTGCCCAGCGAAGACATCTTTTACGATGAAAATAACCTATCACTTAATCCAGAGTTGCTTAAATATGACAAACTCTATGAATCCATAGCACAATCAGAACTGTTGAATCAAGCCGAAAGCAATCCTATGATTGGTTTTGGATTGAATTATTTGCCAGTTTCTGAGCGTCCCGATATGAATTTTAGTGATAATGGGAAGGATATTTTAATGCCGATGGTTTCGGTCTCTATCCCCATTTTCAATAAGCAGTACGATTCTAGAAGCAAGCAAAACGAATTGAAACAGTTAGAAATCAACGCTCAAAAAGAGAATCGATTGAATGTTTTAGAATCCGCTTTCGCGAAAGCGCAATCGCAACGTAATCAATCCAGAATAGCATACAATACACAAGCTAAAAATTTAAAGCAAGCTAAAGATGCTGAGCAAATTCTTATTAAAAACTATCAAACAGGCACTATCGATTTTAACGATGTACTGGATATACAGGAGCTTCAACTCAAATTTGAGTTGAATCAGGTGGAATCCATACAAATGTATTACATACAATCTGCACTGATTAATTACCTAATTAACTAACCGATGGAAAAGAAATTATTCATAAAAAATATGGTGTGTAATCGCTGTATTAAAGCAATTCAGAGGGATGTTGAAATATTAGGTATTCAATTAAAGCATATTCAATTAGGCTCTATAATCTATGAAGAGAGATCTAAAGATGATTTTAATAATATAAAAACGATTTTAGAAAATAATGGTTTTGAAATTCTACTTGCTCAAGACCAGCAACTAGTAGAACAAATTAAAATTGAACTCATCAAGTTACTGCAAAAACTGCCTTTACAATTGGAAAAAACTCTCTCTAAATATTTAGAAAGCACGATGAGTATCGAGTACTCAAAAATCAGTAAGATTTTTTCATTTAATGAAAGTATAACTATAGAAAAATACTTTATCAAGTTAAAAATAGAAAAAGTAAAAGAGTTGATACAATTACAAGAAAACAACTTTACAGAAATTTCACAACTACTTGATTATAGCAATGTCAATCATTTAAGTAGGCTATTTAAGAATGAAACTGGTATGAGTTTAACGGAATATAAGAATAGTCAAAAAAGCATAAGAAACGCCTTAGACCAAATTAGGTAGATAAGAACCATAATTGTGATACAAAAAGCTTTAAATCAAGAGTAATTTCGTGTCTACAAAATAAAAGCTAAAATGAAAACTAAAATAATTTTGTTGTTTCTAATTGGGTTAACTACAGGTGTTTATGCACAAGACACACAAGGAAATATAGATAACCTTCCAGTAAGAGAACACACTATTACCTTGCGTGAGGCTACTGTGAATAAAGCAGGCAAAGATGTTGTGGGAATGACCGTTAACGGGACAATTCCCGGTCCAACTTTAGAGTTTACAGAAGGTGAATATGCAATAATATATGTAAAAAATGAAATGAGTGTAGAAACCTCAGTGCATTGGCACGGACTTTTACTTCCTAACTTTTACGATGGTGTACCGTACTTAAATACACCACCTATAGAACCAGGACATACACAGAAATACGAATTTCCTATCAAACAATCTGGAACCTATTGGTACCATTCCCATACAATGTTACAAGAACAAAGCGGCGTATACGGTTCCATTGTTATTCAGCCTAAAGAAAAAGTGTTGGATTATGACAAAGAATTGGTGTTGGTCTTATCTGACTGGACGAATGAAAAGCCGATGAACGTTCTGCGTAATTTAAAGCGTGGGAATGAATGGTACAGTATTAAAAAAGGAACAGCTACACCTTTAAATCAAGTAATTGCGCGTGGCGCTTTTGGAGCACAACTCAATTTTTGGAGGCAACGTATGGAAGGTGCAGATATAGCAGATGTATATTATCCTGCATTTTTAATTAATGGAGAAGAAAGCATTGACTATCCAGAATTTAAAGCTGGTGAGAAAATAAGACTGCGAATGATTAATGGAGGAGCTTCTACCTCTTTTTGGATGACGTTTGGAGGAGAGATACCTGTACTGGTTTCTTCAGATGGATTAGATGTGGTTCCTGTCGAAAGAAATAAAACTTTTATAGGAGTAGCCGAAACGTATGATTTTATTGTCACGGTACCAAAAGAAGGTAAGATGGAATTTAGAATTACTGCACAAGATGGTTCTGGTACAGCCTCTGCTTTTATAGGTAATGGTACAATTTTACCTGCAATGGATGTTGCTCGACCAGATAAAATCGGGATGATGCAGAAAATGGCTAAAATGGATATGAAAATGGGTGCACACGCCTTAAAATTTCAGCCAGGTAAGGATGAGCGTTTTGAGATGAAAGAGGAATACGGGATGCAGATGGATAAAATGGAAGGAATGAAAATGGATGGAGAGATGAAAATGGATCATTCTAAAATGAAAGGTATGAAGATGGATCATTCAAAAATGTCTGGAATGGATATGAATAAGCCAAAAGATACTACAGAAATGGGTAAGATGGACCATTCTAATATGGCAGGAATGGATATGAAGAAAGACAAAACAATGTCTGGAATGAATATGAAGAAAGAGAATTCTATGCAAGGAATGAAGATGGAGGGAATGGATCTATTTGCCGAATACAATTATGATTATTTGAAGTCGCCCAGCAAAACAACATACGACAAAGATGTTCCCGTTAAGGAAATATTACTAAATCTTACTGGTAATATGAATCGTTACATCTGGAGTATGAATGGTGTACCACTATCTGAGGCTGATAATATCAAAATAAATAATAAGGAGGTAACGCGCATTACATTCAATAACCTGACGATGATGCACCACCCAATGCACTTACACGGTCACTTCTTTAGAGTACTTAATGAAAATGGAGAGTACTCGCCATTAAAGCACACGGTAAATGTGCCCCCAATGGAAGAAATGACTATCGAGTTTTATGGAAATAATGGCGATGAGGCTGGAGACTGGTTTTTCCATTGCCACATTTTATATCATATGATGGGTGGTATGGCAAGAGTAGTGTCTTATGATACGCCACGAGACCCAAGAATGGATGAATTTCCAGCTTCTAAAATTATTGAAGAAACCAACAAATGGTATTCTTGGGGACTGGTAGATGCAGCGTCGCATACTACTGGTTTTAATTTGATGACCTCTAATATTAGAAATCAATTTAATGCTTCTTTTGAATATGGATGGAATGAAAATCTGGAAGGAGAATTCACGTATGAACGGTATCTACACGATTATTTACGAGTTTTTGGTGGTGTAAACATTGAGAATTCAACACGTGATAGCTTAAATGAGTTTAGCACAACGGCAGTTCTTGGTGTTCGCTATTTAACGCCCTACTTATTCAATTTAGATGTGCGTGTTGATAATAAATTAAGACCAAGAATTGGTGTAGGTCGCAGTATAATGATTTTCCCAAAACTGTCTGTATTCGGTTATTATGAATACCAAATAGATTTAGGTTTCGTAGATGACCTACCTATGAATAAAGACTTTACTTCAGAAACAGTATGGAGTGCAGGAGCTGAATATATGCTATCAAGAAACTTTTCTCTTATGGCGAGTTACGATAACCGTTTTGGTGCCGGTGGAGGATTATCAGTAAGATTTTAAGTAAATAATATTAACAATAAAACAAATAAAAATGAAAACAATTAAAAGAAGTATTAGAACAGTAGCCTTAGTCGCTACAATGATTTTAACCGTGTCTTGTAAAGATGCTAATAAGAATGAAGCACCTTCGTCTGCTAGCAATGAAGTAATGCAAGAAAATATGGATAGCTCAAAAAATATGGCAATGAATAATTCTCAAAACGCAATGGCAGAAGCTATTTTAAAAGATTATTTTAATCTTAAAGATGCGCTAGTAGGAGATGAAAATGACAAGGCTAAGATGCTCGGTGGAACACTTGCTAAATCACTTGGCAATCTTGACAAGTCAACATATTCTGAAAGTCAGCAAAAGGAATTAATAGACATCATCGAAGATGCTACGGAACACGCTGAACATATTTCAGAAAGTGATATCAAGCATCAGCGGGAGCATTTTAAAATTTTAAGCAAGGATATTACAGATATGGTTGCTATTACAGGAACAGCAACTAAATTATATGAACAGTTTTGCCCGATGTACGATGGTGGAACTGCTTGGTTGAGCACCAAAGAAGAAGTAAGAAACCCTTACTATGGTAGCAAGATGTTGAAGTGTGGTAAAGTACAACGAGAAATAAACTAAATGAAGATTCTAAAAGTCATTGCAATTATTGCATTGGTCGTTCTTGTGGGTATACAATTTGTACCCACAGAACCTAATCAAAATGATGTAACACCACAAACAGATTTTATGTTGGTCAATGAAGTGCCAATTGCTATCCAGAATCAGTTAAAGGTGTCTTGTTACGATTGCCATAGTAATAACACTAACTACCCTTGGTATAATAAGGTGCAGCCAGTTGCTTGGTTTTTAGAAAATCATATTAAAGAAGGAAAATCCGAACTTAATTTCAATGAATGGAAAAACTATTCTGATAGGAAAAAAAATAGTAAGCTACGCTCAATTATTAAACAAATTGAAAATGGAGAGATGCCTATGGATAGTTATACGCTAATCCATAAAGGTGCTAAATTGGATTCTCTAGCAAAAAATGAGATTATCAATTATATGAATAATTTGAAAATAAAAAATTAAGTCCTGATTTGGGAGGGTAAATTCTTTGATGGTTGGTTAATAGACCTTCCCGCATCAGGCACAATATAAATTATATGAAACATACTTATCACATACACGGAATGACCTGCAACGGCTGTCTAAATCACGTAGAGCAAACACTTTCTAAAGTGGAAGGTGTGACTAATGTTTCGGTAAATTTAGAAAAAGCTGAAGCATCTATCGAAATGGAATCTCATATTTCTATCGAGACGTTTCAAAAAGCAATGCAAGATGATGGTGGTTCTTATAGCTTACATAAATTAGGAGAGCATCATAAAGCGAAAGAATCCAAAAAGGAAAAGACCAAAGGCAAAGGAACTGGTACATTTTATTGTCCGATGCATTGCGAAGGTGATAAAACCTATGATAAATCTGGCGATTGTCCTGTATGTGGAATGGATTTAGTAGAAGAGCAAAATCTTTCTGTAACAACATTAGAACAATGGACTTGTCCTATGCATCCCGATATTGTTAAGGACGAAGCTGGAGCTTGTCCCATTTGCGGAATGGATTTAGTACCTATGCAACCAGACCTTTCCGCAGAAGAGAAGACCTATAAAAAATTACTGAAGAAATTCTGGATAGCTGTAGCTTTTACGTTACCTATTTTCTTAATCGCAATGAGCGAGATGATTCCCGATAATCCATTATACGATGTAATGGAACAAAAATCGTGGAATTGGATTCAGTTTGCATTATCCATTCCTGTGGTGTTTTATGCGACTTGGATGTTTTTTGAACGTGCCTATCGTAGTATCAAAACTTGGAATCTCAATATGTTTACACTAATTGGCATCGGTGCTGGTGTGGCTTGGTTATTTAGTGTGTTCGGAATGTTGTTTCCAGATTTTTTCCCTGAGCAGTTTAAAACTGATTATGGTGCAGTCCACGTGTACTTTGAAGCAGCAACGGTCATACTCACGCTTGTACTAATGGGTCAGGTTCTAGAAGCTAGGGCGCACAGTAAAACCAATTCCGCAGTAAAGGAATTATTAAAGCTTGCGCCTAACAAAGCCGTACGTGTGGTCGATGGCAAAGAAGAGGAAGTTTCTATCGATACCATTGAAAAAGGAGATATTCTACGGGTAAAGCCAGGGGATAAAATTCCTGTGGATGGCAGCATCACGGAAGGCAAAACAACCGTAGATGAATCGATGATTTCAGGAGAGCCGATACCTGTAGACAAGGTTGAAAATGACAAAGTAAGTAGCGGTACTATAAACGGAAATCAGTCCTTTTTAATGAAAGCAGAAAAAGTAGGCAGCGATACCTTACTTTCTCAAATCATCCATATGGTAAACGATGCTAGCCGCAGTCGTGCACCCATTCAAAAGTTGGCAGATACCGTTTCAGGATATTTTGTACCAGTAGTGGTCATCATTTCGGTAATCACTTTTGCGGTTTGGGCAATTTGGGGTCCAGAACCGGCGTATGTATATGCGCTAGTAAATGCCATTGCAGTATTGATTATCGCTTGTCCCTGTGCTCTAGGATTGGCTACGCCTATGTCCGTAATGGTGGGTGTTGGTAAGGGAGCGCAAAACGGTGTATTGATTAAAAATGCCGAAGCTTTGGAGAAAATGGACAAGGTAGATACCTTGATTGTGGATAAGACAGGTACGATAACCGAAGGGAAACCAACCGTTGAGAAAATAGGGGTTTTTGGAGACGGATTTAGCGAAAGCCAGATGCTACATTTAATTACATCCCTAAACAGTTCCAGCGAACATCCACTTGCCGAAGCTACCGTGAAATACGGTAAGAAACAGAATATTGAAATATCAAAAACCGAAAACTTCAGCGCAGTAACCGGTAAAGGAGTAGAAGGAACAGTTGATGGCAAAAAATTAGACTTAGGAAATGCCAAAATGATGGAATATGCAAAAGCCACCATTTCATCAAAAATGGAAACCGAAGCACAATCGTTTCAAAAACAAGGCAAAACCGTTTCCTATCTGGCCGTAGATGGCGAAGTATCGGGCTATGTAGTTATTGGAGATAAGATTAAACAAACAAGTGCCAAAGCAATCAAGGAATTACAAGATAAAGGCATCGCTGTGATAATGCTAACAGGCGATAACCACGATACGGCAAAAGCTGTAGCGAGCGAACTCAATCTTGCAGATTTCAAAGCAGGAATGCTGCCAGAAGACAAACTCAAAGAAGTAACAAAATTGCAGGAACAGGGTAAAACGGTCGCAATGGCTGGCGATGGTATCAACGATGCACCTGCACTTGCCAAAAGTGATATAGGTATCGCAATGGGAACAGGAACCGATGTGGCTATTGAAAGTGCGATGATTACCCTTGTAAAAGGAGATTTACACGGCATTGTCAAAGCAAAGAATTTAAGCCACGCCGTAATGAAGAATATCAAGCAAAATCTATTTTTTGCATTGATATACAATACCCTTGGTGTACCCATTGCAGCAGGAGTTTTATTCCCATTTTTTGGAATATTATTATCGCCAATGATTGCCGCTTTAGCAATGAGTTTCAGCTCGGTTTCGGTAATCGCAAATGCGCTAAGGCTGAGAACAAAATCAATTAACTAATTAATATTTATACAATGAAAAACGGTATTCTTTTTTTATGCCTTACAGCAATAGTCTCTTGTAAAGAAACCTCAAAAGAAGTTCAACAAGAAGATAAAGTTGCAATAGAGCAAACAACCACAACTACTCAACCAGCTGCAAAAAAACCATTGAGTCCACATACAAGTGCAATGGCAATGGTGGGAGATGCACACATCCATTTTGATTATTCATCGCCAGGAGTTCGTAATCGTATCGTTTTTGGAGGTTTGCTTCCTTATGATGTTGTTTGGCAGGCAGGAGCACATATGGCAACTTGGATGGAAACTAATAAAGATTTGAATATTAATGAAAAAAAATTGAAAGCAGGTAAATATGGATTCTTTGTAATACCTAATCAAGACCAATGGACAATTATTTTTAATACGAATTGGGACCAACACGGCAAAGATGAATATGACAAGAAAGATGATGTTTTACGATTTAAGGTAGCACCTAAAGTATCCGATGCTATTCAAGAGCATTTAGAATATAAGATAGTTCAGACCAACAATGCAGAAGGGACTATTAGTTTAGGTTGGGAAAAAGTGATTGTGGAATTTCCATTTAAAGTAGAGTAAAATGGTCAAAAGGAAAACAGCTCTTAAAATCAGGAAAACGCATCGTTATTTGGGTATCTTTTTAGGTATCCAATTCTTGATGTGGACTATTAGTGGATTGTACTTCAGTTGGACGGATATAGATGAAATACACGGCGACCAGTTCAAAAAAGCTATTCCTGAACAAGCTGTATTTTCAGATTTATTGGGGAGTTCTCAATTAGAACTTCAAAAGCCTGTTAAAACATTAGAACTGATTGAAATAGCAGACGTCCCCTATTATTGGATTAATGAAACAGCACTTTATAATGCGCTTACAGGAGTAAAAAAAGATGAAATCACAAAACAAGAAGCAATACAAGTAGCAGAACGCTATATGTTGGCTGATTTAGAATTTGACCAAATTCTAAGAATTGAAACGGTAGGAGCGCATCACGAATATCGTGGAAGACCTTTGCCTGCCTATGAGATTTCCTATAAATCAGATGAAAACCTCAAGGCATATATTGCAATTAAGAATGGGGCTTTTCAAACAGTTCGTCATCGAGATTGGCGATGGTTCGATTTTCTTTGGATGACCCATACCATGGATTATCAAGGGAGAGACAATTTTAATACCATCGTATTAAGAGCCTTTTCGCTCTTGGGTTTGATTACCGTATTAAGCGGCTTTTTGCTATGGTATACAAGTTCGCCTTTCGTTAGAAAAATGATAAAATAAGTACAATTAAAAATCTATAAAAATGAATTCAGAAGAAAAAAATCACAAAGAAATGAAAAAAGGAAATTACACAAAATTTGTTGGTATGCTAGCGGCATCCTTCATTGCAATGTATATCACAATGTACTTAAATACGTATGCCATAGACCACGTTTATTTTAGTTTAACAAGGTTTTATATGAGCTGTTTAGGTATTGCAGCAATGGCCATCATAATGTTTGTGGCGATGCGAAATATGTATCAAAACAAAAAGAAAAACCTAGCGATAGTCCTTGGGAGTATTGTATTATTTGTAGGTGCATTGGGATTGGTACGTGACCAGAAGTCAACCGTAGGCGACGTACTTTGGATGAAGGCTATGATACCACACCACTCTATTGCCATTTTAACAAGCGAACGTGCCGATATTCAAGACCCAGAAGTGAAACAACTCGCTGAGGATATCATCGAGGCACAACGCAAGGAAATTGCTGAAATGAAAGAAATGATTGAACGTTTAGAGTCTAAATAAGAATATTATTTGGGCGCTCGGGCGGGCTTTCCGCTATATCTTTTTATGTAGAAAAATTCAAAAAAGGATGCCGCTGCAATCCCTAGCGCAGATTGTGCTACACATTAAACATTAGTAATTATGAAAAAGAACATTTTATCTATAACAATCGCAGTCATAGTTGGACTATTCGCTGGCTGGTTAATTTTTGGAAATTCAGGTACTGATGCAGCTGCCGTCAAGGACGTCTCGGATATGTCTGATTCCCACGACCACTCTGGCGACAATGCAAACCAAATGTGGACGTGTTCGATGCACCCACAAATAATGCAACCGGAGCCAGGCGATTGTCCCATATGCGGAATGGATTTGATTCCTGCGGAAACAAGTGCCGAAGGTCTAGCGATGAACGAAATCAAAATGACAGAAAACGCTATGGCACTTGCAAATATTCAAACGACCATAGTGGGTAGTGCTCAGGCATCCAATGACGATGGAATGATATCCCTATCTGGGAAAATTGCCGAAAATGAAGAAAACAACGCTGTTCAAGCTAGTTATTTTGATGGTCGTATTGAAAAATTGAATGTCAATTACGAAGGACAAAAAGTAAATAAGGGCCAATTGTTGGCTACCATTTATGCACCCAACCTTGTGGCCGCGCAACAGGAATTAATTACAGCGGCCTCTTTAAAAGAGTCGCAACCCGCTTTGTACAAAGCGGTACGCAATAAGTTGAAGAACTGGAAATTATCGGACAAGCAAATCGATGCTATTGAAGCATCAGGAAGTGTGCGAGATAATTTTCCAATTTATGCTACCGTTTCCGGAACTGTAGCCGAAGTGATTGCAAAAGAAGGCGACTATGTAAAACAAGGTCAGCCCATACTTAGGGTAAGTAATTTGAATTCGATTTGGGCCGAATTTGATGCCTATGAAAATCAGATTTCAAATGTTAAGGAAGGACAAAACATCAAGATAGTAACCAATGCCTATCCTAACAAAGAGTTCAATGCCAAGGTTTCATTTATCGACCCGGTTTTAAACAATGCTACAAGAACCGTTACTGTAAGGGCAACACTAAAAAATACAGAAGGACTATTCAAGCCAGGAATGTTTGTAAACGGAAAACTTAAAGTATTATCAGAATCGAATAACGACTTAATTTCCATACCTGCAACTGCGGTTATGTGGACGGGAGAACGCTCTTTAATCTATATAAAAACGAATCCTAACGAACCCGTTTTCGAAATGCGCGAAATCGTGATTGCGAATCGAAATGGAGAAAATTTTACCGTAAAAGAAGGGCTTGAAAATGGCGATGAAATCGTGACGAATGGAACATTCTCAGTCGATGCCGCTGCACAATTACAAGGGAAAAAATCAATGATGAATAAATCTGGGGGTAAAACAACAACGGGTCACGAAGGGCATTTGGGAATGCAACCTACAGAAGACGAAATGGAATCTTCTTCAGCATCAGCTAAAAAAAGAATGAAGTTTCCTGAAAAATTTCAAACTAATTTTTCAAAAGCTATTGATTCCTATTTAAAATTGAAAGATGCATTTGTATCTAGTGACGCAGCGCAAGTCGCTATTCTGGCCAAAAAGGTATCAGGAGAATTTAAAAGTTTAGAGACTGAAAAATTAGGGGAAATGGAAAAAACCCACGTAAATAAAAGTATTGAAATGCTCGATTTAATTTCCAAAAATGATAATCTTGAAAACCAAAGAGCGCATTTTGTAATCCTTAATGAAAATATAGTTACAGTAGCAATGAATGTTGAAGGTGCTGACCCAATACTATACGTGCAAAAATGCCCTATGGCAAATAATAACAAAGGTGCGGTGTGGTTAAGCACAGACAAGGACATTCGCAATCCCTATTATGGCGATGCAATGTTAACTTGTGGTAGTGTTATTGAAGAGATAAACTAAATTATCCAATGAAATAAAGAATAAGTTCAGAAATTTGTATTAGGCACAATAATCTACTAGTTTTTATTTACTTGTAAATTAGTTGGCAGCTTTTGAACAGGGTTGTAACTCAATGACAGCAAAGAAGATTTAACTGAGTTGCAACCTTATACCTTCGTAAGGGGAAGTTTATTATCATACAATATAACCGCAATTTAAACTCGTAAAATACTTCCATCAAAAGACTACGGCATAAAGCCGTTCGTACCTCTCTTTTTATTCCGTTTCCTTTTGAGCCAAGATTTTATCTTCCGTTTGGTTCCTGCTTAAATATTGTTTAATCATGCCTGTCGGCAGACAGGTCTAAAATTTAATTATTATGACAACAAAAGCAGTTACAACCAGAAGGAACGGTAAAGCCAATGCTACCGTTAAAAATGAAGTCAAAGAGAAGTTGACGCAACAGTCAATCGGACTGGAAATTCAAAATCTGAATATCGAGAAAGTTGTTCCAGACCCAATGCAACCGAGAAAGACTTTCAATGAACTATTGTTAAAAGAGCTTTCGGAAAGCATCGAAAAACACGGCGTACTTCAACCTATTACAGTACGAAAGTCAAAAAATGAATACATCATCGTGATGGGCGAACGTCGGTATCGAGCCAGTAAATTGGCAGGTAAGAAAACGATACCGTGCATCGTAAGGGAATATGAAACTGATGTCATCTTGGAAATTCAAATTATCGAAAATTTACAACGGCAAGATGTAGAACCTACAGAGGAAGCAGATGCCATTGCCTATCTAAGTGAAAAATATGCGCCGACCGAGATTGCGAAGCGATTGGGCAGAAGTGATAATTTCATCAGACAGCGACTAAAATTAGCTGGACTTATAGAAGGTTTCAAAGGTTTCGTTCGCAAGGGCGAAATGACCATTTCATTAGGTGTCGGTGTCGCACTTTTTGAGCCAGAAGAACAACAGTTGATGTTGGAAACAATGGGCGAAGAATTTAGTGCGCATCAAATCAATAGAATGATAAAAAATCAGACCTATGATTTAGAGAAAGCACCGTTTGATGTTCAAGATTCAACATTGGTTGCAAAAGCTGGGGCGTGCACTATGTGTCCGTTCAATGCGGCAAATCAAGGAAATTTGTTTGGGAATGGAAAGATGGTCTGCACAAAATCATCCTGTTACGAATCCAAGAAAAACAAATCGTTCTTGAACTTGATTGAGAAATCGAAGAAAGAGAATGTGCTATTGATTCCTGAAATACGCAAGTATTGGGCAGATGATGAACGTAATCAGTTGGTCATCTCACAGCTAGAAAAAAATGGTTTGAAGGTCTATTTGCTAGACGATGTTGAAATCATTGAAAAACCAATCGAGCTCACATTGGAAGCCGTAAAGGAGGAATATCGCAATTACGACTACAATGAAGACGAGCTAAAAGAAGCGTTTGACGAGGCTATCAAGACCTACAACGAGGAATTGGAAAAATACAATTCAGCTACAGCCAATGGATTTAGAAATGGCATCGTTTTTCATCCTGAATCTTACTTACACAAAGAAGTGTATTTGAAGGTTCTCGAAATATCAGAGGATGCTAACAAGGTACATTCAGTTCCATTATCGAACAGAAAAATGGACGATTGTACACCAGATGAACAAATCATCAAAATTAATGAAAGGGAAATCCGGAAGAAGCAAATCGAGAATAACCGACAGTTTGAAGAAGTAGTAACAATGATTCGAGAGACCAACTACATCGAGACCAAGAAAACGCTTTCGGGGGATGAAATGGTCGCCTTTTCAATTTCGCTCTACGAAAACAATGTGGACTACTTTAGTCAACAAAAGTACTTTTCAGGATTATTGGGCGATACATCAAAGCTATCCAAAGTTGAAATCGTGGAAAATTTCAAGAAGAAGTTCAAAAAAGAAATTTTTCATAAGCTGATACGGTATATGCTTACCAAGCAAGTGCATTTTGGCGAAAGTAATCACGTGAACAATCTGACTAATATTTCATTCTATAATGCCATACTAGGATATTACAAATCCAAGATTGCCGACCTAGAAAAGGAATACGCTGAAAATAGAAGCAAGCGTGAGGTACGTTTGAAAGAGCGTATCACGGCTCTTGAAAAGCAAGTACAAGAACTTAAAGAGTAGCTTTTGTTGTTAGAGGAAGAGTCGGCATTCGTGCTGGCTCTTCTTTTTTTTAGATAAGTTTTTGTGGGAATGAAATACTACAAAAGGAAGAAATAATCAATCAATAGTAGTGCAAAGGTAAACTCGTAAAATACACCCATCAAAAGACTACGGCATAAAGCCGTTCGCACACTCACTTTTTATTCCGTTTCCTATTGAGCTGAGATTTTAGCTTCCGTTTGGGTTTTGCTCAAATATTGTTTAACCAGCCTGTCGGCAGACAGGTCTAAATTCAAAAGCTATGTATTTACACAAATTACAACAAGATGAAATTTTCGTTTCCAATGAAATGAAATCTTTAGAAAGTATTACTGGAATGCCATCCAGAAAAGGACTGGAAAATGCCATCATATCCAATGGCAAAATTGTCAACGTCGTGTCTAGCAGTTATGGACACATACCCAATGAACTCTTCTTCAAGAAAGCTGAACAGCTCTTGATAGATGCCCATTTGAAATACCATAAACGAACTATCAATAGGGATGATAGGTCTTTTATAACCGACTTTATCATTGAGGACGACCATCAGTTTTCCCTGAAAAATGAAGAGGGTAAAATATTACCGATGCTTCGCTTCAAAAATTCATATGATGGCCGAGAAAAAACTTCAGGGCATTTTGGGTTTTACAGAGAAGTTTGCACCAACGGGTTACACGTCTCAAATGCACAGATTGACTTTTCGATAAAGCACACGAAAAACAACACCGAGTTGATACTACCGAAACTTAACGGGCTTTTCGAGCGGTTTTTGGATAACGAGTACTATGAAATCACGAAAAAATTCAAAGAAATGGAAGAAATAACACTTATCGATACCAAGGCCTTCGTGAAAGACATACTGCAAAAAACGAAACTGTTCCGATATGAATGTAGCGATACCAACGATAGCCCTTCCAAGAAATCTAGGGAATTACTAGACTTGATAGCAGTAGAAGGAAATGATTGGTACGAGACACCAACGTTGTGGGATGGATACAATGCCTTCAATTGGATGCTTCACAACACCTTGAAAAAAACCTTTTCCCAGCAAGAAAAGTTGGATAAGTTGATATTCGATGAAGTTTACGCGGTGGTGTAAGTTTCAAAAATAGGTTCATCCAGTACCTTAAACTGGATTTTAATTTGAAGCTAAGACTAGGAATAAAAGCGTTACACAACAAACCGTTCAGCACATTCCACTACATTCCGCGAAAAGCTACATTCCGTGAAAAGAGCTTCACTACAAAGGTCTTCGACACGACTTCAAAGCTTCCGATTTTCATTTCACTTGCCCGCTCAATTCCGAGAAAAACGAAATGCGGTCAAACTACATTCCAATTTACAGCTTTGAAGTCAAGTCCGCTCTAAATCCTACTAAAGAGGATAATTCGTTTTCATAACCCACTCAGCACATTCCCCTGCATTACGTGCCTGCCTGCCGAAAAAGGCAGGAAAACGCTTCATTCCGTGAAAAGAGCTTTATTACAAAAGTCTTGGACACCTATTGTTTTGCTTCCTTCATTACGTTAACCCGAACCGCTGCGCTGGTTCGGGACACTTCATTCCGTTACAAAAAATAGGTAAGTCCGCCAAAAGAGCGGAAAGCCATCGGCTCGATTTTCTTAACAGGATTTTCGGCGAAGTCTTCTTGAGCCTTCACTCGAAAATCCTTAAAAACCAAACCGCTGTCTTACACATTTTAAGGGGTTTATAATGGATAAAGCCTTTGTTGTTTTTCGGGTCGTCGAAAAACAGGCAGAGCATAACCAATTCTAGATTAAACACAGCCACTTATTTCGCTTAACTGTCGGTACGCTCAAACGCAACTGCGTTTAAAAGAATTGCTAATACCCTTATGGAACTTGTCAAGACTATACAGAGTTTTAGTGAAAAATAAGGTTTCTACTTCCTTGAAATCCGCCGAAAAAGGCGGATTTACTACGTCGCAAACACACCTGATTTGTTCCCTAAAAGTCTTGACAAAACCCACTCTATCCATTGTGCGGTGCACGTAAGAAAAGAACAAACACCCCTTAAAATTTAATCTGTTTTAAATCAATAGGGGAAATATAAATCACTTAAATATTTTACTATGAGTACTATTAGAAATCACGTACAATTGATTGGAAACGTTGGACAAGAGCCAACCATTACGAACCTTGAAAGCGGTAAGAAAGTAGCCCGTTTTTCGTTAGCCACGAACGAGTATTACAAAGATGCCAAAGGCGAAAAGCAAACGGACACCAATTGGCATACCGTTGTCGCTTGGGGCAAGACTGCCGAAATTGTGGAAAAGTTTGTCGAGAAAGGGAAAGAAGTAGGAATTACGGGAAAACTAAAGACCCGAACCTACACCACCGATGATGGCAACCAACGCTATGTAACGGAAGTTGTAGCCGATGAAATCCTTTTACTAGGAAGTAAAGGCGACAAGTAATCTAAAAATAAAGAGGGCGTAACCGTCGAAAGATGCGCCCTCTTTTTCATTATTCACTAATTTAAAAAAGCAAAACAATGAAAGCACAAGTTAATGAAATCAAAGAAAATTTACAGACATTTAGTGGCACTAATTTCTTTTATCAAATTCCACTTTTAAGAACCCGATTTACCGACGGATTGAAATATTTATCCGAAGTAGCCGAATGTTTTTGGCTCATTACGGACACGTCCGTAATCGCAAAAAGTTTGATGAACCGAAGCGAATTTGTAACCATAGACTTCAAAAGATTGTCCGAAGAAAAACAGGATTTTACAGGTTATGAAGCTGAAATTATTTATACAGATGGCAACGATAATATTTTAGAAAAACACACCTATCGTGTAACCGATTTTCCACTCGACGAACTGCGGTTATTTTTTGTAAATAATACGCTGATGTTACCTAGCGAATATTAAAATATTAAGCTATGGTATATCTCAATTTTACAGACTTGAGCGAAGAAGCTCAGAACCGACTTTTAGAAAATTCTAAAAAAGATGTGGAACGAAAATTTGGGGATAGTATTCGCAAATACGTTAAGGAAAATTATACCTGTTTTGAAACGATGATTGAGGAAGAAGCAATGCGAAATTTGTATTCTTATAAATACATTTTCAATCCATAATTTTCAAAACCGATACAAATAAGCACCTCTAATTTTAGAGGTGTTTTTGTATGCAATTTATATCAAGTCAATAAAAAAACGTATATTTATATCGCTGGAAATACAGCACACAAATTAAAGTAGGGTTATCCACTTTTCGACTTTCGCTGATAACCGTACACATCGAAAAATAACATATCGGAAAACATTTTCCCTGAAAATGGCAATCAGCTTTTTGAGCTGGATTGTATGGATTTTTGTTCGCCTGTGGCGAACGAAAAGGAATAGCAAGAGGGTAACACGCTGCGCGATGTTTCGGATTCCTTTTCGTTTTCAAATAGCTGATTACCAGCGATTTGAATATATTTTAATTTCCTGACAATCAGCGATTTGCGACAAACGGGCTGTAAACGCCCATTTTTAGGGAAGATTTTGCGACAAATCGGCGAAATATGGACTCATTTATTGGAATTAGATTTAAAAAGGAAACTGCAAAACGCTTCCAAAGTTTCTCACGCACTTACTTCAAATCGCACACCGAGGCAATGTCCACGATGCTGGATTTTTTCTTCTATAATGAAATATCGCCAAAGGAAAAATTAGGTCCGACAGGGCGAACCATCGAAGCAAAACTATTAAAAAGAATCAATGCAGTTATAGCCATAATGCGAGACGTGGAAAAGACACAGACCAAACCTACGGTAGCTATGATTCAATCACTTTTTGAAACAAAAGAACCAACCAAGAAACCGTTGATTGTAGAAAAGAAATATGCCGAACAAAAACCTAAAGTGAGCTTTCAGGAAAAGCAGAATCAGAATAACGAACTCTAATTTTTGAACTATGTACATCACAATAACACCCCAAAAATTAGGTGGCACTTATAGTCAAAGTTCGGCGGATTTTGTAGGCTATCTAGAGAAAGAAAATCAAGGGTTGGAACAACAGGATGTAGAACATTTTTTTAACCAATATGGCGATGAAATTTCCGCTGAAGAAGTAGTCAAAGAAATTGATGGAAACACCGCAAAATTGAAAAAGAAAGAACCCAAGTTTTATTCGATTACCGTAAGCCCGTCAAAGTATGAATTACGAAAACTTCAGAACAATAGTCAAGATTTAAAGACCTACACTCGTGAGCTGATGAAGGATTATGTTGCCAGTTTCAATCGGGAAATTAATGGGCGACCTATTACAGTCAACGATATAAAATACTACGCAAAAATTGAACACCAACGAAAATTTAAAGGAACGGATATTCAGGTAAAAGAGAACCAACCTTTCGCCACAAAAATACTTCAGCTAAAAACAGATATCCGAAATATTCAAGAAGGACGAGCCGACGGAAATATTAAAAAGATGAAAAAGGAAATTGCCAATCTGGAACGGAATGCACCACATCAATTAAACGGAAAACGGATAGTCCAGGGAATGCCTAAATCGGGAAACCAAAGTCATATCCATATCATCGTGAGCAGAAAAGATGTTTCCAATTCTGTTAGTCTTTCGCCTGGTAGTAAACACAAAGCTTCGGAAGTTGAAATGCACGGAAAAAAAGTTAAGCGTGGTTTTGATAGAGATACATTTTTCGCGAAAGCGGAAAAAACATTTGATAAGACGTTTGGATATAAGCGCAATTACGCAGAGACCTACAGAGCTAAAAAAACCTTTGTAAAAAATCCTAATCTCTATTTTGCCGCATTGATGAAACTACCGGCAAATGAAAAGGCATTGGCTTTCAAAATGATTACAAAAACAGGATTACCAGTCATTCCAAGTATTCCTGTAAGTCAGGCACAAATCGCGCTTCGGGTTTTCAAACGTTTAAGACGTGGTGCAGAAATAACAATTAAATCAAGTTCCATCGGAATCTAAGAGGTATGCAGATAGATAATATCATAACGACACTTTCAATTATTGGTTTAACCAGTACTGTTTTCTATGCAATGTTTCGGATATCAAAATATGCGTTTCTTTTAAATAGCATACTGCTTTCAGTTCTCGTGTTCTATTTGTCCGAAGGAAATGAACTTATGTCCATTTTGCTATATTTGGTTTGTCCTCTAATGCTAATTAATATTGGACTGTATGTTTTTCTACATAAAACCAAAAGTCCAAAAAATGGCGATAGTAAATACCAAGTCAATTTTGCTACTACCCAAGGAAATTTCAAATTGGATAATATCAAACGTGGCGCATCCGTCATCGGATCCGCCGGAAGCGGAAAAACCGAAAGTGTCGTTTACGGATTTCTGAAACACTTCCAGAAAGAAGGCTTTTGCGGAATCATTCACGACTACAAGGATTTTGAACTGACCGAAATGGCTTATCCTCTTTTCAAGGATAGCGATATTCCGTTTAAGGTCATTTCCTTTGATAAAATCATCCACAGGGTAAATCCTATCGCGCCATGCTATTTAGAGAACGAGGAAAGCGTAAACGAAGTCTCACGGGTACTGATTGAAAACCTTTTGGAACAAAGAGAAAGTGGAACAACTGGCACAACAAAATTCTTTAACGATGCTGCGGAAGGATTGATTGGTGGATTGATTTGGAAATTGAAAACCGACTACCCTAAGTATTGCACACTTCCACATTTAATTGCCGTTTACCAATATCTAGATACCGATAGTCTTATCCAATTTCTGGAAACGAATACTACCTCAAGGGCAATGGCGGATGCTTTTATTTCTGGCAAGGATTCCGAACGGCAGACCGCAGGTGTGAAAAGCACTCTGGCCAATGCGCTAAAACGAATAAGCACACAGCGGATTTTTATGGCATTATCCGCAGACGAAGTGCCATTGAATATCAATAGCGAAGATAATCCAGCGGTCATTTCAATAGTCAACAACCCTAAATTTGAAACTTCGTATTCACCCGTCATCGCTACCATTATTCATACCATCACCAAGCAAATGAGCGTGAGAAACTCAAAACCATCATTTCTTTTAATGGAAGAAGCGCCTACCATACGACTTTTGAATATGCACCGCATTCCAGCAACATTACGTAGTTATAACATCTCAACGATTTATGTGATGCAGGATAAAATACAGAACGATATGATGTATGGCGACAAGGCAAGTAAAGCGATTTTAAGTAATCTATCCTATCAGTTTTTTGGCAAAGTCAACGACCCGGACACCGCCAAATATTACGAACGTTTTTTTGAAATCATAAAAGACCCAACCAAAAGTATAAGTCGTGGGCATAACTTAGATTTTGACACACGAATTACTACAGGCGAAAAGGAAATTCCCAAAATAAGAGCTGATGTGTTTTTTAGACTGAAACAGGGCGAGTTCATTACGTATGCTGATGGGAAGGATAAGAAAGTTCAATTCAAATTGGCAGATATCCAAAGAGAGTTACCAAAGGAATCGAAACAGTTTTCTAAAGCTGATTTTGAGACTAATTTTGAACGGGTTTATGATGAGGCGCGGTCAATATTTGATTAACAAATACTAACAAGACGAGGAAAAGTTCTTTTTTCTATATTAAACTGATTGGATAATATTATATTGAGCATTTATAAAACGAATTATGTGCAAGCTGAAAAAACATAGAATATGCCAAAAATAATTGACGTTGGAGTTGAGCAAGACCATATCGAATCTTTAACTAGAGCGAGTGGAATAACAGCAATTTCAGAACTTATATGGAATTCTCTTGATGCCGACTCAACAGAAATTAAAATCGAATACGTTAAAAACAAACTCGGCGGATATGAAAATCTTACGGTTATTGATAACGGACTTGGAATTGAATATGCAAGAGCTCAAGACGTATTTGGTAGATTAGGCGGTTCCGAAAAGAAACTTAAAAACACAAGTCCAAGCGGACGACATTATCACGGAAAGGAAGGAAAAGGAAGATATAAATCGCTTGCATTAGGAGATTTAGTAAAATTCACGAGTGTTTATCAAAATGGAGAATCATTAAAGGAATTTACAGTTACGTTTGACCGCAATAATTTATCTCATTCAAACTTTAGTGATTTAAAAACACTTCCAAATGGAAATACGGAAACAGGTTTTAAAGTTGAGATTCAAAATGTAAATCAAGAAAATGTAAATCAAGCTCTAGATGTAAAATTCAGAAAGGAAATAGAACAAAAATTTGCTTCCTACTGGATAAACTATTCTGATTTCAATATATATTTTAATGGTAATAAACTAGAATTTGAGTCTTTAATAAAAAATACGGATGAAACAGATTTCCTCGTAGAGGATGGAGAATTATCATACCGTTTTGTAATCAAAGTAATAGAATGGAGTTTTGACATAAAAAAGAAAACATATTTATGTAACACCAAAGGAGTTCCATTCAAAGAATTAAATCTTGGTATTCGGTCAACAATTCCTATTTCAATTTTTATACAATCACTTTATGTAGAAAAACTACATAGAGAAAATCTAATTGATTTAGAGAATTTTGATGATATTCTACAAGGTGCTTATGGAGAAGCTAAAAAATTCGCCCGTGAATATGTTAGAAAACGACTTCATTTATATTCGGGAGAATTCATTAATGAATTAAAATCAAAAGGCCTTTATCCATACAAAGAAAATGCTGATTCACTTGTAGAGGAAAGCAAACGACAAGTATTTGATATAGTAGCTCTTCAAGTAAATGAATACTTACCAGACTTTGAAAATCAAGATGATAAAAGTAAAAAGTTCACTCTTTCACTAATCAAAGAAGCATTAGAGAAAGATTCTTCTTCTCTTCAAAGAATTTTAACAGAGGTAATTGAATTGCCGGATGAAAAAAGGGAAGAACTTGTTGAGATTTTAGAAGAAACTTCATTGTCAAGTATTATAGATACAATGACAGAGATTAAGAATAGGTTACGCTTTATTAATGGTCTGGAGGAATTAATTTATAATAAAGTATTAAACAAAAATGTTTTAGAAAGAAAACATTTACATAAAATTTTAGTTAACGAAACTTGGTTATTCGGAGACGAATATACTTATGGAGTAGATGATATTACACTCAAAAATGTTTTAAAAGAATACTTGAAACATTTAGGTAGAACAGATTTCGAAGAAATTGTAACGAGCGAACCCAATACTGAATTAAAAATTATTCCAGATGTTTGCCTTTGGAGACAATTCCCGCAAGGGCTTCCAGGACACAAAACCAATTTGATAATTGAATTAAAAAAACCTAAAGTTGATGCTGGAGTTGAAGAACTTATGCAAATAAAACTTTATGCATCTAGAATATGTAATGATAAAAGATTTCCTAAAGAAAAAACGAAATGGAAATTCCTTTTAATAACTAAAGATGTTAAGCCAGATATTGAACCAGAATTAGAACAAACTGATAGAAAATATGGACACGTAGTAGCTACAGATTTATATGATGTTTACGTTTTAACTTGGGGTCATATTTTTAATGAAGCTAGAACTAGGTATGAATTTATAAAGGATAAATTGAACCTAAATTTAATGGATAACAAGCAAAATTTGGATTATTTGAAATCAAAATATAGCGAGTATCTGCCAAACCAACTCTAAAAAGCTAGTTATAAAAGAAACCAAAAGAGCTATTTTAGCCAACGCACACATACGAATGAAAAAAAAGGAACAAAATATAATATGTCAGAAGACCAAAAAAGGAAATTAGAAACACAACTTTGGGGAATAGCCAACCTACTAAGAGGAAAGATAAGTGCAGACGACTACCGAGACTACATTCTCGGTTTTATCTTTTATAAGTACCTGAGCGAGAAGCAATATCTGTATGCAACCCAACTACTTTTAGGAGAAGAAGTAACCGATTACAAAGAAGTAACTGACACCGAAACACTTGAAGCCATTAGAGAGGAATCGCTTTTAAAGTTAGGTTACTTTTTACAACCGAAAGAATTATTTTCTGAATTAGCGAAAAAAGGAAATTCCGATACGGAAAGTGAAAGTAATTACATTATCGAGGACTTGCAAGCGGTAATGAACCACATTGAGCAAAGCACAATGGGAACTGAATCTGAAGAAGATTTCAACGCTTTGTTTGAGGACTTGGATTTGACTTCCACGAAAATTGGTAGAACAGTTGGAGCAAGAAACGAAGTAATTGTAAAAATCTTAAATCATCTCGACAAAATCGACTTCAAATTGGAAGATATTGATGCGGACGTTTTAGGAGATGCATACGAATATCTTATCGCAAAATTTGCAGCAGGAGCAGGAAAATCCGCAGGCGAATTTTATACGCCCCAGCAAGTTTCCAAAATATTAGCCAAAATTGTAACCACAGGAAAAACAAAACTAAAATCAGTATATGACCCAACCTGCGGTTCGGGTTCATTATTGCTTCGTGTTGCACGAGAGGTAGAAGATGTGGGCGAATTTTATGGTCAAGAACTGAACCGTACTACGTACAACTTGGCTCGAATGAATATGATATTGCACGACATACATTTTCGTGAATTCAGTATCGAGCAAGAAGATACGTTGGAAAATCCGCAACATCTCGAAAAGCGTTTTGAAGCTGTAGTTGCCAATCCGCCATTTTCGGCACATTGGAAAAGTGATAAAAACCCATTAAACAGCACAGATGAAAGGTTTAGCCAATATGGACGATTAGCACCAAAAACAAAAGCAGATTATGCCTTTATCACGCATATGATACATCAATTGGCAGACAACGGAATTATGGCAACCGTAGTGCCGCACGGAGTTCTTTATAGAGGAGCTGCCGAAGGCGTAATACGTAAATATTTGATTAAAGAACTCAATTATTTAGATGCCGTTATTGGTTTGCCTGTAAACATATTTTACGGAACATCTATTCCTACCTGTATTTTGGTGTTTAAAAAATGTAGAGAAGTGGATGATAATATTGTCTTTATTGATGCCAGCGGAGAAGACCACTATTTTAAAAATGGTAACCAAAATGAACTACGTGATGAAGATGTAGAGGAAATTATAAATACGTATCGTACAAGGGAAACTAAAGAAAAATACTCTTATGTAGCAACCTTGAATGAAATAGATGAAAATGATTATAACCTTAACATTCCAAGGTATGTAGACACTTTTGAGGAAGAGGAAGATATTGTTTTAAACGAGGTAACCGAACGCTTAATAAATTATGATAATGACCTTGAAGATGTGAACAGCGAAATTATTAGTTTTTGCAATGATTTAGGTATTATACCACCATTTAAAGTAGAAGAAGATGGAGAATAATGTAATACCAGCATTAAGATTTCCTGAGTTTACAGACCAATGGAATTCTGATAAACTCGGCTCAATTGCAACTTTCAGCAAAGGTAAAGGGATTTCAAAGGCTGATATTGACGAAAATGGTGCAACGGAATGCATCAGATATGGCGAATTATATACAGTTTACTCAGAAGTAATTTCAGAAATAAAATCTAAAACCAACCTTGATATTGACAGTCTTGTTTTGAGTGATGCAAATGATGTTATAATACCAGCATCAGGCGAAACTCAAATTGATATAGCAACAGCGTCTTGTGTTTTGAAGGCAGGCGTTGCATTGAGTGGAGACTTAAACATTATTAAATCTGAAACTGATGGTGTGTTTTTATCTTATTACTTAAACAACGCTAAAAAATATAAAATAGCAAGACTTGCACAAGGTATTTCAGTTGTGCATTTGTATTCAAGTCAATTAGCTTCTTTAAACGTCAATATTCCAAGTCCAGACGAACAAACCAAAATTTCCGCTTTTCTAATGTCTATTGACAAACGCATTAAAATATTAGAAAAAAAGAAAGCTGAATTAGAGCATTACAAAAAAGGCGTAATGCAAAAATTGTTTGCCCGTACTATTCGCTTTAAAAAAGATGACGGTAGTGATTTTCCAGATTGGGAAGAAAAGAAATTAGGCGAATTAGGAGAAACATTCAATGGATTAACAGGCAAAACAAAAGTAGATTTTGGAGAAGGAAAACCCTATATCCAATATATGCAAATATTCAGTAATTCTCAAATTGACACATCACAGTTTGGATTGGTAAAAATTGAAGATGGAGAAAATCAGAGTAAAGCTCAACTCGGAGATGTGTTTTTCACAACATCATCCGAAACACCAAATGAAATAGGAACTTCATCAGTTCTAACTGTTGAAGTTGATGAAGTTTATTTAAACAGTTTTTGTTTTGGATATAGACCGAACTCTTTAGATGAATTAGTTCCTGAATTTTCTCAATTCTTTTTTAGGAGTGAAAATGTGAGAAGAAAGGTAATCAAATTAGCTCAGGGTAGTACTCGCTTCAATATGTCGAAATTAGAGTTAGTGAAAATCAAATTTGATTTCCCTAAAAAAGATGAACAAGTAAAGATTGCCAACTTTCTAATTTCTATTGACAAGTCTATAGAAAAGGTAGGTGTTCAAATAGAAGATTCCATTTTATTTAAACAAGGACTTTTGCAAAAAATGTTTGTGTAGTTATGGAAAAAACGAGAGCAGTCATAATAGCAAACAGTAGTTCTTTTAAAGAATTTGAATACTATTTTTCTATAATTGAAATAGCGGAAGAATCGGTAAACAAAAAACCTGACGTTACCATCGATTGCTGTAAATCATTAATTGAAGGGGTTTCTAAAACAATATTGATTACGCTTGATAGCAACTATAACAAAAACAACAAGTTAGTTGATGGCGTAAAGGCATTAAAACTGTTTGACAAAGCTATAAAACTAATTTCAAAATATGACCAATCGTTGATTGGTAAGGAAACCGAATTTCTATCTAAATCAAGAGAATTGGTGGACACCATCATTAATATAAGGAATGATAGAGGCGAAATATCACACGGTAAATTCATTCCAAAGCCAAATGAAATAATTAGTACTTCTGAATTTGCCTTGTTCGTCATCAATTTAACGGATAGCATAGTTTCCTTTATGCTCAAAATTCTCTTTCAAATCGACATTCCAAAAACAGGAAGAATCGATTATGATGACGAAAAAATGGAAGAATACAACATTTGGCTTGATGACAGTACCGACTTTCCAATTAAGAAAGCAAAATATAGTCAGCTTCTTTACGAAAATGATTATGACGAATATGAAAGTAGATATTCAGACGAGTTTTTGAAAACAGATGAAACAGAAGAAGAAGTTGAAGAAGAAAAACCAATAGAAACTGAAGTGCCTGAAAAAGCAGTAGTTGAAGTCGAAAAGCCAAAAGAAGAAATAAAAAAATTGGTAAACACCTTTGATGAAGCCTCTTTTTGGGTTGAACAGACCACAGAGAAAGTGTCAACATTTGCCGAAACTGAAAATCTAAAAACAGGAGAACTAAAAAATCTGATAACCGACTATTTGTTTAGCGACAAAAAACCTTTGAGAGATGATGTTGCAATGGCAATGAATGAAAAACCAGCATTAAAGGATAAAGCAAAGATAATTGTTCCATTAACTGATAAAATTACCGCTTTTGCTGATAAATTAAAAAATACGACAGAGGAAGAAGAATGACCACACAACCAGAACAAATATTAGAAAACAACTTGGTTGTCCAATTAGAGAAATTGGGCTATAAAAAAGTGGTTATCAAAGAAGAAAAAGACTTATTGGCTAACCTTAAAAGTCAATTAGAAATTCATAATAAAACTACCCTTTGCGATAGTGATTTCAAACAAATTCTGAATTTCATAAATAAGGGCAATGTATTTGAACGTGCAAAGATTTTGCGAGACCGTGTTCCATATACAAATGACAAAGGCGAACATAAAACGGTTGAACTAATCAATCAAATTCATTGGTGTCAAAACGAATTTCAAGTTACCCAACAGGTAACTATGGAAGGAAAATACAAAAACCGTTATGATGTTACCATTTTAATAAACGGCTTGCCTTTGGTTCAAATTGAACTGAAAAGAAGAGGTTTAGAATTAAAAGAAGCATTTAACCAAACCAACAGATATGAACGTCATTCTTATTGGGCAGGACACGGCTTGTTTCAGTTCATTCAAATTTTTGTAATCAGTAATGGCGTAAACTCAAAATATTACGCTAACAGTCCAATAAAAGCACGTTCTTTTAAACAAACATTTTATTGGAGCGATGTAGAAAACAAACTGAATACACAACTTGCAACTTTTACCGATGTTTTTTTAGAGCCTTGCCACATTTCAAAAATGATTTGTAAATATGTGGTGCTTAACGAATCACAAAAAATATTGATGGTGCTTCGTCCATACCAATTTTATGCAGTAGAAGCAATTATTGAGCGAGTAAAAAGCACAACAAAATACGGTTACATTTGGCATACAACCGGTTCAGGAAAAACGTTGACTTCTTTTAAAACCGCTCAAATTTTAACCAACTTACCAAATGTCCATAAAGTTGTTTTTGTTGTTGACCGCAGAGATTTAGACTACCAAACAACCAAAGAATTTAATAGTTTTAGTAAAGGCAGTATTGACGGAACAAATAACACAAATACACTTGTAAAACAAATGGTTGGAGACAATAAACTGATTGTTACAACTATACAGAAATTAAATACTGCAATTAGCAAAAAAAGATATTTGAGCAGAATGGAAACGCTCAATGACAAACGTATTGTTTTCATATTTGACGAGTGTCATCGTTCTCAATTCGGCAAAACTCACGAAGACATTAAAAACTTCTTTACTAATTGCCAAATGTTCGGTTTTACAGGAACACCGATTTTTGAAAAAAATGCAGGAACAAATGAATTTGGAAAGCGAACAACGTCAATGCTTTTCGATAAAATTCTTCACAAATATGTTATTACAGATGCGATACGAGATGAAAACGTTTTAAAATTCTCAATCGAATATATAAGCACTTTTAAAAAGAAAGACCATATTTTAGATATTGATGTAGAAGCCATTGATGAAGCTGAAGTAATGAACGCACCAGAGCGTTTAAACAACATTACCGACTACATTATTACCAATCATAATCGTAAAACGCATAGTAGAGAATTTACGAGCATTTTTGCTGTTTCCGGTATTGATACATTAATCGAATATTATAAATTATTTCATCAGAAAAAGGAAGAAGGAAACCATAATTTACGTTTAGCAACCATATTTTCATATCAATCAAACGAGGACGATAAAGATGCAGTTGGCAGTTTTATCGATGATGAATTTTTAATGGCTGCCGAACCACAAGCAGAATATGGCAACCAACATTCAAGAGATTATCTCGAAGACTTTATTGGTCATTACAACAAACAGTTTAGCACAAATTTTACTACAAAAGACAGTAAGAGTTTTTACAACTATTACAATGACGTTGCAAAGCGAGTTAAGCACAAACAAATTGACGTTCTGTTAGTCGTTAATATGTTTCTAACAGGATTTGACAGTAAGTCATTGAACACGCTTTATGTTGACAAAAACCTTAAATATCACGGATTAATTCAAGCATATTCTCGAACAAATCGAATTTTAAACGAATTAAAATCGCAAGGAAATATTGTTTGTTTTAGAAACCTAAAAGGTGCGACAGACGAAGCAATTTCACTTTTTTCAAACATCAATGCGAAAGATGAAATCATAATGCAACCTTATGAAGAATACGTTGCAAAATTTAATCAGGCATTTATTGCATTGTTACAAATTGCACCAACAGTAAACAGCGTAAACGACCTTCCGAGCGAAGAAGAAGAATTAGAATTCATAAAAGCGTTTAGAGAGTTAATGCGTTTAAAAAATGTATTGGCAACCTTTACCGAATTTGATTTTGTTGACCTGTCAATGGACGAGCAAAATTTTGAAGATTACAAATCCAAATATCTTGACCTTTATGACAAAGCAAAATCGGCTCATTTAAAAGAGAAAGTTTCTATTCTTCAAGATGTGGACTTTGAATTAGAATTAATCCATAGAGATGAAATCAACGTTACCTACATTTTAAAGTTGTTGGCAAAACTGAAAGATGCAGACGCAGAAGAGCAAGACAGACAGAAAAAAGCGATTTTGGAATTATTGGCAGGAGATGCACAAATGCGTAGTAAACGAGAATTAATCGAGCGATTTATTCAAGAAAACTTACCACATATAGAGGATTCGGACAATGTGCCAGACGAGTTTGCGAACTATTGGAGTATAGAAAGGCTGTCAGCAATTGAAAATTTAAGTAACGAAGAGAACCTGAATTCCGAAAAGCTGCAAGAAGTTATCGGGAATTATTTATTTACCGAAAAGAAACCATTGCGAGACGAAATTATTGGAATGTTGAATGAAAAACCAAGCTTAAAGGAAAGGAAAACAATAGCGGAAAGAGTAACGGAAAAAATAATCGGATTCGTGGAAACATTTATTAGTGGAATAACGAGACCATAAAAAGCTTCCTCATAATTTTGTAATATCTAAGTAAAGAGAAAATAAGATTTTCAAACAAATGAAAGCTACAATGTATCTATGTAGAATTTAATTATTTTGAAGGCATCAGAAAATTGCAAAATCATTTTCCACAACTTAATATTATTATCTTTACTATCCGATTTTATTTGAATTAATGTCCGAAACAAACCGTATAGAATATAAACGAGAGCTTACCGATGGACTTGAAAAAGAGGTCATAGCTTTTCTGAACTACCGCGAAGGTGGCATTCTATATATAGGTATTGACAAGGAAGGGAATACTTATGGTTTAGCAGATGCTGATGGCGACCAATTGAAAATTAAGGATAGACTTAAAAATAATATCCGTCCTTCAGCACTTGGTTTGTTCGATATTGTGAGTGAAGAAAAAGATGGCAATGACATTCTAAAAATCATTGTGGCCAGCGGTCCAGAAAAACCATATCATCTTAAAAAATATGGGATGAGTGAAAAGGGATGTTTCGTTCGTTTAGGTTCAGCAGCCGAACCGATGCCACAAAAAATGATTGATGAGCTGTTTGCTAAACGTACCCGAAATTCCATTAGTAAAATTAGAGCTAGTCGACAGGATTTGAGCTTTAGCCAGTTGAAAATTTACTACGAGGAATCGGGATATACCCTCGGCAAAGCATTTTCAAAGAATTTAGAATTACTGACTGAAGATGGCGCGTTCAATTATGCCGCCTATCTTTTGGCAGATAAAAACAATATCTCTATTAAGGTTGCTAAGTATTCTGGCATAACCCGAACAGACTTAATAGAAAGCAACGAATACGGTCACGAATGTTTGGTAAAAGCTACTAAACAAGTAATAGATAAAATTGCAGTTGAGAACAGAACTACAACAAAAATCACATCGAAAGAAAGGCAACAGGCTAATCTTTGGAATCCCATTGCGTTGCGCGAGGCAATCATTAATGCCTTTGTCCATAATGACTACACGAATGAGATAACACCAAAATTTGAAATCTTTAGTGATAGAATTGAAATCACTTCGGCAGGTAGTCTGCCGGAAGGATTGAGCAAGCAAGAATTTTTTGAAGGTTTTTCAGTCCCACGTAACAAAGAACTAATGCGTATTTATAAGGATTTGGAACTGGTTGAGCAATTGGGTTCTGGTATACCTCGTATTTTAGGACATTACGGAAAAGAAAGTTTTAGTTTTTCTGATAATTTCCTAAGAATGACTTTTATTGCTAAAGAAGCTGTTGTTGAAGAAGGTGGTCAAATAGGTGGTGTAAAGGGTGGTCAAGAAGGTGGTGTAATAGGTGGTGCAATAGGTGGTGTAATTGATTCAACTGAGGCTCTAACTAAAAGACAAAAAGAAGTGCTTAAACTTATTGCTACAAATCCTTCAATAACCTATAATGAAATAGCCGAAGTTTTAAGTATTAATGAATCTGCTGTTGGCAAACATATTACAGCTATCAAGAATAAAGGTTTTTTGGTACGCCAAGGCGATACACGAGGCTATTGGAAAATCAATCTCGACGAAAACTAAATATTTAAAATAGAGTTCTTTTAAAACGGCCCTTTTTCCCTAGGCCCTTTGCTAGTCACTTTCCATTGGTCATTTTCTTTTACCAATTTGAAAATACCAGATTTCCCGTCATAGGTCGTGCTGTATTTTACCCAGGCAATTTCCCCATCAATGGCTTCATCTAAAATTTCTACTTTGATTTCATTATCGGAATCTGGCAACATATTTTGAACCGTAATTAAACTGGCATAGCCTTCTGATGTAGTATGTTTTTTTAGTGCAGATTCATCCTTAGAGAAAAAACTTTCGGCAACAATTTGTGCGGTTTCTGTATGAGACATATTCTTGTTTCCTGAACAAGAAATGAATAAAAGTACGAGTGAGCAAATGACGATTTTTTTCATAACAATTTTAATTTGGGTTATTGATATACTTATGCGATACCTTCAATTTTAAATCCCTTTCCCCATTTTTCTCATTCAGCTCAACCACTAATCTACGGTCATTACTTATTGAAAATTTAGGCATTACATATACTAATCTTGCAACTTTACCAGCTGCTATTCTAGACGGTACGTTGTGCTTAAAAATGGTTTCTTGAAACAGCTTTTGTAACGATTTCCTTTTGCCTTTTTGTCTTGTTTCTAGCGAGAGATTTAAGAAATTTAAGTCGTAATCCAAACTCGATTTATTCTCAATCTGGATAACAAAGTAGAGTTCTTCCTTATCAAAAACTATATTCTCAACACTCAAAACGATGCTTTCATTTCGTTTTTGTATCGTACCTATTCGTTGCTTTCTTTCAAGAAGATAAGAGGAGAATTTTGTGTAGTAAAATGTGCTGTTATCTACTAAATTTTCAACTTCAGTTACTTCGGTAGTGTCAATGATGATAGGTTTTTCATTGCCTATACTACTTGATTGTGATACGAAATAATTGAGCTTCGATAGCTGCTTTCTATATCTTACAATATACGAAAAAATCGCACCATTTCTATTGATTATCAGTAAATTACTTTCTTTCCCAGGGGTTGCCTGAAGTAATCCGAAATATTGTTCTTTTTCACGATTGTAGGTAAAGACAAAATTATCCGAACCAGTTACACCTTGGCGAATAGGTTCTGGAAAAAATAGTGCAACGTTTTTAGTGTCGTTTGCGTAAATGGTATCAAGTACTTGTGTTTCTTGTGCGTTAGCTTTCGCGAAAGCGGAAATAATGAGAGCTGAAATAATAATATACTTTTTCATAAAAGTGCGTTTTAAATGCCCAATATGGGCTTATAACTTAGGTTTTAGAATTAATCTGTAATTGTTCAATACGGTTACTTTTATGTTTCGATTGTTACGTCTGAACACTTTTGTAATTCCGCCTACTTGTGGAACAGTAGGTATATTGATGTCGCCAATAATATCATCTATAACTTCGGTAGTAACTTCTGCCCGAAAGTTGTTTTGTACATAGATGCCCTCACTACCATCCGATAAATCGAAGGCTTTGAGTTTGGTGGGATGATGCTTTATATTTTCAATTTCAATTAAAGCTCGATTGGGCTGAAAGCTTATAAATCCAAAAACTGGTGTGTTCTTTGGCATCAATTTTTTATTGATTGTTGCAGCTTTGGTAAGGCGCATTCGCAATCTGGTATTTGCTTTCACAATTTGGTCGCCATCGACAACCACATAAATGGTTTCATCTGTATTGCCAATAATCGAAACTTCGTTTGGTTTCGGCGAAGCAGCAAAGAACAGTTGATGTTCCAAGCCCAATTCTTTAGTTTCTATTTTTTGTTCTCTTTTGATATCGGCTGAGTCTATTTGCTGTGCAGTATTTTGAGTGATTTTCTTTTGCCCAAAGCTCTGGTGTCGCTTTTCGGAATATTGAATTTTGCCAGCCTCGTAAATACTATCTACGATACGTTTCTTTTTCTGTTCTGGTAGATCAGGATTGTAAAGACCTGTTGAATCCAAAAATTTTTCATCGTAGATGCTAGGCGCATTATTTTCACGCACTTCTTTTAAATCATTGATAGCATCCAGTTTAGAATCATACTCTTTTTGGTTTTCATCTAAATCTGGCACTAAAGTCTGTTCAAGATTTTCATTTTCACTTTTATCATCGCCCATAACCATCATAGAATAGGAAATTAGGAATATGAAAATCACGACTAATACCGCTGCAAATACTATTTTATTCTTTTCTACTTTCATAATCGTGGTTTTTTTAATTGCCAATTATCGGCTCAATTTTCATCGTTTAATTTTTTTAAGGTGTTCTCGAAATAGTTTGTAATCAACAATCCGTGCGGATTGTTTGGAAAGTTTCGGTCTACTGGAATTAAGTTTCCACTAGAAACAAGTTCATAAGTGTCTATTATTGAACCTCTATTTATTTCAAATACGGTAACAGTTCTAAAGACATATGTTCCGTTTTGTTCTTCGATTTGTGAGTCTATGTTCAGCACTTTCTGAACTAGCGAGTATTGTAGCAATCGGTTATAGACACCATCTGCCTTTTTCTGGCGATATAAATTATCTAAAGAACTATTCCCCAACCAAAGTGCCTTTTCAAGATTGCGTTCATAATTACTGGCATCAATGTTATAGAAGTAGTTGTGGAACAGGTCTAAATGTGCCAAAGCTTCAACCCTAAAATTTTCTTTTTGGGTAACGAGCTTCAGCGGAATAATGCTACCATCAGTATTGATGGCAAAGGCACTATTAAGAGCTTCTTTATTTGTCTTGAATGCCATCCATAATGAAAAGGTACTAGAGAGCATCGCAAAAATGACAACTGCCAACACGATAAGCCTGTTCAACTTTAGGACGTTGTATATATTCTGGTACGGTGTTTTCATATTTTAAATTTTTAATCTGCCTTAGGCAGTAAATAATCTGAGGGTAAACGAGGTGGCGCGTTTGTATAGTTTGAATTTGAGAAAAACAATAAAACCAACTGACCCAAGCTGCACCACAGGTGCAAAAAAGCCCTGGCCAACATCAGTTCCAAAAAGGTTTGTCCAGAAATTAGTATTGATTTCCGTATAGAGGGCATTTACAAACACATTGACCAAAAAGAATGCCGGCACCAACATATAAACCGCAGCGTACAATTTGAAAAAGGTATAGGCAAGCGAACGGAACTTTTCAAAAACTGCCAAGCTTATAACCAATGGGAAAAAGGCTTGCATTATGCCCAATAGAAAATAACGTTCTGCTAAGAAAAGTGGATAAATGAACAAATCTAAAATCCAAAGAAAAAGGCTAATGATGAATGCAAATATTTTAAATCCGTAGAGTGGTGTTACTAAAGCTTCATATAATAGCGTCATAGCAGCTTGTGCAACCTCAATGATACTAACGTCCTCTTCAATGGGAATATCCTGCATCTGTAAGGGCAATAATGCTGGTGCTGTGCCACGATATTGCGCTTCTATGGAAACTAAGATACTATCAAAGAAACCGAGTACTTGTGTGGAAAATATGACCAGAAGAACAATTGCAAAATTCTTCATCAAGTCCCCAGGACTCAATCCCCAAGTGTAACCATCTTTATCCGCAATACCTTCATTATATTTTTTAAGGATATTGATTAAAAAGAACAGAACAGCAAGCGTTTTCATTCCGGCAATAGTGTATTGCGAAAAACTGCTGTTCTGTATGGTTTGAAACACCGCATCGATGTATTCTAGCCCAATCCCTAAAAATATGGCTGCGGTCATTTTTAGTATTCTGTTTCTCTGTTATTTACTTTATCCTGCATTTTTCTGAAGGAAATAATATCTCTGTAGCGTTTCGTTTTTGTCTGGATATTGGAAACCATTTGCTTTGATTCCAGCTCTTTTTCCTTTAAAACTTCAGCACGTTCAGCATCCGACATTTTTAGATTATCACTAGATAAGATTTCGCCCATAAAGTCAACGGTGTCCAAAGAATTTTGGACTATGGCATTAAATGATTCCGCAACCCGTGTAACTTCCTCGGGTTTGATGTAAGGCGAGTTTAAAATATCCTGTAAGTCGTTTTGCATTACATTGATAAGGCGTTGATTGTTGGCTGCTATTTCTTCAACTGCCCTAAGTTGTTGGACAACACTTGATACTTTCTCGATTGCCTCTTTCGCATCTTTTAGGAATTTTACAGACTTAATCATTTGAGCTGTCTGCTTACCTGATTCTACGAGTTGTTTTACCAAACTGATAAAATTGGTATTGTCATAAGTTGGCATTCCCTGAGCGGTTGCACCGCTAGGCAATAAAATGGCAATCGTGAAGATTAGCCCGAATACGAATGTTTTGATTTTTGTCTTCATAATATTATGTTTTAGATGTGAATTGAATTATTGCTTTTTCCATATTATGATGCTCATTGTAGAGCTTCATTATTTCCTCGTTTTCCAGTCCATCGGTTAGGTAGGCTGCATATACTTCCTTCGGAACTTCAAGCCTAAAAATGTTGCTTTCCTTTCCTATTTTGATGAACATTTCGGTATACTTTCGTGGACCGGAAAGATTGTTTTTGATGGACTTTAATTGGTTTAAATCGTGGCTAGATAGATTGAGTCGTTTGACCAATTCGTCATATCCTTTTTCGTTGTTCAGGCTATAAATGACCTGCGTATTTTCTAGTATACTGGCTGATGTTGAATTATTTGGAAGCTGATTAATAGATTGAAGAATAATCCCAATCGCACCATTCTGTTTACGAATGGCTTGATAGTAGAATTCAACACTTTCCAAAACGTTATCAAACTTTAGTTGTTTGGCGAACTCATCGAATAAGATGATGCCTTTTTCAGCTCTGTTTTTCCAAATGGTTCTTTGGATGGCAGACTTAATCAGTTTCAACATTACGGACAAGATTTCTTTGTTATCCTTGACTTCATCAAGTTCAAAAACAATCAATCGTTTGTCTTCAATTTTATAGGTCTGGTCTTCGCTAACTTCAAAAAGGAAACTGTATAGACCATCGCCGACGTATTCTGACATTACATGCAAAAAACTCGTGACATTGAAATAGTCGGGATGGATTTTTAGGTCATCAAGAAGTTTTTCTTGATTCCTTTCTATAAAGTTGTAAAAACCTTCGAGGGAATGATGCTCTGATAAGCTATCGTAATAGTGACGTAATATTTTTTTGACGGAAACAGATTGTGTCTTGGTCACTTTTAAATCTGAAGCAAACAGTTCAAACAGGAAAACGGACAAATCTTCCAACCGTTCAGGCGTCAAATCTTTTACATCGCTGATGTAAAAAGGATTAATGCCTAAGTTCTTTCCACTTTCATAACGAAGCACGGTATATTTTTCAGGATAAAGCTTTGCGAATTTGGTGTAAGAACCACCCAAGTCGATGATGACCAGACGGACACCACTTTCAAAATATTGACGTAGAATATTATTGGCTAAAAACGACTTGCCTTCGCCTGTTGGGGCAAAAATGGCAAAGTTTCGTGCCTTGATGCGCTTCTTGCGCTCGTCCCAAACATCCTTTAGAACAGGAACATTATGTTCTCTATCATTAAAGATGATTCCGGTAGCATCTGAATTGTAATTGGTGTTATTAATAAACAGGCAAAGTGCGTGTTTTAAATCTGTTACATATAAATCGTTATTTGAAAAATTGGAAGAAAAACAGCAATAACTATTTAGTATATAGTTCTTCCGTTCCTCACCTCTAGGATAGTATGGAATGATATCCAGTTCCTTAAATTCGGTCTTTATTTTAGAACCGATTCTACTTAAGTTTTCTGGATTCTTATCCCAGTATACTATGTTTAAATGACCACGAATAATACGGGCATTATCATCCGCATTGATTTGGTCTAGTATGTGCTGAATTTTACCGAGGACTACTTTATTCTGTGAACCGAAGTTGGAACTTTTGTTGAGTTCTTCAACTTTCTTATCGAGCAGCTTGCGCCACTTCTGTTTGTCATCCAAATAAAGGATTTGGTTGACAATATGATTTTCGTTAAGCGTAAGCCCTAAGCCATCAATAAACCCTTGATGAAATACAAAATCGTCAGAAGTGAATTTCTCATTGGTCTTGCTACTCTGTACACTTTCGCCAAAGCACAGTTCGCTATTGATGGCAAGGGCATCAAAATGGTTTTCGCCAATATTGACGCTTTTTTTATCTAATATGATATCAGTATCAAATCCATCATTAAAGCCATTGAAATAGCCATTGGTCAACTGCTGTATGTCGCGAGCGTTGAGCGAAACAAAGGTCATTTTACGGCTATTGTTTATAAAGGAAACGGAATCACTAACAGCACCGATGAAGCTCGTAACGTTGTCATCTAATTGTTGTACAATTCCTTTGGAAACTTTGCGGAAGGGATTGACATATTTTGAATTATTCAGCGCTTTGTTTTTAGTAAGCGTAAAGAATAAAAAGCAACGATGTTCCATATACTCACGCCCTTTAAAGTGGTCGTGTGTTGCTTTTTCTAAAAACGTTGTATTGGGAAGTGCTTCTGAAGTGTATGTTTTTTTAAGATATACATCTTGTTTTTGCACTACCGTTCCAATAGGCAATGATTTCAAGGCCTGAAACCAAGCACCGTGTATGTCCTCAAAGTCTTTTTCGGATAGTGAATAAATTTCTGGTAGTGTTCCTTCATAGCATAGGACGACATTGCCATTATTGGCAAATATGATATTGTCTTGAATATCCGTAATAGGGTTATATGCTGAAAGATTAATCTTGTTCATAATCGAAGCCAGAATTTCTTTTGTTACTTATTATTTTAGGGAAGGCTTTAGCTGTTTGAAAAAGTTGTGGATTATTAGCCATCCTTGTAAGAGCGATGTATAAGGCTGCATTAAAAACCATAACACCTATTATCATTAAGAAACTGAATGAAAAAATGATGATTAATAACGAAGCAAGAATCGCAACCATCATTAATGCAAACAAGGAAATAGGCAACCCAAAAATGACCGCCCGTTTCCTGATGTTTTTATAGACCTCAAACTTCTTCATAGTTACACTACGATTCCGATTAAGTATGTGAAGATGCCGACTACTGCACCAGCAATCAAAACAAATACTAGTACTCTAGTAATTCCTTTTTTAAGGTCTGCATTTTCCCCAAAGAAATGTCCTGCATTAAACAGAAAGCCAACTAGGAAAATGACACCTAATAAAATCGGAAAAATAGTTCTGATAGTGTCGCCAACATCATTAACTGAATCTTCAATACCACCAATTTGAGCAAAAAGCGATGTTGAGAGCAACGATAAAAAAGTTGCTAAGTAGATTGATTTTTTCATAATAAAACTGTTTAGATTTTTTATTCATTTTCTCTTTCTGAAATTTACATATATTTGCGTATAAATAACTGAAAATCAAATATTTGTGAATAAAATATTATTTGAATTCAATTGAATTTAATTGCTATTATTTGGCATCAAATTCTATGAATTTTTGAAGGAAAATTGTTGATAACCTGAAAATTGAAAATGAAAAAAGTGCTGAAAAACGTCAGTTTTGTGATTTTGGTTCTTAAAATGTGCATCGTTTTTGGTCAAGAACCAACTGCTCAAAAACGAATTTTAATTGACGTTGGACACGGTGGAAAAGATGCTGGCGCCATAGGCATAAATGGCATCCAAGAAAAAGAGGTTGTATTGGATATTGCAAACGCCATTTTAAATCTTAATAATCAATTGGATAAACCTCTTGATATTTATTTGACCAGGTATAAAGACACCTTAATTTCCTTATCGGATAGAACGAAGCTGGCAAAAACTTTAAAAGCTGATTTGTTTGTGTCTTTACATTGTAATCATTCCGATAATCCAAATGCAAGGGGTATTGAGGTTTATGCTTTGAGAAAACAAGAAAGGTACTCGAAGGAATCGGTATTTGCAGGCTATAAAATTGAAAGAGCCCTTTGTAAAACAATAGGCTATGAAAGTAGAGGTATGAAGTTTGCCAACTTTCAGGTGCTGAGGGAAACGACAGAGTATTGTCCTGCGATACTGATGGAATTGGGTTTTTTAAGCAATGTAGATGAAGCTCAGTATTTAATGAGAAAAGAAAATGTGCTCGCCATTGCACTATCAATTTTAAAGAAATTATAAATTAAAAAATGAGATTATGAAAGAAATGTTTACGGAAGTGATAATGAGTATAAAGAATATACTCTTAAAAACTTTATTAGAGATTAAAATATTAGTTACTGGGCTTTGGAAACACTAAAAGCTCGTTGGATTATGAAAAAGGCTTTTCATTTTTAAGAAATCTCAAAAAAAATGATACATTAGGAAAATGCAAACCGAAGAAGAAATTCTAAAAATAAAAAAGGTAAAAAATACCGCAGTCCGAACTGTGGTTTTACGTCATCTATTAAGCCTAGAAAAAGCTCAATCATTAAAGGACATTGAAAACGCATTAGCCTACACAGACAGAAGTTCTATTTTTCGGACACTAAAGACATTTGAGGAAAACAAGATTATTCACAGCATCGAAGATGGTTCAGGAATGACAAAATACGCAGTTTGTGCAGAAGGTTGTAACTGCGACCCAAAAGATTTGCACTATCATTTTTATTGTACAAACTGTGATAAAACATTCTGCCTTTTTGATGTTCCCATTCCCAAAATTCAACTTCCTGAAAACTTCAAATTACAACAGGCAAATATGGTTGTAAAAGGTTTATGCGACAATTGCAACAAATAATCTTTGCAATCGAGTTGCACTAAAAGCAATTTACATTTGTACTATTCTTAAAAACAGAATTAGCAGATGGTAAAAGCATTTTCAACTTCATTATTTTTCGTTATATCATTTATTTCTTTTGCACAGAACAGCGATATTTCTATTTTCATTACAGATTCAGAAACCAACCAGCCATTACTTGGAGCAACAGTTTATTTCGAAGAGCTTGAAAAAGGAGCGGTTACCGATTTTGACGGAATCGCAACGTTCACAGAAATTCCAGACGGAAACCATATTATCAAAATTTCATACGTAGGTTTCAAAACCATAGAAACAACTATTGAAGTTGGTACAAAAAAAGTTTTTTCATTCAAACTCGAATCGGGAGGGAATGAATTGGATGAAGTCGTTATTCAATCTTCAAGAAGTACTCGAACGGTTAGAAAAATTCCCACGAGAATTGAATTTATTGGAGCGGAAGAATTAAGCGAAAAAGCAGTAATGAATCCGACCAATATTTCAATGGTGCTTCGAGAAAGTACAGGAATACAAATGCAACAAACCTCGTTAAGTAGTGGTAACACCAACATTAGAATTCAAGGACTCGATGGACGATACACACAACTTTTGAGAGATGGATTTCCTTTGTATGGTGGGTTTTCCAGCGGTTTGAGTATTTTACAAATTCCACCTTTAGACTTGCAACAATTTGAAATAATTAAAGGAAGTTCATCAACACTATATGGTGGTGGAGCTATTGCAGGTTTGATAAATATGGTTTCAAAAACACCTGACGAAGAACCTGCATTGGATATTATGTTAACCCAAACACAAGCTTTGGGAAGTACAGCGAATGTATTTTACAGTAAACGGAACGAAAAGGTTGGGATTTCTCTATACGGTTCTGGTCATTACCAAAAAGTGTACGACCCAGAAGATGATGGTTTTAGTAATTTGCCACAAACTACTTCTATTTCATTCAACCCCAAGTTTTTTTATTATCCATCCGAGAAAACAACATTTTGGATTGGACTAAATGGAACGTATGACGACAGAATTGGTGGCGACATAACAAAAATTGAAAGTGGCGAAAATGGAATTCATCAATATACAGAAGAAAATATTTCTAAAAGGTTGAGCAGTCAAGCGGTTTATGAAACAAAGATAGATTCCGTGAGTTCATTAAACA
Source organism: Maribacter ulvicola (assembly GCF_900155985.1). GTDB lineage: Bacteria > Bacteroidota > Bacteroidia > Flavobacteriales > Flavobacteriaceae > Maribacter > Maribacter ulvicola. Next base: position 933,496 of record NZ_FTMA01000001.1, read on the forward strand.
TCAAAAATAGCATCTCATTTTTCGATAGAAAATTGTCTATTCCCGATTTCAGTTTTGACGGTAAACAAACCAATACATTTACGGAAATTAACTATCAAAAGGCATCTAAAAAAACCGATTGGATTTTGGGTGCAAATTTGTACACATCAAATTTCGATGAAAATGATAATTCACAATTACAACGTGACCAAACAGATGTTACGTATGGAACATTTGTAAACAACATCTACGATATTTCAGATAATTGGATTTTAGAAACGGGTTTAAGAGCAGACTACAATACCGATTTCGGGTTTTTTCCACTTCCAAAAGTTTCATTACTTTATAAAAAAAACGACAGCGGATTTTCAAGCAGAATTGGTGGCGGATTAGGTTACAAAATACCAGATATTTTTACCGAAGAGGCTGAATTTATAAACTTTGAAAATGTTCTCGCCATAGATAAATCAGCACTTAAAGCAGAACGGTCTTATGGTGTTAATTTTGATGTCAACTACCAAACGAGGTTATTTGAAACTGTAGGTTTTTCTATTAATCAGCTTTTTTATGTAACAGCAATTAACAACGGTTTGCTATTGAATAGTACGAATAACGGTTTGTTTGCATTTGAAAATGCAACCGATGAAATTTTGAGTAAAGGATTAGAGACCAACATAAAGTTTACTTATAAAGATTTTAGATGGTTTTTAAATTACGCTCTTATAGACACTAAATTGAACTATTTGGCTGGAAATCCTCAAAAGCCTTTAACCGCAAAACACAATGCAGGAAGTGTGTTGATGTACGAATCTGAAAAATGGCGAATAGGTTACGAAACTTTTTACACAGGAAAACAATTTTCGTCTAATGGCACAGAAACCACAGATTTTGTTACGATGGGTTTTGTGGCAATGCGTAATTTTAAATGGGGAACAATTTTCACGAATTTTGAAAACTTTACGGACAGAAGACAAAGCAGGTTTTCACCTTTGGTTTTGCCACCACACGACAATCCAGTATTTCCCGAAATTTATGCACCAACAGATGGATTTATTCTTAGCGTAGGAGTAATTATTAAACCTTTTGGAAACGAAGATGACGACTAAAATCAACAAAACAGTATTTGAAATCAGTAAGATGGATTGTCCTTCAGAGGAAAATCTAATCCGAATGAAATTGGATGGAATTTCAGAAATTAAAAATCTTGACTTTGACATAGCTAATAGAAAACTGACCGTTTTTCACGACGGACAGACTGACCTAATTGAAAAGTCGATTATGGAACTGAATTTAGGTGGGAAGAAAATCTCGACTGAACAAACCGACGAAAAAGATTTTGAAGAAAACAACAATCAAAAAAAGCTACTTTGGATTGTATTGGCGATAAATTTTGCCTTTTTTATCATTGAGATGACAACAGGAATTATATCAAAATCTATGGGACTTGTTGCCGATAGCCTTGATATGCTTGCGGACAGTCTTGTTTATGGAATTAGTTTGTTTGCTGTTGGCGGAACTCTGATAAGGAAAAAGCGAATAGCCAGGATTGCAGGCTATTTTCAAATTACACTTGCGGTTATCGGATTTGTGGAAGTATTGAGAAGATTTTTCGGAGCCGAGAAACTTCCCGATTTTTCAACAATGATTATCGTTTCGATTTTTGCGCTTATCGCAAATGGAATTTGTCTTTACATTTTACAAAAATCAAAGAGTAAAGAAGAGGCACATATGAAAGCGAGTATGATTTTTACTTCAAATGATGTAGTTATCAATTTGGGAGTGATTATCGCAGGAGTTTTAGTCAATTGGTTAAATTCAAATAAACCAGACTTAATTGTTGGAACAATAGTCTTTATTTTGGTAGTCCAAGGAGCGTTTCGCATTCTGAAATTGAGCAAGTAATTTATCTTACTTCCTCTTATCCCCAGCACCCTTATCAAAAGCAATCAAATTAAACAGTTCCCGCATTCTGCTACGAACGCGATTGCCATAGCGTTCTTCCAGTTCCTCAGCATTAAGATTGGTAGTTGCGTGCGTTTTGATTTTGTGCTTGGTCTGTAGGTAGAGTTCGTATCGAGATAATAATACTTCGCCCATCACGTTTAAATCCTTTCCGTAGAATCTGCCAGATGGTTCCACGCCCAAATCATCAAAGCAGTAAAATTTGGTGTTACCATATTCCTCGACTGTTTTAAAACCCAAGTGATTAAAACTGAAGGTTACGTTCCTGCAAGGAATCATTTCGTAAGGCCTTTGCATTGGTACAATATGGCGCAGTAGTTTCATCAGCGTTGTTTTTCCGCATCCTACTGGTCCAGAAAGTAAAATACCTTTGTCGATATCAATTCCGTTCTTTTCACAATTTTCTTTGTCCTTGATGAAATAATGGCAAAGTTTGCGAATGATAACGGTGTCTTCATCATAGATTCTAAATTGCTGACCAAAGAGTTTCATTCCCTTTGCATTTAGATAAATCAAGATTTTGTCAAAATCGTAAAGAACGCTTTTGCCATCAAACTTTCCGAGTGAATATTCCACACCACCTTCGGTAATTTTAGAGGGGTTGTCCATAATCTTTGTTTTTAGTGGTTCGCAAGTTGTCCTTGATTTGGGACGCTTGTTTTAAGTTTGATTTGTTTTCTTGATTGAACAATTCGGTTCTATCCATCCAGTTTTTAGCTAAAGCACGCCAATCCCGAATTTCTTTTCCATCGCTCGTTTGCCAATTATGAGTTTCATAATGGGCAAAGAATTTTTTTGCTTCATCAGCATCAAAACTTTTTTCAATAAAAAAATCAAAAACGGCCTGCCAGCCCTTTGGTTGTTTTATATTGTTTTCTTGTTTGGTATTGTTTATAGTAGATACCAATGCTTGTCCACCTATGGGACGGTGTTGGTACACAACTTGTCCGTTTGTGGGATGGTGCTGTCCCACAAGTGGTTCACGTATGGGATGATACTGTTCCGCAAGCTGTTCTAATGTGGGATTGTACCGTCCCATATCTGGTTCATCACTTGTACCGATAATGGACATCTTGATTTTGCTTCCTTTATACGGATTGTTGGATGGGAAATAGGATAGATAATCCCAAGCATCTAATTCTTTTATGCAGCGATGATAGGTAGATTTTGAACCGATTTTAGCTACGCGCATTAAATCCCTGCGGTTTACATAAAATTCATCTATAAAGCGGCTACTGTTCCATTCTTGAAATAAGGCCATATACAAACTAATATGGGTAGGATTTAGGCGGTCATCAAAATAGAACTTTTCAAAAGCCGCATTAAGTAGCTTTATATAGTTCATCATCAAGATTTTAAACTGTGCTGCACACGGTTGGCTGTCATTATACTTTGTATTTCTTCGGCATCGTAATAGATGATACCACCTACTTTGGTATAGGGCAATGTGCCATTGATGCGAAGGTTTTGAAGAGTACCTGGACTTACCTGAAGTAAATCCATAACCTCAGAAGATTTGAGGTATTTTTTGAGTTTTCCTGTTGCTTCTTTTGATAGTAGTTTTTTAATGTCATCGAGCAATTCTAATTTGAAGTCTCGAAGGTCGTCTGTTGTAATAATACTTGTCGGCATAATAGAACGGTTTTAATGGAAAAGGACTATCGCATTACTGTCACTTAATTTGATAGCCCCTAACCTGATTTGACTTTCGTTCTACAAATTTGAATAGGTTTAATGGATTTTATTCCCCAGTACAACCGTACTACGGTCAAAATTTAACATTTTGAAATTTGATGCTGTTTGGTTGATTTTGATGCGTGTAAGTACGCTTTTACAAAAGCAAAAAGAGCAAAATTCATTAAAAAATTGAATTACCGTAGGTCAACCGTAGTACGGTTATATTTCATCAGTAAAATAAGGGGTTGAAGAAAAAATCACACTTCACTTTTATCCATTTCTATGATTAATGATGTAGAAAGTTGGTCCAAAAAAAGCGTTCTGCTATTTTTTCTGTTTTTAATGTCCTGATAGGTCTTATAAATATCTTTTGGTTCAAAATCAAATAGCTGTTGTAGTTTTTTAGACACTTGCATTATGCTTTGATTGTCCTTTTTTCCTAATCCTTTTGCACACAAGGCATATACAAATTCAACATAATCGGTGTTTGAAAATGGCCAATGCAATTTTTCAATCGGCTCGTTAATAATTGATTTACCGTTCAAATTATTTTTTAGGCTGCGCTTTTTCTCTGCCATATAGTGCACCAATGAGTAATAAGCTCTGTACTTACCAAGTAGCATATCTCTTGGCGTGCAGAATTCTGGGTCTTGAAAGTAAAATTTTGAGGTCGTGATATGAAAAGTGTCCAGATAATCCCTCGTGTAGTATTCCTTGTCGAAATGAGTAGCGCCAGAATTGATGTATCGACCAAAGTCAATGTTGTATAGGAAAAAGCGATTAAACTTATTGATTTTTTTCTTTATGGCTTTTAGTTGAGAATGCTTATCGCCTTTTGGAAGTTGAATTTCAAAGGAATAGATTTCTGAAAAGTAGATTAGCTGAATAAGCGGAACTTGTTTTACTTCTTTGAAGAATTTTATTTCATCTTTTATAGTTTTAAACCCTTTAGAGAGGACTTTTTTTTTGAAAACCCACAACACATTTCGGCAAACCTTAATAGATTGGTGTGCCTTTTCTAAAATAGTAAGGTTTTGAATTTTTATCTCATCCAGATCCTGAAGTAGTTTTTTTGATAGTAAAAGTAAATCCATAAGTAGGCGAATTAGAATTGGAAATCATAATCTTAGGTTTTGGTTGATAGGTTTGAAAAGTTATTTTCATAGTTCTGTTAACTTCCCATTTATGAAAGCCTCATTTCTAGCCGAGATAGGTATACTATAGAAGCTGTTGTAATTAATGGTAATGTAGATTAAAAATAAATTAGTACAAAGTAAACTAACCGTATATACTTACGGCACAACCGTATTTTTGTACGGAATATTTTAAATGAGTAATAAACATAGTGTTTTTAAGGCTTCTTTATTTTATTTGTTTTCTTTTTCGAAAACGCTTTAAAAATTCTCGTCTATTTTTAACCCCTGTTTTTTTAAAGATATTTGAAGCGTGTTTTGATACGGTGCTTTCAGCAATAGACAAATCCTTAGCTATATTTTTATAACTCAAATTGCTTAATATTGATAAGGCAACTTCAATCTCTCTTCTGGTTAAATCTTCATAGATTATTTTACGTTGTACTGTGCTGTCTCTTTGCTTTTTCTGAAAAGCAAACACTTCGTACATTCTAGTATTGTTTTCAATGAAAAATAAATACCTGTCTATTTCTATAGCAGTTATAGCGAAAAAAGCCATATTCATTACACTAAATGTAAACCATTGATAATCGCCAATAGCTGTGCAGATAGGTAATAACGCTATGCATCCTACGCTTATCATAGATAATTTATTTCTTCTTAAAATAAAGGCATTAGCATTACGAGGGTTGGAAATTCGGTTATAAAATATGAATAGAAAAATAATAATAGCCACAGAAATGGGAATTGTAAATAATAGTCTTGCCAAGATTAACGAGTTGGTAAGAAAGTAGGGCACTAAAAATAGTATAATGTAACTACTGGTAGTAAATATAGCGAGGTTACGGATAGAAGAATTGAATTTTAAAACGACAATATCATATTCTTTGTATAGGTAATAAATAATAAAAACACATAGTGTCATGGCTACGCCATACGTAATAATATACTGAAGGATAAGTGGTCCAGGAAAACTATCATATGGCAGTAATCCGCCCGTAAGGTTGTAGGTTATAAATAGCAGGCCAAGAATTAAAAAGCGCTTAAAACTAGTGCGTACTCTCTTTTTTGAGAAGTAAAGTGTAAGCAATACTATGAGTATATCTATTAAAAGATAGAAAAACGTTGTCCAATGTAATGATGTTCCAAACATTTTTGTTAACACTATTCATTACGCTCAAATTTGTTGGTTTCTAAGTTCTTTGAAACATTGTTCCAAAGAAAAATTTTCCCGTTCATAGCAATATAAACGCCTGGGTTTAGAAATTGTAATGAGCTGATTGCATATCCTAAATTAAATGGGGCATCTGTTTTTTCAGATGACCCTAATATGAAAGAACCTACTAAAACAATGATTTTTTCCAAGTTTAGTTTTCCTAAATATTTTGCGGTAGCTGCCATAGTAAAAGTACCGTGTGTTATTAATATTTTTCTTGTTTTGGTTTCTTCAATCTTAAGTCTTAATAGTTCCCTGTCATCATCATTAATATCTCGACTGTCTTTTTTAAAAACACTCTCAATATTATATTGAAATTCTACGTTGGCAGTTTTAAGAAAATCTGCAATAGATACATTCGTTTTTTTGATTTCCTTATCGCCCACGTAATCCAGTCCTTCTATAGTTCCGCCAGTAGTTAATATTGTAATCATTTCAATGTGCTTTATGATGATTTAAAAAACTAAACGTCTTGAATTTGTAAAGTTAATGTAAGTTTTATACTGTTAATCGATTCTCAATTATCTTAAGTAAATCTTAAGAAAACCTACATCTTAACTTAATTAAAAACGGTTTTTTTTGCTGACTTATCACTACTTACAAGTCTTTAGAATTTGTTCTAGTATTTATTTAAATACCTAATGTAGTCAGGTTATAATGTGTGGAAAATTGAGAACAGAAAAAATACGTTTTTATGTCAAAAAAAAGGCGAAAAAAACTTTATCAAGAAAATAAAAAGAAAAAAATTGTAAAAAGCAACATTACCACTAAAGACAAAATAGTATGGATTGCGGTACTTACCATTATTGTTTTGTTAATGGCTTTTGTATTGTTCTTGAAATTCCTGAAATACTTCATTTCTATTTAATTGACAATACATAATAAGAAATTGTAGAAAGATATGATTTCCAGGCGTTGATGTGTTTTTAGAAGTACCAACAAACGACAGAAGCTTTAGCTAGATATGGGAATTTGAGAAGCGTAAATTAATTAATCGTAGCCAATAAGATAGTCAGGTAATATTTAATGAAATTTAAGCCAATCTTAAGAAAAACCAAATCTTAACTTAATTATAAATCGTAACTTTTGCGCCATGAGAATTTTAATAGTAGAAGATGAACCAGGTATATTTAATTTCCTCAAGCAAGGCTTGGAGGAAGAGAGTTATGCTGTGGACATTGCCGAAGAAGGCAAAAAAGGGCTTGAAATGGCACTTTCTGGAGAATACGATTTATTGTTGTTAGATTGGATGGTGCCAGGTGTTAGTGGTATCGAAATCTGTCGCCAATTCCGTAAGGATTTTAAAGACACACCAGTTATCTTTTTAACAGCAAAAGACACCGTAGATGAAACCATTTTCGGACTTCAAACGGGTGCGAATGACTATATAAAAAAGCCTTTTCATTTTGAAGAGCTTCTAGAACGCATTAAAGTACAACTACGCCCAAAATCTGGAGAACATTCCGTCTTTAAATTAGGAAATATCACGCTCAATACATCAACACATCAAGTTTTTAAAGCTGAAGAAGAAATAGCGCTGACCCAAAAAGAATTTGCCTTATTGGAATATCTTATACGAAACAAAGGATTGGTTTGCCGTAGGTCAAGAATCATTGAAAGTGTATGGGACATTCATTTCGATTATAATACAGGCGTAATTGACGTGTTCATCAATGCGCTGCGCAATAAGCTTAAACTAGGAAAAGAAGAGAATTACATCCAAACGGTTAGAGGTGTAGGGTACATTGCAAAGGAACTATGAATTTAAGTTTTAGAAATAGAATAGCATTACATTATATGATTGCGACTGCAATCATAATGGCAGTTGCTTTTACAGCGGTTTATTTTGTAGTACAAGGTGTGGTCTATCAAAATTTGGATAACGACCTGTCTTTTGAAGCAGAAAAACACACGGAAGAAATAAAAGTGGTAGGCGACAGCGTCAAAATAAAAAACAAAAAAGAGTGGGAAGAACGCGAGCATAGAGAGGTTCAAGTAAACCCGGTTTTTATTCAGATTTTAGATAAAAACGGTATGTATATGGACAAATCGCCAAATTTAAAAGAAGACGAGCTTGCTTTCCATCCAAAATCGAATTATGGAGGGCATTATAATGATATTTTAAATGAAAGACCCATAAGACAAGTACAATTACCCATTGAAGAAAACGGTAAAATAAAAGGTTTTATAGTCGCTGCTATGTCATTGGAAGCATCGCAAATGGTACTGTATAATTTAAGGAATATTTTACTGCTTGTCTATTTATTACTTTTGGCGAGCCTCTATTTTATTTCTAAATTTATTGCTGGCAGAAGCATCATTCCGGTAAAAAGCGTAACGGAAACCACCAATAGAATTACTAGGAATAACTTAAACGAACGTGTGGCATTGCCTCAAAATAAAGACGAATTGTTCGATTTGTCTTCCAGTATCAACGATTTATTGCAGCGTATCGAGAATGCCTTGGAAAGGGAACGTCAATTTACTTCGGATGCTTCTCATGAGCTACGCACACCTTTGGCAACCTTAAAAGGAACATTGGAAGTTTTAATTCGTAAACCAAGAGAACGGGCAGAATATGAAGACAAAATTAAATTTAGTCTTACAGAAATAGATAGAATGACGGCCACAATAGAACAACTATTACTATTGGCAAGATTGGATACTAGTACAAATGCAGCAGATGAATCCTTGATGCCTTTGGCGACCATAATAGATGAAATTCTTTCAAGGCACAAAAACAAAATATCAGAAAAAAAGCTATCGATAAGCTTTAAAAATGATATTAATAATGAAACTTTAGTGCCTCAATATTTTTCAAATCTAATCCTTGAAAATATTATTGGTAATGCGGTAAAATATGCTAAAAACGCAACTAAGGTTTATATTTCAATAACACAGTCAGATTCTAAAATAATCTGTAAAATTCAAGATGAAGGTATAGGCATTAAAAAAGAAGATTTGAGCAACTTGTTCAATAATTTCTTCAGGTCAGATGCGCTCAACCACAAAAACATTTCGGGTAATGGATTAGGGCTGTCCATCGCAAAAAAAGCAGCTGATGCTATCAATGCTAAAATTGACGTAGAAAGTGAATTTGGATTGGGTACAACTTTTACTATTATCTTTTAAGCCAATCTTAAGTTTTACTTCAGACAAACTTTAAATGACTGAAATACATTTGGTGTGTAATTTAAAATCACATCAAAATGCTAACAGCACCACACATTCACGCAATGGTTATCCACTTCCCGATAGCCTTAATTTTTGTTGGTTTCTTATCCGAAATCATAGCTCTTTTTAGCAAAAAACATTTTTTTAAAAATGCTGCGTTTTATCTTTTACTATTAGGCTCATTAAGTGCTATTGTCGCTTATATCAGCGGTAGCTCTGCAGGAGATGGAATGACCGACGGAATCCTTCAAACACCTATGGAACTTCACGAAGAAGCTGCAACTATAACATTGTGGCTTGCAATAATTACTGCTTTATATCGGGTTGCCATATATTATTTTAAGTATAACAAATCTTGGACTAAATGGGCAGGTATTGTTCTTTTCGCCGCTTTAGTGGGTTCTGTTGCTAGAACAGGATATCTAGGTGGTCAATTGGTATTTCAACACGGAGCTGGAATTGAATTGGCACTTCCGGATTTTGGAGAACAACCAAGTGAGTAATAATACAATTTTAAGCAATTCTTAAGGTGTAGCAAAGAGCAACCTCGAATTGTAGAAATACATTTACTCAAAAAATTATAATAATTTAAAAATAAATAAAATGAAAAAATCAGTATTAGTAGTAGTAATTGGAATGGTACTTTCAAGTATGCTTTTTCAATCTTGTAAAGACAATTCCGTAGATAAAATTGAAGTAAAATCATCTAAAGAAATGGCCTTGAAGGATATGGGAAAAGCGGAGGAAAATGAAGACCCACAAAAATTGACCATTCAGCATATGAAAGATGCTTTCACAGGGGAGACAACAGCAAATGCAAAGTATGCTGCTTTCAGTAAAAAAGCAAAAGAAGAAGGCTATCCACAAATTGCTATGCTTTTTAAAGCAGCATCAGGAGCAGAATTAATTCATGCTAACAATCATAAGGTAGTTTTACAAAGAATGGGAGAAGAAATCCCAAAAGTTACACCAGAATTTACAGTAGGCTCTACAATGGAAAATTTAAAAAACGCGATTGAAGGAGAGAGCTATGAGTTTAATACAATGTATCCAGCATTTATAAAGGATGCCAATGCAGCAGGTAATTATATGGCACAGATAAGTTTAACGTATGCTTATAAAGTAGAGCAAAAACATAGAGATTTTTATATAACTGCCCTAAAAGCTTTGGAAGATGCAAAAGTTAGTTCGTTGCCATCTGTCTATTACTTATGCCCAACTTGCGGTAACACCTATGCAACAACTGCGCCTTCACGTTGTGAAATATCTATGACCGACTCTAAATTATTTATAAAAGTAGATAAGCTATAATAGTTTTTGATTGATGGTTAGTGTTGATTGACAAAGGCTTTGGAATTATTTCAGGGCTTTTGTTTTATCGGAACAATATATAAAAATGCTTTAAATTTCTTTTAAGCCAATCTTAAGAATCTCTTTAGATAACCTTAATATTTTAACACTATTTTTATCGAGGAATTAGTAGCATAGCTATTGAAAAAGAAAAAAGAATCCCCTTTAACCTTAAATTTTTTGGTTAGTGTTTATTGGTTAATAGCTGCAAAAGCCTTGAGACTTCTCGGGGCTTTTGTTTTAGAATTTTAAGAAAAATAAAGAATAATTTTAATGCTTTTATCTACAAACAGCTAAAAGGAATAATATAAAATAAATAAAAATGGAATATTACTTTAAAACTTCAATGAGCAATTCAACCTTTGATGAAGCAGCTGATAAAACAATTAAAGAGCTTCAAAAAGAAGGGTTTGGCGTTCTTACAGAAATTGATTTAAAATCAACTTTGAAAAATAAATTAGATGTAAATTTCTATAACTATAAGATTTTAGGAGCTTGTAACGCTTCATTTGCTTACAAAGCATTACAGGCCGAAGATAAAATAGGCACAATGCTTCCTTGTAATGTTATAATTCAAGAAAAGGAACCAGGTAATATCGAAATATCCGCAGTAAACCCTATATCTTCAATGGTTTCTGTCAAGAATAAATCTTTAGGAGATATAGCAGTAGAGGTAAGTGATAAGTTAAAAAGGGTTATTGAAAATCTATAGATAAATTCTACAGGAGTGATGCTAGGTAAGTTTTCATCTTAAATACGACAATCTTATTTTTTTGATATCCTAACACTCAATAATTAGAAATTATTTGATTACTAATGTGGGACTTTCATCTTTTAAATTGTTTTAAGCATATGCAGTAAACTTGCAACCTAATCAGTTTGACAAACTATTAAGTTGTAATGACCGCAAAAGCAATTCTAATCTGTGGGAATCTGGTTTTTCAAAATTCTCAAAGACCAATGTACTCAAAATTATATAAACCAATTGATTCTTGTGAAACCATTAATTAAAATCGCCAAGGAACATTGTACTAACATTTTGAAATTAAGTCGCTGTAAGTGGCTACCGTTTCATAATGTGAGACATACTTTGGAGGTTTTTGAAAATGTGAAAAAAATTGCGACCTATGAAGGTTTGAGTTTTGAGGAACAAGAACCACTACTAATAGCGTCCCTATTTCAAGATACTGGTATTGCCAAGCTTTACATGGGACACGAATATATTGGTGCAGCAAATGCGTTGGAATTTCTAAAAATGCACCATTATCCTATAGAGAAAATTGAAGTGGTTATTAAATGCATTCTTGCAACCCAAATACCTCAAAAGCCCAAAAGTATGGCGGAGAAGATTATGTGCGATGCTGACCTTGCCTATTTGGCGGGACCAAATGCCTATGAAAAGAGCCTAGCCTTACAAAAAGAATGGGGTTTATTCTTGGGTTCACGCCAAATGGATGAAGAATGGAAACTACAGCACCTTAACTTTTTTGAGAACCATTATTTTTTTTCGAGGTATGGTAAAAGTGTACTTGAAGCCAATAGAATAATAGACATTACCCCTTTGGAAAAGTCCGCCATATAAATTAATACGTGCTGATGCAAACCTGTTCAGAATTCAGTAAATGAAAGAAAAAGTAATATGGGTTTTGGATGATGATATGGTTTCACAATTTGCTATTTTATATTCAATAGAACAGTCATTTGGAAATTGTAGGGTTGTTTCATTTTACAATCCTCTCGAAGTCCTGGAGCATTTACTTGAATATCAAAGCAATAATATTAGACTACCGGATAAATTGTTAGTTGACATAGTAATGCCAGAAATGAGCGGCTGGTTGTTCCTCAATGAGTTGAAAAAAGTTCCAGAGCTTTTTGATAAAATCGATATTTATATTATTTCTACATTTTCCAATCCTGAAGACCGAAATTTGGTAAAAACGCACACACTTATTAAGGAATATTTTAATAAGCCAGTTAGTAAAAATAGTATTACTCGAATTTTTTCTTAGGAGGAAAAGTAATATTGCGTTTTCCAATCATTTAGGTTTATAAAAATCTAATTGCGGTAATAGCTGTAAAGGTCTTGAGAACTCTCAAGACCTTTGCTTTTTTTAGAGGCAAAAGCTTTCTTAAGCCAATCTTAAGAAATGCCTTAGAATACACTTAGATACCAATATTACATTTGACCATTATTTTTAATAAACCACCTCAAAATGTTAGAACGTATTATCCAGTACAGTATTCATCACAAACTTATTGTACTCTTATTTACTGCCGGAATCGTAGGATTTGGCTTGTATTCCCTATCCAATATTCCTATTGGAGCAGTTCCCGATGTAACCAATAACCAAGTACAGGTTATTACAACTTCAAGAAATTTAGCTACTGAAGATGTAGAGAAATTCTTGACCTATCCAGTAGAATTAGAAATGGCAAACTTGCCAGGTGTGAAAGAAATTCGTTCTATTTCTAAGTTTGGCTTATCGGTAGTTACCATTGTATTTGAGGATGAAATGGGTACGTATTTACCACGTCAGCTTATTGCTGAAAAGATTAAAAGCGCAGAAGAAAAAATTCCCGCAGGTTTTGGCAAACCTTTTATGGGCCCTGTTTCTACAGGTCTGGGAGAAATCTATCAATATGTTATTGATGTAGATGACAAACATAAAGACCAATATTCACTATCAGATGTACGTACCATTCAAGATTGGGTTGTAAAACGTCAACTTTCAGGAATTCCTGGTGTTGTAGAAGTGAATACCTGGGGTGGCTATTTAAAAACTTATGAAGTTGCTGTAAACCCTGAGCGACTTCGTGCTATGGATGTTTCTATTTTTGATGTTTTTTCCGCTCTCGAAAAAAACAATAGTGTAGCCGGAGGTGGTTATATCGAAAAAATCAATGAAAGTTATTTTATTAGAGGCGAAGGACTAGTAAGTTCAATAAGAGATGTTGAGGATATCGTAGTACTAAAGAAAGGGGATGTGCCTGTTTATGTTCGCGATATTGCTACTGTAGGCTTTGGTCACGCAAATCGTTTTGGAGCCATCACAGGAAATGGCGAAGGCGAAAAAGTCCTTGGGCAAGTAATGATGCTTAAAGATGCGAACTCAAATGCTGTTATTGAAGCTGTTAAGCAACGTGTATCAGAGATTCAATCTTCTTTACCGCCAGGAATTTCCATCAATCCTTTTTTAGAACGTAGCGAGCTAATTGCGAAAACAACATTTACCATTGCAGAAAACCTAATTTTAGGTTGTTTAATCGTAATTTTTGTAGTGGTATTGCTTTTAGGAAACTGGCGCTCTGGTCTGGTCGTAGCTTCCGTAATTCCTTTATGTCTTCTATTTGCGCTGTCGCTGATGTACATTTTTGGTGTAGATGCCAATTTAATGAGTTTAGGTGCAATTGACTTCGGAATTATCATTGACGGGGCAGTAATTATAGTCGAGTTCATCGCCTTTAAAATTACCAGTCAGCGAGCCAAATTATTAGCACTTCCTAAAAATGAAAGACAAGGTTTAATAGATACAATTACGTATCAAGGTGCAACTAAAATGATGAATTCAGCTGTATTCGGACAACTAATCATCATCATTGTTTTTATCCCAATTCTATCTTTAGTAGGCGTTGAAGGAAAAATGTTTCGCCCAATGGCATTAGTATTCTGTTTTGCTCTTATTGGAGCAATGGTATTGTGTTTTACCTATATACCAGTAATGGCTTCTCTATTTATTAAACCAAATAATACGGAGAAGAAAACCATATCGTCTCGATTGATTTCTTTTTTAGAAGATAAATACCAGCCTACTATTGCTTGGGCATTGCGTAAAAAGAAATTAGTATTAGGTATGGCTATCGGTTTACTAATTTTTACAGGATTTTTATTCACAAGAATGGGTGGCGAGTTCGTGCCAACCTTAGATGAGGGCGATTTTGTAATTCAACCCGTATTAAAAACAGGAACATCATTAAGCAAAACCATTGAAGCTACTACGCAGATAGAAAAAATACTAAAAAAATTCCCTGAAGTGGAACAAGTAGTGAGTAGAATAGGTGCTGCAGAAGTACCCACAGACCCAATGTCTATGGAAGAAAGTGATGTTATCATAAAACTGAAACCAAAAGGCGAATGGACATCTGCGGAATCTAAGGATGAACTGGCGGATAAATTTAAAGAAGCCTTATCTAACGAAATCGCAGGTGTAGATTTTGAATTTACTCAACCTATCGAAATGCGATTCAATGAATTGATTACAGGAGTTAGAGCAGATTTAGCTATTAAGATTTTTGGAGAAGATTTAGATGTCTTGTACAGAAAAGCATTAGAGATAGAAAAAGCGATTCAGAATGTAGAAGGAGCTGCGGATATTTCAGTTGAAAAAACTGCTGGTCTGCCACAAATGTCAGTAAAATATGACCGACAAAAAATCGCTAAATACGGAATGAACATTGAAGACTTAAATAAAGTCATCACGATGGGCTTTGCAGGAATGCCAGCAGGAACAGTATTTGAAGGCGAAAAGCAATTCGATTTAATGATACGTTTTGATGATTCGCACAGAAAGAATATTGAAAATATAGAAACAGCATCGGTAGCTCTGCCTGATGGAACAAAATTACCACTTAGCGAATTTGCAACCATAAAGTACACCAAAGGACCAGCAAAAATTTCGCGAGATAATACCAAACGTAGAATCGTAGTAGGTGTAAATGTTCGTAATAGAGATTTAGAGTCTGTAGTGAAAGATGTACAAGCAATCATTGAAAATGATGTAAAGATACCAACAGGGTATTCTGTTAGTTACGGTGGTCAATTTGAAAACCTAAGAACTGCAACAGCACGATTAAAAGTAGCCGTACCAATTGCTTTAATATTGATTTTCGTCTTACTATACTTTGCTTTCGATTCTGTAAAAGAAGCCTTAATGATTTATAGTGCCATTCCGTTATCCGCTATTGGTGGAGTGATGTTATTGTACATACGGGATTTACCTTTTAGTATTTCGGCAGGTGTTGGATTTATTGCGCTTTTTGGTATAGCAGTTTTAAACGGTATTGTATTAATTGAAGAATTTAAAGAACTAAAAGCACACGGCATAAACAATATCAATAAACGAATATTAATGGGAACAAAAAATAGATTA
The DNA here is from genome assembly GCF_900155985.1 of Maribacter ulvicola. Classification (GTDB taxonomy): domain Bacteria; phylum Bacteroidota; class Bacteroidia; order Flavobacteriales; family Flavobacteriaceae; genus Maribacter; species Maribacter ulvicola. The sequence continues at coordinate 949,134 of NZ_FTMA01000001.1, forward strand.
CGCCCTGTATTGCTAACAGCAGCAGCAGCAGCTCTAGGGTTTTTGCCTATGGCAATTTCAACATCTGCTGGAGCAGAAGTACAGAGACCGTTGGCAACCGTAGTAGTTGGTGGTTTAATTACTGCAACAGCATTAACGCTTTTAGTATTGCCAATTTTATATGCGATGTTCGATAGAAAAGGGCATCATCCAAAAAAGAAAACAAAGGTAAATTTAAAGGCGTTGAGCATTATGCTTTTACTGTTTTTACCAATTTTTGGACAAGCACAACAAAACCCGTTAAGTGCGGAACAAACGTTACAATTGGCAATCGAGAATAATAAAGCACTTCAAGCTAGCGCAAAAAGAATCAACCAATCCGAACAACTGGTAGGTAGCGCTATTAATATTGATAAGACACAGGTTTACTATGGCTACGACCAAAACAATATTGCCGAAAATGGTCTGCCTCTAAAAGTTTTTGGATTGAGCCAATCGCTTCAATTTCCTACCATTTATGGTGCACAGCGCAAAGTGGAAAAGCAAAAAGTGGGAATGACGCAACAGCAATATCAACTAAACAAAAGAGTTTTGACCAAAGAAGTATATATGGCTTATTATAATATTGTTTACAGCAATAATGTGGTTAGACAATACACCTATTTAGATAGTCTGTACGGTCAATTTGCAAGTGCTGCAAAGAAGAGGTATGATGTTGGCGAAACCAATTTATTGGAAAAACTTACGGCAGAAACCAAGCAAAAAGAAATAGCCATTGCTTTAACTCAAGCACATGAGGATGTTTCAAGGGCACATACCATACTCAATCAATGGGTGCAAAGTGACTCAATGATTACCGTAAGTGAAGACAAACTTTCATGGCTAGCATTAGAGGAGCTCAATATCACAAACCACCCAGGAATGTTGTATTACAATTCAGCAGAAAGTTTGGCAAAATCCTCACTATCGTTAGAACGACAAAAGCTATTGCCCGATATACATTTTTCAGTATTTCAAGGCACTAATAATGGTGTGAATGCAAAAAACTACAATGGGTTTCAAGTGGGTGTTGCAGTACCGTTGTGGTTTGGAGCAAACAAATCTAAAATTAATGCCGCAAAAACCGAAACTATGATTGTGGCTAATGAATTTGAAAATTATAAAATTCAACTGCAATCAAATTATGATGCCCTTCTTTCTGATTTAAAAAAATATCAAGAAACGGTTGATTATTATGAAACTACAGGTAAGAAACTTTCAAAGGAATTAACAACAACCGCTTCAAAAGCATTTCAAAATGGCGAGATAGATTTCTTGCAATATGTACAGCTATTGGAAAGTTCAAAAAACATCGAAATCAATTATTTACAGAACTTAAACAAGTACAACAATACCGTTTTAGAGTTAAACTATTTAACCAATTAAAAATGAAAAATACACACTACAATTCATCAAATTCAATTTTTTTCAAAAGGCTTTTATTGGTCGCAATAATGGCTTTAGCTTCTTGTAACTCAAATGAAAAAACTGAAGCTGCAAATACTGCCGAAACTGAAACAACTGAAGATACCGACATGATTACAATTACAGAAAATCAGTTTTCTGCTGGAAATATGGAAGTTGGAAAAGTAACCATGCAGCCTTTTAACACCATTGTAAAAGCCAATGGTATGTTTGCTGTGCCACCAGAAAACCAAGCAGATGTAAGTGCTTATTTTGCAGGCTATGTAAAAAACATCAGCCTGTTACCAGGCGACCCTGTTAAAAAAGGACAGACCTTATTCACGATTGAAAATCCTGAATACGTGCAAGTACAACAAGATTTTTTAGAAGCCAAAGGACGTTTGAACTATTTAAAATCAGACTACGAACGTCAAAAGGAATTAATAGCAGATAATGTCACTTCTAAGAAGAATTTTCTAAAAGCAGAATCCGAATATACGGTAACGTTGGCGCAGTTTCAATCCTTAAAAAAAAGGTTGAGTTTAATGAATATTAACCCAAACACCTTGTCTGGAGAAAATATTCGTTCGGTTATCAGCGTGCCTTCGCCTTTAACGGGTTACGCAACCACAATTAATGCTACAAAAGGAATGTACCTAAATCCTTCAGATGTTGCGGTAACGGTTACTAATACAGATGATTTACACATAGAGTTGAAGATTTTTGAAAAAGACCTTCCAATGGTAAAAGAAGGACAATTTATTAATGTACGACTACAAAATGATATGAATAAAGTGTATCAAGGCAAAGTGCATTTAGTAAATAAAGCGATAAATGCCCAAGACAGAACCGTCGCCATTCACGGCGATTTGGTAAACGAAAGTGATGTAAAACTATTTGCACCCGGAATGTATATAGAAGGAGAAATATTAACTACCACTTCAGAACATCCTGCGTTACCAGTAGAAGCAGTTGCGAATATTGATAATGACTACTTTGTTTTGGTTAAAGAAAACGGTACAACTTTTAAAAGGGTGTTAGTCAAAGTGGGTGCTACTAATAATGGCTTTATTCAAATAATTAACGCCAATGATTTTAAAGGAGATTCTGAATTTTTGACCAAAGGAGCATTTAATCTAATAACAGAATAGATGGAAGAAAAAGCAGAAGAACTAGACAACTATTTAGACAGCCATTACATTCATAGAAGTAACTGGTTAAGAGCCGCAGTACTTGGTGCCAATGACGGTATTTTGTCAACAGCAAGTATTGCTATAGGTGTTGCAGCTGCAAGTGCTACACGAGAACCTATTATTTTGGCAACTTTAGCAGGTCTTGTTGCTGGTGCTTTGTCAATGGCAGCAGGAGAATACGTTTCCGTGAGTTCACAAACCGATGTGGAAAAGGCAGACATTGAACGCGAAAAACAAGAATTAAGCGAAATGCCCGAAATCGAGCTACAACGACTTGCCGAAATTTATGAAAAAAGAGGTTTGAAAAAAGAAACTGCTTTAACCGTAGCTAAAGAATTAACAGAACACGATGCTTTGGGTGCACATATCAGGGATGAATTAGGTATAAATGAAATAAGCCAAGCCAAACCTATGCAAGCAGCGTTTGCCTCAGGTGCGGCATTTACAGTTGGTGGATTGCTTCCTTTTTTGGTAACACTATTTCTTCCTTTAAATAGTATGGAATATTGGCTTTATGGTTTTGCACTTTTCTTCTTGATAATTCTGGGAGCACTAGCTGCTAAAACAGGCGGTTCAAGTATCGTTAAAGCCATTGCTCGTATCACGTTTTGGGGAACAGTTGCAATGGGTCTAACTGCATTGGTCGGTTACTTGTTCAATGTAAATATGGTTTAAACAAAAAAATAAATTATGAACGACGCACATTTTCATTTAGTAGTAAATCATTTGCCTATTGTAGGCGTATTGATTGGCTTTTTAGTGTTGTTAGCAGGTTTGATTATGAAGAAACCGCAAATAAAAAACACAGCATTGGGTATTTTTATTTTTAGTGCCTTAACAGCAATCGTTGCCTTCTTAACTGGAGAAGGCGCTGAAGAAATTGTTGAGAATTTACCAGGAATTAGCGAAACATTAATTCATAAGCACGAAGAGTATGCAGAATTATTTCTTGCAATGATGCAAATTTTGGGTGTTACCTCATTAATAACCTTGTTTTTGCAATATAAAAAGTTGCCATTCTCAAAATATGGATTTGTACTCATTTTACTGCTTTCTATGGTAACAATGGGAATTGCTAAATACGTTGGGACAAGTGGCGGAGAAATAACACACATAGAGATTAGAAGCGATGCAAATGTTATTCAATTAGATGGAAACCAGGACCACAACGATGATTAGTAGCGTTGCTACATATTGTAAAGATTTATTGACGACTTCAAAATGTTCGGCATTGCCTTTTCATAATCTTCAACATACCAAGGAAGTGGTGCAGAATGTAAAATACTTATGCGCTGCTATGGATATTAATAAGCAAAATACAGAGATTCTTGTCGTTGCAGCGTGGTTTCACGATACAGGATTCTCAACCACCTACAAAGGTCACGAGGATGAAAGTAAATTGATAGCCACCCATTTTTTAAAAAAAGAAAAAGTTAGTAAAGATTTTATAGAAAAAGTCAATAATTGTATCGATGCCACTAAAATGCCACAATGTCCAACCACAGCTTTGGCCGAAGTGCTTTGCGATGCCGATATTTTTCACATCAGCAATTCGCATTTCTTTTATCGAAAACTTTTGCTTCGTAGGGAATGGGAAGTGTATTGCGATAACAAAGTAACCGATTTTGAATGGCATAAACTGAATTTAGAATTTTTAAAAAAGCACCATTTTAGAACCCTTTACGGAGAAGATATCCTTGAACAAGGAAAACAAGAAAATATACATAAAGTAGAACAAATATTAGCTAGTTACTAGCTGAAAATTACATCTTAAAAACCTTAAATAAAATGTCAAAAATCTTCCCAATGCGCTTCACTTTATTCAAAGCCTATATTGGCTTGTTTTTAATACTTTCTTTTATTGTAAGGTGTAGTTTCTTTATTTGGAATTTTTCTGAAGTAGATAAAGAAGCATTTACTCTTATTGAAACCTTCGGAATAGGCTTCTTGTTCGATATAGCAACAATTTCATTTTTTGCTATACCTTATTTAGCATACTTATTGTTTTTTTCAAAACGATTTTATGGTTCTATAGTAGATAAAATCATTACTTATTTTGGATTCTCAATTGGTGTGCTGATTATATTTTTTTCCTTCTTTGGAGAGTTTACATTTTGGGATGAATTTCAAAGAAGATATAATTTTATAGCTGTAGATTATTTAATTTATACTTACGAGGTAGTAAAGAACATTAATGAATCTTACCCGTTGCCTATCCTTATTTCTGCTATGTTAATATTGGTTTTAACGAGTTTATTTATTGTGTATAAGTTAGGCTATTTTAATAAAACATTTAAAAGTGATACAACATTCAAACCTAAATTACTAGCTGCAATTCCATGGTTTGTTGTAGTTTTTATAGGTGTATTTTTTGTTACAAACAAGCAAGCAGACTTTTCAGAAAACAGATACAATAACGAACTGGCAAAATCAGGAATTTACTCATTCTTTGCGGCCTTCAGAAATAACGAATTGCCTTATAATGAATTTTATAAAACCATACCTAAAAGAGAAGCTTTCCAAACCGTTAAGACAAGTTTTTTAAGTTCACGGAATACATTTGAAAATCCAAAAAAAAATGCAATTTACAGAACAGTAATAAACACGGATAGTATTCAGAAATCAATAAAACCAAACGTCATTTTTATTTGTATAGAAAGCTTAAGTGGCGATTTTTTAAGTGAATTTGGTAATAAAAACAACATCACGCCAATACTTGATTCTCTTGCAAACAAAAGCCTCTTTTTTCAAAACCTATATGCAACCGGAACAAGAACTGTAAGAGGTATGGAAGCCATAACATTATCTATACCGCCAACACCTGGGCGTAGTATTGTAAAGCGAAAAAATAATCAAGGTTTATTTACTATTGGAGAAGTTTTTAAACAAAAGGGTTACGAACGCAATTTCTTCTATGGAGGCGACGGATACTTCGACAATATGAATACTTATTTTGGAGGAAACGGTTTTAATATCGTTGATAGAGGACGTGGTTTTCTCTTGGATAAAAACATTACAACCACTCGTACTAATATTGAAGATGACGAAGTTACTTTTGAAAATGCTTGGGGAGTTTGTGATATGGATATTTACAATAAAGTACTAAAAGAAGCTGATAAGGCCTACGAAACGGGAAAACCATTTTTCGATTTTGTGATGACCACTTCTAATCACAAGCCATATACCTACCCAGAAGACGAAATAGATATCCCTTCAGGAACTGGGAGAAATGGCGCAGTAAAATATACTGATTATGCAATTGGGCAATTTATAAAAAAAGCACAACAAAAACCTTGGTTTAAAAATACGGTATTCGTGATAATGAGTGACCATTGTGCAAGTAGCGCAGGACGTTGGGAATTGGATGTGAAAAATTACCACATTCCGGCATTAATTTTCAATTTACCGAATCAACAACCAGAAAAAATAAACAAGCTGGCTTCTCAAATTGATGTATTTCCAACCTTGTTTTCGGCCCTGCATTGGAACTATAAGTCCAATCTTTTCGGAAATGATATTATGTCAATGCAACCACAAGATGAGCGTGCGTTTATAGGAAACTATAGAAAATTAGGGTATCTAAAAGACAATAAAATCTTGATATTAGATGAACAGAAAAATGCAAATTTCTACTCTTGGAATCCTTCAGATAATAGCTTGACAACTATTCCTTCCGAAGAAAGTTTTGAGAAAAAAAGTATTTCATTCTATGAGGTTTCAGATGATTTATATAGAAATGGAGGTTTAAAATTAAAGACTAAATAAGGTGGTAAATATTCATTTCATAATTAATCCAATAGCAGGATCTGGTCATCATAGTTTTTCTGAGGAACTAGTTCAGGGTTTGTACGAGCCAAATAAATATAATATCACTATTAAATATTCAAATTACAAAGGACAAGCAATTGATTTAACCAAAGAATCTTTAAATCAAAAAGCGGATGTCATTGTAGCCTGTGGCGGAGATGGAACAATAAATGAAGTGGCTTCAACTTTAGTTGGGACATCTATTCCATTAGGTATTGTTCCTATTGGTTCTGGTAATGGTTTGGCCTCTAATTTAAATATTCCGAAGAATATTATAAAAGCACTCAATATTATTAAAATTAATAACCAAACAAAAATTGATGTTGGCTGTATAAATGAAAGATATTTTTTCAGTAATACTGGTTTTGGCTTTACTGCTAGTGTTATAGGAAACTACGAAACTTTAAAGCAAAGAACACTTTTTTGTTATGTAAAGGCATCTTTTAAATCATTTAGAGAATTCAATGAAATAAAAGAAAATATTACTGTGATAAATGGTACTTCGGAAATCGTAAATCCATTTTTAATTTTTATTTCAAACTCAAATGTAATGGGATATAATTTCAGTTTAACTCCTAAAGCTTCACTACAAGACGGACTGCTGGACGTAATTATTGTACCAAAAATAAGCAAAGCAAGAATGCTGCTCTTCGGATTTTATATGCTTATTAAAAAACCAAATTTATTAAAAGGTGTTAAGTGTTTCCAAACTAAAGAGATTTTTCTTTCTCGAAATCGAAGTAATTTTTTTGAATCTCAGATTGATGGGGAATTAGCTCAAATTAAAGAGCAATCTCTTTCTGTCTTTTTAAAAGAGAAGTCATTAAATGTTATCATTTGTTGAAAAGTGAAAGAATATGAACCATATAGAAATGTAAAACTATGCTAAACCAATTTAACTTGATATACAAAATGACCACTACGATGATTAATTACATAATTCCCATAAATAATTCTTGGGAGTTTTACTTCGCTAGTTGTTTTAGTTATAGCAGCTTTAGTTAATCAGGTTTTCTTACCAATAATTCAAATTATATTATTCTATGAACAAATTTTTATCAGTAGCATTATTGTTTTTAGCTACAATTACAACTGTAAATGCCCAAGAATGGCAGACAGATTTCGCAAGGGCAAAAGAAATTGCCTCAAAAGAAAACAGACCAATTATATTAGTTTTTCAAGGTTCAGATTGGTGCGCACCTTGCATTAAACTAGATAGAGAAGTTTGGGGTACTGAAGCTTTCAAAACCTACGCAAAAAAGCATTATGTAATGTTACAAGCAGATTTTCCAAGAAAAAGCAAAAATGCACTATCTGAAGAACAAACTAAGGCGAATGCTAAGCTTGCAGAAAAATATAATAAAAATGGGATTTTTCCTTTCGTAATTGTTTTAAATAATAAAGGGGAAGTTTTAGGCGAAACAAGCTATAAAAAAACAACCCCTGAGAACTACATTAAGGAACTAAACACATTTGTAAAATAAAAAACTTTTAAATAAAACAATTTATGAAACGTAACGAATTTTTAAAAACATTAGGTGCTGGTGCTGCATTAGCAGTAACTTTTTCTTGTCTTGGCGGTTGTTCTAAAGATGATGTGTCTTCAAACACAGATGTTACATCTGGTCTTCCTTTTACCGTTGATTTATCGGCATCTTCATCAAGCGCCTTAATGAATAATGGTGGGTATATAATCAAAAACAATACCGTGGTAGCAAAAGATTTAAACGGGAATTATGTAGCTGCAACCAATTTATGCAGCCACGAACAAAAAAGAAAAGTCATTTTCCAAAATGGCGAATATTATTGTACGGAACATGGTGCACGTTTTAGTCTAACTGGCAATGGTTTAAATAGTGACGGTAGTGGCGGTCTAACCATATTTAACACGTCATTAGAGGGCAATATTTTAACAATTAGCGCATAATTTCTAAGAATATTTTGAAAATTTTCATAAACGTAATTATCATACTTTTTTGTATAGTAAGTACAGCACAACAACCCTATAAACGCACACTCAAATTAATGGGTAGTCGTTTTGATGTAACCGTTGTCGCTAAAGACTCTATTGAAGGAGGTAAATATATAGATACTGCTGTTGCAGAAATTACAAGAATAGAGAAACTTATCTCATCTTGGGATGTCAATTCGCAAACATCTGATATTAATAGAAATGCAGGAATAAAACCTGTAAAAGTAGATTCAGAACTTTATCAGTTAATAGAAAGAGCCATTGGTATCTCAAAACTTACCGACGGCGCCTTTGATATTAGTTACGCATCAATGGATAGAATTTGGAAGTTTGATGGTAGTATGACCGAGATGCCTTCCGAAGAAAAGATAAAAGAATCTGTTGCTAAAGTTGGCTATGAGAATATCATTTTAGATAAAGAAAATAGTACAGTCTTTCTTAAGTTAGAAGGAATGAAAATAGGCTTTGGAGCTATAGGAAAAGGCTATGCGGCAGACAAAGCCAAAGATTTGTTGATTTCAAAAGGTGTGCCTTCAGGTATCATAAATGCTTCTGGCGATATGAATACTTGGGGGAAACAACCCAATGGGAAGGAATGGAAAGTAGCCATTACAAATCCAATGAACAAAAACAAAGTGTTTGCTTTACTTCCTATTACAGATGGAGCTGTTGTCACTTCTGGAAATTATGAAAAATTTGTCAATTTTAATGGCACTAGGTATTCACATATTATTGACCCAAGAACAGGTTATCCGTCTAGCGGAATAATAAGTGTAACCGTTTTTGCGCCCAAAGCTGAACTAGCCGATGCCTTAGCCACTTCTGTTTTTGTTATGGGAAAAGAAGCAGGTATAGACCGCATTAATCAATTACCAAAAATAGAATGCATCATTATAGATGATAAGGGAAATATAACAAAATCAAAGAACATAGAAATAGATAAACAATGATTAAAAAAATAATAATGCTCGCTATGGTTACTAGCTTTTTTAGCAGCTGTGTAGTGGTAAAGGAGTACGAAAAGGTCAATATCAATGACCCAGATATGGCTCTTTCAGAAAAAAAATGTGACAGAAATTTATCTACTGCCCACTCATATCGAGAAGCTGCTGTAGGAGCAAATGGTGGAAAAACTGGAGGAGGCTGCGGCTGTAATTAAATGAAACTCTATTTTGAAAAGCTGTATAGCTACGCATTCAAAATAGCGGAATCTCATAATTTAATATGAAAAATCAATTGAAAAATATTATTCTTTTTATCTGTGTATTTACTTTTGCGAAAGTAAGCGCACAAACAAATCAAGACTCAACCAAGGTCTATAAAAAGCGAGTTTTAGAAACTACCGAGGTAGATTTCTTATCCAGTTATTATACACAAAGTGGAGATAATGCTGCCGTAAGTGGTGGAATTGGCACGGAAGCGTTAACCGACGTAACAGGTACGATTATAGTCGCAATACCTTTAAATGATGACGATGTATTGACTATTGACGCAGGTGTATCTGCTTATACCTCGGCATCATCTAGTAATGTTGGGCCTTTTGATGGCGCACAACCTGCAGACCCATTTGTAGCAAGTTCTGGTGCATCAAGCAGCGATGTATGGACAAACCTAACTGCAAGTTACAGCCATAGTTCAGATGATAGAAATAATATCTGGTCTGCTAAAGCATCTGTATCTTCTGAATATGATTACTTCTCAGCAGGTGTTGGCGGTTCTTACACAAAATTATTTAATGAAAAAAATACAGAAGTAAGTGTAAATGGTAATGTGTATATCGATACCTGGTCGGCAATTTATCCAACAGAATTAAGACCTTTTTTTGGTGGAAACGGAATAAACAATAGTTTATTTACTCAAAATACTATTACCGGTAATGCCAATTATAGCCCAAGATTTACACCTTTTGCTAATGAAGGTCGTAACTCGTATTCATTAGGTTTTGGTTTTTCTCAGATACTTCATAAAAACGTACAAGGTTCGCTTGCATTAGATTTTGTACAACAACAAGGCTTGTTGTCAACCCCTTTTCAACGTGTGTATTTTGCAGATGTAGCCGATTCTTTTATCGATAATTTCCAACTTGCTGATGCCGTTGAACGCTTGCCAGATGCAAGATTTAAAGTAGCTGTAGGTGGTCGTTTAAACTGGTATCTCAATGAAACTTTTACTGTAAGAACGTTTTACCGTTACTACTTTGATGATTGGGGAATCAACTCGCACACAGCAAGTATTGAAGTGCCTATAAAGCTTACCAATAAGTTTACTTTATATCCATCATATAGGTTTTACAACCAAACAGCGGCGGATTATTTTGCACCAGCAAATGAAAATTTATCTACCGCAGACTTTTACACTTCTGATTTTGATTTATCAGAATACTCAGCAAACCAATTTGGGTTTGGAGTTTCATACACAGACATTTTTACCAATGCACACATCTGGAAATTCGGACTTAAAAGTATTGACTTAAAATTCTATCAGTATGACAGGGACACCACCTTTAGTTCGAGCATCATTACAGCCGGATTTAAGTTTGTGATGGACTAATCACTATGTTTTAAAAAATTAACAAGCTCTATGATTTTCAATAATCTTAGAGCTTTAGCCATTCTTGAATATGAACAAAATCTTTTTATTTTTAGCACTATGTGTTGGTATTTCTGCCAATGCACAACAAGGCATTCTTGAACCAGTTAAATGGAATTGTAAAGTTGAAAAAGTTTCCGAAACGGAATATGATGTTATTTTAACTGGAGAAATTGATGAAGAATGGCACGTATTTTCGCAATTTACAAGCGAGGATGGTTCGTTGCCTTCAGTTTTAACTTTCGAAAATGCAAAAGATAATTATGAACTTATTGGTGCCGCAAAAGAAAGCGAAACCATAATAGCATTCAATGATGTATTTGAGGTTGAAGAAACCTACTTTTTAGATAAGGTGCAATTTACACAGCGTATAAAATTACTTTCTGAAAATCTAAAGCAGATTACCGTTAATCTTGACTATCAGGTATGTAAAGAAGTTTGTATTAATAAAGAGGAAAATTTTGTACTTGCCTTGGATGGTGGTGTAGTAAAACTGGAAAATGTTGAGCTTGATGACCGCAGTAAAGTTTTAAGTAATCAACTTATTTTAGACCTAAAAAATAAGGATAGGTTAAATGTTGGTTCCGACGTTGTTAGTTCGGGAGGTAATCTTTGGAAAATATTCGTTCTTGGCTTTTTAGGTGGTCTAGTAGCTTTACTTACACCTTGTGTTTTCCCAATGATTCCGCTCACAGTATCATTCTTTACTAAGCAATCTGGCACAAAATCAAAGGGGATAAGCAATGCTATTTTATATGGTCTGTTTATCGTAATAATCTATGTTGGTCTCAGTATTCCGTTTCATTTCCTAGATTCGGTCGACCCTGAAATTTTGAATACGATATCAACCAATATTTGGTTGAATGTTATATTCTTTATCATATTCATATTTTTTGCCTTTTCATTTTTTGGTTATTATGAACTAACCTTGCCAAGTTCTTGGTCAAATAAGATGGATTCAGCTTCAAGCACAGGTGGCTTAATTGGTATCTTTTTTATGGCTGTAACACTTGCTTTGGTATCGTTTTCTTGTACGGGCCCTATTCTAGGCTCATTACTTGCAGGTTCGCTTACAAGTGATGGTGGTGCGTTTCAGCTTACCGCTGGAATGACGGGTTTTGGAGCAGCATTGGCATTACCATTTGCATTATTTGCTTTATTTCCAAACCTTCTCAAATCATTACCAAAATCGGGGGGATGGTTAACAACGGTAAAAGTGCTTTTAGGTTTTGTGGAGTTAGCACTAGCCTTCAAATTTTTATCAAATGCCGATTTAGTGGCACATTGGGGAATATTAAAGCGAGAGGTATTCCTTGGAATATGGATGGTTATATTCTTATTAATGGCATTGTACTTTTTTGGTATTATTCGTTTTCCACACGATGGAAAAAACAAATTTAGTTTTCCCAAAGTATCATTTGCGGTTCTTATAGTTGCGTTTGTAATTTACCTTGGTACAGGCCTTACTAAAAATTCTCATTTAAAATTATTGGCTGGTTTTCCGCCACCTACATTTTATAGTCTTTATGAACAAGAGTCTAATTGCCCATTGGGATTAGACTGTTTTAAAGATTTTGATGAAGGTCTTGCTTTTGCGAAAGCAAATAACAAACCAATCTTATTAGATTTCACAGGATGGGCTTGTGTTAATTGCCGAAAGATGGAAGAAAATGTATGGAGTGATCCAAAAGTATATGATTTACTAAAGGAAAATTACGTATTAATTTCACTTTATGTAGATGATAGAAAAGAACTATCTGAAGCTGAACAGTTCAAAATAAAGCTTAACGAAAATCACTTGAAACCTATTGAGACTGTTGGCGATAAGTGGTCAACATTTCAATACTTAAATTTTCAAACAGCATCTCAGCCTTACTATGTTATTATGAACTCAAATCTTGAAATACTCAATGAAGCCAAGCAATATACAGGAATTGAGGAATATTACGATTGGTTGAACGAAAGTGTTACTGATCTAAATTAAATATAAAAGCTATTAGTCTGTTTTTTTTTTAAAACTTACATTTCTTCCTAGTGAAATATTGCATCATTAATAATCAGAATATTCTGTAGGATATAGCAACATAATATCTGCGTGCGATACCGTGTTTTTATATTTTTCAATTGCTGTTAGTTCTTTCCATTCAGGTGAATTTCCAAATTGTTCCCAATGCTTATCACGACTCGTCATATCAGAAAATGTTGTGAGATACATTAAATTGGGCATCTTAGCTCCTGAAATAACCTCACCATAGAATACCGAATTAAAATTAAGGCGGTCGAATAACTTTATCTCGCCACCGGCATTAAACATATCTACCTTGTTTTGGTAGTAAGTGTCTGTGGCTGATTCATAGCTACGTAGTTCATATACTCTATCTGCTTTTGGTGCATTTAGGTTGGGTAGTTTCATCTTTGGAAAATCTACAAACGCCTTCATAAGTGTAGATTCTATACGCAGATAAGGCGGTTGGTCATAAGATGCATTTAAATATTTACTTGCTACATTCAAATACGCTTTATCATTTCTCAATCCATTTTCAATTTCTAAAAATTGCTCAAACGTTTTAAAAGGGATTAGGACAAAGATTTTTTTGATAGTATCGGTTTCTTTTTTTAGCTGTTTAAAAACACCAATTTTGCTTAGATTCAACCGTTTCAATGCTGGCAAGTAAGCTTGTTTTAAATAAGTATCCATAACTATAACTTGCTCTTCAGAATTTAAAGAATATACCTTAAGTTGATAATATTCTCTGTTTTGCTCACGACTGTTTTTGGTTATTTCGCTATTTACCTTAATAGTTGTGCAATTTGTTGTGAAAAATGCGGCAATACTTAAAATAAACAGTTTAATGTATTTCATAAGACGATAATTTTTTTAAAAGAATTTAATTACCCAAAAGTAAGATATTTTTAGTATTGATTCTTATGGCATTTAAAGACTATTTATGAAATAAAATGGAGTAAAGGAACCCTTTACATGCTTAATTCTACTAAAACAAAGTGATTAAATAAAAACCAGCCGTTAATCATAACGACTGGTTTTTAGAAATCAATCTGGGACGTTAAGCTGGGGGAACTTAATTAATAGAATATCCGTTTGTTAACATTATTAATATTAACAATTACTTTTAAATTTAAGTTCGCTCTCACTACCTTTTTCAAGCTCAAACTTAGTTTCTCCAGATTCTTTTTCTATCTCATGCAACTTCCAAGTGCCATTAAAATCTGTTAGATTAGGAATATCTATTGTAAAGTCTATGTTATTACCTGAGCCAGATACTGACCATGTTCCTGTTATTGTATTGCCATTCTCGGTAACGGTTACAGTACCATTAGATTCAAATGAAAAAACATATCCACTATATTGGTCTTCAAGGTGATTGTCATTCAATTCTAATTCATCAACTTTCCAGTTGGTGCAATTTGCAAAAATTGTTTCAAAATCGTTTGTTGTACAATTATTACAATCATCATCGTTATAATCATTATCATCATCTTCATCACAAGTGTCTTCTGCATTTTCAATGACCGTTTGTAATTCACTTATACTGTTAATACTCATCGATGTTCCATCCGCAAGAATAACCGTAATAGGGAAGTTGATAGTGACAGCGGCATAATCATCTAAATCGTCAATAAAGTCATGCATGTCCTTGTCACCATTAATCACAATAGTTTCTACTAAATCGTTATTTTGATTGAAAATAGATGCTGATATTGGATATTGAAAATCAATACACTCTATATCGTCATCATAAGTATTCTCTTCTGGACATTGTGCAATTAAAGCAAGTAGATCTGGATACGTAGTGACATCTGACGTGGTATAGTCCGAAAAAACTACGGTAATTGGGAAGACAATGTCTAAGGTGTCGGTATCATTTTTATCAGCATCAAATATATCTTCTATGGTTTGATAATCGTTTAAAGAATTCACCATAACCTCTGTGTCATTTGCAATTACAGTTACAGGTAATGCTATGTTAAAACAACTAGCATTATCAATTATATTGTCAAAAGAGCCGTCGTTTTTAGATGTTTTTTTCATTAAATCCGCAACTGCTGAGTTGGATAATAATGTTTGTTCCGTAGGAGGGTCAATAGATACATCATCTTCTGTACGACATGAGGTCAAAAAAATAAAACTACCAAGTAGTAGAAATAATAAAGGTTTTAAAGTTTTCATAAGAATTTTATTTAGTTATTACTTTAATTTTAAAGAGCAGTTATCAGAAAATGGGGGTTTAATTATGCTTCTTGTTTCCTGCTCTATATCTAAAACAACTACCAATGGAAATATCCCAAAAAATATCTGTTTTATTTTTTAATATCTTTGAAAATTAAAAATAACAATATCCTTTGCCAAAAGAACTATACCAGAATATTTGTGATAAAGTGCGCTTTTCTAAACTGTATGAAAAATATGCTCAAGGTCTAAGCGACTTGTTGTATTATAAATATGGAGCACATTTAAACACATCGGACAAGGTCCAAGATGCTTTTATTAAAATGTGGGAAAATTGCCAGAAAGTATTACCTGAAACAGCAAAATCTTATTTGTATACGGTAGCGAACAATATGATGCTTAATGAAGTAAAACATCAGAAGGTCGTTCTAAATTATACTAAGGTC
Source organism: Maribacter ulvicola (assembly GCF_900155985.1). Lineage (GTDB taxonomy): Bacteria > Bacteroidota > Bacteroidia > Flavobacteriales > Flavobacteriaceae > Maribacter > Maribacter ulvicola. The sequence continues at coordinate 964,752 of NZ_FTMA01000001.1, forward strand.
AAGCCTAAAGATTACACGAACGAAACTCCTGAGTTTTTAATGCGTAAAGAACAGTTTCTTGAATGCTATGAAAAAGTACTTTCTAGTTTAAAACCAGAACAGCGAGAGGCATTTGTCTTAAGTAAAATTGAAGGAAAGACACATAAAGAAATTGCGGAAATGATAGGTGTTACAAAAAAAGTGGTGGAACATCGTATTTATGCAGCTTTTGCCACTTTGACAGAGAAATTAGAAGATTTTAAATTGAAATAATTTATGGGATATATTACTTCTAAGTTGTTTTAATACTATAACGTCAAGTAAATGGATAAAAATTACCTTATAAAAAAATGGTTGGATAATGACCTTAACAGCGAAGAGCAAAAAGCCTTTGATGCGCTAGAGGACAAGCCGTTTTTTAACGAAATTATTGAAGAAGGACAACGATTCAAAGGGCAAAATACATCTAAAGTAAGCACTTTCGAAAATCTTGAAAAAGAACTTAAATATAAACCAGAACCTACATTTAATTGGAAGAAAACATTGGTTAGGATTGCTGCTGTATTTGTCATTGGTTTTGGACTGTATTCCTTGTTTAATAAAGACAAACATAGCACTTTTGAAACACAATTAGCGCAAACCGAACAAATAACATTACCAGATAATTCTATGGTAACTCTTAACGAATTGTCGCAAATAGATTTTGATGATAATTGGGATAAAGAGCGTAATGTACAACTAAAAGGAGAGGCTTATTTTAAAGTGGCCAAAGGCAAGCGTTTCGATGTAAAAACGGACTTTGGTACAGTAAGTGTTTTAGGAACACAATTTAATGTAACTGCACGGGATAGTATTTTTAGTGTGATATGTTATGAAGGGTTAGTGCAAGTAGTTCATAATAATAAAACAACCAAACTTCCGGCAGGTAAAGCGTATCGTATTATTAATGGTATAACAGAAGCTTTTAATGTTGCTGTGATTCAACCCGAATGGTTGCAGAATATGAAGGTTTTTGAGCAGGCCAAAATTGCAGATGTTTTTGCATCTATCGAGCAACATTACAACATAAAAATCGTTACAAATACTATAGACAACTCTATATTATTTACTGGAGCGTTCGAACTTGATAATTTGGATAATGCCTTAAAAGCAACTACCAAAAGTCTTAATTTGACCTACGTATTTAATAATAAAAACGAGGTTGTTATTAAGAATGCAAAAGAGTAGTTGGTCTTACATCATATTTATAATTTGCATATTTTGGTCTATTAAGATACAAGCGCAAACTTCGGAAGAAAAGATTCCGCTTAAAGTTGTGCTCAATAATTTGTCAGACCAACATAAAGTGCAGTTCAATTATCAAAGTGATTTATTAAGTGAAATAACTGTTTTTCCACTTCCGAAAAAGAGTACGCTTAATGAAAACTTAAAGCACATAGAATCTGAAACTTCATTGCGGTTTACCAAAATTGGTGCATCTATATACACTATTACTAAACCGTTTATAATTTGTGGTTATTTACAGGATGTTATTTCACTACATCCACTTTATGGAGCGACAATTAGGGGAGAAATACAAACCAAAATAACAGATGATAAAGGCTTTTTTGAAATATTTGTGAATTCATTAGATGAAGCCATCGAAATTCGGTTTTTAGGTTTTAAGACGATAAAAAAGCAAGCCAGATTTTTTACCTTAGAAGAATGTGCCACAATAAGTATGTATGAAGAAAAACAGCAAATCGATGCTGTAGTTGTTGAAGGCTATTTGGTGCGAGGTATCGACAAAAAAAGTAATGGAACAACCGAAATTAATTTCTCTAAATTTACTTCGCTTCCTGGTCTTATAGAAACAGATGTTTTACAAACAGTACAGGCATTACCTGGTGTATTGAGTATAGATGAAACCGTTTCCAACATAAATATTAGAGGCGGTTCACACGACCAGAATTTGATATTGTGGGACGATATTAAAATGTATCAATCGGGTCATTTTTTTGGGTTGATTTCCAGCTTTAATCCGCAAATCACAAAAACAGCAACAGTCATTACCAACGGTACTGATGCTTCATATTCCGATGGTGTTTCTGGCAGTATTCAGATGAATACTGATAAACAAATACAAAGTAATTTTGAAGGTAGTTTAGGTGTGAATTTTATAAGCACAGATGTTTTTGCAGACGTTCCTTTAGGCGAAAAATCTTCATTACAAATAGCTGGTCGAAGGTCAATTCACGACTTTGTTAATACACCTACCTATAATGTTTATTTTGATAGGGTAGCACAACAAACTGAAATAGCAAATAATGTTGAAAGCGTGGTAAATTCTAATCAGAATTTCAACTTTTATGATACGTCCCTACGTTGGTTGTACAATCCTTCTGAAAAAGACCGTATTCGATTTAATTTCATTCTTATCAATAACAATTTAACCTTTGATGAGACCTTAATGACCAATCTAGATTTAGATACAAAAACAAGTAGTCTTTCGCAAAACAGTATCGCAGCAGGATTAAGTTATGAACGCCAATGGAATGACCATTTTTCAACACACTTCAACGTTTACAATACAGATTATAAATTACAGGCCATTAACGCCAATGTGTTGCAGCAACAGCAATTTTTACAAGAAAACGTAGTTTCTGAAACTGGAATAAAATTTAAGGGTTTATACAAATGGGACAACCTATTTTTAGAAGCAGGCTATCAATTTATAGAGTCTGAAGTCGTAAATACTAATGATATCGATGTGCCGCGTTTTTTAAGAAGAGACTCGGAGGTTTTAAGAGAACACGCTTTTTTTGTGCAAAGCCAATATGAAAATAACAATAGGGACTTTTCAGTACGACCCGGAATACGACTTAATTACATAGATAAATTTAATGTTCTTCTTGCAGAGCCAAGATTAAGTATTAGAAAAAAACTTGGGCAGCATTTTCAAATAGAAGCTTTAGGCGAATTGAAACACCAAAACACTTCACAAATAGTAAACTTCCAAAATGACTTTTTGGGCGTGGAAAAAAGAAGATGGCAACTTACCGATAACTATAGTATCCCTATTTTAAAAAGCAAGCAAGCTTCTTTAAGTTTACAATTTTCTAATAAAGGATGGCTTGTAGATGCAACAGGCTATAACAAAGAGGTTGTCGGTATCACATCCCAAAGCCAAAGCTTTACCACTAAATATGAGTTTACAAAAACAACGGGAAATTATAATATACTAGGCCTTGATTTTTTAATACGTAAACAATTTAAGAATTTAAGTAGCTGGTTAAGTTACTCTTACATGATTAATGAATATACTTTCAATAATCTTGAAGATATACAATTCCCCAGTAATTTTGACGCCACACATTCCTTTAATTTCGGGACAACTTATTCAAATAACAGACTCAATATTTCTGCTGGACTTAATTATAGAACAGGAAAACCAACTTCTATACCCTTGCAAGGAAATGAAATTCTAAATCAACAAGTTAATTTTGATGTCGCGAATAATACTAGAATTCCGGAATTTTTTAGAGTAGACCTATCAGCGATTTATAAATTGAAACTATCTAAAGGTTTACGAACAGAAATAGGCGCATCCGTCTGGAATGCTCTAAATAAAGAAAATACCATCAATAACTATTATCGCGTTGGTGCAGACAATAGACCTATTAAGTTTTCAAGAGAATCGTTAGGTCTGACCACTAATTTTATGGTGCGTTTTTACTTTTAGGGATTAATTCCAATGACCGCTTGCAACGTAAAGCCTTTTCAATTGAATAAGTTGTACTTCGTTTTTGAAGTATTCATTACTCAGCATCTTCTTAAGCTGACTTACGGTTTCTTTAGAAGTAAATCCAGCAGTCCTACATAACGTATCAAATTTTTGCATTTCTTCAAATTTGAACTTTGCCTTTTCGACAAATTGTTCTGCATTCTCAGCTTCCTCATAACTTGACTGAATCTGGAAATGCCTTTCGATAGTGCCAGGTTTACCAATGATTAATTTTTCGGCATTGCCTTGGATGATTGCATTTGTAGTAAAAACATAATCTCTGTCGTGTACCATTCTATGAATTCGAGTTTGACCATCTGCAATATTATTTGGGAATATTTCTAAATAATACTTTGTATCTAAAGGAAGTGTAATTACAGCATTCGGGTCAAATAACCCATCAAAACGTGTCGTTTTAATTCCACGTATAGATACTGGATTATCACAAGTTATTAAGGGCGCATTTGCATCATTGATTCTATGGACATTTATAGTGCAATCGTATTTAAAGTCCACAAACTCTTTCCATTTTTCGAGATGTTGTACTAAAAACACAACTCTGTTTCTTTCTTTAAATTCCTCTCTAACTTTATCAATATCTTTTAAATTGAACTCGTGGCGAACATTTTCAAAAGTGAATTTGACTTCACCATCTTTATCAGCGTATAAAACCATCCTATCTAAAATCTGGTCGGTAAAAGCATTTTGATGATTAAGAAACCTTGGTGTACGGAAATAGAGTGAAAGGCAGACATATAGTATTTGCTTTTTTTGGTCAGCAGTTAACACTTTAACACTTTCATCAATAAGCAGTTTATAAATCTTAGGGAATTCTGAATCTACGTGTTCGGCAAAGTGATGTTCTAAATCATATTTCCTGTCAATCTCAGCATTTGGTATTGTGTAAAGATTCTTTTTGAAACAAATACTTTTTGTGCTAATCTGCTCAATAAGTAAATCATCTTCTAGCCTATATGCATCTACAAAATAATTGCCCTTTTTTTCTTCGACACCAAAATTTTTTAAATAGGAACGGGGAATATAATGTTGTTTGATGGGTTCGTTTTTAGCCATATTTTTAATGTTCACTTGTATAATCCAGGAATATATGTCTTGGGTGTTAAAAAAGGAATAGACAATCTTGCTTGAGCGGTTTGATTAAAATTATAGTTTTTGAAGTCAGTAATTTCGAAAAAATCGTTTCGAGTTGGTTCAGAATTTAAGGCATAGACAATTCCAAAAGGTGGAAATGTAATTTCGCCCAAAGTATGATACCCTTTTTTAGTTCTTGCCATTCCCCAACCGTTTCTTACTTGCTTAGTTGTGGTATGGTAAATAAATACTCTTAAACTGTCTGGAAGTGCTTTTGAATCTTTATCTAGGATAAAATTAGAAAGTCCTTCTAAGTTTAATAACTGGTCGCTTGTGTCGATAGACATAAACATCGATAGTGCTTGTTTCAATATATTTAATGGCTGAATGGCATATTCAAAAATAATAGTCTGTGATGCCCAGATTCTATTAGTTAAAGCCATCATACCCATATAGGCAAATTTCTTATAGCTTTCGCCATAGTAACTGCCTGTTAGATTATTACAGGTTTTGCATAAATAATATCCACCTGCACCATTATTGCTGAGAATACGCTTGCCATATAGGTAACTTTCTTTATCGTGAAGATGAACAGATTTTTGAAAGAATACAGGATTTGAGTTAAAGGCGCTTTGCGGTGGAACGTGCTCAAACGTTAATTTTTTGTGCTTACCACATATTCTGCAAATTCCTTCTTTCTTCAAATTAAGTTAATTAACAGCTTCATCCTCACTCTCAAAAGTTCTAGTAACACTTATATCAGGCTCAGGGTTATTCACAAAAAATGAAATGGTAGATGAACCATCAATAGGTTGTCTATCAGAAAACACATATTTCGTAACTTCATATTCAGACTGTTTTTTTTCTGAAATAAGTTTTTGATTTTTTTTGTAATTATTGTTAATAGTTTCATTGATTAAAAAGGCAGTATTTCATTAGTAAATTCTTTGAAGATTTCACTTGCAACTGCTTTATCAAAAGCTTCGGCAGCAACTAAATCATATAATTTTGATTTTAATAGTTGTCCGAACGATTTTTTGTTAAGATTTGGAATATCATCTCTCAACTCGTCGAACTCGTCAAAGATTATTTGCTGGCCAAAACCTAATCCTTCTATCTTAACAAGAACTTCCTTTATAAGATTTTTTAATTCCTCATCAGAACTACTAATTTTTGAATAGTCCGTTACTTTGGCTTTTCTTGCCTGTTCAATCATATACTTTCCTTCCAAGGTTAGTTTAGCATTGACATTTCGACCATTCATACATTCAATAAATCCTCTGTTCTCTAACATTCTACCATAATCCCAATCTTCACCACTGCCATTCAATTTTACACCATTACCTTCAAGAATCCATTTTATAGAATGGTATTTTCTGTCATTGTATAGGTCATAAAGTTTAGAAAGAATAAGGTCAAGTCTGCCTTCGGTATCGAGGCTTTTGCGTTTCTCTAAATCAATTTCGTCCGCCCGCACAATGGCATCTGAAATGAATAACATTTTCAAGTAGTAGTCAAGCCCGTTGATTTCATCTTTTAGTGCTTGAATGTCATTCTTAACCCTTTGGTCAACACCTAGCTTAAAACCAGTAGAATAACCTCTTTGCGCTTTGAATTCGTTGGCGAAATTTCTATTTTCTGGTTTAAAGGATGTACTAACATAATTAATAACAGTCTTTTCCCAAGACTGTTTTTCTTCCTTTAATTCATTCAGAGAGTCTTCAGTTCTAGCTACTTTATATTTTTCAAAAAGAGCATTTCCTTCAGACTGAAACTCTTCGAGTTTCCTTTTAAATTCTTCCCATTTAACCTTTAATATCATACGCATAAAATTATGCTCGTAAAGGTATGGGAATCAGAATGGAAAATGTTAAAATTCTACTTCAAGATGTTGACAGGTGGTAAACAAATCATTTAAAAGTTGATTACACTATCTAAAGCATCATCTGTGTCTTTATGAATGAAGTTAGCTTGATAGCTAATGGTTGTTTTTAGGTCGCTATGACGGTAGAGTTTTTGAAGCATTTTAATTGGGATTTTATCCTCAGATAGATTTCCAAAGCTATGACGTGCAATATGCATAGTCACTTTCTTTTTAATTTTTGCTTTCTTGGCAACTTCAACTAAGTATTTGTTGAATTTTTTCGTAGCTGTTTTAGTTTTAGCATAGACGTCTTTAGCATCGTTAAATTCGGCTTTTTTCAACTCTGGAAAAACAAAATCTTCATCACTTTTTTTGTCTTTCCTATAACATTCTAGAATGGTTAAGGCTTTTTCAGGAATTTTAAGAGAAAGTAATTTCGAATTCTTATTCATTCTGTAATGTAATCTTTCGTCATAAATATCAGACCATCTTATTTCGAGAACATCGGCAGCTCTAATACCAGCAAAATAGAAGCTAAATAACCAAACATTACGAGCGTGGGTTTCACTCTTGGTTAAATTTTTTACGGCTTCAAAAGCTACTATATCTTTTTTATTAAGTCCTATTTTTTCAGTTTCTGGAAACTTAATCCTAATCTTATCAGAACCAAATGGATAAAGCTTTCTGTCTACTAAGTTCATTTTTATTGCTCTATTATAAATGGTTCTAATAACAACCAAATTATTTACAATTGACCTTTCTGAAAGATTAAACTGTTTCTTTAGATAGATTTTGAATTTTCTTAAGAACTGTTCGTCAATTTCGGGAAAGGTTAGTTGCTTACTTTTATTGAAGTTTATAACGTGATTCACACGGACTTTGTCCGCAGATAACTGAGCAAGCTTATTATTTTCTTCAAGTTCAAAAAGAAAATCATTCGCTACATCATAAAAAGTACTTGATTTAGGTTCGGAATATAGAGACTCTTTAATCTGATTCGCTGAATAATCCTTTTTCTCAGACTGTAAATCTATAAGCGCTCTATTGACCTCTAATAATTTTGTAGCTAATAAATTATTCAATCTTCCCGAATTAGAATTGGATTTTTTAACTCGTGATTTATTTTCATCCCAATCTTTTAAATCAACGTAATGACCTATATAATGATATGTAGATTTACGATTTTTAGTAATTCGTACTGCCAATGGATATAGCCCTTCTTTATTTACCTTTTTTCTTATTACAATTTTTGCGTTCGATGCCATACCCTTAAAATTTAGAATATAAAGATAATCATTTTTGGTACAACATAGGTACAACAAATATTGATTTTAAATGCTTTTAAATGAAATCATATAAAATTAAAATATTGCTAATCAATTGATTATAATAGTATTTAATAAATTTTGATACTAAAATCGCTGGATTCAAAATCCAGTTCTTCGGAGTGCGGGTTCGATTCCCGCCTCGAGTACTTTTAAAAAAAGCTGAGATCTACATCTCAGCTTTTTTTATGATTTTAAAACAGCTTGATATTCACCTTAATTACCTCGTTTTTTTAGAATGACCCAAGAGTGTAATAATGCTCCTTGAACGTATCGTGCATTTTTAATTTTAGACATATGGTAAACTTCACCTTGTATTTTTTATTAGGAGGTTGAAAAACATGTTTTTAGGTGGTCAACATTTAGAGGCTTGGCTCTGTAAATTTTAAAGACATATGTTTTAATACTAAGAGTGAATTATGAATGTGAATGCAGGGTTTGTGTAAGTTCACATCAAAATAGTAGGGGTTTACAACTATTTTTATAGAAAGACAGAAATATGGTTTACTATTGTTTATTACTTAATTATCAAGAATGAGTTTGTTTAATACATCAATAGTTATTTCACTTTACACGGTGTTAATGTTTTGCGCAATTGGTTCTGCCCAGAATGTTACCGATGATTTCAGTTCCGGGAATTATACCGGCGGGGCTAATTGGCTTTCTAATTGGTCAGAAAGTGACAGCGGCGGAGCTTCTGGAGGATATATTAGGGTTAGCTCCCAACAACTACGGTTCAATTATTTATGGAATGAAACTATACAACGAAGCACAAACATTGCAACGGCAACTTCTGCTACCTTGAGTTTAGATTGGTCATCAAGTAACTTATCGCTCAATAAAGATTTAGATATACAAATATCTAATGGAAGTGGTGGTTTTACACATATTGGTAGTGTGGGAGGATTAGGGATTTCATCAGGAACGTTCTCTTTTGATATCTCTGCTTATATTTCTGCAAATACAACTATTAAAATTGGCAATGATGAAGTTAGTTCGGGAAACTGGAGTAATTCAAATGCTACTGTTTTATTGGATAATATTGTTATAGCTATTACTTCGGTACCGGTTCCGGTACCTAATGATAATGACGGTGACTTAATTGTAGATGCTTTAGATTTGGATGATGATAATGATGGTATACCAGATGTTCTTGAATATTGTTCTACAACGGAATTATCAGATTTACCTTCAATAAATGCCGGGGGAGATAGAACCATTTCTTATACACATACCGATACAGGATATTTGCAATTTGATTTTATGACCTTGGATAATTCCTTTCAATTTTCTGTAAATGGAACCAATATTCATAATAGGATCCTTCAGTTTGAATCTGGTGCTTATAATTCTGGGACTGAGGTGTTAATGCGAACAGCTGTGGGTGGTAATTTATTATATAGTCCTTGGGTAGTAAATACGAACGGATTACCAAGGATTAGGCTTATTATCGGTGAAGAAGGTCAGGTACAGGTTTATGCAACCCGAAATAGCAATTCTACAGCCTTAGAACTATTGGTAACTAGTGATGGAAGTCTGTTTAATACCCTGCCGTGGGTTGCGGGAAGTGCTAATAATTTTTTGTTGACTAATCCTGATGAGGGTGGACCAGAAGGGCTTACCGGTAATCTATTCTTGGGTGTTATCTGTGATACCGACGGAGACGGTATATCTAATAAATTTGATTTAGACTCTGACAATGATGGAATATATGACGTAGTGGAAAGCGGAGCCCTTTCCATATCAGGTGTTAATGATGCCGATAATAATGGGGTTATTGATGGTAATATCCTTGATTTTGGTATCAATGGATTACACGATAGTTTAGAAGATGCAGATACCTTTACTCCAGAATTGGAATATACCATTAGTGATTCAGACTCAGATTTAGATTATGATGCTTTTGAAATTGATGCAGATAACGATCAGTGTTTTGATGTTGTAGAAGCGGGGTATACTGATGGGGACAATGATGGGATCTTAGGTTCTTCTCCCGTAACGGTAGATCCGGATAATGGTTTGGTTACCTCTGGTGTAGACGGGTACACCACACCTGGTGATTTTGATGCGAATGGAGTTTTTGATTTTCAAGAAGCTGGCGCGATCCTTTCTGTAACGACACAGCCTGTTGATCAACAGGTTCTTGTTGGTAATACTGCTAGTTTTACGGTAGTTGCCAATAATGGTAATATTTACCAATGGCAAGTAAGTACAAATGGTGGTGTTAGCTATAATAAAGTAACGGACGGACCTGAATATTCCGGGTCACAATCCGCTACATTGAATGTTATTGAGCCTCAGCCTAATAAAAATCAATATGTATATCGCGTATAGGTTTCCTATTCAACTGGTGTTTGTCCGGCACCCGTATTGTCCTCTTCTGCGGTGTTGAGTATAAAAGTTGGTAGTGTAATCACCAACCGTCATGTCACCTATAGGGTTAAAAAGGGGTAAGCTATATTGCTTTACACGTTTTAAAATAGTGCTGGTCTTTTCTTACGCCAAAACAGCTTAACATTTCATGGTCATATCTCATGAAAATTTTAAAAGTAGTTCATTGTGTGTTTTTTTTATACACCAATAAGTAGTGCTTGACTAAAACTCAATGTAATGCTCTTTTCTGGGCAGTTCCCTTTTTTACTTTAAATACGTATAAAAAGTGTTAAGGTAATGGTGTTTCTATTAGGTCTTTGCTCTTGCCTAATTACTATTGAAAATTTTTATTCTTTTTATTTTTTAGCTCACCTTGTTGCGGTTGGGAAACTACAGTACATGAAATTTTAAGATAAAAAAAGCCCCGTATTGGAAGACGAGGCGGCTTAAATCTACTTAGATAATATTTTCTTTTCCTTACGGAAAACCGTAAGGTTCTTTATTTTTAATACCGTAATTTCATAGTGTAGAATGATAAAAAAAATCCCACGGAGTACGCAGGATTTAAGATTTTTCTTCGGCTTATAGCCTTATTGTGAATAGCTTTCAGACTACTAATATAAGTAAAAATAAAATATGAACAACTTAACTTTAGGAATTGATCTTGGAACCAACAGTATTGGCTGGGCAATTAGAGATATCACAGCAAGTGACAATCAAATAATAAAAAAAGGCGTTTTAATTTTTGATAAAGGTGTTGGAGAGGAGAAAGGTGTTGAGTTTCCTAAAGTGAAAAAACGTACTGAAAGTAGGGGGAAGCGTAGAAACTATCAAGCTGAAAAATATAGAAAATGGGAGTTATTAGATTTTCTAATAAAACATGGAATGTGTCCATTAAGTATAGATGAACTAAATAGTTGGAGAAAGTATACAAAAAAAGAAGAACGGAAATATCCCCAATCTCAATCTTTTTTAAATTGGTTACGTTTTGATTTTAATGGTGACGGAAAACCCGATTTTCATTTATTTGGGAGTGACAAGCATGAAAGTTATTATCTATTTCGAGCAAAAGCGGTTAGTGAAGCGGAGATTGATAAGCGTGTTTTTAAGGATAATCCAGAAATATTAGGGCGTGTATTTTATCAACTTGTTCAAAGACGTGGTTTTAAGGGAAGAGATGAAGAAGAAGCAAAAACAATGCTTAGAGGCTCAAAAGATGGGATGACCAAAGGTAGAGATGCTATTGCTGATTATATAAAGCAATACAAAAGTTTGGGAGCCGCTTTATATCATTATCAAAAAGAAAAATCAAGTCACTCAGAAAAAATTAGAATTCGTCAGCGTTATAACCTGCGCAAAGATTATGAAAATGAGCTTAAATTGATTTGTAAAATACAAAATCTTAACAACGACTTTTATTCAAAACTACATAAAGCGATTATTTGGCAGCGACCACTTCGTACTCAAAAGGGTTTAATTGGTTTGTGTACTTATGAAAAAAATAAACGTAGAGCACCAATAAGTCATCCGTTGTACGAGGAATACCGTACTTGGGTTTTTATCAATAATTTAAAAATTCAAGCTCCAGAAGAATGGGAGCATAGTAAATATTTAATTCAAAAAATTTATCCAATATTTTATAAATCGGGTAATGATTTTAGCTTGAGCACTATTTTGAAACAACTAAAAAAAGATGGGGCTATTGTTAATTCTGGCTATGGTTCACGAGAAAAAACTAAAGTACTTTCTGCTAAGTTACTCAAGAATTTTGAAGATATTTTTGGAGAAAATTGGCAGAATGAGCTTGGCTGGCATAATGCTTTTCTAAGAGAGAAACAACCAAAAAAGAAAGCAACCACTAATTACAGTTTTGAAGATATTTGGCATGTATTAGCCACCTTTGATAGCGAAGAAAAGCTGAGAGAATTTGCATTAGAAAAATTAAAGCTCAGTGAAGAAAAAGCTATCAAATTTTCTAAAATCAAATTACAACAAGGTTATGCAACATTAAGCCTTTCTGCTATAAAAAAAATTCTTCCTTATCTTAAGAAAGGGTTTATATATTCAAAAGCTGTTTATATGGCTAATATTCAAAAGGTATTAGGAACTTATGAAGTTTCTAGTGCTTTTATAGAACATTTTGCAACTGAGATTGATGTAATATATGAAGAAGTATCTGCTAAAAGAAAACTGAATAATGTTTTAAACGGATTATTTAAATATGAACTATTAGCAGAAGGCGATTATCATTTAGGTTCAAGTCAAGATTTAGACGTCTCGGATTATAGTCTAATAAAACAAAAATTGATTAATGAACTTGGAGAAAAGACTTGGGAGGAAACAATTAAGGAGGATCAGGCAGACTATTTAGACTATATATCTAAAGAATATAAATCCTTTTTGCAAAAACCTTTTCAGGCTAAAAAAGGAGCATTCATAGCGCAGCCTCGTATTCATCAGCATATTTTTAACTACATACAAGAGCATTACCAAGTAGCTGATGAAAACATAAAATATTTATGGCATCCATCTGAACAAGAAAAATATCCCAATGCATCAAGTTACGAGAAGGTAGAACTAAAAAACGAAACGGTTTATATTAATGAAAATGATATTGATGCTTTTTTGAAAAAAAAACCGAATGCAGAGCTTGAAGGAATTTCACTAAAATTGTTAGAAAGCCCAGAGCCTATAAGTAAGGGATTTAAAAATCCCATGGCCTTAAAAACACTTCATAAGTTAAAGCAATTACTGAATTACTTATTGCAAACCAATCAAATAGATGCGCACACAAGAATAGTGGTTGAAATAGCTAGGGAACTTAATAACGCTAATTATCGAATAGCACTTGAAAGATGGCAAAATCAACGTGAACGCGAGAATAATAACTATAAAAAAACTATTGAAGAAATTAATAAAGAGTCAGGCACTTCTTATAATTCTGAAGATAAAAACTTAATAAGAAAAATACGTTTATGGGAAGAGCAGGGAAAAAAATGTTTGTATACAGGAGACACTATAAATAAAAGTGACTTGCTCAATGGCGAACATTTTGATATTGAACACACAATACCAGCAAGTATCAGTTTTGATAATGAATTAAAAAATCTAACGCTAGCAAACAAAGATTATAACGCTAATGTAAAAGGAAAAAAATATCCAACTCAATTAGATAATTATCATACGGATAGTATGTTTAATACTAGGTCAATACAACCCATTATTAAAAATATTGAAGCCGTTTTTGGTAAACGAACGGTTGAAAAGAAAATCATAAAAAAGCATGGAAAAAAAGAAGAAATTACAGTAGTTAAGTGGAGTAAAATTACAGATTTAGAGAAGCAAATAGATGAATACGTTAAAAAAACAAGCTACGCTAGTACCAAAGAAATAAAGGATGTATTTATTCAAAAACGTCACCAGTTAAAGTTTGATTTAGATTATTTAAAACAAAAAATACAAACTTTTACAGTAGAAGAGTATAAAGCAAAGTGGCGTAATAGTAAATTAAGAGATACGCAAATAATGACCAAGTATGCTGTTCCTTATCTGAGGACAGTTTTTAATAAAGTTGAAGTACAGAAAGGAAATGTGGTAAATATTTTCAAAGAAGTATACCGGGTAAAGATGGTAAGTGATAAAAAAGATCGTTCAAAGCATAGTCATCACGCTATAGATGGTGCTATTCTTACCTTGATACCAAAACCAGCATATCGTGATGAAATCATTAAAAAATATCAATTAGAAAAAGATAACCATACAGGAAAAACGTATCATGAACAACCAATAGATTGGCATAATTTTAAACCAATTTTTATAAAAAACATTGAGACAGAAACCCTTATTAATAATTTAAAAGACTATAGAACCCTTACGCCAACCTTTAAAAAAGTTAGAAAACGAGGGAAAATAGATTATGATGAAAATGGAAAGATAAAATGGGCAAAAGGCGATGCAATAAGAGGGCAGTTACACGGTGAATCTCTTTATGGGGCCATTAAGCAACCCAAACGGGATAATTTTGGTAAGATTATTTTTGATGACAATAAAAAAATGCAGCTAGAAGATGAGGTAAGACTTGTCATGCGTAAACCACTATTGTACGCAAAAGACGCCTCTAGTCCAGGGTTTAAAAAGTTAGATGATTTAGAAAAGGTTATTGTTGATAAAGCTCTTTTTGAAATAATAAAAAAACAAGTTGTAAAGGCTGAAAGCTTTAAGGAAGCTATAGAAAAGGGCGTTTATATGCTTAATAAAAAAGGAGAGAAAGTAAACAAAATCAGACATGTCAGATGTTTTGATAGACTTAAATACACAACAGCTGTACAACCTCATAAGCATACATTTGTTTCGGATAAGGAATATAAACAAACAACTTATGCACAAAATGGAGAGAATGTCTATTGTTTGTTTTATAAGGGAAATGTCAAAGGAAAAGAAGAGCGAACTATTAGTATAATAGGGATTTTTGACTTAGCAAAACTAGACATACAAGACGAAAGAGAATTTTTTGAAATTCCACATTTTAATTCGGTTGTAAAGAAAAAAACGCAATTACCCCTATGTGCTGTTTTAAAAGCAGGTCAAAAGGTGATTTTTTACAAAGAGAGTGTAAAAGAACTTGCAGAATTAAATAAAGAAGAACTGTCTCAGAGGATGTATAAAATGTATCAATTTGAATCTGATGGGAGAATAAAGTTTAAACATCACATCATATCTGGTAGTAATACTGATATTAAAAAAGAGCATAAAGAGATATCATCAATAAATTTTAAAGAGTTTTCGCCCCTTTTGAGAATTTCATCAGGTGGTTGGAATTTTGCCATTGAAGGCAGGGATTTTGAAATAAAATTGGATGGAGCATTAATCTGGAAGTTCTAAGTTATGATAAAACACACGCTATTCTTTGGCAGTCCTGCTTATTTAAGTACCAAAAACGAACAATTGGCAGTAAATTTTCCTGAAGGGTCTAAAGATGAAGTGACCATCCCAATTGAAGATTTGGGCTATGTAGTGCTAGAAAATCAACAGATTACCATTACCAATGGGCTGTTAATGAAATTGGTTCAGAATAAGACCGCGGTAATTACCTGTGATCAACAACATTTGCCCAATGGCTTTTTACAGCCCTTGGTAGGGCATACCGAACAAACGGAGCGTATGCGGCATCAGTTAAATGCCAGTCTACCTTTAAAAAAACAGTTGTGGCAACAAACGGTCATGGCTAAAATTGAAAACCAAGGCAATCATTTACTGCAAAGGGGTAAAAAGGCTTTAAAACTGAAACGCTGGGCAAAAGAGGTGAAAAGTGGTGATGGCGACAATCATGAAGCCTATGCTGCCGCCTATTATTTTCAGCATCTTTTTGATGTAGAAGGGTTTAGTCGTAACCAAAAAGGTGTTGCGCCCAATAATTTACTTAATTATGGCTACGCCATACTTAGGGCAATAACCGCTAGAGCCTTATGTAGTAGTGGGCTTTTACCCTCTGTGGGTATTTTTCATAGAAATAAATACAACGCCTTCTGTTTGGCAGATGATATTATGGAGCCTTACCGGCCTTATGTGGATATGTTGGTCTATGATATTGTTGAAACGGGTTGTCCTTTAGAGGAGCTCAATACCAACTTAAAGAAAGAGTTACTGGGCATACCTGCTATGGATGTTATTATAGATGGTAAGCAAAGTCCTTTAATGAACGCTATGAGCCGTACCACAAATAGTTTATACGAGTGTTTTGAAGGTGGTAGTAGAAAACTTCTTTATCCAGAATTATAAGTATCAGTAACCTTAATTAGAGTGGTTCATTAAATAATTGGCTGGTATGAATGAAAATAGATACGAACGTCTTAACCAATATAGATGTATGTGGGTACTAGTATTTTTTGATCTGCCAACCGAAACGGCAACAGAACGTAAGCATGCGGCTAGGTTTAGAAAAGATTTGCTCAATGATGGTTTTACCATGTTTCAATTTAGTATATACATGCGCTTTTGCCCAAGTAGAGAAAATGCCTGGGTACATATAAAGCGAACTAAAAATGCCTTGCCCAAAAAAGGGAAAGTTGGTATTATGCAGATTACCGACAAGCAATTTGGAATGATAGAGTTGTTTCATGGTAGAAAGGAACAACAACCGGAAACACCAAGCCAACAATTAGAACTGTTTTGAATTAAAAAATAGTGGGTTGCCTTTCTGTTTTTAGAAAATATGGAGGTTGTTTTTTAATGCTACAATAGGGGTTAAAAAACAGTATACCAACTTGTTATGGTTGGTATACTGTGAATCATCAATAAAATTAAAGAACTGAAAGCAATTCACAACTATGTTGTAGAAAATGTTATAGTCGATCATACTGTGAATCATCAATAAAATTAAAGAACTGAAAGCAATTCACAACCCATTAACCGACTTACCGCCCAATAAATCACTGTGAATCATCAATAAAATTAAAGAACTGAAAGCAATTCACAACTAAAAGTTTTTCAATGTCCAAAATGTTTAGACTGTGAATCATCAATAAAATTAAAGAACTGAAAGCAATTCACAACGCTGTTGTAGCTCTACCTCTGCCGTGTCAAACTGTGAATCATCAATAAAATTAAAGAACTGAAAGCAATTCACAACAGAGAAATTGCAATACCATTGGACAATGAAACTGTGAATCATCAATAAAATTAAAGAACTGAAAGCAATTCACAACTACCCAGCCGCTTTAATTAAAAATGCGAAAACTGTGAATCATCAATAAAATTAAAGAACTGAAAGCAATTCACAACTATTAGCGGACTCGGGGGTGGTTTTATTGTACTGTGAATCATCAATAAAATTAAAGAACTGAAAGCAATTCACAACTTGGTATTCATCACTTCGTCTAGTTTTATGACTGTGAATCATCAATAAAATTAAAGAACTGAAAGCAATTCACAACTGTTCATAATTCAATAGATATGTTCCTTCTACTGTGAATCATCAATAAAATTAAAGAACTGAAAGCAATTCACAACTTGCATTGTTTTATAAGTTCTTCCCGTATGACTGTGAATCATCAATAAAATTAAAGAACTGAAAGCAATTCACAACTCAAGATGGTGATATGGCTATATACTTAGCACTGTGAATCATCAATAAAATTAAAGAACTGAAAGCAATTCACAACTTTCAGGCGAAAAAGGAAATCTCCAGAACGACTGTGAATCATCAATAAAATTAAAGAACTGAAAGCAATTCACAACTGGCATACCGCTATCCAATACAATTGGCTCACTGTGAATCATCAATAAAATTAAAGAACTGAAAGCAATTCACAACTATTTCATATCAATTTGAATTTTAAAATATACTGTGAATCATCAATAAAATTAAAGAACTGAAAGCAATTCACAACTATTTGGGATTTTATTTCTTCAATCGTTGGACTGTGAATCATCAATAAAATTAAAGAACTGAAAGCAATTCACAACTAGTAGGGCATTTAAAAGAGCCTCTCAAGAACTGTGAATCATCAATAAAATTAAAGAACTGAAAGCAATTCACAACGAGAGTGCCGGTTATGAGCTCAAGGGCGATACTGTGAATCATCAATAAAATTAAAGAACTGAAAGCAATTCACAACTCAATCGCCTCTATGGCTTATGGCCCAAAAACTGTGAATCATCAATAAAATTAAAGAACTGAAAGCAATTCACAACTGCAAATGGAATGCATGTAATTTTGTTTTTACTGTGAATCATCAATAAAATTAAAGAACTGAAAGCAATTCACAACTACGGTAGTTCAAAGCCTTTGCCATAATCCACTGTGAATCATCAATAAAATTAAAGAACTGAAAGCAATTCACAACAACATTAAATCTACCCCCTAAATAAGTTTTACTGTGAATCATCAATAAAATTAAAGAACTGAAAGCAATTCACAACCTTGGGTTGGTAATGTTTGGAAAGATTATAACTGTGAATCATCAATAAAATTAAAGAACTGAAAGCAATTCACAACTTTTGTCGTCGATATTCTTTAGGTCAAACACTGTGAATCATCAATAAAATTAAAGAACTGAAAGCAATTCACAACTGAAACCATTCCGTTTCAATCTCCATTATAACTGTGAATCATCAATAAAATTAAAGAACTGAAAGCAATTCTCAATGCTTTACATATTTTATATTACTACAGATTTCTTTATTTTTTTCTTCTTTATTAAAGAATTCTTATGGGCATTTAATTGCTGCAAGATACTGCTGGCTAAAAACTTTGCTAAATTAACGGGTACTGCGTTACCGATCATTTTATAACCGGCGGCCACTTTTTTATAATGAAAAATAAAGTCATTTGGAAAAGTCTGTATCCTGGCACATTCACGTACACTTAGTCTTCTGTAAAGATGTTCTTTTCCTGGTACAAAAATCCGAACGTCTTTTTCAATCAGTTTCATTTTTGGCGCCTGCGGGTGTATTGGTGCATGCCTGCCGCCTGCTTGTATGGTAAACGATTGTTCGTCCCAATTACGAACGCGGTTTCTAGACATGAACATGGTAGAAAAACCACCGATCATATATTCATGATTTGGAACAGGACAACGTTTACCGTTGGTGTTATTAAACTCTAAAGCAGGAATTGCTTTTTTATCTAAATCGCCTATGGCAGATTCTAGCGTTATTTTAGGAAAAGTTTCAGTAGGGAATTCATATTTAAAATTCAGGTCTTTTCTAATACCTATAAAGAAAACTCTTTTTCGGTCTTGCGGTACGTTATAGTCAGCTGCATTTAGCATTTGAAAAGATAGATCATAACCAGCACCGGCATTTTTTAGTAGCTTTTTAATACCATCAAGTGCAGTACTGTGCTTGCCAATAAGCATTCCGCTTACGTTTTCTGCTAGAAAGAACTTGGGCTGTTTTGCTTCAAGTATCCTAATAAAATCATAGAATAGCTGTCCTCTTTTGTCCTGAATACCTCTTGCGGCACCAGCGGCACTCCAACTTTGACAGGGCGGTCCACCAATGATCCCGTCGCAATCTGGCACTTCATCTGCAGGTATGTCCACAATACTTCTTTTATCGAATGTAGTATTTGGATGATTTTTCTCATAAGTCTCCCAAATATCCTTATCATACTCATTTGCCCAAATGACATTGAAGCCAGCTTGTTCAAAACCAAGGTCAAGTCCGCCTGCTCCGGCAAAAAAGGATACTATATTCATTTTTTATGCTATTCTTTTATGTTCGTTTTCTTAAATAAGTCATCAGAAACACATCATTTGAAAACAAAAATACATTTTAGAATTTCAAATTGCTTTTAATTCAAACATCTATTTTATTCGATAATCGAGATTTAAATGCTCCGGTGCTTGCGTTTAAATAGTAATTATGTTTTCAAATTAATACTTTGAGGGCTTGCCCCAAAGTTAGTTACCGCTATGGTTTCTTTTTTACGTTTAATGTCTGCTACATTATTTTCAAATGCCTTTACTGTATGCTGATCTTTTATGACCAAATGCATTCCTACTTCGCAATGTATTCCGTTATAGCTTAAATGGGGCATGTTTTTGAATTTAGGAATGGTTACATTGTCCAAATAAATAAATTGAGTGGGGGTAAAGTTATAGGAGCAATATATAAGTGTGTCGTCTATGAGTATGAATTTTGAATGAATGTTCTCATTGACAAAATATTCGGTATTTTCGGTTTTAATAAGCTGACTAAAAAATTGTTGAAAGTTGTTGGTGTTTGCAGGTCTTCTGAATTTTATCTCTTTAAACTTTTTTTCATCCTTAACCAGTGGGGCAAATGTCTGTGATAAACAAGTGACCTTTATTCCTTTGTTCGCCATAGAAATAACCTCGCCTAATATACCTTTACGTATTTCGTTCTTATTGATAATGGTATGGTGTTTTGCGTTAAATTCATAATTAAATGCTGCCAAATGCTGTGCACAAACAATAATTCTTTCCTTAGCTGTAAGTATAAGTGCTGATAAGGTTTTATCTAGAAGATGGGCAGAATTTTCATAGAACGGAGCAGTAATACATACCAAATTTGAAAAATTAAAATCTATTTTCTCGTATGTATTACATGTGGTATCTAAAGATGCCCTGTAGTTTTTAATGTGAATAGAGTTACCGATCAAATTCTTGTAAAATGCTTTTATGTGTTCCTCATAATTTGGCTCGTCTTCTACACAGATCATAGATTCGTTTTTTACTAAATCTCGTACTGCCAAATTTGACGAACTCATTACGGCTATATAGCCACTTTTCTTTTTAATGTATGCAGATTTAATATGTAAAGAATAGGGTAGAGCTCCTCTTGAGAATTTTTTTACGCGCGCACTTCTCACATACAAATGCGGAAATATATATAAATTGATATTTTTGATCGATGTTGATCTATACATCTCGCCAAAAATATTTCTGGCCAAATTATACTTCGTAAGACTTTTGCTAGATCTTTTGCCCGTTACAAGGTTTTCTATAACTTTTGGCTTAGAATGGTCGTAACCTTCTAGCGGAATAGTTATTACATTCACTACAATACCACCTGCAGCTACTTCTTTTAAGTAGTCATGCAAATGTTGGTTGTTATACAAATACCATGAAATGTTGATTTCTTTAATATCATTTCTTTGCTCTTCAATAGTTGCTATAAATTTTTGTAGTAACAAAGGAGATCCACCTTGCTCATAAAAACCGAAGCGATCTTTATAATGGTCAGGTTCGTCAAAAAATGATTGAAATGGCATGTATGTTTTAACTGATTGTTAGAATGTAATAATACGGAGTTTTGATTACTTCACACTAATCAATACCGCCTCGCAACTCTGTAAGTCTGAGTTAAGTATAATATTTTCAGATTTCTTTCCGTCAGATATCTCTACAGATACGGTGTTGGGTGGCGAATCTCCTAAATTATGAGCGTAAAGAAATAGGTCATTAGACTTTTTGGGGTCCAACTTAATTTTAAATTCCTTTTTCAAATAGGTTAAATAGTGTTTTTTAACTACTTGTGCACCGTTAAGGTAAATGGAAACGATATCACCATCTTGCCTGCCGTGGTCCCATATTTTTACGATGATGTTTTCAGAGTTGAATTCTAGTTCTTTGGTGTATGAAATTTTTCTGTTATTAAAGCTGTCCCTAACCTTAGGTTTGCTTTTAGTTTTGGTGTTAGGCCTGTTGTTGGCTTGGGCAACTACAGTTTGTTTAGGGGGTATTTGCTCTTTTGCTTTAGATCTGGATCTCTTTTTTTTCGGGGTTACCGTATTTGCATTTGCTAATTGCTGTTTTTTCCTTCTTTCGTCCGATGCCGCATTTGTAATGGTGAAAAAAGGGGATACTTTTTTGGCAATGTTGAATTTATCATCTGGGAATAACTCTATGGCCACTACTTGATATCTATTGCCAGATCCAATGTTTTTTGCTAGTTCAATTCCGTCTTCAAAACCGTCATTTTTAAAAGAGCCTAATTCTTGCACCACCATTTCATTTCTTACAAGAAAAAAACGGATAGACTTACTGGTGTCAATTTTTACGGTATTCCATTTCAAGGCTATTCTATCTGGAATATTCCAGACTGTTTCTTTATTTGGCGAATTTAGATGTATAGTAGCTATGTCTTGTGCAAAACTAAAAGTAGCTAATAGTAATAGAGCGGTAATCAATATAAAGTGAATTTGTCGCATAGGTAATGTCTTATTTTAAAAGATCATGTTAAACGATAATCTGTCTAAGTCCCTTATAATCTACAAGATATATGAAGTTGAGCGAAAAACGATATTATTTTAATATAAGTATCATTGGCTTTTGGTTCAATGAAATCAAATTAATTTCTTATCAATAGCTGATTTTATTGGATAATTGAGATGTACATACCCTGATGCTTACGTTAAAATTTCAACTATGTTTTCAATTCAATGTCTTGCGGATTTGCTCTTAGGTTATGTACTATTTGTAATGCTATACTTTTGTTTTCATGTTAAAAAACGGAAAAAATCCAAATAACTGGAAATATTCCATAATTTAGCTGTCCCGAATTTTTAGAGCGATAGTTATGAGCAAGACCATACTTCATATAGATTTAGATACTTTTTACGTTTCTGTAGAACGGTTGAATAATCGCGAATTGCAGAATAAGCCTTTGTTGGTAGGCGGTACGGGAGACCGGGGAGTAGTAGCGGCATGCAGTTATGAAACCCGTGGTTTTGGCGTACATTCTGGTATGCCTATGAAAATGGCACGTGAACTGTGCCCTGATGCTGTTGTAATTCGTGGTAATGCCGGTGATTACAGTAAGCACTCAGACGTGGTGACAGAAATTATAAAAGAGTATGTGCCTGTATTCGAAAAATCGAGCATAGATGAGTTTTATGCAGACCTTACCGGTATGGACCGTTTTTTTGGCTGTTACCAATATGCATCAGAAATGCGAAAGAAGATTATTAGAGAAACGGGACTCCCCATTTCTTTTGGACTGTCAGCCAATAAAGTGGTTTCTAAAGTAGCTACGAACGAGGCTAAACCAAACAATCAATTAAAGATAGATGAGGGATTGGAGAAGCCTTTTCTTGCACCGTTGTCCATTAAAAAAATACCGATGGTGGGCGATAAAACCTATCAGACTTTACGAAACCTTGGTTTACGGCAGGTGCGTACCGTACAAGAAATGCCTATGGAAGTAATGCAGCGTGTGTTAGGTGCCAATGGCGGTGTAATATGGAAAAGGGCAAATGGTATTGATAATACGCCCGTAATTCCGTTTTGCGAGCGAAAATCTATCTCTACCGAACGTACTTTTAATAAAGATACTATTGATGTTAATAGACTAAGAGGCATTCTAATTGCCATGACAGAAAATTTAGCCTATCAATTACGACGTGGAGATAAACTAACGGCATGTATTTCGGTAAAAATTAGATATTCGGATTTTAACACGTATTCAAAGCAAATGCGAATTCCCTATACCAGTGCCGATCATATTCTAATTCCTAAAATACTAGACCTGTTCAAGAATTTATATAACCGTAGGTTATTGGTGCGGTTAATAGGTATTCGGTTTACGCATTTGGTATCTGGAAATTATCAAATCAACCTTTTTGATGATACCGAGGAAATACTCAGTCTTTACAATGCAATGGATAATATAAGAAAACGCTACGGAGACAAAAGTGTCTTACGAGCATCGGGCATGGGCGCAAAAACAATAGGAAGAATGCATAACCCTTTCAACGGACTGCCGCCAGTGGTGTTGGCGCATCGGAAAATTTAATCCCCCTAGCCCCCAAAGGGGGAATGAAATGTTGGTTACTTCGGCTAAGCTCAGTACAAGTGTTGGTTGATAGTTTTTGGAGGTTTTGTCCAGTCGAGTGCAGTTGAGACCTATTTGTTTGTTGAGGAGAGAAAAGAAGAAGAGCATTGCGCTGCACGCCGAGCGCCACACTCAAAGCGCAAACACGAGCAACGAGCAACGAAGAACCAACAACGAAAAGCGTAGCGTCAAGCGTTCAGCGCAAAGTGCAAAAAAAACGAACAACGAACAACGAATTTGTACCTAAACTGCCACACATACTACAGCCTTCGTTACGGCACTTTCTCGGAGATCGAGCTTTTGCAATTGGCAAAAAAACATGGTATTACGCAATTGGTATTGACAGATATTAATAACACCTCTGCTTGTTTAAACTTTGTTCGTAAAGCACCTGAGTTTGATGTAAGACCTATTTTAGGTATCGATTTTAGAAACGGAGTAGAGCCTTGCTTTGTGGGTGTTGCCAAGAATAATGAAGGGTTTTTAGAGCTCAATAATTTCTTATCACATCACATTCATCACGACAAGAAAATTCCAGAAATAGCTCCGCAGTTTAAAGAGGTGTTTGTTATTTATCCTTTTGAGAAAGTCCTTCAGCATGAAAAAAAAACCTTTGCAGAAAACGAATTTATTGGAGTTTCTGTAAATGAGCTAAAACGGTTGCGATTCTCAAAATTATTGGAGCAACGAGATAAAATTGTATTGCTGCAACCCGTAACGTTTAGGAACAAGCGCGATTTTAATGCACATAGATTGTTACGGGCTATTGATAACAACACTTTGCTGAGTATGTTGCCGGTTACGGAGCAGGCACGGGAAGATGAACATATGTATGCGATTCCCAATCTAGCGGCACATTTTTCCGAGCATAGTTTTATTCTAGAAAATACCCAACGGTTAATGGATAGCTGCTCTATTTATTTTGATTTTTCCGAGGGGCGAAAAACGCAGAATCTAAGCAGGTATCTGGGAAGCAAAGAAGAAGATGAGGTTTTTTTGGAGCAGTTGTGTCAAGAAGGATTGCCAAAACGATATCCAGAAATAAACCAGGCGGTGTTGGATCGCTTGGAGAAAGAGCTCTACCTCATTAAAAAGATGGATTTTGTCTCTTATTTTCTTATCAATTGGGATATTATCTCTTATGCCCGAAAACAAAAATTCTTTTATGTAGGTCGTGGTAGCGGTGCCAATAGTATTGTGGCATACTTACTTTTTATTACTGATGTGGACCCTATGGAGCTCGACCTTTATTTTGAACGTTTTATAAATCTGTATCGTGTAAATCCGCCCGATTTTGATATTGATTTCTCGCACCGAGACAGGCCGGTGATGACGGAGTATATTTTTAACCGCTTTGAAAATGTTGCGCTGTTGGGGACTTACGTTACTTTTCAATCTAGGGGCGTTATTCGGGAATTGGGTAAGGTATTTGGGCTGCCAAAAGATGAAATAGATGTGCTGTGCAATGGTAATGTAGAGACCAGCAGGTTAGATGCAATATCTGCGTTGGTTTTGAAGTACACGCAACTGTTACACGGTATGCCCAATTACTTGAGTATTCATGCAGGCGGAATTCTAATTACAGAAAAACCTATTCACTGGTTTTCGGCAACTAATATGCCTCCAAAAGGTTTTCCTACCACACAGTTTGATATGGTTATTGCCGAAGATGTCGGTATTTTTAAGTTTGATATTCTTGCCCAACGCGGACTCTCCAAAATAAAGGAAACGCTGGATATTTTGGAGCGCGACCGACCCGAAGAATTTGCCAAGTTTGATATTCATGATATTAAGGCATTCAAGCAAGATCCAAAGATTAGTAATATGGTAAAAACAGCGCAGTGTATGGGGTGTTTTTATGTGGAATCTCCCGCTATGCGAATGCTATTGAAAAAGCTAGAGGTAGATACCTACTTAGGTTTGGTAGCGGCAAGTTCTATTATTCGCCCGGGAGTTTCTAAAAGCGGAATGATGCGTGAATACATTCTTCGGCACCGTAACAAGGGTAGGGCAAAAGAACTTGCGCATCCGGTGATGTTAGAAATTATGCCAGACACGTATGGGGTAATGGTCTACCAAGAAGATGTGATTAAAGTAGCCCACCATTTTGCCGATTTGGATTTGGGCGAAGCAGATGTATTACGGCGTGGTATGAGTGGTAAGTTCCGTTCACGGGAAGAGTTCCAAAAAGTGCAAGATACCTTTATGGATAATTGCCGGAAAAAAGGCTATGCGGAAAAACTGATTCAAGAAGTGTGGGACCAAGTGGCAAGTTTTGCTGGCTATGCTTTTGCTAAAGGGCATTCCGCTTCATACGCAGTAGAAAGTTACCAGAGTCTGTTCTTACGGGCGTATTATCCGTTAGAATATATGGTAGCCGTACTTAATAATGGTGGCGGGTTTTATAAGCCTGAATTTTATGTGCACGAAGCACGTATGTTGGGGGCAACAATACATCCGCCTTGCGTAAATAGAAGTAATGCGGGCAATCGTATTTATGGTAAAGATTTGTATTTAGGATTAGGCTATTTACGGGATTTGGAACAGCGGGTGATGGAGCGTATTTTAAAAGAACGCTGTGTGAAAGGACTGTTTAATTCTTTGGAAGATTTTCTAGATAGGTTGATTATCTCCATAGAGCAAGTAAGTATTTTAATACGAATTGATGCTTTTAGATTCACCGAAACCAATAAGCACGAACTATTGTGGAAAGCACATTTGTTTTTAAATAAAACTAAAAAAGTAGACCACCCAAAATTGTTTGCGCCACGGCAGCAACACTTTCAGATTCCGTCATTGTATAGTACCAATTTAGAAGTAGCCTTTACGCAGTTAGAATTGTTGGGCTTTAGTTTATGCAGTCCGTTCGATTTGTTGTTAGAACAACCCTTAAATACTTCCGGTAGTAAAGATTTGGAGCGGTATGTAAACAGGAATATAGATATCTACGGATATTTAATTACCGTAAAGAGAACGCGGACACATACAAAGAAAGCAATGTTCTTTGCCACATTATTAGATCAACAAGGGCAAGTTTTTGATACGGTATTGTTTCCACCTGTAGCGGCAAAATATATGTTTAGGGGAAGAGGAATATATCGATTCTATGGCAAAGTAGTCAGTGAGTTTGGCTTTTTGAGTATAGAAGTCATTAAACTACAAAAACAAGACTTTATACAAGACCCTAGATATGCAGATATGAAAACCAGTACCAAGGTTTTTGACCAAAAGAAAACGGGTGAAGAGAAAATTGGAAAAGAGAAAATAGAAGTTAGAGAATAGAGGAATCGCCATTCGCTATTCGCAATGCGCCACGCGCTCAGCGCAAAATAATCGTCGCGAGAATCGTTCAGGGTGAGGTTAAAAGCGCCAAGCGCAAAAACCATCAACCGACAACCAACAACCAAAAAGCGTACAGTGTCCAGCGTTTAGCGAACAGCGCATAAAAAAACCGACAACTGACAACCAACATTAAAAAGCTTCTAGCACATAGCCTATAATCCAAAATAATATCAAGAACACAAAAAAGGTTCCGATACACCCACATTTACCACCGCCTATTTTTTTAGCGCCATACCAAGCACCAAAGAATTGTATTAGTTTTTTCATAAGAGCAATTTACAGGTATGTTTGGTTGTTATTCATAGAAATTGTAGCCCTAAAAAGAGTGATGGAGAATTAAGGTTTGCGCCCACTTAACCGTTCTAAAGTATCCATAACTAAAAGTCCGTCTTCTGCAGCACAAGGATTTTCATTTTGTCCAAGAAAATAATCTACCGTAGCTTTGATCATAGGTTCTTGAACGTGCTTGGGGTTTTTAAATTTAAAAATTTCAGTACCTTTTAAATTATTGAGATGAACTTCGCTATCAAAGAAAGAGAATTTTATGGAACCCTCTGTTCCGTAAATAATACATTCATCTTTTTCATTTAATGGTGAGGAAGTAAAATTCCAAATACCCCGAAATTGTATTCCATTTTCAAAAGAAATAACTCCATTAACAGTATCTTCTATTTTTGAGTTGTGCTCGGTAGAATATGAGGTGCCGCTTACTTTATTCATTGCTCCAAAATAGTGATACATTAAATCAATTTGATGCGGCCCCAAATCATAAAAATAACCACCACCTGAAATTTCAGGGTTTATTCTCCAATTCTCTTCGCTATTTGCTATAAACAAGGATTTTTTAGCTTGCAAGATTTGAATATCGGCATGTGTAATTTTTCCGATAGCATTTTGGTCCAAAAGTTCTTTTACTTTTAAAAAAGCAGGTAATTTTCTGCGATAGTGGGCAACAGTAAGTTTGCTTTTACTATTTTTTACAGCGTTGCATATTTCTTTAGCTTCAAGTGCATTTAAAGCCATGGGTTTCTCTAGGTAAACGTGTTTGTTAGTTTTTAATGCTTCTAAAGTATATTGTAAATGAGTAGAAGGCGGGGTTGCAATATATACAGCATTAATCTCTTTGTCTCTTAATATATCTTGGGCAGAGTTTGTCCAATTGGGTACATGGTGTCTATGGGCAAAATCTTGTGCTTTGTTCGCATTTCTTCTCATCACACATAGCAAGGCGGAGTTTTCTGCCAATTGAAAAGCCGGTCCGCTTTTAACCTCTGCGACATCGCCACAACCAATAATTCCCCATTTTATCATTTTACTCTAATATTTAAATTGTTGTAAATACTTATTTTGCTTACATAAAGTTACAATTTCGTGTTGGAGTTACCATTTCTGCCAATAGAATTCCCATATATGATTCTGTTAAATTATTTTTGAATAAAATAAAGAATATATGGCTTCAGGTTTTTTCGCAATTTTAGATGATGTGGCAGCACTTTTAGATGATGTAGCGGCGATGAGTAAAATTGCTACAAAAAAGACAGCGGGAATTTTAGGTGATGATTTGGCGGTAAATGCGGAAAAAGCATCTGGTTTTGTTTCACAGCGAGAGTTGCCTGTGTTGTGGGCAATTACAAAAGGTTCTTTATTAAATAAAATTATAATTCTACCTATTGCCTTTTTGTTAAGTGCCTTTCTACCATGGGCGGTAACTTTAGTTTTGGTGCTTGGCGGAATTTATCTTGCCTTTGAGGGAGCCGAAAAAATATATGAATTTTTTGTGCCCCATGAACACGAGCATGTTACAGCTGATATTGAACCTATGACCAAAGAAGAAATTTTGGCATTGGAAAAAACAAAAGTGAAATCTGCTATAGTCACTGATTTTATTTTATCTATTGAAATTGTAATCATTGCATTGGGAGCGGTAATATCTGAGCCTCTTCTTACACAGATTTTAGTTGTGTCCGTAGTGGCGTTATTGGCTACTGTTGGTGTTTATGGTATTGTGGCCTTGATTGTGCGTATGGATGAATTTGGGACTAGGCTTATCAATTTGAATGAAGAGGATGATAGTGTCTCTGATAAAATTGGACATTTTTTTGTAAGTGCTTTGCCAAAAGTGATTAAGGGATTGTCAGTTGTTGGAACAATTGCACTGTTACTGGTCTCTGGTGGTATTTTTGTTCACAACATTGATCTTTTACATCATTTACTGCCAAACGTACCTGGTATTATAGTAGAATTTCTTGTAGGGCTCGTTATCGGTTTCGTTGCACTTTTACTTTTTAAAGGGATGAAGAAGTTGTTTAGAAAGTAAAGGGTTGATTTAAATTCGATGCCATCGCAAATATGATATTGTGTAGCTATATTTCTATCCGATAATCATATTTGTTAGTATAATATATTTACAGAAGCCTTAACGGTAAAATAAAGCCGTTTAGGGAACAATTTTAGAGTGTGTAAAATGGAATATTCTTACTTTGTGTATTGATAATAATCGAGGTATAAAAACTACCATTAATATTCATCTGTTTTTAGTCTCATTTCTTTAATAAATGCTAGAAAATGGTGGTTCATTGCTTGCTATATAGGACAGCGTGGTGAAGCTTTCACCAAGAGGATTACGGAAGAGAATTTTATTAAAAAGAGTGAGAATTTGATTATCAAGGTAATACAGAAAAAAGATAACAAACCTATTGTAATACCAGTATTACCCAAAGTTAGGGAAATCTTTGGGCAAGGGCTACTTTATTCAGTTTCTACCCTAAAGCTTAATAAACATTTTAAGACGTTAGGTGAGAAGGCGGGAATTGATAAATCTACAATGGGAAGGTTAAAGGAAAAAGTAGATAAAGTGGGTTTAAGAGGTGTAAAAAGGGTGCGTCCTAAATGGATGTAGATGAGTACTCATATAGGCAGAAGAACTTTTGCGACTATTCATTATAGTGAGCTCGACAATGCCTTTATAATGGCTGTTACAGGTCATAAGAAAGAATCTTCATTTTTGAAGTATGTAAATAAATCAAATGACTCGCATGTAGACCCAATAATGCACTATTACTGAAAAAAGAGGAGGAAGATAGAAAGTTGGTTAATTTATCTTTAGTTAAAGGAACAGAGTCAGCCTAAAGTGTGTTTTCATGGTAGGAGTTATTATTAAGTGTGTTTTATTTCCCCAAAGTGGTCATTGCATTGTTTTCTTATCATTTTCATATAGTATTCTCGTAAAAGAGTCCGGTATTGATTGATTGGACTCTTTTTAGTTTATCATGTATTCAAAAGAACAGAAACAAAAAATGCCCCATTTATATGGGGCATTGATATTGTTACTCAATTTATTTTAATCCTCTAGTTGCATAGTAAAATAGATTTTATACTCAACGCCATTATCCTCTACTACAACATAACCGTCGCGATCATTCACCGTTGAGGCATAATCTTCATTGGATAAAGCCCCTGTTAATACCGTGGTGGGATAAGTGAAATAATTCTCTACAACAACCTTTTCATGTTTACCTGTTACGATTCTTTTTATAGTATAATCCCCAATATCTTCATTGAAAGTCAAAAGAATCTGTTTTGCAGAAGTAGCATTGCTGTCGCTATATAGCTTTGACTCAGTAACCTCTAAAGTTGGGTGCTCTGAAGGCAGTTGCGTAATAGTAATGCTGTAACCGATGTATTCTAAGGGATAGATCGTATAGTTACTTGAATAACCCACTTCATAGGTTCCCGTTGGCATGTATTGGCGAGATGAAAGATCAACGATAAGGTTTCCGTTAGCATCTACTTCTTCACTATAAACATAATAGTAATTACCCATACCATCACTTAGCAACACATTACTTCTTTCCCTTAAAAAGTTTGAGTTGGCATAACCAATAACAGGACCATTAAACAAATTTTCCCCTACTATTTTAAAAGTCCCATCTTTGCGCACCGAAGTAGTACTTATAGAATTAACTACCGGCTCCTTGGCAAAAACAACCTCTATTTTGTTTCCTTCGCTATTGACAAGGTCAAATACTTCCTCCCCATCGGCATTTCGTATCGCTAATTTAAAATCGGTACCTTCTGCCGGCAATACATTTGGAAGTTCCGGCATCTCAACCCTAACCCCTGATGTAATAGATGTATTATACTCATCTTTTTTAATCAATTCATAATAGACCCCATCCTTTAACAGAAAAAATTCATGATCATCTACAGCATCATCCTTTATATACACATACAAATCTAAACCATGCCCTGGCCATATTGCTTTCTCAACAGGTATTGGATTGCCATCGTTATAAGGGGTTACCACCCTTGTGAAATTCGATCTTCCTTTAAGTAACCTAAACCCGTCAGATTCATCGGTATTATCACTTGCGATCGAAACTTCAAGTTCAAATCTGTGATTTATATAGGAATCGGGTAGGGTTGCCGTTATTTCCTTGGTTTCTTCATTAATACTCTTTACCTCGAGGTCAAAGGACTCCAAATCACTGAACAACCGTACCTGGATACTATCGCGATAAGGTGTGAGTTCATTCACCTCGAACGTTATATCGCCTCCTAAAGGCACATCAGCAAATTCACTTGAAACAAAACCATCTATTCTCACTTCTTCAAGTGGCCGATTCTTAGCCAAAACAAGCATCTCATTTGTTGTACCGTCGACTCCTGTCACTGTATATTTGACCGGAGAAGAATAATCAGTTATTCCAGCGGGATCAGGCTCTAAAGTAGATCCTTCAGATACCTCGATCTGTGCTTTTAAATCTGTTATATCGGCAAACGTGAACGTATAATACAACGTATCTATATCTGCCGGATTTTGCCCGTAAAAACCCGTGCTATAACTGCCCGAATTCTCAAATGTTACCAGTGTAATTTCATTTTCGGAATCAGATTTGTCCAATACGGCCGTATATTTCTTTTGAGATTCGTCCTCAGCTGTTACCGTATATTTAACTGGACCGGTAAAATCTACCGTTTCTTCCGAAGCGGGATCTATATCCGCCATTTCGGAATAGGTGATTATCGGTGCCAAAGCAGTTAAATCCGTGGTAGAAGGAAAAGTATAAAAGATACTGTCGTTCCTGATTATGGCCGTATAATCTTCATTGTCAATACTTATTTTAAATGAAATAATCTCTTTGGCATCACTCAAAACCTCCTCTTCCGGAGTTTTAGGCGAATCATCGGATTCATTTTTAGAACATCCTAAAAAAGACAAGGTCAATAAAAAAAGTGCAATAGGTTTTTTAAGCATAATTTGATTGTTTGTTTGTTGAGTTGGTTTAACGACGAAAATATAATTTCATTGCCTTTAAAAACATAAACACGGGTATTCACAACATGTTTTACTCTCTACACATCATTTCTTTTTAAAACAGGAAGGGGTGGCTACTTAAACTATGGAATAAAAACGAAATAAAATTTTTCATTTTCATATAGTATAATCATAAATCAATGACATATACTATTTGTTTGATTTTGAAAGTATTGGCTCTACGATTTTAGCGAATTTTGGATGATTTTTTTCTACCCTATTTTTAAACTCAGGATGCTTAACCATGGTTCTTAGTACTTTAAGGGTAATTTCTATTCTTTTTTCTTCGGTGAGCATGTCTAGAGTTTTACATATTAACCAGTTAAGCAATTCTTTTTTGGCTTAACATACTTACTTTTTCTTTATCGGTTTTGGTATTTCCTTCTTTAAACCTTGTTTTCTGTCCTCCTATGATTAGGTTCTGCATAATAACCTTATTGTAGTTCTTTAAAGCTTGTTTTCTCATTTTGGTTTTAAGCTTCTTACTTATAATACTCTTTTTAGGGTCTAAACCAAATTGTGGTTTGTATTGTTGGGGTTCGTTATACATCGGGGGTATCTTTTTTAAAACTAATTAATTCAAAGAGTGTTCCTATTAAAAATAATTAATCGGTGGCTAAGTTTTGAAAAGTTAATCCACTTAACTAATATACTTGCGATAACATAAGGTAGATTTTTTTTGCAATTTTGAGTTTCTACTGATAGTCGATAGAATATCTAATCTTAGATTATTGTAAATAGCCTCCGATATATTCGAGTATTTAAAATTGGCTCAACACAAAAAGTTGTGGAGAGGTTAAAATTGGTCGATTTTTGAGTTCAAAAAGTTCTATGCTTTCAGATTCACTATCTTCTATTGCCAAATTATTATTACCTGAAGTTCTTGCGACTTATTTTGATTTGACCAAACATGAAGTCAAAGACGAAGAAATACACTTTTATTTCACGGAACTAAACGATATTTCCAAGGAGTCGACCGGAGTCAAACTTCATTCCAAAGGTTTCTTTCCGGAAGCTACCGTTCAGGACTTCCCGATACGCGGCAAGAATGTATTTCTTCATATAACACGGCGTAGATGGCTTGATGAATCTACAGATAATATGATTACAAGAGATTGGCAACTAGTAGCGAAAGGAACTAGGATTACTAGTGAGTTCGCTTCTTTTTTAAAAGAGATCCGTTAGCAACAACGCTTCCAGTACGTCGGTCGTAGCGAAATTCTATGGTGTAAACCCTAGAAGTCTACAACGACAATACAAAAATCACTTAAGCAATTTCGGCTCCTGGAGCCAAAGATCACACGCAAAACAATGGACGTTGTTCCCGAACAATATAGGAAGCCATCTATCTCTGGACGAAACTGCTTTTTCCAATGGCGATCTATACACCGTTCTAACCAATAAAAAAGAAAAAGGAAAGAAAGGAGTTATCATTACCATGATCAAAGGAACCAAGGTGGAAGCTGTTATAGCAATACTACATAAGATTCCTTTAAAACAACGAAAGAAGTTCAAGGAGGTTACCTTGGACATGGCGGGCAATATAGGACTAATCGTTAAAAAATCATTCCCGAACGCCACACTGGCCGTAGACAGGCTCCATGTTCAAAAAACTGGCCCTGGATGCATTGCAGGAAATTAGAATTAAACATAGATGGGAAGTACTGGATACCGACAAATGACGCTATAGAAAACGCTAGAGGCAAGACCTTAAAATACACACCGGTATTACTATCCAATGGAGATATATTGAAACAACTCTTAGCTAGAAGTAGATATTTATTATTTAAATCCAGTAATAAGTGGACCGAAAACCAAGCTAAAAGAGCAGAAATACTTTTTAAACGCTATCCTGACCTGAAAAAAGCATATGGATTATGCCAAAAGCCAATCCTGGATATTCAACAACACAAAAGACAAGACCTCCGCGCTGATACGCTTAGCGAAATGGGATGAAAAATTGAGATAGGGCAAGTTTAAAAGCTTCAACACTATTGCTAGAACTATGTCCATTCACTACAAAAATATACTTAACTACTTTGACAACAGGGATACAAATACTTCGGCAGAATCATTCAATGCCAAAATAAAAGCCTTCAGAGCTCAATTCAGAGGTGTTAGAAACGTAGAGTTCTTCTTGTTTAGACTAACTAATATTTTTGCATAATCATAAAATTCCACAACTTTATGACTTGATTCATTATTTTTCTTTTTAGACCCAACTTTTGAGATTGATCCCTCATTTCTATGAAAAATAGAAAAGTTATAGAACTAAAAAAGCTCTCAATTTCTTGAGAGCTTTTTGCGGTCTGGACGGGACTCGAACCTTGCTTGGCGAGCCCTGTCGCTGTGGCACTTCTGCCAAATATTTTTATCTATGTTGACGATTTGTGAACTAATTCTCGTGAGTTGTAGTTCAATTTGATTCGTCTGATGCAAAAATAATAATTCTTTTCAATTAACAACATTTATTACCAATAAATATTAAACTAATATATTACCAATGAATTGAAAATAAAAATTTAACTAAGGGGGTTTATTATCATACAATATGACCGCAATTTAAACTCGTAAAATACTTCCATCAAAAGACTACGGCATAAAGCCAACGTCTCTTCCATCGCTTATTTATTCCGTTTCCTTTTGAGCCAAGATTTTATCTTCCGTTTGGTTTCTGCTCAAATATTGTTTAATCTAAAATTTGAGTATTATGACAACAAAAGCGAGTACCACAAGAAAGAGCGGTAAAAAAATTACCACCGCCAAGAAAGAAGTCAAAGAAAAATTGACACAAAAAGCGATTGGGCTTCAGATTGAGAACCTATCAACTGCAAAGGTCATTCCCGACCCGATGCAACCCAGAAAGACTTTTAATGAAGCACATCTGCAACAGCTTTCCGAAAGCGTCAAAAAGCACGGTGTTCTACAGCCTATTACAGTCCGAAAATCTGGAAACGAATTTATCATCGTGATGGGCGAACGTAGGTATCGAGCAAGTAAGATGGCCGACAAGAAAACTATTCCGTGTATTGTCAGGGAATATAAGAACAACGATGTTCTTGAAATTCAAATCATCGAAAATCTGCAAAGGCAGGATGTTGAACCTACCGAAGAAGCTGAGGCGATTGCTTACTTAAGCGAAAAATATGCGCCTACAGAAATTGCAAAGCGATTGGGAAGAACAGATAACTTTATCAGACAACGATTAAAGCTGGCTGGTTTAATTGAAGGTTTTAAGCATTTTGTTCGTAATGGCGAAATGACGATTTCGTTAGGTGTGGGTGTTGCACTTTTTGAACCAGAAGAACAGCAGATGATGTTGGAAACGATGGGCGAAGATTTTAGTGCCCATCAGGTGAACAGGATGATTAAAGACCAGACCTATGATTTGGAAAAAGCATCTTTTGATGTAAATGATAAGAAATTGGTGCCAAAAGTAGGCTCTTGTATTGAATGTCCGTTTAACGCGGCAAATCAAGGTAATCTTTTCGGCGATGGCAAAATGGTTTGTACAAAATCAGCTTGTTATGAAACGAAGAAAAGCAAGTCGTTCTTGAATTTGATTGAAAAATCGAAACAAGAGAACATACTGTTAATTCCTGAAATACGACAGTATTGGGCAGACGAGGAAAACAATCAGCTGATTATTTCACAATTGGAAAAGAACGGTTTGAAAGTCTATTTGCTGGATGATGTTGAAATCATAGAAAATCCGATAAAGCCAACAATTGAGGACATCAAGAAAGAATACCAACATTACGATTATTCCGAAGATGAATTTAAAGCTGAGCTGGATGAAGCCTTACAGCAATACGAAGAAGAATTGGAAAAATACAATTCCGCTAAAGAAAATGAATTTGTAAAAGGTATTGTGTTCCATCCTGAAACATACAGACACAAAGAAGTCTTTATAAAGATTGTTGAACAGTCCAAAAATGAATCGACATCGTATTCAGCACCTTTGGAAAACAGAAAAATGGCAGATTGTTCCCCTGAAGAACAGATAATTAAAATCAACGAAAGGGAAATACGCAAGAAGCAAATAGAGAACAACAAGCAGTTTGAAGAAGTTGTTGAAATGATTAGAGACACCAAATACATTGATACGAAGAAAACACTTTCGGTGGATGAAATGGTAGCATTCTCATTGACGTTGTATGAAAACAATGTAGATTATGTTGGACGACAAAGATTCTTTTCAAATTTATTGGGCAATACATCCAAGATGACAGATGAAGAAATTGTTGAGAGTTTCAAAAAGAAGTTTAAAAAGGAAATCTTTCATAAGTTGATACGGTATATACTAACGAAGCAAGTGCATTTTGGCGAAAGCAATCACGTTAATAATCTGACTAACATTTCATTCTACAATGCGATGCAAGGTTATTACAAGTCCAAGATTGACGGCATCGAAAAAGAATATGCCGAAAAAAGAAACAAGCGTGAAGAACGTTTGAAAGAGCGAATAACAGTTCTTGAAAAGCAAATTCAAGGATTGAAAGAGTAGCTTTTGTTGTTTGAAGAAGGATTGGCATTCGTGCTGGTCCTTCTTTTTTTTTTATAATAGACACTTGGTTAAAATGGTCAAGGAATAGAGAGAATAATCAATCAATAGTAACGCAAAGGTAAACTCGTAAAATACACCCATCAAAAGACTACGGCATAAAGCCACCGCTTCTTCCCTTACTTATTTATTCCGTTTCCTTTTGAGCTGAGATTTTAGCTTCCGTTTGGGTTAAGCTCAAATATTGTTTAATCTAAATTCAAAAGCTATGTATTTACAAAATTTGCAACAGGATGAAATCTTTGTTTCATCAGAAATGAAATCCTTAAAAACTCTGACACAGATAGAATCCCGACGAGGGCTTGAAAATGCCATCATTTCAAATGGTAAAATCGTCAATGTGGTATCTAACAGTTATGGACACATTCCAAACCAATTGTTCTTCAAGAAAGCTGAAGAAATGCTGACAGATGCACAACTGAACTTTCACAAGCGCACCATCAACAAAAATGATAGGTCGTTCATTACCGACTTTATCATAGACGATATAAGTCAGTTTACCGTCAAGAACGATAAGGACGTGATACTGCCAATGCTACGGTTCAAAAACTCGTATGACGGTAGTGAAAAGACTTCTGGACACTTCGGATTTTATAGAGAAGTATGTTCCAATGGTTTGCACGTTTCACAAGCCGAAATTGAGTTTTCCATCAAGCATAGTAAGAACAATACACACCTTATTATGCCAAGACTAAACAACCTGTTCGACAAGTTTCTGGACAATGAATTCTATACGATAACCAAGAAATTCGACAAGATGAAAGAATTTAAAATCATCGATACACAGGAATTTGTAAAAGCCATTCTTGATAAAACGAAACTCTTTAGATATGAATGCAGCGACAAGAACAGCGACCCTTCGAAAAAATCTCGTGAAGTCCTGGAAATCCTGAATTATGAAGCATTGTTGCTAAACGAGGAACCTAATTTGTGGTTAGGTTACAATGCCTTCAATGCAGTTTTACACAACACGCTGAAGAAAAGCTTTGGCCAACAAGAAAGATTGGACAAGAAATTGTTTGATGAAATTTATGAAATGGCCTAAAGCCAAAAGGTTCATCCAGTACCTTAAACTGGATTTTTTTGTGCTTGCTACTTATGTTTAAAAGCAATACCGTTCAGCACATTCCCCTACATTTCGCGAAAAGCTTCATTCCGGAAAAAGCGCTTCCCTATAATAATCTTGGACACAATCCCTAATTTTAGCTTTCCATAGTGTTAACCCTTCCCGTCACGAAACTTCGAGACTGCTAAATAACATTTCAGTTCCTATTCAAATACGTAAATTAATCAGTAATGTTCAAATAGAAATTTTTATAAGAATTAATTAATCCTATCTAATAATACGAATAACATTATATTTATTGACCACAAAAATGAGTTGTGCGTCATTTAACAAAATATCAATTATTCAATGAACTATCAAACATTCCAACCACATCCGGATTTAGAATCTCTTGTCAGTTGCTATTGGACTTTAGAAGTTCCTGCTGAACCTGATGTACAAAAACAACGAATCATTCCTGATGGCACAATTGAAATGGCGTTTATACTTGGAGACGACATTAAACGATACACTTCGAAAGATGAATTTATACTACAACCTCGTGCAATGGTTCTCGGACAGACAATTGAACCCTTTTATATAGAACCTACAGGATATGTGAATACTTTTGCAATTCGTTTTTACCCTTATGGTTTTGCAAATTTTGTAACAATGCCCATTAATAACTTGGCAAACAAGGAAACGACAATAGAATTGTTGTTCGGAGAAAAAACTGCTAGTGACTTGGAGCGAAAAATAATTGAGGCAACTAATACTAGTGAACGAATAGAAATTATTGAAAATTTTTTTTTAGACAAGTTGAATGAAAAAACTACAATTAATAATATCGTAAAAACAACAATTGATGCTCTTTTAGCAACAAATGGAAGTGCTTCGATAAGCAAAATCCTTAAAGAAGATTTATCAAAACGGAGACAACTTGAACGAAATTTCAAAAAACAAATTGGTGTTAGCCCAAAACAGTTGGGTAAAGTAATCCGACTGCAAAATGCACTAAAAATGCTTCTTAATAAAAAGTCAGAAAACCTAACCGACATTGCTTACGAAAGTGAATACTTCGACCAAGCGCATTTTATAAAAGACTTTAAAGAGTTTACCGGAATTAATCCGAAGGAATTTTTAGGCAATGAAAATATGGCACTCTCTACCCTCTTCTACAAATAGTCAGCGTGTCGCATTTTTACAATTTTTGTATTTGCACGAAATCTAAATTTGTCTTGTCAAATCAAACAGGACGAAATGAAAAAATCCATTCTTTGTACAGCCATAATTCTTTCCTTTAGCATTACAGCCTGTAACAACCAAAACAAATCTAAAACCGAAACTATCCCGGTTGAATCTAATATTAATCAAAAAACAAAAGAAATGAAAAGTCATATTTCAATCTTTGAAATTCCAGCAACGGATGTTTCAAGAGCAGTAAATTTTTATCAAGCAATTTTAGACATTAACATTGAGAAGATAGAAATGCCCGAAATGGAAATGGGGATATTCCCTTATGAAGAACAAATGGTTACAGGAGTTATCATTAAAGCAGAAGGCTATAAACCTTCATCTGATGGTGTAACTATATACTTAAATGGTGGAGATAATCTTCAAATTATTCTTGATAAAGTTGAGAAAAATGGTGGCGAAATAATTGTTCCGAAATCACTTCACGCAGATGAAAGTGGTTATTACGGTCTATTTCTTGATTCGGAAGGAAATAAAATCGGTCTGCATTCACCGAACTAAACGAGTGAAAAAGAACAAACACAGAGCAATGTATATAAAAAAGAGGGCAAATAGTCCTTAAATAAAAGCTTTGGAGTATTTGCAAAGTAGCCATATTTTTAATTTGTATTTTGACGATAAGAAAGTTAAAAAGGAAATTAAAAATATGGCTTCGTGCTTTACCAAAGATTAAGTGCTTAATCAAGCAACAAATACACCCCATTCACTTTAAGATAGATATCAGTTTTAATAACCCACTCAGCACATTTCCCTACATTTCGCGGAATGCTACATTCCAAGAAAAGAGCTTCACTACGCAAGTCTTGGACACAATCCCCAATTTTAGCTTTCCATTTCGTTAACCCTTCCCGCTATGCTGGGAAGGAACACTTCATTCCCTAGCCAAAATAGTGAATCAAGTCCGCTTAAAAAAGGAAATCAATTATCATACAATATACACGCAAGGTAAACTCGTAAAATACTTCCATCAAAAGACTACGGCATAAAGCCATAGCTTCTTCCCTCGCTTATTTATTCCGTTTCCTTTTGAGCCAAGAATTTTAGCTTCCGTTTGGTTTCTGCTCAATATTGTTTAACCCAAAAATTTTAACATTATGAAAAGTACAGCTTTAAAATCCAACATTTCATTAAAAGAAGCCGAAGAACATTACCAATTAAGTAGTGAAAATTATACTATTGAAAGTGCAGAGTGTCATTTAGCTTACTACAGAGAGAAGCATCCCCTTTACTACCAAATACTTTTAAATAATGTTTATTCTAAAAATCAAAAAGTACTTTTTGAAGAGTGAGCTAACTATTCACAAAAGTACTATTACCCTTTTATTTAATGCGAGTTTCATAAGCCATTCAGCACATTCCCCTGCATTTCCCGAAAAGCTACATTTCGGGAAAAGAGCTTCACTACAAATATCTTGGACACAATCCCCAATTTTAGCTTTCCATTCCGTTAA
This sequence comes from Maribacter ulvicola, assembly GCF_900155985.1. GTDB lineage: Bacteria > Bacteroidota > Bacteroidia > Flavobacteriales > Flavobacteriaceae > Maribacter > Maribacter ulvicola. The sequence continues at coordinate 1,005,420 of NZ_FTMA01000001.1, forward strand.
CCCTTCCCGTCCCGATAGCTATCGGGACTAGTAAGGAACACTTCATTCCTTTGCCAAAATTGTGAATCAAGTCCGCTTTTCATCGGAAAGTCATCACTTCGGTTTTTTTAACAGGATTTTCGGCGCGGTCTTCTTGAGCCCTTACTCGAAAATCCTTAAAAACCGAACCGCTGCCTTACACATTTTAAGGGGTTTATAATGGATAAAGCCTTTATTGTTTTTCGGTACAGCGAAAAACAGGCACGACATAACCAATTCTAATTTAACCACAGCTGCTTATCTCGCTTAACTGTCGGTACGCTCAAACGCAACTGCGTTTAAAAGAATTGCTAATGCCCTTATGGAACTTGTAAAGACTATACAAGTTTTAGTGAAAAATAAGGTTTCTACTTCCTTGAAAATGCGAGCATTTTACTACGTCGCAAACACACCTGATTTATTCCCTAAAAGTCTTGACAAAACCCACTCTATCCATTGTGCGGCGCACAGAAGAAAAGAACAAACACCCCTTAAAATTTAATTCAGTTTAAATCAAATAAGGGAAATATAAACCAGTCTGTAACAAAGCAGACACAAATCTTTTTATTATGAGTACTATTAAAAATCACGTACAGTTAATCGGAAACGTTGGACAAGAGCCAACCATTACGAACCTTGAAAGCGGAAAGAAAGTAGCCCGTTTTTCATTAGCAACAAATGAGTATTACAAGGACAAAGAAGGCAACAAGCAAACGGACACGAATTGGCATACCGTAGTAGCTTGGGGCAAAACTGCCGAAATTGTAGAGAAGTATGTTGTTAAAGGCAAAGAAGTTGGAATATCGGGAAAACTTAAAACCCGAAGTTATACAAATGATGATAACGAACAACGCTATGTTACGGAAGTTGTAGCCGATGAAATTCTTTTACTTGGAAGCAAAGACGACAAGTAAATCTTAAAATAAAGAGGGCGTTCCCGTGAGAAGTTGCGCCCTCTTTTTCATTATTCACTAATTTAAAAAAGCAAAACAATGAAAGCACAAGTTAACGAAATCAAAGAAGGATTGCAACATTTTCACGGAACGGAAATGTTCTATCAAATCCCATTATTAAGAACACGTTTTACGGACGGACTAAAATATCTTGCTAATGCGGCAGATTGTTTTTGGCTCATTACGGACACTTCCGTAATTGCAAAAAGTCTGATGAACCGAAGCGAATTTATAACCATAGACTTCAAAAGATTGCCCGAAGATAAACAGGATTTTACAGGCTATGAAGCAGAGATAATTTACAGCGATGGCAACGACAATATTTTGGAAAAACACGGATATCGGGCAACCGATTTTCCGCTCGATGAACTGCGTTTATTTTTTGTAAATGATACGCTGATGTTACCAAGCGAATATTAAAATTTTGAAGCTATGATTTACATAAAATTTCAAGATTTGAGCGAGGAAAAACAAGAGGAACTTTTACAGGTTTCGAGAGAACACGTAACACATCTTTATGGGGATTCCATAAAAAAATATGTGGAAGAAACTGGTGCAGATTATGAAAACTTGATTGACGAAGAAATGATTAAAAACTTATACACTTATAATTTTATTTTCAATATGTAGCACCATTAAAATAGAGCATCGAACACCTCTAAAATTTTAGAGGTGTTTTTGTCTGCAATTAATATCAAGTCAAAAAAAAGCGTATCTTTATATCGCTGAAATTCAGCATTCAAATTAAAGTAGGGTTATCCACTTTTCGACTTTCGCCGATAATCTTACACATCGAAAAATAACATATCGGAAAATCATTTTCCCTGAAAATGGCAATTGGCTTTTTAGCCAGATTGTATGGATTTTTGTCCCGCGAGCGGGACGAAAAGATTTCCATGTTAAAATCTAGAAAAAATGCAAAAATTTTTAGGCTACATTTTTGACATAGGGTTGCTGTCTTTTAATGACGGCACAGATCCTATGGACAAGTTTGTTCCTAACGTTATTGATGATAAGCATTTTATTTTTTCCCTCTTCGACTTTCCTTTCAAAGTAAGCTTTGATTTCGGGATCGTGGTTGATTGCAGCCATGGCACCCATATGGAGATGTTTTTTGAGTGTTCTGTTTGCCATCGGATGGATTCTGGATTTTCGATTGATAGAAGATCCAGAGGTATATTCAAATGGTACGACACCACAATAACAAGCCAATTGTTTTGGATTATCATATTTGGTGAAGAAGCTAGTAAAAACGGTAAGATGAAGTGCCGTGATCTGTCCTATTCCAGTAACAGAAGTAACCAGTCCGATCGTTTTATTGAGCCTGTCATCAGAAAGGATCAATTTTTTGATATCCCCTTCTATTCGCTCAATCTCGCCAGTAAGATTTTTATTGATTTTTTTAAGGTTCTTTTTGGCAAGCTTTCCCATTTCTGGAGAGAAGAGTTCAAGTTCATTGGGATACTTATTAAAATCGGCTCTGGCATTGACCAGTTGTCTTCTGATCTTGAGCAGTATTCTCACTTTTTCAAGGATTTCTGGAATCGGCTCATAGAGTTTGAGCTGGCCAACGTTTTTAGAGGCGTATTGCGCAATACGGACGGCATCGACCCTATCATTTTTACCTCTGTGAAGTCCTATGCTCTTCGTGATCTTGATGGGCATCTCTACGCAGAAGCTCGCTTCTTTTTCAACAAGTTTGGCAATGATGAGTTTTCCATAGACACCGGTATGTTCCATACAGGTGAGTGTGTCTTTCAATGGAATCTTTTGATTTTTCAAGAGCCTGATAAAAGCATTCGTTCCTTTTTTGGAATTCTCAAAAAAATAAGAGGTAGTCCTATCTTCATTCAAGATAGCTACGTCAAAAGTACTCTTCGATATATCAATACCGATGAAGTACGCAAAGTTCTGGTTTTGCATAATGATAAAATTAAAGGATTAAGACCAAAATCCCAGATTGCCATCGAACCCCTGATAATAGGTCTAAAAACCTGAATTTCCATCTGATGCCGGTCCAGAATAACCGAGAAGGGCTTTTATCAAATAATGCATAAGCCCGAAGCTTTGAATAGCGTATAATTCGCCCTTACCGGTTTTGGTCGTTATTCATAATTACTGAGGGTATTCCCCGATGAAAAGTTAGATAATTAAATATAAAAATTCACCACGTAAAAATCTCTATATAAACAACAATGCAAATCTAAGGGGAATAGCAAGAGGGTAACACGCTGCGCGATGTTTCGGATTCCTTTTCGTTTTCAAATAGCTGATAATCAGCGAATTGAATATATTATAATTTCCTGACAGTTAACGATTTGCGACAAACGGGCTGTTAACGCCCATTTTTAGGGATGATTTTGCGACAAATCGGCGAAATATGGACTCATTTATTGGAATTAGATTTAAAAAGGAAACTGCAAAACGTTTCCAAACGTTCTCACGTACTTACTTCAAATCGCACACCGAGGCGATGGCTACAATGCTAGATTTTTTCTTCTATAATGAAATTTCGCCAAAAGAAAAATTAGGTCCAACGGGGCGAACCATCGAAGCTAAATTGCTCAAAAGAATCAATGCGGTTATTGCCATAATGCGAGATGTGGAAAAGACACAAACCAAACCTACGGTGGCTATGATTCAATCACTTTTTGAAACAGAAGAGCCAGAAAAAAAACCGCTGATTGTGGAAAAGAAATATGCGGAAGAAAAGAAAGAAGTGCGCTTTCGCGAAAAGCGAAACTTAAAGAACGAACTCTAATTTTTGAACTATGTATATCACAATCACACCACAGAAATTAGGAACAAATTACTCACAAAGTTCAGCCGATTTTGTAGGCTATTTAGAGAAAGAAAATGAAGGGATAAAGGAAGCAGATATGGAACATTTTTTCAATCAATATGGCGACGAGATTTCCGCAGAAGAAGTGGTAAAGGAAATTGATGGAAACACCGCAAAATTGAAAAAGAAAGAACCTAAATTTTATTCCATAACGGTCAGTCCTTCCAAGTATGAATTGAACAGATTACAGAACAGTCGTGAAGATTTAAAAACCTACACTCGTGAGCTAATGAAAGATTATGTTGCCAGCTTCAATCGGGAAATCAATGGACGACCTATATCAATAGACGACATAAAATATTACGCTAAAATTGAACATCAAAGAACCTTCAAGGGTACGGACTTTCAGATAAAAGAAAACCAACCTTTCGCCACAAAAATACTTCAGCTCAAAACGGATATCCGAAATATTCAAGAAGGACGAGCTGAAGGGAATATTAAGAAAATGGAAAAGGAAATTGCCAAACTGGAACGCCAAGCGCCACATCAACAAAACGGAAAACGGATAGTTCAGGGAATGCCGAAAGCAGGAAACCAAAGTCACATTCATATTATCGTTAGCCGAAAGGATGCTTCAAATTCTATAAGCCTTTCCCCAGGAAGTAAGCACAAAGCATCCGAAGTAGAGATGCACGGAAAAAAAGTGAAGCGTGGTTTTGATAGAGATACATTTTTCGCGAAAGCGGAAAAAACATTTGATAAGACATTTGGATATAAGCGCAATTACGCAGAGACCTACAAAGCTAAAAAGACCTTTGTAAAGAACCCAAACCTATATTTTTCAGCATTGATGAAATTGCCAGCCAATGAAAAAGCATTGGCTTTTAAAATGATAAGTAAATCAGGATTGCCCATAGTGCCGAGTATTCCAGTAAGTCAGGCACAAATAGCGCTTCGAGTTTTTAAGCGATTGAGACGTGGCGCAGAAGTGGCCATCAAATCAAGTTCCATCGGAATCTAATAGATATGCAGATAGACAATCTTATAACGATACTTTCAATTATTGGTTTGGCCAGTACCGTTTTCTATGGAATGTTTCGAGTATCAAAATATGCGTTTGTGTTGAATAGCATATCGCTTTCAGTTCTCGTGTTCTATTTGTCTGAAGGAAATGAATTGATATTTATATTACTTTATTTGGTTTGTCCGCTAATGCTAATTAATATAGGACTGTATGTTTTTCTACATAAAACCGAAAGCCCGAAAAATGGCGACAGCAGATACCAAGTAAACTTTGCAACTACTAAAGGAAATTTCAGATTGGATAATATCAAACGTGGTGCATCCATCATTGGTTCTGCCGGAAGTGGTAAAACCGAAAGCGTGGTTTATGGATTTCTAAAGCATTTTGAAAAAGAAGGTTTCTGCGGAATTATTCACGATTATAAAGATTTTGAATTGACCGAAATGGCATATCCGCTTTTCAAGGATAGCGACATCCCTTTTAAGGTCATTTCCTTCGATAAAATCATTCATAAGGTAAATCCTATTGCGCCACGGTATTTAGAGAATGAGGAAAGCGTAAACGAGGTGTCAAGGGTGTTGATTGAGAATCTATTAGAGCAAAGAGAAAGCGGAACAACTGGCACGACAAAATTCTTCAACGATGCTGCAGAAGGGTTGATTGGTGGTTTGATTTGGAAACTGAAAACGGACTATCCCAAGTTTTGTACGTTGCCACATTTAATTGCGGTTTATCAATTTCTCGATACTAAAAGTTTGATTCAGTTTCTGGAAACCAACACCACATCACGAGCAATGGCAGATGCCTTTATAAGTGGCAAGGATTCTGAAAGGCAGACCGCTGGTGTAAAAAGCACATTGGCAAATGCGCTGAAAAGAATTAGTACACAACGGATTTTTATGGCTTTGTCCGCAGATGAAGTACCGCTAAATATAAATAGTGCTGAAAATCCCTGCGTAATTTCGATTGTGAACAACCCAAAATTCGAAACTTCGTATTCACCAGTAATCGCTACAATTATACACACTATTACAAAGCAAATGAGCGTGCGTAATTCAAAACCATCATTCTTGCTTATGGAAGAAGCACCAACCATTCGTTTATTGAATATGCATCGAATTCCTGCAACATTGAGAAGCTATAATATTTCTACGATTTATGTGATGCAGGATAAAATTCAGAATGATATGATGTATGGCGATAAGGCAAGCAAGGCGATTCTTAGTAATCTATCCTATCAATTTTTCGGAAAGGTAAATGACCCGGACACCGCAAAATATTACGAACGCTTTTTTGAAATCATTAAAGACCCAACCAAGAGCATAAGTCGAGGACATAACCTCGATTTTGATACTCGCATTACTACGGGCGAAAAGGAAATCCCAAAGATTCGGGCGGACGTATTTTTCAGGTTGAAACAGGGCGAGTTTATCACTTATGCAGATGGTAGGGATAAAAAGGTGCAGTTTAAATTAGCCGACATTCAAAGGGAACTTCCTAATGAGACTAAACAGTTTTCTAAAGCTGATTTGGGAGCTAATTTTGAGCGGGTTTATGAGGAAGCACGGTCTATATTTAAATAACGTTAAACACCTTAATTCATTGGGCTAAACGGTTAATAAATGATAATCTTAAAATTATCTTAACCCTTTTTTTGCAACGTGAAATTATACCAATATCTTTAACACTTATTTTTACCACCAAATGACAGAATTAAGCCAAAGAGAAAAGGACTATTTAATAGAAAAATTACAAAAGGGCGAGCAACTACCCGAGGACTTCAAGTACAAGCTTTTCCCCACTATTCAAAAGGAATATGAACTCGTTTATGCTGGAAAAATGCGTAAAGAAGATATTCTTGCAGACGAAGATGGAGTAACTGCCGCACCTTTACAAATTGAAAGAACGTATAACGGCGACCGTGAGTCTTATCCTGACGGTTGGAAAAATATGATTGTATTTGGCGACAACCTTCAATTTCTCAAAACCATTTACAAAAATGAAGACCCACTTATAAAAGACAAGGTTAAGGGAAAGGTTAAATTAATTTACATAGACCCACCATTTGCGACAGAATCTGATTTTTCAGGGTCACAAGGTCAAAAAGCATATACAGACAAGGCTAAAGATGCTGAATTTGTAGAGTTTATACGAAGAAGATTAATTATTGCCAAAGAAATTTTGGCTCGTGATGGAAGTATTTATATTCATCTTGACCAAAAAAAATCTCACTATATCAAAACCATATTAGATGAGATTTTTGGAGAAGGTAATTTTCGTAATGAAATAGTTTGGAAAAGAACAAGTGCTCACAGCGATAGCGGAAAGTTAGGAATAAACTGTGAATTTATTTTCTACTATACAAATTCTGAAAAATATATATGGAATCAGCTTTATGAGTATTATTCAGAAAAACATTTGAAACGCTTTCGTAATCAAGATGAAGATGGTCGTTTATGGACTGATGGTCCTGTAACAGCTAAGGGGTTAAAGGGTTCAGGTTATACCTATGAATACAAAGGCATAAAAGGATATTGGAGATGTCCATTATCAACAATGGAAAGACTTGATTCTGAGAATCGTTTGCACTTTACGAACAAGGGAGGAATCCGGGTTAAAAAGTATTTAGAGGAATTAAAAGGAATTCCGTTACAGTCATTATGGGATACAGTAAATCCCATCAATTCACAGTCCAAAGAGCGAGTTAGTTATCCCACACAAAAGCCTGAAGAACTAATCGAAAGAATTATACGGTTGTCAACCAATAAGGATGATTTAGTTTTGGATTTTTTTGGAGGTAGCGGAACCGTAGCCTCAGTTGCTGAAAAATTAGGTAGAAAATGGATTACTTGTGATATTGGTAAATTTGCTTTTTACACGATTCAAAAAAGAATATTGACAATTCAAAACTCAAAATCTCTAAAAAATAAAACTAAAGATTTTGGCAAGAAGTCAACATCATTTCACACGATTAATACGGGTTTTTACGATATAGAAAAACTATTTTCATTACAACATAAAGAATATCAAGACTTCGTACTAAATCTCTTTGAAGTAACCCCAAAACCAAAAAAAATTGCAGGTATTGAATTTCAAGGAGAACGTAAGGATGGGTATGACGTATTGATTTGGAAATATTGGGAGCATAAGGATGCAGCAGTTGATGAAGATTATTTAGAAATTCTTCACAAAAATATTGGCAAAAAAGTTGGCGACCGTATCTATATTATAGCGCCAGCAAATTCTGTTCAATTTATTGATGATTACTATGAGATAGGGAATGTGCGCTATTACTTTTTGAAAGTACCATATCAAATTATTCAAGAATTGCATAAGGAGAAATTTAAAAAATTCAGACAGCCTACCAGTTCCAGCAACGTAAATTCACTTGAAAATGCAGTTGGTTTTCACTTTATAAGACAACCAGAAGTTAAGTCCTCGTTTGATGATGGTGTAATCACAATAAAGGCTTTTAAAGCCTACTACCCTGATGAAGATACCTTGGAAGATATTCCTGGTCTGGAAGCCTTGGCAATGGTTGTTGTAGATAAAAACTATAACGGCAATGAGTTTTTAATGTCCGATGTATTTTTTGCTGCTGATATTGTTAGTGAGGATGGTAAAGCTAATGTTTCCATTGAAGATTGTGGCTCTAAAGTAAGTGCAGTATATATCGACATTTATGGCAATGAATTCCGCGAGGTATTTACCAATAAAAATACGAAGGGATGATTCAGGAAAAAAAGCGATACGACACAAAAGATTTAATATTAAAAGTAAATCAATTTTATAATCAAAGCGAGCTACCACTTCCTTATTGGGATAGGTTTTTGGATGCACTTTGTGGAACAAGGGAATACCAAAAGAAAGCCATAAGAAGTTCAGTCATTTACTTGGCATCCAAAGAGTATACTAATATTCAAGACTTGGTTTCTAAAAATCATTATCAAAATCCTCAATTACGGGAGAGATATCCTGAGCTTGCAGATTACCACCGTAAGCTACAGTTACCTTCAAAGTTATCTGCGACAATAGACCTTGCTACAGGAACGGGAAAAAGTTACGTAATGTATGGCATAGCACAAATCTTATTAGGTTTAGGCTTGGTCAAAAGAGTACTCGTCTTGTGTCCATCAACGACAATTGAAAAAGAACTGCATAAAAAGTTTTTAGCCTTGGTTTCTGACCCAATTCTAAAAGAAACAATTCCGCCATCTGCAATTATTAGAAATCCGAGTATAGTTGATGGAAGTGTTACCGTGGATGAAGGTGCCATTTGTATTGAAAATGTCCACGCTGTTTACGAAAGGACAGGTTCATCAATTGAAGATAGTTTTGGTTTCAAAAGAGGTTTTGACACGGTAGTTTTGAATGATGAAACCCATCACATTTATAATAAGATTTCAGGTAATACTACAGAAGCAAGAGGGTTAAAAATATGGAAGAAATTTTTATTGGACGATGGTTATAATTTTAAATATATGCTTGGTTTTACAGGTACAGCATATATAGGGAATGATTACTTCAATGACGTTATTTACAGATACTCTTTACGAGAAGCTGTTGATGAAAAATTTGTTAAGAAGATTAATTATGTTTCAGAGGATGATAGCATAAACGAAGACCAAAGATTTCAGAAAATATATCAGAACCATAGCAATAATAAAGTTACTTACAAAAATGTAAAACCATTAACAATTCTGGTAACAAACAATATTACAAATGCCAAAAGACTTGAAACACGATTGGTTGAATTTTTAATGCTGGAAGAAGGTTTGGAAGAACAAGAGGTTCGGGATAAATTGGTTATGACGGTAACTTCAGATAAGGTACATAAGCATAATGTAATTCGTTTAGAGGAAGTAGATGAACAAGACTCTACTGTAGAATGGATTGTGTCCGTTTCTATGCTTACAGAGGGATGGGATGTTAAGAATGTATTCCAAATAGTCCCTATGGAAGAAAGAGCTTTTAATTCAAAATTATTGATTTCTCAGGTTTTAGGTAGAGGACTAAGAGTGCCGCCTGAATATATAAATAATGCAGAAGTTACAATATTTAACCATTCATCTTGGGGCTCAAAAATTAAAGGATTGGTAGATGAAGTACTGGAGTTAGAAATGCGATTGGAGAGTTCTAACTTAATCGATGGCGATAGGAGTAAATTTCATTTTGAACTTTACAATATAGATTACAACAAAATTGAAAAAGCGGTAGAAAACAACAGTAAAGAGAAAGAGTTTAATTATAAAGGTATCATAAACTTAGAATCTTCGGTAGACCAAGTAAGTCAGGAAACAACATATACCAACCTTGCGAGTGATTATAAGAGTGTAGAGTACAAGATTAAAAATAGAATGACACCAATTAAGGAAATCGTTGATAAAATCTATCACGAGTTTCAGACGAGAGAATGGGAAGGTGTTACACTTAAATTACAAGAAGGTCAATACACAAAAAACAACCTTCCGCCCAAAGAAGAGATTACAAAGCTGATAAGGCGTTCTATGGATAAGGTTGGTCTGGAAGGAGATGAATTGAACGAAAAGAATAAACGAAATATTTTTTCTTCATTCAATACGCTTCTAAGACGAAAAAATAAATCGCTTGAATTAGTCAGAATAGCGCAAAAGCCCTTTGTTATCTCAACTAAAGAAAGAATAAAGGAAACATTGTCAATAGGGAATTTACGCCATAATTCTACGGTTATGTATTCAAATAATTACAATGAAGAAGTTAAAGACACAGACGTCTTAAACTTTTTGCAGGAAGTAATTGATGATGGAACTTTTCCTCGTAATGCTACTTTGCAGGCAAATAGTTATGATTTTAAAACACCGGTAGATTTAGCGTTCCTTAACGCAACACCTGAAAGAAAATTTGCTGAAAAATTGGTTAGGAATGAAAATTCCAAAGCCTTGGATGCTTGGCTAAAATCAACTAATCAAAGCTTCTATACTATTGAGTATTCGCTATCAAGTAAATCAGGAAACCATACAAAACAGGGCAAATTCAATCCAGACTTTTTTGTTAAAACCTCAGATACGGAAATAGAATATATTACCGTTGTCGAGATTAAAGATGACCAAGACTATTCTGATTTAAATAAAGCAAAATTTAAATGGGCGACCATTCATTTTCAGGAATTAAATAAACAACTTGAAGAAAATAATGTGAATCAACGCTATAATTTTCATTTCCTAAGTCCTGAGAATTATGATGATTTCTTTGAATATTTGAGAAATGGTAAATTGGTTCAAGGCCTATTTACGAGTAATTTGGATAAAGAATTGAGTACATAGAACTAAAAGAATATGACTGTTGAAAATGTAAAAAAAGCTATTACTTTATTGGAAGCGATAAATCCAGAAAATGAGTACGCTTACGAAAAAGCGGTTTTAGCCTATTTAACCATAGGAAGGCTTCCAGTTTTACAATATGAAATTCCTGCCAAATCAGTATTTTTCAGAACACGCACCCACGAAGACGATGATTTATTTCCATTAATATCCGACATCTCAATAACACCAAATAAATTTGTCAAAGATTTTGCGAGATGTAATAGACCTTTTCAGTCTAAATTCTACTGTTCAGAAAATAGACCTACTTCATTTGCTGAGTTAGTCGAGTATTGGTCTGATACAAAAGATTTTGGCGATAAAGTTTACGTTACAATTGGGCGTTGGCAATTAAAGAAACCCTTAATCGGAATTATAGTAACGACACCCGATAAAGACCATAGAATTTCGGAGTTCGACAAAGAACACGGAGCAGCTATGGAAACTTTCATTGAACAAAGTGACCCTGAAATAAGAGAAGCTACAATCTTATTTTATAGATTTCTTTTCGAGAAGTTCAGGAAATCTGCAAAAAATGACCGAAAAACATATATTATAACAACAGCCTATTGCAACGTGGCTCTTGCTCATTCCGAGGGTAAAGTAGATGGAATTTATTATCCAAGTGTACCTTTTGGCGAACAAGGAATCAATTTTGCGATTAATTCAGATTATATTTTAGGAAATAATCTTGAACTCACACATATCCTGAGAAATGAGTTAACCGTTTCCAAAAATGAAAACGGAAAACACGGATTTACCGAAACTGGAAAAGTAGAAGCTTCAGGATTTGATATCGAAAATAATTTAATAAGCTGGTAAAAAAATAATATAAAATAAATGCCAACTGCATAATAGAAACTAAAACCAACCAAGAAATTTATGTCATTTCAAACCCCTATAACCATTTCTGATGCAATCGAAAAAATAGACTCAAATCAGTTTTTACTTCCAGCCATACAACGAGAATTCATTTGGAATCACTCTAAAATTGAATGGCTTTTTGATTCAATAATGAGAAATTATCCAATCAGTTCTTTTCTATTTTGGAAAGTAGAAGAAACCACGTCAAAAGGATATAGATTCTACAAGTTCATAAATGAGTATCGCGAACGATATAAAACCCACAATGAGGAAATTTCAACAAATGGTATCAGTTCTTTTAATGCGGTCTTAGATGGTCAGCAAAGATTAACTTCTTTATATCTTGGGTTAAAAGGTAGTTTCGGTTATAAAGAGTACCGTAGAAAGTGGGAAGATACAGAATGGAGTATTCCAACGCGCCATTTGTATTTGAACATTACAACTGAACTTCAAGACGAGGAAGATGGCAGAATATACGAATTTAGTTTTCTTGAAAAATCTGAAACAGAAGAATCTGAAATTTACGAAGCGAATGAACAAAAATGGTTTAAGGTAGGTGCAATTTTAAATTATACCGAGGATGAAGCTTTTGATGAGTTTGTAGAAGAATTTGAAAGTAGCTTTTCCCGGAAAGCAATAAGACAGCTAAGGCGAACCATAATGGAAAAGCCTATAATTAATTATTTCCTTGAAAAAGACCAAAGTTTAGATAAGGCGCTAAACATTTTTATCAGGATAAATAGTGGTGGCGAACCTTTAAATTTTTCAGATTTATTAATGTCTATTGCAGTTGCAAACTGGACAAAAAAAGATGCGCGTAAAGAGATTCATAAACTTGTAGATAGTATAAGAGATAAGGGTTTTTCAATATCCAAAGACCTAATACTTAAATCCTTTCTTTATTTGTACAGTCGAGATATTAAGTTTAGGGTTACAAACTTTTCCAAAGGTAACGCAAAGGATTTTGAGACAGAATGGGAAAAGATTAGAGATTCAATCCTATCCACATTTGATTTAATAAAAACTTTCGGATTTACGGATTACACTTTGACTTCCAAGAACTCTGTAATCCCTATCATTTATTATTTGTACCACAAGAATATTTATAGAGATTATTCAACTAAGATAGAGTTCAAAGAGGACAGAGAATCGATAAAAAAATGGCTTCACATAGTGTTGATTAAGAGGATTTTTGGTGGAACATCAGATTCAGTTTTATCTCAAATAAGAAGGACTTTCACGGACAATGTAGTTGAAATGAAAATTAAGCCAGAGATTACTTCTTTTCCTGTCAATTCTATTTTTAATCATATAAGAAAGGATACGAGCGTTGGCGATGAATTTATAGAAGAAGTACTTTTCACACAGAAAGACAATCAGTATGCTTTTTCTATTCTCTCTCTATTATATCCAGATTTAGATTATAGAAATAATAATTTTCATAAAGACCATATACATTCTGCATTTGAGTTTAATAATCTTGAAGCTTCCGACAAAGAAAGCTATGGATGGCACACTTACAATTCTATCTATAACCTTCAAATGTTAGATGCCAATGAGAATATGTCCAAGAGTAATATGAATCTGTTGGATTGGGTTGAGAAAGAAACAAATGAAAATAATAGAACTCAATTTTTGAACGCTCATTTAATTCCAGATGTCGATTTGAATTTGAATGAATATGGAAATTTCCACGAAAAAAGGAAGGCACTATTATTGGATAAAATGAAAACCTTACTAAGCGAAAAAACTGTTAGCGTATAGTTATCTTTATTTCCAAATTGCCAATTTATTTAATTAATGACCGAAACAAACCGCATAGAATACAAACGAGAATTGTCTGATGGACTTGAAAAAGAGGTCATCGCTTTTCTAAACTATCGCGAAGGTGGCATTATATATATTGGCATCGATAAGGATGGAAATACTTACGGATTGGCAGATTCTGATAGCGACCAGTTAAAGATTAAGGATAGATTAAAAAACAACATCCGCCCTTCCGCCCTTGGTCTGTTTGATATTGTGAGTGAGGAAAGGAATAGTAAGAACATTCTAAAAATCATAGTGGCCAGCGGTCCAGAAAAACCATATCATCTTAAAAAATACGGGATGAGCGAAAAGGGCTGTTTTATTCGTTTAGGTTCAGCAGCTGAACCGATGCCACAAAAAATGATTGACGAGCTCTTTGCCAAACGTACCCGAAATTCCATCAGCAAGATTAAAGCAGGACGGCAGGATTTAGGCTTCGGACAGCTAAAAATTTACTACGAAGAATCTGGGTACACCCTTGGTAAACCATTTGCCAAGAACTTGGAACTACTTACTGAAGATGGTGCTTTTAATTATGCCGGCTATCTCTTGGCAGATAAGAATAACACATCAATTAAAGTCGCTAAATATTCGGGTATAACCAGAACAGACTTAATAGAAAGCAACGAATACGGTCACGAATGTTTGGTTAAGGCTACCAAACAAGTGATAGATAAAATTGCGGTCGAGAACAGAACAACCACAAAAATTACAGCCAAAGAAAGACAACAAGCCAATCTTTGGCATCCCATCGCCTTGCGTGAAGCCATCATAAATGCGTTTGTGCATAATGATTACACAAATGAGATTACCCCAAAGTTTGAAATCTTTACCGATAGAATCGAAATCACATCGGCTGGTGGTCTTCCGGAAGGATTGAGCAAGCAAGAATTTTTTGAAGGCTTTTCAGTCCCACGAAACAAGGAACTGATGCGAATTTTTAAAGATTTAGAACTGGTTGAACAATTAGGTTCTGGCATTCCTCGTATTTTAGAACACTACGGAAAAGAGAGTTTTAGTTTTTCAGATAACTTTCTTAGAATGACTTTTATTGCTAAAGAAGCTGTTGTTGAAGAAGGTGGTCAAACAGGTGGTGTAAAGGGTGGTCAAGAAGGTGGTGTAATAGGTGGTGCAATAGGTGGTGTAATTGATTCAACTGAAGCTCTAACTAGAAGACAAAAAGAAGTGCTTAAACTTATTGCAACCAATACTACTATTACTTATACTGAAATAGCTGAAGCTTTAGGTATCAATGAATCCCCTGTGGGCAAACATATAAACGCACTAAAAACTAAAGGCTTTTTAATACGTCACGGTGGCACGCAAGGCTATTGGGAAATTAATCTCAAAAACAATCAGTAAAAGTCCTTTTAAAAAGGAGATTTGTCCTTTGAGCCTCTCGCATCCGCCAGCCACTTGCCATTTTGCTTAACCAGTTTAAAAAGGCCTGGTGTCTTATCATAGGCTGTCGTATATTTTACCCAAGCCACATCACCCATAATGGTATCCTGCAAAACAGTAAAGTTTGAATCATCCTTTACCGTCGCATTAAACATATTTATAGTATTCATATAATTAGAATATGCCTGTGGTGTTGAGTTGGCTTTTAAAGCTTCCTCATCCTTTTCATAAAAGCTTTCAATAACAATCTGGGCTGTAGCACTTGGCCCAGAAACTTTAGTATCAGAATCGGCACAAGAAAGGAACAACAGTACGAGTGAGAAAACAATAATTTTTTTCATAATATTTTAATTTGGGTTATTGATATATCTATGTGATATTTTCATTTCTATATTGCGTTCGCCATCTTTCTCGTTCAATTCTAAAATCGCCCTACGGTCATTAGATAATGAAAATTTGGGCAATACATAAACGAAGCGAACCGTCTCACTTTTTGCAATTTTTGAAGGCAGATTGTGTTTGTACGTTGGTTCTTGATACAGGCGTTGTAACGATTTTCTTTTCCCTTTTTGTCTTGTTTCAATCGAAAGGTTCAAGAAATTCAAATCGTAATCCAAAGTAGAATTATTCTCAATCTGGATAACGAAGTAGAGTTCTTTCTTATCAAAAACAATATTCTCAACACTCAAAACGATACCTTCATTTCGCTTTTTAATTCGACCTATACGCTGGTTTCTGTTAAGAAGATACGAGCAGAATTTTTGGTAGTAATACGTTCTATTATCTACACGTTCTTCAGAGGATTCAGCAAGAATCGAATCGACCTTAATCGGTTTCTCATTCCCTATACTATTAGATAACGGAATGAAATAATTGAGCTTAGATAGCTGTTTTTTATATCTTACAATATACGAAAAAATTGAACCATTTCTATTGACTACCAGTAGATTACTTTCTTTGCCAGGCTTTGCTTGAAGAAGTCCAAAATACTGTTCTTTTTCACGGTTGTAGGTAAAAACAAAATTATCTGAACCGGTTATACCTTGCCGAATAGGTTCAGGGAAGAATAATGCAACGTTTTTGGTGTCGTTGGCATATATGGTATCGAGGACTGTAGTTGTTTGCGCTTTCGCGAAAGCGAAACTTAAAACAAGAGTGGAAATTATGATATACTTTTTCATAAGAGTGTGTTTTTAAATGCCCATTATGGGCTCATAATTTAGGTTTTAGAATTAATTTATAATTATTCAATACCGTAACTTTTACGTTTCGGTTGTTACGTCTGAGTACTTTGGATATACCACCAACTTGTGGTACGGTGGGAATGTTGATATCGCCAATAATATCGTCCAAGACTTCGGTGGTGGCTTCAGCTCGAAAATTGTTCTCGACATAAATGCCCTCACTACCATCTGACAAATCGAATGCTTTGAGTTTAGTAGGATGGTGCTTTATATTTTCAATTTCAATTAAAGCTCGATTGGGCTGAAAGCTGATAAACCCAAAAATTGGTGTGTTATTCGGCATCTGCTTACCATTTATTATTGCAGGTTTGGTAAGGCGCATTCGTAATCTGGTATTCGCTTTGACTATTTGGTCGCCATCTACTACTACGTAAATTGTTTCATCAGTATTACCGATGATTGAAAACTCGTTGGGTTTTGGCGATGCGGCAAAGAACAATTGATGTTCTAAGCCTAATTCTTTGGCTTCAATTTTTTGTTCTCGTTTGATTTCTGATGAATCGATTTGTTTTGTGCTTTTTTGAGCAACTTTTCTCTGTCCCAGATTTTGATAGCGTTTTTCAGAATATCGAATTTTGCCAGCATCGTAAATACTATCCACAATACGTTCTTTTTCACGTTCGGGCAAATCTGGGTCGTAAAAGCCCAACGAGTCTATAAGCTTTTCATCATAGATGCTGGGTGCGTTATTTTCACGCACTTCCTTTAAATCATTGATGGCATCCAGTTTAGAATCGTACTCTTTTTGGTTTTCCTCTAAATCGGGAATTAATGTTTGTTGTAGGCTTTCGTTCTCGCTATCATCATCGCCCATTACCATTACGGAATAGGAAATAAGGAATATGAAAATCACCGCCAATACTGCTGCAAATACTATTTTGTTCTTTTCTACTTTCATAATCTTGGTTTTTTAAATGCCGATTTTCGGCTCAACTATCATCATTCAGTTTTTTTAAAGTGTTTTCGAAGTAATTTGTAATTAGAAGTCCGTGCGGATTGTTGGGAAAGTTTCGGTCAACCATAATCAGGTTTCCAGTTGAAAACAGTTCGTAGGTGTCAATTATTGAACCTCTGTTAATTTCAAAAATGGTGGTGGTTGTAAAACTATACGAGCCATTATTTTCGTTTATCCTTGAGTCAATACTCAATACTTTTTGAACCAATGAATACTGAAGCAACCTGTTGTAAACACCATCGGCTTTTTTCTGGCGGTAAAGATTGTCCACAGAACTATTGCCTAACCAAAGTGCTTTTTCCAAATTCCTTTCATAGTTACTGGCATCGATGTTATAGAAGTAGTTGTGGAACAGTTCTAAATGTGCCAGAGCTTCGACTCTAAAATTCTCTTTTTGAGTTACGAGCTTCAGGGGAATTATACTGCCATCTGTATTGATGGCAAAAGCACTATTGAGCGCTTTTTGATTTGTATTGAATACCATCCAAACTGAAAAGGTACTGGACAGTAAGGCACAGACAACAACTGCCAAAACGATAAACCGATTCAATTTTAGGACGTTATAAATATTCTTGTATGGTGTTTTCATATTCTTATTTTTAATCTGCCTTAGGCAGTAAACAATCGGAGTGTAAAGGACGTTGCTCGTTTGTACAATTTGAATTTCAGGAAAACAATAAATGCAACAGAACCTAATTGAACCACAGGCGCAAAAAAGCCTTGACCTGTATCGGTACCAAATAAGTTAACCCAAAAATTGGTGTTGATTTCCGTATAAATAGCGTTAACAAATACATTGACTAAAAAGAATGCCGGCACTAACATATATACAGCAGCATACAACTTGAAGAATGTATAAGCAAGTGAACGGAATTTTTCAAATACTGCAAGGCTAATGACCAAAGGGAAGAACGCTTGCATTATCCCCAAAAGGAAAAAACGCTCTGCCAAGAATAGCGGATAGATGAACAAATCCAATATCCAGAGTATTGTACTTAAAATGAAAGCTAATATCTTGAACCCATATAAGGGTGTTACCAAGGCCTCATACAAAAGCGTCATTGCTGAACTCGCAGCATCAAAAAGACTTACATCTTCCTCTAACGGAATATCCTGCATCTGTAATGGCAATAATGCAGGTGCAGTCCCTCGATATTGACTTTCGATGGCCACTAAAATTCCATCGAAAAACCCTAATACCTGCGTTGAGAATATGACCAGAATAACAATAGCAAAATTCTTTGCCAGTTCACCAGGACTCAATCCCCAAGTGTACCCGTCTTTGTCCGCAATACCTTCATTGTACTTTTTAAGGATGTTGACCAGAAAGAACAGGACAGCAAGCGTTTTCATTCCGGCAATAGTATATTGCGAGAAGCTACTGTTCTGAATGGTCTGAAATACCGTATCGATATATTCCAATCCAATTCCTAAAAGTATGGTTGCGGTCATTTTTAATATCCTGTTTCGCGGTTATTTACTTTATCCTGCATTTTTCTGAATGAAATGATATCACGATAGCGTTTCGTTTTTGTAGTGATGGTAGAAACCATTTGCTTTGATTCCAGTTCTTTTTCTTTCAAAATTGCGGCACGCTCTGCATCGCTCATTTTTAGATAGTCGCTTGATAGAACTTCATCAATAAAATCTACCGTGTCCAATGAATTTTGAACTATAGCATCAAACGATTCCATAACCCTGCTTACTTCATCTGGCTTTATATAAGGCGAGTTTAAAATGTCCTGTAAATCATTTTGCATTACCTGAATAAGGCGTTGATTGTTGTCTGCAATTTCTTGAACTGCTCTAAGTTGCTGAACCACATTTGAAACCTTTTCGATGGCCTCTTTTGCATCTTTTAAGAATTTTACAGACTTAATCATTTGAGCAGTCTGTTTACCCGATTCAATCAGTTGTTTTACCAAGCTGATAAAATTGGTATTGTCATAAGTGGGCATTCCTTGGGCAGTAGCGTTGCCCGACATAAATAAGGTCAATGCTACTGTCATTACTAAAATTTTGAATTTTGTCTTCATAATGTTATGTTTTAGATGTGAATTGAATTATTGCTTTTTCCATATCGTGATGCTCGTTGTAGAGCTTTATTATTTCTTCGTTTTCCTGTCCGTCGGTTAAGTAAGCCGCATAGACTTCCTTCGGAACTTCAAGACGGAAGATGTTACTTTCCCTACCGATTTTAATGAACATTTCGGTGTACTTCCGTGGCCCGGAAAGGTTGTTTTTGATGGACTTTAATTGGTTTAAATCGTGGCTTGAAAGATTAAGGCGTTTGACCAATTCGGCATAGCCTTTTTCGTTGTTAAGGCTGTAAATGACCTGTGTATTTTCAAGGATGCTTGCAGATGTTGAATTGTTGGGAAGTTGATTGATGGATTGAAGAATGATACCAATAGCACCGTTCTGTTTACGGATGGCTTGATAATAGAATTCTACGCTTTCAAGAACGTTCTCGAACTTCAGTTGCTTGGCAAACTCGTCAAATAGGATGATACCTTTTTCAGCCCTATTTTTCCAAATGGTTCTTTGGATGGCTGACTTAATCAGCTTCAACATTACGGACAGGATTTCCTTATTGTCTTTGACTTCATCGAGTTCAAAAACAATCAAACGTTTGTCCTCTATTTTATAGGTTTGGTCTTCACTCACTTCAAACAGAAAACTATATAGACCATCGCCGACATATTCGGACATTACGTGCAAAAAGCTGGTAACGTTGAAGTAGTCGGGATGGATTTTTAGGGTGTCAAGAAGATCCTCTTGATTCCTTTCTATAAAATTGTAAAATCCTTCGAGCGAATGATTTTCTGAAATGCTATTGTAATAATGACGCAATATTTTTTTGACTGAAACCGACTGTGCTTTAGTAACCTTTAAATCTGAAGCGAACAGCTCAAAAAGGAAAACAGACAAATCTTCCAATCGTTCAGGTGTCAGATCATTTGTATCACTTATATAAAAAGGATTGATGCCAAGATTTTTTCCACTTTCGTACCGAAGTACCGTATATTTTTCAGGATATAGTTTGGCAAATTTAGTGTACGAGCCACCCAAGTCGATAATGACCAGACGAACACCACTTTCAAAGTATTGGCGTAAAATATTATTGGCTAAAAAGGATTTACCCTCGCCCGTTGGTGCGAAAATGGCAAAATTCCGAGCCTTGATACGTTTTTTTCGCTCGTCCCAAACATCTTTTAGAACAGGAATATTATGCTCTCTATCATTGAAGATGATTCCGGTAGTATCAGATTTGTAATTGGTATTATTGATGAATAGGCATAATGCGTGTTTTAAATCGGTAACATATAAATCGTTGTTCGAGAAATTGGACGAAAAACAGCAGTAACTGTTTAATATATAATTCTTGCGCTCTTCGCCTCTCGGATAGTATGGAATAATATCCAGTTCCTTAAATTCAGTTTTAATTTTTGAAGTTATTTTGTCTAGGTCTTTGGCTTCTTTAGACCAATACACAATATTGAGATGACCACGAATAATCCGTGCATTGTCATCGGCATTGATTTGGTCAAGAATATGTTGGATTTTCCCCAAAACCACTTTGTTCTGTGAACCGAAATTGGAACTCTTGTTAAGTTCCTCGACTTTCTTGTCGAGCAGCTTGCGCCACTTTTGTTTGTCGTCGAGATATAAAATCTGATTGACAATGTGGTTTTCGTTAAGCGTAAGCCCTAAGCCATCAATAAACCCTTGATGAAACACAAAATCGTCAGATGTGAATTTCTCATTGGTTTTGCTACTCTGTACACTTTCGCCAAAGCACAGTTCGCTATTGATGGCAAGGGCATCAAAATGGTTTTCGCCAATATTGACGCTTTTCTTATCTAATAGAATGTCGGTATCGAAGCCTTCGTTGAAGCCATTGAAATAGCCATTTGTGAGTTTCTGAATCCCTTCCGCTTTAAGCGGAAGGAATGCCATCTTTCGGCTATTATTGATAAAGGAAACAGAATCGCTTACAGAGTTTACAAAACTCTTAATGTTATCGTCCAGTTCCTGTACAATTCCCTTTGAAATTTTTCTAAAGGGATTGACATATTTTGAATTGTTGAGCGCTTTGTTTTTGGTCAAGATGAAAAACAAATAGCACTTGTGCTCAATATGTCCACGACCTTTAAAATGCTCGTGCGTTGCTTTTTCTAAAAATGTTTTATTCGGAAGCTGTTCAGAAGAATAGGATTTCTTCAGGTATATATCCTGTTTATGAACCACAGTTCCCACAGGCAGCGATTTCAAAGCCTGAAACCAAGCACCGTGCATATCTTCAAAGTCCTTTTCGGAAAGCGAATAAATTTCAGGTAGATTCCCTGTATAGCACAAGACCACATTGCCATTATTGGCAAAGACGATATTGTCCTGAATATCTACGATGGGCTGATATGCCGAAAGGTTAATCTTATTCATAGTTAAAACCTGAATTTCTTTTGTTACTTATAATTTTTGGAAAAGCGTTGGCTGTTTGAAAAATCTGTGGGTTGTGGCTAATTCTTGTCAAAGCCACATAGAGCGCAGCGTTAAAAACGAGAATACCTATAATCATCACGAAGCTGAAAGAGAAAATTACTATGAGCAATGAGGCCAATATGGAAACTATCATTAAGGCAAACAGGGAAATGGGGAAGCCAAAAATGACTGCCCGTTTCCTAATGTTTTTATAGACCTCGAACCGCTTCATTATACAACGATTCCAATTAGGTAAGTGAAGATGCCGACTACTGCGCCAGCTATCAAAACAAATACAAGTACTCTGGTAATACCCTTTTTTAGGTCAGCATTTTCCCCAAAGAAATGCCCTGCATTAAACAGGAAACCGATGAGGAAAATGACCCCTAATATGATTGGAAAAATGGTTCGGATGGTGTTGGAAACATCATCGACCGAATCTTCGATTCCCCCAATTTGTGCAAAAAGTGATGTTGAGAGCAACGACAAAAAAGTTGCCAAATAGATTGATTTTTTCATAACGTAACAGTTTAAATTTTTGTGTTGTTTTCGTTATTGGAAATTTACATATATTTATTTACAAATACCTGATAATCAAATATTTGTGAACAAAATATTATTTGATTTTGTTTGAATTCCTTTGTTATTATTTGATATCAAATTCTATGACTTTTGGAAGTTGAATTGTTAATAACCCTAAAATTGAAAATGAAAAAAGTGCTCAAAAACGTCAGTTTTATGATTTTGCTCTTGAAAATGTGTATCATTTTTGGACAGGAAACAGCCATTCAAAAAAGAATACTAATTGACGTTGGACACGGTGGAAAAGATTCTGGTGCGATAGGTGTAAATGGCATCCTAGAAAAAGATGTTGTACTCAATATTGCAAGTGCGATTTTGAAGCTAAATAACAAGTTGGATAAGCCTTTGGATATTTATTTGACCAGGTACAGCGATACACTTATTTCACTATCAGATAGAACCAAACTTGCCAAAGCTCTAAAAGCTGATTTATTTTTGTCGTTGCATTGCAATCATTCGGATAATCCGAATGCTAGGGGTGTTGAAGTTTACGTGACAAATGCAGAATCCAAATATTCAGATGATTCTACTTGGTTTGCTTTTCAAGTGCAAGCCGCACTTAATAAAGAATTGGGATATGAAAGTAGAGGTGTCAAGTTTGCAAATTTTCAGGTACTTCGAGAAACGGTTGATGTTTGCACTTCTGTACTTATAGAATTAGGGTTTTTGAGTAATAAAGATGAAGGCAACTATATTTCAAATTCTAACAATATCCAATTGATTGCCACAGCCATTTTGTTATCTATACAAAACTAATACTATTATGAAAGACCTATTTTTAGAATTAACAAAGAGTTTAAAAGCGATTGTAATCCAATTTATTTCTGAAGTGATTTTCTTATATAAGTCTTTCAGAAATTAGATTATTTCCGCATAACACCCGCTATCTTATTTAAGACAACCAACTAAAAGTTAGAGCAGAATATAATTTAATATTTAAGTATTTGCTTAAATAAGTAATTACTTTTACCTTTGCTCGTCTAAAGCATTAATATGAAATTAGAAATATCCTGTACAAGAGCTGAGGCTGACCATAAGCAATTACTAAACTGTAGAACTACCATTGATGGTATGGCTAATGGTTTCGACAAAATATCGAAACTACTATCTATTTCAGGTAATGAAGTGCGCTTAAAAGTTCTATTTCTTTTAAATATGGAAAAAGAATTATGCCCTTGTGATTTAGCTGATATTTTAGGTATGAGTGTTCCTGCCGTTTCTCAGCATATACGAAAAATGAAAGATGCAGGTATTATAAGCTCAAGGAGAGAAGGGCAAACCTTATACTATTCATTGAATGAGGATGAGACGGATATTCTGAATAGTATATTTAAGTCAATCAAATTAGAAAGAAAAACAGCATAAATTTTTAATTATGAGTACAGAAAAAACATCAAAAAATGTAGCATATACAGGTTTGTTTGCTGCAATAGCAGCGTCATCTTGTTGCATACCACCAGTTATTGCATTAATTGCTGGAATTGGAGGGAGTGCATCCGCTTTATCTTGGATGGAACCTTTTAGACCCTATTTAATTGGTGTCGCTATCATAGCAATTGGTTATGCGTGGTATGATTATCTAAAACCTAAAAAAGCAGATGATTGCTGTGAAATAGATGCAAAGCCAAAGTGGTTTCAAACTAAAGGGTTTTTAATAGGAATTACATTATTTGCGGCTATCTCAATAAGCTTTCCATACTACTCTCATATTTTTTATCCAGTTAATAAAAAAGAAGTGGTTATAGTGAATCAATCCAATATTCAAACGGTAAATTTTGATGTAAAAGGGATGACTTGTGCTTCTTGCGAACAACACATTACGCACGCTGTTAATGAATTAGAGGGTATTGTAAATGTAAATGCTTCCTATGAAAAAGCTAACGCAAAAGTAGAATTCGATAATTCGAAAACTACTAAAGAGGATATAGAAAAAGCAATTAATTCTACAGGCTATAAAGTAACCTACAAAGAAGAAAACTAATGGAAGTCCAATTAAAATCAGAAATTACCTGCCCAAACTGCGGACATAAAAAAGTAGAGGATATGCCAACAAAAGCTTGTCAGTTTTTCTACGAATGTGAGAATTGTAAAACGGTTCTAAAACCAAATGAAGGGGATTGCTGTGTTTATTGCAGTTATGGGACAGTTTCTTGTCCACCAATTCAAGAAAACAACAGTTGTTGTTAAGTAAATAGGTTTTAAATGACCATCCATTAAACAAGCGCCAATTTGAAAAATAGTATTCTAAAATTTACTTCCGCTTATCCCCAGCTTTTGTATCAAAAGCAATCAAATTAAACAGTTCGCGCATTCTACTACGAACACGGTTTCCATACCGTTCTTCCAGTTCTTCAGCATTTAGGTTTGTAGTAGCGTGGGTTTTGACTTTGTGTTTGGTCTCAAGGTAAAGTTCGTATCGGGAAAGTAATACTTCGCCCATCACATTCAAATCTTTACCATAGAATCGTCCTGCAGGTTCAATGCCTAAATCATCAAAGCAGTAGAATTTGGTGCTGCCATAATCCTCAATGGTTTTAAAGCCTAGATGGTTAAAGCTAAAAGCAACATTCCTGCACGGAATCATTTCATAAGGTCGTTGCATTGGCACGATATATCGCAATAGTTTCATCAAAGTGGTCTTTCCACATCCCACAGGCCCGGATAGAAGAATACCCTTGTTAGTGTCGATATCATCTTTCAGGCAATTTTCTTTGTCCTTGATGAAATAGTGACATAGTTTGCGGATGATAACCGTGTCCTCATCATAGATTCTAAATTGTTTGCCAAAGAGCAACTTTCCCTTTGCATCCAAATAAATCAGGATTTTATCAAAATCGTATAACACGCTTTTACCATCAAACTTTCCAAGCGAATATTCCACGCCACCTTCGGTAATTTTAGAGGGGTTGTCCATAATCTTTGTTTTTAGTGGTACGCAAGTTGTCCTTAATATGGGACGGTTGCTTTGTGTTTGGTTTGTTTTCCTCATTGAATAATTCAGTTCTGTCCATCCAGTTTTTAGCCAAAGCTTGCCAATCTCGTATCGGTTTTCCGTCGCTTGTTTTCCAATCGTTCGATTCGTAGTGGTCGAAGAATTTTTTTCCTTCATCAGCATCAAAACCTTTTTCTTCAAAAAAAATAAAAACGGCCTGCCTGCCCTTTGGTTGTTTTATATTGTTTACTTGTTTGGTATTGTTTATAGTAGATACCAATGCTTGTCCACTCACGGGACGGTGCGAGTCCATTACTTGTCCATTTGTGGTATGGTGTTGGTACACTACTGGTTCATTTCTGGGATGGTAGTGTCCCGCAAGTTGTTCTAATATGGGACTGTACCGTCCCACATCAGGCTCATCACTTGTCCCAATTATGGCCATCTTGATTTTACTGCCTTTGTAAGGATTGTTGGAAGGGAAGTATGATAGATAATTCCAAGAGTCCAAATCCGTAACGCATCTGTGATAGGTTGATTTAGAACCAATTTTGGCAGCCCTCATTAAATCTCTGCGGTTCACATAAAATTCGTCCGCAAATCGGCTACTATTCCATTCTTGAAATAATGCCATATACAGGGTTATGTGCGTGGGATTGAGGCGGTCATCAAAATAGAACGTTGAAAAAGCCGCATTGAGTAGCTTTATATAGTTCATCGCTTAAGAATTTATGCTGTGTTGAACGCGGTTGGCGTTCATCACATTTTGGATTTCCTCTGCATCATAGTAAATGATTCCGCCAACTTTTGTGTAGGGCAACGTACCATTGATACGCAGATTTTGAAGTGTTCCTGGACTTACTTGTAGTAAATCCATAACCTCGGAAGATTTAAGATATTTCTTCAGTTTTCCAGTAGCTTGCTTGGAAAGAAGGTTTTTGATGTCATCGAGCAATTCCATTTTGAATTCCCGAAGGTCGTCTGTAGTAATTATTGATGTCGGCATAATAGAACGGTTTTAATAGTAAGAGACTATCGCATCGCTGTCAAGTAATTTGATAGCCCCTGACCTGATTTGACTTTCGTTCTACAAAATTGGGGTAGTTTGCTGGATTTTATTCACAAGTTAGGCCTACTTGGGTGTTTTTCTTCTCTCATTTTCAATGTAATACAATAGAGGGTTTTGGTACTTCTTCAGAAAAAATACCCTATCTAAAAACCACCAAATAAAATGAGATTTTCCATAAAACAAGAAACACCCAAGTTGAAGCATCTTGGGTGTTTTATTTTACGTTATCAGTATCATCCATCCGTTTGGTCAACTGCTTTTTCAGAATATCCAAAAATTTGGTTCTGCCATTTTTACGCATCCGTATTTCCAAAAAAGCTCTGTAATAATCGCCCAAGTCCACTTTAAATGTTTTTTCAACAAAATAGGCAATATCTTTAATGTCAACAGTACCATTATTAATGACATCTGTACTGTGCAAAGCGTATATCAGTTCAATTAAATATATTTTGTGGGCTGTCCAGGTAATTTTGGTTTTACTTTGTAACAATCTTAAACTTGCATAATTTCCATTATTCTCCAATTTATCAATTTCCCGTTTTAAGTGTACAATCAAAAGGTCGTAGGCTAAAATTGAGGCCACGGTACTATCGTGGCTTGTTGCAAATTCTTCATCAACAAAAAAGTGAAATGAGTCTGGGAACAACCGAATATCTGCCTTGCCTCTTAAAAAATATTGCTCATCAAATACAGTAGCTTCCCTGCGGTAATAATGGTAAAAATCAAGATTGTCGTTAAAGTAGGTTTGAAGTTTCTCAATATAATTGTTCAAATACTTTACTTGCGATTTATTGCTTCCCCTGGGTCTTTTACTTTCAATGTTAAATAATTTTACGTAATAAATAAGTTTGCTATAAATTTTTGGTTTAGTACATTTAAAGAAATGAATTTCCTATAATTTGGTTTCAAATTCATAATCAACTACGATACTTCTAACTGATTTAAGGGTCTGTTTTGCAAGTTTAATCCCTTTTTCAGCTTTGAGTAAAATATCTTGTTCTTCTATTTCAAGAATATCTAATTTATTGTCTAATTTTTTTAATATATCGTCGTAATTTGTCGTCATTCATTCTGGGTATCATTATTTTCACTTAATCTTCTGCAATAACGTTGCATTTAAAATTGTAATTAATTAAATAGATATAAAGTACTTTAGGAATTGCAAGAACAGTACAAAGAAGATTAACACAATAACAACGATTAGAATACTAATCCAAATTATTTTATCTTTTTTGGTAATACTATTTTTTACAGAGGGTACTTTATTGCTTTTTTTATTTCGTCTATTCCGTCTATTTTCCGACATAGAATATCATTTTTACTATATATCAATCATTTCCACTTCAATTTTTGTAGCCACACAAACCACTTGGAATATTTTATTATCTTAATTCATTAATGCTTATGAATATTTCCTTTTAGCACAAAAAAATAAAGCAGAAATGCGGCTATTACCATAAGGATTATCATAAGAATACCTTTGACCTTATCTCTTTTTGTGATGTCGGTATTCGATGATTTCCGATTTTTTTTGTTTCTTCTATTTCTTCTTTTTTGAGACATTCTTTTATACTATTTCCAATTCATCTTCTGTAATCGAACCGCATTCAGAATGGCTAACAAGGCCACGCCTACATCGGCAAAAACTGCTTCCCACATCGTTGCCAGACCACCTGCGCCCAAAACCAAAACCACTGCTTTTACACCAAAGGCCAACCCAATATTCTGCCAAACGATGCGTCTTGTAGAACGTCCTATTTTTATGGCTCTAGCTATTTTACTTGGTTGGTCTGTTTGGATGATTACATCTGCGGTCTCTATCGCCACATCGCTGCCCAAACCACCCATTGCAATGCCAACATCGCTCGCTGCCAAAACCGGTGCATCGTTGATGCCATCGCCTATAAAGGCTACTTTAGTATTAAATTGTTTTTTCAAATGCTCAACTTCGTTGAGCTTATCTTCTGGTAACAAACCGCCTTTTGCAGTATCAATACCCATTTCTTTTGCCACTTGTTGGGTTATGGAATCCTTATCGCCGGAAAGCATTATGATTTTGGAAATTCCAGATTCTCTAATTTGTTTGATGGCTTCGTGGGCATCTTCTTTCAATTCGTCTGCAATGATGACATAGCCAGCGAATTTACCATCAATGGAAACCATTACGATGGATTCTACAATGTTGTCGGTTTCAGATGGAACTTCGATATTATTTGAAGTCATCAATGCTTTGTTGCCTACCAAGACCGTTTTGCCATTTACTTTGCCTTTTAATCCTTTACCCGCGACTTCGGTTACTTCTTTTGCCTGAAAATCTTCGCCATCGGCTTTATATTCCATTATGGCCTTGGCAATGGGATGGGTGGATTGTTCTTCCATTGCCATTAGGTATTTCATAAATTCGGGTTCATCCCAATCAATGGTTTTTATTTCCTTGATTTTGAAAACACCTTTGGTCACGGTTCCGGTTTTGTCCATTACCACTGTGGTTATCCTTGTCATTTCATCTAAAAAAGATGCTCCCTTAAAGAGAATTCCATTTTTTGAAGCTGCTCCCAATCCACCAAAATAACCCAACGGAATAGAGATAACCAAGGCACACGGACAGGAAATTACCAAGAATATCAATGCTCTATATAACCAATCGTTAAACACATAATCATCCACAAAAAAGTAGGGCAAAAATGTTAATCCAATCGCCAAGAATACCACAATAGGTGTATAGATTCTTGCAAATTTTCTAATGAACAATTCGGTTTTTGATTTACGAGCCGTGGCATTCTGGACCATATCAAGGATTCGGGCAATGGAACTGTCTTTAAATTCCTTGGTGGTTTCGATTTCAATAACGCCATCAAGGTTGATGCTTCCTGCAAATACTTTTTCTCCTTTTGCAATGGTGTCAGGTTTGCTTTCGCCCGTTAATGCTGCGGTATTGAACGAGCCTTTTTCGGACAATAAAATACCATCCAAAGGAATTTTTTCGCCCACACGGACTTGCACTTTTTCGCCAATAGCAACGATTTCGGGATTTACAGAAACATAATTGTTGTTCCTATAGACCAAGGCTTCATTAGGTCTTACATCTAGTAATGCCTTGATGCTTCTCTTGGCTCTTTTAACGGCGGCACTTTGGAACAATTCGCCTACCGCATAAAACAACATTACTGCCACACCTTCGGGATATTCGCCAATGGCGAATGCACCTATGGTTGCGATGGACATCAATAAAAACTCGGTAAAGAAATCGCCATTTTTGATGCTGTTCCAACCTTCCTTTATCACAGGAAAACCTACTGGAAGATATGCGACTGCATACCAGACAATACGTATCCAATCTTTAAAAAAAGCTACGTCAAAATAATCCATCGCAATACCAATAATCAGCATTACAAAGCTGAAAATTGCTGGTACATAAATTTTAAATTTCCCTATACTTTCCGGACTGCTATGGTTGTGGCCATCATTGCGCTTGTGATTATCGGATGAAGTTTTATTTAAATCTCTTAAATTCAGTTTCTTTTTTTTCATTTATATCAATTATAATTTTATTTAAATTCACAGTCATTCCAATCTCAACACCAATTGGGCAAACTGCACCTCTATGGTATCATCGATACCCTCTATTAAGGAATCCAAACCAGTATTTGAAACCAATAATTGTCCGGTTGCACTTATCAGGCAGGACATACTTACTCCTTGTTCTATATGGGTAATGGTTGCTTTAAATTGTGATTTAAAGGATTTCCCTTGATAAGTAACATCTATCAGCCAATTAAAGTTGATAGGGTCGTGCCGTTTTGATAAAAAATCCTGTGATGGAATAGTGCCAGTAAACCGAAGTATTAAAGGGTCTTCCCGCTGTTCTAAAAGGGCATTGATTTTAGGACTATATGTTGATAAAGTCTTAAGGTCGAGTACACCATTGACCACTTTGGAATCATAATCAAGATATAGTGCCAATTTATGGCTTTCTGCCTTGATGGGTTTATCATCAACCAAAGTCATCATCATAATATGACCTTCTTCAGTTGTATAAACTTTTTGGGCATTTACCTTATAATAACTAACCAACAAGATTATTAAAAAACAATGTTTAATATTCATAATGCGCATCTTTACTTGTATAATTTAAAAAAGCAGCTTCTACTTTTGCTTTTAATACTATTAATCATTTTGCTTTAAAAAGCATCATAAAAGCTGCCTGCTATTAATTAAGTTTTCACTTAACTTATTTAAATAAAAAATTTCGCTCATTCCTATAACGATTTACCGCTACTTGTTATCTATATCCTTTTCTCGTTTACCGAAATAATAAATTAGCGCAACACTTGCACCTAATAAGCCAAACAGAGTGTTCTCAAAAATTTGATTCCCATTGATATTTAAAATTTCAATGAAATTATTTATTAAATATTGCCATCAATTGATTTCGTAATTCTGGCTGCTAAACGTGAAAATTGTTATCCCAAAAGGTTGAAGGATAAAAACACCTATGGCAAACCCAATTAAAATGGTAATAAGAATGCTTTTTTTATTCATCGTCTGTCTTTTACGGAAGTAAGCTTACTGGCTCTCAATCCAATTTTTGGCATCTTCCTTTTGGTCTATATTGAAATACTTAATATCGGCATTGGTAAAAGGCTTCATAAATTGGGTTATCCAATTCTGCCATTTTTTATCTCCTACCATTGCTATTTTTTCATAGTCCGTGGCGTGGGCTGTGTCCATTTTTAGGTCTTCCCATAAACCAGGTAAATCCCAACCTGTAAAGTTGACCATCTCAAAATACCAACGGACTTTCATTCCTTTGTCCAGTATGGCGTGGATAAGTGGATGGATTTTTTCTATATCTTCTTTTCTCAATTTGCCCGAAGCTTTTGTTGCAACAATATTTTTTTCTTTTAACTCGATTATCTGTAAAATTTCATATAATTTTTAATTAATTATTATCCTTCTAAATCATAAAACCATTCTTCTTCCTTTATGATGCCTTCCGATAATGATTTTTTTAGTTCTGCCATATTTGTTAGTTAAAGAGGGTGGAAGAAACCTGAACTGGGCCATTGGGCGCAAAGGTTCAAGGTTCGAGAACTCCCACCTGTTATTTTTTTCTGCATTTTTCACATATTCCTTTCAATACCAAGTTCACATCGCTCACTTCATAATCATCTGGCAAGCTCTCTTCCGATATTTTATTTGGTAAACAGATGGTTTTCGTACAAACGGTACAATGAAAGTGCATATGTAAATCTGTACCGTATTTACCTTTGGCATTTTCATCAGAAATCGCATATTTTGCCACCCCGACCCCATCATTAATCTGATGAATCAGCCCTTTCACCTCAAAAATCTTGAGGTTTCGATAAAAGGTCGTTCTGTTGGCTGTTTTATTGGTTTCGCTCTTTTGAACAAAGGCTTTTTTTAAATCGGAAAAGGACACGGCACTTTGTTTCCTTTTCAGGAACTTGTATATCTTCGACCTCATTTGAGTAGGGCGAATACCGTGATATGATAATATTTTTTCCGTTTTGGTCATTTTAACCTTAATTCAAAAGCAACCCTTTTTATTAAATTTATTTTTTATAAGCCAAAAGTCTTAAGGCATTAAAAACCACCAGTAACGTTGAGCCTTCGTGGATGACCACTGCAATACCGATATTGGCCCAACCCATAATGGTCGATGGGATAAGTAATGCCACAATACCGAGGCTGACCCAAAGGTTTTGCTTGATAATGGTCTTTGCCTTCCTGCTCAAACCTATGGCAAAGGGCAGGGTTTCCAGTTTATCGGCCATTAGGGCAATGTCAGCTGTTTCCAATGCCACATCACTGCCCGCTGCACCCATTGCGATTCCTACGGTGCTGTCTGCCATTGCAGGGGCATCGTTCACACCGTCGCCAACCATTGCGACTTTGGATTCCTGTTCTTTTAATTTTTTAATGGCATCTACCTTTTCCTCTGGCAACAGGCTTCCCCAAGCATCGGTCAATCCAATTTCTTTAGCAACGGCGTCGGCAACCTTTTGATTATCCCCGGTTAGCATTATCATCCGCTTGATACCGATTTCCTTTAATTTTTTCAGCGTTTCCTTGGCCGCTTCCCGTGGGGTGTCCATCAGGGCGATGATACCGATATATTCTTTGTTCCTTCTTATAAGCATCGTCGTGTTTCCGCCCCCTTCAAGTTCTTTTACTTTATTCGATATTTCTTCGGATGGTTTTGCTTCATCGAGGTCTTCGTACAAGTCCAGGTTTCCAATATAGATTTTATCCTTGCCCAAGGACGCTTTGATACCTTTTCCGAGAATCGCTTCCAAATCTGACGCATCGGTAATATCAGTACCTTTCAGACGCTCTTTCCCATCCCTTACGACGGCTTTGGCCAAAGGGTGGTCGCTCAAGTTTTCAACGGCAACGACTATCTTTAACAGTTCATTTTCTTCAATATTCCCCAATGGTACTACTTCGGTAAGTTTGGGCTTGCCTTCGGTAAGCGTGCCCGTTTTATCAAAAGCCAAAGCGGTAATGACCCCTAAATCCTCAAGCGGTCGCCCACCTTTGATAAGTACACCGCCCCGTGCTGCCCGTGCCACACCGCTTAATACCGCACTTGGTGTTGAAATGGCCAGTGCACAGGGGCTGGCGGCTACCAATACTGCCATTGCACGGTAAAAACTGGCACTAAACGGTTCATCAATGACCAAAAAGGCAAAGAGTAGGATACTAACCAATATCAGTACGGATGGTACAAAATATTTTTCAAACTTGTCGGTCAACAGTTGGGTAGGGGATTTTTGGGTCTGTGCCTCGTTGACCAATTTGACCAGTCGGGACAGCGTAGAGTCTTTGGCTTCTTTGATTACCTTTATTTCCAAAGTATTATTACCGTTGATAGTTCCGGCAAAAACGCGGTTTTCGTCCTTGATATCATCGTCTGCCGAATAGTCCTTGCCCGTATCTTCCACAGGAATTTTGTCCACAGGTACACTTTCCCCTGTGATAGGTGCTTGGTTGACACTGCTTTTTCCATTGACCACAACACCATCGGCAGATATTTTACTGTTGGGTTTGACCACAATGATATCGCCTATACTTAATTTTTCAATCCCGACTTCTTCTGTCTTACCATCTTTTTTGAGCAATGCCGTTTTTGGTGCTAAATCTGCCAGTGCCGCAATGGACTTTCGGGCCTTTTCCATTGCATAATGTTCAAGGGCGTGCCCCAAACTAAACAGGAACAATAACAATGCACCTTCTGCCCATTCTCCCAGAATGGCTGCACCAATGGCGGCAACCAGCATTAAGAAGTCAATTTCAAAACCGCCTTTGGCAACGGTCTGTACTGCTTCCTTGGCCGTAAAGAAACCACCGAAAAAGTAAGCACCAATGTATAAAGTAAGACTGACCCAATCTGGGATGGATTCCACATAGGAAAGGCCGAAACCTATTCCGAGAAGTGCCCCACAGATAATGGAAAAAATAAGCTCCGTATTTTTACCGAAAATACCACCGTGGGCGTGCTCTTCTCCTTCCTCGTGGGTCTCGCCTTCTTTGTGCTCGTGTCCCTCGGTGGAAGTTTGCTCTTTAGTCTCTTCCTTCTTTGAACGCTCTTGTTTTTTTCTGGATGCTTCGGTGTAATCATTTTCGTTTGAAGCACTGCGTTGAACCTGAAGGTCTTCCTTTTCAATTTGTTTGCTTATTTCATCAAAATTTGTTTGCTTTTTATCAAACTCAAGTCGTACCATTCCAGAGCCTGAAACGGAAGCTTCCAAAACTCCATTGATTGCCAAAAGGCTTCTCTCTATGGAACGAGCCTGTCTTGTGTGTCTGATTCCTTTAACTTCAATGAGCAAATGCCCGTATTTTTCGGTAATCTCGGCACCAGTACTTTCGGCGAGGGATTGAATGCGGTCAATGGAAATGATATCTGGGTCATAATGAAAACAGAGCTTTGGCACATCAGCTCCGTTTGCATCGGCAATGTGCACTTTTTCGATGCCCTCTTTAGCTTGTAGTTTTTGAATAAGTCTTTCAACACAAGTATCTTTTTCGTTTGGAACTTGCGGAAGTATGACCGGGATTTTTAGTTGTAGTTTTTTCATTTTTTACTATTTTTTTCTATCCATTCTTTGGCATTGTCTTTTTCTGCGGGCTTAAAAAATTTGATATGAGCCTTGGAAAAAGGCAACAACACTTCTATGAACTGCTCTTGCCATTTAACACTTCCTACTAATGCGACCCGTTTTAAATGTTCTTGACTTGGAAGATTTAATTCAATTCCCTTCCAATATGCACTTGCGGTCCAGCCTTCAAAATTTTCCATCTCGATGTACCAATACACCTGTGGATGGGTTTTTATATGGTCTGTCAATTCAAGGTTTAGGGTTTCATAGTCTTTTGCGTCAAGCTTATGCTGCGCCACGATATATACCGTACTTTGTTCTTTATAAATTGATATCATTTCTATAATCTTTACAAATCAATATTTTAGCTTAAATACCTTTTCTTATAATTAGCTTTTATTTTTATTTACTTTTTTGAAATAGGGTAATTTTCGGGCGACCAGCAGCAATATGATAAGTAATGTGCTTGTGATACTCAACAAGTACATCCCAAACCCTAAAGCAATACCTACTCCTGCTGTTGCCCACACTGTAGCGGCCGTGGTCAAACCCACTATAGAGTTGGTTGAATTGTCCTTAAAAATAATTCCTGCTCCCAAAAAACCAATACCAGAAACAATATTTGCAACAATCCGAGTTTGGTCTGCCACATCAATATGTGTATTGATGATTGTTAAAAGTGCGGCTCCAAGACATACAGCTGCATAGGTTCGGATACCAGCGTCGTGGCCGTCAGCTTCCCTATCAATGCCAATTAAAACCCCCAATAAAACTGCCAACCCCAAACGTGGTAATAGCAGTAGTTCTGTTTGAATGTCCATTTTTAATATTTAAAAAAGTTATTCCAATTTCAATACCAATTGCGAAAATTGTACTTCTATAGTTTTATCCACACCCTGTATTAGGGAATCCAGACCTGTATCTACTACCAAAACCTGTCCTCTCGCACTTATAAGACAAGACATACTTATGCCTTGTTCTATATGGGTAACGGTTGCTTTAAATTGTGATTTATAGTTTTTTCCTTGATATGAAACATTTACCGGCCAATTAAAATTGATGGGGTCGTGGCGTTTTGATAAAAAATCCTCGGACGGGATTGTTCCTGTAAAACGTAAAATTAATGGTTCTTCTTCCTCGGTTAACATTGTATTGATTTCGACATTATCGGTCGATAGCGATTTTAGGTCGAGTACACCATTTACCACTTTGGTATTATAATCAAGATAGAGGGCCAATTTATGGCTTTCTGCTTTGAAAGGTTTATCATCAACCAAAGTCATCATCATTATATGACCTTCTTCCGTTGTATAATTTTTTTGGGCGTTTGCCTGATAATAACTAACCAATATGATTATTAAAATTAAATGTTTAACATTCATAATATCTATCTTTATTTGAACAATTAAAATAAAGCAGCTTCTACTTTTGCTTTTAATGCTATTAATCATTTTGCTTTAAAAAAGCATCATAAAAGCTGCCTACTATTAATCAATTTTTGACATAAACCCATAGAGGCTGCAATCTCTTCTATTTAAACCTTGATGCCACAATTAGGGCAAAATTTGGCATCCATAGGGATATCCTGCCCGCAATTGTCACATTTTCCCTTACCCAATGCTGAACCGCATTTTTGACAAAAAGCCGCACTTACTTCATTTTTCTCATCACATTTTGGGCATCTTATCTTAACCCTTGAATCTGAATAATCATCTCTGTTTTCATAATCGTGTTTGCGGTTATGTCTCCTTGAATGATGGCCTCCTCTGCCTTTTCCTCCTAACAAATGTTTTAAAAACCCCATAATATTTCGTTATTATTATTACTGTTTTTCAAATTTTAAATCAACATCGATGATTCCATTTTGACTAAATTTCAATCCATTTTTGTGCATTACTTTTTTGCTTTATATCAAAGTATTTTATTTCGGCATTTGTAAAAGGTTTCATAAATCGGGCTACCCAATCGTGCCATTGTTCTTTACCTACTATTGCGATTTTTTCATACTCTTTTTCGTGTGCGGCATCGATTTTTAAATCTTCCCAAAAGCCATTGATATTCCACCCTTCAAAATCTTGCATCTCAAAATACCAACGGATTTTTAACCCCTTATCCAGAATAGTATGTATTATGGGGTGCACTTTTTCAATATCTTTTTGATGTAATTTCCCAATTGCAATTGTTGTGATTACATTTTCTTTCTTAATATCTAATATTTGTAACATTTCTTTAAAATTAAATATAGTGTCCTCATATAGGAAGAGCAATTATTACTTGCTACATTTCTCACAAATGCCCTTTACCACCAAGTTAATGTCCTCCGTGATATAGCCATCAGGCAAGCTGATATGCGGTATTTTATGCTCTGTTAAACAGACCGTTTCATTACAATTGTTGCAATGAAAGTGCAAATGAAGGTCGTTGCCGACCTCACATTCACAATTGTCTTCGCAAAGGGCGTATTTTATGACTCCTGTTCCATCCTCGATTTGATGCACAATCCCTTTTTCCTCAAACGCTTTCATAGTCCTAAATAGGGTGCTTCTTTCACTGACCTTAAAATCCTTTTCCAAATCGCCAAGACTGATGGCCACCTCTAATTCTGCTAAACGCTTATAAGTCATCAAGCGCATAGCCGTAGGCCGTATCCCTTTGCTTTCAAGTAGTTGGACTATTTTTTCCATTTGTACTAAAGTGTTTTATAGGTCGTACCGTTTTAAGGAATCTCCTGTTTTAATGTGAAACGCATCTTCTATATTAGCTATATAAATTATACCATCTCCAGGCCCGTCGGTTTTGGCGTTGGCTATAATTGTTTCAATGGCCGCTTGGGCTTCCTCATTTTGACAGACCAATTCCAATTTGACCACTGGACTATCTGTTACGTGAAAATCCAGCGACGGTCTGGCACCTTTTGCCTTGAACGCGCCCGTGCCTTCTGCTTGTGAAAGGGTCATACTTTCAAATCCATTGTCAGAAAGTGCTTCAATGACTCTTTGGATTCGGTTCGGTTTTATAAATGCTTTTATTTCTTTCATATTATTAACTTTTTAAATTTTTAATCAATTTTGAACCGAGTCTGTTTTATAATTTTTAACTAACTAATTAAGACGATAAACAAACTCGGAATCAAAATCTTTGATTGTTATTGAATTAATGTCCGTGTTCCAGTTCGCCCTTGACCATTTCCGAAGACAGGTTATAAGCTCCGTTTATCACGACTTTGGCATCCTTTGAAACTTCGGCAGGCAGGTTGACTTCAACAAAGCCTAAATCAGTAATACCAACCGTTACGGGTATCATTTTAAATTTCATTTTGTCCGCTTCCATTTCTTCATCTTCATCCAAAATAAAAATAAAGGATTGCTCGCCTTCTTTTATAATGGCAGCTTCCGGTACGGCAAAACCCTTTTTCTCGCCTTGCACTATTCGCCCTTCCACATACATACCCGGCAATAGGTTTTTATCCTTGTTTTCAATATCTGCCAGAACTTCCAAAGCTTTTGGGTCTGTATTGAAGGTTTTACCAACAGACCGAACGGTTGCTTTAAGCAGTTCATCTGGACGAGAGGCCGTGGAAAAATATATCTGTTGCCCTTGCTTGATTTGCTTTATGTCCTTCTCATATACTTTGAAGTTGACATAAATTTTTGAGTTGTCGCTTATCGAGAACATTTTGGATTGTTGTGCCACGTAATCGCCAAGGCTAATCATTACTTCATCCACATACCCACTTATAGGCGAGGTAATGGGAACAGCGGAATATATCTGTCCTTCCGCCACTTTGTCCGGGTTAATGCTCAACAGTCTCAATTGGGACCGCAAACCATTGACGCTGGATGTTGTAGAACGAAATTTTGACTGTGCCATTTGAAATTCCTTGCCAGAAGAAACACCTTTATCATAAAGAGTCTGCTTGCGCTCAAAATCCTGTTTCAAAAAGACCAATTCATCATTTTTTTCCTGATAATCTTGTTGCATTGCAATGATATCAGGGTGTTCTATATATGCCAACACCTGTCCTTTGCTTACGTTATCTCCGGGTATTACTTTTATGGAACTCACATTTCCACCAACAAACGGACTTATGTTCGCCTTATCCTGTGGGAAAAGTTCCAGCGTACCTGTTACCTTAATGTTGTTCCCTAAATTGCGTTCCTCCAAAAGTTTCATTTCCAAACCTATGGTTTCGGCCTGTTGCTTTGTGAGTTCCACAACGCCTTCTTCCTCGCTGTGACCTTCTTCTTCTCCTTCACTGTGGCCTTCCTCGCCGTGTGCATCTTCTCCAACTTCATTGGTCTTTGATACACCTTCGGCTTCATTATGTCCAAGTTCAGATTTTTGGGCATCATTACAACTCATAAACATAAGTGTAAATAATACGGTACTAACTAATAGTATATTCTTCATTTCTCTTTTTTTAAGGTTATAAATTGCCCAATTGATATTGCATATCAATGGTCTGCTGGTTATACTGATTGATGTATTGTAAATGGTTTTGTTTAATACGGATGGCACTATTAAGAATGGTGATATAATTGACGTAATCTATTTCGCCTTCTTTAGAAGCCAACTGCGCTGTGGTAATTTGTTCTTCTGCCAAGAGTAGTGCGCCTTCTTCGTAATATTGCAAAATCTTCTTTGTTTTTTCGAGTGATTTGGTCAATTGTGAAACACGACTTTCTGTAACCGCTTTTTGCTCCAAATATTGATTCTCTGCTACCATTGCGTCTGCCTTGGCTGCCTTAACCCTTGACTTCTGCGGAAAAAACCATAACGGAATACTAATACCTGCCTGATAGGTATTAAACCCTGAAACATCATCCACAACCTGCCTGCCATATGATAAACTGAATTTCGGTAGGAATTGCGATTTTTCAACGCCCACATTTGCTTTACTTACTTCGGCATTTTGCAAGGCATATTGCAACATTGGGTTATTGGCAACCGAAGTTGAATCCAATGTCGCCATAAAATCCAATGGCTCGTAAAAACCATCTACCGTCTCGATGGTTTCATCCGTTCCCAAATATTGTTTTAAGGCACGTTTGGCAATTTCAATATCATCAAAAGCTTGTTGCCTCAACACTTGAATCTGTTGAAATTCGGAAGAGGCTGAAATAAATTCCAACTTGCCTGTTTCTCCAGTGTCATACCGAAGTTGGGCAGCGGTCTTAAAATTGGCATAAATACTGTCCAATTGGTCTGCAAAACGCAACTGTGCCTTGTAATAATTAATTTGGTCATAGGCTTGCATCACATTGCGCACCAACTGTTGTTCACTGGCCACATAAAACTTTTCTCCCAAGGCAATGCGCTCTTTATAAAACTTCGATTTTGAAAATCCTGAAAGCAAATCGATATTGCCCTGTTGCACGCCAACGGTTGTTTGCACTCCAGGAAGATTATTGCCATATTCTTCTTTGCCCGTGAAAACTTGTGTGCTACCAAGGTCAAAACTCGTTCCCTTTAGTGCCTTTTCCCGTTCAATAAATGCCTGACTTTCCTTAAGCGATGGATAATTCTGTTTTGCCATAGCAATAGCCTCATCAATGGTCAAGGTCTTTGGCATTGTTCCATTTTGATTGGTGTCTTGGGCAAATGAAGTACCAGAAGCCATCAAACCTCCAACCATCAATAATACGGTTACAATATTGGTTGATTTTTTAATATAACTTACATCTCCACCATTGTCCTTCTTTTCTTTTCGGGATTCCAGCCAATAATAAAGAATAGGAATAACCACCAAGGTCAGAAATGTTGCCGTAAGCATTCCTCCAATGACTACTGTCGCCAAGGGCCGCTGTACTTCGGCACCACCAGAGGTAGAAATCGCCATTGGGATAAAGCCCATAATTGTTGTAATGGCTGTTAATAAAATTGGACGTAAACGTTCGTGCGTAGCTTCATATATACGTTTTTTTAAATCTGTCATTCCACTGTCTTTTAATTCATTGAACTTATTTATGAGTATGAGTCCGTTTAATACGGCAACTCCGAAGAGCACGATAAATCCGACTCCCGCGGAAATACTGAAAGGCATTCCACGAATCAACAAAACGAAAACGCCACCAATGGCCGCCAAAGGCACTGCCATATAGATCATCAAGGCTTGTGTAACTGAATTCAAAGCAAAGTAAAGCAGAACAAATATTGTTAATAGAACGATTGGGACTACAATCATCAATCGGTCTGATGCTCGTTGTAGGTTTTCAAATGATCCGCCGTAGGTTACAAAATAACCTGGTGGCAGTTTAACATCCGTTTCCAATTTTTGTTGAATTTCCTCGACCATCGATTTTACATCGCGCCCACGAACATTGACCCCTACCGAAATACGACGGGAGGTATTGTCCCTTGAAATCTGCATCGGACCTGGCTTATAGCTGATATCTGCCACCTCCTTTAAAGGTACTTGTGCACCGTTTGGCAGGTCTATGAAAAGGTTTTTTAAGCTATTGATGTCTTGTCGATATTCCTCTGCCAAACGAATGACCACATCGAATCGTTTTTCCCCTTCAAAAATGACTCCTGCCTGTTCTCCAGAAAATGAAGCACTTACATAATCATTCAGCTTGTCAGCGGTTACACCGTATTGTGCCATTTTTGCCCGGTTATACACCACTGTCATTTGTGGCAAACCGCTTGTAGCTTCTACATTGAGGTCAGCCGCTCCGGGAACGGTTCTGATGACCGCTGCGATTTCCTGTACCTTGTCTGCCAAAACGCCTAAATCTTCTCCGTACAGTTTGATTGCCACGTCCTCACGAACCCCTGTAAGCAATTCATTAAAACGAAGTTCTACAGGTTGGGTAAACACGAAATTTACGCCGGGAACTACTGAAATTTTTTCCTGTATTTTTTCTATCAGTTCTTCTTTACTATCTGCGGAAGTCCATTTACTCTTATCTTTTTCAAGAATAATATAACTATCGGCAATATCCATAGGCATCGGGTCTGTCGGTATTTCGGCCACACCAATCCTAGAAACTACTGTTTTTACTTCCGGAAACTCATTGATTAACTTCTGAAGTTTCTCTGAAGCCTCAATAGATTCTGTAAGACTGCTCCCCGGTTTTATCAATGCTTGAAATGCAATATCGCCTTCATCAAATTTAGGGACAAATTCTGCTCCCATATTGCTGAAAATAAATCCTGAAATCAAAAGCAAGGAAACCGCGCCTATAACCACACCTGCCCGAAAGCGAAGTGCAAAATTTAATATAGGCAGATAGATACGATTCAGAACATCCATAATTTTATCACTGAACCTATCAATCTTGTTTTCAAACTTGGCGAACCAACTATTTTGATTTTTAGCAGGTTTTAAAAATAATGATGACATCATTGGCACGTAGGTAAGACAAAGGATAATCGCTCCTAAAACGGCAAAACCAAATGTAAATGCCATTGGTCGAAACATTTTCCCTTCCACACCGGTCAAAAAAAGAATCGGTGTAAAAACTATAAGAACAATTAGTTGACCGAAGAAGGCAGAATTCATCATTTTACTTGAAGAATCATAGGCGATTTCATCCATTTCAGCTTGGTTGATGGCGGTTGTGGATTTTTTCATCCGTTGATGAATGTGGAAAACCGCTCCTTCCACGATAATCACCGCTCCATCTACAATAATTCCAAAATCGATCGCACCCAAGGACATTAAATTTGCCCAAATGCCAAATTGTTTCATCAAAATAAATGCAAATAATAGACATAAAGGGATTATCGAAGCTGCTATCAAGCCACCACGGAAGCTTCCCAAAAGTAAGACCAAAACAAATATGACGATTAGGGCTCCTTCTATTAGATTGTTTTTAACGGTACTTGTGGTTGCCTCAATAAGTTCACTTCGGCTTAAAAAAGCATCAATATAAACACCTTCCGGCAGGGATTTTTGAATTTCTACAATACGCTTTTCCACATTTTCGATCACGTCGCCTGGGCTTTCGCCTTTCAGCATTAAAATTTGTCCACCAACAGTTTCGTGTCCATCTTGGGTAAAAGCGCCATAGCGTACTTGGCTGCCATATCCAACCTTTTCAGCGACATCCCGTATTAAAACGGGACTACCGTTTTGAGTAGTTACAACTGTGTTTTCCAAATCGGCGATACTTCGGGCCAAGCCTTCGCCACGGATAAAATTGGCTTGGTTATTTTTTTCTATATAGGCACCTCCAGTATTGGCATTGTTCACTTTAAGGGCTTCAAAGACCTGGTTCATTGTAATACCGAAACTTTTTAGCTTATTGGGGTTTATGGCTACTTCATATTGCTTCACAAATCCT
Organism: Maribacter ulvicola; assembly: GCF_900155985.1. Taxonomy (GTDB): domain Bacteria; phylum Bacteroidota; class Bacteroidia; order Flavobacteriales; family Flavobacteriaceae; genus Maribacter; species Maribacter ulvicola. The sequence continues at coordinate 1,048,287 of NZ_FTMA01000001.1, forward strand.
CCAAAAGCATTTACCTCGACGACTCCTGGAACTAATGCCATTTGGCGTTTTACAATCCAATCTTGGATGGTACGAAGCTCCATTGCATCGTATTTATCTTCGTAGCCTTCCTTTACTTTTAGGCTGTATTGGTAGATTTCGCCCAAACCTGTGGTAATTGGGGCCATAAATGGCGTGCCGAAGCCTTCGGGGATTTCTCCGGCAACTTCGGTTAATTTCTCTTGCACTAATTGCCGGGGAAGATATGTGCCTGCCTCGTCCTCAAATACGATAGTAACAACTGACAATCCAAAACGAGACACCGAACGCAGCTCGATAACGTCTGGTAGATTTGCCATTGCCAATTCTACCGGATAAGTAACAAATTGTTCAATGTCTTCAGTACCTAAATTTGGGGCAACTGTAATAACCTGTACTTGGTTGTTGGTAATATCGGGTACAGAACCCAGATTTATAGTGGCCATAGACCAAATGCCCGTACCTACAAGTGCCACTATAAAGAGCCCAATAATAAACTTGTTATTAATGGAAAATGAAATGATTTTGTTAATCATAGAAAAAGTATTAATTCAGTTTAAACATCGCAATGCAAAGAAATGCAATGCGTTTATGATGCGATACTTACTTTGAAAAGCATCACGGTAGGATATAGCTATCCTAAAAAAAACTGAATTATACTTTAGGGGGTTGGAAAAGCGATTCCAGATATCTGGAAGTGAAGTTTACTTTATGTAAGTTAAACTGTTTTTTCTCTTCAAACTTTAGTCGATTGGTTAAAACCGAATTGTTGTTCGCAATAATTAATACTAAAGGGTGACAACATTGATGATGGGAATGGACTGGTGTATTCTCCTTATCTGGGTTATTATGATGCCCTTCATTTTTTGCATCATTGTCAATGTAATCTTCAACTACATATTCAAGGAAAGAGTCTCCATAAACTTTATGGTCTTGATAATGGGTAATAATGCTTGAAATTTCTTTAATTGGTCCACAAAAGTCCATATCAATGCTAATTCCCTGAAAAAAGAATAAAATTGACATTGATATGGAAAAGAATATTTTCATAAAGTTTGACAAAGATACAAATTAATCGATGCACAGGCTGTGCAAAGATTAATCAGCAGTATGAAATCAGAAATTAATCACACTATTTAATGTATCATCTGCCTCTTTGTGGATGAAGTTTGTTTGATAGCGTATGGTTGTTGTGAAAGAAAAATGTCAATATAATTTTTACAGCATTTGAATAGGAATTTGTAATAGGCTCTTTAACACCGCAATGAAATATTACAGAATTGGATGTGTGAAATAGGTTTTCAAATAACATTCTTGGGTAATCGTCATTGTCCATAAGCCAATTCACGGTCTCATCTTCACTCTCAAAAGTTCGTGTTACACTATCATCTGGCTCAAGATTATTTACGAAGAAGGAAACTGTAGATTTACCATAGATACGTTGTTTATCTGAAAACACGTATTGCGTAACCTCATAAATTAAAATGGCAATACTTGACTTGTAAATTCTTTGAATATTTCGCTCGCTAATGCCTTATCAAATGCCTTGGCTGTTACTAAATCGCCAAGTTTCGATTTTAATAATTGACCAAATGACTTTTTGCTCAAATGCGGAATGTCATCGCGAAGCTCATCGAACTCGTCGAAAATAATTTGCTGTCCAAAACCTAAACCTTCAATTTTCGAGAGAACCTGTTTTATAAGTTCTTTCAGTTCCTCATCGGAATTACTAATTTTGGAATAGTCCGTTGTCTGGGCTTTTCTTGATTGCTCAATGGCATATTTACCTTCCAATTTCAGTTTGGCATTTACATTCCTGCCATTCATACATTCAATAAATCCTCGGTTTTCAAGCATTCTTCCATAGTCCCAATCTTCGCCACGACCGTTTAATTTAATTCCATTGCCTTCAAGAATCCAGTTAATAGAATGGTATTTACCATCTTTATAAAGGTCATATAGTTTTGAAAGTATTAGTTCGAGTATGCCTTCGGTGTCAAGATTTTGACGTTCATTCAAATCAATTTCATCTGGCCTTACAATTGCATCTGAAATGAATAACATTTTCAAGTAGTAGTCAAGCCCGTTGATTTCATCTTTTAGGGCTTGAATTTCATTTTTAATTTTTTGGTCAGTCCCTAATTTAAAGCCAGTATTATATCCTCTTTGAGCTTTAAACTCATTTGCAAAATTTCTGTTTTCTGGTTCAAAAGATGCTCGAACATAGCTAACAACAGTATTTTCCCAAGATTGTTTTTCTTCCTTAAAATTATTAAATTCATCTTCTGTTTTTGAAGACCTATATTTATCGACAATTGCATTTCCAGTAGATACAAACCCATCGATTTCTTCTTTAAAATCTTCCCATTTTACCTTTATAATCATACACACTATTTTAGTCTGTAAAGGTAGTGGAATGAAAATGCAAACTGTTAAAATCTCAATTGAAGATTTCAACAGTTAGTAAATGCTTATAAAATTTCATCAACCAATTTTTGATTTGAGAAGCGCCATATCATCACTCACTTTCCTCTCAACGACCCTTGCATAGATTTGTGTTGTGGATAGTTTGGTATGCCCTAATAATTTAGATACTGTCTCTATTGGAACACCATTGCTTAAAGTTACTGTGGTAGCAAAAGTATGGCGCGCCATATGAAAAGTCAGGTTTTTTTTGATACCACATAGGTCAGCGATTTCCTTTAAATAACTGTTCAATTTCTGATTAGATAACTTGGGCAAAAGATTGGATGTGTCATTGGTTCTATAATGGTCTTTGTATTTATCTATTAAGATTGCAGCTTTGGGTAATAGTGGAATTTTGAATGGTGCACCTGTTTTTACTCTTTCGGCCATTATCCAAGGACTACCATCTATACCCATTACAATATTATCTTCATTTAATTGTACAATGTCAACATAAGAAATACCGGTGTAACAACTAAAAACAAATAAATCTTTCACAACCATAAGACGCTCTATGGAAGAAGACAAATCTTCAATACTTAATAATTCAAAATCTGTAAGGAAACCACGTTCTTTCTTTTCAATTTTCATTTTAAAATTGACAAACGGGTCTCTTTCAATCCATTTCATCCGATAGGCAAGAGTAACCATTCTGCGTAAACGCTTAATATGCTTCATTGCGGTATTATTGCCAATTTTAGATTGTCCGCTTTTAGGTACATACGACCGAAGAAAATCTTCAAAGCCCACGATAAAACCATATTCAAGATTGAAAAGTGGGATGTCTGTCAGTTTGTATTCCTTTAGAATATATTCCATCATATAACGTTGACTGGTCTTATATTGACCCATCGTATTCCTATGCAACTTATGTTGCATCTTTTCATTGTAGTAATCAACAAGGTTTTGAAAGGAAAAACGTGTTTTATCTTCGCCTAAAAATTTGGCTTTGACCATTTGGGAAGTGAAAGGCACTTCATCCCTCTTGAAATCTTCGTAAATCCTATATACTTTTGATTGTACTTCGTTCAAGTAAAGATTGAGAATACGGGAATCCTTATCGGTCCCACTTGCTCTTTGTAGTTTTTCATCCCAAGTAGAAATATTGATTTTCTTCTTGAGACTAATGTTGACACGTTTACCGTTTAAGGTAACCCGAATGTAGATATTTGCTTTGTTGTTTACAGCACGTTTTCCGTACACCCAAAACAATATTGAAAATGTTGATGAAGTTCGCATAATTGTCGTCTTTAATGATTAAACATTTAGTGAGACGAAAGTCAAATCAACTATACTAACACCAGTAAGTTACGTCAATCTGTCAACATAATCGCAGATAAAAAAATATGTTGACGATTTGTGACCTTTTAGATGCAAATGATATGAAATTATATGATTGCCCTAAAAACATAAAACCTTGCAAATCATAAGATTTACAAGGTTTTGAGGAAATTTGATTTCCCATTTAGCGGTCTGGACGGGACTCGAACCCGCGACCCCCTGCGTGACAGGCAGGTATTCTAACCAACTGAACTACCAGACCGTGGCGCTTAGCGAGTGCAAATATAAGAGGTTTATTTAATTGCACAAGCATTTTTTTTATTTTTTTTCATTCTAGAGAAATTTATTTCTTTCTACAAGAAAAGTATTGAGTACCGTTGAGAAATCTCGGTGTATATCTATGTCCACATATTTAATTTTGTATTGTGCACATTTCATTTTTATATCAGATAAATAGGCGGTAATTCGTTCATTATAAGCTTCTTTAATATTATCGGCATATGCATCTAAATGTTCGCCGGTTTCTACGTCCACAAATCTCTTGGCCGTATTTTCAAAATTGAAGAATAATTCTCGATTTTTATCCATTGGGTGAAAAAGTACTACATCGTGCTTATTATATTTTAAATGACGGAGCGCTTCAAACAATTCATCATCATTTTTTTCGGTTTGAAACATATCTGTAAATAGAAAAATGAGACTTCTACGTTTAATGTTTTCTGCAATTTGATGTAAATAGGTGTATGTATTTGTTTCCTTGGGCGGGTTTTTGGCCATGCCAACTTCTCTTAATTGTGCCAGGAGCATTTGAAAATGACGCTCACTGCCTTTTTCTGGGGCATAATAATTATAAGTGTCAGCGTAAATACTTAATCCCACCGCATCACGCTGCCTTTTAAGGACGTTCATAAGTGCCGCAATGGCTAAGACGCTAAACCCTATTTTATTTAAAGAATCAATGTTGATATTTTCTACCTGCGGATAATACATAGAGGCAGAACTATCCAAGATCATGTGACACCTTAAATTGGTCTCCTCCTCATACCGTTTGGTGTAAAGTTTGTCTGTCTTAGCAAAAAGCTTCCAGTCTATATGTTTGGTGCTTTCGCCATTGTTGTAAATTTTATGCTCGGCAAATTCCGCAGAAAAGCCATGAAATGGACTCCGGTGTATTCCGCTAATAAAACCTTCTACTACTTGGTTGGCAAGTAGCTCTAGGTTAGAGAATAGAGATGATTTGTTTAATTCTGATTGTAGATTCACAATTCTAAAGATACTAAAGACGGTTTAACTTTAGGGATGTGAGGAATTAAAATTATCCCAAATAAAAAATCCTGCTTTTAGCAGGATTTTTTAAATTTTATATTCCCCTTTTGGGGGTTAGGGTGTTTTTACAAAGCTGCATCAATAGCATCTGTGTAAACTTTCTTAGGTGATACACCTACTTGTCTGCTTACAATTTCACCACCTTTAAAAACTAATACAGTAGGTATGTTACGTACCCCGTATTTAGCGGCAAATTCTTGATTTGCATCTACATCAACTTTACCAACAACAGCTTTGCCGTCATATTCAGTACCTACTTCATCGATGATAGGACCTACCATACGACAAGGACCGCACCATGCTGCCCAAAAATCTACTACTACTGGTTTATCGCTTTTTAAAACTACCTCGTCAAAAGTAGCATCTGTTATTTCTAATGCCATTTTAATATCTTTTATTGATTATGCAAATTTAGTCAATTATTCTTCTGTTTCCTTACAGTCAGGCAATTCGTTTTGCCTATTCAGGTATTGGGCTAATTTATTAATTTATATAGTTCTTTTCGTACATCTAACGGCTAAATAAAAATTATAGACAGATAAGGGGGTAAATTTGAAAGCTACTTTTTGTTTTTAAACGTGATATTCTGGCTTTAATTTAGTTTAAAGTGAACGTCTTGTTTTTCTAAAAGCTGTAGTAACTCTGTCGATATATTTACTTTTTGTCGCCTGCTATTTAAAGTAACCTTAATTTTTTCTTCCATTTCATAGACGATAAAGTTGACAGGATGTTCTCCTACATGGTCAATGAAGGTGTCTTTTAGAGCGCGAACTTTTTCCGCTTTTAATTCGGCAATGTTCAATTTTATCGTAAGCTTTCGGGCGTAGGTTTCCATTACTTCTTGTAAAAGCATAAAGCTATTAAACTGCATTCTGGGGTCTCCTTTTATGCCGGTATCCTTATTCATCCATCCATCGCGAACAAATAATTTAACGTAGGCAAAAGAATTGATCATTAAGAAATGCCTGAATTTTAGATACTCCTCACCAAAAATTCTAAATTCATAGGAATCTGTATAATCTTCCATGGTGAAAGCTGCCCATCCTTTTCCATTTTTAGAAACCCTATGCTGTACATCTGTAATTACAGCGGCAAAGGTGAGTTCTCTATTTACGTAGGTCGGTAGATCATTTACACAAGCTATGTTGGCGTTACAAAATGCTTTTACTTCGGTTTTAAAATCATCTAACGGGTGACCGGAGATGTAAATACCTACCACTTCTTTTTCTCTTCGCAGTTTCTCCATCGTGCCCCATTCCTCACATGGCGGTACTACGGGTTCCGGTATTTGTACTTCGCTGGCATCACCAAAAAGACTAACCTGACTTGAGTTTTCACTTTCTTGGAACTTTGCGCCATATTTTATGGTCTTTTCTAAAAAGGTGACTCCGTCTCCTTCATTATGAAAATACTGGGCTCTGTGTGTGTTACCAAAAGAATCGAATCCTCCGGCAACGGCTAAACTTTCGAAGGCTTTTTTATTGGCTGCGCGAAGGTCTATGCGTTTTGCGAAATCGAAAACCGATTTATAAGGTCCTTCTTCTTTTCTGTTTTCAACGATGGTTTCTACTGCACCACGCCCCACACCTTTTACGGCACCCATTCCAAAACGAACGGCACCGGCATCGTTCACGGCAAACTTGTAATAGGATTCATTTACATCTGGCCCAAGAACGTCTAAGCCCATGCGCTTACATTCTTCCATGAAGAAGGTAACCTGCTTAATATCGTTCATGTTGTTACTTAATACAGCTGCCATATATTCAGCAGGGTAGTGGGCTTTACAATACGCAGTTTGGTAGGCGATCCAGGCGTAGCAGGTAGAGTGAGATTTGTTAAAGGCGTAGGCTGCGAACGCTTCCCAGTCTTTCCAGATTTTTTCCAATTTATCTACCGCATGCCCTTTTGCAGAAGCTTGTTCAATGAACTTTGGCTTCATCTTATCTAGTACATGCTTTTGTTTTTTACCCATGGCCTTACGTAAGACATCGGCTTCACCTTTTGTAAAGTCAGCCAGCTTCTGGGACAGCAGCATCACTTGCTCTTGGTATACCGTAATTCCATAGGTTTCCGCTAGGTATTCCTCGCAGGCATCAAGGTCATATATAATTTCTTCAGTACCGTGTTTACGGGCAATGAAGCTTGGTATATACTCCATTGGACCTGGTCGATACAGGGCATTCATAGCAATTAAATCTGCAAAAACTGTTGGTTTTAGAGATCTCATGTGCTTTTGCATCCCTGGAGATTCATATTGGAACACTCCAACGGTTTCCCCTCTTTGGAAGAGCTCGTAGGTTTTTACATCATCTAAAGGAAAGTTCTCCGGATCTAGTTCAACACCGTGTTTTGCTTTTACAATTTTAACGGTGTCCTTAATTAAGGTCAGCGTTTTCAATCCCAAGAAATCCATCTTTAGCAGTCCGGCATCCTCCACAACAGAGTTATCAAACTGGGTACAGTACATTTCTGAATCTTTGGCAAGCGCCACAGGAACGAACTTGGTAATATCATCTGGAGTAATGATCACCCCACAGGCATGAATACCGGTATTACGTACAGATCCTTCTAGAATATATGCCTGGTTCAAGGTTTCTGATTCAGGGCCATCACCCTCGGAAATTGCTAAAAGTTCATTGATTTTAACTAGATCTTCTGATCTAAATTTCGATTTTAAGACTTTTTCATCGACCCCAATAATCTTTTTAAGCTTAGACATATCGGGTATCAATTTCGCCATGCGATCGGAATCTTGCAAAGGCAAATCTAAGGCACGAGCCGTATCTCTAATGGCAGACTTGGCGGCCATGGTACCGTACGTGATGATTTGCGCTACTTGGTTAGCCCCGTATTTATCGATTACATAGTCCATGACGCGACCACGACCTTCATCATCAAAGTCAATATCAATATCGGGCATACTTACACGATCCGGATTTAGGAAACGCTCAAAAAGTAGATCGTACTGAATAGGGTCTAAATTCGTAATCCATAAACAATAGGCAACGGCCGATCCCGCTGCAGAACCACGACCGGGACCAACGGATACATCCATTGTTCTGGCGGCTCTAATAAAGTCTTCCACGATCAGGAAATAGCCAGGGTAACCGGTTTTTTCAATTACCTTGAGCTCAAAGTCTAGTCGCTCATCAATTGCCGGTGTAATTTCACCATATCTTTTCTTGGCGCCTTCATAGGTGATATGGCGTAGAAATTTATTCTCACCACGTTTACCGCCATCTAATTTATCTTCTTCAAATTGAAACTCTTCTGGAATATCAAAAGCAGGTAAGAGTACATCACGTGCCAGTGTAAAGGTCTCTACTTTATCTACAATTTCTTGAATATTGATGATGGCTTCAGGAATATCCTTAAAAAGCTCTTTCATCTCATCAGATGATTTAAAGTAGTACTCTTGGTTGGGTAGTCCATATCGGTACCCGCGACCACGACCAATTGGTGTGGCTTGTTTTTCACCATCTTTTACACATAATAGTATATCATGCGCATGTGCATTTTCTTTCTCTGCGTAGTAGGTGTTGTTGGTAGCAACTAGTTTTACATTATGTTTTTTGGCAAACTGGATCAGAACCTGATTTACACGATCTTCATCTTCCTGACCATGACGCATAATTTCAATATAAAGGTCATCGCCAAAAGTCTCTTTCCACCAAATTAAAGCTTCTTCAGCTTGGTTTTCGCCAACATTCAAAACTTTGCTAGGAACCTCACCGTATAGGTTTCCAGTTAGCACTATGACATCTTCTTTGTACTGCTCTACCACTTTTTTATCAATACGTGGCACATAGTATTTACCGGATACAAATGCAATGGAAGACATTTTTGCCAAATTCAGATAGCCTTGCTTGTTCTTGGCAAGCATAACTATTTGGTAGCCGTTGTCTTTTTGCGATTTATTGGTGTGGTCTTCACAGACCTGAAATTCACAACCTATAATTGGAGTGATTTCTTGTTCTGGTTCCGGTAATTCGTCTAAAGGTTCTTCTCCTTCCTCTAAAGTACCGGTTTGTGTAGCTTCGTACCTTTTTTGATTGGCTTCATTTCTAGATACTACTCCCTTATTATGGTTCAGTACTCCGTTTACGAAGTGGAAGGCACCCATCATATTTGCATGATCCGTCATGGCAACCGCAGGCATGTTTGCTTTTGCTGCAGCTTTTACCAAATCAGGAACGCTTATGGTAGATTGTAATATGGAGAATTGTGTGTGATTATGTAAGTGCGCAAAACTGGCATTTTCTAAAGTAGCTAGGTTTTCTTCTATCTCTTCTTGAGAAACACCGCCAGTATCTTTTGCCCAAAGTGCATCGGCAATTTTTTTCGATGCTTTTTTAAGGTTGATGTGTTTAAGGCCGATAAGTTCAATTTCCTGCGGATTCGCCTCGGAGAAATTCTTGAAATAATCGGGCTGAACATCTAATTGCTCTTTGGTGTATTGTTGCTTACGGATAAGTTCTAGGAAACAACGTGTAGTTGCCTCAACATCGGCAGTTGCATTATGTGCCTCTCCAAAAGGCTCTCCAAATAAATATTGATGCAATTCTGTTAACGTTGGTAGCTTGAACTTACCTCCTCTACCACCAGGAATCTGGCACAATTGTGCGGTGTGTTCCGTACAGGTATCTAAAACAGGAAGTTCTTGTAACGGATTTTCAACACCCAAACGGTGAAATTCAGCACCCATAATGTTTAAATCGAATCCCACATTCTGTCCAACAATGAATTTTGTTTTGGACATGGCAATGTTGAATTTCTCCAAAACCTCTGCAAGGGAAATACCTTTTTGTTCTGCAAGCTCCGTAGAAATACCGTGAATTTGCTCTGCATCATACGGAATATTGAATCCGTCTGGGCGAACTAGATAATCTTCATGCTCAATGCATTTTCCCATATCGTCATGCAACTGCCATGCAATTTGTATACAACGCGGCCAGTTGTCGGTGTCGGTTATAGGGGCGTTCCAGTTTTTTGGAAGACCGGTAGTTTCGGTATCAAAGATGAGGTACATAGTAAATATTCTGTGTGTTCAAAAGCGGCCAGATATTTGACCTAAAAAGTGCCTATAAAACTACAAAAAAGGTGGTGTTTGGGAAAGGGTAGTGGCAAAGAGTTATTAACGGATACTATTTAGGTATTGAATTAATTAGTGTTAAGCAGAGTATTTATTCTTGGAAGTTGAGCTTGAAGTCAATGTTTGTAAAGCTTTTTGTATGATTGCCGAATTTTTGAACCCCCTGTTTTAACATTTCCAAAAAAAGCCAGTTCAAATAACTTGAATTCAATGTTGTCAATTCAGCAATTTAAATTATATTTGCACCCGCTTTTAGATGAGCTTTGCTTTCTGATGGCGAACGAGTTAAAAAAACTAGAATTAATAATCAAGGGTCGGGCACCCTACAAATTAATGTGATATGCCAGTAAAAATTAGATTACAAAGACACGGTAAAAAAGGAAAACCATTCTATTGGGTAGTTGCTGCAGATGCAAGAGCTAAAAGAGATGGTAAGTTCTTAGAGAAATTAGGAATCTACAATCCTAATACAAACCCTGCAACTATTGAACTTGATATTGATAGTTCTGTAAAGTGGTTACAAAACGGTGCGCAACCAACAGATACAGCTAAAGCTATACTTTCTTATAGAGGTGTTCTTTTAAAGCATCACTTGTTAGGTGGTGTGCGTAAAGGAGCATTAACTGAAGAGCAAGCGGAAGAAAAATTCAATGCTTGGGTTACTGAAAAAGAAGCTGCTATTGCTGATAAAGTTGGTGGTATTGATAAAGTAAAAGCTGATGCAAGAGCTGCTGCCTTAAAAGCAGAAAAAGAAGTAAACGATAAGCGTGCTGCCGATGCTGCCGCTGCTGCTTTACCAGAAGTTGCTGAAGGTGAAAACGCTGAAGCTGAAGTAGAAGCTGTTGAAACTGCTGGGGAACCAGAACAAGCTACAGAAGCTCCTGCTACTGAAGAAAATAAAGCATAATTTTTAAGAAACGATGCGCAAGGAAGATTGTTTCTACCTAGGTAATGTCGTTTCAAAATATAGTTTCAAAGGTGAGGTGCTAGTAAAACTAGATACCGATGACCCCGAGATTTACGAAAACATGGAATCAGTATTCGTTTCTTTAGGAAACAATCTGGTTCCATTTTTTATTAAAAGATGCCGTCTTCATAAATCTAACTTACTTCGTATAGATTTTGAAGAGGTGAAATCAGAATCTGATGCTGATCGCATTATGAAATCTGGACTTTATTTGCCACTAACTATGTTGCCCAAACTTACAGGCAATAAATTTTATTACCACGAAATTATTGGTTTCAATATGATAGATTCGGTTCATGGTGATATTGGTATTGTACAAAGTGTCAACGATACTACGGCACAAGCTTTGTTCGAAGTTGAAAAAGATGGCACTCAATTATTGATACCTGTTAGTGATGATATTATCACCAAAGTAGACCGTGAGAACAAAAGTATTTTTGTTAGTACCCCAGAAGGGCTTGTGGATCTGTATTTGTCCTAAAACTAATTACACGTTCTTGATTGATAATCTTTAAAAGAAGATTGGTTTGTCCTGTAATTATCTGAATATTTGATCGAATTTTTTAGATATTTCTATATTATTTAACTTATTTGCTTGGTTATTGGTCGAATTTTAACTGTCGTCATGTGATTTAATATGTAAGTTAAAGGGTGTTTCCAAAAATCAGCATCTATGACTATGTATTTATTAAATCAATTATTGAAAATTGTTTTTTTAATTTTTACTTGTTCAATGTTGTTGAGCTGTTCTTCTGAAACAGAAAAAACAATTGCCTTGGAAGATGGCTCAAGTAAGCAGAATACCGTTCCGGAAAAAATCGATTTTACCTTTCATGTTAAACCTATTTTATCAGACCGTTGTTTTATTTGTCACGGTCCAGATAAGAATGCCGTAGAAGGTGATCTCTCCCTACATTCCGCCGAAGAAGCTTATAAGGTTTTGGGAGAACTAAAAGACCATGCTGCTATTGTTCCCGGTGATGCTTTAAAAAGTAGTTTGATAGCACGTATTTTTAGTGATGATGCCCATTTGATAATGCCGCCACCAGAGTCTAATTTAGTTTTAGAGGATTTTGAAAAAGAAATTTTAGAAAAGTGGATTGAGCAAGGGGCGGAATATAAAACGCATTGGGCATTTATACCACCAAGTCCACACGAGATTCCGGAAAATAAAAATGCAAGCTGGGGGAATAATGAGATTGATGCCTTTGTCTTGAATAAGATGACCGAAAAAGGTTTACGTCCAAGTTCAAGGGCTAGTAGTGATAAGTTGCTACGAAGAATTACGTTCGATCTAACAGGATTGCCACCTACATTAGAACAATTAGAACGATTTGCAGCTGACCCTTCAGAAGAAAGATACGCTGAAATTATAGATTCCTTATTGACTTCTGTTGATTATGCCGAAAATATGGCGGCAGAATGGATGGATATTGCGCGATACGCGGATACTCATGGCTACCAAGATGATTTTGAACGTACCATGTGGCCTTGGCGAGATTGGGTTATTCATTCGTTCAAAGAGAATATGCCTTATGATCAATTTGTAACCTATCAGTTGGCGGGAGATTTAATGCCCAATGCCAATTTAGAACAGATATTAGCTACCGGTTTTAACAGGAATCACAAAATAACTGCTGAAGGCGGGGTGATTCCTGAAGAATACCGGGTAGAGTATGTGGAGGATAGAAATACTACCCTAGGCACGGCATTTTTAGGTTTGACCTTGGAGTGTGCACGTTGCCATGACCATAAGTATGACCCTATAAGTCAAAAAGAACACTTTCAATTGTATGGTTTCTTCAATAATATACCAGAGAAAGGCTTGTTGGCAAATGCTGCAGAATTGCCTGAGCCATATATAAAAGTGACTCCTAAAGAAGTGGGTGATATTCTCGGATTCATTAATCTTGATAAAAGTGAAATGAAAGAGGTGCCTGTAATGGTCATGAAAGAAATGGATAAACCTAGAAATACCTATATTTTAGAAAGAGGTATTTATGATCAATATGGCGAAGAGGTGTATCCTGATACTCCTGAATCTATATTACCATTCAATGATTTCCCAAAGAACAGATTGGGATTAGCAAAATGGTTGTTTGAAGATGAACATCCACTTACGGCAAGAGTTGCCGTGAATAGACTGTGGCAACGTATGTTTGGTAGTGGTATTGTTGCTTCTTCGTTTGATTTTGGTAATCAAGGTTCCTTACCAACGCATCCAGAATTGTTGGATTATTTGGCTATTAAATACAAAACGGAAGGTTGGGATACCAGAAAAATGCTTAAGTACATTGCAATGTCAGAAGCTTATCAACAAGACACCAAAGCTAGTCCTGAGAAACTAGAGCAAGACCCGGAGAACAAATATTTGGCAAGAGCATCAAGATTGCGATTGTCTTCTGAAGCCATCCGTGATCAAGCATTGGCGTTTAGCGGATTACTGAATAGGGAAGTTGGCGGGCCAAGTGTGAAACCATATCAGCCAGAAGGTATTTGGGAAGAAACCACTGGTGGCGGTGGGGGAAGTACTGCCTCATATACGCTTAGCGAAGGAAAAGATGTGTACAGAAAGAGTATTTATACGTTTTGGAAACGTACCGTACCACCACCAAGCATGATGACTTTTGATAGTAGCTCTAGGGATTATTGTTCTGTTAAAAGACAAGAAACCAATACTCCGTTACAAGCTTTGGTCTTGTTGAACGATCCGCAAATTGTAGAAGCAGCCAGAGTTGCTGCCGTTGGTGAAATGGAAGAAAATCCTGATGCAGAAAAAGATCAGATCAAGAAATTGTTCTATAAAGCGACTTCACGTTTGCCTAATGAGGCCGAAATACAATCATTGACCGATTATTACAGTGAAATGTTGGCTAAAGTAGAAAGTGGAGAAATTATTACAAGTGAGTATTTAAGTATTGGTAGAAGTGAAGTGCCAGCTGATTTGAACAAAGAAAAACTGGTGGCACTGACCCTAACGGCACACACCATTTTGAATTTAGACGAAACAATTAATAGAGGCTAATTATGAGCGAAAAAAAAATTGTTGAGGAGCGGTCTCTAATTTTAAATAGACGTTCTTTTTTAGGAAAAGCGGCAATGGGGGTTGGCGGAATTGGATTGGCATCCTTGTTAGGAACTAATTTATTTAGAAAAGGAGAAAACGGATTGTATACAGCCGATAGCGGACCTACAGGAGTGAAGGGCGTATTGGATTCCCTACATCATCCTTCAAAAATAAAAAGAGTAATCTATTTGTTTCAAAGTGGTGGTCCATCGCAATTGGAGCTGTTTGATTATAAACCGCTTTTAAATAAACGGAGAGGAGAGGATTTACCGGAGTCTATAAGAAACGGGCAACGTTTAACCGGTATGACTTCTGGTCAAGATAGATTTCCTTTAGTAGGGTCTAATTTCGGATTTCAACAATACGGTAAAAATGGTACGCATATCAGTGACTTATTGCCGTACACGGCTAAAATTGTGGATGATATCTGTATTGTAAAATCAATGTATACGGAAGCGATTAATCATGACCCTGCGGTTACGTTTTTTCAAACAGGATCACAGCAACCGGGCAGACCAAGTATTGGCTCGTGGCTAAGTTATGGTTTAGGTAGTGAGAATGAAAACCTGCCTGCGTTTACGGTACTTCTCTCTAGAGGTTCTGGTAGACCCAACGGACAACCGTTGTATACACGTCTTTGGGGGAACGGATTTTTACATTCCCTACACCAAGGGGTACAGTTTAGAGCGGCAAAAGATCCCGTTTTATATTTAAATGATCCAAAGGGGACTACGGCAGATGTAAAAAGGTCTATGCTAGATAAATTGGCAGAACTGAACGATCAGCATTACCAAGAATCTAATGACCCAGAAATTCAGAGTAGAATTTCCCAATATGAAATGGCATACAGAATGCAGACTTCTGTACCTGAAGTAATGAATACCGAAGGGGAGCCAGATTATATTTATAAAATGTACGGTTCTGATGCTAAAATACCGGGTACGTTCGCAGCAAACTGTCTTTTAGCAAGAAGATTGGCAGAGAAAGATGTGCGTTTTATTCAATTATACCATATGGGATGGGATCAGCATGATAATTTACCCGGTGCAATAGAGAAACAGGCTAAAGATGTAGATCAAGCGTCTGCGGCTTTAGTTGCAGATTTAAAACAACGAGGTATGCTAGAAGATACTTTAGTTGTTTGGGGCGGAGAATTTGGTAGAACCAACTACTCTCAAGGTTTGTTGACCGATACTAATTATGGTAGAGATCACCACCCAAGATGCTTTACCATGTGGATGGCCGGTGGCGGTATAAAACCGGGTATCGTTTATGGTGAAACCGATGATTTCGGATATAATATTACCAAAAACCCGGTGCATGTGCACGATTTTCAGGCTACCATGCTGCATCAATTGGGAATTGACCACGAGAAATTCACGTATAAATATCAGGGTAGACGTTTTAGGCTTACCGATGTTGAGGGTCATGTGGTTAAAGATATTTTATCGTAATGCAAAGAAGAACATTTATTAAAAATACAGCCGCTGCATCTGCGGGAATACTAACGTGCTCTTCTGTGGGCGCAAGTATATTAGCATATAAAGATGCCATTGTTGGTCACGGTAGTCATCAATACAAGATTGATTTAAATTGGGGCGCTCTGAACCCTAATTATTACCCTGTGAACGATTGTCACGAAATGGTACAAGATTCTAAAGGCAGAATTTTGTTGCTAACCAATCACACCAAAAACAATATCATCGTTTATGATCGTTCGGGTAATTTGTTGGAAACTTGGGGTACGGATTATCCCGGTGCACACGGACTAACCCTCAACGTTGAAAATGGAGAGGACTTTCTGTACATAGCCGATAACAATCGTCATGAGGTGATTAAAACCACAATAGACGGTAAGGTGGTGCAAGTTTTTTCATATCCGAAGGAATCAGGAAAATATACGGCTAAAGAACAATACATACCCACAGAAACGACTATTGCTGAAAACGGAGATGTCTATATTGCCGATGGTTATGGTGCTCAATACATAATGCGCTACAATGCAAAAGGAGAATTGTTGCAGACTTTTGGAGGTAAAGGCGATGCAAATCACCTTTTTAATAATGCCCACGGTATTTGTATAGATACAAGAGGCGGTAAAACACCAGAGCTTTTGATTACGGCCAGACAACAAAATAAGTTGAAGCGTTTTACTATGGATGGTAAATTTATTGAAAGCATAGATTTACCGGGGGCTTATATCTGTAGACCGGTAATTAAGGGTGATAATGTGTACCTGGCAACGATTTGGTCTGGTGATGGGTCTGATGGTTCAGGATTTATTTCAATACTGGATAAGGAAAACAAATTGATTTCTGCACCCGGCGGATGTACTCCCATATATGGTGAAAACGGATTGGAACCTATGTATCAATCCATTAAAATATTTACACACCCACATGATGTGTGTGTAGATGATGACGATAATATGTATGTTGCCCAGTGGAATTCTGGAAAGACATATCCTATAAAACTAAATAGAATATGATGAAACGTACACTCTATTCTATATTTGCAATATTGATGTCGTGCCAAGCTGGTTTTTCTCAAAACACAATTTATGCTCCGACTGAGATGTTTCAATTATCTAACCCTCGAATTCAAGTTTCGTCCATATTTTTTGATTCGGATATTACACTGAATTTTGGATTGGATATGCCAAATTCAATGATAAAATATACGTTAGATGGCAGTTCTGTAAATAAAAATGCAAAAGTATTTACCGAACCTTTTGAAATTACCGAAAGTGCCGTAATCAAGGCTAAAATGTTTCATCCAGATTATATGGAGAGTGATGAAGTTGAATTAGAAGTGATAAAAATTGCACAGAAAAATGTTATTCAGCAGATAGAAATTATTCCAGCTCCCAGTGAGAAATATTCAGGAATGGGAACTGCAGGATTAATAGACCTAAAGAAAGGAAGCGCCCAGTTTGGTGGAGATAAACAGTGGTTGGGGTATCAAACGGAAAAGATATCCGCATCGCTTCAGCTTAAAAAAAATAGTGTTGTCAACAAAATTGTGGTCAGTGCATTGACCAATCAATCAAATTGGATATTTGCACCGGGAAAGGTCGAAGTTTTTCATGGGGATAAATTAGTTGGGAAAATGACGTTTGCTAAGAGCGCAAACGAATCATTGAATAGTGCCACATTTTTAAGTGTGCCTATCAACAAAGACAATTATGATGCTTTGAAAGTAATCATTTATCCGCTTAGCGAAATACCACAATGGCATCAAGGAAAAGGAACAATACCTTGGGTTTTTATAGATGAAATAATTATACAATAGCATGATTCAATTAGGAATACAAATAGGGCACCTTCATCCACTTTTTGTTCATTTGCCCATAGGGATCATTATGCTTGCCTTTGTTTTGGAGGTGTATAGTAGGTTAAGGTCAAAAGAGTCTTTCCATGAGGTAATAGAATTTACACTTTTAGTAGCTGGCGTTACGGCATTATTATCACTAGGGACAGGTTGGTTATTGGGTGAAGAAAGCGGCTATGATGCAGATTCCCTTTTTCTTCATAGATGGATGGCAGTTGCCTTTACCGTGACCGCTATTCTACTTTATTTGGTAAAACGAAGCAACATAGCTTGGGTAAGAAAGACCTATATTCCAACGTTTTTAGTAGTGTTGGCGCTGATAAGTCTTACCGGTCATTTTGGGGGTAACATGACCCATGGCGAAAATTATTTGTTCATTGAGGAAAAAGAGGAACTAATCATTACGAATATACAAGAGGCTCAGGTATATGCTCAAGTAATTCAACCTATTTTAAATGATAAATGTGTAAGCTGCCATAATGCAAATAAAGCTAAAGGCGGATTATTAATGAGTACACCAAAAGAGATACTTAAAGGTGGTGATACAGGTAGCTTATTGGATACAATTTCTGGTCACGAGCAATCATTATTTTTAGAAAGGGTTCATCTTCCTTTAGATAATGATGATCATATGCCGCCAAAAGGAAAGGCTCAGTTGACCAATAATGAAAAGGCATTGTTAGAATGGTGGATAGCCAATAAAAATTGCTTTGAATGCAAGGTGAACGAACTGCCGAGTGAAGGGGAGATGATGACTATTTTGACTACGCTAGAGCAAGATACTTCTGCAATTGCCGTATTAACCAAAGGCGCCATTGAAGTTCCTCAAGAATGGTTGCAAAATGTTAGGGCTGCCGGAATATCTGTACAAACATTATCAAACGAAAATCATTTGCTAATAGTGAATATGGCTAGTATGAATTCTGTTTCTGAAGCATCTTTAGAAGTTTTGGAGGAATACGCTGCCAATATTGTAGAGCTAGATTTAGGGTTCAGCAATTTCAACGATGATTTAATGTCAGAATTAAAGCCATTTAAGAATTTACTGAAATTAAAACTGCAGCATACGAATGTTACGGATGCCATTGGTAAACATCTTGGCGATTTTGAATGGTTAGAATCATTGAATTTATATGGTACGGCAGTGACAGATAATGTAGTGCCTGCATTGAAAGAAAACAAAAGGCTTAAAAATATTTATTTATGGAAAACCGATGTTTCTGAAGACGGATTGGCTCAGTTGCAGCAAAATTTACCGAATGTGACTATTCAGCAAATTGGAGCAGATGTATTCAAAGCAACCGTGTTGGATCCGCCAACAATTATTAGTGAACGTAGTTTTTTTAGCGATTCTTTAACCATAGCCATTGAAAGTCTTTTTGATGGTTCAGAAATATATTACACGCTTAACGGTTCTGAACCAACAGCATCTTCCCTGAAATATGAAGGCGAGATTACTCTTAAAACAACCGCAAACGTGAAGGCTATTGCAATAAAAAAGGAGTGGAAACCAAGTCATAGTGCCGAGCGTACCTTTATAAAAAATAATATAGCATATGCAAATGTAGATTTACTGTCAGTTCCTAACGAAAAGTATAAGGGGCAAGAGGGGAAAACCCTAATGGATCAAAAAAGAGGTTCCATAAATTTTGTAGATGGCAATTGGTTGGGTTTTGAAGGCAAGCATTTGAACGCAGTAGTGGAGTTGAAAGAAAAGAATGCTATCTCAAAAGTATCTATTGGTGCATTGTCAGCACCTGCAAGTTGGATTTTTTATCCTACATCTTTTGTGGTGTCCGTTTCTAATAATGGTACTAATTTTAAAGAAGTAGGAAGAAAAGACCTGGGGAATGAAGAACCAAATGCCGAAGTAAAACTTACTTTTTTCGATCTGGACATTCCTACGACGGATGCTAAATTTGTAAAACTATCTATAAAGAGTCCGTTGAAGAATCCTGATTGGCACACAGATCCAGGTGGTAAAAGTTGGATATTCATTGATGAGGTGGTACTGAATTAATTGCTTTGAACCGCAATGGAATATGTAATTTATGAAAATTAAAAACTAAACTAATGAGTTTAAAATCGTTTTGCTTTGTATTTTTATTTATGGTGTTCTCTAACACTTTAAAAGCTCAGAATACTAAGATTGAAGAAAAAAATAGGCCAAATATAATTTTGATTTTCACAGACGATCAAGGTTATAATGATGTTGGCGTTTTTGGAGCGGATGATATTGATACACCCAACTTAGATCAAATGGCTGCAGACGGAGCCAAACTTACGCATTTTTATGCTGCACAAGCCGTATGTTCAGCTTCAAGAGCTGGTATTTTAACCGGATCGTACCCTAATAGAATAGGAATTCATAATGCCTTTATGCCCAACAGTAAAGTAGGGTTGAATACTGATGAAACAACGCTGGCAGAAATGTTGAAAGCAGAAGGCTATGCCACAGCTATTTTTGGTAAATGGCATTTGGGAGATGCCCAAGAATTTATGCCGAACAATCAAGGTTTTGACGAGTATTTTGGAATCCCTTATTCCAATGATATGTGGCCGCTACACCCGCAGCAAGGTCCTATTTTTGATTTTGGGCCGTTGCCTTTGTATGAGAATCAGAAAGTGATTGATACCTTAACGGATCAAACGAATTTAACTACTAAGATTACCGAGCGTAGTGTTGATTTTATAAACCGCAATAAAGAGAATCCGTTCTTTTTGTATGTTCCGCATCCGCAACCCCATGTACCTTTATTCGTTTCGGATAAATTCAAGGGAAAATCTAAAAGAGGTATGTATGGTGATGTTATTATGGAACTGGATTGGTCTGTTGGTGAAATTATAAAGGCTGTAGATAAAAACGGACTTACCGATAATACGCTGATTATTTTTACTTCTGATAACGGACCTTGGTTAGCATACGGAAATCACTCTGGCAGTGCTTTACCATTTAGGGAAGGCAAAGGTACCGGATGGGAAGGTGGGCAACGAGAGCCATTCATCATAAAATATCCAAAAGGAATAAAAGCGGGAAAAACAATTGAAGCGCCTGTAATGGCGATTGATATTTTACCATCCATTGCCGAACTAACCAACGCTCAATTACCTGAAAAAAAGATTGACGGTAAAAGCGCTTGGTCTTTATTTACAGGTAAGACAGATGAGAGTCCGCAAGAAGCTTATTTCTTTTATTATAGGGTAAACGAGTTGTTTGGTGTGCGCTATGGGAAATGGAAACTGTACTTTCCACATCGATATAGAACCATGAATGGTCAAACACCCGGAAAAGATGGTTTGCCTGGAGAATATAAGATGATTGATTTGGAGCAGATTGAACTTTACAATTTGGAAATTGATGAAAGTGAGACGACCAATGTAGCATCAGCTAACCCAAAAGTGGTAAAAACCATTCAGAAGTTAGCGGATGATATGCGTGAAAAATTAGGCGACTCACTGCTAGATATGGAGGGGAATGAAACAAGGTCTGCAGGGCGAATAGACTAATCAGTTTTTCTGTAGCTCGAAAAATTGTAATATGTCATTGTTATTACCTACTAAGAAATAGTCATTTTGAACATTGCTTATAGTAACTAGTTTTTTAGCATCTTTAGCTGCAAAGAATCCTACTTCTGATCCTCGTTGGGCGGTGAAAGCACCTTTTCCATTTCCAAGCAATAAAATTCCTGTTCCGGCATCGTTTCTTGGGGTTTCTATCTCTGATACGAACAAATTGCCAACAGCAAGCACATCTAAGGCGCCATCGTCATTAAAATCTCTTACAAGCATGTCGTTGAGGTTAGATAGCTGTGCAAGATTTGGCAAGTTGGTCATTTTAAATTGACCGTTGCCTAAATTCTCTATGTAGACCGAAGCAAAGGTGTCTGCACTGTAATGCAAAGAACTTTTTAATTTCTCTTCGCCGTATACATCTTTCAGCTCCATAGAAGCAAAGGCATCATACTTTACTATCTTTTTCTTTAAAGCAGGGATTTGTTCAGACGAACATGAAAACCCTCGTAATGGGTAGTGTTTTTCTTTATTATAATAACCTAATACTATGTCTGCATTTCCGTTGGCATCAAAGTCATTATAGTACACGTCAAAAGGTTTATCTGAACTGGTTTTGTATTTATAGTTTAGCCCTAAATTACCAGCTATGTAATCCATATCACCATCATTATCAAAATCACCTTGTTCTATACTGAACCACCAGCCATAACTAGATTTAAAATCTTCAGTTTCCACTTTGGTTAAATTGCCGTTGGTGTTTTCAAAAGTGGTAATCGGCATCCATTCGCCAACAACCATTAAATCTAGATCTTGATCATTATCATAGTCGCTCCAAACAGCATCTGTAATCATGCCAATATGCAATAATTCCGGAGCTAAGTGTTCAGTATTATTTGATAATTGACCGTTTTCATTTATGAGTAACATACTAGAAGACGGATTTGGGTACTGCTGTGGCGTATGTCTACCACCAACAAAAAGGTCCATATCGCCATCACCATCATAGTCTGCGGATTTTACTATAGACCCACTAATTCTACTCGAATTAAGTATGGCTCCTTTTTTAAAGGTGTCTTTACCTTGATTCAAGTAAATCCTATCGGTATAATGAAAATCATTTTTTGGATATTCGTTACCGCCACTGACAACGTAAAGATCTTTTAGCCCGTCATTATTAATGTCTACAAAAAGGGCGTCTACATCTTCGTACCCAGCTTCTTTTTGCCAGAAAGCGGTCTGACTCTCTTTAAAATTCCCATCTTTTTGTTGAATGAATAGGGTTGGGGCTTGGTTTGCTGCACCGCCAATGTAGAAATCATCTAACCCGTCATTATTGATATCACCAGCAGTTAATGCAGGTCCAAATTGGGAGAGTTTATGGGGTAAAAGTACTTGCTTCTCAAAGTCATCAAACTTGTTTTCTTGATGTTTAAAATCTGCAGGAAAAACATCGGTCATATCTGCAAAAAGATGCTTGTACGGTTTTTGAGTTCTAACTTTTATAGTTTCAGATTCGTTAGAAGAGATTTGTAATAATTGGTTTGCGTGGATTCCTCTTTTGATAGTACTTTTTCCGTTAGGCCAAAGTACCGATAGGCTGTCAACTTTTTCGATGTTATTCAATCCGAAATGCAAGGCAGACTCACTCGTAGAGTATATGCCACGAACATTGGTGGTTTCTAAGGTTTGAGTGCCTTCTGAAGTATATAAGTTCACTCTAACGCCAAAGGTAGGTTTGTTGTTTTCGTCAACTAGTTGAATTCTTAGGTAATTACTGTTCTTGTTGGTTTCTGAATTGTTTCTATAAATAAAGGCCTCACTATTGATGTTGTTGACCACCAAATCTAGGTCGCCATCATTGTCAAGGTCGGCATAGGCGGATCCATTGGAGAACGACTCATGGTCTAAACCCCAATCATTTGATGTATTCTTAAATTCTAAATCGCCCATATTTTGGTAGGCATAGTTTTTTAAAGGTTGGGAAGGAACCATACTCACGGCTTTTTTGAGATCAACAATATCCCAAATGCTTTTTACATTTTTTGCATTCGGATTTTTTTGAAGCCAATTAGCTCTAGTCGTATTAATATAGTTGGCTACATTTTTGTCGGCATCGGTATTTCTAATATCTCTTAATAGTCCGTTGGTGACATAGGTGTCTTTTAATCCGTCGTTATTAAAGTCGGCTATAAGGTTAGACCAGCTCCAATCTGTTGCTGACATGCCGGTAAATTGCGCAATGTTACTGAAAGTTTCGTTACCATTATTCAATTGTAAGGTATTGTACATATACTGAAAGCCACCACCGTCTTCTACTACCTTCCAGAAAGAAGCAATGTTCATGCCGCTCATGTTAGATTTTAATCTGAAGTTATCCTCGGAAACCATATCTAATACAAAAACATCTAAATTTTGGTCATTGTTGATATCGGCAACATCAACCCCCATACTGTAGTAGGAAGTTTGTTTTAAAGCACTTTTTTCTGCGCTAGTAAATGTACCGTCTTGATTGTTGAGAAATAGAAAATCTGGAGCGTAAAAATCATTGGCAATATAGAGGTCTGTCCATCCGTCATTATTAATATCACTTGCTGAAACTGCATTGGGGAAACCGGTTTTGTCAATACCCGCAATTTTAGATACGTCTTCAAATGTATCTCCATTGTTTTTGTAAAGTTTCAGTGCATATTGGGAGATGATTAAATTGTCTGGTCTGTGGTATTTGGAAAGACTGCCTGGGTTGGGTGGTTGTGTTAACAGGAAAAGATCTAAGAGTCCGTCTTTATTAAAATCTAAAAAGGTGGCATGTCTAGTTCTTTCGGTATTTGCAATAAAAAAATCCTCAGCTTTTTCATCAAAGGTACCATCACCTTTATTTAAGTATAGTAGATTTCTGCGCCATTCTGGATTTTCATCATATAGCTCTCTGCTTACATAAATATCTAAGAAACCGTCATTATTGATGTCTGCAACCGTTACACCGGTAGACCATCCATCAAAATTTTTAATACCTGCTTTTTTCGTAACATCTTCAAAAGTTAAATCACCTTTGTTGATATACAATTTATCAGGAACTATATTACCAGCGAAGAAAATATCTTCTAGTCCATCATTATTAAAATCACCGACGCCAACACCAGCACCGCCATAGAAATTGGCATAGGCGAAGATGTTTTTATTCTTATCATCTTCAATACTATTGTTGAAGCCAACACCGGTTTCATCTGATGATAATAGTGTGAATAATTTTGTATTCTGTTTATTGTCTTTAGGAGCTTCTTTACAACATAAAAAAAGCAACGAACAAATGTATACTAAATGGCTGGTTTTCATGCTTACAAGATACTATTTTAAACAAAAAAAAGGAGAGTTTCCTCTCCTTTTCATACTCAATAAAAATTAACATAAATAAATTAAAACGGTGTAAGGTTTTAATTACATTTAGTATTATTCAACATCCCACCATACTCTGGTAGTAAGGACATCTGGACCTTGTGCAGCTATTGCAGCAGCATAATTATCAGGATTATTACTTTGCTCGCTTTCAGAATACGTAAGTCTTCTTGGAATTGTTCCGTTTGTTACATTTCCAGGATAATTTACAGGGGTAAGAACAGGGAAACCGGTTCTTCTCCAATTAGAAAATGTTTCATATTCATTTAAAAAAGTGGCAACCCAATATTGTGTGTTAATCTGCTCTATAGCATTGTTAGCGTCATATGGGTTTGCTGTAAGGTAATCGGTAATATCTGAATCTGAAATGATACCTGCATCACCATAAAGTGATAATTGTTTCATTGCTGCGGTAACGCCATTGTTGTAATGGGTGGCGGCATCTCCTGCAAGACCCCAACGAACATTTGCTTCGGCTAACATGAATTCAACTTCTGCATATGTTTGAAAAATCATCGGAGAAGTTTCTGAAGTAACCAATAAGCGATTAGGTTCTGAATAGTCATTTAAATTACTGAATAGATTATCTAAATCAACATTTTGGTCATTTAGCATTTCATTGTCATTACCATTGGCTAAACCTCTTTGAGAATCAAAATCCAACCTTTCAGCAACAGTTCTATCTTCTCTGAAGTCTTCAACATAGGTGCCTGGGTTATCAGGAAGATCTTCTTTGAAAATAATTTTCTCTGCAGGCAAAGAAGCTAAGACAGTCAACCTTGGGTCGTTATTGTCTTGTAATAAGTTGATAAAGGTGTCACTCATTCTTGGGTTAGAATCGGCAGTAAATACTTCGCCTAAACCATTTTTATTATTAACATCATGAGTTAGATAAAAGATATCTTCATTAGAGGTCATAACTCCACCAGCGATGGCCTTGGTAACCCATGCTTGGGAAGCGGTAGGGTCAACTTTTACCAAACGTAGTCCTAAACGCAACATTAATGAATTTGCTAGTTTTTTCCATTTAGTCTGATCACCATTATAAATAACATCTGCAGCAC
This sequence comes from Maribacter ulvicola, assembly GCF_900155985.1. GTDB lineage: Bacteria > Bacteroidota > Bacteroidia > Flavobacteriales > Flavobacteriaceae > Maribacter > Maribacter ulvicola. Next base: position 1,073,804 of record NZ_FTMA01000001.1, read on the forward strand.
CAAAGCCAGAAGTTCCAGTACCTAATGCGGCTGCAGCTTCCTCTAGTTCATTTAGCAAATCAGGATAAATTTCACTTTGCGCATCGTATTTTGGTAAAAATATTTCATCAAGTACAGCTTTACCTGCTTCACTATAAGGCACATCACCATATAGGTCAGTAATTCTTGAAAACGCAAATACACGTAGAATTCTAACAATTGATTTCATTTCTTCCGGTGCCTCTTCTTCGTCTAACTGAACTTGTAGGTCTACGATGGTCTTAATGGCATTTTCGTAATAACGATCTAAAAGAGATGAAGCGTACCCTTTATTCCAGGTATATTTATCTCCACTCCAGTAACCAGCTGTTGTTGCTACGTGCTGCATCATTGTTGATTGATAGATCATTCCTGCTCTCCAGTTATCATAACGCTCACTAGATATAAACTTCATTACCGAAGTAAGCTTATTACTAGCTGCAACTTGATTGGGTTTTGTTGGATTAACGTTTAATTCCTCAAAGCCGTCATCACATGCACCAACAGAAAGTAGTGCGAATAGTAGTATGTATATTGATTTTTTCATAGTTCTTTATTAAAACTTTACGTTAATAGTTAGACCATAACTCCTAGATGTTGGAACTCCAAAATATTCCAAACCTTGAGAATTACCTGCAGTGTAAGCACTTTCTGGGTCAATATTATCAACACTTCTTGAGATGTAAAATAAGTTAGAGGCGATTAGCGAAACATTTACATTAGTTAAGAAAATATTTTCTAAAGATTTCTCTGGTAAAGAATATCCTATGCTTAATTGTCTGAACTTGATATAATCTGAATCTTCAACAAATTCCTCTGCAATGTCAGCTATTTCACCGTAATATGTAGCTAGGTTTTCAGGAGCAACGGTAGTTGTAAATGCTTGACCGGTTGCTTCGTCAATACCAGAAACGGATAAGCCATTTTCTCTTCCTTCTAAAGTGTTTTTATGTAATCCGTTACCATATAGAGTGGTGTTTGTTCCAGAAAATATCTGTCCACCAAATTTACCATCTATTAAGAAGTTCATGTTGAAGTTCTTGTATCTAAATGAGTTTGTGAAGCCGAGTGTTAAAGGGGGTACACCTTCACCTAGTATTTTACGCTCGCCTTCTACAGCTCTTGGTACACCATCACCGTCAATTTCATAAATAATTGTTCCATTAGCATCGCGCTCGTATGATACACCAAAGATAGTACCATAGGTTTCTCCTACGATATGGGTAATACGTACATTCTGAGTTCTAGGCTCGTCAAGGTTAACGCTTGAGTCAACATCATCAGTAGCAACTACAAGACCTTCGTTATATGCTCCATTAACGGTCATATTCCATGAAAAATCATTAGTTCTTATTGGTGATCCACTTACTAAGAATTCAAATCCTTTATTGGTTATTTGACCTAAGTTAGCACTTGCACCAGAATATCCTGAGTATACTGAAGTGGCAACATCCACGATATCATTGGTAGTTTCATTACTATAGTATGCCAAGTCAAAAGAAAGTCTATTATTGAATAGTCTCATATCCAAACCAATTTCTGTTTCGCTTTTACTGAATGCTACTAAATTTGCATTAGGTACGGTACTACCAGAAATTCTACCCAAAGGTTGGTTGTTGATTGGATTTCCAAAAATTTCATAGGTCAAAGCCAATGAATATGCATCTTGAGCACCGCCGGCTACTTCAGAGTAACCACCTCTTAATTTTAAGAAGTTGATAAAAGAAGGCATTGGTAAAGCTTCAGATAATATTAAACTACCATTAACTGACGGATAAAAATCTGAATTAGGAGTAGTTTTGCCTGGGAACGATAAAGTAGAGAACCAGTCATTTCTGCCTGTAAAGGTTACATAAGCCCAACGATCATAAGATAATTCTAAAGAACCGTAAACAGATCCTATTTTTCGTTCAGAGTATTCTCTGCTTCTTGATTGGGTAACAGTGTTACCTATATCTTCTAAGCCTGGTACAATAAAATCATTACCACCTAAAAATAAATTTTCTGATTTAATGTGGTTGTTGTTAGCACCAACTAGGGCAGAAATAGCAAATTTGTCTGTAATATCTTTTTCTGCTGATAAGATTAAATCGGCATCAACTTGGTTATATCTTCTTTCTTCTTCATTAATACCTCCTAAAGGTTTGTAAGCGGTACCAAAAGGTTCTACAGATGTTCTTCTAATTACATCATGGTCAATACCAACTCTACCAGTTAAGGAAAGCCAGTCTAAAATATCATAACGTAAAGAAGTTGAAGCTATAATTCTATTTCTTACATCGTTATTATTGAAATTGTAAGCTGCAAAATATGGATTGGTAGAGAAAGTGTTAGATGAAAACGATCTTTCTGACCCATCTGTATTCGTTGCCGGTAATAATGAAGTTACGTCAATATTGCCCGGTAAAAGTGCAACCGAGAAGTTTGCGTTACCTGGCGAATCTGAAAGGCGAGGTCTATTTTTAACCTTTTCGATGATATATTTAGCATTGACGCTGCTTGTAAGCTTATCGGCTAAAATGGCGCTTGAGTTTATAGAAAATGATTTTCTGTTTAATCCCGCATTAGGTAACACATCTTCATTGTTTAAATCTGAAGCAGATAGCCTATATGTTAAATTTTCAGTAGCACTTGTAATGGCTACAGTGTTAATTAATGTTGAACCGCTTCTGTAGAATTTATCTACATTATTTCCATTGTAGGAATATGGTCTAGAAACACCATCAAATTGTACCGAATTAACACCGTCAAAAGCTTCTCCCCAAGAAGAGCTTCCGGCATCTAATGCTGCACTCTGAGATCCAGGGCGTACACCTCTAACACCTTGTCCGTATTCAGTTTGAAAATCCTGTAAATCCGTATTTACCTTATCAAAAGTAACGGAACTACTGAATTCAACACCAAAACCTTCTTGACCTTTACCAGATTTAGTAGTAACAATAATTACACCTCCTGCTGCACGAGAACCGTATAATGCGGATGCAGCACCACCTTTAAGAACTGAAATAGATTCGATGTCGTCTGGATTTAAACTAGAAATACCATCACCGCCATCTGATCCTCCCCATAAACTGGCAGAACCATTATTTCCATTACCGATAGGAATACCATCAACTACATAAAGTGGTTGGTTGTTACCAGATAATGAACTTGCACCTCTAATTACAACTCTACTAGAACCGGCAGCACCCGTTGCATTTTGGGAAATGTTTACACCGGCAATCTTACCCTGTAAAGAGTTAATCGCATTTGGTGTTTTAATGGTCGAAATCTCCTCGGCATCAACTTCTGTTAGGGAATAGCCTAAAGCCTTGGTTTCTTTTCGTATACCTAAGGCGGTAACAACTACTTCATCTAATTGGCTAGCGTCTTCTGCGATAGAAGTATTAACGATTGATCTGCCGTTAATACTAACTTCTTTAGTCTTATAACCTAAAGAGGAGAAAACTAAAGTTGCATTCGCATCAACATTAATAGCATAATTTCCATCAAAATCGGTGGAGGTACCATTTGACGTGCCTTTTTCAACTACGTTAACACCTGGCAAAGGTGATCCTGTATCATCTGTGACAACACCGGATACGTTTTTGTCTTGACCAGTTACTGCTTGAAAAAATAACAGTAATGTTAGGGTCAAAAAACTTAATAATTTTTTGTTCATAAATAATTGAGTTAAGTTAGATTGTATAAAATACGAGCTCAAGGTGTGCCTTATTCGACGCAATTGCTGAATATTTTCGACAAATAACTGTTGTGAAAAGCTTAACAACGTGTTAATAAAACGTAAAAATTTATAAATTAAACGATAATCACTGTTTTTGTGATGATTTTATTATCTGCCATTGTTCCTCTGTAATTGCTGGTCCGTCAAAGAAAGAAACTCCGTTTGCCCCATTATTTTTTGCTTGTTGAATGGCTTCTTTCAATTGCTCTGCAGACATCTGTGGTACATATATACCAGTATGTAATTCGGTATTCCTTCCTTTTAAATCTTCTACGCCTTGTTTGGTGGCATAGCCGATCCAGTCAATTTCTTCGTTGTAAAATTTATTGTATATCATAGGTAAAACAGCATCTATATTCCATTTATCCCATCGCTGACGTACCATATGATCCGCCATTTCTGGATAAGGAAATACGGCTGCGGTCAATATCTTTCCGTTTTCGTGGGTAATTTTATAGGCTTCGTCTACTATGGCTTTTACTTTGTTTAATCTAAAATTCTTCCATTCCATGTCAATGGATGGATTGCTAAAGTCTTTAGGATTTTTATGATGTAATTTTTCAAATTCAGAGGTGCATACATCGCAATAGCAAAAGTCATATCTTGGTAGTTCCGTTTCTTGTTTTAAATCATATTTTGGAAGCAAACCAATAGGAAGAAAGATATCTGAATATCTAATGTAATCTAAATGAAAACTGGCTACGCCCTCTACTTTAGACAATCCTTCAATTAAACTAAGAATGTGTTCCCTTGATTCTTTTCGTGTTGGGCAAAGCCATTTATAATACCCTACATAAGGTGGTTCGTCATAGCAAGATTTTCCATCTCTACTTACAGCATACCATTCTGGGTGTTGTTCTGCAATTTTATCCCCAGGACGGTTTATGGTAAACATCCACGCATGAACTTCTAGGTTGTATTTTTTGGCGATAGGTACCAATCTAGCAAGTAACTCTGGGTCACCATTAGTGTTAATTAAGAGAGCTTGTAGACCATTCTCGCTATACTTTTTAAACTCTTCGTTAAAAGATTCGTCTGATCTAGTCTTGTTTGCTGTTATCCAAGTCCAAAACTTAAAGTCCTTTTCTTTGTTTAACGAATTTTCACTGGTTTTAGGCTCTTTACTTTTCTCTTGTGATTTTGTTTCACAAGAAATAGAGAGACTTAAAATAATAAATGTTACTAATGGAATGAACTTAGTTAAATGTTTCATGATGGGTTTCTATTTTTCGTCTGTATAATTAATTGAATATAAAGGGGTTTAATTTTCTGTTTTAAAAAGTCAAAACTATGCTTTTCTATAATCTGTATCTCTGTTTGTACGGTAATTATTTTGGCATGTTTCTGTTGTTTATTATCATTTGCTCAACATATTGTAGTATGATTTTTAAGCTATATAATGTTCTTGGATGTGGCGTTAGAGCTATTCTTGTTCGGTTTATGCATCCTAGCATAATTTATTAGCAACATAACCAAAAAGCTCCAAGCACCATTAGGGTACTTACCTATACCTAATGCCGTTTTATTACCATGTTTAAAAGCTTACGTCTTTTTTTAGCTCAAAAATGGTGGCTATTTATGGTAGGAATAAAAGAGGGGTCACCGTTTTTTTATATTCCGATGATTTTGTTTTAAGTAAGACCAGGATTTTTTTTTATTAATGATAGTGTGGATGTTAAGCATAATCAATATTAAATGTGATAGAATTTGGAAAGTAACATGGTTGCTTTACCTCTATATTCTAATTAAACCGGTTAGAACAACTATATAAAAAGGGTTAAATTTTATATTTTAAACCCTATTATTGTTAATCTCCTTTTAAAACGGAGTTAAGCTATTGTTGTTTTTAAGTACTTTTAGCAACAATTAAGCCTTTTTTGCTATTCTAATATTTAGGCTGAATATTTATAAATTTTTTTTTAATCGGAATGTTTTTAGCCTAACAACAAAAAAATGAAGCCTAACGTCAGATTATGTATAGAAAAATTGTTTGTAGCCGATGGATATTAGATTGATCAAGTTTTTACGCAAACCTAAGTTTTTTGGGACAAGTGATATTAAACTTTGGCACCATTTTCTATTTTGGTCGATTTACTTCATTTTCAATACTTTTCGTTGGACATTTATTCATGACGATTTTCTACTTTCTTTACGTACCAATTTAATTGGTTTTCCTATTCACATGTTTTTGGCGTATTTAAATGCGTATTACTTAATGCCCAAATTCATTTATAGAAAAAAGTACGTTCAATACACTATATTCATTTTCTTATCCTTGTTTATAATGCTCTTGGTAAAGTTTAATCTTACCTATTTTTTGGTGAGTACCGATGTAATGCCAGAAGGGCCGGAAGTAATAAGTACATTGACCATTGGTTATGCTGTACAAACTATGATCGGCGAGGTGTACGTAATTTCATTCTTTACTGCAATTAAACTGACAATAGATTGGCTTAGAGAGAGTAGTAAGCTTCATGATCTGGAAAAACGCCAATTAAAAACAGAACTTCGTTTTTTAAGGTCGCAGGTTTCTCCACATTTTTTCTTTAATACCTTAAATAATATATACTCTTTAACTTTAGAAAAATCTGATCAGGCGCCAGAGGTTATTTTAAAATTATCTGAATTAATGCGCTATCTGTTGTATGCGACTAAAAAGCAACGTCAAGATTTAACGAGTGAAATTAATTGTATTAGAAATTATATAGATTTGGAACGTATTAGGTTCGATGATTCTTTGAAGATAGATATGAATATTTCAGGTGACCTTATGAATTGTAAAATCCCACCTATGTTGCTGATTCCGTTTATAGAGAATTGTTTTAAACATGGCGCAAATAAAAATATTGGGGAGATGAAGATAGTTATTGATATCCATGTTGATAATGATTATATGGATTTTAAAGTATCTAATTCTATACCATTGGTTAATAAAGAATATGTTTACCCAGTGAAAAGAGGAGGAATAGGCCTATCTAATGTGAAAAAACGTTTAGAGTTAGGGTATGGTAAGAACGATTACGATTTAAAGATTTTCGAAGAGAATAAAATGTTCAATGTATTTTTAAAGCTTAAGGTAGTATGATTTTGAAAGTAATAGTAGTAGATGATGAACCATTGGCGGTAAATGTGATTAAAAACTATATAGAAAGAGTAAAAGAATTGCAACTTGTGGGTACTTTTTCTAATGCCTTAGATGCATCTACTTTTTTAAGAGATCATCAAGTAGATATTATGTTTTTAGATATTAATATGCCTTTTCTAAATGGGTTAGAGTTTTTAAGCACTCTTCATAATAAACCATTTGTTATTATGACCACAGCTCATGAAGAACACGCATTAAAAAGCTTTGAACTTCAGGCAATAGACTATTTGGTAAAACCAATTTCATTGCCCCGTTTCTTTAAGTCCGTAGATCGTGTTATAGGTCTAAAGAAAGGTGCTAGTTCTGGTAGTTCAGATAAGGATGAGAAGCCATCTATTTTTGTGAAAGTCGATAAAAAGAAACTTCAGAAGATATATTTAGATGAAATTATGGTTATAGAAAGCCTTAAGGATTACATCAGAATTATCACCCCCACAGATAAATATATTATTCATAGAACGCTAAGTAGTTTTACCGATGAGCTTCCTGGAGATAATTTTATTAGAATTCATCGGTCATACACTATTGCAGTAGACAAAGTTAGTGTTGTTGAAGGGAATAGTGTAGAAATTGGCGGTATTAGATATACCATTGGTAGAAGCTATTTGGCAGATGCAAAAAGTAGAATTTTGAATGATTTAACGGATTAGGAAGGCATTGAGCAATATTTTTAGATTTAAACAATTCAGTATCAATCAAGACCGTAGTGCTATGAAAATTGGGACGGACGGAGTACTGCTTGGTGCTTGGACTAGAGTAGGTCATAACCCAAATGCTATTCTTGATATTGGTGCCGGCACAGGTGTGGTCGCATTAATGTTGGCGCAAAGAAGCAACGCTGAGGTAATTGATGCCTTAGAAATAGATGCAGATGCCTATGAGCAATGTGTAGAGAATTTTGAAATGTCCCCTTGGGGAAATCGGTTATACTGTTATCACGCAGGACTAGATGAGTTTGTAGAGGAAATTGAAGATCAATATGAATTGATCGTCTGTAATCCACCATTTTATTCAGAAACGGTTACTTCTGGAAGCGTACAGCGGGATCGGGCAAGACAAAATGAGTTTCTTCCTTTTGACGAACTATTAACAGGGGTAGCAAAGTTATTAGCTGAAAATGGCGTGTTCACCACAATTATACCTTTTAAGGAAAAAGATGATTTTGTGGAAATGGCTTCAGGTCTAGGGTTGTTCCTAAATGAATGCTTGCAAGTAAAAGGAAATGCTACCTCAGCTATAAAACGAACGTTATTAAATTTTTCACGTCAAGAGAAAGTATGCAAAACAGTGGAGTTAATTATAGAAAGTGACAGACATCAGTATACCACTGATTATGTGAATTTAACCAAAGAATTTTATTTAAAAATGTAACTTAATCAATCAGTAATGTTGTATTTCTTTATTTATCTTTGGTAAAACCATAGTTATGAGACCAGATTTATTTGAAGCACCAGACTACTACAATTTAGACGATTTACTTTCTGAAGAACATTTGCTAGTCCGTGATGCCGCACGCCAGTGGGTGAAGCGGGATATATCTCCGATCATTGAGGAATATGCCCAAAAGGCAGAGTTTCCAAAGCAGATTATTAAAGGTCTTGCAGAAATTGGTGCTTTTGGACCCTATATTCCGGTGGAGTATGGTGGTGCTGGGTTGGATCAAATAAGTTACGGCCTCATCATGCAAGAAATTGAAAGAGGGGATAGTGGTGTTCGTTCTACGGCATCTGTACAATCTTCTTTGGTGATGTACCCAATTTATACCTACGGGACAGCGGAACAACGTAAAAAATACTTGCCAAAATTAGCTTCTGGCGAATGGATGGGTTCTTTTGGTTTAACGGAGCCTAACCACGGTTCTAACCCTAGTGGTATGGAAACCAGGTACAAAGATATGGGCGACCATTATTTGCTAAACGGTGCCAAACTTTGGATTTCAAATTCACCATTTTGTGATATAGCCGTAGTTTGGGCCAAAAATGAAGAAGGTCGTATTCACGGTTTAATCGTGGAACGTGGTATGGAAGGATTTACTACGCCAGAAACGCATAATAAATGGTCACTTAGAGCATCGGCAACTGGTGAATTGATTTTTGATAATGTAAAAGTTCCAAAGGAGAATCTGCTACCAAATAAATCTGGACTAGGGGCGCCGTTAGGTTGTTTAGATTCTGCAAGATTTGGTATTGCATGGGGAGCAATCGGTGCGGCAATGGATTGCTATGATACGGCATTAAAATATGCAAAAGAACGAATTCAATTTGGTAAACCTATTGCTGCGACACAATTGCAGCAAAAGAAACTGGCAGAAATGATTACAGAGATTACCAAAGCGCAATTATTGGCTTTTCGTTTAGGGCAATTGAAGAATCAAGGCAGAGCTACCTCGGCCCAAATATCTATGGCGAAAAGAAACAATGTGGAGATGGCCATTAACATAGCTCGCGAAGCTAGACAGGTTCTTGGTGGTATGGGCATTACCGGCGAATACAGTATAATGCGCCATATGATGAATTTAGAAAGCGTAATTACCTATGAGGGTACGCATGATATTCATTTGTTGATTACAGGTGCCGATATTACGGGTATGCCTGCTTTTCAATAAAGTAACAATTTGGTATAATTACCTTAATACAGAATAAAGAGCGTACCAGTACCTTTGAATAGTGCAAGTAAGATGGATGCATATTTTTTTGGATAAAAGCTTAAGCCGATGGGAGCATCGGCTTTTTTTGTGCCTTTATTTTAGCTGGATAGGAATTTAGAAAACCATTTTCCAGATTCTTTAATTGTTCTTTTTAATGTATTGAAATCAATGTGAACCAATCCGAATCTTGGGCGATAGCCTTCTGCCCATTCAAAGTTATCTGTAAAAGTCCACACGAAATAACCGTGTATATTTAAACCTTCTTTTTTTGCCTTTAAAACTTGAGTTAAATAACGGTGTAGAAAGTTGATCCGTTTCGTATCGGTAATGTTGATACCATCTATCTTGTCTTTAAATGCGGCTCCATTCTCGGTGAGAATTATTTTTTTTATCTGAGGATAGTTACTATATTTTTTAATTATATTGTAAATGCTAGGTGGGTACACTTCCCAATCCATCAACATGGTCTGTACATTTCGTTTACTTGCTTTTACAATCTTGGCTCTTATGTAGGGTACCAAAAGATTGTATTTTACTTTTTCTCGCGTATAGTTCTGAATCCCGATAAAATCAAAATCGAACTTACAATCATCCATATCAGTAGATTGAATGTAGGGTTGAAGCTTTTTTAGTACTGGAGCTTCATTTGTAGGGTAACCTAGACCAAATGCTGGCTCAATAAATAAACGATTGAGTAAGGCATCTACTTTAACAGCCGTTTTTCTGTCGCGCTCATTTTGTCTGTAAGGCGTAATCTGCGAACATGAAAATGTGGTTCCTATGTTGGCATTGGGTACTAGCTTCCGAAGTATTCTACCACCTTCTGCTTGACAAAGAACAGCGTGGTGCGTAGCGGGTAGAAAATTCTTTAAGCCTTTCTTTCCAGGTGCATGTACTCCTAAAAAATATCCGGCAACGGTAAAGACCATGGGTTCGTTCAAGACCATCCAATTTTTTACACGGTCGCCAAAAGCATTAGCACAGATTTTGGTGAATTCTGAAAACCATTGAATAATGTTCCTGTTGGTCCATCCTCCTTTGTTTTCTAGTATCTGAGGTAAATCCCAATGATATAGGGTAACCCAAGAGGTAATTTCGTTTTCTAGGCAAAAGTCTATTACCTTATTATAGAAATCTACACCTGCGGCATTTATGGTTCCAACGCCATAAGGTAAAATTCTGGTCCATGATATTGAAAAACGGTAGTTATCAATATTCATGGACTTCATTAAAAGAATATCTTCCTTGTACTTATGGTAAAAGTCGCAGGAGACATTTGCGTGGTCTCCATTATGAATCATTTTTGGGGTGTGGGTAAACTTATCCCAAATGGATGGTCCTTTACCATCTGCATCATAACCGCCTTCAATTTGATATGCTGCAGTTGATACGCCCCAAATAAAATTCTTACCAAAATCTGATGCGTTCAAAAAGGATTCTTTTTGTTCTTTCAAATGAATGGTGTTTTTAGCAAATTACGAGGGATTCTTCTAGAAGTTTAGAAACGATATCATCTGTGACATCTGGGTAATTAACAGGTACAATGGTATCGGTATCTAACCAATGCTTTACCTTGTCCAAATACTTTTTTTTGAGCGATTTAATTATCGGAACTCCCATATCTGATAACGCTGCGGCATTACATTGCTGCTCGTATTGCCCTTTCATGGGTACTACAAGTAATTTTTTTTGCATGAAAAGACTTTCTGCTGGAGTTTCAAAACCAGCTCCGCATAACACTCCCTTGCTTGACGCCATGCTTTTTACAAAGGCCTCATCGGTAATCGGTTTAATTTGAATGTTTTTATTATAAAATGCATAGGTAGTATACTTAGAGAATACCTCCCATGTAGTGTTTTTCATCTTGCTTAAAAATTTTAACAATTTTTCATCACTGTAGGAGGGAAGATACACCGTATAGTGTTCACCTTTTGAAATTGAAGCAGAACGTATATCGTTTCTAATTATTGGAGTGTAGATAGTAGATTCATAAGCTTTAAAATGTAACCCGAATTGATGACTGGTAGGGGCGTAATTCTTTAGGATCCATTTGCCTATTCTGTCTTTTTTCTTGGGCTTTGGTGCCCAACTTGATAGTACTGCTGTTTGGTGACTAAAACTATAGCAGGGTTTGCCCTTGAGTTTGCATGCCCAAGCGGTTACCGGTTCAAAATCATTGATAACGAGGTCGTAGTTGTCTACAGGTATGCTTTTAATTTCTTTCTGTAAACGCATAGAATTTGCCCTGTAATAGGTTTTCCACACATCTACGCCCCCTTTTTTACCAAAGATAAAACTGAGCCCTTGCAATTGGTATTTAATAGGGTAGGGCAACTTAATGTCTGCCTGTATGCCACTGACCAAAATATCTAATGATATGTTGTGTTTCAAAAGCGCTGGGATAACATCTTGCGCTCTGCTTAAGTGTCCGTTTCCGGTTCCTTGAATTGCGTATAATACTTTCATTTGGTTTGTTGGGTCATTCCACTAATTCTAAACTCTTCTAATAAGTTTTGAAATAGTTCTGCCTTTTCTAAGACAAAAGTTTCTTCCTTTATATCTTCTGTATGGTCTATGGTCAGTTGATCTTCTAAATATGAATACAATTTCCACTCTCCTTTATGGTATTCTAGAGCGGTCAAATTCTCTATCCAGTCTCCCGAATTTAGATACGTGACTTCGCCTTTGTCGGTTCTTATTTTACGTAATTCCGGTTGGTGAATATGTCCGCAAATCACGAAGTCATATCCGTTTTCTATGGCAATATCAGCCGCAATCTGTTCAAAGTCGTTAATGAATTTTATGGCAGATTTTACCCCGTTTTTTATTTTTTTAGACATGGAAATAGGTCCCTTTCCCAGCTTTTTGCTGATGAAATTAATAGCCCTATTTAAAAGTATTAAAAAGTCATAACCTTTGGCTCCCAGTTTGGCAACCCATTTAGAATGTTGCATGGTCACGTCAAAAACATCACCATGAAAAATCCATGCTTTTTTGTCTTCTAGCGGAATTACCATTTTGTTGACAATACTTAAAGAACCCATGCTATTTCCAGAGAACTTGCGCAAAAGCTCGTCATGGTTACCTGTTACGTAATGAACGGGAATACCCTTCGCTACCCATTCTAATAAAAGCTTAATTACCTTCATGTGGGATTTGGGCCAATAGCGCTTGCTAAACTGCCAAATATCTATAATATCACCATTGAGAATCACCTCATTTGGTTTAATAGATTTCATATATTTTAAAAGTTCTTTGGCGTGGCAACCGTATGTTCCTAAATGAACATCAGAAATGACCACAATATCTACGGGTCTTTTTTTCATAAAATGATTGGATGTTTTTGAGCTGAAATTTTAAAAAAGTAAAGGGGGGTAGATTGACCTCTAACTTGGCATGATGTGCAAGAAGGGTATTCGTGAAAACGGTCAATTCATTAGATTTTATGTACGGAAACATATGACCGTAAAGTTTCAAAAAATAAGAGCATAGATAGGTTACTGCTAACTTATTTTTGAGTTACCAGATTGTTATGTAATTGAAATTCAGCGAAATATTGGTTAACTATTTCTTTACCAATCTCACCTTAACCGATTTGCTAATTGGTGTTTTACTGCGGTCTGCAAAATGATTGAAAGGCACTAGTACATTGGTTTCTGGAAAATAAGAAGCTAAATTACCTGATGGAATATTATATGGTACAACTTTGAAATTGTGGGCAGTTCTAATAGTTTCATCATAAGTGCTGGTAATATCTACTACATCTAATTTGTTGAGCCCTACCGCTTTCATGTCATCAATATTCATGAAAATTATTCGTCGCGCGTTATATACCCCTCTATATCTATCATCTAACCCGTAAATGGTAGTATTGAATTGATCGTGAGAACGAATGGTCATCAACATGTATTCGTCTTTTGCCAGTTGGTGTTCTGGTAATTTGTTGATGGAAAATTGCGCTTTGCCATTGGGTAGCATGCTAAAATCTAGCTCCCGAACGTTATTGGGTAAATAGTACCCTGCGCCAACAGAACGCTTTTCTGTTTTGCTGAATCCTTTCGCTACTTGGTCTATTTGGGTTCTTATTAACCCGTAATCATTACCAAGAAGTTTCCAGTTCATAGGATGACCTTCTCCAAAATAAGTATGCCCCATATTGGCAATGATCTCTGGCTCGCTCATGATGGTATCGGCAGCGGGTTTCAATATTCCTTTAGAACGTTTTACGCGCCCCATACTGTTTTCCACCGTATAATGACGAGGCTTACCATCTTTCATATCTTTTTCGGATCTACCTATAGTAGGGAGGATAAGTGCTGTTTTACCAGTAATTAAATGTGTGCGATTAAGTTTAGTACTGACCTGAACCGTAAGGTCGCAATTTTGTAATCCCTTTGCGGTATATTCGGTGTCTGATGCCGCCATTAAAAAGTTACCACCAAGGCACATAAATACTTTGGCATTGCCTTCGTACATTGCTTTTAATGTCCCTACAACATCTACACCTTCATGATCTGGTGGCGTAAAACCTAAGTGTTCCTTAATACGGGCATTCATGTCCTTGTCAACAAAATGTTGAATACCAACGCTACGGTCTCCTTGTACATTACTATGCCCGCGAACGGGACAAGTACCTGCGTTTGGTTTGCCTATGGCTCCTTTGAGTAAAAGCAGGTTGATATATTCTCTAATATTTTCTACACCATTTTTATGTTGGGTTAGCCCCATTGCCCAACACACTATAATTTTAGATGTATTGGCTAGTAGTGCTACGGTTTCATTAATTTTTTCTTCGGGTACGCCAGTTTGGGCCAATAGCTCTTCTGATTTGTAGCTTTTTAAATTAGCAATTAAAGGCTCATATCCATCTGTATATTTTTCAATGAAGGCATGGTCAAAGACATCTTTTGATTTTTCCTCTAATGCGACCAGTTTCTTCAATATCAATTTCACTAAAGGGATGTCTTGGTTGATGTTGACCGGCAAGTGAATGTCTGCCATGTCTTCACCGCCACCGATCCACCCGCCCAAATGCTGTGGATTTTTAAAATTCACTAATCCTGATTCTTCAAGTGGATTTATACTAATCACCTTACCGCCGTTCTGCTTACATTTTTCTAATGCCGATAGCATTCTTGGGTGATTGGTACCCGGGTTTTGACCTGCTATCAATATGACCTCGGCTTCATATAAATCTTCTAAAGTTGTAGATCCTTTACCTATGCCTAAAGTTTCGCTTAATGCAACACCACTACTTTCATGGCACATATTAGAGCAATCTGGTAAATTGTTGGTGCCTAATGCACGTGCAAACATGCCGTATAAAAAGGCTGCTTCGTTACTGGATCTGCCAGAAGTATAAAAAATAGCTTCATCTGGGTTGTCTAATTTTTTTAATTCAGATGCTATTAAATCAAAAGCGGATTGCCATGAAATGGGTTCGTAATGAACACTGCCCGGTTTTAAAACCATAGGTTCTACTAAACGACCAAATTTATTCAACTCATAATCGGTTAGTAGAGAGAGCTCTTCAACTGAATTTTTTTCAAAAAAGCTTGCTCCAATTTTTTGTGTTGTAGCTTCGTCACCTAAGGCTTTTGCCCCATTTTCACAATATTCCGCAACGGGATTTGGATGTTCCGGATCTGGCCAAGCACAACTGGGGCAGTCAAAACCATCTTTTTGATTCATGCTCAGTAATGTGCGCATGGATCGTAAAACGCCCATTTCTTTAAAAGTGTGCTTTAAAGCTTCGCGAACACCTAAATAACCGGCAGCATGGGTAATGGGTTTTTTTATTTCAATATCAAGAAATTCTTCCGATCCTCTTAAAGAGACGTTGCGTTCAGTTTTTATATCCATACTATAAACTTAGTGATTGTTACAGAAATGGCAGTACTCAAAGGTATTAAAAACACTCTTTAAACTTTTGAAAAACAGTTGAATATTAGCTTAACTTTGGGTTTGGGTAATTGTCAGATTGATCTTCTATGGTATTGTCCAAACAAGTAAAATCTTTCTCTAACAACAGATACAGGTTATTTCCTAAGGTAGTTTTCATGATGTGGTCATAGGTGACAATGTCATTTGAAAACCAAGCCTTACCTATTGTTTCTGGCATTTCTAAAATTATACTATTGTTAGTAAAGCTGATGTGAAGTTGGTTAACATCACGCTTAAGAACTACTCCATAACTAAATTTTATAGTTCCAAAATTAGTACTGTCATAAATCTGTCCATTTTCTGATAATGATTTCACTTCTGATTGGGTAAGCCGAAATCTAATGGAATCACCTTTTATTCTAATTTTCATAGCTATAAATTGAGTTCACAACAAAAATAGGCCATCTTACATCTAAATATATATGGTTGACATCATTTTGTTTTTGTTGTATAGCCTTAGGAGTATATTTACTATGTAGTGAAAACCGAAATATAAATTTTCATTTTCATATAGTGTTCTCGTAAAAGAGTCCGATCTGTTAAGATCGGACTCTTTTTAGTTTACTTCAATAGAGACATAAAAAAGCCCATTAAGGATTATTTAACAGGCTTTGATAAGTGTATGTAGAGTTTACTTCCAAATAGGGGCAGGGTATTTACCTGCATCTGATTTTTCCTTTAAACTGTTCATTGCTTTTTCTTTGTCGCTTGCATAAGTTACACCGAACCATTCACCGCCAGAAGGAATACATTTTACTTCAATTTCGTTGGCTTTTAACATTTCTTGTATCATTAATGGAATGTAAAGCTCGCTGTTGGCTATGCGGTCATCATCTTTTAAGAATATTCTAAATTCAGATTCTATTTTATCAAATATAGAAGGTCTACATACCCAAAAGTTCATACTGGCTTGTTCGTCACCAGTAAATTCTAGGTTGGTATCTTCATCTATAATGTTGTTCTCTTTTTGTACGAGCTTAAGTCTTTCTTGAACCGAAACAAGGTTATCACCGTTTACTTCACAAACACCTCTAGAAACAGAGCCGTGTTCAGATAAGGTGTCTTTTAAGGTATATCCTAAAAGAGCATATGCACTATCATTGGAATTCATGAAATCAGCTGCTTTTTTATATGCAGATTGTCCGTAAAAATCATCGGCATTGATCACCACAAATGGTCCGTCTATAACTTTTCTTGCTGTCCAAACGGCATGAGCGGTGCCCCAAGGTTTTTTACGTTCCCCTATGAAAGTGACCCCGTCAGGTAAATCTGTAAGTTCTTGGGCAAGAACATGTAATTTTATAGTACTTGGTATTCTTTTTGAAAGATGTTCTTCTAAAAAAGAAACATTTTCTTTTTTAGTAATTACTACAATCTGATCAAATTTATTCTGAATGGCGTCATAAATGGCGAACTCCATTAAAAACTCACCATTAGGTCCTAAATCATCAAATTGTTTTAGTTTTCCATATCTGCTACCGCTACCGGCAGCCATTAAAAGTAAGGTCATGATTTCTATGTTTATCTGTCAAAAATATGAAATGCTATTATAATTCAGGGCTCATTTTAGATGTATCGTGATTAAAATTGTTAATTCGTTGATTTGGGTCATCAAGTTTTTATAAATTTATGAGTTCAATTCAACAACAAAAAATGACAACAAGAAGAAATTTTATCAGAAATACCTCTATAGCAAGTATGGGTATTATTACTGTGCCAGGATTTGCACATAATTCATTTAGTGCTGCAGATAAACTTAATGTGGGTTTAATAGGTGTAGGGCTTAGAGGGACTAATCATTTGCAAAATCTATTATTAAGAAAAGATGTAAATGTTACCGCTATTTGTGATGTTGATGATGATAGAATACGCATAGCCAAAAATCATATAGCTGCTGCAAAAGGGAAAACTCCTAAAGTGTTTGGAGCTAATGACTTGGATTATAAAAACTTGTTGGCCTTGCCTGATGTTGATGCCGTAATAATTGCAACCCCTTGGCTATGGCATACCCGTATGACCGTTGATGCTATGGAAGCTGGTAAATATGCAGGAGTAGAAGTTTCCGCATCTAATACATTAGAAGAATGTTGGGATTTGGTGAATACACATGAGCGTACCGGTACGCATATGATGATTTTAGAAAATGTAAATTACCGAAGAGATGTATTGGCTGTTATAAACATGATAAAGCAAAATGTTTTTGGTGAAATGGTGCATTATAGATGTGGCTATCAACACGATCTACGTCATGTGAAATTTAATGATGGTAAAACGGCTTATGGTAAAGGGGCTGAGTTTGGTGAACAGGGAATTTCGGAGTCCAAATGGCGCACCCAGCATTCTGTTAAACGCAACGCAGATGTTTACCCTACTCACGGTTTAGGTCCCATTGCGGTGATGGCAGATGTTAACCGTGGTAATCGGTTTGTTTCAATGACATCTCATGCCTCTAAAGGGATTGGGTTACATAATTATATTGTCCAAGAAGGTGGGGAGAATCACCCAAATGCTAAAGTAAAGTTTAAGCAGGGAGATGTTATTACCTCTACAATTAATACCGCAAATGGAGAAACAATCATTATTACACATGATTGTAATTTACCTAGGCCTTATTCCTTAGGTTTTCGTGCGCAAGGTGCCAACGGACTATGGGAAGTGGATGGTAGCAGAATATATGTAGAAGGAAAATCTGAACCACACCAATGGGATGAAGCACAACCTTGGTTAGATAAATACGATCACCCGCTTTGGAAAAAATATGGAGAATATGCATTGAATGCAGGTCATGGTGGCATGGACTTTTTTGTGCTTAACTCTTTTGTAGAATCTGCAAAGCAGAATATAGCTCCGCCTTTAGATGCGTATGATGCTGCAGCGTGGAGTGCGGTAACACCGCTTTCAGAAGTTTCTATTGCCAATAATGGTGAGTCTCAGGATTTCCCTGATTTTACTCGTGGTCTTTGGGTGAAAAGGAAACCTTATCAGTGGATGAAAGAAGATTATTAACGTTTCGTTTTTACGTTGATTTCTAGGACAAGGGTTTTTCTTGGTTTTTAAAGCAGCAAGGCAATTTTAGATTGTTTAGCTGCTTTGAAATTGCTAGTTCTGAGAATAGCTGAAGAAAAGGAAATCGTTATAAGAGTTTATACCCATTGTCAAAAGGGTTGAAAACAGATGGGGAGCACACTAATATGTTCTACCGGTAATTGTTATTAAAATTTTGTTTCAGCCGCCCGTCTTTATATCTTATTTATTGTGTGGGCCTTATTTGTTTATTCGGTTAAAAAGTAGTTGCCTATCACTCACCTGAGAAAGATGAAAATCATGATAACTCATAGAGTTATTTTAAAGGCTCTTTTGTGTCTTATTTTTAAAGGTGCCGAGAAAATTATTGCTATAACACAGCTACTAAAGTATGTTTTTTAGTGTCTTTTACATCTTACTTGAAAGTTTCTTCTTTGACCATTTTTTAAGTGATATTTTTTTTTACTTGATACTCAAGGTTAAATGCGCCTATGCTAGCGTTGAAATATTAATTATGTTTTTAGTTCAGAGCTTGGCGGGGTTGCTCCGAGGTTATTATATGCTGTATCTGTTGAGTTTCAACTGAAAAGATATTGGAGGTGGTTTTGTTGTTATAACAATTTCCGTTAATAATGAGGTGTTGTAAGTGAAGTTATAATCTGTATGTGTTTCATTATAAGTAGTTTTTATCTTGAATAATAGTTAATGTTAGATATCTAAAATTGAAAAGGTTTCAATAGGTTCTTATTTCTTGAAATTATACTATTGATAATTTGATTAGACTAAAATAAAGGACACTTCAATTTTTAGTCAATTTATTATGGAATAATAACTAAAATTTGATTTATATTAAATTAAATTTGTTAAAAAAGTTAAATGTCTGCAATTTATTAATAAAAATTCAAATTTTATTGATAGGGTCGTTCAAATTATAAGGACAGATGAGGAACAAATTAGACCAAGTTGATTTTAGTATTTTAAACATTTTAGCTGAAAATGTACAAACACCCTATACAGATGTAGCAAAGAAATTAATAGTCTCACCCGGTACGGTACACATGCGAATGCGGAAAATGAGAGAAATGGGGTTGATTACTGGTGCTACTTTAAGTTTAGACTATGCCAAAATGGGGTGGAAAATGACTATTTTTTTAGGTATTTTCTTAAGTGAAATTAACCTTTTTAAAAAAGTAATGAAGCAATTGAGTGAAATTGAAGAAATAGTTAAAATACACCACGTAACCGGTAAATATGACATCTTTATAAAAATGCATGCAAGAGATAGTTTTCACTATAAACAAGTGTATCAAGATAAAATTCTCAGTATTTCTGGTATACGTGGTATAGAGTCATTTATTTCTATTGAAGAGAATTTGGAACGCCATATTCAATTCAAAGAAGTGAAAGAGGATTAATTAGATTAGTTTCATTTCTTTTGGATTCCAAAGTACAGGTTGTTTTTTTGAATAGCTTTCATTTGCTAAAAGTGCCGCACCTGCTGCTCTAAGTCCAAATTTTGGGTCCTGTATAATCTTACCGTTATTTCTTATACTAGTAAAGAAATTATAAAAATGATCATAATGTGCTCCTTTATAATCGCGTGGTGCTTGCCAAGTGGTTGTCCCGGTTGCCAAGCTATTAGTTCTTGTGTCTAATTTTTTAGAGGCGTATTCCTTTCTTATTTTGGCTTGCATATCTTCGGTAAAGGAAACCATGGAGTATCCGCTAGGTTCCATGCTTAATTTAGAACGATTGACGGTAACTGAATTTTGACCTATTTCCATTTCACCTTCGGTTCCAATTAATTTGAATCCGCCCCCACCGCCACTTCCAGCAATGAAATTGATGCGAAATGCAGCATTGAAAGGTGCATGAGTTTCCGTTTTTGGGTAATCATATAGCGTTATGGAAACATCCGGGACATCTCTACCATCTTTCCAGTAACGTAAACCACCAGTTGCTAAAGCCCTATTAGGTCCGTCTGAACTAATGACATAATTCAGTGTAGAAAAGGCATGAACAAATAGGTCGCCCGCAACACCGGTACCGTAATCTTGGTAATTTCTCCATCTAAAAAATCGGTTATTGTCGTAAGGTGTTTTTGGAGCATTCCCTAAGAAGGTGTCAAAGTCAACGGTCTTGGAAGTTGCATCTGTAGGTATAGGATACTGCCAAGCTCCTTCGGAGGAATAACGGTCGTTATACATATCTAACATGACAATATCACCTATTGCCCCATCTTCATAGAGTTCCTTTGCTTTTTCATTACCTAATGATGCCATGCCTTGACTACCAATTTGGCAAATTTTACCAGAGGCTTGCTGTGCTTTAATGATTTCTTGACCTTCATTAAAATTCTGTACCATAGGTTTTTCACAGTACACATGCTTACCCGCTTCTAACGCTGCAACGGTAATGGTTTGGTGCCAATGATCGGGAGTCGCAATTAATACGGCATCAATATCTTTTCTATTTAAAATATCCCGATAATCTCTGGTTACAAAAATGTCTTCGCCCCACAATTCTTTTGCACGAGCTAACCTACCGGTGTATAAATCACATGCGGCTACAATTTTTACACCTGCTACTTGCAATGCGGCTTGGGTGTCATAAATGCCTTGAATTCCTGTGCCTATTAATGCTATGTTAATTTTATCGTTAATCCCAAATTCTTGAAAAGAATACACTCTTTCTAAAGGTTGAGATTCATTTGTGGTTGCTGATAATATAAATGGTGCTGTACTTAGGGCAGCAGAGGTAAGTGAAGCTCGTTTTATAAACGATCTTCTTGAATTTTTTTCAATCATGAATTGGTATGCGTTGAATTTAGTTGTTTTTGTAAGCTTTTAAAAATACCAAATAATTATGGTTTAAGTCAAATGCTTTAGAAGCATAATGTTAGAAACTTTATTTTCTTATAGCAGACGGTAGGTGTTTTAAGGTCATTTACGTGTATAATGGACCAATTGATAATATTTATGATTTAAATGGCATTAAATTTTTCAGGAACAACGTAATTTTGCAATCGCTTAAAAAGAAATTTGTTGAAAGATATACTTATAGCAGCACTTTGGAGTATCTCCCCATTAGGAGAAGCTAAGGTAGGTATACCCTATGGTCTTCTTCATGGGGTAAATATTTACGTGGTGTTAGCTGTGTGTTTTTTTGCAAATGTTTTAGTGTTTCCTATTATGATGTTTTTTTTAAACACAGTTAATAGGTATTTGCTAAGATGGCATTTTTATAAAAAGAATGCACTTTTTGTAGCGAGAAGAGCAAAAACCGGGTCTGGAAATAAGATTAAAAAGTACGGTTTCTACGGACTCATTTTCTTTGTTATGTTGCCGGTGCCGGGTACTGGTGTCTATGCTGGTAGTATTGCGAGTTACTTATTTAAGATTGAAAGAAAGAAAGCTTTTTTAGCAAATACCATAGGTATATTTTTATCTTCTTTAATAGTTTGGGCAACTACTTTATTGACTATGAAAGGAATGGCATAATGTGTAGGTGCTAATTTTTTTATCCTTTTATTTTGTGAATAACTCTACTCAAAATTAATTTCATTAACAGCATAGGCCTTTTAAATTTGCAGCTTTTTTTGAGTTATGGATACCCTGAAAATTGGAGATAAATTATACAATGTTGAACAAAATGGATTCAGCGATTTTGCACGATATTCTTTTTCTGAAGTAGTGCGACTTACGGAAACATTGGCGGTTTTAAAAAATGGGGTAAGGCTCATTAACAGACCTAAACAATCATATATCATGGAAGATGTGGGCTATTCTGTGAATAGAAATAAAGGGACGCACTGGCATATTGTTTCTTTAAAAGCAATTAGAAATGCCCAGATCGAAAATGAAAAAATCAAAATTCATGATTGGTTTGAAGAAAAGCAATTTTCTTTAAAGGAAAAACAATATATCTATAAAATGTTCAAAGCCAATGAGGCTCTTTAATCATCAGGACGGCCATAGTTATTACAAGAAATGAACAGACCGTTTTTTTATTAAAAAAGCTTTATTACCTTTACGGCGTTGTGTTGTGTCTCAAAGAAATTTGAGACAATTGTGTTTATCGGATTATACCGATAGAACCCAATGAAAGGCTTTCCATTAAGGGAGGCTTTTTTTGTTTATGATCACTATATTTTATGAATTGCATAATGTATCAAGGAAGCGGCTAATTTTGCTGTTTGATTATCAATATCATACTTGGGGTTTAGTTCTGCCACATCTAGTCCAAGTAATTTTTCGGACTCAATAATCAACTTTAGACTTTCTAATACGATATCTGGTGAGAACCCCATAGGGGATGCTGCACTAACACCTGGTGCATACGCTGAAGAGAATCCATCTAAGTCTATTGTAATATAGATATAATCTACATCTTCCATAAATTGAATAAGAAGTAATTGCACATGCTCCAAATAATTGATATCAAAATGATTTTGAAGTAGGTAATTAACCTTGCGGGATTCAGCAAATTCAAAGAGATTTTTTGTATTGGCATCTTTGCGTATACCCAGTGCCATGTATTTTATAGTCTTATTTTTAGCTTCTTCCTCTAAAGCTATTTGATAGAATGGTGTGCCAGAATTATTACCATTGGTATTTGACCTAAGATCAAAATGCGCATCAAAATTAATAATGCCTAATTTTTTGCCTTTTGGCAGGTGTTGTGCCAAGCCGTTGTAGTGCCCATAGGCAAGATCATGGCTTCCGCCTAAAATTATAGGTACAGTTTTTTTGCTTAACAAAGAGGTAACAGCTGAAGTCAAATTTTGCTGTAATTCGTTTAAATTATTGTTTGCACATTCTAAATTACCAAAATCTATAAGTTCAACTTCTTCTTCAAGGTGATTAGGCATTTTGCCCAATTGTATACGAATAGCATCTGGTCCTAATGCGGCACCCGTTCTTCCTAAGTTGCGCTTTACTCCTTCGTCACTACCATAACCTAATAAAGCAAATGTTTTCTGTTCGCTTTGTAAATCATATTCTTTTAAGTTGGAAAACTTAACTTTTTCATGCAGATAGAGTTGTTGTTTAGAAGAGCGACCAAACCATTTATCTTTATTCGCTAATTTATAAATGGACATATTATTCTTTTTTTTTCGGAATTATAAAATCTTAAGTTACCTAAATTTCGGCGGAATTTAGAATTCTTAAAAGTGTTTTAGTTAAACGAAAAAGTAATATAAATCTTACATATTAATATATCAAAAAGACGAATTATTTTTAAGTGATTCAATGTTAAAGATTTATATTTTAGAATAAATTTTTTAAATGTTTCTCTGCTACTAGAGTAGGGAAAGTTACTTTTAAGGTTTTTGTTCTTTCCATTTCTCGTTGTAAGGCAAACATGGCTTCTTTGTTTCTTGCCCAACTACGTCTTGCAATTCCGTTATTGACATCATAAAAAAGCATATTTTTTAATTTACGTTCGGCATCTTTTGATCCGTCCAGTACCATACCAAAACCGCCATTAGTAACTTCGCCCCAGCCAACTCCGCCGCCATTGTGTATAGATACCCAGGTTGCACCTCTAAAACTATCACCAATGACATTGTGTATGGCCATGTCTGCAGTAAACTTGCTTCCGTCATAAATATTACTGGTTTCTCTGTACGGTGAATCTGTACCGCTAACATCATGGTGATCCCTACCTAAAATTACCGGGGCAGTCAATGCTCCGTTTTTAATTGCCTCATTGAAAGCCAATGCTATTTTTGCTCTTCCTTCTGCATCGGCATATAAAATTCGTGCTTTGGAACCAACTACTAGCTTGTTTTGCTCCGCTTCAGATATCCATTTGATATTGTCTGCTAATTGTTGCTGAATTTCTGCCGGTGCCTCTTTTTTAATTTGCCTTAATACCTGTAGGGCAATGGCATCGGTTTTGCTTAAATCTTCTGTGCTGCCAGAGGAGCATACCCATCTGAATGGTCCAAACCCATAATCAAAACACATAGGTCCTAAAATATCTTGCACGTAAGATGGATACTTAAAGTCTATTTCGTTTTCTGCCATGACGTCTGCACCCGCTCTTGATGCTTCCAATAAAAAGGCATTGCCATAATCAAAGAAATAGGTTCCTTTTGTTGTATGTTGATTA
Organism: Maribacter ulvicola; assembly: GCF_900155985.1. Lineage (GTDB taxonomy): Bacteria > Bacteroidota > Bacteroidia > Flavobacteriales > Flavobacteriaceae > Maribacter > Maribacter ulvicola. Next base: position 1,098,422 of record NZ_FTMA01000001.1, read on the forward strand.
ATAGCATCTGCATGCCTGCGCAGCGATTCTTGCACTTTTGTTTTAAATGCATCGGGATCCTGATTCATCATTTTGTTAGATGCTTCAAAAGTCAACCCTACAGGATAATAACCACCTGCCCACGGATTATGCAGAGAGGTTTGATCAGATCCTAAGTGAATGAATATTTCTTCTGCATAAAAACGCTCCCATACATTGACCACATTGCCAATAAACGCTAGTGAAACGAGTTCGTTTTTAGAGATGGCTTCCTTTGTTCTTGCTACTAAAACATCTAAATCATCAATAAGTTCATCTACCCAGCCTTGTTCATGTCTTTTCATTGCCGCAAGCGGATTCACTTCTGCGCAAATAGTAATGCATCCGGCAATGTTACCGGCTTTGGGTTGTGCACCGCTCATTCCGCCTAATCCCGCAGTTAAGAATATTTTTCCGTTGGGAATCTCATCCGCCTTCAACACTTTTCTAAACGCATTCATAACGGTAATTGCGGTGCCGTGAACGATCCCTTGCGGACCAATGTACATATACGAACCCGCAGTCATCTGCCCATATTGGGTTACACCAAGTGCATTGTATTTTTCCCAATCATCTTGTTTAGAGTAATTGGGAATCATCATTCCGTTCGTTACCACAACTCTTGGTGCTTCTTTTGATGATGGAAATAAACCCATTGGGTGCCCAGAATAGATATGCAAGGTCTGCTCGTTGGTCATTTCTGATAAATACTGCATGGTCAAAAGATACTGCGCCCAATTTTGAAATACGGCTCCGTTACCACCATAGGTAATGAGTTCTTGAGGATGTTGTGCAACGGCAGGATCCAGATTGTTCTGAATCATGAGCATAATCGCGGCAGCATGACTCGTTTGTGCAGGATATGCTGAAATAGCTCTTGCATACATTTCATAAGAGGGTTGAAAACGATACATATAGATTCTGCCATACGTCTGTAATTCCTCTGCAAATTCAGGAGCCAATACTGCATGCCAGTCCGCCGGAAAATAGCGCAAGGCATTTCTAACCGCTAAATGCTTCTCTTCTTTAGAAAGTATCTGCTTTCGGTTGGGTGCGTGGCTAACCGCTGAAGAACGCTCCTTTTTTGGAGGTAATTCAGTAGGTATTCCCATTTGTATCTGTGCTTTAAAATCCATGATTAACATTTTAAATTTTGAAAAGTTTAATTCGATTTCGGACCTTAAAATTTATGTTCCAACAACCAACAACCAACAACCAACAACCAACAACTACTTATGTCGATCAAAAACCAACTCCCCATTTTTCCAAATCATACATGGTTTTAGATTCCCTTGGTTATAGAGAATATCTTGATAATTATCTGAATGAAATACGGCTAAATCAGCTAAAAGTCCCGTTTCTAATTTTCCGCGATCTTCCAATTTCAAAGCAGCAGCTGCTCTAAATGTAATCCCTGCTAAAACCTCGGCATTGGTCAGTTTTTCAAATGTTCCTAGAATACTGGCTTGGGTCAGTAAGTCGCCCATTGGGGCAGATCCAGGGTTATGGTCACTAGCAATGGCAAGTGCTGCACCGGCATCTAGTAATTTTCGTGAGGGTGTAAAATCGCATCCTAATCCTATGGAAGCTCCGGGTAGTGCCACGGCAATGGTATCGCTGTTTGCCAATAGAGCAATTTCTGTATCGGTACTAGCTTCAAGGTGGTCTGCGCTAATGGCTTTATGGTTCACGGCAACTTTGCTTCCGCTTGTAGAAAATTGATCTGCATGAACGGTAATATCAAAATTCAATTCTCTGGCTTTTGAGAAATATGCCTGAATATCATCTGCAGAAAAAGCACTTTGCTCAATAAAGGCATCAATTCGATGCGTTAGGTCTTCTTCTTTAAGAATAGAGAACAACTCTTCACTGATCATTTCCAAATATTCCTTTTCTGTTCCTTTAAAATCTTTCGGTAACATATGCGCTGCAAGACATGTAGAAATCAACTCTGGTAATGCCTTTTTATTCGCTTCTTTAATTGCGCGCAGCATTTTCAATTCTTCATTTACTGTTAATCCGTATCCACTTTTAACTTCTAGCGTTGTGGTACCATTTTTTAAATGACGATTGGCTCTTTTAATGGTATTTTTGGTCAATTCTTCAGTACTCGCCTTTCGGGTTTCGGTAACGGTATCCCAAATGCCACCACCGGCATTTGCGATTTCTAAGTAGGACTTGCCGGCATTTCTCATGGCGTAATCTTTAGCTCGGGAGCCACCAAAACAGATATGGGTGTGGGCATCTACAAAGCCAGGTAGGCAAACATGATTTCCTTTTAATAATTGGATGTCGGCTTCTGGATATTTCGATTTTAAGTCATCAAAATTTCCTGTGGCCAGTATGACCTTGTTTTCTATTACAATTCCGCCTTCCGCAATAACATTAAGTTCATGGTCAGAAATTGCACCTTTCAATGCCAATCCGGTCATGGGAATGATCTGTTTAAACGGGCCTATAAGTGTTCTTTTTGTCATTAGATTAGTAGTTTTCGAACTCTTCTGAGTGTTTTGTCTTTAAAGATATGTTATCTTCTTTTTGTACACGGGCTATAACCTTTAATATTGTCTGATCTTTTATCATAGCAATACCTTTTTCAATATCATCTGCAAATACGCGGTCTTTGCTTGCAAAAGCTACTTGCTCCCGAACCGAATTATGTACCTCGTCTAAATATATGCCCGATTTCAACGGCTTTCTAAATTCAAAAGCTTGGGCAGCGGTCAATAATTCAATGGCCAATATTTTTTCAACATTACCAATAACCTGTAACGCTTTTCTGCCACCAATAGATCCCATGCTTACATGGTCTTCTTGACCTAATGAAGTAGGAATACTATCTGCGCTAGACGGAAAACAAAGTCCCTTATTCTCACTTGCCAATGCTGCGGTAGTGTATTGTAAAATCATGTACCCGGAATTGATGCCGGTGTCGTTCATGAGAAGTTTTGGTACACCGGGACTATTACCTTCTAGGGACAGATAAATACGTCTGTCTGAAATATTACCGATTTCAGAAGCTGCCAAACAAGCATAGTCCAAAGCCATTGCTAATGGTTGACCGTGAAAATTACCACCGCTAATGGTCAATTCTTCATCGATAATAACAGGATTGTCGGTAACTGAATTTAATTCTACTTCTAATAATTCTTTTAAATGTAACCATGCTGTTCGCGAAGCTCCGTGAACTTGCGGAATGCAGCGGATGGAGTAGGGGTCTTGTACTTTTTCGCAATCTACATGCGCTTCCATTATTTCAGAACCTTTCAATAATTTTTTAACTCGTTTTGCTACATGTACATTGCCTTTAAAAGGGCGTAATGCATGTAGTTCGTTGTAAAATGGTTTTACAGAACCTTGCAAACCTTCTATCATCATGGCGCCAATTACATCTGCTTGTGCTAGAATAGAATGTAATTGTGCTACCACTTTTACGGCATGTGCGGCTATAAATTGTGTGCCGTTTATCAATGCCAGCCCTTCTTTTGGCCCTAAGGCAATTGCTTCCAATCCTGTTTTTTTAAAAAGCGCTTCAGTAGTAATCGTTTCATTCTTGTATTCCACCTTACCTAAACCAATAAGTGGTAAGAACAGGTGGGATAGTGGAGCTAGATCTCCAGACGCACCAACCGAACCTTGAGAGGGTACTATAGGGATGGCATCATTTTCTATATGCCAGATAATCCGCTTTAATGTAGTCAATGCTATTCCGGAATATCCTTTTGCCAAGGATTGTGCTTTTAAGATCAACATTAATTTAGAAATGTCTTTAGCTATAGGTTCACCAACGCCTACGCTGTGACTTTGGAGAATATTGGTCTGCAAAATATTGGTTTCAGACTTAGATATTTTTGTAGTACATAAGGGTCCAAATCCGGTATTGATGCCATAAACAGGATGACCTTTTTCTACAATATTCTGTACAATTTTCCAACTCTCGGTTATCTTACGTTCTGTAGCTTCAGAGAGTATGGTAGAAAATTCGCCATGTACAATTTGCATTGCTTTCCCGGCTGTTAACCAATCTTCACCCAATTTAAACGTCTGTATCCCCATAGCTTTTGCTTTTCAATATTTTTCTTAAAATTAATACCTATTTTTAATACTTGGTAATATCAATTTTGTCATCAATTCATAACTATGAGTAATCAAATAGAATTGCGCCACCTGACTTATTTCCTAGCTGTAGCGCAAGAATTGCACTTTAGAAAGGCTGCGGAAAAGTTGTTTATCTCCCAACCGGGACTCAGTAGGCAGGTGAAGCAGATGGAAGAGATATTGGAAACTCAATTATTTGAAAGAAGCAAGAAGAAAGTGGCGCTTACACCTGCTGGTCACTATTTAAAAAAGGAGGTTGAATATATCTTTAATCACCTTGAAAAAGTAGAGCGGCAATTAAAATTGGTGGGCGATGGTAATAGTGGCGAGTTACGAATTGGCTTTTTAGGTTCTGCCATGCAACAGGTGATTCCTAAATTATTATTACAGATAAAAGATGTCTACCCCAAAGTGAAAACATCTTTAGAAGAATTGTCGAATATTGCTCAAGTAGATGCCGTTTTAAATGATCAATTGGATATAGGATTTGTGCGGGTATCTAGAGTACCCAGTACGTTAGAAATGAAAACCGTTTTTACCGATACTTTTTCTTTAGTTCTACCTGAAAGATACCCGATGCTGACAAGGGATTTTGACGGAATGCAGCGATTTACCAAAGAAGACTTTATATTATTCAGTCAGGCATATAGTCCTTTATACTACGATACCATTATGAGTATTTGTCAAGATGCAGGCTTTGCTCCGAAAATATCTCATAAATCGGTACATGCACATACTATATTTAAGCTAGTAGAAAATCATATGGGTATTGCCATTGTGCCTACATCTTTGCAAAACGGATTTCAAATGCGGGTGAAGTTTGTGGAGCTAAAGGACATTCCTCAACGGGCCGAATTATCGGTTATTTGGAAAAAAGAACATACCAATCCTGTTCTTAAGAATTGTACGGAGTTACTTTTAAAAGATAAGTTTTAATACTTATCTAACATAGAATGAGGTTTTGAAGGGTTAATTTTACTTTGAGTAGGAAAGAGAGCGCGCTGCGCTTGGCGTTCATCGCATAGCAAACAACGAACAACGAACAACGAACAACGAACAACGAAATTTATGATATTAGATATAATTAAGAAGAGACGATCGGTATTTCCGGTACAGTATAATGATACGCCAATTGCGAAGGCAGATATAGAGAAGGTGTTAGAAGCTGCAAATTGGGCGCCAAACCATAAGTGTACAGAACCATGGCGATTTAAAGTAATTCAAGGTGAGGCACAGGGAAGACTTGGTGCGTTTTTAGCTAAAAAATATGAAGAGCTTGATCCTAAGCCAAAGGCAATGAAGATTAGGAAATTGCAACAGAACCCGAAAATGGCGGGTGCCATTATCGCAATTTGTATGCAAAGAGACCCAAAAGAGTCCATACCGGAATGGGAAGAAGTTGCTGCGGTAGCTATGGCAGTCCAGAATATGTGGTTGCAATGCACGGATATGGGCATCGGGTCGTATTGGTCTTCACCGGGACTCATAAAACACATGGGCGAGTTTTTAGGCTTAGTCGATGGTGAAAAATGTTTAGGATTTTTCTATATGGGTAATTTTGATGGTGAATTAAAAGATGGTAAACGCGAACCTATTGCAGCTAAAACCGAATGGATAAAAGAATAATTACTCTATTAATTAAAGAAAGGAAATAGGGCGTTACTATGCTCCCAAGCTTTTGAAATGAAGAGTCCCAGATAAACAATAGCGACCATAAATTTCAAGAATGTGCCTGTTAAAAATCCTAAAAAAGAACCAAAAGCCGCTTTCGTAGCGGTTTTTTTGTCTGCCTTATTCAGCAATTCTCCTACTAATGCCCCCACAAATGGCCATATAATAATTCCGAAGGGTCCCAAGATCGGGAATATCAATGCAACTAATAAACCAACTGTAGTACCGATAACTCCGGCTTTTGTACCTCCAAACTTTTTTGTTCCGATGGCAGGTATGACATAATCTAACCCGAAAACAACAAGAGCAATAGCCAAGGTGATACCTAAGAATGTCCAGTTCATGGTAATTGCACTGGTAGAGTACAATAACAGCAGGCCTACCCAACTAATTGGTGGTCCGGGTAAAACGGGTAAAAAGCTTCCTAGAATACCTACGAGCATTAATATAAAGCCTAGAATTAATATAAATATATCCATTGTAAATAGTAAGTGTTGCTTATAAGACTAATATAGGTTGCATTTGTTACATGATCACCTACCGAAAGTAATTTTTTCAACTATAAAATTAGTTTAAACTAAATATTTAGTTATATTTGAGCATAGAACTAAAAGATTAGTTGAATGAAGCAGTTGACAAAAGCAGAGGAAGAAGTAATGATCGTATTGTGGGAATTACAGAAATGTAACGTAGCGTCGATTCTTGAAAAATTGCCTGAACCAAAACCAGCATATAATACCGTTTCGACTATTGTTAGAATTTTAGAAAGCAAGGGCTTTGTGGATCATGAGCAAGTAGGTAAAGGGTATTTGTATTTCCCTTTGGTGAAGAAATCAGATTACAGTAACCAATCTATCAACAAATTGGTAGACGGTTATTTTCAAGGTTCATTTAAAAGTATGGTGTCATTTTTTATGAAGAAGAATGATATGAGCCTGTCGGAGCTGGAATCGGTATTAAATGAAATTAAAAAGGAAAAACCATGATACAATATATTTTGGAGTGCATCGCCTTTCAACTTCTTTTCTTGGTTATTTATGACTTTTTTCTAAAGAAGGAAACCTTTTTTCAATGGAACAGATGGTATCTGCTAGGTACATTTTTGTTGTCCTTGATATTACCTTGGGTAAAAATAGAAGCTTTTAAGCAGCAAGTACCACAAACATTTGCCCAATACCCAGAATATTTATGGGGAATGGAAAATGCTGATGTAGTCGTTAAAGTTCAAGAATCAGCTAGCTGGAATGTTACGTGGCAAGAAGGAGTGCTGTATGGCGGTATGTTAGTAGCATTGTTGCTATTCGCTTTGAAGATTAGACAATTATATCTCTTGAGAAAAAGCGGAGAAAAGATTTCTTACCCTTTATTTACCCAGATAGTAATAGCAAATAGCAATATTGCTTTTTCATTCTTTAAATCCATTTTTATTGGAGATAAAGTGTTGAAGATGAAGCACGATACCATAATAGCTCATGAATTGGTACATATTAAACAAAGGCATACGTACGATTTATTGTTCTTTGAGTTTATGCGAATTGTAGGCTGGTTTAATCCGCTAGTGTACGTATATCAAAATCGCATTTCAGAATTACATGAATTTATTGCAGATGCTCAAGTATCAAAAGAACACAAATCAGATCATTATGAGCAGTTATTGGCTCAGGTTTTTCAAACCGAACATATATCATTCATCAATCAATTTTTTACAAAATCATTAATCAAAAAACGAATAATCATGTTAAAAAAATCAAAATCAAAGAAAGTATGGCAGTTGAAGTATTTGCTGTTAGTACCCATGGTGCTAGGGATGTTGTTGTACACGAGTTGTGAAATGAACTCAGAGAATACGGATGAATTGAATCCGAATATTGAAGTTGCTAATATTAGCAAACTCAGTTCAGAGCAAAGAATAAAACTTTATAATCAATTAATTGAACTTTCGCTACAGCCTAAAGATTGGACAATGGTTGTAAAAGATCACAGTTCTAAAATTACTTTTTCAAAGGCTCCAAAGGGCTCTGGTATTTCTGGACCAGATGGTGAAATAATAGAAGCAAGAATGCATATTGAATCGAAGGTTTTGGAGGATGATTTTGAACTATTTAAAACTAATTCAAAGCAAATAAGAATATTAGATAATGATGTTCCTTTTGCTGTAGTAGATGAAGTTCCAATTTTTCCGGGTTGTGAAGATACTGCTGATAAACGTGCTTGTTTTAATAAGAAAATTCAAAAACATATTAGTAAACATTTTAATTACCCAAAAGAAGCACAAGAAAAAGGGGTTCAAGGTAGGGTAAATACTATGTTTATGATAAGTTCTGAGGGTACTATTGAAAACATAAAAATGCGTGGTCCAGATAAATTATTAGAAGATGAGGTGGAACGTATTATTAAATTGTTACCAAAAATGACTCCTGGTAAGTACGAAGGTAACGCAGTAAATGTTCCTTTTTCTATTCCTGTACAGTTTAAATTACAAGAGGATAATGTAGTAAATATGCTTTCCGAAATTTCCAATAAAAATGATATAGATCCATTATATTATGTTGATGGTAGAAAAATAACTAAGCTTGAAATGGAAGCTATTTACCCAGACACTATTGAAAGTGTATCTGTTTTCAAAGGTGAAAAAGCCATTGAAAAATATGGTAAAGAGGGTGAAAATGGAGTGGTTGAAATTAGAATTAAAAAAAATAAGTGAAGTATTTTGTTACGTTAACACTACTACTGATGCTGGTTAAAGCCGAAGCGCAATCTTCGGGTTTAGCTGTTGCCGATAGTTTATACACTATTGGTAATTATTCAAAAGCGATTAATGAATATTCCAAAGTTGGCGGACTTTCTGCTGCGCTTCAGATTGCAAGAAGTTACAATGCCGTTGGCAATTATGAGAAAGCTATCACACAGTATCAATATGTGGTTGAGGAAGATGTCAAAAATCAACTCGCACAATTTGAACTTGGAAAATTATTGTTGAAAGTAAATAGGTTTGAAGAGGCAAAATCAGTGTTTGCAAATTTGTCTAATCTCAATACAACTAACCCTGAATTTCAATTTTATTTGGGGGAAGTCAATCGTCATTTAGATGCTACAGACGCAAGTTTAAAACAATATAAAAAAGCAATTGAATTAGATAGTATGCATCTAAGAAGCCTGTTTCAGCTTGCAAAACATTACACTATTAAGCAAGATCGCGATAATGCTTTAAAGTACATTTTACAGGGTTTGGATTACTATGAAAATGATGTATCTCTCATAAACCTTCATGCACTTGTTCTCTTTAACGATTTTCAGTTTGAAAAGGCTATTCCGTTATTTGAACGCGTTTTAGAGCTTGGGGAAGATAAAAATTATGTGTACGATAAATTAGCCTTTTCATACAACAAGAATTGGGAGTTCCAAAAAGCGAAGGAAGCCTATAAAATCTTATTAAAAAGAGATGATACCAATTCACAAACCTATTTTGACTTAGCCGGTGTTTATCAGAAAGAAAGCAAATTAGACAGCGCTAAAATTTATATTAACAAAGCAATGGCTGTTCAAAAACCCATTTTTGCAAATGGCTATAATCAATTGGCATATATCGCCCGTGAACAAAAAGATTTAGAAAAGGCTTTCAAATTATTTGAAAGAGCACATAGAGAAGATACATCTGATGCGCTTATCTATTACAATATAGCTACAACGTACGATCAGTTTGGTACCGACTTGCAAAAGAAATTAGGCTATTATGAGAATTTCTTAAAGGATTATCCTAATGAGCATCCGTACTATTATGAAACTGCTAAAAAACGTATTTCTGAATTAAAGGAAGAAATCCATTTTACCAAAGATTAAACTCCTTAAAAAAATCGTAATTTCACTTGTAGAACAGGTGTAATGAAACAAGTTGTGTTTTTTCTTTTAATGATACTTATAAGTTCATGTTCGTTCTTTGAGTCGAAACAAAAACGAACGCAAGAGCTTATAGATGAGGAGTTGCGCCATATGGATTGGAACAGTGTAGATTCTTATCCGTTCTTTTACACTTGTGATGAAGCGGTTACTAAAGAACAGCAGAAAATTTGTTTTGAAGAAACCTTAATCTCCCATTTTCAAGAAACCTTAAATGATTTTGAATTCACCTTGACCGATAAGGAGAGTGAAACCGTTGAGGTTATTTTTGTAATTGATACCCTAGGTAAAATACGAGTTGCCGATATTTATAAAAATGAACTAGTATTAAATCAGATGCCAGAATTTGATGGTGTTATTACCCAAAGCTTAAAGAATCTTCCTAAACTTGCACCCGCTTTAAAAAGAGGAATTCCGGTGAATACTAAATATCGAATTCCGGTTCAATTAAATACAAACTAAGCATTTTGGCGAACGAGAAAATAATATTGGGTATTGACCCAGGTACGACTATTATGGGTTTCGGACTCATAAAAGTGGTGGGCAAAAAGATGGAGTTTATTCAAATGAACGAATTGCTTCTTCAAAAATACAGCGACCCATATACGAAACTAAAGCTCATTTTTGAACGTACCATAGAACTCATAGATACGTATCACCCAGATGAGATTGCTATTGAGGCTCCTTTCTTTGGTAAGAATGTACAGTCTATGCTAAAGTTGGGTCGTGCACAAGGGGTTGCCATGGCAGCGGGATTATCACGTCAAATACCGATTACGGAATACTTGCCCAAAAAAATTAAAATGGCGGTCACCGGAAACGGTAATGCCAGTAAAGAACAAGTCGCTAGAATGCTACAAAGCGTTTTAAGTTTAAAAACACTCCCTAAAAACCTGGATAGTACGGATGGTTTAGCGGCTGCCGTATGCCATTTTTATAACCAAGGTAGAGTTGACGTTATTGGTAAAAGTTACTCGGGCTGGGATGCTTTTGTAAAGCAGAATGAGAAAAGGGTTAAGAAGTAGTTTTTGGTAACAGTATTCAGTATCAGTTGGCAGTGACAGTAATATGTAAAAATGATTTATGCAATTTCAAGATTTATTGGCTTATAAGAAGTCTTTTGCGCTTGCCATGAAGATATTTCATGCTTCAAAAAAGTTTCCTAAGGAGGAGAAATATTCTTTGACTGACCAAATTAGACGTTCCTCTAGAAGTGTTAGCGCTAATATTGCAGAAGCATATCGTAAAAGAAATTATCCGAAGCACTTTATAAGTAAGTTGACAGATAGTGATGCGGAAAATTCAGAAACACAAACTTGGTTAGAATTTGCATTAAAATGTGAATATATTGATCAAATAACATTTGATGATTTTAAAAATAATAGTGAAGAAGTAGGTAAGCTGTTAAACTATATGATTAATAACCCAACTAAATTCGGGTCAGAATAAAAACTGAATACTGCTACTGCCAACTGATACTGAAAACTGAAAACATGAGCGGAATCTACATTCACATCCCATTTTGCAAGCAAGCTTGTCACTATTGCGACTTTCATTTTTCTACCACTATGGGGAAGAAAGAAGCGATGGTGAATGCATTATGTAAAGAGATAGAACTCCGTAAAGGCGAGTTTTCTGGAGAAACTGTTGCTACCATTTATTTTGGTGGTGGTACCCCGTCAGTTTTAAAAACTACGGAAATTGAGCAGTTGATACGTACGGTTCGGGAACATTATGATATTGTAGACGATCCGGAGATTACTTTAGAGGCGAATCCTGATGATTTGTCCGAAGAGAAAATACTGCAACTGGCAGCTAGCCCTATAAATCGCTTAAGTATAGGGATTCAATCTTTTTTTGAAGAAGATTTAAAGTTGATGAACAGAGCGCATAATGCTCTGGAAGCAGAAAAATGTTTGCAATTGGCGAGTGCGAATTTCGATAATATTTCGATTGACTTGATCTACGGAATGCCCAATATGACTTTAAAACGTTGGAAGCAGAATATTGATAAGGCTCTTGGTTTTAATATTCCGCATATCTCTAGTTATGCTCTAACGGTTGAGCCAAAAACAGCACTGGCTAAATTTGTGGAGAAAGGATTGATCACACCGGCATTGGATGAAGAAACTCAGGAGCATTTCAACCTGTTGAACGAGATTTTGCTAGCTGAAGGATTTGATTGCTACGAAATATCCAATTTTGGAAAACCTGGGTATTACTCTAAAAACAATTCCGCCTATTGGCAGCAGAAAAAATATATAGGTATTGGTCCGTCCGCACATTCATTTGATGGTGTGCAACGTGGGTGGAACATTAATAATAATCCTAAGTATATTAAATCCATAGAACAAAACATTTTACCTATGGAAGTTGAGGTGCTCTCTTCAACCGACAAATATAATGAGTATGTAATGACTGGCTTACGGACTATCTGGGGCGTATCCTTGTCTAGGATAGCAAACGAATTCGGACCTAAGTACAAAGAGTACGCACTTATGCAAGCCGATAAATTTATTGAAGAGCATTTGCTTTTTGTAGATGGAGACATGCTTAAAACCACTAAAAAAGGTATGTTTTTAGCCGACGGCATCGCTGCAGATTTGTTTATGGTGAATTTGAAATAGTATAAAACGCACTGTCAGTTCGAGTGATTTTTTATTGAAGTGAAACGGGAATAACAAATTGTATCGAGAACAGGTTTGGAACACGAATCCCTCACGTTTTTACGAAAACTTCTTCTTTGCAAGATTTGGTAATTCGTCATATTCTCCTGCAATAAGCGCTCTTTTCTTTCCTTGTGACAACTTCTTTATACGTTTTTCGGTTTCTATTGCCATATTTAGGTCAGTGAATTCACAATAAAAGGCGAGAGTGACAGGTCTTCTTTTACTTGTGTAGCTGTCCTTATATTTTCCTGATTGGTGCGATTCTAACCTTTGAATTAGGTTAGAGGTAATACCTGTGTAAAAAGTGTTGTCGGCACATTCTAAAATGTAAACGTAGTAAGTGATCACCTTTTTAATTTACGATTTAGATAGTAACAAATGAGTTCTCGATACAAATTTCTTCGTGCCTCAGAAATTCACTCGAAGTGACATGGGTACTTGAAATAATCCATTTACAAGGGGTAATAAAAACGTGTTGTCAGTTCGAGTGATTTTTTATTGAAGTGAAACGGAAATTAAAAATTGTATCGAGAACAGGTTTGGAACACGCAAGCTTCTCGCTTTTACGAAAACTTCTTTTTTGCAAGATTTTGTAATTCGTCATATTCTCCAGTAATAAGCGCTCTTTTCTTAGCTTTTGACCACTTTTTAATACGCTTTTCTGTTTCTATTGCCATATTTGGGTCAGTGAATTCACAATAAAAGGCGAGAGTTACTGGTCTTCTTTTGTCTGTGTAGCTGTCCTTATATTTTCCTGATTGGTGCGATTCTAACCTTTGAGTTAGGTTAGAGGTAATACCTGTGTAAAAAGTCTTGTCGGCACATTCTAAAATGTAAACGTAGTAAGTGATCACCTTTTCAATTTACGATTTAGATGGTAACAAATGAGTTCTCGATACAAATTTTCTCGTACCTCAAAAATTCACTCGAAGTGACATGAGTACTTGAAACAATCTGTTTGCCGAAGTTGTAGTAATACGCATTGTCAGTTCGAGTGATTTTTTATTGAAGTGAAACAGAAATTAAAAATTGTATCGAGAACAGGTTTGGAACACGCAAGCTTCTCGATACCCTCCTCAATGGCGGGCAGGTAAATTTTCTCGTGCCTCAGAAATTCACTCGAAGTGACATGGGTACTTGAAATAATCTATTTACAAGAGGTAATAAAAACGTGTTGTCAGTTCGAGTGTTTTCTGCAAGAAAATGTATCGAGAACAGACTAGGAACACGAATATTCACCTCTTCTAGAATCCTTCGAAATAACCGCTCAAAAAGTTGTAATTTTCTTATCTCAAAGCTACTATGTAATTTGAGGCCAAATACAATGAAGACTACCATAACCCACAATGCTATCCAGTATAAAATTGACCTATCTAAACCATTGGATATTTCAATACCAATTACCAGTAAAAAAGTCAATGTAAACGCTTGGTATATTGATGCGCCCAAGATAGAGCCGCATCGGGAAAAAGATTTTACGGGGAGCGTTCCAGCAGGTGCTAGTACTAATTTTTATGATATTTCATTTAATCCGCATGCACATGGTACGCATACGGAGTGTGTGGGGCATATATCTGCAGCGCATCAATCTGTAAATCAGCATTTACAGCAGTTTTTCTTTTTGGCTGAGGTCATTACCATTACACCATCTGAAGTACAAGGAGACTTGGTAATTACAAAAGATCAACTAGAAAAAGCACTGGGCAGTAAAACACCAACGGCATTAGTCATAAGAACGCTTCCGAATGAAGCATCAAAACGAAAAAGACAGTATTCACACACCAACCCGCCATACATCTTAGAAGATGCTATGGTATTTGTTAGAGCACTTGGTATAGCTCATTTATTGGTAGACTTGCCATCTGTAGACAAGGAAAAGGATGACGGCAAGCTTTTGGCACACAAGGCATTTTGGAACTTTAATGAAGAGGTGAGATTAAATGCTACCATCACAGAATTTATTTATGTTCCAGATTCTATCGCCGATGGTTCGTATTTTTTAAACTTGCAGGTAGCACCTTTTGAAAATGATGCTAGCCCAAGCAGACCAGTACTTTATAAAATAGAATAGCTATGAAAAATCTACTCAAATTAGAAGAACTCGCCTTAATGGTTCTCGGTATTTTTATGTTTGGCTTATTAGGATATCAATGGTGGTGGTTGCCAGTGCTAATACTGGCTCCAGATATTTCTATGCTGGGTTATTTATTAGGTTCTAAAATAGGCGCAGCGTGTTATAATGTGTTACATCACAGGGGTTTTGCTATACTTTTATATTTTGTTGGTATCTATTTTATGCTGCCCATTATTCAATTAATAGGTACAATTCTTTTTATACATACCGCCATGGACCGTATCTTTGGGTACGGACTTAAATATGATAAAGGGTTTAAGTTTACGCATTTAGGAGAAATAGGAAATAAAAATGAATAATATATTTGATACGATTCTGGGGCTGGTTTTAGGAGCCATTGGTATGTATTGGCTTTTTAATTTTTTTAAAGGCAAGAAACGCAAAGAGATTACCACGCACCAATCTTCTGTTTTGTTAGAGAAAATGAAAAGTGTTTGTAAATTAATATCAGTAGAAGGAGAATTTGCCGAAATCTATAAATATGAGAATGTCAAAGATTTTCTGAGCTTGGTAAGTAGTAAAAAAAAGGCATTGGTGGTTATTAAGGCAAAAGCTCATATTGGATACGATTTAAGCAAAATTCTTATGCATGCCGATGAGGGAAATAAAAAAATCGTATTAGATAATTTTCCACAACCAGAGGTATTGAGCATTGAGCCAGAGCTGGAATTTTATGATATTAAGAGTGGATTTTTCAACTTTTTTGCTCCAGATGATCTTACAAAACTAAATGCTGAGGCGAAGGCGCATATACGAGAAAAAATTCCAGAAAGCGGATTGATGGATACGGCTAGAAAAGAAGCTTTACAGACGGTTTTGATTATGGAGAAAATAGTAGAGACAATTGGTTGGTCACTTGATTATTCTGCCTTAAAAATTTCACAAAAGCAAATAGATCTACTCGAAGAATAACAGCAAAAAACTACCATTTACAAATGAAAAACGTAATTTGTATCCTTGTTTTAACACTAATGACCATAGTAACTTTTGGTCAAAATGATAAAAATATGACTGAATTTGATGCTAATTTTTCACATACCGTATTTTTTTGGTTGAAAAATCCTGATAATCAAGCAGACCGTACTGCTTTTGAAACTTCTTTGCGTAAGTTTTTAGATCACTCGGCATATGCTAAAACACAATTTATTGGCAAGCCGCCAAAAGCAAGTAGAGATGTAGTAGATGGTTCATTTACCTACTCCTTAATTGTAAGTTTCGATTCTGCTGAATCTCAACAAGCTTACCAAGACGAGGCACCACATAAAGTGTTTATTGAAGAATCTAGTGATTTATGGTCCAAGGTAATCGTTTACGATTCTACAGGGATTTAAGTTTGTAGTATGGTTCTTAGGGAAGCTATTGTGGCTGATGTCAAGAAAATTGCCAAATTACATTCCGTCAGTTGGCAACAAAACTATCGAGCATCATTTAGTGCGGATTTTCTGGATAATTTGGTATTTGATAATAGGTTGAATGAATGGAAAAAACGCTATAAAAATCCGTCACAGAATCAATATATTTTAATTGCGGAAGCGGATGGTGATTTTCTAGGTTTTATGTGTGCCTATTTTAATCATGACGATCAATATGGAACACTGTTAGATAATTTACACGTAGGTCTTAATGCTCAAGGGAAAGGAATAGGTACAAAGTTGATGGCTGCATTGGCAAAAGAGGTTTTACGTAGAGATGGTACTAATGATTTTTACTTATGGGTGTTAGATACTAACGCAGCAGCTATCTCGTATTACGAACGGTTAGGGGGCGTAGCTAAGGAAACGGTCGAATCTAACGATATAGGCGATAAGACTTTTTTAAAAATCAGATATTACTGGGAAGATGCTTCTTTGTTTTTACAAAGCTTAGAAGTTAAAACACTCCATAAATGAACGTTGAAGAATACCGAGAATACTGCATTTCAAAAAAAGGAGTAACAGAATCTTTTCCTTTTGATGAGGTGACCTTGGTATTTAAGGTAATGGGTAAAATGTTCGCCTTATGCGGATTAGAGCATGTGCCCTTACGTGTTAACCTAAAGTGTAACCCTGATAAAGCCATTGAACTACGTGAAGAGCATGATGGTATTATAGCGGGCTGGCACATGAGTAAAAAACATTGGAATACTGTATTTCTAGACAAAATTGCTAAAGACCTTACAAAAGAACTCATTGACCATTCTTATGATTTGGTGGTTTCTAAATTGACTAAGAAGGTGAAAGCCGAGTTAGAAATACTTTAAATCTACTTTCCATTTATAGAAATCATTTTCTAGGGTTATCTTTACCTTTTCTATAACAGGTTGGTTTTCATGAATAATTTAGAAGAATTTTACGCCCAAAAAGTAAAGGATTTTGAAACGCAAATTGAAGCGCTAAATAAGAAGTTATTTACCTTCAGCATTCTCCGCTTACTTATATTTTTAGGGACTATCGCAGCTGTGTATTTCGCATCGGTAAGTGCAAAATATGTTATTGGAGTATTGTGTGTGGGTATTCCGTTATTCTTGTTCTTGGTAAGTAAATATACCAACTTAAAGCACCAAAAAGCTAAGATGACGGCTTTGAAAGACATCAATGAGGTAGAGCTGCAAGTGTTGAATAGAGATTTTTCTAAATTGCCCAACGGAAAAGAATTTGCAGACGATATTCATTTTTTTAGTCAAGATATTGACCTTTTTGGTGAAGGTTCGTTTTATCAAATTTCAAACAGAACAAAACTTGCCGAGGGTAGCCTGTTGTTAGCTGACATCTATAAAGAAAATGCTATAAACGACATACAAGAAAAACAAGAAGCTATTGCCGAAATAGGTGAGCAGGTAGATTGGCGGCAAGAGTTTTCAGCTATGGCGGCATTGACCAAAACAGAAACTTCTACCCATACCATTGCAACATGGTTAAAGAACTACACTTCATTTGTGCCTAAGGCAATGAAATTTATTCCACTAGTATTTTCAATAATGTCAGTGGCTATTTTTGTGGCTTACTTTTTAGATTACTTGCCAGAGTCTGTGTTGATTACATGGTTGGTTTTAGGGATGATCATCGTTGGTTTGTACACAAAAAAAGTAACTAATTTAGGGCAAAGTGCTACTAAAATGAAATCTACCTTTGATCAGTACAATCAGCTTTTGGCAATGATTGAAAAAACTGAATTCACGTCAGATTTATTAAAGAAGCGTAAAGCTAATATCCTAAGCAATGGTGAACAGAATTCTAAGGTGCTAAAGAAATTTGCATCGCTGTTGAGCAATCTAGATCGTAATAATAACTTAGTGTATTTAATTTTTGCAAACGGGTTTTTCCTTCGCTCATTAACCGATTGTTTAGCAGTAGAAAAATGGATCGAAGAACATGGTAAAAGTGTAGAAGCCTGGTTCAATACCATCGCATTTTTTGATGCCTATAACAGTTTGGGCAATTTCGCTTTTAATCACCCCAAGTTTACGTACCCAACCATTACTAATGACGGGGTGGTATTGAATTCTAAAAATGCAGGTCACCCGTTACTTGACCCCAAAAAAAGTATACTGAATGATATTACGATAGCGGGCGGACAGTTTTTTATCATCACCGGTGCTAATATGGCTGGTAAGAGTACGTTTTTAAGAACGGTGTCACTACAGATTATGATGGCAAACGTTGGTTTGCCTGTTTGTGCAGAATCCGTCAGTTACTCTCCTATCAAATTAATTACAAGTATGCGTACCACAGATTCATTGACAGATGATGAATCGTACTTCTTTTCAGAATTAAAACGCTTAAGATACATTGTAGACGAAATACAAACAGACCGCTATTTTATCGTTTTAGATGAAATCTTGAAAGGAACAAATAGTACCGATAAGGCTTTGGGTTCAAGAAAATTTGTAGAACGCTTAGTAAAAAGTAAATCTACGGGAATAATCGCTACGCATGATCTTAGTCTTTGTGAGGTTGCCGATGAATACGAAGCGGTCAAGAACCATTATTTCGATGCTGAGATTATAGACAACGAACTACATTTCGATTATACGTTTAAAAACGGAATTTGCCAGAATATGAATGCTTCTTTCCTGTTAAAGAAGATGGGGATTATAGAATAGAAATATAAATTCCCCTTTGGGGGCTAGGGGACTTATGGATTCACTAACACAATTAGTACTTGGAGCAGCAGTAGGAGAAGCCGTTCTTGGAAAAAAAGTAGGCAACAAAGCAATGCTTTATGGTGCTATTGCTGGTACCATTCCAGATTTAGATGTGATCACTCGGTATTTTCTAGATACGGTTACCGCAACGGAATGGCATAGAGCGTTTAGTCACTCTATTTTCTTTTCCGTACTATTTGCTCCTGTTTTTGGGTGGTTGATTTGGAAGATAAACAGGAAAGAGTCGGCCTCTTGGAAAGAGTGGTCTTGGTTGATGTTCTGGGGACTTTTTACACATCCGCTATTAGATGCTTTTACCACCTGGGGAACGCAACTGTTCTGGCCTTTCAAAATTCGTTTGGCATTCCAAAGTGTTTTCGTGATTGATCCTTTGTATACGGTTCCGTTTATTATCTTCTTGATACTGGCGATGTTTCAAAAACGCACAGCTGTAAAACGTAAAAAATATGTGCACTTGGGTCTGATAATCAGTGGTGCTTATTTACTGTTGACCTTAGTTTTGAAAGGTATCGCTTTTAAGAATTTTGAGAATGCGCTTAATGAACAGGGTATTATGTACAATGAAATGAATACACGTCCGGCACCATTGAATACGGTACTTTGGATGGCAAACATTGATACTAAAGATGCTTATCTGATAGGTGATTATTCTTTTTTTGATAGCCAATCAATTTCATTTACATCCTTCCCTAAAAATCATGCATTGCTAGGGAAATGGGCAACGAATGATAAAATTGAACGACTTATTAACATAACCGAAGGTTGGTATACCATTACCGAAAAGGAAGGACAACTGTATTTTAATGATTTAAGATTCGGACTCATTAGTTTAGATGATAATGAAACCCAGTTTGCATTCAGTTATAAATTGGTGCCAAACGGTGAAGATTTAATGGTGGAAGAAAGGCCCAAATTTAAAAGAGACGCCAAACGTTTAATGGCTGCGCTGTGGCAACGTATGTGGGGAAATTAGAATTTAAAAAGGATACCCTATGGCAAAATTTAAAGTCATATTATTATCCGCATTTCCAAAGAAGGGTACATTCCAACGATTATTTTCTTCCAAATAAGGAATACGCAATGGTGACGCCAAATCTAACCGAATTACAAAACTTTGAATATCTAAACGTACACCAAAACCTACACCGGCAGCTACTTCGCTTAACCAATTTTTTTCAAATTTACCATCCGTAAAAAGTGATTCCGATGAAGTTGAGGTTGATTTATTACCTGTAAGTTCAGAATAATCTCCCGTAAGCCACACATTACCAGCATCAATAAAAAAAGCACCTTTTAAATAGGAGAACAATGGAAACCTATATTCTACATTGGCTTCCAGCTTTAAGTTACCAGATTGGTCATAATAATCCGTGTTGTCATCTTCAGTGTTAGGGTAAAAACTTCCAGGACCTATGGATCGTATGTCAAAGGCACGTATGCTATATGGTCCGCCAGAGTAAAATTGTTTGACAAAAGGTAAAGTGGTGCTATTCCCATAAGGTACACCCCAACCTGCGTATAAGCGAGATACTAAAGTACGTTCATTTTTCCATCTTAGGTAAAGTCGTAAATCGGCATCAACTTTTGCATATTGCGCGTATTCTGAGCCAAAAATAGTGTTAGATCCGCCACTAAACAGACTTAAAGCATTTCCTGCCAAATCAAAATTAGTAGTGAAATAGATGGGTTTTTCCTTACTGAGATTAGATACTTCATCATACGTAAAACTATATAATAAGCCGGCTATAAAGCGCTGTTCAAAACTTTGGCTTAAATATTCATTATCATCTAAAATAGCCTGAAATTCATCAGTTACATTAGATAGTCTGGAATAGTTAATACTGATGGGGTCTAAGGTATGATACACGTATTTGTTTTCTTTCCAAGTATACCCAAAGCTGCTATTTAAAGAACTTAAAGTAAATAAGTTACTGCGCTGCAGAAAGTCAACTCCCACAGATATTTTGGTTTTAGGTACAGCGTATTTGAATCTTTTTGGGGAAAATGGTATGGATCTAGGTATGATCAAATCGGCGCTTAAACCACCGGCAATACTGCTTAAGTTAGAATTGTTATTAGACAGTTGTACCTCATAAGAAAAATCTGCAGAGACACTAAAAGTTTCACCTCCGTTAAACACATTTCTGTTGGTGTGGCTTAATAATATACCGGGACCTGTGTACCCGTTTGATCTGGAAACGGCTTGTAATTCTGCCCTGATAGATCGTTTTGTTAAAGGAGCTAAATAGATGTCAGCTGCTAAAGAACCACCATTACCGTCAGTTGCAGTAGTGTCTAACTCGGTGTATTGAATATTTACGTATTTATAACTGCCCAATGCAGATAATCTACTAGCTGTTTGTTTAGATGTATTGGCGTCATAAAGGTCACCTTCATTGAAAAGCAAGTATGATTCTAAGAGTCTAGGTTTAAAATACAATTCATTCTGTACAAAATCTATACTGTCTACTTGAGTAACATTTTCTTTGGTCAATGGCAAGGTATCTCCTTCAATAGAATAGCTTGGGTATACGGTAATTGAGTCTATGGTATATGGAATAGAGGCACGGGCCGGTACTTCTTTTTTAAGCCTTAGAAAGAGGTCAAATTTTCTATTCTTGTACTGGTTGGTGTCCGCTTCAAAAATTAAAAGATCTTCTTGGCTGTTGTAAAAACCTCTTTGTTTTAAGCCATGGTTCAAGCGTGCTCTTTCAGCTTTTAATAAATCTAGATCAAAACGGTCTCCTTTTTTCAGAGCAGTTTCCGGTAGCATATTTTCTATTTCCTTGTAGATGGGTAAGGTGTCAGATTCTAGCTTGTAATTCTCTAGCACATAAGGCGCCGGTAATTTGGCGGAATAATTAACAGCAGCAAATTTATCTTCAATGACCGTTTCAGATTCTGATCGACTATAGAAAAACCCGTTATTATCCAACCTGTTCAATATCAGTTCTTCTACGCGTTCAGGGTTTACCTCTGAAAAATAAACGGGTTCTTCACCAAAAGATTTATTTAGAAACTTATAGATGAACCCGGGCTTTTCTCGCTGCGCTTTGTAATGAAAGAATAAGGCAGGTTTCATTCCTAAAAAGGTAGTGTTTGGGCTAGGTTCAATAAGGTTGAGCAATTCTGACTTTACTTCTTTACCGTCTTTAAGTTCACTGTCAGCATCTAAATCTAGGGTTGCTCCTGTGTACAACTGCTCTCCTTCTGGTATATATTTTTCTATACCGCATGAATAGATAAACAATAATGCCATGCAGCGTACGATGCGATATGTGAATTTTTTATTTTTCAATGTCTTCTTCTTTCTTATTTTCTTTAGAAGGTTCTTTTTCGGATTCTTCTTTTTTCAACGGGCTGAACAATTGACTGAATTTGTTGAATTCTCGATTAAAGATAAAAGCTACTCCGGTAACAATTAATTGTCCATCTATAATGTTTTGGTACTCTTGCTTTCTAAATCCTTTAAGTCTATAAATACCTTCTTCGCTCAATAAATACTCTAAAGTAACATTGCCTATTAACGGAGTTTCGGTTTCGCTAGATGATGCGCTACCTTCTACATCTACAGCACTACCGGCAGTTACTATTAATCGGTCATTAAATAATTTTTTACTTGCGCTAATATTTAGTTGTGTTCTATTTTTGGCAGCACCACTTTCATAATCTTCAAAACTATCCAGATCAAAACCAAGCTCAAAACCAGTATTGCCCAATAGTTTACTAGAAATGGAAGTGAGTTCATTTGAAAGGACCTTGTTTACATTGTTTCTAGCAATAGATATGGCGCCACCACTACTACCATCACTACCTGTGGTGGGGTAAAAACGGTTTAGTGCCAATAGCGAGAATACCTGCTTGTTCAATTCAGATTCTTGATCGTTCAACTGTTGAATACGACCATATACGGCACCACCAAAATTTCCTTGTTCACTCTCTGGCATATCTAGCGCAAACGATATTTCCGGCTGAGTTAGTTGTCCGTCAATATTCAAATAAACCAAAAAGTCTGTTGCCTGTTGATATGAACCTGAAACATTATTGTCCGTACCATAACTTATAGAGGACATTAAAGAGGATGCCGAGGTTTCAATCTCATAAATAGCCGTGACATCCATTTTAGCATCATAAGGGTCTCCGCTCCAAACAATACTACTTCCTTTTTGTAATTGAAATTCACGACTCACCAGATTATATAAGCTGGTTCTGTAGAAGCCTGAGTTCAATTCTAACCTTCCTGAAAGTCGTATATCTTGATTGGGGTCTATGTTCAAATTCAACGTAGCATTACCGGATGCTTGTAGTTTATCTTGAGTTTTCTCATCAAGGACAATAGTAAATTTTGCCTCGTTTCCTATTTCTAGGATGGTATTGATATCCATTCCTGCAAAAAATGAACTGGTAGTTTTTTCATCTGTTCTTGTCAGTATAGCATTGGGGTTTTCCCTGTTGACAAAGATGACAACACCATCACGTTCCTGAATATCCAATTGGTTTTGTGGAACAACATAAGTGAGGTCCGTAACATCACGTATACGTAGTTTTCCGTCTATAATGGGCAATTCTAGATCTCCTTTTACGGTAACATCTGCCTGAATACTTGCAATACCATACACCAACTCATCATCCCCTTTTTTAGAATCCAATACCCTAAACTGATCGGTTTTTACCGAAAGATCAAAACCCGGATTAGCAAAACTCTCCGTACTCACCGTACCGTCTATGGTCAAGGCGCCTTGGTTGATGTCATTTATGGCAAACGTATTAAAGGTGATATCATCTTGATCAATATCTACGGATTGATTATCAATTGTAAAGGCAGATTTATAGGCGTTTAAGCTTAAGCCAAATTCATTGAAGTTTATTCTGCCGGAATATTGGGGATCGGCAAGTGTGCCTTTTACCAATAGGCTTCCGTCTAAATATCCTTTGCCATTGGTCAATTGTTCATTGCTGAATCCTTGAATAATACTGGCTTCCAGTTTTTGAATATCAAGCTCCATATTTAAATTTGCGGTATTCTCTTTGGCTGTGTAATCTCCCGTTAAGGTAAGATTGGCGCCGCCATCTTTCATAGCCAAGTCAAAATCGTATTCTGATAATGATTTAGAAGTCGCATCTAAGGTCAAGGTTCCTAACGGATTTTGCAGCAGCTGAAAATCTTTGATATCAATATCGGCAACCAGACCCGATGCGGCATACGGATTAAGAATAACGAAGTCGCCCTCTATTTTTCCTTTTGCCAAAGCTTCATCAGGATTTAATAAACTAAGGAAGGTCTGTAATTGAAAGTTATCGAACAAAATACCGATATGTTCGGTCTCCATTTTTGGAAATTTGTTCGATATTTCCATTTTTTGGGCATTTCTGGTGAAAATGACATTTTCAAAATCTGAATATGCATCGGCTATGACTATCGTATTGTCTTGAGGTATTTTCCATTCCTTTTTGTTCAATATTAAATCCTTCGGGTCAATATGAAGTTTTAAAGTATCCTTTTGAAATGAAAGGTCCGATCCTATATGCATTACCTGAACGGAATCATTTTTAGAAGTAAAATCAAGTAATAGCTTTTTATTCTTTAAACTTCCTTTTAAATAGGTTTGTTTTAGTTGGATGGGTTCATAAATTAAATCTGCCAAACCAGCCGAGAATTTAAGATCAACAGAATCTCCCTTAATAAGTGCATTTAAACTATCTACCGCACTACCTTCGTATGAAAAATGAGGTATTTTGACTTCGGCAGATATTTTTCGGTTTTTAGAATTGAAACTTGCATCTATGTTCAAAGAATCTAATTCTTCTACTCCGTTAAAAAACACCTTAGAAAGAACGGGAGTTGGTATAATTGCGAGAGCCAATTTGGCGTCAATTTCATCTTCAGCTTCAAAGGTGCTGCCGTCGGTTGAAAAATAGTGCTCTATGTGGTTCTTTAAAGCAGCGGTAATACGATTTGGCGATGCGTTAGATGCTAACTGCCCTTTCAAAAAATTACTTTTTATGGATACATCTGTTATAGAATCTTCAATATGGGCTTTTAATACAATGGTAGCAACTTGGTATTGTTCCCTATCGGTAATGGCAATGCCCTCATCAATAGTTGTATTGATCGTGAAATTAGAAGGAGTCCCTGTGTAATCACCGTTAATATTTGCGGCAATCTTAATATTATCTTTTGTAAAACCAAGCTCTTGTAGATCTGCCCCAATAATATTTGAAGTAAACATAATGTCATTTTCTTCTGATGAAAGTGCTATAGTAGCATTTGCTTTCATATTCAAGTTGGGATCGTGGATATTGGTGATTATATGACCATTTCCGTCCTTTAAATTTCCATCAATATCCATCTCTTTATACTCGTAACCACCATATTGAAATTGCGAAATTTTACCGGTGATATCGGCATTAAAATTACTTGGTTCACTTCCTGATCCTTTTCCCTTTATGCTAAGTGATATTTTACCTAACTGATTGTTTTGTAACAGCTGTCCCAATTGTAAACTATCAATTGAAATAGCACCGTTAAATTTCATGAGATTTCCAAAATCTACTAGGGCATTTATGCTAGCGGTTCCTTCAGGAATTTTAATATTCATATTGGGGTTTACCCATGTGGTTCCACCAGATAAATTTCCTTCTGCTATTATGGTTTCAGGAATGGTTACCCCTAAGTCTTTAGATGATATTATTTTGTTTATAGCTGTTTTGGTGCTGTTAAGGCTAATATTGTTCAAATTATAAGTAAGGGAGTCTGTTTGGGTAAGATTTCTAATACTTCCATTGGCTACAAGTTTAGTGTCTTTGCCCCATTGTAGCTCCGTACTGAAATCATCTACTTTTTTCAAAGTTCCCCTAGCTTTTAAGTTGCCGGTTAAAGGGTATGCCGATAAGGAATCTAAATACTGATTTTGGGCTAGTTCAGGTTGTAGTTGAAGTACATCGTCAAGCGCTAAATTGAGGTCTGAAATAGTAGCGGACAAGGCACTGTTTTCAGGATTTTTCAATGCGCCTTTTAAGGAACTGAACTGAACGTTAAAATCTGCTTTTACTGAACTCTGATTCATTTGAAAAACCACATCTGAAAGAGATGCTTGGGTATTGGTTAAACCTGCATTAAATGCCAGTTGATTTAATTTAATACCACTAGGTTCTGAAAAAGAAAACTTAGAAACATTTAGATTAAGGTTCTCAGGTTGGTAATCTAAATTTTTAGCTTGCAATTTAAATTGCTGAATTTTAAAGGCGTTTGGGTCAAATGTATTTGCAACTTGTTTTGTGCCGTTAATAGCATAGTTGAAATTGTTTTTGTCAATATCTATAGTGTTTGCGGCGATAATAAATTCTGGCCATTCAAATTCTGTGGTATTGGAGGAAGTTACTTCAGTTTCTTTACTACTTATTTCTAGGTCTATTTGTGAATCATGTAAAACAAGATCATCTGTCTGGTATCTATTTTTTGACACCTCTGCCAGTATTTCTGTAAGTTCTATAATACCTAATTTCATTTGGGTCTGTAAACCATCTGGCTGACTGTTGTAGGTGATGTTTACGTTTTCTACATCAAAATTAGCTACTTCTATATAGGGTAAGGTCGTAGCTGTGGAGTCTTCGGTTATGGGGAATGCATGAGATTGTATATAGTTAAACTGAGTATCGCTCAACTTAAAATCATTTAAAGAAAACTTCATGGCATTTAAGTCAAATTCAGACACATCTACATCTAATTTTCCCAGTACAAGATTAACATCGGTACCCAAATAGGCATCGGCATAGGTCAATTTCCAATCAGAGATATCTAAACTCCCCACATTTATATTCATGGGTTTGGTAGCTGTTGCAGTTGTATCGGTTGGGGTGGTCAGTGCATCGATTAAGAATGTGAAATTAAATGTATTAGGGTTGTTTTCTCTACTTATCTTAGCGACTACACCATTTGAGACAACGTCATCAATGGATAGTTCATTTTTAAAAATAACAGGATATATAGGAATATCGGCCTGCAGTGATCGGGAATAGAAAAGTGTATCGCCCTTTACATCTTCTAAATAAACGTCCTTTAATTGAATGTCTCCTGAAAAGGTAAGGTATAGATTACCAACCGCTACTTTAGTATCCGTTTTGTTAGCTATATAATTAGTGACTTTAGATACAATGAGGTTTTGCGCCCACGGCGTTCTAACTACCAACACCAAAATAAAAAATAGCAATAGCACCCCAAGAATTATTTTTCCGAAGCGTTTTAAATATTTTTTAATTTTCTGATTTTTTTTGGTCATATAAAAAAGAGTAGAGGATTGAATATTACTATTCAATTTTCAACCATGATAAAATCTTATCCAAGTTGTGTTACAAAGCCTGAAGCAATTATAATTAAGAGTACAATTATGATAACTAAGTTATAAAACCTTCTTTTCTTTTTTTTGGATTCTTTAAGTGATGCCATTAAATGCAAAGTTAAGCCTACGGATATATAAATTTAGCTTATTTGCAACGAAGATTATCGGTATAGAAATAATATGACTTTATTGATAGGGCACATTGTATTAAATGTAGGTGATAATAACATTTCATCTATAGCATTCAGCTTTCTGTCTACAGTAATTTTATAGTGATATTACTTATCATAAATAATCGATTCTATCACATTACTTTTGGCTTGTAATTAAAGATTAGCAATAAGTAAACTACCAAAGCATTTAAAAACAGTAGTAACTTAATAAATAGGTTTGGTTCTTTTTGAAACGGTGCAATAAATAAATTTATGGAATCTGTTATTTTAATAGTACATGTTCAAAATTAATTTTTGAATCAATAGCAGTATAAATAGTTATTCAGGTAGTTTCCCCAGGCTAAGAAGACCAATAGCAATATTGGTCTTTTGCTATTTTAGACTTTTGGTCTGTATGTTATGAAAACTATCTGCCTGTAAACGTAGCAACTCTTCTGCTTTCTTCTTTTTATACCCATACAATTCTTCTTCGCCTTTTAAATCTTCATATATTTTCTGATTGATTTCTCCGTCAGTAGAAGCTATGAGTTGACGTTGCGCCAATTTTTGCTCCACCCAAGTAGAAAGTACACTTTCTTCCTCTTCTAATTTAATATCATATTCCCCTTTGGGGGCCAGTAATTTGGCAATTATGGGAGAGGTTTCTATAGCCAAGAACAATAGAAATATAAAGAAAGATGGTAACCAAGGCAATTCATCTAAAGCGGTTATTCTAGCCATTAATCCATCAAAACCATCAATTATGGGTTGTGAATTTTTAACTACTTCGGCATATTCTGTATCTAAAGCAGCAATTTGAGATTCTAGTGTTACTATTTTTTCTGCATTAGTTGCTTTTAATACCTGCAATTCTGCAAGTGCAGCATCATGTTTATCTCGTTTTTCGGCATAGACCGGACCTTTTCCCAATAGTTTTGTGCCCGCAGTACCTTCGGCTTCATTGATATAAATATCGTAAAGCGCATTGGTCTCTGTTTCCTTGGTCGCGATTTCTGATTTTAAATCTGCAATGTCTTGATTCAATTGCTCTACTTGAGGGGTGTATTGCAACGCGAGTTGGTCTTTATTGGCAAGTGTAAGTTCATTCTTTTGCTCCAATAACACCTGATTGATTTCTTTCTCGAAAATTTTCATTTCCAAGGGTTTTGAAATTACAATGGCAATAATAACCGCAAGAATAATACGGGGAGTAGCCTGTAAAAATTCGTGACCAATGTTGTTTCTTTTTTTAATGGTCGAAACGATGAATCGGTCTAAATTGAAAATGAGCAATCCCCAAATAAAGCCAAAGAATATCGCAGCGTACACATTGTCAAAAACCGTGAATAGTGCGTAACTACTGGCAATAAATGCCATTACTGCTGTAAAGAATACCGTAGCGCCAATACCTGCATATTTGTTTTGCTCCCCTTTAGAGCATGTTTTTAAAAGTTCGGAGTCTGCTCCTGAACAAAGAATGAAGAAGTTTTGAATCATGATGAAAATTCGTTTTTTGATTGATGATGATATACTGGGTGAACGCAACTATTTCACTTTTGGTACTGAAAAAGCCCTCGAAAAGAGGGCTTTAACATAGGTTTGACGTATTTCTTATTCTATTGTTACAGGTTCTTTGGTAATTCTTACTTCTGCTTTGCCATTTTTCTCTCTAGATTCTATATTTAATTCTTTGTTTTTCTTTAATAGGTCAATGGCCTTACCAGATGAGACTTTTTTGCCTTCGTAGAAAAACGTAGCTCCTTTTTTCGCCATTCTAGTAGCATAGTCAAGAGGAGAGGGTGGAGGAGGAGGAGAGGGTGGAGGAGGAATATTGCTCTTTTCTCCTTTTGCCACTTTAGGTGCCATTGGAGCAGGTGGTGGCTCAGGGAAATCAGGGAATGGGGCTGCATTCTCTTTTTGTTTAACAGACATTAATCCGTAGATATATGTTAATTGGTCCACGTCAGATTTTAGGATGCGAATATTGCCTCCCTCAGATATCATGGTGTTGTACCTTTTAGCTAATGAATTGTATTTTGATAATTGTTCCTCAGATGCTCCATCTTGGTTTTCTTTAGGAAGACATTCCGGGAAAGGGTGGGCAGCTTTTCTTTCTTCAACTGTCATTTTTTTATAAGTAGATTCTAAAAATTTTAAATCACTTTGTGGAATTCTTCTTTTTTCAATGGGTATAGCGTTGTATTTTTTTGCTAACGAATTGTATTTCGTGATTTTATTTGATTGTAAAATAATATTATTAGTTTTTAAAATAACAGTATTAGGTGTGGTTGAGATATTTTCTTTGTATTCATCTTCAGGCATAATATATCTGTCAGTAAAAACAGTAATGCTACTTGTCTTTAATTTTCTTAATTCCTGTGATATGGCATTCGTGAAAGCTGAATTAATAATCTCTTTAGCATAAATCTGTGCTGATAATTTGTTGTTTTTAACAGCCAAAGGATATTCTGCCTTTACCTTTTCGTTTAGTTGTGATAGTGGAACATGCTCATTATTGAACCAAATTTGGTTTTCATTTTTTACTTCTATCCATACTATTTCTAGCAGAGGTTCATTGTTGGCATCGGTTTTATGTTCATTGAAAACATTATTTCTTCTGATTTCTTTTGCTTCATCTACTGTTTTACCATGATATTCACTTGGTTTAAATCCGTTTTTACCAAGAATTTTTGTAGTTCTTTTACTAAAATGTTCAATGTTAGAAATTCCTATAACTGCAAGTTCAGCCTTAACCTGGTCAATTAATTTATACTGATTTTCGTCATAAAGAATATGAGCTTTTATGTAGTTTCTAGTAATATATGGACCAAAATTATGATTGATTCTTACTACTTCTGTCGAAAGGTTTTCTAAAGTTGCTGGCTCATCGTTGATTAATAAATCTCCACTTTTTGTAATTTCTATATTGATGTCTTTAATCGTGTTTTGCGATACCACATTTTTTTGACTAAATCCGTAGAGCATTAAAGCTAATACCGGTAGTAGCAATAAGCTTCGTAACAGGATACTCTTTTTTGATGTTTGTTTTTTCATGATGATGAATCGTTTTTTGATTGATGAATAATTTATGGCATTTGCGATACCAACTGATTGATGGGGGTTAAAGCTGTCGTTTGATAAGTACGACAGTAAGGTGTTTTGATAGTTTAAATGATCTTCTAGACCATTAAGTACAGCACTATCTGCTAAAAATTCATGATTTAATTTAATGGTTTTTTTAAATAGATAGATTAACGGATTAAACCAGAATACCACTTGTAATACTTCAAGAAAAA
Organism: Maribacter ulvicola; assembly: GCF_900155985.1. Classification (GTDB taxonomy): domain Bacteria; phylum Bacteroidota; class Bacteroidia; order Flavobacteriales; family Flavobacteriaceae; genus Maribacter; species Maribacter ulvicola. The sequence goes on from NZ_FTMA01000001.1 coordinate 1,128,840, forward strand.
GGACATCTAAACTATGCCTTTGTATAGCATGGGTTTCTTCATGCAGTAGTACAGAATTAGGTATACTGTTGGTCTCAAGTTTTTGCTTGTTTAGAAAAATATATCGTAAAAAGGTATGCGGTGGTAGTTGTTCTTTTAATAATATTCTATAGATAGCACTATGTTTGGTTTTTGGGTTGTTACGAATACGTTTCCATATTTTAAATAGGTTATACATAAAGCGGAATCCGAATACGGCAGCTCCGAATACGTAGAGAGTATATAGTATTAAAGACCAATTCATGGGTGATTCTTCAACAACTTGAATTACTGGTTGTATCTCTTGTGGTTCATTTATGGTGATAACTTGAGTTACTGCAGTGGTAGGTTCTATGTCAACATATTCCGTAAAGACAATTTGAGGGATTATAAAAGAAGCGATAATGGCGGTTAATAGAAAGTATCTTTTAAAATGGTGCATACTTTCTTTCTCCAAAAGGAGTTTATAGAAGAGCAGAAATATGCTCATACATGCGGCGGATTTTAAAAGATAGATTGCCATGATTACTTCTTTTCGATTTCTACGTCTATTAGCTTTTTAAGTTCTTCTAACTCAGCTTTACTTAAGTTGGTTTCTTGTGTAAAAAACGATGCGAACTGACTAGCGCTATCATTAAAAAAGTTTTTAATGAGTCCGTTAACGTGTTTAGAGAAATAATCCTTTTTTTTAACCAGCGGAAAATATTCTCTACTTCTCCCAAAGCTTTTATAGTCAATAAACTTCTTGTCGCTCATTCTTTTTAATAAGGTGGCAACAGTGGTTGTAGCGGGTTTTGGCTCTGGGTAAGCATCCAATAAATCTTTCATGAAAGCCTTTTTTTGCTTCCATAGAATATTCATTAATTCTTCTTCCGATTTGGATAGTTGCATTTTCTACAAGTTTAGAGTGTGTTCTACAAACATAGAATAAATATTTTAATTCTACAAATGTAGAGTTGTAATACGGTTATGGTGTGCTAAGGTTTTCTAGGAATATAAGTGCGGTGCTAATAGGTTTTTAGTCTTTCTAAAAGTTTAAATTTGCATTCTAAAAACAACCTAGAATGAGTGTAAAAGATGATTTGGAAGCACGTAGTGGCTCCACTTGTGAATTATGTACGGGAACCAATAATTTAGAAGTTTTTGAAGTAGAACCGGTCTCTATAAGCGGAGTGGATTCTAGTATTTTGGCATGCGAAACATGTCGTACTCAAATAGAAGATCCAGAACAAATGGATGCAAACCACTGGCGTTGTCTTAATGATAGCATGTGGAGTGAGTATGATTCTGTGAAAGTTGTGGCCTGGCGTATGTTATCTAGACTAAAATCTGAAGGATGGCCTAAAGATTTATTGGATATGATGTATTTAGAGCCAGAGGTTTTAGATTGGGCAAAAGCTACGGGAGAAGGTTTAGCCGAAGCAGATAAGATTATTCACCGCGATGTAAACGGTGTAATATTGGAAAATGGCGATAGTGTTGTTTTGGTAAAGGACTTGAAAATAAAAGGTTCCAGTCAAGTTGCAAAACAAGGTACTGCAGTTAGAAGAATTTCATTAGACCGTGAAAATGCAGAATACATTGAGGGTAAAGTAGGCCCAACAATGATGGTTATTATTACTAAGTACGTTAAGAAGATATAGTTGTTGGTTCTTGGAATCAATTTATCATCAACAAATGTTCTTTCTACAAGAAAACAAAACGTCTTTGCTCGCAAAGACGTTTTGTTTTTAATTTTATTTTCAACTTTCAACTTTCAACTTTCAACTTTCAACTTTCAACTTTCAACTTTCAACTTTCAACTTTCAACTTTCAACTGTCAACTGTCAACTGTCAACTGTCAACCAAATTACTTCTTAGTCATTTCTGTAAAATACTCATAGAAATAAGGGATAGTCTCAATTCCTTTAAAGTAGTTCCATACTCCAAAATGTTCGTTAGGAGAGTGTATGGCATCACTATCTAAACCAAAGCCCATAAGAATGGTCTTGCTTTTTAGTTCTTGCTCGAATAATGAAACTATTGGGATACTACCACCACTACGTTGCGGAATGGGTTTTTTACCAAATGTAGTTTCATACGCTTTTGACGCTGCTTGGTAGGCATCGGTATCAATTGGGGTTACATATCCTTGTCCGCCATGATGAGGTTTCACTACTACAGTTACACCTTTAGGTGCAATAGCTTCAAAATGTGTTTTAAATAGCTCGGTTATCTCTCTCCAATCTTGGTTGGGAACCAATCGCATAGATATTTTGGCATATGCTTTACTTGCAATAACTGTTTTAGCTCCTTCTCCAGTATAACCGCCCCAAATACCGTTAACGTCTAATGTAGGTCTTATGGAATTTCGCTCATTGGTAGAATATCCTTTTTCACCGTAAACAGCGTCAATAGCTAAAGCATCTTGGTATTTTTCAATGCTAAATGGTGCTTTTGCCATTTCTGCTCTTTCTTCAGAAGAAAGTTCTTCTACCTTATCATAAAAACCAGGAATGGTAATGTGATTGTTTTCGTCATGCAGGCTAGCGATCATTTTAGTCAAAATATTGATAGGATTGGCAACTGCGCCACCATATAAACCAGAATGTAAATCGCGATTAGGACCCGTAACCTCTACTTCAACATAACTTAGTCCGCGTAAACCTGTGGTAATTGACGGTACATCATTAGCAATCATGCCCGTATCCGATATTAAAATAACGTCGTTTGCCAGTTTTTCTTTATTTTCAGCAACGTAAATGCTTAAGTTATTGCTACCAACTTCTTCTTCACCTTCAATCATGAATTTTACATTACATGGCAATTGATCGGTTTTTACCATCAATTCCAATGCCTTGACATGCATGTACATTTGCCCTTTGTCATCACAGGCACCACGTGCAAAAATGGCTCCTTCTGGGTGTAAGTCCGTTTTTTTAATTACAGGCTCATAAGGTGGTGAAGTCCATAATTCTAATGGTTCTGCTGGCTGCACATCATAATGACCATATACTAGCACGGTTGGTAGGTCTTTATTTATAATTTTTTCACCATATACGATAGGGTAACCAGCAGTTTCATGAATTTCAACAATATCGCAACCAGCTTCTTCTAATCTAGATTTTACCATTTCTGATGCATCTAAAACATCTTGAGAATAGGCAGGGTCTGCGCTAACAGACGGAATTTTAAGTAGTTCAATAATCTCATTTAAAAATCGGTCCTTATTTTCCGATAGATAATTCTTTACGTTTTTCATGTACTTTTTTATGTGACTTTTGATAAAAGTACAAAAAGTGTAATTTTTAAATAGCTAAAATTTAGAGAATTGATTTTTTACATTATATTTGCACCCCGATAATCACATATCGTGATTTAGGAAAGTATGCAGGCGTGGTGGAATTGGTAGACACGCTAGACTTAGGATTTATCCTAATAAAAGGCAATAAAATTTTGAAAAAGCGGGCGTGGTGGAATTGGTAGACACGCCAGACTTAGGATCTGGTGCCGCGAGGTGTGGGAGTTCGAGTCTCCCCGCCCGCACTTTTTCAACTACAGATATGTAGTCAAAAGCCTCTCAAAACTGAGAGGCTTTTTTTGTTCAGGTACAACATAGGTACAACATTTTACTGTTTTCCTCTCTATAATTCATATTGCAGTCAATTAATATTATTTGGAACTTATTCGTATTATATCTTTTTGGACTTACATTTTTTTATATTAAAGTAGCATTTGTGGCGGAGAATAATCTGCAATATAATTTGTTCAAATTGGATTAATTTTTTTAAGAGATATAGTGAGGTGTAAAATGTTTTGTAAGATATCCATAAAAAATATGAAAGAAAAAGTTATTCTATATCTTACAATTTTTATATATTTATCGCTCAATTGTAGTTATGAGTATAGATGATCAAATTGAAAATAGGATAGGAAAGGCAAAAGAAGGAGCCATTTTTTTTGCTGATGACTTTAGTGATTTAGGCAGTCAAAGTGCCATACACACAACTCTTCACCGTTTGGAAAAGAGAAAAGTGCTATCTAGAATATCTCATGGGATATATGCTAAACCAAAAGTAAGTGAATTATTAAATCAGGAAATTTTACCTTCAGTAGAAGAAGTTGCAAAAGCTATTGCGAAAAGAGATAGAGCTAAATTATTACCTTCAGGTAGCTATGCTCAGTACGTTCTGGGTATGTCAACACAAATACCATTAAAGTTAGTCTACTATACAGATGGAAAGGCAAGAACTATTAAAGTAGGTAATAGAACTATACAGTTCAAAAGAACAACTCCAAAAAATTTAGCATTAAAAGGTAAAGTGGGAAGACTTGTAGTACAAGCTCTTCGTGATATTGGAAGAGATAAAATAACGCAACAGGAAGAAGAAACAATCATTAATTTATTGAAAAAAGAGGATATTAAAAACTTAAAACATGATATAGCATTAGCACCACAGTGGATTGCAGAAATCATGGCAAAAGCATTATAATGGGAGTAATAGATTTTTACAAGTTAAAACCTAGTCAAAAGAAAGAAATATATGAGGCTCTTGGAAACCAAAAAGGGATACCAGATTTTGCTATAGAAAAAGATTGGTGGGTCGTACAAACATTGAACATCATATTTCAAATGGATGTAAAAGACCAATTGCTTTTTAAAGGTGGAACCTCATTAAGCAAGGCATGGGGCTTAATTGAGAGATTTTCAGAAGATATTGATTTAGCTCTTAACAGAGAATACCTTGGATTTGATTCAGGACTTATTAGCAAAACACAAGTAAGGAAATTAAGGGAGAGATCTTTTGAATTTGTCACAACAGCTTTTTATGAATCTTTACAAATTGCATTTAAGCAACATGGCTTTCAAGACGTTACCTTTGATTTTGAAAATTTAGGTGATGGAGACCAGGACCCAGTGTCTATTTTGGTAAATTACCCTTATGTGACAGAGTACGAAGAGTACGTACTTCCAAGAGTAAAAGTAGAGTTGGGAGGTCGTTCTTTAGTAGATCCATTTACCAATCGAGAGATTGTTTCCTTTGTAGGAGAGCTATATTCGGATCGCCCTTTTGCTGATACTCCTATAACCATTCCATGTGTCAACCCTGAAAGGACTTATCTTGAAAAACTATTTTTATTGCACGAAGAGTTTCAACGTCCGGAAGATAAAATTAGAGTTAAAAGGTTGAGTCGTCATTTATATGACCTCACCAAAATATTCGAAAGCGAGCATAAACCCAAAGCTTTGGACGAAACACTAATTATATCCATAATTGAACATAGGGAGCGATTTAGTGGTATGAAAGGAGTAGATTATAACAGTCTTTATCCGCCAAGCTTAAATCCCATTCCTCCAGATAAATTTATTAAAGGTTGGGAAGAAGATTATAAAACTATGCAAACTAATATGATCCCTGGAGATAGCTTAAGTTTTGAAGAATTAATGAATACCGTAAAAGAAGCGACCCAAGAGTACAACCAACAGAAATTTGGTAAATAACTAAAAAGTTGTAAACTCACTTAATATTTTTGATTGAATGATGAAGGCATCCCAATCCTTACCAAGACCAGAAAACTGGCAAGACTTTGAAAAGCTTTGTAAAAAGCTATGGGGTGAAGTATGGAACTGTCCTGAAATTATGAGAAATGGACGTTCTGGACAAGATCAGGCCGGAATAGATATCTATGGGGTACCACGTGATGAAACCTCTTATTATGGGATTCAATGCAAAGGGAAAGATGAATATACCGGAAAGCAGCTTACAGAAAAGGAAATTCATCGAGAAATTGAAAAAGCTAAAAAGTTTGAACCCAACTTAAAGAAAATGTATTTCGCAACAACAGCAGTTAGAGATGCAGGAGTTCAGACTATTATTAGAAAAATAAATGTTCAACATATTAAGGAGGGTCTATTTGAAGTAAATGTATATGCTTGGGAAGATATTGTTGATTTGATTTTTGAAAATAAATCTACCTACGACTATTATCTAAATAGTAATACGTTTAAGACGAATCAATCAGTAAAAGTGTCATTTATGAATGGTGAAACTGAAATGACAGTTATACCAAAATTTGTACATAAAATACTAATAGCAGCAACAAAATACGATGAGTTAGAAAGGCAAGCTAAAAAAATGATACCAGATTGGATAGGAAAAATGGCCGATAAGCATTGGATTACTCCGCAAATTTTTGATACAAGTTTTCCACATATTCCAAACCGAACAGAGTTCAACCGTAGTTTTATTGACGGTACAATTTTGGTTACCAATGATGGTTCTGAACCTTTAGAACATTGGAAACTTGTTTTAAGTTTGCCCGAACAGATTAAGGAGATTTCTCGAAAAAATTATGAAAAGAAAGGTGGTTATCTAATATCTGGTATAGGTAAAATACCGTTTGACACCTACTTCGATACAGATAATCATCTTATCGAGATTGAGCCCAGAAAAAAAATATTGGTTGGAGATGATAGTTTTAGCTCTGACCCAATATACATGAAGCCATTACCTAAAAATATTACAATTAAAATTCCTTGGAAACTAGTGTCTAAAAATTTCAAACATCAAGGTGTTTTGATTCTTCATGTAGAACCAGATATAGATATAAGCAGAGTAAAGGTCGATGATAATTCACCATTACTATTGGACGAAAGTAAAAGAAGTACTATTGAGGATTACATTGAGAAAATAGATGACGAATAGCTTCCACTGAAAACAGCACATTCCCACTTCATTTCGTTTCTCTACATTTCGGGAAAAGAGCTTCATTAAATATATCTTAGACATAATACTTAAAGTTAATTTCTTTATCTCAGTAATCTGGACAAATGGCAGAATGCTTTATTATCAAGGTTAACTTTAAGTATTAAGTCCGTTTGATAGGAATTCCATTAATGTATTTAGCCCCACTTCCTGATATTTTAAATTTCACATAGTCCTTTAATCCACTTACCGAGCCGTCGCCATCACTCTTTTTTTGACAGCAAAACAACAACATTCAGTTTTGAACTACGGCATAAACCAGGCTCGTACCTCGCTCTTTTTTATACGTCTTATCAAAACTGAATATTGAATCATACAGGGCATCAAAAAAAGGTAACGACGAAGGCTCTATGGGAAGTAAATCAAAATACCGAACTATGAAATCATCTGAAAATATCCAAAAAGGAAGTGAAACTAAAAATCAAAAAAAGGAAAACACTCTGGATATAATAAGTAAATCAATTTTTTTAAATAAATGAATATTAATCTTTAAAATTTAAATTATGAGTACTATCAAAAATCATGTACAGTTAATCGGAAACGTTGGGCAGGAACCAACTATTACGAATCTTGAAAGCGGAAAAAAAGTTGCTCGCTTATCATTGGCAACTAATGAAAATTACAAAAATGGAGATGGAAAAAAGCAAACAGATACCAATTGGCATACCGTTGTGGCTTGGGGCAAAACCACAGACATTATCGAAAAATTTGTAAGCAAGGGAAAGGAAATCGGAATTGTAGGCAAACTAAAAACGAGAACTTATACCACGGACGATGGTAACCAACGCTACGTAACCGAAGTGGTCGCAAATGAAATCCTATTAATGGGAAACAACAAGTAAAAAAAGAAAGAGGGCATTCTCGCAAAAGTTCTGCCCTCTTTTTCATCATTCATTCTAAATAGAAAAACAATGAAGAACAAAGTTAACGAAATACAGATAAGCTACAAAGAAAAGGTAAGTACATTGAAATCTCCTAAAATCAAATCTTCACAAGATACTGCCAAACTACTTTTTGAGCATTGGAACGAAAACACCATAGGATTGCAAGAAACTTTTAAAGTATTACTATTGAACAACAGTAATAAGGTAAAAGGTGTTTACGAGCTGTCAAAAGGAAGCATTACAGGTACTATGGTCGATTTACGCATACTTTTTGCGGTTGTTTTAAAGTCCTTATCCGTTGGACTCATTTTAGCCCATAACCATCCCTCATATAAATTAAAACCTAGTGAGGCAGATATCAGACTAACGAAAAGAATAAAAAAAGCTGCCCAATTTTTTGACATCATGGTTTTGGACCATTTGATTATAGCACCTAATGGGGAATATTACAGCTTTGCCGATAATAGTTTAATTTAAAATATCGAACTATGGTCTATTTAAATTATAACAATCTCGACGATGAAACCCAACAGTATTTATTATCAGTTTCTAAAGAAGATATTGAAAGCAAATTTGGGAAGAACCTTAAAGCTTATGCCAAAGAAAACCATATCAATTATGATGTTCTATTGGAAGAAGAAGCGATACGAAATTTATACAATTACAGGTATGTCTTTAATATTTGAAATACTATAATTCTTTATAGAGAACCTTTGGATTTCAAAGGTTTTTTTATGACTATGATTTATTAAAAACCTTATTTCTAAATCTGACGTTCCAATTCTCATTTTTTATAATAATCATATTATTTAGTTTCAAAATGCATCATTTGGGAACAAATCACATTTTTGGTTTCCACATAAATATAATACATTTATAAGGCTGGAATACAGCATATTTAAGTATGGTTAAACACTTTTGATTTGACTTTCCTTTTAACCGTACATATCCAAGAATAGTTTAAACGGAATGTAAATTTCGTAAATGAGCAACTGACTTTTTAGTCAGGTGTCTGAAAATTTTTGTCACGCTTTGGCGTGACGAAATTGAAGAGCAAGAGGGTAACACGCTAAAGCGATGTTACATTATTCATTTGCTACGCAAGCCCTTTAAACATAAGGGTCAAGCGATTTTAGAAAGAATAGGGCTTTTCGTGTTTTTACTAAAAAATGCGTTCAGACCAGTAAAATCAAGGATTTTTTTACTAAAAAATGGATGTAGGTTTCGAAAAAGAGCGGTTTGAGACATTTAAGTTGAAATCATCGGTTGCCAAAAGGTTCAGGAAGTTTTGCAAGAGGTTTTCTAAATCACAATCGATGACCTTGCTGGCAATGTTGGACTTTTTTGAAATCAATGAGGTATCACCAAATGAACGATTGGGCGAAACGGTTTCCAGTTTAAAGCACCAAATGCAAAAACGCTTTAATGCTGTCATTGCCATTATTCGAGACATCGAAAAGAGCCAAACCAAACCCACTACGGCAATGCTACAGAGTTTGTTTGAAGAGGCATCAAAAGAATCGGAAGAAGAATTTGATTTTGGGACACCTGAACTTATTTCGGAAAACGAGGAACTCACCTACTACCGGGATAACTATTACAAAACCCAAGAACAATTCCATACAGTCCACAAACATTTTGAGGAAGTAATGGACAAGGTAAAATATGTAAAGGGAAACTTTGGAAACAGTTATTTCAAACTGGAAACAACAAAGGAAGAATACGAAAACTTAAAACAAAAACTGGACGATGTACATAACCATAACAGCACAACAAACAGGTGAAAACTTTGCACAAAGCTCTACGGACTTTGTGAACTATCTGGAAAAGGAGAACGAAGGAAAAATAATTGAAGAACAGGAACACTTTTTTAATCAATATGGCGAAGAAATTTTCGCAGAGGAAGTCATTCGTGAGATTGATGGCAACAAAGCAAAATTGAAAAAAGATGAACCAAAGTTCTATTCCATCACGGTAAATCCAAGCCCACGAGAATTGGCGCATTTACAGAACCATTCTGAAAATCTAAAAGCCTATACAAGAGAATTGATGAAAGATTATGCCAAGAATTTTAACAGAGAAATTGACGGACGTCCAGTAAATGTTGATGACATTAAATACTATGCAAAAATCGAACACGAACGCAGCTATAAAGGCAGCGATAAAGCTATTATCGAAAATCAACCGTTTGCAACTAAAATCCTTGAACTAAAAAATGAAATACGGAAAATTGAGGAAGGAAAGTTAAAAGGCAATATAAAGTCCTTAAAGAAAAAAATAGCAAAGCTCGAAAAAGAAGCACCACACCAACTGGGTGGAAAACGTATTGTTAGAGGAATGCAAAAAGAGGGCTCACAGGCTCATATTCATATTATTGTAAGTAGAAAAGATATGAGCAATACATACAGCTTGTCGCCTGGAAGCAAATACAGAGCTTCCGGTACCAAAATGCACGGTAAGGATGTAAAACGAGGATTCAACCGTAACGATTTTTTTAAAAAAGCTGAAGAAGTATTTGATAAGCAATTCAAATACAATCGTAATTATGAGGAATCCTATAAAGCACGAAAGCTCTTTATTAAAAACCCAGAACGATACTTTGCCAGTATCATGGGTTTACCGACCAATCAAAAATCGGTGGCTTTTAAACTGTTGGGGAAATCTGGAATGAAAATTCCATTGATGAACATTCCAACCAATAAAGCGCAATTGGCGTACAAGCTTCTCAAAAAGCTAAAACAGACTGTGGACAGAGGCATTCAATCAGGTTCCATTGGAATATGAATTGGACATTGGCACATATCATTCTGTATATTATAATTCCAATAATGGTTTTAGGAATTATAACCTATGTCTATTTGTTTTCCGATGAAAAATCAAAACTTGGCAAAAAGTACCGCGTGCACTTTAAGTTGAAATATGGAAAGTTCAGGATTGACAATATTAGGCGTGGTGTTTCCATAATCGGTTCGGCAGGAAGTGGCAAAACAGAAAGTGTAGTTTACAACTTGTTACAACATTTTGCCAAATACGAGTTCTGTGGCATCATACACGATTACAAGGACTTTGAGCTTACTGAAATTGCCTATCCCCTTTTCAAGGACAAGAACATCGACTTTTACACTATTTCATTTGATAAAATTCACAATCGAGTAAATCCAATAGCACCGAGATATTTGCCCAATGAAGAAAGTGTCAATGAGGTTTCAAAAGTGCTTATTGAAAATCTACTGGAGCAGAATCTATCAGATTCGTCAGGAAGTTCAAAATTCTTTTCTGATGCTGTGGAAGGGCTGTTGAGTGGACTTATTTGGAAATTGAAAACTGCTTATCCAAAGTATTGTTCATTACCCCACTTGATTGCCTTGTACCAAATGATGAGCACCAAAAAATTGATAACATTTTTAAAATCTGATTTTACTTCAAGGGCCATGGCAAGTGCTTTTATTAATGGCATAGAATCCGAAAAACAAACAGCTGGTGTAAAAAGCACCCTGGCCAATGCTTTTAAAAAGATTTCGTCACAGAAAATTTTTATGGTATTGTCCGCAGACGAAGTGCCTTTGGACATAAACAACCCAAAAAATAAAGCCATTATTTCAATAGTGAATAATCCACAATATGAATCCGCTTACTCACCCATTATTGCAACAATAATACACACCGTTATTAAACAGATGAGTGTACGCAATCGAGAATCTTCTTTTATGCTGATGGAAGAAGCACCGACCATTAAGCTGCTCAATATGCATCGTATTCCTGCAACACTTCGTAGCTATGATATTGCTACTATTTACGTAATGCAGGACAAAATTCAGAACGATATGATTTATGGTGATAAAGCAAGCAAAGCTATTTTAAGCAATCTATCTTATCAATTCTTTGGAAAAGCGAACGACCCCGACACCGCCAAATACTATGAGCGATTTTTTGAAATCATCAAGAATCCAACAAGAAGTATTAGCAAAGGAACAGGACTTTCTTGGGATGCTAGAATTACTAAAGGTGAAAAAGAAATCCCTAAACGAAGGGCAGAAATCTTTTTCAAGTTAAAACAAGGAGAGTTTATTGCTTTTGCAGATGGTAGAGACAGAAAAATTAAGTTCAAATTGCAGAAAATAGTAAAAGCTAGGAATAATCATTTGTCAAGGTTTTCGTTATCTGATTTAGAAATGAATCAGAGAAATATTTACAATGGTTCAAAAAAAATGATTGGTGACTAGATTTAAGGTTAAATGTTAATTTAACCCCCTTAAATTGATAAATTATCATTGTAAACAAGGTTTTTTTAAATTAATTTAGCAGATTCAATAAAAATGATTAGAATTTTATGTTAAAAACCATCCAGATAATAGCCTTATTACAAGGTTTTTTCCTTCTTATAATCCTTTTTAAACAGAAAAAGGATTATAAGAAACCTAACTTCTGGTTGCTATTGGGTTGTGTAACTTCTGTATTGGTTTACTCCATTGGTGATGATGATTATAACCTTTTTGTACAGGATGCCAACTGGTTTGTTTTTCACGATACGTTAATCATTACATTTTTCTTTGTGTTTGTTCGGTATTATAAATCGGGCAAAAATGAACTCAACAAGAAAGATTTTCTGTTTTTTATTCCCTATCTGCTAAGCTTAGTTTTTCAATTTATAGAAAGCTATAATCCTTCAAATGAAAATTTACTCGTAAAGATTAGTAAGGATATTGTGGAACTAACTTTTGCGATCATGCTTTTATACACTATTTATAACATCATTAAAAGCAAGAAAGAAAAATGGTTGTTGGTTTTTATTATTCCCCTTACTGTTATTTTTATTATCGACGAACTTACCTATATATTCACTAAATCTAATGAATCGCCCTATTTTTTAGATAGTTACGGCATCATACTTGCTGCCGTTTTTCTGTTTTACTTTGTACTGTATAAACTGATTATTTCTCCAAAAGATGTGCTGCCAAAATCGCAGGACTCCAAATACAAATCTTCAAACTTGAATGATGTTTCCATAGAGCATTTAAAAACAGAATTAAACCGTTTAATGGTCGAAGAAAAATGGTTTAAAAACCAAAAACTATCAGTTAACGAAGTGGCTGAAAAATTAGAAGTACCGAGACAACAAATTTCTGAAGTATTGAATATACATATGCATATGGGGTTTCAGGATTTTTTAAACCAATATCGTGTTGAAGAATTTATTGCCTGTCTGCAAAACGAAACGTATAAAAATTATACGCTTTTAGGTATCGCCAACGAAGTTGGTTTTAGTTCAAAAACATCTTTTAATACCACTTTTAAAAAGTTAAAAGGGGTAACACCAAGCCAATATAAAAAACAGTTGGTCTAAACTTTTTCTCTTTTACAACAATACCTCTACTTTCTTTAAACTACCACAAAACGTTCAAAATACGTATTCTGAACGTTTAAAGGAATTTTTATATAAGTGTTTTAATATTCTGATAATGAGTATTTTGAGATTTGTTTTTTTTGAAATAAGCCCCAAAAAAGCATTCTGAACCTGCTTTGTTTTTTAGGACTGAAATCCCACCATACTTTCGACTTGAAATTCATTTTTAAATATCGCTTAAATGAAAAATATCAAGTCATATTTAACACCAAAGAACTTGTTGGTTTTCAACCTGATTTTAGTAATTCTTTTCTTTTTGATTGGTTGTGAAGTTGATGAAGGGGGGAATGTTTTTAATCCTGTTGACGCCATAGGCAGCATTGTTTCGCCATTGCCGGAATATGCCCCCATTCCCCAAAACAATGCTCAATCTCCCGAAAAAATCCTTTTGGGCAAACAATTATATTGGGACCCCATTTTATCAGGAAACAAGGATGTAGCATGTGCTACCTGTCACCATCCCGAAAAGGGCTATACAGACGCCCTGGACTTATCTATAGGAGTGGGTGGTACTGGGCTCGGGGAACAACGTGTCGGAACTGTTTTGGCAAAGCGGAATGCACATACTGTGATTAATACCGCTTTTAACGGAATTACGGTTGACAACGAGGTTGACCCCTTGGCTTCACCAATGTTCTGGGATAACAGAGCTATGAGCCTGGAAGAACAAGCTCTCGGGCCTCCGCTTTCCAAAGAAGAGATGCGGGGCACCGAAATCCCCGAAAATGCGATGTACGACACCATTGTAAACCGATTAAATGCCATTCCGGAATACAAATTGGCATTTCAAAATGCCTTTGGAACCGATGAAATCAATACAGACAGAATAGCAAAGGCTATTGCTTCCTTTGAAAGAACCCTAATTGCCAACAACAGTCCGTTCGACCGTTATATGCGGGGAGATGAATCGGCAATGACACAAGAGCAAATTAACGGGATGAATGCCTTTGTAAATGTCGGTTGTGCCGAGTGCCATAACGGTCCTATGTTTTCAGACTTCCAATTGCACATACTTAGCGTTCCCGACAATCCTAAATTACCTGAAACAGACACAGGCGCGGGCAACTATGCATTTAGAACGCCCACCTTGCGCAATCTGTCGTTTACGGCACCCTATATGCACAACGGTATGCATAGTTCACTACAGGAAGTGATGGAGTTTTATGAAGACATTGCCGATGGTGGAGGTGACGGAGATGATGATGGCGGAGACGGCGGTGATATCAACCCAAATGTAAGCCCAAACCAAATAGACCCATTAGCAAGACAACTTCAAATGGATGATGATGTAACTGGTGCAATCATTGCTTTTATGGAGGCGCTAAATGACCCAAATTTTGATAAAACAATACCAGCCTCCGTACCTAGCGGCTTACCCGTAGGTGGAAATATTGAGAACTAATTATGAAGAAAATAATAATCTTACTTATAATATTTAGTGGTTTTTATGGAAGAGCACAACAACCTTTAACCACTAACGAACAATTCCATAAAACATCTGGAGATGTTTTGGTAGGCACATTACCTGTATTGGCACTAGGTTCTACCTTCATTTGGAAAGATGGGCAAAAAGGCACCTTACAATTTTCCAAAACTTTGGTTAGTACCATTGCAGTTACATATGCTTTAAAATTAGCAATAAATAAAGAAAGACCAAATGGAGAAAACTTCAATAGTTTTCCTTCTGGCCATACTTCAATAGCATTTACAAGTGCGGCTTTTTTACAAAAACGCTATGGTTGGGAATTTGGGATTCCAGCATATGCATTGGCTGGGTATGTTGGTTATAGTCGAATTAAGGCTAATAAACATGATGGTTGGGATGTATTGGCTGGTGCAGTTATCGGTACTGGTATAGCATACCTTTTTACTAAGCCGTATAAATCAAAACAGAGGGTTAAAATGACACTTGGGACAATAGATAGCTATACTACGGTAGGTCTTATTTATAACTTTTAAAAAAGAATAAAATGAAAGCAGTAAGAATTTTTGAACACGGTGATATAGATGTTTTAAAATATGACGAATATGAATTCCCTGAAATTGGTGAATTTGATGTTTTAGTTAAAGTTAAGGCTACGTCAGTTTCAGGATGGGATATTAAATATAGAAAAGGAGCATGGCGAAAACTTAATGAAGGTAAAGCGCTGCTTCCAGGACGTAAAGGATTTCCTTTGCCCCAACAATTGGGACGAGAAAGTGCAGGTGAAGTTGTTCAAGTTGGAAATAGAGTGTCAAATTTTGAAGTTGGAGATCGTGTATTAGGTTTGGTACACCCAGAAAATTCTTTATGTGAAAATGCCATTCGAGGGCTTGGAAATCTTTCAACAGAATTAGATTATCCTGGTCATACTATGTTTGGAGGTAATGCGCAATATATAAGTAGGCCAGAGCATTACTTTATGAAATTACCAGAAAATGTTTCTTTTAGATCTGCTGCAGCTGGAGCTTGGGCATATCCAACGGCACATCGTATAATTACTGATCGATTGAATGTTCAAGTTGGAGATGTTGTCTTTGTTAGTGGCTCTTCTGGTGGTATGGGAATAGCTACTATACAATGGGCTAATTTAAAAGGAGCATTGATTATAGGAACTACTAGGAATAGCGATAAAATACACGAGCTAGAAAGGTTGGGATGTGATAAAGTTGTGAATACAAGTGCTCCAGTAAATGAGGTAGTAAATGAAATTAATGAATTTACAAAAGGCAGAGGAGTAGATCATGCTATTGAGTATACAGGGGCATCAAATATTCAAGAGATTATTTTAAAAACTATTAGAACGGGTGGTACTATTTGTCCTGTTGGTGGTGATATGTCTTCTAATCCATTTCCGGTTCGCGTTATAGATTTTACCAGATTGGAGTTAAATATGGTAGGTATTAGAGGCTCACGACTTAAGGATCAAGTTGCTTTTTTATGGGCACTTTCCTTGGGAACCATTAAGCCAATAATTTTTAAAACCATGCCATTAAATGCAATTAAGGAAGCTCATGAATTGGTAGAAAATGGAAAAGATGTTGTTGGTAAAGTTATGTTAGATCCATGGGTACATTAATAGGAAGTAGAAAATATTATTATGGCTGGGTTGTAGCTATTGTTGGAACATTAGGAATGATGTTTTCAGTCAATACATTCAAAATATTCAGTTTTGGTGTATTTGTAAATCCTTTACATGAAACATTTGGATGGAGTAAAGGTGATATTTTTTATACAGTATCCATTATAAGTTTTGTAACTGTCTTCACTTCTTTTCTTTCGGGCTACTTAATAGATAAAATTGGTCCTAGAAAATTAATATTCTATTCAACCTTGTTAGTAGGGATGAACATAGCAGGACTGTATTTTATAAATTCAAATATCTGGTTGTTTTATGGTTTATTCGTGCTTATGACCATCATTGGTTGTGGTACGCTGCCTGGTGTTTATTCTAAAGAAATTTTGGTATGGTTTGAGAAGAAGAAAGGAATGGCCTTAAGTATAGTATCATCTGGTATTAGTATAGGAGCAATGATTTTTCCAGTTTTAATTACTGTTATTATTACATATAGTAGTTGGAGAGAGGCTTATTTGATTATTGGTGTTTTGGTTTTTTTAATGGCATTTATACTTAAAAGATACATTAAATATTCTCCAGAGTATTTCAATTTGGGTAAAGATGGGGTAGTCCTTCATGATAAGCATTATTCAGATGCTTCACCTATTGTAAAGGTGAAAAAAGCTAAAAAAATTGGGGTAAGATTTTCTAAAGCAATTAGAACTATACCATTTTGGTTATTGGGAATTATATTTTTTTGTGTTGGGTTAGGTAATACTGGGATAATTGTGAATCTATTTCCTTTTATGGAATATAAAGGATATAGTGTTCCAAATGTTGCCTTAATTAGTTTTGCTTTTGGTTTTTCTCTTATTATAGGTAGGTATATTGGTGGCTATCTTTTTGATAGATTAAATCCCTATTTAGTTATGAGTAGTTTTTATGTTTCAGCTGCTCTTGCTTTGGTTATTGTTATATATGTAACCCAATATTCTTTAGTATTAGTAGGGATCATACTCATAGGAGTTACATTGGGTTCGACCATTCCAGCTATTATGTATTTTTTGAATTCGTTATATGGCTTTCGTGATTTTGGGAAAATCCAGGGATTCATATTTTCAATATTTCAAATTGGTGGAATTTTTGGACCATTTCTTATTGGTTATGAAGAAAATCATTTCGGAACAAGTCAATATTCTATGATTACCTTCTCCATACTATATGTAGTATCTGCAGCTCTATTACTCTATATGCCCTTGAAAATAAAAAATGGATTATAAGATTATGATGGAAGAATTAAGAAAAAAGATTTTTAAAAACTTCGATGAGATTGAAAAATCTTTTATTGAAAAGGGAAAGGAAGAGTATGAGAAAGTAAGAGCTTTTCTATTGTTAACAAAACAGCTTGTATTGTATAATATAGATCTTTTTGTTAATGAATCCCAGGCGTATATTCATAAACAACTAGCAACTCTAGAAAGTAAACTTACACAGCAAATAGCAGCCATACTATCATCCATTGTGAAGGTCTTTTTACTATTGGTTTTTGGCTCTTTTGTACTATTCTTCATAAGTGTTTCTGGGGCAATATTATTGGGCGATGTTTTAAGTAATACTGCACTTGGATTTTTAATTATAGCTGGTGTATACCTTGTATTAGGAATTATAATCTATAAAATAAGTAAAGATAAAATACAGGCTTTTTTCAATAACATTATAATAGATAGATTACATGGACGAAATAATTAAAAATAATACGAAAAGTATTGTATACGCCATACTGATTTTAGGAGGTTTAGTATTAAGCTATTATTTGCTTAGTGAAGTAAGTTCTATTCTATGTTATTTGGCAATCTCTATAGTTATTGCCATAGCAGGTAGACCGGTTGTTGTTTTTTTAAATACAAAGTTAAAACTACCTAAATCATTTGCTGCAACCATTACAATTATGTTGTTCTTACTTGTACTTATATCTGTTTTTTGGATGATGATACCAGTCATTACAGCTAGTGAGAGCTCTATTTCTACTCTTAATTTTTCAACTCTACAAGATAATGCTCAGCAGGTTGTTGATCAAATGGATAATTATTTAAGTGATTTTTCTATTAACTTTTTACATAATGTGAAGGTCTCAGAAATTCTAAGTTCATTTTTTACTTCAAGTGAAATGTTGGAATATTTTAATACAAGCCTAACATTTATAGAGAATTTAGGTGTTGGTTTATTTTGTGTTTCTTTTATAAGTTTTTTCTTTTTACAAGACGAAAAAATTATTCATAATCTTGTATTCTTACCATTTTCAAAAGATAAAGAGAATAATGTAGAAGAAACTTTAAAAACTATAAAATCTTTTCTATCCAAATATGTGCTTGGTCTTGGATTAGAAATTGCAATTCTTTTTGCCTTATATAGCATTACGTTGTTTGTTTTTGGAGTAAAGTACGCACTTATTATAGCTTTATTTTGTGCTTTGTTAAACCTTATTCCTTACATAGGGCCACTCATAGGCGGAGTAATAATGATTTTTTTAACGATGGTTAATTTTGCTGGGCAAGATTTTTCAAGTGTTATTCTAACTAAATCCTTATATGTCTTTATTGGTTATGTGATAGCCCAAGCAATTGATAACTTAGTAAGCCAGCCCTTAATTTTTTCTACAACTAGTAAATCTCATCCACTCGAAGTATTTGTGGTTATTCTTTTTGCTGGTTCATTGTTTGGAATCGTAGGTATGATTTTGGCTATACCTGTGTATACAATTTTAAAAATAATACTTAAACAAGTTATTCCTGATAATAAAATTGTGGAGTTCTTAACAAAAAACATGTAATATGACGAGTAATAGACTTGAAGCTTTTAGTGATGGTGTTTTGGCTATTATTATAACAATAATGGTTCTTGAATTGGAACCACCGATATCATATTCCAAAAATGCTATTTTAGAAGTATTACCTTATTTTTTCGGGTATTTTATTAGCTTCATTTATATAGGAAGCTATTGGAACCATCATCATCATTTATTTAAATATGCAAAACAAATTAATGGAAAAGTATTATGGGGAAATTTAATCTTCTTGTTTTTTACTTCTTTAATTCCTTATGCTACATCTTGGTTGAATGATAATTTTGAAGACAGTATAGCCTTGTCTTTTTACGGAATTATTTTATTGTTTACCGCCTTATCGTTTTTAGTATTACACTACTTGGTACTTAATGCTGGAGAAGAAAAAAGAACTTTTAAAGAACTTTTAAAAGTAATAGGTAATAAAGGGGAAATCTCTTTGCTGATTTATATTGTTGGTATATGCTTATCATTTTATGTACAAATACTATCTATTCTATGTTATATAGTTGTATTAGTACTATGGCTTATTCCTAATAAAAAAATAGAAAAACAAATAAGTCATGTTTAGAAGTTATTTAGTATTAATACAAGACTACTATTTATCCTTAAAGGAAAATATATATTTCGATATCGTATTACCTGTTCTAATAGCTGGAACTATCGGTTTTTTTCTATGGAGAGGAGATTTTGTTTTTACTGAAGATATCGTAAATAATATTGTACAGACTCTAGGCGTCCTAGCGGGTTTCAGTTTAACAGCGGTTTCTATGCTTACCACTACAGATTCTAAAACCACGACCAAACTTAAACAGAAGCTAACAGGTAATATCATTAGAGATGAAGATATAAGTGCTTTTAGACAATTTTATATTCTAGTGAGTTACTCTATACTCATTTCATTAATAGTAATAGTTTTAAATAGTATTGCTATTATGATAGATTGGAATAGGCTTGTAAGTAAATCTCTGATTGTCAGCATCTTAAAAGCAATAGATGTTTTTCTGATTTTGCACATCTTTTTAGTGAATATCAGAAACATAACATATCTATATTTCATCTACTATGATGAAACAAATAGTACTGATCAAACAAAGAATAACCCATGATAGCAAAGAAAAGACTTAGCTTTTTACAGACCTTAAAATGGTCGAGAAGATACCTTTTACTCTTTTTGGTTTTAGATGCAATACCTATTGCCACTTACCATTTTACAGGCCTTGAATGGATATCTATATCATGGCAACCTATTTCATTAATTGGTATCGCAGTTTCTTTTTATTTAGGTTTTAAAAACAATGCTTCTTATGATAGACTTTGGGAAGCACGTAAAGTTTGGGGAGCTATAGTAAATACATCTCGCTCACTTACAGTTATGACAAGAGATTTTATATCTAATAAATATACTGATACAGAATTGACTGAACAAGAGCTAATAAAAATTAGAAAAGTAATTGTTCATAGACATGTAGCATGGTTAAGAGCATTAGCCATACAATTGCGGACAAAAAAAGATTGGGAAGATAATGAACCTTCTGAAGAATACAATGAGCTAGAATCAAAGATGCATCAAGAAAACTCACCATTTATTAGTTTAAAAGAATACTTAACACAAAGTGAGTTCGACTACATAACAACTAAAGGAAATAAAGCGTCACATATTCTTAGTTTACAATCAAAACATTTAAAGTCTTTACAAGAAAAAGGATTATTAGATAATTACAGATATGTAGCTGCCCAAGATTTAATTACTGATTTATATACACAACAAGGTAAATGTGAACGCATTAAAAATTTTCCTTTTCCACGTCAATATTCTTCAGCCTATTATTATTTCGTAATAATCTTCATCATACTAGTGCCTTTTGGTATGATAGATTCTTTTTTAAGTACTAAAGCGGACGATCTAATATGGTTTGCTGTCCCATTTTCTGCAATAGTTTCTTGGATTTTTTGGACTATGGAGAAAATAGGAGAAAATAGTGAGAACCCATTTACAGGAAGTATAAATGATGTACCTATTTCATCTCTAGCTAGAAGTATTGAAATAGATATTAGACAAATGTTAGACGAAGAAAATTTACCAAATCAAATAGAACCAATCGGAGAACGAAAAGTATTGTTTTAAATAACGCGACATGAAACATTCAATATTAATATTTCTTACACTTTTAATTTATAGTTGTGCAAATACAACTAAAGTAGCCACTAATAAATTGAATATACCTCATTTATTAGATAGTAGAAAGATAAGTAAAGAGATTGAACTGAAAATACAGTATGGAAATCATCAGTTCTTTTCAGGAATTAAGAGCAATACTATGGGGTTTAACGGGAATTACTTAGGACCTACGATAAAACTCTATAGAGGGGATAGTACTAAATTAAAATTCACCAATGACATAGAAGAACCAACCACAGTACATGGTCATGGGCTTCATGTTAATGGAGAAATTGATGGAGGTCCACAAAACATTATTAAACCAAATGAAAAATGGGAAATAACGATACCAGTTCAACAAGAAGCCTCAACAAATTGGTATCATCCGCATTTAATGGGTAAAACAGCAGAGCATGTACATGCTGGATTGGCTGGTTTATACATCATAGAAGACGAAAATTCTATTCAACTTCCCTTGCCCAAAACTTATGGTGTAAACGATATTCCTTTGGTAGTGCAAGATAGAGGATTTACTAATGGGAAAATGAATGATTACTCTGTAAGTATGCAAGAGCTTATGGAAGGAAAAAGAGAGGAAACTTTGGTGATTAATGGAACTATTAATCCATTTATTAAAGCCCCAAAAGGGTGGCTAAGATTACGCATTTTAAATGGTTCTAATGCTAGATTTTACGAGTTATACCTAAAAGGGAATCTATCATTTTATAAAATAGCAACAGAAGGAGGGTTTTTAGATAAACCTATAAAAATAACTGAATTAAAAATGGCTCCTGGCGAACGAAATGAAATAATGATAGATCTATCGGATGGACTTTCCAAAGAGTTAATGGCAACTTTTTTACCAGCAGAAAATGATGGGGTTTCAATGTTTTTAACTAAACAAAGAGTTCTGGATATAAGAGTAGATAATTCAAAAGAAAGTAAAGGGACTTTACCTGAAAAATTAAACCAAATTACGCCTTTGAATCCTTCAGATGCAGTTGTAACAAGAACATTTGAATTAGAAATGGATATGGATGGTGAAGAAGGAGAAAACATGAACGGAATGGATATGGGAAATATGTTTAGCATAAATGGTAAGTCTATGGATATGATGCGTATTGATGAAAAAGTAAAAAAAGGAGAGATTGAGATTTGGCGCATCAAAGGAGAAATGATGGAGCATCCTTTTCATATGCATGGAACCTCGTTTTTGATTTTATCTCAAAATGGAAATCCACCAAAAAAAGAAGATCAAGGATGGAAAGATGTTGTAATCGTTGGCAACGAATGGACAGAGGTGATTATGAAATTTAATCACGTGGCTACAAAGAGATATCCTTATATGTACCATTGCCATATTTTAGAACACGAAGATGCAGGAATGATGGGACAGTTTACGGTAGAATAATTTTAAAGTATTAATTCGAATAAGTATAAACAAATTAAAAATAAACAAAAAATGAAAAGTAATAAATTATATTTTTTAGTAGTATTTACCTTTTTATATGTAAGTGCTGCAACTGCGCAAGATAATTTTATAACACAAACAAATATATCTACCGAAGGAGCTATGAAAATTGCGCAAGTGGCTTACAAAGAATGCAAGGCACAAGGGTTCAATGCTATTATTACTGTAGTAGATGCCAAAGGGTTGATGAAAACACAAATAGTAATGGATGGCTCATTTCCACACGCCATAAAAACAAGCAGTAGAAAAGCCTATACTGCAGCCTCAAGAAAAAAAGCAACACACTTACTTCAGGAAGTAACAGGAACAGAACACGATATAGCCATGACGTTTAATGCAATAGAAATGACAACACTTAGTGGCGGAGTGCCCATAATAAAAGACGGACAAGTGGTCGGAGCTATTGGCATATCAGGAGCGCCGGGAGAAAATGAAAAAGGTGAAGATTATGATGTGCTCATTGCCAATAAAGCTATAAAGAGCATTTTCAATTAAAACAACAGCCATCAAATGAAAGCTAAATTTATTTTATTCATACTATTTTTTTTGGGGCATCTATCTACAACCCTTGCTCAAAATATAGAAGTGTTTGTAACATCTAATTTACCAATAAATGGTATAGCAATAAGTAAAGAAGGTAGAGCATTTGTTAGTATGCCACAATGGATAGAAGGAAAAAAATCGTATGGCGTTGCCGAAATTGTAAATAATAAAGTAATGCCATACCCAAATAACCAGTGGAATATTTTTGATATTAATAACGCCAAAAACAGCTTTAGTAATGTAAATGCCGTACATATTGATGATGCCAATAAGCTATGGGTAGTAGATTATGCCGCACCTTATTTTGGAAACACCATCGACAATGCGCAGAAAGTAATAAAAATAAATTTAGATACTAACGAAGTAGAAAGGGTTTACTATTTCAATGAAGCTATTTTACCAGCAGGAGCCAAACTAAACGATATAAGAGTAGATAGTAAAAAAGGTATTGCTTATATATCAGAATTTGGCATTGGGGCAATTATTGTGCTGGATATTCAATCAGGAGAAAGCAGAAGAGTGCTAAACAAACACTATTCAACAAGAGCCCATCCAGGTGTAACAGCTTCATTTAACGGAAAAGAGTTCAAACCCAATAAACTACAGGTAAATGATATTGAACTTTCAAGCGACAAAGAAAATTTGTTTTACCAACCTACAGGCGGACCTATTTTATATAAAATTAAAACTTCGGTATTAACAAATAAGGAAAGTACAAAAAAACAGTTAGAAGATGCCGTAGAAGTGTTCTCAAAATCTACAACCATTGGAGGACTAACCATTGATGGCAAAGACAACCTGTATTTAGGGAGTGTATCTGATAACTCAATAATTAAGGTTGATAAAAAAGGAAGGCACAAAATATTAGTGCAAAGCAACGAACTTCTTTGGCCGGATGCTATGGCTATTTATAAAAAACAGCTTTATATCCCTTGTCCTCAATTAATGTTACTGCCAAAATTTAATAATGGTAAAAAAGTAAATAATGTGTTTAAAGTTTTAAAATTCAACTTATGAAACCCCATATATTAATAATAGCTACACTACTACTATTTATTAGTTGTAAAGAAAACCGAAAAAACAAGCAAGGTGATAGCCAAAACACCAAACTAACAGAAAGCAACATTGAAAAGCAGGAAGCCAACGCCAATAGCATTGTAGGTGACGATTTTGTTATTCATCCTATATTTCATGCCTCTATGGTAATTGAACACGAAGGTAAAACCATTTATGTAGATCCATACGGAGGAGCAGAACGATATTCAACATTTAAAGACCCTGATATTGTTCTTATTACACATGCGCATCAAGACCATTTAAACAAAGAAACCTTAAACGGGCTAAACCTCGATAATGCGGTTTTTGTAGTGCCAAACTCCGTAAAAGAAGAATTAGATAATGCATATCAGAAAAAAAGTATCGTCATAAATAATCATGAAGAGAAAGATATTAAAGGCATAGAAATAGAAGCGATACCAATGTATAATTTACCAGAAACAAAAGAGTCACGTCATAAAAAAGGTTGGGGCAATGGCTACATTGTAGATATAGACGGCGAACGTATTTATATATCTGGAGATACCGAAGACATTCCAGAAATGCGCCATTTAAAAAATATAGATATTGCTTTTGTATGTATGAATTTACCTTACACTATGACTATTGAACAAGCAGCTAGTGCAGTATTAGATTTTAAACCAGATAACGTTTACCCTTTCCATTTTAGAGGAAAGAATGGATTTAGTGATGTGGCTGAATTTAAACAAACGGTAGAAAGTAAAAACCCCGAGATTAAGATTATTATAAAAGACTGGTATCCAGAAACAGATAGAAACTAAAAAAACATTCAAATGAACATTTTAAAAATTACCATTTTGTCTTGTATCACAGCATTGAGTCTTGTATCGTGCACAAGACATTCAGAAGATAAGAAAATGAAACATAATAACGAAGATATATTGAAAATTGAACAGCTACGTGTAGATGCTTTACTAAATAATGATATAGAAACATTAACAAAAATAATGCATCCAGATGCAGTACACATCTCATCTAATGGTAGTAGAAAAACAACATCAGAATGGTTAGAAGGACGTAAAAATAGCACTGTTCCTTTTGAAACTTTTACACTTAATGATGATCAAACTATTCGATTTTATAAAAATATGGCATTTGTAGATGGTTCTTATACAAATTCAAGACGTATAAAGGATTCAGTTGCACCTTTAAAACATGCGCGTTATACCAGGGTTTATAAAAAAGTACCAAAACAACCAGAACCAACTAGAAAAGGCAATAGATATAAATGGCAATTAATTACACACCAAGCAACAGAAATACAATAACAACTAAAAATAAAACAACATGAGGAAAATAATCATTACAACAATTTTAATAGTTGCTACATTACAAGCATGTAAAGCGCAACACACTCACTCACATAACGGTACTACACATACACATGAAGAAGTACCTACTGCCTCTAAAAGTGCAGCTCAAATGACAGTAGCAGGTACATCTTTTATCAATAGTTTAAGTGAGGAACAAAAAAAGTCACTCATTTATAATTTTGAAGATGATAATGCACGTACTTATTGGACAAATGCACCAACACATAGTCAAAGTAGGAATGGGTTACCTATTGGTAGATTTAGTATAAAGCAACGAGAACTGTTCCATAAATTATTGATTGCTTCTACCAGTTCTCAAGGTTATTATAAAATTTGGGCAGCTGTACAAGGAGATGATGAGCTCAAATTAGAGGGTGAAAATAGAGAGTTGACCAGTGAAAAATTCTACGGGAAGAATCAGAGTCTAGGAGCAATAGGTTATTATATATCTTTTTACGGAAACCCAGTAACAGATAGTAAGTGGGGATATATGATTACGGGACATCATTTAGCAGCTAATTTTACTGTAATAGATGGGAAAACAACCTTTGTACCTATGTTTTATGGTTCCGATCCTGCGCATATTAGTCACGGAAAACATGCAGGATATACCTTTTTACCTCAAGAACGTAACCGTGGTTGGGAACTATTTAATAGCTTGAATGATAAACAAAAGACTAAAACCGTTATTGCAGCCGAATACCCATCAAATAAATTTGGCCCAATAGATTTTAAAGGGCCAGGTAGTAAAGATCGAAAAATAGAAAACCGAGGTATTCGTGGTGATGAATTAACTTCATCTCAACAAAAACTATTATGGGTACTTATTGAAGAATATGTACACAACGCTGATTTTGATGTAGCAGAAGATTGGCTGGCAAAAATAAAAAAAGACGGAATCCAAAACCTCTATTTTATGTGGATGGGACCAACAGATGGAAGCGAAAAAATATTCTTTAGAGTAAATGGTCCATCTATTTTAATCGATTTTGCGGATCAGCGTACAGGTTTCGATTGGAATACACATCCACATACCATTGTTCGTGATCCATCAAATGATTATGGTGAAAATTGGATGCAACGCCATATAGAAGAGTTTCATAAAAACTAGATTTAGTTTTTTAGTTGTTTTGTTTGAATAGTGAATTGGGGACTGACTGATAGTAAAAGTCCCCAATCCTAAAACAAAAATCCATTTAGCATATCTAACTATTGATTTTCAATTGATTAGCAATTGAGAACAGGGTTTTTTATGGCTAGAATAAAATAAAGCCTATGTGAAATCTACATAAAATTATAAAATAGATGAATACAGATTTTGAATTAGCGATTGTAATTCCATGTTATAATGAAGCCAAAAGACTTAAAATAGAACGTTACAAAAGTTTTCTTAATAGTTACAATAAAGTGCTGTTGTGTTTTGTTAATGATGGCTCTAGAGATAATACTATTGAGGTAATAGAACAGTTAAAAACAAACTACCCATTACAGGTTCACTTAATGAGCCTAGAAGAAAATAAAGGAAAAGCCGAAGCCGTACGAACTGGTGTTCTTGAATGTTTAAAGGGGTTCTATTTTAAAAATATAGCCTATTTAGATGCAGATCTCTCTACGTCACTTGAAGAATGTGTATCTATCAGTGAGCAGGTAAACGTTACCACAAGTTTTGCTTTTGGTTCTAGAATTTCAAAGTTAGATACTACTATAGACCGAAAACGCTATCGTTTTTTTATCGGAAGATGTATTGCTACACTCATTTCAAGACAATTAGATTTAAAGGTATATGACACGCAATGTGGATGCAAGGTTTTTAAAAGAGGATTAGCCTCATCCGTTTTTCAGGAAGAGTTTGTATCCACATGGTTATTTGACGTGGAATTATTTCATCGCCTAATAGCCATGTATGGAAAAAATCAATTGAAGTATATCGCCAAAGAAATTCCACTACAATCTTGGTATGATACTGAAGACTCTAGAGTACCCTTGAGTTTCTTCTTTAAGTTATGGTATGACTTATATAAAATTGGAAAAGATTATAAAACACCTATCAAATTTTTAAAGCCAATAAATGAAAGAGTATTTGAGTAGATATTCATTTTTTAGTTATGCTGTTCTTGGGCTGTTGCTTTTAAGAGGCTTCTTAAATGCTGTAATTCCATTAATGGATAAAACGGAAGCACGTTATGCAGAGGTTGCTAGAATAATGGCAGAAACTAATAGTTGGATAACGCCCCAAATAGATTATGGAATTCCGTTTTGGGCAAAACCACCTTTGTCAACTTGGTTATCAGCAATGAGTTTTGAGGTATTTGGAGTTAATGAATTTGCAGCAAGATTGCCCTATCTACTATTAGCAATAGTATTAGTATTCTTAACTGGTAAATATGCAAAAAGAGAACATTTGCCCTTTTTTCTACCAGGCTTTATTTTACTAACTCTTCCAGAATTTTTATTACATGCAGGAGTGGTTTCGACTGATACGACTTTGGCTTTTTCAATTGCACTCGTGATGCTTTCCTTTTGGGAGATGTTTCAAAACAATGCCAAATTTTATTGGAAGTACCTCGTTTTTGTTGGTTTCGGATTGGGCTTTTTAGCCAAAGGTCCCATTGTTGTTATTCTAACATTACCACCTATAGTAATTTGGGTTCTCTTATGTGAAAATTACAAAACAATATTTAAAAGAATACCTTGGATAGTAGGAATAATTATTACGATAGCAGTAGCACTTCCTTGGTATATTTTGGCAGAACAAAGAACGCCAGGATTTATAGACTATTTTGTTGTAGGTGAACATTTTAAACGGTTTTTCGATAGTAGTTGGGCTGATGATAAATATGGGTTTCCAAAATCACAGCCTTTAGGGATGATTTGGATATTCTTACTATTATTTGCTTTGCCTTGGATTCAGGTTTTACTTCTAAAACTATGGAAAAACCGAACAAGTTTAACAAAAAATAAATGGGTTGTTTTCCTGTTGTTATGGCTTCTATGGACTCCTTTATTCTTTACTATATCAAAAAGTTTAATTCATCCGTATATAATGCCAGTTATGGTGCCTTTGGCTTTACTTATAACACACTGGTGGAAAAGCATAAAACAACAAAAAGCACTTATTCGGTTAAGTCTATTTGTACCTGTACTTATAATAGGGGTTTACGCTTACGGAAGCATCAGTAAGCAACTTCAATTTTATAGTAATACCGATAAATATTTTATAGAAAAAACTAACACCCAATTTGATAACATTTATCATTTAGGAAGTAAAAGTTACTCCAGTCAATTTTATTCAAAAGGAAAGATTAAAAAAATGACAATAGGTGGTTTGGAAGAAAAAATCAGAAAAAAAGAGGAATCATTTATTATCATAATAAAAAACAGAGATTTCAAGAGAATACCTTTTGAACAGAGAAACTGCTTAAAGCCGCTTGATAAAAACAATAATAAGAGAATCTATAAGTATGCCAGATATTAGAATAGCAATAGTCATGTCGATGTTATTACCAAGTTTAATATTCTCACAAGAATCAAATATTTCAGAGACGAGTAGTAATAGTCAAAATATAGTACATGATATAGATAGTTTATCTAACCATAAAACAAGATTTAATTATTCCTCATTGATAGTCCCATCTGTATTTTTAACATATGGACTTCTTGCTGTGCAAAATGATGGTTTAGAGTTTTTAAATAGAAGAGTTCAAGAAGAAGTTTTAGAAAATATTGATAATAAAACAACGATTGATGATTTTACTCAGTATACACCCTTTGTTTCAGTATATGCTTTAAATCTTATGGGAATAAATGGAAAAAATAACTTTAAAGATAGGACCATAATTTTAGGTACAGCATATTTAACCATGGGGATTTCTGTGAATAGCCTCAAGTATTTAACAAATGAAAAAAGACCTGATGGTTCTACAAATAATACGTTTCCTTCTGGTCATACAGCTACAGCCTTTATGGGAGCAGAATTTTTATATTAAGAATATAAAGATAAATCTATTTGGATTGGACTTTCAGGTTACGCTATAGCAACCTTAACAGGGTATTATAGAATTGTAAATAATAGGCATTGGTTGAGTGATGTTATTGGAGGAGCTGGTATAGGGATTTTAAGTACAAAATTAGCGTATTGGATACATCCATTTTTGAAAAAAAAAATATTTAAAAGAAAGGAAAATACAAATGGAATGCTGATGCCATTCTATGATGGCAAAGCATATGGATTAAATGCAACTATTTCTTTTTAGAGAGTGGTTTATTAAAAAAACAAATAATTTATTATGAAAGCAAAAATAAAAATACTTTTAACTCTTTTAACGATTGTTTGCCAAACAACTTTTGCACAAGAAATTAAAGTGAGTGGTAAGGTGTTGGATAAATTAAATAGCGAGCCTTTAGAGTATGCTACTATTATTTTTATTGCTGTAGAAGATGCTAGTAAGATTTCTGGTGGTATCACTAATGAAAAAGGAGGTTTTAATATAACCATAGCAAAAGGATCTTATGATATTAAAGTTGAATATATTGGATACACACCTTATGAAATCAAAAACAAAACATTAACAGAAAATACTTCGTTAGGTACTATTTCTTTATCTGAAGATGCTCAAGCCTTATCAGAAGTAGTGATAACTTCTGAAAAAAAATTAGTCAGTACCAAGTTCGACAAGAAGATTTATAATGTTAGTAAAGATTTAACCACACAAGGAAGTAATGCTCTTGAAGCCTTAAATAATGTTCCCTCTGTAAATGTATCTACAAATGGAGGCATTACTTTAAGAGGTAGTGGTAATATTAGGATTCTAGTAAATGGTAAACCATCTGGTTTGGTAGGGATTAGCAATACTCAAGCCTTGGAACGTTTACAAGCAAATTCCATTGAATCTATTGAAGTAATAACCAATCCTTCGGCACGATACGACGCCGAAGGTGCATCGGGAATCATTAATATCATACTTAAAAAAGGGCGTGTACAAGGTTTTAATGGTTCTGTTCAGGCAGTTGTTGGAAATCCTACCAATTATGGCATATCAGCAAACATTAATTATAGAAAAGAGAAATTCAATGTTTTTGCAAATGGTTCTTATGCCTATGTAAAAACACCTGGAGATGGGTTCGCAAATACAGTTTATAAAGATGAAAATAATATAACTACAGGTTTTTTAAACGAACGAAGCACACAAAAAAGAGGTGGGCATAATTTTATGTTCGCTTTTGGTAGTGATTTCTATTTTAACGATAATAATACCCTAACCTTTATGGGGCTTGTCACCAAGGAAGATAATGATAATGTTGGTGATATTATATTCGACACCTATGGTTCGGATAGCAATTTATTACACACACGATTAAGGACAGACAATGAAAATGAACAGGATGCCAGTAACGAGTTCTCCTTGACTTATGAATCGTTTTTTGATGAAGAAAAAGAACATGTTTTAACCGTTGCAGCCAAATACGATTCTAATAAAGAAGATGAGCACTCCTTTTATAACGATACTTTTATTTTTGGAACAGGAGCAGATGCAAAAGATAGAGCAACCACTCTCGAAACTCAAAGCAATCTATTATTTCAAGCAGATTATATTTTTCCTTTTACAGAAAATGGAATGATAGAAGCAGGCTATAAAAGTAATTTTAGAGATGTTAGTTACAATTTTACAGTAGAGGAATTTGATAGCAATGCCAATATATGGAATACCAATACGGACCTTTCTAACCAATTAGATTATATAGAAAATATTCATGCCATATATGGGCAATATGCCAACAAGTTTGGTAAGTTTAATATATTGGTAGGAGCGCGAATAGAAGTATCTGACATTGATATAAATTATTTTACAACCAATACTTTTCTAAAGAAAAACTATACCAATATATTCCCAACATTACATTTAGGTTATGAGTTATCAGAAAACGATGAATTAAAAGCGAGTTATAGTAAGCGTATAAAACGACCAGGTTTTTGGGAACTCAATCCGTTTTCGAGTTTTACCAATGATCTTAACCTAGAATCCGGAAACCCTGACTTAAATCCTATGTTTACTAATTCTTATGAATTAGGGTATTTAAAAAATTGGGAACAAGTAAACTTAAATGCGACAACTTATTTTCAGCATTCTACAGGTTTAATGCAAACTGTTACTACCCAAACAGGACGTTTTACAGAAGACGATATTCCTATTTTAATAAGTAAACCCTTAAATATTGGTACTGAAAATCGCTATGGGTTAGAAATTTCAACTACCTATAAGCCCAATTCATGGTTGCAAATTAATGCCGATGCCAATGTTTTCGGATATCAGCAAAAAGGGAATTTCCTAAATAAAGTAGAAGACCCTAACAATCAAGGCAGTTTTATTGATGTTCCCGAAACAATTGATTTTTCATCATCAAGTTGGTTTGCTAGAGTTGCGCCTAAATTTCAATTACCTAAAGATTTTGATATACAATTGAGGATGATTTACAACGGTGATTTTAAAGAAAGTACCTCATATAGAAAATCTGTTTTTGTTACCAATATAGCCGTAAACAAAGAATTGTTTGATGGCAAAGGCAGTTTGAATTTAAGTGTATCAGATTTGTTCAACAGCAGAATTAGTAGAATAGAAAATTATAATACCAGTTTTTCATCGTATGGTAAATATCAAAACGCTAAAAGACAAGTAAACCTCACATTTACTTACCGTTTCAGAAACTTTAAAGAAAAATCAATTGATGAAGAAGAAGATGACGATGATGAATAAAATAAATGTACTTATGACTTAATAAAAACAGCCCTCAAATAATAAATAACCCTTGAAGTAAAGTATTGGGTTATTTTTTTTAATCTATTAATTATAATTAGTCTAAATAAAAATAAATACAATGAGATCATTACCAATCATCATACTGCTACTAATAAGCAGCATGGCAATTGCCCAAGAAAAAACAACTGTAAAAAAAGATACCACTAAAACAAATTATTTAAAAGAGGTGGTAGTTACTGCAACTAGGACAAAAAAGAAAATTGAAGATTTACCAGTTCCTATAACATTAATAAAACAAAAAGATATTGAGAAAACAAATAATAACCGAATAAGTGAGGTGTTGGAAGAGTATGCTGGCATTTCTACCCAAGAAGGAGGTGGAGGTACTCATGATATACAATTACAAGGACTTAATGGAGAATACGTTTTGTTTTTAATTGATGGTGAACCCATAGTAGGACGAAACTCTGGAGGAATAAATATTGATAGATTAAGTGCTAGCAATATTAAACGCATAGAAGTTGTAAAAGGAGCGGCATCTAGTTTATACGGTTCTGAAGCCATAGGTGGTGTAATTAATATTATTACAAAGAAAACCAAATCTGGATTTCATGGTAATGCTGTTTATAGAGTTGGTAGTTTTTCCACACACGATGCCAATTTTAATTTAGGGTATAAAAAAGATAAATTTAGAATTTCAGGTTATGTAAATAGATATAGTACAGAAGGTTATGATTTAACACCGAATTCATTTGACTTAACCAGAGGTCCTTTTTCAAATTACACTTTAGGAGCAAAATTAGTTATAAAATAACGCCAAATACAGATGCTTCATATACAGCCAGATACTATACGTCTAACAGAGATAGTAGAGTTAATAAAGGAGGAGATAATAAATTAGGAAAAGACAATGTTGATGAACTATCCAATTTCTTTAAAATATCTCATAAGTTCAATAATTATTGGAAAGCAGAAGGGCAATTGTACATTTCTGATTACAAGAGTAAAAGCATAGAACATATTTTTGAAACAGGAGAGTTGGATAGTGAAGGTTTTTTAAATCATAATTTTTTACGACCAGAATTTAAGATTTATTTTACCCCAAATAAAAACCATACAGCTATTTTAGGTTTTGGTACAACAAGCGAAAAAATAAATCGTGATGATACAGGCAACAATAGTCTTAATGCCCAATTTGTCTACGGACAATATGATGCAACATTTGGTAAACTAAATGTGATTTTAGGAGCAAGATATGACAATACTAAAGATTTTTCTTCTCAATTTAGTCCTAAACTCGCAGCCAGTTATCAAATTTCTAATGAAGTAAAAATTCAAGGATCTATAGGAAGGGGGTTTAAAGCGCCAGATGTAAGACAATTGTTTTTTGATTGGCCTAGAAGCAATGACCATATCTTAGGTTACAATGCAGTATTAGGTGCTTTTGAACAATATCAAAACGATATTGCTCAAGTTTTTGTTCCTGCTTCAGAATTTACAGGGACTTTAAAACCAGAACGTTCAGTTAGTTATAATTTAGGGTTAACCTACAATCCAAACCGTCGTTTTAGTGCAGATATTAACTTTTTTAGAAATAATATAAAAGATATGATAGTTAGTCAAGTTGTAGCTGTATTGAATGATGGTTATAGATTAAGAGCATCAAACAATGTAAGTTCGGCATACACACAAGGAGTAGAAGTTAATACTAGAATCAAGGTATCTAATAATCTTCGATTTAATCTTGGATATCAATATTTAGATGCTGTAGATAATGACGCCTTAAATGCGTTTAAAAATGGAGAAGTCACCACTATAGTAAATGGTGAGGAAATTACTTTAACAGAAAGAGATTATAAAGGCATGTTTGATCGTTCAAAACACATGTTCACTGCCAAATTGTTTTATGAACTCCCACAATATGGTTTAGATATGAACATAAGAGCCTCTTTAAAAAGCGATTACGGTTATGAAGATAACGACACCAACGAAAATGGATACTATGATGCTTACGATGTATCCATTAATGGTTTAGGATTAGTAGATTATGCCATTAACAAAAAACTTGGTAAATCATTTGTTCTTGGTGCTGGTGTTGATAATATCTTTGATTATACAGACCCTCTAAACAACCAATTTGTCGGCGGTAGAATTTTCTATACCAAACTAAACTATTCATTTTAATTATTTGAACTAATAGGGGCAGGAATTTTTTCCTGTTCCTATTTTAAAACAAAACTTATGAAAACAATTAATAAGATGCTACAACATATAAAGAAACTTTTAGAATTCAAATACCTTTTATGGCCTCTATTAGCACTACCGCTTATAGACTTTGGGATGCAAATATTTGAAACACCATATGATGAAGAACAATTTGGACGTTTAATGCATGAAACAGGGATTTTAGCCACTCAACTTCTAATTCTAAGCCTTGCGATAACTCCTGTACGATTTATTTTTAAAAAAGGAATACTGATTCCATTCTTATTAAGAAATAGGAGATATATAGGTGTAGCCGCCTTTATTTATAGTGTATTTCATTTTATTGTTTACTTGTTGTATAAAGACATGGCTACAATTGGGGTTGAACTAACTACAATTAGATACACTTTTGGCTGGATAGCATTTTTGATAATGATACCATTAGCGTTTACAAGTGTAGATACAATTATTATAAAAATGGGCTATCCTAAATGGAAAAAATTACAGAAATGGGCTTATGGGGCTGGTCTTTTTACACTCTTACATTATGCGTTATTAGAAGGTGAATTTGAAGATGCTTTAACCCTTTTTACTCCATTAGTCATATTACAAATAATTAGGGTAATACTAGAGTATAAAGATAACCAAAAGAAAAGAAGGCGAAAGGAACGACGATTAAAAAAGAAACTAGCAACTGCTACCAATGTATGACTTTTATGAAAATATAATAAGAAACTTAGAGGATGCTTTAGAAACCCTAGAATCAGAAAACGAAGACATCATCTATATTGCCGTGCAAGGGATTAAACTGTCAAAACAAGCCTTAAATAAATTTAGGAATAAAGTATTGGAAGATGGTTTTAATTCTAGAACTGAAGAGATAAGTTTTTTTAAAAGTGTTAAACCACAAGTATATAGTAAACTTATATACTATGCTACATTATTCAATTTAGAAAGTAGGCGACCTAGAGGAAGTTATAAATCGCAAATCAAATATTTTTACAAATATATAGATAAGTTAGACTCTTATTTTAATGAGAATTTAGAATTTTATCACTACTATCGTAGAGGAGCTTCTATGTTTGATGAGTATTATTTTTTAAGGGGAAAAGAAGATATTCATTTATTTCTAAATACGTATCACTTTTATGCAGATGAACAATTTTCTACAAGCCATGATAGTACTGTTGCTACTATTTTAGCTTATGATTTACTAATTATACATTTAAAGAAAGAGATTGATAAGTTAGAGGGTAATGGAAATCAAAATCGAGTAAATCAAAGTCAAGTAAGTATTGCTTGGACAGGACATAAAATTGATTTAATTGAACTTATTTATGCGCTTTATAGTAGTGATGCAATAAATAATGGTAACGCAGAAATAAAAGATATAGCCCGCATTGTGGAGCGCATTTTCAAAATTAATCTAGGTAATTATTATCATAAATTCATCGAAATTAAGTCTCGTAAGATTAATCAAACGAAATATATTGATAAGCTTAAAGAATCATTATTAAATTATATAGAGAAATCTGACGAATAATTTTCAATAGCTATACCCAACTTAGGTGTTTTTAATTTCACACTATTACCATAAATTTTGACGGCATTTGTTATAAACACCTCTGAATTAAAGGTCTAAATGAATTCAAAATCCTTCACAAAAAATAAACATAAAAATAACCCACTGTAGGTGCAACTATTGAACAAATCCCAGTAATCTGCTTCAACTTTGTAGAACGAAAGTCAAATCATGGCAAAACCGCCTAAAGTCTTTTTGATGGAGGGCGGTTTTGTTTTAAATCGTTTACAAATGAGCGCAACAATTATTACAACCGAAGACCTTTTGGAGTTCAAAATGGAACTACTAGAAGACATTAAACACTTATTACAAAACCAAACAGGACAACCAGTTAAGAAATGGCTTAAATCCCCTGAAGTGAGAGAGCTTTTAGGAATTTCACCAGGTACATTACAAAATCTCAGGATTAACGGCACACTACCATATACCAAGGTTGGCGGTGTATTGTATTATGATTATAAGGAAATCATGAAAGTGCTAGAGCAAAACAGGGTTCATAACAAATTTTAAATCTGTTTTGGAAGACATCAACTACATCAAACACCTCAATGGGGTGTTTCTTCAATTTTCAAAAGATAGCCGTTTGAATCCAACCCATATTAGTTTGTATGTGGCCT
This sequence comes from Maribacter ulvicola, assembly GCF_900155985.1. GTDB lineage: Bacteria > Bacteroidota > Bacteroidia > Flavobacteriales > Flavobacteriaceae > Maribacter > Maribacter ulvicola. The sequence goes on from NZ_FTMA01000001.1 coordinate 1,165,496, forward strand.
TGTTTCAATTGTGGAATACTAATTTCTTTAAAGATGAATTTTACATTAACCGAGAGGAGGTTATGGGCTTTTCTAAGATAGGCTCAAAATCAACCTATCATCGTTGTATTAAAGAATTGAGCCATTGGAAATATTTACTCTATACACCATCCCATAATCCATTTAAGGGAAGTAGAATCAAGATGTTCGATTTTGGGACAAGTACCGAACAAGCTCTGTACCCAAGTCGCACCAATATCGAGACAAGCAATGGACAAGCATTGGTACCTATAAACAAACATATACAAACTATAGAAAACAGTAAAAACTTAAACAAACGACAAAATTTTAAAAAATCAAATTTTAAGAATCCTGAAACTAAAGAAAAACAAAATTCAACTGTACCATATCAGGACAACTTAAAGACCAGTTCAGATAAAAACTATGATGAACCTTTATGAGCAATTCAAAACCACATATCATAACCGAAGGTGTTACGCAATATCGTTTGGGTGAACTAAATGGTAACTGTATTTCGTATGATTTTGATAAAATATTGGTTTATCTGGATGCTAAAGGGAAATTACTTTTTGGAAAGAAATTCAAAATTTACAAAGATGATCGGGAGATATTATACAAGCTTTGCAATTATTTCATACGCAACCGTGAGGTCTGCGAAAAATTTAACATTGATGTAAATAAAGGCTTGTTACTTAGTGGACCAGTTGGTTGTGGTAAAACAAGTTTAATGAAATTATTTCGATACATTGTACCTCACCAAAAGCCGTATAAGATTATACCAACACGTAACATTGTTTTCTCTTTTAATCATATAGGCTATAAAACCATAGAAGATTATGGTAATGGTCAGTATTTCTGTTTTGATGATTTAGGTGTTGAACCTACAGGAAGGCATTTCGGGAAGGATTGTAATGTGATTGGGGAAGTTATACTTTCTAGATATGAACTGTTCGTTAATCACAAAGTGAAGACACATGCTACTACAAATTTAAATGCAGCAGAATTAGAAGAACTTTATGGTAATCGTGTTCGTTCTAGAATGCGTCAACTTTTTAATTTAGTAGCTTTTGATAATAGGAGTAAGGATAAAAGAACATAATCTAAAAAGTGGTTATTTAATTACGGAAATACGTAAGAAATTATGTTAAAATTTTAATATATTTATAGACGATTACACAGGGAATAATGTTTGAGAGAGCTAATGAGTATTCATTGGCTTTTTTGTTGTCTAAATACTTAAGAATGTACGTATCAAAACTAGAAATTGAAAACTATAGAAATTTTAAAGAATTTTCCATTGACTTAAAACCACTTACACAAATTATGGGTGAGAATAATATTGGGAAATCAAATTTGCTTGATTCTCTAGGGCTCATTTTCAGCCAAGAAGTTTCCTTTTTCAAAAGGCGAACTTTAGAAATTTCTGATTTCAACTATGATAGTATCATAGCTCTTAAAAAGGAAATCATTGATACAAGTATAGTTGCAGATAAAATATCGTATCCTACAATTAAAATTAAAGCTACCCTAACCGATTTTGATGAAAAGCAAGAAGCAGTTGTTACAGAATGGACAAGCAATGATGAATTTACAGAAGCAACCCTGACATACTCTTTCGCTCCAATATCTTCTTTTAATTCAGTTGAAGAGATAGAGCTGCAGAGAAAATTTTTAAAAGAGTATGAAGAAGAAATCGGCTCTGATGCATATATGAAAATCCCAGAAAGTGAAATACTAAATCTCTTAAATTTTCCCATTTCTAAATATCATTATCGTATATATGGTGGAAATCAAAATGAGACATTAGCGAATACATATCACCTCAATCAATTGAAATTTGAACTTTTAGATGCACTTAGAGACGCTAAAACCGAATTATCTGCAAGCCGCAATAGTGGATTACTTTTTAGAGTACTTAACGCCAATGAGGAAACAGATTATCAAGATTTAAAAAAACAACTAGTTGGATTGCAAAAAGCAATTGAAGATAACAAAGCAATTTCTGGAATCAAAACTAGAATTTCAGAACAGTTGGATAAAATATCCTTAAGTACAGAAAACTCTAACAATATAGTAGACCTTATTTTTGCTTTACCTAATGTAGATGATTTACTACGCAAGTTAAGCCTTATTTATAATGATAATCCAATCAAGATAGAAAGAAATGGAACAGGTAGAAATAATCTTTTGTTTATCTCTTTAATGCTTTCTTTTATTGAGGACCCAAAGCGACTTCAATCCACTTATTTTAGAATTGTTGGTCTTGAAGAACCTGAGGCACATTTACATGCCAATCTTCAAAATCATCTCGCTCAAAACCTAGAAACCCTTATTAAAAATGGTGATGGAAAGTATAGAAAAGATATACAACTTATAATCACTTCACATTCAAATCATATTACAACCAAAATTGATTTTGAAAATACTGTAGTATTACATTATAAAGAGAATAAAGTACAACCTCATTATATACTTGAAGGGTTTGGTAATACTGCCGAGGAAAAGAAGCAAATTAGTTATCTAAAAAAGTACTTAGATTCTGAAAATATAAATTTATTTTATTCAAGAAAGGTAGTTTTAGTAGAAGGTATTTCAGAAAAATTACTATTTCCGGTATTTTATAAAATTCATACAAAAGAGACTATCGAGCAATCTTCTTGCGCTGTTATAAATGTAAATGGACTTGCATTCAAAAATTTCCTTGGGATTATTAAAAACGGATTCCACTCTAAATGTTTAGTATTAACAGATAGAGATACAGGAACAGCGAGTGAAAATCGAGGAGAAGCATTAAGGGAAGTTTATAAATCAGTACCTGAAATAGAAGTTAAAATCACCACTTTATCAACCTTTGAGAAAGATTTGATAGCTGCAAACAGTACTGAAAAAGGTAAAGCTATTTTATGCTCAGTTATAAAAATAGTGAGACCAATTGCTGGAAAAGCATTGGTTGAAGGAATAGCGGAAAACCCTATAGATATAGAATCTTTTTTTGCTTTGATAGAAGGGTATAAAAGCGAATTTGCGCTGCAACTTGCATTGCATATTAATAATGATAATATAGGTTTTAAAATACCAGAATACATAACAGAAGGCATAGATACTATTCACCCACCAAAACCAATACTAAATGCCAGCAGTTAATCCAACTCTAGTGATAGCAGGACCTGGTGCAGGGAAAACTCACGGAATGGTAGATGAGATAATAAAAGCTCTTCCAAATCTTGAGAATCACCGTTATATGATAGTTATTACATATACCAATTCAGCAACTCAAAATATAAAAAAAAGGCTATCTAAAAGGATATCTATTCCCCCAAACTTATTTATTGGTACGACTCATTCGTTTTTAAACAAGTTTATTGTCATACCCTATTCTAGTATAAATAATCAAGGCGTAAAAGGAGAAAAACTATTTATACAATGTGATACAGGTAATGTTTTGGAAAGGCTATTTAAAAGCCAAACAAAACCGGACGATTTTAAAATTGTAAATGCCATAAAAGGTAGAATGAAACGAGCACTTCTTAAGGATGGATATATAACATATGATCAAACTCTTGTGCTTGCAGAAGAATGTTTTAAAAATAAACGGATAAAAGAAATTATTAGTAATCGAATTCAATACCTTTTTGTTGATGAATTTCAAGACACTAATAATAAGATATTTGGAGTGATTGAACATATAAGAAAGCAGAAAAAGACTATTATTTATTGTGTTGGTGACCCTGAGCAATATATTCAAAGTTTTGATTCTTCAATTAAAGATTTTAATAATCTTCCTATTTTAAAAGCTTCTAGAAATTCTAAATACACTACCACTCTTAATAAATCAAATCGTAGGTCTGCACAGCCTATTGTGAGCTTTTTAAACCATTTTAGCAAAAGGGAGTATAACTCAGAAACATTTGAACAACAAAGGGTTAATTCTACTATTGGGGAAAGAGTGAAGTTTATTAGTAAATCTGCTGATATAACAACAATGTTACCTGCTTTTTTCGAAATATGTGAAAGGCATAATATCCTTTATAAAGAAAGAGGAATTATTGCTAAAGAAAATTATGTTGTAAAAAAAGCTATTGCTGCATTGAAAGGAAATGTTTTATCTCCAGATAGGTCAATAAACATTTCACCAATTAATGAGATTAGAGACACCCTATTATCTGTGTTAGATATAAGTCAATCAAAGTATTGCGAAACATATAAAGAGACTTCTTTTGATTTACGTGTAAAAAGCATACAGATTATTCGAGCTATCAGAAAAGGTGAAATTAATAATGAAAATACTTTTGTGAAATTTGTTACTGAAACTCTTAATCTACAAGTGAAGAACCGTATTCCTTTTAAAATAGATAATTTGAGAATGAGTATTGAAGCACAACGAAGTACAGATGCAGTCATGGTATCAAACATACATAGGTTTAAAGGCTTGGAAGTTGATGCTGTATTAGCTGTTGCTAAAACGGAAAAGGAACTCAACTTATGGCTAGAAACTGATACAAAAATTCGAGATGCGCATAAAGATAAGGCTACAAGTGATTATCCTAGATTGGGTTATGTAGCTTTTAGTCGTGCAAGGAAAATCCTTTGTATTTCTTGCATAGAATCTATTGGCGAGAAAACGAAAGAAAAATTAATGAATTTAGATGTTGATATAATATGATATTTCTCGAAATGAAGTTTATCGTTAATCACTTCTTTTAAAAAAAACTGTGGTGATAGATAGTTAGTATTATATAAATAGCGTGGTGTGACAAAATTAGAAAGATATATAAAGAAAAAGGGAGGTGTTTTATCTGGTGATTTAGCTCGGTATATAGAGAGAAATCAGGGTGTGTCAAATGATGCTGCTCGTAAGCGTATTCAAAGATTGACCAGCCCTATTCATAAATTAACGGGGTTGTTTTCAGGCAAAAAAGCTTTTATTTATCACGCTGATAATTATCAAAATTCAGAATATTTTGATGATTTAGTAGAGGCATTTAAGTCTGATGGTAAGAGGTGTTATAGCATAATTAATGCAATCAAATATCATCATGGATTAATTCCTGTAGATGAATTACCAAACTATTCTATAAGCCCTGTTAGATTGATATCAGGTCATATGAAATTCTCTTCATTAATTGAGAAACTAAAAAAACACAATTTAATAAGGGAAACAAGAGAAGGAGAATATGGTTTAAACATATCTATTGCTGAACAAGCTGCTCCAAATTTCAGACATATAAAAGGAATTGAATTATCAAAAAAACTGATACTTCAACATTTTGAAACTTGGAGCAAAAATATCGGACTTGTTTCTTTCAAGAAAGGTAAAAACAACCACATCGTAGGAGGGTTTCAATTTGCGTTTACTGCGCCTACCTATATTGATGGCTTAATAGGGTATAATAATCAACAAAAGAAACCTGGATTTTTAGTTGCCGATATTTTAATCGGTAATGTTACTGATGAAGATGCAATAAGCTTTTTTATTAGAAAATTGGCTGCGATAAAAGCATCTAACCCAACACTTAGGCTATTCCCAGTTCTTTTAGTGGATGGTATAGGTGTAAAGGCCCTAAATCAGTTAAAAAGTAATGGTGTTCTTGTGGCATCCATAAAAGAGTTATACGGAAAAGACTATAGTGATTTAATAAAAAATCTTATTAATACAGTAACAAATGCTGGCGCTATATTAAAAACCGAACCTGAAAAATATCTCTCTTTAATGAGTAAGCTCACAAAGCTTATCGATGGCAAAACCAATAATTTAAGAGGTGACTTATTTGAACTTGCCGTTGGTTTTTACTTTGGTAAATATTCTTAATCTATCAATATTGGAAAACGAGTACCTGTTTTAGATAGCATTAGAAGTAGAGAAATAGATGTTCTTGCAATTACTGAGAATGAGGTTTGTGCGGTTGAATGTAAAGGGTATAACTATCCAGTAGATATTGATTACATAGAAGAGTATTTATCTAAAAAAGTTAAAGAAATCAGAGGTTGGTTATCCAGTAGATATCCAGAAAAAAGACAACGCTTTGAAATATGGAGTACTGGAGGTTTTACAAAAGAAGCGGTGAGATTACTTAAAGAAACAAAATCGAAAGTGAGAAAGTATGACTTTGATTATCTAAGTCAAACGGAAATTAAAGAACGAGCTAACCGCTTAAACTCTGACAAATTCAAAGAAATTTTAAGAGATTATTTTTTAAAGGAGCTTGTATAATATGGATAGCTTTAACTTATATAGAGAGGCAAAAGACTAATATGAAAAATTAATTCCAGAGAAAAATGATGGATTGATTCTTCTGTCTCTATATGTAAAATATAAGGATAAAGACTTTACAGAAGAGAATATTATTACAACTATTACCAAAGTTTTCAAAGACCAAGGCAATGAGAGTTCTCGGACAGAATACAATAGGAACAATTCAATAATACTTAGGTTTCAAGAGTCTTTCTTGTGGCGTAATGCCTCAAAAAAAACCTACCAATTCAAAAAATATGGATTAGAGCTTTGTCAGAATATTGAGAAACGATTAATCGAAAAATATAATCCTGCCAAAATTAAACGATTTTTTGCTGAGTTACATAAAAGCCTAACAGAAAACATTGAAAACAATAGAGATTTTAATGAATGGATAGAGGACCATTTTGACATAAGACTACCAGAACTTACTTCTCAAATAGAAATACTAGACCAGCAAGTAAACGAATCTGTAAAAGATTTTAAAACTGGAATAAATTCTGAAGACCAAGACATACTCAATGCTTTAAAAGAGATTGAAATTCGTCTAGAAGTCATAAAAGAACAAGCTTTTGAACTTAGAAATGCATTTCAAATTTCTTACGATATCGATGACCTTTTGATTGGTATTCTTGAAGAAAATAAAGGGCAAGATACCACTTCGAATATCCTTAGGGTTCAGAATTTTCATGATAATTCTAGAAGTCAATTAGAACAAGTTAGTAAACGAATCGAAAAAATAAAACCAAGAATAAGAGAGTTTATTTATGATTTCAACAAAAAGAATTTTGATAGAAAAACTAACAAGTTCATTAATTATCTTTTACAATATTCTATTGTAGGTAGTTCTAAAAGCATCCTACTTCCTGATAACCTTCCTAGATTAATCATAAAGTCTACCGTTCACAATCCTAAATTTAATGTTATACCCAATAGGCAAATAAGCCCGAAACTACCTATGGAGGTAACTAAAAGAGAAGTCGATATAGTTAAAAGAAAAGAAGTGCTTAATAAGACCCTAAAATGGAAGCAAGATAAAGAGAGAATAACTTATTGGACTAAGTTGGCATTTCAAGAGCTAGAAGCAAAAGGTATATTGGATTTTACACCTTTCTTTTTTAAAGTACTAAAAGATGACCAACTTACAATTGCGGTCAAAACAGCTCATAATATTATCAGAAAAAATAGTACGTATGGGAATAAATATAAAGTAAAAGTTAAAAAAGAATCGGTGCATGACACCTCAAAAAAAGGAATATCCTTATGGCAGATGACGCTACAGAAAAAATAGAAACATATAGTTTTCTTCACGATAAAAAAGCAAAAAACATATTTGCAAAACTTGACTACACGCTAAGAAATGGTATTCACATTCAACGAGAATATCCTAAAAACGTGAACCTCTATCGATTCTTGAACGACTCAGACAACTACGAATCACTTAAAGATTATTATAAAGATTTTTTCAATTTAAATCTTATAAAAGAAGGCAGCGATTTTAATAGTTACTATTATCTCAGTTTAAATGAAGACGGCAAAAGCAATGTTCCTTCTGACAGTAGAGATTATTTAAGAAGTGAGTATATAATTATAGGCATGTTGTTCTTAAAAATGTTCAAATTGGATGGAAACATTGAATTAGAAAGCGTTTCTGAATTTACAGCACTACTTTATGAAGAATATGAGGAGCAGAAAAATGCACTTAGGAAATTGATAAACGACAATTCTTCTGATAAAAGTACAGATTTGGGAGACAAAAGGTTTGAAACAGTAATAACTAAGTCTTTTGAAAAATTCGGTGATTTAGGATGGTTAATGTGGGATAGAGAAGATGAAAAGAACAAGTTTAAGGTTATGCCATCCTTTGAACGCTTACGCATTATCTATCAACCACAAATTGAAACAATTGACGATTTAATAACTGAAGTAAACAATGCAAAATAACTATCCTCGTATACATAGCCTATCTACCATAGGTGTTAAACAGCATTTTAATGCTGATTATCTCTTTCATCCATATAGAACTGACTTTAGTGGTGAAAGCGGTAGTGGAAAGAGTATGATTGCTGATATGATACAGTTGATTCTTGTCGGCTCAAGTGAATTCAAATCGGCAACCGAAGGAAATAAGCAAAGAGACGTTAAAGGGATGTTGATTTCTCAAAAAGGTAATTCATCATCAAGAGGTTATATTTTTCTGAACATTGAAGTTAAACCAAAAAACTATTATGTAATTGGTGTTTATATTGAGGGTACAAGTAATGCAGCAGAAATGTTTATTATTCAAAATGGTTATGATTGGGATGATTTGATAGCATTAGATAGACCTGTTCTCAATAAAGATTTAATTATAGATAACAAGGTTGAAACCTTAAAAAACCTTTGTGAGAAGGTTGAGTTCGCAAGAATGAAATTCTTCAGACGAAAGAACTACCACAAAATCCTATATAACAATGATATCCTGTCCTTAGACTTAACCAAAGACGAAACACTTAAAACATATGCTAACATTATAAGGTCTTTTTCGAGAGGGAAAGGATTCAAAACAGAATCTGAAAATTTAAAAAAATTCCTTTTTGGGGACGATGAACAAAATGCGATATTGAATAAATATAATGAAGAAGTCAATAATATTAGTAATGACTTTCACGAGCATAAAAGGTATTCTGACGAAATAAAATTAATAAAAGAAAAGCAAGTTTTATTAAAAACTGTATTAGAAAAACAGAAAGAATACAAATCCATCTATGCAGAATATTTTACTAAAAAATTCAATTACTGGAACAGTTTCAAAAAGACAACGAGTATAGATAAACTGAAATTAGAAACAGAACTAAGTGAGAAAAAAAATGAACTTCATTTTGTGGAGAATGAAATTTTGAGATTACAAATAAATGATCTACAAGAGCTTTTAAATACGAAGGATAAAGTTGTAAAGCTAACTGAGAAGGATAAAGATAAAAATGACATAGCCAAACAATTCTTAAACATCAGTCAGACCAAACTACAAATAGATATCACAGAAAAATGGCTGGCATCCTTCAACAATAATATAGAAAAAGTAGATAAATGGTTTTCTTCTCAAAGAGAAGAAAATGACAACAAATTAGCTTTACAAAAATTCCTAAAGCATCTCTCTACTCATAAGATTCTAGATGCTTTTGAGAAGTCTGATTGGTTGATAGATTATCAAAAAGAAAATAAAGAGTATCCAAAAAAAATTGACAAGCTAGAAAAGGAGATTACAGAACTAGAATCGTTATCTAAATTTTCAGATTTAAATAATCCTGAATCTTTAGTAAACTGGGCGTTAGATAATTTAGAATTCCCGCTATCACCATCTTTAGAAAGTGTTTTAAAATATTTTCAAAAATACGGCAAAATTAAACCGTCAGAAATTAAATCTAACAGATATGTTCCGTTTCCAGAGCAACTGTTTCAGAATATAAATTCTAACATTAAAGATAAAAATAAAGAAGGCTTTTGGCTGAACCTAGACGGCGTATATGAATTCATAACGTATTCAGAACATCAAGTTCTCAATGTTGAGAATCCAAAGGACATAATAAATTCCCTATCTGATTATAAGGAAGGAATTGAAGAAAAATTATCTAGGTGTATTGCAGAAAAGAAGAATGAAGAAAGCTTGAAAAATTTGTTGTTTGAATATACAAATCTTGAAAAGCACATTGAACTTTTCAAAAGAAAGGATAAGCTATTGAACTTCAAAATTGACGATAGCTTAAAAGTCCTTACCAAGGATTCCTTTAATCTTCATTTGGAAGCATATAAGAATAAGGACGATATATTAAAGCAATACGAATCTTTGCAAAAACAATTTGAGGAATTTACAAGCAGAAAAAGTCTATTAGAAGGATATCAAAAAACAATAAAAGAATTAGAGACCAATCTTTTTGAAAATAAGACTTCTGTAAATACACAACATATATTAGAAAGAATTACTTCGGATAAACAACATCTGGTTGAACAAGAAGAAATCTTAAAAGAAAGGAAGTTTGATAATAAGTTATTTCTAAAGGCTAGAACCAAAGGTGTTATTACGCCAAAACTACTTATTGAGTTAAAATATGAGCTTTCAGGTAATATAAAAGAGTTTAAATTAAACATCGAAAAAAAAGAAGCGCAGCTTTCTGTAGCTGAACAGGAAATAGAACAAACAAAAGAATTAAATGAGCAGCTTTTTAAATCGGAAATTAAGTTTAAAAAGAATATTGAAGAAACCGTAAATCCAGATATTGGCGGACACAATTCTTTTCAAAATAAGGCTAATAGAGCACAACAGGCTTATACTGCATATTTAAAGATAATTACTAAAGACCTTCCGTATGATGAAACTGCCTCAATTGGGCAATTAGCTAACTATCTTTTACCAACTGTATTTCCTTCATCAAAAGTGGATGAAGATTTAATTTCAAATGATATAGTGGATAGATTAAGTAAGCTAACTCAAGATATTCAGGAAATCGGCTCTAGAAAAGTAGATATAATAGGAAGTGTTTTTAACGATGTTTACAATGTTTATCGAGGTTATTTAACTAAAATTAATGACATTAACGATTATCTAAAAAAAGACAACAAAGAAATTACCGGAGGTAATAAAGCATCCTTGACGTTTAAAAAATCCATTCATTACCCAGAGAATTGGCTCAGTACTTTTAGAAAACAGCTTCAAAACCAAATGAACTATACAGGTCTTTTTAGTGACCTTCGAGACGAAATTGATATCAATAAAATGATGATTAAAGCATTTCAAAAACTTGGTGGAAGTACTAAGGTTGAACCTGAAGATTTAATGAATCCAACCTCTTATTTCGATTTGGTTTTTGAGTTAAAACTCGAAAATGAAGATGTTAATTCTGGTAGTAACGGTCAAACATACGCAGCAAATGCTTTATTGTGTTTGGCTAGGTTATCTCTCATTGAAGAAAAAGATAAGGATGGACTAAAAATTATGCCAATCGATGAAGCAGAAGGACTAGGAAGTAATTATGATATGCTTCATGAATTGGCAAAAAAAGAAGAATATCAAATTATTACTATGGCTATTGAGACCGCAGGGGAAATTACTCATGATGGGCAGTATATTTATATTATGAATGAAAATAACTTGGCGAATGTCGATAGTTTTGTTCCACCTCTTGGAATATTTTCTGATGACGTAACTGAAGACATCGAACAATACATACAATCATTATCAGATAATGAATAAGAATATTACTTGGAAAGAATTAAAAGCTCTTGATGATATATATCGTTTTAAGAAATCGCGAGCTATCATTCAAAGTCATCCGTACATTAAGCACCTTATTTATGAAAAAGGCATTCTAGACTTAAAACCAGATAATATAAAGGTTATAATTTCTACTGATAGATTCGAAGAATTCTATGAAAGGGAATTTAAAAAACCTTATGAAGAAGCTAAAAGGTTTCTTATCGAAAATGAAATCAAGCCTACCGCAAATAAAGCCTTCACATTTGAAGAAGTCAGAACTCTTATGTTCATTGCAGAGAATAAAGTAGAACTTAGAAATAACCCTACTACAATAGAAGATTTTTCAAATGAATTTTTTGATATTTCAAAATACCTTAAAAATAGAAAAAGCGTAAAAGATGCTGTATTCAAAATATTGAATATTCAAAGGTTTTCTTTAGATGAAAAAGTAAATCAATGGCGTTTAGTTGTCGATAATAAAAACCCTAAAGGGGTAATAATGTGCGAGAATAAGTCTTATCTCAAACAACCTTGGATTGCAGAAGAAACACAAACTAAATTATGGTATGTAGGCGGAAATAACATAGCTATTATTGATGATATAGATGAATCCGACTTGTCAAAACCCATCTACTATTCTTGTGATTGGGATTTAGCTGGATTACAAATTTTTTCAAGAATAAAGGCTAAGCTCAAAGAGCGAAACAAAAAAATTTGCCTTTTATTTCCAAATGAACCACATAAAAGAATAAGTACCTATATACCTTATCACGACAGTCATTGGAGTTTAACAAAAACTTTATCAGGACTGATATTGGAAGATTTTACTAAAAAGGAACTAGAGCTTATTAAATCTCTTATTGATAAAGAAGAATGGATTGAAGAAGAATCATTTGATATTATTAAAATGATTAAAGACGTTCTATAAATCCTTCTTTCCAAAAAACAGTTTGTACAATTCAATTATAAATTTCTTAATCAACTTAAAAATTTAAATACTGAACTCTTTCATAATCCAGTATTTAAATAGTTAGTAATCCCTATTAAAACTGCCAGCGCCATAGCCTTGATATTTTTTGCTTCCAAAAAATAATCAGCTTCATCAGTATTGGTCATAAACCCCATTTCCACAAGTACAGAAGGGCAATGTAGAATAGTTTCCCTTAATACTTGAAAATTGGCAACCTTCACACCCCGTTTTTCAAAACCAAGTTTTTGAGTGCTTTCTGTCAGAATTGAAACACCAAATGCAATTGCAGTTTTGTTGTTTGGATTTTCGGAATTATGTACATAAACCTCAATACCTCTAGAACTGTTTTGAGAGGCATTACAATGTAACGACACGAATACATCTGCATTTAGTCTTTTGGCCAATCGACTTCTATCGGATAGTGAAATGAGTGTATCGGTATATCGGGTCAGATAGATGTCTAATTCATTATCAAAAAGGGATTTGTTCAATTTTAGAATCTCTTCAGCAATATTTAGAACCAGACCCTTTTCTTGAATGTTGTTTATTCCAATTGCGCCTGAATCAATTCCACCATGCCCAGGATCAATTACAATGACTTTTTTTTGACCATATCCTAAACACATTTGCAGCAGTAAAATCGCAAAACTGACGTTTTTGAGCTTCCTTAGGTTTAAAGATATTTGAGTTATTAACATACGAACTTCATTTTCTCATACAATTTGATGCGAATTTGAATCATTGAAAATCAATTGGTTATAATTAATATTTTATTAACAAACTACTGGTAATCAGTGATTTGAAATGCAATATACAGTATTTTTCGAATAACGAAATCCAACAAATTTTAAATTAATTTCGATATGAAAAAACAACTGTATCTAACCGTAATTTTATTACTAATTTCCAAAACGATTTTTGCACAAATTGGAGGCATTGAAGATTCTGTAAACGATGTTTCCGATACCGTTCGAGCCATCTTTCCCATCATCTTAGGAGTCATCTTTTTAATAGGTTTTCTATTTAACGCAGGTCATTTCTTTGGAGAAAATGCAGACCTTAAAAAAGGGATTACTCGCGTATTAGTCTTTGTGCTAATAGCAGGAGCTGTGGTAGGCATCTTTACTTACCTAATTGGAATCGTAGTGTAATGAAACGTTTCGAGATTTATAAGGATATTCGAAAGCGAGCAATGATTATGGGATTACCCATTTCATTGTTTGCTTTACAGATGACATCGGTAATCGGGTCGTTATTATTTATCATTTTTTCCTTCAGTTTATTGGTCATCATTTTGGTGTTTCTATTCAACGGATGCCTATACGTGGTATTAACACAACTGACCAAACATCCTGCTTTACTGCATTTCAAAAAAGTATTCCCAATAAGTATCAGTAACAAAAAGGCCTGCATCGCAGGCATTTTGGTAAACCATGATAATGCAAATAAAATATGAATAGAATTAACCTTTCTGTATACCATCCCATTCTGAGTATAGAAAATCACATTGTTTTTGCTAATAATAGCAATGTGGTACTGTGCTATAAAGCAGAGTTGCCGGAAATCTATTCCCTATCGGAAAAAGACTTTGAGGACTTGCATGGTTCCTGGTTTAAGGCTTTTAAATCGCTACCTATAAGTACCGTAATCCATAAACAGGATATTTACAAGAAAAGCAACTATAAAGCAGACAAGCTTCCTAATGAAAGCTTTTTAGAAAAAGCCACATTCAATCACTTTAAAGGACGAGAATGTTTAACCCATGAATCCTATCTATTTTTTATTCTTCCGTTAGATAAGGCACTGAACGCATCCAAGTTTACTAATCCGTTTCGAAAAGTTGAAAAAGGTATCCATAAGCAATTGGATCATCATGTGAAGGAATTTATTGCTTCTGTAAATGATGCCGCGTCCTTTATCAATAACAGTCGAAGGGTGTCCCTGAGACAATTAAAAGAGAATGAAATTTTAGCGCTTACAGATGCTTACTTCAATGGTTTTAATGAAGGTTTTGATACCGACATTCAATTGAAGAAATCCGATATAGAAATTGGAGATAATCATTTTGATGTACTGGCCGTAAATAGTGAACTCTGTTTTGGAGATGCGGTACAAAGCAGCAAGACCAATGATAAATTCACATCTGATGATTTTGTATTTCATCAAGGGTTTATTGACGGATTAGGACTAAACCTAAACGAGAACCATATTATCAATCAAATTCTTTATCTGGATGACAAACACAAATGGAGAAAATTACTGGATAAGAAAATTGAAGAACTCAGCAAAAGCTCCAATTTCGGAACCCAAAACAAGGTCATTCAAAAGAAAATTGAGGCTATTGTTGCTAAAATTAATGAAGACGACAGTTCAAGAATTATACGTGGGCATCTCAACATTACTTTCTGGTCGACGGAAGCCGAACAACTAAGTCATATAGCTTCAAAGATAAAAACCGAATTCAAGGAATTGGATATTGTACCTTATTATCCAAAAGGAGAAGAACGTAAGCACTATTTTTTAAATTCCTATTGCTGTTTTACTTCCAATTTCTCTAATGACGATTTATATGTTACCGATTTAAAACATGCGCTGTGTCTGTTTATCAATAACAGTAATTATAAATCAGATGAACAAGGTGTCATTTTTAATGACAGGCAGTATAATATTCCAGTGCTTAAAGATGTTTGGGATGAACAAAAGAAACGCATAAAAGCTAGAAATTTTGCCATTTTCGCACCAACAGGTGAAGGAAAATCTTTTCTAGCGAATAATATACTCCGACAGTATTTTGAGCAACAAGTACGACTAGTAATTATTGACCTAGGAGGCTCGTATTCTAAGTTCGCCAAGCTTTATCCTGATGACCATATTATTCTACGTTACGAGCAAGGAAAAAATCTAGGAATAAATCCATTTTATATTTCCAATGAAGCAGATTTAACTCCTGAACGCTTGGAGGACTTATCCATATTCCTTCTGGAACTTTTGGCAGAAGGCAAAGTATCAAAAGCCAAAGAAGTAGCCTTAAAGAAGGTACTACGCTATTATTATAATAATAGCATCGATGATGCCTCATTGGCTTCCTTGTATCAATTTATAGACGATAAAAAAGACACCCTTGTTCAAGAGCTTAATATACAGGAAGAGCACTTTAGTGTTTATAATTTCTTGCATATTCTTTCGGAATATGTAGATGACGGATTGTATAGCTTTCTGTTTAGCATTAGTGAAGACCAGACCTATAAGATTGAGGATAAAAAGATGATTGTCTTTGAATTGGATGAAGTTAAAGACAATAAAGAGATTCTTTCCGTGATGCTCAAACTTATCAAGTCAGCCATCCAACGTACCATATGGAGAAACCGTTCCGAAAGAGGTATCATCCTATTCGATGAGTTTGCCAAACAGCTCAAGTTCGATAATGTACTGGAGAGTGTAGAATTCTACTATCAAGCTATTAGAAAACAAAACGGAGCGATCGGTATCATTCTGCAATCCATCAATCAATTGCCTAATAACTCCACTTCCGCAAGCATACTGGAAAACACGCAGGTCATTTATAGCCTACGAAATGAAAAAGGCTATGAAGAATTAAAAAACAGGTTGAATCTGTCCAGTCATGATTTGAACCAATTAAAGTCCATTCGAAACAATCTGACGGGAAATAGAAAGTATACAGAGATGTTTATCAAAATCGGGAAAGAGAGTAACATCTTTCGATTAGAAGTTCCTAAAGAAGTCTATGCAGCTTACCTCACCGACGGTAAAGAAAACGACCGCATAATACGGATTTATGAGAGGACAAATAATATGGAAGAAGCTATTAAAACATTCATTAAACAACTATAAATCTTAAAAACGAAAATCATGAAATCAAAGATTCACGAATACCAAAACAAATTTTTAGCAATGAGTAAACACAAAATCAAAATTCTAGTATTAGCACTAACCTTTGCTTTTTTATTGCCGAGCGGTGCCACTGCCCAAGGAATGCCGGTATATGATAACACGAACTTTATCAGTTTAGCCAAATCACTTATTGAATCAGCAAAACAGACCTCACAATTACTGAAGACCGTACAATTCTTAAAAACTCAAAAAGAGAATATTGAGAAGGTCAATAATGTAATTCAGCAGTTAAAAGCAGTTCGGGAATTGGCTAGAAACAATCAAAAGTTATTTGATATTGTTCAGGACGACCTACGAGAAATTCTCAATTCACCTTATATCAAACCTGATGAAGTCAATCGAATTTCAGAATCCTTCAATGCCATTATAGAGAACTCTTTAGAAGGTTTGGACTATATAGACCAAATTCTGTCTAACAACAACCTTAAAATGACCGATGCCGAACGTGCTGAAGTTCTAAAAGGAATGGAACAGCAATCCAAGGAAATGGTGGCAGAAATAGAAGCCAAAGCCAGACGTTATCGAGAAATTATTGCTTTTCGCGAAATGCAGGATAAAATCAATAACAGAGAAACTAATTATTAATGGCAGGTATTTTTTTAGGCATAGGATTGGAATACGTTGATGCAGTTTTTACCACCATCAAGAATAGTGACTTTTCTCAATACACCATTACGGGAATGAAGACATTGGCTATACTGTTCTTTCTTATCAATATCCTAAAAAAGTACAATGAAGGCGTTGCCAATAACGAAGGGTATACTTGGGGATTGACCCCTGCGGAACTAGCAAAGAATTTTGCAGTGGTCATATTAGTTATTTTTTCAACACAGGTATTGAGCGTTTTTGACACTATTTTGGTGGCCATTGAAACCCAATACCGAGACACGGCTCCTGCGCTCCTCCCGTTACAAATGCAAGACATCGATTTGGAACAGGATGTGGGCGCATTGGAAGCCGCCAAAAAAGCAATGGCCATGCTATATGAAGCATTGGTAACACCGTTGTATGGATTAAAGATGCTGGCTTTCATTGCTGGGATATTCCTATGGTTATTGGACTTGTTTATATACCCATTATTTCTAGCGGAACGATATTTTTTACTAGGGATTATGCAAGCCTTTTTCCCTTTGGTCATTAGTCTTGCTGTGTTTGAAAAATTTCGCTCATTGGCCTATAATTTCTTCAAGCTATATGCAGGAGTTTATATGCTAGTGCCTGCGTTTTTCCTAGTGAATGTTTTTGTAAATAACCTTTATACAGAAATCAATACCAATTTTTGGAATAGCTTTTTTGGAACGGATTGGGGCAGTAGTTTTTTTGCGCCCTTACTTCAGTTTGGCTCTATAGGATTTATAGTGCTACTAAAATTTAAACTCTATCGCAGAGCTACATCATTTGTATTCAAATTATTTACCTCCTAATCAATTATGAAAACACCATATCAAAATATTTACAAAGTACTACGCCTAAATCGATTTATTGTTTTGGTTGTAGTTATTGGAGCTGTACTTACCTGTATTACCTCCATACTCTTTGTGATAAAACTTCACAAAGAAACAATCAATAATGCCTTTGTGGTCAATACAGATGGGAGTGTAATACCGCTTAAAATGGTACAACAGCAAGAAAATCTGGAAGTAGAAATATTATCGCATTTAGAGCTGTTCCACACCTATTTCTATCATATCGATGCCAGTAACTATGAAAAGAATCTGGAAAAGGCTTTATGGTTGGGAAACAGTTCTGTTGATGCTTTGTATAGACAGAAAAAAGCAGATGGAGTTTTTAACCGATTACTGCAATATTCCTTAGTTCAGAAAGTATTAAAAATTGAATCGAAGATTGATATTCAACAAGAAACTTATCGCTTTGAAACAACTGTCATTTTTGAAATCAACCGTGGATCTATAATCGATACTTACGAATTAACCACATCAGGAAATATAATCCACGTAGACCGAAATTTTCCAAAAAACACTCATGGACTTTTGATTACCAACTTCTTTGAAAACAAACTTAAAAAGATCCATAATGGACAGTAGAAATTATGAAGCCCATAATGGGCATTAAAAATATCACGATCATGAAAATTGAAAAGAATAAAATCGTTTTTGCTCTGGTTATTTTGTGTGTAGTGCTTTTTATTGGAGCATACTCGGTAATGACATTTGGAGATAATGAAGAACCAACCATTGAAAACAATCAAATTCCTGTTCCGGAATTGGAAGATGAACAAAAAGAATATGATTCCAAATTAGAAGCGTTGGACGACTTAAAAGAAGTACGACAGACCAACGTACCCAGTATCTATGATGAGCGTCTGTTGGACTCTACAGGGGTATACGATCCTGATTTATTGGATAAAGAAAAGATGCGGATTGTAGATAGTATCTATAATGAAGGACGTATTAGTTATTCAGACAGAAGTTATAGAAAATCAAAGGTTAAAAGTGAACCGATAATATCTCAAAAAGATTCCATATTAGAAATTGACACAAAGGAAAAGGATATAGTTTCAAAGGAATTAGGCTTAGAACATCAACTGTTTTTTGCTTCGAACCCCGTTGAAAATGAAAGTTTAATTAATCAAAAAACTGATCCCTTTATTTATGTTCGGGTGGATGGCACACAAACGGTACGAAATGATTACCGTTTGCAAATGCGCCTGACCAAAGATGCAGTTATTAATGATGTTACTGTTCCAAAAAACTCATCTATCTATGGTTTTGTAAGTTTTAAGCCCAACCGCACCATCATAAAAATTGAGAATATCAATCACAAACCTGTAAAGCTAAAAGCCTTCGACCTTCAGGATGGTAGTGAAGGGATCTATATCGAAAATAGTTTTAGAGCCGGAAGCCAGACAAGAAGTAGTCGGAGATATTGTAGATGACATCAATATTGTAGGTGTTCCTCAAGTAAGTGGTATCAAGAAGATATTTCAACGTAATAACAGAACGGTAAAAGTTACCGTAACCGATAGTTATCAACTCATCCTAAAACCAACACTATGAAAACAATTATCCTAATCATACTAACAGTATGCTCAAACTATATAATAGCACAACAAACTTTAGATACCATTTATGCCAACGATAAAAAGAATGTGGCTCTGTTTTTTCCAGAACCTATTCGACAGGGCATAACCGGAACTTCTAATTTTGTCTTTACCTATAATCGTGAAAAAGAACAATATTTTGGATTGCTGCAAGCTACTCCAGGAATGGAAAGCAACTTGTTAGCTGTTACAAAAAAGGGTCAAGTCTATTCTTATATTTTAAAATATAAAAAGCGGCTTACAAAACTGAATTATTTCATTACCCAAAAAGAAAGTATTGGGTGCGAACAACCCAAGGAAGTAAAACAAAATCCAATTACCAAATTACAGAATCCTTACGAAGATAGAATCGCTTATTTTGAAAAATTTAGTAAGTATTTATTGAAATCAAAATATGAGGTTATAACTACCAAACGAAAGAAAGGTGTCAAGTTGCAATTACAAAAAATAGTTTATAATGCCTCAGAAGTTTATATGGTATTGGAAATCAAAAACAGTTCTGAAATAGATTTAGAGATTGATTATCTGAATGTTTACAGGACTAATGGAAACAAGAAACGCAAAGCTTCTTTTCAGAGATTAGAACAAAAAGTGATTTATCAACATAGCATGCCTAAACAAGTTAAATCTGGAGAGAAAAAGAGATTTGTTTATACACTTCCAAAATTTGTTCTTGGGGATAATGAAAAATTACAGATTGAATTAAAAGAATTGAAGGGGAATAGAAAGGTTACTTTAAAGGCTAAAAATTAACAACGCTATCCAAAGCATCATCAGCTTCTTTATGAATAAAATTAGCTTGATAATTTAGTGTTGTCTTTAGGTCGCTATGCCTGTATAGTTTTTGCAACATTAATGGGTGAATAGTATCTCCTGCGATATTTCCAAAACTATGCCTTGCAATATGCATTGTAAGTTTCTTTTTTATTTCCGCCTTTTGAGCAATTGATTTTAAACGATCATTGAATTTTTTGTTAGCTGTTTTAATTTTATTATAGACATCTTTAGCATTGCTTAAATCTGCGAGCTTCAGTTCAGGGAAAATAAAATCATCAGAGCTTCTTTTATCTTTTTCATAGTAACTTAAGATTGAAAATATTTTATCAGGCACTTTTAAAGATAATAGCTTCGAATTTTTACCCATTCTATAATGAAATCGATTATCATAAATGTCTGACCAACGCGTTCTTAAAACATCTGAAACTCGCATACCCGCAAAATTAAAACTGTACAGCCAAATATTTCTGGCATGTATTTCTCCAAAGGTCAAATTATTTAAGGCTTCAATCTTTCTTATTTCTGATATGGTTAAACCAACCTTAGTAGTTTCGGGAAACTTAATTCGTATTTTGTCAGAACCGAAAGGGTAAAGATCTTTATCAGCCATCTTTAATTTAATGGCTCTATTATACAATAACCTAACAAGTACTAGGATGTTCATAATTGTGGTATCCGACAAGGAGTATTCAGATTTAAGAGATACCATAAGTTTTTTTAGAAACCGTTCATTAATTTCTTGAAAAGACAGCTGTTTTGATTTGTGAAACTTTAAAATAAATCCAACCCAGGCTTTATCAGATGATAGTCTATTTAGTTTGTTTGACCTTTCCAAATCATCAAGGTGTTCTTGAGCTAATTCAAAAAATGTTGAATTACCTTGAGGATTATAAATTTCCTTTTTTATTTGATTGGCTGAGGCATCCTTTTTATCAGACTGTAAGGCAATTAAAGCTTTGTTGGCTTCAGATAATTTTTGTGTTAATAAACTATTTAGACTAGTTGAATTAAGATGAGACTTTCTAACACGAATGTTTTTTTCATCCCAATCTTCTAATTCAATATAGTGTCCAACATATTGGTAAGTTGAACGGCGATTTTTTGTGATACGAATAGCTAAAGGATATAGTCCCTCTTTATTCGGTTTCTTTCGTAAAATTATCTTTGCATTTGATGACATAATTGACCTGTTTTTCTCACGAAAGTCAAACCAGGTACAACATAGGTACAACATAGGTACAACATTCTAAAATGAATGCTTTTCTTGTTGGAAAGTCACCCTAAATATACGGATTTATTAGACTTTCTGGGTACAACATAGGTACAACAAATGTTGATTTTAATTGATTTCGTTTGATTTTAGATAAAATTGAAAAACACATAAAACATTGAAAATGAGTTGTTTTGTGTTTCTTTGGTCAAAGGTACGCTAGACTTAGGATCTAGTGCCTTGCGGTGTGAGAGTTCGAGTCTCTCCGCCTGTACAATAAAAGCCTTTCAGGAAACTGAGAGGTTTTTTTTATGCCATAAATTTATTGAGAATTTTATTCAGAGAGATATGAAGCATATGGTGAGCATGCATCATCATATAATATTGATTTTAAATGATGTGACTAAAAGAAAAGAGACCGTCCAATTAAATTTAGACAGTCTCTTTTTTTATTTATACTAGTTTTAAAAAGAATCTTCTTTCTTGTTAAAATATAAACCTCAAGAATAGTTCATTGGTATTTTTAACACTGGCCAGTTCGCTTCTGGTACTCACTTCATACGCATAGCCCAAGATTAGTCGTTTTTGAAGACTAAGATTAACCAGTCCGGCAAAAGCAGAATCGGTCCTGTAGCTGGCTCCTAATTCAAAATCGTTGTTAAAGGACAGCATAGTGTTAAAATCTATAGATAACGGTGCTCCGCTAACCTGTCGCATGATTGCGGAAGGCTTTAGCATAAGGTTGCCTTTGCCCAGTTGCAGGTCATAACCTACCGTTGCATATAGATGGGGCTTGGCTACGGTAGCAGTGGCTGTACCGTTATTGTTCTCTGCCCTGTCAGTGCTCAATATTCTGGGCATAGCCAATGAAAGGAACAGTGCCTCTCTTTTAAAAAGAATCCCGACCCCTACATTAGGGTTAAAATCTGAGATGGATGCTATACTGGGATCCGATTGAATATTATAGGTCTCTAAGCCAGCTGTGTTTACGGAATAACTATTGCCACCCGCCTTAAGACCCAGATACAGTTCTGTTTTTTCTGAAATCTGAAGCTTGTACGAGTAGTCGATACCGATAAATGTCTGACTCTCTACAAAGGTCTTGCCGTTCATAATTGAAACTCCTAAACCCATTTTTTCGCCCATTCGGGTACCAAAGGAGATGACCATGGTCCTTGGTGCCTCTTCCACTCCCGTCCATTGCTGGCGGAAGGTAGAAGTAATGGCCGTCTCTCCCTCTGGAGAAACATAGGCCGGGTTGTAAGCGTTCATATGATAGCGGTAGTTGGTCAATAGTCCTTCTTGTTGAGCACTGAGAGCTCCAAAAATGAGGAAGGATGCTATAGTTACTATATTCTTGATATTCTGCATTTTATTATATTTTAATTCTTATGTATTTCGATTATTGTTTAACTAAAAACAACCATCCGTCCATATTAACCTTACCGTTGCCATTGAGGTCTATTTGATAGTAATAAGACCCGCCGTCTGGTAGTTTATTGCTTAGGTTCTTATAGTGTCCGTCCCAATTGTTCTGGTAATTCTTGGCAGAGAAGACTTCCTTGCCCCAGCTATTAAAAACCCGTACTATAGCATTGGCGTGGTTTTCTATACCGTAGATGATCCATGTATCATTTACTCCATCACCATTAGGCGTGAAGACCTGAGATACTTTTAATGTAGTGGTATCATCTTCTTCGCCAGTCTCACCATTACCATCATTGTCGCCATTGTCCGTTCCGTCTCCAGAATCATCATCATCATCATCATCATCATCTTCATCATCTTTTTGACTATCGGAACAACCGTTGGCATCGGCCGTTTCTCCAGCTGGGGTATTGGGACACGTATCCACATCATCCATAATACCGTCATTATCGCTATCTTTTTGACTAATAGTACATCCGTTGGTATCTACAGCCTCGTCTTCAGGAGAATTTGGACATTGGTCATCGGCATCGCTTACTCCATCAAAATCACTATCTTTTTGACTATCTGAACAGCCCTCTGTATCTACGATTTCACCTACTGGAGTATTGTCACAAAGATCTATATCATCGGCTACTCCGTCATTATCACTGTCCTTCTGGCTATCCGAACATCCGTTGGCATCTACGGTTTCTCCTACTGGTGTATCCGCACAAGTATCTATAGAATCCTCAACACCATCATTATCGGAATCCAGACATTTTTGTCCAGCATCGAAAATACTCCAAGCAAAGTCATCTATGATTCTCTGTCTTGCATCGCTTGCACTGCAATAATTGGCGGCATAGTTGCCAAAATTCACCTCCCTCTGCAGGTTTAATGTACTCCAGCCCAATAATAGCTTATCGTAATTTTTAATGGATAGATAACCGAAACTTCCGAACATATCCGACATGTCGGTAACATTACTTACATTCCATCCACCCAGGTCTTGGTTCAAAGGACAATCAAAAAACATGTTTTTCATATTTGTTACTTGACCTACCTCCCAAGAACCAATATCTTGGTTAAAGGCTCTTGCAGAAAAGAACATTCCATTCATGTTGGTGACCTTATCAACGTTCCAACCGCTAATATCTTGATTGAATTTCCAAGCATATCCGAACATACCAACCATATTGGTAACCAGATCAACTTCCCATGAATCTATTTTTTGATCAAAAGTTCGTGAATCATAAAACATGCTCTCCATATTCGTTACTTTACTTACGTCCCAGCCACTTATATCTTGGTTAAAAATATGGGTGCTATCGAACATATGAGCCATGTTGGTTACTTTAGACACGTCCCAATCACCAATATCCTCATTGAATAATGGAGCACCATTAAACAAATAACTCATGTTGGTTACATTACTCACATCCCAACCACCTATATTAAAGTTAGTGCCATATGTAAATTGGAACATTGCACTCATATTAGTTACACTTGATACGTTCCAACCACTTAAATCTTGATCAAACCGTGATACCCAGGCAAACATTTCACTCATATCGACCACCTGGCTTACATCCCAACCGCCAATATCTTGGTTGAAGTATTCCGCACGAAAGAACATTCCTTTCATAGAAGTTACCTTACTAACATCCCATGAACTAATATCTTGATTAAACTGTTCTGCATAGTAGAACATATTTGTCATGTCGGTAACATTACTTAAATCCCAATTACCTATATCTTGGTTAAATTTTTCTGCATAGTAGAACATCTCGCTCATATCGGTAACATTACTTACATCCCATGTGCCAATATCCTGGTTGAAATTTTGATTTACGTTGAAGAACATTTGTTTCATACTGGTCACTTCTGAAAGATTGGGTACATCGGAAGTATTGATGTTTAAGTATAAACAATACTTAAACATTTGCTCCATAGAACCCCAAACCTGATCGCCCCATTGTTCTACCGATAACAGTTTTCGATTGTCCTCTTCTTGATCATCAAATTTCAGATGTGGAAAATCGCCGCTGATGCTCACCGTATACGTACCCGGTGTTGCATAGGTATGGGTAACATCTCCGGTATAAACCGTAGTATCCGTAGTGCCATCACCCCAGTCTACGGTATAGGCAAAGGTTCCAGCGCCCGTAGGGATAGTGATTTGGTTGTCATCAGAGGCTCCATAATTATTGGTTTTCCAGGTAGTGATAAAAGGTTGTTGAGGACAACCTTCGCCCGCATCGATAATAGTCCAACCGAAGTCATCTATAATCTTTTGTCGGGCAGTGGCTCCATCACAGTAGTTACTATTACCCGCGTGAAAAGAAACATTGCTCTGTAAACCTAACGCACTCCAACCGATTAATGTTTTGTCATAGTTCTCTGTTGATAATCCAGCACCTTCGAACATTCTTGACATTTCTGTTACATTACTGACATCCCAATTTCCTAAATCTTGGTCAAAAGATGTAGCAAGAAAAAACATGCTATATGTTTCGGTGACCTTAGAAACGTCCCAACCACTAATATCTTGATTAAAAGAACTAGCTTCTTGAAACATCCTATCCATATCAGTTACATTACTTACCAACCAAGTACTCAAATCTTGGTCAAATGAAGTAGCAGAAAGAAACATATTACTTGTATTGGTAACATTGGAAATATCCCAACCGCTAATATCTTGATTAAAAGAACGTGCCTGTTGAAACATTGAGGACATGGATGTTACTTGCCCTACATTCCACTTTGTAATATCTTGATCAAAGTCAAGAGCTGCTTGAAACATCCAACGCATGTCGGTCACGTTACTTACATCCCAATCACCTATGTCCTGATTAAATATGTAGGCGCCTTCAAACATAGCCGTCATAGTGGTGACATTACTTGTGTTCCACACACCAATATCTTGATTGAAAACACGAGCAGAATAAAACAATCTATCCATATTAGTTACATTACTAACATCCCAACCACTAATATCTTGATTAAAACTTCTTGCGGTAGCGAACGTTGAATTCATATTAGTTACATTGGATACATCCCAATCACTAATATCCTTATTAAAGGAAAGTGCTGACGAGAACATCTTTGCCATACTTAGTACCTGAGAAAGGTCAGGGACATCAGTAGCATTGAGTACTAGATTTGTACAAGCATTGAAAGTGCTATCCATTGATTCCCATACTTGGCTTCCCCACTGTTCCACGGACAATAGCTTTTTATTGTCTTCCTGACTAGAAGAAAATTTTAAGTGTGGAAAATCGCCACTGATGCTTACGGTATATGTACCCGGTGTTGCATAGGTATGAGTAACATCACCCGTATACACTGTATTATCGGTAGTACCATCACCCCAGTCTACGGTATAGGCAAAGGTGCCATCACCTGTTGGGATAGTAATTTGGTTGTCATTTGACAATCCCGGATTATCAGTTTTCCAGGTGGTGATAAAGTAGGCTTTAGAACAATCTTCACCAGCGTCGATAATATTCCACCCAGAGTCATCTATAATCTTTTGACGGGCAGTAGCCCCGTTGCAATAAGTACTGTTGCTGACACCAAAGGTTATTCCGCTCTGTAAGTTCAGGGTGCTCCAATCAATCAATAGTTTGTCATAATTAGTTGCAGAAAACCCAGAATTTACAAGCATAGGCCCCATTCTGGTAACGTTAGATACATTCCAGTCACTTATATCTTGGTCAAAATTTGTTGCAGCAAAAAGCATAGCAAACATATTGGTAACTTTAGTTACTTCCCAGCTCCCAATATCTTGATTGAAAATAGGATTCAAATGAAACATGCCCTCCATATTGATAACATTGGACACATTCCAAGAATCTATTTCTTGATTAAAAGCGGAAGCTTGGCTAAACATAAAAGACATATCTGTAACATTGGACACATTCCAAGCACCTAAATTTCCATTAAAATTAGAAGTTTGTTGAAACATGTACCTCATATTGGTTACATTGCCCACCGGCCACAAATCAAGGTCTTGATTAAAAGCGGATGCCCTTTGAAACATGGAAACCATACTGGTTACATTGTTTACCTGCCATGAACCAATATCTTGATTAAAAACTGAGGTATTGGAAAACATGTACTCCATATTGGTAACATTGGACACATCCCAATTACCTATAGCAGCATTAAATTTGGTGGCTCCTAAAAACATGTAAGACATATCGGTTACATTACCTACCTGCCATGAATCTAGTTCTTGGTTGAAAGCTTTAGTCTCAGCAAACATGAAGTTCATCTTGGTGACATTGCTAACGTCCCAGCTCCCAATTTCTTGATTAAAAGTAGAGGCTCCCCCCAACATATTAGACATATCGGTTACATTGCCAACTTGCCATGAACTTATATCTTGGTTAAAAGAAGAAGCAGAATTGAACATAGCAGCCATATTGGTGACATTACTTACATCCCATCTACCAATATCTTGGTCAAAATTAGTAGCTCTAGTAAACATGTTGCTCATATCGGTTACATTACCTACCTGCCATTGACCAATATCTTGATTAAAAGCAAGGGCACCATTGAACATACCCTTCATGTTGGTTACGCTAGATACATTCCAAGAACCTATATCAGCATTAAAAACAGATGCCGAAGTGAACACTCCGGACATGTCCGTTACATTAGATACGTCCCAAGAACCTATGTCGTTGTTAAAGGAACTTGCCCCGTAAAAGCAATAAGCCATACTGCTAACCTGCGAAGTGTTAGGTAGATCGGGAGCATTGAATATTAGGTTGGTACACTGATTAAAACTACGCTCCATAGATTCCCATACTTGATCTCCCCACTGTTCTACAGATAGCAGTTTTTTATTGTCCGTGCCGTTGTCAAATTTAAGATGTGGGAAATCACCACTGATTTTTACAGTATAGGTATCATTCGTGGCATAAGTATGGGTGGCATCGCCTGTGTAGACCGTATTGTCCACAGAGCCATCGCCCCAATCTACGGTATAAGCAAAGGTGCCATCACCGGTAGGGATGGTAATTTGATTGTTATTGGAAATCCCTGGGTTGTCGGTTTTCCAAGTGGTCACAAAAGGTGCTTTTGGGCAACCTTCCCCGGCATCGATAAATGTCCAACTGAAGTCGGTTATAATTTTTTGTCGTGCAGTAACCCCGTTGCAATAGGTAGTGTTATCCGAACTAAAATATACATTAGACTTTAAGTTCAAGGTACTCCAGCTGTTTAATAGCTTGTCATAGTTATTGGTAGAGAGTTTGGCGCCATTGAATATCTGAAACATGTCAGTAACATTGGATACATCCCAGTTCCCAATATTTTGGTCAAACGAAATTGCTTTAAAGAACATTGAGTTCATGTTGGTAACATTTCCAACATTCCAAGATGCAAGATCTTGATTAAAAGAGCTAGTTTCATAGAACATGCCCAGCATATTGTTCACATTACTTACGTCCCAGTCTCCAATATTCTGGTTAAAGGAAGAAGCTCCACGGAACATATAGCTCATGTCTGTAACTCCTGTCAAATTTGGAGTATCAGTAGCATTGATGACTACATTAAGACAATCCTGAAAACTAGATGCCATGGAAGCCCATATTTGGTCTCCCCATTGCTCTACGGACAGTAGTTTTTCATTATCCTCTCCAGATTCAAATTTTAGATGAGGAAAATCGCCACTGATTTTTACCGTATAGGTGTCATCTGTTCCATAGGTATGGGTAGCATCACCGGTATATACCGTATTATCGGTAGAGCCATCTCCCCAGTTTACGGTATAGGCAAAGGTGCCATCACCTGTTGGAATGGTTATTTGATAGTCATTGGAAGCCCCTGGGTTGTCAGTCTTCCAGGTGGTGATGAATTCACCTTGAGCCACAATACTGCTAAAACTGAGACAGCAAAGGAGCAAGAGAATAAACTTGTGCGTACTTTTCATAAGGTTTGATTGGGTTAGTTTAAAATTGATAGATTTAATTAGTATATGTTTGCCACCTTTGTATTGTAAGGATGTAATTTTTATGCATAAGAATTATTTGGAATTCATTAACACGCTATTTCTTACTTTTAGCTAAATAACAGATGGAAAAATAACTATGGTTAGTATGTTGTATTGTTTAATATTCCTACAAATAGGTGTCCAAATTAAATCTTGACACCAAGTTTTAGCCCTTCATTAGAAATAGAAAAGCACTAATAATTCATTAACCATTGTTAATCAATGTGTTAGAGTGTTATTTAGGAAGGGTGCTAAATTGCAGCAACTTTATTGCTAAAATTGTTATTTGTACCGTATTCTATGGAAGGTTTGAGTATGAAAGAGAATTATGCAACTAAAATAGAGTTGATTTAAGCATAGAAGAATGGCGCAGGTTTTTCCATGCCATAAAAAAAGCCTTGGCGATTTATTGATTTTGGCAACAAAAAAATTGGTGTGGAGAGGTGGTCTATCTTAGTAATTAAAGGCACTTAACATTGTATTTTAACCAATGTCTTTTTTCTTGTCCTTTGTGGAAAGACTGAGTTTTCAATCTCTTTTACATGATACTAGAGATTTAAATGCAAAGACGTTTGGGTGAAAATATTAATTATGTTTTGCATTCTATGCCTGTAGGGTCAACTTCAAGGTTATTTACTGAAATCAAAATAGGTATAAGTGAAGAATAAGGTACTGTAAAAGAGTATTCAGCAACCAGCGTATTATTTGTTGCCCTATTTACCAAGCTGTATATATTCGCTTGGACTATGATTGGTAGCTATTTTAAATACTTTACTGAAAGAACTTCTGTTGGCAAATCCACAGGTCCATGCCAAGGCTTCCATAGTATTTTCATTTAGAAAACCTGTATCCATTAACTCTTTGGCGTGTTCCATGCGCAGATTGTTCTTATAAGCCGTAAAGCTAATACCGTAATATTGTTTGATAAAATAGGATAAATGATGTGACGGAATATGTAATTCACTAGCACATTTGGTCACGGTATAATCTTGTTGTAAAAAAGACTTTCTTTTATTCAAGACTTCTAATTTGCTCCTTATTTCTGGTTCTTCTAATCCGTATT
This sequence comes from Maribacter ulvicola, assembly GCF_900155985.1. Lineage (GTDB taxonomy): Bacteria > Bacteroidota > Bacteroidia > Flavobacteriales > Flavobacteriaceae > Maribacter > Maribacter ulvicola. The sequence continues at coordinate 1,195,365 of NZ_FTMA01000001.1, forward strand.
TAAGATCTGTAACGTTATTGGTTTCTATTGCTTCTTCTTGGGTAGACTTTACAGGTTTGGGAAATCCGCGTAGGATGGTAGGGAAATAAATTGGAAAAACCCCAATAGAGAACATGACCAAATACAGAATTATAGGAAGTAAGGATCCCCATTCAAAAATATTTACCGCTAACATGTTTACCACGGCATAAAAAATTGCAAAAATTGCAAACAAAGATAAACCCGACCAAAAAATCAATAACCATTTGTTTAAAATAACCTTTAAACCATCTGTAGTGCCTACCTTAATGAAAACCAACAACTTTGGAAGTATTACTAATAAGGCACCCAACTGCCATAAATGGCGCATAAGCATGTGCTGATCTAGATCAAGGAGCCAATAGCTTACATGCAGTCTATTTTTTGGGTCAGTCAAGGCATTATGTAACATATTTTCATAAACCCCGTCTGGTTGCAGGTAAATATACCCGGCATCGATCATACTTAAAACAAATGGTATAAATAGTATCAGGTATCTTTTTTTCCACTTAAATTCATCGGCTATAATGGTTTCAAAATAAAAATAAATAGGCACGGCAAACAGATTATAAAGCATAAGCGGCCATAGAAAAAACCAACTGCATAATGTTAAATGTCCTCCATCTATAATATAGGCCTGTAAAGCATAGACCGAAAGCAAAAAGTAAAAGCTTCCTAGAAAAATAGTGGCTTTGGGTTGCGTAGATTTTTTTAAAAATAACAGGGTGGTAAGTACAAAACCAAAAATGGAGGCAATCAATAAAATATTATACACAATGTAATTTTAGTAAGTCTGGAAATATAAGTTTAAAATTGGTCAGTTCTATATTTTGTCAAGCTGCCTTTTACTTGACATTATCTCAATAATAGGCTTTATGGTTTTAAATCAATACTCAGTACTTTTTTCTAAAATTATTTTATACTAATTAGGTATATCTTGGGTCAGTATATTTTGTTTAAAAAAATATACTAGAGTATAATCATAGAAAATTGAACCTATGCCTCAATGGTTTTGCGACAAAAAAAATAAAATAATAAACTAAAAGCAAATTTAAATTCTCTTTTGAAAAAGAGATGTATTCAATACTTAGGTTTTGCGTTATAGGAAAGTTAGGGTCTTATATTTATTATAAAGTCAATTGTTGCCATAAGGAAATCTATGTCGTCTGGTAAGCAAGGTATAAGTGGAGTTTAAGTAAGTTACGGACAGTGCTTAAAAGGCACAATGAAACTTTCCTCAATGAGGTGTTTTTTTTTAGCAGTTGTTTTTTACTGACTTGCGACCTAGAAGTACTATTAATTTTTATAATAAACGTTAACAGTTCTACAGCCATATTAAAACAGCTGAGGTCAATTATATTTTTGTATGAGTTTTTTTATTCAATAATTGAAATGCATTGACGTTTACAAAGAAATATAGTTGAAATTTTCTATTGAATGCTCGGTGGGTTGATTCTTGAGGTGGTTTATTAGCATTTTCCTTATAAGAAAACATAATTAAATATTGCCCCAGCACATATATTTTATCTCCATGAAGTCGTCCATTCCATATTTAGAACCTTCACGACCAAAACTACTTTCTTTAATCTCTCCAAAAGGAGCAACAGTTGTTGAAATGGCTGCCGTATTTATGCCCACCATACCAAATTCCAAGGCTTCTGCCACTCGCCAAAGTTTTGCGTAACCTTTACCATAAAAGCACGAGGCTAAACCATAGGATGTGTCATTGGCTAAAGCGACAACATCTTCTTCTGTTTTAAATTTAAAAATAGGGGCCACGGGACCAAAAATTTCTTCGCTATGGATTTTCATTTTTGAAGTAACATTGGCTAAAACAGTGGGTCTATATAAATTAGAATGATCTAGAGAACCTCCTAAAGCAATAGAAGCTCCATTTTTGACTGCATCTTCTACCAATGAGTTTACGTCTTCTACCGCTTTTCTGTTGATTAAAGGACCAATTACTGTAGTAGCCTCTAAACCATTACCTACGATAAGGTTTTCTACGGCTTGCGAAAATTGTTTTACAAATTGGTCATATATACCTTCTTGGACAAAAAATCTATTCGCACATACGCAAGTCTGTCCGGTATTTCTATATTTTGCCAATAGCGCTCCTTCAACCGCAAGGTCAATATCTGCATCATCAAAAACAATAAAGGGAGCATTTCCTCCAAGTTCTAATGATAGTTTTTTTACTGTATGGGCACTTTTATCATTGATTTTATAACTGGGTTTAACAACCAAGATTATCAAGCATATCTGAAATTTCAAACACTTATTATCATTTTGTTTTTTTTCATTTTTGCTTATTCTATAATGCATTTTCCGGTATTTGCTATTACAGGCGATTTTGAAGATTTACACCCTACTATTAAGAGAAAATATGCTAACTCTTCACTGGTAGATTCGTCAAATCTTTTTTATAAAATAAACAGTTTGGTTAAAGACGAGCAGCTATATTTAGAGAGCGAGATCAAAATTAATAGCTTAGCAGAAAAACTTAATAAATCCGTACATCATATTTCTCAGGCAATCAACCAAAATACAGGTAAATCGTTTCCTGATTTTATTAATAGTTTTCGGATACAGGAAGCTAAAAAGAAGTTATTACAGCCTAAACCAGATACTATTTTTACAATTTTACTAGAAGTTGGTTTTAATAGTAAAGCAGCTTTCTATTCTGCATTTAAAAAAAACACACAGCAAACACCTTCTCAATTTTTAAGGCGCATAAAAAATGATGTAATTCGGTAAAATGAGAATTACTTGATAACCCAGGTGCAAATACTCTAATGCTTGCGTAGAAATTTAAATACAAGTTTTAGGTCAATAATATAGAAACCTTGTCTTGGTGGGTACTGCATTTTTAATAAAAATCTCCGACTTTTTTATACCTAAAAAGACATGAAAACTTTTCCCGTTAAATCAAGACATTTTTTTTGTTCGGTTTTATAGGGGGAGGCATTTTACAGATAATTTCAAGATACATTTGGTCAAGAAAATAACAAAACATGAAAATTTTAAAAAAAGTTGTATTAATACCATTGTTCGCAATTTTTACGGTAACAACTCAAGCGCAAAATAGTAAAGACCTTAATGGTAAATGGGAAGCTTATTATGAGCAAGACAACGAGAAAGGTTATGTTACTTATGAATTTAAAACTGAGGATAAAAAATTAAAAGCATATAGTACTTTGCTAAAAGATGTTAATGGTTACAAGGTAAAGGACAATACACTTACATTAAATGAAATTAAATTTAGTAAAGGAAAAGGGAAATGTAAATATCTTATTAAGTACAAAGAAAAAGTATATAATGTCCCAGCTAAGCTAATCCTTATAGATGAGAATACATTGGAAGTAAGCTACTCCTATTATGGCTATTCTGACACTGAAACTTGGAAAAGAGAATACTAAAAACGATATAGATTTTATACAAATTAAGCATGAACACTTTTAAAAAAGCAATTTTAGCATTAACACTAACTGTCTCGGCAATTTCAATGACCAATGCACAATCTGGTAATGATTATAACCAGTTAATTAGCTATGGTTTAAAAGGCGGGGTCAGTTTATCAAATTTAAGAGGTGATGTGCCTGGTATTGAAAGTAAAAATAAAAAAAGTATTTCTATAGGTTTCTTTGCAGAATAACCTATATCTGAAAGGTTTGCGGTTTTATCTGAAACCAATTTTTCAGTACAAGGAGCCAAAATAAAAACAGGTAATGAAAAATTGAAATTAAACTATATAAATTTACCTGTTCTAGCTAAGTTTTATGCTACAGATGCTTTTAGTATTGAAACGGGACCACAACTAGGTATATTATTAAGTGGCAAAGGCGGATATTTACCTAATAGTAGGTCGTATAGAACATTGGACTTTGGTCTTGGTTTTGGCCTTGGGTATAAAATCACCGACAAGTTAGAACTGGGTGTACGCTACACTATTGGCTTTACAGATGTAACTAAAACGAATACAGAAAATCTTAAGAATTCAGTAGGTCAATTTACACTTGGGTATAGCTTCTAAATACATAGAATTCTAATGGAGCTAGATAAACATCATAACAGGTTTGTACTTGTAAATGACAGCAGCTCTGAAGTTACCCGTATTTTCAAATTCACCGGTCAAAAGGCTTTGGTGAAAGAACACAATCTTACGAATGGTCTGTGGTTGAAATCTCATAACTAGTATGCCATTTTTCTCATTAAAAAAAAGTGTTTTGCTAGCCTTACGGGCTAGAGGAACCTATAAAAATATAAGTCTTAGTTGTTTTTGATATATATCAAAACTTATTGAAAATGTTAAGACGAATTTTGAAAAAAAATTATCAGTATGACTCTAAATTATAAATTCCTTACCATATTCGGCATCGTATTGGTTGCCTTATCTGTTATTAGTTTTACATCTAAAAAATCCTATGAATCAATTTCAAGAATAGAGGTAGTAGATATAGAAAAAGAAGGCTTTGGGCTACTTGAAAATATTCAAGGACAATGGCTAGGTATAAATAGTGTGGCAGGAATGGAATTTAACTGGTTTGCATGGGATTATCGTCCAATATCATCAGCTCATGTTCATGGTATTTTTGAAGGAGGATCTATGGGTAATTTATTTACCTCATTTTTTATTGCAGATTTTAAAGGAACAAAAACAATCATGGCACGTAACGGTGGTGTTCTTAATGGTATTTACCGTACCAGTTATTTTATTTTGGATAAGACCGTAGAAGATGAAGAAGAACAATATTATAGATTAGTTGATGCGGTTGGAGGTAAAAATACAATGTATATGGAGCTACGTTTTAAAAGTGATAGCCTGTATTGGAATACCTATACAAGTCAATTAGGACATAAAAAAATGCCCACAAGGCATATGACTTATAAAGGGAAAAAACATTCAGATAGTTTAGCCAAAATTACAGCTGAAAAATTTGAGTTCCCTAAGAAAGAAATAGTGTATGAATTTCCTACAGGATTTGATGATTCATATTTATATATGGAAAAATCAGCAACTTTTTTATGGCAGACAGATTCGAATACGAATGTTTTAGAAATGGCAAAATCAGCTTTAGACCCCGTAACTATTAAAGATTACCCCTATATATCATCTTTAGATATAGAATTAGAAAGAAATAAAAAGATTAAGGATGAACAAGTGCTGCTCTATGTCTCTACCAAATCATTAACAAATGAACAAGGTAAACTCTCTAATGACGTTAAGGATTATAATGATAATATACTGTTTTCAATTTTGAGTAATGGAGAGGAGAATTTTAAATATACCTATGTACACCCTGGTAATTATTTTGTTACGGCCATTGTAGATATGGATAAGAACTTCGTGATTTCTCCAGAAGACATCGCAGGTAAAAGTGTTGCTGTAATGGTTGAACCAAATTCTGAAGCTTTAGTACGTATAAATGACATTGTACATAAGAATTCAGCATTTATTTTTCAAAATTTAGGTGATGATTTCTATAAGGAAGATAGAATAATAGAAGAGAAAGAAGAGGAAATTCCTGTTATTGATTGGACGGTTACCTACAATAGCGATGTAAAACAAATTATTCATAACAATTGTGTTACTTGTCATGGCGGTCCAAGTCCCAGTGCTAGATTAGATTTAACCAGTCTAAGTAAATTAAAAGAAGCTATGAAGCATAAAGATCTTATTAAACGTATCAATGATAAGAACGATCCTATGCCACCAAAAGAAATGCTATCGCTTAAAGAACGGTTGTTAGTATTTAAATGGATGAAAGATGGGTTGTTAAAAGAGTAAACCTATGAAATAAAAGAAGTATAAAAATGAATTCAGTAATTAACGCTTTATCATCATTGCTATAATTATAATTCAACAGTAAGCATTGGCCACACCCAAATGGATCTATTGGGTATATGGCAGATTACATATGAATAGGAAGGTCAAAGTTATAACGTAAAGGCTTAATTTTTATAAATTGATAAGAATGTTTAATTGTGTTGTGTGGCTTTTATGGATATTTAGAAAAAGAAATTGGGAAGAGATTTCAAAAGGATTTTTCTAAGACTTTCCTATAAAGTATGTAGATAGAAAATAGCGGGACAAACCCGCTATTTTTTTGTTTAAATGTATTTAGTGTGGTCCTAGTCTAGATAAAAAAATACTGATACCAATAATCTTACCCGTAACCTGAATGAAAAAAATAATAGATACACCAAAATTAGGTGTTGATTTCTGACAACTGTTAGGATGATGGCATCTGTAAATCTTGCAACTAAAATAGCTGCCCAATAAGTAATCTATATACGTGATGAACTGGGGTGTCATACGAAATAGGTTCCTTGTGAACTATAAAAGAAAGATTCTAGGTTTTATAAGAATCAAATCCCTGCAATTTTAACTTACAATTAGTAGTAAAGTGGCGCTCTTCTTTTACTAAATGTAAAGGAGTAACGGTTTTTTAATAACTACATTTTTTAGTGGTTTTGATTCGTTGTAGTTCGTTAATTTGTTTACCAACAATCTATATAATAACGTTAATACTTGTTACGGCAGTGTATTATTCTATTGCCTTTGAAAATGCATTCTGTTTTTACATTGTTACCTGGTCATCATCTTCTTAAATGCTTAAAAATTTCGAATTTGATTTGTGTCAAAATTTGTCTTTAGACTAATGAAGATATTTGCACTATATAATAATATAATTAACAAAAAAAGAAAAAATGAAAACACTGAAAGTTTCACTAGTGGTATTGGTAGTCTTACTATCGAATTTAAATATTTTGGCACAAAACAAACAAGATGAAATACTTTACGCTATTGAATTGGCAGATGAGGAGTATAAAGATATTATTCGTTACAACATGAATTTCTCCGAGAGCGAAACAGTGGAGTTCTGGTCTAAAATGAATGATTATTTAGCAGAAAGAAAGGAAGCTTTTACTGAAGAAGTAAATTTTTATGTTACCGACTATTCTAAAATGACAGATGAGGAAGTAAAAAAATTGACAAAAAAAATGACTCATGCCGAAGAAAAAAAGAAGCGGATTAAAGACAAGCATTTTAGTAAAATTAGAAAAATACTCCCTTCAAAAAAGTTTTTACGGTTTGTACAGATTGATTATTACCTGGAAGCGGCCCGTAATTTCAATATATCTAGTCAAATGCCTCTTATTAAAGGTTGATATTAATTGGTTTAGATGCTAATTGAAAGCGAAATTAAAATGGTTTAACTTTTTAGTTTCGCTTTTATTAATTGAAGTGATTGCAGATTATTTTTTTCTATGACTAGAAAATTATAAATTAAGACGGAGTAAAATACTTTTAGTTCTCCTTTAATTGAAAAAAATTCCCAAATAAAAAATGGTAATTGCATTTGCGGGTAAATTTTATTACAGTTTGTTCATTTTTGATGTAGGTCAAAATATTATAGAACACTGTTACGCATCTTTGTAAAATAGAAATTAAAATATGAAATGGATTTATTTATTAGCGTCAATAAGCTTTGAGGTATTAGGAACAACAGCTATGAAAATGGCTTCTCAAGGGGGTAAAAATGCCATGTATTGGAATATTACTGTTTGGGTAGCTTACATTATCTGTTTTGGACTTTTGCAATATGCAATGAAATATTTTGAGTTGGGGACCGTGTATGCCATTTGGTCCGGAGTTGGTATTTCAATTTTGGCGGTTATAGGGTATTTTGTTTTTGGCGATAGCTTTTCACTGTTAAAAATTGTTTCTATTGCCTTGATTATTATAGGTATTGTTGGTTTGAACATGAGCGGAGCTCATTAAATTGTTAGAGTTATGAAAAAACAAAATATAATGCACGAACTGCCTGTAGATGCATACACTTCACAAGAATGGTTTAATTTAGAACAAGAGCACATTTTTAGTAAAACATGGCAGTTTGCAGGCTTGGTAGAAGATGTAGCAAATGCTGGTGATTACATTTCCGTGCAAGCCGGGTTAAATAATATTTTTATTGTAAAGGGGAAAGACAATCGTCTGCGTGCTTTTCATAATATGTGTCGCCATAGAGGTACTCAGTTATTACGTGCAGTTGGTAAAGGAAAAAAGGCAATTACCTGTCCTTATCACGACTGGACCTATAATTTAGAAGGAAAATTAGTAAGTATACCTAAGAAAGAAGAAGAGTTTCCAGATTTATGCAATAAAGAATTACATGATTGTGGGTTAAACCTGCATGAAGCATCCGTTGATATTTTTAAAGGTATGCTATTTGTACATCCAGAAAAAGATGCACCGAATATTATGGAGTTTTTTGGAGAAGTAGAACCATACCTTGGTCCACATATTCCAGAAGAACTAATTGAATATCAAGAAAAAAAAGACGGTGCATTTTACACTAAGGAAATCAATGCAAATTGGAAAATAATAGTTGAAAATTATATTGATCAATATCACTTGGCACATTTGCATGAAGATACATTGAATATGTATGATCATGCTAAAGCAGAATTTGGTTGGGCCGGTCCACACTATTACTTTTTTGAACCTTTAGTTCCTGAATATCTAGCAGATGTAAAAAATGCATCCCCATATCCTTTAATGGATAAAATGCCAGAAGATAAAATGGGCGCGTATGTCCCTTGGCTATTCCCAAATATTGGTATTACCGAAAGTGAAAGTGCTTGGAATACATTTCACGCTATTCCATTAGCTCCTGATCGTACTTTGGTGGTTATTCGTTCAAAAACTATGAATGTTAGTGAATGGGAATATACCAAACAATATACAAAATCTATGTCAAGCAAGGTATGGCAAAATATAGGTAATAAGGGTAAATATGAAGGTGATGCCAGTGACCCTATGGCTTCAGGAAATTTTATGGAAGAAGATGTTTATGCTTGTGAACAGCAACAAAAATCTTTAAGCTCTCCACTATTTAGTGTTGGGGCACAAGCAAAAAATGGGGAATTTGCCGTACGTAAGTTTCAAAGTGTTGTTAAGGAATGGGTAGAAAAATATAGAGACAATGACTGATTTTTATCAACTAAAAGTTTTAGAAGTAAAAAAGGAAACAGCTGACGCTACTTCTATTGCGTTTGATGTTCCTTTAGCGCTTTATAAAACATTCAACTATAAACCAGGGCAATACCTAACCTTGAAATTTAATATTGGCGGTGAAGAAGTTCGACGCTCTTATTCGCTATGTAGTTCTCCTGCATTAGAAGAACCTTTACGTATAGGAGTTAAACGTGTTAAAGATGGTTTGGTCTCTAATTATATAAACGACAATATAAAAGTAGGAGACCTTGTTGACGTAATGCTTCCTAATGGTCGTTTCTTTGCCGAGTTAAAAAAGGATAATTATAAAACCTATTATTTATTTGCTGCGGGTAGTGGTATTACACCCATACTTTCTATTTTAAAAACAGTACTATTAACTGAAGAACGAAGTTTTGTTCATATGTTGTATGGCAATAGAAGTCAAGATTCTATTCTGTTTAATGAAGAGTTAGAAAAACTTCAAAAAGAATATGCAGATCGTTTTATACTTGTACATACCTTAAGTAGGCCAAAAAGTAATTGGAGTGATTTATGGTTAAGCGGCAAAAAAGATAAAATACATAGAAAAGGACGCGTAGATACTCTGGCAATAGAATGGTTTATAAATGAATACCCGCCTTACGCTCAAAATACGGAGTATTACATATGTGGACCGGGAACTATGATTGAGAATACTAAGAAAGCACTACAGGATATAGATGTCCCAAACGAGCGTATATTTATTGAAAGTTTTGGTGGAGTAACATCTTCAGATGTAACAGAAGGAATTGATAATGCCAGTTTAGTAGCACAATTAAATGGTGAAACTATTAAAACAACCATTTCTAATGGTAAAACCATATTAAGAACTCTTATTGATGCCGGTAAAAATCCGCCATATTCATGTGAGGGCGGGGTTTGCTCAACGTGTATGTGTAAACTAAAATCAGGGAAAGTACACATGAAAAATAATTTAGGCCTAGATAAAAGTGAGGTTGATAAAGGTTATATTTTAAGTTGTCAAAGTATACCGTTAACAGAAAAAATAGAGGTTATATACGAGTAAGAATTCTTACCCTAATTTTAAAGAGGCTTTAGCCTCTTTTTTTTGTTATAAATGAGAGGCCTACATTACAGATAAAATAGAACGGTTCCTTTTTGGGGCGTTTTTGTAATTCTTGTGCTCACAATCTACATTGTTTTCAATTGCAGATAAGGCATAAGATTTTCTGTAGTTGTATTAATAGCTTACAAATTTCTGTAATAAACATCAAAAAGCTACTGTAATTTAGATTGGCGTCAAATAAAATAGTTTTAATTATAAAACGTCTTTCCTCTATTCTTTTGTTGTAGCTGCAAGGTTTTAAACGGGAATAGGGTATTTCTGCAATATGTTAAGAAGTTTAAAATTCCTGAAAAAGCAATATCGAATATAAAAAAATGAAGTCGGTGGGCACTGAATGTAATAAAGTAAATTTTGATTTCTTTAAAATGCTTCTGAAATATTGATTGTTAGAGAATTGAAGTATTTGAATATAGAACCAAAGTATGTAAAATTATCTTTTAAAGAATGTCTTGTTCTCAGTATTTATAAATGCTAAATATGGTTTGTAAGCTTTGGTTTGTCCTTTGGGTATCTTTAAAAAGCAGGTACGGTCAATAATTAGATTTGCTTCCCAGGTATAAGATAATATAGTATTCTTGGCTAATTCACTAGTGTCATTAGCTATTAGAAAGTGTGATTTTTAATTAATCTCTTATCAAAATATTTTTAAATAGGAATATGACCTGATAGTACAGGATGGTATTCAATACCAGTACATGTAAATTGTGAACTTAATAAATTTTATAAGCAAAAACAGAATGAATAATTTTATTGCAAATGTGGTTTTTTTTCTAATTATACAAACTTGTTTCTCGCAGCTGCCACCTGTTTTTGGTGACGAGTACAATGATAAAATTCGGTTTTCTAATATGGCAAAAACTTATATCACACCGCAAAAAATAATTTGGAAATCAGATAGTACAGGTCAATACATTCAAAATTCTTCTAAACTGCTAAAAAAGGGAAATGGACAAGTGGCCGTGAACGATCAAAACTTATTTAGATTTATTAGTAATGATGAGCATAAACCTGCAATTCTATTAGATTATGGTAAAGAAATTAATGGCGGAATTAAAATTACTACCGGTATTAGATCTAACAAATCTACTTTAAAATTACGACTCAGGTTTGGAGAGTCTGTAGGGGAGGCCATGTCTGATATTGGTGGTAAACAGAACGCTACCAATGAACATTCCATGAGAGATTTTATTATTGAAGTACCTTGGTTAGGGTCTGTTGAAGTTGGTGAGACCGGGTTTCGGTTTTTGCGGATCGATGTGGTAGATGCTAATGAAAATGCTACTATAAAATCTGTTGAAGCGGCATTTGTTTATCGCGACATACCTTATTTAGGTTCATTTGAATGTAGTGATAAACGATTAAATGAAATTTGGGCAACGGGTGCTTATACGGTGCATTTAAACATGCAGGATTACTTGTGGGACGGAATTAAAAGAGATCGTTTGGTTTGGGTTGGAGATTTGCATCCTGAAGTTATGACGATTAATACTGTTTTTGGAAAACAGAACGTGGTTCCTAAAAGTTTAGACCTAGTACGGGATCAATATCCATTGCCTCAATGGATGAACGGAATTAGCTCTTACTCAATGTGGTGGATTCTTATTCATAAAAATTGGTTTGATTATCACGGGGATTTTGAATACCTAAAGGAACAACAAACCTATATGGTTGCCCTATTAGAACAATTAAGTACATTTATTGACAAGGACAATAGAGAGGTCTTAAATGGAACACGCTTTTTAGATTGGCCAACAAGTGAAAACCCCAAAGCCATTCATGCAGGACTTCAGTCTATGATGATTCTAACATTTGAAGCAGGTAGTGAACTAATGGCGACCTTAGGAAACAATATACTTGAAAAAAAGTATAAAAAAATAGCAAAAAAGTTAAGCAAACATCAGCCCCAAGGCAATACGTCTAAACAAGCCGCTGCTTTGATGTCTCTTGCCAATCTTGCTGACCCACATGAAATAAACACTGAGGTCTTAAAACAGAATGGAGTACAAGGTATGTCCACTTTTTATGGTTATTACATTTTAGAAGCCATGGCGAACGCCAAAGATTATAAAGGAGCGTTAAATGTTATAAAAACATATTGGGGCGGTATGCTTGATTTAGGTGCTACTACTTTTTGGGAAGATTTTAATATCCTAGACGCTAGTTATAGTGATAGAATTGATGAACTAGCTACTAAAGGTAAATTTGATATTCATGGAGATTTTGGAAAGTATTGTTATGTTGGTTTTCGTCACAGTCTTTGTCATGGTTGGGCAAGCGGACCAACGCCATGGCTTACACAGTATGTTCTTGGTATTCAGGTGATGAACGGCGGAAAAACTATTAAGATAGAACCACATTTAGGGGACTTAAAATTTGCCAAAGGTACGTTTCCTACTCAATTTGGGATTTTGACTGTTAGTCATGAAAAAGATGCTCAAGGTAGAATTAAAACTATAATTGATGCACCAGATGGTTTAAATATTATTAGATAAAAATCAGCTAGGGTTCATGATATGTTTACTTACTGATCATAACTCTATATTTATATTTTAAATCGGTAATGTATAATTTTTGTTTAGGTCAAAAACTTTTCTTAGAACTATTTATTCCATTCATAAGTTTACAAATGAATAATTTGTAGGTTGTAACAGTAAAAGCGTTAAACTAAAAGTCATAGCTGAACTTGCCAAAAGACAACCATTTTAAAAGACAAATGGTATTAGGTATATAACATACAAGCCAATACTATTAAAGAATGGATTTAAAAGTTGGAACCTATAGGTTCTAAAAAAAAACGATTAACTGATTTACCGCGTAAACAGCAGATGAGTTGTCTTGTTTTAAAGGTCTTTAAAAAATATAAAAAGGTGAAGGGTAACTTGTAAGAAAAAGTATTTAGAGTAGCTATTTTAAGATGACCATCTTAAAATAGTTGCCCGAAAACTTGGTTGTCAAGGTATAATGGCGTTGAATAATAGCTGAAGGAAATTGAATTGATAGAACGTTTTCTATGGAGGCTATTTGTGTTATTTGTTAATTAGAAAGATCAACCCTTATAAATGCCAAAAAAATAGTTGTACAAAAAAGAAAAGCAAAAGAGGTCATTTGCAAACTACTAAAATCACTCAAAAATAAGCTTGACAAAATCAAAATTAGTGAAGGCCTAGTATTTTATATTTTAAGAACGATCCAACAACTACCTAGGATAAGAAAAATGCCGTAATATCTACAGTTCATATGACAAACATATAGATGTAAGGTATAGGCCACATCCAATCTTGGCGCTAGAAGCGACCTATACCTGAACCATTAATAGTTTCTGCTACTTGACTTTCATTACTGTATTGTTCTCATGTGAAAATAATAGCTGTAACGCTCGTGATAATTTAAAATTTACCAAAAGCTTAAGAGCGTTTAATAGCAAATATTTTATAAGAACGTAATCTTAAGACGCATTTTATTGCGTTAGGGTATTACCGATTTTTTCTAATTTTTAGCGGTATCTTTTAAGTCTAAAATGAATTCATATTCTGGAATAAGTGTTATATTTTTTAAAATAGCACCGTCAGTTTTCACAAAATTTAAATCTGTATTTTCTTCAAAATATATGTTATCTGTTGATGTCAACGGAGATATTTGAAAAATAAATTCTCCTTTTTGTAGTTTGCTTTGATGTCTTTTTAATCCAAAAGGCATGGGAGTACCATTATAAAAATTGTCTGCAATAATGATATCATCTGCATATAACTGTGCTGTATTGCCTTTATAGTCAAAGTTTAATAGGACATCATTTACTCCCTGTGGTAGTTTTTTTGGAAGATTCACTTTATAACTTGCAAATAATTTTTCCTTTTCAAGTTTATGGCTATAAGGCAGTTCCGTTGGGGTTTTTAAATTGATCCATTTATTTTTTAAAGAATCGTTAAATGTAGGTGTGAATGATATTTTTGGTGTTTCCCAATTTTGAAGGGTTATTTCATAAGCGGTAAAAATGCCATCTGAACCAATTTTAAACTTGGTGTTGGGTAATTCAGGATAAGACCAAAAATTAATTAAATTATCTCCTAAAGATCTTAATGTCAAAGCTCCCTTATTTGAGTCAAGCATTGAAAATTCCTGATTTAAAAATAACACTTCTTCCCCGTTAATTTTAAACTCATATGCCTGTAATGCTTCATTTTTAGATAAGATTATTATTTTAATTCGTTCATTATTTTTTTTGATAATTTCAATACTACAATCTTTACCTGATTTTAGGTTTGTAACGATCTGTGCACCATTTTCATGTGTCAGCTTTCCTTTCGTTATTATTTCTTTAATGTGCTCATTTTTAAACTTAAACTCTGGGGTAACACCTTCCATTTCATAGAAAAAGTAGGTCTTTTCTTTATTATCTAAAATTGAAAAGGGGTGGGCAGTAGCATAGGCTAAAGTTATGCCCTCTATATTCATATTGAAAGGTATGATGCCATATGATCCATTGTTGATATCTATACCTTTTTTAGGAAGTTCAATGGTATCTTTGTCATTGATATTTATTGAAAATTGAACATTTTTATGGTCCCTTAAATCTAATTGACGGACATAATTGTTGAAAAATATATAACCTGCTCCATCTTTATTTCGAACGGAATAACGTAAAGCAGTGTTATTTGCTGGGTTTTTTGGTGCATCATTGGGTAAAGTAGGATACATTGGCGCTAAGTTTTCTCCAAAATTTTCAATGAACAAATGTGTTAGCTTAAAATCATTATAGTACGGTCGGGCAAACCCCCATTCTGAAATTGGAGCCAAAAAATCGTAAGAAATCATAGGGTAGTCGTTGGCATAAGGATATATTTGATTTTTACTTTCTTGCGTTGGGTATTCGTTCCCATTGCTCAATGGGTGCTGAACTCCATGGTATATATAGTATCCTATAGTATTTGCTCCAACACCTAATCTAGTGTATATTAATGAAATCATATCCGCTGCTTTTAATAGCGGTCTTCTATGATAAGTCATTTGGTTGCCCGCACCCATTTCTACAGTTAAATATGGATGTCTATAAATTGGTCTTTTATTGGATTGTTCCTTCTCATAAAAATCCATGTCTGAACCAATTTTTTTATCTAATCTTGTAGATATAAACAGATAGTTATCTATTGGGGAAAGTTTATTTGCATGACCGGTCCACGGGGCAGCAGGGTAACCGCCCCATAATGGTAGTAATTCTGTGTCTGGAAGTTCTTTTCCTGGCCACCCGGTTGCGGTATAAAAGGGTACATCGATATTAAAAGATTCGGCTAATTTTCTAAGTCCTGATAAAAATTCATATCCTTCACTGCCCGGTCCACCACTCCATACTTCATTGTCTACTTGAATAGCGAATATTGGACCTCCATCTTTATAATAAAGGTCTTTAAATTGGTCACTTAACGCTTTATACCAATTTGAATAATGTTCAGTAGAGAATTCATCAATTCTATTATATCGGCTACTTGATAATCCTGCTTCTTTCATTTTTTTAACAAACCACTCAGGGTATCCGCCATTTCTAGCTTCTCCATGTGCCCAAGGACCAATTCTCGGAAAAGCTAGTAAATCATGTTTGGCACACAATTCTATAAAATGACGTATATCTAGATTTTTGTCAAATGAAATTTCTCCTTCATTCTGTTCATGAAGTAGCCAAAGAGCATAAAATCCAATAGCGTCAATTCCGCTTGCTTTCATTTTTAATATTCCTTCTTCCCAATCCTCTCTTGGATATCTAGAATATTGAAATTCGCCCATTACCATTATTACGGGCTTACCATTTTTGGTTATGTAATAATTATTAATCTCAAATTTGCCTTCTTTAGGAGATGTGTTCGTTCCTAACTTATAATACTCATCATTAATGATTTCTGAATCATCTATAATAGTTATTTCATGTTTTTCTACATTTTCTTGTCCGTTTAGGTGAACACAACCAGTTACAAAGGGTAGAAGTAAGTAAATAATATATTTCATAATCTAATAATTTTATTCAAAATTAGATGTTAGCTACATGTTAACTGTTCTGTACTTACCTGTTTCAGTGAATAATAATTTATAATCTTAGATAGCTTTAATTGTACGTTATTCAAGAACTCGTGTTTCTTTTCATTCTTGGTATTGATGTTTGTGTTAAAGTCTCTACCTATCGGTTTTTACAACTATATTACACCCTGGTTTAATAGTTAACTCCTTCTTACCGGTGCTTTTAGGTAATGCATATATGCACCAAAAGGTAGCAGCGAATTTCTTTTTAGATTTGGGTCTAGATTGAGCTTTATGTTCTTAAAATCTACTGTATTTACAATGCTGGTTGGTTTAGAAAGAACTGTCATTACTTATTTGGAGAATTAGGCTACAGGTCAGTACAGGATAGGTATGTATATAGTAAGCTATAGATTTACCTGAATAAAATTTATAACTCATGATGAAGAATACTATTCTTTTTGCTTTTATTATTTTGTGTAGCTGTAACGTTGTAAACACAAGGTCGAAAAACGATATGGCTAAATGGATAACCGTTTCAGATTTTCAGCACGCACCTAACCAATGGTATAATTTAAGAAAATCATTCAATTTGGATGAAATTCCATCAAAGGCGACTGTAAAAATTTCGGTCGATAGTAAATATTGGTTATGGGTTAATGGAACTTTAGTGATTAGAGAAGGGATGGTTAAACGAGGGCCAAACCCTAGTGATACCTATTATGACGAATTAGATCTTGCTAAGTTTTTAAAAAAGGGCAAGAATACCGTAGCGGTACTGGCATGGTACTTTGGTAAAGAAGGTTTTTCTCATAAGGATAGCGGTAAGTTCGGTTTCTTTTTCAATGGGGATATAGGGGGGCAAAGTGTAGTTAGCGATCATACGTGGAAGATACGTGAAAATAGCGCTTATCAGCGTGTAACCGGGTGGGAGCGATCTTCAAATTATAGGCTACCGGAAGTTGATGTAAAATATGTGGCTACAGCAAATATAGAGAACTGGCAAAATATAGATTTTGATGACTCTTCTTGGGATACTCCTATTGAAGTTGGAGCGGAAGGCGTAGCTCCATGGAACAACTTGGTAAAACGTAATATTCCACAATGGAAGGATTTTGGATTGAAAAAAGTAGCTGCTGCAGATTTGGTAAAAAACAAGAATAGGGTAACCCTAAAATTACCCTACAATATGCAATTTTCATATTATATCAAGGTAAAATCTAAAGGAGCAGGTAAAGTTATTGATATTAAGACCGATAGCTATGATTGGCTAAATGACGTACCTATTAGTTCTCAATATGTAACAAAAGAAGGTATTCAAGAATATGAACATTTTCCTTGGATGAGCGGTCATGAGATTACCTTTGATTTGGAAGATGGAATTCAATTATTAGAGGCAGGCTATCGAGAAACTGGCTATAAATCAGAAATAGATGGTTCGTTTGAAATTGATGACCCCTTTATGATGACCTTTCTGCAAAAAGCTGAAAATACCCTATATGTAAATATGAGGGATACATGGTTCGATTGTCCGGATAGAGAAAGGGCACAATGGTGGGGTGACCTCGTATTACTAATGGAAGAGAGTTTCTATGTTCTGGATAATGATGCTCATGCTCTCAGTCTCAAGGGTATTCGTGAACTAGTAGATTGGCAAAAAGATAACGGTGTCTTGTATTCACCGATACCGGCAGGTAATTGGGATAGAGAGTTGCCTCAACAAATGTTGGCTGCTGTTGCTTTAGGCTTCAAAAACTATATGATGTATACTGGTGACATGGAAACCTATAAATATGTGTTTCCTCACGTAAAAAAATACCTTGACCTTTGGTCAGTAGATCCAAATGGACACGTAAATTTTAAATCTGGTGGATGGAATTGGTCAGATTGGGGTAGTAAGGTGGATTCAGAGCTATTAGAACAGGCTTGGTATTATATGGCCTTGGAAACCTATGCAGATATTGCAGATAAAGTAGGTGAAATAGCAGAGCGGGATAGGGCGACTGCTACATTGGAGAAAATTAAAACATTTGTCAACGATAATTATTGGACAAAAAAAGGGTATCGATCATCTAATTATAAGGAAGAAATTGATGACCGTGGAAATGGTATGATGGTTCTAGCGGGTATTGCGGAGCAAGATAAATATGAGACCATTTCAACTTTATTGCAAAATGTAAAACATTCCAGTCCTTATATTGATAAATACCAATTAGAGGCTTTGTTTATGATGGGGAAAAGTGAGCAAGCATTATCTAGAATTAAAACGAGGTATAAAGCCATGGTAGATTCAGAACTTACCACTTTATGGGAGCTCTTTGAGTTAGGAAATAGCTCTTACAATCACGGCTGGAGTGGAGGTCCCCTGACCATAATGTACAAATACATGGCAGGTATAAAGCCAATTAGACCTGGTTTTGAACAGTTTGAAGTATTTCCTGAACCATTAAGTTACAAAAACATAAAATGTAGTATATCTACCATTAAAGGTAATATATCCTTAAAATATGCTCAAAACTTGGATAATACATCCATAGAGATTTCAGTACCTGAACAGTCTGAGGCTATGATAAGGGTGCCGTCCGGGGCATTGAACGTTGAGATTAAAGGAAAGGGAGATTACCGTTCCGTGGCATCTAAAAATGATGAAAAATACAAGTACTATACGCTTTCAAGTGGTAAGTGGGTAGTAAATTATAAGTAATTAAACTTTAAAACTCGTACTACAAAACCAATTCATTTGGTTATGATAGCTAAGGAATTTATAGAAGTAGCCTCTAAAGTAAGTTTTAGAGGCTATTTTGTTCTCGTTAATAACAATATAGAACTAGGTGTCCCTTATTTGTAAATAGGTATTGATTCTGTCCTGAGTGTGGTGTCTATTGATGTCCTAATCGCCATTGGTGCCCATAACAAGTAGTTATACAAGTTTTAGACTGTTGAAGTATTTTCTTTTTTCTTTTTTCAATATTTAAATAGACAGATGATCGGTATTGACTACTATATGCTATTGTAAGTCTGATAAAAAATAGCACTCTGGAGTTATATGTTTAAGGGAGAATTAGTTGTTTTACTGTTGCCTTGGTTACTTGTAATATTACAGTGAGTTGCGGTCAATAAAATTAAAGGGGTTTTTAATTTTACCTTTCTCTTTGTTCATAATCATACGGGAAGCAGTTTCGCCCATGGCCTTAAAATCTGTAGAGATGACGGTAATGCCCAGTAGTTCCTTTAATGGGGTGTCATTATAAGAGATAACCCCTATTTCTACGCCTAAAATAAATTCTTTGTCACGTATTTGGTTTACCAAACTTACCAAGTCGTTTTCTTCAATGGTAATAAAAAGGTCACCCTTTTTAAGAATGATGTCATCAAAAATTTCATCTAGGATTTCAAAATCCAATTGGTGCTCACCGCAAAATTTACGAAAGCCATTCAAAATCCTTTTAGGATAAGGGTAAACGGCTTTTTCAGGATAGACTAAAATCAATTTTCCGTATCTAGATATTTTGGGTAACCCTTCCTTTAATGCATTATAGATGTCATTTTCAAAATCTTGATAAATTTCAACAATGTTTCCTTCAATGTCAAGATTGTTATTGTCCATTAAAATAAGCTTGTCCTTAGGAATCGCATTAATAGCGTTTATGGCTTCTTTGGTATAGCTTACATGTTTTAGATTTTCAGTCTTGAAATGCGGCATGATAATATAATAGTCATACGTATTGGAGTTTTTTTCTAAAGCATTTAAAAACAAAGAGTTGTCGCAATGGTAAATATGAAGGTCTGTATGTGAGTTGCCACCTATCGTATTTATGAATGAATTATAAATACGCATTTTATAGGCACTTAGCTTGTTAATGAGGAAAAGTATATTGACTTTAGATATCAGTTTTGTGCGGGTAATATAATACCCTTTCCCTCTTATAGATGTTATTATCTTACGTTCCTTTAAAATTTGATAAGCCTTTTCTACAGTATCTCGAGAGAGTATAAATTCTTCACTAAAGCTATTTATTGAAGGTATTTTGTCATCTATCTTTAGATTGCCATTGGCAACATTACTGATAATGGAATCTACTATCTGTCTATATTTAGGAATTCTAGAATTATTATCTATTTTAAAGTGTTTGTACATATCCATACTCATGAGTAATTTAAAAAGTTAAGTTTACCACTTTTTATTGTAAATAAACAATGTCGGATATTGGTTTTTCTTTTTTACCATACTCACCTAGAAAATCAAAAAGACCTGCTTGCAGTACAGTACAGGATGCAATAAGAAAAACTCTATTATACTTTAGCGAATATAAATATTATGAAGTTTTTAAATATGAATCATTCCATAAAGAATTTTAAGTATGTTAACTATCTCTGGGAAGAGAGTAAGGCAGAGGCGCTAGGTGATGACCAGGTAGAATTGTTTCTTTACCGGTCCAATATTTTGGGTGCCGATCTGCGTATTACTAATTACGGGGGGGGTAATACCAGTTGTAAGACTATAGAAAAAGACCCGCTTAGTAATGAAGAAGTAGAGGTAATGTGGGTTAAAGGTTCTGGAGGAGATATTGGTACTTTGAACAAAGCTGGTATTGCCGGGTTATATACAGAAAGGTTAAGAAACTTAAAGAATATTTATAGCGACCTTTCAGATGAGGACCGTATGGTTGGCCTTTTTAACCATTGTATCTATGACCTAGACAGTAAAGCACCATCTATAGATACGCCCTTACATGGTTTATTGCCTTTTAAGCATATAGATCATTTACATCCAGATGCATTGATAGCCGTAGCTGCTGCTAAGGATAGTGAAAAGATTACGAAAGAAATCTGGGGAGATACTATGGGTTGGGTGCCATGGCAAAAGCCAGGTTTTGATTTAGGCCTACAATTAGAGAAGTGTTTACATGATAACCCTGGAATACGAGGAATTGTTCTGGGAAGCCATGGTCTTTTCACTTGGGGAGATACTTCTTATGAATGTTATGTAAACAGTCTTGAGGTTATAGAATCAGCTTCGGCATATATTGCCAAAAAAATAGAGGAAAAAGGTAGTGTATTTGGAGGGCAAAAGGTGCAATCGCTGCCTAAAGAAGAGCGATTGGAAAAAGCTTCTCAATTAATACCGTTGCTTAGGGGGCTTTGTTCTTCTGAAAATAGGATGATAGGGCATTTTACCGACAATGATGTAGTCATGGAATTTATAAATAGTAATGACCTTTTGCGTCTAGCTCCTATGGGAACTTCTTGTCCTGATCATTTTCTTAGAACCAAAATACAACCCTTAGTATTAGATTTAAGTACTGACGAGGATTTGAGTGATCCAAAAGCGGTTCTGAAAAAACTAGAACCAGCTTTTGAAGCGTACAGAACAGAGTACAAAGACTATTATGAAGCCTGTAAAAAAGAAAACAGCCCAGCGGTACGTGACCCAAATCCCGTAATTATTATTTATCCGGGTATAGGAATGTTCAGTTTTGCCAAGAACAAACAGACCACCAGGGTGGCCAGTGAATTTTATATTAACGCAATAAACGTAATGAGAGGTGCAGAGGCTATAACGGAATATACCTCTTTGCCCAGACAAGAAGCTTTTGATATAGAATATTGGTTGCTAGAGGAGGCTAAATTACAACGAATGCCTAAAGAACAACCGCTGTCTAGGAAAGTAGCCTTGGTCACCGGGGCAGGAGGAGGCATAGGTAAAGCTATTGCGGATAAATTGGTGAAAGAGGGCGCTAACGTGGTATTGGCAGATATAGCCGAAGATCGATTAATGGAAGCAATGGAGACCTACAAACCAGATACCGTAAGTTATGCGGTTTGTGATGTTACCAAAAGAGAATCTATTGAAGCGGCTTTTAATAAAACTTGTTTAGAGTTTGGTGGTGTTGATATTGTGGTGCATAGCGCAGGCTTGGCTATTTCTAAACCATTGCAAGAAACTTCAGAAAAGGATTGGGATATTTTACAGAATGTGCTAGTAAAAGGACAGTTTGAACTTGCTAAACAGTCAGTTGCCATAATGCGAAAACAAGATTTTGGAGGTAATTTTATTAGTATAGCTAGTAAGAACGGCTTAGTTTCCGGTCCAAATAACGTAGGGTATGGAACAGCAAAGGCAGCACAACAGCATATGGTCCGTTTGTTGGCCGCAGAATTAGGTGGTGATAAAATACGGGTAAACACCATAAACCCTGATGGTGTGATCGTGGATAGTAAAATTTGGGAAGGCGATTGGGCCGAAGGTAGGGCAAAAGCTCATGGCATTACTGTAGATGAACTTCCTCAACATTACGCAAAAAGAAATTTATTGAATGAAATTATTTATCCAGAGGATATTGCAAAAGGTGTTTTTGCCTGTGTTGCCATCTTGGAAAAGACCACAGGTAATATAATAAACGTAGATGGTGGTATGGCCAACGCATTTGTAAGATAAATAGTGAGTTAGTTTTGTTAATGACCTGTCAGAATAACGTGTTAATTTCTGATAGGTCTAATGCTAATTGGGATTATAATGAGAATAGATAAAGATAGAATACAGGATAAGAACCAAAAAGATTTAAAATCGCATCAAGAAAGTTTTGATTTTTTATCGAACAGGCTAGAAAAGAACAATTGCAATGTTAATGATATCATTGATAAATTATCTAAATTTCAAGTAGCCATTCCTAGCTGGGCCTTAGGTGCCGGAGGAACTAGATTTGGTAGGTTTTCCTTTCAGGGAGAGCCATCTACCTTAGAACAGAAAATAGATGATGTGGGTATTTTACATGCTCTTACCCAAACTGCAGGGGCTATATCTCTCCATATTCCTTGGGATGTTCCACAGGATTATGAAGCTATAAAGCAGTTGGCAGTCTCGCATAATATTATTTTTGATGCGGTAAACTCAAATACTTTTCAAGATCAAAAAAACGCAGAGAAAAGCTATCGGTTCGGTTCGCTTAGTAACCGGGAAAAGACCATAAGGGAACAAGCGGTACAGCATAACATTGATGTGATCAATATAGGCAGAAAATTGGGGTCAAAAAGTCTAACGGTCTGGTTGGCAGATGGATCTAATTTTCCTGGTCAAAACAATTTTCAAAACGCTTTGCAGCATACACAGGATAGCTTAAAAAACATCTATGGGGCATTACCAGATGATTGGAAAATGTTCATTGAATACAAGCCTTATGAACCAAATTTTTATAGTACCGTAATCCAAGATTGGGGTACATCTTTTATGTTGGCTAACGAATGTGGCGAAAAAGCATATACTTTAGTGGATTTGGGCCACCATTTGCCAAATTCAAATATAGAGCAGATCGTAGCAACATTAATGTTAAAGGGAAAACTGGGGGGATTTCATTTTAACGATAGTAAATATGGTGATGACGATATTACCGTTGGTAGTATTAAGCCATACACCCTCTTTTTAATATTTAATGAACTGGTCTACGGGATGAATAATAACCCTCAAAATCCTTACCCAGCTTGGATGATAGATGCTAGCCATAATATTAAAGACCCATTAGAAGATTTAATCCAATCTTTGGAAGCTATTCAAGAAGCATATGCCAAGGCGCTTTTAATTGATCAAGCGCAATTGAGAGCTGCGCAAATAGAAAATGATGTGGTACGCTGTCAAGAGATACTTCAGAACGCCTATCGTACAGATGTAAGGCCTTTGTTGCAACAGGCTAGGCTCACAACCGGAGGGGCACTTTCGCCTTTACATATTTATCGATCACTTAAGGTAAGGGAGAATTTGATAACTGCTAGAGGTGTAAACAGTAAAGCCGTAGGATTATAATTCAACGAAATGAAAGAGAAAGTAACGGCTGTATTCGATATTGGAAAGACCAACAAAAAATTCTTTTTATTCGATAAAGATTTTCAAGAGGTGTATCGTGAATATACTCGTTTTGATACTACTGAAGATGAAGATGGCTATCCAACGGAAGACCTGGAAAAACTAAAAAAATGGTTGAAGAAGGTTTTTGATAGCATATTGAACGCTAAGCAGTACAACATTACTTCTATTAATTTTTCAACTTATGGTGCAAGCCTAGTTCATTTAGATGAAAATGATGAGGTGTTGACGCCCCTTTACAATTATACTAAAGATATTCCTCAGGATATTATAGATTTATTTAATGAAAAATATGGCTCAAAATTAGACTTTGCAGTAACCACCGGTTCACCCGTTTCGGGGATGCTAAATTCTGGTTTACAGCTTTTTTGGTTGAAACATACAAAACCGGAAATCTTTAAAAAGATAAAATATTCTTTGCACTTGCCGCAATATGTAAGTTATATTTTTACTGGTATAGCAGTAAGTGAATATACCAGTATTGGTTGCCATACTGCACTTTGGAATTACGCAAAAAAAGATTATCACGATTGGGTCTATAAAGAAGAAATAAACAAAATATTACCTAGAATTGTTTCTGCCGAGACCAGTATAAATATGAACTATAATGGTAAGCGTATTAAATTAGGTGTTGGTATACATGATAGCTCGGCAGCACTGTTGCCCTATATTCGAAGTGTTAAAAAGAAATTCATACTGGTGTCTACCGGTACATGGAGCATTGCCATGAATCCTTTCTCTAAAGGAGGATTAAAAGATTCTGATATTAAAAAAAAATGCATCAATTATATGCGTATTAATGGTAAGACCGTAAAAGCTTCTCGTTTGTTTCTTGGAAATGAATATAAGGAACAGATTAAAAGACTTTCTAATCATTTTCAAGTTCCATTAGATTATCATAAAACCATTCGTTTTGATCATGATATTTATTTTACAATCGTGAAGAATTTCGAACATATGTACAAGTGGGTTTGCATTAGTGATGAAAAGATGGCAAAGTCAACCAAAATTCCTTACACCACTTTTGAATATGCCTACCATCAATTAATGGTAGAGTTGGTTTTAATGCAGGTAGAAAGTATTAAGACCGTAAGTGGAAAAGAAAAAATAAAGAAATTATATATCGATGGAGGGTTTTCAGATAACGAAGTATTCATACAACTAATGTCACACTACCTTAGAAATATGACATTGAGTACTACAAATTCGTCTTTAGGATCTGCTCTTGGTGCGGCACTGTGTATTTCTGATACAAAACTAAACGCTAAGTTTCTTAGAAAGAACTATACCCTGAAAAAGCACTTGCCCTTTATAATTCAATAATTATGGAATTAAAAATAAATTCACGATACCCATCTGTAGATGACTTACGGATAAAAGCAAAAAAGAGGGTGCCTCAATTTGCTTTTGACTATTTAGATGGTGGTTGCAACGAAGATGTAAGTATAACAAGAAATACGGCAGAAATTAGAGAGGTGCAGTTACAACCCCGATACCTTCGAAATTTTGGGGAGAGCAACACCCGATCAAAAATTTTAGGATTAGAGTACGATGCTCCTTTTGGTATTTCTCCAGTAGGACTTCAAGGTCTAATGTGGCCTAATTCTCCTGAAATTTTGGCAAAGGCCGCGCATAAGCACAACGTTCCTTTTATTTTAAGTACCGTAACCACCATGGGTATAGAAAAAGCAAGTGAGCTTACGGAAGGGAAGGCTTGGTTTCAGTTATATAATCCTGTCGATGATGCTTTACGCGATGACATCATTGATCGTGTAGAAGCTTCCGGGAGTCCTGTATTGGTGCTTCTTTGCGATGTACCAACGTTTGGATACAGACCGCGCGATATCCGTAACGGTCTGGCATTACCTCCTAAAATGTCTTTAAAAAATATGCTTCAGATTTTAGGAAAGCCAACTTGGGCTTACAATACACTAAAATATGGACAGCCTACATTTCAGACCTTGAAACCCTATACCCCTGAAGGATTAAATCTAAAGCAATTGGGACAATTTATGGACCAGACCTTTTCTGGTAAATTAAATGCAGAGAGGATAAAGCCAATTCGCGATAGATGGAAAGGTAAGCTAGTACTAAAGGGCGTTACCTCTGAACAAGATGTGAAAGACTGTATAGGTATGGGTTTTGATGGTGTTATTATGTCAAACCACGGCGGTAGACAATTAGATGCCGCGCAATCGACAATAAATTCACTTCGTGACATTACCAAGTATAATGATCAAATTGAAATTATGATGGATAGTGGGCTTCGTTCTGGGCCAGATATAGCAAGAGCCATCGCCAGTGGCGCCAAGTTTACCTTTATGGGACGCTCTTTTATGTACGGAACCGCAGCTTTGGGAAACAGTGGCGGTGATCATACCATTGCTTTATTAAAGATTCAATTTAAGCAGGTGATGGACCAGCTTTGTTGCAAGCGGGTAGAAGATTTGCCTAGCTACCTATTGAAATAATGACCACTAATACCAATATATGAGCCAATTTAATATTGAAGAAGAAATAGAGGAGATTGCAGGAGGGGAATTTGAGCGTGTACCGGTACCTGCATCCAAACTTAGAAGTTGGAAGAGTTTTCTTGGTATGTATGCCGGTGAACATGCTGCCGGTACTGAATTTGTCATAGGACCTTTGTTCCTAACAACTGGGGTAAGTGCTTTTGATCTTATTGTGGGGCTTCTTTTAGGGAACCTATTGGCTGTGCTCAGCTGGCGTTTTTTGACAGCCGAGATTGCAGTAAAGTATAGATTGACCTTATATTATCAACTAGAAAATATCTGTGGTAAGAACCTGGTTACTGGCTATAATTTGGCCAACGGACTACTTTTTTGTTTTTTGGCGGGTGCTATGATAACTGTTTCGGCTACAGCAGTGGGTATACCGTTTGATATGGAAATGCCTAAACTTACCGATACGATGCCTAATGGTATAACGTGGGTCGTAATTGTTTTGTGTCTTGGTGCGGTTATCTCTTTAATCGCCTCAAAAGGGTATGAAACCGTGTCCAAAGCGGCAAATTGGATGTCTCCGGTTATAATAATGGCATTTGTGGCATGTGGTATAGTGGCCTTGAATAAATTGGAGGTAAATAGTCTATCTGAATTTTGGAGTATATGGGGTGAAGGTGCCGAGCCATTTCCAGGGCAGATTAAATTTACTTTTTGGCATGTACTTATTTGGTCATGGTTTGCTAATGCGGCTATGCACATTGGCATGTCTGATTTATCGGTTTTTAGATTTGCAAAGAAAGCTAGTAGCGGGTGGACCACGGCAGCCGGTATGTACGTAGGGCATTATATGGCGTGGATAGCGGCAGCCTTGCTTTACGCGGTTTATTTGAAATCACCAGAAGCTAAAGCATTGCTCTCTATTGGTGAAGCCCCAACGGTGGCTCCAGGTCCTTTGGCTAATGATGCTATTGGTATTTTTGGAATTATAGCTGTTGTTTTAGCTGGTTGGACCACTGCAAACCCAACTATCTACAGGGCAGGTCTTGCTTTTCAGGCAATTATGCCAAAAGTTTCTACTTTTTGGGTAACTATAATTGCAGGTTCTGTCGCAACTATAGCTGGTCTTTTTCCGGCATTTGCGATGAAATTATTAGGTTTTGTAGCATTCTACGGATTTATTTTGGCACCTTTTGGTGCAATTATAGTGTTTGAACATTTTTTCTATAAACAAGCAGGTATCGTTAAAAATTATGCCAGGGTAGCAAACCTAAAATTCAACAGTGCGGTGTTTTTTGCTTGGTTAATCAGCTTTGGACTGTTCTATTTTATATCAGTTCAATTTAACGTTTTCCTATCATTTGTAACATTGCCGGCATGGTTGCTTTGTGGATTACTTTTTCTAGTATTTAGTAAATTTATTCAAAGAAGGTGAATGGGTACCGTTAGTTCGTAAATAGTCAATTCAACTTTGTTTGTTGCAGGTTTTAGCCTTCTTGTTTTGGATTTATATAAGGTTGATGAGGTTGAAGTATTTAGTTCTGAATAATGAATAGGTAAGGAAATTTCAAAAAAAACAGTATGTTTTTATCATATATAATGACCGGTTATCAATGCTAAAGCTCAATCTATTGTCTTACAGATAGAGTTCATGCTTTTATGACCATTATAATATGAAGTTTTCTATTGTGTTGCGAAGTTTTTTATAGACTTACCTCATATTACTTTTCAACGACGTTGTAAGTTTTTCTTTTTGTTTACTTCTAATACCGTATATTAGGTAATAGCATAGAAAAATAACATATGGGTTTCGAAAAAGTATCTTTCACTAATTCTCAAGGTAAACAATTGGCGGCAAGATTAGAATTGCCTACAAATCAAGAAGCGCATAGTTATGCGATTTTTGCGCATTGTTTTACATGTAATAAGAATTTTTCTGCTGTTCGTAATATATCAAGGGCATTGGTTGGTAAGGGTATTGCCGTTCTCCGATTCGATTTTACCGGTTTGGGGGAGAGTGAAGGAGATTTTGAAGAGACCAATTTTTCTTCTAATGTATCTGACTTGATTGAGGCTGCTAAATTTTTAGAAGAAAATTATAAAGCACCTTCGTTGGTAATAGGTCATTCTTTAGGCGGGGCTGCGGTTATTTTTGCAGCTTCTGAATTAGATTCTGTAGTTGCCGTTTGTACAATTGGTGCACCTTCTTCTCCAGCTCATGTTCAACATTTGTTTAAATCTAATGTGGAAGAAATTAATGCAACGGGCAAGGCAAGAGTGAATATCGGTGGGCGTGATTTTACAATAAAAAAAGATTTTATAGACGATATTGAATCTAAGTCCATGAAAGAGGTTTTAAAGAGTATGAGAAAGCCATATGTGGTCATACATTCTCCTCAAGATACCGTTGTAGGTATTGAAAATGCAAAAGAACTGTATCAATATGCGCATCATCCTAAAAGTTTTATATCTATTGATAAGGCAGATCACCTTTTAACAAGTAGTGATGATTCTACTTACGTTGGTAATGTAATTGCAGGTTGGGCAGAACGTTATTTGGGAAAACCTAAAAGACAAAAGCTGAAAACTAATCATCAGGTTGCAGTAAGTATAGGTAATGAAGGGTTTACATCTGAAATTGTCTCTGGTAATCATTTGCTCATTGCTGATGAGCCAAAAGATTTTGGAGGTAATGATTTTGGACCATCACCCTATGATTATGTCTCTTCTGGTTTAGGTGCTTGTACGGTAATGACCTTGAGAATGTATGCTAGTAGAAAAAAATGGGATTTGACGAAAGTAATTGTTCATATTGACCATGGAAAAGAACATGCCCCAGATTCTGGAAATACGCAATTAGTTAATAAGATTGATACCTTTAGAAGACGAATAGAACTTTTTGGTGAATTAGATGATAAACAAAGAAATAGATTGATGGAAATAGCGGATAAATGTCCTGTGCATAAAACACTTTCTTCGGTAGCGCACATTGAAACGGAATTAATATAAATCTACTAAATTAAATACACATGATACAAGCCATTTGGAATGATACGGTTATAGCAGAGAGTGATGCTACCGTTGTAATAGAAGGTAATCATTATTTTCCTCCTCAAGATATTAAAAAAGAGTTTTTTAAACCTACAGAAACCAGTTCAATTTGTGCCTGGAAAGGAATAGCGTCCTATTATGACGTGGAAGTCAATAATGAGGTGAATAAAGACGCGGCTTGGTATTACCCTGAAGTTTCAGAATTGGCAAAAGGTATTAAAGGGTATGTGGCTTTCTGGAAAGGCGTTGAAGTAAAATAGTTTTGCATAAAAAAAGGACAGCCTTAGGCTGTCCTTTTTTTATGCAATGTGTAATTGTTGTATTTAAGCGGAGGCATTCTGTGGAGCCCAATGGCTACATGACATACCTGGAGCTGCTTTTTTAGGATTAGCACAATCGCTAGATTCAAAACGAATACAGGTTACACAATTGGTATCATCTTTTAAAGCGGCTTTCATTTCAAAACTATCACAGGTATAGCTGTTTCCAACTTGTACGCCGTGTACTTTACAAGTGTTACCTTCAACTAAATTGTCACAATTGACACAGCTATTTCCTAATCTTATCGACATAATCTTCTGTTTTAAATTCAATTAAAGCTACA
Source organism: Maribacter ulvicola (assembly GCF_900155985.1). Lineage (GTDB taxonomy): Bacteria > Bacteroidota > Bacteroidia > Flavobacteriales > Flavobacteriaceae > Maribacter > Maribacter ulvicola. Next base: position 1,225,491 of record NZ_FTMA01000001.1, read on the forward strand.
TCCATAGTCCTTTAGAAACAATTTAAATAGCTGTTTTTCAGTAGTATGTATTTAGATTATTTAAAAATAGCCGTGATAATATCTATGGTTTTTATGTGATTTAGAATCGCTTCTGACCTGAGAATTCCATGGCTTCTCCTTTTCCAAAACCGAAACTGATACCTAAGGTTACAAAGCGTCCTCTATTGCTATAATCCCTTAAGTAGTAGGTAGGTTGGCTAGTAATACTCTCGCTTATACGAGAAGCAAAAACATCTCTCACGCTTAAGTTAACAATAGCCTTGCCTTTAAGAATCTTTTTACGTGCTCCAAAATCCATAAATAGATTATCGGATACTTCTTGTTGAAGTGTTCGGTAGCTAGAGCGGTAATTGCCTGTAAGCTCTAAGTCAATAGCTGCGGGTAATTTAAATTTACCGGTTAGGCGTGTAGACCATTGATCACCTTTAAAATCGAACGAACTACCTTCAAAGTCTCCTTCTCTTGTAAAATGACTGTAATTGAAATCGTTAGTGAAGGACAACCAATTTGCGGGAATATATTTGGCATTAAACTCTACACCGGTAGTATTATTAATACCTACATTTTCAGGTCTTGAAATACTTATGTTGTCTTCAAACGCTACAATATCTTCCACAACGTCTTCTGTATGTCTATAAAAAACACCAAGATTCATAGAGACTTTTCCTAGCTTATAGATGCTGGTAACTTCAAAACTGTCGGTAAATTCTGGCTGTAGGTCTGCGTTACCAGTGCTAATGCTGAAATTGTTTCTAATATTATAAAACGGATTCAAATCCCATAGACGAGGTCTGAAAATACGTTTTGAATATCCTGCTTGCAATGACAGGTCATCGTTTATTTTATAAGATGTGTGCCCACTAGGGAAAAGATTATTATAATTTTTGTCATTGCTTACATTGGTAGTCTGTAGCAAGGTGGCAACATCGGTATCTTCAAAACGAAGCCCTAATTTTATACCCCATTTATCACCTTCATAAGCTGTTGTACCATAAATTCCTAATACCTTTTGGGTCCATTCGAATACATTGGTCAAGTTAGGATCTTCAATAAAATTTGCTCCATCAAAATTGCTAATGGCAAAATCATTTTCTACGTCGTTTATTTGATATTGAGCTCCGGTCTCCAATGTAAATTGTTCTGACCAAGGGTGTGTGTAGTCTGCCTTAAATGTATATTCTGCCTGAGTGAAATCTGTTCTACTTTTTTGAAGTGTGTCGTCATCAGTACCAATAGTAGTCGTGTTATTAAAGTCTGATGTTTGGTCTTTTGCAAAAAGATTTCCGGTTGCACTTAACAATAACGATTGTTCTTCATTGCCTTCAAAGTCTTTTTTGTATTGCAGTTCGTAGGAGTATTTGGGGTTTGTGGCTTCCGTCAGTTCTTGTCTTCTAAAAGCATCTGTCAATGTGTTGCTATCATCAAAAGTGCTGAATATGGCATCTGCATTTTCTTTTTCCCATTCATAAGCGAAATTTCCTGATAGTGTAATGACGTTAAGGTCGTTGATATGATAATCTGTACCTAGAATTAGGTTGAAGAATGTCTCGTTCTTGTCACTTTCGCCAAAACTGTTGATGTACGTGCCATTTTCCAAATTACGATTTTCGGTCTCTTGATCCCTAGGAAAGGTTCTGCGACCAAAACCAAGCTGACTAAATAGGTTGAATTTTTCTGTACGCCTATTTAAGCTAAGTCCTAAACTGTGATTGTTAGGTATACCCGTATTCAATGTAACAGCACCATTTAATCCTTTCTTCTCCTCTTTTTTAAGAACGATATTAATAATTCCTGATGTGCCTTCGGCATCGTATTTTGCAGAAGGGTTGGTAATAACCTCTATACGCTCGATCATATCTGCGGTTAAGGTTCCAAGGGCATTGCCTTGCTCATTGGCTAAAACAGATGGTTTTCCATTAATCAGCATTTGAACTCCTTGACTACCACGAAGACTTACCGCACCTTCAATATTTACATTTACAGAAGGTACATTGTTCAATACTTCTAAAGCACTGGCACCGGTACTGCTTAAATCTGCGCCTACATTGAAAACGCGTTTGTCTAATTTAAATACCGTCTGACTAATTTGACCTTCTACCACCACTTCGTTTAATTGTTGAGAATCTTCAGCAATGGAAACTGTTCCTAAATTAATTTTTCCGTTGGTAATGGTAGGGTTGTCAAATCTTTTGGTAGTAAACCCAATAAAACTAACTTCTATGTAGAATTCAGAAGCTGTGGTTTCTAAGGTGAAACTACCATCTTGTAAGGTTGTTGTACCTGCAATAGGTTTTTGATTGGTTGGGTTACCTACAAGAACGGTCGCAAATTCTATAGGACCGCCATTATTTGTTTCTACTATTTTTCCGGTAATAGTGGTTATATTTTGTGCAAATGTGCTGTTATTTGCTAATATTGAAATAACAATAAGTAATAAAAGATGGAACTGTTTATGCATAATTCTAATAATGTTGATCACTGTAAAGATGCATTTTACTTTTTTGGTATAAAATCTTAATTCTGCAAACGACAGTTGTTTTAGTGTAAACGACATTAGGTCTTTCTATGGCGTTTACCTGTTTAAATACGTTGATGACGGTTTTGTTAATTGGATTATGTTGGTAAAATGGTATTTTTAAATAATGACCTTAAACTCCTACATTGGCACTAGTCATACTAAAGAAGTTCTGTTTCAGATTTTCTTACATGGTGTGGTTTTTCTTTTTTTTACATTTGACAAATATGAGCCTGAAATACAAGGGTTTAAGGTTGTGGGATTTTTAAATTATGCGATAGGGGCTTTTATTATCAATTACATTTTGTTGCCTCGTTTTTTTTATAAAAAAAGGTATTGGTATTTTTTAAGTTATGTGGTAATTGTAGTAACGGTTAATATAGCTATTGAAGAGCTGGTTTTAGAACAAATTTTTTATCCAGATACGCGTGCTATGCATTTTCCGGGAGTTATATATAGCCTTCTTGACGTTATGCCGGTAATTTTGATTTTAGTAGGATTCAAATTTGCTTGGGACGCTTCTAAAAAACAATTAGAGGTAGAGGAGCTTCGTACCTCTGTTAAAGAAAGTGAATTGCTATTTTTAAAGTCACAGATAAATCCTCATTTTTTATTCAATAATTTAAACAATTTGTATTCCTATGCCATAGAACAATCACCGAAAACACCTTCTATTATTCTTGAGTTATCTTCTGTATTGCGTTACATGCTTTATGATTGCAAAGAGGAATATGTTGCTATACGGAAAGAAATGGAACACTTAAGGAACTTTACCCAGCTCAACGAAATGCAAATTGAAGAAAGGGGGAAAGTAAGTTTTCAAACTCCACAAATAACAGATGGTTATAGAATTGCACCATTAATTCTATCGGTATTTATAGAGAATGCCTTTAAACATAGTACGGGTAGCCAGTCAGAGAATATTTTTATAGATGTGAATATTTCTTTAAATGATAAGGGAGTTTTAAATTTTGAATGTAGAAATTCATTTTTGGCAGTAACAAATACAGCAAACCTCTCTAAAGGTATAGGGTTACAGAATGTGCAGAAAAGACTAGAATTACTATACCCAAAGTCACACCGATTGTTTATTCAGAAAGCGAATAATGTATATTATGTGCATTTAAAACTGCAACTAACCGAGACGCATAAATGATAAAATGTATAATCGTTGAAGATCAACCACCAGCGCAAAGGGTACTGAAAAAGTACATTGACGATGTTAAGAATCTTGAATTGAAAGCAATTTTTGCAGATGCAATTTCAGCTATAGATTATCTAAAAGAAGAAAAAATAGATCTAATTTTCTTAGATATTCATTTGCCTAAAATTTCAGGTATTGAATTTTTAAAAGTACTTAAAAACAAGCCAGCTGTAATTTTAACTACTGCATTTTCAGACTACGCTTTAGAAAGTTACGAATATGATGTGGTAGATTATCTCTTAAAACCCTTTTCGTTTAAGCGTTTTGTTCAAGCAGTACATAAATTGCCAAACCCAAATGAGGTTTTAGAACACAATTTTGAGGTAGCGGTACATGATGTTTTAGCTAACGTTATATTTATAAAATGTGGTTACGAGCATATTAAAATTGAAGTGGGAGATATACGATTTATACAGTCAGATGCGGATTATACGGAGCTTTATACAAAAGATAGAAAGTATCTTTCACATGAAACTTTGAAATACTGGCAAGAGTTTTTGGATTCGCAGCTATTTTTAAGAATTCATAGATCATACATTCTTAATATTTGTAAAATCCATAAAATTATTGGTAATCAGGTATTGTTGGAAAGTGGTGAAAGCCTGCCTATTGGTAGAGCGTATAAAGAAGATTTTATGAATAAAGTAATAAAATAACCTTAGGTCAGGAGTTTGTAAAATAATTTTAGAAAAAAAGCTCCTAATTAAAGGAGCTTTTTTAAAGTAGTTTTTACAATAAGGGTATGGTGTTAAAAGATTAAACAATCCCTAAAAGGGCTAATAATGAACCTACTGCAACAACTGCTAAAAATGCATTCATTGCTACAACAAGCACGGATAGATACGTTTCTACTCCGGTTTTAAATGATAAATTGTTCATAACATTACCTACTTTAAAGTTACACTACTAAAGTTAGTTGAATTAGGCAACAATTCTGCGAAAAAAGTTGTAAAACACTCATTTTCAGTTGTGAAGAGGTGTTTTTTTGTGGTCTAGAGTTTTGTGGGTGTGAATTTTAACCTAAAAATAAGTAGCTCGTCGACATTTAAATTACGGTTTGTTATAATTTGTGGCTTTTGTGAGCAACATAACTATTTTTCTAGTTAATCAGATTTAACCAATCTGCTATTGCCGCCAAGGGTACTGATAAAAGTATTATTATTAAGCAGATAATCATTAATTTAAGAAAGCCGTTAAGTATTTTAACTCCTGAAGATAGTTCTTGTTCCATAATAATTGTTCTATTGTTCTGTAATCAATATGGTGAATCTAACTTAAAGTGCTATCAAATAGGATAGTAAAAACGATTAAAGTATAAAAAATACCTTTGTATAGTTCACTTTCTGTAAACTAATGTATTGTTTTTAAGCCTTTATAATAAGAGGCGGGGCAGATGATCAATGGAAAGAATTCAATCATTTGAAGTAAACACTGCGTTTAATTCATTGACAATGTGATCGGTTGCACCAGATTTCTCTTTGATGTAATTCGTGTTAATTTGCCCGGTTTTTAATCTATAAGCATTGTTTTTATAATACTTGTTAGTAAGTTCTTCAAATTTCTCGGTACTTTTTATAGAGATAACTCCTCCTAGATTTACTAATTCTTCAGCCTCGGTAAATCCTTCAAACTTTGGGCCAATAATTACTGGAATACCAAAAACAGCAGGTTCTAATGTATTGTGTAGACCTGTGGCAAAACCACCGCCAACATATGCCATATCCGCATAGCTATACACCTTGGTTAAAAGACCAATAGTATCAATGATGATGACATCGTTATTAGCTAAGTTCTCATTATTCATTTCAGAATAACGAACAACCTTCTTATTAATAGCGTTAACAATCTCTTGAATGTGACTGTCCTTAATGGTGTGTGGTGCAATAACAAATTTTATTGGCCGTGTATTCTTATTGATGTATGCTATGATGATTTTTTCGTCTTCTGCCCAAGTACTTCCCGCTACAAAACAATAGTGCTTATTTTTAAAGCGTTTCATGAAGTCTAATTCATTATTGCGCTCTAATATTTCACTTACCCTATCAAAACGAGTATCACCTGCAATAGTAGCCTTAGTGTATTCAACGGAGTTTAGTAATGTTTTTGATTTTTCATTCTGTACAAAAATCTGTGTAAAGTTGTTCAGTGCTTTGCGCATAAAACCTCCAAAAGGCTTAAAGAAAATCTGATTTTCTTTAAATAGGGCAGAAATTAAGAAGGTAGGTGTATTTCGTTTTTTTAGGGCGGCAAGGTAGTTGGGCCAAATTTCATATTTAATAAATATGGCAATATCTGGGTGTGCGGCATTTAAAAAGGAAGAAACTTTTCTTTTGGTATCTAAAGGTAGATAGCAAATGACATCGGCAATTTTACTATTCTTCTTTACCTCATATCCTGAGGGAGAAAAGAAAGTGAGAAGTATTTTGTAGTTAGGATATTTGAATTTTAATTTTTCTAAAACCGGCAACCCTTGTTCATACTCACCTAACGATGCGGCGTGGATCCAAATGACTTTGTCTTCCTTTGAAATAGCTGCATTGATTAATGAAATTGTCTGTTTTCTTCCTTTTACAAATAAGGATAGTTTTGAGTTTGTTAGTGCTAATACCTTTAAAATGGCAGATGCGCTTATGACGAGAAAGTTATAGAGAAAGTACAAACTAATGGTTTTGGGCTAAATTACGTTTCTTTCCATAAAATTACTGTCGTCTGTTTTGTATTTTTGTATCACTTCATGTAATTATAACAGATGAAAAAGATACAAATGGTAGACCTAGGCGGTCAATACCAAGAAATTAAAGATCAAGTAAATACTTCAATAACCCAAATATTAGAAACATCGGCATTTATCAACGGTCCTGAGGTGCATGCTTTTCAAAAAGAACTAGAAGATTACCTACAGGTTAAACATGTAATTCCATGCGCCAACGGTACAGATGCTTTACAGATTGCAATGATGGGTTTAGGATTAAAGCCTGGCGATGAAGTCATAACTGCAGATTTTACTTTTGCCGCTACGGTAGAGGTAATTGCATTGTTACAATTGACTCCGGTTCTTGTTGATGTTTATCCTGATACGTTCAATATTGACATAGAGGCCATTGAAAAAGCGATTACGCCTAAAACGAAAGCCATTGTACCTGTGCATCTTTTTGGACAATGTGCCAATATGGATGCTATTCTTGCATTAGCTAAAAAACACAATTTATTCGTAATTGAGGATAATGCACAGGCAATTGGTGCTAGGTACTATTCAGAAGATAGTACTAAACATATGGCCGGTAGTATGGGCCATGTAGGTGCTACTTCATTTTTTCCGTCTAAAAACTTGGGTTGCTATGGAGATGGTGGGGCTATTTTTACCAATGATGATGAATTGGCCCATACCTTACGTGGTATTGTTAATCATGGTATGTATGAACGTTATCATCATGATGTAGTTGGGGTAAACTCAAGGTTGGATTCTATACAAGCTGCAGTGTTACGAGCCAAACTACCTAAACTAGATGGCTACTGTGAAGCGAGAAGAAATGCGGCACGTGCCTATTCAAAAGCATTTGAAGGGCAAGAGCATATTATTACACCTGTTACCGTGAATAATTGTGAAGGTATTTGTGATGTGTGCGACTGTCACGTTTTTCATCAATATACTTTGAGAATAACAAATGGTAAAAGAGATGAATTGGCACAATTTTTAGCTAAAAATGAAGTTCCTTTTGGTATCTATTATCCAATTCCTTTACATAAGCAAAAAGCGTATGTAGATGATCGATACAACGAAGCAGATTTTCCTGTAACGAATCAATTAGTGACAGAAGTCTTGTCGTTGCCAATGCATACAGAATTAGACGAAGAACAGATTAACTATATTACGGAGTTAATTATCGGGTTTGTAAATGGATAATAAGATAGTTTTTAAATTTGATAATGTTCAAATAGCAGTATAAATGAAAGTATTAGTAACAGGCGGATTAGGTTTTATTGGTTCTCATACCGTGGTAGAATTACAGAATAAAGGGTTTGAAGTTGTCATTATTGATGATTGTTCAAATTCTGATGAGAATGTACTTGATGGTATTAAAGCGATCACAGGTAAAAAGCCACTTTATGAGAAATTAGACTTAAAAGAAAAGCATAAGGTCGAAGACTTTTTTCAGCGTTATCAAGATGTTACAGGAGTCATTCATTTTGCAGCTTCAAAGGCGGTGGGAGAAAGTGTTGAGAAACCTCTTTTGTATTATGAAAACAATATCGGGACGTTAGTGTACATTCTAAAAGAGCTATGTAAAAAGAATAAAGCTAGTTTTATTTTTAGTTCTTCATGTACGGTATACGGGCAGGCAGATAAAATGCCAATTACGGAAGATGCCCCTGTTAAGGTTGCAGAATCTCCTTATGGCAATACGAAACAAATGGGCGAAGAAATAATTGCGGATACATGTAAAGTAACCCCTAGTTTAAATGCTATTGCCTTGCGTTATTTTAATCCAATGGGTGCACACCCAAGTGGGGAGATAGGAGAATTGCCTATAGGTGTGCCTCAGAATTTAGTGCCGTTTATTACCCAAACAGGCATTGGGTTAAGAGAGGAGTTGTCGGTTTTTGGTGCTGATTATCCTACTCCAGATGGTACTTGTATTAGAGATTATATTTATGTGGTAGATTTAGCTAAGGCCCATGTTGTAGCTTTAGAACGTTTACTAAATGATAAAAATGAATCTAATTATGAGGTTTTCAATGTTGGCACTGGTACAGGCAGTTCTGTCTTGGAAGCTATAAAAAGTTTTGAAAAGGTGTCTGGCAGAAAATTAAATTATAAGATAGTGGATAGAAGACCCGGTGATATCACTAGTGCGTATGCGGATACCACTAAGGCAAATAAAGTTTTAGGTTGGAAAGCAGAATATACTTTAGAAGAAGCTATGAATTACGCTTGGATCTGGGAGCAGAAAATACGGGATTGATTTTTTCACGTTTAACAGTATTAATAAGGGGAAATATAGCTATATTTCCCCTTATTAATTTAAAGACCAACCTCTTATGAAAAATGTATTGTTCCTTTTAATGTTAATGATGATTTCAGTTACAACTGCTCAAGATATTTATCTTCAGTGTGGTAAAATAGTTGATGTTGCATCTGGTAAAATTTTGTCTGAAAAAACAATAGTCATTTCAGAGAATAGGATAAAAGAGATTAAGAACGGTTTTGTAGTTGGTAGTGATACTGATCAAGTGATTGATTTATCATCTAAAACTATTTTACCAGGTTTTATAGATATGCATGTGCATATAGAAAGCGAATCTAGTCCGTCTAGATATTTGGAAGCTTTTACGATGAATGAAGCCGATGTGGCTTTTGAATCTACCGTATACGCCAAAAGAACTTTAATGGCGGGCTTTACAACGGTAAGGGATTTAGGAGGGTCAGGTGTAAATATAGCTTTAAAGAAAGCTATTGATAAGGGAGTGGTTGTAGGTCCAAGAATTTTTACTGCAGGTAAAGCATTGGCGTCTACGGGCGGTCATGCCGATCCCACTAACGGAAGAAGTAATGAATTAATGGGTGATCCAGGACCAAAAGAAGGTGTTGTAAATTCTCCTGAAGATGGAAGGAAAGCAGTTCGTCAACGCTATAAAGACGGTGCCGATGTTATTAAGATAACTGCTACTGGCGGAGTGCTGAGTGTTGCTAAGAGCGGTCAAAACCCTCAATTTACGATAGAAGAAATAAAAGCGATTACCGATACTGCAAATGACTACGGAATGCTGACTGCTGCCCATGCACATGGTGATGAAGGTATGCAAAGAGCAATTTTAGGAGGAATTAAAACTATTGAACACGGAACCTTGATGTCTGAGGAAACGATGGACTTGATGATTAAGCATAATACCTTTATGGTGCCTACTATTTCTGCAGGACAAGAAGCGGCAAGGTTGGCGAAAATACCAAACTACCTGCCACCGGTTGTAGCTAAAAAAGCGTTGGAAATTGGACCTAAGTTGAACGCTACCTTTACAAAAGCTTATAAAAAAGGGGTGAGTATCGCTTTTGGTACCGATTCTGGAGTGTCTCCTCATGGCGATAATGCCAAAGAATTTATTTATATGAACAAGGCAGGTATGCCTATAATTGAGGCTTTGCGTTCAGCTACGATTACTAATGCAATGCTTTTAGGTGAAAAAGAATTAGGCCAGATAAAAGAGGGTTATATAGCAGATATTGTAGCGGTAAATGAAAACCCTTTAGATCATGTTGAAACACTGACCAATGTGGTTTTTGTGATGAAAGAAGGGGTGGTTTATAAGAAACTATAACCGTATGGTTTTTTCCATTTAAAGATGTACTTAAAAGGGCGATGGTATGAAGTTGATAGTAGATAATAGTGAGCAGTTGATACAAGCTGCCTTGGGCAATTCTCTTTTTAGTGAATTAAAGCAACAGGTAGAAAAGGACTTTGTTCTTGCTAATATTCCCCTGCAAATACCTGAAATATTAGACCATTCTGATTTTATAGCGCTTATTCGCGAGAAGGTATATTACTTAATGATGGAGCATTTTGCTGAATATCTAAACTTAATGTACATCATAGATATTCCAGAAAGTGCATTTCATAATATTGAAATTACCGATACTGTTGATGTAGCGGATCAGATTACATTATTAATTTTAAAGCGGGAGTATAAAAAGGTGTGGTACCGTAATAGATATCAATAATGCTGTGCTATACTTTTATGTATACTCCTTTTTTATCCATAATATAACCAACAAGCCAGCAGGTAAACATAATCCATAAGGCAAATAAAAGTGAGCCGAAATAGTCTCCTGCAGAGGCGATGAATATATTGTCTGCAATCCAATTATAAGCTGTTGTGCCTTTCATGTTTATTTCTGCCAAACTGATAATGAACAGTTCTGATAATAAATAAATGAAGAGCGTATTTCTGCCAAATACTTCGAAGAAATAAGTCCATTTACCGGGTTTGGACATATCTAATAGATAGATTAAAACAGCTATTACAAATATGTCGATACCACTAGTTAATAAAACAAAAGAGCTAGACCATAGCTTTTTGTTGAACGGGAAAATCAAATCCCAGGCAAATCCTGCTACAACAAGAAGACCGGCAATCATTAAAAGTTTAGCAATAGTTTCAAAATTCTGACCACTCTTTTGAATGAATTTTCCAGTGAGGTAGCCGGCAATAACATTTACTATGGCAGGTAAGGTGCTTAGTAATCCTTCGGGGTCAAAGGCAACACCGCCATTACCGTGGTACATATGGTCTGTACCAATAAGAAATTCGTCAAGTTTTAATACTGCATTACCTGTCAACGACAAGTCGCCGAAAATCAATAATATAATATGATACCCTACTAGAGCTAGGACGCTAAAAATTAGAACAGATTTTGTTTTGAAATAATGGAGTAGAATTGATGCAAATAAATAGCATAATGCAATTCGCTGTAATACTCCGAAAATTCTGGTTTCGGCAATTGGTTTTAATTCGCCGTTTTCAAAAAATGGAAACCAATACATAAGAAATCCCAATAAGAATATAATAGAGAAACGTTTAAGTACCTTTTTAAAGAATGCGCCACTACCTTCTGCTTCGTATTTTTTCATACTAAAACTCATGGCATTACCAACGACAAATAAAAAAGTAGGGAAAACTAAATCGGTAAGTGTAAATCCGTTCCAGACGGCATGTTTTAAAATTCCAAAACTTGTATCGCCATTTCCGGGAGAGTTTACAATAATCATAAGGGCAACATCTATCCCTCTAAAGACATCTAAAGAAAGATATCGGTTTTTTAATTTGCTCATTGCGGTTGGTTTGGTCTAAGGAAAGGTAAGGATTTATTAAAAATAAACACGTACAAATGGCATTAAGGCATTACCGTAAATACTTTTATTGTCGTCATAAAGTACATCGTAACGTAGTCCAAATGTTACATTTCTACTGCTGTACCCTACGCCAATGAAAAAAGCTGGTAACCAATAATTGTCTTTTAGGTCTATGGTACGTGTTGCTATAGTCCTATTTATTCGTAATTGTTCAAATTCTGCAGACAGTTGTATTGGTGATATTGGGTTATATAATGAGAGAACACTACCACCATAAGCAAGTAATTTATCGTTATGGAACTTGGCATAGTTAAAACTTAAGCTCGCTCCTGTAGCAAATTGTTCATTAAATTGATAAATAGCACTCGGTGCAATGGATCCGTTAAAGCCATTATTTGAAAATCCCAGGCCAATACTTCCTCCAAATCTAACGTTACTCCAGAAATCAGTATTGTTCTTTAAAGATTGAGCCAGTGAAAAAGTGATATTCCATAGTACTAACCCCATAAAAATTATTTTTTTTAATCCCATGTCATAAATTTGTCTTTAAAGTCCCGTTTTTTTTAATAATACTTGGCATTATATCGTTAGATATTGTAAATGTTGTATTTTTGTTGGAAATTTATTCTAAAGATACAGAAAGTAATTCATGGATAAATATTCCTTTTTGAATACCGCTCATACCTCTTTTTTTTCAGAGTTATACGATAAGTATTTAGTAAATCCGGATAGTGTAGAGCCAAGTTGGAGAGCCTTTTTTCAAGGGTTTGATTTTGGCATGGAAAGTTCATTGGATGAACTTGAAATTGATGAGAATCGAACTACAGTTTTAGTAAACGGCAACAAGAGCGAAATGCCAGAATCTCTACAAAAAGAGTTTCAGGTAATTCGTTTAATTGACGGTTATAGAAGTCGGGGACACTTATTTACGAAAACTAACCCGGTACGTGAGCGAAGACATTATGAACCATCATTAGAGATTGAGAATTTCGGACTTTCATCGTCTGACCTTGAAACCATATTTAATGCGGGTGATATAATTGGTATAGGACCAAATTCCTTAAAAGAGATTGTAAGACATTTACAAAGTATCTATTGCGATGCCATTGGTGTAGAATACATGTTTATTCGAAAACCGGAACGTGTAAAATGGATTCAAGATTGGATAAATGTCAATGACAATCATCCGGATTATGAGCCAGATCGTAAAAAACACATTCTTAAGAAGCTAAACCATGCCATTTCTTTTGAATCTTTTTTACATACTAAATATGTAGGTCAAAAAAGATTCTCATTAGAAGGTAATGAATCTTTGATACCTGCCTTAGATGTAATTGTAGAGCGCGCAGCTGAAATGGGCGTTAAACAATTTGTTATGGGTATGGCTCACCGCGGCAGATTAAATGTGCTGACCAATATTTTTGGCAAGTCTGCAAAAGATATTTTCAGTGAGTTTGATGGTAAAGATTACGAGCAAGAGATTTTTGATGGTGACGTTAAATATCACTTAGGTTGGACATCTGATAGAAAATCTGATAACGGAAATAAAATTAAAATGAACATTGCGCCAAACCCTTCTCACTTAGAGACTGTTGGTGCAGTTGTTGAAGGTATAGCCAGAGCAAAACAAGACGCACATTACCAAGATGATTTTTCAAAAGTTCTACCCATAGTAGTTCATGGTGATGCAGCAATTGCTGGGCAAGGTTTAATTTATGAACTTGTGCAAATGGCAGGTTTAGATGGGTATAAGACCGGTGGTACCATACATATTGTTGTTAATAACCAAATAGGTTTTACAACGAACTATTTAGATGCTAGAACATCTACTTATTGTACTGATGTGGCTAAGGTAACATTGAGTCCGGTATTACATGTTAATGCAGATGATGCGGAAGCTGTTGTACATGCATCTCTTTTTGCTTTAGAATATAGAATGCGTTTTGAAAGTGATGTGTTCATAGATTTACTTGGGTATAGAAAATACGGTCATAATGAAGGTGATGAGCCAAGATTTACACAGCCAAAACTCTATAAAGCTATTTCAAAGCATAAAAATCCAAGAGATATTTATGCTGAAAAATTGATACAAGAGGGTGTTATTGACGAAACCTATGTTGCCCAATTAGAAAAACAATACAAAGATTCTTTAGAAGAGAAATTAGAAGATTCACGAAAAGAAGATAAAACTGTGATTACCCCGTTCATGGCAGATGAATGGAAAGGTTTTGAAAATGTTCGTGAATGGGAAATGATGGATCCTGTAAAGACCACATTCGCTAAAACAAAACTTGACAGAATAGCTAAGGTAATTACGGCCTTGCCAAAAGATAAGAAGTTTTTGCGTAAGGTGGAGAAATTAGTTAAGGATCGCTATAATATGTATTTTGAAGCGGATAACCTTGATTGGGCTATGGGAGAGCTTTTAGCTTATGGTAGTTTGTTGGAAGAAGGTTTTGCGGTTCGTATGTCTGGACAAGATGTTGAGCGTGGTACTTTTTCTCACCGTCATGCAGTTATGAAGGTTGAAGAGAGTGAAGAAGAGGTTATTTTGCTAAACCATTTATCTGAAGAACAAGCTAAATTTCAGATTTATAATTCACTTTTGTCAGAATATGGAGTTGTAGGTTTTGATTATGGCTATGCCATGGCTAGTCCTAATACACTTACTATATGGGAAGCTCAATTTGGAGATTTCAGTAATGGAGCCCAGATTATGATCGATCAGTATATTTCTGCAGCAGAGGATAAGTGGAAACTTCAAAACGGATTGGTAATGTTGTTGCCACATGGGTATGAAGGTCAAGGGGCGGAGCATTCTTCTGCTAGAATGGAACGTTACCTTCAATTGTGTGCTAAGGATAATATGTACATTGCAGATGTGACTACCCCGGCACAAATGTTTCATATTTTGCGTAGACAAATGAAGGCTAATTTTAGAAAGCCTTTAATCATATTTACGCCTAAGAGCTTGTTAAGACACCCTAAGGCGGTTTCTAAAATTGCGGACTTAACAGACGGTAGCTTCCAAGAAGTAATAGATGATGAAGTTGCAGATGCTAAAAAAGTGAAGAGCTTGGTTTTCTGTACTGGTAAGTTTTATTATGATTTATTAGCTACTAAAGAAGAGAATAATAGAGAGGATGTTGCTTTGGTAAGAGTTGAGCAGTTGTTCCCTGTGCCAGAAAAGAAGATGAAGGCTGCAATTGCTAAATATAAGAATGCAGATGATGTAGTTTGGGCTCAGGAAGAACCTAGGAATATGGGGGCATGGAGTCATATGTTAATGCATTTTAGTGAAGCTCAGAAATTTAGGGTAGTGTCTAGACGTTTTTATGCGGCGCCGGCTGCTGGTAGTTCTGTACGTTCAAAAGCACGGCATCAACAAGTTGTAGATTACGTCTTTGACAAGACAAAGGACAATATGTCCAAACCAAAAAAATAATATAACATATCAAATTATAGAAAGAATGATTCTAGAAATGAAAGTCCCTTCGCCGGGAGAGTCTATCACAGAGGTAGAAATAGCGGAATGGTTAGTTGAAGATGGGGATTATGTAGAAAAAGATCAGGCAATTGCAGAGGTAGATTCAGATAAGGCTACTTTAGAGCTGCCTGCTGAAGCTAGTGGTACAATTACATTGAAAGCAGAAGAAGGTGATGCAGTGGCGGTTGGTGCAGTGGTTTGTTTAATTGATACCAGTGCAGCTAAGCCAGAAAGTGCTGCCAATGTATCTAATGCTCCAAAAGAAGAAAAGGAAGCGCCTAAAAAAGAGGTTGCCCCTCAGCCTGCTAAAGCTAAAGAAACATATGCTTCTGGTGTGCCTTCGCCAGCTGCAAAGAAAATATTGGATGAAAAAGGTGTGGATAGTAAATCCGTAACAGGTTCTGGTCGTGATGGTAGAATTACCAAAGAAGATGCTGTAAGTGCGGTGCCTTCTATGGGGTCTCCTACAGGTGGTAACCGTGGTGAAACACGTTCAAAACTTTCCATGCTGCGTAGAAAAGTTGCGGAGAGATTAGTTGCAGCTAAAAATGAAACAGCTATGCTTACCACTTTTAACGAAGTGGATATGAGTGCCATTTTTGAACTAAGGAATAAGTACAAAGAAGACTTTAAAAGTAAGCATGGTGTAGGACTTGGGTTTATGTCCTTTTTCACCAAGGCTGTAGTTAGGGCCCTAGAAATGTATCCTGCGGTAAATTCCATGATAGACGGTAAAGAAATGGTTTCTTATGATTTCTGTGATATTAGTATTGCGGTATCTGGGCCTAAAGGATTAATGGTGCCTGTTATTCGTAATGCTGAAAATTTGACATTTAGAGGTGTTGAGGCTGAGGTAAAAAGATTGGCAATTAGAGCACGTGAGGGTGAAATTACTGTTGATGAGATGACAGGAGGTACATTTACTATTACTAATGGTGGCGTATTTGGGTCTATGTTGTCTACACCAATTATCAACCCGCCGCAAAGTGCTATTTTAGGTATGCATAATATTGTTGAAAGACCGATTGCTAGAGATGGCGCTATTGCAATTGCACCTATAATGTATGTTGCGGTTTCTTATGATCACAGAATTATTGATGGTAAAGAATCAGTAGGTTTCTTGGTGGCTATTAAAGAAGCTTTGGAAAATCCAGAAGAATTATTGATGAATAATGATGTAAAGAAAGCTTTAGAAATGTAAAGTTTTTAAAATTTGATATATGTAAAAAGCGTTGAGGTTATCTCAGCGCTTTTTCTTTTTTAAATAAATACACTTTTTATTATAGTCGATAATCGCTTTTGATTTTTTTAGAATATCTGCCCCAATAATACCGTCAACGGGTGCTGCATTGTGTGTGGTTAGGGCTTCGTTAACATGTTTTAAATCAAATAGTACAATTTCCAGTTTTTTATATTGCCAAGAGTTTAAATTAATCGTATTCTTTTTAGATACCAAGGTTTCCATATTGGTGGCGCCGGCACCTGCGGCTTTAATTATGGACTCTTCAGAAATCAATTTAAATTGTTCTATGCGATCCAGGCCAATGCAAGTGTTGGAAGCTCCGGTATCAAGAATAAACCTTCCTTCAACTGAATTTATTTCTGCAATAATTTCTAAATGGTCTGTTGCTGTTAAAGCTAAGGGGATGCGTACGTAATTTTTATCCTTCAAAATCTTTTTGAGGGTTGCCATAATTCATTTTTTTCAAAGATAAGTCTATTTTTGTGGCATGATTATAACAGATACGCATACCCATTTATATAGTGAAGCTTTTGATGAAGATCGAAAAGAAGCTGTGCAGAAAGCAATTGATTTAGGAGTGAAACGATTTTTCATCCCTGCTATAGATTCTACCTATACAGAAAGTATGTTGGCCTTAGAGAAAGACTTTCCGGGGTTCATGTTTTTAATGTCAGGGTTACATCCCACGCATGTGAAGGAAAATTTTGAAGAAGAGTTGGTGCATGTAGAAGAAATGTTAGCTAAACATACGTATTATGCTATTGGTGAAATAGGAATTGATCTGTACTGGGAAAAGAAGTATTTGAAACAACAGCAGCAGGCTTTTAGAAAGCAAATACAGTTGGCAAAAAAACATAGGTTGCCAATAGTAATACATTGTAGAGATGCCTTTAATGAGGTTTTTGAAATATTAGAAGAAGAGAAAGGAGATGATTTAAGAGGGATATTTCATTGTTTTACCGGAACATTTGAACAAGCTGAAAAAGCTATATCCTACAATATGAAGTTGGGTATTGGTGGGGTTGTTACTTTTAAGAATGGTAAAATAGATACATTTTTAAATAAAATTGACGTTAAGCATGTGGTCCTAGAAACAGATTCGCCTTATTTGGCACCAACACCGTATAGGGGGAAAAGAAATGAAAGTGCATACATTATAAATGTAATGGAGAAATTAGCCGATATTCACAGTGTTTCTAATGAAGAAATAGCTTTTTTAACTACGGAGAATTCTAAAGCTGTTTTTGGGGTGTAACTATTAATTTAAGATAAAGGTTTTGGGTACGGATAAAAGAAGTATTTTATTGATATATACAGGTGGTACTATAGGTATGATGAAAGATTATACCTCTGGTGCCTTAAAAGCTTTTGATTTTTCGCAATTGGTGAAGAATATACCGGAACTTAATCAATTGGATTGTACCATATCTAGTTTTTCATTTGATCACCCTATAGACTCATCTAACATGAATCCTGCACATTGGGTAGCTATTGCAGATAGTATTGCAGAAAAATATAAGGACTATGATGGTTTTGTGGTATTGCATGGTAGTGATACTATGAGTTATACGGCTTCTGCATTGAGTTTTTTGTTAGAGAATCTTTCTAAACCCGTGATATTGACCGGCTCACAATTGTCTATAGGTGACTTAAGGACGGATGCTAAAGAAAATTTGATTACTGCCATTCAAATTGCGGCACTTTATAAAAAGGGGAAGCCGGTAATACAGGAAGTAGGGCTGTATTTTGAATATAAGTTGTATCGCGGCAACAGAACTACGAAGATAAATGCAGAGCATTTTCAGGCTTTTGCATCCCTAAATTATCCTCATTTGGTGGAGTCTGGTGTTCATTTGACTGTTTTTAATGAGTATTTGTTGCCTCAGAAAAGAAAAATAGCGTTAAAATCTCATAGAATAATGGATGATAATGTAGCTATTTTAAAAATTTTTCCGGGAATTAACAAAAATGTTGTTAACGCAATATTGCAAGCAAAGGATTTAAAGGCATTGGTTTTGGAAACATATGGTTCTGGAAATGCACCTATGGAAGAATGGTTCTTACAGAAATTAAATTATGCAATAAATAATGGTATTCATATAATTAATGTTACACAGTGTTCAGGTGGTGCTGTTATGATGGGACACTACGAAACAAGCTCTAGACTAAAAAAAATGCAAGTAATTAATGGTAAGGATATTACAACTGAGGCTGCCATAACAAAGGCAATGTACTTACTTGGTAGTGGTGTGTCCAATGAGTTGTTTAAAACTGTGTTCGAGACCTCGCTACGTGGAGAGATGCTATAAATTTAACAGTGCTTTAATTTCTTAAACCAATATTTTTTTTGTTATTTGCTCACCCTTAAAAAAGGTATTTTAGAGAGGTGGCCGAGTGGTCGAAGGCGCACGCCTGGAAAGTGTGTATACCCCAAAAGGGTATCGAGGGTTCGAATCCCTTCCTCTCTGCAAGTAAGTTTTACTTTTTTTATATTGTTTTTTTTTTATCTTTAACCCTATTAACTAACTAATTTAAGTTTGAAAAAATGAAAAAATTATTCCCAAGCCTAGCAGTCGCTGGGGCATTTGTAGCAGGTACAAATATTGTAAGTGCAAAAGTAGCAGCAGTAGCGTTGCTAGTTCAAGAAGGAGCACCAGAAGCTGAAAGAGGATTTACTCAACTTTTAAAAGAGATGTTTATTACAGGTGGTGCCGGTTTTATGGGTATCGTTCTTTTATGTTTGATTCTTGGTTTGGCAGTTGCTATTGAAAGAATTATTTATTTGAATATGGCTAGTACAAACTCTGCCAAGTTGAAACAACAAGTTGAAGACGCTTTGGCTTCTGGTGGTGTTGAGGCTGCAAAAGAGGTTTGTAGAAATACTAAAGGTCCTGTTGCTTCAATATACTACCAAGGTTTGGATAGAGCTGGTGAGAGCATTGAATCTGCGGAGAAAGCGGTTGTAGCTTATGGTGGAGTTCAAATGGGTCAGTTAGAGAAAAACGTTTCTTGGTTGTCTTTGTTTATTGCTATTGCACCAATGCTTGGTTTCATGGGTACGGTAATTGGTATGATTGCAGCCTTCCAAAAGATTGCGGCGGTTGGTAACTTAAGTGCATCTCTTATTGCAGGTGATATTCAGGTTGCATTATTAACAACTGTATTTGGTCTTATTACGGCTATTATCCTTCAAATTTTCTATAACTACATTATCGCTAAAATTGATAGCATCGTTAATGATATGGAAGACTCTTCGATTACTTTAATCGATATGTTGGTAGATCACAAAAAATAAGTATCACTTTTAATACCTAAAAATTATGCAAAAAATTATTAAAATAGCATTAATTGCTATAGGTGTATTAAGTGCTATACTATGGTATTTATTACCAAGTTCAGATATGCCGGCAGCTGAGGCTGCTTCAAGTGGAGCTTTGAACACCATGTTTATTATTACATATGTTTTATTAGGAATAGCTGTGGTAGTAAGTTTAGTGTTTACTCTAAAAAACTTGTTTGCAAACCCACAGGGTCTTAAGAAGACTTTGTTCGTAGTAGGTGGTTTTTTATTGGTTGTTGGAGTTTCTTATGTGCTAGCTAGCGGAACGGATGTAGATCCTGAGTTTGCTGCTATGTCAGATGAGGGTACTGTGAAGTATATAGGAATGGGATTAAATGTATTTTTTATCCTTACTATTATCGCTGTATTGTCTTTGATTATACCAGCTGTTAAAAACATGTTTAGTAAATAATAAAATTAGAAAACTATGGCTAGAAGAGCAGGAGCACCAGAGGTTAGTGCGGGTTCAATGGCGGACATAGCTTTCCTATTACTTATCTTTTTCTTGGTGACAACTACTATTGAAACAGATGCAGGATTGGATCGTATGTTACCACCAATGGAGCCACCTACGGAAGCACCACCTATAATTAAACAAAAGAACATTTTTACGGTCAATATTAACCGGAATGGTCAATTGTTGGTGGAAGAGGAAATTCTTTCAATTGATAAATTGCGAGAAAAGGCAATAGCATTTTTAGATAATGGTGGCGCACCATCGGGAAGTCCTGATTATTGTAGCTACTGTAAGGGGAAACGACTTGCTGAATCTTCGGATAATCCGACGAAAGCAATTATTTCTTTGAAGAATGATCGTGAAACAAAGTATAGTACCTATATAACTGTTCAGAATGAATTGGTTGGGGCTTACAATGAGCTAAGAAATAGAGAAGCTAAACGTTTGTTCGGTAAAGATTATGTTGATATGGAAGCTGAGTATCTGAATCCTGAAACTGAAGATTCTGTTAAAGAGGAATTGAAAGAAAAGGTACAAAGAATACAAGGTTTGTTTCCACAGAAATTATCTGAAGCTGAAACTTCAAGCGAGTAATTAATAAATAAAAAGTAACACTATGTCAAAATTTGCAAAGAAAAAAGATGGAGAGGTACCAGCGGTATCAACAGCTTCCCTTCCTGACATTGTATTTATGCTTTTGTTTTTCTTTATGACGGTTACCGTTATGAAGGATAGTTCCTTGAAAGTTGAAAACGTACTTCCGAATGCTAGTGAAGTGAAGAAATTGGAGAAGAAAGATCGTGTAATCTATATTTATGTTGGTAAGCCAACTAGAGAATATGAGAAAACTTTTGGTACAGAACCAAAAATTCAATTAAACGACAAATTTGCTAGTCCATCAGAAGTTGGTGATTATATTTTAATGGAAAGAGCTAAGAAGCCTCAAGAAATTCAAAATGTGTTGACCACCGCGCTTAAGGTAGACAAAAACGCTAATATGGGTCTAATATCCGATATTAAACAA
The DNA here is from genome assembly GCF_900155985.1 of Maribacter ulvicola. Taxonomy (GTDB): domain Bacteria; phylum Bacteroidota; class Bacteroidia; order Flavobacteriales; family Flavobacteriaceae; genus Maribacter; species Maribacter ulvicola. The sequence goes on from NZ_FTMA01000001.1 coordinate 1,246,629, forward strand.
GAGTTAAGAAAAGTTAATGCCTTAAAGGTTAATTATACGACCTATGAAGGTGATGCTTTCAATAATCTACAATAGTTAGTTAAGTAGAATATTACAATTTCTAAACGCTTCAAATTTATTTGAAGCGTTTTTTATTTCATTAACTTTACTTCATGCGTTTCGTCATTTTATTTTTTTTGGTCACACTTTATTCTAATGCTCAAGTAGTAAGGGATAGTATTGAGGATAAGCGATATTTAGAAGACCAGTTTTATATAGGTTTGTCCTATAATTTTATTTTGAATCATCCTGAAGGTTCTGCTCAACGAAATCTTTCTTATGGACTACAGGCAGGTATAATTAAAGATATTCCTTTAAATCGAGCAGGAACTAGGGCTATTGGTATAGGAGCAGGCTTGGCACTAAATAGCTATTACTCAAACCTGGTGGCTGATATCTCTGGAGAAACTATTTCCTATAGTATTAACGATGATATTACTAGAAGTAAGTTAGAAACACACTTATTAGAGTTTCCTTTAGAGTTAAGGTGGCGTAATTCTACAGCAGAAGAGTACAAGTTCTGGCGTATTTATGGAGGTATAAAAGCTGCTTATGTGTTAGGGGCTCGATCAAAGTATGACTTAGAGGATATTAGTCAGGGTTTTAATAATACGGATCTCACTAAATTCCAATACGGACTCACGCTAAGCTTTGGATATAATACATTTAATATTAATGCATACTATTCATTAACCGAGTTGTTTGATGGGAATGCCGCTGTAAATGGAGAGGTGTTGCAATATCGACCGCTTAGGGTAGGACTTATTTTTTATATTTTATAACCAAAACCTTACGGTTAATAACTGTGATAGTAAACCTATAAACAGACCAATTACTACTTCAATAGCAGTATGTGCCTTTAAATAAAGTCTTGCACTTATAACACTTCCCGTAAAAAAAATAAAAAAGGTAATGGCTATAATTAGATTAATTTCAAAATGTATACTTAAATTAATAAGATACATTAAGAGGCCACTGACACCAACGGTATGTAAACTGGTTTTAAAGTTAAAAAGTAGCAATAATATGCACGCAATGGTAGCTCCTAATAGCCCCGTAAAATAAAAGTAGAGTTCACCTATATAATTGTCAGGAATAACCTTGTAGAGAATTAGAAGAAGAATTGAAGCGTGTATGTAAAGGGGGTATTTTCTTTCTTGTAAAGAGTTCAGTGAAATAGATTGAACCAAACCTAAATTCCTTAATATTAAAAATGTTATTATGGGTATTATAACCGTTAATATAAAAATAGGTAGAATGCTTGCGCTTTGAATTTCAGGCGGTGTGAATTTAGGGGTAATTAGAAAATAAGCAAGGGTGCCACTAATAGGAGTGAATAAAGGGTGTAGAGTGTATGAGATTAAATGAGAGAAAACCTTCATTATATTTCTTTTCTCATACGCGCTACGGGAATACCAAGTTGTTCCCTGTATTTGGCAACCGTTCTTCTGGCAATTGGGTAACCTTTTTCTTTTAAGATGGCAGCAAGTTTGTCATCTGTTAATGGCTTTTTCTTAGTTTCGTCTTGTATGACTGTTTCTAGAATTTTCTTTATCTCTTTAGTAGAAACATCTTCCCCTTGTTCATTTTTCATGGATTCGGAAAAGTACTCTTTAATGAGTTTAGTGCCGTATGGTGTGTCAACATATTTACTGTTTGCAACCCTAGAAACAGTAGAGACGTCCATACCAATTTCGTCCGCAATATCCTTTAAGATCATAGGTCTTAAATTACGCTCATCTCCTGTTAAGAAATATTCTTTTTGGTAATGCATAATAGAGTTCATTGTAATGAACAATGTCTGTTGACGTTGTCTGATGGCGTCTATAAACCATTTTGCAGCATCTAACTTCTGTTTAATGAACATTACCGTGTCTTTCTGAGACTTGGACTTTTCTTTGGCTTCTTTGTAGCCTTTAAGCATATTGCTATACTCTCTAGACACGTGCAATTCTGGTGCGTTTCTGCCATTAAGCGTAAGTTCTAATTCACCTTCTGTAATTCTAATAGCAAAATCAGGTACAACGTGCTCTACAATTCTGTTGTTTCCAGAATAAGAACCACCTGGCTTAGGATTCAATTTTTCTATTTCTCCAATAGCTTCCTTTAGTTCGGTCTCGGTGATATTGTGTTTTTGAATTAACTTTTGAAAGTGCTTTTTTGTGAAATGCTCAAAAGACTTTCTAAGAATATCAGTGGCAAGTTCAATACTTGGAGTAATTTCTTTACGTTCTAATTGTATGATCAAGCATTCTTCTAAAGATCTAGCGCCAACTCCTGGTGGATCTAACTCTTGAACTATAGATAATATTTTGGTGATAGTTTCTTCATCTGTGTAGACATTTTGCGTAAAAGCCAAATCGTCCATAATATCGGCAATGGGTCTACGTATGTATCCACTTTCATCTACACTGCCTACTAAGAACTCGGCAATGTTCCACTCATCATCTGTAAGATATACGGTGTTGAGCTGATTTAATAAATGCTGATTGAACGAAATACCTGCGGCATAAGGAACACTTTTTTCTTCATCGTCAGCACTGTAATTGTTTGCTTTGGTACGATAGTCGGGAATTTCATCGTCACTTAGATAATCATCTATATTGATATCTTCTGTGTTAATGGTTTCATTGTCCGACGAATCGTCATATAAATCATCATAATCATCCGTAGTGCTTTCAGTATCTTCTTTACCGGTTTCCAATGCCGGATTCTCCTCTAATTCTTGTTTTAGACGTTGTTCAAATGCCTGCGTAGGCAATTGAATCAGCTTCATCAATTGAATTTGCTGGGGAGATAACTTTTGGGATAGTTTAAATGATAAGTGTTGTTTTAGCATTACTTTAATCTAGTACTTGTAAAAGTAATTAAATCCGCTTAGAATTCTGCATTCTGCGGTGTTCTTGGAAACGGAATTACATCTCTAATATTGCCCATGCCTGTTGCAAAAAGAACCAAACGTTCAAAGCCAAGACCAAATCCACTATGTTCTGCGGTACCAAATTTTCTCAAATCTAAATACCACCATAGTTCTTTTTCATCGATACCCAATTCTTTGATTTTCTCTTTTAAGACATCTAAGCGCTCTTCTCTTTGTGATCCACCCACAATTTCACCTATTCCTGGAAATAAAATATCCATTGCTCTAACGGTTTTGCCATCTTCATTTAAGCGCATGTAAAAAGCTTTGATCTTCGCAGGATAATCAAATAAGATTACCGGACATTTAAAGTGCTTTTCTACTAAGTAACGTTCGTGTTCACTTTGTAGATCCGTACCCCATTCTTCAATTGGGTATGTAAATTTTTTCTTTTTATTGGGCTTGCAATTTTTTAGAATATCTATAGCTTCAGTGTAACTAACTCTTTTGAAGTTATTGTCTGCCACGAACTTTAATTTTTCAATTAAAGCCATATCGCTACGTTGCGCTTGTGGCTTGCTTTTCTCTTCGTCTATTAATCTCTTTTCTAAAAACTCTAAATCTTCTTGACAATGTTCTAACGTATAAGAAATAACGTTTTTAATAAAGTCTTCTGCCAGGTCCATATTAGCATCTAGGTCAAAGAAAGCCATTTCTGGTTCGATCATCCAGAATTCAGCTAAGTGTCTAGAGGTGTTAGAGTTTTCAGCCCTAAATGTTGGTCCAAATGTATATACTTTTCCTAAAGCCATGGCGTAAGCTTCAGCTTCCAATTGACCGGAAACGGTCAAATTAGTTTCCTTTCCAAAAAAGTCTTCTTTGTAATTAACATCACCTTCATCTGTTAAGGGAGGGGTTTTTTCATCTAATGTAGTTACACGGAACATTTCCCCCGCACCTTCTGCATCTGATCCTGTAATGATAGGAGCATGGAAGTAGTTGAATCCGTTTTCTCTAAAATAGTTGTGTATAGCAAAAGATAAGGTAGATCTAACGCGCATTATAGCTGCAAACGTGTTGGTTCGTATTCTTAAATGTGCCTTTTCTCTTAGGAATTCTAAAGAGTGTTTTTTGGGTTGAATAGGGTATTCTTCAGGATCCGCTACCCCTAATACTTCTAGAGAACTTACCTGTATCTCTACAGATTGACCACGACCTTGACTTTCAACAAGTGTACCGGTAACTTTTAATGCAGCTCCTGTATTTACTTTTTTTAATAATTCTTCATCAAAATTTTCAAAATCAACAACACATTGAATGGTGCCCAAGGTTGAACCATCGTTCAAAGCAATAAATCTATTGCTTCTAAAGGTTCTAACCCAACCTTTAATAGTTACTTCTTGTAGTAAGTTCTTACTTGCTAGTAATTCTTTTATTGTTGCTAAACGCATGATAGTGAATTGAAATTTAAAGTTCCAAAGATAGGATTTTGTTAAAAATAGAGGGCTTAAATAGCTATATAACTTAGCATGAAAATATTTTATTAGTTATTATTTTCATCTTGTGGTAAAATATCTATTTGTGGCTTTTTTAAAGTTTGTTTGTTGGCGATACTTTTCTCTAATGATAATAATAAAGAAGGTAACAGGATTAAATTGGCCAACATCGCTAATAATAGCGTCGCGGAAACTAAGGACCCTAAGGCTACGGTTCCGCCAAAATTAGATATTACAAAGACTGAAAAACCAAAGAATAATACAATAGAGGTGTAAAACATACTTACTCCTGTTTCTCTTAGAGCATTGTAAACTGATTTTTCTATGCGCCAATTGTTCGCCGTGAGTTCCTGTCTATATTTTGCAAGAAAGTGTATGGTATCATCTACTGAAATACCAAAGGCAATACTAAATACCAATATGGTAGATGGTTTTATAGGTACCCCTACAAACCCCATGATACCTGCGGTTATAATTAGTGGTAGTAAATTAGGGATCAATGAAATGATAATCATTCTAAAAGATCTAAATAAGTAGGCTATAAATAATGCAATCAGTCCAATTGCTAAGGCTAATGACATTATTAAGTTCTTTACTAGGTATTTGGTTCCTTTTAAGAATAATAAGGCACTACCTGTCATATAAACAGTATAACGTTCTGCTGGGAATATCTTCGTAATATTCTCTAACAGTCGTTGTTCTATTTCCTCCATGCGACTGGTGTTTACATCTCGCATAAATGTAGTCATTCTGGCTATTTGACCCGTGCTGTCAACAAATGACTTTAGTAATTCTCCATTGTTACCAGATTTACGGGCAACATCCATAATGAAGGTGTTTTCTTGACTTGTAGGTAATTGGTAATATTTTGGAATGCCATTATAAAAGGCTTGTTTGGAATATTTTACCAAATTCACTACAGATACCGGTGTTGAAAGTTCAGGAATTTCTTCTATATATTCCCCTAACTGATTCATACGTTTTAGGGTGACCGGTTTTAAAACACCTTTTGGGGTTTTGGTATCTACAACGATCTCTACAGGCATAATACCTTTAAACTCTTGTTCAAAAAAACGGATGTCATGAAAAAACTCCGCATTCTTAGGCATGTCTTCTATAGGGCTCCCTGAAATTCTTATTTGATATATACCAATAATGCTTATAACCAGTAAAGAGATAGAAACAATATAGACCGTAATTCTTCGGTGTCTTACAATACGCTCCATCCATAGTACAAAAGCATCAATCCATCTTTTGTTTAAATGTTTTAAATGTTTTGTTTTGGGTAAAGGCATAAAGCTATACACAATAGGGATGATCAGTAGTGATAGTATAAAAATCCCTAAGATGTTTATAGATGCGACAATCCCAAATTCTTTTAATAATGTACTGTCTGTTATAATGAACGTAGCAAAGCCAGATGCTGTTGTTATGTTCGTCATTAAGGTAGCATTACCAATTTTAGATATAACACGTTGCAGCGAAAGTGCTTGATTGCCGTGTTTCTTAACTTCTTGCTGATATTTATTGATTAAGAAAATACAATTGGGTATACCTATGACAATAATTAATGGAGGTATAAGTGCAGTAAGAACTGTGATTTCATATTGCAGTAAGCCTAGTAAGCCAAAGGCCCACATAACGCCAATAATTACCACACACATAGAAATGAACGTAGCTCTGATACTTCTAAAGAAAAAGAAGAAAATTAATGAGGTTACGCCAAGTGCCGCTAGTATAAATTTGCCAATTTCATCAATGATATTTTGAGAATTCATTGTTCTTACATAGGGCATACCAGATATGTGAACATCTAAATTCGTTTCTTCTTCAAATTTTTCAACTAACGTGTTTATGTCCTGTAATATGAAATCCTTTCTAACTGAGGTATTAACAATATCCTTATCTAGATTAACAATTGTTCTTATTGTTTTACTTTCCTTATTGTAAAGTAAGTTGTCGTAAAAAGGAATATCATTAAAAAGATGATTGGTAATACTGTCTATTTCTTCTTTGTTTTTTAGTTCGCCATTGATTAACGGACGCATTACTAATTCTTGCTTCTCGTTGTCTTTAATAAGCTCTTTTAAGTTATCTGTAGAAATAACAAATTCAACTTCTGGAAAAGCGGCCAATTGTTTACTAAACTTATTCCAACGGTTAAAGTTGTTAGGCGTAAACAAAGCACTATCGCGTATACCGAAAACGACTGCGTTACCTTCTTCACCAAATTTGCTTAGAAAATCTTGATATTGAACATTTACCGGATGGTCATCTGGCAGTAAGTTTGTTTGCGAGCTTGAAAATCGCATGTATTGCCATTGCCAACCCATAAAAACGGTAAAACCGGCAATCAAGAATAAAATTAGGATTCTGTTTCGTAGAATTATGTTTGCCGTTTTAGGCCAAAATCCTTTCGTAAGTTTAGCTACCATAACTGTTTTTGCAGGTCGCAAAGGTAACTATTAGCTACATCTGTTCCTAAATTGAAAAGTTTAAATTTTTTACAAAAAAATAAAGCTACCTAATTCAGATAGCTTTAAATGATAATTATAGATTTCTTGATCAGACTTTCATGATCTCAGCTTCTTTCTTGGCTAAGAAGTCGTCGATTTTCTTTATGAAAACATCGGTTAAATCTTGAACATCTGCAGTGGCATTTTTTTGAAAATCTTCAGAAATATCTAAATCCTTAATTTCTTTATTGGCATCTTGCCTTGCGCTACGTACACCTACTTTTGCATGTTCGGCTTCTGCCTTGGCTTGCTTTGTAAGTTGTATTCTGCGTTCTTCTGTTAATGGCGGAACATTAATAATGATCATATCACCGTTATTCATAGGGTTAAAACCTAAGTTGGCGTTCATGATCGCTTTTTCAATCTCTTGAAGCATGTTTTTTTCCCAAGGTTGAACTGAAATAGTTCTACCGTCTGGTGTATTTACATTAGCTACCTGAGATAGCGGAGTTTGCGACCCATAATAATCAACCATTACAGATGATAACATGGCGGGACTGGCTTTACCAGCTCTAATCTTTAAAAATTCACGTTCTAAGTGTGCTATAGCGGCATTCATGCCTTCTTTTGTAGCGTCTAAAACAAATTGTACTTCTTCGTTCATATAATAGGTATATTACTATCGCAATAACATAAACTATACCGCAAATTATAGATTGACAGTGGTGCCAATAGTTTGGCCGTCAACAATTTTTAGCAAGTTTCCTTTTTTGTTCATATCAAAAACTACAATGGGTAGTTCATTTTCTTGGCTAAGGGTAAAAGCTGTGGTGTCCATAACCTTAAGACCTTTGGTGAGTACATCTGAGAAAGAGATAGTATCGAATTTCGTTGCACTTTTATCTTTTTCTGGGTCGGCAGTGTAAATACCATCTACACGTGTACCTTTAAGAATTACATCGGCTTCAATTTCAATAGCGCGTAATACGGCTGCTGAATCTGTAGTAAAATATGGGTTTCCCGTACCACCGCCAAAGATAACAACTCTTCCTTTTTCTAAATGCCTCATGGCACGTCTTCTGATGAAAGGTTCGGCAACCTCATTAATTTTAATGGCACTCTGTAGTCTTGTTTGTACTCCGTTCATTTCTAGTGCACTCTGTAATGCCAAGCCATTTATAACCGTGGCTAACATGCCCATATGGTCACCTTGTACTCTGTCCATACCAGTTGCTGCACCAGCTAAACCACGAAATATATTTCCGCCGCCAATAACTATGGCTACCTCAATGCCTTTTTCAACTACTTCTCTTATTTCTTCTGCGTATTCATTTAAACGGTTAGAGTCTATTCCATATTGCTTTTCTCCCATCAATGCTTCACCGCTTAATTTTAGAAGAATTCTTTTGTAGTGCATCTTAATTTTTTATTTGCCATCAAAAATAATGAAAATTTTTGATGGGTGTAGTCATTATTTAAATCAGGCAAAACTTAATTCATCAAGATAGGGCGTAACATATTATCTATCTTTGATATTGTTGAAATTTTAATTAGTCATATATGAAGTTTTTTATGAAAAAAAATGTTTTAATTTTTGCTTATGCCTTAGTGCTTTATGGTTGTGGGGCAGGTAAGTCACTGTTGTCTGTTGAGAGTAGTCCTATTGTGACTTCTATAGATTTGGTAAATGTTGTTGATGATAAAGTGCAGGTAGGTATCAATCCTGGTGCATTTACATCGGCAACGGTAATTTTTAGAATTCCTAAGACGGTACCGGGAACTTATAGTTCTGATAATTACGGAAAGTATGTAGAGGATTTTGAAGCTCTTGATTATAAAGGCAATGTCTTATCTACTACAAAGCTAGATGACAACTCTTGGAGTATAACTAATGCTGAGCTATTAGATAGGGTTCAGTATTGGGTGAATGATACGTATGATACGGAGAATGATGTAGCGGATGCTGTTTTCTCACCGGCAGGTACCAATATTGCCAAGGGAAGCAATTTTATGCTTAATCTTCACGGATTTGTTGGTTATTTTGAAGGATTCAAAGAAGTACCTTATGCTATTCAGATTAAGAAACCGGCAGATTTAGTGGCTACTACCACACTTGCTAGTGATACAAATAGTAAACAAGAGCTCCTTTGGGATGCTTTTATTGCAAATCGGTATTTTGAGGTAATCGATAATCCCATTATGTACGCAAAACCAAATAGGGAATCTTTCGAGATAAATGGTATTACCGTTACTTTAAGTCTTTTTTCACCTAATAATGTGTACAAGGCATCAGACTTAAAAGAAAAAATGTTGGCTATGATGGGTGCTCAAAAGAGATTTTTGGGAGATGTTGATAGTACAAAAGAATATAATATTTTGTTGTACCTGTCTGACATTAACGTACCCGACGCTCAGGGTTTTGGAGCTTTAGAGCATCATACTTCAACCGTTGTCGTGTTGCCGGAGGCAATGGATATTGGTCGTTTAGAGCAGGCTATGGTAGATGTGGTCTCTCATGAGTTTTTTCATATTGTTACTCCATTGTCCGTTCACTCCAAAGAGGTTCAGTATTTCGATTTTAACGACCCAAAGATGTCAGCGCATTTATGGATGTATGAAGGAACTACAGAATATTTTGCCAATCTATTCCAGATTCAACAAGGTCTAATTTCTGAAGAGGATTTTTATGAGCGTATGCTAACTAAAATCACCAACTCAAAGTTCTATGATGACAGTATGTCTTTTACTGTTATGAGTAAAAATATATTAAACCAACCTTATGAGCCAAACTATGCCAATGTATATGAGAAAGGTGCTTTAATTAATATGTGTCTTGATATTATATTGAGGGAAAAAAGTGGTGGAGAAAAAAGTATGCTTTGGTTAATGAAGGAGCTGTCTAAGAAATACGGTACTGATGTGCCTTTTGAAGATGAGGCTTTATTTGATGAAATTGTTTCTATGACATACCCAGAAGTTGATGCCTTCTTTAAAGATCATGTAATTGGCGTAACCCCTATAGACTATAATTTGTATTTTGCTAAAGTGGGTTTAGCTACTAAGGAGGTTGAAGAGTCTACGGGTTACTTTTTTGATGGACAGGTGCCTTTTGTTGATGTTGATGTTAAAAATGATAGCGCAGTGTTCATTCGAAAGAATATGGAGTTGAATTCTTTTTTTGAGGATCTAAATTTAAAGGGAGGCGATATTTTTAAATCGATTAACGGGCAAGATATCAACTTGGAAACATTTCGTACGATCATAGGTGAAAGCTTTACTTGGACTCCTGAGACTGTAATTAATGTTACTATAGAAAGAGATAATGAGGTAATATCTATAGAAGGTCCGGTTGGGCAGCCTCTAAAGAAGGTTAATAGAATTGTTCCGTTACAGGGCGCTACTGAACAAACCGTTAAGCTTAGAAATGCCTGGTTGAAAAATTAGTAAATAGCTAAAGTATAGTAAATAAAAAAAACCGTCTACTTTTTACAGTAAGACGGTTTTTTATTGAGTTAGTTGTATTGTAATTAACCTACGGTTACACGTTTAAAACCTAAAACAGAAACATCTCCATGAGATTCAACATATTTAGCTACGTTAATTTTCTCATCTTTAATGAAGTTTTGGTCTAACAAACATTGCTCTTGGTCCAAAGTTGTATTGTCAGATACGAATCTTTCCATTTTTCCAGGAAGAATTTTATCCCAAATTTTCTCTGGCTTACCTTCAGCTTTTAATTGCGCTTTAGCATCTTCTTCTGCTTGAGCCATTACGTCAGGAGTTAATTGTGACATAGAAATATACTGAGGTACATTTTTAAGTGTTTTACCTAAACGACCTAATTCTTCATTGTCTTTTTCAATAACAGCTATTCTAGCTTCTGTTTCAGCAGCAACATATTCAGGGTCAAAATCTTTATAAGACAATGTAGTTGCACCCATGGATGCAACTTGCATAGAAACGTCTTTTGCCAATACATCAGCAGTTTCAACCTTAGCGGAAAGACCAACTAAAGCAGCGATTTTGTTAATATGAACGTAAGAACCAACATATGGTGCTTCTAATTTTTCAAAAGCAGTGATTTCTAATTTTTCACCAATAACACCAGTTTGCTCAACTAATTTGTCAGCAACTGTCATACCTCCAAAATCAGCAGCTAAAAGCTCTTCTTTAGAGTTGCAGCTAAGTGCTATTTCAGCTAATTGGTTGGCAAGAGCAATAAAATTCTCGTTTTTACCAACGAAGTCGGTTTCGCAACCTAGTACTATAGCAACACCAACGGTTTCGTCAGCGTTTAACTTAGCAATAGCAGCACCTTCTGATGAATCTCTGTCTGCTCTTTTTGCTGCTACTTTTTGTCCTTTTTTACGAAGAACTTCAATGGCTTTGTCAAAATCACCTTCGGCCTCAACCAAAGCGTTTTTACAATCCATCATTCCAGCGCCAGTCGCCTTTCTTAATTTATTTACTTCTGCGGCGGTAATCTTTGCCATTTTTTTTTCTTTTAAAGTACCCGTTTTAAAGGGTTGTTCTTAGATTTATTTATATCAGAAATAGAGAAACCTATTCTACGCCACCTTTAGCATTGTCTTGCCATTCTTTTAGCTCGTCCCATTTACCATCTGCAGCCATTTTAGCTTGTTTTGACCAAGAAGTTGGGTCTAAATGAGCCAGCTTAGGGTTTGCTTCGGTTAAGATTTCTTTAATCTTGTCAGCATCTCCTTTAGAAAGGTCGTTGTACGTAGTTAAACCTGCAGCAACTAATGCTTCGGCTGCTTTTGGTCCAACACCTTCAATTTTAGTTAGGTCATCAGCTTCTGCTTTAGCATCTTTTGCAACAGCTTCTTTAGTAGCTTCAACATCTACTTCAACGTTTGGTACATTGTCAACCATTGGTGCTGGTTTAGTATCAACTTTTGCTGGAGTTGGTGTTGGCTTTTCAGCTGTAACTTTTTTCTTGGGAGCTTTTGCTTTTTTTTCAGATTTACCTTCAGATGCATCACCTTTTTCAGCCTTACGCTCAGCAAGACCTTCAGCAACTGCATTGGTAACTTCTGTCATAATGATGTCAATAGACTTAGAGGCATCATCGTTAGAAGGAATAAGGTAGTCTACATCTCTAGGATCACAGTTGGTATCAACCATTGCGAAAATAGGAATGTTCAATTTTTGAGCTTCTTTTACAGCAATGTGTTCTCTCATTGTATCAACAATGAACAAAGCACCTGGTAAACGAGTCATTTCAGAAATAGAACCTAAGTTCTTTTCTAATTTTGCACGTAAACGATCAACTTGTAATCTTTCTTTCTTAGATAATGTAAGGAAGGTGCCATCTTTCTTCATACGATCAATAGAAGCCATTTTCTTAACAGCTTTACGGATAGTAACGAAGTTGGTTAACATACCACCTGGCCATCTTTCTGTGATGTAAGGCATGTTTACTGCTGCTGCTTTTTCAGCAACGATATCTTTTGCTTGTTTTTTGGTAGCTACGAAAAGTATTTTTCTACCTGATGCTGCAATCTTGCTAAGAGCCTCATTGGTCTCGTCTAGTTTTGCAACTGTTTTGTAAAGGTTGATTACGTGAATACCATTACGCTCCATGTAGATGTAAGGAGCCATGTTAGGATTCCACTTTCTTGTTAGGTGACCAAAATGTACACCTGCTTCTAATAATTGTTTTACTTCGACTCTCGCCATTTTAAATTTAGTTTACGTTCTTATGAATTAGCAATGATAAAGTGGTATTTCGATTTTAAACCGAAAAGCCTTCATCATTTAGATGCTAAACTAATCTTACCTATAATTTGTAAGAAATTAAAGGATTTTTAATTGACCCCGAAAGGACTTTCAATGAACTTGTTAATAATCTGGATTTTCCAGTAATATGAAATATAAAAATAGACACCCAAAAAGGGTGCCTGGTAATCTTGTAATTCCGAATTAACGTTTCGAGAATTGGAATTTTTTACGTGCTTTCTTCTGACCGAATTTCTTACGTTCAACCATTCTTGGATCTCTAGTTAATAGACCTTCTGGCTTTAAGATAGTTCTGTTCTCAGCGTCAATCTCACACATTGCTCTGGATAAAGCAAGACGAATAGCTTCTGCTTGCCCAGTGATACCACCACCGTAAACATTTACTTTTACGTCATAAGTATCTAAACTTTCAGTTAATGTGAAAGGTTGTTTTACTTTGTATTGAAGTGTTGCAGTTGGGAAGTATACGCTTAAATCTTTGTTGTTAATAGTGATGTCGCCATTACCATCAGAAAGATATACTCTCGCTACAGCGGTCTTTCTACGACCAATTTTATGAATTACTTCCATCTTATTTAATGTCTTTTAAATTAACAACAGTAGGTTTTTGAGCTTCTTGACCATGCTCTGTACCCGCGTAGACTTTAAGGTTTCTAAAAAGTTCCGCCCCTAATCTGTTCTTAGGTAACATCCCTTTTATTGCTTTTTCAAGAATACCTTCTGGATTTTTATCCAATAATTGTTTTACACTAGTAGTACGTTGACCACCTGGGTAGCCAGTGTATCTCATATATGATTTATCAGACCACTTGTTTCCTGTAAGAACAATTTTCTCTGCGTTGATAATAACAACATTATCACCACAATCTACGTGAGGGGTGAAACTTGGTTTGTGCTTTCCTCTTAACAAATAGGCGACTTTAGAAGCCATGCGTCCTAATGTTTCTCCTTCGGCATCTACCAATAACCACTCTTTGTTGACAGTTGTTCTGTTGGCCGAAACGGTCTTATAACTTAATGTATCCACTACTGCTATTTTTAACTATTATTTTAATCAATCCCTAGAAAGGGGCTGCAAATCTACGATTATTAAGTTGAATTGCAAATACTTGTTTCTTATTTTTTTTGCATTTTTTAAATTAAAACAAAATCTAGCTGTGTTGCATTTATTGATATGTTGTTAAACTAGTTGGTTTTATTACTATTTCCCTAACAATAGTATTTATTTTCAGCTTACCAAAATTGATATTATATGAAGAATAAATGGCTTTTTATGAAAAAAAAACTATGCTAAATTAGCTTTATTGGTGTTTAGAAATGAAAGTAATCGTTAAAAATATTCTTAGTATATGCACTAATAATTCTTTTAAAAAGACGGTAAAAATAGAAAATAGTATTACATATATGTAAAGGACTTTCTAATGTTTTCTTTGTAAGAATTTGAGTGATATCTGTTCAGGTAATTTTTGAAATTGGAATAGTCGTTTGTAATTTATATTGGATTCTCAACTTAAATTGGTACTTAGATTAAAAAGATGATAATGTTATTTTTAAAAAGATTCTTTAGCTGTATTTGATAATTATGTTGTTGGTAATTGTCAGTTTTGAAATAATGGACATAGTATTCGTTTTTAAAAGCGACTAAAAAACAAAAAGGATGTTTATCTATATTTTGCTATTTGCAGTAGAGATATTAATTCTTGTTTCCTGTAGTATTGATAAAGATGATGTTCAGGATGGCGCTGAAATTAAAAGCTATGCAATAATTGGCACGTGGAATGCTACAGAACTTGAATAGGAGATCGCAAGTAGTGATATTAATTTCCTTAAATAAATATTGGATTTTCTAACTGCAAAAGATTATTAAGTAATAGGGTTACAGTTTAATGAGGGCTTAATAGCTAGTGCTTCAAATGCTGTAAATTACATTATTGTAAATTCTGCTGCGACAGGGTTGGATATTCCTTATCCAACAGAGGCTGATACAAATGTAAGTACCTATACTTTTGATGGTGAGAGCGTAATTACCATAGATGAAGATGGTTAAGAGTTAGAAATTTGTGTAAATATAGAAGGGGATGTAATGATAGTTGATGCAAATGATCTTGATATTCCTAATTTCTCCAGAGAAGGAATATTGAAATTCTTGAAATGATAAAAATGCTTGGTTTGTTATTTCTTATAAAATTTGGCTTTTACATTTTGAAGCTCGGATTGAATGGTTATCATGTATAAACCTTTTTCAAGTTTGATGACGGGAATGTTCAAGGCATTTCTTCTAATATCCCACTTGTGGTATATAAATTGTGTGCCATAACTATCTGTGATACGTATAACGGCGTTCAAATCATTTTTAAGTCCTAAGACGTTAATGACATTTGTAGCGGGATTAGGAAATATCTTTATCTCTTGTGCTTCAATTTTACCTGTACTTAGCGTTATAAAAATGAATATGGTCAAAATATTTTTCATAAAATATAGCGTACATAATCATAATAGTACGCAATGTTTTAACGTTCAAAGAGTACATTTTCGTCTCTTTTTGATGAAACTTTAACAAAGATTAGGTTTAATGCGCAACCAACCAGTTATCTCCCATACCCACTTCAACATCTAAGGGAACTGCAATTTTATAGGCATTTTCCATTTCAGATTTAATAAGTGTCTGTAATTCTTCTAATTCTGGCTTGTAAATATCGAATACCAATTCATCATGTACTTGCAAAAGCATTTTAGATTTGTAATTGCCTTCATCTAATTTGTGATGAATATTAATCATGGCGATTTTTATAATATCTGCCGCACTACCTTGAATAGGTGCATTTACGGCATTTCGTTCTGCGGCACCACGAACTATGGCGTTACTTCCATTGATATCTTTTAGGTATCGTCTTCTTCCTAAAACAGTTGAAACATAACCATTGTCACGTGCAAAATTTACTTGCTCGCTCATGTAGTTTCGTAATTTTGGATAAGTTTTATAATATGTGTCTATTAATTCTTTCGCTTCTTTTCTTGACAAGTCCGTTTGGTTACTTAAACCAAATGCTGATACACCATAGATGATTCCGAAGTTTACTGTCTTGGCATTGCTACGTTGTTCTCTAGTCACTTCTTCCAAAGGCACGTTAAATACTTTTGATGCCGTAGAAGCATGAATATCTTCCCCGTTTTTAAAGGCTTCTATCATGGTAGTTTCTTCACTTAAAGCTGCAATAATACGCAGTTCTATTTGTGAATAATCTGCCGCTAATAAAGTGTAGTTATCATCTCTTGGTACAAACGCTTTTCTAACTTGTCTACCGCGTTCTGTTCTAATGGGTATGTTCTGTAAATTCGGGTTATTACTACTCAAACGTCCTGTTACAGCAACGGTTTGCATATAATCTGTATGCACTCTTCCTGTAGATGGTTCTACCTGCTCTGGCAGGGCATCTACATAAGTACTTTTTAATTTGGCAAGACCTCTATAATCTAATACGTTCTGAATGATTTCATGGTCCTTTGCTAAATAGGATAATACATCTTCTGCAGTGGAATACTGACCGGTCTTGGTCTTTTTGGGCTTGTCTACTAATTTAAGCTTATCAAATAGAATTTCACCTAATTGTTTAGGAGAACCAATATTGAATTCTTCACCTGCAACTTCGTAAATTTTCTTTTCTAGATTGCTAATATCATTGTTCAAATCTTCTGAAAGTGAATTCAAGAATTCTTTGTCTAAATTGATGCCTTCCAATTCCATATCTGCCAATACGCGTAATAAAGGAATTTCAATTTCTTCAAATAATTTTTCTGTATTGGCTTCTTTTAATTCTGGTCTAAAATGTTGTGCAAGCTGATAGGTGATATCGGCATCCTCAACCGCGTATTCCGTTTGTTTTTCTAACGGAACATTGCGCATGCTCAATTGATTTTTACCTTTTTTACCTATAAGTTCTGTAATCGAAACCGGAGTATAGTTTAAATACGTCTCTGCTAATACATCCATATTATGGCGCATATCAGGATTGATAAGGTAATGAGCTAACATGGTGTCGAACAAAGGTCCTTTAACATCAATATTGTACTTGTCCAATACCTTGATATCGTACTTAAGGTTTTGACCTATTTTTTCAATTTCTTCGGCTTCAAAGAAAGGGCGTAATTCTTCTAAAAGTGTCTGCGCTTCTTCTTTGTTGTCCGAAAAGGGAATGTAATATCCTTTTGTTGCTTCCCAAGAAAAAGCAATACCAACTAATTCTGCCGTTAATGGATCTAAACCTGTAGTTTCCGTATCAAAACAAACTGAAGTTTGCTGCATTAGGCTTTTTAGAAATAACTTCATTGCCATACCAGGAGCAACACTTTGGTAGGAGTGTGCTACATCTGCAATAGTTTTTCTGCTAGAAAAGTCTTTTACGGTTGCGCCAGAATTTGCAGGGCTGCCAAATAATGAAAACTGTCCAGATCCGGCATCTTGAGTTTCCTTGTTAGTTGCGGGTTTATTTGAAGTCTCTGTGGTAGTTTCTTCAACTTCCGCAGAAAATAATTTTATAAACTGGTCTTTTAATCTTCTAAACTCAAGCTCTTCAAATATTTTCTGAACCTCTTCGGCATTCGGTTCTGACATTTCATAATCACCGGCATTAAAAGTGACATCAACCTCTAAACAGATAGTAGCTAATTTTTTAGAAAGCAAACCAAGTTCGCCATTAGCTTCTACTTTCTCTTTCATTTTGCCTTTTAGCTTGTCTGTATTTGCTAAAAGTCCTTCCATAGAGTCAAACTGCTCAATAAATTTCTTGGCAGTTTTATCGCCAACACCTGGCAGTCCTGGGATGTTATCACTAGCATCACCCATCATTCCCAAGTAATCAATAACCTGTTCCGGTCTTTCTACGCCAAAGCGTTTTTGTATTTCTGGAATACCCCAAATTTCAATACCATTACCCATTCTTGCCGGGCGGTACATAAAGATATTTTCAGACACTAACTGTCCAAAATCCTTATCTGGTGTTACCATAAAAACCTTGTACTCTTCTTTTTCGGCTTGTTTTGCCAGGGTCCCTATGATATCATCCGCTTCCCAGCCTTCCTTTACAACTACGGGAATATGCATTGCTTTTAAAATATCTTGAATGTAAGGTATGGCAATACGTATGGCATCTGGTGTTTCAGATCTATTGGCTTTATATTCCGGGAACAATTCTGTGCGTTCAGAGCTTCCTCCTTTGTCAAAACAAACGGCTAAATGGTCTGGTTTTTCACGGCGTATAACATCGAACAAAGAGTTCATGAACCCCATAATTGCAGAGGTGTCCATACCTTGAGAATTTATTCTTGGGTTTTTTATAAGTGCGTAATAACCACGAAAAATAAGTGCATATGCATCTAGCAAAAAGAGTCTTTTTTGGTCTGCCATTTTTGAATATTAGTTGTAAAGCGTTAAAAGTACAAATTGATAGGGAAACAATAGTCGGAATTACGCTATTGCTTCGGGATTAAATCATTTTGCAATATCAAATTAACTTTTTAAATAGCTATCAGAAGGATTGTTTATATGGCCTTCTTTAGTGTAAGTTCTATATGTAAAACCTGGGTGAATACAATAGCCACCTGTTTCTCCTTTTTTATTGATTGCGATAAATCCGATTTGAAAATCTTGTTTGTCCTTATTTTTTGCAATAATGCGCTTTACACCTTCTTCGCAAGCTTCTTGTGGCGATTTACCTTGCCTCATTAATTCAACAATTAGAAAACTACCTACGGTTCTAACTACTTCTTCGCCAACTCCTGTAGCCGTAGCTCCGCCAACTTCGTTATCTACAAAAAGTCCGGCACCAATAATGGGGGAGTCACCAACTCTGCCTGCCATTTTATAGGCCATACCGCTAGTAGTACATGCGCCTGCAATATCGCCATCGGCATCAATTGCCAGCATGCCAATGGTGTCATGGTTCTCTATATTGATGATAGGTTTGTATTGCGATGTTTTTTTCCATTCTAACCACGCCTGTTTCGACTCTTCTGTCAATAGGTTGGTTTTTTCAAAACCTTGTTCGTATGCAAATTGTTCGGCTCCTTTTCCGGCAAGCATAACATGTGGGGTCTCTTCCATTACTTTTCTGGCCACAGAAATTGGATTGGCAATATTTTGCATTGCCAATACAGCACCGCAGTTACCGTCTTTATCCATAATGCAGGCATCTAAGGTGACATTGCCATCTCTATCAGGTCTACCGCCATTACCTACAGTGCTGTTATTTAGATCGTTCTCCTCTACCATAACTCCTTGGTGAACGGCATCCAGGGCATTACCTCCTTTTTCGAGAACTTCCCATGCTTTTGCTGTTGCATTACCAAAATTCCAAGTGCAAATTGCTATTGGTAATATAGGTGGCGTTTCTGTCTTGTTTGCTGTTGTTGTCTCATTACATGAGGCAAAAATTGGAGCGGACATAATACCAGCTGCAACGGTACTAGAATTTCTTAGAAACTTTCTTCTTTTCATGGGTTTGGTTCTTTACTTTTAGTGACCTTAAATATAATAATATGATAGTAGAAGTTTGTGCTAATTCTTTAGAATCTGCTTTAGTGGCCGAATGTGCTGGGGCAGACCGTATTGAGTTGTGCTCAGAATTGGCAGTTGGTGGATTAACCCCTTCTTATGGGTTGTTGAAAGCGGTAAAAGATCAAGTATCTATTCCTGTTCATGTATTAATTCGTCCTAGAAGTGGAGATTTTACGTATTCAGAAGACGAGTTGGACATTATGCTTTCGGATATAAAACTCTGTGCGGAATTAGGTTTTGACGGAATTGTATCGGGAGTGCTTTTAGAGAATTTTTCATTGGACGTGGATCGAACAAAAAAACTAATGGCGACGGCAGGTAATTTGAAATTCACGTTTCATAGGGCATTTGATTGGATCAAGAATACATCTGAAGCATTAGGTCAGCTGGAAGCTATGCAGGTAGATTACATTTTGTCATCTGGTCAACAAAAATCAGCACCTTTAGGAATTGATTTTTTATCTGAATTAAATAGTAAAAGTAAGAAGGTGCAAATTATGCCTGGGTCAGGTGTAAATGCAGGAAATGTAAATGCTTTTAAGCTTAAGGGCTTTCCTGCAGTTCATCTATCGGGAACGGCAATGATCAAAACATTGTCTAATAAGCCTGCTATTTCTATGAATTCTGAGGGCTTTTTAAGTGATGATCATTGTGCCGTTACTCAATTAAGCAATATAAAAGAAGTAATAGCTAAGGTTAAATAAATTGCAAATGGGAGCATATACCGCTGTGATACAGATATCTTTGTAAAAAAAATTCATCATGATTCGTTGGTTTATTTTCGTTGTAGGCTATGTAGCTTTAAGTTTTTATGTGCTTCAGGCATTGAAAACCATCACTAAACAGCCGTGGTGGTCATGGATTTATATAGCGATTTCATTGGTGGTCATGTTAAATTTCATCTACCAATTTTCAATAGGTGAAGAGACAGGGCGTGTTTTAAGTATATCTAAAAGTTATGCTTTCGGTTTTTTATTGACCATGCTCACTTTTAATATCATAACGATTATATTTCTTTTCTCGGAAGATATGTATCGCTTTATTTCTGGGGTTTACCAAAAAATGTATGGAGAAGGAAAAGAATTTGGTTTGCCGGCACGTAGACGATTTCTTAGTTTATTGGCCCTAGGTGTTGCCGCTATTCCTTTTGGGGCTCTTTTGTACGGTATGTATAAAGGCAAGTACAACTTTAAAGTGTTGCGTTACAACTTAGAGTTCGATGATCTTCCCGATAGTTTTGATGGTTATCAAATTACCCAAATATCTGATATACATAGTGGTAGTTTTGATGATAGAAAAATGATTGAATACGGTGTAGATTTAATCAATAAACAAAAAAGTGATATACTTTTGTTTACAGGTGATATGGTAAATAATATGACCTCTGAAATGGAACCTTGGGCAGAACTTTTTAGTACGCTTGAAGCCAAAGATGGTAAGTTTTCAGTTTTGGGTAATCATGATTATGGTGATTACATTCCATGGGAAACAGAAGAGTTAAAGCATCAAAATTTAGAAGACCTAAAAGTATTACAAAAGCAAATGGGATTTGATCTTTTGCTTAATGAACATAGGTATCTTCAAAAAGGGGATGATAAAATAGCTTTGGTAGGAGTGGAGAACTGGGGTAAAGGCGGATTTAAAAAGGCAGGGGATCTTAAAAAAGCTGCTTCGCAGATTAAAGAGAACGATTTTAAAATATTAATGAGCCATGACCCATCTCATTGGGAAATGGAAGTGATCAAAGATGCCTACCATTACCATTTAACCTTGAGCGGGCATACCCACGGTATGCAATTTGGTATTGAAATACCTGGTTGGATCAAGTGGAGTCCGGTGAAATGGAGATACCCTTATTGGGCGGGCATTTACAAAGAAATGGGACAATTTATTAATGTTAACAGAGGTTTTGGCTTTTTAGGTTATCCTGGAAGGGTAGGAATTTGGCCAGAAATCACGGTAATAACTTTAAAGAAAAAGGCATTAACATGATTTTAACCCTATTACAGAATTACAATTGAGTTGTCAGGTGTAGTATTTTAACAATTTTTATTACATTTGGCTAACTAAGAAAAGCATTTTATATGTCCAAATTTGGTGAGCTAATAGATTTAAAGGTACCCGTTCTGCTTGATTTTTATGCAGAGTGGAACGAGCAGTCGACTGCAATGCATTCTGTATTAAGAGATGTAGCCGCTGCCTTGGGTAATAGAGGTAAGGTTATTAAGATAGATGTAGATAAGAACAAAGAGCTTTCTCAAGCACTACGTGTTAAAGGTCTGCCTACACTTATGATTTATAAAAAAGGTGAAATGGTATGGCGACAAAGCGGTGAGCAAGATGCTACTACTTTAATGGGTATTCTTAAGGAATACGTTTAAATTTTTTAATTATTTTAAACTAAAAAAAGCTTTGAGCGCAAAACTCAAAGCTTTTTTTATGTCCTATTTTGACAGTGTGTTCTATTCTATGATTTCAATTTTAGTATTGTCGGGTAAAATAGTGTCTGAAACCGGCATAGTGTCCATCATATCTGGATTTGGCTGTTGCATCTCTTCATGCATATCCATGTCGTCCTCATCTTTATAAAAGTGTTGGAACTTGTCAATGTATTCATTGAAGATCAAAGTTTCTTTTTCGGCAATATCCTCGCTGTCATTTGTTATGATAATATCTATATTACGTCTGTAAGCTTCCATATCTGCTATAATATCATCAATATTGCTGTATTGTTCATCTAGGCTTGTTGAAGCGTAGTATTCAAGTCTTTCTTGATACTTTCTTTTTAGTTTTTCAAACAAAGCACGTGCTTTCTGGTTTTCGCCAACTTTATAATACCCGTCTACAAATGGTTCTACTAAGGTGTAGTATCCAAATTTATCTACAGGCATGTTGGTTAAAGATATTTCAATAATATCTTTTGCCTTGTCCATTTTATTTTCCTTGATTAACGCTTCTGTTAAACGAGCTAAGTTGCCTCTGTAAGAAACGCTTTGAATACGAGTTTGGGTATCATGGTAAATATCGCCTCCGGCATTACCCCAATCCCATCCAGTAACAATTTTGTACATTAGTTCTGTATCAATTCTTCCTAATTCAAAAGCGTTGGGTCTTTCTGTGCGAATGGGCACTAGTTTATAAGCCAAGCCATCTAATTGAAGATAGTCTTTCATCCAAAGGTATTCTGCGTCATCAAAACTACCTCCGGAGAAATATAAAGGACGTTTCCAGTCATTATTTGCAAGAATATCAAGCATCATCATGCTTTTTTTGGTAATGGCACCTGGTAGGTCTATGTCAATGTAATCTACGATAAGATCTGCGTCTTTTTCCTTTACCAAACCGCTACTAAGTACATTTTGCTTGTTTACTGGTACCCTTATCTTATTGGTAGGGTAGTAAACCATATTTTGAGTGTCTTCAGAGTACTGGCTCAAATCTGCACCGTTTTGCTCAAATAAATATTTTAATTTCGTTCTTGGCTTGTCGCTATCTATCCAGTTAATGAAATCTTTTATGGGCCATCTATTTTCAGTTATACCTTGGTGGTATAATACGTCTCTTGATCCCCATCTGTATTTCTCATGAGTAATTTGAGAAGGTATGGGCGCACTTTCATAAGCGGCTGCCTTCATTTGGTCTACATACCAATCTGTTTCAAAAAGACTGGTACATACAATACGTACATCTGTTCTGTAATGCTCAATTTCTTGTGCATACCAAATAGGGAATGTATCATTATCGCCAATCGTGAATAAAATGGCACCTGCATCTTCTTGGCAAGAATCTAAATAGGCTTTTGCAGATGAGTTTGCTGTGAATTTACCTGATCTATCATGGTCGTCCCAGTTTTGTACAGCCATTACTGTTGGTACGGCAAGTAATGTAACAATCACAACTACTGGTGCTAATATTTTAGGAGTAATCCATTCTTTAAAACTATCATACAGCCCGTAGACCCCTAAACCGATCCATAGGGCGAATACATAGAATGATCCTACCAGTGAATAATCTCGTTCACGTGGTTGGAATATGCCTGGGTTCGTGTAAAATTGAATGGCCAATCCTGTAAAGAGAAAGAACATTAATAATACCCAAAATTGCTTTTTGTCTTTTGAGAGTTGAAAAACAATACCAATGATTCCTAAAATTAAGGGCAAGAAGAAATAGGTGTTTCTTCCGGGGTTGTTTTGAATGTCACTTGGTAAATTGTCCTGGCTGCCCAATCTCATGCTATCTATTGCATTGATGCCGCTTAGCCAGTTTCCATTATCATTATATCTACCTTGTACATCATTTTGTTTACCAACAAAATTCCACATGAAGTATCTTAGGTACATATAATTGAACTGAAACTCTACCATGTATCTTATGTTATCCCATAAAGTAGGTGGCTGTACTTCTATATATTCATCAAAACGCTTTAAAAAGCTAATGTATTGGTCCGCGCCGATCTCGCCATTGGCAAAACCTATTTTAACTTGCTCCGCAGCTTGTCTTAATTCTTGATTTGGTTGGGTTATCCTGAAATCCAATGCTCCAAAATAACGTATGTAATTTTCGGCATTTTGTGAACTCCACATTCTGGGTAATAAACCTTGATGTTTAGGGTTGGGACCTTGAACGGCATCTTTATACTTATTTACAATGATGTATTTTCCTAGTGTGTAATCTTTCTCATACTTAGGTTTACCATCTTGATCTTCTCCTGCTGGAGCAAACATGTCTGAGTAATAAGTGCCGTATACCGGGCTGTCAACTCCTGGGTATTGCTCTCTATTGTAATAGGCCAAAAGAGCTCTTGCATCTTCTGGATTGTTCTCGTTGATGACAACCTTGGCATTTGCCCTAATAGGCAACATTAACCATGAAGAAAACCCTAGAAATAAAAACATCAAACAAAGAACAATGGTATTACCAGTTTTGTAATTGTTTTTACGTGTGTAGTTTAGACCAAAGTAAAAAGCAGCTATAAATAAAAGACCAATGATAATAGAACCTGAATTAAAAGGTAGGCCAATGCTATTAATGAAGAAAACCTCTCCCCAACCAAATAGTTGAAGCACATAGGTCAGTGAAAATTTATATACTAACATTAAAATGGCAATAACAATAATGTTAGCCAATAAAAAGTTCTTTACGGTAGTCTCTTTGTAGGTTTTAAAATAATAAAGTAAACCAATGGATGGAATAGCCAAGAAGCCCATAAATTGAACTCCAAAAGTTAATCCTATTACAAAAGATATTAATACTAGCCATTTGTTTCCGCGAGGGTCATGTAGATTGTCCGTCCATTTTAATCCTAGCCATAATAATAAAGCCATTATAAGACTTGCCGTGGCATATACTTCTGTTTCGACTGCATTGAACCAAAAACTATCTGAGTACGTAAATGCTAAGGAGCCTACTAAGGCACTGCCAAATACTGCAATTGCTTTACTATTGGTAAAAGGACCGTCTTTGTCTATCAGTTTTCTAGTGATATTGGTAATTGTCCAGAACATGAACAGTATAGTAAAGGCGCTTGAAACACCTGAAACTAAATTGACCATCATGGCAATTTGGCTAGGTTCTAAAGCGAACATGGCAAAGAATGCACCTATCATTTGTAGTAAAGGTGCCCCGGGTGGGTGACCTACTTGTAGTTTGGCCGCAGTGGCAATATACTCTCCCGCATCCCAAAAACTATTGGTGGGTTCTACGGTGATATAGTATGTAATAAGGGCTATAAAAAATACGGACCATCCTAATAGAGTGTCCCACTTGTGGTAGTTCTTTGAAAACATGAAACTTGGGTTAAACCTAAGTGGCGAATTTACTAATTAATATAGAAAGGTGTGAACTATTTTTATAAACCTTTAACATGTTAAAAGAACTATTTTTTAATTTTTCCTTTAAAAAATGTTTGGAGAAACAAAACTTTGTTTTAAATTTGCAGCCTCTTAAAAAGGTATTGGCCCATGGTGTAATGGTAACACTTCGGTTTTTGGTACCGTCATTCAAGGTTCGAGTCCTTGTGGGCCAACTAAGAGAGCAAGGTAAATCCTGATGTCATTTGATGTCAGGATTTTTTGTTTTATGGTTGGTTGTACTCTGTTTAATTTTAGATTCAGCTGAATTAATACATATTTTGAAAGTTGAATGTGAAGAAATGGTGATCTGTATGTCAGTATTTTTGTACATTTAGTCCGATAACGTTACAAATTCATCGGAAAAGAAGCTTTTTCGAAGTTGTTATTATCTACTTTGGTACCCTAAAGAACTTAGCCCTATGAAACTATCTCCAAAAGTTTTAAAGATATTATTGATTGTTGTTTTAGTTGGATTTGGAATCGGATTCTACTTGCAGGATGTAAAACATGAAGAAAGTACTGCTCATGCTTGGAAGGCGAATCGCTATAATTTGGATCGCTTTAATAAGATTATGGAGTATAACAATAAAATGAACTCCTCTAATTGGAAGGTTTTGAAAGATAGTATAGATCAGCAATTAGATACGCTTATGATACTTCGTTTTCGTAAAGAGGTAGATAGTTTAGAGGGGGTTGAGCCGCAGGCATATAACGACAAAGTTGAGATGCATGCGTCTTTTTTATCAGAATAAAAATTTGTTAGAAATCGTTGTAGGGAATTTTATATATTGAAGTTTGTTGTTGTTTACGTCCTTAGTGATGGTATGTAGGCTACGGTGGTTGTTTGAATTCTGAATTTCTAAAGGTTTTTGCTATTTAAGGTTTTGTGGGTGTCTCTTCATCTGTATTGTTGTGGAGAAATAAGGAGCGTAGTATCTATGTTTTTTTTTGTTTTTAATGCAATTTCTGTGGGTGTTGTTGGTAATTAAGGACTTTTTTTTGTTTTGTTGAGCTTGGTTATTTAAACAGGGTTGGTGCTTGGATTTTGAATGTATTTTTTGCGATACTATTTAGGAGTAAAGGTAGGGGTGATAATTTAAAAACTTGCTGTTAATGGACTGTGCGTAGGAGAAGGGTTCGTTTGAACTATTGTAGAGAGGCAGTGTATCATGAAGTAGGGTAAGGTTTAAATGAATGTATTTTTGTTGATTCTTTTCAAAGTGAATGAATTAGGTATCAATAGTCTATTGTAGGAAATTAAATTTATTGTATATTTGCAAAGCTGAAAGGATATAAAGGTATTCATGAGGGGACAATTAGTCCCCTCTTTTATTACTTATTATTTATGCTAAAGGAAAAAGTAAAAGAATTATTGGAACAAGGTCTTCAAGAAGACCCTTCGCTATTTTTAATAGATTTTACCATGGGTGCTGATAATAGCATTCACGTTGTAATAGATGGTGACCATGGAGTTACGGTTAGTGATTGTATTAAAATTAGCAGGGCTATTGAGCATAATTTAGATCGTGATGAACACGATTTTTCTCTTGAAGTTGCCTCTGCAGGTGCAGCGGCACCATTGGTTTTGCCTCGTCAATATGTTAAGAATATTGGAAGAAAACTTGAAGTGCGTACAAGCAATGATAAGTTTGAGGGAAATTTATCGGCTGTAAATGAGGGTTCTATTGTTTTGGAATGGAAGGCTAGGGAGCCTAAGCCAATAGGTAAGGGTAAAGTGACCGTTCAGAAAAGAGAAGAAGTGGATTTTTCAGCTATTATTAAAGCAAAAGTTGTATTAAAATTTTAATTGTAATTACCAATGGAAAATATTGCGTTAATTGAATCTTTCTCAGAGTTTAAGGACGATAAGTTCATAGACAGGGTGACATTGATGGCCATTTTGGAAGATGTATTTAGAAATGCGCTTAAAAAGAAGTTTGGTTCAGATGATAACTTTGATATCATTATAAATCCAGACAAAGGTGATTTGGAAATTTGGAGAAACCGTATAGTTGTCAACGATGGTGAAGTTGAGGAACCGAATGAAGAAATTTCACTATCTGCAGCTCGTAAAATTGAGCCAGATTTTGAAGTTGGGGAAGATGTGTCTGAAGAGGTAAAGTTGATTGATTTGGGTAGAAGGGCGATTTTGGCCCTGCGCCAAAATCTTATTTCTAAGATTCATGAGCATGATAATACAACAATTTATAAGCACTTTAAAGATTTAGAGGGTGAAATTTATACGGCAGAGGTTCATCATATTCGTCATAAAGCAATTATTTTGTTAGATGATGAAGGTAATGAGATTATCTTGCCAAAAGACAGACAGATACCATCTGATTTCTTCCGTAAAGGTGATAATGTAAGAGGGGTAATTGAAAGTGTAGAATTAAAAGGTGCAAAACCTACCATTATCATGTCTAGAAGTTCACCTAAATTTTTGGAACAATTGTTCTTCCAAGAAATACCTGAGGTGTTCGACGGATTAATTACTGTTAAAAAAGCGGTTAGAATTCCAGGGGAGAAAGCAAAAGTGGCTGTAGATTCTTATGATGATCGTATTGATCCGGTTGGTGCCTGTGTGGGTATGAAAGGGTCTAGGATTCATGGTATTGTACGCGAATTAGGAAATGAAAATATCGATGTTATCAACTGGACGGCCAATCCGCAATTATTGGTTACAAGAGCATTGAGTCCGGCTAGGGTTTCTTCTGTTAAGTTGAACGAGGAGAAGATGACAGCGCAAGTTTATTTAAAACCTGAAGAGGTTTCTAAAGCAATTGGTAGAGGTGGACATAATATTCGATTAGCAGGTCAATTGACTGGATATGAAATAGATGTGTTCCGCGAAGGAGTTGAGGAGGATGTTGAGTTAACAGAATTCTCTGATGAAATCGATGCTTGGATTATAGAAGAGTTCAAGAAAATTGGTTTTGATACGGCACGTAGCGTCTTGGAGCAAGATGTTAACGATTTAGTGAAGCGTACTGATCTAGAAGAGGAAACTATTTTGGAAGTTGTGCGTATCCTAAAAGAAGAATTAGAAGATTAGCTATATATTAGCACTTAAATAAAAGAACGGGAATCAGTATTTATGGCAGACAATGCAAAAATAAGGCTTAATAAAGTTCTTCGTGAACTTAATATTTCCTTGGACAGGGCAGTGGACTTTCTTAACGGAAAAGGACATGATGTGGAAGCGAGGCCTACCACAAAAATTTCTGATGATGTTTATCAAGTTTTGCTTGACGAGTTCCAGACGGATAAGAGCAAAAAGGTAGCTTCAAAAGAAGTTGGTGAGGAAAAGCGTAAGGAGAAGGAGGCAATTCGAGTTCGGTTAGAAAAAGAACAAGAGGATCGTCGCTTGGCCCGTGAGCGAAGAAACGCTGAATCTGAAGATAAGTCTTTGGTGGGGAAGGTGGAACTTGCTGGGCCTAAAATGGTCGGTAAAATTGATCTTAATCCTAAGAAAAAAGTGGAGGAGGAGCCTGCTAAGGAAACTCCTAAAGTTGAGGAGAAAAAGGCAACGCCGAAGGTGGAAGAAAAGGCTGCTCCAAAAATTGAGATTAAAGAAACAAGAAAAGTGGTTCTAAAAGGACCTAAAATTGTATCTCAGCCAAAGCCAAAGCCGGAGGTTAAGAAAGAAGAGCCTAAGGTTGAGGCTCCAAAGGAGGTTGCGCCAAAAGTTCAAGAGACTCCAAAGGCAGAAGTGAAAAAGGAGGCTGCGAAAGTGGAACCTGCTACGGAAGCTGCTCCAGAACCAGAAGCTCCTAAAACTATAGAGACCCAATATCAGAAACTGTCTGGGCCAAAAATTGCAGGTGAGAAAATTGATCTAAGCAAATTTGAGAAGCCGAAGAAGAAGAAGGAAGATAAGAAACCTGCTGCTGGTGCAGATCGTAAAAAGAGACGTAGAAGAATTGTCACTAAAAATCCTTCTGGTCCTGGTCAAAATAGAAACTCTGGTAATTCAGGTGATAGAAATAAAGGTAGGGGAAGGTTTGCTCCAGTAGCAAAAGTTGAGCCTACTGAAGAAGATGTACAAAAACAAGTACGTGAAACCCTAGAAAAACTTCAAGGTAAATCTAAGAAAGGTAAAGGGGCCAAGTACAGAAGAAGTAAAAGAGATCAGCACCGTGAGCAGACTGAGAAAGATCTAGAGCAACAGGAATTAGAGAACAAGGTACTTAAGGTTACCGAGTTTGTTACTGCAACTGAAGTTGCAACTATGATGGGTGTTTCTACAACTGAAATTATTTCTGCTTGTATGTCATTAGGTATCATGGTGACTATGAATCAGCGTTTAGATGCTGAAACTTTATCTATCGTTGCAGATGAATTTGGTTACGAGGTTGATTTTGTTACTGCTGATATTGAAGAAAGTATTGTTGAAGAGGAAGATGCTCCAGAGGATTTAAAACATAGAGCTCCAATTGTTACTGTAATGGGGCATGTGGATCACGGTAAAACTTCTTTATTGGATTATATTCGTAAGGAAAATGTTATTGCTGGAGAGAGTGGTGGTATTACACAGCATATTGGTGCATATGGGGTAACTCTTGAAAATGGTGAGCGTATTGCTTTCTTGGATACTCCGGGTCACGAAGCTTTTACGGCGATGCGTGCAAGGGGTGCTCAGGTTACGGATATTGCAATTATTGTGATAGCTGCAGATGATGATATTATGCCACAGACCAAGGAGGCAATTAGTCATGCACAAGCGGCTGGTGTACCAATCGTTTTTGCAATAAACAAAGTGGATAAATCAACATCCAATCCAGATAAAATTAAAGAAGGTTTAGCACAAATGAATTTATTGGTAGAAGATTGGGGTGGTAAAATACAGTCTCATGATATTTCTGCTAAAACTGGATTAGGTGTTAAGGAATTGTTGGAAAAGGTTTTACTGGAGGCTGAGTTGTTAGAGTTACAAGCTAATCCGGATAAGCATGCTACGGGTACTGTTGTAGAAGCTTTCTTGGATAAAGGTAAAGGATATGTGTCAACTGTTTTGGTACAGTCGGGTACGCTTAAAATAGGTGATTATGTGTTGGCGGGTACCACTAGTGGTAAGATTAAGGCAATGCAAGATGAAAGAGGTAATAATGTAAAAGAAGTAGGTCCTTCAACTCCTATATCTATTTTAGGGCTTGATGGAGCTTCACAAGCTGGTGATAAATTCTATGTTTTAGAAGATGAGCGCGAAGCTAAGCAAATTGCTTCTAGAAGATCTCAATTGCAACGTGAGCAATCTGTAAGAACGCAACGTCATATTACATTAGATGAAATTGGTCGTAGAATTGCTTTAGGTGAATTTAAAGAGCTTAATATTATTCTTAAGGGTGATGTTGATGGTTCTGTGGAGGCGCTTACGGATTCTTTCCAGAAATTATCAACTGATGAAATTCAAGTGAATATAATTCACAAAGCAGTTGGGCCTATTACAGAGTCAGATGTATTGTTGGCTTCTGCTTCAGATGCGGTAATTATCGGGTTTAATGTTAGGCCTATGGGTAATGCTAAGGCAATTGCGGAAAAAGAGGAAATTGATATTCGTATGTATTCTATCATATATGCAGCGATCAATGATCTTAAAGATGCAATGGAGGGTATGTTGTCTCCTGAAATGAAAGAAGAGATATCTGGAACTGCGGAAATTAGAGAAACGTTCAAGATTTCAAAAATTGGAACCATTGCGGGTTGTATGGTAACTAGCGGTAAAATATTTAGAAATTCTAATATCAGATTAATACGTGATGGTGTTGTAATATATACGGGTACGTTATCATCGTTAAAACGATTTAAAGATGATGTTAGGGAAGTAGCTAAAGGTTATGACTGTGGACTTCAGATTAAGAACTACAACGATATCAATGAAGGGGATATTGTTGAAGCTTTCCAAGAGGTAGCTGTGAAGAAGAAATTAAAGTCTAAATAGATTTTTAATTCCGATATAATAATAAAAAAAAATCGACCTATTTGGTCGATTTTTTTGGTTTTAATAACATTGCATCAGGATATTTGATTCGAACCTCATTAAACTTTCTTTCGGCATTTAACCTTGAGGTAAATCTGCCAACTCTTACGCGATACGTTGGGGAGTCAAAATCAATTTTAGATGGTAGGTCAGGAAAATCCTCTTCAACATTTGATTTTATCTTTTGTGCTTTAGCGTAATTTCCAAAACCTACTTGTATTCTGTAATATTCATTATTACTTAAAGAAGATTTATAGACCTCTAGTAACTGGTCGATCTTTTGGTCCTGCTCTATGTTTATTTGTGCGCTTTGTGAATGGCTAAAGTGAGTAAAACATGCAAAAACCGCTATAGTGCTTAGAATTTTCATAACCTATTTTAATTTTATTTTCATTAAGGGCAAAAGTAATTTATTAAGGATCAAACAAATAAATCGAGATCTATTTAGAACATTTCTAAATTGTAAATTATAGATAGATTAACATTTTTCAAATAAAGTCTATGTCGTATTTTTGTCTTCGATTTAGGCATTTGGTGGATTTTAATATAGTTTCATCTATGACCAAAATCATGCCAAGATTCCGATAGAAATATTCGATATATGAAAAAGGTTCCAAACCGAAATCAGTTTTCTAAAATTTTAGGATTATCCCTAATTACATTTTTGCTTTTTGCGAGCCCGTTAACAGCGCAGGATGAAGCTGCTGCCGCTGGTGGTGACGCTAAGAAAGGTAAAGCTTTGTTCAATCAGAACTGTGCTGCGTGTCATTCGTTAAATCGTAAAATGACAGGGCCTGCATTGGAGAATGTGGAGAGCAGGTTAAGCGAAGAAGAGGGCTTAGATAAAGAGTGGTTGTATGCTTGGATTAGGAATAGTTCAGCAGTTATCAAATCTGGTGATGCCTATGCTAACAAGTTGTATGCTGAGTATAATCAAGCTGCAATGACGGCTTTTCCAACCTTGTCTGATAGCGATATCGATGATATTTTGGCATATACTGCAGCTGCTCCAGCTGCTGCGCCTGCCGCTGCTGCGGGAAGTACTGAGAGTGCTTCTGGTGGTTCGGGTGGTTCTACTGGGGTTTCTAATGAAATTATACTAAGTGCATTGGTGTTGGTGTTTGGTTTGTTGGTTGTGATGTTGTTGCTGGTAAACAAGACTCTTCAGCGTATAGCTCAGGCAAATGGTATTGTTCTTGAAAAGGAGAATGCAGCGAAGAAAACACCAATATGGAAAGCATTTGCTCAGAACCAATTTTTGGTATTGGTAACTGCAATTTTCTTACTGTTGGGTAGTGCTTACTTTGCCTATGGGTGGATGATGCAAGTTGGCGTTGATCAAGGTTATGCGCCAATTCAACCAATTCACTATTCGCATAAAATTCATGCTGGTGATAATAAAATTGAGTGTAAGTATTGTCATTCTTCTGCAAGAGTTTCTAAAACATCGGGTATACCATCATTAAATGTTTGTATGAATTGTCATAAGTCAATTTATGAGTATACAGGTAATCCGGAAGGACCTTCTCAGGAAGATTTGGCGAATGGTTATACCAATGAGTTTTATACTGGTGAGATTAAGAAGTTGTACAAGGCTGTGGGCTGGGATGAGGAGACTCAGAAATATACAGGAGAGAGCCAACCAGTAGAGTGGGTTAGAGTTCATAATTTACCTGATTTTGCTTATTTTAATCACTCGCAGCATGTTTCTGTTGCTGGTGTAGATTGCCAAACTTGTCATGGACCTGTGGAGGAAATGGAGATCATGTATCAGTATTCGCCTTTGACAATGGGTTGGTGTGTTGATTGTCATAGAGAGACCAATGTTAAGGTTGAGGGTAATGAATATTACGAGAAAATTCATGCTGAACTTTCTAAAAAATACGGCGTAGAAAATTTAACGGCTGCTCAATTGGGCGGACTGGAATGTGGTAAATGTCACTATTAATAATAATTTAAAGAAGCTAATTACAGATAATACGTATGGCATCAAACAAAAAATATTGGAAGAACGAAGCGGAGTTAAATCCTAACGATTCCATTGTTGAGGCGCTTAAGCAGAACGAATTTGTAGAGCAGATTCCTGTGGATGATTTCTTGGGTGACAAGGAAACGTTGTCTTCTACAAATACAAATCGTAGAGATTTCTTGAAGTATGTTGGGTTTAGTACTGCGGCTGCTTCTTTGGCAGCATGTGAAGGTCCGGTGGTAAAATCGATTCCTTATGTGGTGTTACCAGAAAATATAGTTCCTGGGGTTGCTAATTATTATGCAACTACAATCGCTAATGGCTTTGATTTTGCAAGTATATTAATTAAGACCCGTGAAGGTCGTCCTATCAAAGTTGAAAATAACACTTTGGCAAATGTAGGAGGTGCGGCAAACGCCAGGGTTCAAGGTTCTGTTCTTTCTTTGTACGATAGTACAAGGTTGCAAGGGCCAATGGCTAACGGTGAGTCTGTTGAATGGGATGTGTTGAAAGCAACGGTAAAAGCTAAGATGGGCGGACTTAAAGGTTCGGCTAAAAAAATTGCTATACTTACGCAGACATATGCAAGTCCGTCAACTGATCGACTAATGTCAGATTTGGTTGCGTCCAACGAGAATGTTGTTCATGTTACGTATGATGCTATTTCTGAAGATGCTGCTTTGACAGCTTTTGAAAATAAATATGGGGAGCGTGCTCTAGCTGATTATGATTTTGAAAAAGCTGGACTGATAGTTTCTTTTGGTGCTGATTTTATTGCTGATTGGCAGGGTGGTGGTTATGATGCCGGATATTCTAGGGGTCGTGTGCCTAAGAATGGTAAGATGTCAAGACATGTGCAGTTGGAGGCTAATATGTCATTGACCGGGGCCAATGCGGATAAGCGTGTGGCTATGAAGCCAAGTGTGCAAAAAGTTGTTTTAGCAAAATTATACGGAAAATTAAATGGTACTTCTGTAGGTGGTAACACTTCAGAGTATGATGCATTAGTTGACTCTATTGCTACGGAAATAAAGAAAGCGGGTTCTAATGCGGTCGTTGTAACTGGTTTGGACGATGTTAATGCTCAGGCAGTTGTTTTGGCAATAAATGAAATGCTATCTAGTAAAGCTTATGATGCTGCGGCTCCTAAGTATATTAGAAAAGGTAGTGTGAAAGCGGTTAATGCTCTTGTTGCCGATATGAAGGCTGGTAGGATTGGTGCTTTATTGATGGACGGGGTGAATCCTGTTTATTCTTTACCGAATGCTGCGGATTTTAAAGAAGGTTTGGAAAAAGTGGATCTTTCGGTTGCATTTTCTACGAACTGGAATGAAACTACAGAGGCAGTGCAATATGTGGGTGCAACAAACCATTATTTGGAGTCTTGGGGAGATGTTCAGATGAAAAAGGGGCATTATAGTTTAATGCAGCCTACTATTAAAGAATTATTTGATACAAAGCAGTTTCAAACGGTAGTTTTAGAATTACTGGGGAGTGAGCAAACGTATTATGATTATATAAAGGATACTTGGTCTTCATCTGTACTTAATGGTGCTGGTTGGAATCAAGCATTGCAGGATGGCGTTTTCAGTGCCGAAACAATGGTAGTGAATGCTGAAGGTGCGACACAAAGTATTTTAGCTGCAGAAGATGCAACTGAAGTGGAGTCTAAGGTGTCTATGGATGCTGCTGTACGTAGTTTAGTGAATGCCAATAGTGAAGGTATGGAGCTTACTTTGTATTCAAAAGTAGGTATGGGTGATGGTCAGCAAGCAAGTAATCCTTGGTTACAGGAATTTCCTGATCCAATAACAAGGGTTTCTTGGGATAACTATGTTACTATTTCCAAAGCAGATGCTGTTGAGTTAGGTGTGGAAAACGTAAATGTTGCTGATGGCGGTATGGATGGTAGCTATGTTAAGCTTACCGTAAATGGTGTTAGTCTTGAGCAAGTTCCGGTTGTTGTTCAGCCAGGTCAAGCTAAAGGTACTGTCGGACTTTCTTTTGGATATGGTAAAACAGTAGGATTGAAAGAAGATATGCAAACGGGGGTTAATGCCTTTAAATTGTATGAAGGTTTTAATGCTAATCAATCCGTAAGTGTAGAAAAAGTATCAGGTAACCATGAGTTCGCTTGTGTTCAATTGCATAAGACCTTAATGGGGAGGGGTGATATCATAAAGGAAACAACTTTAGAGATATTCAATACTAAAAATCATTCAGAATGGAATGAGGTTCCTATGGTTTCTTTGGATCACCAAGAAGTTCCTGCAACTTCGGTTGATTTGTGGGATAGCTTTGATCGTACTATTGGTCATCATTTTAATATGTCTATTGATTTAAATGCATGTACCGGTTGTGGTTCTTGCGTTATCGCTTGTCATGCTGAGAATAATGTGCCGGTAGTTGGTAAGGCCGAAGTAAGAAAATCAAGAGATATGCACTGGTTGCGTATTGATAGGTATTATTCATCTGAAGAAACTTTTGAAGATGATAACGCTAAGAAAGATGGTTTTGATGGCTTGTTTGGTGATGCAGGTTCGTTAGGAGGTTTTGGAGAGTTAGAAGATCCTTCTGCGAATCCTCAAGTAGCGTTTCAGCCAGTAATGTGTCAGCACTGTAATCATGCGCCTTGTGAAACTGTATGTCCTGTAGCGGCTACTTCACACGGTAGGCAAGGTCAAAATCAAATGGCTTATAATAGATGTGTGGGTACAAGATATTGTGCCAACAACTGTCCTTATAAGGTACGTAGATTTAACTGGTTCTTGTATAATAATAATGACGAGTTCGATTTTCATATGAATAACGATTTGGGTAAAATGGTATTGAACCCAGATGTCAATGTTCGTTCTAGAGGTGTTATTGAGAAATGTTCTATGTGTATCCAAAAAACACAAAAAACTATTCTTGATGCTAAAAGAGACGGTCGTGTTATTGAAGATGGAGAGTTCCAAACGGCTTGTTCTTCTGCTTGTAGTAATGGAGCCATTGTATTTGGTGATGTTAATGACGAGAAGAGTAAAGTATCAGAATTAAAAGCGAGTGACCGTATGTACCACTTATTGGAGCATGTAGGAACTCAACCAAATGTTTTCTACCACGTTAAGGTTAGAAACACCAACGAAGCATAAACAATAGTAGAAAGTAATTATAACAAAAGTCTATGGCGTCGCATTACGAAGCACCTATACGTAAACCTCTAGTAATTGGAGACAAAGGCTACCACGATGTAACAGTGGATATTGCCGCTCCGGTAGAAGGTAGAGCTAATAAGCATTGGTGGATAGTTTTTTCCATTGCTCTAGTAGCATTTCTTTGGGGAGTAGGTTGTATTATTTATACGGTCTCTACCGGTATCGGTACATGGGGTCTTAACAAAACTGTAAACTGGGCTTGGGATATTACCAACTTTGTTTGGTGGGTAGGTATCGGTCATGCCGGTACATTGATCTCAGCAGTATTATTATTATTCCGTCAAAAATGGAGAATGGCAATTAACCGTTCTGCAGAGGCAATGACTATTTTCTCGGTAGTTCAAGCAGGTTTATTTCCAATAATTCACATGGGACGTCCATGGTTAGCATACTGGGTTTTACCAATTCCTAATCAATTCGGTTCGTTATGGGTAAACTTTAACTCTCCGCTTCTTTGGGATGTATTTGCAATATCTACATACTTATCAGTTTCACTGGTATTCTGGTGGACAGGTTTGCTTCCTGATTTTGCTATGATCCGTGATAGAGCTGTCCTGCCTTTTCAAAAGAAGATTTATAGCTTATTGAGCTTTGGTTGGAGTGGTCGTGCTAAAGATTGGCAACGATTTGAAGAGGTGTCTTTAGTACTTGCTGGTCTTGCAACGCCGTTGGTACTATCTGTACATACCATTGTATCATTTGACTTTGCTACATCGGTTATACCAGGTTGGCATACAACAATCTTCCCTCCTTATTTCGTGGCGGGTGCAATTTTCTCTGGTTTTGCAATGGTGAATACATTATTGATTATCATGAGAAAAGTATGTCACTTAGAAAATTACATTACTATTCAGCATATCGAATTAATGAATATCGTAATCATGTTAACAGGTTCTATTGTAGGTTGTGCCTATATTACCGAGTTGTTCATGGCGTGGTATTCCGGTGTAGAATATGAACAATATGCATTCTTGAATAGGGCAACTGGACCTTACTGGTGGGCATATTGGTCAATGATGATTTGTAACGTATTCTCTCCACAGTTTATGTGGTTCAAGAAGTTAAGAACAAGTATTATGTTCTCTTTCTTTATCTC
The DNA here is from genome assembly GCF_900155985.1 of Maribacter ulvicola. GTDB lineage: Bacteria > Bacteroidota > Bacteroidia > Flavobacteriales > Flavobacteriaceae > Maribacter > Maribacter ulvicola. Next base: position 1,283,884 of record NZ_FTMA01000001.1, read on the forward strand.
TATTGTGGTGAACATAGGAATGTGGTTCGAAAGATTTGTAATTATTGTAACATCATTGCATAGAGACTACCTTCCATCATCTTGGACAATGTTCTCGCCAACTTTTGTTGATATAGGTATATTTGTTGGTACTATTGGTTTCTTCTTTGTATTGTTCTTATTGTATTCAAGAACATTCCCTGTAATTGCACAGGCAGAGGTGAAATCTATTTTGAAATCTTCTGGTGAGAAGTATAAAGTATTAAGAGATGCAGGTAAACCACTTTACCAAATTTCAACTACTAATGTTGAAGTAAAGGAGCCTGTTACTGATGATGTTTTAATGGGTGAGGTTGTGCCTACTATCGGTGATAAGGTTGGGGTGTCTGATTTGTTAAGTGTTGTTGGTACTTTTGATGCTACAACAGAACAAGCAGATGATTTGAAAAAAATTAAGGGTATTGGACCTCAAATGGAGGCTACCTTAAATGAAATAGGAATCTATACATTTGCTCAGGTGGCTAGAATGACAGCGAGTGAATACAACTTGTTGGATTCCATTACAGGATCTTTTCCAGGTAGAGCACAACGTGACGACTGGGCCGGACAAGCAGTAATTTTATTAAATAACAAAAGATAAATATGGCATCTAAAGTTATACACGCTTTTTACGATGATGATGATGTGCTAATGCTTGCCGTTAAAAAGGTAAAGGCAGCAAAGCTTCATATAGAAGAGGTATATTGTCCTTTTCCTGTTCATGGATTAGATAAAGCTATGGGTTTAGCTCCAACTAGATTGGCTATAACAGCTTTCTTATATGGTTTGGTTGGTCTTACAGTGGCAACACTTATGATGAATTACATCATGATAGAAGATTGGCCGCAAGATATTGGTGGTAAACCAAGTTTTAGTTACTTAGAAAATTTACCGGCATTCGTTCCAATTATGTTTGAATTAACGGTGTTCTTCGCAGCTCACTTAATGGTAATAACTTTTTATTTAAGAAGTAGGTTATGGCCTTTTAAAGAAGCTGAGAACCCTGATGTAAGAACTACGGACGATCATTTTTTAATGGAGATTGAAATCCATGACAACGAGCAAGAATTAAGAGATTTATTAATGAATACTGGTGCAGTAGAAATTAATATTTCAGAAAAAAACAGTCATTAAATATGAACAGTTTTAAGAAATTAGCAATAATATTCGGTTTCGCTATCGTAGCAACTTCTTGTCAAACTGAGGGGTCTAGAAACTATCAGTACATGCCTAATATGTATGAATCTGTAGGTTATGAAACTTATGGGGAAGTTGGTTTTTTACCTAATCAGTCAGAGGCAATGTTGCCACCGGCTAATACAATTAATAGAGGCTGGTTGCCTTATGAAATAGAGAATTCTCCAGAAGGTAAAGAATTATCTAGATTACAATCTAGTCCATTGGATTCAATGAATGTTGAATCTAATTTAGCTAAAGGTGGTCAATTGTATACTATTTATTGTGCCATTTGCCATGGCGATAAGGGTGATGGTAAAGGAACTCTTGTAAAAAGAGAAAAGATTTTAGGGGTTCCTAGTTATGCTGACCCAGTAAGAAACTTGACTGTAGGATCTACATATTATACAATTCATTACGGATTGAATTCAATGGGATCTTATGCATCTCAAATGAATACTGAGGAAATGTGGCAAGTATCTGAATATGTAATGAAACTGAAACAAGATTTAACCAAATAATAGGTAGACAATACTATGTATACGTTTTCAAATAGACTCAAAATAGCTTCCATTATACTAATGATAGTTGGTGCATTAGGAATTATAGGTGGATTTGTTATGGCTCCTGGAACTATAGCAGAGGCAAAAGAAATGGTAGCAAGTCATGATCAAGGTCATGGTGATGCTCATGCAGCTAAAGCTGATCATACAACAAATAAAAGTGATCATACAGTTGCAGAAACACATGGAGATGAACATGATTCTTCTCATGATCAGCATTTGTTGGATCAATTAAAGAATAGACCTTGGGCGGCATTATACGTAGCTGCATTCTTTTTTATGATGATATCTTTAGGGGTGTTGGCATTTTATGCGATACAACGTGCTGCGCAAGCAGGTTGGTCTCCTTTATTGTTTAGGGTGATGGAGGGTATTACAGCTTACTTGGTTCCTGGGGGAATTATAGTCTTTGTGATTTTACTTTTATCTGTCCTTCACATGAATCACTTATTTATATGGATGGATGAAAGTGTAGTGGCACATGATGCTCTTCTTCAGGGTAAATCAGGATATCTTAATCCTACGTTCTTCCTAATAAGAGCTGCTATATTTTTAGCAGGTTGGATAGGGTATAGAGAGTATTCAAGAAAATTATCGATTGCTCAAGATGCTTCTGATGATAATTCCAATTTTAAATTAAACTTTAGAATTTCTGCAGGCTTTTTGGTATTCTATTTAATTTCTGAGTCAATTATGTCATGGGATTGGATAATGAGTGTTGAACCACACTGGTTTAGTACATTATTTGGTTGGTATATTTTTGCCAGTATGTTTGTTTCTGGTATTACCGTTATAGCAATGGTAACGATCTACCTAAAATCTAAAGGACATTTGCCAGATGTAAATGATAGTCATATTCATGATTTGGCGAAGTTTATGTTCGGTATCAGTATTTTTTGGACCTATTTATGGTTTTCGCAATTCATGCTAATTTGGTATTCTAATATACCTGAAGAGGTAACATATTACGTAACTAGAATTGCAGATTATAGATTACCGTTCTTTGGTATGGTTGCTATGAACTTCTTATTTCCGGTTCTTTTGTTAATGAATAGTGATTATAAAAGAATTAACTGGTTTGTAATTTTAACTGGTATTGTGATACTGGCAGGGCATTACATGGACATTTTTAATGCTATTATGCCATCAACGGTTGGTAAGAATTGGTATATTGGTATTCCTGAAATAGGTGCTGTTTTATTTTTTACAGGCTTATTTATATTCTGGGTATTTAGAGCGCTGTCAACGCAGCCCCTACAACCAAAAAGAAATCCTTTTATTGAAGAAAGTAAACACTTTCATTACTAGTAATTAAGTAAAGTATAACATTTATATATACAATGACGACATTATTAACTTTAGCTGTACTTGTTCTTGTAGCCATTGCCATTTGGCAGTTGACTAAGATTTTTGAATTGTCACAGCTTAAAACTGAACAACACCAAATAGCAACGGATATTGATAATAAGAATAACGGTTATATGTTATTCGGGTTTTTGGTATTTATTTACGGAATTACCATTTTTAGTTTTTGGGAATATGGTAAGTTTTTGCTACCTGAAGCAGGGTCTGCGCACGGTGAGGAATATGATAGCCTAATGTTGGTTTCAATGATTATTATATTCATTGTTCAAACTATAACTCAGGCCTTATTGCATTATTTTGGATATAAGTATGCTGGTAAAAAAGATCAGAAAGCATTGTTTTATGCTGACAATGATCGTTTGGAGTTTATTTGGACTATCATTCCTGTAATTGTATTGGCGGGTTTAATTCTATGGGGATTATATACATGGACATCTATAATGGATGTAAATGATGAAGATGATCCATTGATCGTTGAGCTATATGCACAACAATTTAACTGGACTGCCAGATATAGTGGTGATGATAATGTATTAGGTGGGGCTAATGTAAGGATGATTGATATCGACAAAGCAAATATTTTAGGTTTGGACGAATCTGATTCTTATGCCCATGATGATATTATTGTAAAAGAATTACATTTACCTGTAGGTAGAAAAGTGAATTTTAAAATGCGTTCACAAGATGTGTTACACTCTGCTTATATGCCACACTTTAGAGCTCAAATGAACTGTGTACCGGGTATGATTACCGAGTTTTCATTTACCCCTATTTATACAACAGAAGAAATGAGGGCTAATCCTGATGTAATGGATAAAGTAAAAAGAACTAATAAAATTCGCGCAGAAAAAGCTGTTAGTACTGGAGAACAAATTGATCCTTGGGAGTTTGATTATGTATTGCTTTGTAATAAGATTTGTGGAAAATCGCACTACAACATGCAGATGAAAATAATTGTGGAAACTGAAGAAGAGTATAACAAATGGATGGAGAGTCAATCTACCTTTGCCGAAACGGTAATGAAAGATGATTTAAGTTCTGGACTTAATACCGTAAGTACCGTTTCTGCAGGAAAATAACTGTTAAGTCTCAAGTCAACAAAGCTATAATTAGAAAATTAATAAAAATAAGAGTACGATTATGTCAGCAACAGCACATGCACATGTAGATGATCACGCACATGACGATCATGGACATCATCATAAAGAAACTTTTGTAACAAAGTATATCTTTAGTCAAGACCATAAAATGATTGCTAAACAATACCTTATAACCGGGGTATTGATAATGGGTTTTATTGGTATTGCAATGTCCATATTGTTTAGAATGCAACTGGCTTGGCCAGGTGAAGCATTTCCTATTTTTGAGGCTCTTTTGGGTAAATGGGCTCCGGGTGGGGTTATGGATGCTGATGTGTATTTAGCATTGGTTACAATGCATGGTACTATTATGGTATTCTTTGTCCTTACTGCGGGGTTAAGTGGTACGTTCAGTAATTTATTGATTCCATTACAAATAGGTGCACGTGATATGGCATCTGGTTTTCTTAATATGGTTTCATTTTGGTTGTTTTTTGTATCGGCAGTGATAATGGTTATTTCATTATTTGTTGAAGCAGGACCTGCAGCAGCAGGTTGGACCATATATCCGCCTTTGAGTGCCTTGCCAATGGCTCAACCTGGTTCAGGATTAGGGATGACATTATGGTTGGTATCAATGGCAATATTCATTGCTTCGTCTCTTTTAGGATCATTAAATTATATCGTAACTGTTATCAATTTAAGAACTAAAGGTATGTCAATGACTAGATTGCCTTTAACAATTTGGACTTTCTTTGTAACCGCTATAATTGGTGTTGTATCATTTCCGGTTCTGTTGTCTGCGGCATTGTTATTGATAATGGATAGAAGTTTTGGTACTTCTTTTTTCCTTTCTGATATATTTATACAGGGAGAAGTTTTGCATTACCAAGGGGGGTCACCAGTTTTGTTTGAACATTTATTCTGGTTTTTAGGACACCCAGAGGTTTATATTGTGATTTTACCTGCAATGGGATTGGTTTCTGAAATTATGGCAACTAGTTCACGTAAGCCTATTTTTGGCTACCGTGCTATGATTGCCTCGGTACTTGCTATTGCATTCTTATCTACCATTGTATGGGGACACCATATGTTTATTTCTGGTATGAATCCATTCTTAGGATCGGTATTTACATTTACAACATTGTTAATTGCTATTCCTTCTGCGGTTAAAGCATTTAACTGGATTACAACATTGTGGAAAGGGAATTTACAATTAAATCCTGCTATGTTATTCTCTATTGGTTTTGTGTCAACTTTTATAACCGGTGGTTTAACAGGAATTATTTTGGGTGATAGTACATTAGATATAAATGTCCATGACACTTATTTTGTAATTGCACACTTTCATTTAGTAATGGGTATCTCTGCATTGTATGGTTTATTTGCAGGTGTATATCACTGGTTCCCTGTAATGTTTGAAGGGAAACTTTTAAATAAAAATTTAGGTTATGTTCATTTTTGGATAACTGCAATTAGTGCCTACGGTGTATTTTTTCCAATGCATTTTGTTGGTATGGCAGGTGTTCCAAGAAGATATTACGAAAATACAGCCTTCCCAATGTTTGATGAACTTACCGATATACAAGTTCTAATGACCGTATTTGCTATAATAGCAGCAGCGGCACAATTGATTTTTGTAGCTAACTTTATCTATAGTGTATTTTATGGAAAGGTTGGACCTAAGAATCCGTGGAAATCTAATACTTTAGAATGGACAGCAGAACAGAAACATGTTCATGGTAACTGGGCAGGAGCTATACCTGAGGTTCATAGATGGTCTTATGATTATAGTAAAGTTGATGCTAACGGTGAATATATTATTCCTGGTCAGGATTATATTCCACAACATATTCCTTTACAGGAAGATGAGGAAGAAATGAATCATTAGAATTATAGGATAGACATATAAAAAAAAGCCCAACTAGAAATAGCTGGGCTTTTTTTATACAATCATCTTAAGATATTGCTAAGTTGTTCTTATTTTAAATAAAATTAAATACCTTCATTTTAAACAGAAGTATACTTATGAAAAAGTTCACTCTTATTGTTATTCTATTACTAATAGGTGTTAATAGTTATTCTCAACGTAAGCCAAAGATAAAGGGGAATAAAAATGTGATAGAAGTTCGTGAAAATTTAGAACCGTTTACGGCTATAGAGTTAATGGATGATTTAGATATTGTTCTTCAAAAAGCAACTACAGAAGGTTATGCTTTAGAATTAGATGAAAATTTATTGGATGTTCTTCAATTTAAAGTTGATGATGGAATATTGCAGATTTCTTCTTTTTATAATATTACCGCCAAGAAGAAATTAGAAATTACCGTTTTGTTTCATGAGTTAGTGAGCATTAAAATGATGAATGGTAAAATTAGCATGCAAGATGTTATTTCTGGCCAAAGATTAAATGTGGAAACTTATGGTACATCAAGATTAGAATTGAATGCCACTGCCGATATAATGGATATTACCATGGAGGAAATAAGTTCTGGTGATTTTAATTTGGCAAGTGATTCTTTAAATCTCATATTGAAGGATAGAATTGATGTTAAATTATATACCACAGGGGCAAAAAATACCATATATATGTATAAAAATGCTTCGGCTAAATTGGAAGGGACAACAGACTTTTTGTCGGCTAAATTATATGGTAATACTTCCTTAAGAGCACCTGACCTGCAAGCAAATGATGTTTTATTAATTACAGAAGATTCTCCCGATATTGAAGTAAGAGCTCTAAATACATTAAGGCTTAGCTCAAAAGGAGGTACTAGGACCAAACTTTATGGTGAACCTGAAATTACCATATTAAATTTTCTAGATACCTCTAAGTTGCAGAAAGAACAAGATTAATTGGCTATAGGTGCCGTCATTAAATGATCAGGTATTCCAAACCCATCAACAAGGCTATCAAGGTGGGGTCTCAATTCTGTACATAGCCGCTCTACGCGTTGCCGGATGGCTTTTGACTTTGTTCCGCTAATATATCCTTGCTCTAAATACCATGATGCATCTTTTCTTATTTCATGAAGAGCGTATAAAGTGCCTAGTTTTTCAAAAAGTGCTTTATATTCTGCATTTGTCATAGCCTTATTATGCTCTAAAAATGATTTATAAGCCAGTTCAGCACTATATGCCTTACCAAGTGTCATTAAATGTGTTTGCACCTTTAAAAAGGCTTGATATGAAGGAATTCCTTTTTTAATATATCCTCTGATACGCATGGCAATGGTATATGTTAATCTTCTGGTTCTGTGTTCTAATGCGTGCACATGAAACTTTGGATTATATAAGTGTTCTTTATCCGTTTTGTTGGTGTACAGCGGATTTATAGTCGACAGCTTATCACTCAATTGTGAGCTCAACAATTTCAATACGGTTGAAAATCCTGCGCTGTTAAACTCGGCGTTGAAATTAGAAAGCACACCTTTGGCCGCTAATTGTAATAAAACATTATTATCACCTTCGAAGGTGGTGAATATATCAACATCGCCCTTTAAATCAGCAATTCTATTTTCTAAAAGATATCCTTTGCCACCACAGGCTTCTCGGCACTCTTGTATAGTGTCGTTTGCATACCAGGTAATGATAGATTTGAGCCCTGCAACTTGGGTTTCAATTTGTCTTTTATCCGGTTGTGATTCGTCGCAATAAAGTGACATCATTTTATCTAAGGTAATATGGTACACATATGCGCTTGCTAATAAAGGGGTCAAGCGTAATTGATGTGAAGGATAATCCATTAATAAATCTTCCTGTATTTTAACGCTATCATTGAACTGTCTTCTTTTTAAGGCGTGTTTTATAGCTACGGTCAATGCAAATTTGGCTCCTCCTAGCCCCGCTCTGGCTACACATATTCTGCCACCTACCAAGGTGCCCAGCATGGTAAAGAATCGCTTGTTCGGATTCTTGATTTCTGAATAGTAGTCTCCGTTGCCTAAAATAGTACCGTATTTGTTTAGCAGGTTATCTTTAGGGACTTCAACTTGGTTGAACCATATTTTACCATTATCAACTCCGTTAAGCCCAAGTTTATAGCCATTGTCTTCAACAGTTACGCCCGGTAACAATTCATGCTTTTTATTTCTAAGCGGAACCAGAATGGCATGGACACCTTCATTTTTTCCGTTCACAATAAGCTGGGCAAATACAGAGGCCATTTTTGAATGTATGGCATTACCTATATATTCTTTATTGTCATTTTTTCCAGGGGTGTGTATGATAATGGTTTCTGTGTTCTTGTTATAAGTAGCGGTCGTTTTAATTCCGCGAACATTTGATCCGTGTCCAGTTTCTGTCATGGCAAAGCATCCTAATAATGCTGATTTACCTGTTGCGCTTAAGTATTGGTCATGGTGTTTTTTGGTTCCTAATTTTTGAATACTGCCGCCAAACAATCCAAATTGTACTCCGAATTTGATAGTTAAACTTCCGTCTGCCCACATCATATTTTCAAAAATGGTAGCATAACCCTCCATATCATTGGTGCCGCCATATGCTTCTGGGTAAGCCATTGCCCCATAGCCTTTATCTGCTAGAAATTCTACCTGTTTTAAAACATGATTACGAAACTCTTCTTTATTGCGCCTTACCTCCCAAGAAAAAATAGGGTCTTTTAACACTGCTCTAAAGGAATCTATGGCTTCGGCATGTTCTCCTTTTAAAATGGTATCTATAGTTGTTGCGGAGTATTGTGATGATTTTTTTTCTAAATCAATATGTACGTCAAATAAATGATTGTAATGATTGGGCTGTATGCCCAAGTTGATTTCAATATTTTTTATTTGATCGTTAAAGGAAATATCGTTGTGGTAATGCGATGTTACTTTTTGACTGAATGCTGTTAGTGGAAACGTTTCGTGTTCTATCAACTTTACATCACTATTAATAATTAGTTGTTTCCAAGACTTGAACAATTCGTTCTTTGGCGGAGTTTTGACATTCAGCCACCCTTTAAGTTGTTTCTTGTCTGCTGAGGATAAGGAGACATCATTAGAAATGGCATTCTCAACAACATTTATTTCTGAGGCCGACAATAGGTCGTCTGACCATATAATATAAAAGACTGGAATATATTGTAATACTGGTGCAGTGTAATGTTCTTTTATCATGCCATGAAATTACAATTTTTAGTTATACTTTTTAGAAGTATAAAACCCTCATTTAGGTATTCTTTTAAATTGAATAAGCTGCCGATATAGGTGCAAAGTTATCTGGTGTTTGTCTATCTTTGTTAGTGTATGAACGAGTATTTAGATCCATCTAATGATGGTTTCTCTAATGAGGAACTTGATATTGAAAGAGCATTAAGACCTGTAAATTTTGACGATTTTACTGGTCAAGAGCAGGTGCTTGAAAACCTGAAGGTGTTTGTTGAAGCTGCCAATAGAAGAGGAGAAGCATTGGATCATACCTTGTTCCATGGTCCTCCAGGCCTGGGTAAAACTACGCTGGCAAATATTCTTGCCAATGAGCTTGGTGTGGCGATCAAAATTACTTCGGGGCCTGTTTTGGATAAACCCGGAGATTTAGCCGGTTTGCTAACAAATTTAGATGAGCGCGATGTTCTGTTCATTGATGAAATACACCGATTGAGTCCAATTGTTGAAGAGTATTTGTATTCTGCAATGGAAGATTATAAAATTGATATCATGTTAGAATCAGGACCTAATGCAAGGTCTGTTCAGATCAATTTGAATCCATTTACATTAATTGGAGCAACTACTCGATCGGGCTTATTGACCGCACCAATGCGTGCCCGTTTTGGTATTCAAAGCAGATTGCAATATTATTCTACAGAGCTACTTTCTACCATTGTAGAGCGTAGTGCAGAAATTTTACGCGTACCTATTTCACAAGATGCAGCCATAGAAATTGCAGGTAGAAGTAGAGGGACACCTAGAATTTGTAATGCCTTACTTAGAAGAGTGCGTGATTTTGCAGAGATAAAAGGCAATGGCGCTATAGATATGGAAATTTCAAAGTTCAGCCTAAAAGCGTTAAATGTTGATGCCCATGGTCTTGATGAAATGGATAATAAAATTTTAACTACTATAATTGACAAATTCAAAGGAGGACCCGTTGGTATTACAACCTTGGCAACCGCGGTATCTGAAAGTGCAGAAACTATAGAAGAGGTATATGAGCCATTTTTAATTCAGCAAGGGTTTATCATGAGAACGCCCCGTGGTCGTGAAGTAACTGAATTGGCGTACAAACACCTAGGAAGGATAAAAGGAGGAATTCAACCTGGCTTGTTTTGAGTATCGATATAAAACATAAATGGACAAATAGTATTAAAACCGAAGCCAAACGCCTCGGTTTTTTATCATGTGGCGTATCGAAAGCAGATTTTCTTGAAGAGGAAGCTCCAAGGTTAGAAAAGTGGCTCAATAATAACATGAATGGCGAAATGAGCTATATGGCCAATCATTTCGATAAAAGATTGGATCCAAGAAAATTAGTAGAAGGGTCTAAATCTGTAATCTCCCTTTTACTAAATTACTATCCTGAAGAAACGCAAACCGAAGATTCCTATAAGATCTCCAAATATGCTTACGGTCAGGATTATCATCATGTAATAAAAACGAAACTTAGGCAATTACAAGAGTTTATATCTGAAGAAATAGGTGAAGTCAACGGACGGGCTTTTGTAGATTCTGCTCCAGTACTTGATAAAGCCTGGGCGGCAAAAAGCGGATTAGGTTGGATCGGTAAACATAGTAATCTTCTAACCCAAAGAGTTGGTTCGTTCTATTTTATAGCAGAGTTGATCGTTGATCTGGAATTGGAGTATGATCATGCGGTTACCGATCATTGCGGTACATGTACGGCGTGTATTGATGCTTGCCCAACACAGGCAATTGTAGAGCCTTATGTTGTGGATGGTAGTAAATGTATATCTTACTTTACCATTGAATTGAAGAATGAATTACCTAATGAAATGAAAGGTTCTTTTGATGATTGGATGTTTGGCTGCGATGTTTGCCAAGATGTTTGTCCGTGGAACCGTTTTTCAAAACCTCATAATGAACCGTTGTTTAATCCTAATCCAGATTTGCTCAGTATGACCAAAAAAGATTGGGAAGAAGTTACCGAAGAGGTGTTCAGAAAAGTATTTCAAAAATCTGCAGTGAAACGAACAAAGTATAGCGGACTTACTAGAAATATCGATTTTCTGAAATAAACTTTTTTCAATCGTTTTCGTAAGCTTTTTTCTTTACTTATGACTTAGAGGAGACTTAATTATATTATATTGGTAGTCATGTGAAATTATATTATTTCTAATAAATTGTATGATTTATGTAGGAATGTAATAATATTCACTACCAAATTAATAACAATTCTCTTAGATGAAAATCAAAAAACCAAGTCTTAGTTTTTGGCAGATATTTAATATGAATGTTGGGTTTTTAGGAATTCAATATAGTTTTGGGTTACAACAAACAGCTATAAATCCTATCTTTTTGTACTTAGGTGCTCCAGAAGAGATGCTGCCAATTTTAAATATTGCCGGTCCAATAACGGGTTTAGTCGTACAGCCAATTATTGGTGCAATGTCAGATAAAACATGGTCTGAGCGCTGGGGTAGAAGAAAGCCTTATTTTTTGATTGGGGCAATACTGGGTAGCTTGTGCTTGTTTGCCTTTCCTCACAGTCCATTACTGTGGTTTGCAGTTGGTTTGCTATGGATTCTCGATGTAGGTAATAACATGGCAATGGAGCCTTACCGCGCATTTGTAGGTGATAAGCTTCCGGAAAAACAATTGAGCCTGGGATATCAGATGCAAAGTCTATTTGTGGGGGCAGGTATACTCTTGGCAAATGGCTCTATTGTATTGTTTCAATATTTATTTGGAGGAGAGTCTGTAGAAGTTGCCGGAACTATTCCTACTTGGTTGTACTATTCGTTTTATATAGGTGCAATTCTTTCTATTACAACAATTCTTTATTCAGTTTTGAAAACTCCGGAAATTCCGCCCTCATCAGAAGAATTGTCCGATATCAACACCGTTAAAGCTAAACCTTTCATAGAACGTATTGCTTTGCCTTTTAAGGAAATCATAGCGGCAATAAAGAAAATGCCCAAATTCATGTGGAGAGTTGGTGCAGTATATTTATTTCAATGGTACGCTCTTTTTATTTACTGGCAATATACGACGCCGTTGTTTAAGCTGACAATGGGGTATTCTACTGGTGAGGCAGCATCTCAATCTGCACAAATGAGCTTGACGTATAATATAGTAACTATGGTCGTAGCTTTGGCTTTGGTGCCACTTACCTTAAAATTTGGAGGTAAAAAAATATACGCGTTAAGCTTGTTCGGTACTGCTATCTCATTGTGTACTATTCCATTTATTTCAGATCCGTTTCTGGTTTTGGCGCCAATGGTTTTATTTGGAGTTGGATGGGCTGCCATGATGGGTATTCCTTACACCATGGTTTCAAAAGTGGTTCCGCAAGACAAACGTGGAGTGTATATGGGTATCTTAAATATGATGATCGTAATTCCTATGGGGATAGAGACGCTCACTTTTGGACCTATTTACAAGTGTTTGCTAGGTAATAACGCTATAAATGCTATGTTGTTTGCAAGTGCATTTTTTGCAATTTCCGGGTTTTTGGCATTGCGGCTTAATGTATCCAGTAAAGAAAAGGAGGGGAACTTGTAATGTAAAATGCTACTTTAAGCCAATGACAGTTGAATAATACATTTTGTTCATATAAATAGAGCACTGCTAAACACTTTCTTACAGAATACCTTTAAATTTGTTTTTTTAAATAGAAGCGTATGAGCAATGAAAAGCTAAGAAGAGAGGCACTTATTTATCATGCAAAGCCACAGCCCGGCAAGATAAAAATAGTTCCTACTAAACCATATAGTACACAACGTGATCTCGCTTTGGCGTACTCGCCTGGTGTAGCAGAACCATGTTTGGAAATAGCAAAGAATAAAGACAATGCTTATAAATATACCTCTAAAGGTAATTTGGTAGCCATTATTTCTAACGGTACGGCTGTACTTGGATTAGGAAATATTGGTCCAGAGGCTTCAAAACCGGTGATGGAAGGTAAAGGTCTTCTGTTTAAGATTTTTGCAGATATTGATGGTATTGATATTGAGGTAGATACTGAAGATGTAGAAAAGTTTATCGAAACCGTAAAAATGATTGCCCCAACTTTTGGTGGTATTAATTTGGAGGATATCAAAGCACCTGAAGCTTTTGAAATTGAGCGTAGGTTAAAAGAGGAGTTAGATATTCCTGTAATGCACGATGATCAACATGGTACCGCAATTATTTCTGCAGCAGCATTGTTAAACGCCCTTGAAATTTCTAACAAGAAAATAGAAGAAGTTCGCATCGTTATTAGCGGTGCAGGCGCTGCGGCTGTTTCATGTACAAAATTGTATAAGGCATTTGGTGCAAAGGCAGAAAATATAGTAATGCTTGATAGTAAAGGTGTCATTAGAAAAGATGCCGATAACTTATCGCCGGCAAAGAAAGAATTTGCTACTGATAGAAAAATAGATACGTTAGATGAAGCAATGGTAGATGCAGATGTATTCGTTGGGTTATCTATTGCGAATGTGGTTACTCCGGCAATGTTGACGTCAATGGCCAATAATCCTATTGTGTTTGCAATGGCGAATCCGGATCCGGAGATTGCTTATGATTTAGCTGTTGCTACTCGTAAAGATATTATAATGGCCACCGGCAGATCAGATCATCCTAACCAAGTGAACAATGTACTTGGTTTTCCATTCATATTCAGGGGAGCATTAGATGTTAGGGCTACGGTAATTAATGAAGCTATGAAAATGGCTGCGGTAAAAGCTTTGGCAGACTTAACAAGACAGCCTGTGCCTGAACAAGTAAATATCGCCTATGGCGAAACAAGATTGACTTTTGGTAAGGAATATATAATACCGAAACCATTTGATCAGCGATTAATTTATGAGATACCACCAGCTGTAGCTAGAGCGGCAATGGAAAGCGGTGTTGCAAAGGCGCCAATAGATGATTGGGATAAATACAGAGAGGAGCTAATGCTTCGTTCTGGGAACGACAATAAAGTTGTTCGTTTGCTTCATGGAAGGGCTCGTAGTCATGCCAAGAAAATTGTGTTTGCCGAGGCCGATCATTTAGATGTTTTGAAAGCGGCACAAATTGTTCATGAAGAGGGTATTGCAATACCTATTCTTTTGGGTAGAAAAGATATTATTCTTGAATTAAAAAAAGAGTTGGAGTTTGATGCTGACCTGGTGATAATTGATCCTATGTCAGAGGAGTTTGATGAGCGACATGTTCGTTATGCTACAAAATATTGGGAAAGTCGTAAACGAAGCGGAGTAACTTTTTACAGTGCCAAAATAAAAATGCGCGAGCGTAATTATTTTGGAGCCATGATGGTTCTTGAAGGCGATGCCGATGGAATGATTTCTGGTTACTCAAGAGCATATCCTACAGTAGTAAAACCTATTTTAGAAGTTATTGGTAGAGCAAGTGGAGTTAAAAAAGTAGCTACGGTGAATATTATGATCACGGATAGAGGTCCTCTATTTTTAGCTGATACGTCAATCAATATTGAGCCAAATGCCGAAGAATTAGCAGATATTGCAAAAATGACTGCTAACGTTGCTTCTAATTTTGGATTTGATCCCGTATTGGCAATGTTGAGTTATGCAAATTTTGGTTCTTCAACCCATCCGAACGCTAAAAAGGTAAGAGAAGCCGTGCGTATTCTTCATGAGACTAAACCAGATTTGGTGGTTGATGGTGAAATACAAACAGATTTTGCTTTAAATAGAGCGCTTCATGAGAGTAAGTTCCCATTTTCTAAACTAGCAGGTAGAAAAGTAAATACTTTGATATTTCCGAATTTAGAATCGGCAAACATTACCTATAAGTTGTTGAAAGAATTGAATAGTGCAGATTCTATTGGTCCAATCATGGTAGGATTAAGAAAAGCCGTTCATATTATGCAATTAGGGGCCAGTGTTGATGAAATAGTAAACATGGCGGCAGTTGCCGTAATTGATGCTCAAGAGCGCGAAAAGCGCAAGAAAGCTAAAGAATCAAAATAGTATTTAATTAGAAAACTAACTCAAATAGGGAAATAGGTAGGCATACTTCTTTCCCTATTTAATTTAAAAATAATCATGATACATCACTTAAGAGGAAAGCTAGTAGAGAAGAATCCAACTCATGTTATTATCGAATGTGGTGGTGTTGGCTATTTTGTAAATATTTCTTTGAACACTTTTTCTAAGTTGCCAGAGCAAGAGAATATCTCTGTTTTTACGCACCTTCAAGTGAAAGAAGATTCTCACACATTGTTCGGGTTTGTTGAAAAATCTGAGCGTGAAATATTTCGTTTATTACTATCCGTTTCTGGCATTGGGTCAAGTATAGCAAGAACCATGCTTTCTTCAATGTCTCCTTCTCAAGTTAGAGACGCCATTGCTAACGGAGATGTTGCTGCAATACAGGCTGTAAAAGGTATAGGAGCAAAAACAGCGCAACGTGTAATTTTGGATCTTAGGGATAAGGTCTTAAAAGTTTACGATATAGACGAACTTTCACTAAGTACAAACAATACAAATAAAGATGAAGCGTTATCTGCTTTAGAAGTTCTAGGCTTCGCACGTAAACAATCAGAGAGGGTTGTCGATAAAGTGCTTGGTCAAGATGCTTCGCTAAGCGTTGAGAATATTATTAAACTCGCGCTCAAAAATTTGTAATAAGTTTGAAAAACGGGGTAACTAAATTTCTTAAAGTTTCTTTTAAGCGCATCTTTGTATTCTTTATGTTTTTGGGTTCCATAACAATAGGTGTGGCTCAAGAGGCAGAAGAACAGGAAATTGATTCGGTAAAGACAGGATATGACCTGGGTAGAATTCTAATTGAGAATCCAGAAAGCATAGTATCAAAATATATTTATGACCCTAAACTTGATCGTTATATCTATAATGAAAGCGTGGGTAATTTTAATATCGGTTATCCTATTATTCTTACACCGGACCAATACTTTAAATTAATTAGAGAGGAAGGAATAAAATCTTATTTCAAAGAAAAATCTGATGCTTATTCAGGTAAAAAAGAAGGTAGTGAAGAAGCTCGTAAAAATTTACTTCCTAATTTTTATGTCAATAATGATTTCTTTTCTACCATTTTTGGGGGTAATACTATTGAGATCATTCCTCAAGGATCTGTGGCAATGGATTTAGGGGTTATCTGGCAGAAAAATGACAATCCTTCTTTATCTCCAAGAAACAGAACAAATCTTTCTTTTGATTTTGATCAACGTATTAGTCTTAGTATGTTAGGGCAAATTGGAGAACGTTTACAGGTAACTGCAAATTATGATACCGAAGCAACTTTTGATTTTCAGAATATTGTAAAATTAGATTACACGCCAACAGAGGATGATATCATCCAATCTATAGAAGTCGGTAATGTAAGTATGCCACTTAATAGCTCGTTAATTTCTGGTGCGCAGAGTTTGTTTGGTGTAAAAACCAAGCTGCAATTTGGTAAAACTTCGGTAACCGCAGTTTTTTCTGAGCAACGGTCGCAAAATAATACAGTAGTTGCACAAGGTGGTGGTACATTGAATGATTTCTCGTTAACGGCGTTAGATTATGATGAAAACAGGCACTTCTTCTTGGCTCAGTACTTTAGAGATAACTATGATGAAGCACTTTCTTCTTATCCGTACATTAAAAGTCAGGTACAGATTACCCGTATAGAGGTTTGGATTACCAATAGAACACAACAGACATTAAATGTCCGTAATGTAGTGGCTATCCAAGATTTAGGTGAAGCAGATAGAGAAAAAACCAGAGTTGGTCAAAACAATGGTAGTGCAAGCGGGTTTTTTAATGATCCAGCAAATTTAAGACCTAGAAACGGCGCCAATGATTTTGATCCGGCTTTAATACTGACTAGTGGCGGAGCTTTAAATGACAATATCAGGGAAATTGCAACAGTGGAAAGCGGATTCAATGCCGGGAGTTTTGCTGGTGGGTATTCTCCTAACCAAGGTTTTGATTATGCATATTTAGAAAATGCAAGAAAATTAGAGCAGGGTAGAGATTTCGATTTCAATACGCAATTAGGGTATATCTCTTTAAACCAACGTTTAAGTAATGACGAAGTTCTAGGGGTTGCGTATCAATATACCTATCAAGGTCAGGTATACCAAGTTGGTGAATTTGCAAATGGAGGTATAGAAGCTACGACAGTTACACAAGATGTAAGTACGGTTATTGAAAACAATACTTTAATATTAAAACTTCTTAAAAGTAATATTACAAATATCACCGATCCTATTTGGGATTTGATGATGAAGAACATTTATGCAACTGGGGCATATAGTTTAAGTCAAGAAGATTTTAAGATGAATATTCTATATTCTGATCCTACTTCAAGAAACTATATTACTCCGGTGGAAGAAGGTCCGGGGTCTGGTTGGCCAGAAGGTTTGGAGGAAACAATTCTTTTAAATGTCTTTAATTTGGACCGATTAAATGTCTATAATGATATACAACCTGGTGGTGATGGATTTTTTGATTTCATCAGTGGACAAACCATAGATGTACAGAATGGTCGTATCATATTTACCAAAGTAGAGCCTTTTGGAGAATATTTATATGAAAAGTTACAGAATGGTAACAGCGGTCAGTATGATGTTACTTCTGGTTATAATGCCAACCAAGAGCAGTATGTATTTAGAGATATGTATTCCTTGACTAAAACTGCGGCACTACAAGATCCGGAAAAAAATAAATTCTTATTAAAAGGTTCATACAAATCAGAAGGTAGTAATGGTATTTCTATTGGGGCGTTTAACGTGCCGCAAGGTTCTGTAACGGTTACCGCAAATGGTAGAACCTTACAAGAAGGTATTGATTATACGGTAAACTACCAATCTGGTACGGTTCAGATTTTAGATCCAAGTTTAGAGGCTTCAAATGTGCCTATCAATATATCGGTAGAGAACAATGCGGTTTTTGGACAACAAACACGTCGCTTTACCGGTGTTAATGTAGAGCATCAATTTAATGAAAAATTTATCTTAGGAGGAACTTTATTAAACCTGAACGAGAGGCCATTAACACAAAAGTCTACCTACGGGGTAGAATCTGTGAATAATACTATTTTCGGACTAAATACGAACTTTTCTACAGAGGTGCCTTTCTTGACACGTATGGTCAATAAGTTACCAAATATAGATACAGATGTACCTTCTAATATTTCTATAAGGGCAGAAATGGCTGCGTTGATACCTAGTTCTCCTAAAAATGCGGATTTTGAAGGAGAGACTACTACTTATTTAGATGATTTTGAAGGCGCGCAGGCGTTAATAGATATTAGGGCTTCTCTTGGGTGGTCTCTGGCTAGTATGCCTTTGGAATTTGGAAATGATGATCAACCCTTTGGTAGTTCTCCAGAAGATTTAAATAACTTAATAAATGGTTATGGTAGGGCTAAGTTGTCTTGGTATACAATTGATCCAATATTCTACACAACACAAAGACCTGCTGCAATAAGTGATGATGATATTTCTACCAATGCTACCCGTAGGGTATATATAGATGAAGTTTTTCCAGAAACAGATGTTGCTCAAGGGCAAACACAGGTGCAGTCTACTTTAGACATGGTCTATTATCCTGAAACTAAAGGTCCTTATAATAATAATCCAGATTTTGAAACTGAAGACCCAACAGAAAAGTGGGGTGGTATGATGCGTTCTTTAAGTAGTACGGATTTTGAACAGAGTAATGTTGAGTTTGTACAGTTTTGGGTAATGGATCCTTATGTTGATGGTATTGCAAATGGTTCAGGTGAATTGGTTTTAAACTTAGGTAATATTTCTGAAGATATTTTGCGTGACGGTAAAAAGCAATATGAAAACGGTTTACCAGGTGTAAGCAGTAATGATTTTGTGTCCCCAACTTCTTGGGGAGAAGTGCCGGCAACGCAATCACTGGTGTATGCTTTTGATGCCGATGAGGATAATAGAGGTTTACAAGATATTGGTTTTGATGGTTTAGATGATATCCGTGAAGCTGATGTGTATACGAATAATGGTGGTGATGATCCTGCCTTAGATAACTACGGGTATTACCTAAATAGAGAAGGTAGTATTTTAGATAGATATATAGATTTTAACAACCCAGAGGGTAACTCGCCGGTTACGGTTACCAATACGGATAGGGGGTCTACGACATTGCCAGATGTAGAGGATGTTGATAGGGATTTAACTATGAATACGGTAAATAGCTATTATGAATATCGTATTTCAATAAAGCCGAATACTTCTATTAACGACAAATATGTAACGGATATAATAGAAGGTACCGCAAGTGGAGATGTTAGAATACCAAATGGTGATGATGTTAATTACCGTTGGATCCAATATAAAATTCCATTAAGTGATTTTAGTGACGCTATTGGCGGCATTACAGATTTTAGGTCTATTAGCTTTATGCGTATGTATATGACGGGTTTTAATAGTCCTACTATTTTACGTTTTGCTACTTTAGATTTGGTTAGGGGAGATTGGCGTACGTATACGAATACGTTACAAGATAAAAATATTGATAGTGACCCATCTGATGACGGTACCACTTTAGATGTTAATACGGTCAATATTGAAGAAAACAGTAGTAGGGCACCAATACCTTATGTATTGCCTCCTGGTGTTATTAGAGAGCAGCTAAATAATAATAATACCATTATTAGACAGAACGAACAGTCTCTTTCTTTGACCGTTTCTAATTTAGAGTCCCAAGATTCACGTGGAGTATTTAAAAACCTAAATGTTGATATTCGCCAGTATGAGAAATTGAAAATGTTCATTCATGCAGAAAAAATTATAGATAGTGATTACGCGGATACGTCTACACCTTTGATCGGTTTCTTGCGTATAGGTACAGATTTTACACAAAATTACTATCAAATAGAACTGCCGTTAGAATTTACACCTTTTACCGCGGTTGCAGATGATGAGGTATGGCCAGAGAATAATGAGATGAATATTCTTCTTAGTGATTTAACAAAGGTTAAATCTCAATGGATTGCCGATGGTGATTTAAGTGATGTTCGTTTCTTTGAAATTGAAAATGATGAGGTGATTCCTGTTGGTGAGTTCGATGTTCGTACGCCGGGTAGAATTCGTATAGGTATAAAAGGTAATCCGTCTTTAGGTAGTATTCGTACTATGATGGTGGGGATAAAAAACCAGGATATTTTACCTGCAAGAGGTGAGGTATGGTTCAATGAACTTCGTTTGGCAGGTTTGGATAATAATGGTGGCTGGGCTGCAGTAGCCGCAGTTGATGGTAACATTGCCGATTTCGCCAATTTTAGCGCAACAGGCAGTAAAAGTACTTCTGGTTTTGGGTCTATAGATCAAATGCCAAATGAACGTGCTCGTGAAGATGCTATTTCATATGATGTGGTTACCAATGTTAACGTAGGGCAATTGCTTCCTAAAAAATGGGGTATACAATTGCCGTTCAATTACGGTATATCAGAACAAATGATCACACCAGAGTTTGATCCTGTGTATGATGATCTTAAGTTAGAAGATAGGATAACGGCAGAAGACACCCAAGAAGGTAAAGATGACGTGTTGGAGCAGGCTGAAGATTATACAAAACGCACCAGTATCAACTTAATTGGTGTACGTAAAGATCGAGGTGAAGAGGCTGATGCTAATTTTTATGATATAGAAAACTTTACATTTAATTACAGCTACAATGAAACTGATCATAGAGATTTTGAAATAGCGGAATTAAAAGAGCAAAATGTAAATACTGGTTTTGTATACAATCATAGTTTTGAACCGGTAGAAGTTGCTCCGTTTGCTAAAAAAGATTCGCTTTTAACAGGTAAGTATTGGCAATGGTTAAAAGATTTGAACTTGAATTTATTGCCATCTAATATTGGGGTTACCTCTAATATTAATAGGCAGTTTAACGCTCAACGTTTTAGAGATGTATATACAGATGGTGAGGATAGAATTCAATTGCCAGAGTTACAGCAACGTAATTACTTGTTCAATTGGCAGTATGCAATTAACTATAATTTGACCAAGTCGCTTCGTTTAAATTTGACCGGTTCTAATAATAATATCGTTAGAAATTACCTGAATGAAGATGAGCCGTTAGAATCCACTGACCGAATTATGAATGAACTGGGTATGTGGGACGGTTTCTTTGATGTAGGTGAGCCAAACAGACATTCTCAACAAATGCAGTTGAACTATGAGGTTCCGTTTTCTAAAATACCTGCGTTAGATTTTATTAGCACACAATATTCATATACCAGTAATTTTGACTGGCAAAGAGGTGGTGATGCGTTATTTGAAGTAGCTAATGAATATATAAATACGGTGCAGAATGCGAATACGCATACGATAACATCGTCTTTGACCATGCAAAAGTTCTATGACTTAATCGGACTAAAAAAGCGTGCAGCTCCTAAAGCATCTACTTCAGGACCTATACGAAGAGATAAATCTGGCGCTTTGTCAGAAGATTCAGAAAAAATAAAGGGAAAAACAAGCGATCTGTTCAATACGGTAGTAGATATCGTTACTATGGTAAAGCGACTAAACTTTAACTATAGTGAGAACAATGGTACGGTGCTTCCGGGGTACACGCAGTCTGTCGGGTTTGTTGGTACTACCAAGCCCACTATTGGTTTTTTGTTCGGTAGTCAGTCAGATGTTCGGTATGAAGCGGCAAGGAATGGTTGGTTGACAGGTTTTCAGGAGTTTAACGAACAATTCATCCAAAGAACAAATAAACAATTGAATATCACTGCAACTGCGCAACCAACAAAAGATATTACTATTGACTTGGTCGCGGACAGACAATTTTCAGACAGTTATCAAGAGAATTTTAATGTGGTGGATCAAGAATATAATGTTCAGTTGGGTAACAACTATGGTAGTTTTAGTATTTCTACTATGATGATCGGTACTGCCTTTGGTAAGAGTGATGAATTTGATTCCAATACATTTCAGGAATTTAAGGATAATAGAATTACTATTGCAAATAGAATAGCGGTAGAACAAGGTCTACCCGTCAATGCAGATGGTGAGTTTCCGGAAGGCTATGGAAAAACACAGCAAAGTGTTTTGTTGCCTGCTTTCTTTGCAGCATATACAGGACAAGATGCCGAACGTGTAAATTTAGATACGTTTAGAGATATTCCTATTCCTAATTGGAGTATAAAGTATACCGGTTTAATGAAGAGCAAGTGGTTTAAAAAGAAATTTAAGCGTTTTTCTTTGAGTCATGGATATCGTGCATCATATAGTATAAACTCTTACCAAACAAACTTAGAGAAAGTGCAGTTAATTAACGATGGTAAAGATGCTATTAATGCAGAGAATCTTGATATATTACCAGATCTGATTCTAAATAATGTGGTTCTTACAGATCAATTCAATCCTTTGGTTCGTGCAGATTTTGAAATGAAGAACTCTGTTAGTGTTTTGGCAGAAGTGAGAACAGACAGGGCATTGTCATTAAGTTTTGATAATGATTTAATGACAGAGATCAATGGTAAAGAATATACCGTTGGTTTAGGCTATCGTTTTAAAGATGTAAAATTTGTAACCAATATTGGTGGTAATAAAACAAGGTTAAAAGGTGATTTAAATTTAAAGGCCGATGTTACTCTAAGGGATAACATTACCATTATTAGAAATTTGGATATTAATAGCAATCAAATAACTTCTGGTCAGAATTTAATGTCATTAAAATTTACGGCAGATTATGCGTTGAGCAAGAGTTTAAATGCCTTGTTTTTTTATGATCATTCGTTTTCTAAATTTGCGGTTTCAACGGCTTTTCCACAAACAACCATTAATACCGGATTTACTATTCGTTACAATTTTGGTAATTAAAAAAGCTGTTTACTAAAAGCGAATTTCATTGCTTAAGTGCCTCTTGTCAAAAGATATGATAGATAATTATTTTGATAACCTAAGTTGAAAACTCTACATTTGCCGAAGTAAAAAAATAATAAAGGATTATAATGAATATACCAGCTGAATTAAAATATACGAAAGATCACGAGTGGATTAAGATAGAAGGGGACGTTGCCACCGTAGGTATTACTGATTTTGCCCAAGGTGAATTAGGTGATATTGTTTATGTAGAGGTAGATACGCTTGATGAGACTTTAGATCGCGAAGCTATCTTTGGTACGGTTGAAGCTGTAAAAACTGTTTCTGACTTGTTTTCTCCTTTATCTGGAGAAATTGTTGAATTCAATGAAGCACTAGAAGATGCGCCAGAAAATGTAAATAGTGATCCTTACGGTGAAGGATGGATGGTGAAAATTAAGTTTAGTAACCCTAGCGAGCTAGAAGATTTGCTGAACGATGCTGCGTATAAGGAATTAATAGGTGGTTAAAAACACTATTTATAAAATACTTTTCATAAGCTGGCTGATGTTTGTAACATTTTCCAGCTTATTTTCTTTCTCGGGTAATGCTACCTCAAGGTTTAATATACCACATATGGATAAGGTAGTGCATTTTACGTTCTATGGTGTTATGGTGGTATTAGGTTACTTGGCAATATCCAAACATAAAGAACAAAGGGTAGGTAGGTCTAAGTTGTTGTGGCACATAGTTTTATTCGCTGTACTATACGGCATAATTATTGAGGTACTACAACATGTAGCAACTACTGATAGACATGGAGATCTATTAGATGCACTTGCAAATTCTACCGGAGCAATGGTAGGAATGTTGGCGGTAAGATTTCTGTTTTTTCGGATACCGTCGTTAAAATGAAAATTTTAGTTGCATTTTTATGGATTAATTAGTTAAATTAGCAATCACTAAATTGAATATATATGGAACCTAAAAAGAATCCAAAGGCGGATTTAACAAAGAACAGCAGTCTTTATTTTGTTATCGGTTTGTTCGTAGTAATGCTATTTACTTTTGTGGCATTTGAATGGAAAACCTATGATGAGGTAAATGATTATGATATTTCTATGAATGTGGATGATCTTTTAGATGAAGAAGTTCCAATGACAGAACAAATTAAAACTCCACCGCCTCCACCGCCACCAGCTGCACCAGAAATTATTGAGGTTGTAGAAGATGAAGAAGAGGTTGAAGAAACTGTAATTGAATCTACTGAAACTAGTCAAGAAGAGGAAATCGTTGAGGTCGAAGATGTAGTGGTAGAAGAAATTGAAGAGGATGTTGATGTACCTTTTGCTGTTATTGAAGATGTGCCTGTATTTCCAGGTTGCGAGAACGAAAGCGATAAAAGAGCTTGTTTCAACAAAATGATTCAAAAGCACATTGGTAAAAACTTTCGTTACCCAGAAATTGCTCAAGAAATGGGTGTTCAAGGTAGGGTTAGTGTAATGTTCGTAATTCAGAAAGATGGTAGTATTGGTAACGTTAGAATGCGTGGACCAGATAAGAACCTAGAAAAAGAAGCTGCTAGAATTATAGGTAAATTACCAAAGATGACTCCTGGTAAGCAAAGAGGTAGAGCGGTTCGTGTTCCTTTTAGTATTCCAATTAACTTTAAATTACAGTAGTATTTACTTACTATATTAGATAGGATTATTAATCCCGGGCATACTGCTCGGGATTTTTTTTGCCTTGAGACTTTTGAGTTCTATTAATTCTAAGGTGAAGTAATTGTTAGGTCTGGGCTGTGTTCAAATTTCTGTTATGGAATAGGTTATTGTGAAATTTTAACGTAAAAGTGTCCAGTTTTTTTGTGTAGGCTATATGCAATGGGTAGCGGTATATCCTTTGTTGATTTCCATAAATTAGAAATAAAGGTTTTAGGTTGCAAAAATATGACTAGGGCGTTATCTTTGCAGATCTATTGAAAAAAGTATGAAGACGGCTGTTGGTTCGGAAAGGGAAGGTGCATTAGCATTGATTTTTGCCGATTTTAAGGAGATTACCAAAGCTAGATTGGCTATCAGTGTCGTTTTTTCTTCTATTGCAGGTTATTTTCTTGGAGCCTATGAGGTTCAGTGGGGTCAAGTATTGTTACTGGCGTTTGGTGGTTATTGTATGGTAGGTGCCAGTAATGCTTACAATCAGGTTATAGAGAAAGATTTAGATGCTTTAATGAAGCGAACTAAAAATAGACCTATTCCTGCGGGGCGTATGACCGTAAACATGGCAATGATACTTGCTGTTGTTTTAACGATTTTAGGTATTTTGTCTTTATATCTCTTAAATCCTAAAACAGCAATGTTTGGGGCTATTTCTATATTTCTTTATACAAGTGTTTATACTCCTTTAAAAACAATAACTCCGTTAGCAGTTTTTGTTGGTGCTATACCTGGTGCTATACCTTTTATGTTAGGATGGGTTGCAGCTACCGATGATTTTGGAATAGAACCGGGGACCCTTTTTATGATTCAGTTTTTTTGGCAGTTTCCACATTTTTGGGCTTTAGGTTGGATGTTGAATGATGACTATGCTGCCGGTGGTTTTAAAATGTTACCTACCGGAAAGAAAGATGCAGCAACGGTATTACAAATAATAATGTATACCATATGGATGATGGCGGTTTCCATTATTCCGGTTTACGGTATTACAGGAAGGTTAAAACTATCTGTTGTGGCAGCCGTGATTATTTTTATAATGGGGGCGGTAATGTTAGGTTTTGCATTGCAATTGTATAGAAAAAGAGATAATGTATCGGCAAGAAAACTAATGTTGGCAAGTGTTAGTTATATAACGCTCATGCAAATAGTATATGTAATAGATAAATTTTTGGCTTAATTATGGATTTAACACAAGGAACGGCAGAAGAAAAGAATGCAAGGGCTAAGAAGATGATGCTTTGGTTTGGTATTGTCAGTCTGTTAATGGGGTTTGCAGGGTGGACAAGTGCTTATATTGTAAGTAGTTCAAGAGAGGATTGGTCAAGTGATGTAGCATTACCAGAATCTTTTCTATATAGTACGGTTGTTATTATTATTAGCAGTATTTGCTATATGTTAGCGAAAAAAGCTATAAGTGCTGGTGATAATGCTAAAGGGACAAAATGGTTATGGATAACCTTAGGTTTGGGAGTTCTTTTTGTTATTTTGCAATTTTCAGGTTTTTCTCAATTGGTATCTGAAGGGTATTACTTTACCGGACCTACAAGTAGTATTAAGGTGTCCTATGTTTTTCTTATTGCAATGGTACATATAGTGCATGTTGTAGCTGGTATGATTTCCTTGTTAGTGGTATTGTACAATCAAAACAAAGGAAAATATAGTAAAGAGAACTATTTAGGTGTTACCTTAGGGGCAACATTTTGGCATTTCTTAGATTTGTTATGGGTCTATCTGGTGTTATTTATGTTCTTTATGAAATAAAAAGTGTATCAAAGTTAGTTTTGGGTCAAATTGCGTTTTTAAATAGTTCAAAAAAATGTAAATTTGCTAAAGTTTTATTAAAACGATAATTAGTATATGAATTCTACGGTGACTACGGGAACGGAAACAAGCGTATGGGGTGGTGGCAATCAGCCTTTAGGAGCAAGCTATGGCAAATTAATGATGTGGTTTTTCCTTGTGTCGGATGCGTTAACTTTCTCTGGATTTTTAGCGGCATACGGCTTTTCTAGATTTAAATTTATTGAAACATGGCCAATAGCGGACGAGGTGTTTACACACGTTCCTTTCTTTCATGGGAATTACCCCATGATTTATGTGGCTTTTATGACCTTTATTTTGATTATGTCATCTGTAACCATGGTATTGGCGGTAGATGCAGGTCATAAAATGAAGAAAAACGCCGTTATCTGGTATATGTTTGCTACAGTAATAGGTGGTATCATATTCGTAGGTTCCCAGGCTTGGGAATGGGGTACTTTTATTAAGGGCGATCATGGTGCATTAGAAACTAAAGGTGGTAGAATTTTGCAATTTGTAAAAGCGGATACGGGTGAAAGAGCTTCGTTGGCTGATTTTGCAGCTTCAATACCAGGTGAACGAATTATACATGAAAGAAAAAATGGTCTTTGGTTTTTTCAGGAACCAGCATTAACTAGTGTTTCACTAGAAGAGGTTGTTCAAGGGTTTAAAGCCAATTCTAATATTTTGATAAGAACTGAACTTATCAACGAAGAAGGTGAAAAGACGGTGCTTGATAGAAAATCTTCATTAGCTAAATTGGCAGAAGCAACACAGGTTGTTGAAGGGGCTAATTTAATTCACAATGAATATGGAAGTAGATTATTTGCAGATTTCTTTTTCTTTATTACAGGTTTTCATGGCTTTCACGTTTTCTCTGGTGTAGTACTTAATATTGTAATTTTCTTTAATGTTATTATGGGTACCTATGAAAGAAGAGGGCACTATGAAATGGTAGAAAAAGTTGGTTTGTACTGGCACTTTGTGGATTTGGTTTGGGTATTTGTATTTACCTTCTTCTACTTGGTATAATCCATTAAATGAATAATAGTATTACTGTAAATAGAATTTTAGATTAAAGAAACATGGCAGACGGACATAAATTAGAGATTTTTAGAGGACTTGTAAAGTTCAAATCTAATACACAGAAGATATGGGGAGTATTAGCGTTTTTAACGTTAATCACTGCGGTAGAAGTAGTTTTGGGTATTATAAAGCCAGTATCGTTAACAGATACCTATTTATTAGGTATGAAACTGATCAACTGGGTGTTTATTATTTTAACCTTGGTTAAAGCGTACTATATAGCATGGGATTTTATGCATTTACGTGATGAAAGATCTTCGTTAAGAAGAGCCATTGTTTGGACACCAGTATTCTTGGTTATTTATTTGACTATTATTCTTCTAGTTGAAGCCGATTATATTTATAATGTGTATAAAGATGGCTTCGTTAGTTGGAATTTCTAAGTTATAATTAACAGTATTAAAAGACGGTTTTACGACCGTCTTTTTTATTTTTGTATAGTTTGTGTTTTAATAGTTATGCTATTGAAATATAAATTTATATTTCAATAATTTCTCTTCTTTGTTTATGAAAAAGACTTTTGTTCTTGTTGTCTTATTTGTGCTGCCAATTGTTGCATATTTATTTTTTGCTTCGGGGGTAACTAAATTTGGGAAGTTGTCTAGGCTTACGGATAACATAGAAGAACTTGGATTTTCTGATCAGGTTAAATTTAAAAACAAGATTACCGTATTAGGCTTTTTAGGTTCTGATGTGCAGGGTAGAAAGGGTAATGCTTTTAATTTAAACCAGAAGATATATAAACGATTCTATCAGTTTAAAGACTTTCAATTTGTAATGGTCGTTGCTGAGGATACCAAAGACGAAGTTGAATCCTTAAAAAAAGAATTGGCAACTTTAGCTGATAAC
Organism: Maribacter ulvicola; assembly: GCF_900155985.1. GTDB lineage: Bacteria > Bacteroidota > Bacteroidia > Flavobacteriales > Flavobacteriaceae > Maribacter > Maribacter ulvicola. The sequence goes on from NZ_FTMA01000001.1 coordinate 1,312,450, forward strand.
GATAAATGGAACTTTGTAGCCGCAGATGATTCTAAAATTACATCGCTATTTAATAGTTTAAAAACCGATATTGAGTTAGATGACAATAATAGTACACCCTATGTTTTTATCATAGATAAAGAATTAACCCTTAGAGGTAGATCAGATGATGAGGATGACGGTACAAAATATGGTTTCAATTCTAACTCTGTTGCAGATTTAAATAATAAAATGATAGATGATGTAAAAATCATTTTAGCAGAATATCGTCTCGCCTTAAAAAAGAATAATGTTGATCACGTAAAAAATGAATAAGAAATATACATACGTTTGGGTTTCCTTGATAGTTCTAATTTTTGGTATTATAGTAGTGCCTAAAATTGTTGATAGATTGTCTGGCGGCTCTATTGTAGAAAATGACCGGTTAAATACTGATATTAAAGATCTAAATAGAAAGTTAGGTTATATTTTAATAGATGGCAAACGAAGAAAAGTACCTTCTTTTGAATTTTTCAACCAAGACAGTGTTTTGGTATCTGATAAAGATTATTTAGGTAAGGTATACGTTGTAGATTTCTTTTTTACCAGATGTCCAAGTATTTGTCCGGTAATGACAACTAACTTAGTAGCTATACAAAAGCACTTTAAAGACGCTGACGACTTTGCCATAGCTTCATTTAGTATTACCCCAGATTTTGATACACCAAAGGTTTTAAGAGCTTATGAGGAAAAGTATGCTATTAATGGTGAGAGCTGGAACTTAATGACAGGAGATCATGATGGGATATATGAACTGGCAAATGCTGGTTTTAATATTTTTGCGGCTGAAATGCCTGATGTTCCTGGGGGATTTGAACATTCTGGTTTATTTGCCTTAGTAGATAAAGACGGATTTTTAAGATCAAGAATAGATGAATTTGGGAATCCCATAGTCTATTACCGTGGGGCTATTTTGGAAGAAAACGGAGTTAATGACCATGGAGAAAAAGAAGAAATCGGTATTCTGAAAGTTGATATCAAGAAATTGTTAGAAGAATAAGAATATGCAAGGGAACGTAAAGAACGAGAAAAGATTTAATAGATTAATAGCGGTGGTTTCTATTGTTATACCAATAGTTGTGGCCATTCTTTTTGGTGTTAAATTACCTAATGTTCAGCCTCTTTCTTTTTTACCTCCAATTTATGCTACTATTAATGGACTAACGGCTGTGTTGTTGCTGGTTGCGGTATGGGCAATTAAAAACGGAAATGAAAAATTGCATCAGAATTTAATGACTACCAATATTACGCTGTCTTTGATGTTTCTTATAATGTATATAGCGTATCATATGACTTCAGATTCTACCAGCTATGGTGGTGAAGGTGTAATTAAATATGTTTATTTCTTCATACTAATAACCCATATAGTACTTTCAATTGCATTGATTCCTTTAGTATTAAGAACTTATGCTTTGGCATATTTGAAGAAGTTTGAAGATCATAGGGCCTTGGCTAAATATACCTTTCCTATTTGGTTGTATGTAGCCGTTACCGGTGTGGTCGTTTTTTTAATGATATCCCCTTATTATGCGTATTAAAAAGATATTTTTATTGTTGCTGGTTTTGGTATTTTTATTACCTATTGATGTAGATGCGCAGTGTGCCATGTGTAGAGCGGTTTTAGAAAGTGAATCTTCTGGTAAAGCTGCGGAAGGTATCAATAATGGTATTGTGTATTTAATGGCGGTACCTTATGTTTTGGTAGCGGGGCTTTTCTTTTTTATCTACAAAAAAATGAGGGCTTAACCCTTTTCTATATTTTTATTACACTATTAGTGTAACAATTCTCTTTTTGATTAGTCTTATGATTGTGTGATAGTTGTATCGCATTCATCAATCAAACTAATCAATCTTATGTTCGACCTAGAACGTTGGCAAGAAATTTTCGACACTATTCGTAAGAATAAGTTACGTACATTTCTAACAGGACTTTCCGTTGCTTCAGGAATTTTTATTCTGGTTATTTTATTGGGTTTTGGTCAAGGCATGCAAAATGGTATAGCCAAAGAGTTTGAGCAAGATGCCGCTACAAGTGTTTGGGTTTGGCCCGGGGTAACCACTATTGGTTATAAGGGTATGAATCCTGGTAGACCTATCCAGTTCCGTAATGAGAATTATGATATGGCAGGTGTATTGTTCAAAAATCAAATAGAGAATAAATCACCAAGACTATTTGTGAGAAATATTTTCATAAATTATGGAAATGAAGCTTTAGCTTATAATGTTCAAGGTGTCTCTCCTCAATTTCAGTTTATTGAAAATGAGTATATGACATTGGGTAGATTTCTAAATCAGGAAGATGGGGATTCCAAGTCAAAAGTGGCGGTGATCAGTAATAAGATCAATCGTGAAGTATTTCATGAGTTAAAAAGTCCTATTGGGGAATATTTAGATCTCTCCGGCATTCCTTTTAAGATTATTGGTGTATATGGTGATATTGGTGGAGAACGCGAAGAGGATCGTATTTACATACCTGTAACCACCGCACAGCAGGTCTTTAACGGTGCAGATCATCTTAACAATCTTTCTTATACCTTGCCTCCCGTAGAAGATTTTGAAGCCGCAGTTGCACAATCCATCAAATTTAAGAACGAATTAAAATCGTATTTACAAAATGCACACACGGTATCTCCAGTAGATACTAGCGCCATACAAGTCTATAATCCCATGGAAGAGGCAAAACGTTTTTATGCGCTTATGGGTGGTATTAAATTTTTCTTTTGGTTTGTTGGTATATGTACCATTATCGCCGGTATTGTTGGTGTCAGTAATATTATGTTGATTGTAGTTAAAGAACGGACTAGGGAAATCGGTATTAGAAAAGCGTTAGGTGCTAAGCCTTTGTCCATAATTGGGATGATTTTACATGAAGCAATTTTTATAACCGCCCTAGCAGGTTTCACGGGGTTTATTTTGAGTATGGGCTTACTAGAAATTGTAGGTCCACATGTAGAGGTAGATTATATTTTAAATCCCTCGGTAAATTTCAATGTTGCATTGACTACGGTTTTTGTTTTAATATTTGCCGGAGCTATTGCTGGGTTCTTCCCTGCCTGGCGAGCGGCTAAAATTCATGTAATAGCAGCGTTAAGAGACGAATAATAAAAAAATGATAACGTATAATTAATTAAGACTTTACCATGTTCAATAGAGACCGGTGGAAAGAAATCTTAGAAGTATTATCTAGCAATGTGTTTAGGACATTGGCTACGTCTTTTGGCGTGGGCTGGGGCATATTCATTTTAATTATTTTGCTTGCTGCAGGGAAAGGATTGGAGAATGGTATTAGAGCAGATTTTGGAGATATTGCTACCAATACCATGTTCATGTGGTCACGTAATACAACCTTGTCCTATAAAGGATTGCCTAAGGGTAGACGCTTTAGTTTTAAACTGGAAGATGTACAGGCTATAAAAGATAATGTCCAAAACTTAAGATTCATCTCGCCCCGAAATCAGTTAGGTGGTTTTGGTGGAGGCAATAATGTGGTCAGAGGTTTAAAAACAGGTGCTTTTAACGTTTATGGTGACTACCCAGAGATTATACGGCAAGAACCTATGACCATTACTTCAGGTAGGTTCGTGAACTATAACGACATTCTAGGTAAACGAAAAGTAGCAATAATTGGCAATGGTGTAAAAAATGAACTTTATAATAAAGGTGAAACCGTTCTGGGAACTTATATAAAAATTCAAGGAGTGAACTTTATGGTAGTAGGTACTTATCAAAAAAAAGATGATGGCGGTGGTGAAGAAGGGCAGAAAGAAATTTATGTTCCGTTTACAGCTTTCTCGCAAGCTTTTAATATGGGGAATAATGTAGGTTGGATGGCAATAACCGCATTAGATGGTAGCTCAATTTCCAACCTTAAAGAGAAAATAGTAAGCGTCGTAAAAGACAAAAGAAAAATTCACCCAGATGATAAACGTGCCGTTGGATATTTTGATTTGTACGAACAATATAATCGAGTAGAAAGCTTGTTTAGTGCGTTGCGTTGGGTAGCCTACTTTGTGGGTGTGCTTGTACTATTATCCGGTATTATTGGGGTGAGTAATATTATGCTGATCGTTATTAAAGAGCGCACAAAAGAGATAGGCATTCGTAGGGCTTTGGGAGAAGCGCCTTGGTCCATTAAAAAACAAATTTTAATGGAGTCAATATTCTTGACGATCATATCAGGTATGATCGGAATTATATTTGGTGCCTTATTCATTTATGGTGTAAATGCAGTACTTGACTCCGTTGGTCCGGTAGACATGTTTGTAAACCCTAGTGTAAGTTTGGGCGTGGTAGTAACAGCACTTGTTATTTTAATATTTTCCGGCTTATTAGCGGGATTCATACCTGCACAAAGTGCCATTAAAATAAGACCCATTGAAGCTTTAAGAACAGAATAAAATTATCATCAAAATATAACCAATCAAAAAATGAAAAAGTCAACAACAATTATTATCCTGCTTATTATTGTACTAGCCTTTGGCGGGTCTATGTTTTATCTCTATTCAAAGAATGCGGAAAATCCTGTGGTTTACGTTACTGAAGAGCCTAGTAAACAAACGATTATTAAGAAAACAATGGCTACAGGTAGTATTCTTCCATTAGAAGAAGTGCTGATAAAGCCAAATATTTCTGGGGTAATAGAAAAGATTTTTGTGGAAGGGGGAGACTATGTAAAGTCTGGCGATTTATTATGTACCATAAAAGTAGTACCTAATCTAAGTGCTTTAAACGATGCTAGGAATAACATTGATGAAGCTAAAATTAATTTAGATGATCAATTGAGAAATCTAGATCGTCAAAAAGGATTGTATGCTAAAGGTGTAATTTCTAAAGTAGATTTAGAACGTGCCCAAGTAACTTATGACCAGTCTAAACAGACCTATGGTTCTGCCAATAAAAGATATGATATTGTAAAAACGGGTACAACCTCTGGGTATGGTAATGCTGCAAATACCCAAATTAGGGCAACGGTTAGTGGAATGGTGTTAGAGGTGCCGGTTGAAGTGGGTAATCAGGTAATTGAGAGTAATAACTTTAATGAAGGTACTACCATTGCAGCTATTGCAGATGTAGATAAAATGATTTTTGAAGGTAAGGTAGATGAATCTGAAGTGGGGAAAATAAAAGAAAATCTGCCGTTAGAAATTACCGTTGGCGCCATAGAGGATAAAGTGTTCAATGCCGTTCTAGATTATATTGCTCCAAAAGGAAATGAGGAGAACGGAGCCATTCAATTTGAAATAAAAGGGACACTAAAAAAACAAGATTCGGTATTTATAAGAGCAGGCTTAAGTGCTAATGCTTCTATAATTTTGGCACGTGCAGATAGTGTTTTGGCTATAAAAGAAGCATTAGTGCAGTTTGATGATACAACTAAAAAACCTTTCGTGGAAATTGCAACTAGTGACCAAGAATTTGAAAGAAGAGATATTGAGTTGGGTATAAGCGATGGTGTTCACGTACAAATCAATTCTGGCATAAAAGAAGGGGAAAAAATTAAGGTTTGGAATGAGTTAAAGCCCGACGAACTGGCTGAAAATTAATATTTTTAAAAAAAATAATTCAATTGGTGTAACAAATAATACACTACATAGTCTAATGAATAGGCAGTGTAAAATTGTTCAAAACAACAACCTATATGATTCAAATTAAAGATCTTCACAAGTCCTATAAAATGGGCAAGAATTCGCTTCACGTTCTTAAAGGAATAAATTTTAATGTTGAAGAAGGTGAGCTGGTAGCTATCATGGGTTCTTCTGGCTCGGGAAAATCTACCTTGTTAAATATTTTAGGAATGTTGGATAGCTCTGATTCTGGAGCGTATATTTTAGACAATGTTCCGATCAAAGATTTAAATGAAACCAAAGCTGCTAGATATAGAAATAAGTTTTTAGGTTTTGTTTTTCAATCGTTCAACCTTATTAATTATAAGAGTGCTGCAGAGAATGTTGCCCTGCCGTTGTACTACCAAAAAGTACCAAGAAAAGAACGTCAAGAAAAAGCTTTAAAATATTTAGAACAGGTGGGGCTTAAAGAATGGGCAGGTCATTTGCCTAGCGAACTTTCTGGTGGTCAAAAACAACGTGTTGCTATAGCTAGGGCATTAGCTGCTGAACCAAAAGTATTACTTGCCGATGAGCCTACAGGTGCATTAGATAGTAAGACTTCGTATGAAGTGATGGACTTGATTCAGAAAATTAACGATGCGGGAAATACCATATTAATTGTAACCCATGAGCCAGACATTGCAGACATGTGTAAACGTATTGTGCACTTAAAGGATGGGGTTATTATTGAAGATAAGAAAATAGAACAAGTAAGAGCCGAGCAATATGTTTGATAGAGACATCTGGCAAGAAATCTACCATAGTATAAGAAATAATAAACTTAGAACTTTTCTTACCGGATTTTCAGTTGGTTGGGGAATTTTCATTTTGGTATTACTCTTAGCTTCGGTAAAGGGTATGCAAAACGGATTCACACTGCAGTTTAATGATGACGCTACCAATTCTATTTTTGTGAGAACAGGTACAACCTCATTGGCCTACGGCGGATTTGAAGCTGGTAGAAGAATTCAACTTACAAATGATGATATAGAATATATTAAAAGAAGTTTTCCTAACGATATAGAGTATATAAGCCCCAGAGTATACAGAAATACATCGGCGCGTTATAAAAGTGAGACAGGTAGCTATACGGTTCAGGCGGTTTATCCTGATCACCAGGCTATTGAGAAAACCATTGTTAATAAGGGAAGGTTCATCAATACAAATGATTTGATCAACGCTTCTAAAGTTGCCGTCATTGGGAGAAAAGTTGAAGAGGATCTGTTCAAAAATGAAGATGCTATAGGCAAGTTTGTTGAGTTTAACGGATTACCGTTTAGAGTCATTGGTACTTTTACGGACGATGGTGATGATAACGCGGAACGTAACATTTATGCGCCAACCAGTACCTACCAAAGAATGTACGGTCAAACCGATCACATTAATCAGATTGCTTTAACGTACAATCCTAATTATGATTTAACGGAGGCACTAGCATTTTCAGAAAGGTTGGAAAATGTTTTTAAAAGGCGCTTTAAGGTAGCTCCTCAGGATCAAGCAGGAATAAGAATATTTAATTATGCAGAGGTTTTTGAAGATATCAGCAATTTTACGGGTGGTTTGGATATCGCAGTAATAATAGTAGGACTTCTAATCTTATTATCAGGTATTGTAGGTATCGGTAATATTATGGTGTTTATCATTAAGGAACGAACAAAGGAAATTGGTGTGCGTAAGGCATTAGGCGCAGAGCCATGGTCCATTATTAAATTAGTATTGTTCGAGTCTGTGTTTATAACGGCCTTATCTGGGTTTATAGGCTTGGGAATTGCAACAGGGCTATTGGCGGCTATAGGACCTAGTATTAAAACAGCAGCTTTTGCAAATCCGTCCGTGAGTATGTCAATGGTAGTGACTGCTACTGTAATTTTGGTCGTAGCAGGCGTTTTAGCAGGGTTGATTCCGGCAATGAAAGCATCAAGAGTTAAACCAATTGTAGCATTAAGCGATAAATAATATGTGGATATTTGATAGAGATTTATGGTCAGAGATTTTTGCCACATTAGGTAAAAACTTATTTCGCACATTTTTGACAATGCTGGGGGTTATTATTGCCATGATAATTCTTGTATTGCTTTTAGGTGGTGCAAATGGAATGAGCAACGGTTTTCAAAAAATATTTGCAGGTACAGCTTCTAACAGTCTATTTGTGTGGAGCCAAAGTACTTCAGAACCGTATAAAGGGTTTGAAAGAGGGAGAAGAATTCAATTTAAACTTGAAGACGCTACTATTCTTAAAGAACAGATTCCGGAAATAGAAGTTCTTGCTCCAAGAATTGAATTAGGTAGTCATAGAGGTGTGGTTACTGTCTACAGAAAAGGGTTAACTAGCGGTTCAGCAGTGTATGGGGATTATCCCAATATTGATGATATCATGAAAAAGAAACTGGTAGAAGGTAGGTTTCTTAATGAGAATGATATGACCAAGTCTAAAAAGGTCTGTGTCATTGGTGAGGAAACCTATAAGCTTCTATTTGAAAAAGGAGAAAATGCCATTGGTGAAGATGTTCGTATTAACGGTGTATTTTTTAATATCGTTGGGATATATAAACCTAACCAAAACATTAATATAGACGGAGAGAATTCAGTTTATATTCCTTTTTCAACATTTCAAAAAGCATTTGGATCAGGTGATAGAATGGGGTGGATGGCCATTTCGGTACAATCGGATACCAAGGTTCCCGTAGTAGAAAGTCAGATTAAACGTTTGTTGAAGAACAAATATGATATCAACCCTATAGATGAACGCGCTATTGGTAGTTTTGACATGTCTGAGGTTTTTAATAACGTATCGGCATTTACAGGGGTTTTGCAAGGGGTGTCTTTCTTTGTTGGTATTTTAACATTGCTTGCTGGTGTTATAGCTATTAGTAATATTCTTTTAATCACCGTAAAAGAACGAACTAAAGAAATTGGGATCAGACGTGCCTTAGGTGCCACACCTAAAGTTGTAAAAAGACAAATTGTACTAGAATCGATCGTAATTACGGTATTTGCGGGCTTTGTAGGTTTTGCCATCGCAGTAGGTTTTTTGGCAATAGCAAATAATATGATTGGCGAAAATAGCGATATGCCATTTTATAACCTTATGATTAATATACCACAATTTTTAGGTTCCTTTATTTTAATGGTAGGCCTCAGTGTATTAATTGGATTGATACCGGCAAATAGGGCCGTTAGAATAAAACCAATTGATGCCTTAAGGGAAGAGTAACAGATTATACAACAAGAAATAAATAACAATCAAATAGTTGAGCATGAACAAGTATGTAAAGTACGTATTAATAGGAATAGCAGTAATAGGGATACTGGCTGCAGTTGTCTATTTTTTAAAGAAGAATAGCACTCCTTTAAAAACATATGAAACGGAGACCGTAGAAAAACGAGATATTACCAATAAAGTGGTAGTTACCGGAAAGGTAATTCCACAAGATGAAATTGAGATCAAACCTCAAATTTCCGGTATTATACAAAAGGTATATTTAGAAGAAGGTGTACAGGTAAAAGCTGGAGACTTGATAGCTACTATAAAAGTAGTGCCTAATGAGCAGTCCTTAAACCAGGCACGTGGACGGGTAAACAATGCTAAAATTTCTTTAAACAATACAAAAATTGAATATGATCGTAATAAAACGCTTTTTGATAAAGGGGTGATCTCTAGTCAAGATTTTAATGCTTTGCAATTACGATTTGATCAAGCTACACAAGAACTACAGAATGCGCAGGCAGATTATCAGATTATTAGAGTAGGTTCTGCTGGCGGTTCGTCAAGTGCCAATACAAACATTAGGGCTACGGTAACCGGTACCTTATTGGAGATCCCCGTAGAGGTTGGTGATCAGGTTATTGAAAGTAATAATTTCAATGACGGTACTACAATTGCCTTTATTGCAGATATGTCCAAAATGATTTTTGAAGGTGAAGTTGATGAAGCCGAAGTAGGGAAGCTTAAAGTGGGTATGCCTTTAGAAATTAGCATGGGTGCTTTGCAAGATGAAAAGTTTAATGCTAATTTAAAGTTCATTGCGCCTAAAGGTGTAGAGGAAGAAGGTGCGGTTCAGTTTAAAATAGAGGGAGATTTAGTAGTATCTGACAGTACTAATATAAGAGCCGGTTATAGCGCAAATGCGGCTATTGTTCTAGAAGAGAAGAAAGATGTGCTTTCTATCAAAGAAGCATTGTTACAGTTCGATAAAGAAACCAATAAGCCATATGTTGAGGTGGAAACTGGAGAGAATGAGTTTGAAAAGAAAGAACTTATACTTGGTGTAAGTGATGGTATTGATGTGGAAATTGTTTCTGGGATAGATGAAAATGCGAAAATAAAAATCTGGAACAAGCTAGAAGCCAAGAGTGAAGATAATGGTCCTAATGAGGATTAAGAATAATCAATCATATCAAAAAACGAATCGTTCAACCTAGGTTATAGGTTGGTTTAAAAAAGAGTAAAATGAAAGTAAAAATCACAGGATTACTACTATTATGTTCTGTTGTACTGGGTATGGCGCAGCAAAAAAAATGGACGCTAGAAGAGTGTGTGTATTACGCTGTTGAAAATAACCTTACGGTAGAGCAATTTGAATTGGATTTAGAGAATGCTAAAATTGATAAATCTGATGCTGTAGGTGCATTATTACCTAATCTTAGCAGTTCCATTAGCGCTTCTGCTAATACCGGACTTGCATTAGATCCCACGACCAATAATTTAGTTTCTGCAACTATATTTTCAGCTTCAGGGAGTATGTCATCTTCTATAACTTTGTTTGACGGCTTACGAAATTATAATCGTATTGAAAGAGCTAAATTAAGCGCAATTGCCAATCAGTACCGCTTAGATGATATAAAAGATGATATTAAATTGAATGTGGCAAATGCTTATTTGCAGGTGTTGTCAAATAAAGAGTCTCTAAAAGTTTTTAAAGCACAATTGGCGGTTACCGAGCAAGATTTGAAAAAAACTAAAGAACTTGTGGAATCTGGTGTTGTGGCCCGTGGCGATTTATTAGAATTAGAGGCTACTGCGGCAGGTCAAGAACAACAAATTATAAATTCTCAAAATTTAATATTGATTTCTAAGCTTAATTTAGCACAGTTATTAAGTATTACCGATTATGAGAATTTTGAAATAGCCGAAGAAGAATTCGATATTCCGCCTTCCAATATTTTGGACAACTCTGCCAAGATTATTTTTGATACTGCTCTGACGTTTAGAAATGATATTAAATTTGCGTTGTCTGGAGTTGAACTGGCTCAGAAAGACTTGGAGATTTCCAAAGGGGCTAAATACCCTACTGTAGGGGCTTTTATAAATTATAACACAAGATATTCAGATCAGAATAATGACCCATTTACTGGCGAGCCAATTCCATTTAAGGATCAGTTATATATCAATGATGGTATTTCTTATGGTGCACAAATGAGCATTCCAATATTTAATGGTTGGAGTGTAAGAAATAATATTAAAAGATCACAAATTAGTGTTGATAGGGCTCGTATTGAATTTGAAAAGACAAAACTACAATTAGAGACCGATGTTAACCAGGCTTATGTAGATGTTACTAGTTTTTACAAGGCATATGAAGCTGCTCAAAAAACATTGGAGGCTAGAAGCCTTGCATATCAATATTCAAAAGAGAAATTTGATGTAGGGTTAATGAATTCGTTCGATTTTAGTCAGGCACAATCTAGAGTTGATAATGCCGAAGCAGAAGTAATCAGGACAAAATATAATTATATATTCAGATTAAAAATATTAGAATTTTACTTTGGAATTCCTATTTCACTAGAATAGTAAAAAAGAAAATTAAATTCTAAAGCCTGTAACATTTTCGTGTGTACAGGCTTTTTCATTTTACAGTAAGTAATACCTTTGTATTATGGGTATAGTATTAAATCTAGAAACATCATCAACAAATTGTTCGGTAAGTGTTGCTAAAAATGGCGAAATCCTTGCAATGAAAGAATTGAATTCCGTGAACTATTCGCATGCAGAGAAATTGCATGTGTTCATTGAAGAGGTAATGCAAGAAGCCTCCTTGAAAATGGAGGATTTAGAGGCTGTAGCGGTTAGTAAAGGACCGGGTTCCTATACAGGGTTAAGAATAGGTGTTTCCGCAGCAAAAGGCTTGTGTTATGCATTAGGTATCCCGTTGATTTCGATTTCTACATTGAAGAGTATGGCGTCCCAAGTTAAAGCCAAACAAGATGAGGTTTTGATTCCGGTTTTAGATGCTAGACGTATGGAGGTATATTCATCAGTTTTTGATGCAGCACTCAATGAAGTAAGAGAGACAAAAGCAGAAATAATTGATGAGCGGTCTTTTCAAGAATATATCAATACAAAACATATTCATTTTATAGGTAGTGGTGCCGAGAAAATTAAAGAAGTTTTTCCTTTGAAATCTATTACTTACCATTGTGAAATAGTCCCTTCTGCAAAAGAGATGGCAGCTATTTCATCAGATAAATTTAATGCTTCTGATTTTGAAGATGTAGCTTATTTTGAGCCTTACTATTTAAAAGATTTTGTGCTTCAAACTAAGAAAACAAAACCGAAAAGTAACTTAGGGTAAGCCAGGAAAGAATTAAAAACATAATTAATATTTCTAGAAAAACGTTGAAGCTCTTGGATATCAATAGGCCAATAAAAGTCTAGATATAAAAAGAGGTCCTTATATGATAAGGACCTCTTTTTGTAAAATTACATGGTAGTTTAACTTTGTACCTGTGTAATAACTCTTTGTGGAAACGGAATTTCAATTCCTGCTTCATCAAAACGTTTTTTTGTTTCTTCACGAAGGTAAAAGTGTGCAGGCCAAAAGTTATCGTTACTGGCCCACCATCTTAATGAAATGTCTACAGCGCTATCACCTAAATTTCCAACATATACCTGCGGAGCGGGAGTTGTAGCAATTTTCTCATTATCTGCACAAATTTGAAGAAGAATCTCTTTTGCTTTTTTAATGTTAGAGTTATACCCAATACCCACTACAAAATTTTCTCGTCTTGTGCCTTCGCCATTATAGTTTACGATATTATCATTTGATAATTTACCGTTGGGTACAATAGCAATTTGGTTCTCAAAAGTATTTAGTTTGGTAGTGAAAATAGAAATTTCCTTAACGGATCCACTAACACCTTGAGCAGAAATCCAATCTCCAATTTTAAATGGCTTGAATAATAGGATTAGAACACCGCCGGCAAAATTTGCTAAAGAACCTTGTAATGCTAAGCCTATAGCTAATCCTGCTGAAGCTAATATAGCTACTAGGGAAGAAGTTTGAACTCCTAATTGGGTTATTACCAATATGAATAAAATGATTTTTAAAGCAATACTTATAAAACTTTGCAAAAATGTTTCCAGTGCTTGATCATAATCTTTTTTAGAGAAGAATTTACGAACAAGTCTGTTGACTACTCTAATAATATAGATACCAATTAACAGGGTGAAAATAGCCCACAATAAATGGGGCAATGCTGCCCATATCCATTCTATTGCTTTGTCTGCATGTTCTTTAATATTTGTAATCTCGTCCATAAAATAATTTTTGTTTTATAGGGGTTTAACTTAAATATACCTTTCTGGCTAGATAGACCTGTTAGGTCATGATTTTGCTAATCATTTGAAGTAATAAGATCCAAGGCTTTTGATGTTTCTTCTACGGGCATTTGACAACTACCGTGATTGCAAACGTAGATAAGCGTTTTGTTCATTACATACCTATTCATTAGTAAAGGTAAGTTGCTATTTTTAGCATTTGAAGCAGCAAATATAGCGTTTGGCAAATAGTTTTTCATGAGGGTTTTGCAAATGAGTTCAAAGTTTTCACCGATAACGACCACTTCAAAGAAATTTTCGCTCATTAGCTGTGTCAATTGAAGCCAATTGGCATGATTTTGTGGATTTTCGGTAATCAATGGTTTCATAGTTTTCATCATTTGATCTAAGCGACCTTCAAAATTATCTTCAGGAAAATACTTTGAAAGTTTATGTAAATTATGAGCCATCATTGAGTTAGAAGAAGGAATAACATTGTCTGCAACTTCCAATGTCTTTCTAATAAGTTTATCCTCTTTATTAGATGTAAAAAAGAATAGTCCGGTTTCACCATCTGAGAAATTTTTAATGACATATTCTGTTAACTGGAAACTATGGTTTAACCATTTCTCGTTAAAGGAAACCTCATATAAGCTAATTAGCCCATCTATTATAGCCGCGTAATCTTCTAGAAAACCATGAATAGTGCTTTTTCCATTTTTGAAATTACGATACAAACCACCATCTTCAGCGGTCATTTGATTTAAAATGAAATCTGCATTTTTTATGGCGAGCGTTAAATATTTATCTTCTTCTAAATATCTGTAAGCATCGGTAAGTCCTTTTAAGGCTAGTCCGTTCCAAGAGGTTAAAATTTTATCATCTAATCTTGGTTTGTTTCTTTTGGCTCTCTCAGCTTTTAATAATGAAAGGCACTTAGAAATTATGTCTTGCAATTCTATTTTCGTGATAGAGTGCTTCATGGCAATATCCAATGCCTCTCCATCCCTGATCAATACATAGTTCCCTTCTTCCCATAAGCCATAAGAATTAATGTTAAAATAATCGGCAAATATTGGGTAGTTAGTTTGTAAAATAGCTTTCAGCTGATCCTCTTGCCACACATAAAAAGCACCTTCTTCTAATTTATGGTCCGGAGTTAAACTATCTGCATCTAAAGAAGAATAGAGTCCGTTGCTCTTATCTAATAGTTCTTCTTCTAAAAAGGTAATACTTTTTTCTACGACACTTTTGTAAAGGTCATTTTTAGTAGCGGCATATGCTTTTGCATATAAGCTTATTAATAACCCATTATCATAAAGCATCTTTTCAAAATGGGGAACATGCCACTTGGTGTCCACGGAATACCTAGAGAACCCGCCACCAATATGATCGAATATGCCTCCCCAGGCCATTCTGGTTAAGGTGGTATTCACATATTCATTAATAGTATTGTCCTGTTTTGCGTGAGAAAAGTATTGTAAAAAGTTGAGGTTGGTAGGCATCATAAATTTTGGAGCCCGTTTATAACCACCTAAAAAGGTGTCAAAATATTTAGACCATTCTGCAACCATGACTTCAATTTCTGAATCTTGAATTAAATCTTGATTTTCGCCTGAGGTTATGGTATTTATTTCTTTTAGTCCGGTTGCCATGTTCTCAGCATAACCAATTATTTTTTTTGGGTCTTCAATATATAATTGTTGAAGTTGATTCAATACTTGTATCCATTCTTGTTTTTTTACAAATGTTGCTCCCCAGAAAGGCCTACCGTCAGGTAATGCAAGAATATTCAATGGCCAACCGCCACTACCGGTCATCATTTGTAAGGCATCCATATAAATATGGTCAATATCAGGTCTTTCTTCCCTGTCTACTTTAATGTTTATAAAATGGGCATTCATGGTTTTTGCAACTTCTTCATCTTCAAAACACTCATGCTCCATAACATGGCACCAGTGACAAGCGGCGTATCCAATACTAATAAGAATAAGCTTGTTTTTTTCTTTAGCTTTTAGTAAAGCATCATCGTTCCAAGCTTCCCAATTTACAGGGTTATGTGCGTGTTGTAGTAAATACGGACTACTTTCCTTTATTAGATTGTTAGTGTGCTTCTGTTCAGTGGGCATGGCGTATAATTTATTTTTATAACAAAAAAAAGCGCCTTATGGCGCTTTAAATCCTGTAAGGTAATTGCTAATTCACTTCAAAAGTGATTTTTACATTCACTCTATAATTTTTAATTTTTCCGTCTTCAACGGTAGCACTTTGTTCGTTGATATAAACCGATTTTATATTCTTTACCGATTTAGATGCTTCTGCCACGGCTTTTTTAGCGGCGTCTTCCCATCCGTTATCAGAATTTGCTAATATTTCAATTACTTTTAAAACTGCCATAATTATATGTTTTTATTAGTTTATGTTAAGATACAAAAACGTGAAACAAAGTTTAGTTCAATACATTGATAAATTAGCCGTTTAACGCAACTACCTCATTGATCTTTTCTCCCATCATGTTTTTTAGCATGGTTTCTATTCCGTTTTTTAGTGTAAAAGTTGAAGAAGGACAACCACTACATGCACCTTGTAATATAACACTTACCGTTCTGGTATCAGCGTCATAAGATTGAAACATAATATTGCCACCGTCACTAGCTACTGCCGGTTTTACGTATTCTTCTAAAATATCAACGATTTCTTGAGATGTTTCGTCAAGTTCTATTGTATTCTCGGCAGAAACTGTTTCTGAAACCTGTGCCTCTTTACCAATGGCTTTGGCATTATCTGCTACAATCTCCTTGCCGTCAGCAATGAAATTTCTAATTACTTCACGTAATTCAATGGTAATATCATCCCACTCTGCAACTTCAAATTTAGAAACAGAGACGTAATTCTCATCAATAAAAACTTGCTTTACAAACGGAAACTGAAATAACTCCGTAGCCAATTTAGAATCTCTTGCTTCATCAATATTCTTAAACTCGAAAGCTGATGCTACTATTTTCTTGCTCGCTACAAATTTCATAGTAGCAGGGTTAGGGGTAACCTCTGCATAAACGGTTACCGGTACCGGTTTGTCCATGTCTTCTTCTAAAACTATAGGCTCGCCGGCATTTAAATACTCAACCAACTGTTGGGCAACTTCATCTTTTACATCTTCCCACTGTACAATGTCATAACGTTCAAGCCCAATAAAATCACCAGAAATGTATACTGTTTTAATAAATGGCAGATGAAATAATTGCTGTGCTAAAGGGGAATTTTTGGCATCGTCAATATTCTTGAATTCGTAATTCTTTCGTTGAACTAAGATATGATTAGTTTCAAACTTTAATATATTTGGGTTATTGGTCTTTACAACCGTAATGGAATACTCTTTCATCTCTCAATAATTTTATGCAAAAATACGAAGGAAATCTTACTTTGCCCCAACATAATAATGTTGAGGTTAACTCGTTATACACTTTATATTAGTGAAACTAAACCTTAGTTTTAAAGTCCCAAGATGAGATACCACATACTTGTATTGTTTACCGTGCTAATGATTGGATTAAAATCTACTGCACAAGAAGGTATTCCTGTATACTTTGATTATTTATCTGATAACTATTATTTAGTTTTTCCATCTATGGCGGGAATTGGCGAAGGAGGGAAAATTAGGGCTACTGCTAGAAAACAATGGTTTGATGTTGATGATGCCCCAAGTTTACAGACCATAAATGCACATTTTAGATTAGGAGATTCTCCAAGTGGTATTGGTGCAATTATATTTAATGATGCCAATGGATACCATTCGCAATCAGGATTAAAGTTGACATATGCCCACCATTTAAGAATAGGTAGTAAAGATGTGAGGATTTTAAATCAACTTTCCTTTGGCTTAAGTGCCACAATTTTGCAAAGTAGTTTAGATGAGACCGAGTTTAGGTCGGCTATGCCGGATCCAGCGGTTTCTGGTATAAAATTAAGCTCTTCTTATTCTAATGTTGATATTGGGGTTTCTTATAACTTTCAGGAATTTTATACCCATTTTGCGGTTACCAATGTACTTACCGGTAGTAAACGAAATGTATATTATAGAGATAGAGATGATAACCCAGATGAGTTGGTTATTGATAATATTAGAAGATTTTTAATATCCGCAGGCTACGTTTTTGGTAGAAGTGAATGGCAATTTGAGCCTTCTATACTTTTTCAATTAACAGAATTTACAAAGGAAAAAAGCATGGATATCAACGCTAAAGTGTACAAGGATGTAGATTTTGGACGTATTTGGGGCGGACTATCCTATAGACGAAGTTTTGAAGGAGCGCAGTTTCAAGATGGTGCTTCTTTTGGAGAACAACGCTTGCAGCTGGTTACCCCGATTGTTGGTGCTAATTTCAATAACTTTATGGTTTCATATAACTACTCATACCAAATGAACGATTACCGTTTTGATAACGGAGGTTTTCATCAAATTACGTTAGGGTATGATTTTGGACAAACGGAGCGTAAGTATGATTGTTACTGCCCAGCTGCAAATTAAATATAAAGGCCTGTACTTATAGTAGCAGACCTTTTGTTAGTTCAATTTATTCCCAGCTATAATTTTTTGTTGAAGCTTGCTTTTTTATCGCCTTGATCATGGCGTTTTCCAATTCGCCCGACTTTTCACTCGTTTCATGTTCAGCAATGTAAGCCAATCGTTTCTTGTTATATTCTTGTATTTCTTTTTGAATATTTTCCCTTTCATTCTTTTTTAGTTCAACATACATTTTTATTTCGCTTTCGTTTTTATCTTGTAACTCTTCTGGTAATTCATCGTTTTCCACAGAACTTATTTCAAATTCGGCATCATCAAACGCATCTACTAAATCCCATTTCTTGTTATTATACAGTCTTGAACTTTTACTAACCGCTCTTTTAACGGCAACCGCTTCTTCCATCTCTAACGCATTGCTGTCTTGTACTTCTTGTGCGATAATCTTTGATTCACCCATTGATCCGTAGGAAACGTACGTGGTGTTTAATTTAGAGTTTAATTTGATAATGATGTCGTCATAGGGTGTTTCTATATGCACTGTCTTTTTATTATGGTCGATAGCTATATACTCCCCACCAGACAATGATGCCCCATTTTTCCACTCGGTATTGATACCTAGTTCATAATTTCCACAGAAAATAGTATTTACTACAACATCTTTCTCATTTGCATTTGCCAATGCAGTTTTGTAATTATATCTACCCTGAGTAAAAGGTTCGTTACCTGCAATAAAAATCATACGAAGTAAATCAGGATTTTTATTCCACGGTAATTGATGTAGTGAGGTTTGTAGCACTTTACCACAATATTCTTCACCGCCATTGGTTGTCAAAGAAAATAGCTTTTCAGATATTTCATCTAAATCGCTACTAAAACCTAATACTTGTTGTATGTATCCTTCCTTGGCAGAAAGGTTGTCATTTCCATATTGGTACAGCGCTATTTGTAATTCTGGCCTGGCGTCATTACCACATTTGGCATAACTAAATTCGTTTACAATATCCCATAGTTGAGATTTAGCTTGGTTTATTAAACCGTCCATACTATTGCTAGTATCCAACAATAATGCTATTTGTACAATATTAGCTTTTTTCAACTCTTTAGTGTCTATTGCGTGTGCAATTAGTTCAATAGGCTTTTTCTTTTCATTTGTATTACATGCATATATGGTAGATAATGTTAGTAATGCTATGCCTATTGATCCAAGTTGTTTAAATGTTTTCATCATTTTCGTTTTAAAATCATAGCCAAACTAAGGGCAAAGTATTTCTTGTAATAACGTTAATGAGTAAACGTGCTTTTCAACTTAGTAAAGTGGTATGTAGAGTTTGTGAACTTATATTATAACGAGTTTAAAATAGCTATTATGCGTATTTGTCATTTTTTAATACCACAATATTCAGCTAAGTTTACCGTAGTATTAGCAGATGAAAAACTATAGTATCTACATATTAATTTGTTTTGTATTTGGTTGGAACATGCTTCTTTCGCAAACTCATAATGATGCCTTAAAATTTAATTTAAAAGGTAGGGTAGAGGTGAGAAACACGGGCGAGCCTATTTCTGGTGTATCAGTATCAAACCAAATGGGAGTTTTTGTTGTAACTAACGCACTTGGAGAGTTTGTAATAAAAACTAGAATTGGAGATCAGCTCATTATAGAGCATGGTGATATTGAAACGCTGAGGTATGATGTGAAGAAGAATGATGATGTTTTAATTTTGGTTGAGGATTTTGATTCATCATCAATTGGTAGGTCTAAATCTGTACCAAACATATCGGTAAAACACCAGCAGTTATTAGATGCTGCAGAAGAGTACAAAACAAAGGATATTAAAAGAAGTATAGATTTGGTGACCCAATCTATCTCAATTCTTGGAAAAAGAGGGCGAAAGAAAGAGTTGGCACGATCGCTTTCTAAACTTGGCGAAATCTATCAATACCATAAGCAATTAGATTTAGCTATTGATAATTATGAAGATGCCCTAGAAAATAATAAAACTATAGCTACTTCTCTATTACTAGGTAGAGCCTATAATCTAACCTCTAGGTTTAGTGAAAGTATTGATCTTTTATATCCACTATTGGATTTCAAATCTATGCCGCCACAACAAAGTGTTGTATTATATGAATTAATGGGCGATGCTAAAAAAGGAGAGGGTAAAACGCAGGAAGCTTTAGACTTTTACAACAGGGGTTTGTTGATAGCAGATAAAAACCAGATCACATCAAAAATGATCGATTTAAATTCTAAAATTGCCGATACATATTCGTTGGGAGATTTGTCTATGGAGGCTGAGGCGTATTACGGTAATTCGCTAGAGTTAGCCAATAAATCCGCACCAAAAAGAGCTTTACAAGAGAAAGAAAAAGTAGCTGATTTTTACAATACTAAAAGTCGATATAACGAAGAGATCAACATGCGTAAAAGCAGTCTTCAAGAGCTTAAAAAGCTGAAATCTCCAAATGCTGGTGTAAAAAAAATAGATTTTGGAGATACGATAACCTCTCAGCGTATAAACTATAAAATAGCAAACGCCTACATTTCTCAAGATAGGTATAACGAGGCTATACCTTTTTTGGAGAAAAGTATTGTAGAGGCAGACTCAGATGATGATTTGGTAGTGCAAAAAGATGCTACTAGAAAACTGTCTGAAGTGTATAAGGTGAAGGGTGATTTTACCAAAGCTTTAGATACGTATCAAACATATGTAGCATTGGTAGATTCCTTGTATGTGCGTAAAGAACAAGAAATTTCAAGGGCAACTCGTTTTAATAGGGAAATTTCAAGTGCACAAAATAGGCTTAAAGGTTTAGAACAAGAACGAGAACTATCGCAAAGTAAATATGACCTTGCGTTAACAGAGCAGGAGCTAGTTAAAGAAAGTAATAAACGCCAACAATTAGTGATATACTCACTGATATTTGGACTCCTATTAACCTTACTTGCCGCTTTTTTCTTTTATCGAAGTAATCAGCAACAGAAACTGGCAAACAATCTTTTAGCATTAAAATCATTGCGGTCTCAAATGAATCCGCATTTTATATTCAATGCGTTGAATTCGGTAAATAATTTTATATCTAAAAGTGATGAACGTAGTGCCAACAGGTATTTAAGTGATTTCTCTAAATTAATGCGCTCGGTTCTTGAAAATTCTGAAGAAGATTTTATTCCCTTAGAAAAGGAATTGCAACAGTTAGAGCTGTATATAAAACTAGAACATTCTCGCTTTGAAGATAAGTTTGATTACCAAATAAGTGTAGATGAGAATGTGCAGGTTTCTAAGTTTCAGATTCCGCCTATGTTATTACAGCCATATATAGAAAACGCTATTTGGCACGGATTGCGATATAGGGATGAAAAAGGGGAGCTGTTGGTTACCATAAAGGAGAATATTGCAGATTCTATAATTATAGCTATTACGGATAATGGTATTGGTAGAAAAAAATCTGCCGAGATTAAAACCCAAAACCAACGGAAACAGAAATCTAAAGGAATGGGAATCATTAAAAAACGTGTGGCGATCCTAAACGATATGTATACCGATAAAGTAGATATTAAAATTTCAGATTTACAGTCAGACGGTACGGGAACTAAAGTCCTGTTTATTTTAAAAAGAGAAAAATGAGCTTAAACGCAATTTTAGTAGAAGATGAGGCAACTAGTAGAGAAATTCTAAGAAACTATATTGGTAAATACTGCCAAAATGTAAACTTATTGGGAGAGGCTTCATCAATTAAAGAAGCGCTAGTATTGATTAAAAATAATGAACTAGACCTAGTGTTTTTAGATGTGGAGATGCCTTTTGGTAATGCATTTGATCTACTTGATCAGTTGCCGGATAGAACTTTTGAAACCGTTTTTGTAACCGCATATGACCATTATGCAAAAGATGCCTTGAACAACCATGCCGCGTATTATTTGACAAAACCCATTAATATAGATGAGTTGGTAAATGCGGTAGATTATGTAGAAGGTGTTCGGGAAAAAGAAGCAAGTTTAGAAGGAGAGGTGCTAAGGACGAAATCTAACGGAGTAGAAGGGAAGTTGACATTGCCTCAGCAAGACGGATTTCAAGTATTGAATATTGCTGAAATACTATATTGTAAGGCAGATGATAATTATACGGAAATTTACTTGTTGAACAAGAAGATATTGGTAAGTAAGACATTAAAGTATTTTGAAGAAGCGTTAACGGAATACCCTTTTGCGCGTGTACATAAATCTTTTTTGGTAAACGTAAACGAGGTAGTAAAGTATAAAAAAGGAAAGGGAGGTAGCGTAGTAATGTCCAACGGAAAAGAGGTCATGGTATCCGCATCAAAAAAGAAAGATTTTCTTTCCTATTTTAATTAAACGAATTACAATGATAAAAGCTGTTAGAGGTAAGGAGCCTATTATAGGAGAAGATTGTTTTATTGCTGAAAATGCAACCATAGTAGGTGAAGTGAGTATGGGTAAGCAATGTAGTGTATGGTTTAACGCTGTGTTACGCGGTGATGTGCACTACATAAAAATGGGAGATAAGGTAAATGTACAAGATGGTGCCGTAATACATTGTACATATTTAAAATCTCCTACTATCATAGGTAATAATGTGTCTATTGGGCATAATGCTATTGTACATGGATGTACTATTCATGATAACGTGTTGGTAGGTATGGGGAGTATTATAATGGATGATTGTGTTGTGGAAAGTAATAGTATTATAGCTGCTGGAGCTGTACTTACAAAAGGGACCCATGTACCAAATGGAAGTATTTTTGCCGGTATGCCAGCAAAGAAAATAAAAGATATTAGTCCTGAATTAAGTGCTGGTGAAATCAATAGAATTGCTGAAGCATATACCATGTATTCCGTTTGGTTTAAGGAATAAAGGTTGACTCAAAAAACCAATTACCTGTTGCAATCTGTCTAAAATACGTACTTTTGAGCTACCAAAATTAAAAGTTATGAATGCGTATGTTTTTCCTGGGCAAGGTGCTCAATTTGTTGGAATGGGTTTAGATCTATATGAAAAATACCCTATTGCAAAAGAGTTATTTTTAAAGGCAAATGAAATATTAGGCTTTGAGATTACAGAGGTAATGTTCAGAGGTACTGCCGAAGGATTAAAAGAGACCAAGGTTACCCAACCTGCTATATTCCTACATTCTGTAATTCTAAGCAAGGTGATGGGAGATACATTTAAACCAGATATGGTTGCCGGCCATTCTTTAGGAGAGTTTTCTGCATTGGTGGCAAATAATACCTTGAGCTTTGAAGACGGACTAAAATTAGTATCGCAACGTGCTTTGGCAATGCAGAAAGCATGTGAGCTTAAACCATCGACTATGGCTGCCGTTTTAGGATTGGAAGATACTGTGGTGGAAAAAGTGTGCGCAGAAATTTCAGGGATTGTGGTCGCTGCAAATTATAACTGTCCGGGTCAATTGGTAATTTCTGGTGAAATATCTGCAGTAGAAGAAGCTTGTGAAAAATTAAAAGAAGCAGGGGCTAGACGTGCATTGATGCTTCCTGTTGGTGGAGCTTTCCATTCACCATTAATGGAACCTGCTAGAGAAGAGTTGGCTGCGGCCATTGAAAATACTACTTTCTCAACGCCTAGTTGCCCAATCTATCAGAATGTACCAACAACGGCAATTAATAGTGCAGAAGAAATCAAAAAGAATTTAATGTTGCAATTGACGGCGCCTGTTAAATGGACGCAGAGTGTTCAGCAAATGGTAAAAGACGGTGCTACTGTTTTTACTGAAATAGGTCCTGGTAAAGTATTACAGGGGTTAGTTAGAAAAATTGAACCTAGCGTTACAACGCAAGCCCCGGCGCTAATAGCTTAGCCTTTGTTTCACTTATCGTACCATTTAACCTATAAATCCTTTTTTCAACTGTTTCTGAGCGGTTTACCTTGATTTTTTTGTATTATTGAGACCCTCATTTTTGATTATGGATTTAGGTCATTCCTTAATCAAATTGTAGGGTTTGATAAAGAATGCTATGAAAATAAGTATATACAATAGTCTATTGAATTCTAAAAAGGTCATAGGATTTAAACAGTTTCTATTCGTTTTTGGGTTTTTTTTATTTGGAGTTTTTTCTCAAAATGTTTCAGCTCAATTTGTAAGTTTAGATGTTCTAGATGCGGATGCAGGAGAATTGGGAGGTAATCCTGGTTCGTTCAGGGTTAGTTTATCAAGTACAAGAATTATAGATACTGAAGTTGAAGTTTTAGTTGATCAATCTGTGACGACGGCTATTGCAGGTACTTCTGCAGCTAATGGGGATAGGTCATCAATTAGCGGAACTATCGTGATTCCTGCAAATACGTTGAGTTTTATTATTGACGTTACGGTATTTGACGATAATTTGATTGAAGGAACTGAAATTATAAAGCTTGATTTAATATCTTCCTCGGGACTTACTATTATAAATCCAGGTTCTAATACGGCAACTTTAGAAATCGCTGACAATGATTTTGCAACCTTAAGTATAAGTGATGCTATTAACGATGAAGGCATTGGTTTGGTTTTTACTGTTACTTCAGATGAACCTGTTCAATATGACTATGAAGTAGACGTCAATTTTTCTGGAGGAGATGCTACTGGTGGTGGTCCCGGTATTACTCATCCACTAGATTATAATAATACTGCACAAACATTTAGTTTTCCTGAGGGCTCTGTTTCACAAACCTTTTTGGTGCCTACAGGTAATGATAATGTTATAGAAGAGGATGAAACTTTTGGTGCTCAAATAGTAAGCGCTACAAATACAAATGTTATCATAGGGGCATCATCAAAAGGTACAATAGTAAATGATGATTTTCCTGGTGTCAATGTAAGCACAATTAGCGGAAATACGGGTGAAGATGGCACAACGGCTACTTTTAATGTTACTTTAGATTCACAGCCGGAATCGCCGGTAACAATTGCTTTATCAAGCGATAATATAAATGAAGGTACCGTACTTCCTTCTGTGACTGTTCCTGTTGCGGATTGGGATACTGGAAACTTGGTTACTGTGACAGGTGTTGACGATGCTATTGTTGATGGTGATATTTCATATTCGATTATAACGGGGAATGTAACTTCCTTAGATGTCAATTATAGTGCATTGACCGCAGCTGATGTTGCTGATGTTCCCGTGATTAATGCAGATGATGATGTGTTTAGGGCTTCGATAGTGGCTACCGATGATAGTGCTACAGAGGCAAGTCCGGTAATCGATACTGGTATTTTAACGGTTAGTTTAGATGAAGTAAATAATACGGGTAGTCCAATTATAGTAAATTATACTGTAGCTGGTTCAGCTGCGTCAGGGAGTGATTTTGTTACATTAAGTGGCACGGTTAGTATAGCAAATGGTCAACAGGATAATACAATAATTATCACCCCTATAGATGATAACGATGTTGAGGTTGCAGAAACAGTACAGGTGACACTTACGGCGGGCTCAGGTTATGATACCGGAAACCTGGCATCTAGGCGAGATATAGTTACGATCAATGATACCGATACTTTTCTGGTTTCTGTAGCGTCTACTGGTGCTACGGCTAATGAAAATCCCTTAAGCAGTGGGGTCTTTACAGTAGATTTAGGAGCAACAAATGGCACGGGTTCGGCTATAGTTGTTAATTATAATATTTCAGGTACTGCAACGTCAGGTGATGATTTTAACACATTAGGAGGTACCGTTTCAATTCCAAATAATCAAAGTACAGGTACGGTGACGGTTACTCCAATAAACGATACTGATATTGAAAATAATGAAACTGTAGTATTAACGCTTGCTCCAGGAGGTGATTATGCTGTTGGTTCGCCCAATAATGCAATAGTTACTATAGTTAGTGATGATAGAAATGTTGCACAAATCATAGCGTCAGATGGTTCTGCGGCAGAGAGTAATGCAGCGGTTTCAATAGGGGAATTTACCATTAGTTTAAGTGTACCTAATAATACTGGTAATACAATGACCATTAACTATACCATAAGTGGTACTGCGGTTAATGGTACAGATTTTACTGCCATTAATACAAATGCCGTAAATATACCAAATGGAGAACAAGCGGTTGACATTGAAATTTCACCAATTAATGATATAATTCAAGAAGGCGAAGAAACAGTTGTACTAACCTTGGCTACTGGTACGGGTTATGTTTTAGGTGCTGGACCTACACGTACGGCAACCGTTGAAATAGATGATAATGATCAAGCAATGCTGACAATTTTAGATGCGTCATTAAATGAAGATGATTCAGCAGGGGAGATGGTGTTTGATGTGGTTTTAGATTTAGAAGTTGTAGGTGGTACAACAGTATCGTATTCATTTATAGATAATACGGCTACTGGTAGCGGTACGGATTACACAGGCACTAATGGTTCCCTAATTTTTACGGGCACAGCCAATGAGACCAAAACTATTACCGTGCCGGTAAATAACGACGCCGTTCTAGAAAATACAGAAACATTTACGGTGCAATTAGGTGTGCCAACAAATAATGTGCAGCGTACAAATGGTGGATCCGCTATAGGAACTATTCAAGATGATGATAATTGTGTTGCTGCACCGGTATTGGACGCTTCCGTGTCAACTGTATATTGTGTAGAAACAGCTGGAGATGATTTTTCCGCAAATTTATTCGATTTTACTAGCAGTACGGCGCCCGCGGGAACGGTATTAACTTGGAGTAGAGTGTCTAACCCTTTAAATACCAATTCTCATTTAACAGTTGCAGAGGCAGAGGATGTAGATTTACCAGCTTCTTATTATGGTTTTTTCTATGATGAAGCAAATGACTGTGCAAGTGGTACTATAGAAGTTCAGATAGTTAGAAATGTACTGCCACAATTAGTTGTTGTCAATGATAACGAACGTTGTGGTGCCGGATCATTGCTTTTAAGTGTTGAGCCAACTGATGGGGCTTCTGTAAATTGGTATGATTCTTTAGATGCTGTTACCCCAATTGCAATGGGTGAAACATTTACAACTCCTTCTTTAAACGCTACGGCAACCTACTATGTAGAAGCCACCGAAAACGGATGTAGTACAGAAAGAGAACCGGTTATTGCTACTATAGGTGTACAGGCAACTACGGGTACTGCTCAAAATGGTGCCATTTGTAATGTTGCTGCGAACGGACTTACAGCTATAGATTTAGACAGTAGACTTTCTGGTGCTGACCCAGGGGTTTGGGTTTTTGTGTCCGGACCTGCAACCGGTATTGATATTAGTTCTACCAACGTTGTTGAATTTGAAGGGGCTACCTCTGGTGCCTATATCTTTAGGTTTACGACCACCAATTCTATTGCGCCATGTGAAAACCTAACCGCAGAAGTTACTATTAATGTAAGTGATTGCGAAACTGATGATGATAATGACGGGCTTCTAGGTGGTGAAGAAGTAGCATTGGGTACAGATCCTAATGACCCAGATACTGATGATGATGGTATTGAAGATGGTATTGAGGTTGGTGATGATATCAACAATCCTTTAGACGAGGATGATGATGGCATTATTGATGCGTTGGATTCTAATACCGAAGACGCTGATAATGACGGAATAAACGATCAAGAAGATCCTGCAAATAATAATCCCTGTATTCCTAACCGTTTTAACGGGAATTGTGATACCGATGGTGACGGAATTTCAGATGTAGAAGAACAGGAAAACGGTTCTGACCCTGATGATCCATGTGATCCTGTGGCAACGCCCAACTGTGATGATCCAATTGATTTAGAAGTGTTGAAATCTGTTGATAATAGAGATGCTTTAATTGGAGACACTGTTATATTTAAAATTTTGGTTTCCAATTTATCGGATAGAACAGCCAGAGCTATTGTTATTGGTGATCTTTTAGAATTAGGTTTTGATTTTGTTTCTGCAGATGCCCCAGACGCTACCAATTATGATGAAGTTTCCGGTAATTGGACGGTTCCTGAACTTGCGGCAGGTACTTCTATAGAACTGTCTATTACAGTTAAAGTAGCGGAACAAGGCCCTTATATTAACACTGCCGTATTGCTAGAATCTATTCCTTCAGATAATAATCCAGAGAATGATGAAGCTACTGTAGAATTAAATACAGAGGTTCCGGAAGGCGTTGATCTTAAAATTGAAAAAGAGGCTCGCCCAGATAAAGCTTTAGTGGGTGATGTGGTAGAATTCATAATCCGGGTTACCAATATTTCTGAATCTGACGTGGTAACGGATATTGTTGTCAATGATTTGATTTTGATTGAAAACGGATTTGAATTTGTTTCGGCTGAGTCAGATTTTAACGGCACCTATGATCAGGCTTCTGGTAATTGGAATATTCCATCCCTAAATAGGGAAGAGATCGCAACATTGATAATTAGTGCTAGAGTTCCAGCAGTTGGTACCTATACCAACACCGCAAATATTGTAAGTTCAACACCAAGGGATGGAAATTTAGAAAACAATGAAGCTACTGTTGAGGTTGAGGTGATTGAGAAAAGCCCTGCGGACCCTGGTTTCCTTTTCAATCAATTCTCGCCGAACGGAAATAATCAAAATGAAGTTCTAAGGATAAACAGAACTTACACGGATCCCGTTACCGGTGCGTCAACAGAAGTTAATTTACAATACGACATAAAAATATACGATCGGTATGGAAACCTTGTTTTTGAAACGGAAAAAGTAAATGATGGCGATGTTTGGGATGGTACTTATAAAGGGAAAGAATCGCCAAAGGGAACTTATTTTTATATCATGAATTATAGTATTGATAACCAACCTACGGTATTGGAAAAAGGTTGGATACAGCTTATTAGATAAACTAAATTATGGATTATAACTTAAGTATATCCAGTTATACAATTGCTTTGAAACTATTTTTTCTGTTGAGCTTTAATGCCTATTCACAGAAAGAACCCCAGTATACGCAGTACATGTATAATATAGGTAGTTTTAACCCGGCATATGTTGGTACGGTAGAGAATCCTGAATTTTCTGGATTATATAGAGCTCAATGGATAGATATTCCTGGTGCCCCTAGAACGTTTCGTTTTGGTGCTAATCTACCTTTTCAGAATGAAAAGGTAGGCTTGGGTATTAATATCGTAAATGATGAATTAGGGCCTGCAACGCAGACTTACGCGGATATTTCTTATTCATATCAAATAATGGTTTCTGATGAGACCAAATTATCTTTTGGTATCGATGCCGGTGGTTCATTTTTAAATGTTGATTTTTCTAAAGGAACTTTTGAAAACCCAGGTGAAAACCTTAGTGATGAAATGCTTACAAAGTTTTACCCAACGGTGGGTGCAGGTGCCTTCTTATACTCAGAAGATTGGTACTTAGGAGCTTCGGTTCCTAACTTTCTGACTGAAGGGGTATATAATGATGAGGTAGCATCTATTGTGGAAGATAAGCTCCAGTTCAATTTTATAGGGGGGTACGTTTTTGAGCTTTCAGATAATTTAAAATTTAAGCCGGCATTTTTGGTGAATACTATTTCTGGTTCGCCGATCAATGTTAACTTATCTAGTAATTTCTTGATTGCTGATGTGGTTACTGCTGGTGTCTCATATCGCTTAGATAATGCTTTTAGTGGTTTGGCTGGCTTTCAGGTGTCAAACTCTTTGTTTGTAGGTTATTCATATGATTATAATACAAATTTACTTGGCGAATTTAATAATGGGTCTCATGAGGTGATACTCAAATTCTATTTGGGAAGAAAAGAATCTTCGAAATCTAAAGGGAATAGAGATAAGAGTGTTAAAGGAAAACCTAAGCAAATTGATTCACCTAGATTCTTTTAAAGTAAACTAAAATGAGATTCAAATTAATCATAGTATTACTAGCTTTTGTACCATTTACAAGTATGGCACAGGACAGAAAGTCTAAGGCCGATATTCTTTTTTATGAATATCAGTACGAAAAGGCCATTGCAGCGTATAGAGTTGAAATGGAAAAAAATACCTTAACTAATCACCAATTATTAAACCTTGCAGATTCGTATTTTAGTACAGGTAATCACAAAAATGCGTCTAAGCTTTATTTAAATGTGAATAAGAATGACACGATTATGTCTGCTAACAGATTTAATAAAATGTTGCAGAGTCTTTCTAAAAATTCAGAAAAAGATAGAATAAAAACGTTTCTAAATTCAAAAGCTGATAAACTATCTCCAGAACTTTTAGAAAATGCAGCGTTTAATTACAATTTGTTAGAGATCACAGAAGATACAGATAATAGTATCATCCGTAATCTGGCTATTAATAGTGCGCAAGGCGACCTTTCACCTGCATTTTATAAGAACGGAATACTATTTAGTAGTAGTAGGGCGCGCAATAATAAAAATATATATGAACCTACAGGTGAATCTTATTTAGATATCTATTTCGCAAGATTAGGTTCAAATAATACGCTGATAGATGTTGAAGCATTTAAAGAAATTCCGGCTACGGACTATCATAAATCTACGCCATACTTTTCAGAAAAATTAGCTACATTCTTTTATACTCTTTCTAATGCAGAGGAAGGAGAACTTAAATATGACGAAAATGGTAAAAACTCATTAGCAGTAGGTACATTTTCAAAAAATAATCGCTTTCGGTTTATATTGAAAGATTTAAGTACTTCCTTTTACTATCCTTTCTTTGATGATAATACAGAACGACTATATTTTGCAGCAAGTTTTGACGATAGTTACGGTGGTACAGATTTGTATTATGTGAACACAAATAATGGACAGATCATGTCCGCACCTATAAACTTGGGACCTAGAATAAATTCTCCCGGTAATGAAATTGCTCCTTATATTTTTAACGGAACTTTGTACTTTTCTTCTGATATTTTTTATGGGCTGGGTGGTATGGATATTTATAAATCTAATATATTGCCCAATGATTCTTTTACTATTCCGGTAAACCTTGGTGAAGGAATGAATTCATCATTAGATGATTTCGGGTTCATCATCCAGAATGATGAAAATTCTGGATTGTCAGGATTTTTTGCTTCTAACAGAGCAGGGGGCAAAGGCAGAGATGACCTATATGGTTTTGTGGTTAAAAATACACCAGGTATAAAGACTTTTTCCTTAGGAGGTAAAGTGGTTAACCTTAGTACTAAAGTAGGTCTAAAAGGAGCTCAGGTTAGATTGTTAAATCAAAAAGGAGCTATTTTAAGAGAAGTTATCGCAGGTAATGACGGTAGCTTTAGAATAGAAATACCGTGGAAGTCTCAGGTGACCATACAAGCTATGAGTGATGGTTATTCTATTTTTTCTACCACATATTCAGAAGAGGGAATGGAAGAAATTCAAAACACGTCCTATAATATGGGGCTTGTTAAAATGGAAGATTTAATGGTACAGTTAGAAGATAAGACCGTATTGAAATTAAGTAAGTTTTATTTTGACAAGGGTACATCTGTATTGAATGCTCAAGTAGAAAATGAGTTGAAGAAAGTGGTAGATGCTGTACTACGTTTTCCGCAAATGAAATTGAGGATACAATCACATACAGATACTAGAGGTAGTTCTTCGTCTAACAAAAGGCTATCACAAGAAAGAGCTGATGTTATTAAGAACTATCTTTTAAAAAACGGGTTAAATTCAAATAACATAATAGAGGCGATTGGGTATGGTGAAGAAAACATTGTAAACAATTGCGTTAATGGTGCCTACTGTTTAGATTTTCTTCATAAACAGAACGAACGAACTTTGTTCGTTGTAGAATAATTCTATTATAAAATAATGATATAGAAATAGTAAAAAGCAAAACAAGACAGGAATAAAATTCCGCCATAAGTAAGGATTTTCAATTTCTTACCGGGTTGAAATTTAGGGTTTAAGTCGGTACTGGTCACATTCTTTAGATTCATATATCCTATAATAGGTGCTACAACGAAAGATACAAATGTTGCCAAAGCTACCAAATTACCCATATTGGCACTGAAGGCGGCTATCACTACAAAATTGATTAGGGTCAAAATCAATACTCCTACAGCAAATGCCGTTTTGGTGGTGTACCATTTATTTTTTGGTTTCAATAACGAGATAATATCTAAACTTACCCTAGCTAAAGCATCATGTGCGGTCATGCAAGTACTGAACATAGTAGCAAATGCAGAAATGGCAATAAAAAGATATGCCCATGCCCCTATGTGTTGGGTAAACAAGCGTACTACTTGATCGGCAAAACTCACGGCATGATTACTAAGTTGTATGTTGGTGCCATATAAAGTGTACCATCCTATTATCATAAAGAAAATAGCAAGTATAGCAGTGATGCTGTAGCCTATGTTAAACTCCTGTAAAGATTCTTTTAAGCTTGGTTTATTTTGGGTTTTCCATTTTTCTATACTCCATAAACTGATCCAGCTAGAAGTTTCTACACTAGTTGGCATCCACCCTATTAATCCTATTAAAAATAATATTCCTGCTTCGTTAAAAATAGGTAGGGGTTTAAAGTCCGGTACGTGTGTCACCGGTCCTTTTATTAAAACTAGTATTGTGGTCACTAATAAAGCAATGAACAATATGCTAATAACGAATTTCAGGCTCATTTCCAAAAACCGGTATTTACCAAAAATGAGTAAAATGCTTATGATTATAAATAGACATAAAGCTACCGTAGCTATAGAACTATGGCCAATACCGAATAAATTAATAAATAGACCGGCGGTAACCGTATACAAAGCTGCTAAGATGGTAAATGTGGTAACTAAGGTAATTGCAGCATAAAACCATAGATAGCCTTTGCCTCGGTTTAAATAGCCTTCAATAAGGGTTTTGTTAGTGACGTTGGTGTAGCGCACACCAAATTCAAAAAAAGGGTATTTTAAAAGATTTGCTAAAATGATAGGGATAACCATTAACCAACCATATTGTGCTCCTGCCTTGGTGGATAAAACAAGATGAGATGTACCTATGGCCATACTGGCAAACAGAAGTCCGGGACCTAAGTTTTTAAGTATTGTTTTAAAATTGAGCATTGTAGTTGGTTTGGTTGGTGCTCTTAAATGTAGTCTTTTTAATTAAACTTATTTTATTTCTATTGTGGTGCCGTAAAATTTTGGTTGTGTATTTAAAATCATATCTATAAATACTTTTACGCGGGCAAGGTATTCTCTAGTTTGTACTTTAAGACCTTGACTGGTAGAAACGTCCTTTGCATTAAAGCCAATGGCGTTTAACCCTTTCTGTTGAGCGATGTAAATAGCTCTTTCATTATGAAATTTTTGAGAGATAACGGTAACATCGTCCAAACCGAATATAAACTTAGCCCTAAACATAGAGTCTAGTGTACGAAAACCTGCATAGTCCAAGAAAATCACTTTTTCTGGTATACCCGCTTTTATCAAATCTTTTTTGAAGGTGTCTGGTTCATTATAATAAATGCTGCCATTGTCTCCGCTCACCAATATAAATTTAATCTTTCCTGCCTTGTAAAGTGCTCTGGTGGCGTTTATGCGATAGGTGTAGTATGGATTTGCCGAACCGTTGGTTAATCTGTTAGAAGTGCCTAAAACAATACCTACTCTATTGGTGGGGATTAATGATGTGTCGGAGTAAGTTTTATCTTCTACAGTGCTTGAAATAATACTATTGCAAACAAATATGATTAGAATTAGCGCTAACAGTAATACCCCAGATATTTTTAAAATTGTTTTCAGCATACATTGGTAATGTATAACTAAAGTTAATGAATAACTGAAGACTATGATTTAAAAATATGTATAAAATAAAAAACCCCTGAAATCAATTGATTTCAGGGGTTTGTGGTACTCGAGGCGGGACTTGAACCCGCACGCCCCAAAGAGCACAGGATTTTAAGTCCGGCGTGTCTACCAATTCCACCACTCGAGCATACTTGGCATTGAAAAAAATGTTGATCGGCAACATTTTCTGAGCGAAAAACGGGATTCGAACCCGCGACCTCCACCTTGGCAAGGTGATGCTCTACCCCTGAGCTACTTTCGCAAATTTTAAAGAACGTGCATCTCTTTCCAGATGCGGGTGCAAATTTAATACAATTCTGTAAAAACCAAAGTAAAAATGAGCAAAAGAATTAAAAAAATTACGAAGTCGCTTTTTTATCCTTGGTTAACAGCCTTTTAATCTCATTTAATTTCATCAAAGCTTCTACGGGAGTAAGCGTATCTATGTCTAAATGCGTGATTTCTTCCTTAATTTCTTCTAATAATGGATCGTCTAAGTTGAAAAAACTGAGTTGCATTTCGTCAGGATCATTTTTGAGCTTGTCGCCAACATCTTCACTAACATGTTTATTTTCCAGCTTTTTTAAAATCTTGTTCGCCTTCTGAATTACCTGTTGGGGCATTCCTGCCATTTTAGCCACATGTATACCAAAACTATGTTCACTACCCCCTGGAACCAATTTTCTTAGGAATAAGACCGTATCTTTTAGTTCTTTAATAGCGACATTATAGTTTTTAATGCGATTAAAGGTGTTGGTCATTTCATTAAGCTCGTGATAATGCGTGGCAAACATTGTTTTTGCTCTTGCAGGGTGTTCATGCAAGTATTCTGAAATTGCCCATGCAATGGAAATACCGTCATACGTACTGGTGCCTCTCCCAATTTCATCTAACAACACTAGACTTCGTTCAGAAAGGTTATTAAGTATAGATGCCGTTTCATTCATTTCTACCATAAAAGTAGATTCGCCCATTGAAATATTATCACTAGCGCCTACACGTGTAAATATTTTATCTACAACACCAATTTTAGCTGTTTCCGCAGGAACGAAGCTTCCCATTTGAGCTAGTAAAACTATCAAGGCAGTTTGTCTTAATAGTGCAGATTTACCACTCATGTTAGGTCCGGTAATCATTATAAATTGCTGATTGGAACGGTCTAATTGTAAATCGTTGGCTATGTATTGCTCGCCTAGCGGCAATTGCTTTTCTATTACCGGGTGTCTTCCATCTGTTATTTCTAAATCTGTGGAATCATTTAAAGTTGGACAGTTATAAGCATTTTCTTTTGCCAATTGGGCAAAGCCACAAAGGCAATCTAACTGGGCAATAAGGTGGGCATTATTCTGAACCGGGGCAATGTATTCTTGCATCCATACAACCAATTGAGAAAACAACTGTTGCTCTAATGTTGTTATGCGATCTTCTGCACCAAGTATTTTTGCTTCATATTCTTTTAACTCCTCGGTAATATAGCGCTCGGCATTTACCAAGGTTTGCTTACGTGTCCACGTTTCTGGGACTTTATCTTTATGGGTGTTTCTAACTTCTATATAATACCCAAAAACATTGTTGGACGCTATTTTAAGGGAGGTAATTCCTGTTGCGGCAGTTTCCCTTTCTAGCATGTTGTTCAGGTAGTTTTTGCCAGACGTTGCTAAGCCTCTTAATTCATCTAGTTCTTCTGAAAAGCCTTTTGCAATGGTGCTGCCTTTTAAAATATTAACAGGTGCTTCTTCGCTTAGCATTTCTTTTATTTTAGCGCGTAGCAAATCACAAGATTGTATTTGGTCTCCCGTTAATGCTAGCGACTCATTTTTAGATGAAGTGGCCAGTTGTTTAATGGGAATTAACGCTTCTAAAGAGTTCTTTAATTGAACTACTTCCTTAGGGTTGACTTTTCCTGTAGCGACTTTAGAAATTAATCGTTCTAAATCGCCCATTTGTTTAATATGATGCTGAAACTTTTCTAAAATAACTTCTTCATCATACAGAAAAGAAACGATCTGCTGCCTCCTTTTAATTTTTTCTAAATTTTTAAGCGGTAGTGCAAGCCATCTTTTGATCATTCGCCCACCCATGGGTGAAATCGTTTTGTCAATGACATCTAAAAGTGTCACGGCATTGATATTGGTAGAATGGTAAAGTTCTAGGTTTTTAATGGTGAACCTATCCATCCATATATAGTCATCTTCAGCAATACGTTGCAGTTTTGAAATATGTTGCAGTTGGCGATGTTGTGTTTCTCCCAAGTAATGTAAAACCACACCAGCGGCAATAATACCACAGTTTAAATGGTCAACGCCAAAACCTTTTAGTGTATTGGTGTTAAAATGCGATGTTAGATTTTCTAATGCATAATCTTCTTGAAAAACCCAATCTTCTAAATAGAATAAATGGTGATTTTTGCCAAATACCTCTAAGAATTCTTTTTTATGGGCTTTGGAAATTAATACTTCGTTGGGTGAGAAATTTTGTAATAATTTATCAATCTGCTCTTCGCTACCTTCAGAGGTTAAAAACTCACCTGTAGAAATGTCTACGAACGAAATACCTATTTTCTTTCGTCCGAAGTGAACGGCACAAAGAAAATTATTCGTTTTAGAGTTTAATATATCATCGTTCATGGCCACTCCTGGAGTAACCAACTCGGTAACGCCTCTTTTAACTATAGTTTTGGTCTGTTTGGGGTCTTCTAATTGATCACAGATGGCAACGCGCTGACCTGCTTTTACCAATTTAGGTAAATAGGTGTTTAGAGAGTGATGGGGAAAACCGGCCAGCTCCGTTCTTTCGCCGCCATTGTTTCTATTGGTGAGTATAATTCCTAAAATACGTGACGCCTTTACGGCATCTTCACCAAAAGTTTCATAAAAATCTCCTACACGAAACAGCAATAAGGCATCAGGATACTTGGTCTTGATGGTGTTATATTGCTTCATTAAAGGGGTTACCTTTTTTGTCTTGCTTTTATCCGCCACTTTATCTTTATCTCATTAATTTTGCTCCTTTACGAAAGTATGGTTTAATCTCTGGAAATTTAATCATTGTTGATATTTCAGGATAAGTTTATACCCCTTAAAACTAATGCTATTGAATTGTAAAGTATGAGAAAATTAAGAAATGACGAGTTAGAAAGAATTGATGTAGACGGATATAAGCTTGCCGGCAAATCTCCTATAATAATTGTTCTTGATAATATAAGGAGTTTAAACAATATTGGTTCTGTCTTTAGAACTGCCGATGCTTTTTTGATCGAAAAAATATACTTGTGCGGAATTACCGCAACCCCGCCGCATAAAGATATTCATAAAACTGCTTTAGGGGCTACAGATAGTGTAGATTGGGAGCATGTTGCGGATACCGTTGCCTTAGTTGATAAGCTTAAAAAAGATGATTGCCATATAATTTCTGTTGAACAGGCAGAAAAAGCTACTCAATTAAACGAATATGTTCCGGACAAAGATAAAAAACAGGTGCTCATTTTTGGAAATGAAGTAAAGGGCGTCTCTCAGAGTGTGGTTTCTGCTAGTAACGAGGTTTTGGAAATTCCGCAGTTTGGAACCAAACATTCGTTAAATATATCAGTAAGTGTTGGTGTGGTTGTATGGGATTGCTGGAGTAAGTTAAACGCATAAAAAAACCTGGTTATTAACCAGGTTTTTAAATATAGTTTGAGTTAGTTAGTTGCACGTATGCCTTCACAAGAAAAGATTTTCTTTCCATTTACGCAAGAAATAGGGTTATTAATATGATCATAAGTTGGCTAAAGCAAAATCTTCGATCTTTGTTAAAATAATCTCATAATCTCTTTTTCGGCTCACAAAATCAAGCTCGCTCACGTCTATAATTAGTTGGTTTTCTTTAGGGTATGTTCTTAAAAAGTCAAAATAACCACGGTTAATTTTCTTCAGATAAGTGAGCTCTATATTCTGTTCATAATCTCTACCTCGTTTTTTTATTTGTTGCAATAATCTATCTGTTGTCTGATACAGATAAACGTAGATTTTTGGCTTTTTAACCTCTTTGTACATGAAATTAAATACCTTTCTATATAAATCAAATTCATTTTGCTGTAAGGTTACCTTAGCAAATATTAATGACTTATAAATATCATAATCGGTTACCATAAAACTTTTAAATAAATCTAATTGATTTGTGTCTTCGGTAAATTGTTGGTAACGATCTGCTAAAAAAGACATTTCTAGAGGAAAGGCATATCTTGCCTGATCTTCGTAAAAATTGGGTAAAAACGGATTCTCGGCAAATCGCTCTAAAATCAATTTTGCATTGAAGTCTTCAGAAATTTTGGTCGCTAAAGTTGTTTTGCCTGCGCCAATATTACCTTCTATTGCAACGTATTGTAAGCTGGCAAAAAATGAATGTCTATTTTTGAACAATCTCTTAACCTGCTTGGTAATGTTACTTTTGT
Organism: Maribacter ulvicola; assembly: GCF_900155985.1. Lineage (GTDB taxonomy): Bacteria > Bacteroidota > Bacteroidia > Flavobacteriales > Flavobacteriaceae > Maribacter > Maribacter ulvicola. Next base: position 1,350,253 of record NZ_FTMA01000001.1, read on the forward strand.
CTTTGCACTCTTGCAGTAAATTTCTAGTGTCTTTCTGGAATATTGGATGATAAAATTGCGGGGTAATATCTGCAAGTGGTTTCAGAATAAACTTTCGGTCTTGCATTTTAGGGTGTGGAACCGTTAAGTTTTCTGTGTTGATAATATCTTTTTCGTAATAGATAATATCAATATCTAAAGTTCTGCTGTGATAACGGTCGCCTTCATTTCTTTCTCTTCCAAAACTGGTCTCTATAGCTAATAGTTTGGCTAGTAAACTATCTGGAGAAAGTAAGGTTTGTAATTCTAGGCAGGCATTCAAGAAATCTTCTCCTTCAAAACCCCATGAAGGAGTTTCGTAGGTGGCAGAAACTTGCCTAATATCGCCGGCTACTTTATCAATTTCAAAAATGGCTTTTTGTAATAATAAATGACGGTTACCTAAATTGCTGCCAATAGATAAGAATGCTGTTTTGTGTACTCCCATAATATTAGGGCAAAATAACTAAAACATATTCACATTAGTTATCTTTGTTAACTATTTAAAATAAAGATTTAAATGAATTTTTTAAGAAATTTTCTAGCTTCTATTTTGGGATCCTTGTTTGCATTTGGAATCATGTTTGTTATGTTTTTAATTTTTGCGAGTTTGGTCAGTAGTGGAGAAGATGCTGTTTCTGTTGAAAACAACTCTATTTTGGAATTGCAATTACAAAGACCAATTTCAGATTATACTGGAAGTAATGAATTGGATCCTTTTGCAGGTATTTTTGAAGAATCGCAAGGGTTAGATGAAATAATACAGGCTATTGAAGTTGCAAAAAATGATGACCGTATTAAGGGTATAAGTATTAATAATAATTTTATAATTGCCGGGTTGGCACAAACTCAGGCTATCAGAAAATCATTGGAGGATTTTAAGGCTGGGGGTAAATTTATTTACGCCTATGCTGATTTTTTTATGCAACGTGATTATTACTTGGCAAGCGTGGCAGATTCTATTTTTATTAATCCAGTTGGGGTTTTAGATTTTAAAGGCTTGTCTACAGAAGTACTGTATTATAAAGAGCTTCAAGAGAAATCCGGAATAAAGATGGAAGTTATTCGTCATGGAAAGTATAAAAGTGCGGTAGAGCCGTATTTAGAGAATAATATGAGTGAAGCTAATAGAAGCCAATTGACCTCATTACTTCAGTCTCTTTGGAATGCTATGATAGTTGATATCTCCCAAACACGTGCTATTTCTGAGTCGGATCTAAATGTTATTGCAGATACTTTAGGTGGAAGAACGCCTAAATATGCAAAACAATCAGGCTTGATCGACGATGTAGTGTTTTATGATGAGTATGAAAGTAAATTGGCAAGTGTGCTTAAGCTTAAAAAGGATGAGGGTATCAGTTACAGTAAATTAGATGACTATGTAAAGTATTCTAATAAAAAGAAACTGAAATCAGGTAAAGATAAAATTGCAGTCGTTTTCGCGCAAGGTGAAATATTTTATGGTGAAGGCGGTCCTAACATAATTGGGCAAGGCATTATAAACGAAGCATTGATTAAAGCTCGTGAAGATCAAGATGTAAAGGCAATTGTGTTACGTGTAAATTCACCAGGGGGCAGTGCTCTTACTTCGGATATTATTTGGAGAGAGGTTGCGCTGGCTAAGAAAGTAAAGCCGGTAATTGTCTCTATGGGTAATGTTGCTGCATCTGGTGGTTATTATATTGCGGCCGGTGCCGATAAGATTTTTGCCGAACCAACAACAATAACGGGTTCTATAGGTGTTTTTGGAACTGTGCCTAATATGACCGAATTGGCAGATAACATTGGTGTCAATGCAGAGCAGGTAGGTACCAACAAAAATGCTATAGAGTATTCACTTTTTGAGCCTATGCAGGAGAGTTTTAAAAATCAAATTCAAGAAAGTATAGAGGAAACCTATCAAACATTTTTACAAAGAGTATCTGAAGGTAGAAATATGAGTATGGCGCAAGTAGATAGCGTTGCGCAAGGTAGGGTTTGGAGTGGCACTGAAGCTTTGGAAGTTGGTTTGGTAGATGAGTTAGGAAATTTAGAAGATGCTATTGTTGCTGCTGCAGAAATGGCTGAATTAGGGTCTTATGGTGTAAAGAAGTTTCCGAAATACAAAAGCGGATTTGAGCGCTTTATGGAAGATTTAGAAGGAGCAAGTTTACAGATCAAAGAACGTCTTTTAAAAAATGAAATAGGTGATGAAGCTTACAGAGTGCTAAAAGAACTACAGTCTTTTAAAGAGCAGAAAGGTATACAGGCTAGAATGCCGTTTGCATTAGATATTAAATAATATATGACCTTAAAAGATAGAAAGCTAGCACAACGTATTTATCTGTATTTGGGGGCTTTGTTCATTACGTCCTTGGTGGTTTCCAACCTTATATTTCAAAAGTTTTTTTATTGGAATCCTTTCGGGGATTTTACGGTCTTTGGAGTTTCGCTTTTTGAAGTCTCGGTAGGTATTTTGCCTTACCCGATTACATTCTTGATTACCGATCTTATTTCTGAAATCTATGGCAGAAAAATGGCCAACCAAATTGTTACGGCGGGTATTTTTGCTTCGTTCTTTTCCATGGGTATAGTTTTAATTTCTGAAATTGTACCTGCAATACCATCTTCACCAATAGATGATGCTACTTTTACACAGGTTTTTGCTTTGTCTCCAATAGCTGTTTTAGCATCTATGATAGCTTATTTGTTGGCTCAATATGTAGATATTACCATATATCATTTTTGGAAAAAATTGACCAAAGGAAAGTATTTATGGCTGCGTAATAATTTTTCAACATTTTTATCGCAATTTCTGGATACGTTTACCGTTGTGGGGTTATTATGTGTCTTTAAAGTATTGCCGTGGGAACTTTTTTTCGGATTGGTGGTCAGTGGATTTATTTTTAAGATTTTTATAGCATTTATAGATACTCCTTTTCTATATTTCTTCGTATATATTATGAGAAAGCGTTTTAATCTAAAACCAAATGAAGAATTGGATTTAGATTTTTAGAATAAAAACATCAAAGAAAAACAGTATAAAAGTATACTATGGGTAAGAAAATTTTAAAAATTGTTGGAGTATTATTAGTGGTCATTACTGCGGTTTTAATTGCAGCTCCTTTCTTCTTAGAAGCTAAAATAGGGGAGATTATAAAAAATAATGTTAACCAGAATGTGAATGCTACTTTAGATTTCTCAGAGGCTAACTTAAGTTTGGTCAGTAGTTTTCCTAATGCAGAAGTAGATTTTAAAAATGTTGTTTTATTGAATAAAGCTCCTTTTGAAGGGGATACGTTGTTTAAGGCTAAAAATTTAGACTTAACCATGGGTATTATGCAATTGTTTAAAAATAAGGGAGATGCAATTGCAATTAATAATATCAATTTAGATGGCGCATTTATTAATGTAGTTGTTGATAAGGACGAAAATGCCAATTTTGATATTGCAAAGCCTTCAGAGACAACTGTTACTACTGAAGAACCTAGCTCAACAGATGGTTTTAATTTAGATTTGCAGTCCTATGAAATTACGAATACAAGAATTTATTATACTGATAATTCTACAGGTGTAGTTTTTAAATTGGACGATTTTCAACATAAAGGAGCTGGTGATTTATCTTTGGCTACTTCTGAATTAGACACACATACCAATGCTCTTATTTCCTTGGAAATGGATAGTGTTAACTATTTAAACAAGAATAAAATTAAGTTAGATGCCCTTGTAGGTATAGATTTAAATGAAAATAAATACTCTTTTTTAAAGAATGAGGCATTACTAAATCAGTTGCCCTTGGTGTTCGATGGTTTTATTAAATTAAACGAAACCAACCAAGAAGTAGATGTAACGTTTAAAACTCCTTCTTCAAATTTTAAAAATTTCTTAGGGGTTATTCCAGAAGTGTACTCTAAGAATATAGAAGATGTAACTACTACAGGTGATTTTGCTGTTAACGGTAATTTTAAGGGTGTTGTAGATGAAGCACATATTCCAACTTTTCATATTGAATTAAAATCAGACAATGCGTCATTTAAATATCCAGATTTACCTAAAGCCGTTAGTAATGTTTTTTTTGATATTCAGTTAGATAATAAAACCGGTATTGCAGAAGATACTTATGTAAATATAAATAAGGCTTCCTTTAAAATTGATGAAGATAAGTTCAATCTTACTTCAAATATTACGGAGTTAATGGGCAATACTAAAGTTAAAGCGCATATAAAAGGTGCCATGAACTTGGCAAATATCTCTAAGGCGTACCCTATACCTGAAGAATATGATTTAAAAGGTATGTTGAAAGCGGATATCACTACGGCGTTTGATATGCAATCTGTAGAGAAAGAGCAGTATGAAAAAACAAATACTACTGGAGACTTAAGCTTAACTGATTTTGAATATCATTCTGACGAGCTTGCAAATCCTGTAAAATTTAAAGCGGCACTTTTAACTTTTAACCCTAAAACGGTTACTTTAAATAGTCTAAATGGTACCACGGGTACTACAGATTTTGATGCAACCGGTACGATCAATAATCTGTTAGGGTTTATGTTCAACGATGAAAAAGTTGAAGGTAACTTCAATTTAAAATCTAACACTTTTGCTATAAGCGATTTTATGGTTGCAGAGACGGAGACCCCAGTTTCTTCAAATGAAGGTCGTACAACCAGTGAAGGTACTGTTGAAGAAGAAAAAATTAAAATTCCATCTTTTTTAGATGCGACGATTAATGCAGAAGCTAAAAAGGTAATTTATGATGACCTTGTTTTAAGCGAGGTTAAGGGGGTTTTAAAAATTAAAGATGAAACTGCTACCCTTAGTAATATGACGGCCGGTATGTTTGGTGGTAAAATTGGGTTTAATGGTAATGTATCTACTAAAAATGAGACTCCGACTTTTAATATGAAGTTAGATTTAAATAAGTTGGGTATTCAAGAAACTTTTGCGTCGGTAGATTTGTTCCAAAGCATTGCGCCTATCGCTAAAATGTTGAAGGGTAAATTGACTTCTGATATTTCTTTGTCAGGTAATTTGACCAATGATTTAGTGCCAAATTTATTGTCATTAAGCGGAGATTTATTCGCCGACCTAATGACTGAAGAAATAAATACAGAAGACGCACCTGTATTAAATTCATTAGTTTCCAACTTGAGTTTTATCGATTTAAAACAATTGAATTTAAAAGACTTAAAAACATCATTGTCTTTTAACGATGGAGTAGTGGTAGTAAAGCCTTTCACATTAAATTATAAAGACATTGCCATTAATGTTGATGGTAGCCACTCATTTGATCAAAAACTTAACTATAAGGCAACTTTGCAAGTGCCAGCAAAGTATTTGGGTTCAGATATTAATAGCTTGATTGCAAAAATAGATGACCCTTCTTTAGCTGATTTGACAATACCTGTAGTGGCAAATGTTAGTGGTTTTTATAAAAGTCCTAAAGTTACAACTGATATGACTACTGGCGTAAAGCAGTTAACGGCTAAACTGATTGAAGTTGAGAAGCAAAAGCTAATCACTAAGGGCACAGATAAAGCAAAAGATATAATTGGGGGATTAATAAATGGAAATAAAACCTCCCCAGATTCTACGGGTCAAAAAACGACTACAAAAGACATTTTAGGAGGTATTTTATCTACCAAGAAAGATACTGCAACGTCAGGTACGGCAAAGAAAGATTCTATACCTGCGCCAACGGAAAAGGAAGAAGTTAAAAAAATGGCGAAAGATATCTTAGGGGGCTTATTTGGGAACAAGAAAAAAGATAGTACTAATTAATGGTTAGCCCAACGTAAAAGCCTTCACTGCCCCTTACATTGAAGACAGTATTGTCTTCAAAAATGAGGTACTGACCTTTAATTCCTTTTAGCTTGCCTTCAAAAGAAGGGGTTTTAGTTAGGTTAAGGCTTTTGACCTTAGTTGGGTATTGCAATACGGGAAATTGCATCTCTGTCTCTGTGTTAGATTCTAAGAAATAGGTTAGGGCCTCCTCTGGTATATATTGTTTTAATTTATTACGCCATTCTTGTAGATTTTCATCTACAACATTATTGGTAAGCATAGTGCGCCAATTGGTTTTGTCGCCTACGTGATCTTTAAGGGCAACTTCAGTGATACCTGCCAAATATCTATTGGGAACTTCTACAATTTCAATAGCTTCATGCGCGCCTTGGTCAATCCACCGTGTTGGAATTTGTCCCTTTCTGGTAACGCCCACTTTTACATTGCTAGAGTTTGCCAAATAAACAATGTGTGGTTGTAGTTGCACTTTTTTCTCGTAAGCCAGATCTCTATCTTCTTGGTCCAAATGTGCTTTGCTTAATTCTGGTCTCATGATCCAATCTCCAGCAGAAGGTATTTCAAAAAAACATGTTTTGCAAAACCCTTGTCTGTAAATAGGTCGGTCATTACCGCAATTTAGACATTGATGTTTTATGAACTCTATTTTTAGTGTTCTGTCCAGAACTTGATTTACATTTAAAAAATCAGATTCAAACAGCATATAATATTGAATAGGACTTCCTATTTCTGTCTGCATTTTTCTAAGTACTCCCTCGTATTGCATGTAAATTTGGCTTATTGAATTATCAATTTGAAAATGATAGTTAGATGCGCTATTTTTATCAACACAAAGATACCTATAAATGCCAATTACCCTATTTAATTCAATTGCCTCTTGGTTACTTAAAAAACGATATCACCAGATAGAACTTTTTTTGAAATATCCAGATGAGGTTCAAGAAGAGGTTTTGTTGCAGTTACTTGAATTTGCAGAAGATACTGAGGTTGGTAGAACCTATGATTTTGAGTCTATTAAATCATACAATGATTTTAAAGAACGGCTACCTATAGTTTCTTATGAAGAAATTCAACCCATCATAGAACGTACTAGAAGAGGTGAACAAAACCTATTTTGGCCAACCAAAGTTAAGTTGTTTGCTAAAAGTAGTGGTACAACAGATGCTAAAAGTAAATTTATACCGGTCAGTGGCGAAGCGTTAGAAGATTGCCATTATAAATCAAGTAAAGATTTGTTGTGTCTTTATTTAAATAACAATGAAAACTCACAACTATTTACCGGCAAGAGTTTGCGTTTAGGGGGTAGTAAAGAGCTCTATGAGGACAATGGTTCTTTATTTGGTGACCTGTCTGCTATTTTAATAGATAATATGCCATTATGGGCAGAGTATAGTAGTACACCAAGTAATAAGGTGTCATTAATGAGTGAATGGGAAAGTAAGCTTATGGCTATCATTCATGAAAGTGTTCAGGAGAATGTAACAAGTTTGGCCGGTGTGCCTTCTTGGATGTTAGTTTTAATGAATAAGGTACTTGAGGAAACTGGTAAAGAAAATCTTTTTCAAGTTTGGCAAAATTTAGAGGTTTACTTTCATGGAGGGGTTAGCTTTAACCCTTATAAAGAGCAGTACAAAAAGATCCTTCCGAGTAGTAATTTTAGGTACTATGAAATCTATAATGCTTCTGAAGGCTTCTTTGCTATACAAGATAGAAATGATGCCGATGATTTATTGTTGATGTTAGATTACGGGATTTTCTATGAGTTTATTCCAATGGATGTTTACGGTTCTTTGAAGGAAGAGGCACTACCGTTATGGGAAATTGAAGTGGATAAGAATTATGCCATAATAATTACCACCAATTCGGGCTTATGGCGTTATAAAATTGGTGATACGGTACGTTTTACTTCTAAAAGTCCGTATAGGATTAAAGTTACAGGTCGTACTAAACATCATATTAATGTTTTTGGAGAAGAGTTGATTATAGAGAATGCCGAGGAGGCTTTAAAAATAACTTGTGCAAAAACCAATGCTGAAATCATTGACTATACGGCCGGCCCCGTTTTTATGATGGGTAAAGAAAAAGGAGCTCACGAGTGGATAATAGAGTTTAGAACTTTACCAAAGGATTTCAATGCATTTGTAGAGATCTTTGATAACGCTTTAAAATCGCTCAACTCAGATTATGAAGCCAAGAGGCTTAATAATATCACATTGAATTCTCCAAGAGTTCATTGTGCACGTAAAAACCTGTTTTACGATTGGTTAAAAAGGAATAACAAACTTGGGGGTCAACATAAAATTCCAAGGCTTTCTAATAAAAGAGACTATTTAGAAGAGCTTTTGCTAATGAACAAGTAATTTGCTCTATACACACTAAATATTAACCTAATTACAATAAACTTTAATATTTACTGAATACATGCCATACATTTGTCTTGGTTAAGGGAGCTTTTGTGTAACACCTAAGATGTATTAATTTTTGTCTTTGTAATTATAGAAGGAAGGGACTACATCGATAATTTTAAGCGTGTAAACAATTAAATAGCTGTAAGTGAATTTATTATTTAAACTTGCTTTAGTATTACCTAACCAAACTATAAATACTATTATTATGGCAGAGAAATTAATAATTGTTTCCGATATGTGGGGCGCTAAGAAAGGGTTGTGGATTACTTCATATTTAGGGTATTTACAACAGTATTTTGATATTACATTTTATGATAGCCAACAGCTTGCTAATCTAGATATTCTAATCCAAACAGAGGAGAATGTACATAGCGCTTTTATAAACGGGGGAATTGATACGGCCGTATCTCATTTGCTGAAAAAAGAAACACAACCTTGTTACTATTTAGCATTTAGTACTGGTGCATCAATTATTTGGGAAGCGGCCAAAAAAGGGTTACCGGTTAAATCATTGTACGGAGTGTCCCCTACTAGAATTCGAAAAAAGAATGAAAGACCAAGTGTTCCATTTCAATTAGTTTATGGTGCTAATGATAAATTTAGACCAAGTGAAGAATGGGCAGATAGGTTAGGTGTAGAAATGGAAGTTGTACCTAATTATGGGCATACTTTATATACTGATGAGAAAATTATTCAAAAAGTATGTATGGATCTATTACAGGAAGTAACGCAAATTGCCCCACAGATAAAAAAAGTGGTCTGAAAATAATATAAGAGTACGTCATATAAAAAAAGCGAAGATTTAAATCTTCGCTTTTTTTATATGTTATATTTCGTAAAAATATTATGAAACCGCCTTTAGCTTTTTGATGGTATCGTAAGACAACATTTGTTCGGCATAAGGTTTTGTTACTTTAAAGTTGGTGTCACCTGAACTTGGCATTTCAAACATTGCATCTGTAAAGATTGCTTCACAAAGAGATCTTAGCCCTCTTGCTCCAAGCTTGTATTCAATGGCTTTGTCTACAATATAGTCTAAAGCCTGATCTGTAATGCTGAATGTAATATCATCCATAGCAAACAGTTTTTCATATTGTTTAATGATCGCATTCTTAGGTTCGGTCAAGATAGCTCTTAAGGTCTTCTTGTCTAACGGATTCATATGGGTAAGGACTGGAAGCCTACCAATGATTTCGGGTATAAGTCCAAAATCTTTTAAATCTTTAGGTATAATATACTGCAATAAGTTATTATCATCTAAAAAGTTATCTGATTTTGAGGCACTATAACCTACCGCTTGCATGTTTAAACGCTTTGTTATTGCTCGTTCAATGCCATCAAAAGCTCCGCCTGCAATAAATAAGATGTTTTCTGTGTTTACTTCAATGAATTTTTGATCAGGGTGTTTTCTTCCTCCTTTAGGCGGAACATTTACAGAAGTGCCTTCCAGTAATTTTAAAAGCCCTTGTTGAACTCCTTCTCCAGATACATCTCTTGTAATTGAAGGGTTATCGCTCTTACGGGCAATTTTATCGATTTCATCAATAAAAACAATGCCTCTTTCTGCTTTTTCTAGATTATAATCTGCCGCTTGTAAAAGGCGGGTAAGAATACTTTCTACATCTTCACCTACATAACCAGCTTCGGTCAATACGGTTGCGTCAACAATAGCTAATGGTACATTTAGTAACTTGGCAATAGTTTTTGCCATTAAGGTCTTACCTGTACCGGTTTGACCCACCATTATGATGTTACTTTTTTGAATTTCTACATCATCTTCTTGAGAAGAAGGTTGTAGTAATCTTTTGTAGTGATTGTAAACTGCAACGGACATCACCTTTTTGGTACGTTCCTGTCCTATGATAAAAGTGTCTAAGAAATCTTTAATTTCTTGAGGCTTTTTCAAAACAAGTTCAGAAGAAAGGTCATTGGTCTTTGTCTGTTTTGATTCTTCGGCAACAATGCCGTGAGCTTGTTCAATACAACGGTCACATATATGTGCGTCCAAGCCAGCTATCAATAAATTTGTTTCAGGCTTTTTTCTACCGCAAAATGAACACTCTAAATTTTCCTTTGCCATTATCTATCTTCTCTATTCTATTCCTTAACGATCAAAAATCGTTTTTGGTTTAAAAATCATTTATTTCTTTGATTCCATCAGTCGGAATTATTTCTTCTCCCTTACCAAAATTTCATCAATCATACCGTATTTAAGTGCTTCGTCTGCCTTCATCCAGTAGTCACGGTCACTATCATCACGTACTTTTTCTATATCACTGCCAGAATGTTCTGCTATGATCTGGTATAATTCGTCTTTTAACTTTAAGATCTCTCTAGCTGTAATTTCAATATCACTTGCTTGACCTTGAGCACCACCCATGGGTTGGTGTATCATAACACGGGAGTGTTGTAATCCACTTCGTTTTCCTTTTTCACCTGCACATAAAAGAACAGCTCCCATAGAGGCGGCCATACCTGTACAGATAGTGGCAACATCAGGGGTAATAAACTGCATGGTATCATAAATACCTAAACCTGCATATACGCTACCACCTGGTGAGTTGATGTAAATTTGAATATCTTTTTTAGCATCAACACTAGCTAAAAATAATAATTGTGCTTGTATGATGTTGGCTACTTGGTCATTGATGCCGGTACCCATAAAAATGATGCGGTCCATCATTAAACGTGAATAAACGTCCATGGCAACGATATTCATAGAGCGCTCTTCAATTATGTTCGGCGTCATGTTCGTTGGGTACATGCTGCTCATTATAGAATCATAATATGTGCTGCTAATACCTTGGTCGTTTATAGCGAAATTCTTGAATTCTTTTCCGTAATCCATAAATTGTATGTCTATTTTTTAGAGTAAAAAAAGGTGCCGAAAATTTCATTTCCGGCACCGTAAAGATACTTAATTTATTGTTGGAATTTATCCGTAAACTTCTTTCACGAAATTTTCATAGGTAACTTCCTTTGTCTTAAGGTTTGCCTTTTCTTTGTAAAGATTCAATAATTTCTGACTCATCAACTGTTCAGATAGTCTTTTTACTTCATCTTGGTTGCCAAGTACACGTGCTGCAATGGTATCCAATTCTTCTTCTTTTGGATCCATCTGTCCAAATTGAGCCATTTGAGAACGGATAAATCCTTTAGAGAATTCTTTCAATTCATCAAACTGAACTTGTAGTTCATTATCCTTTATTATCTTACCTTCAATAAGTTGGTAGCGTAATCCTTTTTCAGATTTTCCAAACTCTTCAACAGCCTGCTCTTCAGACAATGGCTCTTCACCGGTCATTTGAATCCACTTTGTCAAGAACCCGGTTGGTAACTCAAATTTTGTATTATCAATGAAATATTCGGTAACGTCGTTCAATAGCTTTTGATCCGATTGTTGCTCAAATTGTTTTTCAGAATCTTCTTTGATACGCTCTTTTAATTCCTTCTCAGTTTTTACGCTGTCTGGACCAAAAAGCTTATCAAATAATTCTTGATTTAATTCAGCGGCCTCTCTTTCGTTAATTTCAGAAATAGTGAAAGTAACTTCAGTATCCAATGCTTCGGCTTTTTGTTTATCAATGCCTAAAGCGCTTGATAGCATGTGATCTTCATTGAATAAACCTTTTGTTTTCAAGGTAACTACATCGCCAACTTTTTTGCCATTTAAAGCATCTAAAGCCTTTTTGCTTTTTAACTTATCAGTCTCAAGCATAGTTTTGTTGTCTATTTCTTCAGCTTCATTAGTGAAAGTTCCACTTACTTCATCATTCTTGCTAACAACATCTTTACTTACAAGTTTACCGTATTGCTTTTGAATACGTTCTACTTGTTCGTCGATCATTTTTTCATCGGCAACAATTTTATATTGGGTAATCGCTTTTTTAGTTTTTAAGGAAACTTCAAAGTCAGGAGCTAATCCTAGTTCAAACTCAAAGGCCAATTCATCTTGATCCCAGTCAAAATTATCTTGTTGTTTTGGTAATGGGTTGCCTAAAACGTCTAGCTTTTCTTCTGTTAGGTATTTATTAAGATTGTCTTGCAACAATTTATTTACTTCGTCAACCAATACAGCTTTGCCATATTGCTTTTTTATAAGGCCCATAGGAACTTGGCCTTTTCTAAAACCAGGAATATTAGCTTGCTTCTTATAATCCTTTAAAACGGTGTCTACCTTGTCTTGGTAATCTTCTTTTGTGATAGCAACTTTAACTACTGCATTTAAATCGTCTATCTGCTCTTTCGTAATATTCATTCCTTAATATCTATTTGCATGTGTAAAATGGGATGCAAAAATACTACATTTTGTAAAGTCAACCAATTTTTTAAAGTATTGAATTTCAAATCACAAGCAACTATGACTTGTCGTCTTTTAACAGTGTAAAAAAGATTGATTGTAAAAATGATAGCAAGAGGCTAAAAATCAATGCCCACCAAATATTTCCAACGGCAAACCCGTCAATAAGTTTATCTGCTAATAAAATAATAATCGCATTAATGATTAAAAGAAAAAGACCAAAGGTGATTACGGTTACAGGTAGTGTTAGAATTACCAAAATAGGCTTTACTAATAGGTTTAAGATGCTTAAAACTACTGCTACGACTATAGCAGTAATAAAGCTGTTAACTGTCACAGTTGGTAGTATGTTGGCTAAAATAACAACGGCAACGGCACTTAATAGAATTCTTAAAATTAGTTTCATAGCTTATGGTATTATGTGATTATAATTATTCTTGATTTAAAAAGGTAATTGATTTTTTAAAGAACTGTTCGGGGTTTTCAGCATGTAACCAGTGTCCTGCATTGTCAATAGTTTCAACTGTTGCCTTGGGGAAATGACGTTGTATGATGCTGAAATCATTGTTGGTTACATATTCAGATTTATCCCCTCTTAAGAATAAGGTGTGACCATCAAAACTATCTGTACTGTTGATGTTGTCACCAATTTCTTCCATCTTTTCGCTCAGTACTTCCAAGTTAAATTTAAAGCATAATTTTTTGTCTTCATTTCTATGTAGGTTTTTTAATAGAAATTGTCTGATGCCCGGGTTAGAAAGATGTTTTTTTAATTGTTCGTCGGCGTCTTTTCTAGATTTTAAATTGGTGGTGTCTATGGCATTTAAGCCATTAATAATCTCTTGATGATGTGGTGGGTAATACTTTGGCGCAATGTCCGCTATAATTAATTTATTAACCCGTTCTGGGTAAGTGCATGCGAATTGCATGGCAGTCTTGCCGCCCATAGAATGTCCAATTAAGGCAGTGTTTTTTATGTTATGTTCATCTAAATAATTTAGAAAATCATTAGCAAGAATGTCATAGTTGAAATCTGGTGAATGAAAACTTTTGCCATGATTTCTTTGGTCGATAAGGTGTACACAGAATCCGTTTTCTGCGTATTGTGTACCTATTGTTTTCCAATTGTCAAGCATGCCTAGAAATCCGTGTAGAATACATAAAGGCTTACCTTCTCCTAAAATTACCGAATGTAATATCTGTTTCATTTTAATCTCTGTAAGTACATGTTAACTACATTGTCAAGTCCTAAGTATAGCGCTTCGCTAATAAGCGCATGACCTATAGATACTTCTAGTAAGTTAGGTATATTTTTAGCGAAATATTCAATATTGTCCAAACTTAGGTCGTGACCTGCATTAATGCCAATGCCTAATTCGTTGGCGCGTTTGGCAGCTTCAATAAATGGTTTTATCGCAGTTTCTTTATCTTTTGCGTAATCTGTAGCGTAACTTTCTGTGTATAATTCTATTCTATCTGTACCTACCGCTTTGGCTCCATCAATCATTTTTGGGTCTGGGTCAACAAAAATTGACGTACGAATACCGGCATCCTTAAAGGTTTTAATGACATCGGTTAAGAAGTCTTTGTTTGTAACGGTGTCCCAACCGGCATTAGAGGTGATAGCATCTACGGAGTCAGGTACCAGGGTTACTTGTTCTGGTTTCACTTCAAGAACCAATGCAATGAATTTGGGAACCGGGTTGCCTTCTATATTAAATTCTGTGGTTACCATCTTTTTTAAATCTCGTGCATCTTGGTACCTAATATGACGTTCGTCTGGTCGTGGATGAATGGTGATCCCTTGAGCACCAAAATCTTCTAAGTCTCTAGAAACCTTAAGTAAATCAGGTACATTTCCACCACGGGCATTTCTAAGGGTTGCAATTTTATTTACGTTAACACTAAGCTTTGTCATTATGTCTTATTTACCTTTTAAGAGCATCAAAAATACAAATAAGGCACGCCTTTTGATATTATTAATTGTTATTTTGCGTTATATATAGGTGTATGAATATTCAAGAACATATCATTACGAGCTTACCGACATTCGATATTAACGATGCCGCTGAAAAAGTGTTGGCTTTTTTTCATGACACTACTTATTCCCATATCGCTATTTTGGAGGATGGTAGATTTTTAGGGCTTTTTTCTGAGATTGATGCTGATGGGTTGATTAAAGGTTCTAGTGTTGAGGGGTTTAGGTATGATCTTCAAAGTTTTTTTGCGCGTAGAGATACCAATTGGTTAGATGTATTGGAGGTTTTTGCACGTAATGAAGCTAATTTGCTTCCGGTTCTTAACGAGAAAGAGGAAGTGACCGGTTATTATTGTTTAACTGATGTTGTAGCTGAATTTATAGATACACCGTTTTTTACCGATCCCGGTAGTATTCTGGTTGTGGCAAAGGGTGTTAAAGATTATTCCTTTAGTGAGATCGCGCAAATTGTTGAAAGTAATAACGCAAAATTGTTTGGTGGTTTTATAACCGACACTCAAAATGACGTTATTCAAGTAACCTTAAAAATCACTGCTAATAACTATAATAAGGTAGTGCAGACTTTTAGACGTTATAATTACCATATTATATTTGGTAATAGTGATGATGAATTTTTAGAAGATTTAAAAAACAGATCAGATTACTTAGATAAATATCTTAATGTATAATATGAAAGTAGCTGTTTACGGTCAAACCTATCAAGATAATGCCATTGAATACCTTATAGAACTGTTAGATGAGCTACAAACGGTGTCTGCTGAAGTTCATATAGAAAAAGATTTTTACGAATTATACCAATCCAAAGGTAATAGCCAGGCCTTTCCTGTTTTTACCATGGAAGAAGGGTTAAATGCTTCTTTTGATATGTTCGTTAGTTTTGGTGGTGATGGTACTATTTTAAGGGCAACAACCTTTGTGCGGGATTTAGGTATTCCTATTGTGGGTGTGAATACTGGAAGGTTAGGGTTTCTTTCAACCTTCAAAAAAGAAGATGTGCGTAAGGTGGTTCAGGAGTTTAAACAGGGTGCTTATACTGTAGTTGAACGTAGTTTGGTGCAGTTGAATACGGAAAAATTGAATGCCGAGTTTGGTGATTTAAATTTTGCGTTAAATGAAATTACCGTAAGTAGAAAAGAAACTACTTCTATGATTACGGTAGAAACATATTTAAATAATGAATATCTAACTTCTTACTGGGCAGACGGACTAATAATTTCCACTCCAACAGGGTCTACTGGGTATTCTTTAAGTTGTGGAGGACCGGTAATTGTGCCTACGGCAAAATCATTGGTATTGACCCCAATTGCACCGCATAACTTAAATGCAAGACCATTAGTAATTTCAGATGATACTGTTATTAGATTAAGGGTTTCCGGTAGAGAGGATAATCATTTGGTTTCTTTGGATTCAAGAATAGCATCGTTAGAAAATGGAGAGGAGATAACCATTAGCAAGGCACCTTATACCATTAAAATGATAGAATATACTTCAGAAAGTTTTTTAAAGACCTTAAGAAATAAGCTTCTTTGGGGTGAGGATAGGCGTAATTGAGCCAACTTTTAAACAATAATTGTCCTTAATCACTGTTTATCTTTTGAGAACATAAATATTATTGCAATTTCAAATTAACGTATTACATCTGCAATAATTGTAAAACCTATTTTATGCGTTACGTAGCGTTAGTATTATTGCTTTTTTCACTGTCAGTTTTGCAAGCCCAGACTTATGAGGTGGGTATTTTTGCCGGTGGTGCAAATACCATTGGTGATGTAGGTAGAACAGATTACCTATTGCCTTCCAATATTGCGTTTGGCGGCTTGTTTAAATGGAACAAAAGTAAAAGATATGCGTGGCGTGGTAGTTTAACTTATGGTAAGTTTACGGCAAATGATAGTAAGTCTAGTTCTGCCGCAAGGCAGCAAAGGGGTTATGTGGTAGATAATGCAATATTAGAAGGTTCTGTGGGTTTGGAATTTAACTTCGTAGAATATAATTTACATAAACTTGGTCCTGCTTTTACACCTTATTTATATACCGGTATCACCTATTTTAGGTATGAATATCAGTATTTTAACGGTGGAGTTCTGCAAGATATAAATCAAAAAGACGGAAGTTTTGCGGTGCCAATGACCGTTGGTTTTAAGTATCGTATCAATCAGTTTCTTATTTTTGGAGGCGAAATAGGTGCAAGGTATACCTTTACAGATAACTTAGATGGTAGTAATCCTGAAGGTTCTAACTTTGAAGAATTTAAATTCGGTAATATTTTTAGTGATGACTGGTATGTGTTTTCTGGTCTAACGCTAACGTATACTTTTGGAAGAAAGCCTTGTATGGACTGCTTTGAGTAAATTTTAAGATGGGTGATATAAACGAGATTGATAAACTAAATGTCCCAAGACATCTTGCTATTATTATGGATGGTAATGGCAGGTGGGCAAAGGAACGTGGTAAGCTAAGAGTTTTTGGTCATGAACATGGTGTAAAAACGGTCAGGATTGTTGTTGAGCAATGTGTTCAATTGAAAATTGATTACCTAACATTGTATACTTTTTCTACAGAAAATTGGAATAGGCCAAAGGTTGAAGTGCAAACACTTATGCGTTTATTGGTGTCTTCCTTAAAGAAAGAACTTAAAACTTTTAACAAAAATAATATACGTCTAAATACTATTGGCAATATAGCTGCATTACCAGCTAAGGCTTATAAGGAATTGGTAGATGTAATGGAGCAAACCAAACAAAACACGGGGATGACGTTGACTTTGGCTCTAAGTTATGGAGCTCGCGAAGAGTTGCAATCCATGGTAAAAGAGATAAGTACCAAAGTTAAAAATAATATAATTTCAATTGAAAACATTGACCAAGAAATTATAAATAACCATCTTTACACGCATGATTTGCCTGACGTAGACTTACTTATCCGTACTAGTGGAGAACATCGGATCAGCAATTTCTTATTATGGCAGATAGCGTATGCAGAGTTATATTTTATTGATGTATATTGGCCTGATTTTAGAGAGCATCATTTAGTTGAAGCCATAAAAAACTACCAGAACAGAGAACGAAGATTTGGAAAAACAAGCGAACAACTCACTTAAAGGTATGACCAGACGCATATCATTGAACCACTTTTTAACTACCATTTTATTTTTATTCACCTTTATTGCCGCCGCGCAGGATGCTTCCTACGAGGACGGTAAAAGCTATATTTTAGGGGGATTAGATGTTACTGGACTACAAAGTTATAATGAACAAACAGTTAAAACGTATACAGGGTTAAGAGTAGGGCAGCCTATTACCTTGCCAGGAGAACAAATTAGTGAGGTCATTAAAAAATTATGGGGTCTAGAGCTTTTTAGCGAAATAGATATCTTTATTACCAATATAGAAGAGAATACAGTTTTCTTAGAATTGAATATTATTGAACGCCCAACATTGACCAATGTTAAATTTTATGGTGTAAAAAAAGGTAAAATTGAAGGCTTAATAAAGGATACTGATCTTAAAAAAGGAAAAAAAATAACCGAAAGTTTAATTTCAAACTCGAGAAATTACATCACCAATAAATACAAAAAACAAGGCTATCTAAATGCTGATGTTACTATAGCTACGGCTAAAGATACTATTGACGGTAATACCCGTAGTATGGTGGTAAATGTCAATAAAGGTGATAAAGTAAAAATTCGTGATATTATATTTGAGGGTAATGAACAGTTGTCAGACAAGAAATTACGCAAAGCTTTAAAAAGTACAAAACAGAAAAAATTTGGTCGTTTCTGGAAAAAATCAAAATACATACAAGAAGATTACGAAGAAGATCTTGGTTTGTTGGTTGATAAATTTGCAGAAAATGGTTATCGTGATGCAAGGGTAATTTCAGATTCTGTAATTAAAGTCGATGAGAATAATATCGATTTAAAGATAAAAGTAGAAGAGGGCGATAAATATTATTTTGGTAATATTGATTTCGTAGGTAATACTGTATATACGGACCGTCAATTAAATCAGGTTTTGGGTATTAAGAAAGGTGATACCTATAACGGTGTATTATTGCGTGAAAGAATAGCGGATAATTCTCAGCCAGAGCCTAATGATGTTACTAGTTTATATCAAAATAATGGCTATTTGTTCTCTACTATAAATCCTGTAGAGATTTCAGCGGCCAATGATACCATTGATTTTGAAATAAGAATTATTGAAGGTAAGGAAACATTCTTGAGCCATGTTACCGTTTCTGGTAACGATAAAACTAATGACCACGTTATCTTTAGAGAACTACGTACAAGACCGGGTCAAAAGTATAATAAGGCAGATATTATTAGAAGTATTCGTGAATTAGGTCAACTTGGCTTTTTTGATGCGGAACAAATTACGCCAGATGTTTTAAACGCAAACCCTAACGAGGGTACGGTTGATTTAGCTTGGAGCCTGGTGGAATCTGGTTCAAGTCAGATAGAATTGCAAGGAGGTTATGGCGGTGGCGGTTTCATTGGTACATTGGGACTTTCATTTAGTAACTTCTCCATTCAAAATTTATTTAAGGGTGAAAAGTACAAACCGGTACCTATGGGTGATGGACAAACTTTTGCTTTACGTTTACAAGCAAGTCAGACTTATAGGGTGTATAGCCTAAACTTTGCAGAGCCATGGTTGGGTGGAAAAAAACCGGTACGTTTTAATTTAAGCATGTCAAGAACACAACAGTTTGCGGCTTCATATGATAGTAGTGGTGATATTGATATTAATAAGGACCAACAGTTCTCTATTACCGGTATCACAGCAGGTTTAGCAAAACGTGTTCAATGGCCAGATGATTTCTTTACCATTTCTCACTCGCTTAGTTACCAGTTATATGATTTTAGAAACTATAATATAGGTTTGTTTAATTTTGGTGATGGTAAAGCAAATTCATTGGCTTATACATTTGGGATCTCTAGAAATGCAACCCAAGGTGGTCGCATTTTCCCAAGAGGGGGGTCTAACTTTGAAGTAAGTGCAAAATTTACACCGCCATGGTCTTTATTTAGCAACAAAGATTTTAGAGGGTTAAAGAATAGGTCTGAAGAATTGGAGGAAAAAAAGAATTCAGTCGGTGTAACTTCATTAGAGCAAAATGAATTGGAAGATTTGGATCAAGAACGTTTTAGGCTTCTAGAATATTATAAAGTTAAATTTAAAGGAGATTGGTATACTACTTTGGTAGATAAATTGGTGTTGCGTAGTAATGCTGAATTTGGTTTCTTAGGTAGTTATAACAGCGCTGTAGGTAATGTGCCTTTTGAAAGATTTTATGTTGGTGGTGATGGTCTAGGTAACTTTACTTTAGATGGTAGGGATGTAGTTCAATTAAGGGGTTATGACAACCAATCTATTACGCCATATTCAGAAGGTGCAACTTCACCAGATGGTGCCTTGGTTTATAATAAGTTCTCTTTAGAATTGCGATATCCGTTGACTTTAAAGCCTTCTGCTTCTATTTATGGACTAGCCTTTTTAGAAGGTGGTAATGCCTTCAACAATTTTCAAGACTTTAATCCGTTTGAATTAAAACGATCGGCCGGTGTGGGGCTGCGTATCTTTATGCCAGCATTTGGTTTGTTAGGTATTGATTTTGGTTACGGATTCGATGAGGATCTAGTTCCTGCTTCTGCAGGACAAGGACCAAGCGGATGGCAAACACACTTCATTATTGGTCAACAGTTTTAATTTTTATTGAATTATAATATTCGTGCTTATTGCTAATCCTTTAGTTTTTAAAGATTTAGTATTTTTGGCACGATATTTTCTATAGGATTAAACGATATTAACAATGAGTGCAAAAAGAAAATTTTTAATACTAGTTTCGGTCTTCTTCATGACAATACAAGGTTTTGCCCAGAGAGGGGTGAGGATGGCTTACGTAGATATGGAGTACATTTTACAAAATGTAGATGAGTATAGAGAGGCAACAGAGCAATTAGAAACTAAAGTACAGCGTTGGAAGGTAGAAGTTGAGCAAAAGCAAAGTGTTGTGGAGCAAATGAAAAAAGATTTAATGGCAGAAAAAGTGTTGTTAACTCCAGAACTTATAGCTGAGCGTGAAGAGGAAATTCAAATTTTGGAACGTGAAATGATAGAGTATCAACAAGATCGTTTTGGGCCACAAGGAGATTTGGTATTGCAAAAAAGAAGGTTAATACAACCTATACAAGATCAAGTGTTCAATGAGGTGCAAAAAATTGGCGCCAATAAAAAGTATGATTTTATTTTTGATAAATCTGCGGATGTTGTAATGTTGTATTCAGAAAAAAGACACGACATCAGTGATTTGGTGTTAAGAGGTATTGCTAGAACAAGAAAAATTAGCAAACCAACGAAAAAATCAGATAATCGTAGTAGATTAGATGATTTTGAAGGAGAAGAGGAAGAAGTAGTCAGTGAGGCTTTGCAGGAGCGTTTAGATAAAGCGACCCAAGCGGCTAAAACTAGAGAGAAAAGTGCGGCAGATGCAAAAGCGGAGCAATTAAAATTGCGTGAAGAACGTAAAAAAGCATACGAAGAAAGAAGAAAAAAACTGTTGGAAGAGCGTGAAACTAAAAGACAAGAAAAATTAAGAGAAAGAAATAGCGATACCGAAAAAGATGATAATAGCGGTACTATTTAAATAGGTTTAATAGCCATAAAAATTAACACTCAATTAGAATTAAAATTACACTCATGAAACAAGTAAAACAAATTGTGGTAGCCTTATTGTTGTTCGTAGCAACGACAAGTTTTGTAAATGCCCAAAGTAAGGTAGCTCATATAGATGTTACTCAATTATTATCTGCAATGCCAGAAATGAAATCTGCAGAAGCTGAACTTAAGAAATTACAAGAAACTTACAATGCGGATATTCAAGCTTCAATGACAGAATTGCGTAATAAGTATACGCAATACCAAAATGAAGCAGCATCAAAGTCGAAAGAAGAAAATGAAAAAAGAGCTGTAGAATTGCAAGGTTTCGAAAAGAATATTGGTGATGCACAACAAGCTGCTCAACAAGAATTTCAAAAGAAACAAGCCGAGTTGTTTGCTCCTATTTCTGAAAAAGCTAAAGCGGCTATAGAAAAAGTGGCGGCAGCACAAGGTTTTGACTACGTTATTGATGCGCAAGCAGGTGGTGGTCTTATCGTAGCAAAAGGTAAAGACCTTTTAGCTGATGTTAAAAAACAATTAGGTTTCTAAATAGAATCTAATGAAATACTAGAAAAGCCATCTGTTAAGATGGCTTTTTTTATGCTTTAATTTTTCTTTTAATATTTGTCCAACGAAGATTTCTTATAAATTTACCTTGAGCTTGGTTTACTAGGTACGGGGTTTTGTTCTTTGCAGCGTTTAGATATCCTGCCATGTTGTTCCAGAATGATAATATAGATTTGTTTTTCAAAGCCATTTTAAGAGATGCAATACAGGTAATTACGAATCCGTAGCGCATGGTATACATTGCTTTACCTTGTAGTTTCTTTGCTTTTTTGTTATAACTTCTTCCGGTAGGCCTTAGGTGCTTAACTTTTAGTGTGCCGTCTGTACGTAATTTAAAGCCATAATACTTCGCTAAGAGCTCATCTATAGTGTCCCATCCCATAGCGTTCTTGAGTCCTCCAATCGTTTTAAAACAAGCTCTGGAGTAGGCTTTAATGGCTCCTCTAACATGGTCCTTGTCCATTGGGTGATTTAAAGCCCATTCACCAGCATTATTTTGCTCATAAATAAATCCTCCGGCAATACCCAATTTTTCATCAGTTCTAAAATGATTGCTTATGATTTCAAAGTAGTTGGATGGTAAAATTACATCGGCATCTAGTTTTACAATAAATTCAAAGTTATCATCTAAAAGTTTTAAACCTTTGTGGAAGGCATTAATCACTTTGCTGCCCGGCAGGTGTTGAGTAGAAGATGTAGTATTTAACTTTTTAAATAAAATGCTTTTAGCGCAGTATGCATCAATTATAAATTCTGTACGGTCCGTAGAGTGGTCATTGACAAGAATAACCTTCTTAGGGGGTAATGTTTGTTGTTGAATAGAGTCAAGAGTGCTTTTTAAAAAAGCCTCTTCATTATGTATAGGAATAACTATGTAGTAATCCATTTTAGATATCGTCTCTTATTTTCTGGTGGCGTACACAATATAATATCTAGGTGTAAATAAGCGAAGCAAGGGCCTGAAACCTAATTTATTTACGGGATTGGTCCATTTCATGGAGTCTTGAATTTCCCAGCCGGCTTTCTCTAATAACCAATTAAACTGCCAATCTTCAAATTCATGGTAATGCCTGTCCCATTTGTCCGTTTTGCTTCTGTATGCGGGCGAGAACCATAGTTTTAGAGGAATACTGGCCACAAGTTTTTTTGATTTTGAATTAGATAGAAGGTGTAACGGAGCTAATAGGTGTTCACATATTTCAAATGCCGTCATTACCTCTGCATCAGAATTGATTACGGTGCTGATGTCTATATCTAAATCTTCTCCGTTTGTGTTGGTTACTTGATAGCCGTCTTTTTGCATTATTTTCGTAAACGGATTCTCTACACCTAAATCTAAAATAGACTCATTGGTGTTGATGTGTTTACGTAAAAATTGTAATGTATGCTCGTAGCGTTTGTTCGGAAAAGTGTTTTCGTACATGTTTAAATTCTATATACCATTGCATTGACGTTCATTCCGGCGCCAACACTAGCAAAGATAACAACATCTCCCTTTTTAATTTCCTGATTTTCTAATTTACCGTCCTTTACCAAATCAAAAAGAGTAGGTATGGTAGCAACAGAGCTGTTGCCTAACTTGGAAATACTCATAGGCATAATGCCTTCTGGCATTTTTTTGCCATATATTTTGTAGAAGCGTTTTACTATTGCTTCATCCATTTTTTCATTTGCTTGGTGAATAAATATCTTTTTCACCTCATCTATATTAATGCCGCTATTATCTAGGCATGATGCCATTGCAGTAGGTACGTGGGTTACGGCAAATTCATAAATTTTTCTACCGAGCATTTTTATATAGTATGCCTTTTTTTTATCGTCTTTATTATAAGACTCTCCAAAGAAAAGGAAGTTGGCCTCATCATTGGCATAGGTTGCAGATTCATGTGCAATAATTTCGCCACCATCATTGGATTCTTCTACAATAGCAGCACCTGCACCATCAGAATAGATCATAGAGTCGCGATCATTATCATCAACAATTCTTGATAATGTTTCAGCGCCGATCACCAAGCATTTTTTTGCGATACCACTTTTAATAAATGCGTTGGCTTGGATCATCCCTTCAACCCAACCTGGGCAGCCAAAAATTAAGTCGTAAGCAACACATTTTGGGTTCTTTATTTGTAACTGGTGCTTTACTCTAGTGGCTAAACTTGGTAGGGTGTCACCTTGAATATAACCATCTTTTAAATCACCAAAATTATGGGCTACAATGATATAGTCTATGGTTTCTTTGTCTACTTTGGCATTTTCAATAGCTTTCTCTGCAGCGAAAAATGCTAAGTTAGATGTTGTGTATTCTTTAGGAGCATATCGCCTTTCTTCAATACCCGTTATAGCTTTGAATTTCTCAATGATAACCTCGTTGCTATATTGGAAAGAAGTGCCGTCTAAATTTAAAAAATTATGGTTATTAAAATCTGCGTTAGAAATTTTTAAGTCAGGAATATAACTTCCTGTTCCCGTAATTGATATGCTCATTTTTAACTTTTGAATTGTAACCGAAATATAAGTAAACTGTAGAAATATTATATGCACGCATACTATAGTTTACGACGGTCAAGGTATTTTTGATTTAAAAATAGGAGAATAAAAAAAGCCTTTTCTAAATGTTGAAAAGGCTTTATTATATGGCTTTAGGGCTGTTATTCAGTTTCCATATACGCTTCTATAGGGGCGCATGTGCAAATTAAATTACGGTCTCCATATGCATCGTCAACTCTGCGTACAGATGGCCAAAATTTATTTTCCGAAATGTATGGTAATGGAAAAGTGGCTTTTTGTCTTGAGTATGGGTATTGCCAATCATCTGTAGTGGCCATTTCTAAAGTATGAGGAGCATTTTTAAGAACATTATTGGGCTCGTCAATAGTAGAATTGTCAATTTCTGTACGAATGGAAATCATAGCTTCACAGAACCTGTCTAATTCGGCTAAATTCTCACTTTCTGTAGGCTCTATCATTACGGTACCCGCAACAGGAAAAGACACGGTAGGTGCGTGAAAACCATAATCCATAAGTCGCTTTGCAATATCTGTAACCTCAATACCATTTTTCTTGAAAGGCCTGCAATCCAAAATCATTTCATGGGCAGCTCTTCCTTTTTCACCAGTGTATAATACATCAAACTTGCCTTCAAGTTTATGTTTTATGTAATTGGCGTTAAGAATTGCGGTTTTTGTTGATTGGGTCAGGCCTGGCTCTCCCAGCATTTTTATATATCCGTAAGAAATAAGGCAAACTAATGAGCTGCCCCATGGTGCTGCTGATATTGCTGTGATCGCATCTTCGCCGCCAGTTGATATTACCGGGTTACTTGGTAAAAACGGTACCAATTGTGGGGCAACACAAATTGGACCAACACCAGGTCCGCCACCACCATGCGGTATGGCAAAAGTTTTATGTAGGTTCAAGTGGCAAACATCTGCGCCAATAGTTGCAGGGTTGGTTAAGCCTACTTGTGCATTCATGTTGGCGCCATCCATATACACTTGTCCGCCATGGTCATGTATTAACTTTGTAATTTGCTTGATAGACGACTCAAATACACCATGTGTAGATGGGTATGTTACCATTAATGCAGCTAAATTGTCTGAATGCAATTTTGCTTTTTCCTCAAGATCCGCAACATCAATATTTCCTTTTTCATCGGTTTTGGTAACTACAACTTTCATACCCGCCATTACAGCGGAAGCCGGATTGGTACCGTGAGCGGAAGAAGGGATCAAGCATATATTTCTTTCAGATTCTCCTCTAGATGCATGATATGCTCTTATGACCATCAATCCTGCATATTCCCCTTGTGCTCCAGAATTTGGTTGCAATGATGTATCTGCAAAACCTGTTATTACAGAAAGATCTTTTGCAAGTTCTCTTAGTATGGTTTGGTATCCTTCTGCTTGATCAACTGGTACAAATGGGTGAATATTGCCCCAATTAGACGAACTTAACGGTAGCATTTCACTGGCCGCATTTAATTTCATGGTGCAACTTCCCAAAGAAATCATACTGTGGTTTAGAGCTAAATCTTTACGCTCTAGTTTTTTAATATAACGCATTAATTCAGTCTCTGAATGATATGAATTAAATACCTTGTTTTCCATAAAAGTGCTGGTACGTTGCACATTATTTGGAATTGAGGTTGTGTTTAATAAATTTGTTATTTCTGACGAGGTTTTACCAAGTGCTTCAGAGAATATGGATAGAATTTGGTTTAGGTCATATAGAGAAGTTGCTTCATTGACCGCAATTGAGATAGTGTCGTTATCTATGTAATAGAAATTCACTTCATTTGCTTCGGCAATTGGACGTATTTTTTTAGCATTTGCTTTGACCGTTATAGTATCGAAATAAGCTGAGTTTGTTTGATAAATGCCTAAATTTTCAAGGGCATCAACTAAAGTAACCGCTGTGGCATGAATTTTTGATGCTATATATTTTAATCCTTTTGGGCCGTGGTATACCCCATACATTCCCGCCATTACGGCTAGCAATACTTGCGCTGTGCAAATGTTAGAAGTAGCCTTGTCTCTTTTTATATGTTGCTCTCTGGTTTGTAAGGCCATTCTCAAAGCAGGCTTACCGTCAGTGTCCTTTGTTAGGCCAATTATTCTTCCTGGAATATTTCTTTTAAATTCTTCTTTAGTAGCAAAGAATGCTGCGTGCGGACCACCATAGCCAAGTGGAATACCAAAACGTTGCGTAGTACCAACAACTACATCTACACCAAAATCTCCGGGAGGAGTTAATAATACCAAGCTCATGATATCTGCAGCTACGGCTACCTTAATGCCATTATCTTTTGCTTTGGCTACAAAACCGGCATAATCATATACTTGACCGTATTTACCAGGATACTGTAATAAAGCGCCGTAAAAACCTGAACTGAGGTCAAACTCTTCATGGTTTCCTATTACCAATTCAATTCCTAAGGGAATAGATCGTGTTTTTAATAGTGATAAAGTTTGTGGTAAAATCTCTTCCGAAACAAAGAATTTTACTATAGCATTCTTTTTCTGATCACGGCTTCTGACATCAAAAAGCATGGTCATAGCTTCGGCAGCTGCCGTACTTTCATCAAGTAGTGAAGAATTGGCCAATTCCATACCTGTTAAATCAGAAACAATGGTTTGGAAGTTTAATAAGGCTTCTAATCTACCTTGTGCTATTTCAGCTTGATATGGTGTATAAGCGGTGTACCAACCCGGATTTTCAAGAATATTTCTTTTAATTACGGACGGTATTAAACTTTCATGGTATCCTAAACCAATATAAGTTTTAAAAATTTTATTCTTTTTAGATAGGGCCTCTGTGTGTGCAAGAAACTTATGCTCACTCATCGCTGGGTCTAGTTTTAAAGGCTCTTTTAGGCGAATATGTTCTGGTATGGTCTCATAAATAAGTTGTTCTAGATTTTCAACACCAACAGTGTTGAACATGGTATTTAAATCTTCTTCCCTAATGCCGATATGGCGTAATGCAAACACGTCCGTCTTCATAGATACTATTGTTATATAATGTGCAAAATTACCACTTTTATGTGTTTTAATTAGTGTTGCGAGATGCTCATATCTTGAAAGTTTTTAACCAAAACATAAGGTTATAAACACTTTAACTACTTTTGTTTAATGGCCCTGCTCAAAAAGATTTTCGATTTTTATCTTGATGCTAGTATTCATGTTGCTTTGGCAATATTTAGTTTAGTTCATGTTACGGCACTTACTTTAGACATAAACGTACCTATTGAGCTTTATTTTTTTATTTTTTTTGGATCTATTAGCTGTTATAATTTTGTAAAATTTGGAGTAGAGGCACAGAAATATATTCTTGTGGTTAATACCTATCATAAAAACATTCAGTTTTTTAGTTTTGGTTGTCTATTAGTTGCCGGTTATCAGTTGTTTTTTCTGCCGGAAAGGGTAATGGTAGGCCTCTTTGTTCTCACGGCAATTACAGGGCTTTATGCATTGCCCGTATTGCCCAAGCATAAAAACTTTAGAAGTTTCAGCGGACTAAAAATTTTGATTGTTGCAGCTGTTTGGGCTGGGACGACAGTGGTATTGCCTGCTGTTTCTGAGTTAGATGTTATTTCTTGGAACGTAAAGGTGGAGACCGTGCAGCGCTTTCTTTTTGTGCTGGTGCTTTTAATACCTTTTGAAATTAGAGATTTAAAATACGATAGTCCAGCTCTTAAAACTTTACCACAGCGATTAGGTGTAAGAGGAACAAAAATTATAGGATATGTCTGGGCTATACTTTTTTATATAGCCACTTTTTTGAAAACAGAATTAGAATTTGCTCAAATTATTGTAAAAACTGTTCTAGTCCTAATGGTGATATTAGTAATCTACTTTACGAAAATAAATCAAAAAAAATACTACGCCTCTTTTTGGGTAGAAGCAATACCTTTATTTTGGTGGTTGTTGTTTATTGCGGGTAAGAAGTTCATTATTCTACCTTAGTAAATAGTTCTTTCATTTTCTTTTTTTCTTCATCAGATAAAATAGATAACCGCGCTTGGTTGCATAATGAAGTTAATTTTACATTGTTTTTACTGTGATTTGCACAGGTTTTACAAAGTAATAAATGGTAATTTAACTTCATTCTTTCCCATAAGGATGCTTCTTTATACTGAGCTTTATCGCAAATAATTACCGCCTTTTTACATGAAATCATCATAATTAAAACCAATTTTGATTTAAACAATTCATTAAGCCAGTTCTGGCTCTATGTATCATTACCCATAGATTAGACGCATTAATTCCTAATGTATTACAAATATCTTCAGTTTCCATTCCTTCTATTGTTTTCATGGTGAAAACTTGTGCTTGCTTTTTTGGTAATTTAGAGATGCAATTTTGTATGGCAAGTCCTAATTCTTCATTTTCAAGGGTGTCATTTTCAAAATTACTATTGGGGTCGGCAATGCGTTCTTCTATCCAATCTCCCTCCGCATCGGTCTGTGAGCTATAGCTCATACGTACCTCCGCTTTTCCTTTTTTAGAATTTATTTTACGATAGTGGTCAATGACCTTACGTTTTAGAATTGCAATGAGCCAAGTACGTTCTGCCGCATCACCTTTAAATTTTTTAGCTGATTTTAAACCTGCTATAAAGGTGTCTTGAACAAGGTCTTTTGCAATTTCCGCATCACTTACCCTTGTTACGGCATAGTTAAATAGGTAATCTGCATAGAGATCGACCCACTTGTCTGGATTAAGATTGTTTGTTTCCATTTTTTATTCTGCGCTTCAAAAGTAATAGAATTTTAGTTATTATTTTTATTTTTGGTTACAAACGCTGTTATTATGAGGATTTTACTAGTTGTTTTACTGCTTATAAGTGTTCAATTTACAATAGGGCAAATAGTGTCAAGACCTATTACAGAGTTTACTGGATTTAATGAGTTTACAGAAGTGTTATTGGATGTTAGAACATCGGTAGAATTTAAGGCAGGCTGTATTGATGGGGCGGTAAACATTGATTGGTTATCAAATCAATTCAATGAAAGAGTGCGGTATTTAGATAAAAATAAAAAGATTTATGTGTATTGCAAAAAAGGAGGAAGAAGCATAAAATCTCAAAAAAGGTTAGCTGAGCTCGGTTTTAAAAATGTTGTTAACTTAGAAGGTGGTTATGATGCTTTTTTAATGAAATAATACCTTATGAATTACTAATCAAGTATTTATAATTCTGCTAAAATCTTTGTTAATTGGGTGTCTCTAATTGGTTTTATAATGTAATCAGTTACTTCTTTTATCTTTTTAGTCTTTTCAAAGTCAACTAAGTCTACGGAAGAAGATAAGATGTAAATAGTAATATTTTTAGTGATTTTTGGTATTAAATCAATGTATTCGTCCATAAATTTATACCCATCCATAACTGGCATATTAACGTCTAAAAAAATAATATCGGGTAATATGCTGTGGTTATCCTTGTTTTCTTTAAAAAAAGTCATTGCTTCTGCGCCATCGGTAAAGGAGATGATCCGGTCTACAGTTTTGTGCGCTTGCAAGGTGTGGAATATGGTATATTGAAAAACCTCATCATCATCTATTACGCAAACCTTAATATTATTGTCCATTTTTAGATTTGTTTAATTTAAAGTGATATAAAAAGTTGTTCCTATGTTTACTTCGCTAGCTACTGAAATGGTTCCGCCCATTGATGTAATTTGGGCTTTTGTTAAAAATAATCCAATTCCCCTTGCTTCTGGATGTTTGTGAAAAACTTTGTTTAGCCCAAATATTTTTTGCCCGTGCATTTTCATATTTATCCCTAGTCCATTATCCTTGAACTCTAAATGTGTTGTTCCATTAATCATTTTTGAAGATATAAAAATTTCAGGCACTCTATCAGGTGACTTATATTTTAAAGAATTACTAACTAAGTTAAGAAAAATACTTTCTAAATAGATAGGATTGTATTTTACATTTTTAGCTTTCGTGAAATTACTAGTTATACGGGCTTTTGTTTCTATTAATTCTGCGGCTAAAATTTCTTTGGTCTTGAGTAAAGTTTTGTCAAAAGAGAGTTCTTCTTTGATGACAGCGGTATTATGTTTTAGGGTTATCGTTTCTATTAAGGCATTCAGTGTTTCTGTTAAATGATCTATTACGATTTCAAACTTTTCAAATATCTCAATCTTAGCATGTTCATTATCGGTTTTTTTGTATATGTGTAAGAGGGCGTTTAAGTTACTGACCGGAGAACGTAAATTATGTGAAGTAATATGATTGAATTCTGCAAGTTGTTCATTTTTTGAAGTTAAGGTCATGGTTGACTTTTCTAAGCTTCTATTGGTGTCTAGAATTTTTTGTTGAGCTTCTATTTGTTCTGTAATGTCCTGACTTGAGCCTATGAGTTCTATAACATTACCTTCCTTGTCTAGTATAACCTCCCCAATTATCTTAATTGTTCTTATTGACTTATCATCTTTTACGATACGGTGATGAAATTTATTAAATTGTTTTGTGTCAATAATTCTTTGACCTAGTTCAATAACTTTATCACGATCAGCTGGATGTACTCGTTTTAAATACGTGTCAAAATCCGGTCTTGTTTCTTCGTTAAAATCTAAAATCTTTAATAAATTTTCAGATTTCTCCAGATTATCGTTGATGATATCCCATTTCCAATGACCTATACTAGATAATTGCTCGGCAAAATTTAGTAGTTGATTTTTTTCTAACAAATCTTGTTCTCGCTTTATGCGATCCGTAACATCTTGTGTTGTGCCAACAATTTCTATGATATTTCCGTTTTGATCTTTTGTGATTTCGGCTAGTAACTCTAAAGATCGTATAATGCCGTGACTCTTTATAATACGAAATGTTAGGGTTTTGTCACTATTATTGGTGTTAAGAATTTCTTTGATGAATTGATTTACTTTTTCAATATCATCTAAATGTACTTTGGATAAAAATAGTTCGGTAGTTATTGTGGAGTGTAACGCTATCCCATAAATTTTATAGAGATTATCTGACCAAGTAGACTCTCCCGTTGCCGGATTCCATTTCCAGGATCCCATCGTGGCTATTTCTTCTGCAATGGAAAGGATATGGTTCTTTTCTTGTATTTGTTTTTTTGCCTTTACCTGGTCGGTAATGTCTTGTGTAGAGCCTATAATTTCAATATTTCCGTCTTTATCCTTAGAGGTTTCACGTCTAACCTCTAATGTCTTTATTTCTCCATTATTTAGAATTATGCGGTAGATATCGTGTTTGTGGTCTATACCTTTAAAAATTTCCTTAATTATCTTTTTTACTCGGTCTAAGTCTGGCGGGTATACACTTGCCAATGCACGTTCAATAGTTACCGCTGATCCAAGTTTAAAGCCATATATCCTATAAAGATTGTCTGACCATTTGTAGATATTTTTTTCAGGCTTCCATTCCCAAGAACCAAGCATAGCCATTTGTTCTGCCATGTTCAGTTGCTGGTTACGCTGTAAAAGCTCTAATTCCTTAATCTTGGTTTCAGTAATATCTTGACAGACCCCGGTCATCTCAATAACTTCTCCCTTATTATTTCGTATGATTTTTCCTATAGATTTAATAATTTTAATTGTGCCGTCAGCTAGTTGTATCCTATAGGTAGATTTTGGAAAACTGCCGCTTTGCATGGCGTTGGTAAGTTTGGTGACTATATGCTCACGGTCTTCTTTGTGAATATAATTTATATAAGTTTCAAAGGTTAAGGGTGCTTCTTTGGGGTGACCATAGATTTCATGTAAATTATCTGACCAAAAAACTTCATTTGTAGGTGTGCTCCACTGCCAATACCCTATTTTTGCCATTCCTTCGGCTATATTTAAACGGTAATTTTTCTTTGATATTTCTAAATCTTTAGTGTGACTTTCGGTGATATCTAAACAAGTGCCAAGTAACTCTTGTAGGCCGTCACTTTTGTTGACGGTAACTTTACCAATAATTTGTATTACTTTGGTTTGGTTGTTTTTTAGCACTATTCTGTGGGTAAAATCATAGAATTTATTATCTTTTATGGATAGGGATACCTTTTCCTTTACAAGCTCTTTATCTTCTGGGTGTATTTTGTCAAAATAAGAATCAAAAGTTAGTTTATCTGTTTTAGGTTGGTCAAACATATGATATAGGTTTTCTGACCAAAAGACGCTGTTTGTAGCTGGTTTATATCTCCAGTAACCCATAGAAGTTAGGTGTTCTGCAAAATTTAGAAGTTGGTTCTTTTCTATTAACTCTTGCTCTATGTTCAGTGTATTGGTTATGTCACGTGCGGTGCCAATTAACTCTTTTTCAGTATTAAGCGTATTGGAGATGATATCTGCGACAATTTCTAAAGTTTTAATACTGCCGTCATTGATTATAATTCTATGAATGAAGGTACACTTGGAATTTGTGTCTTGTACAAATTGCATAGAATCGTCAACAATATGTTTGTCTTCTGGATGAATACGGGTATACAGTATCTCAAAATTCATAGGGATGTTTTTGTCGAAATCCATAATTTCATATAGATTTTCTGACCATTTAAACATGCCTGTGATAGGGTTCCATGACCATGTACCTGCTTTTGATGTTTTTTCGGTTAAACTTAATTGTTGGTGCGTTTGTATTAGTTCAAGTTCTTTATTTATTTTTTTGGAAATATCTTGTGTAGTTCCTATGAGGTATATTACTTGCCCTTTGGCATCTGTAATAGTGTCTGACACTACTTGTACCGTTTTAATAGTACCGTTTTCTAGTTTTATGCGATGAGAAAATGATTGTGATCGATTCTTAGTTATTATTTCATTGAATTTTACCTTTAGAAAATCTAAATCATCTGGATGTGTATATTTTTGTAATACTTTGAAACTTATTTTTGTGCCAAGAGCTATTTCGAAAATTCTATATAGATTATCTGTCCATTTAAATTCATCTATAGAAATATCTAATTGCCATGAACCAATTTTATTAATATTGTTGGTTAGCTTTAATTGTTGGTTTGTTTGTTGAAGTTCCTGTTCTTTAACAATACGATCTGTAATGTCCTGGCAGGTGCCTAGCATAGTAATTACTTCTCCATTTTCATTTGAGATTACTTTACCTATTGTAAACACTGTTTTTATAGTGCCATTTTTCAGCTGAATTTTATAACTACATTCTGGGAATATTTTCGTTTTTAATGCTAGGTCAAATTTTCTGGCTATGGCTTCTCTATCGTCTTCGTGAATATAGCCTAGGTAGACATCATATGATATTGGATTACTTTTTTTATGATCAAAAATCTCATAAAAGTTAGCTGACCATTTTAATTCTCCCGTAATAATATTCCAATTCCAAGAACCTGATTTGGCTAATTTTTCAGCATTGTTTAGTTGATGTTTTAGTTGAAGAATTTCTGGATTTTGATTTCTGTTTTGTGAGATTTCTTTTACTACCCCATATAAACTGGTGCATTGCCCATTTACCATAAAAGGTTGTACTGTTACTTCTAAATGCCGAGAATTGCCTGTTGCAGTTATAATCTCATACATTAATTGGAACGGAGTGCTATGTTCTATAGCATTTTTATGTGCTTGTAGAATTTTTTGTTCTGAAACGTCATTCCTGTAGTTTCCATAGCAATTTTCCATAGTTGGAATGTAATCTAATGGTACTTCGTGAATATGTTTTAAGTTATTGTTCCAGTCAACTAGGTTTGATCTTAAATCGATTTGAAATATAGCCGGCTGGGGTGGTGTATGGAAGGTTTCCAAATGCTGATTTGTGTGTGAAAGAGTGTTCTCTTTACTCATTCTAAAAAGGTATTTAACATCTTTACGAAAAGCCAAGACCGAAAAAGGCTGCCATAAAAGAGTTGTTTTGTGGTTATCTAGTTACAATATAATTATTAAATATTTGATATACAGTACGTTTTGTGACTTTATGAAATCTAAAAGTTTAGGATTTTAGATGAAACTAGTTTATTTATGGGATGTAATGGACGATACCATTTTAATTGCTGTAGGTGTTGAAATATAGGGGTTTAACATTTTTAAAGCAATTAAAAAATTGTTTCAAATAATTCTTTAGAATAGCTAAATTGCCTAAATGTTACTAAAAAATGTATTGATGTTTAAAAGTTGTACTAAATTAACTAAACACTGTTGTTTAATAGGTTTTGTACGGTAATATTTTATAGTAAATAAAAAAAAGGGAGTTGATATTCATCAACTCCCTTTTTCATGATGGTAGCCATTTGGCTTTAAAAGTTAAGATTATAATAATCCAGCGCGTTCCAATAATGCTTCAACCTTAGGTTCTGCTCCTCTAAACCTTTTGTAAAGTATCATAGGGTTTTCAGTGCCGCCTTGTGAAAGTACATTATTCTTAAACTTCGTGGCAACTTCTTTATTGAAAATTCCTTTTTCTTTAAAGTAGGCAAAGGCATCTGCGTCTAAAACTTCTGCCCATTTGTAGCTGTAGTAGCCAGATGAATAACCGCCTTGAAAAATATGGGAGAATGCGGTGCTCATGCACGTTTCTGGGGTTGCTGGGTAAAGATTAGTGCCTTTAAATGCTTCTTCTTCGTGTGCTTTTACGTTGGTAATGCTCGTTGGGTCAATTCCATGCCAAGACATATCCAATAGTCCAAAACTTAATTGTCTTAAGGTTTGCATGCCTTCTTGAAAGGTTGCCGATTCTTTTATTTTTTTAACCAGTTCCATTGGTATGGTTTCTCCGGTTTCGTAATGCTTTGCAAATAACTCTAATGCTTCTTTTTCATAGCACCAGTTTTCTAAAACTTGACTAGGCAATTCTACAAAATCCCAAAAAACAGATGTACCAGAAAGGCTAGGGTAGGTGGTGTTTGCCAGCATACCGTGCAAACCATGACCAAATTCATGGAATAAGGTTGTAACCTCATTAAAAGTTAGTAATGAAGGCTTGCTCTTGGTTGATGGAGTAAAGTTGCATACGTTTGATATATGCGGACGCACATTTTCGTCATTACGCTTCCATTGAGATTTGTAAGATGTCATCCATGCGCCACCACGTTTTCCTGCTCTTGGGTGAAAATCGGCATAGAATAATGAAATAAAGTTTTTATCGATATCATAAACTTTATAGGTTTTTACTTCCTCATGATATTTTTCAATGTCATGAACTTCTTCAAACTGTAAATCGAATAAATTTTCTGCTACTTTAAAAACTCCGTTGATTACATTTTCAAGCTTAAAATATGGTTTCAGTTTTTCATCATCCAAGTTGAATAACTCTTGCTTTAGTTTTTCAGAATAATAGCTACTGTCCCATTTTTCTAAACGGTCAATATGATCTAGTTTTTTAGCGAAATCTTCTAATTGTTTAAACTCACGTTCTGCAGCTGGTTTCGCTTTTTCAAGCAATTCGTTTAAGAAGGAATGTACTTTTTCAGGTGTTTCTGCCATGCGTTCTTCTAGAACAAAATTGGCATGAGTTTTATAGCCTAGGAGCTTTGCTCTCTCAAAACGTAATTTGGCTATTTTTAGCACATTTTCTTGATTGTCCAATTCATCGTTATGAAAAGCTTTGCTGCCAAATGCCAGCGAAAGTTTCTTGCGTAGTTCTCTGTTTTTCGCATATTTCATGAAAGGTATATAGCTTGGGTAATCTAATGTGATCATCCAACCATCTTCCTTGCCTTTGGAAATCGCCAATTGTGCGGCTGCTTCTTTTTCTCCTTCTGGTAATCCGTCTAAATCTGCTTCATCCGTTAGGTGTAGTTGAAATTTATTGGTTTCGGCAAGTACGTTTTCGCCAAAAGTCAAATTTAGTTTAGCAAGTTTAGCATCTATCTCACGTAAACGTTTCTTTTTATCTTCCGATAAATTAGCGCCGTTTCTACTAAAGCTTTTATATTTTTTATCCAAAAGAGTGTTTTGCTCAACAGTAAGGTCCAAATCATCCTTTTGGTCATAAACTGCTTTTACTCTTTTGAATAAATTTTCATTTAAGGTAATATCATTACTAAATTCTGATAATAACGGAGAAATTTCTTGTGCTATTTTTTGTATTTCTTCATTGGTCTCGGCAGAATTTAAATTAAAAAACACGCTAGAAATTCTGTCTAATTGGTGACCTGAAAATTCTAATGCTTCTACAGTGTTTTCAAAAGTAGGAGCTTCGGTGTTATTGGTAATTGCATCAATTTCCGCTCTTGCATCTTCTATAGATTGTAAAAATGCGGGTTTAAAATGCTCGTTTTTTATTTGTGAAAATGGAGCAGTATCGAAAGGGGATAATAATGGATTCATATTTCTAGTATTGAGAAATTAGATTTGAGAATTGAAATTTCTTGTAGATGACTATTTGCCATTTACAGCTTTAGCGCCATCTATAACTTTTTGCTTTAGACCTTCTTTGTATAAAATAACTTTGTCTAAAACACATTTGTCAGAACTGCCAATGATTTGCGCAGCCAAAATCCCTGCATTTTTTGCACCGTTTAGTGCTACAGTAGCCACCGGTACACCGCCTGGCATTTGAAGAATGGATAGTACAGAATCCCATCCATCTATAGAATTACTACTTTTTACTGGAACACCAATTACAGGTAATGGGGACATAGAAGCTACCATGCCCGGTAAATGTGCTGCACCACCGGCACCTGCAATAATTACGGAATATCCATTAGTGTGAGCGTTTTTACTAAAATCGAACAATTTTTCTGGTGTTCTGTGGGCAGATACAATATCTACATCTACTTCTATATCAAAACCTTTTAATATATCTATGGCGTCTTGCATTACGGGCATGTCACTTGTGCTACCCATTACTACGGCTACTTTACTCATCTTATTTATTTTGAAATCACTTGAATCGTTTCTTTTACTTTTTCGGCAATGGCTCTTGCTTGCGCCAAGTCGTTATTGACAATGGTTACATGACCCATCTTCCGAAATGGTCTGGTTTGTGCTTTACCATATATATGCGGAGTAACACCGTCCATCGCTAATATATCTTCAATGTTTTTGTAAACCACATCACCCGTATAATTTTCTGCTCCTACCAAATTCACCATTACACCTGCTACTTTACTATCAGTGTTTCCTAACGGTAGGCCTAGAATACTACGTATATGTTGTTCAAACTGATTGGTGTAACTGGCTTCTATGCTATAATGCCCACTATTGTGTGGTCTTGGCGCTACCTCGTTCACCAATATTTTGTCATCTTCAGTTTGGAACATTTCTACGGCTAGCAATCCTGTAAGCCCTATTTTATCTGCTACTTTTAACGCTAACGCTCTTGCTTTTTTAGCTACTTCATCATCAATACGTGCAGGGCAAATAACGTATTCTACCTGGTTGGCTTCTGGGTGAAACTCCATTTCTACAACAGGATAGGTCTTAATTTCTCCTTCCGCATTTCTTGAAACAATCACCGCTAATTCGTTTTTAAACGGAACCATGGTTTCCGCAATACACTCACCAGCTGGTAATCCTTTTAAATCTTCTATACTGCGAACCACTTTTACGCCTTGTCCGTCATAACCAAATTGGGCTACTTTCCACACAAATGGGAATTGTAGCGCTTCGTTCTCAATACTATCTTTAATCTCACTTAAGTAGGCAAAGCGCTGAAAATCTGCAGTAGGTATTTCATTATCTACATAGAATAATTTCTGTTTTGCCTTATTCTGGATAATGCGTAACGCCTTTGGCTGTGGATATACTTTTACACCTTCATCCTCTAGTTTCTCTAAAGCATCAAGATTTACATTTTCAATCTCAATGGTCAATACATCTACATCTTTGCCAAAATTGTAAACCGTATCAAAATCCAAGAGACTGCCTTGAACAAACTCGTTACAAGACATACTACTGGGCGCTTCAGAAGAAGCATCTAAAACTTTGGTAAAAACATCCCATTTTCGTGTTTCGTACAACATCATTTTACCTAGTTGCCCACCACCTAAAATGCCTAATTTAAAACCTGAAGAAAAATAATCCATATAATTATTGCTTTTGGCAATTGAAAAATGCCTTAAGTACTACAAAAATACGGCTAAATCTTAGAAACCAATTCCTTTCTATTCAAAAACACATGGCAATAGCTTATCTTTGCAAAACCTTGATAATTTATGAAAATTGATACAAATTCACGACAAGTTTTTTAAACCTTATCTCAGCGAATCTGAAATTTTTCAGGCGGTGAAAACGGTTGCCGATAAAATTGCTGTAGATTATAAAGATGAGACACCTATTTTTGTTGGCGTGTTAAACGGATCTTTTATGTTCGTTTCAGATTTAATGAAAGCCTACCAACACCCATGTGAAGTGTCTTTTGTAAGACTAAGTTCTTACCAAGGGTTAACATCTACGGGTATAGTAGAGACTTTGTTAGATGTACCGGAGAATATAGAAGGGCGTAGTGTCATTATTTTAGAAGATATTATAGATACGGGACGTACTTTGCAGAAATTGGTGCATTTATTTTCTAAGACAAAAGTCAAAGAATTTAAAATAGCCAGTCTTTTTTATAAGCCAGATGTGTACAGAGGAGAATATGTCATAGACTATTTTGGGTTGGCCATACCTGATAATTTTATTGTAGGTTACGGGCTAGATTATAAAGAACAAGGAAGAAATTTAAAAGAAGTATACCAATTAAACCAAAAGCATATGATTAATCTTGTACTCTTTGGCAAGCCAGGAGCCGGCAAAGGCACGCAAGCAGAATTTTTAAAAGAAAAATATAATTTAAAACATATTTCTACGGGAGATGTTTTTAGATTCAATATCAAAAACG
Source organism: Maribacter ulvicola (assembly GCF_900155985.1). Classification (GTDB taxonomy): domain Bacteria; phylum Bacteroidota; class Bacteroidia; order Flavobacteriales; family Flavobacteriaceae; genus Maribacter; species Maribacter ulvicola. The sequence continues at coordinate 1,389,225 of NZ_FTMA01000001.1, forward strand.
GAACAGAGTTAGGAACTTTGGCTAAATCGTACATTGATAAAGGGGAACTAGTGCCAGATGAGGTAACCATAAAAATGTTACAGGAAGAGGTAGAGAAAAATGCCGATGCAGACGGCTTTATTTTTGACGGATTCCCAAGAACGGCGGCACAAGCTGAAGCTTTGGATAATTTCTTGGAATCTAAAGATATGGGCATAAATGCCACTATAGCTTTAGAGGCAAATGACGAAATCTTAATTGATCGTCTTTTAGAGAGGGGTAAGGTTAGCGGAAGAACAGATGATCAAGATGTAGCTAAAATTAGAAATCGTTTTGATGAGTACAATGCAAAAACTACTCCTGTTAAAGAATTTTATGAAGCTCAAAATAAGTTTCATAGTGTAAACGGTATTGGCACTATTGCCGAAATTACCGAACGCCTAACCGAAGTAATCGAAGGCTTAAAATAATATCTATTTTTTATATCAACTTGTTTGATGTAGATTTTTGAACTGAAAGAATAACAATGACCGAAGGTAATTTTGTAGACTACGTAAAAGTGGGTTTGACTTCTGGTAAAGGAGGCAAGGGGTCTGTGCATTTGCACCGTGAAAAATTTATTACCAAAGGTGGTCCTGATGGTGGTGATGGTGGTCGTGGAGGACATATAATTGTTCGTGGAAACGAGAATCTTTGGACCTTGATCAATTTTAAATATACAAAACATTTTAAGGCCGGTCATGGTGCCCACGGTAGTAAAAGCCGTAGTACTGGGGCAGATGGTGAAGATGTGTATTTAGATGTGCCGCTAGGTACGGTGGTTAAAGATTTTGAAACCAAAGAAGTGCTTTTTGAAATCACCGAACATGGTGAGGAGAGAATTCTACTTAAAGGTGGTATGGGCGGTCGTGGTAACTGGCACTTTAGAACATCTACCAACCAAACCCCTAGATATGCACAACCTGGTATGGACGGTTTGGAAGGGGAGTTTCTCTTGGAACTTAAAGTATTGGCAGATGTTGGTCTAGTTGGTTTCCCCAATGCAGGTAAGTCTACTTTATTATCTGTAATAACTTCTGCAAAACCTAAAATTGCAGATTATGAGTTTACGACACTGAAACCAAATTTGGGTATTGTTGAATACCGAGATTTTAAGAGTTTTGTAATGGCAGATATACCCGGTATTATAGAAGGTGCCGCAGAAGGTAAAGGTTTAGGTCATTATTTTTTAAGGCATATAGAACGTAATGCCAATTTGTTGTTTTTAATACCTGCGGATAGTAAGGATATTAGCAAGGAATATGAAATTTTATTGGATGAGTTGCGTCGTTACAACCCAGAGCTGTTAGATAAGGAACGTCTGATCTGTATCTCTAAAAGCGATATGCTTGATGAAGAATTGATGGATGAAATGCGGGAAGAACTGAACAAAGATTTAAACGGAATGCCTTTTATGTTCATATCATCTGTTGCGCAAATGGGTATTGTAGAACTGAAAGATAAACTCTGGGCAATGCTTAATGCATAGCTAGTATTATGAAGCAATATCTTAAAAATATTGTTGAATTAAATGATAATAGGAAAAGTCGGATTTTTGCCTATTTCATTCAAATACTGATTTTTGTTTCTATAGCAGCATTTACGTTAGAAACGGTGCCCGATATTAAACCGTTAACTAAAAAGATATTAAGAATTATAGAGATTCTCTGTATCATAATCTTCACTATAGAGTACATTCTAAGAATATATGTTTCGGATAGCAAAACGAGGTTTGTATTTAGCATTTTTGGAATTATCGATTTTCTGGCTATAGTGCCATTTTATTTGTCATTAGGTATAGATTTAAGATCACTAAGGGCATTACGGTTTTTAAGATTGTTCCGAGTGCTTAAATTGTTGCGTTACAATAAAGCTATTAAGCGCTTTTCTAGAGCTATAACTTTAGCAAAAGAAGAAATTCTCTTATTTTTATTCGTCACACTCATATTAATATATTTTGCCTCTGTAGGTATTTACTATTTTGAGCATGATGCCCAGCCAGAACATTTTGCATCTATTTTTGATAGCCTATGGTGGGCAATTATTACACTTACCACTGTTGGTTATGGAGATGTATATCCTATAACTGTTGGAGGCAAGGTTTTTACCTTCTTTATTCTAATGATTGGTTTAGGTGTAGTGGCGATACCCACAGGTATTATTTCGTCAGCCCTGACCTCTGCAATGGATCAAAAAGATTTAGAAGAATAATTTAAATTCAGCTATATTGAAAATTATTGATCTAATGACGTTCGCTTAGACGAATACCTACTTAAAATTAAACGTTGCTCTTTATTTTTCTTTAATTTTAAGGAAATACATTTTCATGAGAATTTTAATTGTCAGTATTTTAATGATTGTTTTAACATCTTGCGGAGTCGTAAAAGTTAATTATGATTACGATGACCAAACCGATTTTACGGCATATTCTACCTATAATTATTTTGGGGATATGGAAACCGGCCTAAGTGAATTAGATGAGAAACGGTTAATGGAAGCCTTGGATGCCACACTTAGGGAAAATGGTTTTATGTTCGCCGAGGAGCCAGATTTATTTATCAATATTAAAAGTATGGTATTCCAAGCCCAACAAGGTAATAATGTTGGTGTTGGTCTTGGTGGTGGTAATGGAGGTGTTGGTGGCGGAGTGTCCATTGGTATTCCCGTTGGTGGACCAAAAATGACCAGAGAGCTCCAGATAGATTTTGTAGACAGCAATAAAGACATGCTTATTTGGCAAGCCATTAGTGAAAGTCCTTTTCGTGAAGGGGATACACCTCAAGAAAAATCAGAGAATCTCCAAGCTGTAGTAGATAAGATATTTAGTAAATATCCACCAGAATAATACTATTTTACTTTAATCACATAGGTAGCAACCAATTGTTTGTCAACCGTAATATGTACGTCATATAAACCTTTCTTTTTAAAATTTTGTTCCAGGTTAATTTTATTTTTCTTTTTAGTAACAATTGGGCTGCCGTTCTTTTGACTGCCACCTTTATTCAATAAAAGTTCAAGATCTCCATTAAATTGGTTTGGTACTTGTAATGTAAAGGTTACACATGCTCCTTTTTGAATAGTATGATGCATTACTGGCGGTGCAATGGGGATAATAGGTGCTAAAAATGCTTCTTTGTAAATGACTGGTCCTGCAACATAAGCTTTAAATGCATCTGTTTTTAATTCTTGCTTGTTTTCTTTATTAATGGGAAAATGATTTTTTGCAAATAATTCTGGATTGGCTAAAAAATAGCCATCGAAATAGTTTGCTTGAAAAAATGGGGTGCCATTAACAACGGTAGTTTCTCCCGCAGACCAAGTGGCATCACACACATACCAGTTATTATTTATTTGCACCTTGTTCCAAGAATGGTTGGGTGTGCTATCTTCCTTTAATAATAAAGTAGGTGTACGTCCGTAGCCGTTAATAATTTTACAATTGAATCCTGCTAAATTTGCCATTTCTTTGATCATATAGGCATAGCCTGTGCAGGCAGTTTTTCGGTGTTCTAACAAATTTTTAAAGACTTTAGGAGTAATGCTTGTATTCCAATTTAAAAAGGCTTGGCGGTCTTTGGCAAAACGCTTTCTTTTATTGCTGATTTTTACATAGGACGCATAATCATTGGTAATGTTAGAACTGACCCAAGTGTATATTGCCCTGAATTTTTCAACATCGGTTTCTAAAGCTGCGGTTAATTTATGGGTAAGAACAGGTAAGTTTTTTAGGCTTAGATCCTTATAATAATGAGCGATGCTGTCCGCTTTTGTAAAATCAATTTCTTGAAAATCTGCGCGTTGAGCAAAGCTCATTATCGATAATAAGAGCGTGATTAATAGTGTGGATATCCTCATTATTTGAAAACACCTCCGATTTTTTGAAAAATATTTCTTTTACTTGAGTACGTGCCTTCAATTACGATATCGCCCATTAAAACCATATCATATTCATCAAATGTTATATCAATGTCTATGTTAGAATTTGCACTTGCTACAACTTTATAGGTCTTGGTTTCGTAACCTAAAAAACTAAGGACTAAAATATCATTTGCGGCTAGTTGTTGTGGAAATTTAAACTTACCGTCAAAATTAGTTTGGGTGCCAACGGCAGTGCCTTTTAAAACTACATTTACTCCAGGTAAAGGTTCATTGTTTTCATCAACTATGGTACCGGTCAAGGTATACTTTTCTTGTATAATTTCAACATACGGAATTCCGCCCTTTATAGCTGTAGAAACTACTTCAATAGGTGGTTCTATACTGGCGGTTTCTTGACCCTTAGCTTCTGTAGCGCAAAGAGCCAATAAAGAAAAACTCATCATGGCTATTCCCTTATGTAACATAGAATTATTCATAGTTTGTAACGAGTAGGTTTCATATGTTTTTAGTTGCGACGCCTTGAACATTCCGCAGGCTTTCTTATTTCCACTGTTTAAATAATTTATAAGCTCATGATCTGAGAAGTTGGTAAAGTCAATGACTTCTTTTTCACAACTTTGGCAAAAACCTCCTTTTTCGGTTTTACTAAAATTACTGAATTTTTCTTTGCATGGTTCGTTTACGGCAATTGTTAATGTGCTTTTCATATTATTTGTGGTTTTGTTTTATAGTTCTAAAATATGGTGAGCTATGGTTTTATAAAATGAACAATGAGTATGAGGGCCTTTTCAGTTAGTTAACTTGCTTTTACGTTTTATTAAGGGCTTTATTCTTTTTTTTATGGGTAATACTTTAGTATTCAAATGTTAATAATGAGGTTTGTGAGTTTAAATAAATGCATTTAACATAAAATCCTGTTATTTTTGTAACAAATCTTAAAATGTACGTCATATATTTTGACACATTAAAAACGAACTCATAAATGAAAAGAATTTACTTTTTAGCTGCCGGTATGGTAGCTCTAGCTTCATGTAAGGAAGAAGCTAAACCTACTGCAGAAGTAGAAAAAATTCCAGGTATCGTCCTTACGAATATGGATACCACTCAAAATCCTAAGTCTGATTTCTATAATTATGTAAACGGGAACTGGATGAAGTTTACTGAAATTCCTGATGATAGAACAAGTTGGGGTGGTTTCAGTGTACTTCGTAAATCTACAGATGACGATGTATTGAAAATTTTAGCAATGGCTAAAGAAAGTGGAAACTATGCTGCAGATACCGATCAGGCGAAAGCTTTGGCAATTTTTGATACAAAGTTAGATACCGCTGCCAGAAATAAGGCGGGAATTACCCCGTTGAAATCAGCTTTTGAGGCGATTGCATCGGTAAAAAATTTAAAAGATCTACAAACAGTTTTGGCAACTAATGCCGCTGTGTCTTCACCGTTTTTGAATATTGGTGCTGGTGCAGATTTAAATAACAGTAGCATGAACGCTGTCTATTTAGGTGCCAACGGATTAGGATTGCCTGATCGTGATTTCTATTTAGAGGAAGATGAGAAGTCTGTTGAAATACGTGAAGAATATAAAAAGCACGTATCTAAAATGTTACAAAGGTTAGGTGACTCTGAAGCTGACGCAATAAAAGCTGCGGATAAGATTTTAACTTTAGAAACACAATTAGCTGAACCACGTTTAAATAAGGTTGAGCGTAGAGATGCTAGAAACTATAATAATCCTAGAACCATTGCTGAGGTTGATAAAATGATCTCTACTATAGATATTGATAAATTTATTTCTGATTTAGGAATTACTAAAAAGTTTGATACGCTATTGGTTACTCAACTAAGATATACCGAAGCCTTGGACAAGTTCTTAAAAACGACTCCGATCGAGGATATCAAAACTTTGGTTAGATGGGATACCTTTAATAGTGCTGCCGGAAAATTAACAACGGAGATTGAAACTGCAGATTGGGAATTTTATAGCAAATACCTTAGAGGAGCAAAAGAACAACGTGCTGCAGATGAGCGCGCATTGGCAACCGTAAACGGTACGGTTGGTGAAGCTTTAGGTCAATTGTATGTTGATGCTAAGTTTCCGCCAGAAGCTAAGGCTAAGGCTGAATTGATGATCGCAAATGTAATCGATGCTTTTAAAGAGCGTATTTCTGTTTTAGATTGGATGAGCGATTCTACAAAAACAAAAGCTATTGAAAAGCTGGATAAATTCACCGTTAAAATTGCTTACCCAAATAAGTGGGAAGATTATTCTACTATGGAAGTTTCTGCAGACAAGTCTTATTTTGAGAATATGACTGCGGTGAACAAATGGGGAGAGTTAAAGAACTACGCTGAAATAGGTGAGCCGGTTGATAAGACAGAATGGGGAATGTCTCCACAGACGGTAAACGCATACTTCAATCCGTTGAATAACGAGATTGTTTTTCCTGCTGCGATCTTACAACCTCCTTTCTATAACTATACTGCTGATGAAGCTGTAAATTATGGTGGTATTGGTGCGGTTATCGGTCACGAGATTTCTCATGCTTTTGATGATAGTGGTTCTCGTTTTGATGCTGATGGAAATTTAAAGAACTGGTGGACAGATGCTGATTTAGCTGCATTTACAGAAAGAGCTGATGCTTTAGCGGTACAGTACGATAGTGTAATGGTATTGCCAAATGTTTATGTTAACGGTAAGTTTACCCTAGGTGAAAATATCGGTGATTTAGGCGGATTGCTTGGAGCTTATGACGGACTTCAGAAATACTACGCTGAGAACGGTCGGCCTGAAGATATTGACGGCTTTACGGCAGAGCAACGTTTCTTTATGTCTTGGGCTACGGTTTGGAGAACGAAGAGTAGGGATGAAGCTTTAAGAACCCAGATCAAAACTGATCCACACTCTCCAGGTATGGTTAGAGCAACGCAACCTTTATTGAACATTCAAGCATTCTATGATGCTTTTGATATCAAAGAAGGTGATGCTATGTATCTAGCTCCTGAAAAGAGAGTTCATATTTGGTAAATTATTTATTAGTAAAAGACGAAAGGGCGCTACATTGTAGCGCCCTTTTTTGTTTTAATAAGTCTTTGCGAGGAGTAATTTCCCGGCGAAGCAATCTGTTTATTATTGGTTACGAGTGAGTTTTAGTCAGCCCATAAACAGATTACTTCACTTTGTTTGTAATGACGTTAATTTTCCACTGTTACACGAACTCCTTCACTATGACTGCTAAACTCTGGTGCATACATACTTTGTATGGTGGTAATACCATTGCTGAAGTCACCGGCATTATTTACACGGACATCATATTCAAATACATAAACTCCTTTTGGTAAATAGTCAAAGAAGAAATTGGTACTTGCATCTTTGGTGCTTTCATAATAGCCTAAGCCGTCTTGCCATTGGTATCTAGAAATTACGTTTACGGGTTCAAAACCGGCAGCACGCATATCTTTCATGTGTATGAATTCCATATCTCGGTCTGCTCGTAATTCTATTCTTATTTTGACAAGGTCACCTACTTTTAATGTAGTATTGTCGGTTACTTCAGAAATCACCTCGCCAGAATCAGTATTCTTTTTCAAAAAGATTTTTTTCTTTAATTTTAACGGGGTTTTAGCACTTGTAATTTTATCTAAGTCCTGAAAATACTGCCAGTACAAAGCACCCCAAGCAATTCCGTTGCCTTTTTTACTGATTTGTACTTCACCCATTTTAGGTTCAATCTCGGTAGTGTTCCAAGAGGTTTTAAAGTAGCCGGTTCCCGCTTCTACCTGTACATCTTCTAAAGTGGATGGGTCTATCTCTTTTCCACCTATTAGAACATCAACCGCATCGGTGACTGATAACCACTCACTACCTTGTAATAATAAGGCGTATACCGCTTCGGTAGTTGCTTTGGTGGTGCTCCATTGATTGGTCTGTTTGTTTTTAAGTAGCCATATTTTAAGATTATCTATAGTTTCAATATCCGCAGGGCGAATTTCAGAAAATGCTTCAATTAACAATGATTGGGTTTCTATTGGCGCTTGGTACCAAAACCATGAGCTGGTATTGCTTTTCCAGTACATACCCAATTCATCACTGGTAATGCTATTTTCTTCCAATGCACGTAGAATTTTAGTAGACGTTTTTACATCATCTTTTCGGTGTAGCACCAATGCTAACATCCCCTGTGCATACAACCTTCTTTTTGTCCAATATTTTTGAGCTTGGTTTAGATAATACGTTGTTATCTCATCCACTTTCTTAGAGGTTTTAATATCCTTAAAAAAACTACGCATGTACAAGTAATGTACTTGATTCGCGCTCAAGTGGTCATTATTAATATTAGAAGTATGTTTCTTCATATACTCATACTCTTTCACAAACTCAGCATCTAAATATGAAATGGCTTTTTCAATCATATCAGTTTGCTGGCTTGCTGTAACCAAATGATTTAAATGCCCCATGCCAGAAATAATGTGTTGGGTGATGTATCTGTTATCCGGTCCGCCGTTGAACCAAGACCAAGCACCATTTGAATGCTGATTTTGAGCTAGCTTATTTAAAGTTGATTGCTGCTCGTTTTTCATCTTGTTCAAATTAAACAATAATCCTATTCTTTTCTTTTGTTCGGTTTCAGATTGTGCATCTCTCAACCAAGGTGTTTCTTGAATTAAAAGCGATCTTAATTCCTCGTTCTTTTCTAGATTGCTCAGTAAGGCATCTGAGTTTGCCCATTGATCGAATACTTCACGAATTCTTGGATTGCTATTTGTGATGTGGCTAGCTAATGTATTTGCATAATATCTAGAGAAAATCTGCTCATTACAATCATACGGGTATTCCATTAAGTAGGGCAAAGCTTGCACTGCATACCAAGCAGGGTTTGAAGTCATCTCTAAAGTCAACTTATGATGATTTAAGGTTGACGAAAACGTGTTCTTCAATTTATCAAGAGTGAAGGTCTTGGTTTGGTTACTGCGGATCCACATAGGTAATGTTTCCGTTACCAAGGTTCTGTTAGATAAAACGGGTAACATATTCTGTTCACCGTCAGAGAAATCTCCTGCTTTAGCAATGATTTTATATTGAACTGATTGCAATCCTTTCGGGATATTCAATCTCCATGATACTTGGGTATTTCCCATGGCATCTACCTTAAAGGATGTGGTGTTCTGAGAGTTGGATGAGTCCATTAATTGATCGGATATGTCTGAACCGGTTACGGCATCTGTCAATTCTAATTTTGCCTGACCAGAAAGTAGTTTTTCCGTTAAATTAGAGATTTTACTGCTAATTGTTATTTCATCCCCTTCACGTAAAAATCTAGGTGCATTTGGTGTCACCATCAACTCTTTTTGAGTTACTGTGGTGAGTTTGTTTATCGTGCTTTCTAATTCTCTGGTATGTGCCAAGAGTTGTAAATTCCACCGTGTTAATGCTTCGGGAGTTGTGAAATTGAAAGAAACGTTCCCTTCTTTATCGGTCTGTAATGTAGGGAAGAAAAAAGCGGTTCCCTGTAAGTTTTTACGAATGGTGACAGCATCAAAATTCTCTTTGTCTGTTTCAGGTTTAGTTGACGCTTCAGCGATTTCAACACCATCGGTCCTGCCAGCTAATTTACTTTCTGTATCTGAATTAGAATCCTCAAGCATTACCGCTTCCTCTAAGGGCGCATTGTCTGCCATCATAGATTTTCTCAAGGGACCAGAATTATAACCAATAGAACGGCTTTGGTAAAAATTACCTAAGTTAAAATTTAGTCCGAAGGAATCAAAAGAATCAAAACTAAGACTTGGATAGGTAAAGTTGGTATGGTGAGAAAATGTCTGAAAGCTTGCAGTAGAAAAACTATGGTACCCGCTAGTTCTTCTTCGAGTATAATAATGAGGCTGGTTTATTGGTTTAAAGGACCATCTATGTGGTCTAAATTGATCCAAAGAAGCATCATACATACTTGCCAATAGTTCTGCGCTGACCTTTTCACCTGTAGGGCCTTTTACTTTGAAAGACCAGGTTTCATCAACACCAGGTGCTATTTTGTCTCTAAAAGTGGTGGTTTCTATTTGTAAATCATTAGACGGGTAAGGCACAAGTACGTTCAAAGTACTTTCATAAAAATGATTGGCGAATGCATAACTGTATGTAATAGCAAAGCCACCTAAATCATCTTTGGTAACAGGTACTGCTATTGTTTTAGAATTGTTGTTTAACCTAATAACCTTTTCTTCAAAAACCTTCTGTTTTTTTTCTATAATTACCGTAATAACAATATTTTCTGCACCTGAAAGAAAGGTGATTTGTGCCTTGTCACCAACCGAGTATTGATCCTGATCCGTTTTTACGTAAAACAATTGGTTATCGGCTAGGGTTTGCTCATTGCCCGTAATTGAAAAAACGGCAATGTCTTTTACTTCTTGCCCAAATTTGTCTTTTGAGAAGAGTTCCATTCTATATTTTCCCGATGCCCAATTTTTGATTTTCCCAAAACTAATCTGCTTAGATTTCTCAGTATCAAATGTAGATTGCCAAACCATTTTTCCTTTCTGCCAATTAGCAGGGTTGTCTTCATTTATAAAAGCATCATGCGGATATAACTTTTTAAATTCTTCTTTAGAAAAACCGGAATAGTCCGGTGCGGCCCATGGTCTTGGTCTAAGCACATGATCAGGTGCCTCTAGCTTATATAATTTTACTTTTCCGCTGGCATTAACCGGCTGTCCGTTTAAATTTTTGCTGGTAATGTCAAAGCTTTTGTTTTTCTTGGTTTTGTCTACAGACTCGGGTAGTAATAATTTGACATTTAATGCATGATAGCCAACATTGACCGTTGTTGTGCTACTACGTGTTTCTCCATTGATATCGGTTACATCTGCCGTAACTTCGTAAATAAAAGTTGGTAAGTTCTCTTTGTTAATAGTATTGTCGGGTATTGCTTTAAAAGTGACTTCATAATTACCCAAAGCGTTGGTTACGGTTTCGCCCTGAATGATTTCTTGAGAAGAACCGTTAAAATATGGTCTAGACCAATAAAACCATCTTGGTAGATTTACTATTCTTTTAACTCGGTACACTACTTTAGCGTCAGATATGTTACTACCTGCATATGCTGTTGCTTTACCGGTTACGGTGATACTATCGTTTACTTTATAGGTATCTGTAACAGGTTCAAAACTGGTTTCAAATTTTGGTCTTTTGTATTCTTCAACTGAAATAGCTGCATACCCATTTAAGTTTAAGTTGTCTGAATTGGCACGAATGGAAAATTGCCCAGTTAAACCGGAATTTGGTAGTATAAATTCTCCTGAAACGGAACCATATTCATTAGAGGTTAACGATAGTGTTTCAACTGCTTGTCCGTTTACATCCCTAAGAGTTACATTAATATTCGTCTTTTCCAATACTTTAGATACGCCTTTGTCTTGGCTAATGGCAATTCCTTTAAAATATACGGGCTGCCCTGGTCTGTAAATACTTCGGTCCGTAAATAGAAAACAGGAGTAGTTAATTTGTTCTTTATCTTGGGTATAACTTCGGTTAACGTAATATTCACCAAAATAGGCTCTGTCATTATTAGTTTTAACCGTAATGTTTAAATTGTTCCAGTTTGCTTTACTTTTTTCAATGGTAATAAACCCTGTTTTGTCCGTACTGTAAGAGGCTCGTTTAAGTGCTTCTTTATAGTTTTTTTGATACGTAAAAACAATCTCTGCGCCAATAATTGGTTTGCCGTTATTACGGTCTATGATTTGGTATTGTTGATGCGTGTTGGTTTGCGATTCTATTATTGCCACATCTGTGGCCTGTATGGTAGTATAACTAAATACATCTATTTTTTCATCTTTGGATTCAGCAGTTAAAATATAACTTCCGTTTTCTAGTGCCGATACTATAATTTCCGTGCTGTGGAATTGAAAATCTTTTTCGGTCTTTAAATCTGCAGACCAGGTTTTAGCACTAGGAAGATTTTTAATAAAAGATTTTCTTTTAGAATCTGAGTGAATATCTTCTAGCTTTGAAAGTTGATTTTGGGTGATTTTGTAGGCATTTAAATGTAAACTTTTAACATTCTTGTAATTGACCAAAAGTCTACCAATAGTATTATTGGGAATGTACTTCTCAGCAGTTAATTGTACATTAAAATCTTGGATTTCTGATTTTAGAACCTCGCATTTTTGTGCACCTAAGCTTTTTGGAAATCGTGCAATAACATTATCACATAAAGAGATCGCTTCTTTAAGTTTCCACTGGTGTACTGCATTGCCTATAGGTGTATAAGTGAGTCCTAATTGTTGGTGTTGAAGCGCTACCTCATACGTGTATAGACCAGAAAGCGGACTGTGCTTTATATTCTGGGCAGAATTTTTAAGTACTTCTAAATACAATTCGTCCTTATTGTTGAAAGTGGCGTTTTGGTGAATAAAACGTAATCGTTCTATGTCTACTAGTACTAACGGACTCATATCTGGATTGCCAAAATGAAATGCTACCAGTTTTTGGTATATTTCAAGTGCTCTAGATTCTAATGACAGATTTTGAGTATCATCAAAATTTAAAAAACTAGCCGTATATGCTTCGCATAAAATAGCTTCATCGTCAATCTCAAAAGCATCTGCAGGTTTATTGATGCTATTTTCGCTTGTAGTATAAAATTCTAAAGCGGTATGTGCCAAAAGGTCGAATAAAGTAGGTCTATAGATTCTAGTTTTCTCTTCTACTTCTAAAATGTCATTAAATTGAGAAATGGGTAATTTTTGTGTTGCGCTAGGGTTTTCTAACGAGGCGCTAAAGTTGATGTCGATTTCCTTGAAAAGGGTGTCCACATCCCAAGTTCTAAAATCTACCGAATCTACTTTAGTATCTATCGTAGTTCTATTATAAAAACGATATCTATTTTGTTGAAAATACTGCCAATATAGTTTTGCTAAATAACTATGGAGAATGTTTTTTGTGGCACCATCAGCAGTTGCTATTTCAGATTTGAAATCATTAACGATTTTTAATTTAGAATCTTCCTTAAGGCTTATGATGAATTTAGACTTGTATAGAAGTGCTTTGATAATCTGAACTTTATTATCTTCTTTTTTAGCCTTTGCAAAGATGTCTTCTGTCTGCTTTAATGCCGTTGTACTCAAATTTTCCTTCTCCAAATCAAGAACCTTATCCCAAAGTAAATCATAAGAAGTGTGCTCTTGGGCATTACCAAATTGTGCGGATATAAACAAAATAAGAAATAGATATAGTTTTTTCATCATAGTAAAATTACAATACAAAACTGTGCCAAGATAAGTTTATATGCAATCAAAAATGAGTGAAACGTACTTTTCAAAGCGTAATCATATAATTTATACTAATATATAAGCTTCAAAATTTATAGAGAAACGAACTATTTCTTTATGTCGTTCCTAATTTGTGTACTTTTTAATAGAAATTTCAAACGTTACAGGTAAATGAATAATCATTTCCTAGGCCATTTTTAATTATAGCAAATCTTTGGCTGCTCAGAATAATTATGTTTTATAATTTCCCTGTGTAGGTTTAAAGCCTAAGTTAAACCCCATTTGTTGAAGTGTTAAACGGGGTTTTTAAATTTTATGAATACGGTGCTAATTAGACTAATGCTGCGTATTCCTTGTCGTTAACCTTAAGACTATCTTCTTTTACTATATCTTTTATAAACTCATCAATTTGAGTTTTGGTAACATTGGGCATACAGATTACGTGTGTAATATCATCTGTTGCTAATTGCCATTTTTCTTTAATACGGTTGGCAACTTTTGGAAGTACTACAGTAATGGCACCTTTATTGGTCCATGCCTTAATGCCTATTTTTTGTAGTTCCTTTGTACAATACTCTGCGGTTTCTAGACTATGACGGTATCTTTCCTCTAAACCTTTGACGCCCATTTTTTTAATGGCATACCACAAGAACAACGGACTATGACCGTTTCTAGATCCGGTAATGGTCGTATCTAAAGAGCCAATATAAGATATGCCTCTAGCTATTCTGTCCCGTAAAGAACGTTTTGCTATTATAACACCTGAAGGAAAAGGAGAACCAATAAACTTATGGCCACTAATAGAGATGCTATCTGCCCCGTCTTCAAAATCGAAAGGTATACGTGGTTCTATAAAGGGGCCGTAAGACCCGGCCAAAGCAGCGTCACAATGTATATAATGATTCTGAATGGCTAATTTCTTCAATATTCTTTTTACCTCAGAAACATCATCTTTAGCTTCGGTCATTGTAGTGCCAAAGGTGGTTAAGATAATTGCTGGTTTATCTCGGTTCAATTGCAGGGTGTTTTCAAGATCTTCATAATCTAGTTCTCCATTTTCTTGAGCTCTTATGGTAATACTGGGCAGGTTTAATAAATGTATATTTTTTTTTACGCTATAATGTGTAGATTCTGAAAAGTACACCATTGCCTTTGGGTGCGACTCTCTTGCCAAATAAAGACCATAAAGATTACTTTCAGATCCTCCGTTGGTAACATACCCCCAAAAATCCGTTGGGTCTGCCCTAAATAACTTTGCAAAAAAATCAACTACTTCCCTCTCCATTTCATGTGTCTGAACCTTATACGTATTATCCTCATAAGGATCGCCCACGTTATTGATCGGATGTTTTAAAAATTCGTATAACCTAGAATAATCAAAATCCTTTGCTACCGGATAACCAATAACTCTATCTTTTTCTTGAATTAACTTGGTTAACAGGTCATCTATTTGTTGTTCATTAGTCATATATTGAAAATTTTATACGTATTTTAATACTGTAAAATTACAATTGTTAATAATTAGTTACTTGTATTATTTATAGTATAGAATATTTTACTGACATATTTAATTTAACAGTTTTAAATTACTGTTTGTTGTAGTTTTGATTTCGTTAAAAGAAAAATAATCTAGTATGGATACCATAGACGGAAAGATTTTAATGCAACTTCAGAAAAATGCGAAGCAAAATACCAAAGAAATTGCAGCTAAAGTAGGCTTAAGTGTTACGCCTACCTATGAAAGAATTAGAAAGCTTGAACAGCAAGAGATTATTAGGTCATATGTAGCTTTGGTAGATAGAAATAGGATTGGGAAAGAATTAATTGCGTATTGCCAGGTGACACTATCTGAACAACAAAAAAAAATTGCAGACAGCTTTAAGAAAGAAATTTTGTTATTGCCTGATATTATGGAATGCCATCAGGTATCAGGAAACTTTGATTACCTATTGAAAATTGCAGTTGATGATATTGCGGGTTTTCATAAATTTCTTAATGAAAAACTTTCCATTATTGGTGGCATTTCTACAATACACAGTTCTTTTGTGTTAGATTCTGTTAAAGATAGTACAGCTTATAATATCTAAGTGTAGATGTAAGTTTTACATGTTAAGAGACAAACCCTTTTTAGGATTATATAATGTCTAATGGTTGCTTCTTGCTTGATAATTGAGAATTAAGTGATCAGATGCTTACGTTGAAATCTAAATAAAATGCTAAATTTAATGCTTTACGGGTCTGTAACTAGGTTGTTAATTTCTAATAATCATAATTCAATATAGTACGCTATTTATTAAGAGAATGACCTTTTATAAAACTTTCATGAAACCAATATTGTCAATAATAACGCCCCCTGTTTCATTCTTGTCAAAAATAAATTTCACACGCTCTATTTTGGAAAGATCCAATTTTGAATTATAACTTTGAAACTCTTTGATCGGGAAATAAAAAGTTTGAAACACCTTTTCCGATTGATAATTATTCCGTAAAAGATCTGTTTTCATAAGCATTACCCTTATTTCATTTTGAAGGGGCGAAAATTCACTAATAGGAAAAGAAATTTTGTGATCATCAGCATCGCTTAATTGAATAGTGAAATCTATAGATTCATTACCACTGGTTTTGTTTTTATCATTTGTTGTTCTATTACCATCTAGTATGTTCCCCTTTCTAGTCATTTTTTCTTTTGATTTTTGCGGGGAAGACTTTTTTGATTCAGCCATTGAGAAGACTAAAACAGAAGAAGAGTCAATTGGAATGGACGAAAAATCTATATTGTAGCTGGCAATCAATGAATCTGGCACTGATTCGAATGGGCTAGTTTGGTTTTTATCATTGTAATCCCAACCAAGAAAAAGTGCCCTACTTCCCTTTTTTTGCCAATTGAGTTTTATTTCTTGCTCTCGCCATATGGATAAGTTTTTGGTATATATGCTGCCATTACTTAACGTTGTGGTAGAAACATCAAAATCTTCATCAAAATTGGTAAGTGTTTGTAAGTTAGAATCTTCAAATTGGTTTAAATAAATAGTTTCTGGTAACCATGCTTTACCTTTTCTTGCATCTACAAAAAGGGGTAGATATTCTTTTTTGTTTTTTAATGTGATGTCCAAGAAGGCGCTTATATAAACTTTGGCAATTTTTTGCTGATTTTTTGCTGATAGTAATGGTTGTAGATTAAAAAGTCCTATAAAAGGATTGTCAGTATCATTTTTGCCCCAACTTTCATTAAATTGACCATGATTGGCACCATAAATATAAAGTCCTGATTTAAAATGGTAAAGACTGTCTTTAAAAGTTATTCTTTCATATTGTTGAGAGCCCATATAAGAGCTAACATCTGCATCTTGTGATCCATGAAGTGTAAAGTAATCTATATCTTTTAATTCTGTTCTGCTTCCTGCTGGCTCATATTGCCCGTCAACAGGTGCAATGGCAACAATTGATTTAATGTTGTAATTGTAATTAAATGGTATGGTAGCATCATCAGGATAAAAAGGTAGCTGGTTGAACATGGCAGCGTGTGCAACAGCCTCACCTCCTCTAGAGTGACCCATAAGTGCAATGTTGGAAGTGTCAATTTTTTGGTAGAATAGGTGGTCGTTTGTTTTATTCCATTTATGCCACACTTTTAAATGTTCAAGTAATAACCAAGCGCGAGCATCATTCTCTTTATTTAAACCTCCAGTACTATTTGACCATGATTCATTTAAGAAGTTCTGATCTACAGATGCTAGAATTATGCCTTTGGAAGCAAGTAGCTCACCAAGGTAACCATATCCGGAATCTGAATAATCTTGCATATCATGATTGCCATGTACAATAAGAGCCAATGGAAAAGGACCTTTCCCTTCTGGATACCAGACCCGGGCATTAATAGGTAAAGATTTAGAATCGAATCCGAAGTGTCTTTTACGCCACCAACCTCCAAAGCCTGTCCATTTATCCGTAAAGGCTATGCCATTGACAGATTCAGTAATCATATCAACCTCAGAACCAAATTCTAATCGGTTTAGGTCTTTACCACTGCCGTATGTAATTTTCTGTACTGAATATGCGCCTTTTGTTGATGGTGAAATTGCATTAATTGGCGAGATATTACTTTTGGGTGATTTTGCTTGATTAGTTAATTGGTTTTTGTCAAAACCATCATAAAAGTATAGTATCCCAAGACCAATTAATCCTCCAAAACTAAATAATATTCCAAAAGCTGTAATTAGCTTTTTTATGTTGGATAAATTTTGGAATTTGCTTCTTAATAATACGAAAATAGCAGCTCCGCATAGTGAGGACAAAACGAAAATTATGGCGGGAGTAATCCAAGTAAAACCCATAATAATTAACAATGGCGATGCAATACATACTGCCAATTGATAATATGGAGGCACCTTGTTTAAAACCCTTAGCCCCCATCTTAGGGCTAAGGCAAAAAATATAGAGAGGAATACCAAAAGCAAACTTAATAAGAGTATCCAGGGGTCATTAAGTTTCAAGTAAATATGTATTGAATATATGACCCATAAAATGATAGATACGGTTAATAAACCGAATGAAGCGCCCCTTGTGGCATTCTTTCCAGGAGTTATGGTTCTTAATAGCGTATGTATCCATTTTAGTGTTTGGTTATATATTTTCTTCATATTGAATTTAATTTCTTAATGGTAGCTATTTACACCCTAAGTAAGCTGGTTTTTAAATGTATTAAAGGCATATCAAGATACACAGAATTAAATTTCTAATAGTATATAAGGTTCTGTTTCAAAATGTTTTAAAGTTATTTGTATTACTAATTGTTGGATAAATTAATGAAGATAAAGGTGAAGAACTGCTTTTAGATTTGTATAATGACGAGACGAAGTCTATCTGGGTTATTGAAATCTAGTTTTAAAATAAAGCTTCGTTTAAATTTTGCTCCAACTGATTTAAAGTAAATAGAATTTAGATACCTTTTATAAGTTGCATCATTAAACCATATTGGGTTATATGTTATGGGCAAATTATAAGATGAAATCTGAAAATTCCTCTATTTATAAATGAATGCCAAGCGTATTCAATGGCAAATAGGATAGTGGTAATGAGCTAACAGTAAAAAAACTACAGTGATTTTAATAATCCGCCATCAATAGGAATGTTTGTTCCTGTTATATAAGCAGCATTATCAGATGCTAAAAAAGCTACTAAAAAACCGTATTCTTCTGGTTTGCCAATACGTTTAACCGCAACGCTCAATTCCATATCTTTTCTGATCTGGCTTGGTTCAACACCTAACTGTTTCGTTTTTTTTAAATTGAGTTGCGTAATACGGTCCGTATCAAAGTATCCAGTAAGTACGCTATTGACGGTTATGTTGTGTTTGCCCACCTCTACAGCCAAAGATTTTGCCCAGGTAACCACTGCCGCTCTGATCGAGTTAGACAAAGCTAAGTATGAAATTGGCTCTTTTACAGAAACCGAAGCTACATTGATAATACGTCCCCAATTATTTTCTGTCATTGACTTCAAAGCTAATTCAGTAGTGAAAACTACAGTCTTAAATAAGAGGTCAAAAGCTTCTTGATAATCGTTTACTTGTTTTTCTATTGTACTACCTGCGGGCGGACCTTGAGTATTATTGACAAGAATATCTACACTGTTGTTTTTAAAGTATTTGGTAATGATTTTTTGATAATCTTTAAAATTATTAAAATCTACCGCTAGATATTGGTGGTGTTGATTTTGGTCCGTGGGTAAGCTATTGACTATTTGCTGTAACTTTTCTTCGCTATGGGACATTAATGTGACACTAGCGCCGCTAGCAGCTAATTGCTGGGCAATTGCTTTGCCAATACCGCTGCTGCTACCACCAACTAGTGCTTTTTTATGTTGTAGTGAAATATTCATTGTAAGCCGTACATTTTTAAATTTAACTAGCTGTAAGATATCAATATACAATTATACGCATAGTTGAATAAAAATCAATGCTCTGTATAGTATTGTCTTTTTGTACAAAGATATCTTTGGCAGTAATAGCAGAACTTATTTCTAAAAAAGCATGAGGAACAACAACCCTGTCGAAAACATTTCTTATTGGTGAAACACTTCCTGTGCCAATAATATTACATGTACAATACGTATCTTTGGCACCTAAATTTTAGGAATGCAAATACACTTTATTGCGATAGGAGGTAGTGCCATGCACAATTTAGCACTGGCATTGGAACACAAAGGATATGTTATTACTGGTAGTGACGATGTTATTTTTGAACCTTCTAAATCTAGATTAGACGCAAAGGGATTATTGCCAAACGAATTTGGATGGTTTCCTGAAAAAGTTACAAGTGATCTTGATGCTATTATACTGGGTATGCATGCCAAAGCGGATAACCCAGAATTGCTAAAAGCACAAGAACTGGGAATCACTATTTATTCTTATCCTGAATTTTTATATGAGCAATCAAAAAATAAAACTAGAGTAGTTATTGGTGGCAGTCATGGTAAAACGACCATTACATCTATGATACTTCATGTGCTTAATTTTCATGATATTGAGGTAGATTATATGGTAGGTGCACAGTTAGATGGTTTTGATAGAATGGTGCACCTGACAGATGATAACGATTTTATAGTTTTAGAGGGCGATGAGTATTTGTCATCACCAATAGATCGTAGGCCCAAATTTCATTTATACCGACCTAATATTGCATTGCTAAGTGGGATCGCTTGGGATCATATCAATGTATTTCCAACTTTTGAGAATTATGTAGAGCAGTTTCAAGTATTTGTAGATAGTATAGTAAATGGCGGTTCTGTCACCTATAATATGGAAGATGCCGTAGGAAAAAAAGTTGTTGAAGCTTCTGAAAACGCCATTAGAAAATTACCATATACTACTCCGGAATATACAGTTGAAAACGGCGAAACTTTATTGGAAACCAATGAAGGACCTATGCCTATAGAAGTTTTTGGTAAACACAACCTGAGTAATTTAGCTGGTGCAAAATGGATTTGCCAAAATATGGGTGTAGATGAAGATGATTTCTATGAAGCCATTGCTACATTTAAAGGAGCATCTAAACGTTTAGAGAAAATAGCGGAAGGAAACTCTAGTATTGCCTATAAAGATTTTGCACATTCGCCTAGTAAAGTGGCAGCAACTACAAAGGCGGTAAAAGAGCAGTACCCAAATAGGAAATTGATAGCCTGTTTAGAACTACATACGTACAGTAGCTTTAATCCGGAGTTTTTAAAGGAATATAAAGGAGCTTTGGATGCTGCCGATGAAGCGGTTATTTTCTTTACGCCAGAATCTGTGGCAATTAAGAAGTTAGAAGCTGTTACTCCAGAACAAATTTCAGAAGCTTTTCAAAGAGATGATTTAAACATCTTTACCGATGCCGTCTCTTTTCATGAGTATTTGGAAAGTAGACCATATGACAACACCACATTATTACTTATGAGTTCAGGTAATTATGGCGGATTCGATTTGAAAAAATTTCAGCAGTTGATGAGTTAAGGTAGAGGTACAAAGTACAAAGTTGGAATAGAGAAAATAGAGAATAGAGTAAAGAGTATTAAGTACAAAGTCTTTTTGAATTTGAGCTTGAACTTGGACTTTTATTTTTTCAACAACCAACAACCAACAACCAACAACTAAACTCCAAATTGTTTTAAATGGTGGTCTAGGTGTTTGTATTCCAGTTGTCCCCATTGTTCAGGTGTAAAGACACCAAAAGAAGGATGAGGATACCATTTGTCTCTTGAACGAACAGCATAAAAATCATCGACCAAAGATTTTAATTTTTCTATTTCACTATTGAAATCCTTATCATCCAAGGTTTTCATTAGTGAAGAGGTCGGTAAATTTTTGCGCCATGGCTTTTCATTATAAAGTGATTTTTTGAAAAAGGTTTTAATAAACCAATTGCCTTTAGAAGAATTGGGTGTATTCTTAATTGCTATGTTTAGCGGGTGTTGGCAATGCCATGCCATTTGACCAACGGTCATTTTACCCCAACCTTTTTGAGAATTCTCAGATAACTTTTCAATTCTTGAGGTAATATCTTGGTATCCGTCTTCTGTTAACAATGATTTCATGATCGGTTTTTAAATGATGTATAAATTTACCATAAAATAATTTGTTCTGTATCTTTAGCCAATGCACGATAAACCCACTTCGTTTTCCATTAAAAATTGGTCAGATGATGATAAGCCCAGAGAAAAGCTAGTACAGAAGGGTCGTTCTGTACTGTCTGATGCTGAATTGATTGCCATATTAATTGGTTCGGGTAGCAGGTCTGAAAGTGCAGTAGAATTATCTAAGCGTATTTTGGCATCTGTAGATAACAACTTGAACGAATTAGGTCGACTTTCCATTAAACAATTAATGACCTTTAAGGGAATTGGAGAAGCAAAAGCAGTAAGTATTGCGGCAGCATTGGAAGTAGGTAGAAGACGTAGAGGGGAAGATGCCGCCAAAATTGAGAAAATAGGCAGTAGTAAAGACGTATACGAGATTCTGCAACCGCTTTTGGGCGATTTGGATCATGAAGAATTCTGGATACTTTTTCTTAACAACTCCAACAAAGTACTGCATAAGGCACAGCTAAGTAAAGGAGGTATAACGGGTACTTTGGTAGATGTACGTATAGTTTTGAAACAGGCATTAGAACTAGGAGCTATAGCTATCATTTTGGCGCATAACCACCCTTCTGGCACATTAAGACCTAGTGCAGCGGATAAGCAGATTACCCAAAAGTTGAAAATTGCCAGTGAAACTTTAGATATCAAAGTGTTGGATCATTTGATTATTACCCAAAAAAGTTACTATAGCTTTGCAGACGAAAAAATTCTTTAAATGTTATTGATCTATACACATAAAATTACACCTAGAGTAACCTATATCATGAGGCATATCTTCGTGAATATATTGGGTATTGAGCTAGATTTTACTACCAAGGTAGAGGAGTTTATAAAACATAAGGGACCAAAAATCACCTATACAAAGCAACCACTGCAGAACGAATTTTTTATTCGAAGCAATGAGCTGTTGTTTGAACAGGGTATTAATGATATTCAGTTAAGTATAGGAGATTGGGAAGGTACACCTTGCTTTTTTCAAGCAGGAGAAAGGAGCACATTGCCTTTTGATGTTTTTGCTGCCAGTTTTTTTATGCTCTCTAGGTATGAGGAATATTTGCCACATGTAAAGGATATACACGGTAGGTTCTCACCTAAAGACAGTATTGCTTTTCAAAACGGATTTCTTCAAAAGCCCGTAGTTGATATTTGGGCATTCAAGTTATTGGATGCACTAAAAGAACGTTTTGAAGATTTAGAATATAAAAACAAGGGCTACGACTTTATTTCTGTCATTGATGTAGCCACATCTCATTGTTATGCCAACCGCGGTTTTGTGCGAGGTATGGTAGGAATGTTGATGGACCTGGGAACCTTCAAGCTAAAAAGGGTGGTGGACCGTATTGCCGTAGGTTTACATAGACAGAAAGATCCTTATGATAACTATACTGAGCTCATCGCTTTACATAAAAAGTATAAGATAAAATGTAATTTCTTTTTTCAATTTGCAGACTATTCTAAGTACGATAAAAATGTATCTACCAATAGTATAACATTTAAGTCACTCATAAAGCATGTGGCGGACTATATGCCGGTGTCATTGGCGGCTAGCTATAGCTCATTTTCTGATCTTGAACTTTTAAAGAAAGAAAAGTCGAGTTTAGAGGTGGTTATCAATAGACCTGTAAACAATTGTAAAATGCGCTATAATAGGGTAGATGTACCGCAAACTTATAGGAATTTGATTGCTGCGGAATTTACGAACGACTACACTATGGGGTATACCTTTGAGCTTGGTTTTAGAGCAGGTACTTGTACTCCATTTCAGTTTTATGACATACCGTTAGAGGTAAAGCAACCTATAAAAGTTCATCCGTTCGCTATTCATGATATATCACTTTCTAAAATAAAAAAGGATCAAGAAATATTCCGTCAAGTGCAATTGATATCGAACGAAGTAAAAAAAGTTAATGGTACGTTGATAGCCATGTTTTCTAATGAAGTTTTGGGAAACAAGGAAGATAGGGATTGGATGACCGTTTATTCAGAGGTAATAAAACAACAGCATGTTTAAAGATAAAGTAACAGATATTTTTTTCGATTTAGATCATACCCTTTGGGATTTTGATAAAAACTCAGCTCTAACATTCAGTAAAATATTTAAAGAGCAAAAGGTTGAAGTAGCACTAGAAGATTTTTTAGAGGTATATGTGCCGGCAAACTTGAAATTTTGGAGATTGTTCAGAGAAGATAAAATAACTAAAGCTGAATTGCGGTATCAACGCCTTAAATCAGTTTTTGATACAATGGGCTATTCTGCTTCAGATGATTTAATTCATATGTTATCCGAAGAGTATATTAATCATTTATCCTCTTTTAATACGCTTTTTCCAAATGCTATAGAGGTATTGGAGTATTTAAAACCTAAATATAAACTACATATTATTACCAATGGTTTTCAGGAAGTTCAAGATAAGAAGCTCAGAAATTCTGGTATTCATAGCTATTTTGATCAAATAATAGACTCTGAAACAGCAGGTGCAAAAAAACCTAATCCGGTCATTTTTAATTTGGCTTTGGATAGGGCTGGTGTGTTGCCGGAAAAGTCATTAATGATCGGTGATAGTTTAGAGGCAGATGTCAAGGGCGCAAAATCTTTAGGATTCCACTCCTTACACTTTAATGCGCATAAAGAAAAAAGTCATGATGTAGCTCCTATTATTTACAATCTACAAGAAATAAAATCCCTTTTATAGAGTTACTATTACTATAGACGCCTGTCTATGTGTATTAAACTTTACAAAGGTGAGGAAAGGGGTGCGTATTTTGTTAATAGTTTTGGTAGGTCTACTACTGGTAACGTCTTGTTCTGAAGAGCAGGATTTTGACCAGATAAACGACCTGGCTATAGCCCCAAGTTATGAAACCAGCATTTTCTATGTAAAGGCTCAGGAACCTTTAATTAATAGTATAGAGGACCTTAGTTTTTTTACGCAAGAATTTAATTTTGATGCCTTTGAAGAGCCTTTTTTTGCCAACAGGGTGCTAGCCGGTGTGTTAACTTATGAGCTAGAGAATACCACTAGTAAGCCCATTGAAATTAGACTAGAGTTTTTAGACGAAAATGAAAACGTATTGGATACTGAAGTTTTTAGTATGGATGCGGCACCAACGGCTATTCTACAACGAGAGGTAGCATATGGTCCAAGTGGTAAAAGTATAGATATTATTAAAGCTACTTCTGAAATGAGATTGACCGCTATTAATTTGGGAGACCATAGTAGCGAGTCCACTTTACAAGACCCGGCAATAGTGCTTCGTTCTAGCGCAGAATTTACTTTAGAATTGCAATGAGATTATGCCATTGCCTTTTTGTAGCTGGCGTATTGCTTACCTTGGGTCTATCAGCTCAGAATAGGCAAATTCTTTATGATTTCAATGAAATACCACAATCCCTTTCTGTAAATCCTGGTGTAGAAACAGATTTTAAATGGTATGCAGGTGTGCCTTTGTTATCCGGTATTTCTGGCTATGCAGGTTCTAATGCCATTTCTATAAATGATATTTTTGCCAATGATGGTATAGATATTAATTTAAAATTTAGGGAACGTGCTTTAGATGTTCTTACCCCAAAAGATGAATTTAGTTCTACCGTTCAAATAGAATACTTAAGTGGCGGATTCCGAAGTGTGAATCCCAATATATTTTATTCTTTTGGTGGATACCTTGAACTAGATAATATTAGTTACTGGCCCCAAGATTATGCTTACTTATTATTTGACGGTAATGCGGATCAATTAGGTAGAAGGTATGATTTGGGCGATTTGAAGGTTCGTGGTTCTTTGGTGAATGTTTTTCATTTCGGTATCAATAAGAAAATAGATCGTAACCTAACCATTGGTGCAAGAGGAAAACTGTATTCGGCAATTGCAGATTATAGTTCTTCAACCAATAACGGACATTTAAGTACTACAGAAGGACAAAATAATAGAATTGCTACAAACCTAAATGCAGATTTACTTTTACGTACATCTGGACTTCAGGTTTTAGAGGAAGCTAATGATGCTGAGACTTTAGGAAATGAAATAATCAGTAGGGCGCTGTTAGGTGGTGATCTTGGTTTAGGTGTTGATCTGGGGTTTACATATCACCTATCTGAACGTACAACAGTAACTGGTAGTTTATTAGATGTAGGTTTTATATATCATACTAGTGACCCAAAAAAATACCGGCTAAAAGGGAATACATCTGTAGAAGGTATTGAAATAGATATCTTGGATAATTTTGCGAGTCTTGATCGAGATTTTTGGCAAGATCTAGTCGATGAAATTGAGGAAGCGGTGCCTTTTGAGACCGATACAAAAAGTTATATCTCATTTAGACCTACAAAATTATATGCTTCTATAAGAAATGATTTTGGAGAGCCTATAGGAAACGGAGGCTCTCAAAGTTGCGATTGTACTACGGGTTCTTCCGGTGGTGGCGAATTGCGAACTAAATACAGAAACTCTGTTGGCGGGCAATTATATATGATCAATAGACCTAGAGGCCCACAAACGGCATTAACAGGTTTCTATACTCGTAGAATAGGAAATGTTTTAGCCCTTAAAGGAACATATACCATAGATAAATTCAGTAAAACCAACATTGGGTTGGGAATGAATTTACAAGCGGGTCCGGTTAATTTTTATGTTATGGCAGATAATCTGTTTTCTTACAACAATATAGCAGCTACGAACTATGCATCGTTTCAACTTGGGTTCAATGTAATATCATGGGGGCGTAAATAGTAGGTATCTTCTTCAGTCTTTTTTATTTTTTTGGCATGCTTTTTTCATATATTACCATGAATTTAAAATTTACATCGTTTTGAAAACAGTTATCGCATTACTATTTACATTTATAGGGCTTTTCTCAAATGCCCAAGCCAACCTGAATGATTATAAGTATATCATCGTTCCAAAAAAGTTTGATGCTTTTAAACGTATTAACGAACACCAAACTAGTACATTGGTGAAATATCTTTTTTCAGGAAAGGGTTTTATAGCGGTCTATGACGATCAATTACCAGATGACTTAAAATTCAATAGATGTTTAGGGGTAGTTGCAGATTTACAAGATGATAGCAGTTTGTTTTCTACCAAAACTATTATTAACCTTAAAGACTGTAATGACAAAGTTGTTTTTAGTACCATGCAAGGTATAAGTAAGGAAAAGCAATATAAGGAAGCATATAACGAAGCAATTAGAGAGTCTATGCGCTCTTTTAATGGTATGAACTACACCTACAATGCTAAGTATGAAAATGAGGAGCCTGTGACCGTTAACTTTAGGAATGACGTTAAAAAATTAGACGAGTCTAAGGCAGCTAAGATTTTAAAAGCAGAAAAAGCGAAGGAAATGCAAAGTGCTACCAAAAATACTGCGGTGATTTCAGAGGAGACGGAGAAAACGCAATACTACCAGGATCGTACTCCAGTAGCATCAACTATTAGAAAATCAGAGCCAACAACACCTGGTTTAAAAAATGTAGAAGTCAAAAAGCCAATGACAAAAGATATTTTGTATGCGCAGGCTACTGATACCGGTTACCAATTGGTAGATAGTTCACCTAAGATTAGAATGAACCTAATGAAAAGCTCTGCAGATAATGTTTTTATGGCTAGGACCGATACAAAAAACGGTATGGTCTACCAAAAAGATGGTAATTGGATATTTGAATATTATGAGAATGATAAATTGGTTCAAGAAGAACTGAATATCAAATTCTAAAAATCATATTTCATTTTCCATCTATTCTTTAGAAAATCGCTAAGCGCTTTTTCCCTGGCATTGTTTCCTGGTTTATAGAACGTAGTTCCGGTAATTTCATCTGGTAGAAACTCAGCATCTACAAAGTTATTTTGGTAATCGTGGGCATATTTATATTCTTGTCCGTAACCCAGGTCTTTCATTAATTTGGTAGGTGCATTTCTTAAAGGAAGCGGTACGGACAAATTCCCTGTTTGTTTTACCGCCTGCTGTGCTTTTCCTATGGCCATATAACTTGCGTTGCTCTTTGCTGAGGTAGCCAAGTAAATTGCACATTGGCTTAGTACAATGCGTGCTTCTGGATAACCAATGGAAGTCACTGCTTGAAAAGTTGTATTGGCCATCACCAAAGCAGTAGGGTTTGCCAAACCAATATCTTCAGAGGCAGAAATTAGCATTCTTCGTGCAATGAATTTTACGTCCTCACCACCTTCAATCATTCTCGCTAACCAATACACCGCACCGTTGGGGTCACTACCACGTATAGATTTTATAAAAGCCGATACAATATCGTAATGCTGCTCCCCGGTTTTATCATAAAGAACTGTGTTTTTTTGAACTTTAGAAAGCACTAATTCATCGGTAATAATTATAGTATCACTTTCTTCGGAATTAACGACCAATTCAAAAACGTTCAATAATTTTCTGCCATCACCTCCAGAAATACGCAATAAGGCTTCGGTTTCTTTTAGTTCTATTTTTTTAGATTTCAGCAATGCATCCTTTTCCATTGCCCTTTTAATCAAGTTTTCTAAATCGGTTTTTCCAAAGGCATTTAAAATATAGACTTGACACCGAGAGAGTAGTGCCGGTATCACCTCAAAACTTGGGTTTTCCGTGGTTGCTCCAATTAACGTTACCCATCCTTTTTCAACTGCTGCCAATAGCGAATCTTGTTGAGATTTACTAAAACGATGTATCTCATCAATAAACAGGATAGGATTTTTAGCAGTGAATAATCCGCCAGCCTGTTTTGCTTTATCAATTACCTCTCGAATATCTTTTACACCACTATTTATGGCACTTAAAACATAAAAGGGTCTCTTGCTTTGTTCTGCTATAATATTTGCCAAAGTTGTTTTTCCCGTTCCCGGAGGTCCCCAAAGAATTAATGAGGGAATAATACCTTTCTTAATTTGATTTGTTAAAGAGCCCTTTTCACCCACTAAATGGTGCTGACTAATATATTCGTCTAATGTTTTTGGACGTACGCGTTCTGCTAAAGGTTCGTTCATAATACAAAAATATGATAATCTTAAATGAGAAGAGAAAAGTATGTTGCCAATTGATTGTTAAGTAAGGATTGGAGTGACAATATGACCAATTTGTAAACGTTGGTAGTATAATTGTAAGCTATATATAAAAACAAGCTCATGTCAGAAATGGGACATTTTAAGTTTTCTAATAAAGTGCTGGCTATTCCGCTATTTGCTATGATAGCCATATGGTGCGTGTATTGGGTAGAACTGCTTTTGGGTGTGAATTTCAATGAAATGGGGGTAATGCCAAGAACACTGTTGGGATTACGCGGAGTAGTATTTAGTCCGTTTATTCACGGTTCATTAGAACACTTATATAACAATACGATCCCTTTAGCCGTATTGCTTACGGCGCTTTGGTATTTTTATAAAGATGTTGCTTGGAAAGTAGTTGTCTATGGTATTCTATTATCTGGGATAATGACTTGGTTAATAGGTAGAACATCGTATCATATTGGTGCAAGCGGACTCATTTATGTGCTGGCAAGTTTTATTTTTTTTAAAGGAATATTTAGTTCTCATTTTAGGCTGGTAGCACTTTCTTTAATCGTAGTTTTTATATACGGAAGCATGCTTTGGTATATATTCCCGGTAAAGGAAGGAATGTCTTGGGAAGGTCATTTAGCTGGTTTTATCACGGGATTGTTACTTGCTAAAATGGTGAAAGCACGTATTCCACCAACCAAGAAATACGAATGGGAAAAGGAAGATTTTAAAGAAGAGGATGATTTATTTTTACAACATTTTGATGAAAACGGAAACTTTAGGGAACTACCTGTTGAAGAAAACTTTGAGGAGGATGAAGATTTTAAATTCAACTACATCTTCAAGAAAAGCTCCAAAGGTGATTCAGATATATAGTCTGTAATTACAAACGTTGGCGAACCGCTTCATATAAGAAAACAGCACAGGCAACAGAAACGTTCAACGACTCAATTTCTCCAAGTAAAGGAAGCTTAGCTCTATAATCAGAAGCTTTTAAAATAGAAGGGGTGATACCACGATCTTCAGACCCCATAACAATAGCTATAGCATCAGTGAAAGGAATATCGTAAACAGAATCATTTGTTTTTTCGGTAGCCGATACTATTTTAATATCTGATGCCTGTAAATAGAAAACGGCATCTTTTAAATGATCAACCTTTGCAATAGGAACCCTATATGCAGCACCTGCAGAGGTTTTGATCGTATCAGCAGTTACAGGAGCGGCACCTTTCTTTTGAACAATGATACCATCTACTCCGGTACATTCTGCAGTTCTAATAATAGCACCAAAATTACGTACATCAGAAAGTTGATCCAATAATAAGAATAAAGCCGGACCTTCTTTTGCATTTGCCTTTTCCACTAAATCTTCAAGGGTATGAAATGCAATTGGGGAGATGTTGGCAACGGCTCCCTGGTGATTGTTTTTGGTTAGTCTGTTCAATTTTTCAATTGGCACATAGACCATATTGATTTCATTACGGCGCAATAAACCTTCCAGTTCTTTCATAAGGTCTCCTTTAAGGCCTTTTTGTAGAAATACCTTGTCTATCTCTTCGTTTGAATTGACAGCTTCTATAATGGCTCTTAAGCCATAAATCTGAGTGGTTTTTTGCATGGGGCAAAGGTAAATAAAAACCGCCCAACATTTGTTGGGCGGTTTTAAATATTAAAGTTAAAAATTTTAGTGGTTTAAGTATTGAAAAACTTTTAGCAAATCTAGTTCAGATTTGATGTTTAAATCTTTTTCTTTCAAGAATAATTTGAGCTCTTCTTTCTTGGATTCATCAACTAGTTTTATAAGTTTTTTATTCTTTTGTGGAATTTGGTCAATTCTGTTTACACCATTCTTTTGGAAATAAAACTCGGTAAATTTCGTAAACCTACTTGGTACAGCTGCTACAAAAGAATTTTGAGCTGGTTGCCCTTCTGTAAACTTAACAAGAGTTCTCTTATATAAATCATATTTATTTCCTTTTTGTATAAGGGACAGATACCCATTTAAAGTAGCATTTTTCTCAGTTACAAAAGTTTTAAAACTTAAAGGTTTAGCATTAATAAGTAAGCTAATTTCTTTGTCTTTTACCAAAGCTTGGTATGCTTCTTCTTTTGAAGCCGTTTTTTTAATTTCAATCTCCTCATTTAAGGCATTATATCTGTAATAGATATTCCCAACAACTTCGTCATTATGTTTTAAAATAGTTGGTGCAAAAGTATTGGATGTGTAAGGGGAACCTTGAAATTTGTCTAAATCTATTTCTCGCCTTTTTTGATATGCCTCGTTCACAGGACCTAGGAAATTTGCTATGACAGCACCTACTGCTGCATTTTGACTAGCACCTCCCATATTAGTAGGTACTTGCCCAGAATACTGACCTTGTAAACTTGTACTGGCTATTGCGGTAATAGCTAACATTAAAATTTTTTTCATGGTTTGGTTGTTTAAGAGTTATAATTTAAAAATAATTTTTAAACCTCTTATATTCAGGACGTTTAATTTTTTGTTAATTTGAAAGTTCTTAGTTTATCATTATTAAAACCCGTAATTAATAAAGTCTGATCATTAAACTTTAACGATTGCATACTTTTTACATTTCCTCGCAAATAAAGCCCTGTTTCTTCCATGGTAGATGGGGTATATCCATTATTTCCATTTGAGATTAAGGCCAGACCGGAAATGGCGTCCAATCTAGGTGTTTCTACTTCCGTCTCGTAAATGTTACCAGAAATAACACAATCTTCAAAACCATCATTATTTAAGTCAAACAACGAAATTGCCAAAACAGGAAATAATTGAGATTCTATAGGTAAATTAATTTTTTCGAACTTATTTTTTCCTTTGTTCAAGAGTAATATGGAACTGAATTCTGTGGCTTCATTAGAATAGGCTTCTTTTAATTTTTCACCATATATATCTTCCATGCTTGCGTGGGCGAAGTCATTGTAAGTGGCAAATTTATCTTTAATAAATGGCATTTGTTGTGATGAACATTCTCTTCCTCTAACAGGTACATATGTTTCATGGTATTTCTTGCTTAATACTACATCATTTACACCATCGTTATCAAAGTCGTTTGCAAAAATTTTAAATGGTTTTTCTTCACTAGCGGTAAATTTGATATTTCTGCCTACATTACCAACAATGTAATCTTTGTTGCCATCGTTGTTAATATCGGTCTCTTTTATCTTAAACCACCAGCCTTTTATATTCAGGGATGAGTCATCTGAATTTAAACGTTGAAATTTTCCATTTTTGTTTTCGAACATACCTATAGTGGTCCATTCGCCAACTGCAATGAAATCTTGCCACCCGTCGTTATTGAAATCGGTGGTAATTATGCTATTGATTAATCCAAAATTTTCTAGCTCAGGAGCCATGGCCTTGGTAACATTTTTTAGTGTTCCATTATCATTTTCATATAGTATGGAGGCACTATACATGGGGTAGTTATGTGGTATTATTCTATTGCCTACTAAAACATCATTATCTCCATCTTTGTCAAAATCTATTATTGTAACAGATTTACCACTCTTGGGGAAAGATTGTAAAACCGGTGTATTCAACTTTTGAAAATTACCATTACCATCGTTTAGGTATAGCCGGTCTGCATAATAAGAAGAACTTTCTCCATATTCATTACCACCGCTCACTACATAGAGATCAAGGTCGTTATCATTGTCAAAATCAAAGAATACAGATTCAGCATCTTCTTTACCTTTATCTAACTGAAAAGATTTAGGTGTGTTGTTTTCAAATCCATTTTGTGTCTGTATATACAAAGTACCTGTTTGCCCAGCCCCGCCACCTACATAAAGGTCATCTTTTCCGTCACCATTTATGTCGCCTTTAGCTATAAATGGTCCGGTGTTGGATTGTTTGTAGGGTAAAAGAGTTTCTTTTGCAAAGTCATCATAGGTGGTTTCTTTATGTTTAAAATCTAAATCATTGTTCTGTTGATTCTTTGCAATGAAGAAGGAGTTGCTGTTAGAATAAGGTGTGCTGGAAATAGGTTTGGCATCCGTTTCTGAAAAAGTTAGTATTGAATTTGGTGCAACATTAAACTGGTAAGCTACTTTTCCGCTGAGCCATTCTACTTTTATTGTGTCTATAAGGGTAGATTTACCTATACCGAAATGTGCAGAATTTTCTTGTGAAGACATATAGCCTCTAACTCTTTTAATTTCTTCAAATTGATTTTGGTTATCATATGAGATAGTGACTTTGGCAAAAGACTCTTTGTTTATGTCATTGATATTAACTTTTAAAAAATTTCCTAGATTGTTTTCAACGGTATTATTTTTATATAATAAGGCCTTCTGGTCTATATTGTTAATGATTAAATCTAAGTCGCCATCATTATCAAAATCTGCTTGTGCTGCGCCATTACTAAAGGTAAGATCTTCTAATCCCCAATCATTACTGGTTTCTAGAAAGTTTAGATTGCCATTGTTTTTGTACATTAAATTACCTAAACTTTCTGAAGGCATTTCGTCGTATAATTGTTGTTTTATTTTATTTGGAATATTGCCTTTGTATTTTAGCTTAGTGTTATAGACTTTGTTTTGAAAATCATTATCCAATGCATATTTACGGTAACCATTGGTTATGAAAACATCTTTTAACCCATCATTGTCAAAATCTGACATTAATACAGACCAACTCCAATCTGTACTTGCCATAGATGTAAGTTGAGAAATGTTAGAAAAATAGTTTTTTCCTAAATTCAATTGTAGGGAATTGAACATATATTGGTGTTGAAACTCAGCAGTAGTAGTTAAGTAATTAAATTTATCTGTACTCATAGAAGCCATAAGTGTTTTTGCTCTGAAATGGTCATTAGAGGCCATGTCTAAAACAAATATATCTTGTAGGTTATCATTGTTAATATCTGCAATGTCTAAGCCCATACCATAAAACGATATTTGTTGTGTTAGTTCTTTAATAGAGTTCTTAAATCCTCCATTTTGGTTATTCATATAAATGACATCGGGTAAGTAATAATCGCTTGAAATATAAATATCTAAATAGCTGTCAGCATTGATGTCAGCTACGCATAAGCCCAAGCCAAATATTGGATTCTCTAATCCAACTTCTTTGGTGACATCTTTATATTTTCCATCTATATTTTTATAAAAATGACTGCTATTGAAGTATTTGTTTTCTTTAGATGTGTTAACTGTTTTAAGAAGGGAAATAGGGTCTAAACCATATAGCTCATTTTCGTTCATTACAATGCAGTCAAGATCTCCGTCTTTGTCAAAATCAAAAAAAGCTGTTTGTGTTGATATTCCTGGGTCATCTAGACCATATTCTTTAGCGCTCTCTGTAAACGTTTGATCATGGTTGTTAATGTACAAGAGGTTACTTCTGTTACTTCTATTATTTGGACCTCCTTGAGAAACATAGATGTCTTGCCAACCATCATTGTTGATGTCTACAAAGGTTACGCCGTTACTCCATTTTTTGTTGATGTTAATGCCCGCTGTTGTTGAAATATCTTCAAATATAAAATTGCCTTTGTTTAGATACAGTTTGTTTTCTACCTGATTTCCTGAAAAGAAGACATCTAATAATCCATCGTTATTTATGTCTTCAACGCCTACACCTGCCCCATTATAGAAGTAATCAAAATTAAAAACATTGTCGTAGGTTTCAATATTTTCTACAAGGTCATTACTGAAATTAATTTGACTATGGTCATTTGAGATTTTTTCAAAAATTTTAGTATTCTTGGCCTGTTTGGTCGAATCTTCCTGTACACTGTTTTTTTTGTTTTCAGAACATGACAAGAAAATGGAAATACATGAGCCCAAAACGGTTGTTATCAATTTTGCGTTTATTTTTGTCTTGGAAAGATGTGACATAGAAATGGATATAGTATGTGAAAAAAAATAGCTGCCCTAAATGAATAGGGCAGCTACTTAATAAATTAAAATTTACCGGTACTACCCTTTACAGATATTTAAGGTGATAGCCCCTATCGCTGGACTTGGTCCGTCTGAAATTGCAATTTCTTCAGTTGGAGCTGTAATTTCATAGGAAACTTCATTGTCAAAAGCTCCGGAAACATATGTTAGTACAAACTCTGTAGTTCCTTCAGGTACTGTGAAAGTTGCTGAACCTGCACTTCCATCTTCTATTGTATACGAAGATTCAACACCATCTATAACTACATCAATAGAAGCTCCGTTCCAGCCATCGCCATAACTATCTTCTAGTTCTATAGTGTATTCACCTGCAACAGGTGCTGGAGGTATACATTTAATAACTGGACCATAAAAATAGGGTGCATTAAAGAATGAGCCGGTAATGGTACCGGTACTATCATCATTTGTAAATGTTCTACCGTCCGTTAAAGTTAATATTAAACGAAACTGTATAGCATCGCCACCATCAAAATCACCTTCAATCAAACCTAATTGAGATAAAGCATTGGCCAATGTAGTTTCATAACTTGCTCTTGGTAAACCAAACTCGCCATCGGTGAAATCTGCAGGTAAAAAAGTTTCAATTAAAATTTCAGCTACGGAAGAATCTCCGTTAGCCTCGGTATTGTCATCAAAACTGATATATAAATCTACTTTCTCTAACAAATCTCCATCTTCATAATCTTGCTCTTCAAAAGTAAAACCAAAAGAGGTAGAAGTATCGAAACGGTCAAATACACCGCCAGACTCAATAGTTCTTAATACGGCGCCCCTAGTAGTATTTGCAAAGACTTCATCGATAACTTTGCCGCCGTCGTCGTCACATGATGTTATTAGAAGCGAGGAAACACCAATGATTGCGCCTAATATTTTATTGTTTATTTTCATTTTCTTATTTTTTAGTTAGCAGATGGGAAAGTTGGTCCGGCTGGATTGTTATCCCAAAATACTTGAGTTGATAAATCAGATTTCTGCGAAACATTTGAGTTCGTTATAACCTCTGTTTGAGGATACAAAAATGATCTTGGAAAGGCACCTGGATTCAGTTCCCAGTTTGGGTCTAATGTAGTAGGGAAGCCTGTTCTTCTATAATAGTTATAAGCTTCAACACCACCACCATAAAGAGCGATCCAATATTGTTCCGATAAAATATTGGTTTGGTCAGCACCTGTAGCAGCTAGAAAGTCTGCTTTTGTGTCTGCAATATAAGTAGCTACTTCAGTTTCTGAAGGAGCAAGAGATAAATCAGCACTAGAGTCTAGAGAACCAAAACTTTGAACTTTTGCTATTGATTTAGTCATAGCAGCCTCCATTAAGTCTGCTTTAGCAGCGGCAGATGTAGCCATTTCAGCTTGCCAAAAATCAACATAAGAAGCAAGGAAGATTGGTTCTATACCAGCTCCGCCTCCGCCTAGACCTAAGCCAACGGTTGAATTATCTTCATCTAAATCGAAATCATTATCGTCAAATTTACCTCCGGCTGGATAAACACCAACTGCAGTTCTTAGGAAGTTATCAGGTGGAGTACCCTCGTTATTCCCGTGTGATCTACCCCAATACCCGTTAGGTACAGAGCAGTAGATAAACCCATCATAATGAGGTGGAGGTGTAGCAAGTGAACAAGCTAAAGTTTCTTCGTTAGCAGGTTCTACCCCGTCACCTGGTGTAGCACCTTGTTGACGATAGAAGTAATATCTAATTCTTGGGTCATTTCTTGTTTGCATGTTACTCATTAACCAGTTAGACTGATATATGTTTGCACCACTTGCCGTGTAATCATCTTGGTAATCTGGATGACGTGTGTCTGGTTGTAGATCTCTAGTGCCGTATTGCCATTGGAAATCCTCTGAAGTTTCAGAAATATAATCACCACCTGCAATTATTGAGTTAAATGTACTAGTGTCTCCTGTGGTTACAGCAGCTTTCAATCTTATAGTGTTAATAAGCTTGATCCAATTTTCAGTATCTCCACCATAAAAGAAATCTTCACCACCTTGTAATGCAGGATCAGCAGCGAAAAGAGCTTCTGCTTCGGTTAATAAGGCTAATGCACCGGTGTAAACATCTTGTCCATCATCTAATAATGGTGCAGGAAATTCTGTTGGGTTGCCAGCTTCACTTAATGTAGCTTTACCAAGATAGTCAGTTAGTAATAAAAGCATGTGCGCCTTTAATGTTTGACCTACGGCAATATGAAAGGTGTAATCTGTATCAGTTTCAGCATCAATGGTCTTTAAATTCGCTACATTAGGGAAAATACCTAAGTCAACGGTATTGGTAAAAACATCATTGTTACCATCGGTACTACTGTAAAGACGTTCCCAGATATCATCAAAAGTATCACCTGGGTAGGTATTAAAATAGTTACGACCAAGCATGTAATCTATTCTAGTTAATTCTGAACCTATGTCATTTATAGTGTACATATTAGCAACATATGCTAATTGAATAGAATTCAATAGCAAATTAGGATCTGCTTGGTCAGAGGCAAGGTCATTAGGGCTAGTCCTAAGGTCTAGGTCTGTTGTTTCACAAGAGTTGAATAGCACTCCTGCAGTAAAAACAACGGTTATATATTTAATTATTTTTTTCATAATATTTCTATTAATTAAGATTAGCAATTTTTAAAAGGTTGCTTTGATACTAACTCCATATCTTCTAGAACTTGGACCGTTAATAAAGTCAAAACCTTGTGAGTTACCAACACCTGCACCTTGAATGTTTGGATCGAAATTGGCGCCATCTGGTGTGTTGTAGGCATCATACCACAAGTTGAAACCTTGTGCAGTTATAGTTAATGATCCAAAAGGGGTTCTTTCTAAAGCTTTAGCAGGGAACGTGTATCCTAGTGAAAGTTCCTGTAAACGAACTACCGATGCATCATATACCTTAAGTTCAGTTGGACCGAATAAGATATTGTTGAAGTAATACGTAGAATTGTTGATCTGCTTATTGTTTACTTCGCCTGTACTTTGTGAAACACCTGGTAAAATGTAAGTATTCTCTCTGTCTAAGGTTTCGGTAATTAAACCTCTACCTAATAAAGTACCAATAGTGTTAGATACGATATCACCACCTTTTGTATGACTGATCTGAAAGCCTAAATTCCAATTCTTATAAGAAAAAGAATTGATGATGTTCATAATATAATCAGGATTTGGATTACCTATTACCGGTACATTTCCATTGATGTCAACTTCTGTAGTAACATAATCGCCAC
This sequence comes from Maribacter ulvicola, assembly GCF_900155985.1. Classification (GTDB taxonomy): domain Bacteria; phylum Bacteroidota; class Bacteroidia; order Flavobacteriales; family Flavobacteriaceae; genus Maribacter; species Maribacter ulvicola. The sequence goes on from NZ_FTMA01000001.1 coordinate 1,426,653, forward strand.
CATCATCAATTAAGAAGTTACCGTCGGCATCTCTTGCAATGGCATCACCTACTATTGCTCCTAGTTGCTCTCCTTTTATGGCTGCGTTTCCACCAACTGATAGGGTAGAACTACCGGCATAAATGATGATATCTTGTTCTTGTTCTGTTACAATAAATTTATTTTTGGTAAAGTTAGCTCTGGTATTCCAGTTAAATCCACTTGGGTCATTACTTCTTATCCAGTCAACACCTAGGTCAATTTCAATACCGTCACCTTCTATTTTTCCAACATTACTTTGTGTAAAAGTAAAACCTGTTGAAGGAGAAAGTGGCTCTCTAACAATAAGGTCTTTTGTAGTTCTGTCAAAATATGTGAAGTCTAATGAAATTCTATTGTTAAGTAATTTTGATTCAAAACCTACTTCAAATTCAGAAAGTAATTCTGGTTTTAAATCTGGATTAGCCTTGAAGCCTGCAACTTGGTTAGTGGTTACTTCTCCGCCTTCACCATATACTTGCGTGTTCTGCTCAACCACACTTACTGTTGGGTAAGCAGTTGGGAATGTTGCTGACTGACCTAAGCCTGCTCTTAATTTTAAGAAGTTTAGTCCATTCTCAGACTTAATGCCAGGCCATGCCGCAGTAGGTAAAAAAGAAGCACTTACACTTGGGTATGTTTGGCTATTGTTCTCGGTAATAAGGTTAGATACCCAGTCAGTTCTAGTTGATGCGGTAAAGAATAACATATTGTCATAGTCTAAAGTAACTTGACCTAATAAACCGGCAATGTTTCTCTTTTCTGTATATTGAATAGGAGACTGGTTTGCATAATTGAAATGTCTCTGTATGTCAAATACAATTTGACCTGTGCTAGCAACACCAGATTGATCAAATGTGGTAGACCTGGATGTTGCACCCACGTTGAAGGACATTCCTAGTTTTTCCGATAAATCATAATTACCATTTAAAGCCAAATAGTGATCCCAAATGGTATTGTTGTTATCGTAGGTGTTTAAGAACCCAAAAATGGCACTGGTAAATTCAACACCACCCTTGTTAGAGTACTGTTCATTTCTTTCATTGTAATAATCTAAACCAGCTCTATACGTCATGTTAAGATTATCGTTGATGTCATATTGTACAGATGCATTCCAGAAAACACGTGTTGTTAGCTGGGAATATTTCGCATTATTAGCTGTCCAACGTGGATTGATAATGTCATTACCATTTCTATAGTATACACTAGATCCATCAATGGGATTTTGATAGGGTAACCCTAATAGGTCAACACTACGTGGTGTAAAGTAGATGTTGCCAAATATAGAAAGACCAGTTGTACCGTTACCTTCACTTGCCGCAATAGGTGGTGAACTGTAATCTGTTCTAGAATAGTTCATTGCTCCAGCTACGGTGAATTTATTCGATAGTTTGGATCTACCGCCAATAGATACGTTAGCTCTTGTTAAACCATTTCCAGGTATAAAAGACTCATCATCTAAAAAACCAAAATTTGCATTGAACGTAGTATTCCCATCTTGAGAAGCTCCATTAATGTTAACGGAAGTTGAGCTCACAGAACCAGGTTTGAAGTAATCTTCAACAGAATTGTAAGGCTTCCAATCATATCTTGCATCTTGAAATTCTGGAAAAGCCTCTCTTGTAGCTCTAACGGATGTTGTACTATAAGGATGCGCTAAAGTTCCATTTTCGTCAATGGCAGATTGTCTTCCCCATCCAGAAAGGCCACTTTCTTCAAAACTAGGTCCCCAGTTACTAAAGAACCAACCAAATGCTTGGTCAAAACCATTACCATATTCATCTTGGTAATCTGGTAAGGAAGCAAATTCGTTAACAAAGTAAGACTGATTCACTGTAATTTCGGTTTTCTTTTTACCCCCAACAGCAGAACCTGCTTTTGTAGTAATAAGAATTACACCATTTTTACCTTGAGAACCATAAAGCGTTGCAGCGGCAAGACCTTTTAATACTTCAATTTTTGCGATGTTGTTTGGGTCTAAATCTAAAAATCTAGAAGAACCGGTGTTACCCGTTAAGAAGTTAGATCCACCTCCATTGGTATCTTGTGCATTCGTATCGCTACTAAAAGGTACACCATCAACAACAAAGAGAGCTTGGTTACTTCCGCTAAAGGAACTTAAGCCCCTAACTACAACGTTGGTAGCGGAACCTGACATACCTCCAGCTGCGGTGATCTGTACCCCAGATGCTTTACCAGATAAAACACGGGCTACATCCCCTTCGGAACGAGATTCCAAATCTTCTTCGCCAACAGAGGAAACTGCAAAACCTAAAGCTTTTTTCTCACGCTTAATACCTTGGGCGGTAACAACAACTTCTTCAAGGGCTTGAGCGTCTTCTTCCATCATCACACTTACTGTGTTACTGGCACCTACAGATTTTCTGACGGCTTTTTGTCCAATGTAAGTGAATAATAATGTCTCTCCTTGCGAAGCCATGATGGAATAGTTTCCATCAAAATCGGTTTGGGTACCTGTAGTAGTACCTTCAACTACAATGTTAACCCCGGGCAAAGGAAGCCCTCCTTGATCAGTAACCGTACCGGATACTGTTTTTTGTTGTGCAAAAGAAATATGCACAACTAACGCTAAAAGAAGCGTTAACAATCCATTTAGTTTTGTTCTCATTTTTAAATTATTTGAATTAGCTATCGACAAACATCATAATAAAGTGTTAATAATGCAAGATAATTTTAATAAAACTTTAAGAAATGGACATAAAATCCGAAGTTGCAGATAAAACATGATAGTTATTTAAAGTTAAATAATTCATCAAGTATCTTTTTGTCAATTTCGTAATTCAATATAAATACTCAAAAAACACTGTAAAATATTTAAATAAATTTTGATATAAATTGTTTAATGTTTTGTGTGTTGTTAAGGGTATTTTAACAAGGTTAGGAGTGTGTGAAATAAGGGGTGTTCAAAAAAAATAAAAATAAATTCAATTTGGTTTGAATTTTAGCGAAATATCATTACATTTGCCGACCCTTAAAGTAGGGGTAATTTTTTTATATATTATTATAGTATGCCAACAATATCACAATTAGTACGAATAGGAAGAGAGACGATTACTAAGAAGAGTAAATCGGCTGCTTTGGATTCGTGTCCTCAAAGAAGGGGTGTTTGTACACGTGTTTATACTACTACGCCAAAGAAACCAAATTCAGCTATGAGAAAAGTAGCAAGGGTGAGGTTGACCAATGGTAAGGAAGTGAACGCTTACATTCCGGGAGAAGGTCACAATCTTCAAGAGCACTCGATAGTATTAGTAAGAGGCGGAAGAGTTAAAGATTTACCAGGGGTTAGGTATCATATTGTACGTGGTGCATTGGACACAGCAGGTGTGGCCGGTAGAACACAGCGTAGATCTAAATATGGTGCAAAACGCCCTAAGAAGTAATTAAACTTGTTTAAAAGGAAGTAATGAGAAAAAGACAGGCAAAGAAAAGACCACTTTTACCGGATCCAAGATTTAATGATCAATTGGTGACACGTTTCGTCAATATGATGATGTGGGATGGTAAAAAATCAGTTGCTTTTGGTGTGTTTTATGATGCAATTGACATCGTAGATGCAAAAAAGACTGATGAAGAAAAGACAGCTTTAGAGCTTTGGAAAGATGCATTAAGTAATGTTATGCCTCACGTAGAGGTTAGGAGTAGAAGGGTTGGTGGTGCAACATTTCAGATTCCAATGCAAATTAGGCCGGATCGTAAAATATCAACAGCAATGAAGTGGTTGATTAGTTATGCAAGAAAGCGTAACGAGAAGGGTATGGCTCAGAAATTGGCTGGAGAAATTTTAGCTGCAGCTAAAGAAGAGGGTGCGGCTGTTAAGAAAAGAGTCGATACGCACAAGATGGCTGAGGCAAACAAAGCATTTTCGCACTTTAGATTCTAAATAGACATGGCAAGAGATTTAAGATATACAAGAAACATAGGTATTGCTGCGCATATTGATGCTGGTAAGACTACTACGACTGAACGTATACTTTTTTATACGGGTGTAAGTCATAAAATAGGTGAGGTGCATGATGGTGCCGCTACTATGGACTGGATGGAGCAGGAGCAGGAAAGGGGTATTACCATTACTTCTGCTGCTACTACATGTACATGGAAGTTTCCTTTGGAGAATGCAAAGGAATTGCCGGATACTAAAGATTACCACTTTAATATAATAGATACTCCGGGTCACGTTGATTTTACTGTAGAGGTGAATCGTTCTTTACGTGTGTTGGATGGTTTGGTCTTTTTGTTTAGTGCTGTTGATGGGGTGGAGCCTCAGTCAGAGACTAACTGGAGATTAGCTGATAACTATAAGGTTCCTAGAATTGGTTTCGTGAATAAAATGGACCGTCAGGGTTCTAACTTCCTTAAGGTTTGCAAGCAGGTTAAGGAGATGTTAGGTTCAAATGCTGTTCCTATTGTCCTTCCTATCGGTGATGAGGCTGATTTTAGAGGTATTGTAGATTTGGCTAAGAACAGAGCTATTGTTTGGCATGATGAAGGATTCGGTTCTACATTTGATGTAATTGATATTCCTGAAGATATGAAGGCGGAAGTTAAGGAGTATAGAGCTGCCTTAATAGAAGCTGTTGCGGAATATGATGAGGAATTGATGGAGAAATTCTTCGAAGATGAAGATTCTATCACTGAAGAAGAGGTTCACGCTGCTTTAAGGGCTGCGGTAATGGATCGTGCGATTATTCCTATGGTTTGCGGTTCTTCGTTTAAAAATAAAGGTGTTCAGTTTTTATTGGATGCGGTTTGTAGATATTTGCCTTCACCTGTAGATAAGGATGATATTGAGGGTACTAATCCTGATACAGGTGCTGTTGAAAAACGTAAGCCTAATGTAAAAGAGCCGTTCTCGGCTTTGGCATTTAAGATTGCTACTGATCCTTTCGTAGGTAGGTTGGCATTCTTTAGAACATATTCTGGTCGTTTAGATGCTGGTTCTTATATATTGAACAACCGTTCAGGTAAAAAAGAACGTATTTCCCGTATTTATCAAATGCACTCTAATAAGCAAAATGCTATCGATTTTATCGAGGCGGGTGATATTGGTGCGGCTGTAGGTTTTAAAGATATTAAGACTGGTGATACCATGTCTGATGAAAAGCACCCAATTGTTTTGGAAAGCATGGATTTCCCGGAGCCAGTAATTGGTATTGCTGTTGAACCTAAGACTAAAGCGGATGTTGATAAGTTAGGTATGGCTTTGGCTAAATTGGCTGAAGAAGATCCTACTTTCCAAGTGAAAACTGATGAGGCTTCAGGTCAAACAATTATATCTGGTATGGGTGAGCTTCACTTAGATATTATTGTCGATCGTTTAAGAAGAGAGTTTAAGGTTGAAGTGAGTCAAGGTGAACCTCAAGTAGAATACAAGGAAGCATTAACCAAAACGGCTGGACATAGAGAAACTTATAAGAAGCAATCTGGTGGTCGTGGTAAGTTTGGTGATATTGTATTTGAAATGGGTCCTGCTGATGAGGATTTCGAAGGTGAAGGACTTCAGTTTGTTGATGAAATAAAAGGTGGTCGTATTCCTAAAGAATTTATTCCGTCTGTAGAGAAAGGTTTCAAAGTTGCAATGCAAAACGGACCTTTGGCTGGATATGAAATGGATTCTATGAAAGTTGTTCTTAAGGATGGATCTTTCCACCCTGTAGATTCTGATGCACTTTCTTTTGAATTAGCTGCTAAGATGGGTTACAAGGCTGCTGGTAAAGCTGCTGGTGCCGTTATTATGGAGCCAATTATGAAGTTAGAAGTTATTACTCCTGAGGAAAATATGGGTGATATCGTTGGAGATTTAAATAGACGTAGAGGTACTATTGGTGATATGAGCGATAGAGCTGGAGCAAAAGTTGTTAAGGGTACAGTGCCATTATCTGAAATGTTCGGATATGTTACTTCTCTTAGAACATTATCTTCAGGTCGTGCAACTTCAACAATGGAATTTTCACACTATGCAGAGACTCCTTCTAATATTTCAGAAGAAGTTATCAAAGCAGCAAAAGGTATAACAGCATAAATTTAGGACATGAGTCAGAAAATTAGAATAAAACTAAAATCTTACGATCATAACTTGGTGGATAAGTCTGCTGAGAAGATTGTAAAAACGGTAAAGACTACCGGTGCTGTTGTAACAGGACCAATTCCTTTGCCAACACATAAAAAAATATTTACAGTTTTGCGTTCACCGCACGTAAATAAGAAGTCTAGAGAGCAGTTCCAGTTAAGTTCTTATAAGAGGTTATTGGATATCTATAGTTCTTCATCTAAGACTATTGATGCACTTATGAAGTTAGAGCTTCCAAGTGGTGTAGAAGTAGAGATTAAGGTGTAACTCACTATCTAATCTTAATGGATTAGATAACATGTCCTGAGCTGCGTGCGAGGGAAAAACGGAAAAAATAATTTAGGGTTAAATTATTTTGACCCTATTTTTTTTGAATAGAATTTAATAAGTAATAATTAATATAAATAAGTATGTCTGGGTTAATAGGAAAGAAAGTAGGCATGACCAGTATTTTTGACGAGAATGGAAAAAACATTCCATGTACCGTTATACAAGCTGGACCATGTGTAGTTACCCAAGTCAGAACCGAAGAGGTCGACGGGTATAGTGCCCTTCAACTTGGTTTCGATGACAAGGCAGAAAGTCGTGCTATTAAGGCTGAATTAGGCCATTTTAAAAAAGCAGGTGCTTCTCCTAAGAAAAAAGTCGTTGAATTCCGAGATTTTGAAGGTGAATTTAAATTAGGTGACACGGTTGGTGTTGATGTTTTTGCTGAAGGTCAGTTCGTAGATGTTATTGGTACATCTAAGGGTAAAGGATTTCAGGGTGTTGTAAAACGTCACGGATTCGGTGGAGTTGGTCAAGCAACTCATGGTCAGCATAACAGACTTAGGGCTCCAGGTTCTATTGGTGCTGCATCATATCCTGCAAGAGTATTTAAAGGTATGAAAATGGCCGGTAGAATGGGTACTGATCGTGTAACGGTTCAGAACCTTAGAGTTTTAAAAGTAGTTCCAGAAAAAAATCTTTTAGTAGTAAAAGGTTGTGTTCCGGGCCATAAGAATGCTTATGTAACCATACAAAGGTAGATGTAATGAAGATAGCAGTTTTAGATATTAAAGGAAAAGACACAGGCAGAAAGGCAAACCTTTCTGATGATGTTTTCGCTATAGAGCCTAATGATCATGCGGTTTACCTAGATGTAAAGCAGTATTTAGCTCATCAGAGACAAGGTACGCACAAAGCTAAGGAAAGAGCTGAGATCGCTGGTAGTACTAGAAAGATTAAAAAACAAAAGGGTACAGGTACTGCGAGAGCAGGTAGTATTAAATCTCCAGTCTTTAGAGGTGGAGGTAGAATATTTGGCCCTAGACCTAGAGATTACGGTCAAAAGTTGAATAAAAATTTAAAGCGATTGGCAAGAAAATCGGCATTGACTTTGAAAGCAAAGGAAAATGGGATTTTAGTAGTTGAAGATTTTGATTTTGACACTCCTAAAACTAAAGATTTTATTGAAGTTTTAAGGACCTTAGGTCTTGAGAATAAAAAGTCTTTGATAGTGTTGGGGGATTCAAATAAAGGTGTATATTTGTCTTCGCGTAATTTTAAAGGCTCTGAAGTTATAACTAACTCAGAATTAAGTACTTATAAAATACTTCACGCTAATAGTGTAGTATTGTTAGAGAGTTCTTTGGAAGGAATTGAATCGAATTTAAATAAACAATAATATCATGAGTGTGTTGATAAAACCAATTATAACGGAAAAAATGACTGCTGATAGCGAGTTGAATAACCGTTATGGATTCGTAGTTGACCCTAAGGCTAACAAGTTGCAGATTAAAGATGCGGTTGAGGCTACTTATGGTGTTTCTGTGAAGAAGGTTCGTACAATGAATTACGGTCCTTCAAGAAAATCCAGGTATACAAAAACTGGTGTGCAGCATGGTAAAACAAATGCTATTAAAAAGGCGATTGTTGATGTTGTAGAGGGTGATATTATCGATTTTTACAGTAATCTATAAAGACAAGAAATGTCAGTTAGAAAATTAAAACCAATCACTCCAGGACAGCGTTTTAGAGTAGTAAATGGATTTGACGCCATTACTGCTGATAAGCCGGAGAAAAGCTTGCTTGCTCCGTTAAAAAAGTCCGGAGGTAGAAACAGTCAAGGAAAGATGACCATACGCCAAAAAGGTGGAGGTCATAAAAGAAGGTATCGTGTAATAGATTTTAAGAGAGACAAGCAAGATGTGCCTGCAACTGTTAAGACAATTGAGTACGATCCAAATAGAACTGCATTTATTGCTCTTTTAGAGTATGCGGATGGTGAGAAGCGTTATGTTATTGCTCAGAATGGTTTGCAAGTTGATCAGCAGGTTGTTGCTGGTTCTGCTGTGGCGCCTGAGATTGGTAATGCATTACCGTTAAGTGAGATTCCTTTAGGAACTATAATTTCATGTATTGAGTTAAGGCCTGGGCAAGGTGCTGTTATGGCGCGTAGTGCTGGTACGTTTGCTCAGCTTATGGCAAAGGACGGTAAGTTTGTTACGGTGAAAATGCCATCTGGTGAAACAAGGTTAATTCTTTCAGGTTGTTTGGCTACTATAGGTGCTATATCTAACTCTGATCATCAATTGTTAGTATCAGGTAAGGCTGGTAGAAGTAGATGGTTGGGTAGAAGACCTAGAACTAGACCGGTAGCTATGAACCCTGTCGATCATCCAATGGGTGGTGGTGAAGGTAGAGCTTCGGGTGGTCATCCAAGATCGAGAAACGGAATACCTGCTAAAGGGTTCAGAACTCGTTCTAAGACCAAGAGCACCAACAAGTATATAATAGAACGTAGAAAGAAATAAAAACTAAGAAGAAATGGCACGTTCACTAAAAAAAGGACCTTACGTTCACTATAGTTTGGAGAAAAAAATCCAACAAAGTGTATCATCCGGTAAGAAAGCGGTAATCAAAACTTGGTCTAGAGCATCTATGATCACTCCTGATTTCGTTGGGATGACAATAGCGGTTCATAACGGAAAACAATTTGTACCTGTTTTTGTAACAGAAAACATGGTAGGACATAAACTTGGGGAATTTTCACCAACTAGATCTTTTAGGGGTCATGCGGGTGCGAAAAACAAAGGAAAAAAGTAAGCTATGGGAGTTCGTAAAAAACAGATGGCCGAAAGAATTAAGGCTGAAAAGAAGATGGTAGCTTTCGCTAAGTTGAATAACTGTCCTACATCACCTAGAAAAATGCGTTTAGTTGCAGATTTGATTCGCGGTGTAAAGGTAGAGCAAGCTTTAGCTATACTAAGGTTTAATCCTAAGGAAGCTTCTAGAAAGTTGGAAAAATTATTACTTTCAGCTTTGGCTAATTGGCAAGCAAAAAATGAAGAGGCAAGTTTAGAGGATGCTGATTTAATTGTAGCTGAGATTAGAGTAGATAGTGGTGCAATGTTGAAGAGGTTGCGTCCTGCTCCACAAGGTAGAGCACATAGAATTAGAAAACGTTCAAACCATGTTACATTGGTTTTGGGTTCAAAAAATATAACAGAAAACTAGGATGGGACAGAAAACAAATCCAATAGGAAATCGTCTAGGAATCATAAGAGGTTGGGAGTCTAACTGGTATGGTGGTAACGATTACGGAGATAAATTGGCTGAGGATGATAAAATACGTAAGTATATTCATGCCAGACTTTCTAAAGCTAGTGTTTCAAGAGTTATAATTGAAAGAACTCTTAAGTTAATCACTGTTACTGTTACAACTGCTAGACCTGGTATTATTATCGGTAAAGGTGGTCAGGAAGTTGATAAGTTAAAAGAGGAGTTGAAAAAGATCACCAATAAGGAGGTTCAAATCAACATTTTTGAAATAAAAAGACCTGAACTTGATGCTAATTTAGTAGCGGCAAGTGTAGCTCGTCAGATTGAAAGTAGAATTTCTTTTAGAAGAGCGATTAAAATGGCAATCGCCGCAGCAATGCGTATGAATGCTGAAGGAATAAAGATTCAAATCTCTGGTAGATTGAACGGTGCTGAAATGGCACGATCTGAATCTTATAAAGATGGTAGAATTCCATTATCAACCTTTAGAGCGGATATTGATTATGCTTTACAGGAAGCTCAGACTACATATGGTAAACTTGGTATTAAAGTTTGGATTATGAAAGGTGAGGTATATGGTAAAAGAGATTTATCTCCATTAGTAGGAATGCAAAAGGATTCTTCTAAAGGTGGTAAGCAAGAAGGTGGAAGAAAACAACGTCGTAGAAAGTAATTTTTTAAAGAACTAAAGTAATGTTACAACCGAAAAGAACGAAGTTCCGTAAGATGCAGAAAGGCCGTATGAAAGGTCTTGCTGGAAGAGGACACCAACTTTCAAATGGTATGTTCGGTATAAAGAATGTTGATGATGCTGCATTTTTGACTTCACGCCAAATAGAAGCTGCTCGTATTGCTGCTACTAGATTTATGAAGAGAGAAGGTCAATTGTGGATTAAAATATTTCCAGACAAGCCGATTACCAAAAAGCCATTAGAAGTACGTATGGGTAAAGGTAAGGGTGCACCAGAATATTTTGTAGCCGTGGTTAAACCGGGTAGAATTATGTTCGAAGTGGCCGGAGTTCCTATGGAAGTAGCAAAAGAGGCTTTAAGATTAGCGGCTCAGAAACTTCCTGTAAAAACAAAATTCATTGTAGCTCGTGATTACGAGGCTGGAAATTAAACGTAAGTGATAATGAAAAAACAAGAGATTAAAGAAATGTCTGTGGAAGGACTTACGGAGAAACTGGCCGAGTACAAGAAGCAGCATGCAGATTTGAAAATGGCACATTTTGTAACTCCGTTAGAAAATCCGCTTCAGATTAGAAAAGTAAGGAGAACGGTAGCAAGATTAGCTACTGAATTAACTAATAGGGAGAACCAATAACTGGTGGGCTTTATGGAGAAAAGAAATTTAAGAAAAGAGAGAGTAGGAGTTGTTACTAGTAATAAAATGGAGAAATCTATTGTTATTGCAGAAGTGAAAAGAGTAAAACATCCTATGTACGGAAAATTCGTTTTGAAGACAAAGAAATATGTTGCACATGACGAAAAGAACGATTGTAACATTGGTGATACTGTAAAGATCATGGAAACAAGACCTATGAGTAAAACCAAATGTTGGAGATTAGTAGAAATCTTAGAAAGAGCTAAATAAGTTATGTTACAGCAAGAATCTAGACTAAAAGTAGCGGATAACACAGGGGCAAAGGAAGTTTTAACTATCCGTGTTCTTGGTGGTACCAAAAGAAGGTATGCTTCAATAGGTGACAAAATAGTGGTTACTGTTAAGGAGGCTACTCCGAATGGAGGTATCAAAAAAGGTGCGGTTTCAACTGCTGTTGTAGTTCGTACAAAGAAAGAGGTTAGAAGACCTGATGGATCTTATATAAGATTTGATGATAACGCTTGTGTGTTATTGAATCCTGCCGGAGAAATGAGAGGTACTCGTGTTTTTGGACCTGTAGCAAGAGAGCTTAGGGATAAGCAGTTCATGAAGATTGTATCATTGGCCCCAGAGGTATTATAATATAACTGACAAGATGAAAAAGTTAAAAATCAAAACAGGAGATACGGTAAGAATTACTGCTGGTGACCATAAAGGTACCGAAGGTAAAGTTATGCGTGTAAATCTTGAGAAAAATAAAGCCATCGTAGAAGGTGCCAATATGGTATCTAAACATGAGAAGCCTAGTGCTAAAAATCCTCAAGGTGGTATTGTAAAAAAAGAAGCTTTAATCCATATTTCCAATTTGGCATTGATCGACAGTAAAACTGGCGATGTAACAAGAGTTGGTTACGAAATGAAGGATGGTAAGAAAGTTAGGGTTTCCAAAAAATCCAATGAAGTAATTTAGTTATGGCATACGTTGCAAGATTAAAGAAAGAGTATAAGGAGCGAATAGTAGCTGCCCTTACCGAAGAGTTTGGTTACAGTAATGTAATGCAGGTTCCTAAGTTAGAGAAGATAGTAATGAGTAGAGGTGTAGGAGCTGCTGTTGCTGATAAAAAACTTATTGACCATGCAATAGATGAGATGACTATGATAACGGGTCAAAAAGCCGTAGCTACGATGTCTAAGAAAGATGTTGCTGCCTTTAAATTAAGAAAAGGTATGCCAATTGGTGCAAAAGTTACCCTAAGAGGTGAGCGTATGTACGAATTTTTAGACCGTTTGGTTACTTCTGCATTACCACGTGTTAGAGATTTTCAGGGAATTAAAGCAACAGGTTTTGATGGTCGTGGAAATTATAACCTTGGTGTAACGGAGCAAATCATATTTCCTGAAGTTAATATTGATAAAATCAATAGAATTAACGGTATGGATATTACATTTGTAACTTCTGCAGATACAGATAAAGAAGCAAAATCATTATTAACAGAATTAGGTTTACCTTTTAAAAAGAATTAGTATGGCTAAGGAATCAATGAAAGCCCGTGAGAGAAAAAGGGAAAGAACTGTAGCGAATTATGCTGAGAAACGTAAGGCTTTAAAAGAAGCTGGAGATTACGAAGCGCTTCAGAGATTACCTAAGAATGCATCTCCGGTTCGTTTGCACAACAGATGTAAGTTGACGGGAAGACCTAAAGGTTACATGAGAACTTTTGGTATTTCAAGGGTGAAATTCAGAGAGATGGCTAATGCTGGGTTGATACCTGGTGTTAAGAAGGCTAGCTGGTAAGTAAAGAATTATTAATGGATTTAGGTTTGGCTTAAGTGCTGAAAACCATCTCCGAATTATATACATATGGTAACAGATACTATTGCAGATTACCTAACGAGAGTTAGAAACGCGAGTAGAGCGGGACATAGGGTTGTTGAAATTCCTGCGTCGAATCTAAAGAAAGAAATTACTAAAATATTATTCGATCAAGGATATATTTTAAGCTACAAGTTCGAAGAGAGCAAAGTTCAAGGATCTATAAAGATAGCTTTGAAATATGATAAGCTTACTAAAGAACCTGTTATCAAGAAAATACAGCGTATAAGTAAGCCTGGTCTTAGAAAGTATGCGGGTAGTGAAGATTTACCTCGTGTATTAAATGGTTTGGGTATTGCTATTGTGTCTACATCTCACGGTGTAATGACTAGCAAGCAGGCTAAGGCAGAGAAAGTTGGTGGTGAAGTTTTATGCTACGTTTATTAATTGATAAAAGATTTAGAAAATGTCTAGAATAGGTAATAATCCAGTCGCAATTCCTGAAGGGGTTACAGTTGAAATCAACGACAACATCATTTCCGTAAAAGGAAAATTAGGTGAGTTGACTCAAGAGTTCTCAGGAGTATCGATTAAAGTAGAAGACGGACAGGCTTTTGTAACAAGGCCATCTGACTCTAAGGAGCATAAAGCAAAACACGGTTTGTACAGGTCACTTATCACTAATATGGTTGATGGTGTCTCTAAAGGTTGGACCAAAGAATTAGAATTAGTAGGTGTAGGTTATAGAGCAAGTAATCAAGGTCAAAAACTTGATTTGGCTCTAGGTTTTTCTCATAATATTGTTTTTGATCTGGCCCCTGAGGTAAAGGTGGAAACAATTTCTGAAAAAGGTAAGAATCCTATAGTGAAGCTTACTTCTCATGACAAACAATTAGTGGGTCATATAGCAGCAAAGATTAGATCTTTCCGTAGTCCGGAGCCGTACAAAGGGAAAGGAATTAAGTTTGTAGGTGAAATATTAAGAAGAAAAGCTGGTAAGTCAGCTTAATAAAGGATATTATGGGATTATCAAAAACACAAAGAAAATTAAGAATCCGACGTAGAATACGTAAGGTTTCTTCTGGAACTGCAGCTAAGCCAAGATTATCTGTATTTAGAAGTAACAGCGAAATTTACGCGCAAGTTATAGACGACGTTAAAGGAGTCACTTTAGTATCCGCTTCTTCAAGAGATAAGGATATTGCGAAAGCAAAAGGAAATAAAACCGAGATTGCTGCTTTGGTTGGTAAAACAATCGCTGAGAAATCTGTAAAAGCTGGCTTGGATAAAGTTGCTTTTGATAGAGGAGGTAATTTGTATCATGGAAGAGTGAAATCTTTAGCAGATGGTGCAAGAGAAGCAGGACTAAAATTCTAATATACTAGTATGTTCCAAAAATATAAAAACGTAGAGACTGTTAAACCAGGTGGTCTAGATTTAAAAGATAAATTAGTTGGTATTCAACGTGTAACTAAGGTAACAAAAGGTGGTAGAGCATTCGGTTTTTCTGCAATTGTTGTTGTAGGTGATGAGAATGGTGTTGTTGGTCACGGTTTAGGTAAATCAAAAGAAGTTGCTACTGCTATTGCAAAAGCAATTGAGGATGGTAAAAAGAATCTAGTTCGTATTCCTTTAAATAAAGGGACACTACCTCACGAACAAAAAGGTAAATTTGGTGGCGCAAGAGTTTATATTCAACCTGCATCCCATGGTACCGGTGTTATTGCCGGTGGTGCTGTAAGATCAGTATTAGAATCTGTAGGTGTGCATGATGTATTATCTAAATCTCAGGGTTCATCAAATCCACATAACGTTGTAAAAGCAACTTTTGATGCTTTATTACAACTTAGAGATGCAAAGACTATTGCTACACAAAGAGGTGTTTCTTTAGAAAAAGTATTTAAAGGTTAAGAGGAAAATTATGGCAAAGATTAAAGTTACACAGTTAAAAAGTGGAATTAAGAAACCTCAAAATCAAAAAAGAACTTTAGAGGCTCTTGGTTTAAAAAGAATTGGTCAGGTCGTTGAACATGATGATACGCCTAATATTCTTGGTATGATAAATAAAGTTAAACATTTAGTTTCCACTGAGGAAGCTTAAATTTAGGATAAAATGGGTTTACATAATTTACAGCCTGCAGAAGGTTCGGTGAATAGAGACGGAAAACGACTTGGAAGAGGTCAGGGTTCTGGAAAAGGAGGCACAGCTGCAAGAGGTCATAAAGGAGCAAAATCAAGATCTGGTTATTCTAAGAAGATTGGTTTTGAAGGTGGTCAAATGCCTTTACAACGTCGTGTACCTAAGTTTGGTTTTACAAATATTAATCGTAAAAGCTACCAAGGTATCAATTTAGAGAAGTTACAAGAACTTGTGGATAATAAAGTTGTAACCAATGAAGTGTCTTTGGATCTTTTGATTGAAAATGGTTTAGTTGGTAAAAACGATTTAGTGAAAATTTTAGGAAATGGCGAATTAAAAGCAGCTCTTAAAATATCAGTACATAAATTTACAGCATCAGCCAAAGCAGCTATTGAAGCGGCAGGTGGAGAAGCAATAAGTTTGTAAGCATAAACAACAGCATGAAGAATTTTATTGATACAATATCCAATATTTGGAAGATAGAAGAACTAAGAAATAGAATTCTTATTACATTAGGTCTTTTATTGGTTTACCGTTTTGGTTGTCAAATTGTACTTCCGGGTATAGATTCAACACAATTAGGTGGGTTAACAGATAGTACAGATCAAGGTATTTTTGGTCTTTTAAATGCATTTACAGGAGGGGCGTTTGCTAATGCTTCTGTTTTTGCATTAGGTATCATGCCTTATATATCTGCATCTATTGTAGTTCAGTTAATGGGTATTGCAATTCCTTATCTTCAGAAGTTACAAAAAGAAGGAGAAAGCGGTCGTAAGACTATCAATCAAATTACTAGATGGTTGACCATTGGTATTTGTATTGTTCAGGCACCTGCTTATTTGTATGGGTTAGAGGCGTTTGGTGTTAGAGATAGTGCTTTCTTATTAGGAAAAGGTTTGGACTTCATGGTTCCTGCAGTTATTATACTGGTTACAGGTACTGTGTTTGCTATGTGGTTGGGTGAAAAAATTACTGATAAAGGTATTGGTAACGGTATTTCACTTTTAATCATGATTGGTATAATTGCGACAATGCCTCAATCTTTTGTTCAAGAATTTATATCTAGAACTACGGATAATAATGGTGGTCTAATGTTTATTTTAATAGAAGTTATTGTTTGGTTCTTGGTGATATTGGCTTGTATACTGTTGGTAATGGCTACAAGACAAATTCCTGTGCAATATGCTAGAAGAACCGCTTCTGGTGGGTATGAGAAAAACATCATGGGGTCAAGACAATATATTCCATTAAAGTTAAACGCTTCTGGGGTTATGCCAATAATCTTTGCGCAAGCTATTATGTTTGTACCAGGGATGATAGGTGGTGCTTTTGATGATACTGCATTTGGACAATGGATGCAAGTTCAGTTTAGTGACATCTTTGGATGGGCATATAATTTATTGTTTGCATTATTGATTATAATATTCACCTATTTTTATACTGCCATAACGGTACCTACCAATAAGATGGCAGATGACCTTAAAAGAAGTGGTGGTTTTATCCCTGGAATTCGTCCAGGAAAAGAAACTGGAGATTATTTAGATAAGATTATGTCTTTAATAACGTTACCTGGATCTATTTTCTTAGCTTTGCTGGCTATTTTACCGGCAATAGTGGTAAAGTTGATGGATGTTCAAGCTGGATGGGCGTTATTTTATGGTGGTACTTCCCTTTTAATTATGGTTGGTGTTGCTATTGATACAGTGCAACAAGTTAATTCCTATTTGTTGAATAGACATTATGATGGTTTAATGAAAACCGGTAAAAATAGAAAAGTAGCATAATTTATGGCTAAGCAGGCAGCAATAGAACAAGATGGATCTATCATTGAAGCATTATCAAATGCAATGTTTCGTGTAGAGTTGGAGAACGGACATGTGGTAACAGCGCATATATCAGGTAAGATGCGTATGCACTATATTAAACTATTACCTGGAGATAAGGTTAAATTGGAGATGAGTCCTTATGACCTTACTAAAGCAAGAATTACATATAGATACTAAGATACAAGATGAAAGTAAGAGCATCAGTTAAGAAGAGAAGTGCCGACTGCAAGATTGTTCGCAGAAAAGGCAGGTTGTACGTAATCAACAAAAAGAATCCTAGATTTAAACAAAGACAAGGGTAATTATGGCAAGAATCGCAGGTATAGATATACCAAAACAAAAGAGAGGTGTAATCGCCTTGACCTATATTTTCGGAATAGGAAGAAGTAGGTCACAAGAAATATTAAGTAAAGCCCAAGTTAGCGAAGATACTAAGGTTTCTGATTGGAACGATGATGAAATAGGTCGTATCAGGGAAGCTGTTTCTGAATTTACCATTGAAGGTGAATTACGTTCAGAGACTCAGTTGAACATTAAGCGTTTGATGGATATAGGCTGTTATAGAGGTATTCGTCATAGGTCAGGTTTGCCTTTAAGAGGTCAACGTACCAAGAACAACTCTAGAACTAGAAAAGGAAAGCGTAAAACAGTTGCTAACAAGAAGAAAGCAACTAAATAATAATTAGGTATGGCAAAGGCAAGTACTAAAGTTACCAAGAAACGTAAGGTTATAGTTGATTCTGTTGGTGAGGCGCACATCAGTGCATCTTTCAACAACATCATTATCTCTTTGACAAATAAAAAAGGAGATGTTATTTCTTGGTCATCAGCCGGTAAATTAGGTTTTAGAGGTTCTAAGAAAAATACACCTTATGCTGCGCAAGTTGCTGCAGAAGATTGTTCTAAAGTTGCGCATGAAGCAGGTTTAAGAAAAGTTAAGGTTTATGTAAAAGGTCCAGGTAACGGAAGAGAATCTGCAATCAGATCTTTACACAATGCGGGTATCGAAGTAACAGAGATTATCGATGTTACTCCAATGCCACATAATGGATGTAGACCTCCTAAAAGAAGAAGAGTTTAATTAATATTATATTTCACCGAAAGTGTAGTTACGATTATCGAAGGATAAGCCTTAATTCATAATCTCACTTTCAAATTAAAAGAAAATGGCAAGATATACAGGACCAAAATCAAAAATCGCACGTAAATTCGGCGAAGCAATTTTCGGAGATGATAAATCTTTCGAAAAAAAGAATTACCCTCCAGGGCAACACGGTAACAACAGAAGAAGAGGTAAGAAATCAGAGTATTCTGTTCAGTTGATGGAGAAGCAAAAGGCTAAATATACTTACGGTATTCTAGAAAAGCAATTTAGAAACTTATTTCAAACTGCGAAAAGAAAAGAAGGTGTTGCTGGTGAGATCTTACTTCAATTATGTGAATCTCGTTTAGATAACGTTGTTTTTAGAATGGGTATTTCTCCAACTAGAAGCGGTGCAAGACAGTTAGTATCTCACAGACACATTACGGTTAATGGAGAGTTGGTAAATATACCTTCTTACTCATTAAAAGCAGGAGATGTTGTTGGTGTTAGAGAGAAATCTAAATCATTACAAAGTATACAAGATTCATTAGCTGCTAGTAGTGCAGTTTATGAATGGATTTCTTGGAACAGTGAAAAGAAGGAAGGTACTTATGTTACTATTCCAGAAAGATTGCAGATTCCAGAAAATATCAAAGAACAATTAATCGTGGAGTTATACTCTAAATAAACAATACCGATCCAATTATGGCATTATTTAATTTTCAGAAACCCGATAAAGTAATAATGATCGATTCCTCTGATTTCGAAGGGAAGTTCGAATTTCGCCCTTTGGAACCTGGTTATGGATTAACTGTTGGGAATGCATTAAGAAGAGTATTGCTTTCTTCTTTAGAAGGTCATGCAATAACTTCGGTTAGGATTGATAAAGTAGAGCATGAATTTTCTACTATACCTGGCGTTGTTGAAGATGTAACAGAGATTATATTAAACTTGAAACAAGTACGTTTCAAAAAGCAAATAGAAGATTCTGAAGCGGAAGTTGTTTCAATTTCTGTAAGTGGTAAGAATCAGTTGACTGCTGGTGATTTTCAAAAGTTTATTTCTGGATATCAAGTTTTGAATCCAGATTTAGTTCTTTGTAATATGGATGCTAAAGTTAGCATCAATATGGAGATAACTATTGAAAAAGGTAGGGGTTATGTTCCTGCAGAGGAAAATAGAAAATCTGGTGCGCCATTAGGTACAATAGCTGTTGATTCTATTTTTACACCTATTAAGAATGTAAAATATAGTATTGAAAACTTTCGTGTAGAGCAAAAAACTGATTATGAAAAATTAGTTTTTGAAATATCTTCAGATGGTTCAATCCATCCAAAAGATGCTTTGACTGAAGCAGCAAAAGTTCTTATTCATCACTTTATGTTATTCTCTGATGAGCGTATAACACTAGAAGCTGATGAGATTGCTCAAACAGAGACTTATGATGAAGAGTCTTTACATATGAGACAATTATTGAAAACTAAATTAGTTGATATGGACCTTTCTGTTCGTGCACTAAACTGTTTAAAAGCTGCTGAAGTGGATACTTTAGGAGATTTGGTTTCTTTCAATAAGAACGATTTAATGAAGTTTAGAAACTTTGGTAAAAAATCTTTAACTGAACTTGAAGAACTTGTAATTAACAAAGGATTAAGTTTTGGTATGGATTTATCAAAATACAAATTAGATAAAGATTAAATAATCATATTTTGCTCCTCGTTCTAACGAGTTTGGTAGCAAGATGATAAAATTAAAATATGAGACACGGTAAAAAAATTAATCATTTAGGTAGAAAGACTGCCCATAGAAAAGCAATGTTAGCAAACATGGCTTGTTCTTTGATTGAGCACAAAAGAATCAATACAACAGTTGCAAAAGCTAAAGCTTTAAAGCAATTTATTGAGCCTTTGATTACGAAATCAAAAGCAGAAAATAATGTTAGTGCTGAAAAAGGTACTCATAACAGACGTATTGTTTTTAAAAACCTTCGTGATAAATATGCTGTAACAGAATTGTTTAGTGTTGTATCTGAAAAAGTTGCAGATAGACCAGGTGGTTATACTAGAATTATCAAATTAGGTAATCGTTTAGGTGATAATGCTGATATGGCAATGATAGAATTGGTTGATTTCAACGAATTGTACAATGCTGGGAAGCCTAAGAAAAAATCTACGAGAAGAAGTAGAAGGTCAGGTGGTGGTGATGCAACTGCAGTTTCTGCTGAGAAAGAAACTAAAGTTGAAGAGGCTCAACCAGAAACAGAAGCTAAGATTGATGATTCTAAGGAATAACATTGTCAATAAATATTAATAATGAAAAAGGATAAGCTTTGTAGCTTATCCTTTTTTTTATGTTTTTTTGTGAACGAATAAATTATAAGACTAAAATGAAATATCAGGCAAAGAGAAAAGCTATAATATTACTTGCAGACGGTACTATCTTTTATGGGAAATCTGTAGGGGATAAAGAAGGTACCGCCTTTGGAGAGGTATGCTTCAATACTGGGATGACGGGTTATCAAGAGATATTTACAGATCCATCTTATTTTGGACAAATAATGGTGACCACTAATGCACATATTGGTAACTACGGTGTTAATAAAGGTGAAATTGAATCTGAATCAATAAAAATTTCTGGGTTGGTCTGTAGAAATTTTAGTTATGAGTATTCTAGACCTTTGGCAGATGATAGTTTGCAAGGGTTTTTAGATAAGAATGATTTGTTTGCAATTTCTGATGTGGATACACGTGCCTTGGTAAGTTATATTAGGGATAATGGAGCAATGAATGCTGTAATTTCTACGGATATTGAAGATATTGAGGGGTTAAAAAAGAAACTAAGTGAAGTGCCAAGCATGAAAGGGTTAGAGCTGGCATCAAAAGTGTCTACAAATGAACCATATTTTGCTGGAGATAAAACTGCTACTTATAAAATAGCAGCACTTGATATTGGTATAAAAAAGAATATTTTAAGAAATTTGGTAAAACGTGGAGCATACGTAAAAGTCTTTCCTTATAACAGTAGTTTTGAGGAAATGTCTTCTTGGGAGCCTGATGCATTCTTTATATCAAATGGTCCAGGTGATCCAGAACCATTGATTGATGCCATTTCTGCGGTTAAGAAAATGATACGAACAGATAAGCCTCTTTTTGGAATTTGCTTAGGACATCAAGTTTTAGCATTGGCTAACGGTGTATCAACCTATAAAATGCATAACGGTCATAGAGGTATAAATCATCCTGTATTAAATTTAATAACGGGTAAAGGAGAAATTACCTCTCAAAACCATGGTTTTGCTATTAATAGGGAAGAAGCAGAGGCTAATAGTACCTTAGAGATTACGCATACACATCTTAATGATAAGACCGTAGCTGGTATTCGTATGAAAGATAAAAATGTGTTTTCTGTACAATATCATCCAGAAGCAAGTCCTGGTCCACATGATGCAGATTATCTTTTTGATGATTTTTTCAATTTAATTGAAAAAAGTTCGAAACTTAACGAAATAGTTTAAATAAACATTATTTAATATGGAAATGTAGGTATTGAAAGAGGTAGTTAAAAGCCTGCTTTTGTATCTTTACTTTTTAAACAAACAACTAATAAAAAAGAATTAAAATGAGTATTATATTAAATGTTCACGCAAGGCAAATATTAGATTCTAGAGGAAACCCAACTGTTGAAGTAGATGTAGTTACAGAGAATGGTGTTATGGGTAGAGCTGCTGTTCCTTCTGGAGCTTCTACTGGTGAGCATGAAGCTGTTGAATTACGTGATGGTGGTAAGACTTTCATGGGTAAAGGCGTAAGTAAAGCTGTTGATAACGTAAACAGCATTATTGCAGAGGAAATTTTAGGAATGAGTGTATTTGATCAAAATCTTTTAGATCAAACCATGATAGATTTAGATGGTACGCCAAACAAATCTAAATTAGGGGCTAATGCTATATTAGGTGTTTCTTTAGCTGCTGCAAAGGCCGCTGCGAATGAATTAGGTCTTTCTTTGTTTAGATATATTGGTGGTGTTAGTGCAAATACCTTACCTGTTCCAATGATGAATATTATTAATGGTGGTTCTCATTCAGATGCGCCAATCGCATTTCAGGAATTCATGGTAATGCCCGTTAAAGCAAAAAGCTTTACACACGCTATGCAAATGGGGACAGAGATTTTCCATAACCTTAAAAAAGTATTGCATGATCGTGGTCTTAGTACCGCGGTTGGTGATGAAGGTGGATTTGCACCAAACCTTGCCGGTGGTACTGAGGATGCTTTAGATACTATTGCAAAAGCGGTTAAAAACGCAGGTTATACTTTAGGGGATGATGTCATGATTGCATTGGACTGTGCTGCTGCTGAATTTTTTGTTGATGGTAAATATGACTATACGAAGTTTGAAGGTGAATCTGGTGTAATTAGAACATCTGAAGAGCAAGCTCAATATTTAGCTGATTTAAGTGCAAAATACCCTATTATCTCTATAGAAGACGGTATGGATGAAAACGATTGGGATGGTTGGAAATCTTTGACCGATAAAATTGGAGATAAAGTGCAATTGGTAGGTGATGATTTGTTTGTTACAAACGTTGAACGTCTTTCTACAGGTATTGAAAAAGGTATCGCAAATTCAATTTTGATCAAGGTAAATCAAATTGGTACTTTGACAGAGACAATTGCAGCTGTTAATATGGCTAAAAATGCAGGTTATACATCAGTAATGTCTCACCGTTCTGGAGAGACGGAAGATAATACTATTGCTGATTTAGCCGTAGCTTTAAATACCGGTCAAATTAAAACTGGTTCCGCTTCACGATCAGATCGTATGGCTAAATACAACCAATTACTTCGTATAGAAGAAGAATTAGGAAGTACAGCTTACTATCCACAAGAAAAAGCTTTTAAATTAGGTTAATTCTTAACTAGAATAATTGATTAAGCCTTTCTTTCAAGAAAGGCTTTTTTTTTTGGCACACTTCAAAACTTTAACTATCTTTTAGGAATAAACCAACACTAAATTCTCGTTGTTAGCATATGAATAATTTCCTTTTTGTTTCCGCAGAGAATGACGCCATTCCTGATTGTAAAGCTGGTGGCATGGGTGACGTGGTCAGAGACGTACCTAGAGAGATATCGAAACGAGAAGATAGAGTGCACGTCATTGTGCCTTCGTATAATAGACTTCATAAAAACGGAATCTTTAAAACCAAACTTGAATTTAGCCTTAGAGGTATACCATATACAGCAGAATTATATGAAGTGATACCTAAGAGAGTTGATAAGAACATAACCCATTATGTAATTCATCATCCGGAAATTACCGAAGGAGGTATAGCGCATATTTATCACGATGACCCTACAGAACCATTTTATAATGATTTTGTAAAATTTATTATTTTTTGCACGGCTACAGCAGAGGCTATTAAGGTTGGTGCTTTTGGCGATTTAGATATTGTGCATATGCATGATTGGCACTCAGCAGCGCTGTTATTCATTAAAACATATCATCCAAGTTATCAAGATTTGAAAAAGATGCGCTACGTGTATACTATTCATAATCTGGCCATACAGGGCATTCGACCTTTCTATAATAACTATGCTTCTGTCAATCATTGGTTTCCAGAAATACAATTGGATCACAACGCTTTAATGGACTCTCGATATCAAGACTGTATTAATTTAATGGCTGTAGGTATTAGATTTGCAGATGCAGTTCATACGGTTTCTCCATCTTACAAAGAAGATGTCCTTTTACCTAGTAGAAGACCAGAGTTTATAGGAGGAGAAAGTTTAGAAGAAGACCTCATTAGGGCAAATAATGAAGGTAGGCTTTTCGGTATTTTAAATGCCAGTAACTATGGCAATGTGAGAGAGGCGGAAAAAGGATATTTATATAGGAATACCGTTAAAGCTATTTTTAGATGGCTTCAAGAAAATTCAAAGAAGTATAAGGCTGATTTTCTTGCCCATACAGGTGAGAAGATTATGCAGTTTGTAGGTAACAGACCAAAATTTATAGTGTCTAGTGTAGCTAGGCTAACAGAACAGAAATTCTATTTCCTAAAACGATCTCCTGAAGCTTTTGAAGAAATGTTGGCTAGATTAAATGAGATAGACGGTATATTTATTCTATTAGGAACCGGAGATCCTGATTATGAGGAATTTTTTCGTCATATGAGCTATCATCATAAAAACTTTGTGTTCACTAACGGGCAATCAGAAGATCTGATAGATTCTATGTATTTAGAAACAGATTTGTATTTTATGCCTAGCTTATTTGAGCCGTGTGGTATTAGTCAAATGTTGGCTATGAGAAATGGTAATCCATGTTTGGTTCATCATACAGGAGGTTTAAAAGATACTGTTAAACATTTGAAAACTGGTTTTGCTTTTAGTGGAGATACTTATGATGAACAAATAAAAAATATGGTCAAAAGTTTTGATGAAGCTTTGACAATTTGGGAAACGGATAAACCTACTTGGAAAAAGATAAAGGCAAATGCAAAAAAGGCTCGTTTTACTTGGGAAAAATCTCTAGACGCGTATTATGAGTCATTATATCTGTTGTAATGAGCCTATTTCATGGTACTTATTGTTAATTTTACCCCAAACAGATTTTTGAAATTGTTAAAACAATACTGTTTTGTTAACTTTACGAGAAGTATTTAAAACGTAAACATAAAAATGTCAGATAAAGCTATTTTAGAATATAATGGTGAAAAATATGAGTTTCCTGTAATTAAGGGAACCGAAAATGAACTTGCAATCGATATCAAATCTTTGCGTTCAGTTACCAAAGGGATAATTACTATTGATCCAGGTTTTAAGAACACAGGCTCATGTGAGAGTGCTATTACTTTTTTAGATGGCGAGAAAGGTATTTTACGTTATAGAGGTTATTCAATAGAAGAGTTAGCAGAGAAAGCAGATTTCTTAGAAGTAGCTTATGCATTGATATTTGGAGACTTACCGAACGAAGAACAGTTAGCAAAGTTCCATAAAGATATAAAAGATGAATCTCATGTAGATGAGGAGATGAAAAAGATTTTGGACGGATTTCCAAAGTCAGCACACCCAATGGGCGTATTGTCTTCTTTGACCAGTGCGTTGATCGCTTTTAACCCCTCAACTGTCGATGTTGGTTCAGAAGAAGCAATGTACAAAGCAATTGTGCGTATTTTAGCTAAATTTCCAGTGCTTGTTGCTTGGACGTTAAGAAAAAAGAAAGGTCTTCCGTTAGATTATGGTGATGATAATTTGGGGTATGTAGAGAATATTCATAAAATGATGTTCAAACGTCCTAATCAAGATTATAAAAAGAACAAAGTTGTTATTGAGGCGCTAGATAAATTATTGATTCTACACGCTGATCATGAGCAAAATTGTTCTACCAGTACTGTTCGTATAGTAGGATCTTCTCATGCTGGATTATTTGCATCTTTATCTGCGGGTATTTCTGCACTTTGGGGACCACTACATGGTGGTGCTAACCAAGCCGTATTAGAAATGCTTGAAGCCATTGAAGCGGATGGTGGAGATACTAAAAAATACATGGCAAAAGCTAAAGACAAGTCAGATCCTTTTAGATTAATGGGCTTCGGACATAGAGTTTATAAAAACTTTGATCCACGTGCCAAGATTATCAAAGTAGCTGCTGATGAAGTACTGGCAGATTTAGGTATAGACGATCCTATTTTGGAAATTGCAAAGGGACTAGAGAAAGAAGCACTAGAGGATCCTTACTTTGTGGATAGAAAATTATATCCTAATGTAGATTTCTATTCTGGTATTATTTATAGAGCTTTAGGTATACCTACAGAAATGTTTACAGTAATGTTTGCTTTAGGAAGATTACCTGGGTGGATAGCACAATGGAGAGAAATGAGATTAAATGGAGAGCCAATTGGTAGACCTAGACAGGTTTATGTTGGTGAAAATTTAAGGTCTTTTGTCGAACTGGACAAAAGGTAGATTGCTACCATTAATAAAAAAACAAAAAAGCTCTTTTAATTTTAAAGGAGCTTTTTTTTTGTGCCAAATTTAAATGCAGATTTTAAAACATACATATGTTACAATTAAATGTTAATGATGAAATTTCACCTTTAAAAGCAGTTGTTTTGGGTATAGCCAAAAGTTCTGGGCCAACACCTACGCTAGAAGAGGCTTATGATCCCAAATCAAAGGAACATATTAAAGCTGGTACATACCCTACCGAAGCTGATATGATTGCTGAAATGGAGGCTTTTAGGAAAGTCTTTGAAAAGTATAATGTTAAAGTTTTCAGACCCGAAGTTCTTGAAGATTGTAATCAGATTTTTACTAGGGATATTGCTTTTGTAATTGAAGATAAATTGATCAAAGCCAATATATTGCCTGATCGTGAGAAAGAAGTGGAAGCAATTTTGCATGTGTTGGATAAAATAGATGATGGTAACATTCTAACTCCGCCTGAAGATGTTCATGTAGAAGGTGGTGATGTGATGCCTTGGAACGATTATATTTTTGTAGGCACATATTCCGCAGCAGATTACCCAACATATATTACGGCAAGAACTAACAAAGCTGCTGTTGAATATTTAACAAAACAATTTCCACAAAAAACCATTAAGTCTTTTGAGTTACGCAAGTCTAACACTGTGGCTCAGGACAATGCCTTACATTTAGATTGCTGTTTTCAACCTTTAGGAAAAGGAAAAGCAATCATACATAAAAACGGATTTTTAGTAGCCGAAGAATACCAATGGTTGGTAGATTTTTTCGGGAAGGAAAATGTTTTCGAAATTGATGCGCAAGAAATGTATCACATGTACAGTAATGTTTTTTCCATTTCACCAGATGTAGTAGTTTCTGAAAAAAGCTTTACACGTTTAAATAATTGGTTGCGAGAACAAGGGTTTACGGTAGAAGAAATTCCGTATGCTGAAATATCAAAACAAGAAGGTTTACTGCGCTGTAGTACGTTACCCTTGATCAGGGCATAATTTATAAATCAACTAACCACAATTTAATTAGTACCCCTATGCAAATAACAAATACAATACTGATGATTCGCCCGGTGTCATTTAGAATGAATGAACAGACCGCTGTCAATAACTACTTTATGGAAGATATTGATATGAAGAATCAAGAAATAAATCAGAAAGCTCAAGAGGAGTTCGATGCATTTGTATCCGTATTGAAAAATAAAGGAGTAAATGTTATTGTTGTTCAGGATACCAAAGAACCTGATACGCCAGATAGTATTTTTCCTAATAATTGGATTTCTTTTCACGCCAATGGTACGGTAGGTGTTTACCCAATGTTTGCAGAGAATAGAAGAAATGAGCGTAGAGAAGATATCTTGGACGTCTTAGAAAAGAATAATTTTAAAATAAAAGATGTTATTGACTATACGTCTGCTGAAGATGAAGAATTGTACCTAGAAGGTACAGGTAGTATTCTTATAGATAGGGTAAATAAGAAAGCCTATTGCGCTCTTTCTGAACGCGCAGCAGAAGATTTGTTTATCGAGTTTTGTGAAGATTTCGATTTCTTTCCCGTAATCTTTACGGCAAACCAATCTGTAGATGGTAAAAGGCTACCTATTTATCATACTAATGTAATGATGGCTCTGGCAGAAACTTTTGTGGTGATTTGTACAGATGCTATCGATGATAAAAAGGAAAGAAAAAATGTTTTAGACCATCTTAAAAAAGATGGGAAAGAAATAATAGCCATTACAGAGCAACAAATGCATCATTTTGCAGGCAATATGCTTCAAGTCTTGGGTGGTGCTGATAAGAGGTATATGGTAATGAGCTCAGCGGCCTACGGTAGTTTAACTCCAAAACAGATTGCCCAAATTGAAAATCACTGTGCTATTCTACATAGCTCATTACATACTATAGAAACTTGCGGTGGTGGTAGTGCTCGCTGTATGATGGCAGAAGTGTTTCTTCCAAAGAGCTGAATAAATAACTACCCTGTTAGGATAATATATGTTAATGGGATACCATTTTTGTGAAGTATTCGCTATCTTCAAAGAGCTTAGGTGTTTTTATACCTTTTAAAATCTCAATGAAGTTACAACCAATTTATATTTTTTTAGCAATATCTGTTGTGGGCTTGCTGTTTGCATGGGCAAATACTCCTAAGATTTCAACTTATGAAATTGTAGCAAAGGAATCTCAAAATTCTAATGATGATTATGATAAGATGATGGATGTACTTACCCATCCACGTTGTATGAATTGTCATCCTAGTGATCACATTCCTAAACAAGGTGATGATAGTCATCCCCATTATTTTGGTATGGCAAGGGGAGAAGATGACCACGGGTTTGAGGCAACTAATTGTAATACCTGTCATCAATCTGAAAATAATTTAAATTCAGGTGTTCCCGGTGCACCGCATTGGGCTTTGGCACCTGCCTCTATGGCTTGGGAGGGATTAACAAGAGCAGAAATCGCAGAACGCCTATTGGACAAAAGTACAAATGGTAACAGAAGCCACAAAGAACTGGTAGAGCATATGACCGAAGATGACCTGGTGCTATGGGCTTGGGAACCGGGTATTCATGCAAATGGAGAACAACGAACGTTGCCTCCGGTTTCAAAAGAAGATTTCAAGAAAGCTGTTGAAAATTGGTTTGCTAACGGAGCGGTTATCCCTTCTAAATAATAAAACTATATGGAAATTTCTTTAACTGTAAACGGTGTTCTTAAAACCGTTGCTGTAACAGATGTAAACACACCCTTACTATGGATTGTTAGAGATACTTTAGGCCTAAAGGGGACCAAATTTGGTTGCGGGAAAGCGGCTTGCGGGGCATGTACGTTGCATGTAGATGGTGAAGCGGTACGCTCATGTTCCTTCCCTGTGAAATTTGCAGAAGGTAAGGAAGTGACTACAATTGAAGGTTTGGGAAATAGAGATAACCCGCATCCTGTTCAGCAAGCATGGATAGCGGAAATTGTACCACAATGTGGCTATTGTCAACCTGGTTTTATGATGGCAACCGCTGCACTTTTAAATAAAGTGCCTAACCCTACAGATGAAGATATTGATAAGAATATTATTAATGTATGTCGGTGCGGTACGTATTACCGTATGAGAAAAGCCATACATAAAGCAGCTGATTTGCAATTAAATAGAGAAAGTAACGAATCAAAAGAATTGTAGATCATGGCTGATAAAGAGAATGGTTCAAAAAAGGTATCTAGACGTAAGTTTCTAGTAAGAGGTGGTTTGGGTACTATAGGTGTAGTTGCTATTGGTGCGTATATTTTTAGAAACCCAATTCGTAGAGAATTGTTGGGTTTTGCAAATTCGGTTGAAGCACCATTTACGGATAATACCGATAGACCCATGGTGTGGTTTGAGGTGACTGCTAACAATGAGATACTATTGCATTCTCCTAAAATGGAAATGGGACAGGGGACATTTACCGGAATTGCTCAAATGGCTGCAGATGAATTGTCTGTTTCTATGAGCCAGATTAAAGTTGTACATGCCGCTTCATCTACCGGTAACGTTGATAGTTTTGCCACGGGAGGTAGTACTTCAATTTCTGGATTATGGAAACCGCTTAGAGAACTCGCCGCAATGCTTAGGGTAATGTTAATTAAAGAAGCTGCTCTTAAAATGGATATTGGTAGCGATGAACTTTTAGTTAAAGACGGAGTTATATCCGGCAATGGAAAAATGCTGACTTATGCGCAAGCTGCTGAGGGAGTTGAGAATTGGGAAGTGCCAGATGTTCCTGCTTTAAAGGATAAAAAAGATTATAAATATATTGGTCAACCAGTACCTAGAGTAGATTTAGATGCTAAGGTTTATGGTGATCCAATTTTTGGCATGGATGCAGAAATGTCGGATATGCTTTATGGTGCGGTGGTAAGACCTACTAAAATTGGTTCAACTTTTGTCAGCGCAGATACTTCTGCAGCAGAAAATATGCCCGGTGTAGTTAAAATTATAGTCGAGGAAGATTTTGTAGGTGTGGTTGCAAGCTCAATGTTAGAAGCAGAGAAAGCAAAAGATGCTATAGTTGTTACTTGGGATAGTTACAATAGTTTAGATACATCTACCATTAAAAAAATGATGACCGTTGGTAACGGAAATTCTACAACAATACAGAAAAACGGTGAAGCCTTCAGGGAAGATGATGATTTTGAAAGCCTAGAGTTTAGAAGTCCTATTGGGGCACATGCTCAAATTGAACCTAATGGTGTAGTGGCTTCTGTAGAAGGTGACAGTGCCATCATAAAAATTTCAACACAAGTTGTAAGCATTACTAGAAAAGAGGTTGCAAAACGTTTAAATTTAGATACTGAAAAAGTGAATATTGTACCAACTTACTTAGGCGGTGGTTTTGGTAGAAGGTTACATACTCCCCATGCCGTACAAGCAGCTGTGATGTCTAAAGCAGTGGGTAAACCAGTAAAATATTTTTTTAGTAGAAAAGAAGAATTTCAGCATGATATGTTTCGCCCGCCAACACATCATGTTATTAAAGGTAAATTGAATAGTGAGGGGTATTTAGATACGCTAGAACATGAATTTGTGAGTGGTGATGTTGCTACTGATTCGGCATTAATACCTAATGCGTTGACTAACGTTTTAGGTGCAGATGTAGGTGCTATTCGGGGTGGATTTATTCAATACACGGCTATTCCAAATTTTAAAACGGTGTATTGGCATGTAGTTTTGCCTTTTGCAACCAGTTGGTGGCGTAGTTTGGGTTTGTTGGCAAACACATTTGTTATGGAAAGTTTTATAGATGAAATGGCGATAAAGGCTAGTAAAAATGCGGTAGATTTTAGATTGCAACAAATAGGAGAGGAGCCAATTGATATACGCTTAAAAAATGTGATTAAGGCTGCAGCCAAAAAAGCAAATTACCATGAAGAAGTCGTTAATGGTCGTGCTATGGGTTTTGCTGCTTCTATAGATGCGAATACACCTTGTGCACAGGTGGCTGAGGTTTCCATCGTTGCCAATGAGATTAAAGTACATAAAGTTACGGTTGCCTTAGATCCTGGTTTGGCGGTTAATCCTGATCAGATTCGTGCGCAATGCGAAGGTTGTGTGATCATGGGAATGAGTGCTGTACTCTACGAACAGATGTTCGTGGAAGACGGTGAATTAATACCAACCATATACGGCCCTTACCAAATGGCTTTGATGAAGAACGCTCCTAAAGTAATTGATGTGGTGTTACTGCAAGGTAAAGATACTCCCGGAGCAGTAGGAGAACCTCCGTTAGGACCTATTGGCGCAGCAATAGCAAATGCAGTTAGAAGATTGACAGGTGAACGTCTCACGGAACTACCTTTGAAAATATCAAGAGCGAGTAAACTTTAATAAGTGATGCCATCTCTTTTCCACCTTTTATGGGTCCATAAGTATAGTTCAGGATACTTTTCAATGATTTCCTCTAGTTTATGGGCATACATATCAATAATATGCTGTTCGTTCAATGTAGCGGTTTGGTTCACAATTTTTTCAAAGAAAAGTTCATAAGTACCTCTTTTAATTTTCTTTAAATATGGGAGGAATATTACTGAATCTGTCTTTTTCGCTATTTTAGCGGCACCAGTGAAAAATGAGGTTTGTTGATTAAAAAAAACTGTTTGCTGCTTACCTGATTTTCCTAACGGACTTTGGTCACCAATAACACAGTTCATTGATACAATGTTGTTATTTTTAAGATGAAGTAAATGACGATAACCTTCATTGCTTGGTATACAATGTACATTAAAACGTTCTCGCATTAAAATGAACAAGTCATTGAAATAGCTGTTGGATAATGGTTTGTATAAAGTGTTGCAGTTTACATCTAAAAAAAGAGGCACAGTAGTTAACCATTCCCAATTGCCTTGATGCGCCGTATAGAGCATTACATTCTCATGATTTTTTAAATGATTCGTTAATTTGGATAAATTATTGATTTTAAACCTGTTTTGAATTTCACTTGGTTTTATGGTCAATAATTTAATAGCCTCAAAAAACATGTCGCAAAAATGCTTGTAAAATTTTTTGGAAATGGTATTGATTTCTTTTTTGGTCTTATTTGGGAAAGCAACATTTAAATTTTTACGAACCACCTTTTTTCGGTAACCAAGTATGTAATAAGTTAAATAGAAAGTTAGGTCAGATATAATATATAAGAGCCAAAAAGGCAGCACTGACAATACATAGAAAGGGAAAAAACGTAAATACTTCATAATCATCATTTTTAGGAATCGGAGTTAGATTGTGCCTAAATAATTTCACAATAGTAGTCGTGAAAATGAAATGATGATTACTCTAAAAAATAAAAAAATGGCTTTTTACCAAATAGTGTTTAATTGGTAATGGTTTTAGCAATATTCTTGATCATGCCGCCAAAAATGAAATAGTGGAACGGCACAATGCTATACCAATATAACCTACCTCGTAATCCACGTGGTCTAAAAGTTGCAGTTTGGTGTAACACATTGTTCTCATCAATTTTAAATTCTAACCAAGCCTCGCCCGGTAGTTTCATTTCAGCAAATAGCAGTAGTCGTTTTGCTTTTTTATCTGCCAATAGCACGCGCCAAAAATCTAAAGAGTCGCCTGCGTTTATTTTATGAGCATGTGTTCTTCCGCGTCGTAAGCCAACACCGCCAGAAAGCTTATCTAAAAACCCGCGTATTTTCCAGAGCCAATTGCCGTAATACCATCCGGTTTCACCGCCAATGCTCCAAATGCGTTCTAATACCTCATTAGGATTCGAGATTTTAAGTTGTTTGTAATCTTTCAGAATACCATATTTAGGTACTTGTATATGTTTTTCTAGGTTGTCAACAA
Source organism: Maribacter ulvicola (assembly GCF_900155985.1). Classification (GTDB taxonomy): domain Bacteria; phylum Bacteroidota; class Bacteroidia; order Flavobacteriales; family Flavobacteriaceae; genus Maribacter; species Maribacter ulvicola. The sequence continues at coordinate 1,459,304 of NZ_FTMA01000001.1, forward strand.
ACCTACCGCTGATCATACTGTCTTTCCAGCTACTGACCACTAAATTTTGTTCAATCTTTTTAAAGGCTAAATCAATGGCTTCTTTATAGGTGTGTGGTTCAATACCCAGTATTTCTTGTAATCTAGTATCCTTGGCAATTACTTCGATCTTCATACTGTCTACCAGATTCAATGCCAACTTGTATGATGTAGAAGTAACAAAATAAAGCCAATAGGAGGATAATTTCGGAGTCATAACGGGTACGGTCCAAATCCAGTTTTTAAATCCTCTGACTTCGGCATACTTATGCAGCATTTCTTTATAAGTGAGTACATTTGGTCCGGCAATATCGAAAGAATCGTTATACGTTTTATCGTTCCCTAATACTCCAGTTAAAAATGTAATGACATCACGTATGGCAATAGGTTGCGTTTTGGTCAATACCCATTTAGGTGTAATCATCACAGGTAGTTTTTCACACAAGTCGCGAATAATTTCAAATGATGAACTACCGGAGCCTACAATGATTCCGGCTCTTAAAACCGACAAGTTAAAATTACCTTGGTAAAGAATATCCTCCACATTTTTACGGGACTGTAAATGCTTTGAAAGATTTTCATCATTGACGATTCCGCTTAAATATACCACTTGCTTAATCTGAGTTTTGGAAACATAGGTATTGAAATTCTCAGCGGTTTTCGCCTCCATGTTATCAAAGTCCTGCGTTGATGAACTCATGGAGTGAATTAGAAAATAAGCGGCATCAATATCTTTGGGAACCACATTTTCTTTGGGTTCTTCTAGAAAGTCAATTTCAATGACTTCTATTTGTTGCCTGGTTTCTTTATCTACTGACAGTCGGGTTTCATCACGTACTGTGCAAACTATCTCATGCCCCATTTTTAAAAGCTGCGGTAAAAGTCTCATACCTATATAACCATTGGCACCTGTGAGCAGTATTTTCATAGATCTTCAATTGATGTTGGTGCATTATCTGCTTTATAGCTAAGTATTTTTTTAAAGAATTTTTGCACTGCTTTGGTATCAGATTCCACTTTTATAAAATGATGGTCTTTATAAATAGAATATACAGATGCTTCGCCTTTATACATAGAAAGTTTGTAGTAGGGTATTACCAAAGCGTATGATTCTAACAAAGACCTAAACCCAACTATGATTCCCTTTGGGCGCATTTCAATATTGCAAGTGTCCCTATTATTGTCTAAAATCAGCAAATTTCTTATTTCAATACTTGTTTCGGTAATCATAAGTTTTGGAGAGCCAATACCGTTTAAAGCCCATCTTTCCTTTAAAGCAAAAGGCTTACCTACTTCGGCGTCAATTTTTCTTGAAACCTCCTTGTTATTATACGATACGTTTACAAGCATGATAAAATTTGTTGCGCAGTTTTTATTAAAGTTAACGAAATGCTGAATGAATGCCGCATCTGTTCACCTTAAAGCATAAAAAATGATTAATTTTGCAGCCTTAATTAAACATTTTGGTGAATATTCAAGAGGTACTATCAGATAAAGTAAAAGAAGCGGTAAAATCTATTTTTGACAAGGAATTGCCAATTGTAGAATTTCAGCCTACACGTAAAGATTTTGAAGGGGATATCACGATTGTGGTTTTTCCAATGTTGCGTGTTGTTAAGGGGAACCCTGTTCAAATTGGTGAGCAAATTGGTGCATACCTGGAAGCCCATGTAGATGCTGTTGCTGGCTTTAATGTAATCAAAGGATTCTTGAATATCGTTATCAACGATGGGTTCTATTTAGATTTTTTCAATTCAATTTCTTCAGTAAAAAATTATGGATTTGTAAAGGAGTCTGATGATGCCGTAATGGTAGAGTATTCTTCACCAAATACGAACAAACCATTGCACTTAGGTCATATTCGTAATAACTTATTAGGTTATTCTGTAGCTGAAATTTTAAAGGCATCAGGTAAAAAAGTCTACAAGACCCAGATTATTAATGACCGTGGAATTCATATTTGTAAAAGTATGGTGGCTTGGCAGAAATTTGGAAACGGAGAAACGCCAGGATCTACAGGGTTAAAAGGAGATAAGCTAGTTGGTAATTATTATGTTGCTTTTGATAAGGCATATAAAGAGCAAATAGCGGAATTGGTTGCCAAGGGTACAGAACAGAAAGTTGCTGAAAAAGAAGCGCCACTTTTATTGGAAGCACAAGAAATGCTTTTGAAATGGGAGTCTGGTGATGAAGAGACTGTAGCGCTTTGGAAAACCATGAACGGATGGGTGTATAAAGGTTTTGAAGTGACTTATAAAAATTTAGGAGTTGATTTTGATACCCTGTACTATGAAAGTGATACTTACCTTTTAGGGAAAGATGTTGTTGCGGAAGGATTAAAAAAAGGTGTTTTCTTTAAAAAAGAAGACGGCAGTGTTTGGATAGATTTAACCGAAGACGGATTGGATGAGAAAATTGTGCTTCGTTCAGACGGTACTGCGGTTTATATGACCCAAGATATTGGTACTGCCATACAACGTGTAAAAGACCACCCAGATGTCAGCGGAATGGTGTACACGGTTGGTAATGAGCAAGATTACCACTTTAAAGTATTGTTCTTAATACTACAAAAACTTGGTTTTTCTTGGTCTAACAAACTACACCACCTAAGTTATGGTATGGTAGATTTGCCTAGCGGAAAAATGAAAAGTAGAGAAGGTACTGTGGTAGACGCCGATGATCTTATGGCTGATATGACACAAACTGCTGCAAATATCTCAGAAGAGTTAGGTAAGCTTGATGATTATAATGAAGAAGAAAAGCAATCGCTTTATCAAATGATCGGTTTAGGGGCTTTAAAATATTACATATTAAAAGTAGATCCTAAAAAACGAATTTTGTTCGATCCTGAAGAATCTGTGGATTTTCAAGGAAATACGGGTCCGTTTATTCAATATACCTATGCACGTATTCAGTCTATCTTAAGAAAGGCAGAAAGTATGGGGATTGATACTTCTAACGATGCCAAGGTTACGGAATTACACGCGAAAGAAAAGGAATTGATCAAGCAACTACAGTTGTTCCCAGATACCATTCAATTGGCTGCGGATAATTATAGTCCGGCATTGATTGCGAATTATACTTATGATTTGGTGAAGGAATTTAATTCGTTCTACCAACAAGTCTCTATTTTAGGTGAGGCAGATGATGAGAAGAAAGTTCTACGTGTGTTGTTGTCTAGGAAAGTAGCTGAGGTTATACAAGATGCCTTCAAATTATTAGGTGTTGAGGTGCCTGAACGTATGTAATTCTAAAAATTGATTCGTACGCTGGCATTGGGCGTAATACCTAATGATAAGCGTTCAATAGTTTTAATGGTATTATCATTTTGTAACCTGTAATAGGTATTTAAAGTGTTGCGTCTATTGGTGAAATTCAATATTGATACTCCAAAAACAGCGTTCATGGTATCGCCCATTTTCAGCGTGTAATTTGCAGATGCATCTGCCCTAAAATATTCTGGTAGTCTACTGCTATTTGGGTTTTCGTAATTTATTTCAGTAGGGAAAACAGTTTCATTTATAGGATCATTTTCATCTGGTCGGGTAAATGGTTTTCCAGATTTGTAATTTATACCCATTCCTATTTTAAGGTCTCCAACGGTATAGTTTCCCGCAAGGGTCATAGCATGTCTAACATCTAAGTTGTTCGGAAATATGGCTGGATCTAAAACATCAAATGTATAGTCATTTTTGTTGAAGGTATAACTCAGCCAAGCACTATAGTCGTTATTCTTTGTATTAATTAAAAACTCGGCTCCCTTAACTGCGTAAGATCCGATTTCACCATCAAATTGATTCTGATTTTGGAAACCTTGGGTGTATACATTGATTCCATTTACTTCTTTGTAAAAAGCATCTATGCCTACATATAATCTATTGGTATCATAATTAAAACCAATAGATCCCTGCTTGCTTTTTGTAATGGGTAGCGCATCGCCATCAGAAAGTATCCATCGTCTTTTTTCAATGCCTAGAAAGTTCTGTTCCAAATCTATAATCTGATTGGTAACCTGACTTTTAAATTCCCCCAATACTTCGGTTTTAAAATTAGACAGCAGTTCATAGCTGATGTTCATACGAGGTTCAAAAATGTACTCTTGAAATGTATCTAGATTTTCTATATAGTTCAAACGACCACCAATAAACCCATTTAGTTTCTCATCTTTTGAGCTATAGGCAATCTCACTAAATAAACCATGTTTACGTATAACTCCTTTTATATTACTGACAAATGGTGGCTGATTGACATTTGTTGTATTTTGAATTCCTGTTTCGGTAAATTCATAACCGTTCATCCAATCAAGGTTCTGTCTTAATGTGTAGTTTGTGGTTAATTTTAAATTTGATTCTTTAACTAGGTTGTTTTGTTCTAGCTGCTGAGCATCATTGTTAGATATAGATAATGCATCCAAATCGTACTGGGTGTAGTAGAAGCTTAGTTGAGATGTCAGGTCATCTGTCCATTCGCTTTGTAATTCTCCACCAATTGAAAAATTATCTTGATTCAGATTACTTCTATTTGGAGCAAGGGTGTCATTGGTAGTTTCCAAATAATTAAGGTTATTGCTCATGTTAATTAAGCTAACACTCGCTTTCTGATATGGATTAATTTCATACATATACTTTGCTGTGAAATCATAGAAATAGAATTCACTCTCGCTATTTACTTCGGTATCTTGAAATGCCTTTTCTGAGAAGGTAGTGTACGTGGGCGTGTTTAAAAAATCGGTGTATGATCTACGGGCAGATACTTGCAATGCCATGTTTGCTTGAATAGGAATTTCACCAAAAACATCGCCTGAGATTAAATTGAATCCGCCACCGCCATTAAAATTTAGTGGTAAATCCTTGGAGGTTTGCATACTTAATGTGCCACTAACACCACCACTATACATAGCAGATGTGCCGTTTTTTATGATGGTTACTTTTTCTGTTACATACGGATTGAATGCTGATATTAACCCGAAGAAATGTCCGGTTTGGTACATTTTAATACCGTCCCATAGAATTAGGTTTTGGTCATTTGTGCCACCTCGTATATTGATGTCAGATACCGTTTCATCAACACTCTTAATTCCCGGCAAAGCCTGTACAGTCTGCAGAATATCTGGTTCGCTTACTCCAGGAAGAATTCCGAATTCCGCGGGACTCAATTCAAAACCTGCGTTGTTAAGTTTATTTAATCCTGTGGTTAGAAACTGCGTTACAATTACTTCATCTAACTCTTGGTAGCTGAGCGCCATGGCAATGGTTTGGCATTCGGAAGTTTTTGAAAGTTTTTTTGCTTCAATAAAAATGGCCTTATACCCAAGGTGTTTTATGTATACTAATGAATTTATGGGGACATTATTAAAGTTGAAAGAACCGTTTTCATCTGTAATTCCAGAAAGGTTAGATTCATATATTTCAACAGTAGCGCCGGGTATATTGTTTTCTTCAAAGTTATCAAGCACATTACCACAGATAGAGATAGTGGTGGTTTTGGTTAGGGTGTAGTAACGATCATTCAATTTGTCAATGGTAATACCTGCAATATTGCCTAGTTCGTTCAGAATATCGTTAAGAACATTGGATGTTGGTTTTGTGATGTAGACCAAATCAACATCGGCATCGGCATAAGAGAATTTTACATCAAATTTAGATTCTAGTTCAGATAAGAAATCGCGAAGCAAAGTACTGTCTTTTGCTGTGGTTTGGGCATAGCTATCCCCACTGAAAATCAGTATAAAACATATAGTGATAAAAGTATTAAGGTGCTTTTTCAGCATAGAACAGCACTTTGTTCCCATCTAAGTTAAACTTAATTTGTAAAGGGACGCTTATACTTTTAAGGGCAAGATCTAAATTTTCATTACTGAATGATCCTGTAAAAAGTTGCGCGGTATCAATATCTTTTGCGGTAACGGCAACATTGAATTGTCGTTGCAATTCATCTAAGACATAATGTAGTGGAATACTTGTAAAAGAACTCTCTTTAGACAACCAAGAAGGTTTGCCATCTACGATAGCTTTAGATACGGTGCTTTTTCCATTCATTGCAAGCAATGAATTCCCTGCAGGTAGTTTGGTTTCTTCACCGTTGATAGTGACACTTACCAAACCTTCAAAACAGGTGACTTCAAAATAATCTTTCCTTGTTTCTACATTAAACTGAGTTCCTAATACGGTAACCCATCCTTCGGCTGTTTCTACGGTGAATTTTTTTCCTTTGGCTACTTTAAAATAAGCTTCTCCTTTAAGATCTACATTTCTATTGGAGTCCCATTTTTTCTTCTTAAATGCCAGTTCAGATTCGGCATTCAAGATAACTTCTGAGGTATCTGGTAGGGTGATTGATTTGTTCTCGGCGTACTCTGTTGTATAAGATTCGTTCAATGTATTCAAATAAAAGAACGAGGCGGTAAGCAATACGGCAATTACTGCAGCCACGCGAAGAAACTTCTTGAACGGTGAAAGTATAAATACCTTTGTGTCGTCTACGGTCTTCGTTTGCTCAATAGATTCCCATGCTTTATCCATATCAAACTCAGGAGATTCTAACTGTGCCGCTGACTCCTTAATTTTCTGATATGTTTCATAAGCTTCCGATTTCTTGAACTCCGCCAATTCAGCTTCCGTCAATTCATCATTAAGCCATTTTGCTAAGTAATTGTCTTGCATGTTTTTAGCTTTGTATTAGTATAACAACTATGTAGAGGAATACCCTACTTTATTATTTAAGTATTAAGTATTATTTTAATTTCCAACAACCAACAACCAACAACCAACAACCAACAACCAACAACCAACTATATCCCATCAATCTGCTCTCTTAAACTTTTCAGTGCCAAATGCATCCTTTTTTCTATAGCTTTTACGCTTACACCTTCCATTTCTGCGATTTCGGCATATTTTTTTCCATCGATTCTATTTAATAGAAAAGTAGTGCGCTGATTTTCTGGTAAACTGTTTAATGCGTTATCTAATTTTTCCTTGAACTGATTTTCCTCCATGATAAATTCTGGAGACTCATTTGTAGTTTTTAAAGTACTATCTGCATATTTTAATCGTACTTTTTCCGCCTTAATAACATTCAGGTATAGGTTATTGGCAACCGTATATAAATAGGACTTTGCTTTTTCTGGTTGCACCTTGGCGCAATTCTCCCATAGCTTCACAAATGCTTCTTGTACGGCATCGTTTGCTTTTTCTTCATTACCAAATTTGTAATAAATATAATTGAAGATGGTTTTAGACGTTTCGTTAAAAACCCCTTTATATACCTGCTCTTCGCATACATTTATTTGAAGGTCATCTTTCAATAGATTGCTTTTTGTCAAAGATATTTGAAAAAAAATAAAAAAGAAGGTAGGGTATTTTTAAAGTGAGTTGTTTTAGGATTGTAATAACAAACGATACCAGGTCATTATGAAAAATTTTTTTAAAAATGTAATGTATGTTAGCCTATTAACTGTTGCGCTGAGTTTTACAGCTTGCCAAGATGAGATCGAGGAAATTAATAATGGTGAAGAGCCTACGGCAATTGCAGCTAATTCTACAACCGTAGATTTAATACAACGAACAAGTTCTAATGATGGTTCTTGTGATAATATCGTTGATGGTACCAGTTGTTATCAAATTAACTTTCCATACACGGTTAAGGTAAACGGAATAACGCTTACCATTGAATCTGAAGATGATATTGATGAAATAGAAGCTATTTTTGATAGTGTAGAGGAAGATGAAAATCTATTGGATATTATTTTTCCTATAACTATTACCGCAGGAGATTTTTCTGAAGTTACTATAAACGGAATGGATGAATTACGCTCCTTGGCTGCAGATTGTAAAGAAGGTGGAGAGGATGATGATATAGAATGTATAGATTTTGTATATCCTATGACGATATTCACCTTTAATGTGAACTTGGAGCAGACCAGTACTGTTAAGGTAACAAGTGATCGAGAGCTACGTTTGTTTTTTAAAGATTTAGGAGATGATGGTTTAATAAGTTTTGATTTTCCAGTGACTTTAGAATTGCATGATCAAACTACCATCGAAGTAGAAAGCAATCAAGAATTGGCAATTGCTATTGAGAACGCTAAAGATGATTGTGATGAAGATGACGACGACGATTATAATGATGATGATTTTGACCAAGATGAGTTAAATGAAGAATTGATCGCGTGTGTATGGTTTGTTACAGAACTTAAAAGAGAAAATAAAGACCAGACTCCTCAATTCGTAAACTATATTCTAAACTTTAAAGAAGATGGTACCGTAGTAACTGGTTTTGCAGGAGCTACAACGGTTGAAGGTACGTGGAGTACTACCGTTGGTGATGATGGTGCGCAACTTACCATGGAATTTGATGCATCTACCGAGTTTAACCTAGAGTGGAACGTAAATGACCTAGGAGATGATAAAATTAAATTATACAATGGCAATGGTAACCGTATAGTAATGAAGCAATTATGTGATGAAGATTTACCGGAGTTAACCATAGAAAGTATAGGTGATATTTTAAGAGATTGTTCTTGGGTCATTAAAAGGGTGAAGAATAGCGGAGAGCAAATCAATAGATTGTTAGGTGATGAGTTCCAGTTTCAGGAGGGTGGCGTAATAACACTTACCAACAGTGCTTCGGTTTCTGAAGGCACATGGGAAATTACATCCAATACACAAGGTCGTTTTGTGGTAGTCATTACCATAGGTGATGAAGATGCCGTAAGTTTTGAGTGGTTGTTGAGCGATTTAAAGGATAACATTGTAAGGCTCAATGTAGAAGAATCCTTCTATGAATTAGTAATCGTTAAACAATGTAATGATGATGACGATGAAGAGGAGGATATCACATTCCTTAAAAACATTTTTAATAATACGGTATGGAATGTTGCTTTGTTCTCGGAGAACGATGATGAGTCTACAGACCTGTATGTGAACGATACTTTTTATTTGGCAAATGACGGTACTTTAGAAATAAGAAATCCTAATGGAGCGGTGTTAAGTAATGGCGCTTGGTTGGTATATAGAAATGTATTTAGTGGAAAATTAGAAATGCTTATTTCTTTGGAGTTAGGTAGTAACTATTACCCATTTGCAAATGATTATCAGATTTTAGAGATAGATGAAACAAGAATAGCGCTTAAACACGAAAACGACACGGGTTTATATGATCATTTGGTTTTAGAAAGAGCGTAAAAGTAAAACATCCAGAAATATACCGTTGACAGTAAAGAGTTGGGCCTCGTTGGCGGTATTGATGGAGGTTTTAGTTCAGGAGTTTATGAAAATATAATTCCTTTTTTGCCCCACAAGCATCATTAGAGCATCCATTTTTAGTGGATGCTCTTTTGTTTTGTTTATTTTCTAGCACTTGCTACGAATTTTACATTGATATTATTAAATTTGTAACCCCTTAAAAAAGAAAAGAATGTTCGATAATTTAAGCGATAAGCTAGATAAGGCTTTACATGTACTAAAAGGACATGGTCAGATTACAGAAATTAATGTTGCAGAGACTACCAAAGAAGTACGCCGAGCCTTGTTGGATGCGGATGTTAACTTTAAGATAGCCAAAGAATTTACCAATAGGGTAAAAGAAAAGGCGCTGGGGCAAGATGTATTAACAACGTTACAACCTGGTCAGTTAATGGTCAAGATTGTAAAAGATGAGCTTACCCAATTAATGGGTGGTGAATCTGAAGGTATTAATCTATCCGGTAATCCATCGGTGATATTAATGTCCGGTTTACAGGGGTCTGGTAAAACTACCTTTTCTGGTAAGCTTGCTAATTTTCTAAAAACAAAAAAAACTAAGAAACCGTTACTGGTTGCCTGTGATGTATATCGCCCGGCGGCAATAGATCAATTACACGTAGTTGGTGATCAAATAGGGGTTGAAGTTTTTTCAGATAGGGGAAACACCGATCCAGTAGCTATTTCTAAAGCTGGTATAGCACATGCAAAGGCAAACGGACATAATGTGGTCATCATTGATACCGCTGGTCGTTTAGCTGTTGACGAGGCTATGATGGATGAAATTTCTGATATCCATAAAGCTATTCAACCACAAGAAACCTTGTTCGTAGTGGATTCTATGACAGGTCAAGATGCTGTGAATACGGCAAAAGCCTTTAACGATATCTTGAATTTTGATGGGGTAATCTTAACCAAATTAGATGGTGATACCCGTGGTGGTGCCGCTATTTCTATTAAATCTGTGGTAGATAAACCCATTAAATTTATTGGTACCGGTGAGAAGATGGAAGCTATCGATGTTTTCTATCCGTCACGTATGGCAGACCGTATTTTGGGTATGGGTGATGTAATCTCACTTGTTGAAAGAGCTCAAGAGCAGTTTGATGAAGAGGAAGCAAGAAAGATACAAAAGAAGATAGCCAAGAATAAATTCGGATTCGATGATTTCCTGAGTCAAATTCAGCAGATCAAGAAGATGGGTAATATGAAAGACCTTATGGGGATGATTCCTGGCGCAGGAAAAGCTTTAAAAGGTTTGGATATTGATGATGATGCCTTTAAGCATATTGAAGCGATTATCTATTCAATGACCCCAGAAGAACGTTCTACGCCTTCTAAATTAAATGCAAGTAGAAAAAAACGTATTGCAAAAGGTTCTGGTAGGGAAGTTCAAGAAATCAATCAGCTTTTAAAGCAGTTTGATCAAATGAGCAAAATGATGAAAATGATGCAAGGCGGTGGCGGTAAGAAGATGATGCAGATGATGGGCGCCATGAAAGGAATGAAATAACAAGCCAACAACACAACTTAAAAAGAAGCGGTATGGAATTATTGGATGGTAAAAAAGTGTCCAACGAAATAAAAGAAGAAATCAAGGCAGAGGTTGCCAAGATGAAAGAACGAGGAGAAAAAGTACCACACTTGGCAGCAATTATTGTTGGTAGTGATGGTGCTAGTTTAACCTATGTAGGTAGTAAGGTGCGTTCTTGTGAACGTGTAGGTTTTGAATCTAGTCTAATTCAAATGCCTAGTACCACTTCTGAACAAGAATTATTGAAGAAGATCAAAGAGTTGAACGTTGATGATGATATTGACGGTTTCATTGTTCAATTGCCGTTACCTGAGCAAATAGATACCCAAAAGGTGATTATGGCCGTAGACCCAGATAAGGATGTGGACGGATTTCACCCTACCAACTTCGGTAAAATGGCTTTGGATATGAGTACCTTTATTCCTGCTACACCGTTTGGTATTCTTGAATTATTGGAGCGTTATAAGGTAGACACAAAAGGTAAACATACCGTAGTTATTGGTCGTAGTCATATTGTGGGTAGGCCCATGAGTATTTTAATGGGAAGAAGAGGTTGGCCAGGTAACTCTACCGTAACTTTGACCCATAGTCAAACTAAAAACATTACACAGATTATATCACAAGCAGATATTGTGATTTCTGCATTGGGAGTGCCAAAATTCTTAAAAGCGGAAATGGTAAAAGATGATGCCGTTGTTATAGATGTGGGTATTACTAGAGTACCAGACGAGACTAGAGAAAAAGGATATTATATTACCGGTGATGTTGATTTTGAAAATGTAAGCAAAAAAGCATCATACATTACCCCCGTTCCTGGTGGGGTAGGTCCTATGACCATTGCAATGTTATTGAAAAATACATTGTTGGCTCGTGAGAGACATAGAAGTAGAAACTAGTATATTATAAAATTTATGAAAAGCCTTGCAATAGTATTGCGGGGCTTTTTTTATGCTGGTAGTTTTTTAATTGCTACTCCGGTTTCGGTAGTGTCATTAGGTGTTAAGATGTCTATGTCATTGCTGTCGTCATAATCGCAACTTGTTATTGCCGTTATAAAACTCCCTATTAAAAAAGCGTATAATAATTTTTTCATAACATTGGTTTTACAGTCTGTTCTAGATGGACGTGTATATAAAACGTTGAAATTATAGTCTTGGTATTTGATGTGATTATAGAATACTGTACCTTTTGTGAAAGATTTATTCTTATGAGAAAAATTCTATGTGTTCTGGTGTGTGTAGTTTTTGTAGTAGGTTGTGAACAGCCCAAGCTAGAGCATAAGTTTACAATTGGTGTAAGCTATTCCGCTGAGGTAGATTCTTTAGCTAAAGATGGTCGTTTGCTGCTTATGCTTTCTACTGATGATAGTGATGAACCAAGGTTTCAGATTAATGACGGACTCAATACCCAACTAATATTTGGTATGAATGTGGAGAATTGGGCTAAAGATTCTATAATCACTTTTGTTGATTCCGTTTTTGGCTATCCATATGAAAGCTTAAAAAATGTACCACCGGGAGAATATAATGTTCAGGCGCTTTTAAATGTGTATGAAACTTTTAATTTGTCTACCGGGCATACGGTAAAGCTACCTATGGATAATGGCGAGGGACAGCAATGGCAAAAATCACCGGGTAATTTATATAGCAAACCATTTAAAATTAGAGTAGCCAGTAACGGATTTGAAAATGTGTCGGTTAATTTAGATCAAGTAATTCCGCCAATTGAGGAACCAAAAGATACGGAATGGATAAAACATGTAAAGGTAAAGTCTGAAAAGCTCTCTGAGTTCTGGGGAAGAGATATTTACTTGGGCGCTCATGTGTTATTACCAAAAGGATTTGAAGAACATCCGGAAGCTAAGTATCCGCTGATGGTTTTTCACGGACATTTTCCTTCTAATTTTGGCGGATTTAGAACTACACCGCCAGATCCTAATATGAAACCGGAGTATTCTGAACGTTTTAGTTTAGAAGGTTATAATGTTATGGAACAACAAGAAGCTTATGACTTTTATAAACGATGGAACGAACCGGATTTTCCTCGTTTCATTATAATTGAAATTCAGCATCCAACACCCTATTATGATGATTCTTATGCAGTGAATTCCGCTAGTCAAGGTCCGTATGGTGATGCTATTACCTATGAACTGATACCTAAAATAGAAAAACAGTTCAGAGGAATGGGAGAGGGGTGGTCTCGTTTTCTTTACGGCGGATCAACCGGTGGTTGGGAAGCTCTGGCAGTACAAGTGAAATACCCAGATGAATACAATGGTTGCTTTGCGGCATGCCCAGACCCTATAGATTTTAGAGTATATACCTTAACGAATATCTACGAAGATGAAAATGCTTACTTCTATAAGAGTGCGCATAAAACATTAGAAGTGCCATCGCATCGAAATTACCTAGGTCAAATACAATCTACCTTAAAACAAGGAAATCATTTAGAATTGGTGTTGGGAGATAAATCTAGGTCAGGGCAACAATGGGATATTTGGGAAGCGACTTATTCGCCACAAGGCGATGATGGTTATCCCGTAAGAATTTGGGATAAAAAGACAGGAGATATTGATCATGAGGTGGCAGAGTATTGGAAAGAGAATTTTGATTTAAGACATATTCTTGAACGCGATTGGGATAAGTTGGGTGATAATCTAAAAGGTAAAATTCATATTTATTGCGGTGATATGGATAATTACTATTTAAATAATGCTGTCTACCTGATGGAAGATTTCTTGGAAAGTACGACAGATCCTTATTATGAGGGAGAAGTGAAATATGGAGATAGAGACGAACATTGTTGGAACGGAGATCCAGATCAACCCAACGCCATTACACGTTTAAGATACAATAGTATGTACGTGCCTAAGATTATGGAACGTATAGAAAAAAGTGCACCTAAAGGGGCAGATTTAACGAGTTGGAGGTATAAGTAATACTAATTGTTTAGTCAAAAGATGAGTGTCACTTCGAGCGAATTTTGAGGTGTAAAAATTAGTGTCGAGAAGGGTCTAAGTATACAATGCTGCTTGTCGCTATTAAAATATATATAATAATTATAGGATAAAATTTAATGAAATACAGAAGATTTGGAAGAACAGATTGGCAAGTAAGTGAAGTAGGATACGGAATGTGGGGAATGGCTGGTTGGACGGCTAGTGACGATGCCCAATCTGCAAAATCATTAGACTTGGCAGTTGAAAACGGAGTCAATTTTTTTGATACCGCTTGGGGTTATGGAGAAGGTCATAGTGAAGAGTTGCTTGGAGAGTTGGTGAAAAGACATCCTTCTAAAAAGTTGTATACGGCTAGTAAAATTCCGCCAAAAAACTTTCAATGGCCGGCAAAGCCAGAGTATGCTTTTGAGGACTCTTATCCTACAGAACATATTATGGAATACACCCATAAGACACTAAAGAATTTAGGGTTGGAGCAAATTGACCTCATGCAATTTCATACATGGGATGATGTTTGGAGCGGCAGAGAAGAATGGCAACGCGCTATTGAAGATTTAAAGACTTCAGGTAAAGTAGCTGCAATGGGCATTAGCATGAACCGTTGGGAGCCTGAAAATGGAATCAAAGCCCTAAAAACAGGATTGCTAGATGCTGTACAGGTCATTTACAACATATTTGACCAAGCGCCAGTAGATAACTTGTTTCCGCTTTGTAATGAGCTGGATATTGCAACCATAGCTCGTGTGCCTTTTGATGAAGGTACATTGACAGGAACTATGACGAAAGAAACTACCTTCCCCGAAGGCGATTGGCGTGGTACTTATTTTGTGCCAGAAAATTTAATTTCTTCGGTAGAACATGCCGATGCTTTAAGACCGTTAATTCCTGAAGGAATGACCATGGCAGAAATGGCACTTCGTTTTATTCTAATGAATGATAATGTAGCAACAACAATACCTGGTATGCGTAAGCAACGTAATGTATTGGCAAATACTGCCACCAGTGATGGTAAATTATTATCTAATGAACTGTATGAAGAATTGAAAAAGCACCGTTGGGATAGAGTGCCAACTTCTTGGTCGCAGTAATTGTATTTTTAATAGAAATTAATTTAATTAAAAACCATCAGTATACATTTTTGTTGATGGTTTTTACATATACAGTGTTGAGCATAGTTACTTCGCAAACAACTGACCCATATCTTTAAAAGCTTTAAACTCTAGAGCATTCCCGGCGGGATCATAGAAAAACATGGTAGCTTGTTCGCCCACTTTACCTTCAAAACGTACATAGGGTTCAATAGCGAATTTGACACCTTTCGATTTCAGCTCCTCTGAAAAACTTTGAAAAACATCCCAAGTTAAAACTACTCCGTAATGCGGTACGGGAACATCATGACCATCAACGGGATTATGGTGCACACTTTCGGTCTCCGATTTAGGTTTGTAATGTATCACCAATTGATGTCCGAATAAATTGAAATCTACCCAGTGGTCACTACTACGACCTTCTTCACAGTTTAAAATATCTCTGTAAAAAGTTCTGCATTCCGCTAAATTATGAACAGGAATGGCAATGTGGAAAGGTGTTATGTTTTGCATAATCAGTTATTTCTTAATGCTGAAATTAACTCTTTTTTGTTCATTTTAGAACGGCCGTCTATGCCAATTTCCTTAGCTTGGTCATAAAGTTCTTTTTTGGTTCTTTCTTCATAGGTAGAAGCTTTACCGCCTTTCTTTCCCGCATCTTTAGTATTTGCAATACGTGCAGCTTTTTCCTTACTGTAACCTTTGTCTACTAAGGCTTCGTATTGTTCTTCATTCTCTATTTGTGGTATATTATTTGACTTTGCCATTTTTATTTTAAAATTAAATAAAAAGTGACCTTTGGACGTGCTGTATGCAATTAGAAATTATCCTTCTAAAAAAGAAATGATCTTGTCATTTACGTCATCTTGGTGCATGGAGTGTCCTAGCCCTTCCGTACTTACAAATTCGCTTCCTTTCCAATGTTTATGTACATCAACCGAGGCATGATACGGAGCAATCTGATCATATTTGTCATGAAAGAGCAATCCTTTTTTCAGGTTGGTCTGAACAAATTTGGAACTCGAAAATTCTTCTACCGTGAATTGAAATTTGTTGTACACTAAGTTTTGTAGCGCTGTTAAAACTTTGTCATTGAAGCCTAGCAAGTTCTTATAATGGGTAAGTATTTCATGAAACTCTGAAGGTGAACCTATAGTCACTATTCTATCTATAGTTTTGTTAGGGTGAATAGATTCGTTATACAAAACGGTCATACCACCCATTGAATGTCCTATAACAGTTGTGGGTCTGTATTTAGTCAATATTTGATCTACAGTTTTTGCATATAGTGGCACATGTAGCATTTCGCCGGTAGAATAACCGTGAGCAGGGGCATCAAAGGCAATAATATTGTAATCTGCCTCTTGTAATTTTTCTATGAGTTTATGCCAACGCCAAGTATTACTCTCCCAACCGTGAACAAGTAATATGGTTTCTTTATTTCCAGGCCAGTGGTATACTTGAATATCATTTTCATCCATAGATAAAACCTCTAATTTGGCATTATCTAAAAAGGTCTTTTGATTAGATAGCACACGACCTTTTCTAACCTTTGTAAAGACTAAAAAAGCTTTTTTGGCAGCTTTCCCTGGTGAAAACCACACAAGAAAGTTGAGATAGCGTCCAATTAATTTAGGGATGAGTTTTTGAAGGAATACCGGCACCTGCTAAAATTTATAGTGTATAAAGATGTTGTCTTTAGGAAATGTATTTTAAAGTGTTTAAAAATATTAATCCCAACCGATCATCATATATTTCACTTTTGCCGCATCTGGTATCTGAACTTCTTCAATTTTATTATTGGCATTATACCTAAGACTTTCAGGTAGCTCCTTTTTATCTATAGTAAAATATATGTCGCTGTCTTTTAATAGTACCACCACATTGTTCAATGAGGTAATGATCTTTTTAATAGGGTAGTTTTCGCGAATATCTTTAAAAGTACTCATTGTAGAAATACCCTTGTCGGTCACAAATCTATCATCGTTGATCAATATGTTCTGTATGGTGGCAATGCTATCGTTATTAGGAGTTAGCGTTAAAAGTAAATTGCCGGCTCCTTTTTCAAAAATTCTGATTTTACTGGCTCCATTTCCAATTTTAAGTTTAACGGTATCTTGAACTACGGAATCTTTTGCAAAAATTAATTCTATATCTCGGGCTAAACTTTCTTTGGATAATTTGCCAATTTGATCACCGGATATTTCAAAACCTTCGTTTGTCTCGCCAGCACAATTAATTAGTAATCCGCAACATAAAATCAGTAAAAGGGTGTATTTTAATTTCATAATCCTATCTCATCACTTTTTTTAATACTCCAAGTACTCCCCGTATAAAAGTAGCACTCGTTAACACTTTAATTACCGGGTTTTGTCTAGTACTTGCTCTGCTAGATGTTTTTCTTGCAGCCGGTTTACTTTTTTCTTTTTCAGCTAATTTCTCTGCCGTCTCTATTTTCTCGGTTAAAATTTCATAGGCACTTTCCCTATCTATGATTTCACCATATTTCTTTACCAATGAAGAATTGTTAATGACTTCGGCCAGTTCTTTTTGGGTCAGTACATCCATGCGGCTCATTGGTGCACGTAACAATGTAGCGGCTAAGGGTGTGGGTCTTCCTTTTTCATCTAAGGCAGATATTAAAGCCTCACCAATACCTAAAGATGTAAGTACTTCTTTAGTGTCATAGTATTTAGATTCAGGATAGTTTTCGGCAGTTAATTTAATTGCTTTTCTATCTCTGGCGGTAAAAGCCCTTAGCGCATGTTGTACTTTTAAGCCTAATTGTGATAAAACGTCATTTGGTACATCTGTTGGATTTTGGGTTACAAAATACAAACCTATACCTTTTGAACGAATCAGTTTAACAATACTTTCTATTTGATCTAATAATGCTCTTGAAGCTTCTTTAAAAATAAGGTGTGCTTCATCTATAAATAATATCAATTCTGGCTGGTCACTATCACCCTGTTCTGGGAAGGTGTCATATATTTCTGCTAACAAGCTTAACATAAATGTAGAAAATAATTTAGGTCTGTCTTGAATATCTGTCAATCGTAAAATATTAATATAACCTCTACCTTTTTCATCGATACGGGTGAGATCGTTAACATCAAAAGACTTTTCTCCAAAGAACAACTCCGCACCCTGTTGTTCCAGTTCTATAATTTTTCTAAGAATCGCACCGGTAGAGCTTGTAGAGATTCTACCATATTCTTTAGTGAATTCCGCTTTGCCTGTTCCGGTAGCGTATTGTAGTACTTTTTTGAAATCTTTTAAATCTAGCAAAGGCATTTTTTGGTCATCGCAGTATTTGAATATTACAGATACAATACCAGATTGTGTGTTTGAAAGATCAAGAATACGTGACAATAAAACAGGACCAAATTCAGAGACCGTAGCTCTCAACTTTACACCATCTTGTTCAGATAATGAAAGTATTTCTACAGGAAAGCTACTTGCCTTAAAAGGGAAACCAATTTTTGCATGACGTTCATCAATTTTTACGTGACCGGGGCTAGGTTGTGCCAGACCGCTTAAATCACCCTTTAAATCCATCAACAGAACAGGAATACCTTTGTCAGATAGATTTTCTGCCAATACCTGTAGTGTCTTTGTTTTACCCGTACCTGTAGCACCCGCAATGAGTCCGTGTCTGTTTAATGTTTTTAGAGGAATTTTTACAAAAGCATCTTTTACGGCTTCGCCATTAAGCATTGCTGCCCCCATATTTATATAGTCTCCTTTCGTGGAATATCCTTTTTCTATATGGTCAAAAAAATCTTCTGTAGCGGACATTTAATGTATTTTCGATAAAAATAGGGGATTTTTAAGCAAACCAAAAGACTAGGCCAGCTTTAAATATCACTATTTTTTAACATTTAATGTGCGAACAGTGTTGGCTTGAATACAGAATTTACCGCTATGTACTTCTTATAGAATTTGTGAACTAAAACGTATCTTTGCCAAATGAAAAATGAGGAGGTATTGGAGAAAGTAAATAAAGGGACGTATTTACCCTTAATGGAAGAGTTCTACACCATACAGGGTGAAGGCTTTCATAAAGGAACTGCAGCTTACTTTATTCGTGTTGGTGGGTGTGACGTTGGTTGCCATTGGTGCGATGTTAAAGAGAGTTGGAATGCAGAAACGCATCCGCCTACTGCAATTGAACAAATTGTAGATAATGCAGCCAAGTATTCTGATACTATTGTTATTACCGGTGGTGAGCCTTTAATGTGGGATATGAACCCCATTACAAAAGCCTTAAAGGATAAAGGCTTAAAAACCCATATAGAAACTTCAGGAGCCTATACGCTTTCTGGAGATTGGGATTGGATCTGTCTTTCCCCTAAAAAGAACAAATTACCTGAAGGCCGTATCTACGATGAAGCACATGAGCTTAAAGTTATTGTTTATAACAAACACGATTTAATTTTTGCAGAGGAACAAGCTGCAAAAACTAATGCTGATTGTATTTTATATTTACAACCAGAATGGAGTGTTAGCGATAAGGTAGTGCCTATGATCGTAGATTATGTAATGAACAACCCTAAATGGAAAGTATCATTACAAACGCATAAGTATTTGAATATTCCTTAAGATATTTAAATATTAGTTTCTTCCGCCGTTTGCGCGGATATCCAATAAACATTCTGCATCAAGACGTACTGTTGTTCCGCCTTTTGCCGTATTTTTCTGTAGTAGTTTTAAAACTGTTGCACCAGAAAGTGTGCAACCAGAGGTTATACCGGCTTCATATTGGGCAAGGGAATTTGAACGAATAGATTTTCCTGAAGAACCGCCAAACTGTAATTCTGCACGCATTAAGCAGCCAGCTTGGTTGCAATGATTATCAGGAACTAATTTTCCGTCTTCGTTTTCAGATTCAGACTGGTGGTCGTTGACCATTTCAGTGCCTAAATCTACAAGACCAAATAGGTGGCCAAATTCATGATTTAAAGTTGTTGTTTCTACATCTTCTACAGCAACAGATGAACTTAGGTCTGCTAGTTCCCTAATCGTTACTTCATGAATAACCATTGATGTGTTTCGGTAAACTGCACCTAAAGTAACCAAGCCGCCATCAAGATCGTCGCCTTCCGCTGGTGCATCTGAAAAATATATGTAAATCGCCAAGGTACTACCAGAATTAAAAACAGTTCTGTTTTTGGTTTCTAGGTCGGCAATTTCCTCCAGAGTCAATTCATCTTCAGAAGGGCTGGATAATTCGTTATACACCAATTCAATCTCTTCCTTAAACGTAAGTTCTTTAAGGTAGTCTGTAAATTGAACCATAGCAGATTCCGTAGGTTTAAAGCCGTTTACATAGGCAATTTCTATCAAAAGCTTATCATAAGTCTCATTAGAAAGGAGGTCTTTGGCTGAGTCTCCGGTAGCCAGTAAATTGGCACTTTTGTCAATCTTTGTTTCTGAGTTTTCATTGTCAGAATCAGAAGAACTTTTGGAGCAAGAAATGGCAAATGCCATCATTCCTAATAACAATAAACTTTTAAAATTATGCATATTATATATTTTGTCTAGATGGATAACGCAAAAAAAGTGGACCTATTACTTCATATGGGTCAATCTTGCTAAATAGTCGTAATGTTCGCCTTCCATTACAAGCTCACATGTTAAATTACTGTAGTTTGCTGCCCTTTGCAAGGTATTGTAATCTACGTACAACCATGGAAAAGTTTTGCTTTTTTCTTTTTTATATACCATGCTAAAGCTAACCTCTCCATAATAATTTACGTTATCTGGAATCCAATAACCACCATCTTCGTCATCTTCGAACATGTAAATAATATCGCTAGAATCAAGAAGTATTTGGCCGCTGTCTTTTAAGAGCGATTTTAATTTGGTAAAGAATGGTTCTAATCCGTCTAGCGTGCCTGCCAATCCTACACCGTTCATTAAAATTAGAATAGTATCAAATTGTTCCCCTTCGTAATCAAGGAGCTCAGAGTGTACGGTGTTTTTGAGTCCGCGTAACGAACTGACTTCAATAGCACCTTTTGATGCATCTAAAGCAGTGACCATAAGACCTTTTTCTTGTAAGTACAGCCCATGGCTACCAGCACCACAACCAACATCTAGTACGTTGTCTTTACACAATTGTAACGCTTTTTGCTCTAGTTTGGGCATTTCTTTAAAACTCCTGAACATATAGGGTAACGGTAAAACATCATCTTCTTGAAGTGATGAATGCGTAGTGATATCTTCGGTGTAATTTCCGTTTTGATAATCTATAAGTGCCGTACCTAAAATGTCCTTGTTCAAAATTCTTGTATTTCTAGTTGCAAAAGTCTCGCTTTTTGGTGCTACTTCGCTAGTTTTGAAGAATTAATTTTACACATGGAAGAGGTTTTACGAGAATTGCCACAAAAGGCAAAGGAAAAACATAACGAGAATAAAAAGTTCTTTGTCAAGCTACGTAAGAAGCCGCCAAAGAATCTGGACTATATTATGCAAGAACTCCATGAAGCGGAATTTGAACGTACTGATTGTTTAACCTGTGCCAATTGCTGCAAAACTACAGGGCCGCTTTTTACCAATGCAGATGTGGAGCGTATTTCAAAGTCGTTTCGAATGAAACCACAGAAATTCATTGAAAATTATTTACGTATTGATGAGGAGAACGATTATGTGTTGCAGCAGACGCCATGTACTTTTTTAGGAACCGATAATTACTGTTCTATCTATGACGTACGCCCAAAAGCGTGTCGCGAGTTTCCGCATACAGACCGAAAGAAATTTCAACAAATTAGTAACCTTACCTTAAAAAATGTAGCTATTTGCCCAGCTGCTTTTAATATTGTGGAGGAAATGAAGAAGTTGATAAAGTAGATAGGAAAATAAAAGTAATTCATAGTGCAAGTCGAAATAAATAATCCAAGAGTACAATGTTACAAATGCATGCGGCCTTCAAGTACCTGTATTTGTAAACACATTAGTACCGTTATGACCAATATGCGTTTCAACATTTTGATGCACCCAAAAGAATACAAGAAAGAAAGGAATGGGACTGGATATATGACGAATCTTCAGCTTGAAAATTCAGAGATAATAGTGGGTGTCGATTTTAGTAATAATGAGCGCGTCAATGAAATATTGAACGATGAGAAAAGTAATTCTTTCTTACTCTATCCTGGTAAAACTAGTTTTAATCTATCTCAGAGAAAAGGGTATGAAATGGAAGCTTTTCTGGGAAAGCAGGCTAACATTTTCATTCTTGATGGTACATGGCCTTGCGCCCGTAAGATGCTTAAGCTAAGTGCGAACTTGCAAAAATTAAGTAGAATAAGTTTTGATAATAGTATAGCATCAAAATTTATAATCAAGCAGCAACCAGTAGCGCTATGCCTTAGTACTATTGAATCTGTTTATACAGTATTGAACTTGTTGAATAATGGTGGATTAGAAAATTGTAATACGACGGACTTCCTAGTCCCTTTTGAAAAGATGATTGAACATCAACTCGATTATATTTTAAATCCCAATAGTAAAAACTACAACTCAACTGCGAGCAAAGAAATTCTTCCCAAGAAAATGTATAAAACGAATACAGAGAGAAATGTTGTTTTTGAATTGGAATAGGCGGGAGTGATGAGGTGAAAGTTTATATTGTCAATATTGCTTTCCATCTGACTTTGTTTTCAGGAATGAATTCATTTTTGGATACTATTTTATTTGCTTTTGTTGTGATATTATTCGTATTAAATTTGTTTTTTATTTTTTTAAAAAAAACCGAATAAACATAATGAAGTTTATTAATTCTTGTTCTGGTGATATTAGTAGCATTCTTTACAGAAAAGATAAAGTTAGGCTCACTTGCGGTAAAACCCCAAGAACATACTGCAAAAGGGAGACTGAAATGAAGAATTGAAAAATGGAAATAGAAGTTGGATGTATAAGTAATTAAGTTTTCATATTAATCAATGTATTTTTATATAGGTCAAAAACGATTTTTAATCACAATTTATCATGAGATACCTATCCATTTTACTTATTTTAATATTCATTAGCTGCCAGAACGAACCTAAGAAAGAAGTAGTGACAGAAAATGACATTGACACATCGGTCTATGAAATTTGGGATGGGTATATAAAATCTAATCCTGACATTAAAAATAAGGACTTGCCAGAATCTTGGTTTTTTCATGATAATAAAGCAGATGCGGATAGGTTGGCAGAATTGACTGTTAGGGGCAAAAAGAAAGGAACCACTTCTGGTTTGTATAAGTGGTATATTGAAGCAGAAGCAGATTTGCCCCATGTAGGCACCAATCATATAATTACGGATTTTGAAGGTAAAGCAAAGGCAATAATCAAAATCACAAATGTAGATACTATTCCTTTCAATCAAATGACAGAATCTTTGGCGATATTAGATATGGGAGTGGATGATGACCCTCTTCAAAAATGGCGAAAAGCACATTGGAACTTCTTTAAAAGAGTAATGACGGAGAATGGTGAAGAGCCTTCGGAAGAGATGCTTGTTGTTTTTGAGAGGTTTGAAACTGTTTGGATAGTAAAATAAGTATAATTTTCGTTCAAGAGTTTATAAAAATCTAAATTCTATAGAAGTAAACCCGGTATCCTTATGACTAAAAACCAGAGATTACCTATCCTTAAATTTATACATAGTAAGCAATAAATTCCAGGTTTATTTTTTTAAAAGCAGTTTATGTAGGTTTTAGAATGATAAAAATTTACTACATTAGTTAATTAATTGTTAAATTAATAAAATTATCTTTTTTTTCTATAAATATATTATAATGTGATGTGTAAGGCGTTTTTTTTTTTTTTTTTCACAGTTTAAACTTGCTTAATTCAAATTATTGATGGAACAGATCATAACATATTTTGAATCGATCCCTGCAACGCACAGATCGGTGATTTTAGTTGGTGGAATTACATTTTTTTGGATATTGGAAGGTATCGTTCCTCTGTTTAACGGTAGCTATAATAAATGGAAACACTCGGTTCCTAATTTCTTTTTTACCCTTACTACCATTGTTATTAATTTTCCATTAGCATTTTTGTTATTAAAAACATCTGATTGGGCGGTGGCCAATGATTTTGGTATCATTAATTGGTTGCCGGAAATGCCATTATGGGCTTATGTGTTTTTGGGAGTAGCGCTATTAGATCTAATAGGAGCTTATTTGGCGCATTTGGTAGAGCACCGTGTAAAGCCATTGTGGATGGTGCATTTGGTACACCATACCGATCATAACGTAGATACTACTACTGCAAATAGGCATCATCCGTTAGAAAGCATCATCCGCTATATATTTACCTTGGTAGGTGTTATTGTGGTAGGTGCGCCTGTGGGTATAATTATGTTGTACCAAAGCGTATCGGTAGTATTATCGCAATTTAATCATGCCAATATTAAATTACCTAAAGAAGTAGATAAGGCTATTAGCTATGTGCTAATTTCTCCGGATATGCATAAAGTGCATCACCATTATGTATTACCATATACAGATAGTAATTACGGAAATATCTTCTCTTGGTGGGATCGTATATTTGGCACGTATATGCATTTAGATAGAGATAAAATAGTTTACGGTGTAGACACTTTCCCTGATGAGGTGGCGAATGGTCAAATAAGTTCTCTTTTAAAATATCCTTTCGTGGGCTATAGAAAACCAACAACCAATGGAAGTGATCTTACGGATATTGTAAATGATCAACCTTTAGTAAAGTAGGTACTTTGCTCTAATTTTTTTGAATTTTTCAATGTCTTCTTGCCAAGTCGCTTTTATTTCGGCATTGGTGGCGCCGGCTTCAATTTGCTTTTGAAGTCGATTATTGCCTGCATGCTTGGTAAACCCGCTAGTTAAAAAGAATTTACTTTTATCTACTGAATTGGTATAGGCATCTATAATATAGTCCATAGTAACCTCATTCATTCTTTCCATTTTAGTTAAGTCTTTTCCATAGCACAATTTCCCTTCTTCCTTTGGGTGTTTAGAACCAAAATTGGGTTCAGGTGTATAGGTGAAGTCATACACGTTTGAATCTAAAAATGAAGCCCCATAGCGTTGAAACTGAAATTCAGTACCACGACCGGCGTTGATGTTCGTGCCTTCAAACATTCCTAAGCTAGGGTATAGCGTAATTGAAGTGTCATTTGGTAAATTTGGTGAAGGACGAATGGGTAGGCTATAAAACATTTCATGTGTCCAGTTTTCTAAAGGAATTACGGTCAAATCTACCTTTTTGGCACCTTCTAGCCATAGTTCATCATTGATCATATTGGCATATTCACCAATGGTCATTCCGTATACTAGAGGAATTTCGGTCATCCCTAGAAAAGAAGTGTTTGAAGGTTCCATAGTAGGCCCGTCAATATAGTGTCCGTTTGGGTTTGGTCTGTCTAAAAGGATAACAGGAATTCCTTTTTCGGCACAGGCTTCCATCACCAATTGCATGGTAGAGATATAGGTGTAAAAACGAACGCCCACATCTTGTATATCGAACAACACCAAATCTAAACCTTCTAATTGCTCTTGACTGGGTTTTCTGTTTTTACCGTGTAACGATATAAGGTCTAATCCTGTTTTTATATCAGTACTGTTTTTTACATGCTCACCTGCATCAAAATCACCTCTAAAGCCATGTTCTGGTGCAAATACCTGCTTAATGTCTATGTCTAATGATAACAATGAATCTACCAAATGTGTATGTCCTTCTGTTTTAAAAATGACACTGGTTTGGTTGGCGACAACGGCTATTTTCTTTCCTTTTAAAAGAGGTAGATAAACTTCCGTTTGGTTAGCGGCAACTATAATCTCTTTTGTTATTTGCGCTATTTGAGGTTTTTTGGTCGGTGTTGTAGCAATAGCTTCCGCTTTGGTTTTGTTTCCGCAGGTAGCCAATACCAAAAACCATAATAAAACTGTACTTTTGAAATAGGATAAAAATAACATCATTTGAATCTAGAATATTTTATCGCCAAACGGCTTATAAAGGGTAAGGAGCATAAAATTAGTATATCCGCACCAATAATAAAAATAGCTATTGCAGCAATTGCGATCGGTGTGGTCATGATGTTGATTGCCATTGCTACGGGTTTGGGCCTTAAAGAGAAAATCCGTGAAAAGATTACCGCTTTTAATGGTCATGTACAAATCTATAATTACGATAATAATAATTCTGAAGTATCTGTAGTGCCGGTGAGCACGCAGCAAGAATTTTATCCAGATTTTAATATGGTCGATGGTATTGTGCATATACAAGCTGTGGCCACCAAGGCAGGTATTATACGTACCGAAGAAACTTTTGAGGGCATTATTGCCAAGGGTGTTGGCGAAGAATATAATTGGGAGCCTTTCAAGGAATTTTTAATAGATGGCGTTTTACCTGATTATACAGGAGAGTTAAATTCTGAAGTGCTTATTTCTAGAATAATGGCAAACCGTCTCAACTTAAAAGTGGGAGATTCTTTCTTTACCTTTTTCTTGCGGGATGCTGCCGCGGATAAAATCCCTAACCAAAGGAAATTTAACATTACCGGTATTTATGATAGTGGGTTCGAAGAAATTGACGGGCTCTATATATTCACAGACATACGCCACATTCAGCGTATGAATAAATGGAAAGATACCGAAGTGGGTAATTTTGAAATCTTCTTGAACAGTTTTGATGATATTGATCAAAAAGCGAATGAAATTTATGGTGAAACGGTAGCTAGTTTAGATACCAAAACCATAAAAGACAAGTACTACAAGATCTTTGAGTGGGTAGGTTTGTTCGATTTTAATATTGCCCTGATCATAGGTATTATGATTATCGTAGGTGGTATTAATATGATTACCGCTTTGCTGGTTTTAATTTTAGAACGTACTCCAATGATCGGTATTTTAAAAGCACTGGGCAGTACCAATTGGAGTATTAGAAAAGTGTTTTTGTACAACGCAGCTTATCTAATTGCAGTTGGGTTGTTCTGGGGAAATCTTATTGGACTTGGTATTATTTTTATTCAGGAGAAGTTTCGGGTATTTAAATTCCCGAACCCTAAGGAATATTATATTGAATACATACCCGTAAGCATCGATCTTTGGACCATTCTACTATTAAATGCGGGTGTATTGTTACTATGTTTATTGATGTTGTTGATTCCGTCATATATAATTACGAGAATAACACCGGTAAAAGCTATTCGGTTCGAGTAGTGAAATAAGTGGTTTAATTATAGGTGCTCGATAAAATTCATTCGCTTTCCAAGAACTCTTAATACATAGATTTCATTTCCATTTTCGAAATGATAAAAGATGACATGGGCTTTATAATTATAAAATTTTAACCCGTTGGCTATGGTAGAAGCATCTTTTGCCAATGTAGGTCTGTCGGATAATTCAATTAAAAAGTTTTCTAATTCTTGCAAGTAAGAGGTTGCAGGCGATTGCCCGAAAAATTTAATTCCATATTTATAGATGGCAATTAAATCATGTTGCGCTTTTGTAGATAAATTATAGTTTGCCATTATCTACTTGCTCAATAATATTACTGATTTTTAATGAACTTCTTCCGCTTTGTAAGCCTTCATCAATGGCACTTTTTAGTTCGGCTAATTTCATATTTTCCTGTTGATCTTTTCTAACTAAATCACGAATATATTCGCTGTCATTGGTGTAATCGCCACTTTCAACTTTTAACTTTATCCAATTGTCTTGCTGGTCGGTAAAGGTTATAGATTTTCGTATCGTTGCCATAATCATTGCTTTTGGTGCAATATAGTAATTATTAGCACCACATTTTATATTGCTCTTGAGCTTAACATAGTAAGTGGTTTATTCTGGTTATAAATTAAGTGTTTTTGGTAAATTTGATGTAAAACAGACCACATGCATCAAAAGTTACTACTTGCCCTTATGGCTGTGTTTTTATTGACCGGTGTCAATGCACAGAGACTTTCAAGAAATGAGAAAAAGATGGTAAAATCCATCGAAAATAATAATGCCGAAGCGATAACTTTTTTAGAAAAAGTAGTAAATATCAATAGCGGTACTTTAAATCTAAAAGGTGTTGAAATGGTAGGAAAAGAATTTGCTACTGCTTTTGGAGATATTGGTTTTGAAACCACATGGATTCCCATGCCCGAAGAAATGAATAGAGCGGGACATTTATTTGCAGAAATAAAAGGCACAAAGGGTAAGAGGTTATTATTGATCGGTCATTTAGATACGGTTTTTGAAGAGGATAGTCCATTTCAAACTTTTGAGATGGTCAACGATTCTATTGCTCACGCGCCCGGTGGCAATGATATGAAAGGTGGAGATGTAATTGTACTTTATGCGTTGAAGGCATTACGAGAAAACGGATTGTTAGATGATGCTCAAATTATTGTTGCCTATACTGGAGACGAAGAAAGTGCTGGTAGTCCTTTATCAAAAAGTAGATATGATTTAATCGAGGCGGCAAAACGCAGCGATATTGGTTTGGGCTTTGAAAACTCAACCGGCTTCAATTATGCCACCGTTGCCCGTAGAGGTTCCTCTGGTTGGAAAGTAGAGGTAGCGGGCAAAAGAGCGCACTCTTCCGGTATATTTAGCGAAGACACTGGTGCAGGTGCCATTTTTGAAATGTCCAGAATCTTAAACGGATTTTATACAGATGTAAAAGGAGAAGATTTATTGACCTTTAATCCCGGTACTTTAGTGGGGGGAACTTTTGTTGAATTTGATGAAATGACCAGTAAGGGAAGTGTGTTTGGCAAGACCAATGTAGTAGCGCAAAAAGCTGAGGTTCGTGGCGGATTACGATTTATATCTGAAGAACAAAAAGAACGCGCTCGTGATAATATGAGGAACATCGTTGCAGATAATTTACCACATACATCTGCTGTGGTTACTTTTAGGGATAGTTACCCTGCCATGCAACCTACAGAAGGCAACAAGGCATTGCTGACAAAACTGAATAAGGTAAGTTTAGATTTAAGTCAAGGTGAAGTTATAGCTTATGATCCTGGTAAAAGAGGTGCGGCAGATACTTCTTTTGTGGCGGAATATGTAGATTGTCTAGATGGTTTAGGTACTATGGGATCTAACGCTCACACACCTGAAGAAACGGTAAATCTAAATACCATAGAAGCATTGACGAAAAGAACGGCACTATTAATTTATAGATTGATAAATGAGTAATATAAAAACATTAAAAGCAGGAGACCATCAAGTTAAAATAGAAGCAGGCGAGCTAGTAGGGTACCAAGTTTCTGGTCATGAGTATATGCATAAAAAGGGGAACCCTGGCTGGCGTAACGTAGATACGGAAATGTTTCCGTTGATAGGGCCAACCAACGAAGCGGATTTTAAAGTGAACACCCCAAAAGGATTTGCAACGCAAGATCAACATGGTCTTTTACGTGAAATGGATTATGTGTTGGCGGATAGCAGTAAAAGTAAAGCGGTTTTTTCTAAAAAATACCTTGCAAATACAGAAGTGCTGAATTCCAAGTTTCCGGCCAAATCTACTGCTGAAAAATTAAGTTGGCCCTACGATTTCGAGTTTGTAAAAACTTTTGAATTGATAGATAACTCATTAGAAATTACATTTTCCATTTCTGGTGAAGAAGGTATGCCGTTTATGTTAGGCTATCATCCTGCATTTATGCTACACACCAAAGATGCTGTGATATCAACAGGCAATCAAGATATAACCATTCCTGAAGTAATGGCAGTAGGTAATAGAGCATTGCAAATACCAAAAACAGATAGTATTACGTTAAAGGATGAAAAATCAATTCAAATAACCTCTGAAGGTTTTAGTCACTTTATGCTTTGGACAGAGGTGCCAAATATGGTCTGTATAGAACCAATCACTTTTTATCCGTATGCCGTAGCACAAGAAAATTTGGCGGAAGGTTTTACGGTTTTAAAAGATGAACCTGCAATATTTAAGGTGGTGTTAAAGTCTTTGTAAGTAAGGTTTATAGCCAAAATAGGGTGTATGTGTTATGATGTAAAAACCAGCTTAGAGGCGCAGTTGAAAAGGGCAAAACGGAATCAAGATTTAAAAGCGATCGAAGAGATTGTTGAAAAATTGGGGCCGTTGACCAATTTACCGCTTCACCATGCGTCTGGGTTTTCGCATCCAGAAGTGTTGGTGTATACCAATGAAGACCCATTTTATCCTATTGTCGCCACTTGGGGGTTGATTCCCTATTGGGTGAATACGGTTGAGCAACAAAAGAAAATTTGGAACAGTACCTTAAACGCACGGGTAGAAACTATTTTTGAGAAACCCGCTTTTAGAGCTGCCGCCAATGAGAGACGTTGCATTCTTTATGTGGACGGTTTTTACGAGCATCATCATTTTAATAAGAATACCTATCCATTTTTTATTCATCGAAAAGATAAACAACCTTTAGCGTTGGCTGCATTATGGTCTAAATGGATACACCCTGAACATGGCGGTACCATGAATTCTTTTTCAATTGTAACCACTACAGGTAATGGTATGATGGCTAAAATTCATAACAATCCTAAATTGCAAGAACCGCGTATGCCATTAATGCTCTCTAAAGATATGGAAGAGCAGTGGTTATCTCAAAACGTCGACTTTGAAAAGGAATTGCCTGCGCTGTTCAATACAGATAATAATGTAGAATTACAGGCACATACGGTGGGTAAACTACGCGGTAAAACCTATGGGGGCAATATCGCTTCAATTTCAGATGAAGTAGTTTATACAGAATTGGAGTCAGAAGAACTTAATTTTTGATCTATGGCATATAGCGAGTATTTAGTAGATAGGGTAAGACTTCGCTTAAAAGGCAAAGGCGAATTGGAGGAGAAGAAAATGATGGGCGGACTCATTTTTATGGTCAATGGTAAAATGTGCATTGGTATCATGTTCAATAAAAAAAGCAAAGAAGATAAATTGATGGTACGCGTCGGTCAACTCAACTATGAAGAACTGCTAAATAAGCCAGGTAGCAAACCAATGGACTTTACGGGTAAACCTTTACGTGGTTTTTTGTTTGTTGGTCCTGACGGATTTGACACTGAAGATGATCTAGATTTTTGGGTAAACAAAGCTTTGGAATTCAACCAACTGATAAATGCATAAAGTAATGATTTTAAAATCTGCTTTCCATGCCCTTTAGAATGATTAAATTTACCAAGTGAAAAACATATTCCCTTTTTTGATATGGGTTTCAACCTATAAAAAAGCTTACTTCATAAAAGATTTGTTAGCTGGTCTTACCGTGGGTATAGTATTGGTGCCACAAGGCATGGCGTATGCAATGATTGCGGGGCTTCCGCCGGTTCACGGACTTTACGCCTCATTATTACCTATACTTATATATGCCTTTTTAGGTACCTCAAGGATAATAGCTGTTGGTCCTGTTGCAATGGATTCGCTATTGGTAGCTGTTGGTTTAGGAACGTTGACAATTACAGGTGTAGAAAATTACATTGCAATGGTTGTTTTACTCACCTTAATGGTGGGTGTAATTCAGTTTATTCTAGGTGTGTTTCGCATGGGGTTTTTGGTCAATTTTCTTTCTAAACCGGTCATTAGTGGTTTTACCTCAGCGGCAGCGATAATTATTGTTCTAAGTCAGCTGAAGCATCTGTTAGGTGTTTCTGTAGCAGGAAGTAATAAAATCTACGAGACCGTATTTAAC
Source organism: Maribacter ulvicola (assembly GCF_900155985.1). GTDB lineage: Bacteria > Bacteroidota > Bacteroidia > Flavobacteriales > Flavobacteriaceae > Maribacter > Maribacter ulvicola. The sequence continues at coordinate 1,490,789 of NZ_FTMA01000001.1, forward strand.
CTCTTTGCTAAACTAGGCGAAATCAATGGGGTAGATTTTAGTATTGGTTTGGTTGGTATAGGTTTATTATTGGGTTTTAAAAAATGGAGCAGAAATATACCCGGAATTTTGATAATAGTAGTGTTGGGAATATTGGCTGTATATTTATTTCAGCTAGATGTTTATGGCATTAAACTGGTAGGTGAGGTTTCTAGCGGATTTCCGTCTTTTATAATGCCAACATTAGAAGTTCAAGACCTGAAGTTATTGGCGCCAATTGCCATTGCATTAGCATTGGTGGGGTATTTAGAAGCTATTTCTATTGGTAAGGCTATTGAAGATAAAACGGGTGAAGATACTATAGATGCCAATCAAGAATTAATAGCTATCGGTTCTTCAAATATTGTAGGGTCTTTTTTTCAAGGCTATCCGGTAACGGCAAGTTTTTCTAGATCGGCAATTAGTTATGAAGCTGGTACCAAAACCAATTTATCGGCAATTTTCAGTGTTATTCTCGTTGTATTGACCTTATTGTTTTTAACCCCCTTATTTCAATATTTGCCCAATGCTATTTTAGCAAGCATCATTATGGTATCAGTGGTGAAACTTATAGATATAGCGTACTTTAAATATCTATGGCTTAATCGAAAAGATGAGTTCGTTATTATGCTGATTACGTTTGTAATAACGCTGTTTGTAGGTATTACGTTAGGTATTCTAATAGGTGTTTTGTGTTCTTTATTGTTGATGGTGTATAGAACATCCAAACCACATTTTGTAGAGATAGGCAATATAGGGAACTCTGATTATTACAAAAATGTTATTCGTTTTGCAGATGAGGTGGTGGTGCGTAAGGATCTATTGATCGTTAGATTTGATTCGCAATTGTATTTTGGTAATTCTGCTTTTTTTAAAAAGCAGTTATTAAAGCATATTAGGTCAAAAGGACCTCAGTTAAAAGGTATTATTTTGAATGCGGAATCTATCAATTATATAGATGCTACTGCGGCAGATATGCTGACAAAATTAATACATGATATCCGTGAAAGAGGGCTTCAGTTCTACATTGCAGGAGCTATTGGTCCTACGCGAGATATCATTTTTAATACGGGAATCATTAAAGAATTGCAGCGAGAATTTTTGTTTGTAAAAACGAAAGAAGCCGTAGATTTTTTTGATGACCCTAATGAGGTATCATTACTAGCGGCAAAAGTAGCTTACGAAAATAGTAGAATGGCAAAAATGAAATAAAGCCAATAAGAAATAATTCTTGTATCTTAAAGGTACATAAGCAGATTAAAATAAGTATTAAATAGAGACGTATGAACATAGAACAGATATATACAGGTTGTTTGGCTCAAGGAGCATATTATATTGAGAGTGATGGTGAAGTGGCAATAATTGATCCGTTAAGAGAGGTGAGTCCGTATGTGAAAAGAGCTGAAAACGATAATGCCAAAATCAAGTATATATTTGAAACCCATTTTCATGCAGATTTTGTTAGTGGTCATGTAACCCTATCAAAAGAAACCGGAGCTCCTATTATCTACGGTCCAACAGCAAACCCAACTTTTGATGCTATTATAGCCCAGGACGGACAAGAATTTAAATTGGGTAAAATTACTTTTAAAGTGCTTCATACACCTGGGCATACTATGGAAAGTACAACTTATTTATTGCGTGATGAAAATGGTAAAGACCATGCAATTTTCTCTGGTGACACCTTGTTTTTAGGTGATGTAGGTAGACCGGATCTAGCACAGAAATCTGCAGATATGACCCAAGAGCAATTAGCAGGTACTTTGTTTGATAGTTTACGTACTAAAATAATGCCTCTGGCTGATGATATTACCGTATACCCAGCGCATGGTGCCGGTTCTGCATGTGGTAAGAATATGATGAAGGAAACAGTGGATACCTTAGGCAATCAGAAAAATATGAATTATGCTCTTAGGGCAGATATGACCAAAGAGGAGTTTGTAAAAGAGGTAACCGATGGTTTATTACCACCACCAAAATATTTTCCTTTAAACGTAAAGATGAATAAGGAGGGGTATGAGGATATTGACGATGTGCTTAGTCGTGGTAATGTTGAATTATCTCCAGATGAATTTGAAAAAGCGGCAAATGATACCGAAGCTTTGGTATTGGATGTAAGACACCAAGATGAATTTGTAAAAGGTCATATTCCGAGATCAATTTTTATAGGTCTTAATGGTGATTTTGCTCCTTGGGTGGGCGATTTAATTGCCGATACCAAACAACCATTATTATTGGTAATTCCAGAAGGTAAAGAGGAGGAAGCCGTTACCAGATTGTCTCGGGTAGGTTTTGATGCCGCCATAGGATATTTAAAAGGCGGAATTGATGCTTGGAAGGCGGCAGGCAAAGAGATAGATCAAATAGCTTCTATTACTTCATCTGAAGCCAAAGACCTAATCGATAAAGGTAATGTTGGTATTTTTGATGTTCGTAAAGATGGAGAATACCAAAGTGAACATTTGGTAGGTGCCGTTCATACTCCTTTGAGCGAACTGAATAAACATTTGTCTGAATTTCCTGATAAGGGAGAATTTTTAGTGCATTGTGCTGGCGGATATCGTTCTGTAATAGCATCGTCAATTTTGAAAAGTAGAGGAATTCACAATCTAATTGATGTAAAAGGCGGATATGGAGCACTTAAAAATGAAGATTTAGAGAAGACAGATTTCGTTTGTCCTACAACCTTATAACCACTTCAATTATAATGCAAATATAGCTGTAGGATTTTTTCTTATATAGCTTTCTACAATACGCTGGGTTTCCAGCGTATTTTTTTGTGGTGTAATGAACATCTCTAAGTCCGCCATATCTTCAATGGCTACTTCGGTAGGAGCAAATCCGTAACCGGCATAATTATTCTCTCTAATAACCACAAATCCGTTTTCATCTAAAGTTCTTCCATTGGTTTTTATAACCATAGTAGCGGCAACGTCTTTTATACTTTGTAATGCTTCTTGAACCCGTTGGTTGTATGCTGCTACCATTTCTAGGTCAGAACAAATACCAATACATTGTTTTATTTTATAGTGAGAACAAACGGCCACATTTTCTTGTAGATGGCAATACTTGGGGCAAAGCTCAAAAGTGCTGCAAAGGGTTTCTAAATATTGTCGGGCTTCGGTAGGACTATAGCAAATAGCAACCGGATTAGGTGTAGCCTTTATTTTATTGAACGCAAGGTGTATAATGCCGTTGCGGTCTTCATAAGTGAAAATTCCGTATTGCTGAATAGATCGTTTTTGTGCACTATTGTATTTAGGGTAGTGGTGTTTAATTTCTGCGGATTCTTTTAGTAAGGCAATAAGCTCATTACCGGTTTCCTCAAAATCTAGAGATGCCGTTTCGGCACAAAGGGTGATTTCTTTTGTTTTTTTATCATAAAAATGACCTAGCACTCTTTTTTTAATGTTCTTGGCTTTTCCCACATAAATAATTTTCCCTTTCTGATCTTTAAAATAATAAACGCCTGCTGTGGTAGGGAGTTTTAGATATTCCTCTTTTGGTAATCCAGGAGGTAAGGTAGCTTCTTGAGATTTTGAATTCAAGAACTGTTTAAAAACGGTATCGGCATTTTCAGCCCTCAATAATTTATGAAATAATAGAACGGTAGCGTGGGCATCGCCTCTGGCACGGTGTCTGTCGGTTAAGGGTATACCTAATGCGGCGGTTAATTTTCCTAAACTGTAAGAATTATAGCCAGGTAATAACTTTCTTGATAAACGTACGGTGCATAATTTCTTTCTAGAGAAATCATGGCCTAGTAGTTTAAACTCGTTTTTGATGACATTGTAGTCAAAATTAACACTGTGCGCTACAAATATGGTGTCTTTGGTAATCTCTATAATCTGCGGAATCAGTTCTTCTAGTAGTGGAGCATCCCGTACCATATCATTGTCTATTCCTGTGAGACCGGTAATAAAAGCTGGTATTTCACATTCCGGATTTACTAAAGATGTAAACTCATCTATGACTTCATGACCGTTATATTTGAATACGGAAATTTCAGTAATACGATTACCTTTTATGCCGTTTCCGGTAGTTTCTATGTCAATTATCGTGTACAAAAAGAGAAGAATATAATTAGAGCTGCAAAGTTAGTAGAAAATGCAATACTAAATGGGTGTCCTCTTTGGGTTTAGGTTTTAAGAAGAAAGAATTGTTATTGAAGAGTATGTTAATAAAAAAAAGAAGTTATTCTTAATAAAAAATGGTAATAAAAGAAGAGTGTTCTATTTCAATGTTGAAAGGAACTGATTATGGTTTCAAACGCTTAATTAATAATAAGCGAATGTATTGATGAATTGTTGAAAATAACAATCAGGTCTAGAAAAATTAGAGGAAAGATGTCTTATTTGTGTTCAGTGGGGTCGATATTGTTCTTGGTAGTTGTGTTAAAATTATTGTCAGGTAATGTATTGTTGTTTAGCATGTTGTGTGTTATTGTTTTTGATGTATTATTACGTACAACATAGTCTGAAACAAGATCACAGTCCTTCCCGCAAGAAGATAAACTAAATAAAAAAATAATTGCAGATGCAGAGGCGAAAAAGGCTTTGGTAAGGTGAATTTTCATGTAGAGGTCAATAAATATTATCTGGCTGTTTTGTTAGCGCTTTTCGAAAATATTTAAACTTTATTCGTTAACGATGAAAAGTTTATTTTATTCGATGAAATGCATCAAAATGTTATCAACATGTAGTGTTGATAACAAATGCAATTATGTTGATTAATATATGAACTTATGTAGTATATAATGATGTTTGAATTTATATAGAATAAAGAAAATTAAGCGCTTTATTTTCGTTGCTATTTTATTTTCGTTAATTCTAATTGAGAATTTCTATTATAAGATTGGTCAATGCATATAAGGTTTGGTCATTACCTAAATCTCTTTGACTTTGGTATGTATGATGAAATTTTTAATTGCCTAGCATCTAAACAATACCCGATTATGCTTGTTTGTTACTTGGTGAATGTGGGTGTGGTGTGCGATACGTATTTACAAAAAAATAATTTTCGAAATATTACAATGAATTTAAAGTTACCTTGATGTTAGGGTAAACTTGAACTGCATAAAAGAATGCATCTTTGTAGCGAGTTTAGAGTAAGTTTGAGTTAGTTGAATAACCGATATATTGTTAAAATGTATCGGTTTTTTTAATCCAAGTATTTGGCAAAAAGTAGTTGTAGGTATGACGAAATTCTAAAGCGTTACTTTAATTTCGTTGATCTTAAAAACTTGAATCCTCAAAAGGTTTTGAAAAATACGAACTATTTTTTCTTGGTTGTTTTCAGGTATACGACCTCCTATAATCCAATTTTTCTTAGCGAACTTAGTGCTTTCCAAATTAAACTCAGACATTAATAGCTGTAATGCTTCTTCTCGAGTTTCGTCGTTCATTTTACTGAACATTTGTTTGATATTTTCGGTCATTGGTGGTTATGGTAGATGATCAAAAATAAATAAAAAAGTGTTTCAATCAGATAAAATTTGTAAATAGATATCAGTAAATTGACAACAACTTAATCTTTAATTCACTTTAATTTAAATTTAAATTGATTTTTAGATAGCATATTTGTGGTCCGTAGAAACCTTTAATAGTAAAATAATACTTGAAGCTTTTTACACTTAATTTTCCATTTTTAAAATAATTAATTTATGAGATTTTCAAAATTTACAATAGCTTGTTTGCTGGTTATTGGAGTCTATTCAGGTTTTTCGCAAGAGTATAAAGTACATTCTCATAATGATTACCAGCAAAATATTCCATTATGGAAAGCACTGGGTGCTGAGGTGAATTCTATTGAAGTAGATGTTTTTTACGAAAACGGAAAATTAATGGTAGCTCACGAATTAGATGAAATTCAAGAATATAGAACATTAGAACGTTTGTATTTGGATCCCTTGAAAGAAGTGTTGCAGTTAGATTTAATTGCTAATAGATCTTTGCAATTAATGATAGATGTAAAGACAAATGCCTATACAACAATTGATGCTATCGTTGAGGTCTTGAAGAAATACCCTTTAATAACCAATAGTACTAATGTTAGAATTGTGGTCTCCGGTAATAGACCTAAGGTTGAAGAGTATGTTAATTATCCTGATTATATATTTTTTGACTATCAAAGTTTGCAACCAGTTACCGATACTAAATCGTTGGACAAAATTGCAATGGTTAGCCTGAGTTTTAAAAAATATTCGCAGTGGAACGGAAAGGGAAGATTGACTGCCAAGGATTATAAAAATGTTGCTGAGGTTATAGAGAAGGCGCACGAACTTAATAAACCTTTTCGTTTTTGGGCAACCCCAGACTCTAAATCAGCTTGGAAAGCTTTTGCAAATATGGGTGTAGATTATATTAATACAGATATGCCCAATAAATGTGTAACTTATCTTTCTTCGTTAAAGGATAGGGTGGTAAGCAATACTGTTTTTTCAGAAGTATATACCCCAACTTTTAAATCTGATCAGACACAACGTACTCCAAAAAACATAATTTTAATGATCGGTGATGGTAACGGTTTAACACAGATGTCATCGGCAATTTTGGCAAATAATGGAGCATTATCCTTGACCCAGCTTAAAAGTATAGGGTTAATTAAAACGCAATCTGCCGACGACTTCACAACCGATTCGGCCGGTGCGGGAACGGCGATCGCTACGGGAGAAAAAACCAATAATAGGGCAATTGGTACAGATATAAACGGTGAAGCAATTCCAAATTTAACAGAAATACTTACTGAAAATGGTTTTAATACGGGGATCGTTACCACTGATGAAATCACTGGAGCTACACCTTCTTCTTTTTTTGCACACCAAACAGATAGAGGTATGGTAAAAGAGATTGCTTTAGATTTGCATGATGCTGCATTAAAACTATTTATCTCGCAACCTACTCATACGGTCCATAGAATTGAAGATGCAGGTTTTGTTATGAAATCTGATATCAGTACTGTAGGTTCTAGCACAGATAAAAAAGTAGGAGCGTGGTTTCATAAATCTACAGAGAAGAAAGCGGAATTAAATGTTTCCAAATTGGCTATAGCTTCTAAAAACGCAATATCCTTTTTAGATAAAAAAGAAAAACCTTTTTTCTTGCTGTTAGAAGGGGCTAAAATTGACAGTTATGGTCATGCAAACGATATTAAAGGTGTTGTACAAGAAAGTATATCTTTTGACAAAGCAATTACCGAAGTATTAAAATTCGCCGATGCTGATAAAAATACACTAGTCATAATTACAGCAGATCATGAAACAGGTGGGTTGACCATACCACAAGGTAATGTAGGAAATCACGAAATTGAGGCAGACTTTACTACCCATGACCACACCGGTGTCATGGTTCCTGTTTTTGCATATGGACCAATGTCACAAGAGTTTCAGGGGGTTTATGAGAACAATGAAATATTCTTAAAATTACTGAACATAATGAAGATATCTACAAAAAAATAAAGACAAAACTATTAAATTGATAATTTTTTATAAGTATATTTTGTCATATGTTTATAGAACTGTAAAACTTCTATAATTAATTTATATGTTTTTGTAGTAGATGAATAAGAAAAATATAGACAATAGTGTTATTGGAGATCTGGTTGTTCGTGTTAAGGAATCAGATCAGAAGGCTTTTAATACATTGTTTGAAATTTTGTGGGAGCCAATGTATTCATATGCATGTTCTATACTCATGAATAACAATCTTGCTAAAGATATAGTACAGGACATCTGGATTGATTTTTGGCAGCGAAGAAACCAACATGATATTAAATATCTGAAGTCCTATCTATTCAAGGCAGTTCGCTATCGCTGTTACAATCATTTAAGAGACAATAAATTCAATAAAATACAATTAGAAGTAGCTTATAAGGTATCAATTGCCTCGGCAATTGATCAAAACAATGATGCTATTGAATTGTCTGGTAAGATTAATACAATTATTTCCAAGCTTCCCAGAAGGTGCCAAGTCATATTTAGGTTAAGTCGTATTAATAATATAGATAATAAGGAGATAGCCAATAGACTTGACATATCTCAACGTTCCGTAGAAAACCAAATATCTGTTGCTTTACGAAAACTCCGTAAAGAATTGGCATTGGCTCGAACGCTCTTTTTTTAAAGTTAATACTAAGGGTATTTTTTGTTAAGAAATCATTAATAGCACATTTTTTATGTGCGTACCACATCATTTTTGGTACTTAAAATTGTAATGAAACTATAATGACCGAAAAAGAAGTAAAAATACTAATGGCGAAGTACCTAAAAGGTACAATTACTGTCAAAGAGGAAAAACTCTTAGAAAAGTTCGATGCTTCTTTAATTCTTGAAAACGAGAAAAGTGTATTTAAAGGCGATGCACATAAAAAACAATTGAGTCAAAAAATGTTGAGTCGAATTAAAAATCAACAACATAAGAAGTCTGTAAGACCTTGGCTTAGAATTGCAGCATCTGTAGCAATTGTTATAAATATAGGTGCATTGGTATATTACACGTTGGCTAGCGACGACAAAAATCCCCAAACCATGTCTTACATTGTAAAAAGTACGGATTGGGGAAAACGGATGGACTTTATCTTGGCAGATGGTACCGAGGTAAAATTAAATTCAGGTAGTACCATATCTTTCCCTGAATCATTTGAGGGTAATACTAGAGAGGTGAAACTTGTTGGGGAGGCTTTTTTCAATGTTGCTAAAAATACTAAGAAACCCTTTATAATCAAGTCTGGAAATTTAAGTACAACAGTGTTAGGTACTTCTTTTAATATAAACGCTTACCCTACTAGTGATAATATATCGGTTACCGTTGCAACGGGTAAAGTACAGATAGGAGCAAAGAGTACCACCGTTTTACTACACCCAAATGAACAAGGTGTCTTTCATAAAAAATCTGACAGTATCTCAAAAAAAGAAGTCAACAGTGATGATTTAATTAACTGGAAAAAAGGTATTCTAAAGTTTGATGATATAGGAATAAAAGATGCGCTAACGGTGATTGAGAAATGGTACGGAGTCACTTTTACTTTTAAAGATGATCAGCGTTTAGATTGTCATATTACCGCTTCTTTCGATAGTGCCACATTATCTAATGTTTTGGAAAGTATAAGCTATGTGAAAAAAGGATTGTCCTTTGAATATTTAGAGGATAACGACATCTTGATCAAAGGTAAATGTATAGATAAGAACTAATTAAACTGAGATGAATAAATGATGTAAAAACTTAAAAAAAGAGACAGCCTGTAACACTTTGGCGAGCTAAAACAGACTGTCATGTATTCAACAATTATTATTAATAACAACCATTAAATATTATGTAAAATTATGAATTTGCTAACTATTAAACAATTTATCAAGTTGACATTCAATACGTTTTGTCTCCTTTTAATCATGGCGATGCTGAACCCCATTCTTGCAGCTGACCTTAGGGGCCAAAAACTAGAAAATTATAAAGTGGATATTGCTGTTAAAGGCGCTTCTGTATTAGATATTTTAAGCGATATCGAAAGCCAGACAGATTTTAAGTTCGTCTATGACCGTAAAGTAGGTAAGTTAAAGAATACCTATGATATTACCCATGAAGGTGTGTCTTTACGTTCGGTTTTAGAACTCATGGCCAAAGATGCCAACCTCTCATTTAAAAGGTTGAACAAAACAATTTCTATAACTGTGAAGCCCAAAGTGTATAAAAGGGTTGTAGAGGTTGAGTTTCTTACCATAACCGGTACGGTAACAGATGCTGCCGGTATTCCTTTGGTGGGCGCTACAGTCTTGGAGAAAGGAACGTTAAATGGGGTAACTACGGATTTTGACGGTAATTTTACTTTAGAAGCCAAAAGCGATGCCATACTTGAGGTCTCTTATTTAGGGTTTACCACCAAGGAGGTTGCAGTACAAGGGCAAACATCGATTACCATACAACTGGTAGAAGATGCTACACAGTTAGATGATGTTGTGGTTGTTGGGTATGGTACACAAAAACGATCAGATGTTACGGGTTCTATAGCATCGGTTAAAAGTGAAAACTTTAATAAAGGGGTGGTTGCCAATCCTGGGCAATTGTTGCAAGGTAAAGTTGCCGGTGTTAATATTACTTCGGTAAGCGGTGAGCCTGGCGCTTCGCAAAATATCGTTATTCGTGGTATTGGTAGTTTTAGATCGGGTACATCACCTTTGTTCGTAATTGACGGCTTTGTTATTGATAACACCTCTACTGGTGTGGCATCTAATCCATTAAACTTCATAAACCCGCAAGATATAGAATCGATGGATGTGTTAAAAGATGCTTCTGCTGCAGCTATTTATGGGGCGCGTGCGGCAAACGGAGTAATCGTAATTACTACTAAGAAAGGAAAAACCGGAAAAACAGAAATGAATGTTTCGGTTTCAACCGCTTTTGTATCCTTGGCAAATAAAATAGATGTGTTTTCTGCAGATGAATTTAGAAGACAAGTTCCTGCTGTCGGTGGCACATTACTTGACGGTGGAGCAAATACGGACTGGCAAGATGAGTTGACACAAACGGGGATTTCTAAAAATGTAAACTTTTCAATGAGCGGTGGTGCATCAGATAAATTCAACTACTATGCTTCTGTGGGGGTGGACGATCAAGAAGGTACCTTTGCCAATAGTTCTTTGAAAAGATACTCCGGTCGTTTAAACTTGAATCAAAAAGCTTTGGATGGCAAGTTAAATGTAGATTTTAACTTATCGGCTACCAGAACATTGAATAACAGGCCTGATGCTGGTGCAACCGTTACAGATATGCTAGAGTTAAACCCTACCATACCACTTTATACCAATGGCTCTCCAACCTTGTTGAACGATAATAGATTAAATCCTTTAGTTCGTAATCAACTTTATGGTGATGAGTCTAATAGTAACCGTATTCTAGCAAATATTGCACCCTCTGTAGAAATTATTGAAGGACTTACGTATAAACTGAATTTGGGCGTAGATTATTCTTCTACAAATAGAGATCAACAACGTGCGCCATATGCATTACTTGAAGATTTAAACCAAGGTTATTTGAACACTTGGATCACAACCAACCAAAATACCCAAGTAGATAATACATTGACCTATACTTTTGAAAAAAATGATCATGAAGCAACGGTTTTAGTGGGGCATTCATACCAAGAGGTGTTTTTTCAGCAAAAGAAATTTGAATTGGAAAGCTTTGCAGATAATGGTATAGATCCAAGATATCAAGATCAGATCAGTAGTCAGGAATATGCCACTAACTTGAACGCTACGGCAGAGAAGAATGAACTACAGTCTTTCTTTGGGAGGGTAAATTACGGTTATCAAGACAAGTATTTGCTGACGGCTACAATGCGTGCCGATGGTTCTTCTAAATTTGGAGCCAACAATAAATACGGCTATTTTCCTTCTGTTGCTTTAGGTTGGAATATTAGTAAAGAAAACTTCTTGGCAGAAGATACCTTCGTTAACAACTTAAAACTTCGTGCAAGCTGGGGACAAACCGGTAGTCAAGAGGGTATAGATAACAAGGTGTCCTTGGCAAGTTATATAGACAGTAAAAGTGACAACGACACCTATCCTTTAAATGATAGCGCTACCACTTTAGACGGTTATCCTTTTGGTACAGTACCTGCACGTACGGCAAACCCCAATCTAAAATGGGAAGTTGCTACGCAAACCAATATCGGATTAGATTTCGGTTTCCTGAACAACAAGATTACGGGTACTCTTGATTATTTTAATAAAATAACAACAGACGTAGTTTTATTTGCAAATAGAGTGGATCCTATTCAGCCAACTGAAAAAATATGGACCAATTTAGAAGACTTGGAAATTCATAATTCTGGTGTAGAATTAGCATTGGATTATAGAACTATGATCGGTTCAGATTTCTCGTTCAACATTGGTGGTAATGCCACTTTTATAAGTAACGAGGTAACTGATTCTCCTTTTGCTATTATTACTACGGGTGCCGCACAAGGTGGAGGTCAAACCGGTGCAACGATCAATGGTTATTTAAATAATGAAGCTATTGGTACTTTCTATATGAAAGAGTTTATAGGTATTGGTGAAGATGGATTAAACCAATATAGAGATGTAAACGGAGATGGCGAAATTTTAGATGATGATCGTATTGCGGCTGGTAGTGCTTTGCCTGATTTTACCTATGCGTTCTACTTGAATTTCGATTATAAGAATTTTGATTTAGGATTTAATTTTAATGGCGTATCTGGAAATAAAATTTATAACCATACGGCTATGTCGTCTTTCTCAAAAGGTCAATTGAGTAGAAATTTGAATACCACCAATTTTGCTGTTCAATTTCCAAATGAAGATGTCAGTAACTCTAACGAAGTGTCTACGCGTTACTTAGAAGATGGTGCATACCTTAAGTTGAACAATGCTACTTTGGGGTATAATCTTTTAGCTAGTAAAATTGGCTTGGACAATTATGTAAATGATATTCGTTTTACGTTGACCGGTCAAAATTTATTTACGATTACCGATTACACTGGATATAGTCCAGAGGTAAATACCGGTAGTGAAATAGATGGTGTTCAAACCTTCGGTATCGATAGGTATACTTACCCTAATTCCAGAACAATCTTGTTTGGCTTAAATGTATCCTTTTAAAAAAAAATAGTTTCAAAATGAAAAATAAACTCATCATAACAACCTTGTTCCTAGCTGCTTTTTTAACATGGAGCTGTACGGATCTAGAAGAAGAATTATTGGACGAATCATTAACCGGTGCCCAGGCAGAAGTTATTAGCGGGGCAATTGCACCTGCATATGGCTATATTTCTTGGACGTGGAGGCATACCAATTATTATGGTTTACAATTAATACCATCAGATGAAGCTACATTGCCTTATCGTGGTGGTACAGATTGGTTTGATGGCGGTAAGTTTTTGGCGGCACATAGTCATAATTTTACACCAACAAATGACTTGATTTCCAGTGGGTGGAACGAGCTTACCACTAATATTTCAAGAACATTGGCGGCAATTGAAGTATTGACACCTTTAGCGGATGAAGGAGATGCCCAAGCTGCGGGCGCTTTGTATGAAATGAAAGCCTTAAGAGCGTATTTGAATATGTTATTGTTAGATAGCTGGGGAATTGTACTAAAGAAAGAATCATCAGAAGAACTTTCTGAAGTATTAAGAACGCAAGAGGCTATTGATTACATTGAAGCCGAATTGTTATCTGTAGTAGATGTTATCAATGATGATAAAGGTCCGGGTAGAATTACACAGTCTGCCGTATATGGATTTCTTGCAAGACTGAACCTGAACGCTGCTGTGTATCGCGATCCCTACGGAACTCCTAATTTTACACAGGCAGATATGGATCAGGTAATTTCATATACCAATAGCATTATTAATTCTGGAAACTTCTCATTATCACCTGAATATTTTGAATTGTTCAATGATGAAAACAACTCAAATCCTGAATTGATTTTTGCTCTAGATCAACGTGGCGTATTAACAAGAGAGCATAGCCGTTGGGCATATTGGTCTATTGCCGGATCTATGTTTCCAAGGCCAGAATGGCCAAGCGCCGATGGTACTGACGGGCCAGCGGTTACTTCAGATTTTTATCAAACATGGGTAGATGCCTACGGAGATGTGGATCCTGCAGAAGCAGATGCCCGTTTTTATCAAAGAAACACCCTTGTGCCAGCTGCTCAATTAAAAGATTTAGAAGGACGAGAGAAATTATTGGAAACCGAAACAGAAGATAGTTTTTACTGTGTTAAAGATGTTGATTTTGAAATGGATAGAGGTATCCTTCGTGGAATTCAATGGGGCCCTCGCAAAGGTGATGATGGTCAGTTTTTAACTTGTGATGATGGTACGGTCAAAATATTGCCGATAAAGCAAATAAAAGGGAACGGTCCTGCAAGAGATATAGGTTATGTAGATCATACCTTAGAAGTTGATTTTTCCAATGAAGGTTCATTACATAATACAGGCTATAGAGCGTCTAAATATCAATTTAGCCATACCTCGCCAAACGGGAACGGTAACAGTAGTGTTGATCTGGTATTGATGAGATTAGCGGAAATCTACCTAATGAGGGCAGAAGCCAAATTAAGAAATGGTGATAACGCAGGTGCTTTGGTAGATGTAAATACGGTAAGAACATCAAGAACGGCGCGCCCTGATCAAACTCCGGCTCCATTAACAGCTGTAGACGCTGATATTGTATTTCGTGAACGTGGATTTGAATTGTATTGGGAAGGTTTTAGAAGAGGAGATCAAATCCGTTTTGGAAAGTATGAAGATACTTGGACAGACAAAACCGATACGGATGTGGACCATAGATTATTTCCAATACCACAAAGTGCTGTTGATGGTGCTTCAGGTATAGATGGTTTCTTAGAACAGAACCAAGGGTACTAATCAAATAATTTTAATAATTTAGAAACGGCAAGAAATTATATTCTTGCCGTTTTTTTTATATAAAAGTAGTTGCTATAATGTAAGGGTATGATCTACATGGCATCTGTTTTCTGATTTTCTTTCTAAGTATATTTCTTGTTTTTTTAAATCAGTTTACCATTATCTCAGAAATGCAATTTATAGATATATAGTTTGAAAGAGAAGGTTTAAATAAATTTTTTCAGTGAAAATTATTTTGTTTTTTCAAATCGCCATAAACGATACTGAAAAAGAAGAATTACACTTAAAAGGCCTGGTAATAAGAATAACGACTCAAGTATTCCGGTAGATAATGTTAAGGCTAAAGTCAGTGAATTTTAACGTAGATTTAAAGTAAGGGATATGAGTTTTGAAAATCGACTTATAAAACAAAGGGTTAACCTAATCTACGCTTTTTTATAACCATCTAATAACATCTAAAAAGTTACAAATAGTAAATAATTTTAGATTTTTGACCTAATAATTTACTATTAGTAAACAAATATTAGGTGTTTAAAGTTTCTAAAATAAATATGTTGGTACTTCTAAATGGAGCTTTAGCTTCATTTGGTCTCTATTTTTGTATGTATGCTTTTAGAAAACCTTTTTCCGTAGCCACTTTTGATGGTGAAATGGTATATGGTATAGACTATAAGATACTTCTTATTCTAGCTCAAGTTATTGGTTATATGCTATCTAAATTTGGCGGTATTAGGATAGTTTCAGGTTTAAAAGCCCAGAATAGAGTTGCGTATTTAACCACTATGATCTTATTCGCAGAGTTGACGCTCATTTTATTTGGACTACTGCCTAAACCTTATAATTTCATCCTCTTTTTCTTTAATGGACTTTCTTTAGGAATGATTTGGGGAATTACATTCTCTTACCTGGAGGGTAGAAAAATGACCGAAATACTAGGTATCATCTTGTGTTCAAGCTTTATAGTATCTAGCGGAGCCGTAAAATCTGTTGGGTTATGGTTAATGAAAACGTATACCATTTCAGAATTTTGGATGCCCGCCGCAACAGGTGCTGTGTTTTTACTGCCATTTTTTATCTGTCTCTATTTTTTAAAAAAGCTACCAGCTCCTACAGCAGAAGATATACAACTTAGAAAAAAAAGAAAACCCATGTGCGCAGCGGACAGAAAGCAAGTCTTAAAACGATTTTCATTTCCTATGCTAATTTTGGTGGTGTTTTATACGGCACTAACTGCTTTACGGGATTTTAGGGATAATTTCTCCAGAGAGTTGTGGGATAGTGTGGGATTCTCGGGAGATGCTTCTATTTATACCCTGTCAGAACTCCCTATTGCAATTTTAGTACTCTTAATATTAGGCTTGTTTGGTGTGGTAAAAGGTAATTTTAAAGCATTTATAGGTTTTCATTACCTCTTAATTTTAGCAAGTATGCTCATAGGTGTTTCTACATTTTTGTTTCAACAAGGTGTCTTATCTCCTGTATATTGGATGATACTTATAGGTTTTGGTCTCTATGCCTGCTATGTACCTTTTAATTGCATATTTTTTGATAGAATGATAGCTGCTTTTAAGATTGAAGGTAATGCCGGTTATCTCATTTATATAGCAGATTCCTTTGGTTACCTTGGTAGTATGGCGGTATTGCTCTACAAGAATTTTGGACAATCAAATAGCTCTTGGCTCCAGTTTTTTATGGGCTCAATATATTGCATTGCTTTTTTAGGGGTAGGTATTTCTATGATATCAATGGTATATTTTCAAAAGAAATATAAAACCCAGAATTCTAATATAGATTTTAAAATACCGATAGTAAATGGCTGATTTAGATTATGATGTAGTAGTAGTAGGTGGAGGTGTGTTGGGAACCTTTCATGCCTATCATGCTATGAAAAAAGGACTTAGAGTTGCACTGTTAGAACAGGATAACATGCCTAAGAGTGCAACTGTTCGCAATTTTGGACAAGTAGTGCCTTCAGGTATGAATACCAAATGGCAAGAGTACGGTCGTAAAAGCTTGAAAACATACAAGAAAATACACGCTAAATTTGATATTACGGTACGGCAAGAAGGTTCTATTTATTTAGCAAGTGATGATGAAGAAGTTCAGTTAATTGAAGAGTTACGCGAAATCAATCGCGCCAATGATTATACTTCAATATTGTTTACAAAGTCAGAATGTCTTAGTAAATACCCAGGACTAAATGAGAAATATGTAAAAGCAGGTTTATTTTTTCCTGAAGAAATTACCGTTGAGCCACGAACTATGATCGGGCGCATGCATAAATACTTGAAGAAGAAAGGAGTTAGTATCTTTTACAGGGCAAAAGTTATTGAGTGTAATGCGCTAAGTAATCAAGTTAGTACGCAGTTAGCTAATGGTAGAATGTTATTATCATCAAAAGTGATCATCTGTAACGGTAATGATTTTAAAACATTATATCCGCAATTGTTTGCAATGAGTGATCTAGAGATTTCTAAGCTGCAAATGATGAAAACAAAACCACAGGGTAATTATAAGATTAGTGGGTCAATTTTAACAGGGCTCTCCATTAGGCGTTATGAAGCATTTGCCGAGTGTCCGTCCTACTTAAAAATAAAATCCAGAGAACCGCTGGATAGCCTTGAAAAGAAATGGGGTGTGCATATTTTATTTAAGCAGGCTATGGATGGTGGTGTAATACTGGGCGACTCTCATGAATATGCAGCTGCCGAAAATATAGATGACTTAGGTTTTGATCTCAATATGGAGATTGATAACCTGATGATCGACAAAGCAAAAGAGATATTTCAATTACCAACTTATGAGATCGATCAACGCTGGTTTGGTATGTACTCCCAATGTAAAAATTCAGATATTTTTGAAAAAACTATAGATGAGAATATTCATATTGTCACTGGTATTGGTGGTAAAGGTATGACAGGTAGTGCAGGTTTTGCAAAACATAATATAAATCAACTTTTTAACATTTAACATGCATACAATTAAATTAGCCGTATTTGATATGGCAGGTACGGTTGTCAACGAGGACAATGTCGTGTATAAAACACTCCAAAAAGCCATTAATGAACGTGGGTTTCAAGTAAGCCTAGATTTTGTTTTAGAACATGGTGCCGGTAAAGAGAAACATCAAGCAATTAAGGATATCATAGCTGCCGATATTGGTACTGTAGATGCGGCTATGCCAGCTTCTATTTTCAAGGATTTTAAAAAACTATTGATTACAGCCTATAATGACCTAAAGGTTACTAGTTATGATGGAGTAGCGGAATTGCTGTATACTTTAAGGAATAAGGGGATTAAAGTAGCCCTCAATACCGGTTATGATACTAGCACCGCTCAATTGTTGCTTGATAAAATGAATTGGAATGTGGGAAAAGAATATGATGTGCTTGTTACGGCAGATGATGTTGTTCTGGGTAGGCCCAATCCAGATATGATCGTGGAAGCTATGAGGAAATTAAATGTGCAACAACAGGAGTTTGTATTAAAAGCAGGGGATTCTATCATTGATATTGAAGAGGGGAAAAATGCCAATTGCGGTGTAACTATAGGTGTTACAACAGGTGCGCATACCCGTGAACAATTGTTGAGCGCTCACCCTACATATGTATTAGATAGTTTGACCGGTTTAATGGACTTAATTACCTATGGTTAATTGTATAAATAAAATTAGCTAAATATTTTTGAAATCATAAGCTATTGAGAACCATAGGTATTCCTAAGGTTCTCGATATTTTATTTAAGAACTAAATAAAGAAGTACAATACCAGCATGGTAGCTGTGCTATTACTTCTATTTTCGGGTACATGGGCAATTCTGCCATCAAAGAAAATAGAATCTCCTTCCTTGATAAGAACTTCTTCTTCTCCTATAAGGTAGTAGCATTCTCCAGAAAGCATATATTTAAATTCATAAGCATCCGTTATTACTTTCTCTCTTTTAGAGTTTGGGTGCACGTGAAGTAAAACTGCTTCAAAACCAATACTGTTCAGTTGCTTTCCGAAAATATAGGAATATGAAAACCCAACGGCATCATCTTCTTTTTCAATCAATGTATTGTCCTCTTTTCGCGAAACTATAAAGTTAACTCCGTTAGATTGTGGTAGTCCGCCAAAGAAATCCGTTACCTCCACATCCAAAGAACTTATAATTTTTAAAAGAACGGGCAAGGAAGGTATTGTTCTTCCGTTTTCTATTCTAGAGATAAGCCCAGATGTTACTCCGGCTCGCATGGCAATTTCACTAATTGTCAATTTTCCGTTTTTACGAATCTCTTTAATCCGTTTTCCTATTCCAATAAGGTAATCATCCATTCATACGTGTTCTCCTACAAACATAATGAAAAATAAAATTTATTGGATTATAGTTTATTGAGCTGCGCTGAACATTGATTTTCACGGGACTTAACATAAAACTTACGTTTTGCATATTTGTAAATAATATTTAGCTAACTTTTAGCTAACTTTTCACTTATAATGGTTGCAATTGCTTAATATTTATAAGTAGATTCATTCAGTTTTCATTTAGATATTTGCCAAACTAACAAACAAAAGTTTACAAATACGAATAAAATGAAAAGAACATTACTTATTACAATGGTTGCTGTTTTGGCAAGTTTTGTAGCACATTCCCAATCTGTTTTTACAGGGGTCGTGTTAGATGAAAACCAAGTTCCACTGCCCGGCGCAACCGTAGTAGTGAAAGGAACAACGAACGGAGTTGCCACAGATTTTGATGGTAATTTTAAAATTGAATTAAAAAATTCAAACGAGATTTTAGTGATATCTTATATAGGATACATTAAACAAGAATTTGAAACAGCCAATAAGCGTACCGGGAGTTTTTCTTTACAACCAGATTCACAGCAATTAGATGAGGTTGTGGTAACGGCATTAGGTATTGAAAGGGAAAAGAAGTCTTTAGGGTATGCTTCTCAAGAGTTGGATAACGATGAGGTTGTTCAGGCGAGAGAACCAAACCTTTTGAACAGTATGTCAGGTAAAGTTGCCGGTTTGCAAATTACCAACAGCCCTACAGGGTTGGGTGGTTCTGCCCGAATTTCTATACGTGGCGATGCTTCTTTGAACATTAATGGTAACTCGCCATTGTTTATTGTAGATGGTACACCTATTAGTAATGAAATTGTTGGCTCTAGCGGATCGGGTACGCAAAGTGTAGATTATGGTAATGGTGCTGCAGAAATAAATCCGCAGGATATTGAATCTATTAACGTATTAAAAGGTCCGGCTGCTGCCGCACTGTACGGGTCAAGAGCTGCGAACGGTGCCATAATTATTACTACCAAGAAAGGAACATCTCAGAGTAGTAAATTGGGAGTGTCCTTCAATACTGGTATTACTATTGAAAATGTATTGATGTTGCCAGATTGGCAAAATGAATACGGTCAAGGGAACAACCAACAGTTCTCTTTTGTAGATGGAAGTGGGTCTGGTATTGCCGATGGTGTTGATGAAAGTTGGGGACCAAGATTGGATACGGGGCTTATGATTGCGCAATTTGATTCTCCAAGAACAGACGGTACTCGTGGTGGTGATACTTTTGTAAGTGATGCCGATATAATTCCAACCCCTTGGGTATCTCAACCTGATAATACAAAAGATTTCTTTGAAACCGGTATTACCAAGACCAACAGCATCGCTATTTCTAAAAGTGGCGAAATGGGCAACATGCGTTTGTCTTTTCAGAATTTAGATCAAGAAGGGACGTTGCCCAATACAGATCTAAGAAGAAATACTTTAAGCTTTTCTGGTACCATGAACGTATCGGATAAAGTGAAGGTAAATGCCAATATGAATTATGTAAAAACCGATAGTGATAACAGGCCTGCGGTTGGCTATGGTACTGAAAGTATTATGTATCTATTTATTTGGTATGGCCGTCAATTGAATACCAACAACCTTAGAGATTACTGGCAACCAGATTTAGAGAGTACACAGCAGTTCAACTACAACTACAATTACCATGACAACCCTTACTTTACCATGTATGAAAATACAAATGCGCAAGATAAGGACCGTATGTTCGGTAATGTGAGCCTTACCTATGACATCAGCGAAAACTGGAAGTTATTACTACGTAGCGGGCGCGATTTCTATAGGGATTTTAGAGTTCGTAAAAGAGCTTTTAGTACACAGCGTTTTCCATTTGGAACCTACCAAGAGGATAATATTTTCTTTGAAGAAAGTAACTCTGATTTCTTATTAAGTTATGATAAGGACTTTGGTGAAAAGTTCAATTTAAATGTCTCTGCTGGTGGAAACCAATTACGTCAAAAGCAAGATTTTACTAAAAGTGTTGCACCACAATTAATTAATCCTGGGGTGTACTCTTTTAACAATAGTAGACAGGCGGTACAGGTAAGTTCTAACAATAGCGAAAAGCGCATCAACAGTTTATATGGGTATGCACGATTTAGTTATGACAATGTATTGTTTATGGATGTTACCGGTAGAAATGACTGGTCTAGTACATTGCCAGAAGGGAACAACTCTTATTTCTATCCGTCGGTAACACTAAGTGGTATCGCAAGTGATATGTTCCATATGCCAGACTGGGTAACTTTTGCGAAAGTAAGGGCTGCTTATGCTGAAGTAGGTAATGATACCGATGCATATAGATTACGTAGCTTTTACCAAAATGAGACTCCGTTCGATGGTTCTACGCCAATTTTAACGGAATCTTCTTTGATACCGAATGCTGATTTGAAACCGGAGATTACGGGTTCTTATGAATTTGGTTTAGACCTGCGATTTTTACAAAGCAGAATCAATTTAGACCTTACGTATTACGATAGTTCTACAAAAAATCAAATTATCAATATTAGTACTGATATCGCTAGTGGTTATAGCAGTCAGCTGATCAATGCCGGTGAAGTACGTAACTACGGTTTTGAGGCTATTGCGAACTTTGTTCCTGTACTTACAGATAATTTTAAATGGAGCTCTACTTTCAATTTTGCTAGTAATAAAAGTGAAGTGACCGATTTAGGCGATGATATTCAGTTTACTTTGACCGAAGCGAACGGGGCATATATTCAAGCGCGTGAAGGTGGGTCTATCAGTGCTATCTACGGTAGAGGTTTTCAAAGGGTAGAAGATGAGAACAGTGAATATTTTGGTCAAATGATCATTAACAACCAAGGTATTCCTGAGCGTACCGATGATTTGGTATACCAAGGTGATTATGCGCCAGATTTCACTCTGGGAATGCAGAATACGTTCAAGTATAAGAATATCGATTTAGGTTTCTTGATCGATACCAGACAAGGTGGTATCGTAGTTTCTAGAACAAAAACCATTGGTAGTACTTCTGGTCAACTACAGGAAACAGTAGAAGGAAGGGAAACAGGAATCGTAGCGGAAGGTGTTGTAAACACCGGTACTTCAGAGAGTCCCAATTATGTGCCAAATACCTTAAATGTAGATGCTAGGACATATAACAACAGATACTACGAAAGAGATAATGTTGAAGCGGCAAAGTATGATGCCTCTTACACTAAACTTCGTGAGGTTTCTTTAGGGTATTCTTTCCCACAGAAAATGATCAACCAACTTCCTATTACCAATGCAAGAATTTCTGTAACGGGTAGAAATTTGATTTTATGGACAGATAATCCGCATTTTGACCCTGAAACTGTTGGGGTATCTGGTGGCACGCTTCAACCGGGTATTGAGAATATGTCTTACCCTAGTTCACGTTCGTTTACCTTAAATATACAGGTTAATTTCTAAGAGTAGAAGAAACTATAAAATAAAGAAATCATGAAAAAAATACTATTATTTATATGTTCCTTGGTACTGGCAATTAGCTGTACCGAAGATTTTGAAACCATCAATGTCAACCCAAATTACCCTGCTTCTGCAGCTCCAGGCTTATTATTACCGGGTGTACAAAGAGAAATGGCCTACAATTGGGGCGGTCAAGGTTGGGAAGAAGGTTTTACCGTGGTGCAATATGGGGCAAGACTTCAATTTACCAGTGGAGATACTTATAACTGGTCTCCTTCTGGTGATCCTTATAATGACGCATATGCATCCTTACGTGATGTAGAAAATATTATTAAGGATACGGAGGCTAACGAAAATGCACAGAATTATTACGGCGTTGCCTTGGTAATGAAATCTTGGATCTATTCTTATGTTACTGATGCTTACGGAGATGTACCTTATTCTGAGGCTACCATGGGTATTGAAAATGGTAATGTAACCCCTGCTTTTGATGCACAAAGTGCTATTTATGCAGGTATTTTGGAAGATTTGGAAACTGCAAATACGGTTTTGACCAATGCCGATAATATCTCTGGTGATATCTTTTACGATGGCGATATTGCAAAATGGAGAAAGTTTGCAAACTCGTTAAGACTTCGTCTGCTAATGAGAATCAGTGATGTGGATAATGCAACTGCCGTTGCAGGAATGACCCAAATTACAAGTAATCCAACTGCGTATCCAATTTT
Organism: Maribacter ulvicola; assembly: GCF_900155985.1. Taxonomy (GTDB): domain Bacteria; phylum Bacteroidota; class Bacteroidia; order Flavobacteriales; family Flavobacteriaceae; genus Maribacter; species Maribacter ulvicola. The sequence continues at coordinate 1,513,671 of NZ_FTMA01000001.1, forward strand.
TGAGAGCAATGAGGATATGGCTTTCGTGGAATGGAATTCTGATAACCCACAACCAAAATATGAAACCCGTAGTGGTAGTTTTGATGAGGTTCGATTAAGCCAAACTTTAGAAACTCGTTTAAAAGATTTGAACGATAATAGGTTGTATGTTTTTGCACAGCCTACTACAGCTTCTGAAAAGGGAATTTTCTCTGAAGATTTTGATGATTACGTTGGTATGCCTAACGGATTGGATGATGAGGCTGCATTAGGCTACAGTCCGTCTGGAAACCCAGATGAGTCTGGATCTAACTTCATTTCTAGGTTGGGCATATTGCTAGGTTGTAGAGCATGTAATCCAGAAGAAGCTTCTGCTACAGCTTCGCATACCATAATCATGAGTTATTCTGAATTACAGTTTATTTTGGCGGAAGCGGCAGAAAGAGGATTTATCTCTTCTGGTGATGCGGCAATGTATTATGAAAACGGAATTAGAGCTTCTTTTACATATTACACTGAAAGAGTTGCTGCTGGCGGATGGTCAGATATTGCGAATGCCATGCAGGCTACAGATTTAGATGGGTATGTTGCTCAGGCGGATGTTGCACTTACTGGTGCAACGGATGATAACTTGGCTAAAATTGCCCTTCAAAAATGGATCTCTCTTTTCTACACAGGTTTTGAAGGATGGTCAGATTGGAGAAGAACGGGTATGCCAGAGGTTGTTCCTGGTCCTGATGCTGTAAACGATGGTAGGGTGCCGGTACGTTTTCAATATCCTAATGCTGTGAAATCTACGAACAACGAAAACTATAATGCCGCTGTTCAAAGTATGGGTGCAGATGATATTAATACCAAACTTTGGTGGGATGTTGATTAAGCAAAAGGTTAAAAAATACACCTTAATTATTGTACTGACCATAGGGATGATCTCCCTATGGTCTTGTAATTATGAGAGGCAAGATAAAATGGGTGCTGCAGACACCCATGTGGTAGTCATCGGTTTTGATGGTTTAAGCCCGGACGGACTCCAAAATGCACATACGCCTACTTTTGACAAATTGATCAGCGAAGGAGCTTCAACAATGCATGCCAGGGCAGTTTTGCCTACAAGTTCCAGTACTAATTGGGCATCCATGATTATGGGGGCGGGTCCTGAACAGCATGGCATTACTTCCAATTCTTGGGAGAAAGATAATTTAGTTTTACCGGCAGTGACGCAGAGCGAACCGTTTTTATTTCCTAGTATTTTTCATTTGATACGTGAACAACGAAAATCGGAGAAAATCGGAGCCATTTATCATTGGGGCGGTTTTGGTCGGTTATTTGAAAAAAGTGCCGTTGATTTTAACGAAAATTCGGCTACGGAAGAAGAGACTGCAGTGAGTGCTAGTAGTTATATTAAAGTGAAAAATCCGCTTTTTACCTTCATTCATTTTGATCATATAGATCATGCAGGTCATGAATTTGGGCACGGAACAAAAGAATACTATGCCTCAGTGGAAAAAGGAGATTCGCTATTGGCGAAAGTAATGAAAGCCATTGCCGAGTCAGATTTGGCGGGTAATACCATGGTAGTTGTCAGTTCTGATCATGGCGGTACAGGTAAAGGTCATGGTGGTGAATCTTTAGATGAGGTTGAAATTCCTTTTATTCTTTGGGGTAAGGGCATTAAAAAGAACTATCAAATTAAATACCCGGTGTATCAATATGATAATGCCGCTACCGTTGCACATGCCTTAAATATTAAGACGCCACGTGCTTGGATCGGCAAACCGGTTTTAGAAGCTTTTGAAGGGGAGAAGGTAGCAGATGATTATCCCGTTCTGGTACCATTGAAAAAACCAGAATTACAAAATCCTGCAAAAGGTTATGCTGCTGATGGCGGATTGTATACTGATTTCGCAGAACTAATTTTAAAGAACCCGAATACAAAGGGTGAAATAAAGTACACATTAGATGGTAGTATGCCAAAATCTGATGCTGATACCTTTAGGGCAACAAAGCTACTTAAAGAAAATACAGTGGTAAAAAGCGCTGTTTTTGTAGATGGAAAATTAAGTAGTGCGGTTAGTGAAGCGTATTTCAGAATAAAACCAAATACACATCAAGCACCTATTTCTTATGAAGTCTTTCATTTGGATAACCTGTCGTTTATTCCATCTATCGGTAATAGAAAACCAGATGCTACAGGTGCCGTATTCGAGTTTTCATCGGAAGAAGTGCGTCAACATATTCAATCGAATACACTGTTCCGGTTTAAAAGTATACTTGAAATATCTACGGATGACAACTATAATTTTGCCACAAGATCAGATGATGGCAGTCAGTTGTTTATTGATGGTGATTTGGTGGTAGATAACGATGGTGACCACGGCGTAAGAACAAAAAATGGAAGCATTGCACTTGAAAAAGGAAATCATACCGTTGAAGTCCTTTGGTTTAATGGTGGTGGTGACGGCTGGTTAGATGTGTATGTGAAAAGTGATGAAATACCCAATCAGATTTTATCGACCAATCTTTTAAGAAAGAACTAGAAGCATACAACATATGACCCTAATGAAGCAGGAACAAGATAGATTACAGAACAAGCGTACCGAAGGCGATATTAATCTGACGGCAGCGAGGAAAGAATGGCATGAAAGCATTACCGATCTTAAAACTTTAAAGCTTTTGGAAAAAGATGCGCGCTACTTTTTTCACCAAGCACTATCTACACCTTGTTTAGATGTGCTTGGTAGTTGTAAAGGAGCGCATATTGAGAATATATCAGGTACAAAGTACCTAGATTTTCATGGTAACAATGTGCATCAATTGGGCTTTTCGCATCCAAAATTGGTGCAGGGCTTAATGGAGCAATTACAAGGGTTATCTTTTTCTACACGACGATATACCAATGAACCTGCTATAAAATTTGCAGAGAAACTTACCTCTTTACTTCCTTCAGATTTAAATAGGGTTTTAATGACCCCAAATGGTAGTTCTGCAATTGGTATAGCGTTGAAATTGGCACGTGCCATTACCGGAAAATTCAAAGTAGTTTCTTTTTGGGATTCTTTTCATGGTGCTTCTTTAGATGCTATTAGCGTTGGTGGTGAAGCCGTTTTTCGTGAATATATGGGGCCTATGATGCCGGGTGTAGAACGTATTCCGCCACCGGTAACCTATCGTGGAATTTTTGAGGGCAATGAAGCCAAATGTTTAGAACATTTAGAATATGTATTTGCCAAAGAAGGCGATATTGGAGCCTTTATTGCAGAAACCGTACGAAATACCGATGTGCAATTACCTTCGATGGAATTTTGGCAAGAGGCACGTGCCTTATGCGATAAATATGGTGTGGTTCTTATTTTAGACGAAATTCCTATTGCCCTGGGTAGAACAGGGAAAATGTTCGCTTTTGAGCATTACGGTATTGAGCCTGATATTCTTTGCTTGGGCAAAGGATTGGGAGGTGGTATCTTTCCGCAAGCGGCTATTGTTACCCGCGACCGCTATAATAAATTTCCTGACATATCCTTAGGACACTATACCCATGAAAAGAGTCCGCTTGGCGCTATGGCGGCATTGACCACCTTAGAAATTCTGGAGCAGGAGAAAATCCTTCACAAAGTGGCGGGAGATTCGTTGATCATGTGCACGGCCATGACCATTTTAAAAGAGAAGTATGAACTGGTTGGTGATGTTCGTGGTCGTGGACTATTATGGGGTATTGAATTGGTGACCGATAGGGATACAAAAGAAAAAGCAGTGCAGCAAGCCGAGAAAGTGATGTACGACTGTCTTAAAAACGGATTAAGCTTTAAGGTATCTGCCGGTAATGTACTTCAATTGGCACCTGCACTGACTATTTCTAGAAAAGAATTAAAAGAAGCTTTACTAATTTTAGAAAATGCGCTAGATAGCGTGAATGATTAGACACTTATGAAAACAATTAAATTAAATGTGATGGTTGCCCTTTTGTGGGGAGTTGTTATGCATGCCCAAGAAAAGGCAACTTTTTTAGTTCAGCCTTATTTGCAAGATGCCAACCCTACTGAAATGACCATTATGTGGGAGACTTCTTTGGGAGAGGAAAGTATGGTAGAATATGGTACTTCACCAAAATTAGGAAAAAGAGCAAGAGGAATTGCCTATGATATCAACTTCAATGAATCTCGTGTTCATGAAGTGAAAATTACCGGACTGAAACGATTTACCGAGTATTACTATAAGGTGAAAACCGGTAAGTTAGTATCCAATATTTATCAATTTAAGACACCACCGTTTGCCAGTGATAACGAGTCATTCCATCTTTTGGCGATGAGCGATATGCAAAAGGACCATCAGAATCCAGATAAATTCAGTGAAATAGTTAATAAAGGTGTACTTCCTTTTTTAAAGTCGGAATATGGAAATGAAGTTCCTGATGATTTGGCAATGGTTTTGATTCCAGGAGATTTGGTAGAGAACGGAGCAAAATATGAACAGTGGCAAAATGATTTCTTTGATCCAGCACAACGTCTTTTTTCTGAAGTTCCCGTGTATCCTGTATTGGGAAATCATGAGCGAAATTCTAGCTATTATTTCAAGTATTTTAGCCTGCCAAAGAATGGTACACCTGCTTATGCTGAACATTGGTGGTATAAGGATTATGGCAACACGAGAATCATTGGGCTAAATTCTAATGAGGGTTATCGTGATAGCAGAGAACAATTTACATGGTTAAATTCGTTACTTGAAGAAACGGCAACGAATGAGGAAATCGATTTTGTATTTGCACAGCTACATCATCCGCATAAATCAGAATTATGGATTCCCGGTGAAGAGGAGACCTCTGGTAAAGTGGTGAAAATGTTAGAAGCGTTCACGACCAAAACCGGTAAACCCAGTTTACACTTTTTTGGTCATACGCATGGGTATTCTAGAGGTCAATCTAAAGATCATAAACACTTATGGATCAATGTAGCCACTGCCGGTGGCGCTATTGATAATTGGGGAGAATTTGAAGGCAGGGATTATGATGAATTTAGTGTAACCCAAGATGAATATGGCTTTGTAATGGTTGAGGTAGACGGTAATAAGAACAACCCAAAATTCACCATCAAAAGAATTAGCCGTGGTAATGAGCATGTGTTCAGGGAAAATGAAAAGACCGATGAAATTACTATTTATGCCAACGCGCATAAACCAGAAACTCCGCTAGTGGTTTCACCCAAAGATGAAATTGCTTTTACGGGTGGTCTTTTAATGGCACAAGCGTTCAATAGTTCATTTGATAATGCCTATCATGCAGCATCTCATTGGCAAATATCCAAAACAAAAGATTTTGGTATATTGGTGTTAGATAGCTGGAAACAGTCGGAAAACTGGTACTATTTAGAAAATCGTCAAAAAGAAGATGACTTAACTGATGAGCCTACTGGAAGATTACAACCAAATACCGATTATTTTTGGCGAGTACGTTATCGTGACCAACATTTAAATTGGAGCGATTGGTCGCAAATACAAACCTTTAAAACTAAAAACTAAACCACTTATGAAACTACTTTTAAGAACCTTATTGTTACTATTACTTCTAGCTTCAACCCAAGTTATAGCTCAAGAAGCTAAAAATTCAAATGTATTTTTAATTACTTTGGATGGCGTGCGTTGGCAAGACGTTTTTACGGGCGTTGATATGAATTTGTTAAATAGCGACTATACCCATAATAAAGATGAGCTAACTAAAAAGTTTGTTGGAAAATCTAAGAATGAAAATAGAAAAATGTTAATGCCTTTTTTTTGGAACACCATAGCTGAAGAAGGGCAACTGTACGGTAATAGAAATAAAGGAAGTAAAGTTAATCTCACTAATACGATGTTGTTTTCATACCCTGGATACAATGAAATATTATCGGGTAAGGCAGACGATGCCAACATAGATAGTAACGATAAAAATTATAATGAGAATGTTACCGTTCTAGAAGTGGCAAATAAATCGGAAACTTTTAAGGATAGGGTAGCCGCATTTGCTAGCTGGGACGTATTCCCTTTCATAATTAATGATAAAAGAAGCGGTGTGCCGGTTAATGCCGGTTATATGGATGCTGTTGGAGTTTTGAATGAAAAAGAAAAGTTTTTGAATGAGATTCAACGTCAGGCACCCATTGTTTGGGAAAGTGTTCGTTTAGATGTTTTTACACATCACTTTGCGAAAGAGTACATAAAGAAAAATCATCCGAAACTAGTGTATGTTTCTTATGGTGAAACCGATGATTTTGCACATGATGGACAATTTGATTTCTACATGAAGTCTTTGCTAAATACAGATGCATTCATTGCTGATTTATGGAACTATGTACAGAATGATGATTTTTATAAAGACAATACTTATTTTATTATTACCACAGATCACGGTAGGGGAGAAGGTGTGCAAGAAGATTCAAAATGGACCGGTCACGGTAGCAACGTAAAAGGAGCTGAACATACTTGGATAGCAATTTTAGGGCCAAATATAGAGGCAAGTGGAGAAGCAAGCGAAGGACAATTATTTACAGATCAGATTGCACCAACAGTAGCTAAGATTTTAAATTTGAAAATAGATAGTAGAAATATGCCTGCAAAACCCATTAGCCTCAAATAATTTTTGACTTGAAATAAAGTCAAAAGGAAATTATAAATTGATTTTAGCTTTGGCTATAGTGTCAGTTAACCATAGTAAAAACCGATACCTTGATTTTTAAGGTGTCGGTTTTTTATTGAGGTAAATTTGTTGAAATAAAAAGGCTGATTATTTAATAATCAGCCTTTAAAATTTGTAGAATATTGTTCTTAATTCATCTTGTAAACTACGTTTATGCTAAAAAGTTCAGTGTAATCAATATAATAGCTTACCCAATCTTCATTTTGGTTTGGACTACTGCTAATAGATATAATGTTACCAACCTCTGTACCTATAGCTTTACATAAAGTTGTGGCATGTGCTTTTGCATTTTTTAATGCAGCGTCTAGAGCAATTTTACTGTTTTTTGAAGATATAGACTGTTTTACTTGAAATTGTAATTGAACGCCTAGTAGATTCGTTTTCATTAATTTCATAGCAACATCTTTAGATTCTGTTACATAATATAGGATTGTACCGTCACGTTGGTATCCTGAAGAAAAATATTCCATTTCTTTTTCTTCAAATTTAGAAGTGTTAATACCCAATTCTTTTAATTCCGCAAAGTACTGTTTTCTTAATTGAGCTAAGTTTTCAATTCGAGTATCGGCATAGTACACCTGATCCATACTCAATGTGGCTTTAATTCTATATTTTTCAATTGATTTTTCTATTGGTGCAGAACCGGTTACGGTCACTGTTCTTTCCTTTTGATTGGTTTGCGCTTGAGCGGAAGTAAATCCAATAAGGATAAATAGTAAAATTAGGGAGCATTTTTTCATTCGTAATTCTGTTTAAAGTTTATCAAATTTATGGTATTTAGGTTGTAAAATAGGTGTGATTTAAAGGTTAAAAATGAAACTTTTAAGGCTTTTATTAATAGGCTTCAGTCTTAAATTTTATAAGATACTTTGGTGCTGTAGTTTATATTGTTGTTACCTAATTCTGTATTTTTTATTTCTAAGGGCTACTGTCTTTAAAACGGTAATATTTGTTTTTTTCGTCATTTAAGTAGAGTTCTTTCTAGAAGAGATGTGTAATGAAACATCCATTTACAATCTTATGTACGTTAGTATTTGTTGATTTTTTATAACTATCTAGTTTATGGTGTTTTAAGTAGAAATGATTAGTATTTGTAGAAATTTTTTTGTAAGTTTTACCTTGTTAATAAAAAATTAAAAATGTTATAATAGATAGAGTGAGTTAACGAAAATTAAATTGATATGAAATTAGACACAGTTTGCATTATAGATGACGACCCCATTTGTGTTTATGGCACTAAAATTCTTTTAAATCACAATAATTTTGTGAGTGCTAATATTCTCGTGTATGAAGATGGTGACGAAGCCTTATCAAATTTAACCTCTCAATTGAATAAAGGTCAACGAATGCCCGATATTATTTTGTTAGATTTAAATATGCCCGTTATGGACGGTTGGGGGTTTTTAGAGAAATTCTCGAAACTACCTATTGTAAATAAACCTCAAATTTATATCGTTAGTTCTCATTTTGGCGCCAATGAAATTGAAAAAGCAAAAAAGTATGAATTGGTGCAAGATTTTATAGTTAAGCCCTTAATTGCTAAAAATCTTAATGATATAATAGCTATGGCTAAAATTGCAGTGTAAAGAAGCGTGTTAGTCCACACTATGGGTAGTGTTTTTTAAATAGGTCGATTAATTAATAAGTATCAGCCTTTTTTTACTTCCTCTAATTCATCCATGATAAATTCAATATTGATAACATTGGCTTTATGGTAACTGACCAGCCTATTAAAAGACATCATGTAACCCAAACCGTTTAATGCTTCATTATTCTTTTTTTGTTGGGTAATCTCATTAAGGTTCTCCGTAATTTCATTTATAATGGAATCAATGGTATTCCCTGGGTTTATGTGTAATGAACGTAGCATTTCTGCAACGCTTTCTTCATTTTTTGCACTAAAATTGATATAATCTTTAATAGCTTGCTGTCTGCGCTCGCTTAAAAAACTAACATCACTATTTTCAAAATATTGATGAACCTGTTTGTTAATTGCATACAAGTTGCTCAATTCTTTTCCCAATAACACTTCTTTGTCCATGTCTATTCATTTTAAAATTCATCATAATATAATTTTAAAATAGATTGAGTATTGATGCAAATGCGAGTTATTATGTCTCAAAAATTAAATAATTCGCGCTATTTAGCATTGAACAAATCACAACTGAAACGGGGCAAGTTTATCCTTATCATCAAAATAACGTTGTGGAGCTAACTTATTCTGTAGCGGTTCGTATATCTCAAACTTCATATTGCTGCCAGAAAATTTAGAGGTCCAGTAGATGAACTTATCCAGGTTGAGATTTCTAAATTTATCTGATACACGCTCTTCAAAATTACATCCTGTGATACTTAGAACTTTCAATTGTTTTAGAGCCGCTAATTCTGTTGGCAACGTATGTTGCGTAAAGCCTTCAACACCTAATACACGGAGGGAGTTCATTTTGCCAATCCATTTTGGAATTTCTCTTTTGCTGTATTTACCGCTGATGAGAAGGGTGTATAAGTTTAAGGTTGCTAGAGCTTCTGGGTAGCGTTTCATTTCTTTGGAGATATGTTCTAACCAAAGATATTTTAAGGTCTTCCATCGCGTAACAGCTTCAACGGCATTATAGTCAAAATCATCACAGAAATTTACTTTAAAGGCTTCTATTTTTTGACCCTCTAAGGCAGATATGTTTTGAACATCACAGCTGTAGAATTCTAGAATTTTTAGCTTATCTAAACTAACTTTTGGAAAGTCACTAATTCCCGTGCAATCTCTGAGTTCTAGATGTTCAAGATTTGGGGTTTGCTCCAATACCGATTGTAATGCAGCGCTATCTCCCTTGTAATTATTGAGTTGCAGTGATTTTAATGTTGAGTTTTTATATCCAGAAAGTCCCTCGCAGAATTCTGGTTTGTCTTCTGGAAACTCAACAAACAGCTGTTCTAGATTAGGACATGTTTTTAGCAGTTCAGCAATATTTGTAGCGGGACCGGTATATTCATATTTCTTAATGTTTTTCGGATTTTTAAGAAACCCAAAACCTAATTCATCTGTTATATACGAGTTGTTTTTACCCAAGTCCATCTGTTTGGCATCCATAATATCATAAAATGCTTTTAAGTCATTTATGGAAGTATTTTCCACATATACATGACTTGCTGAGCGCTTTGTTTTTCCAGGGTTAATACCCTTTAAACCTTTTATCGTCAGCTGTTCTGTATGTTTTGGTAGCGCATCTGTGTTTAATTCCAAATGATTCTCAAACTGAACAGCGAATTGTTTTAGCTTTCCAATTTTAGAAAGTGCGGCAGGTATAATAGCCGAACTAGGCTCTTCGTCCACGCGTGTAGCATACGAAGTGTTTTTGTAAATAGTAATGGTTTCTAAAGTGTCCAATTCATTTATCCCATCAAAAATCCAATCTAAATTGGGCTCTAATTTATAGGTGATGTTGGCTAAATTTTTAAAAGCTGCCAAGGTCTTTGTATGGGTTGTTTCTGGAGCGTCACAGTCAATAGAAATAGTTGTCAATTCAGGAAAAAAATCGGCATTTTCTAAGACATAAGTAAGCAATTTGGGTGTGTCTAAAACCAACTCTTTTCGTGTTGATTTCGTGGTCATTGGTGCAATGTCTACATTACGATTGCCGATTTTTGTCACCAAATCTGGTTTCGACTCAAATCCAAAAAAGAAATCGGAAGAAATAGTTGCAATTTTGGGTGCTATAAGTTCAAACAACTGTAACTCGGGCATTGTTTCAAACCCTGTGGGCAAGGTTTCTAAACTGTCTGAAACTACCTTGAATTTTTCTAGTTTAGGTAGGCTTGTCATTTCCTTTGGTAATACAGTAAGCTCATCCAAACCGAACAAATCTATCTTTTTCAATGTGGATGGAAATACAACTTCAGATAAATCTTCTACTCCTGTATTTTGCAGGCTTAGCACTTTTAAACTTGTGAGGTCTGAGAACCAATTGAAATCTTTTAAATGGGTATTGCCATCATTGCCTCCAAAAGAGTAATCGCCTTTAAAGGTAAACTCTTCTAAAACTTTCAATTTAGATATTGAAGCAGGTACATGCTTTAAAAATGGCATGGTAAGCTTCATTTTCTTCAAGTTTTTTAGGATGCCTAATTCATCGGGCAATTGCTCAAAGTCCGCCTTAATTTCCAATTCTTCTAAACTCGTCAATTCCGGTAAATTCTCTAGAATTGGGTTATATGCATTCCCTTCATTTTGTAGAGAGATTTCTAGTTTTTGAATTCCGTTGAATCTGCCTAAAATTATTGGGTGTTCAACCAAACGATCTAAAAAGCCTTTGGTGAAATTAAATAGTCCTAATTCAGATTCTTTAAATAATAACGAGTGTAGTTTAAATAGGTCTAATTCATCAGAAAGTAGTCCGTATTCCAATAGAGCAATCAATCTGGAATCTACAGATTTCACACCTCCTTTTTGACTTATTTTTTTTCGGCTCTTAAATGCCGCCTGTAAATACGTTGGTGCTTGTTTTTTTATAATGTTGGTACACTCCATTCTAATGACTTTGTCTGCCGTAGTTTTTGCAATGACAAAAATTTCATAATAAAAATCTTCAGGATAGTTTTTACATCCTTTAATAGCTTCAAAAGAGGCATCAATTTCAAAAAAATCAAATAGGGGATTGTCTGTAGTATTCGGCATAACAACAAATGAAATTTAGAAGTACAAAGTTTACTAAAAACTGCCGCATTTTTGTCACTACATTCCGTGATATTAAAAATCAAAAGAATCACGTAGATAAAAATATCACCAAATTCCGTTAGAAAGAAAAGTTGAAATCCGGCTACCTTGCCATAAATTATCTGAAACTATAAAATAACATTGGACAGCATAAGTTTATATGGTATTACATGTTTCAAATCAATTTTTCAGAACAAAAAGCATAAAGAATAGCATCATATGATTCCAGTAGAAGAAGCTCATAAATATATAGGTAAACATCAAAAACCCGCAGTAGACCGTTTTGAATTCCGTCCATTTTCTCAACCGTATAGAAGGCTGGGACAAATTCTTGGAAGAATAAAAAAGGAGGAGTATACATACTATGATATAAATGACTTCATTAGCGAGTTTAAGGATCCTCTAATCATAAACCCATGGGCAACGGAAGAAGGTATGCGTTTGGGTATGCAATTATTTGGTTTGGTACAGGCACCGTATTTAGCGGCCATGTGGGATTTTATTAATACCATGCCCTACCAAAGAAGTTATGGTCGTAAAGCATTTAGGTCTAAACCCAGTGAAGATATTTTACAGAATAAGCTTACTATATTCAGTAATTTTTTAAGCGCTAGCCGTTCTGGTTTTTGCGGACTCACCTTACAAGAACATTTTCAATACAGCACATATTACCCACATTCTAACAGTGTTTTTTTAGCTATTGTTTTGCAGAATAGTGGTGATATGTTCAATGAATTATTGGATGATATTATTCAAGGCGAAGATGAAATTGGTGGTGTAAGTCAAGATATAATCAAAGCTTTATTACTGTCGGAAGATGAAAGGCATTGGGAGATGGTCGGTAAATTATTATTGGCGGCACAGCGTCAAGAAGGCTTACGACAGTCCATTCTGGAATCAATGGATGAAGCCGGTCTCCAGTCTTTAAAATACATGATTAATGTGGTGCTGGAGAACGACCTTACGCGTTTCAGTAGTGTGGTGCGTGCGGTAAATACCTGGTTTGGGTTAAATTGGGATGCGCCTAAGAAATCAGTCATTAATCGTATTTTAGAATTGGCACATTCGCTTATTCTAAACTTAAAGGAAGTGGATACGCTTTTGAAGAGCAAAGATAATATTGAGGTGCTGGTAGCATTATGGTCCATTGGTATTTTAGATGTGGATAAAGCCAATGCCAAAGCCTTGGATATCGTGTATTCTTCAGCTGATAGAAATAAGAAAATTCTAGCGCTTTACTTTATGAGTAAAACGGATCGTACCAACGATTCTTTGGTAGATTATTTCATGAAAGAATTAGGTAAAGATTATGCGCTAGACCATTGGATGGGGGTAAACTTGCCGGAAATGCAATTAGAGAATGATACTTTTATAAAACTGTTCGAGGTTGCAAAAACAGTTGGTGATAAAGGAAAAACATATGAAAGCAAGATTTTCTCTTGGTGGAGTTTTACCCCTAGTTCCCAATATTTTTATCATATCTTGTTGCATGGAGCTACGGAACAGCAACTGGAACTTATAGCGAATGATTTAGATGTGTTGCCATCAGAATTTAGGGAGAACTATATTCGTAAAGTTTTTCCGGTACACTACAGTTATGCGTTTCAACACTATAAAACCGATGAGAAAAAGGTAAAGCTAGACTATGATAAATACTCATGGCGTAGGGCGTTGGCAAGAAAGGCGGTGTACAATAGAAATGAGTGTGTTATGGCAACTGGACTCAACATTTTCCGTAAGATGTATTTGTATGATACAGATTTGGAGATTGCCGAAGATTTGCTGAAACGCAAGGGTAAAAGTATGCGTACCGCAGTAATTCAACTACTGGTCAGTTTGCCTAATGATGATGTAAAAACAAGTGCCACCAATCTGGTAACGGCAAAGAGCGTGGACCAACGCTTGGCAGGTTTGGAGATACTGACCATTTTAGATGCCGATAATAGATATCCAGATTTTGTTGAAGCACAAGTGGCATCTTATAATGAGCGACCTAAAATCACTAAAAACGAACAGATTCTTTTAAATAAGTTCATTAAAAATAAAGAGGAGTACAATTTCAGCAATGGCTTTGGGGCTATCGATTATGACAATCTAAGTGCCCTGTACCAACCACAACCACGCTTTGAAAGTACATCTAGTTTCCTGGATAAACTGGGTATTAAAAGCTCAATATCTTCAGACTTTAAGTTTAAAGATATCATAGATATCGATAAGATTATAACTACCTTAAATGCCTTAATCGATTTAGTTGCCGAAAATGGTAATTATGAATACCAGATGGAGGGTTATCAAGGGGAAAACAATACCACCTTCATTAACAGAGGGCTTCATGATATCAAAAGGTTAGATGAGCATGCAACGGCACAAGACCATTTGCACAATCTGCCTTTGTCAAATATTTGGGTGGCATGGTACGAGATAAGCAAACTGAACGATTTTGAAATGAGTGCCGCAATTCGCTTTTTAAAATATAAAAGTTATCCCTTTGGGCAGTATGAAGAATTGGTGCCTTTTATGAAGCAGTTTTTCCCAGATTTAACCGGTCTAAATGTCAATAGCGAAGAAAATTATTATACCAAAATAAGAACTTACAGGACTATTTTAAAACGTCTTTTTAAAGTATATGCGGATAGAAGTACTATTGTCTCCTATAAATTAGATGTCTTTGAAGATATGGTCGCTACCTTCCCAGAAAGGTTAAGGTATACTAAGTTTCAATTAAGCGGATATCATTATTCCATTACCGCTAACTGGGCGCATATTATAACGTCATTTTCAGGTGAATTAAGTGTAAGCGAAATTGCATTACTTAGCAATGAGGACTTAAAAAGGTATTGGGACCTTCATATGTTTTTAGTGGCGCAAGACCTTGGTCACCCAGATCCGGTTACAGATGTAAAGGAAATGACCAAAGAAAGAAGAAAGACGGGAAATCTTAATTTTCCCGATATTGATATCACTTTGAGATTGTATAAAGAAGGATTGATAAATGATGATGACCTTCTTTTCCAAGCCTTGTATTCTAACGAGCTCATGACCATCATTGATGGTGGTTCTAACTATAGATTCCGTAGGAGTACTATTGCAGAAAATCCAGTACCTAAACATGTGTTTTTGCCTTTAAAAACAAACCTGTTAGAAACCGAATTGGAACGTGGTGATTTGGTAACACCGGCAACAAATTTTATTTTTCCTATACATACCGTAGAAGGCGTAGACTATGTATTTAAGGTCTTACAACGTTTAGGTAAAGATACTTTTGAGCGTGGTTACAGCTATTACGGCAATAGTAAAAAATCGTTGTTCAGTTCTATTTTAAAGAAAACTGCATTTAAGGAAACTGAAAGTTATGCAGATTTTGTAGCACTTGCAGACGAGCATAAAATATCTAAAAAACGTCTGATAGAAGTTGCCTGCTATGCCACGCAATGGGCGGGCGTTATAGGTGAGTATTTAGGATTGGAAAAACTGGAAGATGCCGTTTGGTGGTTCCAAGCCCACGCCTCTGATTATATGAGTAGCGAGAAAGAAACCATTATTTCTAGGTATTCCAACATTCCAAAGTCCGACTTTTCATTGGGTGCCATAGATATCGATTGGTTCAATAAAGTGTATGGCAGTTTAGGCAAAGCCAACTGGAAAATATTGCATGATGCCGCTAAATATATTACCGATGGTAATGGGCACAGATTGGTGAAATTATACTCTAGCGTAATGTTAGGCGAGGTGAAAATTACCGAGACCTTAAAGAAGATAAAAGATAAACGAGACAAAGATTATGTACGTGCCTTAGGGTTGATTCCGTTAAGTAAAACCGTACCGGAAAAAGATTTGTTGAAGCGTTATAACCTGCTGCAAGATTTCTTAAAAGAAAGCAAGCAGTTTGGGGCGCAACGCCAAGAAAGTGAAAAGGCAGCGGTAGAAATTGCATTAGATAACTTGTCTAGAAATGCGGGCTACCAAGACCGCGTGCGTTTCAGTTGGGCAATGGAGGCGAAAGCTACACAAGCCATTATGGAAAATGCGGTATTGACTATTGATGATACAGAAATTGCTTTGGTCATCAACGATCTAGGCAAAACGGAAATCAAAATCACCAAAGGTGAAAAAGCCTTAAAATCTATTCCTGCAAAACTGAGAAAAGACAAGCAGGTCATCGCACTTAAAGAGAACAAAACCTATTTGTCTAGGCAGTATAGCAGAACCCGTTTATCGTTAGAAAATGCAATGGTGAACGAAGATATGTTTACCGCTTTTGAGATTCATAACATGATGCTGCATCCTATCGTAAAAGTGATGTTGAGCAAGTTGGTGCTGTTCGCTCCAGAAAAGGAAATCTCAGGTTTTTATACCGATGGTAGCCTTAGTGATGTATCTGGCAAAATCCATAAACTGCAAGAAGAAGACGAGTTGGTCATTGCCCATGCATCACATTTATACACAGCGGTGGAGTGGGATGTGTACCAAAAACACCTTTTCGCCGAGCGTTTGGTACAGCCTTTCAAGCAAGTGTTCAGAGAGTTATATTTGCTCACCGAAGATGAGCGTGAGCACAGCAATAGGTCAGAACGTTACCAAGGGCACCAAATTCAACCCAAGCAAACCGTGGCATTGTTAAGAGGTCGCGGTTGGACGGTAAGTAGGGACGAAGGCTTACAAAAAGTGTATCACAAACGCGGCTTCATCGCCACCATGTATGCCATGGCAGACTGGTATTCGCCGTCAGAGGTAGAGGCGCCAACGCTAGAGGAAGTGTGTTTTCATTCTATAGAAACACACGAGCGTATTCCGCTGACCGAGGTTCCGTCCGTAGTGTTTAGTGAAATCATGCGAGATATGGACCTTGTGGTGAGTGTTGCCCATGTAGGTGGCGTAGATCCGGAGGCAAGCCATAGCACCATGCAAATGCGCGCTGCCTTAGCCGAAGAATCCGCAAAATTGTTCAAACTCAATAATATTACGGTCAAAGAGCGCCACATATTTATACAGGGCACGCTGGGCGAGTACAGTATACATTTGGGTAGTGGTCAGGTGAGTAAAAAAGGCTTGTCATTGTCCATCATTCCCGTACACAGTCAGCACAGAGGGCGCATGTTTTTACCCTTCGTTGACGACGACCCAAAATCTGCGGAAATCATTTCAAAAATGAAGTTGCTATCAGAAGATAATAAAATACAAGATCCAACAATTTTGGCACAGATAAACAGCTAGTAGTACATTATATGGGCGTTACCCCACTTAGGTGGGGTCGGGCTTTTGTTGCAAGTCCGCGTGCTATCGCACTGTGGGCTTTCCACGACAATCCCTAACGCAAAAACAAGACAAAAACCAATGGAAATCACATTACAGCTAAAAAGACTGGGCAAAAAAAAGGTAAAACAAGTGCCTTTTACCTTAGAAGAAACTCCACAAAATCTAGAAGAACTTTTAATCGGTTGCGTAAAAAATCAGGTAGCGGCTTTCAACAAAAAAAGAACGGAAGTCAATGTGGTCGGTTTTTTAAGTCCCGCAGAAATTCAAGACCAAGCACAAAGCGGAAAAGTAGATTTTGGCGATTTGGCAAATAAAGACCTAGCCGATGAACAAAAAGCAATTGGCAATGTATTGCTCGCCTTTAAAGATGGACTCTTCGTTGTATTCATAGATGATGATGAGGTAACCGATTTAAAAGCACCCATAGAACTCAACTCAGAAAGTGTTATCGCCTTTATCCGCATGACATTTTTAGTAGGTACGTACTGGTAAAATGCGGAAATGCCTGCAAGGCATAATCTACCTACAGCACACAAACAAATAACTAAAACACATACAATTTTGACATATTTAGACCCAAGTATCAATAGTGAGGTACAGAATTTAATGATAGACGTTTTTGAAGCTATCAAAACATCACAAGAAACAACGCTTAGCGTTACCGAACTATTGGCTACGCAAAGCATCCTAGAGAACATTTTTGAAATGGTAAAAACCACCGGTTTTTACAATGAAGATGAAAACTTTAAACTGGTAAAAGCCATGAATATGGATATCGATGGTGAAAATGCCGAAGAAGCTCTGTTCAACAGTTGGGGCAGTATGGTGAAGACCATAAACACGGCTGCATCGCAAGAAGAATTCAATGCTAAATTTGCTTTGTTCGTGCCCATTATTTTAAAAAGAATGACGGCTATAAATTAAGGAGCGGAATAGTCATTCAATTAAATAGCACCATTTTTTTTACTTATATCGGAAGAGATTTAATAGCTGCCTTCTTACTTTTTTACGCATATTATGGAATTCAATAAAAATTACCTTTCCACCTATTATAAGCATATACAAACGGATGATAATTTCCCTGAAGCTTTTCTCTATGAGCTTTTTCTAGTGGGCAAAATGACCAGGGACAAGGAAACCGTTAATGAAATTGCTGAATACATAGAAAAATACGGTACGGTAGAAATTAATGCTGCTTTTAAGACTAGAAGTAAGTTACCGGAAAAGGGAGATGACAGTGAAAAAATACTAAACTCATTTATCAGTTTCACTTTAAAAGACCCGCTATTTCCATTAGGTAAATTATATGCCAAGCTAGGCTTTTTACAGGTTTTTGTGAATGAAACCCTTGCAGAGAAGTTAGAAGAGCAACCTGAAGTAATTCAAAGATTTGAGGGAATAGAAAAACTCATAATTGAAATCGATTTGCAAGACAACATTTTAGAGCAATTTTGCAATATTAAAACAATCAAAAGCCTAGAAATAGAAGGTAGTTACCAAATATTGCCCGAAACTATTGGGGGTTTGGAAAACTTGGAGGAACTAGAATTGGATCTGGAACATTTACAGCAGCTTCCCATTAGCTTCTTCAATTTAAAATCCCTAAAAGAATTTTCGTTGACGCTAAGTATAAAGGAAGGTGAGCAGCCTTTTGCATTACCTAATAGGTTTCATAAGCTTACGAAATTGGTTGAATTAAATTTTTATGACGCGGCTCTTGAAGATATTTCAGAACTTTTGTTTCCTGAAAACATAAAGGAAATAGGGTTTTATCGCCTAAAAAACATCAAAAAAATACCGAAATCCATTGTTTCGCTCAATAAATTGGAAAAATTATCGATTTTCGATTGTGCAGATGTAGTAGAATTACCATCCGCAGAATTAATGTTGCATAATCTATGGATGTTGCGGTTGCAAAAACTTCCGCAGATTCATTGTGTTGAAGATAAGTATCTGTTTTTACCAAATATTAGGTCTGTGCGGTTAGATGAAAATGTTCAGATTAGTAATGGAAATACTGTTTTTGAAAATACAGAATTATCAATTTCAAACATTTCTTTACTGGAATATGTATTGAACCATCCTGAAAATTTTCCAAAGTTAAAAAAATTGAAGGTTACTGAGTTATATGATTTTTCAAGCATAACCGTGGGCTTGGAACAATTAAAATCATTGGAAAGTATTGAAGTGTTTCAGTTGAAAAACAGCGAAATCCTATGGCGACATTTGGGTAAATGTTCTCAATTATCACATATAAAAATTGTACATGCAGATGTAGAAACACTACCAGAAGATTTAAGAAATATAGAGAGCTTAGCAGTTTTGGAAATAAGTGATTGTTCTAATTTGGTACTGTATACGAACAGCCTGCCTGCTAGAATTAATGACTTTAAAATTATGGGAATTAAGGAACTTGTTTCGGGTAACCGGCTTATTAGGACAGAGCGGACGTATTTAGATAGCGTACCGATACAAGATTTAAAGAACTTTTTTGGTCATTTTGTTGTTTCAAAATTACTATGGTCTATAACTGGTGGTGAACAGTTTTCTGAAGAAGACTTAACACAGTATTTGCCAGAACCTGAAAAGCTTAAAGAGCTAAAATCTTATGGCACAACAGCTCACTTTCAAGATGTTTTAAAGTACTGTGCCAAATTGGAGAGCTTGTGTTTAGCGAACAATAATCAGAGTAATTTGCCAATAAATAGCTATCCTGCCAAACAATTAAAGGAGTTAAAATTAAAGTTATATAACGCAGGAAACTTGGAAGTTATTTTGGGTAATACACCTAATTTAAAAACCATATTTCTAGAACATTATAGGGTTGCCAATTCTTTTCCTGAGGTGAGATTGAACCAATTAGAAAATTTACATGTTTCTAGAAGTTCTTTGGCAACTTTTG
Source organism: Maribacter ulvicola (assembly GCF_900155985.1). Classification (GTDB taxonomy): domain Bacteria; phylum Bacteroidota; class Bacteroidia; order Flavobacteriales; family Flavobacteriaceae; genus Maribacter; species Maribacter ulvicola. Next base: position 1,533,183 of record NZ_FTMA01000001.1, read on the forward strand.
AACCGTTAGAAGCCCCTGCGCTTAAAAACTTTAGTCTTTCATTGTGCTATGATTTTAATATGGAAGGGTATGAAAAGTTAGCCAAGTTTACTAGGTTAAAAAAAATACACTTTAATGGTATACATGATGATGTAGACAATGTTCCCGAGAATATAACATCCCTTGACCTTACGGAATTAAACCTTGGTTATCATATGAAGGCAGTTCCAGAATACCTAAAAAAGCTACAAAATCTAGAGACGTTGTATGTAGATAATATAGATTTTGATCACCTGCCAACTTGGATTGCGGATTTACCTAAGCTTACGCGTTTAAGTATTGACGGGTGTTCATTTAAGCATAGTGTTCCTGAATATTTTCAGAAATTAAAATTGAAAGAGCTCAAGTATTACATTTCAAAATTTAAAGGTAGCAATATGTCTCCTGAGAAATATAAATTTTTAATTACACCTGGTTATACTATCTTGAAAAAGGAGTTTAGTAATCATGTGAATACATACTTCTAATGGAGTAAGTATATAATATCACTGAAAACGGGTAGTAATTTTAGCGCTATACGATCCATCTTTGCTGTTTTAAATTAAAACAGAATTATGGATTTTAAGACAATGCTGCAGCTACCTGTACTAGAAATTTCTCAGGTGCTCAAAACCCTTCAAGGAATAGCGAACGAAGAACGAAATAAGGAAAAACCCCAAATGCCTAACGTGTCAATCAGCACCAGTACGGGTCATGTATCTGGATATTTTATTAATTATGACACGGAAAAAAATATCGTATTACTTGGTAATTGGTACGACCACAAAGCAGATTTGCAATATGTAGAATTGCATTCCATTGCTTCTATTTCGCTAGGGAATATAAATAATTACCTATACCAATTTTCAGATGGTGCTATACCATTCGTACCAAATGAAGATGAAGTGCCGACCCTACTTCAATTAAAAAAGGAAATCCGAGATCTGGAGCAATCAGCGGAAAAGATGTTGGGAAAAGCAGTAGCGATTAATTATGCGTACGAGGAAAAGCCAGAAGATTTAGAAAAGTACTATGCCACTAAAATAATCTCAATTTTAAAGGGTACATTGATGTCGATAGCCGCTGATCCCCTTGCTAAAGAAGCATTTATCAATGCGATAAACGAGCTTTCATTTAGACAGTGTGAGGAAAATAAAGTAAGCCTTGAAAATGGTAATCTTTCTATATCCTTAGACCTTTCTAAAGGTTTAAAAACTGTTGCGTCAATAAACAAACTACAAGATCTTATAGAGAAATGCTTGTAGATAAAATACAAGATTTAAATAAATAAAAAAGGAAAGCCATAACGGCTTTCCTTTTTTGTAACAACATATTCTTAAAGATTGTTCTCTAAGAATTCTCTAATAACCAAATCAGAGAAATATCCGCTGTGGTGACCTCCCCAGCATGCTGTTAGTGAGAATACGCCATCTGCTATTTTTAGTTCTTTTTTGTCTTCTGCACCTTCATTGGCAATGCAGTATACCTCAATGCTATTAATGCTTTCTGCGATAGCTTCTTTTCCTAAATCGTCAGAACATACTTCTTTAAAAGCATCTGTAACACGCTGTAAACATACGCTTGGTACAAATTTTATGTAATCCATTTCAAAGGTGTCCCAGTTAATGTTTACAGGTAATTCTTTACCTACTATTTCATTAATTTCTTTTTGGTAATCCCCTACATATTGTTCTTCAATTGCCTTAGCAGCTCTTTTTTCTTGTAATCCCATTATGAATGTTTTTAGATGTAATTTTGAATACTTCAAAGGTATTTTAAGGCATTAGTTTTGAAGCACCCCTTTTAAGTGAAAAGTAAAACTCACGGAATTCCGTGAGGTGTAGGGCAGCCAATCGTGCTAACTTTACTTTATAAAATTTCAGGTATGAAAACATTGATTATAATAGGAGTTTTGCTTGTGCTATTTGTCATTTTTGTAAACAATTTTTCGCGTTTTATGGGCGGATTATCAACGAATAAGGCTGCTGAGAATTTGGAGCAATACTTAGAAAAAGAGCACAATGGCGAGCTTGGTTTTAGAGAACTGAATCGGTTTTTTAATGCAGCTACCATGAATCCTAATATGTTTACCGTAGTTATCTTTCATAAAGAAATACCTGAAATTGAGTTCTACTGCCATGTCAACCCAAAGGAAATATTGGAGAACGATACCTTATCGTATTATGGAACGGAAAACTTGAAAATTGCGGACCTCTACAAAAGAGAACGCAAACGCTATGAAACGCGACAAAAAGTGAAAATCGATTTTATAAATGAAATTCCTGAAATCAATTTTGAGAACGATAGGTTTGAAATTTTTGTTCCTGGGGAAATAGTAACAGCTGCTTTACATGATTTAATAGATAGGTTTGTAGCAAGGTTGAACAGCTCTTATGAGGAGTTGGATATTCCCTACACCATGTCTTTGTTCATCAGGACCGAAGCTCACCCCGAAGGATATATTGATATTCCGTTAGAGAGTATGGAAGGTCAATGGTATCCACAAATGTTTATGCTTTCGCCAAAAATGAGCTATTTTGATACTATAGAAAATAAGATAAAAGAGCGTGTACAGACCGATTTGGATACCTCATATCCTAATTATGAAATAGACGATAATTATCGGAAAATCATTTTGGATAAAACCAGTTTGTCAAAAATTGCTTGGGTACAATACCTGAACGATACAACGATAGATAATGATGAAAACGAGACGTGGCAAAATCCTTTAACCGGACTCTATGTTACCTATTACGATATAGATACGGGGCATTTGTATTTTGGCGAAATGATATCTCAGGAAAACGATAAAATTTCCTATGATGAGACTTTAGAACTTATTAAATTACGTGTAGAGGCAGAAGGGATTCAAATGTAAAAGTGGTTGGGTTTAGTCGAACAATCCAGATTCTATAGCATATTTTACTGCTCCAGTAGTCGTTTTTGAAGCTGTTTTTAAAAGAATGTTCTTTCTGTGCGTTTCAACCGTATTGACAGATATAAATAGTTTTTCTGATATTTCTTTAGAAGTCAGTTCGTCTGCCAATAGTGAGAGTACTTCTTTTTCCCTTGGGGAAAGCTCAATATTCTTATACTTTTTACGCTCAAAAATACTTTCCATATAACGCTGTTTAATCACTTCGGAAAAGTATTGTTCTCCATCTAAAACGGTGCGCACTGCCTTTTGTAATTCTTCTTTACTGGTGAATTTTGGCACAAAACCGTCAGCACCTTTTTGAATGACCTTGTGCACCGTTCTGTGATTATCCAACATGCTTAGCATGATAATTTTTACCGTGCTATGCTTCTTTTTTATCTCGGTCAGCAATTCAATGCCGTCCATTTTTGGCATATTGATATCACTGATAATCAATCCAATTTTAAACTGCTTTAGTAGCCGCACTACCTGTTTTCCTTCTGTAGCAAGGTGCACTTCTCCAATCTCGGGCATATCGCCTAAAATGGTATTAATACCCTCTAAAAACATTAAATGGTCGTCTGCTATAATGATGTTCGTTTTCTTCACAATGTCTATTTTAAAGGAATGTCTATGGTCATAGAAGTTCCGCTACTGGCACTACTGTCAATGTCTAAAGAACCTTTCATTTTCTGTAAACGCTCTTTAATATTTCGCAGTCCTATGCCTTGTTTTTTATGTTCTTGGAAGCCTTTTCCGTTATCGTTGACCACAATATTCAAATGGTCCTCGTGCTTGGTAAGTTGCACATCTGCATTGGTGGCTTCTGCATGTTTTAGAATATTATTGACCAATTCTTGTACCACGCGATAGACATCTGCAAGAAGTGCATCGGGCAATTGATTAATGGCTTCCTCTGGATAGAAAAATGTTTGAATATCTATAGTGGCACTCTCAGATATCTGGTCAATAAAATCGCCCAAAAAATTAGTGAACCCCAATGAAGCAAAAGCTGGCGGGTGTAATTGATGGGAGAGTCCGCGAACATCTGTACACGCATTATTGATTGCCGTTAATATTCTTTTGGTCTGCGGTTTTTCTTGTAGGTCTTCCACATAATGCTCAAATGCAATTTTAATACCTGCCAAATCGCTACCGATACCATCGTGAATTTCACGCGCTAATCGTGCACGCTCCTCATCCTGACCTTGCTGATATTTTTCTACCGCAGACAATCTATAATCTTTGATCATCTGGTTTATTTTCTGGTCGGCATTTTCTTCTCGCTGCATGCTCAGTTCTTGCTGTACTTTTAAACGCTTAAAATATTGGTAGCGTAGAATAAGCAGTGAAATCAGGACCAATACAAACCCAGCTATAAAAGCATTTCTAATAATGAGTTGCCTTTTTACGGTTAGTTCTGCCTTTTGCAGTTCGGCTTCGCCCAGTTTTTGCTCCTTTTCAAGTAAATCTATCCGGGTCTCCTTTAACTGAGTTTCATAGCGCTCTTGCAATTCGGCAACGTATTTTTCTTTGTCCAAAGAGTTTTGGGAGGATAGGGTATTAACTCCTTTTTCGTAAAATTTTAAAGCGCGCTTGTAATCGCCTTCATCTTGGTATAGTTGGGAAAGGTTTTTGTAAATGTCAGATTTGTATTGTCTGATGGACTGTTCTTCGCCCATCTCCAAAGCTTGTTCAAAATAGGAAATGGCTTGTTTGGTATGCCCTAGCTTACTTTCGCATAAACCAAGGTCATTTAAAATAATGACCATATCTGATTTAAAATCGACTTCTTTTAAAAGGGACAAGGTTTTTTTTAGTGAAACAACCGCTTCTTTATACTTGTTTTCTTTCACCAACATCTGTGAAAAATTCATGTTGATATAGGCAATGACCGCTTTGTTTCCTTCTTTTTCACGATACGCTAATACCGTATTAAAATGTTCGCGAGCGGCATCATATTTACCTTGTTCTTTTAGAATACTCGCGTAATTGAATAGGGTAACAAGAACGCCATCATCATCACCCAACTCTCGGTATAGGTCTGCGGCACGATCTAAATTTTCGGTTGCTTTTTTATACTCCTTTTGTAAAACGTATAACGTAGCTATATTTTGGTACGCATTGGCTTCTTGCTGGGTATCGTCCATTTTTTCGGCATACCGTAAACACTCCAAAAAGCTTTCCATAGCCTTCGGGTAATTGCCAAGGTTCTTATAGCCCAACGCCAAAATATTATAGCTTGCCGCCAAACCGTTTTCCATTTCAAGCTCTTTGAGCAATGTTATGGTTTTTTGAGTTTCACTGACCGCAGTTTTATAATCGCCCGAAATATTACCCAAGTTCGCTAGTGCATAATGCGCTCTAATGGTATGAATTTTTAGCCCTAATTTTTTACTTTCTACAAGCCATTTTTGCGCAGCTTCCTTTGCTAATATGGGTTGCGAATACACGTTTTTTTGATAAACGTATGAAAGCGAATCAATTAGCGGGTTTTCATCTTTGTTTTGAGACCAACAATTCGTGTGAAACCCTAAAAACAGGAAGACGATGAGAATTTTATGTAGTGTAATTACCTTCATTTAAGAATGGGCAAAATTACCACCTTTAAGCGAAATGGGCAGCCTTAATACGCATTTTCATTTCCTTTAATTCTTCTTGTTCTTCCGGGTATAGTTCAAAATTTAATCGTGCTAGGTTTTCCATGAGGTTGTGCTGTAAGAAAAGATTTTCTTCGCTTTGCGATTTTGCCAAATCTTGCTGCTCCCTCAGTTGATTTTCAATAGGATTGTCCCTACTTAAAAGCATGGAAACATATTTATTATACCCACTCATGTCTTCCAATGCTTTGGCGTTGTTTTTTAAAGTGTGCAACAGGTAATTGAAATCTTTCGGGAATTCGATAAACGCACGTTCCGGATAGCTTTTTAATACATTTAAAAGGGCTGCGTAGGCTTCTAGGTGTCGTTGTTCATCATTCAGTATATTGGCGTATATATAATCCGTTTTAAACTCTCGCGCTTCTGGAACTTCTTTTCTTATGGTTTCGCAAATGGTGAGGCTCAGTGAATTTTTAAAGCCTTCTTGTGCACATGTTAACGCTAGTTTAAGATAGATAGCTTTATTAACTGATTTTGATGCCGCTACCATTAATGATTCTGCTGCTGCCGTATGGTTGTCTAACATCCAATAGATTAAACCGTTGTTTCTGAAATCTTCAAAAGTTTCCGGTTGTTGATTTATGTTTGCTTCCGTTACATCTTGTAAATCTTCTGGTTTTTCAAGTAAAAAATCATAAAAACAAATCCATTGAAAAATAGGATAAAGTTCCTCTACCAGTTTCCCCTGTTCGTGATTATAAATGGCGTATTTGTAGCATTCCTCATATTCGCCTTGTTCAAAAATAGTTTCAACGGCAAGGTTGGTAGTGTTAAAATAGTCGTCGTCACCATCAACGTAGTAATTGATTTCTGCTTGCTGGTCTATGAAATACTGGGTATAGTTTCGTTTTCTTTTATTGATGACCATACGGTAGTGGTGCATCCACGGAGCGTAGGAGCGGGAGTGTAGTGGAAAATCTTGAAGCGCTTCGTTCAGTACTACCAATGCTTCATCATCTCGGTGGAATTTAAACAAAGCCCTTGCCTTGAAAAACAAGGATTTTAATGTGGGCGTATGTCTTATGTGAAATTGCTTTACAGTATCTAAAACGCCCTGGTAACTTTCAATTCTGTTGTTCAGTTCAATTAAATACAGCAAATAATTATCCATGGTGAGTCCGTTTCTAAACGCCTCATGGTAGATAGCCCCAGCTTCTTGATTTTTATCTTCGCTCTTCAGGGTCATTGCCTTTAGGTTTAACAACAACGGATTTTTCTCGTTGAGTGCTAGGCCGCGTTTCAGACAAATTGCTATAGCATTTTTATTATTGGAATAAAAATAGGCAGCATTCCCCAACAATAAATAATGGTGCTGTGCCAGTTGCCAACCCGAATTTGTAAGTGCCTGCATATAGGCTTTATATTCGGAAAAGTTGGTAAAATCGGTTTGCGGGAATTCCGGTTGCTGCGGTGCTTTTAATATTTGCGGTACCAATTCGTATATCATAAATGCCTTGGCATAATCTGCCAGAACATTACGGGTAAGGTCCGTTAATTCAACGGATTTCCATTCGCTGTTCCATTGCTCAATAATTTCAACCGATCGGTTTTCCCAAATAGCAACCTGAATATACGTGAGGTGTTTACTTTTTTTATCTAAACGTGTGTCTAACTGAAGTCCTTTTAAAACATCAAGATTATGGGTTGCAGAGGCTAAATCCAGTAATTCATAACAGTCCGCTTCTTCGCTTGATGTTACTAAATCATCTAGTTGTGCCGATTCAATTTCCCAAAGTAAAAATCGGGCTTCGGTAGTGGCAGGGTAGCACTCCAACACATATTTTAACACGGCAATGGCTTCGGTATATCGCTTTTCTACTTGTAATTTTAAGGCGTAGTGTATATGCAAGGTTTCATTATACGGATATGCTTGCAACGCCTTTTCATAAACCGATTCCGGACACGTGTTGTGATAGCTGCAGATGTATTCATAGTCAGAAGCCAATACTTGACCAACCTGCTCAAGCGCTTCTACATAGGAATGCATCACCTCTATATTCACCTGTTCAAAGGCACCCATATACAACATGAAAAATCGGTAATACCGTGCATTATCCTTAGGATATTTATACCCCAGTACATCAAGATTATCTTGTATAGCCGTAATAATCGGATTTAATTCGGCATATTTTTTAGCTATTAAAAGCGCATGGGCTTCTTCTATATGTTGTAAAACTTCTTGTCTTGTTAAGCTCATATGTTCCATTCTTTAAAGCTATCGGCATGGTGAATATTCAATCGTTGGTAGCATTCCCAAAGGGTTTCGGTACCTGGAAATTTACTGATGTCCGGTTCGGCGGCACCTCTCATAAATTCATTGCCAATACACACATTACGGTGAAATTCGTCCCAACTCGAAAAAGTTTTTTTCAATCTTGTATTAACGTCTTCCAAGCGCATTGCTATTTCTTCGGATTTTATATAACCTAAGGCACCGCCTATGCGCATTAGAAAAATGTAATAGGCAAATTCATAGCCGTACAGCTTTTCATTTTTGAGACTAAAACGGTACCTCCACACCAATTTATAGGCGTTTTTCGTTGACGGATTTTGTAAGGCATTATACTTGGTTTCAAAAGTGTTTGTGGTTTCGCTACGTAGCTCCATTGCCAGTTTCTCAAAAGCATTGGAAGCCATTTCACCGGTTTCGTAGCGGTGTAAACTGTTACGAAGGTGTACGCCAGAATGTATGCCGTGCAACTTGGCAATACGCTCTACATTTTTCAATTGCAAGTGGTCTTCAATATCAAATCCGTACCAACTGTTTAAATCCGCTTTTTTATAATTGTTCATCAAAACCAAGGCAGATAGGTTGAGCCAGTCTTGGATTTTAGGTGTGATTTCTACTGTCATTCTTTATGCTTTTAAGTCGTTAACCACCTGCAATAAAGCAGTTGTTAAGTTTTCTGGATAGGCTCCAGAATTTGCCATCGCCTTTAATCCCATTTCGTATGAACTTGCCATTTTGCTGCCTTTTGCCAATTTCACGAATAGACTTCGGCACAAGTTGCCGTAAGTTTCTAAAGGGGTTTCAGGTGCTAAATCTTTATCGAGCAAGGTCATGTAAAGAGCTTGTATAAACTTTGCTTCAGTGGCAGATGTTTCCGCTAACCAAGTTTTAAATTCGGATATGTTGGTGTCTAAAACTTCAAGTAGTTTACTATCGCATGCTCCTTCGGTTTTATAATTTTCTAGGTTGTGTAAGACCGCATCGGCATACTTAGGATCGAACGCCACTGCTGAAAAATCAAATTCCGATGTCTGTAGCTGTTCAATAAGTACCGCTTTCTCAGATTTTGGTTCTACTTCTTTATGGTGGTCATGGAATTTATGAACTGCATCTTGTAATGTTTTACGATGCGCAAAGTGTGCTTTACTATAGATGTACATATTGTTTGCTGTTTCTTTTGCAAGGTTGTATTCCATTAATTCTATTAGGAAGTCCTCTAGGTAGTTTTCAATATCCGTTTGGATGGATTGAAATAATGTGTTGGAATCAGCTTTCTGCTTGCTCTTTTTATGAAAATCAAAAAGATGCAATAAAGCCTTGTTCACAAAAGATGTGACATTTTCATCCAGTTCATTAAGGTAAGCGGCACTGCGTCTACCTTGTGTGTTCAGCATATGCGGTACCCAAACCGATTCGCTGCCCAAGCTATAGTAGTAGTCGCTTAAGAAATTATACCAGCTTTGCAGGAGACCCAAAAACAAAGGGCGGCTTTCGTTAACATACTGTAATTGCGCATAATCATTACACAAGGTCAATACACTGTTGTCAATATTTTTTAATGCCCAAATTTTATTGACACGAGTAAAATTATTGGTTTCTGCGAATAGTTCCGCTAAAGTTTTAACGAGTAGGGGAAGGCTATCTTTTCTGATTTCTTGGGTTGCTTGTTTGGCGGAATATGCCATTTTTTCTAGATAAGCGAATATAACCTCTTGATTTTCAGAATTGAAAAGCGTTGGTAAAGATTCTCGTGCATCGTAAAAAGTTAGAATCAAAAACTGATTTAGAGGGTCAGATATGTTTGATGACTCAAGATCTGAAATCCATTTAGTCCGGTTATTACTGATTTGAAATATTTCTGTTATAAGATATTCACCTGTTAGCTGAACGTCTTCATTTCCTATCCGAACCACCGGAAGTTTTCCGTCTGAATTCATTTTTAGAAATCTTGAAAATAAGCCGTTGTATAGTTCAATCTGGTCTGGAATTCCTGTTCTGTGATTACATTTCTCAAACCAAAACGCAATAAATTCTACGGGAAGAACTGCAGCACTTTCTTCCTCTAGAATATGCTTACCAAACTTTTGAAAGGCTTCCGTATAAGAATTACTACCTCTATCGGCTTTTAACCAATCTAAAAATCTGTGGTAGCATTGGTCAATCTGTATTTGCGGAATGTTTTTGTCTCTATGGTTGAAAAGAAGCACATCGCCGGCATCCCATTCTTTCTTGCCTAATGCGGTGATTAAAGGAAATATTCCTTCTACGGTCTGTAGGTTTAAAAAGGCAAAACCTTCTTCTTCCATAAAGATAAACCGTTCGCTCAACGCCTTGTGAGCTGCATATACAAGTTCAATATTGCCATTGTAAAAAGTAGCCAGTTCTTCACTGAGCCAAGGTAGCATTACATGATAAGCTCCGGGTAAGCGTACGCGCCCAACGGGTAGTACTTTATGAATGGCGGTTATCAATTGATGCCAATCTCCTTCAAAGAAATGCTGAACAAAATCGTTATTTATCTTAAAGGGATATGTTGAAAATTTCCCCTCTGAATTTTGAACGGAATAGGTGCCATTGAGAATCTCATGAGTAATACAGTTCTGAATGATAAAATCTGTACCCACATAATCTTGAATATCAAAAACACGCTGAATCAAAAAGCTGGTTATGATAAATGAAGCGGAAGATTCGCTATGTACCAATGCGTCTAAAACATTAAAAACTTGGGTTCTCTCTTTCTCAGAAATTGCTTCACCTTGCAGGTAACTAAGACTGAAGTATAGAAATTGAGTCAGTTTTTCACAGCTTTTTTTATCGGGATAAAATCCGTTTTCTAAAAGTGGTAACCATGAGATTACGAATGCTACTCCTTCTTTTTCATCAGCGTAAACTGCTGGATGGTAAAAGATTTGTTGCGCCAGTTCTTCGGTGAAAACAGCTTCATTGTTTTCATGGTCAATGCTGTTTTTTACATCTTTAAATACTTCGGTATTTTGGCATTCTTGTAATTCTAAAATCTGTAACAAAGCCTTAGCTGTAGGAGCTTCTAGCTGCTTGGTTTCTAATTTAGGAATTATTGTGTTTTTGAAAATTTCGGACATGTACTTTAATGTTCTGATAATTTGTAAATTGATTTAGGCTGCAGTTTGATGTTCTGTTCATGTACGAATTATTCACTTCTGAACCATTCATAATCTTCAATATCACCTTCATCATCCATCAACTGTTCTAAAAATAGTTCTAGACTATCAGCTTGTATGTAGCCAATTTCTTGGTCAGCCCCAAAGCGGATGATTTGTCCTGCGGTACCCTTGGTATTTGGAGCAAAATCGAATGCCAAAAAATTACCGTTCTGCATATCGAAAAACGGAATCCAATACGGCGTAGTGTACATCAATAGCGTTTTGCCTTCGTTGGTACTGTAGGTATCGAGCAATTCCTTTTGCGTCCAATCGTTATATACCCATTGCCAATCTTTCCATTCTTGAAAAATTTTCTCGGCACCCATAATCGCTGAGTTCTGAACGCCGTTATGTAAGGTTAAAAATTCTTTTATGATAGTAGGGAATGGATATCCGGCTGCTGCCTCAAACTCCGCATAAATAGCATCATTGTTTTTTGGCGGAATAATGGTGAGTTCTTTCGAGTGTATCAATTGTACAAATTGTTGCACTACCTTTTCAAAATTACTTTTAGCCTCTAACTGAATGAACGGAGCAATGAAATCTGCTTTTTCTTTTGCCAGTTTTTCAGCGATGAATGCATTGGGGATATGATCAGAAATAAATGCACCGGTGTTTTTGAAAACCTGGTCGTTTTTAAAGTTGGAGATAGGCTGACTGCTAAAAGAATTGGCTCCAAAAAAATATACTTTTGAGGTGATGGTTTCTTTTCTATTCGTTCTTTCATCAACAACCGTGAACCATTCTTTGAATAGCGATGTGTTTTCTATTTCAGCCGTAAAAACTTCTTTGCCTTCCAAAAAAGCAATGCCGTAGAATTTAGAACTGGATATGTCTTCGGGAGTTAGAAAAAGTAGCTTTATTACTTCCTTGTCAGAAGCTTCTTTAAATGCATCTAACAACGCATCGCAAAACGTAAAACTATTGTCAATATCTTCTGGGTCTTCTAACGGTGGTAGGGTGTTGACTGGTATCACATTAAAATGAAAATCATCCCATTTCATCTGTTCCACATTATCTGAAAACGCAATTCTATTTCTCATCCTCACTTATTTATTGATGCTGCTAAGGTACCTGAGAATAATGGAGAGGTTATCCCCGAAAAGGGTGATTTTAAATTTTAGAACAGGAATTTAAGTGATGTCGTAGTTGAAATTTTATATAGTTAATTGCGTAATAAACTTGCGCATAGGTCCGTAACTACCGTGCACCGATGAAAAATTGGGAGTTAACTTTTGAATTAAATTAGCAGGTGAAAAATCTGGCAGTTGATCTAAGCAGGTAATCATCAAATTCTTTTCTATGAGTAGATTTTGATGGTGAATAGCATCACATTGTAACGCATAATTCAGTAATTCTGCATCTAAAGCCTTGGTTCTAAATTCACCTTGAAATTCGTTGGTTTCATTCGCCTCGTTATCGTTGTTTTTAAGCGTAACCGATTGAGTTTCGGACATGGGTCCGTTGCCGTGCCGGGTTTGATAACATCGGGTTACATAGAAAATACGCACACCCACATTATTATCAAAATGGTCTGTAATTAGCTGAATGGCATTTTTAGAGGTCGTGTAGCTCCAGGTGGTATGCGGGTGAAAACCATGTTGTGTATCTAAAAGAATACCTTGGCTACCCTCAAAAATAAAATGTTCAAATTTTGTAACTATTTTTTGAAAAGGTGCTAATTGATAGTATGGTTTAATAGCTGAACACGTTTTTATAAAATAGTCTTCGTCATAAGCGTTGAGTTCGTTGAAATAATAATCTTGAACGCTTTTGGGTTGGTGTGACAGCTTGGTTTCGTAGTACGATCGTATACTTTTTAATCGCTGCTTTATGACCCAACTGAACTGTAAATCGGTAGCATAGAAGTAAACTTCTTCTTTGTTTCTAGCGATCGTAGTGCCAAAACCCAGACCACAAGAACCGTGATTTTGCTGTTTTTCCAATGCCCTGTTATAGGCAATGTCATACATGGTGGTTATCATTGCCAATGGATGAAAAAACAATTGCGGCTTGTAGTCTTTTAGAAAGTTACCTTCTTGTAAAATGGCAGGTGGAAATACCGTAGTATGTTCCGTGTAAAAGGTAGGAACGCCTACAAGGGTACCCGAACCAAAATTACTAAAGGTATGTGTAAGCGCATCTGTAGTAACGGTGTGCCCAATTTGGTGACCGCCAGAAAACCGCACAATGATACTTTTTTCAGGCTGTTGCGATGCTAGAAAATCGGTCGTTAGTCCTTTTCCCGCATCGCCAAAACCTAAATCTATAACTATACTACATTGCTGCATTTATAACATATCTTCTACTTCGGTATCGGCAATGCCGGAAGTATTGTTAGCCGTAGTTGGTTTATGATGTTGAATCACTATTTCCGCTATACGTTTGGCTACTTTTTTATAGTCGGGCATCACAATAAAATGCTCACCAAGCAATTCTTTCCAGTTACCTTTTCTACTTGGAGATTTGGACCATTCACTATGCTCTAGATGCATATGAAAAACATTATATTTTTCTTGAGCTTCATTGATTATTGCCTCTGTGGTAATGGTCTCGGCTTCCTCTGCGGCTGTGTATTTTTTTATGATTTCTGCGGGAATTGTAGGGAAAACCGGTTCATCGCCAATGGTAAATAAAAAGCCTTTCTGCTTTCTTTTTTCCCAACAATCTATAGAAGTATGGCGTGCCGCAAATAAATGCGCCAAGTTATAACCTTCTTGATTGTTGCCGCCACCGCCGCCTTCTAGGTATACACGGGTTAACCAACGGTCTAGCAATTCTGCAGAAGATTCAAACTGCCCTACTTGCAACGGTGCATGGTCATAAACGAAATCTCCTATACCAAGAAAAAGCACTTGTGGATGTTCTATACCGGCTTCCATTAAAGAACCGATTAAATCTGGTAAAGCCTCTTTTACAATGTGTTCTGGTACAAAGCCCATACTGCCCGTTACATCAAGACCTACAATGATGGAAACGGTTTCTGGATGTTCTTTTGAATCTCTAGACTCCCTAACGATTACCTTGGTTGGGTCCATTTCCGGGTCTATTTGTGAAGCCGTAAATATCTCCTCTCGTGATTTGTTGCTGTAATCTTTTGATGTTCTAAGTTTTGAATACGCTTCGTGACTAAATCTTCCTCCTCCCATAATTACAGTTCATTTATTTGTCCGCCGAACAAATACGCATAGCGCTTCTTTGCCAGTTCTAATTTAATTTCCAGATTTCTAATTTTTATCGACATCTCTAAATCTTTGGCAACATAGTCCTTTGCGTCAAAATCTGAAGCCAATACCAAACTGTTTGCATCTGTGGGGCTCATATCTAACATATTTTCCTGCTCGCGTTTTAATCGTTTTAAAGACAGCGCCAAGTCTTCGGTTTCGCGCTTGTACATTAACTGTGCATCTTCGGCAATGGCACTGGCACGGTCGTCTCTAATTTTTTCGTTGTTACGCTTTAACGATTCTAAAAAAGCGGCATTCGTAATTTTGTCTTCCATGAAAATTTCTTTGGGACAAAGCTATGTTGAACACTGATTTTCTATATCCCTGAAAAGGGTGATTTTAAGTTTTGGCGCAGCAAATTTATTTTGGTTGCTAGCTGTTGTAGAAAAGAGTTAATTACAATATCACGGAAAACGGTTAGTAAAACTTTAAGCCTTACACGCATCTTTGTAGTTTACTTTTACATCCTATCAAAACAATTAAGCATTATTATGAAATTGGAAATGAGCGCAACTTTTCAGCAAGAATTACCAATTAAATACCTTAAATTTTTAGAGGAGAATTCTAACGGTGTACGATTAAAAAATAACAGTCGTTGGGATAAACGTATATGGCATCTAATGGGTAAGGAAGCTCTTTTGAAAAAAAGGAAAATGAGTGGCGTTGGTGAAGCTGCCAATTATGAATGTTTAAAATTATACACCACGGTTCAACAAGAAGTAGGGATGGAGTTCACTGCGCCCTCTACTCATTTTCGCTCTGTAAAGTTAGAGCGTGTAGCCAAAGGTTTTGTAATTGGTCATGAAAATGGCGATTACCTATATTTAGACCCGGAATGTAAGTTTACGGTTTGGGCATATTACCATGATGGGGGCGAGGTGGCCTTAATTTCAAAATCCTTTACCCAACTTTTAAGAACGCAGAAACCTTTATAATATAATAATTACAAATACTTATGGTTCACATAGAATTTTCTTCGGATAGTTTTCAAATCAATTCCGTTGCAGTGCAGTTTCCTGTTTCAATAGGAGCATTAAAGGAGATTATCTCCCCGGAATGTAGAGAACATAAAGGAAAGAATAACACACTTTTTGTTTGGGATGATTTAGGGATTATCGCGTATACTTCTAATGGAGAACTAGTAAATTCCCTAGGGTTTGAATTAGAAATTTCAACCTATGATTTTAGTCCTAAAGCAGTCTTTAGCGGTACATTCAATTTCAGTGGTGAAGATATTATTGAGTACTATAAAACGCATGAAAATGAACGGGTGATAACATTTAAAGGTGATGATTCTGGCGCCTTGGTGCAAAACGGATTAAGTGCTTGGTTTAGCGTGAGGAAGGATGTTATTCAAGCTATTGAAGTAAGTCTTTACAAACCTTATGTGCGTGGTGAAGGCATTGCAGCAGATAAGTACACGATTAAGCCGATAGATGAAGAAGAGATTGAGTTTGTGGATTTCGGATTCAAGCTTTCCATCATTGAAGAGTTGATGTACATGAAAGGACTGTTGAAACCGAAATTCGATTTGTACGAGTTTGCAGATTGGTATAAAGGTCGTGAAATAGATATTGATGAAGAGGGTTATGAGCCCATAGCCGAAGTGACCCAATATTTTAAAGATTTACCTATCCCTAAACGGTTGGCTCCGGAGATTACTGAAATCTATCAAGATGGGGGCAATGATATTTATATGAATCTATCACCTTTTTCCGGCGGTGCAGTAGAATATTGGGATATTGAATGCAGCGATGATATTAAACATTTTCCCAATTTAAAGAAAGCCACCTTGTGTTATGCACAAGAACCTATTTGTGACGAACTCATTATTCTTGGTGTTGATGCCGAGTGGATATAATCGGTCGTGTAACTACCAAAAACAAAGCATTTTTTTGTTTTTAGCGATCAATATATGGTGAGAATAGTGTATTAAGAAACGTCTTAAATGAAGTTAATACTAAAGATCAAGGTAGTTTTCTGATTTTTTTTAAAAGAATAGAGGTCAACTTGCTGTTAATTACATTTAGATTGAAAAATAGCATTGCGTTTTCACTTTATCAAAGAATCTGTTCATAGCACTATTTGGCTACTACTCATCGCAAAAGTATCAATTGACAACAATTAAGAAACTAGTAATTGGTTTAACTGTACATTTGGTTGAAAACACACCAATTACATATTCATAATTTAGATTAATGAGGTTGATATCATCTTTTAAAATACTGGTAATAACTCCAATTTTATTTTTAATGCTTCTATCAGAAGCTACAATTAACAAGGAAAGGGTTTCTTATACTGACAAACCGGAATCAGAAATTAGTGCCAACTTTTATCAATCAAATGTAGATACTGATGGGGATGGAATAAGTGATGATATAGATGAAGATGATGATAATGATGGTATTCCAGATTTATATGAGGATGGGTGTGAAATAAATACAGCCTTTGGATCCCCTACTTCTAGTCTAG
This sequence comes from Maribacter ulvicola, assembly GCF_900155985.1. Taxonomy (GTDB): domain Bacteria; phylum Bacteroidota; class Bacteroidia; order Flavobacteriales; family Flavobacteriaceae; genus Maribacter; species Maribacter ulvicola. The sequence goes on from NZ_FTMA01000001.1 coordinate 1,549,889, forward strand.
CGACAACCAACTATGTTACTTCAATATATACGAACTACGGTGGTTTTTGGAATTCATCTTCCTCTTCTATTAATCCAACACCTTTTGATAATGTCTCTGAACTTTTGGCTTTTCAAGTGGGCAGTAGAACTTATGCCACGGGCATTGGAGGATCTTACATGATAGATACTAATGGCAACGGGCTTTATGATGTAATGGATACAGATGGTAATGGTATTGGCGATGTATCGGTAGAAGAAACCTCATGGACAGCTTTAAGACCAGTAACAAAAATAAAGTCTGGTATTCGTTTAGAAGGTAGGGCGTTAGATGGCAGTACTTCAAATGCATTAGGTCCACAGCTAACTACAGATGGTATTCCATTTAATCCATATCTATATGAAGGCGAAAGAGGGCTTGATATGGGCTATGCTATAGCTAATATAGACAATGCTTGGTACTTTCGTTTGGGAGGGGCAAGTTCAGCTGCTTATGGAGATGGGGAAATGGATATCTTATTAACTCAAGGTGCACAATTGGGAAATGGCTCTAACTATAATAGATTGCACTTGCTTGATGAGGACGGAAACTATTTAGGTAACGGTGTCGAAATTAATTGGAACAATACCCCTGTTGTCGGTAATTCTTTGGTGGATCAGTACAATGCTGACGATACTGTTAGTGGAAAAAACGCGAAAAAGAACATACGTCTGGCAGCAGTGGAATTAGCTGAATTTGGTTTGACCACAGCAGAAAGGTCTAGAGCGGTAATATTTCGTTTAGAAATTTCAGCGAACGCAGATCCTATATTTTTTGTAGTGAACGATAAAAGTTTTATTACTAGCTGTGCACAAATGGATACAGATGGTGATGGAGTAATCAATAGTTTAGATCTTGATAGTGATAATGATGGAATTTATGATGGGGTTGAGGCAGGCCACGGTCTTGCACTGTCCGCAGGGAAATTGACCGGAGCTGTAGGTACTGATGGTATTGTAAATGCTTTACAAGCCGTAGGGCAATTTGATAATGGTACTGTTAATTACGAAATAGCAGATTCGGATAATGATAATATACTAGATTTTTTATCGTCAGATAGTGACGCGGATGGATGTAATGATGTTCAAGAAGCAGGATTCTTAGATGGTGATTTTGATGGTTATTTAGGTGTTTCTCCACTTACAACTGATTCATGGGGGGTAGTAACTGGACAAAGTGGTTATACACCGCCAAGAGATGAAGATAATAATAGTGTAGCAGATTATATGCAAAAGGGATCAGCACCCCAAATTATGGTAGGTCCTCAAAATACTATAGCTTTTGATGGAAGTGTAGGTGAGATTAGTGTATCAGCATCAGATACAACAGAATATCAATGGCAAGTAAGTACAGATAATGGAATGAATTTTTCAAATATCATTGCATCTGAAATCTATTCGGGAGTTCAAACCAATACATTGGTTATCAATAAACCTGACCTGGAGTACGACGGTCTCTTATATCGAGTAGAATTATCAAATAAAACATTTACCTGCTCTACCGTTACTTCTGAATCGGCACTGTTGAATATAAGAGTTAAAACGGTTATAACAAATAAGAAGATAACCTACAGGGCAATAAAAGAATAGTCTGTGGCTATAGTAAATAAATGCATGTAAGGTATGGTCAACCGTATATATTAAACCTCTTTTAGTTTAGCTGAGTGTGTAAAGAGAGAGAAATATGAGGGATTTATGAAGAATTTTAAACAGTAATTTAATTTTGAAATAATCATTTTATAGGTAGTCATAGGTTACAGCTGCAAAAAGTAAAAAAGTACGTTATAATCAACGTACTTTTTTTGTTTAAGATGTGTAGAGAAAAGTAATGATAGGAATCTAGTATACTAAGAATTCATTGGTTTCAGGGATATATGAAAACCATGTTATGTATACATTTGATACCTATTATAACAGAAAAAATTATGGGTTTAGAAATTACAAGCGGAATGTTGGCAGAGTTTAAAGGCAGTGAGCCTGAAGCCTATGAAACTTATAAAAAAATCTTTCAGAATATCAATGTTGTTCTTGCTGCAAATAATTTAGAACCGCATAATGAACCTGAGGAGATGGAAAATGAAGCCTTGCAATTTGGCGGTTTTCCTTATAGTTTTTTGCACCATTTAAGACGATTTCTAGCACATGTCTGGGAGAATGAAGGCGACGAGAATTGGAAGCCTAAGCCTTTTTCTCCAAATGAAGACCCTGGCGTAGATTCAATTTTAGAAGATCACTATTCGTATATGGAAAGTCACTTGCTGACCCATTCAGATGCCGAGGGATTTTACCTTCCAGTAAAAATGCCAGAGGTGCTTTTTGATATCGAAGAAGCGCGTGTACCCGGTGCCATGATCGGTTCATCTTACAGCTTGCTTGAAGAACTAAAAGGGCTGACCAAGCATTTGGGTATTGAGTTAGATGACAACAATGATATTATGAACATTCAGCAGTTAAATGAAATAATACAGAAAAATGGCGATTTCTGGATTGAAATTTTAGTATGTGCATCACTAATTGACGCTGCTAAATTTAGTATCAATAACCATACAGCTATTCTTTTTAATTAAAAAATGACGTGCTCAAATCCATACTTAAAAAATTAAAAAAAAATCGGGAATGAATAGTGATGATATCAGAAAAGAATGGAATTCTAAAGGAAGCAAATATGCTTCTGATGTTAATAAAATGGTTGAATTTGGCGAAACTAATGGATGGGATAATTGGAAAGGAGAAGAGCCTAAGGATGAAAGAGACCATTTGTCAGATGTGGTTTTTCAATTATTGAAGGATGCCAATAAAAACAATACTGTTGATGCATTTCGAACAGACTTTCCGCCTGCACATTCACCAATGGTGAAGTTCATGCAAGAGAAAGCCCAAAGTATTCAGCAATTACATTTTATAGATGAACAGAAGATTGTGTTCTTGGTGGGTAAGGGACATCAGAAAAGACAGGCATATCTTCTTAAAGATAGTGAAACTATAGAACTTGATGCATCAATTGATGCCATAGGAAAATCTAAACGAGAAAATGTTTTTGCCATTGTTTCGAACAATACTATAGTAACCACCCAAGGTTGGGAAGGTGAAATTATGGCAACATTTAACTTAGATGAAGCAAAGAATTTAGGAATCACGGAATTAATTCCTTTTAATGACGGGCAAAAAATCCTCCTGATAACTTCTGACGGTATTTTCATAATTACACAAGATACCGAGAAAATGATTCACCCATTGCCTGATCCAGAAGATGAGGAATGGGAACCTTATATTGATATGGAAAATGCTACCATTTCTAATGATAACAAATATATTGTAGTTGGCGACCAGTGTAGTGACCATAGGGTACTAGACCAAAATGGAACTATGATAGGTGAAATTGGTCCGCAATCATCTTACCCAGATTTTTGTCTTTTTTCAAAAGATGATAGCCAACTCATTACAAATTCATGTCACTTTTATAACGGAGTAACTATAGGCGTTGCAGCTTCTGATCTTCAAAATATTGAAATTCCCGCATACGAAGAAAGTGAGCAGTATACCATTATAGATGAAGAAATGAGGGTTTATTGTGGTATAGCAACTTCTAAATACTACATTTTAGGAGATGCCTTTGGATATATTAGAGCTATTGATGCAAAAGGGAACTGTATTTGGAGATACTTTTTGGGGTCTAGTATAAGCGGAATTACCATTTCTGATGATGAAAAAACGTTATGGGTAGGCTCATCATCGGGTATGTTGCATAAACTGCAGCTCAATAACGGACTTAGAGATGACCATACTATTGGTACAGGAAAGCACTACGAAGAATTCAGGTTGGTCATTTGGAAAGATGAACCAATTTTAAAGTGGTAATAGCAGATTATGGATATTAGAGATTTTAATGAGATTGTAATTGGAGGAAAATATGATTTGGACCAGAAGGAGACCTTTTTAAGGTCCATCATGCTGCCAGCCATAGCCATTAACCAAGCAACGGTTTTTGATGAAAAGGGAATAAGCAAGTATGGTGGCAATCCACTTGTTCCAGACAATTTTGAATGGCCCAAACATGAATTTGGTGATTATAGGTTCATAGCGCAATTTCATCTAAGTGAAATACCACCTGGTGATCATCATCTTCCAAAGAAAGGTTTGCTAAGCATATTTGTAGCTTATGATGATGAGAATACCGTGGCTTGGACAGATGATAATTATGCGAAGGTTTTCTATTTTGAAAATGTAGAGGACTTAAAACCTTATGATAACCCTAACTTCCCTGATAAGTATACGCTAGATGTGGTTTTTAAACAAGAAGTAGATATCCCTTTTAAGCCAGAGTTATACCCAACCAAAGGACTCAACAAAAAGCAAATGAATTATATCTGTTCTAAGGTGTTAGAACAGACTGATAAAAAATATGAAAGCTATATATTAGGCTATCCCTTTTATAATTCATTAGATGCTGATCCAAGGGAAAATGATGATTGGACCTCATTATTAACCTTGCGTTATCAATCTGGTTTTGGGCTATATTGGAACGATCGAGGATATTTAATGCTTTTTATAGAAAAAGAGAAACTGGCAAAAGGTGATTTCTCTAATATTAAGTCTAATGCGGGGTAGTAGGGTGTTTTTTGTGAAGCTTATAAGGGTTAACTTTTGGCAATTGGTTATAATTTAAGCTCCGTTAACGTGAAAGGTTGTTTTATGATAAAATGCACTAATAACAACAGAGACCTACGAGTTTTTTGAAGGAACCTATAATATTGCAAAGTTGCAATCCATTTGTGCTTAACCGTAGAGCTATTAGTTTCTAGTTTTCTTATCCGATTAAATACATGGCAGTTAAGTGTATGTATTATTTTATCTTTTAATTGTAAATGGCATTTTATTTATATCATTACTTCCATCTAGAATTCTAGTTTAAAAAAACTTTCTTTTTATTTTGAAAGCTCAGAAAGCATGACACGTTTTAGTTGATTTAAAATGTAATGAATGCCCCGAGGTATGCTTCTATTTTAGTTTTTAAAGTTTAAAGACCTATTTTATAATTCTCTACGGGGCAAGTCTTAGGTAAATTCACTCAGTAACTTAATTATAAAATATATCAAGATAGGTTTTAGATTTTTTTAAATTAAGTATGATGATATTCCCAAAAAATCATAAATCAATAGATTTCTTTTTACGAATGGATTCATCACAGGCAAAAGCAATACGCAAGCTATTCACAGCGTCTTTAAGATGGATATTTAAGTCTGTATTTTCCTTTATAGCCCTAAAAAAATATTGTTGTTCCCTTTTACATAATTCTTGATGGTCGGGTTCGTCTTCTAGGTTAATTATTGAATCTACTTGTTTAAATTGATTATTCTCATCTATTTCTGCGCAGTGATAGCGTATTGTTTCGGTATTTGTATGAGACTCTACTGAATCTGATTTTCCGATTGCAGATCCATTTTTTGTAACTATGGATGCAGACCCTTTAGGACCAAATACATCTTTGATGAAAAATGCTGTTTCACTTATCATTGGTCCCCATCCAGCTTCGTACCAACCTACGGAGCCATCTTCAAAACGAATTTGTAGTTGACCGTAATTATAATTCCACTCGGGAATATCTTTAGTCAACCTAGCTCCAATTGCATTTACTTGGACAGGCTTGGAATTTGTCATTTGGCACATTACATCAATGTAATGAACACCACAATCGACTATGGGACTGAGGCTCTTCATTAGATTTCGATGTACATTCCACATTTCACCCTTACTTTGTTGATTCAAATTCATGCGCATTACCAAAGGCTTACCTAAATTTTGGCTCAATTCTACAAATCGCTGCCATGATGGGTGATGTCTTAGAATATATCCAACAACAACTTTTTTTTCTGTTTGCATTGCTTTTTGGACAATTCTCTCTGCACCTGCTACCGTATCTGCTAGTGGTTTTTCTATAAAAACATCGCAATCGTTGTCAAGGGCCTTAATGGCGAACTTTTCATGTGTGTCCGGATATGTTGATATACATACGGCATCTGGCTTGGTTGCTTTCAATGCATCTTCGTAATCATTGAATAACGCATATTTATTATCCAATTTTTCATTCAATATATTTTTACTCTTTCCTTTGGATACCAAACCACAAATTGTGAATTCTTTTAAATTGTGATAGGCTATAGCATGCGATGTACCCATATTTCCACATCCAACTACTAAGACTCGAATTGGTTTTTTAGAATTTATCATAATTTTTTTAATTTTCAATTAAATTTAAAGACAGACAGATGTTTAAAAAAAACTATTCTGTTTGATGTATTTTTACTATTGGCTGAACCTTGTTTTCTTTGAATAGAATCATAAATAAAATTGCCGTAATTATAGCAATTGCCGCAGGTACTAACCAGATAAATTGCCAGTCATAATTTATAGTGGAGTTTTTACTAGATGTAAACATGTTGGTTACCCACCCAGAAACATAAGAACCTATTAACATTCCTACTCCATAGGTTGCAAATGTAATTAATCCTTGTGCTGCATTTCTGAAAGACTTACCCGCTTTTTTGGCTATATAAATTTGTCCGGATACAAAAAAGAAATCGTAGCATATACCATGTAGAATTATTGCTGTATATAGAATCCAATTATCATTAAACTCCAAAGAAAAGGCAAAAAATAGGTATCTAATTGCCCAGGCTATCATTCCGGCAAGCATAACTTTTTTCAAGCCAAGTTTTCTAAATGCAAAAGGCATTAGTAATAAGAACAAAAATTCTGAAACTTGCCCCAGGGTCATTTTTCCAGCTGCGTTATCAAAACCTATATCGTTTAGAAAGGGATTGGCAAAGCTATAATAAAAGGCAAGAGGGATACAGATAATAATTGAGCTTATGAAAAATATAACAAACGATTTATCTTTAAATAGGATAAGTGCATCTAAACCTAAAATTGAAGATAGACTATTTTGTTTACCCTTTGGTGGGGTATTTGGTAAAAAGAGGCATAGCGTCGCCAACAATATTGAGCATACAGCCGCTATTTGAAACGTTAGATAAGATGCCTCCAATTCCATGAAGCCGACTAATAACCCTGCTGTAATCCAACCTAAGGTTCCAAATACTCTTATTAGGGGAAACTCTTTATCCGGGTCGGTCATTTGAGAGAATGATATGGAATTCGCAAGTGAAATTGTAGGCATGTATAGGAGCGTATATAGAAGAATTAACCACCAGAAATTTTGAAAATTATCTGTAAAACTAATCAAGTAAAGTGAGATGCCGCCAAACAAATGTAACGTAGCTAAAACGTTTTTTGCAGAGAAATACCGATCTGCAACCAAGCCTATGAAAAAGGGAGATAGAATTGCCGCTATCGATAAATTGGCATAAGCTGCGCCTACCTGTGTAGCGCCAACTTTCAATGAACTTAACAGATAAGTGCCCATGGTAACATACCATGCCCCCCAAACAAAATATTCTAATAGCATTAAAGCGGACAATTTTATTCGGAGCGATTTTTTCATTGGAAGAGTCGATGTTTTATTTTAAGTATTCTCGGGTTATTTTACTGTAATGACTATATGCAGAAGGAATAAATTCATAGGAAGTAGGTGTGAATCCAGCTTTTGCGTATAGCTCTATTTGTTGGTTGTCAAAAGGAACCATGGGTCTATTTACTCTTATATAGGCAAACTTTTTAAATTTTGATCAACTTCTATTGTCATTAGTGCCATAATCCAATCTTTGCGCATATTATAAAGGTCAGGGAGCAAATAGCCTATTTTGGCTTCAATAATATCAGTTTTTAGGAGGTACGGACCTAAATCCCCAAAGTTGGGTTTTCTATTATGATTATAAGAGACTATTAGCCTTGTATTAATGGTTCTAAATACTACTGCACTTTCTGCAATATTATCTATAGATGATTTGTTAATCTTAATGGATGGTACGAAACGAGAATCTATTTCAATACCTAGATAATTGCCAATTTTTATGAATACTCCTATAGCATTAGCCTTCTCCAATTTTCCCATCTTTAAGTTCGACCATTTTTTAACCATTTAATCAATTGTTTACAGTATTACCATTAGTTTCAGTTCGCATGTGGTTCCAAGCTGTTGGTTTAAGATGTTTTTCGTCTTCAGGATATGGTTTTGTTAGAAAGTCTTTGCCGGCAACAGTGGATCGGTAAATACCCTCAATATGTTGTTTAGGAGGGGTTACTTCTATTTGCCATCCACGTTTGGAAGTACCATTGTTACTTCCAGCATGTGGACGTATGAAAATCCCGCTTTTGCTATTTTTCTCAAGTTTATAGTCAAGATTTAAAATAAAATTCTTATAAATTCTCTTAGTGGATAGGTATCCGTATTTTGCTTCAGGACCATTTTCGCAAACCAGTTTGCCACCGTCAACATACCAAAATTCGCTGCCGGGTTTTGTCCGGCCAGATAAATCTTTACCGTTAAAAATATCCGTAGCTTCTTGTGAATAAATTGTAGTGTAGCTTAGTAAAATAATTAAAACAAATAGTGATATTCCCATACTTTATTTTTCTATGGTTTAATATGAGATTTTCAGAAATCGTCCATTACGGAAAGCCAATATTTTTCTATTTCCTGTTTAGAAGGTGTTTCTTTAGGTCTTACTAAACGAAACCCAATGAAGGGGGCATCGGTCAGCCACCAGATGCTTTTTGGCATTTGAGGGTCACGTTGTTTCCATTTTTTTGAGGAAGCATGCCTATTTGCGGACCGAAGGTCTTCAGGAGAATTCATCCAAGAGCCGCCACGTACCGATCGAGGATAAAGTTTGGTTGGCTTAAAAAGAGGGTTGTTAGCAGGATTTCCTTGTAAAATTTCAAAATAATTTTCTTTGTATTCATCCATGGTCCACTCTGCTACATTGCCATGCATATCATAAAGACCGTAGGTATTGGGTAGTTTGGTTCCGACTTTGTGATACTTTTCATTACTATTTGCTTTATACCAAGCATATTTGTCCAATTGACTTGTGTCATCACCAAAATGAAATGCCGTTGTAGAACCTGAACGGCAGGCATATTCCCATTCCGCTTCGGTAGGAAGTCTATAAAAGTTTCCGGTCTTGGCAAATAGCCATTTTGCATACATAGCGGCAGAATACTGGGTCATATTAATAGCAGGAAACCCTTCTTTACCCATACCGAAGCTCATATCAACATACATTGGGGTTGCCGTAGCTACACCATCTACATCCACTTTAGAACCGTCCTTAAGAGTGATAGTTCTATTGGTAATGTTTTGGGGGTTTTCATCTAGAAATTGATTGTATTGTTCCCAAGTTATTTCATGAACACCCATCCAAAAAGAATTTACTTTGACCTTTCGCTTAGGTCCTTCATCAGAGTTTCGTCCCTTTTCAGTACTTGAACTTCCCATGTAGAATGTTCCCCCTTGTATTGGAGCCATTTTTATTTGAATATCTGAGTCGGGAATTTGTTCTGTATACGGGAGAAATTCAGTATCGACCATTTTTGTGTATTGGCTTGCGCTAATAAGAAATAAGCATACAGTCAATATGCTTATAAGCCGTTTGTGATATTGCATTGGTAATAATCGTTTTTGTTAATTGTATAATATTTAGGTTTTTACATTCCTTCAATGAAAATAGAACTCAAGTGTAGATAAGGAAAAGGTAATTGAGACTTAACTTGTAATCTATTTTAATTCTGGAGCAATTTGGTCTATAGATATTACACTTGGAGGAAGTTCGGTAACCTTTAAATTTCGAAAATGTATTTCAGCTCCTTCTGATTCCAGGCATAAGTAGCCTTTTTTTTGTGATGATTTTGCAAGACCATTTACGAATTTTCCATTTACAGCAAGCTTTACCACACCGTCAACACATACTACGTCATACGTATTCCAAATACCTTTCCCTTTTGCACGATTTTCAATGGATTTACTTCTTTCTCCTCTAGGGTTATCGGGAATTGTTGTTACCCCACCTACACCAAAAAGTTCACCATGTACATAGGCAATCGGAGGTTTTTTTCCATCTTGTAGATTGAGATTTACCCAGTCTAATTCCAACATTTGTATTTCAAGGCCATCGGGTAAATTTTGACCTTCTTTTGGGTTTGCACTGCTCCAGGCAAATATTCCAGAATTTCCTCCTGCTTCCATGTGTCTCCATTCTACATGTAGAATAAAGTTTTCATACTGTTTTTCAGATCGTACAACTCCTATTGGCATGCCTTTACACACCAAGGTGCCATCATTTTGAACAGACCATGTTTTTTCGTTAGTATTCACATTTTTCCATTTTATAGTTTCGGCCTCAACTGAATTTGGAGCGTAGAGGTCTTTCATTTCGGTCACAGAACCAAATTCAAAACTAAAATCGTCAGTTTGTGCACTAATTTCAGTAACAACGATTGATGCTAAAGCAAAGGCAATTCGTAATCCTAATTTATTTATATATTTCATAGTTATTTTTAATAATTCGTGTCAGAAACGGTTATTGAATTTAAGATAGAGGGTAGTAAGTCAATCTATGTGTAGATTAGACGCCCAAAAAATCAATTGAATTTTTGAGCATACTCCTAGATGAATCAACTATTTCACTGTAACCTATAATTTTATGATTAGATAAATTTGGTTTTGCCAGGTACGGCTATTTCAGGTCCTTCAAACTTTAGATTCCAGTCGTAAGAATCGGGTCCTAATATTTCAGTTGAATTTAATGCGTCCTCCCAGGTTATCGTCTGGCCTGTATAAGCGGCCATTCTTCCCATAATACCCATAAGTGTGCTGTTGGCACTAAGTTCTCCATCATTTATACCAGAATCTTCTCGAATGGATTTGAAGAGTGCATCATGTTCCGACTGATACATGTTATTGACTTCACCATCGTATTTCCAAGGGTTTCTGCCTGTAATCTCATGGCGGTTTCCTTCATAAAAAGCATTACCTAAAGACCCATTGATTTCGACTGCATTTTTTGAAGACCCTCCACGTTGTTGTCTTGTAAAACAGTATCCTTTTATATCATTAGCATAGTTATATTCCATTGCAAAATGGTCAAATATGTTTCCATATTTCTTGTCGGTACGCCATTGTCTTCCCCCCGTAGCGGTCACTGACAAGGGCATTTTCTCACCTAATGCCCAGGTTATCATATCTAAACTATGTACAAACATTTCTACAATAAAATCGCCTGACAACCAATTTTGATAATACCAGTTTCTAAGTTGGTATTCCATGTCGGTCCATTCTGGTTGTCTACCCTTAAACCATAGTTCTCCACCGTTTCTAGTTGATGAGATCGATTTTATATCTCCTATGGCACCATCTAAAACTTTTCCATACAATGCCTGTTTTTGAAGGTCGTATCTAAAACAATAACCAGAAACTAAAGACAGATTTTTATTTTTAGCTTTTTTCGCAGCCTCCAGTACTTTTCGAACACCCGGTGCATCTACTGCTACTGACTTTTCATAAAAGACATGTTTTCCAGCATCTACAGCAGCTGTTAAGTGATTAGGTCTGAAGCCAGGAGGAGTCGCAAGAAGTACGACATCTACTCCAGAATCGATAAGTTTTTTATAAGCATCAAAACCTACGAACTGTCGCGCTTTATCAACTTTTATACGCTTGCCGTGAGCTTTTTTTAATAAATTCAACGAACTTGTAAGTCTATCTTCGAAAGCGTCTGCCATGGCATGTAATACCACATCCGGGTCTGCGTTCAGCGCTTGTACAGCTGCGCCTGTACCCCGGCCTCCACAACCGACCAATCCTACTTTGAGTTGTTTCTTTATGGTGCCGCTAAAACTATTAGCTAAACCAATGGGCATATGAATTGATCCAGTACTGAAAAGAGCAGCAGCTCCTGCCTTTTTAATGAATCCTCTACGAGTGTCTTTGGTAATAATTGATTTGTCTTTCATATTTTTTAATTTGTGTATCCGGGGTTTTGTGTTATTACATCGTTTATGTCCATTTCCTTTTGTGGAACAGGCCAACAGTAATCGCGAGCTGGATTGAATTTGGCAACCTGCCCATAGTCTAATGTTTCCCATTCACCTGAATTTTCGTTGAGGTAAAGCATACCCTCAAGAAGACCAACCTTTGCTTCGCCAAGTTCCCATCTATTAAGGTCGTATAGCCGAAGACCTTCAAAAGCTAGTTCCTTGACGCGTTCATCACGAACTATTTGCCGGAGTTCTGACTGTGTTTTCCCTTCGGTAATAGCTGGCATTTCTACTGTTGGTCGTTGTCTTATAGCATTAATGGCATCATAAACGGAAGTATCAATTTCATTAAGCTCAATTTTAGATTCTGCATACATTAACAATACATCGGCATACCTAATCAATATCATATTTATATCACCTAAGTCTGGGTTCTGCACAAATGTTTCGTAATCCACCCATTTTTTCAGATTATAACCATATATAGTAGCCCACTCACTACCACTAACTCGGTCGGGAGTGCTGCTGTAAGGCCAAGAATTATAAGTGTTGTTGCCAATGGTCTGTCCGGTATAATATACATTAAAAGCCCATCGAGGGTCTTTGTTCTCATAGGGGTCATCTGGGTTGACAGGTCCGATATATTCGTATTTCTCAAAAAGCCCCATCATAGGTTCAACGGTAGAATTACCACCGATAGATGCAGCTGAATATCCAAAGTTGTTGTAGACATTCCCTCCGACGGCATATTGCCTATCAAATATTATTTCCGATGAATTCTGCCCTGCAGACTGAAAAAGCGCTTCGTAATCAGGGTACAAGCTATAAACTCCTAAATTAATTACGGCTAAAGAAGCATCTCTGGCCAGTTCATATTTGTTATTACGAATGGCTACCCTTGCTTTAGTGGCTAAAGCAGCGCCATGTGTAACTCTACCAAGATTATCATTGTTGTAACTCATAGGCAATGCCTCACTATTAATAATATTTTCTAATTCATTTAGTACAAAATCTACGATTTCTTCCTTGGAGTTAGTAGGGCGCTGGTCATTAACATCAAGAGGTTCTAGGATTAAGGGGGCATTACACCAAAGACTGGAAAGCTGCATATAATAATATGCTCTTAAGAATTGAGCTTCGGCTTTTAATCTTGCCATAACATTTGGGTCGCCCTCTTCTACACGACTTATATTCGCTAGAACGTCATTAGCCTTTCGAATACCGCGATAGTATCTTTCCCATATTCCGGTGATTGTGGAATTTGACGGATCTATTTCACCAAGGCGTACGTCATTAAAAGTAGGGATATTTGAGGCAGATCTAAAGCCTATATCAGTAATGCCATCTAGTTCTATAACAGATTGGGGGTTGTCAAGCTCATTGTAAATAGCGTTAACGGCTAAAATAGCATCGCTTTCAGTCCTCCAATAAACCGTCTCTGAAACCGCACCGGTAGGTTCAATATCTAGTCCTTCGTCTAGTCCTTCAGTACACCCTAAGAATAGAGCTAAGACCATTAATAGTAATCCTTTTAATATATCTAAATTTTTCATAATATTTTATTTATTTCTTAAAATACCACGTTAAGACCAACACTTATTGTTTTTGTATGAGGAAAGAACTGACTTCTTCCTCTAGGAGTTTCTGGATCAAATAACTTTTGAGCAGTTATCGTGAGCATATTTTCTCCAGAAATGTATAATCTAAATTTTGAAAAAATATCTTGCCTAAAAGTGTAGCCTAGCTGAAAATTCTTTAGTCTAGCGTATTTGCTGTTTATTAGCCAAAAATCTGATTTGACGATATTCCATGAGTTCCCCGATGTGACCAAAGGCCAATCACCATTTGGGTTTCTTTCAGGGTGATATGTGCGTTCTGCCATTTCTTTGTGAACGAAGTTTTGAAAAACTGGACCTTCAGGTATTGAGCCATCCAACAAATGTTGCTTTTTAAGTACACCTTGCCAAAACATTGAGAAATCGAAACCTTTAAATGAAGCATCGAACCGTAAGCCGAATTCATACCTTGGATCCTCATTACCAATGATGACCTGATCACCTCCCGGAGCAATGGATTGTGTAATTTGACCATCTCCATTTACATCTTCATAAATGATGTCTCCTGTTCCCACATTTGGGTTGATGGTCGCTGGATATTCAGCCAAATCTTCATTGGTTCTATATAGACCAGGAGATGTGAGGCCCCTTAAAGTATTGATTGAATGACCTTCTGTCCATATAGAAAAGTTGTCTGGAAAAAATGGACCAGCACCATTTAAATCCTCAATTTGATTAATAACATCGGTAAAGTTTAACCCTATTGAATAATTGAAGCCATCTGGTTTAAAGACACTTTGGTAATTAATACCTATTTCATAACCATTGTTCGAAACCGCCGCGGCATTCTGTACTGGGGGGTTAACGCCAATGGTGCTAGATATAGGTAAGTCAAGTAAGATGTCATCCGTGTATTTCCAGAAATATTCGGCGACCAATGATAATCTGTTATTCAAAAAAGAGGCATCAAGACCTATGTTAGTCATGGTTGAGGTTTCCCAAGTGATATTTGGATTTCCAGCAGTTCTTATAGCAGAACCGGATACTACATTTCCACCAAACTGATAACCTTGATTTAAATCGTAAGTACTCCTAAAACGGTTTAGTCCAATGTTTTGGTTGCCCAATTGCCCCCATGATGCTCTTAGTTTGATATTGCTGATAAAAGTGTCTTCTACCAAATCTTCAATAAAAGCTTCGTTTGTTATGTTCCAACCCGCAGAAATAGAAGGAAAGATGCCCCATCGGTTACCATCACCAAACCTTGAAGAGCCATCATACCTTATATTACCTTGAATGAGATATTTATCGTTGAACGAATAGTTCAATCTACCAAAAAAGGACCTAAGTCTCCATTCTTGATTATAGCCACTGATTCTTTGATTATCAACCGCACCCGCATTTAAATCTCTTAGATTATTATTAAAGAAATTTTGTCGACTTGCTACAACATTCTTGAATTTGTTATGAATTTCTTCGTAACCAACAAGTGTCTCTACATCATGATTGTCAAATTGTTTATCATAATTAAGATATAGTCTTTGGCTAAGCTCTCTTCTAGTGTTTTCGGTTTCTGAGAGTTCGTTAGTTGCAAACCAACCTGATACAGCGACAGGTTTATCCGTGACATAGTTTTTCATACCTGCTAGGCTATTCATGAAATGAGAAGTAGACTGATTATCAATTTTATAGGTTACATTACCTTCCAGAGATAAGTCTTCCATTATCTTATATTCGAAACCTCCTTGGGCAACAACATCATCGGAAAGTCTATTGGTTTCGCCTTCATTGGCCATAGCATGCGGGTTCCAATAGCCAGAGACCAAATCGTATGTGCCATCAGGATATTCCATGACTACATTTCTATTAATGTGAAGTAGACCTTGAATGATTTGTGACCCGGCAACACCACTCCCGTTTATAGCATGGCCTGGACCGGAAAAATTACCATTACGGTACAAAAGTCCTAATTTGAACGTTAACTTCTCACTGGCAAACATATCTGCATTGATTAGCATGGTAGTTCTTTTGTTATTGAAATTTTGAATAATGCCATCGGAATCATTATAGTTTAATGATGCAAATATTCTACCTCTTTCGTTTCCACTGGAGATAGAAAACGCATGTTGTTGCATGAGCGCACTTTTGTTGAATATTCCATCTTCCCAATTGGCCCAAGGAAATTCGTAAGGTTTTGTACCTGCTATAGCATTTTCAATGTATTCCTCAGAATAAGTGGGAGTACCTCCTGCATTTACCTGAGCTTCATTTTCCAGTCTTAACCATGATTCGGTATCAGCTTTCTCTGGAAAAAAACTAGGGTTCTGAACCCCTACAAAAGCATCATATGTAATTGTGATACCTTTTGCCGTACCTCTTTTTGTGGTTACCAATATTACTCCGTTGGCCGCTCTTGAGCCATAAATTGAAGCAGATGCAGCATCTTTTAATATTGAAATAGATTCTATATTTTGCGGTTCTACCGAACCTAAAGACTGTTCAACCCCATCAATTAAGATCAGTGGATTTGAGTTGTTTAAAGTCCCAATGCCTCTAATTCTAATGTTTACATCCTCTACTCCTGGCGATCCTCCTTTGTTTTGAATAGTCAAGCCTGGAGATTGACCCTGCAAGGTAGTTGCAGCACTGGTAACGGGTCTTTGAGTAAGACCTTCCCCGTCAACTGAACTTATGGCTCCAGTAACTTTGGCTCTACTTTGTGTGCCATAACCTACTAATATAACTTCTTCTAAGCTGGCAGCATTAGCAGACATAATTATTGATAGATTTGACTGACTGGCAATAGCTACTTCTTGAGTAGAGAATCCGATGTATGAAATTACCAATATGGCATCTTGGTTTACTGTAATAGAAAAGTTTCCGTCGAAATCTGTCTGAGTGCCATTCGTTGATTCTTTTTCAAGAATGTTTGCTCCTGGTAGGGGTCGACCATCTGAATCCTTAACAATTCCCGTAACTTGCTGCTGTACTTCTTTTACGTTTGAAACCATCACATTGGGAGTGTATTTACTTGTTTTTGCCTCTGAATTTTTATTAGTTAATATTATTTGCCTATTTAGCGTATGATAATCAATGTTAGTGTCGTTGAATAGAATTTCAAGAACTTGATCGATTCTACTTTTTATTACATGTATTGTAACTTTGCGTTGCAAATCCAGCTTATCGCTCTCATACATAAATCTAAATTCTGTAGTAGTTTCAATTTCATTTAATACTTCTTTAAGGGTGACATTATCAAAATCTAAACTAATAAAGGTATTTTGATTATATGTGTTTGCATATATATTACATAATGAAATTAATAGAATTAGAACGGAGAGTTTAGTTTTTGTACAAGGCTTTTGGGAAAACCCGGTCAATAATTTGCTCATTTGGTTTTTTTTATACTTAGTTTGGATAATTATGAATAATAGTATAATTGGTGATTTATGTGAAAATTTAACCGCATTTGTAGATTTAATGCATAGATTCTTTTTAACTTATGAATATAATCCCATCTACAATTTTGTAAGTAAAAGGTTGAATTTTCATCAATGACTTTAAGATATCTTCTATACTTTCAATGTTTACATTTAGATTGGCGTTCAGCATTTTTGAGGCAAGTTCTTTATTATTGTTTTTGATAATGATATTGTATCTACGTTCCAGTTTTTGTGATATTTTACTAAAAGGTTCATCTCTGAATATTAGTTCTCCTGTAATCCATCCAGTATATATTTCTACATCAACCTCCTCAATTGTTGTATTATGATTGGTTTTATTCCAGCTCCCTTGGTTTCCTGGTTTTAAAATGGTACTTTGATTAGGGTAATAAGAATTGGTCATATCTACTGATCCTTCGATAAGGACAGTATTGATTTCTTTATCTTCAGGGTACGATGTTATATTAAACTCTGTACCAAGTACCTCTACTCCAACGGCATCGGCATTTACGATGAATGGATGTTGCGTGTCTTTGGCTACTTTAAAGTAAGCTTCACCTTTAATATATACCTCCCTTTTTATGCCTTTTAAAAATTTGATTGGATATTTTATCGTAGTTCCTGAATTTAGGTGTACGAAGGTGCCATCAGATAACTCGATATTGAAAATTTTCCCAAGAGGTACTTGTAGTTCATTGAATATGACTTCATCAATCTCAGAATTTGGGTAATACCGTATAGTATTGTGTCTTTGCAGACCTATCGGTTTCCCGTTAAAAGAAATATTTCTTTTAACGTCGGTTTCATCAATGGAAGTGGTATTAGTATTGTCTACTCTTAATGTTATAGAATTTTCAGAAGATTCATAAGTTGGTAATACGTACTTTTCTTTTTGAAACATAAAAAAGGCGGAAATTATCCCGATAAATATTGCTGCATATTTCAGAGCCGATTTCATAACAAGAGTGGATTGGGTTTCCTTTTTGGTTATTTCAGCTTTTATTGTTGTCCAATCTTTAGAAGTGTCAACCTTATTTAATAGAAGAAAAGACTCATTTAACAAGCCTTTATTATAAAGCTCATATATAATCTGCTTATCGTCATCGGAAAGTTTCTTTAGGTCTTCTGAATCCAACTTACCTTTCATTTTAAGATGCTCTAAAGCCAATTTTAATTGCTTTTCGTTTGACATTTTTAACGTTTATTTTTTTAAGTCGTGTAAATACTGTTTTAGGGTGACAGATAATTTAACTTTTTAACAATAAAAAATAAATATTCGTGCTTTATATGTGTGTTTAAATATAAATAGATAGGTTTATCATTGAATTAATGAGGAATTATTTAATTTTCTATAAATTAAAATCAACAGGTATAATGAATTTACAGCCGTTAAATGTAGAAGATTTAGAGTTTTTTTTTAGAGAGAACTATGCTTATTTATGCTTAGTTTCTTTAACTATTGTTAAGGATTCAGATGTTTCTAAGGATATCGTACAAGATTTTTTTATATCTTATTGGGAGAGAAGAAATCGTGTTAATCTAACAGTTTCTTTTAAAGCGTATTCTGTAAGAGCTATTAAAAATTTAAGCCAGCAACATTTGAGAAATATTATAAAAGAAGAATCTTTCATTCAAGAATTAGCTTACAATAGGAATATTGATCAAGAGGATATTAAAGATTCCAGCAATATACCGGTACTGTATGATATGGTGAATAAATTGCCTAAAAAAAGAAGAGAAATTTTCATATCTTATGTAGTCTATGGGCAAAGTTATGCTGAAATAGCAGAAGTTAATAATATTTCTGTGAATACAGTGAAGACACAGATGAAGCGTGCTTATCGTTTTCTAAGAACAGAAACTAATCCTGATATTCTATATTTAATATTCATAATTTTCCTTAAATATTATGAAAATCAATAGGGTTTTTAATTACAATAATTTTATAGTTTAAGGTTGTGGATAAAGAGTAGGGTTTTGAATAATTTTGTCTAACCTGTAAAGCGGTTAGTTTATAATTTATGATGTTTTTTGTGGAATAGCGGTTAGGGTAGTGATGTCATATGAAGAACCTAGCTACGATAGGGGCTATTTAAGGTTTTTAATAATGTTCCAAAGTACATGTAAATAGAAGAGTAGTAATAATGGTTTTTATACGTTTAAACTTATTATATTTAGGGAGATGTCATGAAGGAGCTGTCCAAATTTGTAAAAGAACCAAGAAAAGAAGTTAGCCCAACAAAGGTCAGGAGTGACATTTACTATAACAGGTAAAACAAAATAGGGTGAAGTTAATCTTAACCTTTAGATAATTGATCAGGTACCAAAAATGTTTGGACATCAATTAAATCCTGCAAGGTTATAAGAACTTGAAAAGAGATGAGCTATAGTATATTATAGATTTTCTTGCTATAGTTTGCTACAGAAGAAACCATTGGTCTATGCGAATTTATGTATAATTAAACACCAATCTATAACATAAGGTTGAATTGATTTTTTTTCCAAAATGAGTCATTAAACAGTTACAGGATTCAGGGGAAATCAAGTTTGTTGGTCACCTTTACCACAAGGAGAATTAGTTCTTAATCTAACGTGAAGTCCTGTTTGGAATAGGTGTTATGATATGTGGTAAGGATGTTGGCTGTCAAATTTAATTCATTTAATTGGTAGAAATAGGCAGGTCTTTATTCTTAAGGAAATTAAATGGTGCCATCTTGAGATGATCGTACATAAATTGAATATCTGCCAAATAAATTATAGGTACTCAGTTATCTCAACAAGTGGTAATGTTATGTACTAGAATTGCTAACGTATAAAATAATAGATAAAAGATGCTTAAATTGAACAGCTTTGTTCTTATTCAACTACGAATCATATTTTTTATGTGGCTCAGTTGCCACATAGCCCTATCACAGGAAAAGCCGAATATTATTTTGATAATGGCAGATGATCTTGGATATGAAACTTTAAGCGTAAATGGTGGTAGTAGTTATAGTACCCCAAATTTGGACCAATTAGCTCTAGGGGGAATGAGGTTTGATCAATGCTATGCAACACCTTTGTGCACTCCTTCACGTGTTCAAATTATGACCGGGAAGTACAATAACCGTAATTATATTGGGTTTGGTTTATTGGATCCCTCTGAAAAAACTTTTGGACATTATCTTCAAGACGCCGGGTATGAGAATTTGGTAGTGGGCAAATGGCAATTACTTGGTAATTCGGTACAACAAAAATTAGCGGGTAATAGAGCAGGGACCACTCCAGAAAAAGCTGGTTTTGATGATTATTGCCTTTGGCAGATCAATACGCTTGGGTCAAGATATAAAGATCCCACCCTAAGTTCAAAAGAAGGAGGTGTAGAAACTCATACAGGTAAATATGGACCTGATATATTTGTGGAAAAGATATTTACATTTATAGAGAAAAATAAGAATGATCCTTTTTTTATCTACTACCCTATGGTGCTGGCACATGATCCTTTTGTACCAACACCAAGTAACCCTGAATTTTTAAATTTTGACGCTAAATCCGGTACAAATGACCCAAAATATTTTGGAGAAATGGTTGCTTATATGGACCATATTGTTGGTAAACTTGTGCAGAAGGTGGATGACATGGGGATACGGGAGAATACTTTGATATTGTTTGTTGGTGATAATGGAACTGACCGTGACGTTGCATCTAGATTTAAAGGAAGTTTGGTGCAAGGAAAAAAAGGATATACCACTAATGCCGGAACCCATGTTCCATTAATCGCCAATTGGCCACGAAAGATTGCTGCAGGCATGGTCAATAAAAACTTGATCGACTTTACCGATTTCTTGCCTACACTTTTACAGGTTGCCAATGTAAAAGAAAAGAAGTCTATGGCTCTAGATGGGGTTAGTTTTTATCCTCAATTGTTGGGTGATAATTCTGATATTAGGGAATGGGTGTTTTGCCACTATGACCCCAATTGGGGGAAATTTAAACCTCAAAGTTATGTTCAGAATAAAAAATGGAAGCTTTATGATAATGGTGATTTTTTTAATTTAGAACAAGATAAATTGGAAAAGAACCCTATAGATATTTCAAGTGTTACGAGAGAAATAGATGCTATTGTAGATAAATTTAAAAATGTGTTGAATACCTATAATAAATAGGTTGAGGTCGTATTTGAAGTGTAACTTTGTTTTAATCTGAAGTAGATTAAATTGAGCAATTTCTTGATTTTCGTGTTGTAATGAAACATTACTGTACACTATGAAAAAATCAACTTTTTGTTTTCATTTAGTTTGCCAATTAATGCGTATTCACCAGAGAGAAAAAAAGAAGTTACTATGTCATATTTATTATGGCCAATAATCTTATCACCATAGCGGTATCATTATATGAAAATATAGTAATAATATACCACTTGGTACTAATCAACTACTAAAGAAAGGTTTTTTAAGCATATCTGTAGTTTATCATGATGAGAAAAATAGAACTTGGACGAATGATGATTATGCAAAGGTTTTACATTTTGATGATGTTGACGACTTAAAGCCATATGAAAACCCTGATTTTTAGGATGAGTATACAGAAGGTGGTTTTATTTTGTAGCGCCGGAGACGACCTTGTGTGAATGAAAGGTCTAGTAGATCTTTTTAGCAACGTGCGAGCTGAAGCGTTGGGATTCGAATCCCGCAGGTATAACGAAAAAAACCACCCGGAGGGTGGTTTTTATTAGTGGAGCCGGAGGGATTCGAACCCTCGTCCAAACAAGCAATTAAAATGCTTTCTACATGCTTAGAATCTGATTAATTTTCGATGTGTACCTGACCAGAAACCGCCTAATACACACTTATCTTCTTAAGATTTTGGTGGTGTCGCCAAAGTGAGCGGACACCCTTATGTTGATTTTTCTGGTGCTCCTATAAGAATCGCCATCAACAAGGGCTATTCAGGAACATCTCGCTTCCCTACCTTGTAGGGACGAGGCTAATCTTACTATAATTCAGATTAAGCGGCAAGAGCGTAATTGTTTTCGCCAATTAAAAGTGTGAAAAATGAGATTAACGAGCTGTTTCCCAGCGCTCGACATGCTTACATTCCAACTGGTCTCGCTGTCAAAACCGGTCGGCCCCAATATGTAAATGAACTTTAATGTTAAATTTTAGCGTTATCAATAAGCTAATAAATAACTGGTAGCAAAGCTAATAAAACTTTAGCAACCACTATAATTTTTATTTTGACCTAAGCCAAGTGTTTCTAATTGTATAATTTAGTACAATATTTATACCAAACCCATATGAAGTTCGGAATCATTAGAGAACGTAAGAATCCGCCAGATAAGCGTGTTGTTCTATCGCCTAAAGCATGTCAAAAAGTCCTGAATACACATTCTAAAGCAGAAATTATTGTAGAGCCCTCCCCAATTAGGGCTTATACAGACGCAGATTATCAAGATTTTGGAATCACCGTGGCAGATGAAATGAATGATTGCGAGGTGTTGTTAGGCGTTAAAGAAGTGCCTATTGATGCCTTGATTCCTAATAAAAAGTACTTTTTCTTTTCTCATACCATTAAAAAGCAACCTTATAATAGAGACTTGCTTCGTGCTATTTTAGATAAGAATATTGAAATGTACGATCATGAGGTAATTACCAACAAAAAAGAACAACGTGTTGTTGCTTTTGGTAGATATGCCGGTATTGTAGGTGCATATAACGGATTTCGCGCATACGGACTCAAATACGATGCTTTCAAACTACCAAAAGCAAATGACCTGACTAATCAACAAGCTTTAATAAACGAACTTAAAAAAATCAAGCTCCCAAATATAAAGGTATTGCTTACCGGCAAAGGTAGAGTAGGTAATGGGTCTAGGGAAATGTTGGTCGGTATGGGTATGCGCAGGGTTAATGTTACCGAATATTTAGAGCAAACATTTAATGAACCCGTGTATTGCCAAATAGATGCGGGAGAATACAATAAGCGTAAGGATGGTGTACGTGGTAATAAAGCTGATTTTTTCGCAAATCCAGAAGAATACAAATCCAACTTTGTTAGGTTTGCCAAGGTGACCGATTTCTATATTGCGGGTCATTTCTACGGACAAGGAGCTCCTTATTTGTTTACTAGGGAAGATGCTAAGGACAAAGATTTTAAAATTAAAGTAGTTGCAGATATAAGCTGTGATATTGACGGACCGGTAGCTTCTACCATAAAACCATCTACCATAGCCGATCCCATTTATGGTTATGACCCAACAACGGAGTCTGAAATAGATTTTAAAAATGCAGATGCCATTGCGGTTATGGCGGTAGATAATTTACCGTGCGAATTGCCAAGAGACTCTAGTGAAGGTTTTGGTGAGGCTTTTATAAAAAATGTAATTCCTGCTTTCTTCAATAATGATAAAGACGGAGTTCTGGAAAGAGCGCGAATGACCAAAAACGGGAAGTTGACAGAGCGTTATGCATATCTACAGGATTATGTTGATGGTAAAGAATAGCTAAACCTTTCATATTAGTTTATAGGTTGTTTCAGCAAGAATCGGTTTTTGATTTCTAAACTTGTTACCGTAAGTATACCCAGAGTGTATGCCAATAAATCTTGAATGCTGAAATAGTTTCCGAAAATTAAATTTGCCCATTTAGAATGTTCAAGTCCAAAAAAACTTAACATGGTGGTGAGCTGTAAAAATTCTATGGCATATGCTATTAGTAATGTGACAAGGCCAATGGCAATGTCACTTGCCTTTACGAAGGATTTAAAAAAGAAAAACATGAGAATAACTACTAAGTAGTCTCCGAACGTGTGTCTAATGAACCCTGATTTTAAGAATATGGCAATCAAGATTTCGATTGCTAGCAGTACAAGAAAGTATATAAAATAGATACGGTTGAATTTGAATTTCATATGTTGACTATTTAATCGTTTATAAAATAGAGGTATAGCATACTTATTGGGCAGTTCAAAATCAGTAAGATAAGTGTCATGGTATGCTCTTGTATATCCTTAGAATACCTAAGCACATTTACCAAAATAATAATCAACGCTATACAGGTAAGGATGATATAGCTCAGATATAGCATAATACCTATACCTGTAGTGAACTCGGTTTCTGGTATTAAGGCAATACACAGCAGTAAAGTTGAGAGTAGAAAATAAAATGAAACTACTCTAACAATTCTTCGGTTCCATTTATGTTTAAATAAGAATATCATTTTAAGTAGTTTTGCACGAGCTGAACTAATGTATATTCTTGCCACGCTTTTTCTGATTGTAGGTTGATATATTCTTCGTGTTTTTCTAGAACACTAATTTTCAAATCATAGTTTACGCCCTTTTTTTTTGCGTAATTGTATAACTGAATGCTATTGGTGTCTCCCAAATCCAAGAGGTAATGAATATCAGGGTTTTCAAGTGTGTTTAAATTAAAATAGGTAATAGTTCTATCCCACGGTACTGCAGCACTGATTACCAAAAGGGTAAATACCGTAGCAATATTAGTACGCACCAAATAGATTAAACTTTTTATCTCTGCTACCTTTATATAAGCTGTTATTAATCCGGTAAGGGTAAGTAGTAGGTATACGAATACACCAATACGTTTATAGGTAAGACCTAAGGCTTCAATATAGGTGAAGTTCTTGTAAGATGTAAAAACGAGTAGTATAATGTTTAAGGAGATCCAAACATAGGTAAGCGTTTTTATTTGCGTATTCTCTTTATAAAAATTGAGGTTTCCTCTAAAGAAATAAAGAATTAATATAATGGCCAGTACTATAGAGAACATTAGCGCATACACCCCTTGGTGCACAGAAGCCGAATATTCTGCATTGGAAATATCAGTATTTTGAAAAAGATAAATTCCGTCTGTTACTAAAAAGAATACCAGTAAAAAATTAAGGGCTATAAAGATAATGGAGCCTAAGGTGTGTTCACTTTCTAACTGCTTTTTTTGACCTATAATTTCTATTTCGGTCGGAGTATTCAATTCGTTTTTCTGTGATGCATCGACGGCTATTAATTCTTTTGCATCTAATGGGCGTAGTATATTTAGAAATATAACATAACCCAGAAATGTAAAGAATACCCATGATATGCTGATAAAATCAAAATTGATTTGATCCACAAGATTACCAAAAACGGGATTCGCATTTTTGTACAGCGCAGCGAAAACAATGAGTAATATACCTGCAAAAAAGCCGCCTTTTAAACGATTAAGTAATTTTGGTGATGTCTCCTTTTTTACATCTTTTTCTTCTACTGAATTTTGTCTTTGAATGAAATTCGCAATACTTGCTATTAGTAGGTTCATGAAGCCTAAAAGCCAAGTAAGGTATAATGAAGTTTGGTTAGAAATAGATTTGCCCACATAGACCATTAATGCCATAAAATGAACAAATATGGTAAACCCAGTAGGATTGATCAATACAAAAATGGAAGTAAGAACGTAGGTGAGGGCGTAAACCCAAGAAGTAGAACGTTTAGCCTTTAGCGTAGAAATAAGTACGACTACCAATATAGATATTAAGAATAAATTTAGACCGAAGCTCTTGCTGTAAAATAGTAGGTTAAAGGCTAGGGCGGATAAGAGTGATTTTATGTGAACATTCATAATATGATGTATTTAAAAAGTTATTAATGATTTGATTTTTACTAAAGCTAGTAGGAGATAAAAACCCATAACTAGCTTTATAGTTGGGTAAAGTTTGGTGATTTTAGTTGTGTTTGAATTCATATGTTTAAGGAATTAAAAATGTTGACTTTATTCGTGCTGTGGGCTGATGCAACAGTTTTTGAAAATCTAATTGATGAAAGGGTAAGGCTGATTTTCCGCAAGAATATTTTGATTGGAAATACATCCAATACTCCGGATACAGTATAGCGCCTATTAATATGACCGTAAATAAGTAAAGACTTCTTTTTCCATTTCCCATTAAATAAAATTGCATGCTTATTTCATCTGGTACCGTAATTCCGGTTCCTGTGAGTACATGAAATACATCATGACTTTCTAATTTTTCTTGCAACTGAAAACTGTTGGCGGTTAAAAACTTTCCCATATGATAACCTAAAGAGTTACTTGGGTACTTTTTTAATTCTTCTGCATTGAACTGCCAAGCTTCATTTTTCTTGAAGTATTGATAAGGCGTAACGCTCCAATTATATAATTTTTCTAAAATGGTCGTTCTCATGATTTATATTTTAAAAGTACTTTGAAATTCAAAGTAAAATGATAAAAAAATATACTATTTACCTATTAGTTTTTCTAAAGCATTAATGTGCTTTTTAAACTGTGCTTTACCCAATTTGGTTGCTGAATAACGTGTGTTAGGTTTTCTGCCAATAAACTGTTTTTCAACCTTTATGTATTCTTCCTTTTCAAGTGCTTTAGTGTGGCTGGCTAAATTGCCGTCTGTTGCACCCAATAACTCTTTCAACATTTTAAAGTCGGCATAATCGTTGACCATTAGTATAGACATAATGCCCAAACGTATTCGGTGGTCAAAAGCTTTGTTTATATTATCAATTAAACTCATATATCTATAACTAGGCTGATCTTAATTTCTGTCGTACTTGTAATACATTAAAGAACCGTAAAGAATGTGGCAAACGCCAAAACCTAGAGCCCAAAAATACAACCCATATCCTATAAATTGAGTGCTAATTATGCCGATTGCTATAAATGCCAAACCCATATAACGAACATCGCCCATCGTATATTTACTGGCATTTACACAGGCCAGACCATAAAATATAAGTGTTGCAGGTGCCACTAGACCTGCTGCTCCTTGCTGCATCAATACTAAGCAGAAAAGACCCCCCACAATTAACGGTATAGCAAAATTGAACACCAGTCTCTTACTAGTGCTGTCCCAAATTTTCTCGCCGCTTTTTTTAGATTTTTTCAAGGTCATAACGAACCCGGTAATTACTGCTGCCACCAAAACGGCAATAGCAATTAACGTTAGGTCGCTAACAGTATCTGAACCCCAAAGTGATGAAGACTTACCAGAAAAATTTTCATAGTTGGAAGCTGAGGTATCTTTTAGTTTAACATAAGCAAAGCCTGCACCAATTAATGCATAGATTCCGGCAAGTACTCCAGAGAGTCCGCTTAATGAAATAAATCGTGAAGAACGATTCATAATATTTTTGATTTCGGTAATATCGTTTAGATACTTATTCGCCTCCATATTAAAGTACTTTGAAATTCAAAGTTAAATTAAATTTTTGATTCTGAACTAATTTAGTTGAAAAAAATAATTTATAATTTGGTATCTTGTTATAAAATGAAGATTGAAACCTATTAATTTATAAGTCAAGATATAGCATAGAAACAATGGTTTCTATCAATCTATAGAAATAATGACAATTATATTTACGGTGTAATAAGGGAATTTAAAATTCAAATACCTTTGCTAGTTTTTTGGATTAGATTTCTTTTCGGTCACATTTAATTTACCAACAATAAGTAATCCCATAACACTTAGTACAACCCAGAATATATCAATAAAAAGAATTTGGTAATAGCCTTTTGTATAGCATACCCAAATCCAGTTGCCGGTACAAACACCGTTAACAATAGGAATTGTTAGACCAATAATACTTCCGGAGAGTAGGGTGTATTTATTGGTAAAATAATTGTTCTTTTTTAGAATGAACAAGAAGGTTAAGATTAACCAACCAATAAAGTAAAACTTATACAACAAACTCATTCCCGCAGGGTTAATTACTTGCACTAGAACAAATGAAAGTGCGGTTATTGGGTAAAGACTTAAGCAAATGGCTAAATAATAGCGAACCACAGCTTCGTTGAACTTCTTTTTCTTGGGTGGTATGTTTTTCTTATTTCTTGCCGTAAGCCAAATGAGTACTCCGCTTAATATTACAAAGCATCCTATTAACCCTAATATAAAGGAGATGATGCGTAATCCGTATCCACCGTAATCACCTAAATGAAGCCTGTAAAATATTCCCTTTACAGCATCTAAATACGATGTTTTTTTAGTAGGATCTTTAACACTGTGAATGCTATTGTTAGCAGCATTGAATATGGTGTAACCGTATCCATTAATTTTATCCTTATAATCTACATTTCCGCTTACCGATACATGCATACCTGTATCTCCATAATTGAAAATATGCACTTCATTAACTTTAAACCCGTTCCAGTTGTCTTTCACCTGTTGTACCAATGCGTTAATGCTTACAGTATTTTCTAATGGCGTATTTTGAAATTCAAATTCTGGATGTGAGTATTCTAGATCTTGGTACAGTTTTTTATTGTCTCCATCGTATAACGCCAAAACTGCTGGTGCAACTAAAAGTGCTTTCAACATAAAGAAAGTTCCTGTAACGGCATAAACGAATTGAAACGGAAAGCCGATTACCCCCAATGCCGTATGCGCATCTGTCCATACTGTTTTTAGCTTGGCCATAGGTCTAAAAACATAAAAATTAGAAATAATTTTATCCCAATGAACTATAATACCTGTAATTAAGGCGAAGAGGAAAAAGAAAGCAACAAAACCTGATAAATAATACCCGAAAGGGTGAGGTAGCTGAGCAAAGAAATGTAGCCTATATAAAAATTCGCCTAAAGAATATGAGCTTACATAATCTGTGGTAGTTTTGTCTTTCGTATTCAGATAGTAAAAAGAACGAGCAGCTTTTTCTTTAGAAAGTAGGGTGTCTTTAGATGCGCCTAAATTCACTCCAATATGCTGCTCGTTATAATAATGCTTAAACTCAATATCTCTGCTATAAAGATTTTTATCGTTAGACATTTCTAGAAACGTCTTATCAAAATCTAACTGTATTTCATCTGGAGTTTCTACGGTATGCCCACGTTCCCAATTTGCAATTTCGTCTC
Source organism: Maribacter ulvicola (assembly GCF_900155985.1). Lineage (GTDB taxonomy): Bacteria > Bacteroidota > Bacteroidia > Flavobacteriales > Flavobacteriaceae > Maribacter > Maribacter ulvicola. The sequence continues at coordinate 1,578,693 of NZ_FTMA01000001.1, forward strand.
TAAAAAATGCAAATGAACCTGTAAAAAATATAATGTATAGGGCAACACTTATAACAATGCCACTGACCGTGTGTAAATGAAACAAAATATTGTACGTTCTTTTACTCATTATAAAAGTGGGTTTAATGTTTTACCATAGAATATGATTATTGCGAGAATAATGGATGACAGGATATAAATAGCCCAAATTTTCCAACCATTTTTAGCAAGAAATGCTACGATCATTAAACCGCACCAAAGTATGATAGCACTATAGGTGCTAGTGATAATTACATTTAAATGATTAAACCAACTTGCAATGGCCAAATGAAATAGAGTAGAAACCATAAAACCGCCTAGAAAGGCTGCGGTTATTTTAGAAAAACGTGGCCAGAAAGACGCGTTTAGATATTTTGTGTTAGCGGGCATATTAAAATAATAAAAATTCTACTAGGAAAATGAATAAAGCGGTGGGTATAATAGTTTTATAGGTGATGAGATGCAATGGTTGTAAAAGAATAACTAAGCTTGCTATGGTCATTAAATTGATTAAAAAAGTAAAAACACCTGAACCCCAACCAAATTGGTATATAGTTAGGGAACAGGTAAAAAGTAGCAAGATAAAACCTAAAGAATTTGCTAGAATACTTTGTTGTTGGCACCAGTTTTCAATTTTTAAATGTGTAGGTATCTTTTGTCTTTTTGTGGTGGCATAACAAAAATAAAAACCTGTAAAAGTTAATAGAAGAATAAGGGTGATCATTGGTTATGGTTAATTGTTAATACAATAAGTGGCACAATGCCAGGTAAACTCATAGTCTTTACCATTATAAATACCGGGAATACGTTCTTCGTAAATTGTTTCCATGGTATATTTGGTATTCCAAGGCAATGAAAAGCTTATTTCGCCATTTTGATCTGTCTCTAGCGTTTTACTCCACAAGTCTGAAACATATATTTTAAACTCATTTTTAGCCAACGGTTTGCCTTTGAAGAGTACTTGAAGTTTTATTTTATCAGGAGTATTTGCCAGTTCTTTAATGACAATACCATCTTCATTCAGGGTTTTTGTATCATTTGTTTTATTGCCAACCTGAACCATTGCGGTAGATTGGTAATGTGTTTTGAAAATACCAAAATCCCATTTAGTATAATCCAGGACTTCAATATTGTCATTGTTTAAAGCAACTGTATATGTTCCATTGGTTTTTGGGGTAAAGTGGGCTACATAAAAGTTTTCTTTTGGTGTGGTCTTTAATACTGATTTTGTGCCATCTGGATGAATAACCCACAAATTGAACTTTGAAACAGATGGGTAGCTTTCTCCTTTTACTTTTTCAATGACCCCATGGGTATATTCACCAAAATAGACCCTAACCTCCTGTTTTTTCTCTAATTTACCCGTACGGGCTGTTTCAAGCCATAGGTAATGGGCAAACATTGGCGATACGGTAAATACCAATAAGGCGAGTGTAATGATTATTCTTTTCATAATTTTTTTATTTTAAGGTTACACCCTCAGTAAAACTGAGGGATAACCCATTGGAACTAACTCAACAAAAATTGTTTATAATACTCTTAGAAATTATAGGTTACTGTTACCCTACCATTGATGCCTGGCTCAGATTGCCAGTATATGTATGCTTTGCTAATAGAGCCAGAATATAGATATTTGTCTAAAAGGTTATTGACATTTAATTGTATTCTCAACTTATTATTACTCCAAGACAAGGCACTATCTAACCTAAAATAGTCTGGCAAAAAAGAATTGTTGTCCGCTCCCAATGACCAAGTAGAACGGTCTATTTGATATTGATAACCTAATGAACCACCAAAGCCTTGTAATTTAGAGTCGTCAGCGAATTTGTAATTTAACCAACCATTGGTAACGTGCTTTGCATGCCCAGATATGCGTTGACCAATATTTTCTGGATCGGTATCCTCTGTAATTTCAACATGGGTATTGGCGTAGTTCAGAATAACATTTAATTCTGGAGTAATTTCGCCTTGTACATCGAACTCTATACCTTTAGATTGTATTTCTCCCAATTGTACAGAGAAATTGGGGTTCTCAGGATCGGAAACCAACACGTTTTGTTTGGTAATTTGGTAGGCACCTAAAGATGTTCTTAATCTGCCATTGAAAAAGCTCTTTTTTAAACCTCCTTCTATATCATTTGCGTCTACAGGATCAAAAGCTTCTCCGGTGAAACTAACACCACTCTGCCCAATGAATGAACGATCGTATAGTCCGTATGCGGTTAAGGTGGGTAGTATATCTACACTAAGACCAATACGCGGGGTAATCTTTGAATCTGTTTCGTCTTTACCTCTTGTGAACAGGTGAGTGTATCTCCCTGCAAGTGTTAAGCGGGCCCTGTCATTGAAAAAACCAATTTCATCTTGTAGGTATAAGGAGCGGTTGATATTACCGTAAATATAATTGTCATCTCTATATTGAACAGGAACAGACTTGTTGAATACGGGGAATTCAGTGTTACCGTATACGGGATTGTAAATATTAAAGGGCTGTTCAATGTCTATTAGTCCACGCTGCCCAAAATCTGCCCTATACTCCTTTTGGCTATAATCAAATCCACCCAGTAATTTGTGATTGATACTACCAGTTTTTAATGCTCCCGAAATATAACTTTGTACATATTTCCCAACGGATAAAGCATCCCAATTTGTGACCATTCTAACGGCATCGCCATTCTCTTCTATAGACCCTATCCAACTAGAGTTTCCTTCTTGATTATAACGAATGGAAGCAAATTTAGTTTCCCAGCTCCAATCATTATTGAAATCATGTTTAATGGTAGATAGAAAAGTAACCTCCTGTATGTCTGATGCAGGGTAATTGGTGTCGGTAAATTTAAAGTCTCTGTCCAAACTACCAAATTCATCACCTTTAGGTGCAAAAACATAAGCAGCACCCATATAGCTTTCTGCTTGTTGAACGTTCAATTCTGTGGTTATAGATGTTTTCTGAGACAGTTTATAGGTAAGGGCGGGAGCAAAACCATAGCGCTCAGCGTCTTCATTTCCTCTATGGCTATCAGATGTTTGGTACATAGCGTTAAAACGGTATAATAATTTTCCATTTTCGGTCGCTTTGCCACCAAGATCTAATGTTGCACGGTAATTGTCAAAACTACCCGCTATCAAAGATACTTGACGTATGGTTTTCTCAGTTGGTTTTTTGGTTACCACATTGTAGAACCCGCCAGGTTCACCGGCAGACATCATAAAGCCTGCTGGTCCTTTTACAAATTCTATTTGGTCTACAAATGCCATATCTTCAGATAATGGTCCCCATGAATCTTGCACGTTAAAACCATTTCTAAAGGCGGGCAATCTAAAACCTCTCATATGTACCCTAGCAAAGTTGCCCCAGTGGTTTAGCATTGTAACACCAGATACGTTTCTAATGACGCCATCCATAATGCTGGTTGCTTGTTGGTCTTGGAGTAGCTCGCTACTTATAATTTGTATGTTTTGTGGAAGTTTGGCTACTTCTGTTTTAAGGCGCAATGAAGAAGAGGGTGTTTTAACGGCATATTTATTATGATGCCCTTTAACGACTACTTCGTTCAATTGTTCACTTTTTTCTGGTAACGAAATTGTGTGTAGAACAGTTACTTCATTTGCCGCTACGATTGCTTTAATTTGTTTGGTGTCATGACCCATAATGGAGAATGTTAGGGTGTATGTTCCTGTGGCAAGATTTGTGATTTCAAATTTACCTTTAGCATTGGTTGTGGTGCCTAAACTGGTATGGGAAATGGTAATGTTTACATTTGATAACGGATTATTATTTTGGTCAATAACCAGGCCGGACACGCCACCAGACTGCGCATACGTGAAAGCTGAGCATAGTAGTAAGAGTAGTGCGGAGTAAAGATTCTTCATGAAATATTTGTTATTTTTAATTAGTCTAAATAAGTTTGATGCAAATTTAGGACCTTGTCTTGGATAAGAAATGACGTGAAATGGTAAAAAAAAGACGCAGTTTTACAGATACGCAGAGGGTTGACTTATCTGGGTCAAAAGAAAAATTGTATAGTGAAATTGCAGATTGTATTAAGGTAGATAAAGACGATGTCCTAGAACACAAGGTGTATCGTATAAAGGAACGTTATGGCCAAGGCACTATAGATGAAATTGAGTTTGAAGATGTCATCATAACAACATTATTTTTAAGGCTGAAGGCGGATGTGGTCTTAAAACAAAAACTAATGGTAGATTTTGTACAACTTGCCTTTTTGATAGAAGGGGAACGTGTAGTATCTGTTGCCAATTGTGAGGATATTTTTCTTGCCAACGGTGATTCTTATATGGCGAATATTAAATCGTTTCATGGTACATCTAAGATTACCGGAAATAAAACCTACAAAGAAATTAAGGTGAGACTGTCTGCTGCATTTTTGTCCAAACACGGTTTCATCAATGGTCTTAAGTTAAAGGGGCTTGTAGATGATAATTTGGTAATGCCCATTACCAATGAAATGATGGCAATTTTAGAATCGTTTGAAAAATTAAACTATGAAGGAACAGCAAGACTTATTTTTTTAAAGGCGAAGGTTTTTGAAATGTTGGCAATTCAAGTATCTAACTACAAAAATGAGCATCATAAAAATACGCTCCAAAACAAACATAGTATAAAAAAACTACTGTGTATTCAGAAGCGAATTAATGAAAATTTAGGAGTTAATTATTCCGTGGCGGATCTGGCTAAAGAGGTTGGTATGAACAAAACGGTATTGAATAGGGAGTTTTTGAGGATATTTGGCCTTACCGTTCATGAATATAGCATCAATAAAAAAATAGAAAAAGCAAAGTACCTGTTGTTAAATACAGATATGCCCATTTACGAAATTGCTGAGCTGATCGGTTATAAGAATGCCACTCATTTCTCTGCCGCGTTCAAACGCCAAGAAGGGACTACACCTAAAAAGTTCAAAACCAGTGTTTCATTACTTTGAATATACTAGTTGATCAAAGAGACGCCAATACCCAATGTAGTTTGGCGGTGGTTATAGTCAATTAAGGTTTCTCCATATCCGTCAAAAAATTGTACTAGGCCATTGAAGTTTTTGTAAATAGGAAAGGACCAGTTCAATTGTAAACTCCCTCTACTTTTATCCCCTAAATTTAGGGAATGCCGCGCAATAGCCCTAAATCGTTGTCTGCCTAAATCATAGGTAACATCGGCTTCACCACGCCCTATATAATCAGAAATATTCTCGTTATCGTCAATTTTACTTCCTAAACGTAACCATGGTTTTAGCATTACCTGCCAATTGCCACGCTCAAAACCGGCATGAAGGGCAATGCGGTTCCAACTTCTAGAAATAGGGTCAGACTGTCCGTTAGATTCATGAATAATAGAAATACCTACCATTTTTGCATCAAATCCAAAAATTGGAAATTTAATTGGAAAATTGGCTATAATTTCTGGCTTGTAATTTAATTCACGAAAAGGTCTTGATCGCTCCGTGTTATAAATTTGCCAATAGGCCGTCTGCGAATAGCCCATCCAAAGATCCATGTGACCATTGAACATATTATGAAAGATCTTGGTTTTTAAGCTGACCTGAAATTTTGCTTCTACAGCATTTAGGCTATTAGGTTCGTCTAGAACTTTATCTGAATTTTCAGCAACGGGGTATTCATTTGGATTTGTAGAGTATTTAGCAGCTGTGATGTAAATTGGTTTATATGAGGAAAGTATAAACGTGCCACGGTGGTGTTCATCGTCTAACTCCCACAATTGGGTCAAGCTCTTACTGTTGTTGAAGTACCAATTATCATCATCATCATCATCACCATTATTTTGAGAGAAAGAGGTTGTAATGGTAATAATGGATAGCGCAAATAGTAAGCTTATTGTTTTTAATGGCATAGTTGAATCTTGAAAAGACAAAATTATATCTTTGATAAGAATTTATAAACGTATTTGCGTGATATATTAATGCAATTAAAATAGTTATGAAGCCAGCAGAGGATTACATTTTTAATCAACCGGAACCGTACAGAGGAATTTTAATGCATTTACAGATGATGATCGAAACCACTTTGCCAGAGGTTGAACTGAAATTTAAATGGAATATTCCCTGCTTTTATATGGGAAAATCTCCTATTTGTTATTTGAATGCATCGCACAAAAAGCAGTTTGTAGATATCGCTTTTTGGAACTCTGCTCATCTTACAAAACATTTGAACGTACTAATTTCTGAAAACAGAAAAGTAGTACGTTCATTACGTTATAGTACCCTTGAAGATATTGATAACGATATTCTGGTAGATGTTTTACAGGATGCTTTTGCTGTTCGTAAAAATGGGTTTTATAAGCAAAATGACTTAAATTAAAACTCATTAACAACAGCTCTCAACGCCACTAGATCTGTCAATAGCTTTTTCATCAATCCTAGATCCAACATATTGGCACCGTCACTCTTTGCATTGGCACAATCAAAATGTGTTTCAATGAAGAGTCCGTCGACACCTGCAGCAACACCTGCACGTGCCATAGTACCAATTAAAGCCGGTCTACCACCCGTTACGCCAGAAGTCTGGTTTGGTTGTTGTAAAGAATGTGTTACATCTAAAACCACGGGCGCAAATTGCTTCATGGTAGGTACGCCTCTAAAATCTACGATCATATCTTGGTAACCGAACATGGTTCCACGATCGGTTATGATCGCTTGCTCGTTTCCTGTTTCGCTAACTTTATTTACGGCATGCTTCATACTTTCAGGACTCATAAACTGTCCTTTTTTAATATTGACCGTTTTTCCCGTTTCAGCGGCCGCAACTATTAAATCTGTTTGGCGGGCTAAAAATGCAGGTATTTGAAGAACATCTACATACTCAGCAGCCATGGTGGCATCTTGTTCTGTATGTATATCGGTAACTGTTGGTACCTTAAAGGTTTCTGAAACTTTACGTAAAATCTTCAATGCTTTTTCATCTCCAATACCCGTAAATGAATCTAACCTACTACGGTTTGCTTTTTTAAAACTTCCTTTAAATACATAAGGGATTTTAAGCTCGTCAGTTAGGGTAATGATATGTTCTGCAATGCGCATAGCCATGTCTTCACCTTCAATGGCACAGGGTCCGGAAAGAAGAAAAAAATTAGTACTGTCCGTATGTTTTATTTGAGGTATAAGAGATAAGTTCATTCGTCGAATATTTTTAAACAAAGATACTATTTTAAGAAGCTTACTGTTCTATTAGAACACGATTATCGAAACCCCAAATCGAAATGAAAATCAATTCCTCTTTAATTATTTTATGGCTCTTATTATTTGCTTGCAATGCGCATGCCCAATTTGGTAAAAATTGTGAACTGAGACAGGTGAAAATCAATCTTATAAATCCTGGGGTGGAATATGAAATGGCACTAGGTACCAATACCACTTTAGATATTAAAGCGGGAATTCAAGTAGCTTTAGATCCTCTTCTGCCAAATGTGTATAGTGAATTTGGAGTGTTTCCTGCTGTTGCCGGTCAATATCGTTACTACTATAATTTTGAAAAACGTCAGCGTAAAAGAAAACAGATCTATGGTAACTCTGCAAATTATGTAGCACCTGCGGTGGCTGTCTTCTTTCCGGGTTCACGAACTATTGCCAATGAGAATGTAGAAGGTGCTTTTGGTTATGCCGGTTTGGTGACAGGCATTCAGCGCAGTTATGATTCTGGTTTTAACTTTTCGGTAGATATTGGTGCGGCGTATTATGACGGGCAATTTGAAGGCGGAATTTATCCGGTGGCCAATTTAAGTATTGGTTTTATCATTAGTGAAAAAAGATGGTGCATAGGTCGTTAATAATGTATTAATTTTCTTAATATTTCTATAAATCAAGTGCTTACCTTTCTTTAATCATGTAGTTTTAGTTGTAACATCAATCTAACTACATGAAAAAAATTACACTGATTCTTCTATTTTTATCGGTAACGGCAGCACATACCCAAATTAGGAATTTCTCGGAAAAAGGCAACGGACTTGTTAATCTAGAGCGGCATCAATTTACCATCAACTTACTGGGGCCGGGTATTAGATATGAACTGGGGCTTTTTAAAAATCTTAGTGCATCAACTAGTTTTACACCAGCTTTTGCAAGATACCAAGAAGGCTTTGCATTGGGCTATGCCTGGCATACCAGAATTAGATATTACCATAATTTTCAGGAACGATTAGATAGTAATAAGAATGTGGTTGGCAACTCTGCAAACTATATTGGTCCTGCGCGTAGTGTTTTCTGGGAACCGGTTCAATTTACCGATAATATCAATGACGGAAATACAGATTATGCTTTTGCGTTTTATGGCGCAGTATACGGTTTACAACGTACCAATAGAAAGGGATTCAGTATTAATGCCGAAGTAGGGTATGGCTATTTTGACTCCAAAACTCTAGATAGTGGTCATGGCTTTCTGATAAATTTAAATTTTGGATGGGTAGCTACAAAAAGAAAATCTACCAAACCTACTTTTGATTAACATGGTCTGATGTTTGTTGTATTTCAGAATAATCAAACCAAACTACATCATGAAAAAAATAATTTTTCTATCCGTTATTCTTTTATCTGTTTTCAATATAACGGCACAATCTGGGAAATTAGTAGAAGACGGACTCTTTAAGGTCAATGCGTTGTTGCCTGGCGTTTCTTATGAGGTGGGAGTAGGCGAGAGAACTGCTATAAACGCAGAGGCTATTATAGGTTTTGCACTAAGAGGAACTTCTAATGTAGAAACCGAATTTGGATTGTATCTAGGTTTTGCAGCAGATTTTTGATATTATAATAATTTTGATAGAAGACATAAAAAGGGAAAGAACATTACAGGCAACACTGGTAACTACTTCAGTTTTTTAAATCAATTTCAATTTAGAACCCCCATTATTGGTGATTTGGATTACGCATCAGATTACTATTATAACGCTGCGTTAGTATATGGTTTACAGCGTACTTACAAGAAGGGATTCTATTTTAGCTTGGCTTTTGGGCCAGGTGTTTTTGTAAATGAGTTCAGTACAGATATGGGCATTTTAATAGGTGCTAGACTAGGTTGGGTGGTCAATGGTAGAAAAAAGCGGTGATTTTATCACGGAACTCTCTCAATATCAATAAGATAAAAATAACATAACTTTAAGTGTCGCTATTGTTATTTAAAGTATCTTTGCACGCTTAAATAAGACCATTTATGTCCACTACTACAAAGAATATTGCGATTATTGCGCACGTTGACCACGGTAAAACCACCTTGGTAGACAAAATAATGTACCACTGTAGCTTATTTCGTGAGAATGAGAATACAGGTGATTTAATTTTGGATAATAACGATCTGGAAAGAGAACGTGGTATTACCATTACTTCCAAGAACGTTTCCGTTATATATAAGGATACTAAGATAAATATTATAGATACCCCTGGTCACGCCGATTTTGGTGGTGAAGTTGAACGTGTATTGAACATGGCAGATGGTGTGTTGCTATTGGTAGATGCTTTTGAGGGACCTATGCCACAAACACGTTTTGTACTTCAAAAAGCGATCGATCTTGGTTTAAAACCTTGCTTGGTAATCAATAAAGTTGATAAGGAAAACTGTACTCCAGAAGAAGTACATGAAAAAGTTTTCGATTTAATGTTTGAGCTAGGTGCTGAAGAATGGCAGTTAGACTTCCCTACAGTATACGGTTCTGCAAAGAACAACTGGATGAGCGAAGATTGGAAAAACGAAACAGAGAACATTGAGCCATTATTAGATATGGTTATTGAGCATATTCCTACTTTTGAACCAAAAGAAGGGAACACTCAAATGTTGATTACATCTTTAGATTTCTCTTCATTTACCGGTAGAATTGCTATAGGTAGATTACAAAGAGGTTCCTTAAAAGAAAATCAACAAATTTCTTTGGTTAAACGCGATGGTTCTATCGTAAAATCAAAAATCAAAGAATTGTACGTTTTTGAAGGTCTTGGCCGTAAGAAAGTACAAGAAGTTGAAACGGGAGATATCTGTGCACTAGTTGGTGTTGAAGGTTTTGAAATTGGTGATACGGTTGCTGATTTTGAAAATCCTGAAGCATTGAAGACCATTGCAATTGATGAGCCTACTATGAGCATGTTGTTTACGATCAACGATAGTCCGTTCTTTGGTAAAGATGGTAAGTTCGTTACCTCTCGTCATATCAATGACAGACTTCAGAAAGAATTGGAAAAGAACTTGGCGTTACGTGTAAACGAAACAGATAGTGCAGATAAGTTTTTAGTATTTGGTCGTGGTGTATTACACCTTTCGGTTTTAATAGAAACTATGCGTCGTGAAGGATACGAATTGCAAATTGGTCAGCCACAAGTAATCATCAAAGAGATCGATGGTGTAAAATGTGAGCCGGTTGAAGCTTTAACTATAGATTTACCAGAAACTGTCTCAGGTAAAGCTGTTGAAATGGTTTCTATGCGTAAGGGTGAAATGACCAGTATGGAGGCTAAAGGTGAACGTATGATTTGTGAGTTTATAATTCCTTCTAGAGGTATTATAGGTCTTCGTAACCAATTGTTGACTGCTACGGCTGGTGAGGCTATTATGGCACACCGTTTCTTGGAATACCAACCTATGAAAGGAGATATTCCACAAAGACAAAATGGTTCTTTGGTTTCTATGGAAACAGGTAAGGCAATTCCTTATTCTATTGATAAGTTACAAGATAGAGGTAAGTTCTTTGTTGATCCGGGCGAAGATATCTACGAAGGTCAGGTTATTGGTGAGAACTCTCGTGGAGACGACATGACGGTGAACATTACTAAAACCAAAAAATTATCTAACGTACGTTCTTCTGGTGCAGATGATAAAGCTAAGATTGTTCCTGCAATCAAGTTTTCATTAGAAGAGGCATTAGAGTATATTCAGAAAGATGAGTATGTTGAGGTTACTCCAAAGCATTTGCGTCTGCGTAAAATCTACTTAACGGAGAATGACCGTAAGCGTAATAAAATAGCATAAGTAGTAATTCCTTTTTAGGCACATTTGTACTCGATAATGGAGATATAAATGCTTAGACGCTTGTGTGGAAATATTAATTATGTTTTCAATTCAATATTTTACAGGTCTGCCACAAGGATCTCTGCTTTAAAATGTTAAAGCCACCTTATTAAGGTGGCTTTTTTAATGAAACACAATTTCTGCCAAATTTTTAACTAACGCAATTGCACATTATTGGGTTGTTTTAGTTGAAATTAAGGAGTGTTTACTAAGAAAAACGCAAAATTTTAAGATAGATATTCGCACTTCCTTAATAATGTATTCATCTAATAGTTTTCTTCGTTTCTAGGCTGAATTTTATCTAATTTAAAGTAGAATTTAAAATCAACTCAAACGAATACTATTATGCAACTAAAAGGAAAAAATGTACTCATTACCGGAGGTACCCGTGGTATTGGAAAATGTATGGTTCAGTACCTAATTACACATGGTGTAAGCCATATAGCGGTAATTGCTCGTGATAAAAAAAATCTCAAAGATCTTTCATTAGAATACCCAGAGGTCAACTTTATCAGAATTGCGGGAGATATTGCAAATATTCAAGTTTTACGTGATGCTGCGGCGCGCATAGAAGATAAGTGGGGTCATCTAGATATATTGATCAATAATGCAGGTATCGTTGCTGCCGGTCCTTTAGAAGATATACAAGATGAAGATTTATACGATCAAGTTGCGGTAAATTTAACGGCGGTAATGTTGTTGACTAAATATTGTATTCCTCTTTTAAAATTCTCTGAAGAAGCTTACATTTTAAATATTTCATCAGGGTTAGGTTTAATTGGGATGCCTTTCTATGCGGTCTATGGTAGTACTAAGGCGGCTATTCGTCAGTTTTCAGATTCTATGAGACGAGAATTAGCGCCTTTTAGTGTATCCGTTACCTGTGCTTTTCCAACAGCTACCGATACTGAAATGATGCAAAAATTTAAAGGAAGAAAAATGGATGCGCCTGAGTATGTCGCTGAGCGATCTTTAGAAGGGTTATTTAATAAAGAGATTCAAGTTATTTTTGGAGGAGAAGAACGACTGATTGAAAATACGTTGAATTTTGAGGCACCAGAAGAATTGGACAAGAAGGTGGCCCAGAATTATGAGGAAAGGAAAACGGCCAGTTTGGATCATAAGGCCGTATAGTCTTAACTGGGAAATCAACAAACGGAAAACAGCTATGAAATTATTTTACAAACTTTCACTTTTATCAGTATTTGCAGTTATTATATCGTGTAAAGAAACTCCAAAATCAATTAATATGGCTACTGAAGATGTAGTTGCTGAAACCAATGTCATCTCTTATCCAGATTCTTGGGTGAATTCACGAGTAGAAAAAGCGAAAGAAAGATTGCATACTTCTGTAGCAGGAAAGATTATTTGGAAGGCGATGGAAGCTCATGGAGGTTTGGATACTTGGTTTGCAAACGGACCCATTACTTTTCGTTTCAACTATCAACCTTTAAATGGTAAAACGGCAAGGGATAGTTACCAAACTGTAGACACGTGGAAAAATAGGTCTGTACATACAAGTGCAACTGATAGTACTGCCAAATTTGGTTGGACAGGTGAACAAGCTTGGATGAAGGCTAAAGACAGTACAGCCTTTGCCTATGACACTAAATTCTGGGCGTTAACACCATTGTGGTTTGTTGGTCATCCGTTTGTGTTGAGTGGGGAAGGAGTCAATCTGGAACTGTTAAAACCTACCACTTTTAAAGAGAAAGAGTATGCTGTTGTTAAAGTTACTTTTGATGCCGGTACCGGTGATGCGCCAGATGATTATTATATTCTGTATGTGAATAAGGAAACTAGCAAAATAGCAGTAATGAGATACATTGTTTCGTATCCTGAATATTTTAAGGATGGAGGTCATGCTCCAGAAAAATTCACCGAATTTATTGGAGAGCAAGTGGTAGATGGTATTACCATGCCAGGCGGATTTAAAACCTACTGGACGGAGAAAGACAACCAGCCGGGAGAATACATTACCAAAATTGATTTCACCAATGTATCTTTTAATTTAGAGTTACCAAAAGGCTTTTTCAATGCTCCAGAGGGTGCTCAAATTTTAAACTAATTGATGTCTGTTAGGCACCATAAAAAAATCCCAAAGTTCTCTTTGGGATTTTTTTTATGATTTATGACAATGCTTTACGGCTTACTTTTTTTGTATTGTGCTGCAACGGCTGCGCCTATAATACCAGCATGATTTTGAAGTTTTGCGGGTATTACCTTGGTGTCGATTTTAATTTTCGATTTAAACTCATCAAAATCTTTTGAAGCACCACCGCCAAGAATAATTAAATCTGGAGAAACGATCAGTTCAACATATTCTAAAAATGTGTTGAATCTTTTGCCCCACTTCTTGTATGATAGTCCTTCACGATCTTTTGCAGACCCGGCTGTCCACTTTTCAATTTTAGAATATCCTTTATACGGAATTTGGCCTAGTTCAAAATTAGGAATTAATCTGCCATCTAAAAATGCACCGCTACCTAAACCGGTCCCTATGGTAATCATGACTACAAGCCCTTTTTTTCCTTTACCAATTCCATAATTCATAGTAGCATAACCAGCAGCATCTGCATCGTTAATAACGGTAAAATCGAGTCCGGTTTTCTTTTCCAATAATTGCTCTACATTAACACCTAACCAGCTTTTATCAAGATTGCCCGTGGCTTTACAGACTCCGTTCTTAATTATAGTAGGAAAGCCACAGCCCACTTTGCCCTTGTAGTCAAAGTGATCCACAATTTTAGCAATAACATCGGTCATTGCTTCTGGTGTTCTTGGTATGGGAGTGGGTATTCGAAAACGTTCAGAAATCATTTCTCCGGTTTCAGAATTAACTAACGCTCCTTTAATTCCAGAGCCACCTACATCAATACCAAGTAAAGTCATTTTATATTTTGTTATGAATTACAAAGAAACGAAAAAGATTCGGCTCTTTGAAGTGAGATTGCCCGCAGACCGTTTTGTTGAATACAATTGCTAAACTCAAGGCATAAAAAAAGGACCTTTTTTAGGTCCTTTGTGTCTTTTTACTATTCTGGCATAAGTAAATCTGTAATCGTACTTACTTGAATTTCTTCATCATCTTCATCTAATTCAGAATCTACCGTAAAAGTAATAGTGAACTGACTGCCAACAAACTTTTCACTGGTTAAATCATATTTTTCACTTACTTCCTTGGTTACCTTCGTAAATTCCGTGTTGTAACCTTCATCATCAGAAAATACATAAGCGCCGTCAATATAACCCTCGTAAGTACCATTCATGGTACTGGTTTCTTGCCCAAAAGAAGTAATAGAAGAAACGGCTACGAACAATACAATAAAAAGTGATTTCATTTTTTTTTCTGTTTAAGTTTTTAACGATTTTTTTTTGTCCGGCTTTCAAACTTTTTATGGCTTGAAAAGTTGATACAAATGAAATCTAATTTGTTGAATAACGATTAATTTTATCATTTTATTATGATAGTTTTCTTTAATTATAAATAACTGTAGGTCAGTTGGCTGCTTTTATTTTGTGCTAATAAAATATTTCTCCATTAAAGTATATGATGGCTATTGAATAGTTGTGAGGGTGGTAAGCTAAGGTGTGTTGTAATAAAAAATCGGATAAGCTCTAAGATCAAGACTTAAACTTGGTCTGTAATTTTTCTACAGTAGCTGAAGAATTTCTAAAAAGGGACGGTAAATTGGTATGCCCAATTAGCTTGCCAAACGGATTATATTAATTTAAAAACAGTACCAATATAGTTAGGGTGGTATAAGATGGTATTACCAGTTTAAAAATGGTGCGGATTTGATTTGGATTGTGACACCTACGCCAAATATGGAACAAATAGCGCATATGGTAAATAGAATTATAGCCGTAGTGCCTAATGCAAAGTGGGTCTATCATAATTCTCCCTCCTTTAACTGAATCTTAACTTTTCGTGGTTAGGCGTATGAGGAAATGCTTACAGAAAGAGAAAACATGGCAGAATACGATAGAGATAATTTAATGGACGAAGCCTATGATACCTCGGCATTAGCATTCCGTGCAGATTTGAAGATTAGAAGTTTTCAAGTAGATGGAGCAAGGGGAGCTGGTATTTTCCAGCACTTGATGATATCACCTACTTATTATACTACAGTGTTGCAGATGAGTGATTTAACCTAAGATTGTTTGGTGTGCGGAAAGTATTAAATCAAAGTTAAATATTTTTACATATCAAAGCACTTGCTTAGTTTTGTAATGTAATTAGAGTTCATGGCACGTAAAAAACAATATAACGAAACTGAAGTCATAGAAAAGGCCATGCGCCTGTTCTGGCGCAATGGCTATGAAAGTACATCGGTTCGTATGTTGGAAAAGGAAATGGGTATCAACCAATTCTCTATCTATGCCAGTTTTAAGAATAAAGAGGGGGTGTTTTTAGAAAGTATTAAACTGTATAATGCTCAAATTAAATCCATCACCAATACCTTAGAAAAATCTAATAATGGGGTACAGGGTATTAAAGAATATTTTCTTGATTTTTTGGACTTCTCCAGAGAGGGCGCAATTTTTAAGGGATGCCTGGTAACCAATACGGTGAATGAAATAAAAGAAGATACTAATCCTGTTATCATGGCGGCATTAAAACGTTTTTCTTTAACTATTAGGGCATTGTTTGTAAGGAATCTAAAACAAGACGACCAAAGGGATGTACAAGCAATAGAAGCTCAGGCAGACTATTTAATGAACGCGCTGTTAGGCTTGTCTATTTCTTCTAAAGTATTTAATGAAGAGCAATTAAAAGCCATTATTAAAATTACGTTTTTACACTTATAACATTTTTTTTAATCAATAACTAAGCAGTTGCTTAGTTTTAACATAACTATAATAATTACTAAAAAGACAACTATTATGACAACTTTAAAAATACACGACATTGCATCTGCACCAGAGGATAGCAAAGCATTATTAGAAAATTCTAACAAAGCTTATGGAATGATTCCGGGGCTTCACGGTGTTTTAGCATCATCTCCACAAATTCTACAAGCATACCAAACCTTACATGAATTATTTACTCAATCTTCATTTAACGAAGAGGAGTTGACAGTGGTTTGGCAAACAATAAACGTAGAGCATGCATGTCATTACTGTGTGCCGGCACATACAGGTATTGCTAAAATGATGAAGATTGATGACAATATTACTGAGGCTTTGCGTAATGAGACGCCTTTGGCAGATGCAAAACTAGAAGCACTACGTACGTTTACTTTGAGTATGGTTCGTAACCGGGGTAACGTAAGTCAAGAAGATTTAGATTCCTTTTATGCCGCTGGTTATGGTGAAGCACAAGTATTGGATATTATTTTAGGATTATCCCAGAAGGTAATTAGTAACTATACAAACCATATTGCAAATACTCCGGTAGATGACGCTTTCAAAAAATTTGAATGGTCTAAATAAGTTGGATTCCCGGTTCCCCCGTTGAAACCTTGGGTTGAGTGTGATAAGCCTCCTGCTTTTGGGCAGAAGGCTTATAATTAACAAAACCCTAATACAAATTAATGGGCTAAATAAATTGTAATTAGTATGTTGTAGTAGACTATCCTTAATGACAGCTTCGAACCAAATGCAGTATTCAATTAAGGACTCTTGAACTAAAACACTTAAAATCTAAGAAATGAAAAAAATAGCAATAAATGGAATGGGGCGCATAGGTCGCGCTTCTTTAAAAGTAATTTTGGATACTCCAGAGTTAGACTTAGTAGCGGTAAATGATATTGTATCTATTGAAAATATAGCTTATTTATTAAAGTATGATTCGGTTTATGGTATTTATGAAAAAGAAGTTTCTCATGATGAAGGAAACTTGATTATAGACGGAAAAAAAATTCAATACAACTCGCAGCGCAACCCTGAAGATTTACCTTGGGCAGCACACAAAATTGATGTAGTTGTTGAAAGTACCGGTTTCTTTACCAAGAGTGAAGATGCCAAAAAACATATTAAGGCAGGTGCCAAATCGGTAATTATATCCGCTCCAACAAAGAGTGAAGATATACCAACGGTAGTACATGGTGTAAATACCGATGCCGGAGAAACCAATATTTTCTCCTGTGCCAGTTGTACTACCAATAATATTAGTCCCGTGGTAGAAGTATTGGGGCGTAGGGTAGGAATTAAAAAAGCGATTATGACCACGGTACACGCCTATACCGCATCTCAAGGCATTGTAGATGCGCCTTCTCCAAAGAATATGAGAATGGGTCGTGCAGGTGCGGCCAATATTGTTCCTACATCAACAGGTGCGGCAATTGCAACGACCAAAGCGTTACCAGAATTTGCCGGTAAGTTTGATGGTGTTGCGCTACGTGTACCAATTCCGGTAGGATCAATGTCAGATTTAACTTTTGTTACAGAACGCGAAGTAACTCCCGAAGAAATTAATGCAATATTTAAGGAAGAAGCGGCAACGGAAAGGTATAAAAATATTTTGGACACTACAGATCAGCCTTTGGTTTCATCGGATATTGTAAAGAATCCGCATGCATCTACTGTTGATTTGGGTATGACCAGAGTGGTAGATGGAGATTTGTTAAAAGTGATGACCTGGTATGATAATGAATGGGGATTCACCAATCAAATGATCCGTCAAATTTTAGCAGAAAACTAAATTAAATGAGGTAGTTAATCTTGATTTATAAGAATAGTTATCTTTTTTCATCAACTTAAAAAACGTATAAAATGATTAAAGTATCCGTAATGTACCCGAACAGCGAAGGTGTAAAGTTCGATGCAGAGTATTATAAAAACACACACTTGCCAATGGTTCAAAAACTAGTGGGCAGTGCATTGAAAGAATTGGAATTGGATTTGGGTGTTGGCGGTAGAGCGCCAGGTGAGGCTGCGCCATACATAGCCATTGCTCATTTAAAGTTTGACGATGTGGCTTCTTTTCAAGCAGCCTTTGGACCACATGCGGCAACTTTTGCAGATGATGTAAAGAATTATACCAATGTACAGGGTCAAATTCAGATTAGCGACTTGGTATCCTTCTAAACCAATTGTAAATCAGTATAATTAGATTCCTGGTAATTGGTGTTAATTAGCAGTTGAAATAATGCATATGGAACATACAGATGTATCTATTGATAAATTGGCACAACAGTGTTTCCGTGCGGTTTTTAGAACACATACGGATAAACCTGGTTTTCATTATTTTAATTTAGGAAAGAATAGAACACCGTTAGAATTTAGAACTATACTAACGGAGCTAAAAAGGGAACTGTCAAAATTGAGCGAAACTAACTTTGGTAAAAAATTAAGTTACCATTGGTTGGTACGTTTTGATCAGCAGGTAAATACTCCTTTTCATGTAGATAATGCAGCACATCAATCTTTTCTTCTACTAGGTTACGAGCCTAGCGTAATAGAGAGTGAATTGCATATTGCGGATTATCATGCATTTGCAAAAGAAAATGATAGGGGGTCAAAAGAGTATATAACCAATTTCACTCCGGTATTTAAAGGGAACGAATCACTTTTGGAGCCATTTACAACGAAATTAAAGGCCTTTGATAAAGAAGCATATCACATTGTGATCATGAATAACAGTTCCCCTACGCTGCCGGCAGAAACCTTAGGCGTATATCATAAGGCGGTTATTGTGGAGCAGGATCTTAATAAAAATAGGATCGTGAATTCCATGGTGTTGAACATGTCATCCGAAGAAAGAAATAGTGAAGATTTAACAAGAGAAGAGAACTATCTAAATACTATTGCTATTAGTAAATAATAGTAGCGGGAATTTAGTAGTGACAAAAACATATGGACCGTTAAGAAAATAACTATGAGTAAAAACATAAAAATAGATATCGTATCTGATGTAGTATGCCCGTGGTGTGCTATAGGGTACAAACGTTTGGAGAAAGCAATTACGGAACTTGGGATTCAAGATCAAGTGGAGATCGAATGGCAACCGTTTGAACTGAACCCTGGTATGCCGCCGGAAGGACAAAATATAACCGAGCATATTTCAGAGAAATATGGTTCTACCCTAGAGCAACAACAAGCGTCTCAACAGAACATGACCGAGATAGGCGAGGAGCTTGGTTTTACATTCGATTATTTTGATGAAATGCGTATGGCTAATACATTCGATGCACATGTATTATTAGAATATGCTAAAGAATTTGACAAGCAGACCGAACTGAAATTACGATTGATGAATTCGTTTTTTGGTGAGCGAAAAGATGTATCTGACAGAGATATATTAAAAGAAGCTTTACTAGCTGTAGGGTTAAATGCAGACGAAGCTTTGGCTAGGTTAGAAAATGAAGAAGCACGTTTTAACGTAAGAAACAAACAAGGCGAGTGGAAAAATATGGGGGTCAATTCTGTACCTACTATTGTATTTAACATGAAAAGTGCGGTTACCGGAGCACAGCCTGTTGATACTTTTAAACAAATACTTGGAGAACTCATTGCGGAGAAATAACATATAAACCTGTCTATTATGAATACTACAAATAAAGGTGAACTAGATGCACTATTAGCCGTAAAACGTCATGAAGCAGCAGCGAAATTTACTAAAGAGAAAAAGCAGATTTATGCAGAGGGTATTTCAAGTGTTTCCGGATCGGGAGTATTGGAAAATGCATTGAATAAAGGTCAAAAAACACCTAATTTCACTTTAAAAAATGCCTTGGGAAAATGGGTTTTGTTATATGATGAGTTAAAAAACGGACCAGTAGTTTTAACGTGGTATAGAGGTGGTTGGTGTCCGTATTGTAACATTACACTACACTATTTACAAGAAAAATTACCTCAAATTCAAAAAGCGGGTGCCACCTTGATCGCGCTTACACCAGAGTTGCCAGATAATTCTTTATCCACCTCAGAAAAGAACAACTTAGAATTTACCGTGCTTAGTGATGTTGGTAATGTGGTTGGTAAAAAATTTGGAGTAGTTTATACCTTAACTGACGATGTAGCTTCTATGTACGAAGCTGGCTTTGGTTTAAGTGAAGTAAATGGTGACCATCATAATGAACTGCCATTAGCTGCAACTTACGTGATAGATACCAACGCGGTAGTACAATTTGCATTTTTAAATGCCGATTATACAGAGAGAGCGGAAGTATCAGAAATAGTATCGGTTTTAAACACATTAGCGTAAAAACCACCTAATCAATTAATTATCAATAAATATGAAAACAAACAAAATCATTTATTACGTTGCCACGGGTATTTTTACCTTGGTAATGCTATTCTCTGCAGGAATGTATTTTTTTAATCATGAATATATAAAAGCGGCATTTACCAGTTTGGGCTACCCAACCTATTTAATTTATCCGTATGCTACGGCTAAGTTGGTAGGGCTGTTTGCCATTTGGAATCCTAAGTTTCATGTGATAAAAGAATGGGCGTATGCTGCATTTTTCTTTGCGGTTACTTTAGCATTCTTTGCTCATGTTATGGTAAGCGATGGCGAACAAATGGCAGCTGTAATTGCTTGGGTAGCACTGGTGGTTTCTTATATTTATAGTAAAAGGATATAAAATCAAGAACCTAAAAGAAGCACTATGAATACTACAACTAAACATGAAAATTCAAAAGCGATACGACCTAAAGTGTCGTTCTTTGATGTTAACGAAACGCTTTTAGATCTTACCAAAGTTCAAAAGAAAGTAGGTGAAGCTTTAGGCGGAAGAGAAGATTTACTTTTCCTTTGGTTTACGACCATGTTGCAGTATTCATTAGTGACTTCGGCTAGTGACCAATACAAACCTTTTGGACATATTGGTGCTGCCGCATTACAGATGGTAGCGGCAAATCATGGTATAAAATTAACGGAGGAATACGCCCGTGAAACCATTTCTGTGGCCATGGGTAGTTTGCCGGCCCACCCAGAAGTAAAAGCCGCACTTACCCAATTGAAAAATGACGGATACAAATTAGTAGCCTTCACCAATTCATCTAAAGACGGATTAATAAAGCAATTTGAATATGCCGGATTAACCGATTACTTTGATGATATGCGTAGCGTAGAGGGAACAGGCAAGTTCAAACCCTTTACGGAAACCTATGCATGGGGAGCAAAACAAATGGGAGTAGAACTCCAGGAATGTATGCTCATTGCAGCCCATGGTTGGGATGTTGCCGGGGCGCTGTGGGCAGGTTGGCGCGCAGCGTTTATTAGTAGACCTGGGCAACAGGAATACCCGTTAGCGCCAAGAACAGAAATTGTAGCGTCTAACTTAAAAAAAGCAGCAGATATTTTGGTGGCCTACAGCTAAACAAACCGATTATGTCAATTTTTAATTAAAAACATTTTAGGCATCTCCTATATTAAAGAACATTATTTGTTGCCCTAATTGCTACGCGCTAACTTCTTGTTGGAAAGAGAAAGTCCCAAAGACCTTATTCGTTTAAAAGATGAATATAATTCTAAGTAATTGATTTGTATATAGGTAAGAGAGTTGTAAATAAAAATGTAAACAAAGGTTCAGTACCTTTAAGTGACAAGGAAAAATCTAGAACAAAGGTAGCGAATGCGCCAAGGTAAATGGCAATGTGAAGAGCATAGATCGACGCGTTTAGCATTTATGTGAACAAAGAGTGCGAAAATTTAAAAGAGAAAGCTTCTAGTCTATCTAAAGTTATGAAAACACCGCCCAATAGGCATAGTGATAAAAAGAACAAGAAGACACTTTTAGATACTTTAGAAAAAGCGCGTACCAAGTAGAACGGTACTTTGACGAACACATCGCAAGCCATAGGTAAATTACAATTATTACATGACGTTGCCACTGAGGTGGTAAAAGCTTTAAAAGTAGTTGTCTCCCTTAATTCATTTGATGTAATCAATAATCAAATATTTTATAAACTTGGGTAACTATTGAGTTTTATAGATTATTGTATCTTTCTTTGTTACAAGCTCAATTACACATATTTGTGAGTTACCACCAATTATAAAAGACGACACCAAAACAAATAAACGAACAGACAAAAAGAAATGCCATTTACATTTTCACACCCATCAATAGTTTTACCGTTGACATTTTTGCCTCGAAAATGGTTCTCGTTGACTGGACTTGTAATCGGCAGTTTGACACCTGATTTTGAGTATTTTTTAAGAATGAGAATTAAGAGCAATTACAGCCATTCAATAGACGGACTTTTTTGGTTCGACTTGCCTCTTGGACTTCTACTTGCGTTTATGTTTCACAATATTGTTCGTGACAGTCTATTCGACAACTTGCCGACCTTTTTAAAATCACGATTTTCAACTTTTAAACAGTTTGACTGGAACGAACATTTTAAAAGAAATTGGTTTGTAGTCTTAATTTCAATTTTGATTGGAGCCGCTTCTCACATTTTCTGGGACAGTTTTACTCACGACCACGGTTATTTTGTGCAGACAATTCCGACATTACAAAACTCGATTGACTTTTTAGGCAGACAAATTCCAATCCTGAAAATATTGCAACACAGTTCGACTTTACTCGGTGGACTTGTAATTGCCTTTGCCATTTTTAAACTGCCGACAAACAAGAGCGAAAACGAAAAAATAAATCTAAAATATTGGGTAATTTTAGCAGGACTTACTTTGACAATTATTGCAGTAAGACTTCTAAGCGGACTTGAATTGAAACAATACGGAAACGTGATAGTGACAGCAATTTCCGCTGGACTTATTTCATTAACAATAACGCCTTTGCTGATAAAGAAAAATGAAAAAACTGGTGGTAACAAAGAACTGAGGTAAAAAACAAATAAATTCTTCCTTAATCTGAGACAATAGTATTCTAGGCTCATAGATTCAAAAAACAGATTCTTGAGCTTTTTTTATGCCAAGTTAAAAGCTGAACCTAAATTTTAGGTGCAGTAGAAAAAGGTTTTTTGCGTATTGAACCATACTTTTTATAAATAATGGTAAGGCAAGTTTTCCCGCCCCGCTTTTCGGGCGTTTGTTCTCGAATTTTAGGTACTTCTTGAGATTATAGGTGATCGCGGACAGGTGCATGACCTTGTTCGCCTGTGCGAGTCCGATCGTATTTATTTTTCGCATTCCCATGAACTGGGTCAAGGTGCCGAATACCGTACTTTAACGCTTACCCTTCATATAGTGCCCCTGTGGACTCACCAGTAAAACCGAAAGATCTGTGTATATTTATAATGTCGCTAAATCTTAAGGATTTAGCTTTGGAAAAGAAAAAATAAAACTAAACAATAAGCTCTAGCTAAGTCGCCAGTCATAAATGAAAAGTTTCTTTACTTATGCACTACACTTAGCCAGAACATTGTGCAGCATTAAAAAACTATAAATTAAATTTTAAAAATGAGAATAATAGTATTGATAATAGGGCTATTTGGATTACAAGTAATTAACGGTCAAACACCTGAGCATATTTTAAAAAACTATAATTTAATCTGGAGTGATGATTTTAATGGCACTACTATAGATTCTCTAAAATGGAGTTATAGGGCTACCGGAAGTAAGCGTCAGTTCGGTATTGTTAAAGAAGAGAACTCATATTTGGATGGTAACGGAAAATTAATCATTGAAGTATCAAAAAACGATTCCATCCATCAAATTGGGCAAATTGGCACACAAGACAAGTTTTTAACGAAATATGGATATTTTGAATGTAGCGCAAAAATGAATAAAGAGCTTGGTCCTCATGTGGCTTTCTGGCTTCAATCACCATATATCCAAAAAGAGAAAAATAATCCAAAAAAATATGGAACCGAAATAGATATATTTGAGTATCATACTAATGGAGGTACTAATTATGTCTATCATAACTTACATTGGAATGGTTATGGAGAACATCATAAAAGTGTAGGTGAAAAAATACAGATAGATCATATTGATGAGGGGTTTCATACATTTGGACTTGAATGGACAAAAGACGAGTATATTTTTTATGTAGACGGTAAGGAAACCTGGAGAACGACTGAAGCAATATCTCATATCGCCGAATACATCATCCTAAGTGCAGAATTAAGTGGCTGGGGAGGTGATTTTGCAAAATCAAATTTCCCTGATCAAGTTATTTTCGATTATGTGAAAGTATATAAAAAAGCGGCCAATTGAGCAGGCAGCCATGAGTGCTAAAAAGCCCCGTATGTCTCTTACATCACCGTACGTACGGGGTTTGTGACGGTGGTTCGTTATATCAGAACTTTATGTTAAGTTAGTACAAAGACATACGCTGACAACTCCTTTTCTTAGGTGGTTTTCAGTAATAGAAGCACCTGGTATAGGGTTTGGACAATTGCTCACCGTCCCATTGGTGTTCTGTTCCAAGCATACACTTGATCCTGTTTTTTTCCTAAACCAATGAAATTTTACGTTTGCACCTTGGTTTCTTCTTGTGTCCTATACAGTAAGATTGTTAATGGCGCATCCATTCCTTTATCATTCTATGAGCTTGTAACAAAACTTAAATAAGACCACCAAATCTATATACTTTTGACTTCCACCATAATTGCCTTTTATTTAATCTTAACGAAAATGTAGGGTCAGGAATTTCTTTACGCGTCTGTAAAAGTTATTCTCGGGTACATGATCGCTAAGTTGAAAAATGAAGAATAGTTTTTATCCTTAAGTCAAAAAAACAACTGTAACAATGATTGATTTTTTGCATTTGTCTTAGCGGCAATAAATATTGATATCCCATATCCCCACAAAGTTGACGCTTTTACTTTGTACTCAATCTCATTTTTTGTCTAATATTTTTAAAAAGCATAGTTGTATTTTTAGTAAATATGCGTAATTCTGTAGGATAGATTACCGTCTTCAATAATGATATATAGTCATTGTTGACATAGAGCGCTTTCTTATGGTCACTTAAATAACTATTCTCAATGTAGAAAAATGACGGACCGTTACACAGATTAAAATAATGAACCTTAATTAGACCAACAATTAGAAAAAAATGACAGTATTACCAGTTAGCGCAAGTACTATTTCAGAGAAAGCTTTGGGCGAGTTTGTAAAAGAAAAATACGCACTTAACAAAAATTACGACTGTACATTATTTAGGACAGGAATGAACCATACCTATTTTCTTGCGAACAGCGATACCAAATATGTTGCGAGAGTTTACAGTCATAATTGGAGGACAAAATCTGAAATTACCGAAGAGTTAAAAGTTCTAAAGCTATTGAGTGAGAATAAGGTAAGTGTTTCTTTTCCTATTCAAGATAAACATGGAAAATTCATACAGACGATTAATGCACCGGAGGGTGTTAGATACGTTGTCCTTTTTTCCTTTGCAAAAGGAGAAAAAATACGGTTTATAGATAAAGAAACATGTTTTTTGATAGGAACTTTAATGGCTAAGATTCATAACCTTACTTTAGATAGCACTATTGAACGAATTTTTTATGACCAAGAATCCCTACTAAAATTACCGTTTGAACATTTGAAACAATTTTTTCCTGAGGAATTATCGGAAATGCAATTCATTAAACATATAGATGATTTTTTTGACAAAACAGATTTTGAAAATGTTAGAAAAGGAGTTGTCCACATGGATCTTTGGTACGATAACATGGCCGTGACCAATGAAAGAGAAATTACTTTTTTTGATTTTGATTTTTGTGGAAACGGTGCTCAAATTTTAGATGTCGGCTATTTTTGTAAACAACTATTTCATATTGAAACCGACAAGAAAGTGTACCAACTGAAAATGAAATATTTTTTAGATGGCTACCAAAGTATTAGACGTTTAACCGATAAAGAACTGAAATTGATTCCTAAAGCAGGTCTAGCGGTTTTTGTTTTTTATCTGGGTGTTCAAGCACAACGGTTTGATTGGTCTAATATCTTTTTATCTGAAAATTATCTAAAAATGTTCTATATAGGTAAACTTAAATCGTGGATCCAATATAATAATATAGAAAAAAGTAGTAGTAAGTAATAAAAAATCAATTCTATCTTCTTCTTATCTTTATTGGTTTTAATAAAAAGCTTAAAAACATTTGTAAATGGTAATTTAACTACTAAACCGTAGCGCATAATATGTAGAACTGGTTGCAAGATTTTAGAGTGCTTACCACAATTTTACATAATTCTCTCATAGCTTTTATTCGTTTAATTGCACAATTGGGTATAACGGTCTTATTTTAAATCACGTTATGGTTCTCTTTTTTCTATCTAAATTTATATGTTCAAACTAATGAAACCCCTTTTTAATAGCTAATGAAAACCAAGTTACATATATTCAAAATTGTTGCCAAGCACTTAAGTTTTACAAAGGCTGCTGAACAGTTATATATTTCACAACCTGCAATTTCAAAGGCAATTAAAAATTTAGAGCAAGAATATGAGACCACTTTTTTTGTTAGAAAAAGAAACACCATTGAATTAACGATTGAAGGAAAATCATTTCTTATATATGTAAATAAAATATTGTCTATTTATGCTGAAATGGACGAGCAGTTTTTACATAAAAATGACATTTTCCCAAAATTCATAAATTTTGGAGTAAGTACAACCTTGTCTAATTATGTTATACCTAAGGTGATTGCGAAGTTTAGAACGCAGTTTCCACAAACCAAATTGAATATCATTAGCGATAACTCTGAGAATGTTGAAAATTTAATTTTATCAGAGGAGATTGATTTTGGAATTACGGAAGGAAACTTTTCTAATCCCAAATTAAATTTCGAAAAATTTATAAAAGATGAAATTGTACTTGTTACAAGTGTTCATAATACTTCGTTTAAAAAAGGGAGTGTGGATATAAAAACGCTACAAAAAATTCCGATGATAGCACGTGAGAAAGGTTCAGGAACAAGAGAAATTATTGATGCATTTTTAATGGATAATAATATATCTAAACTAACCGGAGTTGTAACATTGAACAGTACAGAGGCTATTAAAAACTATCTATATAATTCAACTGATTATGCACTTCTTTCAATACATGCCATTAACGATGACTTAATAAATAACAAGCTCAAAGTTATAGATATTAAAGGCTTAAGTATTGAGAGGTGGTTTTATTTTGTAAAAAGAACAGGTTACCTCTCAAGGTCTTTAAATAATTTTGAGAAGTTTATTCGGCTTAACTATAACTTTTAGTTATCCTATATAGCATTTTAATTTGCTTATAAGTTATTTTTCAAATCTACTTTTGTATCAAATAATACGAAGTGATATGAAAGATATATTTTCAAAACTAACCTACTTTCTTATAATCATTATGGTGCTTTTGGGAGTTATAAATAGTCCTATAGCATTATTACTTGGATTCGTGTATACCCTTATTTTTAACAATCCCTTTAAAGAATATAGCCGTATTGCCATTCAATATTTTTTGAAAATTTCAGTGATAGGATTAGGATTTGGAATGTTTATCAAAGAAACCTTAGCAACAAGTAAAGAAGGATTAAGCATAACGATCTATTCAATAGTATTAACGGTATCCTTAGGTTTACTTTTGACAAGGATTTTGAAATTGGATCTAAAACTAGGTCACCTAATCACCTCTGGAACCGCCATTTGTGGCGGTAGTGCAATAGCCGCAATTTCCCCTGTAATTAAAGCTAGAGGTAATACTATAAGTCTTGCTTTAGGTATCGTATTTCTATTAAACGCTATAGCATTGTTTGTGTTTCCGGCGGTTGGGTATTATTTAAACTTAACACAAGAACAATTTGGTTTGTGGTGTGCTATTGCAATACATGATACAAGTTCTGTAGTTGGTGCTGCTTTGGGGTACGGAGAAGAAGCATTAAGAATAGCTACGACAGTAAAACTTTCTAGAACGTTGTGGATTATACCTTTATCAATTTTGTCTATGTTTCTTTTTAAAACTAAAGGGGAAAAAATCAAGATTCCTTATTTTATAATTTTGTTTATGATTGCCATACTAATAAATAGTTGTCATATACTACCTAAACCAACTACAGTTTTAATTGTTTTATTGTCTAAACGATTATTAGTAATAACCCTATTTCTGGTAGGTTCAAATATTTCTATAAGTGATTTGAAATCTACAGGATTTAAACCCATTCTATTAGCACTAATTTTGTGGATGTTCATTTCATCTTTTTCATTACTATATATAATGAGCTAGGTTAATTATCTATGAAGGCTAATACCAATTAAGCTTTTTCCTGCTCTGTGACTATACTAACTCTAGTATCTGAAACCTTGAACTTTTTCTTCATAATACAGTATTGTACGTTTTATCTTAGGGCATTTGTTGCTACAGTAATGGTTTAATTATTAAATAAAAGTGTAGGCAAAAAGCTTCGGGTATTTGTGTAAAGATGATAAGTAGATACGGCGCTAATAGTTTACTGTCTATAAAAAAACAACAATCAAATTAATAATCTCTAAAGGATTGCAATTATCTTTAAAGTGAAAAACGCCCAGTATGTACTTTAATGTCCCTTTTTTAAACCTATATGCTATAATTCTAATTTTAGGACATGAAGGTTAAAAAATCAAGCAAGAGAAAAATACAGATAGAGAATACTCATCTCTTTTTAATTGGACTTACTGTCCTAATTGTGATTTGTGTGTTGATTTTTAATGTAGTCTATTTTTCAAGTTATTACGGTATAGCGCAAATTGATTATATTAATTCCTTATTTCTTGTGCCTCTTATTCTTTTCATATTTTCATTCGGTATTTTTATTGAACAAAACAAACAAAAAGAAAGACCCAAAAAAATTGACACTTTTAATCTTACCTCTAAAGAAAAAGAAGTCACCACAATGATTTTAGAAAAAAAGAAAAATAAAGAAATTGCAAATGAGTTGTATGTAGAACTTTCTACAATTAAAACACACATAAATAATATTTACAAAAAAGTAGAAGTGAAAAACCGAAAAGAATTATTTGAAAAAATGAATGGCTAAGTTGTACAATTAGTAAGGGCTAATAAAAATCCACCCCTTTTTCCACCCAATATGACTAGGAGATTACATCATGTAATTTCAAATTTGTCGAATAATTTTAAAAATAAATTAATGAGTAAACAAACAGTGTATTCGGTAACGTCAGGTTTTTTAATTGCATTAGCAGGGACCTTGCTTATGCTTACGTTATTATCGCTACACCTTGTTGGACCAGAATCTGTAAAGAATGATAAATTGATGATTGGCGGAACCATTTTATTCATTTCTCTTTACGTTTTCCTTCTTTTTGGTATTTATAGCAGTATGGTATATGCTAAAAAAATTGCCCAAAAACTAACCTTTAAAAAAGCATTTATTACCGGACTTATAGTAAGTTTTGCAACTGCATTTTTTTCTGTTTTATTTACATTATTGTTTTATGAAATAATATACCCAAACTATAATGCGGATATGACTGTTATTTTGACAGAAAAATTATCAAATCAAAACTTGAGAGAAGCAGAGATGATTGAAAAAATCAATGAACAGACAAAGTATTATAGCACGGCAATGCAAGCACAATTCTCATTTGTTGGAAATTTAATTACCGGAATTGCATTTTCTCTGCTATTAAGTTTATTCCTTAAATCAAAAAAGAATTAAAAAATGATTGAAGAAGTTAATGGGTATATAGAAAACTCAACCGATAACAATAAAGAGGTGTTAAATGTTTTAAGAGCTTTGATCTATGAGTTAGTTCCTAGTGTAAATGAACAATATAAGTGGAGTAGACCCGTATATGCTACAGAAAAGGATTTTTGCTATTTAAAGACCACAAAAAAAGCGGTTACCTTGGGTTTCTTTGAGTTTGGCAAGATAAAAACCAATTGTCATTTAATAGAAGGAACAGGTAAAACTATGAGACATATTAAAATAAAAAATGTAGAGGAAATAGAGAAGTTTGACATTAATAAAATGATAAAGGAAGTATTAAAATAATACTAAAGTGTAATGGCTAATTAAGGAGAAGATATTGTAATTCTTTTTAAGATAGTACAATTCTGCGTTCAACCTTCATAGGCTTAAAGCTTAAGTTTTTGAATTTATCTTCTTTTTCAATTACGATATCAAGAAGCATAAGTTTTATAAAAACTAGGGCTAATTTTAATTGTGATAATAGATTGTTTTAGTATAGCATCAATATCATACTCAATCAACTCATGTAAAATAGATGTAGATACTTGGTTATCAGTTGTTTTTAAAGGTTGAACAAGATTGTCTTTTTGGTATTTATTGGTTGGCTTTAAGAGTTAAAATGTATATTTTGAGTAGTTTGTGTGTAAATTTGAATGATAAAATAATCATACAAATACATTGAAGAATTTATAATGATCCATGGTCTTAAAACATCTAATTGTTCAGAGAAAATGTTGAATTATAAACATTTAATTTATAGCGTCATTATTTTTTTAATGATGTGTTCTTGCAGTAATGAGCAGGTAGACATACCAGATATTAATTTTAAGAATGCCTTGTTATATTCAAATTGTATAGATACTAATGGGGATGGAAAAGGTGACAGTGATGCGGATACAAACAATGACAATCAAATACAATTAAGCGAAATTAAAAATCTTGAATTTCTAGATGTTAGTTCAAAAAATATAATATCACTTCAAGGAATTGATAATTTTACAAAATTGAAGTATTTAGATTGTTATAAAAATGAACTAGTACATTTAGATGTAACAAAGAATACAAACCTGGAAGTATTATTTTGTTTTGATAATAAATTAATACAATTAGATGTATCTAAAAATACAAATCTTATTGAATTAGGGTGCCGCGGAAATAAATTAACAAGTCTTGATCTTAGTCAAAACAAAAAACTTAGAATTGTTTATTGTTACAAAAATAATTTAACGACTTTGAATGTTAAAAATGGAAACAATGCTAACATGAGTACCATGTGGGCTTTTGATAATCCGCACCTTTTCTCTATTGCAGTTAACGATAAGAATACTGATTTTCCTTTATGTGATAGGGAAGATTACTCGGGCTGGTGTAAAGATGTTATTGCTTCATATAGTACAGAAACCAGTTTAAGATAGATAGTATATTACTGAAGTAGTTTGGCTTCCTCCCTTATTTAGGTGCCGTTCATAATCAACTATTTTATGTACTCCTGATAAAGGAAATGACTTTTCATTATACACTTAAAGTAATATAAAAACAATAGCTACTTGTTAGTAAACCCTACTTGCTTTTTTATATAACTTAGCACCTTGTCCTGCCTGCTTGTAACCATAGGTTTGATTTATACACTTTAAAAATAGATGAACTAATGAATAACCCTTTTAAGATCTTGTTTTTACTAATTTTTATACTTGTAAACCATTTGGCTTGGTCCCAAGAAAATTTTAGGGAAATCTCGTTAGTTACCAACGTATTTGAAGCCTTAAAAGAGCAAAACGAAGATAAACTTTTAAAGTGCTTGCCGTCTAAAGAGGATATTGCTTATATAATTCCAGTTTTAAGAGAAGCACAACCAAACTCAGTTATTCCTGAAATAGATAAAATTATCGCAAATTTTAAAATGGCAGCAACAAAGAATTTTAAACATATAATCACAAGAGGGAATTCTTTTAATATCACGTGGGAAAATATGGTATTGGAAAAAGTGGAATATGAGGCTAATCATGACCCAAACGTACAAATAGAGAGAGGAAACATAACATTGGTATGTACTAGCGGCGATAAAAAATTTTTAATAGTTTTAAAGAAGTCTTATAAAATACATGACACATGGCTATTAATGGATAGAATGAAATTTACACTGTTGTAATTGGTTGTTATTTGTTTGACTTCCTATTCTTAATGATATTTACAAATCAAAGCCTATTGAGCTTGCTTTGAAGGTTGTGTTCTTAAAAAAAAATAAGCATGTCGGTTTACCAGAAATTCCTCCAAATTGGTTCTAAATTCTTTTCAAAAAATCAACTTTTAAAGTATGGTTTTAATCTCTCTCCCATGTATAGGAGAAGCACGGCGAAAATCATTGATATTTCGGTAGATTTATTGAGGATTACAATAAAGTTGCCTATTAGTTGGAAGAATAAAAATTATGTAAATTCTATTTTTGGCGGTAGTATGTTTGCGGCTGTAGACCCAATTCCTATGGTACAATTAATGAATTTAATTGGGGACGATTATGTAGTTTGGGATAAATCTGCCGAGATAAAATTCAAAAGACCGGCAAAGGAGCATCTGTATGCAGAATTTAATTTTTCAATAAAAGAGCTTGAAGAAATAAAAGCTAAAGTAGCACAGCATAAGGAGTGTGAATTTTTAAAAACTACCCAGCTCACCAACATAGATAAAAGCCAGGTTTTCTGCGAAGTGCACAAAACAATTTATGTAGCTGATAAAGAGTTTTATAAAGAGAAGCGGAAAAAAGCTAAGATGAAAAAAGCTAAGTTAAATTAGAGGTAACATGTACTAACCTATTGGTAATGTATCCTTTTATTTAAATAGATATTGATTGTAAACTGTGAATGGTACATCAGAAACTTTGGGAGAGAATCTATTTTTGAAACTATTGTTAGGCGCTATAAGAATGTTCAAATAAATACGGAATTAAGCTACTAGTTATATTTTAGTTTAAGTGGGTGAAACGAATAGGTATTGCGTTAAAATTCAATTAATTTTTTCTAAAGATTACTTGATGTTGTAATGTTAAAATGAGGTATATTCATTCCTTGAAATTTTAATGATAGGTAATACCCCTTTTAACCTGATACTAAAGATGGCAAGCGTATTTTCTAGAGATACTATAAAGAAATTAAAGTCGCATATTGCTTCTACAAAGACCTATATTATATTATTGGTACTGGCAATAATGTTGTTGTTATATACCGTAACCGTAGGCTACAAGCAAGTAAATAGACTTCATAAAACGGGAGATTTGGTTTCACATACACTAGAGGTGCAACGAACCATTATTGAGCTTTCAAATAAATTTTTAGAGGTAGAAGCTATCCAGCTTAAAAAACTTTTTCAAGAAGAAGAAAGTAATCTCTCTGCCATTATCGTAACAGAAATGAGTCAGTCGTTAGATAGGTTGAAAACGCTCACCGATGATAACGAGGCGCAGCAAGAACGTGTAAAAGCTTTAGAACTTCTACGTGATAGAATTAAGAATGAGATAGATACTACTAGTGTAGTAGACAGCAGCAATGTTGTTGATAGTTTGGTAGCAAAGGACAGTATAGTAATAAACTTTTCAGAAATACCCTATATACGTAATCAGCGAATTTCCAAAATTGTAGCAGAATCTCAGGGTATAAAAGATAGAATGCTGTCTGAAGAGAATTATTTAATGATTGCCCGTAAAGAAGAATATACATCACAATCGTTCCTAACACCCATGTCATCCTTATTGGTAGCACTAACAGCTTTGAGTATTTTCTTAATCGGCTTTATAAGCATCTACAAACAGAAAGGTGAAATTGAAGAGGTAAATAGCCAAGTTTTTATTCAAAACAAAAAATTACAGGAAACAGAAGAGTTTTTAAAGGGAGTGTATAAAAGCTCAAACAATGTAATTAGCCATTTTGAACCTATTTTAGATGCAGAAAATGATATCATTGATTTTCAATTTAAGTATACCTCTAATGCCATAGAGAAAGTCACAGGTTCAGAACAAGATGATATCATTGGTGGTTCGCTTTTAGAAATATACCCCATGGTACTGGACAATGGGCTTTTTGCATTAATGAAAGATTGTTTTTTAAGCGGTAACACACAAGAACACGAGAGCATCTACACTTTTGAAGGTCAAAATAAATATATATACAATACTATTGTAAAATCTGCTAACGGAATTACCAACACTGCTTGGGATACTACAAAAGTTAAAGAAGCAGAAAAAAATCTTCAAAAATTGAATGAAGACCTAAGTCTACAAAATACTATTTTTAAAGAGGCTGAAAATGTAGCGGGTGTTGGTAGTTTTATATGGTATTTAGATGACGGTAGTGCCATTGTTTCTGATAATTTTTATAGAATTCTAGGGGTTGAACCTAATAGCTTTGAGGTTACGTTCAATAATTACAAAGAATTTGTACATCCAGAGGATGTTACCGTTCTGGAATCGTTAAAGGGTCATGAAAAAAAGAAAGGCGCCTCTACCGTTTTGGCTTATAGAGTTTTTACTAAAGAAAATGGGGTAAAACATTTGGACCTAAAAGGAAGGTATATCGAAATAGATAATAGACCGGTATCTGTAGGTATAGTACAGGACATCACCAGCCGTGTAGAAAAAGATAGGGCGCTTATTGATAGTTATGAGAAATTAAAACTTAGTAATGAAGAGCTAGAATCCTTTAACAGGGTAGCCAGTCATGATTTGCAAGAACCCTTACGTAAAATACAAATGTTTATTTCTAGAATAGAAGACGAGGGTGAAGAAAGTATGCCCGATGGAATTCAAAAGTATTTTGCCAAGATCAAATCCGGCACTTTTAGAATGCGAGAATTAATACAGAACTTACTATCATATTCTAGAATTGATAAACTCAATACCAAATTTGAGGATGTTTCATTAGG
Source organism: Maribacter ulvicola (assembly GCF_900155985.1). GTDB lineage: Bacteria > Bacteroidota > Bacteroidia > Flavobacteriales > Flavobacteriaceae > Maribacter > Maribacter ulvicola. The sequence goes on from NZ_FTMA01000001.1 coordinate 1,613,172, forward strand.
TGAGGCGCTTGGTAAGGTTGAAGAAGAATTATCACAGCTTATTAAGGATACCAATACGGTAATCTCTTATGAAAATTTACCAATTATTCTGGGTATTCCATTTAAGATTGAACAACTCTGCACAAACCTTATAAGTAATTCTATTAAGTATAGAAAAAGTGGTGTTGCTCCACAAATTTCTGTCACCTCTAAAAAGCTTAGAAGTGCTCAAATAGCAGAAAACTTTAGTAAAAATGCAGCGTATTACTATCAGATATCTTTTATAGATAACGGTATTGGGTTTGAACCTGAATTTGCAACTAATATTTTTGAGGTATTTCAAAGACTACATTCTAAAACCGAATATTCGGGTACAGGCATCGGACTTTCTATCTGTAAAAAGATTGTTGAAAAGCACAATGGTCATATACATGCAATTGGTAAAAAAGATAAGGGCTCTACATTTGTAATTTATCTACCTGCAAACTAAACTATATATGGATGATTTCTTAAATGATGCAATATAGATGTATCCGTGTTTATTAGGTGGAAGCATAATGCGAAGAAAAAGTTATTTTTAAACATTAAGTAAACTTAAGGCATGAATAAACTTGCAATACAAACCGATAGATTAGAATTAAGGCTAATTGAAATGGTAGATTTAAAAGTTATTCACCAATTACATTGCATTCCAGAAACCGATGAATTCAATACACTTGGTATTCCAGAAAGTATAGAAGAGACAAGGCAAATTATAGAGCCGTGGATCAAAGCCAATAATACACGTGAAATAACAAATTATACTTTCGCCATTCAACATAAAGCGGATGATAAATTTATTGGTCTTTTCGGTTTACGCTTGGGAGCCAAAAAATATAAACGGGCAGAAATTTGGTATAAGCTAGATATCGGTTACTGGAACAAAGGTCTTGCTACGGAAGTGGTTAAAGAAGTTTTGAATTACGGATTTAATGTGCTTGGCCTTCATCGTATAGAAGCGGGCTGCGCAGTAGCTAATTTGGGGTCTGCAAAAGTGATGGAAAAAGTAGGGATGACCCAAGAAGGTCGAAAAAGACAAATACTACCTTTAAAATCCGGGTGGTCAGATAGTTTTGAATATGCCATATTAGAAAGTGATGTGCGCCATTGAAATAGTTTTTATTGAGCTTATAAATGAATTTCTAACAGTAGAATTCCTGTTCATGGTTTATTTATTGCCCAGGTAATTATTGCTTGATGATTACTATTTAGAAAACGGATAAGATGGTTAGATTAAAGTATAAAGCATCAAAAAAATTAAGAACAGTCTTTACAGGTTTTAGATAGCACACAGGTTACTTGTGCCAACTGGTATTCCTTAGAAAGAGCAAAGTGAACCGGAATGTATAAATAGTCTATGGTAACACATTTCTCACATCTAAAATAAAAATGGTGAGGTAATACTTTTACTGCATCACATGTTGTATAAATGGCAAAACACTGCCTGCCATTGTCAGCCATTTTTTTATGTAAAATACCTTCTTCGCAATAACGGTTTAGTAGTAGCCCTGTTAATTTCGCTTTTTATTTTTTCGTCAATGCCATTCTTACTGATGGCTTTACCAGAAGATTCTAAAACAGAAAAGATGAAAGCTTTTATTACTGTATTTTTTTTTCGGTCATATAAAAGCATTTTTCTAATGCAACTTAGTTGCATTAGAGTAATTTGTTTATATATTTGCCGAGAGTTCTTAAAGCAATTCTGTTGAAGTAACGAATTTGAAAGAGTTAAACCTAATGCCATTTTAATTGACAGAACTATTTTGAATAGTTCATTCTAATCTACTTAACAATAAAAGAAAATGCAGACAACAAACAATTTTGACGTAATCATAGTAGGTGGTAGTTATGCTGGTTTAGCAGCGGCGATGTCTTTAGGAAGGTCGTTAAGAAAAGTGTTGGTAATTGATAGTGGTAAGCCCTGCAATAGACAAACACCACATTCACATAATTTTTTAACCCAAGATGGTAAAACGCCCTACGAAATTAGAGAGATAGCAAAAACTCAAGTTTTGGCATATAAGACAGTAAGCTTCATAGAAGACAAAGCAGATAGTGGTTTTAAAAATGAAGATACATTTTTTATTAGTACGGAAACCGGAGCAACGTTTAGCGCGAAAAAAGTAGTTTTTGCAACCGGGATAAAAGATATTATGCCCAATATTAAAGGTTTTGCTGAATGTTGGGGTATTTCTGTGGTTCATTGCCCATATTGTCACGGGTATGAGATTAGACATAAAAAGACGGGTATTATTGCAAATGGAGAGCGTGCTTACCATTTGGCACCAATGGTAAATAACCTCACCAAAGATATTTGTATGTTAACCAATGAACCAGCTACTTTTTCTTCAGAACAATTGAGCAAGTTAAGAGAAAATAATTTAGCTATAGTAGAAAAGAAAATTGTTGAGGTTGAGCACGAGAACGGATCTGTAAATACTATTGTTTTTGAAGATGGAAGTAAAGAAAAATATGATGCACTCTATGCTGCCTTACCTTTTGTGCAACATAGTGATATACCTGTTAACTTGGGTTGTGAACTAAATGAGGAAGGCTACATACAGGTTAATGCTATGTACCAGACAACCGTTGAAGGTGTTTTTGCTTGTGGAGATAATGCAATTAAGATGCGTTCATTGGCAAACTCCATAGCATCTGGTACTATGGTAGGTGCCGTTGTAAATATGGAATTGGCAAAAGAACAGTTTTGAACGAATCTGAAATTCTATTGTAGGGGAATGGCGTATGAATGTTTTATGGTGCCTATTACAAATGTACTGTGTGCACTGCCTATATTTTGTATGGCTCCTAGATCATTTATTACAAAGGTTTGGTAATGCTTCATGTCTTTAACGATGATTTTAAGTAAAAAATCATAATCCCCAGAAATATTATAACACTCTGTTACTTCTTTGAGTGAAATAATATCTTTTACAAATTTATTACCTATTTTTTTGGTGTGCTCTTTTAAAGTGATATTACAGAAAACGGTAAGCGTTCGCCCAACTTTTTCAGCTTCTATAATGGCTACATATTTCTTTATAATTTCATTTTTCTCTAGTCGTTTTATACGTTCATAAACAGGAGTAGGTGATAAATTTACTTTTTGTGCAATTTCTTTTGTAGTTAGTTTTCCGTTTTCTTGAAGTATTTCTAACAGTTTCCAATCGGTAGCATCTAAATTATTCATAGGTAGTTTTTCTTTTTCAGGGCTAAAATGCATCACTTTAAAGTGGTATCATCTGTATTTGTTTTCAAAAATAGCTATATCATCTTAATATACTATCTAATTTAGATAATATGTTCATTATAAATAGTTTTGTTGGAAATTAAAACTTCATCAAATGAAAACAATTGTATTAGGTTATCCTAGGGTTGAGGAGAAAAGAGAACTTAAAAAAGCAACGGAGAAATTTTGTAAAAATGATATTTCTGAAGATGATTTATCTGCTATTATGCGAGGGTTGAGAAAAAAAACATGGCAAACGCAACAAGATCAAGGTATTGATTTTATTTCTACAAATGACTTTTCGTTGTATGATCAGGTTTGGGATATGTGTATTACCTTAGGTTGTATTCCTGATAGGTTTAAAAATTTAGACGCACTTCAGCAGTATTTTGCAATGGCTAGAGGTTATCAAGACAATGACATAGATGTTACCGCTATGGAAATGACAAAATGGTTTGATACCAACTATCATTATATAGTTCCTGAATTGGTTAAAAAAACAGTCCTTTAGTCTAAATTCAAATAAAATAATCAATGAAATAAAAGAGGCTTCAAAGCTGGGGATATCATCTAAGCCGGTAATTATTGGACCTGTAACTTTCTTGCTTTTAGGAAAGGAAAATGAAGAGGGGTTCAATAGATTAGAGTTGCTAGATGCAATACTGCCTATCTACCAACAGTTAATTTTAGATATAGATAAGCAAGGTGTAGAATTCCTTCAAATTGATGAGCCAATTTTAGCAACAGATCTTACAGTGGTAGAACAACAGGCTATAAAACGTTCGTATGATTATTTCTCTACCATTAAAGTTGGTTTAAAGTATATATTGGCCAACTATTTTGATGGTTATGGTAAGAATCTGGAACTTGCATTAAAGCTACCTATACATGTTTTGCATATAGACGTTGTGCGTTGTTCTTTGCAGTTAGACGATATTTTAGAAACCAATTTGTTGGGGGACAAGGTACTTTCTTTAGGTGTTGTCGATGGACGAAATATTTGGATAAACGATTTTGAAAAGTCACTTCAATTAATTCAAAAAGCGCAAGCTAAATTACCGGACGATCAAATTTGGCTAGGGACGTCATGTTCATTGCTTCATGTGCCATATGATCTAGATTTAGAGGTGAATAATACACAATTAAATAACGAAGTAAAACAGTGGTTGGCATTTGCAAAACAGAAACTACAGGAGATTACAGTTTTAAAACAATTGGTCGTTAATGGTAAGAATGATGAGACTGTAGCACTTTTTATAAAAAATAAGAGCGCTAATGAGAATAGAAAACTATCTACCTTAATCCATAATAACGCCGTAAAGCAACGTGTAGCTAATCTTACACTTGCAGATAGTGAAAGAACATCTCAGTTTTCAATACGTCAAGAATTACAGCATAAAGCGCTTAAACTTCCGCTTTTTCCAACCACTACTATTGGTTCTTTTCCACAGACAAAAGAGGTGAGGCAAACACGTGCTAAATTTAAAAAAGGGGAAGTAACGCAAGAAGCATACGATGCTTTTATTCAACAAGAAACAGAAGAAACCATTCGCTTTGAAGAAGAGGTTGATCTTGATGTTTTGGTGCATGGTGAATTTGAACGTAATGATATGGTGGAGTATTTTGGTGAACAACTAGAAGGCTTATTGTTTACAAAATTTGGATGGGTACAAAGTTATGGTACCCGTTGTGTAAAACCACCAATAATATTCGGGGACGTTTCTAGGTCAGAACCTATGACCGTAAGGTGGTCTTCATATGCCCAATCAATTACCAAAAAGCATGTAAAAGGTATGCTTACCGGACCTGTAACCATATTGCAATGGTCATTTGTCAGGAACGATCAGCCTAGGTCGGTAACCTGCAATCAAATTGCACTGGCCATACGTGATGAGGTTCGTGATCTGGAACATGCAGGGGTAAAGATTATTCAAATTGACGAACCTGCATTAAGAGAAGGTTTGCCGTTAAGAAAAGAAGATTGGAAAACCTATTTAGATTGGGCGGTAAATGCTTTTAAGATTTCAGCAAGTGCCGTTAAGGATGAAACTCAAATTCATACCCATATGTGTTATGCGGAGTTTAATGATATCATAGAAAGTATTGCCCATATGGATGCTGATGTAATTACCATAGAAACATCACGCTCAGAAATGGAACTGCTAAAAGCATTTGTAGATTTTGAATATCCAAATGAAATAGGTCCTGGTGTTTATGATATACATTCTCCTAGAGTACCTTCACGAGCAGAAATTGAATATTTATTAGATAAGGCTTCCAGTCTTTTTCCTTATAAAAATATTTGGGTGAATCCTGATTGTGGATTAAAAACTAGAGATTGGCCAGAAACAAAATCAGCACTTAAAAATTTAGTGGCATCGGCAATTAGCATGCGAGAAAAAGTAGGTTCTACGGTTTAATCAGCAATAGTTGCTTATAGGTCATATCCAATTTAAATGGTAGCATTTAAAACAGCTTGAATGAAAATTTAAGCTGTTTTTTTTTTGGTTTAAATAGCTTTTCTTTATTTGTTATTTTACGTTTACTACAAATCTTAGTGTAGCTGTTTTTTTAGACTTTAGTAGATGTTGTTTTAAGTGGGGTTATTTTTATAACCTCCTTGAAAAGAATTTGATAAAAAATGAATCTATAACATGAATTTAAACCAAGTAACCGTACCGTCTCTCAATGTTACAAAATCAATATCATTTTATAAAAAATTAGGATTACAGTTAATAGTGAAATCACTACCTAACTATGCAAGATTTGAGTGTCCTGACGGGACTTCCACTTTTTCTATTCACCTGGTAGATGAATTACCGGATGGAGCTGGTATCTATGTATATTTTGAATGTGAAGATCTAGATGAGCAAGTAACATTATTGAAGAGCAACGGATTGCAATTTGATCAAGAGCCTAAAAATGAAAGATGGCTGTGGAGAGAGGCAAGATTAAAAGATCTTGATGGTAACCAACTTATTTTATTTTATGGTGGTAAGAATAGGTTAAATCCACCGTGGCGTTTAGAAGAGAAGTAAAAAAAATCCCGATAGTAGTTGTAAACTTCTATCGGGATTTTGCTTTTGTGTAAATTTATTTTAGCTCAAAACCTTGGTTACTCCTGGAGTAGGAATAGGATAAGAACCATCTGGTCCTGGTACACTTGGTGGTGTAGAGTCCCAAGTAATTTCACTTGGCATCAATAATTTCTCAGAAGCCAAAGCGTCTTCCCAAGTAATCACTTTACCAGAATAGGTGGCCATACGTCCCATAATAGCAGTTAGTGTACTTTTAGCTCCATTTTCTGCATCACTTATGACTTCGTTGTTTCTAATTGAAGCAAACAATTTGTTGTGTTCTACTTGATATGGATTTGGGTCGTTTCTGTTACGGTAATCAAACAGCTTTTCTCCATCTAAACCTGTAATGCTTGCTGCACCGGCATCTCTCATATCAATACTGCCCTTTGTACCTTGAAAATTTTCGCCGACCTTAGACCAAGTGCCCGGTTGATGGCGACATTGACTTGAAATAACCGCACCACTTGGGTATTTGAATTCTACAAAGTGATGGTCAAAAATTTCACCGTGGTCTTTTCCTGTTCGTACCAATCTACCGCCCATGCCTTGCGCAGAAATAGGATATTCTCCTAAAAACCAGTTAGCAATATCAATGTTGTGTATGTGTTGTTCTAAAATATGGTCACCGCACAACCAGTTAAAATAATACCAGTTTCGCATTTGGTATTCTAATTCTGTCTGTCCCGGTTTTCTTGGGCGTACCCAAACACCTCCACTGTTCCAGTACACTTGCCCAGATACAATTTTACCAACTTCACCTTGTTTAATTTTATCGGCTATGGCAATGTAGTTGTTTTGGTAATGACGTTGCAGACCTACAACAACATTTAGTTTTTTCTCTTTAGCAATCTTAGCCATTTCTAAGACCTTTCTAATACCAGGAGCATCTGTTGCCACCGGTTTTTCCATAAATACATGCTTACCGGCATTTATGGCATATTCAAAATGATAAGGTCTAAAACCTGGTGGTGTTGCTAGTATTACCACATCTGCCTGGTCAATTGCTTTTTTGTAAGCATCAAGACCTACGTACTTATGCTTGTCCTTTACGTTAACTTTCTTAGTGCCTTTAAATTCCTTTTGTAGGTTAAGTAGGCTTTTGTCCAGTTGATCTTGAAAAGCATCGGCCATGGCAACTAATTCTACATTGTCATCGGCTTTTAGCGCTTGGTTAGCGGCACCGCTACCACGGCCACCACAACCTACTACGGCTACTTTTAATTTTTTATTGTTAAATACGTTTGCCATAGCGCTCATTTCTAATCCTGGCAATAGCATTCCAGCACCTACTAGGGCAGTGTTTCTGCAAAAATCTCTTCTAGATTTTTCGGTGGCAATCTTGTTTTTGTTGTTGGAGTTTGACATGTTATTTGATTTAAAATACCTGGAACTAATCGCCCCAGTAATTGTTGATTTCTTGTTCATTGGGTACCTTAGGATCGCGGACGATTCTAAACCCTACAAATGGAGCATCGGTATTCCACCATTTGCTTTTAGGAAATTGTGGGTCTCTCATTTTCCAATTTTCATTAGACCCCAAACGAGCGGCACTTCTTAAGTACTCCGGATCATCATCATAGGAGCCTCCCCTAACCGATCGCGGGTAGGTAGAATGAGTAAATTCTACTGGAGATGTAGTTTTCTTTTTTCTAGATTCATAGATTTCTGGTAAGTAATGGTCTATGGTCCACTCCGCTACATTTCCGTGCATATCATATAAACCCCAAGGGTTTGGTTGTTTTAACCCCACTTTGTGGTAACTGTTATCGCTATTTTCATAGTACCAGGCATAATCTTTGAGCTGGCTTGGGTCATCTCCAAAAGAATACGCCGTTGTTGTTCCTGCTCGGGCACTATATTCCCATTCAGCTTCTGTAGGTAACCTATAAAAATGCCCTGTTTTGGCAGAAAGCCATTTACAAAATTGAGAAGCGGCATATTGGGTAACGTTAGCTACCGGTAAACCTTCACTGGTACCCATACCCAAACTCATATCAACGTAAGGTATAGTGGCACCGGAAATTGCATCTACTTCTACGTTAATATCTTTTGCCTTGTTATTTTTATCGACATTATCTATTTCTCTATTCACGAATAAATTATAGATTTCCCAGGTTATCTCATATTTCGAAATCCAAAATTCATCTAGTGATACTGAATGCGCCGGACCTTCATCATCATTTCTTTTTTTAGCGGTTTTTTCACTTCCCATGGTAAAAGAACCTTTGGGTATGGCTACCATTTCTATTTGTAGCGTAGAACCATTTATGGTCTCAGTGAAATTTTTTGATTTTTCCTGCTGTGCATTTACTGAGTTTATTAGTAAAAAGCAGGCAAGCGGTAGTATTGTTCTAACAAAATTCATGAGCTAAATATATAGCTTTTTGTGAAGAAACTTCATGTGGTAAAGTAAGATTCTAATGTGTTTTTGTGATAAAACTTGCGAACGGATTCCTTTTTTTAATTGATTTATGCCCTGAGGTACCATGGAAATTAGGGTTTTACCACTATTATCAATAGAACAAGTAAAATCGTTAAATAATTGAATATTTATAACAAATTGTTGCAAAATAATATGGTGTCTTAATATTGGCCGTTGCGATTTATATAGAATAATGAAACTAAATTTAACAAGTTGTCAGAGTACTTGGCTTTATTATAATGAATGAATAATACTATGCATTTCATGACTATCTTCCTCATTGTTATACTTTAACTAATAGTATTTTTAGCATTGTATCTAAGTCTGGTATTACATTTGCAATAGTTTTAAATTGCAGTGGCTTAATTAGGTGTTGAATAAAAGTAAAATAGAAAAAGACTTTATGGTCCGTAAAAATGCAGAGGAAGAAAGATTAACCGTTGAGGATAATTATAAAAATTGGAAAAGATGGGGGCCTTATTTAGCAGAGCGTCAATGGGGAACGGTAAGGGAAGATTATAGTCCAGAGGGTCATGCATGGAGTTTTATAGGTCATGATAAGGCACGCAGTAATGCCTACAGATGGGGAGAAGAAGGTATTGGTGGATTTTGCGACTCTAGAGAAATTCTATGTCTGGCTCCAGCTTTCTGGAACGGAAAAGATGCTATTTTAAAAGAACGCTTGTTCGGGCTAACCAATGACGAAGGTAATCATGGTGAAGATGTAAAGGAACTTTATTTTCATCAAGTATCTACACCTACACATTCGTATGCCAAATATTTATATAAATACCCTCATAAAAAGTTTCCATATACAGAGCTGGTTAGAAAAAATAGAAGTAGAAATCGAGAAGATGCAGAATATGAAATTCTAGATACCAAAGCTTTTGACAACAACACCTATTTTGACTGTTTTATTGAATACGCTAAAGCAGATGTAGGTGATATTTTAATGAAAGTAACGGTAATTAATAGAGGTCCCAGAGCTGCAAATATACACGTATTGCCACATTTGTGGTTTCGTAATTTTTGGAAGCATAATAATAGGTTTGAAAGACCAGAAATGAAAGCTATTTCAAAGGGTGCGGTACAGTCTCGTAGCACTAGAAATGGTCGCTATTACTTTTATCACGAAGATGGAGAGCAACTTTTTTGTGAGAACGAAACCAATAATCAACGCATTTACGGGGTACCTAATGAAGTTGAATATGTAAAAGATGGCATAAACAATCATGTTATAGATGGCCAACTAACGGTAAATCCGGCTAAAAAAGGTTCTAAATTTGCTGTTTGGCATAAACTTCGCCTTAAATCGGGAGAGGAAAAAACAATTAAAGTCCGTCTAAGTAAAAAGAAACTTGCTGATCCTTGGGGTAATTATGATAGTATTTTTGAAAAAAGAATTCAAGAGTGTGAAGAATTTTATGGTGATATCTTAAAGAAAGAACTTCCTGTTCAACAACAGGCAATTGCCAAAAAAGCTTTTTCTGGGTTATTGTGGACCAAGCAGTTCTACTATTATGATGTGTATAAATGGTTGTTTGGCGGTCCGGGGGAATCCAAGCCTTACAGAAAAGATTCTAGAAACAAGCATTGGGAGCACCTGACCAACAGGCATGTTATTTCAATGCCGGATAAGTGGGAATACCCGTGGTATGCTGCTTGGGATCTTGCGTTTCATATGGCTTCTTTTGTAGAAATAGATCCTTATTTTGCTAAAGAGCAATTGCTATTGGTGCTGAAGGAAAGTTATATGCATCCTAACGGACAGATACCTGCTTACGAATGGAATTTTAGTGATGTGAATCCTCCTGTACATTCATGGGCGGTATGGACGGTTTATGAGAAGGATAAAAAACGCAGCGGAAAAGGGGATTTTAACTTTTTAGAAAAGGCATATCAAAAACTGTTGGTCAACTTTACATGGTGGGTCAACCAAAAGGATAAAAGCGGTACCAACCTTTTTGAAGGCGGATTCTTGGGCTTGGATAATATTGGAGTTTTTGATCGTAACCATATGCCAGAAGGGGTAACTCGTATGCAACAGGCAGATGCTACCAGTTGGATGGCCATGTTTACCTTGAATATGTTACGAATGTCATTAGAACTGGCAACCATAAATCCGAATTATGAAGATAGTGTGGCTAAATTCTTTAGGCATTTCTTGAATATTGCCTGGGCAATGCACCATATTGGTCAAAAGGATATTTCCCTATGGGATGACGAGGATAACTTTTACTATGATGTAGTTGAAATGGCAGATGGTAAGACGGATCGTTTAAAGGTGAGGTCTTTAGTGGGGATTATACCGCTATTTGCTGTAGAAATTATTCATAAAGAGCTTTTTGATGAGCTTAAAAATTTTAAGGTCAGAGCTGCAGAAATTGTAAGGACCAGACCAGACTTGGCTTCTTTGATTTCTAATATTGAAGAATTTAATGTTGATGGTAACTACCTGTTCTCCATAATGCGTGGGTTTAGGTTAGAGAAACTTTTGTTTCGTTTATTAGACGAGAAAGAATTTTTATCTGATTACGGTATCCGATCGCTCTCAAAATATCATGAAGAGCATCCGTATGTTTTTCAACATAATGGACATCACCAAATATCGTATGAATCTGGGGAGAGTCAGTCAAACATGTTCGGCGGTAATTCTAATTGGCGTGGACCAATTTGGTTGCCTTTAAATTATATGATTGTGCAATCGCTCCGTAAATACTACTCGTATTATGGTAAGCAATATGTATATGAATTTCCAACAGGCTCAGGTGAAAAACTGAACTTGAACGAGATTGCCAATGAGATTTCTAAAAGGTTGATAAAACTGTTTGAGCCTAATGAAGACGGTAAGTTTGTGTACCACTCAGAAGATGTACAGAGCGTATTTACCAAAAATGAGCATTTTAAAGAGGAGCATTTCTTTTATGAGTTTTTTGATGGTGATTCAGGGAAGGGTCTTGGAGCTTCTCACCAAACCGGTTGGACAGCCTTAATTGCGAATTTAATTATGGAGCTGGAGGAAAATAGTTAACGTAGACTTTTGTAAAATTTAATAAGGCGAGGTGTGAAAACACCTCGTTTTTTGTTTTAGGATATTTTTAATTATTCAAAGCTTTGTGTATCGTTTAATACTTACGTAAAGACGGTGTTTTGTTTCTAAATTTCAAATCGTAAGACTAACTGATTTTATTTGATTTACCCTCTTTTAAAAATCTATTTAGTATTTCATATGCCATGAATTCGTTAAATGTTAATTTTTGTCTTTTTGTATAATTATAAAAGTGCCGTAAAAGCACTGTGTAGCCCGGTATAGTGTAAAATGCTGTGTTAAAATTTGCAATAATTTTAGAATATAGTCTACCTATGCATCCCTTTTTTAAAAGGGTATATGAGTTAAAAATTACTATTAAAAAATCAATTAAATAGCTGTATCTTAAAAGTAGAAAATATGCAAACCAATGAATCTTAAAGATGGGGTAAAAACTGCTGAAAATAAGGTGTCTACAGAGGCACGTAGGCTCAGTGTTATGGTTAAGGATATTAGCAAATCTTTGGTTGATCGTTTAGAATGTTTTGAAGATATTGTAAGTTTAGAGGTTGGCGATACGGGCTTACACAGGGCCAAGACTTTAGAGCGTGAGTTTAATGTGCGTCAGCTATACCTTAAATATGAAGGTGACAACCCTACCGGTACACAAAAAGACCGTATTGCTTTTGCACAATTGTATGATGCCCTTCGTCGCGAATTTAAGGTAGTAAGTTTGGCTACTTGTGGTAATTATGGTGTAGCAATGGCTTTGGCTTCAGATTTGGCAGGTATTGAATGTAAAATTTACATTCCAGAAAGTTATCATACCGATCGGGATATTGAAATGCAAGACTTGGGTGCAGAGATCATTCGTATTTCTGGTAGCTACGAAGATGTGGTTACCGAGAGTTCAAGGTTAGCAGCAGAACATGGTTGGTATGATGCCAACCCAGGTGGGGCAAATACTCCGCTACAAATATCTGCCTATGCGCAAATTGCACAAGAGATTTTTGAAGATTTGGGCGATGCTCCTAAATACTGTGCTATCCCTGTTTCTAACGGAACGTTGTTTGCCGGAATATATAGGGGATTTGTTAACCTGTACAAAAGAGGAAAAACATCACGTATTCCTAAAATGATTGCAGCATCATCTTCCCATAAAAATCCGATTGTGGAGTCGTTTTTGCAAAATCTAGATCACTGTAAAGACTTGAATCCTACAGCAATAAAAGAAACAAAATATAACGAGCCATTAATTAATTGGCATAGCTTTGATGGTGAAGAGGCGCTGTATGCTTTAAAAGAATCTGAAGGAGAAGCTTTTAATATCAGTGATAAAAAACTAAAAGAGATGACTTCTCTTTTACATAAAAAGGAAGGTTTTCGAATTTTACCTGCTTCTACGGCCGGTTTGATCGGACTCCTGGAATTAGACGAAAAAATGAATTTTGAGCCCGACCGATTTGTGGCAGTGCTCACTGCAAAAAAATAATATAAAAATGAAAACAGTTATTGATGGTAAGGCGTTGGTGTATTGTGAGGGTGCATTTAACACACCCAACGGTAAAACGGCACATGGGCTCGTTCGCTTTACCGAGCGTTATAAAGTGGTTGGTGTTCTAGATGCTACATATGCAGGTAAAGATGCCGGCGATGTTTTAGATGGTAAACCGAACGAAATTCCGGTTTTTAAAGATTTAGAAGCTGCCATTGTTGCTCTTACAGCTAGCGATAATTTGCCAAGTTATTTGGTGATCGGGCTTGCCCCTGACGGTGGTAGATTGCCACAAGTTGCAAAAGCTACTATAAAAGCTGCGTTGCAACAAGGCTGGAACGTGGATAGTGGCTTACATGATTTCTTGACCAATGACCCTGAACTTATGGCTTTGGCAAAAGAGAAAAATGTAACCATAAGGGATATTAGAAAAACACCTAACCGTGATCAATTACACTTTTTTACGGGAGATATAGAGAAAGTAGATTGTTTAAAATTAGCGGTTCTAGGAACGGATTCCGCTTTGGGAAAACGTACTACGGCTTGGATATTGGTACATGCCTTCAGAAATGCCGGTAAAAATGCGGAAATGATCGGTACGGGCCAAACAGGTTGGATGCAGGGAGCAAAATATAGTATGGTGATGGATAGCTGTATTAATGATTTCGTCTCTGGTGAAATTGAACATGCCGTTGTCAGTGCCTACAAAAATGAAAATCCTGATGTTATTGTGATTGAAGGGCAGGGGAGTTTAATGAACCCTGCATATCCTGGCGGATTTGAAATATTAGCGGCGGGCAGACCTGATTATGTGATTCTACAACACGCTCCAAAACGTATGGAGTATGACGGATTTCCAGGCTACAAAATGCATTCTTTGGCAGAGCAGATAAATGCTATTCAAGTAATTTCCGGTAAAGAAGTAATTGCAATAACGGTAAATCATGAGGGAATGGAGAAAAGTGAAATTCTTGATGTTTGTAAAGCAATTACCTTAGAAACCAAATTACCCGCTTTTGATGTGCTAGAATATGGGGCAGATGATTTAGTTGCACTTTTAATGTCGAAATTGAAATGAAAATAACGAATATTTCTTTTGAGCGTTTGGATCTTAAACTCTCTGAACCTTATACCATTGCTTATGAGACCATTGATCGCACCAGTAATTTTATTTTAAAGGTTGAAACCGATAGTAAAATTGTGGGTTATGGCTGTGCAGCACCAGATCCTGTAGTTACAAACGAGTGGCCCAATGATGTTGCAGATGCTATTAAAAATACAATTGTACCTTATTTAATAGGTAAAGATCCGTTTACGTATGCGCTGCTTTTGCTAGAGTTAAAACAATTGTTAGGTAAACGTTCATCGGCTTTGGCAATGGTAGATTTGGCGTTGTTCGATATCATGTCAAAGAAAGCTGAGGTGCCTTTGTATAAATTTTTGGGCGGATATCGCAATCACATGGCTACCAGTATTACTATTGGTATTATGGGGGTTGATGAGACTTTGTTGAAAGCGACTGAATTTGTGAATCAAGGCTTCTCTATTTTAAAAATTAAAGGGGGTGCCAATTTGGAAGAAGATATCGCCAAAATGCGAAAGATTCATGAAAAGTATCCGAATATCGAATTACGGTTCGATGGTAATCAAGGGTATTCGGTAAAAGAATCTGTTGCTTTCGTTAAAGCTACTGCGGCAATTGGTGTAGAAATTTTTGAACAACCTACAAAAGTTGAGGCAGAAGAACGATTGGGCGAAGTTATGAATCAGGTAGATGTTCCTGTAATGGCAGACGAGAGTTTAAAGACATTGACCGATGCTTTTCGTTTGGCACAGAATGAACGTGTAGATATGGTGAATATCAAGCTACAAAAAGTAGGTGGTATTTGGGTTGGTATGCATATTAATTCCGTTGCAAAAGCTGCAAATTTAGACGCTATGGTGGGTTGTATCGATGAATGCGGATTGGGTATTGCAGCGGGACTCCATTTTGCCTTGTCAAGACCAAACATAAAATATGCCGATTTAGACGGACATTTAGATATCATTGACGACCCCTACCATTCTATTTTTAGATTGGAAAAGGGAATCTTATATCCGACCGAAAAACACGGATTGGGCTTCTCAGAGTCGGATATGTAAATTACTCTCTTTAATCTTCTAATTGCTCAATAAGGTTGGCTACCAATGCTGTCCAACCGGTTTGGTGCGATGCTCCTAAACCACGACCGTTTTCTCCATGAAAATATTCGTAGAATAATACCAAGTCCTTAAAATTAGGGTCTTGGTAATATTTTTCGTAGTTCTTATTGATGGCTCTATTGCCTTTTTCATCTTTCTCGAACATGTGAATTAGGCGTTTACTCAACTCGTCGCTCACTTGTTTTAGATTAAGTAGTTTTGAGCTTCCCGTTGGGTATTCAAAAAGAAAATCATTACCATCGTACCATTGGTATTCTCGTAGTGCCTGTATGAATAAATAGTTCATAGGCATCCAAATAGGTCCACGCCAGTTAGAATTACCACCAAATAAAGAAACGGTAGATTCTGCAGGTTCATAATCAATGGAATAATCAATACCGTCAATATGAATCTGATATGCTTTTTCATGCACTTTTGATAAGGATCGAATACCATAATCACTCAGAAATTCGTCCTCGTCTAAAAGAGCAGTAACCAATTTTTGCATGCGGTCTTTTGGCACCAAAGACAATAATAGATCGCCATCTGCTTCAAATTGTTGGATCACCTCGTATTTCAAATTATCTCTACGGTATTTTTTAAACCAAAGAACACTGGCCTTGAATTTTGGAAACTTATGTAGTACACTTTTCTTAATGGTCAATACGGCTGCCAATGATAACATACCGGCAATGGATCGTACTTTAATAGTAGTAGATTCGCCATTAGGTAATGTCAAGCGATCATAGAAAAAGCCTTCGACATCGTCCCAAGTGTTGGCTTTATCGGTATCCATTTTGTTCAGTGCTTCTGCTATGAATATAAAATGACCGAAATACTTCGTTGCCATATCTTCATAAGAATCGTCATGTTCGGCGATACGTAAACTTATTTCTAGCATATTAAGGCTGTACATCGCCATCCAAGCGGTACCATCAACTTGGTCTAAAGAACCACCACCTGGTACACCATGACTACGGTCAAAAACTCCGATATTATCCAAGCCTAAGAATCCGCCTTGAAAAACATTGTTGTCATTTCTGTCCAAACGGTTCACCCACCAGTTGAAATTCAAATTCAATTTATTGAACATTCGTTTTAAGAACTTAATATCTGGTAGGCCGGTTATCTTTTTGTCCGTTCCATAAATTTGCAAAGTTGCCCATGCCTGAACTGGCGGATTCACATCACTAAAATTCCATTCGTAGGCAGGTATTTGTCCGTTAGGCGCCATGTACCATTCTTTGGTAAAAAGCAAAAGTTGGTCTTTGGCAAATTCGGGATCAATAGAGGCGAAAGATGCACAATGAAAAGCAGAATCCCAAGCGGCATACCAAGGATATTCCCATGCATCTGGCATGGATAAAATATCGTGATTGCGCAATGTTTTCCATTGGCTATTGCGCCCATTTAATCTTTCTTTTGGTGGGGGAGAAGTTTTGTAATCTCCTTCTAACCATTTTTCAACTTCATAATTGTAGTATTGCTTCGTCCAAAGTAAACCTGCAAAGGCTTGTTTTAAAATAGCCTTTCTGTCATCGGTAGCTTTTGGGGCTATTTCGTTATAAAACTGGGCACATTCTTCTTGTCGCGCTTTAAAAATGGCATCAAAATCGGAGAAAGGGGTCTCAAGGGTTTCTTCGGTCAAACGAAGTTGGAAAGTTTTAGATTCGCCACCACCAATAATTTCTTGGTATAGCGGCGCAAATTTGGTACCCGAATTATTCTTCGTCGCCAACTCAAAATCATTGTTACAAATCGCATTATTGAACAGATCTTTTTTAAACGGATGGTCATTCTTTTCCTGATATACCGTTTCTCTATTGGTTTCGTTTTCGGTAAAGAATAAGTGTGCCGTTTTTTGAAAATAGAGATTATAATTGCCCACATAAGGGTGATCAATATGTACGAACGGATTGTCCTTGGTTCCTTTTTGAGTGATGACCGGTTTTTTAGAAATCTTTTTAAAAGACCAATTATTACGCATCACCATTTGTGGTAACAAAGTAATAGGTGCCGCTTGGCTGTTCCTATTGGTGATGGTGATTTTTATAAGAATATCGGTCTCATTTCCTTTTGCATATTCGGTACTGACATCAAAATAGGTGTTGTCATCAAAAATACCGGTATCTAATAACTCGTATTCCAACTCTTTCCGATTCCGTTTTTGATTCTCGGCTATGAGTTCATTGTACGGATATGGTTTCTGAGAATATTTGTACAAGTACTTCATGTACGAGTGCGACGGTGTGTTTTCTAAATAGTAATACAGCTCTTTTACATCTTCACCATGATTACCTTGCGGACCTGTTAAGCCAAAAAGCCGCTCCTTAATTATAGGGTCTTTACTGTTCCATAAACCAATGCTGAAACACATATTGCAATAACGATCACTGATACCTGCTAGACCATCTTCTCCCCAACGAAAAGCGCGACTTCTAGCATGGTCATGCGGAAAATAGTTCCAAGCATCGCCACCGGCACTATAATCTTCACGTACCGTTCCCCATTGACGTTCACTTAAATATGGACCCCATTTTAGCCAATCTTTTTCTTCTTTTTGTTGTTGGGCTAAACGGATTTTTTCAGGGTTTTTCATGGAATGTTTTTTATAGCTGTGTGCAAATTACCTTACGTTTTGTACTTATTTTTTAATTAAAAAAAAGCGTTAGTAGTTACGGAAACATCAGTTTTGTAGTATTTGTTTCCACTTGTCAGATTCAGCAAATTCTTTAATAGTAAAGTTTCGTTTTGCTAATAAATCTGTCATATACTTCTTTAAGAATAAGCTATCCGCAATTTTTCCTAAAAAGCCTAATGGAAATTGGTAATCAAAATAGTCTGTCATCAACGTGCCATTTGGTTGATTTTCAAAATGATGTTCATGTTTAAAACTTTTAAAAGCACCTTTTATCATTTCGTCAGAAAAGTAATTAGGGTGTTCAAATTCTGTAATTTTAGTTGTGAGATTTTGATTAATACCAAAATGTCTAGCTCGCCAAGTAACCCATTCGTTTAATCCAATGAGTCCGTTTGTAACACCAGCTATAGCTTTTTCATCGGTTTATTCTGTAGAAATTTTATGAAGGTCGATACTTCGTGATAAGTCAAATACTACTTCCTTTTTTGCATTTATTTCCGTTTTAAGTACAATCCTTGGCATGAGTAATTATATTTAAACCGCCCTCTGCACCACCTCAAACACCTTATTGGCATCGCACTTAATGGTTTTTGATGGGAATTTTAAAATCAACGCATAATCGTGTGTGGCCATCAAAATGGTTCTACCAGATTTGTTGATTTCCTGTAAAACCTTCATGACTTCTACGCTGGTTTGTGGATCAAGGTTTCCGGTAGGCTCATCGGCAATAATTAGTTCTGGGTCATTTAATAATGCTCTTGCAATGGCAATACGTTGTTGTTCTCCGCCAGAAAGTTCGTGAGGAAATTTAAAACCTTTGGTTTTCATGCCTACTTTTTCAAGAACATTAGAAACTTGAGCATTCATTTTTGCCTTATCCGTCCAACCAGTTGCCTTTAAAACAAAGAACATATTCTGGTTGATGTTACGGTCTGGCAGTAGTTTAAAATCTTGGAAAACAATACCCAATTTTCTGCGTAAAAACGGAATGTCTTTTTCCTTTAAGGTTTTTAAATCGAATTCAACCACATGACCTTCACCTTTTTGCAATGGTAAATCGCCATATAGTGTTTTCATAAAGCTACTTTTACCGCTACCGGTCTTACCAATGAGGTATACAAATTCCCCTTTGGCAATTTGTAAACTCACTTCGCTCAATACCAGGCTCTCTTTTTGAAAAATAGCCGCATCCTTAAGTTCTAAAACAATCTCTTCCATAACGCAAATGTTGTTATAAAAGTAATAAGTTCCTTTTGATATTTGTGAACCCTTTTCAAAATCTTTTCTTTTGTGTGGGTATTATACATACTTAGGTACAATTTTTGCCGTTATCACATGTGATAACGGTAATTCTAAATAGTAACAGAACACTATGCTTAAAAAATTCACCGCTTTTATTCCTATGGTATTCGGTTTGGTCGCTTTGACCAATGCCCAAGAGACGAAAATCTATACCCACGAACAGAAAGCATTTCAAGACGCCCTAGCGCTTTACAACAACGAACAATACCGAGCGGCACAGACCATTTTTGAAAAGGTCAAAGTGTCTGCCAAAGACGAGGAAACCGCTGCAAATAGTGCTTACTATGCTGCCAATGCGGCAGTACGCCTAAACCAGACGGGTGCAGACCGATTGATGGAAGATTTTGTGGAAAAATATCCTACTTCTACCAAACGTAATTCTGCCTTTGCAGATGTGGCAGAGTATTATTTTCAGACCGGGAAATATCCGTACGCTTTAAAATGGTACAATAAGGTAGATCAGCGTTCCCTTTCTCGTGACGAGATGGATAAGTTCAACTTCAATTATGGCTACTCTTTATTCTCATCACGCAAAACGAAAGAGGCTGAAAAATACTTGGAAAAAGTTGCCAATTCACCGGTGTACGGTTCTCAGGCAAAATATTATTTAGGCTATATTTCATATCAACAAGATGATTATGAAACGGCTAATCAGCGTTTTGATCAAATTACGGATCAAGATGTTTTGGAAGAGAAGCTAAGCTATTATCAGGCAGATATGAATTTTAAGCTTGGTAAATTCCAAGAAGCAATTGCCCTGGCAAAAAAACAACTGCCAAAATCTGACCGTCGTGAAGTATCGGAACTGAATAAGATAATCGGCGAGAGCTATTTCAATCTAAAACAATACGAAAATGCAATTCCGTATTTAACGGAATACAAGGGTAAAGGTGGTAAATGGAGCAATACCGATTATTACTATTTAGGGTATGCCTATTACAAGGGCGGCGATTATGCCAATGCCATTGCGCAGTTCAATAAAATTATTGGTGGTACCAATAGCGTGGCACAAAATGCATACTACCATTTGGCAGAATGTTATTTGAAGTTGGATAAAAAGCAGGAGGCTTTAAATGCCTTTCGTAATGCCTCGCAAATGGATTACAGTGCCAAAATTCAAAAAGATGCATTCCTAAATTATGCGCGTTTAAGTTATGAAGTGGGTAATGCCTATGAGCCGGTTCCGCAGGTAATTACCAATTACTTAAAGACCTATCCTAAAGATGAGCACCAAGAAGAGATGCAGACGTTGTTGGTAGATTCATACATCACTTCAAAAAACTTTGAAGGTGCCATGAAGTTACTGGAAGAGAATAAAAATTACGCCAGTAAATCCGTATATCAAAAAGTAGCCTATTATAGAGGTATCGAACTTTTTATGGAGGGCGATTATAATGCAGCTTCAGAGAATTTCGCGAAATCGTTAAGTAGTGCCGAGGATATGCTTTTTAAAGCTCGTGCAGATTATTGGAAAGCAGAATCCGATTATCTATCCAATCGTTTTGATGATGCCGTTGCAGGGTATACGGCGTTCAAGAATAATTCATCCGCAAAAAATACAGAAATGTATGCTGATGTGGATTATAACCTGGCATATGGTTACTTTAAACAAAAAAAATATACAGATGCCATTACCTACTTCAATGCATTCACAGCTAACGGAAATACAGCGGTTGAAAAGTTACATGATGGTTATTTGAGATTAGGCGATAGCTACTATGCAACTAGTAAATATTGGCCGGCAATAGAAACCTATAATAAAGCATTAGCTTTAACTGGACCAGAAAAGGATTACGCCTTTTACCAAAAAGCCATGAGTTATGGTTATGTGGATAGAAGTGCAAGCAAAATTGAAAACCTAGAGGAATTTGTAAGCCAATACCCAAGATCAAGTTTTAAAGATGATGCCTTATTTGAATTAGGGAATACGTATGTTTCTCAAGGTCAAGAAAGCAAAGGTCTAGAAGCTTATGATCGTTTGATCAGTGAGTATAGAGGTAGTTCTTTGGTACCGCAAGCTTTAATGAGACAGGGTCTGGTAAATTATAATGCCGCAAGAAACGAAGCTGCTTTGGTGAAGTTTAAAACCGTAGTTCGCGATTTTCCAAAAACGCAAGAAGCCATACAAGCGGTTGCTACGGCAAAATTAGTTTATGTAGATATGGGGCAGGTAAACGAATATGCCGAGTGGGTACGTACGCTCGATTTTGTTGAGGTAACCGATTCAGAATTGGATAATGCCACTTTTGATGCCGCACAAAAGCAGAATTTAGAAGGTAATGTAGATGCCGCTATCAAAGGATACAAAAATTATGTGCAGCAATTCCCAACAGGCTTACATGCCGTAGATGCCAACTTTAGCTTAGCACAATTGTACTTTGGAAAAGGGGATAAGGAAGCTGCTTTACCTTATTACAAGTATGTAGCCGATAGAAGCACGAGCGAATATGCAGAACAGGCATTAACACGTGTTTGTGAGGTGTATATTTCTAAGGATGACTACCAAATTGCCTTGCCATATTTATTGAAATTAGAAAATCAGGCAAATATTCAGCAGAACAGGACTTTTGCACGTTCTAATTTGATGAAAGGGTATTACAAGCAAAAGAACTACCCCAAGACCTTGGAATATGCAGACAAAGTATTGTCTACTTCAAATATTGACAATAGAATTAAGAGTGATGCGCATATTATGATCGCAAGATCGGCTATTGCTACCAATGACGAAGCAAAAGCAAAATCTGCCTATGCTGAAGTATTGAAAATTGCATCTGGGGCAACAGCGGCAGAAGCTTTGTATTACAATGCTTATTTTGAGAATAAAGACGGATTGTATGAGAACTCTAATATTGCGGTTCAGAAATTAGCGAAAGACTATGCTGCATATAAAGAATGGGGCGGTAAAGGTTTGGTGCTTATGGCTAAAAACTACTATGCTTTAAATGATGCCTACCAGGCAACCTATATTTTGGAAAGCGTAATAACAAACTTTACGCAATACCCTGAAATTGTTGCCGAGGCAAGAGCAGAGCTGGCCATTATAAAATCTAAAGAGGCGAAAAGTAACTCATCGGTAGATCCTAATTAAAAAATCACGTACACCAGAAAAAGAACACTTATGTACAACAAACATATATTTACGCTTATATTTTTAACGTTTGGCTTTCAAATTGTTTCTGCTCAAGAAGAAGAGGAGAAAGACTTGGGTACGGAAACCGTAACAGTAACCAAGGCCTATACGCCAACCGTTTCAGATGCTTTCAAAATTAAATCGGTTCCCAATATGAACGATTCTATTGAACTGCAGAAAAAACCAATTAACTATAGCATTTTTTCTGTACCCGTAGCATCAACCTTTACGCCTTCTAAAGGAACGGCATCTAAAGTAGAGCGCTTACCGCCACCTGTATTGTATAATTCTTATGCTTCTTTGGGTGCGGGGCTATATGGTAATGTATTGGGAGAATTTTACACGAGTAGATCCCTCAATAGAGATGAGAATTTTGATGTTGGGTTTAACCATTTATCCTCTCGGGGGGGTATAGATGGGGTAGAGCTGAACGATACTTTTTATGATACCAGGTTAGATGCTTCTTACGCCAAGCGTGATCGCGATTTAGATTGGGGCGCGGCAATTGGACTTCAACATCAATTATATAATTGGTACGGAATTGAACCAGGAGTATTTAGTGCAACTGTGCTTGATGGTATTGACGAACGTCAAAATTATTATATGGGCGAAGTTAATGGGCACATTAATATGGAAGATTCTTTCTTTAAAAGAGCCGATTTAAAATACCGTAGATTTTTTGATGCCGTAAGTTCAGGGGAAAATAGAGCTATTTTGAATACAGGTTTTGAGTTTCCGCTAAATGAAGAGGTGTTTAATGCTAATGTAAATGTGGATTATGTTGGAGGTACCTTTGAGAATGCCGATTTGAATAGTAGTACCAATGATGCCGGAATTTCTTATGGGAATTTACAAGTTGGCGTTACCCCGTCTTTATCTATGCTACGTGATGATTTTTCATTGAATTTGGGCGTGAATTTGGTATACGGAATGGATTTGGAGAATAGTGAAAGTAACTTTTATATCTATCCTGCCGTAACAGCATCATACAGATTATTGGATGAAACGGTAATTGCTTATGGTGGAGTAACGGGGGAGCTGAAACAAAATTCATACTATGATTTTGTTGAGGGGAATCCGTATGTATCTCCAACATTGAATATTGCGCCAACAGATAGTCAGTACAATGCCTATGTGGGTTTTAAAGGTCAGTTGTTGCCTAATTTGAGTTATAATGTAAAAGGGTCTTATTCCGCTGAGAACAATAGACCGTTGTATACGTTAAACCCTAGAAACGATTTCAGGTCAGATGATAAAGGGTATTATTATGGTAATTCGTTCGGCTTGTTCTATGATGATATAAAGACCTTGGGAATTTTTGGGGAGTTGAATGTAGATGTAAACCGTAATTTTACAGCGGGTGTAAATGTTGAGGTGTATGATTACAATACAGAAACAGGAAACCCAGCATGGAATCTTCCTAACTTAAAAGCATCGTTGTTCATGGATTATCAGATTGGAGAGAAATGGTATGCAGGTGCTAACCTGTTCTATGTGGGCGAGAGAGAAGATTATTCCACTTCGGTGGTATTGGATACTGCGCCAAGCGATTTTCCTGCAACGCTAATTACCTTAGATGGTTATTTTGATGCCAATGCACATGTTGGTTATCGTTATACGGATCAGTGGTCTTTCTTTATTAAAGGAGCAAACCTTTCTAATAACGAGTACCAGCGTTGGTCTAATTTCCAAGTTCAGGGAATTCAGATTTTGGGAGGAGCAACCTATAAGTTCGACTTCTAGAATTTTTAAACACATTTTAAAGAATACAAAAGCCCCACTCATTTTTGAGTGGGGCTTTTGTGTTTAATTCAATTCCTCCATTTTATAGGATTTCAGTATTTTAGAGATTCTGTACAAAGTCCATGTTTACTAAAATACTTCATTTTGGAACTATAACTACGCTGATGATTTGTGTGTGTTTTTATGGATTTGGACAAAATTTAGTGCTGAATCCAAGCTTTGAAAATTATAGGCAGTGTCCCGTTACTTTAGGCAATCTAGACAAAGATGTGATAGACTGGAATATGCCCACGTTGGGATCAACAGATTATTTCAATGGATGTAGCACGGTTATGGGGACTCCTGAAAATTTTAATGGAAAGCAATCCGCTAATTTCGGCGTAGGTTATGTGGGGTTTTACATGTATGCACCAAATGATTATCGTGAGTATATTCAGGGAGAATTAAGTACAACTTTACAGAAAGGAGAACACTACGTGGTTTCTTTTTATGTGAGTTTGGCTGAGCGGTCAGATTTTGCGATGAAGGAATTTGGCATCCGGTTTACGGAGTATCCTGTTGAGGTAAAGACAAGCAAAGTATTATCTGGATTGCACTTTTCTAAATTACTGGGCAATACATCTGCAGTACTAGAAATATCCTATTCCAACTATTATTCCGATGAGATAAAATGGGTAAAGCTGACAACGGAGTTTGAAGCCACAGGCACAGAAAATTATATGATTATCGGCAACTTTAAAAACAATAAACGCACACAGAAGTATCAGACCAAAAGAAAAATTACCAAAGGTTCATACTACTATCTAGATATGGTTTCCGTACGTATTGTGAAATCTAAACTTCAAAATACTGCTGTCATACAAAAAAAGGAATATGCCTTAGATAGCATTCATGTTTTTAAAAATGTCTACTTCAATACTAATAAGGCTGATATTAGAGGAAATCATCAGCAAGAAATGGAATTATTACTATCATATTTAACCATAAATCCGGCTATTGAAATCCAAATATTAGGGCATACAGATGATGTCGGTTCTAACCCTTTTAATCAAAAATTGTCTGAAAGACGAGCAAAAGAAGTGGTGAGGTATTTGACGAAAAATGGCATTCAAAAAAATAGAATTTCGTCACAAGGTTTTGGCAGTTCAAAACCTATAGCTACTAATAACACAGAAGCCGGCAGATTTCTCAACCGGCGTGTAGAGTTTGTGTTGAGCAAACCAGACTAGTAATCTGAATACTCCGTTGGGTATAATAGGTAAATATCTGCATGGCTTACCGTGTTTTGATATTTATCCATCACAGAAATTTTCTTCCATGTATCAGATGTTCCAAAATCTTTCCAAAGAGCATTCCTTTTTTTCATGTTCGTAAATGTGGTCATGTACATAAGGTTGGGCATTTTATCACCGGATATTACATCGGCATAGAAAACGGCATTAAATCCTAGGTTTTCAAAAAGCTCCACTTCACCCCCTTCGTTGAACATATCTACTTTTCTGCGGTACATGGCTTCCGTTGGTCCTTCGTAGCTTCTTAATTCATAAACCCTATCTGCTCGTTCACCTTTAACTTTACTAGGTTTCATATTTGGCATATCTGTGAAGGCACGTAGCAATACTGAACTAATTCTTTCATATGGTTTTTTGTCATGTGTGGCATGTATATAATCTGCCCCAGCGGAAAGGTGCGTTTTATCTACCGCTAACATGGCTTCTAGGTTCTCAAAGGTCGCAAGAGTTTGAAAGGGTATTAATACATAAATTTTATCACTGATTTTAAATTTATCTGGTCTAACCTTAAAAACGCCAATGTTTTCAATACCCATTCTTTTTAATGCAGGTAAATAGGCATTTTTTAAATAATCATCTACCATGTTCTCCTGAGTATTATTTTTTATGGTATACGTTTTTAGTTCATAGTATTCTTTTTCTTGCGCAAGGCAAGAGAAAGAAGAGATTACCATGCTGAACATTAGGAGCATGGGCAAAGAGAATCTTTTCTTCATAAATTCTGAATTTGTTTTTAGATTAACAAGTTAATGATAAAATGAGTGAGGGCTATACTGTACTTTTGTACCAGCACAATTTCTATGGCCAGTATTTTTCAAAAACCGCTTATTGACCCTGCTAAGAGTCCTATTTTCTATGGCTACGTAATTTTGGTTATAGGAACCATTGGTATCTATTGCAGTATTCCGGGTCAGACCATTGGGGTATCTGTTTTTACGGACCCGGTGAAAGATGCTTTGGGGTTGTCTCGGAATCAATTTAGTAATGCCTATATGATCGGTACTATTGTAAGTTCTTTGGTCATAGGTAGGGCAGGTGTTTGGTTTGATACGTATGGAGCGCGTTATGTGGCTTTCTTTGCTGCTATCTCTTTAGGGGTAACCTTGTTTTTGTGTTCATGGTCTGCAATTATGAGTGCGTATATAAAAGAACTTTTGTCCGTAGATACATGGATGATACCTTTTGCATTAATGACGGTTTTATTCTTTATGCTGCGTTTTGCAGGACAGGGTGTTTTGACCATGGCATCTAGAAATGTCATCATGATTTGGTTTGATAAAAATAGAGGTAAAGTCAACTCTTTTAGTAGTGTAGCGCTTTCTTTTGGGTTCTCTTCTTCTCCACTTTGGGTAAATGCCCTTATTGAAGGGTATGGCTGGGAAAATACTTGGCAGATTTTAGCAATAGGATTACTGATCTTTAGTGTGTTTATTTATACCTTTTATAAAATTTCACCAGAAAAGCACGGCTTGTTACCAGATGGCGCTTCGTCATTATCTTCTGAAGAGGAAGAGAAAGTATTGCCTAAGCAATTCACTCTAGATGAAGCAAAGAAAGAGAGAGCGTTTTGGATGTACGGATTAACACTTGCCTTCAACAGCTTCTTTATTACGGGGCTGACATTTCATGTTGTTTCAATTTTTACGCATGAAGGTTTTGTAAAAGAAGATGCCATAGCTATCTTTTTACCTGGATCTGTTGTTGCTGTTACGGTTTCTACCATTTTCAACTTTCTGAGTGATTACCTTCCTTTAAAATTGTATTTGTATTTAATGTTGCTGGGCGGATTTTTGGCATCCTTAGGTTTTTTATTTCTATCCACGGCTGCCGGAGTACCTATGTTAATTGCGGGGTTTGGAATTCTGGGCGGTTTCTTTGCCGTACTAAATGCAGTTGCCTGGCCCCGATTTTTTGGCAGGGCACATTTAGGAAGCATTACAGGAAAAATTATGAGCTTTTTAATTTTAGGGAGTGCCTTGGCGCCAAGTATTTTCAGTCTTTGTCTCTCTACTTTTGGGTCTTACCAAATGGTGGGCTATTTGGGTCTGGCATTTTTGGTGTTTCTGGCAGTCGGTTCTATAAAGGCGAATAATCCGCAGTAAAAAATTCATTTTTAACTTTATTGCTTAACATCTTGCTGTTCAAATAGAAATCAATCTATCTTTGCACAAAACACTACAAATGGACTTAAATTTAGCAGTATTAATAGATGGCGATAACATTCCGTCTGCCTATGTAAAGGAAATGATGGAGGAGATTGCTAAATATGGTAACCCTACCATTAAGCGTATTTATGGCGATTGGACCAACCCAAGATTAGGGAAATGGAAAAATGTATTGCTTGAAAATGCTATTACGCCTATTCAACAATACGGCTATACCCAAGGGAAAAACGCAACCGACTCTGCCATGATTATCGATGCTATGGATGTACTTTATTCTGGTAAGGTAAACGGATTCTGTATTGTTAGTAGTGATAGTGATTTTACGCGTTTAGCGACACGACTTAGAGAAGCAGGTATGCAAGTCTTTGGTATTGGGGAGCGCAAAACCCCAAATCCGTTCATTGTTGCCTGTGATAAATTTATTTACATAGAAATTCTTAAAAGTAGAAGTGAGGAGGAAACTGAAGATACCACCAGTAAAACTCCCGCAGAAAAGAATACTGTTGATAAAATAACTCCAAAGGCATTACGCTTTATAGCTACGACAATTGATGATGTTGCCGATGATGATGGCTGGGCGTTTTTGGGTGATGTTGGTAGTTTATTGCAGAAGAAGCAGCCAAATTTTGATTCTCGTAACTACGGATTTCAAAAGTTGACGCCGTTGATCAATTCCATTCCGCATTTTGAAATTGAACGCAGAGAAGACTCCAAAGGACGAAAAAAGCTCATTTTTGTAAAAATTAAGGAAAAGAATACTTCAAAATCAAAAAAGTAAACCCGCTTCATTTTCATTAAAATTGCTTTAGACCAGTCATATTTGTTTTGTATTTTTCAATATAAATTCTAATCCTATGATTCGTACGCTTTGGTTTTTGATATGCATTCTTGTATTTAATTCGTGTAAAGAATCTTCTAAACGGGAGGTAGCTGTTGATAAAAAGCCAATAGAAGCGATTTTTACCGAATTCTATGAATTCAAGAAAAGTATAAATCCGATAGAAGCAACAAAGGCTGGGTATTCCAAGTATAACGATACTATTGCTAATTATATTTCTGATGATTACATTTTACATTTAAAGGATCGCTATACCTATTTCTTACAAGAATTAGGTAAATACGATGCTACACAAGTAAGTGCTGAGGACTACATGAGTATGCGTGTTATGGAGTGGGACTGTGCCGTGAAATTAGAAGGGGTAATGAACCCTATGGTTACGGTAGCATCACCCATTTATGATCTACCCAGTTTTGAGTTGATGCCACTTTTTCAAATTCAATCCTTGCACTTGTATGTGGCACAATTGGCTGGTGGAACCAGTGTACAACCTTTTAATAGTATTAAAGATTATACCAATTGGCTGAGTAGATTAGAGGATTACCTTGCATTTCTGGATACGTCAATAGAAAATATGAAAATTGGTATGGATAAAGGTGTTGTCCTACCAAAAGTACTTACATTGAAAATGCTACCTCAAGTTCGGGCTTTTGTAGATGTTCCATTAGAAGAAAACCTGTTCTTTCAACCTATTATGAATTTCCCGGATGGTTTATCTGATGCGGACATGGATATCCTAAAAAGCGATTATGAAGATTTTATTCAAAAAAAACTGACTCCTAAATATGTTGAGTTAAATCAGTTTTTAACCCATGAATATGTACCGGCTTGCAGAGATACTGACGGATTATTGAACTTGCCCAATGGAAAGGATACGTATCAGTATTTAATCAAATTGCATACGACTACAAACATGACCGCAGATGAAATTCATGAGTTGGGATTGTCTGAAGTGGCTCGTATTTCTAAAGAGATGGAAACGGTTAAGAATGAAATAGGATTTAAAGGTGATTTAAAATCCTTCTTCAGTTCACTTCGTAATAAAAAGGAATTGATGCCTTTTTCCAAACCAGAAGAGGTAATCGAAAATTTTAATGCTATAAATGATCGTATTGCGTTGCGTATAGATTCGTTATTTGCCTTGACCCCAAAAGCCGGCTTCAATGTACGTAGAACCGAAGCTTTTAGAGAAGCATCTGCAAGTGCGGAATATGTACCAGGATCAAAAGATGGATCAAGAGCCGGAATTTTTTATATACCCATAACTAATGTTAAATCGTACAATAGGGTGCATGATGAAGCTTTATTTTTGCATGAAGCCATACCCGGGCACCATTTTCAATTGAGCTTGCAGCAAGAGAATAATGACCTGCCAGAATTTTTACATCCCGAAAGTATGGGTGTTTTTGTTGAAGGTTGGGCGTTGTATGCAGAATCTTTAGGTAAAGAATTGGGTGTTTATACAGACCCTTATCAGTATTTTGGCATGTTGAGCATGGAGATGCACCGCGCAATTAGGCTTGTGGTAGATACAGGTATTCATGCAAAAGGATGGTCACGGGAAAAAGCCATTCAATATTCATTGGATAATGAGGCAGAATCAGAAGAAAGTATCATTGCTGAAATTGAAAGATATATGGCTACCCCGGGGCAGGCACTATCCTATAAAATAGGTCAGCTTAAAATCAGGGAACTAAGAACTAAAGCAGAAAATGCCTTAGGTGAGCAGTTTAATATTAGAGCATTTCATAGTCAAATATTGGATTCTGGTAGTTTACCTTTAGTATTGTTAGAAGAAAAAATAAATAGGTGGATTGTGGGTCCGTCTAAATAGTTCCGGGAATTTGCTAACTGCTTGGGAAATAAAGATTTAAAACTTTCCAGAAAAATACTTAGTTTTCAATATTATTTAATGTGGGTGGTATGACTTTACTGTCCATATTTTGCTAACTAACTATTTTATTGTGAAAAAATTACTTCCTGTATTACTCGTATTATTATCTGGTTGCGAACTCATGAAAGAGAAGGTAGACTTGGTAATCGTGAATGCCAAAGTCTATACCGTAGACGACACATTTTCTAAGGCACAGGCATTTGCCGTACAAGATGGCAGATTTATTGCTGTGGGTACCACAGATGAAATAAGGGATGAGTATACTTCTGATCATTTGATCGATGCCGATGGTAGAGCAATTACCCCTGGTTTAATAGATGCGCATTGTCATTTTTATGGATTGGGACTTACCCAACAATTGGTAGATTTAGTAGGAACTAAAAGTTTTGAAGAAGTATTGGAACGCGTTAAATCATTTCATACTGCCAACCCAAAAACATTTCTAAGGGGTAGGGGTTGGGATCAGAATGATTGGGAAATAAAGGAATTCCCGACAAAAACAGAGTTGGATGTACTTTTTCCTGACATACCTGTGGCATTGGAACGTGTAGATGGCCACGCTTATTTGGTCAACCAAAAAGCTTTGGATATGGCCGGTATTGACTGGAGCACCAAAGTGGAAGGTGGCGAGATTTTGAAGAAATGGGCAAATGGCTATGCCGGTATTACCGGGGTTTTAATAGATAATCCCATGTCACTTATAGATAGTATAATGCCTTTACCTACTTTAGAGGATAGGGTTAAAGCCTTAAAAGATGCAGAACGTATTAGTTTAAATAATGGACTAACCACCGTAAATGATGCAGGATTAGATCGAAATACCATTGAGCTAATAGACAGTTTACAACAGGCAGGTGAATTATCTATTAGGGTCTATGCCATGATTAGTAATAATAAAGAAGAGGTGGATTATTTCATAAACAAAGGACCAATTAAAACAGACCTATTAAACGTGCGATCGGTAAAGGTATATGGTGATGGTGCGTTAGGTTCTAGAGGTGCTGTCATGAAAAAAGCATATAGCGATTTACCTAATCATTTTGGAGCAATGATTACGCCTGTCGCCGATATTGAAGCTTTGGCGGAAAAACTTGCAAACTCAGCATATCAAATGAATACGCATGCCATTGGTGACTCTGCCAATATTGCCGTGCTAAGAGCGTATAAAAAAGTATTGAAAGGTAAAGGTGATAGACGTTGGAAAATTGAACATGCACAAGTATTGACCGAAGATGATTTTGACTATTTTGAAGATGGTATTATCCCCTCTGTACAACCTACTCACGCTACCAGTGATATGTATTGGGCAGAAGAACGTTTGGGAGAAAGGGTAAAAGGAGCCTATGCCTACAAAACGCTATTGGATAAAGCAGGTACTATAGCATTGGGAACAGATTTTCCTGTGGAAGATGTGAGTCCGTTTTTAACCTTCTACGCAGCGGTTGCAAGACAAGATACTAGCGGTTACCCCAAAGGAGGATTTCAAATGGAGGAAGCTTTATCCAGAGAAGAAACATTAAAAGGAATGACCATATGGGCCGCCTATTCAAATTTTGAAGAAGATGAGAAAGGTAGTATAGAACCAGGTAAGTTTGCAGATTTTGTTATCTATGATAAAGATATCATGACCGTCCCTGTAGCTGACATACCAACTATTCGTGCAGAACAGACGTTTATAGGCGGTGTGGTTCGGTAAAAAATGGTTAAAAAAAAGCCTAGGTCAATGACCTAGGCTTTTAAATATATTGGATTTTGTACTACAAAGTAATAGGAACTGCAACTCTCGTTTTGTCCCAGCCCATAACTAAATGAGCACCATCTTTGGTGTCTTTGAAAGCGATAGAAAACTCTTCAAGTGAAGCATTTTCAGAACCGTTAGGTACTGTTATGCGGGCAACATCTGAAGCTTGGTCATAAAAATAAGAACCCCATTGGTTCAATTTTTTGTTTAAGATAACTGTCCACTCATCTGCACCTGGTATAGTGAATAAAGAGTATGTTCCAGCTTTAATAGCTTTACCTCCGAACAAAACATCTTTATAGAATGTAATTTCAGGAGCTTCGTTGGCGCCTGTTCTCCATACTTTTCCCGTAGGGGCTAATTCTTCCATAGAACGACCTTTTAATTGTGGTCTTCCGTAAATGATACGAACAGCTTTTTCAGACACTTTGTAATCTGAAGGGTAAGTAGCCATATCCATAGGGCTTTTGTCTATTCCGGAGAATTCTTGGGCAGTTACGGTTGAAGTTAAAATTAAGGCCAACATTAAGGCGGTTAGTGTAAATACTTTTTTCATAATAATTGTTTTGTTTTTACTAGGTCATAAAACTAAGTAGTTCCTTACATTCCCATTAATAAAAAGAAGTTAATTTTTTTTAATAGTTACATTCCATCAGGTATTAAACTGTAAAATGATAAAAATGGTGTAAAATATAACCAATATTTAATTTTTGAGTTTAAATGTGTAAGCATAATTGTAATTTATGTTTGTTAATTGAAACAATGAATCGATATTTGTATTCGAAATGATATAATAATTAGATTATGTGTGGAATAGTATGTGCATTTGATGTGAAGGAAAGTACCGAGGTACTTAGACCTCAGCTTTTAGAAATGTCAAAGAAAATAAGACATAGAGGTCCAGACTGGAGTGGAATCTATGCAGATGATAAAGCAATTCTGGCGCACGAGCGTTTGGCTATTGTAGATCCAGCTTCTGGAAAACAACCTTTATTGAGTCCTAATGGTAAATTGATATTGGCCGCTAACGGTGAAATATATAATCATAGAGAATTACGTAAGCAGTTTGACGGTAAGTATGACTTTAAAACAGCATCTGATTGCGAGGTTATTTTGGCGCTATATCAAGAAAAAGGAGTAGATTTTTTAGATGATTTGAACGGTATATTTGGTTTTACTATTTATGATGCCGATAAAGATGAATATTTTGTGGCTCGTGACCATATGGGAATTATTCCTTTATATATGGGTTGGGATAAAAACGGTACATTCTATGTAGCATCAGAATTAAAAGCATTAGAAGGTACATGCACGAAAATTGAATTATTTCCTCCTGGACATTATTTACATAGCTCTGACGGTGAATTAAAAAAATGGTACACTAGAGATTGGATGGAGTATGATGCGGTTAAGGACAACGAAACTAGCATTCAAGAAGTAAAAGAAGCTTTAGAAGCGGCGGTTCATAGACAGTTAATGTCTGATGTACCTTATGGTGTATTGTTATCAGGGGGCTTAGATTCTTCTGTAACTTCGGCAATTGCAAAGAAATATGCACAAAAACGTATTGAAAGTGGTGATACTACAGATGCTTGGTACCCACAATTGCACTCTTTCTCTGTGGGTCTAGAGGGTTCACCAGATTTAGCTGCGGCAAAAAGGGTAGCAGATCATATCGGTACCGTGCACCACGAGATTAAATTTACTATTCAAGAAGGTTTAGATGCGGTTAAAGATGTTATC
Source organism: Maribacter ulvicola (assembly GCF_900155985.1). Lineage (GTDB taxonomy): Bacteria > Bacteroidota > Bacteroidia > Flavobacteriales > Flavobacteriaceae > Maribacter > Maribacter ulvicola. The sequence goes on from NZ_FTMA01000001.1 coordinate 1,647,114, forward strand.
TATAACATAGAAACGTATGATATTACCACCATTCGTTCTTCTACACCAATGTATTTAATGGCACGTGTTATTAAGTCTATGGGTATTAAGATGGTATTGTCCGGTGAAGGTGCGGATGAATTGTTTGGAGGCTATTTATATTTTCATAAAGCACCAAATGCACAAGAGTTTCATGAAGAAACCGTACGTAAATTAGATAAGCTTCATATGTACGATTGTTTACGAGCTAATAAAAGTTTAGCCGCTTGGGGGATAGAAGGTCGTGTACCATTCTTAGACAAGGAATTTATGGATGTTGCCATGCGTATTAACCCGCAGGATAAAATGATCAATGGCGAACGTATGGAGAAATGGGTGGTTCGTAAGGCATTTGAAGATATGATACCGGAAAGCGTAGCGTGGAGGCAAAAAGAACAGTTTAGTGACGGTGTTGGTTACAGTTGGATCGATACCTTAAAAGAATTGGTCGATAAAGAAATAACAGATGAGCAAATTAAGAATGCGGCATTTCGTTTTCCTATCAACACACCGTTGAATAAGGAGGAGTATTACTATAGAACTATTTTTGAAGGACATTTTCCTAGTGATGCTGCGGCATTGAGTGTGCCACAAGAAGCAAGTGTAGCTTGTAGTACGGCAACAGCTTTAGAATGGGATGAGGCGTTTAAGAATATGAATGACCCGTCTGGTAGAGCAATTGCTAATGTTCATGATGAAGCATATGTTAAACAATAGGGTTTGAATTAGTCATTATATCTATTGTAAAACCCCGTCTATTATGTAGACGGGGTTACTTTTTTTAAACGAACAAAGATTAAATATCATTGATCATCTTTCTTAGTTTCTCTTTAGATTCTCCAGTTTTTTCTTGGATTCTTCCTAATAGTTCGTCAGATTTACCTTCTGCGTAGGTAAGATCATCTTCGGTAAGGTTACCATATTGTTGTTTTAATTTTCCTTTGGCTATATTCCACTTTCCTTTAAATTGTTCCTCGTTCATAATAGATTATTTTAAGATTATGACTCTAAATTAACATTCATATCTAAAGTAAATCTTAATATTTCCCTATAAACAGCAATAGCGCAAATAATCAGTTTTATCCCGTTAATTTCAGCTACAAAAGGTTAGCATTGCGCCAATAATAATGTAAATTTTGATACGATCATAGCTGTTTTGCCCAGTATTAGATTAGATGAGGTGTTCAGTTTGTGCACTTCCATTTAGGGCTGGTTTATAATTTGTAGTGCTATTTAATGCTTGATGGTTAATTTTCCACAATCATTGTTGATAACTTGCTTTTGTCCAATGCTTAAAAGGCTATATTTTATGGGGTATTGCGTATATTTGTAAGATTGCAAAATTTGAAGTAAAACAACCTTAATTTTATGAGCGAAGAAGCAAATAAGAAAAATTATTCGGCAGATAGTATTCAGGCCTTAGAGGGTATGGAGCATGTACGTATGCGTCCATCCATGTATATAGGTGATGTTGGGGTCCGTGGTTTGCACCATTTGGTATATGAAGTAGTGGATAACTCTATTGATGAGGCTATGGGTGGTCATTGCGATACCATTAGCGTAATCATAAACGAAGATAACTCCATTACCACAAAGGATAACGGTAGGGGTATTCCTGTTGATCTGCATAAAAAAGAAGGTGTATCTGCATTACAGGTTGTAATGACCAAAATTGGTGCAGGTGGTAAATTCGATAAAGATTCTTATAAGGTTTCTGGTGGTCTTCACGGTGTAGGTGTTTCTTGTGTAAATGCATTGTCTGATCATTTATCGGCAACGGTATATAGGGAAGGTGTTATTTGGCAACAAGAATACTCTAGAGGTAAGGCTTTGTATCCTGTAAAGAGAATAGGAGAAACTACAGAGAGAGGTACAGAGGTAACCTTTCATCCAGATGATACCATATTCACTCAATCTATAGAATATAGTTACGAAACGTTGGCAAATAGAATGCGTGAGCTTTCTTTCTTGAACAAAGGAGTGACTATTAGTATTACAGATAAGCGTCAGAAAGATGAAAAAGGAGAATATGTTGGAGAAACATTCTTTTCTAATGAAGGTTTAAAGGAATTTGTCAAGTTTTTAGATGGTAACCGTGAGTCTTTGATAGAAGGGGTTATTGCTATGGAAGGGGAAAAGAATGATATTCCTGTAGAAGTGGCTATGATCTATAATACGAGTTATACGGAGAACCTACATTCTTATGTAAATAATATTAATACACATGAAGGTGGTACGCATTTATCAGGATTTAGAAGAGGTTTAACTTCTACCCTAAAGAAATATGCGGATGCTTCTGGAATGTTAGATAAATTAAAGTTTGAAATTCAAGGAGATGATTTCCGTGAAGGTTTAACGGCAATTGTGTCGGTTAAAGTATCGGAACCTCAGTTTGAAGGTCAGACGAAAACGAAATTAGGCAACCGAGAGGTTTCTTCGGCAGTAAGTCAGGCGGTGTCTGAAATGCTGACAAATTATTTAGAAGAGCATCCAGACGATGCTAAAACTATTGTTCAAAAAGTAATTCTTGCAGCACAAGCTAGACATGCGGCTTCAAAAGCTCGTGAAATGGTTCAGCGTAAGAATGTAATGAGTGGAGGTGGTTTGCCCGGTAAATTATCGGATTGTTCTGAGCAGGATCCTGAAAAATGTGAAATATTCCTTGTAGAGGGAGATTCGGCAGGTGGTACTGCAAAAATGGGACGTGATCGTAATTTTCAGGCGATTCTACCATTAAGAGGTAAGATTTTGAACGTTGAGAAAGCTATGCAACATAAAGTTTTTGAAAACGAAGAAATCAAGAATATGTATACTGCTTTGGGAGTAACCATTGGTACCGAAGAGGATAGTAAAGCTTTAAATCTGGATAAACTAAGATATCATAAGGTGGTCATCATGTGTGATGCCGATGTTGATGGTAGCCATATCGAAACCTTAATATTGACCTTCTTCTTCCGTTACATGAGAGAATTGGTAGAGCAAGGATATATTTATATTGCTACACCTCCTTTATACTTAGTAAAAAAAGGACAGAAAAAGAGATATGCTTGGAGTGATAAAGAGCGAGACGAAATTGCAGATAGCTATAGTGGGGGAGTAAGTATTCAACGTTATAAAGGTCTTGGTGAAATGAACGCCGAGCAACTGTGGGATACTACTATGAATCCGGAGTTTAGAACATTGCGTCAAATACAAATAGACAATGCTACTGAAACTGATCGTGTTTTCTCAATGCTTATGGGTGATGAAGTACCACCAAGAAGAGAGTTTATAGAGAAAAATGCTGTTTATGCAAACATTGACACATAGAAAATATCAATTACATAACAAAAACCTGCGCCTACAGCGCAGGTTTTTTAGTTTTAGATAAAATTGAAACTACGAAGATTCTTTTTCAATTACTTATAATGTATATGGTGTAACCGGTAATTTTGGTATTAAACTAAAATTAGGTTTCTTTAGGCGGTATGGCGAGTAGGGTTTAGGGGCGTTTAATACCGTAACAGTTGGTATGAACTTAGGTTTTAAATAAACTGGAAATGATAAAAGTATAGTAGGTAGTAGAGGAGTAATAAAATAGTATTCAAGTTGATCTAAAGCTAGGTTTTAGACATTAGCTTACTTGAATTTCAGGCACCAAGATGTATTTAAAAAAGACTGCCCAGATCCCTCCGGACAGCCTTTTTCCCATGGCCCTGTTAAAATTGTTTATTCTCTTGTAGCCAATGTAGCTCCATCTTTCTTTTCAAGATAGAAACCATGTTCAATTTCTTGAATGGTAATTACATTGTTGGGTTTGCCGTTAAGACCTTTGTACTCAATAGTATAAGTGTTGCCTTGTTTGGACCAGTTGAAATCAGTTTTTAAGGTAATGGTGGTTCCTTTAATTTCATGATACCTTCCTAGGAAAACATCATTGAATATCCATTCTTGACGAATAGTTTGTTTTGCCGAGTTTTCAGGGGTAAAGTTTTTAGATTGTGACCAAATCCCTATGATAGGGTCGGTGTTATGTTCTATACGAGAACAGTTCGCAAGAAACACAATAGCACATATAGCTAACAAAGAGAGGAACTTCTTAGTCATAAGTAGGTTAATTTAATTTTGGATTTGGGATCCACAGTATTTAACGTGACTAATTTTGGGTTATTATTTTAATTCGATGTACGGTCACTTTTTGGCCACTTCTTCGTTAAAGCGCATTATTTTTTAACAAAATGTGCATTTTATCGATGTTTTCAAAGCCTTTTCATCCCAATTAAATCAATCCCTCCATAGCATAATTCGTCAATAAATACCTATTTTTGGAACAGAAATTCAATAAACATAAAGTGGACATTCCATTTTGTATATAATAATTCATAAAATAGAAATAAATGAAAGTTACAGTTGTAGGTGCTGGTGCAGTAGGTGCTAGTTGTGCAGAATACATTGCCATTAAAGATTTTGCTTCAGAAGTCGTTATTTTAGATATTAAAGAAGGTTATGCTGAAGGTAAGGCAATGGATTTAATGCAAACTGCATCGTTGAACGGATTCGATACTAAAATTACAGGTAGTACAAGTGATTATGCTAAGACAGCAGATAGCCATATTGCTGTGATTACTTCTGGTATTCCAAGAAAACCAGGTATGACAAGAGAAGAGTTGATAGGTATTAATGCAGGTATCGTTAAAACCGTTTCTAGTAATTTATTAGAGCATTCACCTAACGTTATCATAATAGTAGTTAGTAACCCAATGGATACTATGACCTATTTAGTTCATAAAACTACTGGTTTGCCTAAAAATAGGATTATTGGTATGGGCGGTGCTTTAGATAGCGCGCGTTTTAAGTATCGTTTGGCAGAAGCTATGGAAGCTCCTATTTCTGATATTGACGGTATGGTAATAGGTGGTCATAGTGATAAAGGTATGGTGCCTTTAACTTCTCATGCCACAAGAAACAGTATTCGTGTATCTGAATTTTTATCTGATGAAAGATTAGAGCAAGTTGCTGCCGATACTAAAGTTGGTGGTGCTACTTTAACAGGATTGTTAGGTACAAGTGCATGGTATGCTCCAGGTGCTGCAGTTTCTGCTTTAGTTCAAGCTATCGCGTGTGATCAAAAGAAAATGTTCCCTTGTTCTACAATGCTAGAAGGAGAATATGGTTTAAATGATATCTGTATAGGTGTACCGGTAATCTTAGGAAAAAATGGAATTGAAAAAATAGTGGATATTCCTTTAAGTGATGCAGAAAAAGCAAAAATGCAGGAAAGTGCAGAGGGTGTTACTAAAACTAATGGTCTATTAGAGTTATAATTAGACTTTTTAATTCATAAAATAAACCCTCTATGGCTAGGCTATAGAGGGTTTGTTTATATAAGAAGATAGGCTTCAGGTACATATATTGTAGAAAATATACTACCTAGCATTTTTTTATTTTTATATTTGCCGCATGAATGCAAAATGGTGCGTAAGTACTTTATTTATTATTCTAGCCTTAATAGGGCTAAGTCAAGAGCAACTGAAAGCTTCTAATCAGCAGATTGTATTACAATTTGTAAATGTAGAAGTAGCTTCGGAAGCTGCTCATGATGAGATTTTGGCAGTAATCACCAAGAAATTGGAAATTTTAGGTGTTGATGATGTCAAAATCATTGAAAATGACGGTACGCAATTAAGTATTCGTTATTACAGCGATGTTGATGCGCTTAGTGTTAAGGAATTTCTTTCTAACGAAAATCAATCGGCATCCAGCAATGAAGAGGAGTTTCCTTTAGATTATCCAAAAGAACAACTTCCGGAAACGTATAATTTAGTAGTATCTGATCTGCATCAACAAGCGGATACCGGGGTTATTTTAAACGCGACTCTTGTTGCGGTTCAAAAGCAAAATTCTAAAAAAATAACTGACCCGGTATTTTTGCCGTTTAGTAATGCCGTAGTTTTGGGACCAGATGCCATTGTTGAGGTAGCTCTTAAAATCAATACAACTATTGCGATTACAATAGATAACACTTCACAAATAATTCCAGAAGTAAGGGCAGGACCTTGCACATGGGGAAATAGCTAATTTCCGATATCATATACTAAGTAGCATAATTACTTTTTGTAAAAGTAAGCTACCCTGGTTTTTACCATACAAACGATCATAATCAACATAAATTAAATAAACTATTAAAATGCAAAACAAAGGACTTATAAAGCTGTTTGCTTTATTATTTGGGTTAGTTAGTATTTACCAGCTATCCTATACTTTCGTAACTAGTAAAGTAGAAAAAGAAGCGAACACTTTCGCTGCTAGCCGTATATCTGAATCTGAAGAAGGATATGTATCTAAAAGAGAAGTGGCAGCTGCTAGCTATCTTGACTCTATTGGTAATAATCCTGTATTAGGATATACTAATTACAATGAAGCTAAAAAGAAAGAACTGAACAAAGGTCTTGACCTTAAAGGAGGTATCAACGTTACCTTACAGATTTCTATTAAGGATATCCTTAAAGGATTGGCCAATAACACCAAAAGCCCAGTATTCAATAAAGCGTTAGCAGATGCAGATGCTGCGGCAAGTAATAGCGATGACACGTATATCGATTTGTTTTTTGAAGCTTTCGATAATATCAAAGGAGATACTAAATTAGCTTCACCAGAGATCTTCGCTAACAAAGGTCTTAGTGATGAAATTAACTTTCAAATGTCTGATGATGAGGTGAAGCCTATCATCCGTAGAAAAATAGATGAATCTATCGTTTCTGCTTTTGAGGTATTAAGAGAGCGTATAGATGGTTTTGGTGTAACACAGCCAAACATTCAAAGAGAAGGTAACTCTGGTCGTATTTTGGTTGAATTACCAGGTGCTAGAGATATTGCTCGTGCACAAGATCTTTTATCAAGTACTGCCCAATTAGAATTTTGGGAAACCTACAAGCAAAGTAATACTAGCTTTAGTACGTTCCTTATTCAAGCGAACGAGAAATTAAAAACGATTGTTGAGGTTAAGCAACCAGAACAAATCAAAGAAGAGTCTGAATTAGATTCTTTATTATCTGACGTTTCTGCTGATTCTTTAGATTTAGCGGCACAGGTAAATCCATTATACGAGTTGTTGATTCCTGCAAACCCGGGATCAAACGCCATGTTCCGTGCTGCAATTAAGGATACGGCAACTATTGGTTCTTACTTAAGAATGCCGGAAATTAGAAGGTTGTTGCCTGCTGATATTCAGTTTACAAAATTTGTGTGGGAAAGACCCTCTACAGAAGATACTGAAGTTATCGATTTATATGCGTTAAAATCTAACCGCGATGGTACACCAAGAATTAGTGGTGATGTAGTAAGTGATGCTAGAGCAGATTTCGATCAGTTCAGTAAGCCTGCTGTATCCATGACTATGAATACTAAGGGTGCTAAAGAATGGGAAAAATTAACAGGAGATGCTTACACGAATCAGACTGGTATTGCTATTGTTTTAGATAACAAAGTATATACTGCTCCTGGTGTTTCTTCTGGTCCTATATCTGGTGGTCGATCAGAAATTACGGGTGACTTTACCGTAAACGAAACAAAAGATATTTCTAACGTTCTTAGGGCTGGTAAACTTCCTGCTTCTGCTGAAATCATTCAATCAGAAATTGTTGGTCCTTCATTGGGTCAAGAAGCTATTGATAGTGGTTTTATGTCTTTCTTAATCGCTTTTGTAATCGTTCTTTTATGGATGGTTGCTTACTACGGTAAAGCTGGTGTATTTGCTGATATCGCTTTAATGTTGAACATCTTATTGATTTTTGGTGTATTAACGAGCTTAAATGCGGTATTGACTTTACCAGGGATTGCCGGTATTGTTTTAACACTTGGTATGTCTGTCGATGCTAACGTACTGATCTTTGAGCGTATTAAAGAAGAGTTGGCAAAAGGTAAGGGTAAGAGCCAAGCTGTAGCTGATGGTTTTGGTAATGCATTGTCTTCTATTTTAGATGCGAACATTACAACAGGTTTAACTGCGGTAATCTTATTTATTTTTGGATCAGGTCCAATTAAAGGTTTCGCAACTACTTTGCTTATTGGTATTATAACATCTTTATTTACAGCAATATTCATCACTCGTTTGTTAATTGACTGGTATATTAGTGGAAAAGGTAGAAGTTTGGATTTCTCTACTGGTATCACTAAAAACCTTTTCAAGGGAATTAATGTTGATTTCTTGGCGAAGAGAAAAATTGCTTACGTCATATCTGGAATTTTAATAGCAGTTGGTTTATTCTCATTGTTAGCAGGCCCAGGATTACAAAAAGGGGTAGATTTTATTGGTGGACGTTCCTATACGGTTCGTTTTGAGCATCCTGTTAATCCTTCTGAAATTACATCAGAATTGAATACTGTGTTTGGCAGCGGAACAAATGTGAAAACATATGGTGAGTCTAACCAAGTAAAAATTACAACTCCTTATAAGGTAGATGTAGAAGGTATTGAAGTGGATACTGAAATTCAAGATAAACTATATACTTCGCTTCAAAAGTACTTGCCAGATGGTTTTAGTAAAGAGGCCTTTGTATTAGGTGGTGTTGATGAAGAAGCAGTTGGTATTTTGGCATCTGTAAAGGTTGGACCAACAATTGCGGATGATATTCAGAAAAATGCATTCTTGGCCATTTTAGGATCATTACTTGTAGTGTTTCTTTATATCTTACTTAGATTTAGAAGATGGCAATTCTCATTGGGTGCTGTTACGGCAGTATTCCATGATGTATTGATCGTACTAGGTGTATTCTCAATATTCGGTAAACTTATGCCATTTAACATGGAAATTGATCAAGCGTTTATTGCGGCAATACTAACCGTAATTGGTTACTCGCTGAATGATACCGTGGTAGTATTTGACCGTATTCGTGAAACTTTAGCTGAACGTGGCTGGAAAGGTGGTTCTAATATTAATTTTGCTATTAATACTACCTTAAGTAGAACATTGAATACCTCATTAACTACATTGGTCGTATTATTGGCAATCTTTATTTTTGGAGGTGAGTCTTTAAGAGGATTTATGTTTGCAATGATCGTTGGTGTGGTTATTGGTACCTACTCATCTGTATTTATTGCAACACCTGTAATGTTCGATGCATTGAGCAAGAATGTTACTTCTGGTGACGCTAAGCCAAGTGCTGAAGTAGAATAAATTTATAATTAACTCAAGTAAAAGGGCCGCTCATTTCTGAGCGGCCCTTTGTTTTTATAAGGCTTTCTTTTTATTTTATAATACCAGATGAACCATTTTTACCAGGTATAAGGTTTAAAGTCCGTTTCGGTTTTAGACCTTTTTCTTTTCTATGCGAAACGAAAATGATGGCGGTATCTGTTTCATTAGCGAACTTATTGACCAAGGCAACTAATAATCCGGCGGACTCATCATCCATACCTGCCGTGGGTTCATCTAAGATTAGAATTGGAGGTCTTTTGACAATGGCACGCGCGGTCATCACCAATCGTTGTTGACCGGTTGATAAAGTATTGAAATAGGTATGCTTTAAATCTTGTAAATTTAATAGAGTAAGCCATTGATTAACGATTCTTTTTTGCAACTCTGTTGGTATGGTGTAAAGCCCTACGGAGTCCGTTAAGCCAGAAATGAGCATATGTTCTATAGAATGCCTGCCATGAAATTTAAGTGTCATTGCCGGTGCGTAATAGCCAATTTTCTTTTTAATGTCCCACACACTTTCTCCGCTTCCCTTTTTATTCCCGAACAAATATATTTCTTGACCATATGCTTTTGGATTGTCACCAAATATCATGGAAAGCATAGTGGATTTACCACTGCCGTTTGCACCAGAAAGTTGCCAGAAATCGCCCTTCTTTACCGTCCAATTAATTGTGTTCAATATTTGTTTCTCACCATAGGAAATACTTACCTCCTTAAAGTCGATTAAGGTATCATCTAGGTTGGTAAAAGGCGTTGTGGATGCGGGAATATGTATGGAGTTAAATACTTCTTTAATTTCACTTTCATTAATTACAGCATCGTTTATAACCGAAAATTTATTTTTTTTAATACTACCAAAATGGTCAATAAATGAAAGGGTGTCTTCCTTTCTGCTGGCCAATTGAATAAAAGTAATGTCTTTGGAATGTTCTTGTAATATAGACTTCAGTGCTGATTGAAAAGCAATATCTAAATTATCAAAGGGATTATCTAGAATTATGTAATCTGGTTTTTCGTTCAACAAGTAATGAAGAAGTGCTCTTTTTTGTTCTCCACTAGACATGGTTTCTAGCGCTTGATGTTCAGAGCTAATGATTTTTTTGTCGTGCTTATCTTCCTCGTCAATAAGTTTGTCCAAGGTGAAAGCAGAAAATAAGCTGCCGGTTTTATCTTTGAATTCTTTAAGGTCAACAGGTATTCTACCATGTTGAAAATCTTTAATGAAACCTTTCTTGTCAGAATTGTTATCTAAATATATTACCCAATGATTCATTTATGCATCTATTCTAAAAATATGAACTTCGTTGTTATGGTAGGTGGTTGTGAAATCTAAAAACATGCCGTTTTTTAAAGCTGTTTTCTGCGAAGGAACATTGTTAACCTGTATGATAGAAATTAAACTCTTGGTCCAACCTTCTTGAAAAGCTATTTGTTTGCACTTTTGGGCCGCTTCAAAAGCAAAACCTTGTCGCCAATATTTGGGTAGTATGGAATAGCCTATTTCAAATTCTTTCTTGCCAGCTACTTCTTGAAGCAGCACTCCGCAAAGACCCACAAATGTATTTGTGTTCTTTAGAAACAGGGCATTCATGCCGCCCAAATTTTTAGCATAGCGCTCAAATATTCTATTAAATTGTTGTTGGCAGGCTTCTTTAGGATTTTTTGGTAATCCTACCCAATATTGGCTACTTAATGGTTCTTCATGAAAGGGTAGCCAATTTTCAAAATCTGATGGCTGTACTTCTTTAAAAAGTAAGCGTTCAGATTCTTCATTGAATAATACATACTCTGGCATTATGCTATACTAAAATATAAAGTGCAGTAATTATTTTCTGCTAAAACTAATACTGTCACCAACAGATAGTCCCAATTCTTGTGTTAGACCACCGTTGACTTCCAAAACATATTTAATAGGAACTTGAGATGATAGACCAGCTTCATTTAGTGGTTGCGCATTTTCTTGAAAACTAGCAATTTTTAAATCTTCTTTTATATAGATGATATCTAGAGGAAACTCTGTGTTCTTCATGTAAAAAGAGTGTATTCTCTCATCAGGAAAAATAAATAACATCCCTTGATTGGCATCCATTCCCTTGCGGTACATGAGTCCCGTTTGTGTTTCGTAATCTGTTTCTGCAAATTCAATATTAAAATTTGTCTTTACGGTATTACTCGCATTTAAAAAGATGGTTAAATCTCCTTCATAGGTAAAATTTATGCTTTGAGTGGCAATAGTATTTTTTGATGCTTCTTTACAGGAAAAAAGTAGCAGTGCTACGACCATTATAAAAATTGAATTTGTATGTGTCGTCTTCAATATTATATAGTTTTTGTCTTTCTGAACATGAAGTAGAACCCTATAAGAATAAAAGGAATACTTAACCATTGACCGGTTGAAAGTAAACCTAAAGATTCTTCAAAACCACCTTGACTTTTCTTAACGAATTCAGCAAAGAAACGAACCGTCCATAATAACACAAAGAACAACCCAAATAGGTAACCAGGCTTATTCTTCTTGTCAGTCTTCCAGTACAGGAAATACAATAGAACAAAGATGCAAAGGTAGCCTATACCTTCGTATAATTGTGCTGGGTGACGGTATGGTATTTCAGCTAAATACTGAGAAAATTGTGGGTTATTTTCTATGGCTGCATATGCGGCATTAACAGTTTTTTCTTGTGTAATGCCCAATGCTTTTGATGGATGCAAGTCGTCTGAATCACGAATGAATTTTGTAGCGAAAATGAAATTTTCATCTACCACTTTTCCGTTGATTTCAGAATTGAAAAAATTACCTAAACGTACGCAAAAGCAACCGATTGCTACAGGTATGGTCATTCTGTCAAATATCCAAAGCATTTTAAATTCCGGATATTTTCTAGTGTACAGATACGTACCGATAATAATACCGATAGTTGCGCCGTGACTAGCTAAACCTGCGAAACCCGTAAATTCATAACCACTTATTAAGCCAAATAATAAACTACCAGATGCACTTTCGCGAACGGGAATTAAAATTTCTATAAGATGGTTAGCGTAGTAAGCCCAGTCATAAAAGAATACATGACCTAATCTTGCCCCAAGCATAGTGCTTAAAACGGTGTATATAAAAAGGGAATCTAATTGCTCAACTGATTTTTTTTCGTTGAGGAATATCTTTTTCATTATATACCAACCTAAAGCAAAAGCGGTGATCCATAGAAGATTGTAGTACTTTATTTGTATGAATCCGATGTTGAAAAGTGTCTCATTCGGATTCCAAGTAATTCCTAAAAAATGCATGTGTTGAATTTTGAAAGGCTAAGATAATAAAATAGAAATCTACCTAGGCTTTAGAATGTGGAAATTGGTTTTGGTATAGGTTAAAAGAGCGTTAAGATTATAGATTATACATTAAGTGAAATATAGAATAGAATAGAATAGAATACGGAGTATAGAAAATAGGTGTTAGAAAAAGAAAAACTTAGTTATTTGACTATATCATAAGTTTATGAGCAACTGAACTTTTAATTGTAACCAGCCTTAATTTGCGAATTTGAATTTGAACTTTACTTAAGGAACAGGGTCGTATCCTTTTCCACCCCAAGGGTTGCAGCTGAAGATTCGTTTGGTCGCCATCCATCCTCCTTTAAACAAACCATGTTTTTTTAATGCTTCAAGTGTATACTGAGAGCAAGTAGGGGAGTACCTACATGTAGCTGGGGTATAAGGGGAAATTGCTACTTGGTACAACCGAACTAGAAATACGAAGGGAGCAATAAGAATTTTTTTTAATGAGATTTTCACGATGATAAATTGATAGTACAAATTTACCATAAAATGGCTAACTACATAAAATTAGAAGTCCGGATGAGTTGCATCCGGACTTCTATTAAAATGGTTTCTGTTTAGGCACCTATTCTTATGGGTTCTAGATGTTCTGCCTCTTCTTCAGAATACAATCTAGATTTTATTAAAAATCGAAGTCCTAACGGAATCTCCAAGGAAAAACTAGAACCAATGCCAGGTACTACATCAACCGTTAGTTGGGTGTGTTTCCAATATTCAAATTGATCTCTAGACATATGAAAATCGCATCCTTCTATACTGCCTAGCCAAACATCATTGGCATCTAGCATTAAATCGCCTTTTTCAAAACACATGGGCGATGAGCCATCACAACAGCCACCACTTTGGTGAAACATAAGTTCGCCATGCTTGTCTTTCAGCTGAGCAATGATTTCAGCCGCTTTTTCGGTTACCAATACTCTTTTTGTTTTCATCGTAATTCGTTTCTAAAAGAATCCCATTTTTTTCTTATCATAAGAGATAAGCATGTTTTTGGTTTGGCGGTAATGTGCCAACATCATTTTATGGTTTTCCCTTCCTATACCAGATTTTTTATAGCCACCAAAAGGAGCATGAGCAGGGTATAAATGATAACAATTTACCCAAACTCTACCTGCCTTAATAGCTCTGGAAATTTGATAAGCTTGGTGCGTATCGCGCGTCCACACGCCGGCGCCTAAACCATACAAAGTGTCATTGGCAATTTCTATAGCTTCGGCTTCATCTTTAAAAGTGGTAACACAAAGTACAGGTCCAAAAATCTCTTCTTGGAAAACGCGCATTTTGTTATTTCCTTTTAAAATAGTGGGTTCTACATAGTAACCACCTTCCAAGCCTTCGTTATATGCTTGTGAACCACCAGTTAGTACCTCACAGCCTTCCTCTTTTCCTATTTTTATGTAACTAAGAATTTTCTCGAACTGATCGTTTGATGCTTGAGCACCCATCATGGTGTTAGGGTCTAACGGGTGCCCCATTTTAATCGCCTTGGTACGTTCTATTACACGTTCTATAAACTTGTCATAAATACTTTCTTGAACTAGCATACGTGACGGACAAGTACAAACCTCGCCTTGGTTTAAAGCAAACATATTGGCGCCTTCTAGGCATTTGTCAAAGAATTCATCATCGGCATCCATAATGCTCTCAAAGAATACATTCGGAGATTTACCGCCAAGTTCTAAGGTAACGGGAGTAATATTTTTAGATGCATATTGCATAATTAATTGCCCTGTAGTAGTTTCCCCGGTAAAGGCAATTTTATCAATTCTTGGACTAGAAGCTAATGGTTTACCTGCTTCGGCACCAAATCCGTTGACAACATTTAAAACACCGTTTGGTAGAATACCTTCAATAATTTCCATCAAAATTAAAATACCAACAGGAGTTTGTTCGGCAGGTTTTAAAACTACACAGTTACCGGCAGCCAACGCTGGAGCCAGTTTCCAAGTAGCCATTAATAGGGGAAAATTCCATGGAATAATTTGACCAACAACACCCAATGGTTCTGTAACATTTAAAGCCACTGTATTAGAATCCAATTCACTGACAGAGCCTTCTTCTGCTCTAATGACCCCTGCAAAATATCTAAAGTGATCTACTGCTAAAGGTAAATCTGCAGCACGGGTTTCGCGAATTGCTTTACCATTGTCCCACGTTTCTGCCCTGGCCAATACCTCAAGATTCTGTTCTATTTTATCGGCAATCTTTAAAAGCATATTGCTTCTTTCCGTCGCAGGTGACGTATTCCATGAGGGTGCTGCTTCCCAGGCGGCGTCAATGGCTTTGTCAATATCCTCGGCTGTGGATCTTGGTATTTTTGTAAATGATTTTCCGTCTACCGGAGAGATATTGTCAAAATATTCTCCTTTACTTGGTGCCACCCATTTTCCACCAATAAAATTTTCATATTGATTTTTGAATTTAGGTTTTTGCAGTACGTCTTTTTCTACAGTTGCTGTTGTGCTCATAACATATGATTTAAGTTAATAATGGAAGTTCAATCGTCTCAGGTATGCCAAAACGATTTTAAATGTACTTCTCATATACTCAAATCATCTGACGGATTATATGAATAATATGAACTATTCTATCATAAATTCATTTTATGATTTTTTTAAGCATATAATTTTGTAAATTTCTTAAAGTAAAATCAAAATAGTTGTGATTCAGTTAACTGATAATTTCTTTAATGGACGGCGATTGGAGACCATGGTCGAAAACCAAACCTCTTATACAATGAACAATGCTGCTATGCATGTTTTTGAAACACATGAGAAAGCAGCGAGTGTATTATTGCAGTTTGAGCAACCTGTTTTGGCAAGTATGATACAGGGAAAGAAGATTATGCACTTACGTGATTATGAATCTTTTGATTTTTTACCGGGCGAGTCCTTGGTTTTACCGGCAAATGAGGGAATGTGTATTGATTTTCCCGAAGCCATGGCTAAGAACCCTACCAGATGTTTGGCTATGGCTATTTCTGAAGATAAAATCAATAAGGTATTACAGTTCATGAACGAGAATATGCCCAAGAGTTCTAAAGAGGCATGGGGACTAATGGACTATAATTTTCATTTTGTAAATGACAGGGGCATATTTCAAATTATTCAACGACTATTGTTCTTATTTTCTGAAGATCACCCGTCTAAAGACTTTTTTGTGGATAATATGTTGCGTGAACTTATTATTCGCATTTTACAAACGAACGAGCGTAAAATATATAGTAATGCCACATTATCCATTAAAAAGGAGAGTAGGCTTACCGAGGTTATACGTTATATAAGAGATAATGTGCATAAATCACTAGATGTAAATAGTCTTAGTAAGATAGCGTGTATGAGTCCGTCGCATTTTTATAGAACCTTTAAATTAGAGCTTGGTATTTCTCCGGTAGCGTTTATAAACAACGAGCGCATAAAATTAGCCGTAGGTTTGTTGCAAGACCCTAAACGAAGCATAAAAGATGTATATCTTGATTGCGGATTTGAAAGTAGGTCTTACTTCAACAGGGTCTTTAAAACAAGGCAACATTTGGCACCCGGCGCATACCAGTCTAAGATTCAAAAAGCTACATATTTGGATTAAAGGCTATATGTAGTGCCTTCTTTACCATCTTTTAATTGAATACCTAGCGCTGCCAATTGGTCACGTATTTGGTCAGATGTGGCAAAATCTTTATTTTCCCTTGCTGATTTACGTAATTCGATCAATAATTCTACAACTCCTCCTAATTTTTCGGTATCGGCATCAGAACTACTTTTGTTCTCTAAACCTAAAACATCAAATACAAAACCGTGTAAAGTGTCTTCTAATTCTAGTTTGTCTTCTGCGGTAACAGATTCAGTACCTTCTTTAATGAGGTTAATATGCTTAACGGCATCAAACAATTTTGCAATTAAGATAGGAGTATTAAAATCATCGTTCATGGCAGCATAACAAGATGATTTCCAAGCGGCAATATCAAAACCGGTTGTTTTTCCGGTATTTAATGATTTTAAGCTGTTAATGGCTTCCATTAATTTATTGAAACCTTTTTCAGAAGCTAATAATGCATCATTACTCATGTCTAAAATACTGGTGTAATGTGCTTGCATCATAAAGAAACGCACCATAGATGGAGAGAAAGGCTTACTTAAAATCTCGTTTTCACCTGAAAATATTTCTCCTGGAAGAATGCTGTTTCCGGTAGATTTTGCCATTTTTCTTCCGTTCAAGGTCAGCATGTTGGCATGTAACCAATAGTTAACTGGGCTTTGGCCATTGCACGCTTCGGCCTGGGCAATTTCACATTCGTGGTGTGGAAATTTAAGATCCATTCCGCCTCCGTGAATATCAAAGGTCTCGCCCAAATATTTTGTACTCATAGCGGTACACTCTAAATGCCATCCAGGGAATCCATCGCCCCACGGTGAAGGCCAGCGCATAATATGTTGTGGTTCCGCTTTCTTCCACAAAGCAAAATCTTGTGGATTGTGCTTGTCGTCTTGGGCGGCTAGATCACGTGTGTTGGCAATCATGTCTTCAAGCTTACGCCCGCTTAGTTTACCGTACTCGTGATCTTGGTTGAATTTGGCGACATCAAAATATACGGAACCATTGGTTTCATACGCATATCCTTTTTCAAGTATATCCTTTATAATTTCAATCTGCTCTATTATATGACCGGTTGCCGTAGGCTCAATACTTGGAGGTAAGAAATTGAATTTCTCTAAAATATTATGGAAATCTACCGTATAACGTTGTACGACTTCCATAGGCTCTAATTTTTCTAAGCGTGCCTTTTTTGCAATTTTATCTTCGCCATCTTCAGCATCATCTACCAAATGACCCGCATCTGTAATATTACGAACATAGCGTACTTTGTAACCAAGATGTCTAAAGTATCTGAAGATCATATCAAAAGACATGAAAGTTCTGCAGTTTCCTAAATGCACATTGCTATACACGGTAGGTCCACAAACGTACATGCCTATGTGGCCTTCGTTAATGGGTTTGAAAACTTCTTTTTTTCCGGTGAGGGAATTATATACTTTGATTTCTTGACTTTCGTACAACTGCATGAAGCTATTTGCTATTAAAAATGGGTATCTAAATTAAGGTAGTTCAAAAACTCGCGGCGTACCAATTCTTCTTTGAATTTACCGCCATACTCCGCAGTTACAGTGCTACTTTCAATATCACGAATTCCTCTAGAATTTACACAAAGGTGTTTTGCATCTATTACACAGGCAACATCTTCAGTACCTAATGCTTTTTGTAGTTCTCTTACGATTTGAATATTTAAACGCTCTTGAACTTGAGGACGTTTAGCATAATAATCAACTATACGGTTCATTTTAGAAAGACCTACAACGGTACCGTTAGAGATATAGGCAACATGAGCGCGACCTACAATAGGTAGTAAATGATGTTCGCAAGTAGAATATAATGTGATGTTCTTTTCCACTAGCATTTCGCCATACTTGTACTTATTATCAAAAGTAGAAGCTTTAGGTTTTTTACTAGGGTTTAAACCACCAAATATTTCGTTTACGTACATTTTAGCAACTCTATTTGGAGTTCCTTTTAAGCTGTCATCGGTTAAATCTAAACCTAACGTAAGCATGATTTCACGTACATTTTCTCGAATGCGTTCAATCTTTTCGGCATCATCCAGATCAAAGGCGTCTGAACGTAATGGAGTATCTTCTGATGTGGAAATATGATCGTTTCCTAATTCATCAAATTGATTTTCCAGTGTATCCTCAATTTTCATTTTATCAATCTTTTAGAAGCTGCAAAGATATACATTATGTGCCACTTTATAACTAATTACGGGCATTACACAACATTAATTAGTAGTAGCGTTAAGGACTAGTTAATTTTATTTTTTCAAATTAGACGGCGGCAATGACCAAGTATGGTACATCTATTTTATTAATTTGCTTTTTTGGCATCTTCACTTGTTTTTCACAAGTATCTGCAGATTGTGCCAATGCTGTGCCTATTTGCCGTAATACTCCGGTTAATGGGGGTACTAATGGGTACGGAATAGACGATTTTAATGGAGCTTCTGTCTCAGGATGTATTAAGCAGGGTAGTGGTACTATAGAAACAAATTCTGCGTGGTATAGGTTTAAGATCGGTGAAACAGGTCAATTAGGTTTTAATATTGGATACGATTCTAGTGAAGATTGGGATTTTGCCCTATATAAAACTAGTAATTGTGCTACTTTAGGAGAGCCTGTTAGGTGTAACTATTTTGATAATTCTGATAATAGTAGTTATATAGGAATAGGTGAGGATCCTACGGGTATAGACAATATACAATATGATGATTGGTTAAATGTAGAGCCGGGAGAGGAATACTTCTTAATGATCAATAATTACAGTAATAATAATTCTGGATTTTCTATTCAGTTTTCCGGAAATATATTTGTGGAGTTTCCAAATAGTGCATTAGATTGTGATATTATAGACAATTTATTGGGTCCGCCGGTTGTTTCTTGTGATAACCAAACAGTGGTTCTGGATGCAACAACGCTAGATGCTCTGGATTATGAATGGTACTTAGATGCTGGTGCCGGTTACCAACGTATACCGGGTGAAAGTGACCCAGAACTTTCTATAGCAGTTTCTGGCATGTATCGTGTTATGGTGGTTAGACCACTAGGGAATAATTTAATTAGTGAGGTCCAAGTTGCTTATGCGCCTTCTCCTGAAACATTTAGCTTAGAGGATGAAACTGCTTGTTTGGACGGTACGGCTATAGCTTTAAATGAAAAAGATGCAGAGGCTTTAGGAGGACAAAGTTCAATGGAGTTCCGTGTATCTTATCATGAAAGTTTTGAAGATGCTATTGATGGAGCAAACGCACTTTCTAAAGAATTTATACCAACACAGGTTTTACAAACTATATATGTACGAACAACATCTATAGAAAACTCAATGTGTTTTGATGCTTCTGAAACTTTTGATATGAACGGAATAGAACTTCCTGTCTTGGATATTGAAAATGAAGTATTTGTTTGTGGAGAAGAATCCGTTGTAACTATAGGGCAACACTCACCCAATGCTAATTTTACATATGAATGGAGTTCAGGTCAAACATCTTCTTTGATAACTGTCTCGGAGCCTGGTGTTTATGTGTTGTCTGTAACGAACAGGACAGGTGTAATACAGTGTGTTACCGTACGTTCGGTTACCGTAGTTTTTTCCAATCCTCCGGTAATTTCAGATATTTCCATAGCATATAACGATGACGCTTCTAATGTGGTTACTGTTTTCTTGGAAGAGAATGGCAATTTTGAGTTTCAAGTAGATAATGATACGCCACAGAATAGTGGAGTATTCAATAATTTATTCCCTGGGGAGCATACCATTACTGTGCGGGATCTACATGGTTGTGGTTCAGATACTCGAGATATTGTAGTAGTTGGTTTTCCAAAGTTCTTTACTCCTAATGGAGATAATGTAAATGATACTTGGAATGTAGACGGGTTGTCAGTTTTAGATAATCCTGTAATAACAATTTATGATCGTTATGGCAAATTGCTTCACCAACTATTTGAGAATTCTGATGGTTGGGACGGTTCTCTTAATGGAGTGTTATTACCGGAATCTGACTATTGGTTTAAACTTTCCTATACCAATTCATTAGGGGAGAGCACAAATGCATCTTACCTTAATAATCACTTTACTTTAAAGCGCTAAGATTAATAATTAAGCTATACAAGTGTATTTTATCGATTAAACGCCAATATCTCCGTTATAAGATACTAAAGTTTATCATGTGTAGTTATTATATACATCACGTTTACTAATAGTTACACTTTTATGAGAACACTTCTTTGTTCTATATGTTGTTTATTTTTTTTCTATTGGAATGTCACTGCGCAGAATTCAGCCGATTGTAGAACGGCTATTCCTGTTTGTGCCGATCAACCTATTATGGGTGTTGCAGGAGGAACAGGGGATGTAGATGACTTTGACCCAGACGTAATACTACAAACTGGATGTTTGGAAAAAGGGAGTCTGTCTTCCGCAAATATTGAATTTAATACTTCATGGTTTGTCTTTAGGGCGGGAACTGGCGGTCAAGTGGGTTTTGATATTGAAGCCTTGCCTTCAACTGGTTCTGCACCAACTGCAGAATGGGATTTTGCGGTGTATGGGCCAGATGTTGATTGTGCCGATATTAGTAATGGTACAGCGCAGCCTATTCGTTGTAATTATGAAGTGAACGATACCAATTTTACTGGATTAGGAGTCAACCCAGAAAGTGGGGAAGAGGGGCGTGCATCTTTAACGGGTTGCCAAAATACATATGATGCGTATTTGGATGTTATACCTGGAGAGATTTACTACATACTGATAAATAATTTTGCCGATAATTTTACAGGTGATCCAGAACCATTTATGTTAACCTTTACCGGAAATTCAGTGAATAACGATCAAGATACTGCCTTAGATTGTACGTTGAGAGATGAGTTCTTAGGCTTGGATATTGTTGCCTGTGAGGGCGATGATCCTATTACTATTAGCGCATTGAATTCACCTGCGGGGGCAGATATAGCTAATGTAGAATGGACGGTAGATTATGAAGATGATGGTGTTATTGATGATACGCTTACCGGTTCTGGTGATTTTGGTGGTGAATTAGAGGTGATTAGTCCCAATTCTGGGCGTTATTTCGCCGTAATTACTACCATTAGTGGAGCACCGCCAACAGTAGCTGATGATAGCGGTGTTTTGATAACTTTTTTCGGCACTCCTATTTTAGATCGAGTAGAAACATTGGATACCAACCTCTCTATTGATCCAGATCAAAACAATGTCGAGTTTTTTGTAGAGGGGGATGGAGACTATGAATACGCAATTAATAATGGTGTTTTTCAGGATAGTTCTATATTCATGAATGTACCTCCAGGAATAAATACGGTAATTATAAATGATAAAAATGGCTGTGGAATTACAGATCCCATTGAATTTTTAGTAGTAGGTTATCCTAAATTCTTTACCCCAAATGGAGACAGTATTAATGATGATTGGAATGTGAAGGGAATAGAGACCTTAAGTGATCCCGTTGTATTTATTTTTGATAGATACGGTAAGTTATTAAAGCAATTAGGGCCTACAGATGCATGGGACGGTACCTTTAACGGTCAACAAATGCCATCTACGGATTACTGGTTTAGGTTTGAATATGGCGAAATGGAAGACAACCTTTTAGTAGCTAAAACTCGAAAAACACATTTTTCATTAAAGAGATAGACAAAAAAAGAGGAGCATTTAGTTCCTCTTTTTTATATGTGTATTTACAATTGAGCTTAAAAATTAATCGTGTAACTTAAAGTAGCATTTGTAAAGCTTCTATCAATCATTGCAGGTGTGGTAATACCGGCATTAAAAAGTGTTTCGCTCACATCTTGTTGAGAACGGCTAAGTGCAAAATCTAATTTACTACCGCCAAAGTTATAGCCGATACCACCAGATATGGCATTTAGATCGCCAATGGTATTGCCGTTTGCATACGGACTCTGTTCAAAGCGGTATCCTGCTCTTAGGCTTACTTGTTGTATTCTATATTCGCCACCTAGTCTAAATGTAGAAACAGTGCCTAAGTCACTTGAAATTTGCGAGTTTACCGTTTCAAAACTTGGATCGTTGGTAGGGCGTAATTCTGATTGTGAGAAATCTTGATAACCATAATCAAAACTTAACAAGCCATCTTTTGCGAATATTACAGCTAAACTACCAGTAAGTTTGCTTGGAGTTTTTACCGTGTACTTTTCATAAAGATTCACAATATTAAAGTTGATGAAATTAATGTCTTCATCGGCTAGGTCAGAATTAATACGTTGAGAAGTATTATCCTCTAAGCGGTACCACGTTGGGGATTGGTAACTACCGCCCAAACGTACGTGGTCGTTTAGTTTAGCAATAGCCCCTAATGTAAAAGAAAAACCATTGCCCTCTGTTTCTAGGTAATTGTCGAACGTTGTTCGTTTTATTTCAGAATTTGGCTCGTAACCATCTTCCGTAAACTGGTCATATTGCGTGTATAAAATACTGTGGAAGTTTAAAGAGGCTCCTAAATAAAGGTTTTCTTTATATTGAGAAGCTACATTAATGGTAAATTTACTATTATGTCCTGTTGTTCTTCTTAAAAAGTCTTGATCAACAACATCGTAAATAGAGTTGCTAATGTAATTGGTGTTGTTGTCATCTTCAGTTTCTGGGTCGAGGATGCCTCCATAATACCCTAAGAATGTTTGTTGGTTTCTGAAACCTTGATTAGCGCCAATATCTAAGTAGGCTTCTTCTAAAAACTCACCATCTTGTAATAGAACAGATCCAAAAGGTGTACCTCCTGCATATTCTAGAAAATAGGTATCTATACCTTGGTCGCTGCTTCCGGAGACATTATATTCATTGTCGAAATTATTTACAAGGTCATAATTAAAAGCCAAGGTAAATTTTTTCCAATCAGAATTAGAATCAGTATTTTTAAATACAAATGCGCCACCCATTTGATTCAATTCAATAGTATTATCCTTTGTAATTAAAGCATCGCCAAAATAACGGGCATCATTGTTCGTATGATAGTTGGATCCTGTAATTGTGAATAGGCTATTGTTAAAAACCGCTGAACCTGCTGGATTAATGTTTAAAGACGATAAGTCGCCACCGAGTGCGCCAAAAGCTCCGCCCATGGCTTGAAAACGTGCAGTACCTTGTAAGTTTTCGGTACCATAACGTAAAGCTTCATTTATATTTTGTGCATTACTAATTACACATGCCATTAGTACTACGAAAGTTAAATATCTTTTCATATTAATGTTTCAATTTTGATAAATGTATGATTTTAGTTTCTTCTACTACTGCTACTTCTTGATGAACCGGAAGATCTAGTTGAAGACCCGCTGCTAGAACTTCTAGAGCTGCTTCCTGAGCTTTTATAAGAGCTACCACTAGAACTCCTTCTTCCTGAGCTGTAGTTGCTACTCCTAGAACTGTTTCCGGAGCTACGGTAAGACCTGGTGCTTGTGCCGCTTGAGCTTCTGCCTGAAGAATAGCTTCTAGAGCTGCTTCTGGAATTTCTGTATGTGGAAGTTCTTGGAACTGAAACCCTGCTGCTTGATTTTGCCGTACCAGAACTATAGGTTCTAGGACTGCTATTGTATTTTCTTGAAGAACTATTACTGTACCTAGGTGTAGCCCTAGTACTTCTACTTGTTCTATAAGCCCTGTTTTGATCAACACCTATTGTTCTTCTCGTGCTAGAATTACCGGAGTATGTTCTTGATCTATTTGTATTTGCAGATCTTCTAGCTGTTGTTGATCTGCTAGTAGTGCTTCTGTATCTAGATGAATTGCCTCTTGTATTTATATTAGACCGACTTCTTGCTGGTGTTGAGGAAAGTCTACTATTATTAGATGTTTGTCTTGTGTAATTTCCTCTTCTAGAGTTGTTCAGGGCAAAACTTCTGTTAGAGTACCTATTATTGCGGTGGTAGTACCTGTTGCCGTAACCATATCTAGGGTAAGGGTGATTCCATCCAAATCCTATGCTTGCATACCCAAAACCTATACCTGCATATCCAAATCCGAAACTTGAATATCCCCAGTTGTTCCATCTGTTCCATCCCCAAGGTTGACCCCAGCCGTAACCATAATATCCGGCATAGCCAATATTGTTCCAACCCCATCCATAAGGATTGCCATAACCCCAGTTGTTCCATCCATTATTGTGAATATGAATACTGACATTAGCATTGTTTCCGCCCCAATTGCCATAACCTTCATAATCATTTGCGGTAGCGTAATAATCTGTTAATTGATCTTCGGGAATTTCTGTACCTAAATTATTGCTAGAATAAGAATCTACATCGGTAAATATTTCTTCATCCAATATTTCGCCATATTGACTGGCTTTTTCGCCAAAATAGTCCTTATAAGTGTTCGGTTCCGTATTGTTTTGTGTGTAATTTTTCTGTTCAGGTCTTCTTTCTACCGTTTTAGGCATGTCATCAGAAGAGTAGATACCGTCATTATCATAATAAGAAGATTGTTGGTAAGAGCCACAAGATGTTACAAAAACAGCAAGTGTTACTAATATTATAGTGTTTTGAAGCTTGTTATGGAGTAAAGAATATATCATCAGACCAAAATTATATTGTTGAACATATTAAAAATAACTAGTTTTACCCAATTATTATATAGTAATATTCACAAAATTTGTGCCAAAGTCCAGATAATGAGTAAAAATTTGACGAAAAGAAGCGAGGATTATTCCAAGTGGTATAATGAATTAGTGGTTAAGGCAGATTTAGCCGAAAACTCTGGTGTAAGAGGTTGTATGGTCATAAAGCCATATGGTTATGGTATTTGGGAGAAAATGCAAGCCGGTTTAGATAAGATGTTTAAAGAGACTGGTCATGAGAATGCCTATTTTCCATTATTTATACCAAAATCATATTTAAGTAAAGAGGCAAGTCATGTAGAAGGGTTTGCAAAAGAATGTGCCGTAGTTACACATTATAGATTGAAAAATGCGGAAGATGGAAGCGGAATTGTTGTTGATCCAGAAGCTAAACTAGAAGAGGAGCTCATTGTTAGACCTACCTCAGAAACCATTATTTGGGATACCTATAGAAAATGGATTCAG
The DNA here is from genome assembly GCF_900155985.1 of Maribacter ulvicola. Lineage (GTDB taxonomy): Bacteria > Bacteroidota > Bacteroidia > Flavobacteriales > Flavobacteriaceae > Maribacter > Maribacter ulvicola. Next base: position 1,672,289 of record NZ_FTMA01000001.1, read on the forward strand.
TCTTACAGAGATTTACCATTGCTTATCAATCAATGGGCTAATGTAGTTCGTTGGGAAATGCGTACAAGATTGTTCTTAAGAACGGCTGAATTCTTATGGCAAGAGGGGCACACGGCTCATGCAACCGAAAAAGAAGCCATTGAAGAAGCGGAACAAATGATGAACGTTTATGCGGATTTTGCAGAAAATCATATGGCTGTACCTGTTATAAAGGGAACGAAAACAGAAAGCGAACGTTTTGCAGGTGCTATTGAAACCTATTGTATTGAGGCTTTAATGCAAGATGGTAAAGCTTTACAAGCAGGGACTTCTCATTTTTTAGGTCAGAATTTTGCAAAGGCTTTTGATGTGAAATTTGCAACCAAAGAAGGTGGTAAAGAACATGTTTGGGCTACTTCATGGGGAGTGTCAACAAGATTAATGGGGGCGTTGATCATGACGCACAGTGATGATAACGGATTAGTAATTCCTCCAAAATTAGCGCCTATACAGGTTGTTATCGTACCCATCTATAAAGGATTGGATCAGTTGGATAAAATTTCAGAAACTGTTAATCCGTTGGTAAAAGAATTAAGAGCTAAAGGTATTTCTGTGAAATTCGACAATAGAGATACACACAAGCCAGGTTTTAAATTTAATGAATATGAATTACGCGGCGTTCCAGTTAGGCTGGCAATAGGTCCAAGAGATCTTGAGAATGGTACTTATGAGCTAGCTAGAAGAGATACGTTGCAAAAAGAAACGGTTGCGGCAACAGATGTGGTAGCTAAAATTGAGTTTTTAATGGTAGATATTCAAAAAAATATGTACCAAAAAGCACTTGATTATAGAACTAATCATATCACAGAGGTAAATTCTTATGATGAATTCAAAAAAGTTTTAAAAGAAAAAGGCGGATTTATTTCTGCGCATTGGGACGGTAGTAAGGAAACGGAAGAACGTGTTAAAAACGAGACAAAGGCAACAATACGGTGCATTCCCATAGATGCAAAAGAGGAAAAAGGGACTTGTATGGTAACCGGTAAGCCGTCAAATAAAAGAGTGTTATTTGCTAAAGCCTATTAATTTTTTGAAAAAATAATAAACAGGTGTTGTGTTAGTGAAAAATATTTGTATTTTTGCATCCGCAATTGCGCAAATTATGGTCCGTTCGTCTAGGGGTTAGGACGCCAGGTTTTCATCCTGGTAACAGGGGTTCGATTCCCCTACGGACTACGAATAAAAATTGGATGTGTTTCCAAGTATTGACATAATGGTCCGTTCGTCTAGGGGTTAGGACGCCAGGTTTTCATCCTGGTAACAGGGGTTCGATTCCCCTACGGACTACAAAAATTGAATGGATGAGAATCCGAAGAAATTATAACAAATAATAAAATGGCAAATCACAAGTCGGCATTAAAGAGAATTAGAAGAAACGAAGCAGTTCGTTTACGAAATAAATATCAGCATAAAACTACACGTAATGCTATTAAAAAATTACGTGCAGAAGAATCTAAGAAGGATGCAGAGGCTCTTTTTCCAAGTGTAGTTAGTATGATTGATCGTTTAGCTAAACGTAATATTATTCATGATAACAAAGCTGCCAACTTAAAGAGTAAGTTAGCAAAGCACGTTGCTGCATTGTAATACTTTGCCTTATAATTTTAAAAGCCTTTCATTAATGAAAGGCTTTTTTTGTTTCGTTACATTGGGTTATTTTACCTAGGTGGAATATTAAGTTCTTTTATTTATAAGACATTTTTACCTTGGCAAATCAATAAAGTTACCTTTTTGAAACTGTGAAGTTTAATTCTTTCCGCACTCAATAAAATTAGAGTAACTATTTTTTTATTTTGGTAAAACAGTTTTAATTAAAAGCAAGCCTTCTGCCTTTTAAAAAGCCGACGATTAACAACAAGTACATGATAACGATTAGAGCTCTTAAAACGGCTCGCAACCCAAAAGAAACCCAAGTTTGGTAATCCGTATAACCTATGATGTATATAATTGGAAATATGGAATAAAAAGTTAGTAATGAAACGCTAACCCAAAACATTAAATTGTGTGGTTGTACTACATTAAAATCCTTTTCTCTTTTGTCCTTAAAATAGAGAATGATACAAAATACTAATATGTAAGATCCAATAGCTAGAGCGTAATAGAGGTTAGTGTCTAATGGGTTTTGAAACAGCGTACTAATTATGTAACTGGCCAGCATTAAAAATGTTCCGTAGAAAATCCACTTTTTGTACTTGATATTGGTTATCAGTTTTCTGTAAACGTGGTAAAAGAAACAAAAGAATATAATGGCATAAATATTGTAAATTACATCATTGTAATTGCTGAATTTTAATTCATTGAAGAAGGTGATTTCATCATAAGTTCTAACCAAGTAGCCTAGTACTTCATTAAGTAAAGTGTAGGTAATGATCATTGGAAAGTACTTTAGTGCAGTATCATAATATTTACGGTAGGTTGCAAGAGAGACAAACAGTGTCATTGCATATACTACCATGTAATAATTCTCCTGAATAAAATTCCAAATCTTCATGCTTATGAATTAAAAGTCGGTTTTTGGAGGTGGACCGCCTTGCCCAAAATTAAATGCGAGACTCTTACTGCCTTGTAGATTGGAGTTTAATTTGAAATTAGGAACAAAACCTGCATATGCTTTATTTTTTTTATCTAATTGAAAGCTTAAGCCATCACTGTTGTTTTCTTTCCAATTTTTAATAAGTTCCGCTTTACCGTCGTCTCCTATATAAAATCCATAATTAATGCCTTCTTGATCTAAAGTAGGTACCATGAAAATAGAGTTTTGTTTTTTGTGAACGACCGGTTTTCCATTTGGAAATTTTTCCTCGTTCGGGTAGTTTGCAAAATATAACCTCAATTTAGTAATTTTATCCACGCCGCCTGCGGCCGCTTCTTGGTCTAAATAGGCAATATACTGTTTCAGTGTTTTATAGTCGAAATCAACAAAGCGTGAAGCTTCAAATTTTTCTTCTGAAGGTCTTTCTTGATTTTCATAATCTTCTATGATTTGTACTCTATGTTTAGTGTAGTTGTTATAAATAGCATCTGCTTCGTTCAGTGAAATTATATTGGTTGGTGCTTTTACTTTGGTAGGTTCTTTAATTTCTGGCTCCTTTTCTTTTTTGGGCTGATTACAACTAAAACAAATTGAGATTAAAATTGCGCACAAAATTTTACTGATGATGGTGGTTGGTCTTTTCATTTTCTGAGAATTGTTATTATTAATAAGAAAATACATAAAAGATTGGGGAGAGTTCTTTTGTTCTGCACTAAAGATATTAAAAATATAATAGTAGTGAAGTAATACCTTTTGACTATTAAGTAAATAGGTGTAAAATAAAAATCCCAATTTCTAAAAGAAATTGGGATTTTTAATGATGGTATATAAAGTGTTATTGATTCATTGTCATCAAGAACTCTTCGTTATTCTTGGTTTGTTTAAAACGTTGCTCTATAAATTCCATAGCTTCTACCGGGTTCATGTCGGCAAGATATTTTCGCATGATCCACATACGTTGTAAAGTGCTTTCATCTAATAGCATATCATCTCTACGTGTACTAGAAGAGGTAAGGTCAATTGCAGGGAAAATTCTTCTGTTCGCAATTTTACGATCTAACTGAAGCTCCATGTTACCGGTACCTTTAAATTCTTCAAAAATAACTTCGTCCATTTTAGATCCAGTTTCTGTTAATGCCGTAGCAATAATAGATAATGATCCACCGCCTTCAATATTACGAGCGGCGCCAAAGAATCTTTTTGGTTTGTGCAATGCGTTTGCATCCACACCGCCACTTAATACCTTGCCGGAAGCTGGTTGTACGGTATTGTATGCTCTGGCCAAACGGGTTATAGAATCTAGAAGGATTACCACATCATGTCCACATTCTACCAAACGCTTCGCTTTTTCTAAAACGATGTTTGCTACGCGTACATGTTCTGTAGGTTCTTTATCAAAGGTAGAAGCAACAACTTCGCCTCGTACATTACGTTGCATATCGGTAACCTCTTCTGGTCGTTCGTCAATCAATAAAATAATTTGATAAACTTCTGGGTGATTTGCTGCTATACCGTTTGCAATATCTTTTAATAGCATGGTTTTACCAGACTTTGGTTGCGATACGATCATGCCTCTTTGTCCTTTTCCGATAGGGGAGAACAGGTCAATAATACGGGTAGATATAGTGCTTTGGCGTTCTGCCAAATTAAATTTTTCTTGAGGGAATAACGGAGTTAAATGCTCAAATGACACACGATCACGTACAATTTGAGGGTCAATGCCGTTAATTTTATTTACCTTAATAAGCGGAAAATACTTTTCACCTTCTTTGGGTGGTCTTACATTACCCAATACGGTATCTCCAGTTTTTAAACCGAAAAGACGAATCTGCGATTGAGAGACATATATGTCATCTGGCGACGATAAATAGTTGTAGTCAGAAGAACGTAAAAATCCGTACCCGTCTTGCATGATATCCAATACACCTTCACTGGCAATAATCGAATCAAACTCGTATTCAGGTTCTTTGTATCTATTTTTTAAATCCTTGTCAAAATTGCTTTTGTCATGAGTGGATCTAGGGTTAGGTTTTTTATTGTGGTTGTTCTGAGAAGAGTTCTTTTTGTTTGGCTGGTTTGCAGCTTTTGGTCTTGGTCTAGGTCTTTTTTGTTCTACGGGTTCTTTGGAGGTAGTTTCTGTATCGTTCTCTTTTTTTACCGGAGCAACTTTTTCAGAAGTATTTTTTTCTAGAACAGGTTTTGCCTTATCATTGGCTTCTTTAGTCTCTTTGTTCGTTTTTGTGGCAACACGTGGTCTAGGCCTTGGCTTAGGTTTCGGTTTTGCTTCAGCAGGTTTATTGACCTCTTCCGTTGTTGCGGGAGCTATTGCGGCAGCAACTTTCGGATTCGCAGCTTGTACGTCCAAAATCTGATAAACTAAATCTAGTTTTTTTAAAGTCTTGAATTTAGGAACCTTTAGTCCTTTAGCAATTTCCTGAAGCTCAGGTAGCTTTTTTGATTTTAAATCTGAAATCTCAAACATTAAGTATTAGAATAAATTATATGTAGTTTGTATTGTAAGAAGTAACTATTTAATTTGGATAATCTCAAGGAGATACTTTCCTTACTGGTAGGCGTTATGACGTGATAACGTAGCAATATTACAAATTATTTTGAATAAAATGGTTATAATTTTTGAAAAGACATGTATTTTTGCATTGTAAACAGGTAAATATTTTATGATTCAAAGAATACAAAGCCTTTATTTGATAGTTGTAGCAATACTTACGGGTGTGTTACCGTTCTTCTTTAACCTATGGATAGATATCGATGGTATTGAGGTATTTGCAAATAATGAAATGCTTGTTTCTATTGCCTTTTATGCAAGCGCTGTTCTCGCTGTTTGGGCCATAGTGCAATTTAAAAATAGAAAATCTCAGTTTGTAATTAACAGGCTGAACATGATATTGAATGTTTTTTTATTAGGATTTTTCGTTTATCGATCACTAAACTTATCCGGAGAGACCTTGGTCTCAGAGAAGGGTATTGGGATGCTGATTCCAGTATTTTCTATCATTTTTTTGGTTCTTGCAAATAGAGCTATAAAAAAGGATGAAGATCTTGTAAAATCTGTCGATCGCTTACGTTAAACCTATAATCTTAGTAGTATTAGTGCGTTAAAACCCGGGGTAGTTTCCGGGTTTTTTTATGTCTTTACTTTTTAAGCCTAAAGCCATCTTTCTTTAATTATCACAGAAACATTGCAGTTTTTCTACCCGCTGTGATACACAGTTTACTTTTTCTTGAATTCTTCGTGATACCCCATTTCTATGTTTGTTTCAAGAAGCAGCAAGGTTAGCGATTGTCGTTAATTGCCCTGTTTTAAAAACTAAACGATTTAAAAAATTACGATTATGAAAAACAGTAAATTTACTATTGTATTGCTAGCTAGTGTTATGACCACTTTCTTTATCAGTTGTTCAGATGATGATGGTGAAGTGGTGACGGTTACAGAAACTGTAGAAGTAGATTCTTCACAGCCGGTTGGCGATTTAATGGTAACCTTAAGTGGCAATCTGGTTGCTGAAAGCGGTACACCCACCCAAGGATTGGTAGAAGTTGGTATTGATGACGAAGATGAAAACTTTGTTCGTTTTGCCGAAAACTTTACAACGGAACTGGGTACGGGTACTGTAGGTATCTTTTTATCTACTTCTGAAGTTTTTACCGCTGATCCGGCAAACGGAAATCCAGATTTAATGTTAATTGGCAACGTAACCGGGAATGGTGAAATGATCATTAAGTTAGATGCTGCGCCAGGCGCTAAATACACGCATATAATACTTTGGTGTGCTACCGCAAACATACCGTTTGGTAATGTTGCTTTAAACTAATATAATGTATTACTGCCTTTGGGAATAGAGACACATGATTCTGTTTTTCTATGTCTCCCAAAGGTTTTTTTTGTGGGGTTTGTTTAATGTCAACCTTATAACTAAATATCACAGAATTATGGAAAAAATAAAAAACATCATATTCGTTTGCTGTTGTTTCTTCGCTTTATATACCCAGGCCCAAAGTGGGTGGACCAGAGAAGCAAAAGGATTTTATCTACAAGCATCTGCAGCTCATTTTTCTTCTAGTAACTATTACACTACAGAAGGTAGATTGGCTGATCAAGGAAGTATCTTTAATACCAACGCATTGCTAATTTATGGTGAATACGGAATTTCAGATAGGTTTACGGCAATTGTTGATTTGCCATTGGTACGCTTAAACAGTTTTAATACTACCGAAACTATTGGCGGTGTGGGTAATATTCAATTGGGTGTAAAATATAAACTTTTAAAAAGCTTCCCGTTATCATTACAAGTTGCATTAGATATACCAACTAATGATGGTAGCAATTTTGCACAATCTAAAAGCCCAAACGCATTTGGTGAGTTGGATGAAATTAATCTACCGGTTTCTGATGGAGAGTTTAATGTTTGGACAACCCTTGCCGCTTCGCACAGCTTTAAAAATGGTAAAACCTACGCTTCTGCTTTCTCAAGTGTTAATTTTAGAACAGAAGATTTTAGTAATCAATTTCAGGCGGGTGTAGAGCTGGGTCATTTGTTATTTGATAAACTGTATCTAATCGGTAAGCTTAAAATTCAAGAAAGATTATCTTCAGAAAACAATGTAGAAAGCGGATCGTTCTTGTTTGGCGAGGGTACTACTTTTACCAACTACGGCATAACCTCAATGTATAAAGTAACCAATCATTTTAATGTTGTTGCACAATATTCTGATTACGCTGGCTTTCTAGTTGAGCGTAAGAATATATATGACGGCGGTACATTTTCTTTAGGTGTTTCGTTTGAATATTAATTAATTAGATACAGGATGTGTATAATTAAAAACATCCTGTGTTTTTATCTTTTTCCTAGTTCTATAACTTCTAGGTCTTTAATGTTATCGCCTTCTATTGTAAAACGTAACATGGTGCGTACTTGGTGAAAACCATGTTTTCCACATGCTCCTGGGTTCATGTGTAAAACGCCTAATTTTTTGTCCATCATTACTTTCAAAATATGCGAGTGTCCACAAATAAACAATTTTGGTGGATTTTCCTTTATAATACCTCTGGTTCTAATATTGTATTTAGGGGGGTATCCTCCTATGTGGGTAATAAATACATCTACACCTTCGCAGAAAAATCTAGTATTCTCAGGGAATTCTTTTTGAATGATATGGTCGTCAATATTACCATGAACCCCTTTTAAAGGCTTTAGTTTGGCTATAGCATCTGTAACTTCTAAAGAGCCAATATCACCGGCATGCCAAACTTCATCTGCCCATTTCACATGCTTTAAAATGGCATCGTCTATATGCGAATGAGTATCGGAAAGTAAGAGAATTTTAGTCATTTTTAGATTTCAATTTGATTTGGGGATATATTTGTTTTCTCGAGCAATTATTATTTTTATTTGACTTTGCTGGATTGAATGTTAAAACGTAAGCTTTTTAATACCTTTGTGAGATACAAAACTAGCACATACTTTTGAGATTCTTCATTCAATTTTCATACTTCGGTAAAGCATATCATGGCTGGCAAAACCAACCTAATGCCATAACCGTACAAGAAGTGCTAGAGAATGGCATGTCTAAACTATTAAATTCTAAGGTCTCTCTTATGGGTGCGGGTCGTACAGATACCGGTGTTCATGCTAAAGAAATGTATGCCCATTTTGATGTTGATGCTCTTGAGAATATTCCTGAATATGTTTTTAGATTAAATTCTTTCTTGCCAAATGATATTGCTGTTGAACGCATATTTGAAGTAGAAGAAGATGCTCATGCCCGTTTTCATGCCACAGCAAGAACGTATGAATATCATATCGATAAAAAAAAGAATCCGTTTGCTACAGATTTAGCTCATTTTGTAAAGAAAGAGCTTGACTTGGAACAAATGAATAGTGCAGCAGCATTGTTGTTGGGTAAAAAGGATTTTGAGTGTTTTTCAAAATCCAATACAGATGTTTTTACTAATATTTGCGATTTAAGAGAAGCGCAATGGAAGCTGGATAATAACAAACTTATTTTTACCATTACAGCAGATCGGTTTCTTAGGAATATGGTCAGAGCCATTGTGGGTACGTTAATTAATGTGGGGTTGGGTAAATATCCGGCACACTATGTTAATACCATATTAAAAAGCAAGGATAGAACAAAGGCAGGTGTTTCTGTTCCTGCAAAAGGACTATATTTGACTTCTATTGTTTACCCCAATACTATTTTAAAGAATGGATAAGGATTCTGGCAAAGCATTTGACACTCGTCTTTTTAAACGCTTACTCGCCTACACAAAACCGTACAAAATCACCTTTTATGGCGTCGCCTTGGCTGCTATACTATTATCCGGTTTTGCCATTCTTACACCTTTGATCGTTAAGGAAATCATAGATACCGCCATTAAGGGTAGTAATGATGAAATGTTACTATACCTAACCATTGCCATGTTGGTAGTGCTGCTGGGTCAAGTAATTTGTCAATTGGCTTTTAATTATTATGCCAACTGGTTGGGAGAGTCTGTTATTAGAGATGTGCGTATCAACTTGTTTAAGAAAATGCTCTCTTTTAAAATGACCTATTTTGATAATTCGTCTTTAGGAGTGTTGGTGACCAGAGCTGTTGCCGATATGCAAAGAATTGGCGAGATTTTTAGTCAAGGTTTTTTTGTTATTGTAGCAGATTTATTGAAAATGGTCGTTGCTGCCGTGGTTATGCTTTTTATTAATTGGAAACTCTCGCTTATCGTTTTTGCATTATTACCCATTATCATATATGCTACAAGATGGTTTCAAAAAGCTATGAAAGTAGCTTTTACAGAGGTTAGGGCAGAGGTTTCAAATTTGAACTCCTTTGTTCAAGAGCGTATTACGGGTATGAAAATAGTACAACTGTTTACACGCGAGAAAATTGAGAGCGATAAGTTTAGGAAAATTAATGAGAAGCATAAAAAAGCATGGTTGAAAACGGTGTGGTATAACTCCATTTTCTTCCCTATTGCAGAAATTGTTTCTTCTATTACCGTGGGATTAATTGTTTGGTACGGTGGTTTGCAGAATGTCGCAAATATTTCGACGGATATTGCAGGTACTATTTTTGCATTTATTATGTTGATCGATTTGCTTTTTAGACCACTTCGTCAAATTGCTGATAAATTCAATACTCTACAAATGGGGATGGTCGCAGCAAATAGGGTGTTTAAAATTTTAGATACAAATAGCCAGATACAAGATGTGGGTTCTTATGAAAAGGAAACCGTTAATGGTGATATTAGTTTTGAAAATGTTCATTTTGGATATTTAGAAGATGAAGAAGTTTTACATGGAATTTCTTTTGAGGTAAAAGCTGGTGAGACAGTTGCTATAGTTGGTGCAACAGGAGCAGGAAAAAGTACGATCATCAATTTATTGAATAGGTTTTATGAAATTAACTCCGGAGCAATATCTGTTGACGGTGTAAACATTAAAGATTACAATTTAGCGTCTTTACGTTCGCATATAGCGGTAGTGCTACAAGATGTATTTTTATTTGCCGATACCATTGCCAACAATATCTCTTTAAAAGACCCCAATATTACGGTTCATGATATTGAGAATGCAGCTAAAGCTATTGGTGTAGATGAGTTTATTTCTAGCCTTCCTGGTGGCTATCATTACAATGTGAAAGAAAGAGGTACCATGCTTTCCAGCGGACAACGGCAATTGATTGCTTTTTTAAGAGCATACGTTAGTAACCCTAGTATTTTAATTTTAGATGAAGCTACATCATCCGTAGATACCTATTCTGAGCAGTTAATACAATTGGCTACGGATAAAATCACTCATGGCAGAACATCTATTGTAATCGCCCACCGTTTGGCTACCATTAAAAAAGCCGATAAAATTATTGTGATGGATGCCGGTAATATTGTAGAAACAGGTACACACAAACAATTACTTAAAAAAGGTGGTTACTACAGTAATCTTTATGAAGCGCAGTTCTTAGCAGAGGAGGTAGTGTAAAAGAGAATAGTAATATCTGATGTTTTATTTCTTGTAAATTATGTTTAGCCTTAAGGCTTATAAAAGTAAAGATGGGTATTTGTTATCATTCCTAATTGTGTGGGTAATGAACGATATAATTGCTTATAGATTCTAAATCTATTCTTTCTGTAAAGTGATTGTTTAAATTTTGTCTAATAGGTATTAAAATGAATGATTCAACTTACCGTTAAGGTTTAAATCAAATCTTGCTTAAGCATATTGCCTAATTGTGTAATTGAATCATATAGAACAAACTCTCCGTTTTTTATATAGGAGATAAGTCCGGTTTCTTCACTGACCACTATGCTCAATGCATCGGTCTTTTCACTTATACCAACTGCAGCTCTATGTCGTAATCCAAAACGCAACGGAATATTTCGTTCGTTGGAGACTGGTAAAATTACTCTAGTGGCAACTATATAATTTCCAACGATAACAGCGGCACCATCATGTAGTGTACTATTTTTATAAAAGATACTTTCTAAAATAGGTTGGTTAATTTCAATATTCATACGGTCGCCCGTACTCTTAATGAAATCTAATGAGTTGTTTCGTTCTATAACCAAAATAGCTCCGGTTTTATTGCTGGCCATCTTTTCACAGGCTTTTAATATGGCATCTACATCAGTATCTGTCGATAAGCCTTCTTGCTTTAAAAATTTAAAATGCTTTACAAAGTTTCTCTTGTTCGCAAAATTGGTAGATCCGATCATTAAGAGGAATTTTCTGATCTCTTGTTGAAAAACAATGATTAATGCAATAAGTCCTACCTGCATAAATGCGCCAACCATACTGCTGATCATTTGCATGTCTAACAATTCGGTCAATTTCCAAAAAGCCCAGACGATAACAATCCCAATAAAAATATTGATGGCAACAGACCCTCTAACAAGTTTGTAGATGTAGTAAAGAAGTACGGCAACAAATATGATGTCTAGAACATCCGTAATCTTAAAGTCAATAAAATTTAAAAAATCCAATAAGTACCGTTTTAGTAAAATTAAGAAATTAGAAGACAAGAATTCAATTTAATCTTAGGCATTTAATTGATGGTATAGTTTTATACATTCCACAGCTTCCTTAACATCATGAACCCGTACTATTTTTGCTCCCTTTTGCAAACAGACCATATGTAGTGCCGTAGTGCCGTTTAATGCTTGTGCTGCAGTAGTGTCTAATGTTTTGTAAATCATAGATTTTCTACTAATACCGGCTAGTAAGGGGTGTTCAATACTTTTCATTTGGTCTAATTGCTTTAACAGTTCATAGTTCTGTTCCAAGTTTTTTGCAAATCCAAAACCTGGATCAATAATAATATCGTTTATGCCTAAAGCTTTTGCTGCTGCCAATCTTTCAGAAAAGAAGTAAAGTACTTCTTTTAAAATATCTTCATAACCTGTTTGTTGTTGCATACTTTTTGGTGTTCCACGCATATGCATCATAATGTAAGGGAAATTTAATTTAGCAACTATACTTAGCATTTTATCATCTTGTAATCCTGCAGAAATATCATTAATTATCGCAGCACCACTATCTATGCATTCTTTTGCAACCCTACTTCTAAAAGTATCTATAGAAATTATGGTGTTTGGGAAATGTTTTAGAATTAAACTGACAATGGGTAAAATTCGTTTTAATTCGGTTTCTTCATCAACTTCTAAAGCGCCAGGTCTAGAACTGTAGGCACCAAGATCAATAAACGTAGCACCTTCAAGAAGCATTTTTTCAACCTGACCTAAAATACTAAATTCGTCTTTATATTTTCCACCATCAAAAAAAGAATCTGGAGTAACATTTAAAATACCCATAACCTTAGGTTTGTCTAGTGCTATAAGTTTACCGTTGCAATTTATTGTCATTATCAATTATTATCAGGAAATTGTGGCATTTCTCAAGTTTAAACCATCTATCTTGATGGTTACATATTTTTAAGCGAAATTTACACAAATTAGATAGAATTACATGCTAGATACGGCAAAGGAATACGATGAGGTCATTCAGGTTTGTTTAAATCTGTACCAGAAAAAAATGTCAGATTATGGTAGTGCTTGGCGCATATTAAGGTTACCGTCGTTAACTGACCAAATTTTTATAAAAGCCCAGCGTATTCGAAGTCTACAGGAAAATGATGTCCGCAAGGTGGATGAAGGTGAACGCTCAGAGTTTATTGGGATCATCAATTATTCCGTAATGGCTTTAATTCAGCTAGAATTGGGTGTTGCAGATCAGCCAGATTTAACTACTGAAAAAGCTGTTGAACTATATGCGAAGCATATTAAAATAACTAAAGAGCTTATGCTCAACAAAAACCATGATTATGGTGAAGCTTGGCGAGATATGAGGGTGAGTTCCCTGACAGATTTAATTTTGCAGAAATTACTTCGTGTGAAACAAATAGAGGATAATAAAGGTAAAACTTTGGTAAGCGAGGGTATAGATGCCAATTATCAAGATATGATCAATTACGCGGTTTTTGCGTTGATACATTTAGGTTCAGAATTAGAAAAACAATAGTAAGCATGAAGTATTTAGTTGGTGTCGTTAGAATTTTTGTTGGTGTACTTTTTATTATAAGCGGATTTATAAAACTGAACGATCCGGTAGGTTTTTCTTTTAAGTTAGAAGAGTATTTTAGTCAAGGTGTTTTAGATCTCCCTTTCTTAACTCCGTTCGCATTAACCATTTCCATACTTGTGGTAATCGCAGAAGTGATGGTCGGTATTATGTTAATACTTGGGTATAAGCGAAAAATTACCATATGGACATTGATTGCGATGATCGTATTCTTTACGTTCCTGACCTTCTATTCTGCTTATTTTAATAAAGTGACGGATTGTGGATGCTTTGGCGATGCCATAAAACTAACACCGTGGGAGTCTTTTACAAAAGATGTGGTATTGTTAGTTTTGATATTGATCATTTATGCCGGTAGAAAATTCATTACACCATTGGTAAATTCAAAAATATTAATGACCGTCTTAGCGGCGTCGTTTTTTGCTTGTATAGGTTACGTATATTATGTTTTAAACCATTTACCTGTCATTGATTTTAGACCATATGAAATTGGTAAGAATATAGAAGAGGGTATGAATACACCAGAAGGTGCCCCTAAAGCTATATTTGAATATAGATGGAAGTTCAACGTAAACGGTACCGAAGAAATTCATATTACTACAGGAGATTACCCTACGGTAGACGGGGAATTTATAGATGTGGAAACAGAAGAAATTCAGGCAGGTTATGAGCCTCCTGTACATGATTTTACCATAGAACAAGAAGGGGAAGATTTTGCCGCCTCTTTATTGCAAGAGCCTAAATTGGTCATGGTAATCGCGTATGATTTAAGAAAGTCAAACTTAGAAGAGTTTCAGAATGTTAAATCTATTACTGACAAAGCATTAAAAGCTGGGTACAAAGTAATAGGAATGTCGGCATCCGGTCCTGATCAAACAGATACATTGACCAAAGCGTATGATTTAGATTTTGATTTTTACTTTACCGATGAAACTACATTAAAGACCATTGTAAGGTCCAATCCAGGGGTATTGGTTTTAGAGAAAGGTACTGTTAAGCAGAAGGTCCATTATAACGACTTAGAAACGTTAATTTTCAATTAAGATTTTAAACTGAAATATTATAATTAGAAATACAATAAGATGAGAGCAAAAATAGTAGCAGGTAACTGGAAGATGAATAAGAATTTGGCGGAGACTGAAACACTTTTGGCGGAGTTGTCGGCAAAATTGCCAGATACGAATGCAGAGATTATGGTAGCACCAACCTACGTAAATTTGGCAAGTGCGGTACAAGCTTTAGAAAGTTCTAAAATTGAGGTTATAGCTCAAAACATGCATTATGCAGAGAGCGGAGCTTTTACAGGTGAAATTTCTGCAGATATGTTGTTAAATATTGGTATTGATACAGCAATTATTGGACACTCGGAAAGAAGAGCCTATTTTGGAGAAGATGATGAAATTCTTTCAAAGAAAGTGGCTACCGCTCTGAGCAAAGGAATTCGTGTTATGTTTTGCTTTGGTGAAGAATTGGAAGATCGTAAATCTGGAAATCATTTTAATTTAGTAGAAAGCCAATTGAAGAATGTGCTCTTTAATTTAGAGCCGTCTGCTTGGTCTAATATTGTCTTGGCCTATGAACCTGTATGGGCAATTGGTACAGGTGAAACTGCATCTCCTGAACAAGCGCAAGAAATGCATGCTTTCATTCGTAAAACTATTTCTGAGGCATTTGATGATACCATAGCAAATAACGTAACTATTCTTTATGGTGGTAGTGTTAAGCCGGGCAATGCGGAAGAGATTTTCTCTAAACCAGATGTAGATGGTGGTTTGATCGGTGGTGCCTCTTTAGTTGCAGATGATTTTATTGCTATCATAAAAGCTATTTAAGGACAGTATTTAATAATGAGCGATACAGTATATATTGAATACCGTTTTACGGTAGAACCAAAAGATCCGGCTTCAGACCTTCTCATTGCAGAATTGGGTGAAGCCGGTTTTGAAAGTTTTGTTGAAGATGAAGATGATGTTTTGGCATACATTCAAAAAACTGATTGGTCTGAGGGTATGTTAAAGGATCTGCCAATTTTGCATAATCCTAGATATAAATTTACCTACGACTTTAAAGAAATTGAGCAAGAAAATTGGAATGCTACTTGGGAGCAAAATTTTCAACCAATTATCGTTGATGATGTGTGTATGATAAGAGCCCCTTTTCATGAGGCTATAGATGTGAAGTATGATATTGTTATTGAGCCTAAAATGAGTTTTGGTACAGGCCATCATGAAACTACACATATGATGCTACAACATATTTTACAGTTAGATATAGAAGGAAAGACTGTTTTAGATATGGGTAGCGGTACTGGTGTTTTAGCAATTCTAGCTGGCATGAGAGGTGCCACCATTATTGATGCAATAGACATTGACAATTGGTGCTATTTAAATGCCAAAGAGAATGTTGAGCGTAATAGTATGGATTTTATTTCTGTATATGAAGGCGATGTAGCATTACTAGAGGGCAAGAAGTATGATCTAATTATCGCAAACATCAATAGAAACATTTTATTGGCAGATTTACCTAACTATGCAGCATCTTTAAATACAGGGGGTGTTTTGTTGTTAAGTGGTTTTTATGCGGAAGATTTAGAAATGATTTCACAAAAATGCACTGATTTAGCGTTAAAGTTCAAAAAAAATCTTGAACGAAATAATTGGGTTGCCGCAAAATATGTAAATTAGAAGGTATTAATTGGGGTATAATGAGCACAAGAGAAGAAATTTCCGAAGAATTACTTTTAGAAGAAGAAACGGTTCAGCAAAATGAAATCGTTCTTTTTAATGATGAAGTCAATACTTTTGATCATGTTATAAATACATTGATGTTGGTTTGTGAACATTCGCCTGAACAGGCAGAGCAATGTTCATTAATTGTGCATTATAAAGGTAAGTGTACTGTTAAGACCGGTGAATATGAAGAGTTGAAGCCACAGTGTTCTAAATTGTTACAGGCAGGACTTAGTGCGGAGATTGTTTAGAATTTTGCAACAGTATTGAATAAAAAAATCCCTTGAACTAGTTCAAGGGATTTTTTTATTTCAATTAAACTCTTAAAAGAAATTTCAGTAAATCTGTAAAATTATTAAGCTTATACTAAAGGAACTCCGTTCAATCGTTTTTCAATTTTTTTCTTTTTGGCTGTAACCTCTTTCATTACATCCATTAAGTTAGAATCTTTCGTTTCCTTATAAATTTCATTAATGCTTAAAATAAGGGCTTTTGCTTCTCTCGATGCCTCTACTCGATCACTAGTAGACATATTACTCATTTTTCGACCTATAAATTCTTGAGCTTTTTCAAGTAACTCCATGTGCTTCTTTTTTTTCAAAGTTAACATAATATTCAAATTACGCAATTCTTTGGCAATTGTATATAGTTATGGGGCTATTAGATAATAGTATTTATGAACAATTTAACGAATTTAAGGTGATTTTACCTCTTTTTTCTGATTTTAAAAGATATTTGGTCACATTCTATTACCTGAAGTAATAAAGTAACCTAATGTTACCTCAATAAATGCAGATAGTTTAATATAATAAGGGCCTGTGCTAATAAATAGATAAATAGTGTTTATAGAATTATATTTTATCATATTTTTTAAACGATTTACTTGCTGAATATCTAAAATAGGATATATTTGTGCAATCGATTACATAAATTTTTTCATTTCTTTATTAGTTTAAAGTTTGCTGATACGGACTTAAATATCGGATCAGCGAACCAGGGAAAATGAATATTAAAAATATAAACTCCAGTTTTAAAACTTATTGGGGTGGGATTAGAATAGAATCGTATAAATCATTAATATAAAGCATCAACTTACAAATAAAAATTAATGAGTAATTCCATTAAAAATAATAGCACATTCATTACAGATAATTTTCTTTTAGAGAGTGAATTCTCGCAAAGATTATTTCATGATTATGCATCAAAAATGCCTATCATAGATTATCATTGTCACCTGCCTCCAGATGAAATTGCAAATAATAGACAGTTTGAAAACTTGACCAAAGTGTGGAATGACGGGGATCATTATAAATGGCGCGCAATGAGAACTTTTGGTATAGATGAAAAGTATATAACCGGTAACGCACCGGATAAAGAGAAGTTTCTTCAATGGGGCAAGGCTGTACCATATACTTTAAGAAATCCATTATATCATTGGACGCACTTAGAACTACAACGTTATTTTGGTATAGATTTGTTATTGAATGAAAATACCGCTAGTGATATTTACGATGATGCTACAGCAAAGCTTCAAACACCTGATTATAGCTGTCAAAGTCTGGTTAAAAAAATGAACGTAGAGGTTATCTGTACTACTGAAGATCCAATTGATAGTTTAGATCATCATGTTAAATTAAAAAATAGCAATTTCAATGTAAAGGTAAGTACTGCCTTTAGACCGGATAAGGCTATTGTAATTTCTAATGAATCTTATCTTGAGTATGTAAAAAAACTCTCAGTAGTAAGTAAGGTTACAATTAATTCATATAAATCGTTGTGTGATGCACTTGTACTACGTTTAGATTACTTTGAAGAGAACGGTTGTACCTTGTCTGATCATGGTTTAAGCTATGTTCCGTTTAGAACATTTACAGATACCGAGATTGAAAATATTTTTCAGAAACGTACAGAAAGAAAGCAATTAACTTTAGAGGAAGATGAAAAATTTCAAACCGCTATCTTATTATTCTTGTGTGAGCAATACCATTCTCGTGGTTGGATACAGCAGTTTCATTTAGGCGCATTACGTAATAATAATGCAAGAATGAACCGTATTCTGGGCCCTGATACCGGTTGGGATTCAATAGGGGATTATTCGCAGGCTAAAACACTATCAGGATTTTTAAATGCCTTGGATTCAAAAGATAAGCTTACTAAAACTATTTTATACAATCTAAATCCGGCAGATAACGAAGTTTTAGCTACCATGATCGGTAACTATAATGATGGTAAGGTAAAAGGCAAAATGCAGTTTGGTTCTGGCTGGTGGTTTATGGATCAAAAAGATGGTATGACTAGGCAGCTCAATGCATTGTCTAATATGGGGTTAATTAGTTGTTTTGTAGGGATGTTGACAGATTCAAGATCATTTCTTTCATTCCCAAGACATGAGTATTTTAGAAGAATTGTATGCAACCTATTTGGACAAGAAATGCAGAGAGGAGAACTGCCCCAAGACTTTGAATTGGTGGGTAAAATAATACAGGATATCAGTTATAATAATGCCAAAGAGTATTTCAAATTTTAATCCCGCATTGAGGGTTTAATTTTCTGATTATTGCTGGACCGCCCTTTTCTGGCAGTTTTTAGAATAAATTAAAACGCATTTCTCCTATTATTAGGAGTGAGGTTGATCATTTAAAAAATTACGGAAATTAAAAGCCGTTTAATCCAATACTATGAAAAGTATAAAAATACTATCGCTCTTTATTCTGGTAATGGCCTTTTTGGGATGTGAAATACAGACCGAAGCAAAGGTATTACGTTTGGGGCATGGTCTAGATGTCAGTCATTCTGTGCACAAAGCCATGGTTAAAATGGGAGAAGATTTATTGCAACGATCAGGAGGGAAATTAAAACTTGAAATATATCCTAGTCAACAATTAGGTACTGAGAGAGAATGTTTAGAACTATTACAAATAGGTAGTTTGGATATGACCAAAGTTTCAGTGGGAGTTTTGGAAAATTTTGCTCCTAAAATGAAAGTTCTGGGTCTCCCTTTTCTATTTAGGGATCGTCAACATTCCTTTAACGTGCTTGATGGACCAATAGGTGAAATGTTATTGAACGATGGGGAAAAGTATTGGTTAAAGGGTTTAGGGTATTATGATGCCGGTAGTCGTAGTTTTTATACTATGAATAAACCTATTGAAAAACCAGAAGATCTAGTCGGTGAAAAAATACGTGTAATGGAAAGTGCCACTGCTGTAAATATGGTAAAGGCTCTAGGAGGTTCACCTACACCTATATCATGGGGAGAATTATATACCTCATTACAACAGGGTGTCGTTGATGGGGCAGAAAATAATCCACCAAGTTTTTACTTGTCTAGACATTATGAAGTATGTAAATATTATTCTTTAGATGAACATACCGTATTACCAGATGTTTTATTGATAGGGACATATGCTTATGATAAATTGAATGAACAAGAGCAGAAGTGGTTGAATGAATCGGTAAAAGAATCTGTAAAATATCAACGTATACTTTGGGCAGAAGCAGAGGCGGAAGCTTTACGCGAAGTTCAAAAAGCGGGTGTGGAAGTTATACGACCAGATAAATCGCTTTTTGCAGAAAAGGTGAAAGGTATTTTTGAGGGTTATAAGAGTGATCCAGAAATATACCCGCTAATCAAACAAATCCAAGAAACCAACTAGTTTACTATGCGCAATAAAATAGATTCCATCTTAGGCAAGACATTGGTACTTATCATGTCTGTCATGGTCATAAATGTACTTTGGCAAGTTTTTACAAGATTCGTTACCGGCAACCCTAGTTCATTTACAGATGAGCTTGCTCGCTATCTAATGATTTGGATAGGAGTTCTAGGGGCAGCTTATGTTTCGGGTCGTAATCTTCATGTCGCCATTGATATTTTACCACTTAGGCAAAATGAAAAAACTCAGAAAAAATTAAAGGTCATTGTTACTTTATTAATTATCCTTTTTGTCTTTTTCGCATTTGTAATTGGCGGGTCAAGGTTAGTGTATATCTCGTATGTGTTGGGGCAACAATCACCAGCTCTACAGTTACCCTTGGCAATCGTATATCTTATCATTCCTATTAGCGGCTTGTTAATTATGTATTACAAAATATCTGACTTAAAAAATATGAACTCATGATGGAGCATTTACCTATTCTTGTTTTAGTAATAAGCTTCATATGCTTATTGTCTATAGGCACACCAGTAGCTTGGAGTATAGCAATTTCATCTTTACTGACCATGTTGGTCAGTATACCTGCAATGCCAGCATTTACTACAGTATCTCAGCGAATGGCAACCGGACTAGATAGTTTTGCCTTATTGGCAATTCCATTTTTTGTATTGTCTGGTGAACTCATGAATAAAGGTGGTATAGCCCATAGACTCATTGCATTTGCCAAAACCTTGGTAGGTTCTTTTCCTGGCGGTTTGGCATTGATAAATGTAATAGCTGCTATGTTGATGGGCGCCATTGCAGGATCTGCTATGGCATCTGCATCTGCCATGGGAAGTATTTTGGGACCTGAAATGGAAAAAGAAGGGTATTCTAAAGAATTTGGTGCAGCGGTCAATATCACTTCTGCAACTACAGGTTTAATAATACCACCTAGTAATGTTTTAATTGTCTACTCTTTGGCTAGTGGAGGTGCTTCTATTGCAGCCTTGTTCTTGGCAGGATATATTCCCGGAATTATGACAGGACTATTTCTTATGATCGTAGCGGCTTTTTGGGCTAAAAAAAAGAAATATAATGTAGGTAAGCGTAGTAGTTTAAAACAAGTAGGTAAAACATTTATAGATGCACTACCTAGTCTTTTTATGTTGGTAGTGGTTATTGGGGGTATTGTAACAGGAATTTTTACGGCTACAGAGGCATCGGCCATTGCGGTATTGTATAGTTTGGTTCTTGGCTTTATATATAAAGAAATTTCCTTACCCAAGTTACCTCAGATATTGTTAGATTCGTCTGCCACTACAGCAATTGTAATGTTATTGATAGGGTCTTCTATGTGTATGTCGTGGGCATTATCTTATGAGAATATTCCGCAAGATATAAGCTCGGGGCTTTTAAGTTTAAGTGATAATAAGATTATCATTCTTTTGATTATTAATTTACTTTTATTGTTTGTAGGTATTTTTATGGATATGACACCTGCAGTGCTAATTTTCACCCCAATATTCTTGCCAGTGGTCACTAAATTAGGACTTGATCCTGTTCATTTTGGAATTATCATGGTATTGAATCTTTGTATTGGTCTGTGTACGCCACCCGTAGGATCGGTATTGTTTGTTGGTGTAGGCGTTGCTAAAACAACCATAGAAAAGGTGTTTAAACCGTTGTTGCCGTTATTTATAGCAATGATAATTGCACTATTCTTGGTGACTTACATTCCGCAATTAAGCCTGTGGTTACCTAGCTTGTTTGATCTTTAATATGTAGTTGGTGCATCCAGTTGTATTTTTATTATGGTGAAATATTTTTTTTGAATCTTATCTAAGAAGCTTAAAATTATTTTCTCAATATTTCATAGACTACCTACTATGGGTTTCAATATATTTTAAAATATGACATAGTTAAATAGGAACAGTATCGTAGTCTCTACTACCTTGCCTATCAAAATAGTCTAGTTTGGAGAAGGTAATTTTTTTCAGAACTTTTGTTGATTTTGCCATTAAGGCACTACAGAAGGAAATTGATTCTAATGTAGGTATAGCAGTGGTGAAGCCTATAGACAAAGGTTTGATGTTTATGCAGAATGATTAGATGGATTTATATCCGCTACTTGCTAAGGGTATAGCAAATGATCTATATATAGAGAGAAGGTCTGTAAATGATGATGAAAATACCTTGATAGAAATATCTAAAATTTAACAAACATCAGATTTTATGACAGTAGCTAAAGTTGTTTTAGGTATAGTTGAATTCTGGCAACTAGATTTAAATGTGATAGAAAAGGTAACTAAGACAATTGCCGCCTCATTAGGGTTAATTGAGGAATTCAGCGTTCAGAAAAGTGTTAAAAGATTGAAAGTTTTATAATATACAAGTATGCAGAAAAAGTTAATTAAAGTGCAAGCAGAGGACAATGTTGCTATTGCATTGGTAGATCTAAAAGAAGGAGACCGGGTAGAATATGAAGGGGAAGAAATATTAATTTTATCTGATACCAAGGCAAAACATAAAATAGCATATATTGATTTTCATGTTAATGATTTAATTTATATGTATGGTGTACTTGTAGGTAAGGCAATGTTTTCTATTAAAAGAGGTGATTTGTTGACCACTGAAAATGTAAAACACCAAAGTGATTTGGTAGAAGGGAAAACCAATACGATATTATGGAATGCACCTAATATAACCAACTGGAAAGATAGGACCTTTATGGGTTATCATAGGTCTGACGGACAGGTTGGTACAAAAAATGTATGGTTGTTTTTTCCATTAGTTTTTTGCGAAAATAGAAATATTGAAATACTAAAAGATGTTTTTGAAAAAGAGCTTTCTTTGGGTAAACAACGCAATCAACGTCAATTGCTACGAAATTTGATTGAAGAAAAAGATACGGATTTTAGCGATGTAGTTGATGTAGACAAAAATAGAACTTTTGATAATATTGATGTAAAGTTCATTACACACCAAGGTGGTTGTGGTGGTATAAGACAAGACGCGCAAGTTTTAGCAAAATTATTGGCAGGGTATGTTAAGAACCCCAATGTAGCTGGAGCAACAGTATTAAGTTTGGGGTGTCAGAATTTGGAAATAAATTTGTTCAAAGAGGCTTTGAATACAATTGACCCTCTGTTAAATAAACCGGTTCTGATTTATGAGCAGCAACAAATGGGATCACACGATGATATGCTGAATATAATAATAAAAGAATCGTTTGCTGGTATAAAAAAAGCGAATACTATTGAACGTAAGCCTGCTTCTATTTCAAACTTAAAATTAGGATTGGAATGTGGTGGGTCTGATGGTTTTTCTGGTATATCTGCAAATCCGGCCTTAGGTTATGTTTCAGATATCTTAGCTGCCGTTGGTGGTTCTCCAATTCTATCGGAGTTTCCGGAATTATGTGGTGTAGAGCAAGAACTGGTCAATAGATGTGTCAATATGTCTGATGCGGAAAGATTTATAGATTTAATGAGAGATTATGAAAAATCTGCTATTGCCGTGGGTTCTGGTTTTGATATGAATCCGTCGCCAGGGAATATCAAAGACGGCTTAATTACCGATGCTATGAAATCTGCAGGTGCGGCTAAAAAAGGAGGGACTTCTCCAATTCAAGCTGTTTTGGATTATGGTGAATATGTAACCAAACCAGGATTGAACCTTCTTTGTACACCAGGTAATGATGTTGAAAGTACTACTGGTATGGTAGGTTCAGGAGCTACTGTAGTAGTTTTTACAACAGGCTTAGGTACACCAACCGGAAATCCAATAGCACCTGTATTAAAAGTTTCATCAAATACGATATTGAAAGAGCGAATGCAAGATATTATCGATATAGATAGTGGAGGGATTATTAAAGGCGAAAAAACCATACAGGAAATGGGAGAAGAGATATTGGAATATATTATTCAAGTAGCTAGTGGAAAAGTTGAAGCTAAAGCCGATATTTTAGGTCAAGATGATTTTATACCTTGGAAGCGAGGGGTCTCATTATAGCCAAAGTGTTTATTTAATTCTTTTTGGTTTTGCATGACGATTTTCTTACAATTAATTTTGCAGGAAGAATAACATCGTTCTTACTATTTACAACAGGGTTCTTTTCAATTTGCTCCAACAATACTTTGGCGGCCATTTTTCCCATCTCTAAAGGTGATTGGTCTACAGAACTTATAGAGGGTTCCAAAAACTTTGTAAAAGGTTCATTACTAAATCCTACAACACAAAACGTTTCGGGTATAAGAACAGATTGACTTTGTAAATATTTAACAGCACCTAATAAACCGTTGTCCGTAGAGGAGAATATGGCATCAGGTGGTACGGGTAGTTTCATAAGTTTTTCTGCAGCTTCTTTACCAGCTTCCATATTACTTTTAATTGATATAACATATTCCCCTTTAAACTTAACGTTATGTTTTTTCAAGGCATCTTTATACCCTTTAAATCTATTTTTATAAAGTTCAATGTTCTGATCAACATCAAAATGGGCAATTCTTTTACACCCTTGTTGTATTAAATGCTCTGTTGCATCAAATGCACCTTGGTAATCATCAATAGTAACTGAACTTATATCCTTAAAATTCAGAGTTCTATCAAAAAACACAAACAGGGAAGGTTTTTTTAATTCGAAACGTAACTCATCTTTATTGATATTAGTGAAAGAAGTGGATAGTAATATACCATCTACCTGGGCGTTTATTAAGTTTTGAATGATTTTCTTTTCTCGTTCTTTGTCCTCATGGGTTTGAGAGATGATTACATGAAACCCTTTAGGGTAAAGTTCATCCTCAATACCACGTATTACAGAGGCAAAAAAGTTTTTGTTTATAAAAGGTACAATTACACCTACATTATTGCTTTTACCGCTTTTAAGTGCTACAGCAAGCCTGTTTTGTTTGTAGTTTAATCTTGTTGCGGTGGCAAGAACGAGCTCGCGGGTTTTCTCGCTAATTTTTGGATTGTTGTTTAAAGCTCTGGAAACAGTAGCTGCAGTTATTTTCAGCTCTTTTGCAATATCGTAAATAGTGGCTTTCTTGCTCATAGAAAAGTGTACAACGAATTTACGATTATTGACGCATAAATGGTAATAGAAAGTAGCTTTAAAAGCTATTGGCTATTATACTTTAAAACAAAAGCCTTCTGCTACTTTTCTTAAGTATTTAACTTCATCAAACTCAAAAAGAAAAGCACCTTTTTTTGAAGAGGTCATATCTTTTTCATTCAGCTTATTTAAGAGATCTAAAGAATTGAATTTGTTGATGAAATTTCTCTTATCTAATTCAGTACCTAAAATTACCTCGTATATTTTTTGTAGTTGACGCATGGTAAATTTTTCGGGTAAAAGCTCAAATGCTATAGGTCTATTGGATATTCTATTGCGTAATAAGGCAAGCGAATCTTTTATCATCTTATTGTGATCAAAAACTAAACTTGGGATATCTTTAATAGCAAACCATTTAATTGGATTTTCTTTTAAAATATTTTTACAGTAATTTTCTATATTTATCAGTGCAATGTATGAAACTGATATAATTTTTTCTTCTAGGATATGATCCGGTTTAGAATAGGAGTGAACCTGTTCCATATACATATTATTTAAGCCTGTTAATTGATTTACAATTCTAGAAGCTGCATTATTCAATTCTTCTTCATTTTTAAGAAAATCACCTATTAACGACCACCTGTCCTTAGTGGAACCAAATTCTCTTTGAATGAGTAATATTTTTAATTCGTCTTGATAAAAACCGTATATAATACATTCTATAGAAAGTAGAACTTTATCTTCTTTGCGATAATTATTCAAAGTCATGGTCAACTATTTGCGTTCCTAATGTAGTAAGTTTCACTGAAAATTAAATCATTAAATGCATAAAACACACTTTGTTTTGTAGATATAGTAGGCTGTTAATAAATAAATTAGTGTAGAAAGAATAGCTTTTTTTTAAACTGAAATCGTGTTATTTTAAGCGAAAGGAAATTACGGGAATAGGTGATAAATACAGAGCGATGTAATTTTATGGCTATATTTTAAATAGCCGATTTACGATATAAAAATTGGAGTGATGCAGTAATTATTTATTTTGAAAAAAAATCAATTTTATTTTTACATAAAAGGGTGATTTTTTTGTCATTTTATCGATTATTAGCCTGTTTTGTTAAACAGCATGTACATTTTATAGCCAGTAGTAGGTTACAAATGGTGTCATGAGTATTATGTAAATCTAAAGAACGTTCTCAAATTAATTGACCATGAAATGTTTTAGAAGTAACATGAAATTATATGTTGATATAGCATATGGTGTTAGCTTGTATTGGTAATTGAATCATGAATACGGAGCCATAGATTAGGTTCTACCTAGAAAATGCTTTTTAGTTTAATAACGACTTTGTTTAAAGTGGAGATGTAAATGATTTTTATAGGTTTAATATGATGTAACTTATCGGTATTGTTTAATAGCTATAGTATATTATTTAGTGGTAATAAATGCGATGAATGTATGTATGGATCATCATTAAATGAAATTGTATATCTATATTTTTTCTTTCATTTTTGGTTTCGAAAAGGAATAGTTGATGAAAAGTGAAGCTAGTTGCTACCTAGGTATTTCAAATTAATGGTAGTTTGTAAGTACTATATTAAATGATATTGTGCAAAAAGAATGTTGACGTTTTCTGGAAAAAAGAACAATGGAGATAAAATTTATAATTTAAGCTTTGCCAACGTGGGAATAAAAATAGCAATTTAATAGTTGAGATGAGGCAGGTGTATTGGTCTTTATGTTTCGTAGGATGCTACTCTTTAAATGAAACCAACCTTTTCATTTTAAAACAATTCTTTCACTTTTAAACTGTAATTTTTATGTAGAAATGGTGTGTTATTAATCTAGGTTTTTGGGATAATTAAAACCGTAAGTTTAGAATATATTAGTTCATTAAAAAAAACATTATGCAAAAACCAAACAAAAGATTAGAAAACCAAACGTGTATTGTTACCGGTTCTAGCGATGGCATAGGTGAAGCTGTGGCAAAAGCAATGGGTATGGAAGGCGCTAATATTGTAGTTAATTATCACAGTAGTAAAGAAGAGGCAGAAGAAGTGGCACACTGGATCAATGAAAATTCTGACTGTGGTCATGCAATGGTTGTAAAATGCGATGTTAGCAAGGAAAATGAAGTTCAACGTATGTTCAAGCAAACCATTGCCGAGTTTGGAACTGTAGATATCTGTGTAGCAAATGCTGGTATGCAGTTAGATCATCCACTTCATAAAATGCCTTTGAAAGATTGGCAGCGCGTAATAGATGTAAATTTAACCGGTCAATTTCTTTGTGCCAAAGAAGCTATTTTAGAATTTAAAAGAAGAGGAATGCGACCTGAAGTATCTAAATCACTAGGAAAAATCATTCATATGAGCTCGGTTCATGAAGTAATTCCTTGGGCAGGTCATGCAAATTATGCCGCATCAAAAGGCGGTTTGGTCATGTTAATGCAAACTATTTGTCAAGAATATGGTCCTGAAAAAGTTAGATGTAATTCCATTGCACCGGGTGCCATAAAAACGGATATCAATAAAGATGTCTGGAGTACCCAAGAGGGGAGGGAAGGTATGTTAAAACTTATTCCATATAAGCAAATAGGTGTGCCAGATGATATTGGTAGTGTAGCAAGTTGGTTAGCATCAGATGAATCTGAATATATAAATGGCACTACCATTTTCGTAGATGGTGGAATGACGTGTTACCCTGGATTTACGGCTAATGGGTAAATAAGAAACATAAAAATGCCACCCAATTGGGTGGCATTTTTTTATGTCATGTGAAGATAAATTATTTCATCATTGGCTTGTAATCAAATTTTTGTCCGCCAACAGATGCATCTGCCATTAATCCTGCTTTAGGTAATGCAAAAACAGCAACACCATCTCTATATTTAGCATTTACTGAAATCCCAGATTTTAATGCAACAGCTGAAGCTTCAGCTGAAAACTCAAAATCCCCATCTTTAAACTCGGCTAAATCATCCGGAGTTTCAAAAAATATAACTTCCGTAATTGCTTGTCCACCTGCTTGTAGGCCTACACTTAATTTTTTTAAGTCTGCCATACCTACTTTTGTTCCATTTTCATAAACTACGCCATTTCCTGATGCACCACCTATGATAAAGCCACCTTTACCTACGTTTGGAAAGATTACATATCCTGCAGAATTATTGAAAAAATGGCCTAGACCAACTTCCATAGTCTTTAACTTTTCTTTCGCTTTATCCGCATCCTTTATGACTTTCTTGTCTTTACTATTCTGTGCATGTACGCCAACAGCTAAAAATAATAGCGTTGCGAATGTTATTGATTTTAAAATTTTCATTTGTTCTGATTTTATATATTAAAAAGAATTATTTCTATACCTCAAAATTAAAGTGAACTAAAGGGATTGCTTGTTGTTATCCATATAAATTTTAATGCGATTGCATGTTAACCAAATGCAAATCAGTTAATTATAAGTTAAAAATAATAAATGCTAATAGTTCAATTTTTATTAACCGAATAACTTGTAGTGTTTTGCAATCGAAATCTATTTCTTAAAAATTTGTTAATTAATGTAGGAAGTTCTATATTCATAGCATAATTAAATGGAGAGCGATGGATAACCAAGAGATATTTTTTGATTCTAAAATGATAGCGAACCTTTTAATTGCTTTCGCTTTGCTTTTTTCTGCTATTTATTACTTTAATAATGCTGAAGAAATTGAAGGAGAAGTTAATACGGTAATTGTTAATGCATTGAAAGATGCTAACAATAGCTTGGCAGAGCATGATACGCCTCGTAAATAATTGAAATTTCTGACCATAACTATAGGCTGTCAATTCATTGTAATTGGCAGCTTCTTTTTTGTTGAGTAAATAAAGATTTTACTCGATAATCGATATTTAAAAGTGGTTGCGACTATGTAGAAATATTAATTATGTTTTCAATTCAATGCCAGGTAAGCTCATCTAAGGGTTATCTACTTATTACCAATTATTACGTTGGTAATTAAGGCAGTTATAATCATTATTATTCCCAATAGACTCCAAAGAGAGTATACATCTGCAAACCAAAAAACACCTACCAATAAGGTAAATATAACCTCAATATATTTTAAGGGAGCCACCAAATTAGTCTTGGCGATCTGAAAAGCTTTGGTCATGAACACTTGACCAAAAAAGCCGAAAATTCCCAAGCTAGATAATAATAACCAATCTTTACCTTTTGGGGCAACCCAATTATTAATGCTTAAAACTCCTCCTATAACAGTACCTGTGAACATAAAATAATTTACAATGACTAGCGGGTGATCACCATTTCCTATTTTTCTAATTAGGACATATACCAATCCGCTGAAAACGGAAGCGGCCAATACGAGAAAAAGACCGGTAGAACTTATGTCCTTATCAAAGCCTTTTAACACGATAACACCGGCAAAGGCAAATAAAAATAGAAACCATTGAATAGGCTTTAATCTTTCTTTTAACAATAAAACAGCAAATAAGGCAGCATAGATAGGGGCTAGGTATCGTAATGATACTGCAGTACCAATAGGTAAATATTTTAAGGACATAAAGAACAAACTCATTGCAATCAAACCTGTAAGTGCCCTAAATATCATAAACTTACGGTTGTTTCCTAGTAGGGGAATTCCCTTTAATAAAATATATGATGTTCCTAAAATTAAGGAGCCAATAGTTCTAAAGAATACAAGTTCAAAAGTTGCAATATGATCTAAGTATTTTACAACAGAATTCATTAAACTAAATGAAAGTGTACTAATAATCATAAATAGAAATGCCTTCTTCACTGTGCTATCATTGTACTGGTAAAGTTAAAGGGGGCAATTTGAAATCTATCTATCTTTTCTGGCAATTTGCTTATTAGTTGGTATTTTTATCAAAGTCGTTAATTTAAAATATAAATAATAAGGGTTTCTTCAAATAAAGTTGAGTTAAGTCTATTAGTGAAAATGAAAATGTCTTTAATTATGATTTTATTTTTAATAGTAAATATTTGAGAATTTGTAATAATAACGTGGACATTAGAGCTGGTTTTTAAGAATTCACTTAACTTGGCAGAACAAACCAATCAGGTTAAAATTGGTCTTTTAATTTTGAGGACTTATTTTATTCCTTTTTTAAAAAAATCAAACAAAAATGAACGAATTATTGTCCTTGAAAGATAAGAATTTTGCCCTTTCTGGGGGAACAGGAACCTTAGGTGGGTCTATTGCCCAATATCTAGTGGAGAATGGAGCTAAAGTACTTTTGTTGGGAAGGTCTGAAGATAAATTAAAGGATAAACAGAAAACCTTGAATTCTATTGCTCCTAACAGCACATTTATTTTTAAGGTAGATGTAATGGATGAAGGTGAGCTTACCAATTTAAAGAATGCTATTAAAAAAGAATTTAATCATCTAGACGGACTAGTAAATTTAGCTGGTGGTAATTTACCAGGGGCTACCCTTACACCTGATCAGACGGTAAGGGATATTTCTATGGCAGATACTAAAAAAGTAGTCGATATTAATTTATTCGGTACCGTTATTCCTACAGTTGTTTTGAGTGGGTTAATGGTTGATCAAGGCTATGGTTCTATTGTAAATATCTCGTCAATGGCTGCAAAACAAACAATATCTAGAGTTCTAGGGTATTCAATGGCTAAAAGTGCAGTGGACATCTTTACCAAGTGGATGGCAAATGAATTGGCATCAAAACATGGAGATAGGATTAGGGTAAACGCCGTTGCTCCTGGGTTTTTTATCGGTAATCAAAATAAACGCTTACTTACAAATGAAGATGGTTCGTTTACAGAAAGAGGAAACAGTATTATAAAAAATACACCTATGGGAAGGTTTGGTGATGCATCTGAATTAAACGGTATGATCCATTACCTTCTTAGTGATGCTTCTAGTTTTGTTACAGGAAGTGTTTTTGATGTTGATGGTGGTTTTACATCTTTTTCAGGGGTATAGTCATAGACAAATTTTTTATTTCAAAAAGGGTTGGTTATATA
Source organism: Maribacter ulvicola (assembly GCF_900155985.1). GTDB lineage: Bacteria > Bacteroidota > Bacteroidia > Flavobacteriales > Flavobacteriaceae > Maribacter > Maribacter ulvicola. Next base: position 1,702,872 of record NZ_FTMA01000001.1, read on the forward strand.
ATATTTTAGCTGTTTTGTTTATTTTATGTAATCGATTACCTAAATTTATATAGTATATTTAATACTTGGATTTCAATACTATGAATTAATCCTGCCATTAAATTTGTTCTATTTAAATTATAAATCCTCCTATCATATAATTTATTTTCATGCGATTTTATCTATTTATATTTCTTATTTCCTTTAGTGTATTAATTTCTTGTAAAAATAATTATAAGGAGACTGAAGTTTCTTTAGAACCTTATACCATTGAAGATGGTTTCAATTTAGAAGTTTTAGCCGCTGAGCCCTTGTTAAAAGCTCCCGTGTCAATAGATTTTGATTCTGAAGGAAGAATCTGGGTAGCTCAAATGCCAGGTTACATGAATGACTTACAGGGGTCTGGAGAAGAAGACGCTTCTGGTAGTATTTTAATTCTTGAAGATTTAGATGAAGACGGAACTTTAGACCATTCTAAAGTTTTTATTGATAGTTTGGTCATGCCAAGGGCACTGGCTCATGTTTATGGTGGCCTGTTATATGCGGAGCCTCCTTATTTGTGGTTTGTTGATATAGAAGATGACAAACCGGTGAATAAGGTTATGGTAGATTCTATATATGCTGTAGAAGGAAATCCTGAACATCAACCAAACGGATTGGAGTTAAATATTGATAATTGGATCTACAATGCAAAATCTAATTTTAGATATAGAAGACAAAACGGAATTTGGAAAAAGGAACCAACAACTTTTAGGGGGCAATGGGGCATTACTCATGATAATTTCGGTAGACTATATTACAACGATAATTCAAGAATTTTACTGGGAGATTATGTCTTACCAAATACCTTGATAGATAACAAATTTTTTACTCCAAAATCTAGTGTAAATAAACTGCTTACCAATGATCAAAGGGTATACCCGGTTTTTGCGGGATCGGTAAATAGAGGGTACGCAAAAGGAGTTTTAAATTCAGATAGTATTTTGGTTAATGCAACGGCCGCGTGCGGTCCTTTGGTATACCGTGGGGGGGCGTTTACAGCGTCATATGAGGAGAATGTGTTTGTTTGCATTCCTGAGGGTAATTTGGTAAAACGTGCTCTTTTGACTTTTACGGGAGATTCTATCAAAGCTAAACAAGCTTGGCAAGAAAAAGAGTTCATAACCTCAACAGACGAAGGCTTTAGGCCTGTTAGTTTAAAAAACGGTCCTGGAGGAAATATGTATATTGTTGATATGCACAGAGGTATGATTGGTCATCATGCGTACATGAGTCCGTATCTAAGAGACAATGCGAAAGCTAAGGAACTAGATACTATTGTAAGTTTTGGAAGGATTTTAAAAGTTTCTCATGACCATACAGCAGTAGCGCCTACGCCTAATTTTAATGAGTTAAATGGAAGTCAACTTGTGTCTTTGTTATCTGATGAAAATGGATGGGTTCGCGATCGGGCTCAACATTTTTTAATTTTTAAAGAGTTTAAAGATGTCATGGGTCAGGTGAAAGAACTTGCATTATTTACAGAAAACCCTTTTAGTCAAATACACGCGTTATACGTGTTGGAAGGGTGGAATGCACTGTCTTTCGATTTTCTTACCAATGTAATTGAAAAGAGTGGAAGCAAGGTGTCTTCTCATGCACTTGTGCTTTCTAGAAAATTTATAGCTGATAAAAATATTAAAAAGGCAAATAACATTTTTATTGATATTCTAAACAGAAATGATTTAGGTCTTGATGTTTACTTAGGAAATTTAATGGGTAATTGGATAGAACTGGATGAAAAACGGTTTATGCCGATCATGATGGAGATTTTATCACGTAGAAAAACCAATGCTACTGTTAATGAAGCTATAGTTAGTGGATTGGGACAGATCGATTCTCTTATTTATAATAATGAAGCTATCATGAATGACGTAAGAGACACTCCTTTTAATTATATGTTGGCTAATAGTATAACTAACAAGAGAGCAGACAAAATGAATCCCATTTTTACACGTGATAAAATTAATGAAGATACACGTACTAGTGGAGCTAAAATGTTTTTTCAAATCTGTGCTTCATGTCATGGGGCGGATGGTAAAGGAATAGAGGGGTTGGCACCTCCATTAATGGGGTCTGAGCATGTGAAAAATACAGAACGTTTAGCATTGATTATTTTACATGGCCTTGAAGGACCCGTTCATGTAAATGGCAAAAAATATACTATAAATTTGGCAATGCCGGGACTTATTAGAAATGAATCTATAAGTGATACGGACATTGCCAATATTATATCTTACGTAACCAATGCTTTTTCTGACCACCCTAAAGGGTTGAGTAAAAAACGTATCAATGAGTTGAGAAGTGTAAAGTCATCAACCGGAATGGAGTTTACAGAGCCTGAATTACAAGCTTTGGATAAATAATAGGAGGTAATGCTAATTCAAGCTTTTTCTAATCCCTACTTCCAATCCTCTTAATTCGGCTAAACCTCGTAACCTTCCAATACCAGAATATCCAGGATTGGTTTCCTTTCTTAGGTCATCTAACATTTTATGTCCATGATCTGGTCGTAAAGGCATTCTGGTGTCTTTTCTTCCGTTAGCTTTCCTTTTTTTCTGCTCTTTGATCAATGCTGTCATCACTGAAAACATATCTACATCTCCTTCTAAATGGTTGGCTTCGTGAAAATTACCTTTAGCATCACGTTGCGTACTACGAAGGTGAATAAAATGGATGCGATCTCCTAAGCGTTCTACCATTCCCGGTAAATCATTATCAGGTCTGACACCGAATGAACCTGTGCAAAATGTTAATCCGTTATTTGGGCTATCAACAGCCTTATACAAATCCATAATATCTTGCTCTGTACTTACAACGCGTGGTAATCCTAAAATAGGGAATGGCGGGTCATCTGGATGTATGCACATCCGTATACCTGCCTTTTCCGCTACGGGAATTATCTGCGATAAAAATTCAAATAGATGGGCTTTTAATTCTTTTGTCCCAATTGCATCATAGGTTGCTAGAATAGTATTGAATTCTTCTAGGGAATAGCCTTCTTCAGCACCTGGTAAACCGGCAATGATATTGCTTATTAACTTCTTCTTTTCTACTTCGGAAAGTTGACCAAAATATACCTTTGCAGCAGATTTCTGAGCATCTGAATATGTGCTTTCTGCTCCAGGTCTTTTCAATAAATACAGTTCAAAAGCAGCAAATGCATCAGCTTCAAAACGAAGTGCGGTTGAACCGTCTTCTACTTCATAATCTAAATTTGTTCTTGTCCAATCCAGTACCGGCATAAAGTTATAGCAAACCGTATCTATACCACATTCCCCTAAATTAACAAGTGTTTGTTTGTAATTCTCATAGTAGGTTTTATAATTGCCTTTTTGTGTTTTGATCTGTTCGTGAATAGGAACGCTCTCTACAACCGACCATTTTAAGCCAGCTGCTTCTATAATATTTTTACGTTCCATAATTTCATTTACTGACCAAATAACGCCATTGGGTATGTGGTGCAAAGCGCTAACAACACCGGTGGCACCTGCTTGTTTAATATCTGATAATGATACTGGATCATTTGGTCCGTACCATCGCCACGTTTGTTCCATTATTTTTTAATTTTTAAGATAAAGTAGTTCAATTAAACGTCTTTAATTTCCCAACCCGGCTCATATGACCTTGACCATAATTTCATAGCTTCTCTATTGAATATACGACCTGTATTTTCATCAATTTCAAAAGAATCATCTATTCTATAGGCTATATTGCCGTAATGGGTTAATATTTGGCTAATTGCGCCCTCATCTATTGGTGATGTTAATTCGGCTTTACCTCTTATTGCATCGAAAAAGTTTATACTGTGCAATGTAGACATATCGCCACCGCCACCAAGTGCTGTGCCTGCCTCTTTTCCAGAAGAAAGGTTTTCTTTAATGATATTACCTTTTTGGTCAAACAATTTGTATCCATCACGGTCAATATATGCGGTACCTTCAGAGCCTGAAACTATGGTGCCTCTACCGTATTTATGTCCAAATTTATGATAGCCAGCTCTACTGTTACCATCCCATTTTATAGTTTTGTTTCCGGCGAATTTAAAAGTTGCCTCCATGGTATCGTACATTTCCCAACCATCATCTTTAAAATGATATTTGCCAGCATCTACGGATACATGTTCAGGATAAGTAACACCTAAAGCCCAACGAGCAATATCTAGTTCATGGGTAGCATTATTGCCCATTTCGGCCGTACCATAATCCCATCCGTACCAATGCCAGTTATAATCCCACGTATTATCAGTGTACGCTCTACGTGGAGCCGGTCCTTGAAAAAGATCCCAGTCTAAACCTTGGGGTGGGGTCGCTTTAATTTGTTTGGGCACACGACCTCTAGCACTCACATAAAAGGCAGTAGCTTTATATACATCGCCAATAACACCGTTGTGAATTTCTTTTATTATTTCTTGTGATTCTGTTGCTGATCGTTGTTGGTTTCCCATCTGAACCACTTTATTGAATTTTTTTTGATAAGCAACTAGTAATTCGCCTTCACGTGGATTATGGCTACAAGGTTTTTCTAAGTAAACATGCTTGCCTGCTTGCATTGCCATACAGGCACCCGGTGCATGCCAATGATCGGGGGTAGCCATATATATGGCATCTACCTTCTTGTCATCTATAATTTTACGAATATCATTTTCTAATTTAACTTTATAATTGATTTTTGATGAAATGGACTTCGCTGCGTTATCTCGCTGACTTTTCATCACATCACATAAATAAGTAAGCTCTACATTATTTTTTTTGTGCGAAATAGCAGGTATGTAGGCTCCGTATCTTCTTCCTAAACCTTGTATTGCTACATGAATTCTATCGTTTGCGCCAATAATTTTAGAATAACTTTTGGCGGTCATGGCATTTGCCGTAGTAGAACCTAATGTAACACCAACTGCACCGATTGCAGTTTTCTTTATAAAATTTCTTCTATTTGAACTCATGTCTATTATTCTTTTGTATTACCGATTGGACGTATTTTTACATTTTTGAACGAAACCAGGTCACCATGATCCTGTAGAAGGATCTGACCCTTATCAAGTTCTCCAAAATTTGGCCATTTAGCATACTTGCTTTCAGAAACCAATTTTCTATAGGCATCACTTTTTCTTTCATACTCTAAAACCTTGGTACCGTTTAACCAATGCTCAACATGGTTGTCTTTAGAGATAATGTATGCAGAATTCCACTCTCCAATTGGTTTAATAGGTTTGTTTACATCGGCTTCAATTAGGTCGTATAATGAACTTACGGTTCTGCTGCCCTTATGGTTCCCTAATTTTGCATCTGGATGTAGGTTATCATCTAAAATTTGGTATTCAAGACCTATAGATGAGCCGGCACCTTTATTTATTTCCGTGTCAACATAATATTTTATACCACTATTGGCACCAGGTGTAAGTTTAAAATCGACCTTTAGTTCAAAATCTCCGTAAAGCTTTTTGGTTACTATGTCACCACCGGCAGCAGATTCTGCACCACCAGAAGAAAGCACACTTAATACGCCATTTTCAATTTTCCACCCTTTATCTGGAAATTCTTCTAATTTAGCTCCTTTCCAGCCGTTTGTAGTTTCTCCGTCCCAAAGTAATTCCCAACCATTATTCTGCTCATTTATCGTTAACTGATTTTTAGTTGAAATAGGAGTCAATGGAGAAGTTCTAGAATATTCAGAAACATTTTCAGTAACAATTTTTATATTTTTCCAAAGAATTTCCGTTCCTTCTTTTTGTTTGTTATTAATTCCATGTACCTGTAAACTTATAAAGCCTTTAGCGGTCATTTCATCTATTAAATATGCTGCAGGTACATTGTTTACCCATGTTTTAATGGTATCGCCAATAGCTTCTATTCGGTAATGGTTCCAATCATTTTGTTTAAAGGCCTTTTGTGCCGCAGGGTTATCGGTCAAAGGGTTTAACCAACCACGTCTGCCTTCATCATAAATACCACCGCTCCATGCTCTTTTAGAGGGGTCAATTTCTACTTGGTAACCATGTACTCTACCGTTTAAATAAGACGGTATGCTATTACTTCGAATTTGAATACCAGAATTCATGGTAGAGTCTACCTTGTAATCTAATTCTAATATGAAATCGCCATACATTTTATTGGTAGTTAAAAATGTATTTGGAGTATTATGGACGGTAGCGCCAACAATTGCACCGTCCTTAACGGTATAATTTGCAATACCCCCAAGCTTATGCCATCCATTTAAGGTTTCGCCATCAAAAAGATTAACCCATGGCGTGTTGTCTTTTGGGTTTTCAGTACAGCTAAAGATTAAGGTCAGTGCTGCAATTAGTAATAATCTGCTGTTTAATAAGTAATTTTTCATTATTGATTTATTGGTTTCAAAAGATTGAGTAAAATACTAGATATACGATAAAATGATATGGATATATTGATAAAAAGTATGGATTACGTGTTCTTGTCAAAAAATTAGGTGATACTAAGAAAAATAAAAATATGAAATTTCGGCTCTACGGACTATGTGAATAATGTAATTATTTTACTAGTATTTTGTGAAATTATCAATGTCGGAATAATGATTTTTTTGACTACGTCCATATTTTAGATGAATATGTCCATCCCTTAACAAGGTCTTAACAATACATTAGTGACCAATTAACTAAACATTATAAAAAATGAAAAAACTAAAATCATTAATGGTATTCCTTTTAATGGGCATGTCATCAGTACTTTGGGCGCAGACGAGCGTTACAGGTATGGTGGTAGATGACCAAGGTTTGCCAATTCCAGGGGCAACTGTGGTAGTAAAAGGAACATCTAATGGTACCGTAACCGATTTTGATGGCAATTTTAGTATTTCACTAGAAAATGGGGACATTTTAAGTTTTTCCTATTTAGGTTATACTTCGGTCGAGGTTGCTTACACGGGTCAACCTAACTTGTCTATATCCTTAATGGAAGATGCAGCACAACTAGATGAAGTTGTGGTAATCGGTTATGGCGGTGTAAAATCTAAAGATTTAACAGGTGCTGTAAAAGTGATAGGAACCGAAGATTTTAACAAAGGTATTTCAAATTCACCGGGTCAATTATTACAGGGTAAAATTGCAGGTGTAAATGTAACTACTGGTTCTGGTGAACCGGGTAGTGCTATCGATATTAATATTAGAGGGGTAAATTCTATAAGTGGTTCAAGTAACCCTTTATTTGTTGTTGATGGTGTACCGTTAGACGGTGGGTCTTCTAGTTCAGATGGTCTTGAAGGTATTGGAGGTACTTCTAGGCCTAAAAGTCCTTTGAATTTTATTAATCCTCAAGATATAGAAAGCATAACTATTTTAAAGGATGCTTCTGCCACTGCAATTTATGGAACTAGAGCATCCAATGGTGTGGTTCTTATAACAACAAAAAAGGGTAAAATAGGGAAAACGAAAGTTACTTTTAGTACTTCAAGCGGTTTTTCAACCGTAGAAAGGAATATTGATTTATTAAGTGCAAGTGAATATCGAGAGCAAACAGCGCGTTTAGCACCAATTGTTGGTAGAGAAGCTAGTAGTTATATTGATTTGGCAAATGCAGAAACTGATTGGCAAGATGAAATTTACCGTACTGCGCAAATCAATAATTATAATTTAGGATTTTCTGGTGGTGCAGGTACCACTACCTATAATGTGTCTTTAGGGTATCTAGATCAAGAAGGTGTGGTAAAAACAACGGGTCATGAAAGTTTTACAGGAAGAATAAATATTGGCACCTCGCTATTGGAAGATAGATTAAAGTTAAGAGCTAATGTTACTGTGGCTGACCTTACAGATGAAAGTCAGGCTTTAGGTAGTGTAATTATTGGAGCACTTAGGGCAAACCCAACAGCTGCTGTTTTTGGTGGTGATGGTGAGGTAACCACTAGGGCCGGCGCAACAGATAACCCAGTGTCATTTTTTGATTTGTATCGTGACAGGGCAGAAAGCAAAAAAGTTCTCGCTAACTTTTCAACTACTTATACTATTATTGAAGGCTTAGACTATAAATTGAACTTGGGTTATGAAAATTCTGATACCGACCGTATTTTCAGACTATTCAATAACTCAGAAGATGGAGGGGATATAACCCAAGATCAAGTGGTTTTAGATTCGAGAGAAGACACTAATTTATTGGTCGAAAACTTTCTTACCTATAAAAAAAGTTATGATACATGGAATTTTGATGTTCTTGCAGGGCACTCTTATCAAACTTTTACTAATACAGGTTTAAGAATTGAACGCTTTGATTTTAGTACCACTGAAATAGATCCTATTTATAATTTAGGAGTTGCTTCTCAAGATAATACTACCGTGTCTTCAGGTAATTCTGAACGAAAACTGCAATCGTTCTTTGGGAGGGCTAATGCCAATTTTTTGGATAAATATCTGATAACAGCTTCCTTTAGAGCTGATGCTTCATCTGTATTTGGAGATAACAATAAGTATGGCTATTTCCCTGCTGTGGGCTTGGGATGGAAAATTAATGAAGAAGCGTTTCTTAAAGACGCTGAAGTATTTTCCAATCTAAAATTAAGATTAGGTTGGGGACAAACGGGTAACCAGGCCATTCCTGTAGGATCTTCACAACCTTCTGTAGGAACTAGTTTTAATGATAGTTTTACCTTTGATGGAACATCTGTAGTTAATGGTGTTAATACCTCACGTACGGCTAACCCAGATTTAAAATGGGAAGTAACCGAGCAATACAACGTAGGGGTAGATTGGGGTATATTAAATGGTAAAATCAATGGTTCACTCGATTATTTTAATAAAACTACTACCGATTTGTTTTTAGAAGTTTCTGCTCCGGTTCCTGCTTTAACGAATTCTATTTTTATTAATTCAGATGCAGAAATCACTAATAAAGGTTTTGAATTTGCATTAAATATCAATGCAATTAAAACCGATAATTTTTCACTTGATTTTTCCGGTAATATATCTTTCATGGATAATACTATTGAAGGACTTGAAACTGATGTATTCGTAGGTGGTATTACAGGTCCGGGAACATCAGGGGAAACTAGTAGTATTTTTACCAATGGAGAATCTGCAGGGGCGTTCTTTTTACGAAGATTCGACGGTTTTGATGCTGAAGGTTTAGAGATTTTATCAGATGACCCAGAGGTAGTTGGAGATGCATTACCAAGTACTATATATGGTTTTAATATTAATGCGGCGTATAAGAATTTTGATCTTGCATTAGGTTTTAACGGTGTTGGTGATATTGATATTTTTAACAATACCGCTAGAGCTTACTCAAGTGCTGCTTCTTTAAGTCAAAACGGAAATAACATTTTTAGAGACTATCTTGATGTTAATGAAGGTCCGCTTATTGCACCTGTTTCATCATCAAGATATATTGAAGATGGTTCTTTCTTTAGGTTGAACAACGCAACATTGGGATGGAACATAGAAAACAAAACTTTCTTGGACACTCTAAGAATATACATTACAGGACAAAATCTTTTTGTATTAACAGATTATACAGGTTATGATCCAGAGATTAATACTGGTGGAGGAAATGTTTATGGAGTAGATTTTGGAGGTTATCCACGTCCTACAACTTTTCTATTAGGTTTAGATCTTTCTTTTTAATAAAAAATTACACAGTAATATAACAATCTAGGTTATGAAAAAACATTCTATTATTTTAAGTTTAATGATGGTGCTCCTCTTAGGATTTCAATCATGCGATATTGAAGAAGAAATTATCGATGAAGCTCTTGGTGAAGAACTATTAACCAATGCTGATGCTTTAAGTTTATTGGCACCGGCGTACAATAATATGAGAAGGGTTTATGGTCACCGCTGGTTCTTTGCATTACAGACCTTTTCTTCTGACGAAGGTATGTTGCCAACCAGAGGAAGTGATTGGTTCGATGGTGGTGTTTTTCAGGAGTTACATACACATAATTGGACCCCTACTCACAGATATACCACAGAAACGTTTGAACATATTACAGCGGGTTTGGCAACTTCATCTCAAGCAATTAGTTTTTTGAACGAAGGAACGCAGGAATATGCAGAAGCAGTAGCGCTGTTATCTCATTTTATGTGGGTCGCTTTAGATGCTTACGGTCAGGTACCTTACCGTGGCATTACTGATATTAACTTTAATGATGATCCTCAAATACTTACAGGTAGTGAAGCAATAGCAACTATTGTTACGAATTTAGAATCGGTTATGCCAAGCCTTCCTACTGGTAAAAACACAGTGCGTTATACGCAAGATGCAGCAAAATCTCTTATGGCAAGGATGTACTTGAATAAAGTAGTTTATGAAGATCGATATGGTTCTAACTATTCTTTTTCAAACGAAGACATGCAGCGGGTTATAGATTTGACGACTGAGGTAATCAATAGCGGTTCACATGCTTTAGAAACCAATGATTATTTCAGTATGTTCGATCCTGATAATGAAAATCATCCAGAAATTATATGGGCGGTAAAAAATGAAAAAACTTCTGTTCGTATTGGTGGTAGAAGTGTTTCAAGAAATACTACAAACGGTTTATCGAGAGGACTTTTATATAAAGTCGATGGTGGTTGGGAAGAAGGCTCAGATGCCGGGTGTGCATTACCAGGGTTTTTAGATACGTTCGATCCAGTTAATGATCCTAGGTACTTTAAAGAAAACTACCCTAATGAAGAGGGTACCATAGCCTTGGCAGATTATGAGATTAACAGAGGGTTTCTTGAAGGACAACTATATGGTATTAAAACAGAAGACGGTTCACCGGTAATCAATGAAGATCAAACTGTTGATATTGTACCTGTACAATTGTTTACAAGAGATTTTACCTTGGCAAACCATACACGCCAAGTGTCTTTAATTGCAGAGAACCAATCTGTAGGTGTACGTGTCTCTAAATGGAGTATTGAAGATTTAGGAGCAAACCGAGATGATACAGGTGTAGATATTGTGGTTTTTAGATTAGCAGATTTATATTTAATGAGGGCAGAAGCTCAATTAAGATTAGGATCTGGTGATGCTTTATCTGATATCAACGCTGTTAGAGTGGCGCGTGGTGGTTCTGATTTTGCTAAAGGTAATGCAACATTAGAAGATGTATATTTAGAAAGAGGTTTTGACTTTTATTGGGAATATCATAGAAGAACGGATCAAATCCGATTTGAAAAATGGGAAGATTCTTGGGTAGATAAAACAGATTCAGATCCAAATAAAAGAGTATTTCCAATACCTCCTGGACCCCTTGCACAGACCCCCGGTTTAGTACAAAATCCTGGGTACTAATTCTATATATTATAAAAAAAATTGGTTGAGTAGTTAGTTTGTATGGAGTTAAAACAGGCAGGTTTTAAACCTGCCTGTTTTTAACTTTTATTATTACTATTGACTATACTATTCTTATTAACCCCATACAATTCATTTTTTTTCAGTTTTCACCAGACATTGGTTAATAGTTGGCTATCATTAATTTTTAAAGTATAAAGTCTTTTAAATTAAGGTAGTAGATTACGGGTATTTTTTTGTTTTAATGTATCAACATTGAAATATTTAATGTAACGCAATAGTAATTAAGACCACTTTCCTAGATATTGAATAGATCTAAGCGAATGATTAAAAAATATAGCTATATGAAATACTTCTTTTTCTTTACCATTTTTATCGCTTTTTGTATGTCATGTAATGGTAAAGAAAATAGCCGACCTGTTTTTTTGATAACAGGTGAAAAAGCTAGTGATATAGAAATTTCTACAATTAAAGATTTAAAAAAAGACCTTGAAAAGGTATTGAAGGATGACATAAAAATTGTAAAAGATGATGTCGCCATACCAAAAAACGGTATTGTTTTTATATTGGGAACTCCAGATTCCAGTACACTTATTAAAGATTTAGCATTAAATGGTCAACTAGTTATTTCTAAAGTAATTCCAGGTTCTAGAGGAGGGGTTTGGGCAAAAGCCACATATGCCGAAACCAATGAGGGCATTGTTATCGCTGGATCTGATGTTCAAGGTTTGCAATATGCTATTTATGATTATGCTAAAGAAGTATTAAGTATAAATCCATTAGAATATTGGACAGGAAAAATACCTAAGAAAAAAACAATAGACGACCTTTTCAATTTCACTGCTAAAACCATTGCACCGCCTAAGGTACCTTTGCTAGTTTATTTTGAAAATGATGTTGATGAGCTTGCAAATTATAGAGGTAAACTTCTCGAGTATGATTGGGAGAGCTATACAGAAATGATCAATTCTTTGGTGCGTCTTCGTTATAATGCCATTCAGTTTTTTGACATGCTTGGTAGACCAGAGTTTTATGTGAGACCAGAATATAAAAAATTAAATCCAGATTATCAGATAGATATCGATTATCTCAATAAGATGATGGACTATGCCAAATTGAAAGGCATGAAAATTCAAATTGATTTTGAGTTAGGGTATCAAATACATCCTCTGGATGAAAGTAAGGCAGATTGTTGGTCTAAATATAAAGAAGATTGGCTTAATGCGTGGAAATATTATTTGGAACAAACACCATTAATTAAGACAGATATTTTTGTCTTAAGACCTCGAAACCAAGTGTGGGATTGGGAATATAAAAGCTCTTGTGGTGAATCTAAAATTGAAGTTTTTAACGAAGTGTATGAAGAATTTGGAAAGTTAGTGGACCAGTATAACAAAAATGCTATAAAAGTTGCTATATGTTATAGTGATGGAATGGACATGTTTAACGAGGGCTTTAGCCCGCCAAAAGATTGGAAAGTGATATGGTCTGATCACGGATTTGGAACTTTTGATCATGAAATAATAGATACAAAGGGTTATGATTTCGGTACTTATATGCATGCAGGCTATTGGTTGAACCATACCGTTCACAATCCTTATCCTGAGAAAGTAGGGTCTGTTATGAAAGAAATGTTTCAGAAATATGATGCTGATAATTATTGCTTGGTAAACGGACAAAATTTTAGACCTTTTCTATTAAATCTTGAAGCGTATAGTCAAGTATGCTATGACCCTGAGAAATTTAATGCAGATAATTTCTATAAATCATGGACCAAACAATACTTTTCCGAAACGGCAGCTGAGTATGCCGTTTCATCAATGAAATTGCTGCATGAAGCACAGCAGGGTAGAAAAGGTTACGTAGAACATTTATGGGAGATTAGAGAAGCTGTTTCTTACTTGTCTAATACGCCAATAATTAGGCCTGGTAAAACACCCATTCCTTATGATTATAATCGTGTTTTGGGTGATATAGATAACACTGGTAGGGTAGAGAAAGTGCTACATAAATCACTTTCTGAAGCAGAATTGGGTTACGGGGCAATGCATGAAAACAGTAATTTCTATCACGCCTATATTCTGCTTCCTGTACAGTTGTATTCAGATTTAATTGCTTTTGAGAGACAACTTCATAAAATGTCATTACTGAAAAAGCAGTTCGAGATAACCAAAAATCAAAAATTTTTGAACGCAGCAATAGCAAATTTACCAACAGCAAAAAACAAGCTTAAAACCATCTTTGATCGTAGAAAATCTGGCGATTTAGATGATAAATGGAAAAACTGGTATTCTATAGAAATTAGAAGACAGAATAACGGTTTTCCAACTTATGATATGCTTGATGCAATAGAAGCTAACCTGATTAAAATGACACTTTAATTTTACATTGATGATACTAACAAATACATATAAGAATAGTTTTGCGATGCTTGCTCTATTGCTTCTTTTTCAAGTTTCTTGTAAAAATGATATTACTTCGACCAAAGATGAGGTTGTTGAAAATATTGATTATACGGCTAAAGTATATCCATTATTAGATTCTGAGAATTCTAGATGGTTCTACTTTTCATCTGCCAGTAGACCATTTGGTATGGTAAATTTGAGTCCAGATACTCAAATAGGTGGTGCTTGGGGTAGTGGCTATCGTTATAAAACCGATACCATAAAAGGTTTTAGCCATATTCATGCATGGCAAATGTCTGGGGTATCGGTTATGCCCGTCACCACTAAAAATGAAACTAAAAAAGAAATTTTTAAAAATTTTCATTCAAAATTTAGTCATGAATCCGAGACGGTGACACCAGGTTATCATAAAGTGGAATTAGACAGATATCAAATTCAGGTAGAACTTACAAGTTCTAAAAGGGTGGGGCTTCATAAATACAGATACCCTGAAAACGACCAAGAAAAGGCAGTACTTTTTAATTTGAATACCCTTTTAGGTCCAAGCAAAAATGTCAATGGTTTGTTACGTCAAATATCTAAAAATGAACTTTCTGGAAATGTTACAATGGCAGCTACGCATAGAAGACCTAAACCTTTGACCGTTTTTTTTAAAGTGGTATTAAATAGTACTATTACTTCGTTAGAACATGATAAAGAAACCGGTAATTATATGGTTGTTTTAGATGAGCATCAGAATAATGTATTAATGAAAGTTGGTATTTCTTATACCTCAATAGCTAACGCTTCTATTAATATTGAATCTGAGTTGCCTCATTGGAATTTTAATGAGACTAGAGATTCAGCTAAGCAAGAATGGAATGGTTTATTACAAAGAATTGAAGTTGAAGGAGGCTCTGATCAAGACCAGAGAAGGTTTTATACAGATTTATGGCATGCTTTACAGGGTAGAAGGATTATTAGTGATTATAACGGTGCTTATCCAGATAATACAGGAAATGACTTTAAGGTAGGGCAATTGCCTTTAGATGAGAATGATAGACCTAAATTCAATCATTTTAATTCAGACTCTTTTTGGGGGGCACAGTGGACTTTGAATACGCTTTGGGGATTAGTATATCCTGAAATTATGGACGAGTTCTCAAATTCATTAATGCAGTATTATAAAGATGGCGGATTTATACCTCGTGGCCCTTCTGGAGGAAATTATACATATGTAATGACAGGGGCAAGTGCTACACCTTTTATTGTTACGGCAATTCAAAAAGGTATTATTAAAGATGATTTGGAAACTATTTACCAAGCATTAAAGAAAAACCATTTAGTTGGTGGTATTATGGGGAAATCAGGTTATGAGCATAATACCACTATTGGCGGCGGACTAAAATATTATACCAGTCAGGGTTATGTGCCATATCCTTTGCCAGAGGGGTATTATGGTAGCCATCAAGATGGTGCTAGTTTAACCATGGAATATGCGTACCAAGACTGGACGTTGGCACAATTAGCGAAAAAGATGGGTTATAAAGAAGATTATGATTATTTCTTAGGGAGGTCTTCTAATTACAAAAATGTTTTTGATTCTGAAATTGGATGGATGCGTCCCAAAAATGTTGATGGTCAATGGAAAGTGGATTATGATGCCTATCAAGCAGAACATGGTTTTATAGAATCTAACGGAGCACAATCTACTTGGTTTGTGCCACATGATTTGGTTGGACTGGCTAGTTTAATGGGAGGGAAAGACGCTGCTGTTAAAAAGCTAAACGAACAGTTTGAAACTGCAGAAGATTTAGGTTTTACGGCAGGTACATCGCATGCAGTGGAACTACACCCAGAGTACAGTAGAATTCCGATCAATTTTGGTAATCAACCCTCTATACAAACAGCATTTATTTTTCATCAATTGGGTAGACCTGACTTAACTCAGGTATGGTCAAGAAAAGTGGCAAAAACTGTTTTTGGCGGTTTGTCACCATCCACCGGATACAATGGAGATGAAGACCAAGGATTAATGGGCAGTTTAGCTGTGCTTATGAAAATAGGGTTGTTTCAAATGAATGGAGGTACGGAAGCAAATCCTGAATATCAAATAGGAAGTCCTATTTTTGATACCATTCGTATAAAATTAAATCCTGATTATTATTCTGGAAATGTATTCACAATCAATGCAAAAAATAATAGTGCAGAAAATGTCTTTGTATCAGAAGTTGCGTTTAATAACAAAAAATTAGAAGAGAATAGTCTTAAACATGACGAAATTGTAAAAGGTGGATCGTTAAATTTGCATATGGTGCCTACACCTCCAAATTAAAATTATTGTTTGTCAAATTCCAAAATTTATGAGATTTATTCCTTTTTGTATTATAACTTTTGCGGTTTTCAGTCTAATAAGCTGTAAAAGCGAATATGTAGCATTAAACCATATTCAGGTAATTGGTAGTCACAACAGTTATAAAATAGCTATAGAAAAACCGTTGTTTGATTACCTGTTCAGGGTAGATGAAGAAAAATTAAAAAGCCTAGAGTACACTCATATTTCTTTAGAGGAGCAATTGAATTTGGGTTTAAGAAATTTAGAGCTAGATGTTTTTTATGATCCCAAAGGTGGTCATTTTTCAAAGCCAAAAGGATTGGAAATTGTTAGATCTTTAGGGCAGGAACCTTTAGGGTACGATGAAGAATTAAAGCTTAATCAACCAGGGTTGAAAATGTTTCATATTCAGGATATTGATTTTAGAAGTCATGCACTTTTGTTCACAGACGGATTAAAAGCATTGCGTAATTGGTCTGATCAAAACCCCAATCATACGCCTATAATCATACTAATAAATACCAAAGATCAAGAAGTACCGCAAACTAGAAAACCGTTAGCTTTTGATAAGAATGCTTTTAATGCGCTTGATAATGAAATTAGAAGTGTATTTAAAGCTGATCAAATAATTACTCCAGATAATGTTCGCGGAAATTTTGAAACTCTTGAAGAAGCGGTTTTAACTAAAGGATGGCCCAGTTTAAAAAAGGTAAAGGGTAAATTCTTATTTGTATTGGATGAAAATGAAGCAAAAATCAATACCTATTTAGAAGGAGATGAAACGCAAAAAGAAAGAGTACTCTTTGTAAATAGTAAAGAGGGAAATGCCAACGCAGCATTTAGAATTGTAAATGACCCGGTTAAAGACTTTGACTATATCAAAGAATTGGTTAAAAAAGGATATATGGTTCGTACACGTGCAGATGCTGCTACTAAAGAAGCAAGAACTAATAGCTATGATAAATTTGAAAAAGCAAAAGCAACTGGTGCCCAGGTGATTTCTACAGATTATTATCTGCCTTCTACTTTATTTAATTCTGATTATAAAGTGATTTTTGAGAATGGAACCTATGAAAAAATTAAAAAGTAATTTTAAGATAGGAAGAATTGCTTTCACTACAACTAGCCTTCAAATGTCAATGGTATTGGTATAAAAGAAGATTTATTAGGTTTTAATAATGTTGTGTATTGTAAGGTTGTTATAGCTCATTTTTTACTTGTACTAAGGATGAAAAAGAGGCGAATTGACAGGTAAATACAGGGTTGGGAAACTTAAGTTTAGTAATTACGGCTTAACCAAGAACCTTTAAATCTATAGTTTTAGTAAGAGATATTATAGCGAATAGTACGGTTTTGGAGTATGATTTTTATACATTTATTTTTGATGAACTCAAGGTCCGTTTACCGCCGGTTACAACTTACGATTTACATGCAGGTGTGAGCGTGCTTTATACCATTGCTATTACTGTTGCCATTTCCGTAATTGTTGGCTTTACACTAAAGGGTGTAGTTAAGAATGAAAAAAGAATTTGCTGGAAAGTGCGCCAGTTTTTCAACTAAATAAATGATAAATCAAGATGTTAGGTGTACTTTAATAAAAGGTATAACAGGTTCAGTTATCTTGAATGATCAAGTAGAGAAAGATTTACAAGTATGGAAAAAGAGTTATGCGTTTACAAAAGAAACGTTCAAAAAATAAAAATAATGTCAATGAGATCAATAGGTAAGTTTCTATGTGTATTTCCTTTGATATTTATATGTTCATGTTCTAACAATAAGGGGAAAGAGTTGGCGAATGTGAAAATCGCCTTCATTGCAGATGCACATTTTCAAGATATATATGCACATTTTGAAGATGCCGATTATAAAGGTATTGAGAATCCCAAAACTGGTGATTTTGTAAATATTAGAACAATGAATGCGCAATTACAATCTACTAGAATATTCAATGAAAATTATTTTGCTTTTATAGAGGCTTTAGATGACATTGTAGCAAGGGGAATAAAATATGTGGCATTGCCTGGAGATTTTAGTGATGACGGGCAACCCATACACGTAAAAGGATTACGCAAAATTTTGGATCAATACGCTAAAGATCATGATATTTTATTTTTTGCAACGACAGGTAATCATGATCCTGTAAAACCATTTGCCCATGATGCCGGTAAGACAGATTTTTTGGGCAAGGGAGGTAGAGAGCAAATTATAACAAGTGTTGAAGATAAAAATAGCGCAGATGTAGATGGGCGATTAAAACCTATAATAACTTCAGAAATTCAAAAATGGGGCTATAAGGATATACTGAACGAAATGTCTGCTTTTGGGTTTTATCCGCAGAAGGATTATATCTATTGGGAAACACCTTTTACGAAGTATACTTATGATAATTATAGTTATAATAAGGCAGAAAGGGCATCAGTTTTAGACCAAAGAACATACGCCATAGATGCATTTAATAAACAACCGGATGCAAGCTATCTAGTAGAGCCGGTAGAAGGTGTTTGGCTTTTGGCCATTGACGCTAATGTATATATGCCCAATAAAGAATTAACAAAAGTATCTAACGATCCAAAAGATTTTTCAGGGGCAAGTATTGGTTATAATAATGTCTTGTTGCAGAAAACGCATTTAATTGCTTGGGTGAAAAAAGTAGCTGAACTAGCGAAGAAAAAAGCCAAGGTTTTAGTTGCATTTAGCCATTACCCTATGGTAGATTTTAATGATGATGCTTCAGAAGAAATGAAACAGTTTTTTGGTCCAGGAAAAATGCAACTACACCGGGTACCAAAAGAAGAAGTAGCATCAATTTTTGCCGATGCTGGAATACAAATTCATTTTGGAGGGCATATGCATATTAATGATACGGGGGTGAGAAAAAGTAAGGAAGGGAATACATTATTTAATATTCAGACCCCTTCACTTGCAGCTTATGCGCCTGCATATAAAATATTAACAATTAAATCCAGGTCAGTATTTGAAATAGAAACCGTGGTGGTAGAAAAGGCTAAAAACTTCAACAGCTTATTTTCTTTGTATGAGCAAGAACATAAATTTAGACAGCGTACAGGAGCTAAATTAAACTGGAATAAAGCTATTTTAACTTCTAAAAATTATATGGAGTTTACTCAATGGCATTTAAAAGAACTAGTACGCTTGCGTTTTTTGCCAGAAGATTGGTCTAAAGAATTTACAGAAGAGTTTATAAGTAAAACAGGTTTTGACCTATTAACGTTATCAGAAAATTTGAATGCTGTTAAAACACAGCTATCATCTAAAGAAGTTGTCTTAGATGATTTTAGAAGCTGGACGGGTTTTGATATGATTTATGATTTTTATAGAATTAGAAGTGCAGATGAGCTGGCTTTTTCAGATATAGCCGAGTCTAGATTATTGCAGTATAAAATGGTCTGTCAACAATTAAAAAAATCTACTAATGTAAATTACAGAATTTGGGCTGAAATTTTTGATAAAAGTAGTAAGGGCAAACCTTCTGATCATTTCAAAATAGATTTGAATACAGATTCTATAAGTAGGTTGTCACCTTAAAATAAAAATAATTTATCATGGATTACCGCTTTTTAATCTTATAAAAAAACGTCACTCAACCACTTAAAACAATCAATGCGATATATTTTTAGTGTATTAATAAGCATCTTGTTCTTCATTAATAGCTTGGTTGCGCAAGATATTAAATTTGAGCACTATAATGATGACAGTGGATTGTCTCATAATGCTGTACGCCATATTGTTCAAGATAAACATGGGTTTTTATGGCTAGGTACTTTTGCAGGTTTAAACAGGTTTGATGGTTACGAGTTTAAATCTTATTTAAGCTCATCAACAGCAAAAAATAAGTTATATAATGATGATATAACCGATCTAGAACTTGATGAAGACTCTAATAGCCTTTGGATCGGTACCAGAAAGGGACTGTCACTTTTTAAAACAGATACTCAGTTGTTTACAACATATTTGCCTAGCAAAGATGATGAAAATAGCCTGCCAGAAGCGGAAATTAGATCGGTTTTAGTAGATAAATTCAAAAAAGTATGGGTGGGGACAAAAAACAGCGGACTCTATAAATTTAATCCAGAGACCCATGTTTTTAAAAGAGTTGAATTAAAGAATCTGAATTATATAAAAGAAATATTCGAAGACAAAAACGGAGATATTTGGGTAGGTAGTTATGAGTTTGGTGGTGTTGCAAAGTTAACTTTAGATAATAGAGGTGAAATTGCCAGCAAATTTTATTATGATTTGCCCATACCAAATTCAATAGAGAAGAACCCATATTTAAATTTTATTTATGAAGATGCCAAGGCAGCTATTTTTGTTGGTACTAGAGAGGGTTTGTATAAGTTAGACAAGACTACAAATGAATTTGTACACCTAGGCATTGAGGATGCCAAAATAAAGGATAGTTTAGGACCCTATTTTTTATCTGTAGTACGGGCCACGGATGGCAAATATTGGTTAGGTACTTTAGGGGGTTTAATTGTTTGCGATCAATTGGAAGATATTCCGTCTGGTAATTTTAAATGGCATTACTCCGTATTATCAGATGATACATCGTTAGTTGATAATTTAGTGTCGGCTTTATTTTTTGATACTTCCGGTGTACTGTGGGTGGGTACAGAAGACGGACTAGATAAATATGATCCCTATAAGAATCAATTCAATATCAACAAAGATATTTCTAAACATATTAACAATCAAGCCCCTAGAATTCGTGGTTTTGCAAAAACATTTGATGGACAGCTAATTGTAGCCACTAGGCATAATGGACTTTTTATCTCGAATAAAGAACATTTTGTACCGCTTTATAATAACCAAAAAGATATTGCAAGTATTTATTCTAATGACGGAATTACTTTTTATTGCGGTTTGTGGAACGGCAAGGTGTTGGTATATGATTATATGAAGAATACATCAAAAGAGATACAGATGGGTTTTGAGCAATCGCCCATATTTGCTTTTGAAAATATTGGGGAGAATCAATTGTTGGTAGGGTCTTTTGGTGAAGGGGCAGTGATCTTAAATACCAAAAGTCTTAAGAAAGAGAAAAATACCGAAGTGATGTTAAGTGGCTATCAAATTAATGAAATAGTCAAAGAAGATGATCATAGTATTTGGTTTGCAACAGAATCTGGCGTTGTCCATTATATGACAGACAAAAATAAGACTGAATATTTTACATCATCGGTAAAACCAGAAGAAGGTTTGCCCCATGATAATGTAAGTGATATCATGTTCGATAATAAAAATAGGTTATGGGCGGCAACTAGAAATGGAATAAGTAGGTTCAATTTCGATAACCAAAAATTTATGCCCTTACAGGAACCTAAAGAATTAAAAGGAAAATGGGTGACAGATATGTTAACCGATGCAAATGGTGATATCTGGTTTAATATGAATAGCAATGGTGTAGCTAGGTTAAAATCCAATTTAGAAGACTACAAGGTTTACGATGTTAAAAGTGGTAATAGGCTAGATGTTTTCAGTTCTAGTGGGTTCTATAGTTTTGAAGACTCTACTATTTATTTGGGTGGTAAGAATGGTATTATTTATTTTTCCCCAAATAAAATTAGTGAGAATAGCCTAGCGGAAAAACCTATGATTACCGAGTTTAAAATACAGAACGAAGTCATAAATCCAGGTTCAGAAATTAATGGTCAAGTTCCTTTAAAGAGAAATTTGAACGAAACACATGAAGTTATTTTAGACTATAAGAATAGAAATTTTTCTTTTCAATTCTCCACACCATCCTACGTAAATGAAAAATTGAACAAGTTTGAATATAAACTTGAAGGTTTTGATGAAAACTGGATTTCAACTACCAGTAATTCACGCACCGTACAGTATACGAACCTGTATCCCGGAGATTATACCTTTAAAATAAAATCTAGTAACAGTGATGGTTTCTGGAGTGATGTTAATTCATATAAAATAACCATAACACCTCCTTTTTGGCTAACATACCAGGCGCTACTAGTGTTTATTGCTTCTTTGATCCTAATAATATATTTAGTAAGAAAAGAAATGAAAAACAGACAGCGGTTAAGGCAAGAACTAGTTACTGAAAAAGTACTTAGGGAAAGAGATATTAAGCTTAATAATGAGAAACTTCGTTTTTTTACCAACATCTCTCATGAACTTAGAACACCATTAACCTTAATTCTGGGTCCTGCAAAACAATTATTAGAAGAAAGTAACGAGAATAATAGCGCGTATCAAAAAAGTAGATTTAATTTAATTCATCAGAATGCAAATAGACTTTTAAGCTTGGTGAACCAGGTACTAGATTTTAGAAAGGCACAAAGAGGAGAGTTAAAACTTAAGGTTTCTAAGACCGATATATTTTTATTTACCACAAATACTTTTGAGTTTTTTAAAGAGTTTGCCTTTAATAAACAAATTGAGCTTACTATCCATAGCGAGGTGGAATCATTATTTGGTTGGGTGGATAGAGATAAATTAGATAAAATACTTTACAATCTTTTGTCTAACGCAATTAAGTTTACCAACAAATATGGACATGTAAACCTGTCTATTAAATGTAAAGAAGACAATGGTAAAATATTGGTGATTAAGGTGAGCGATGATGGTATTGGTATACCTTTAAAAAGTCAAGAAAAAATATTTAAGCGTTTTTACCAAGCTACAAACAGCAAAGAAAACAATACGGGGTCAGGTATAGGGTTGTCCCTAGTGAAATCTCTTGTAGAGATTCATAAAGGTACAATTAGGGTAGATAGTAAGCCCAAAAAGGGAAGTGTTTTTACCGTTGAAATACCCATTGATCGCAATAATTATTCTAAGAAAGAGGTTTTTGAGCTTAAAGCTAATAGACATATAGAAGAATCAGAAACTTACATACCTGTTAAAAGAAAAACGACCAATACCGAGATTAAAGATAAAATTTTGGTCATTGAAGACAATATAGAACTGCGTAAATATCTTATTGATTATTTATCTAGAACTTACAAAGTTTATGAAGCTGAACATGGAGAAGAAGGGCTAGCCCTTTGTAGAAAAATAAAACCAATGTTATGCGTAGCCGATGTAATGATGCCCGTAATGAACGGCTTAGAATTTTGTAATGAACTAAAAAATGATGAGTATGTAAGTCATATACCCGTTGTACTGCTTACTGCATTATCTGAAAATGTAGACCAGGTTAAAGGTTATAATGCGGGCGCTGATGCTTACTTGGTTAAACCGTTTGATCCTTCGTTATTAAAGTCTGTAATTGTAAATACTATAAAGACACGCAGAGAACTCAAAGCAAAATTTTCAAATGAAATAGAAGGTGAAGTTGGTTTGCTGGCACATGCTCCAATAGATAGAGAATTAATAGCCCGGGTAACCGGTATTATAGAAGAGCGAATAGATGATGTGAATCTAACAGCAAATTACCTGTGTGAGGAATTAGGAGTGAGTTCCTCAAAATTGTATCGAAAGATTAAGGAATTAACAGATTTGTCACCAAATGAATTAATAAGGACTATAAGATTAAAAAAATCTGCACAATTATTAAAAACCAAAAAATACAATGTCTCTGAAATAGCAGTTTTAATAGGCTTTAACGATCCATTGTATTTTAGTAGGTGTTTTAAAAACCAATTTGGCTTTCCTCCAAGCAAATTATTGAAGTAGAATTTATTATATTAGGATGTTTTTTCATTGTCCATATTAAATATGATATAGTCCATCAAGTATTTATTCAAATTAGATAGATTGCAAGCGGTTATAGGCAATGATTATACAAGCAACAAATCAACTTACTCAAAAACTTAAACAACAATTTTATGAAAAAAACATTAAATAATGCTCAGGATAATCCCATGGATAATATTGATGATTGGGAAGATAATTTATTGGAGCGATACCCTGATCCGGAAGAAACCACAAAAGAAAAAGAAGAGTTTAGAAATTATGTAGACTCTGAAAGATTAGACACGGTAAAGGAGTTTTACAAGGTAAATCACCAATTTCAGACCTATGATTTTGTAGTAGAAAAGGAAAAGGAATTTCTACAGTTTAATAAAAGGGAAATGTCTATTTGGGAAGCTGTAGATTTTCTAAATACATTGGTAGATGATAGTGATCCAGATATAGATTTAGATCAATTACAGCACTTATTGCAGACCTCAGAGGCTATTAGGGCAGATGGGCATCCAGATTGGTTTGTGCTAACCGGTTTTATTCATGACTTAGGAAAGATTTTATGTTTGTTCGGTGAGCCGCAATGGGCTGTGGTCGGTGACACCTTTCCAGTAGGATGCGCATATTCAGATAAAATAGTCTATCCAGAATTTTTTAAGGCAAATCCTGATGCTACCAATGAAAAATATAATACCAAATATGGTGTTTACGAACCTAATTGCGGGTTGGATAAGGTGAAAATGAGTTGGGGGCATGATGAATATTTGTACCAGATCATGAAAGATTATTTACCAGAGCCTGCATTATATATGATTCGTTACCACTCATTTTATTCTCAACATAGAGAAAATGATTATACACATTTGATGACGGCCAAAGATATTGAAATGTTTGAATGGGTAAAAAAATTCAATCCATATGACTTATATTCAAAAGCTCCTGTGCCACCAAATGCAGAAGAGTTACTTCCTTACTACAAAGAGTTAGTGACCAAATACTTACCGGAAAAATTGAATTTTTAATTTAATTATCTTTTTAAAATAGGCAATGCTCTAGCATTAATTTACTAGAGCATTTTTTTGCGTTCATTATAATTACAAATTCAAGAACTATTTATGTATACAGCTATAACCTTTATTGCCTTTACAGCATTTGTGGCATTTTATTCATGGTATAAACTTAGAAAAGAAAAACTAGATTCTAAAGATGGTTATTTTCTTGGAGGAAGAAGTTTAACCGGTGTTGTAATAGCAGGGTCAATGTTATTGACAAATATCTCTACAGAGCATTTAATTGGTATGAACGGATCGTCATACAAAAACGGATTTATTATTATTGCGTGGGAAGTAACTTCTGCTTTGGCATTGGTTGTCGCTGCTATTTATTTTGTACCTAAATATTTGAAAATGGGACTGACCACCATCCCAGAATATCTTGAGAAAAGATTTGATAGCACAACTAGAACTTTGGTAGCCTTGTTTCTAATGATTTCGTTTATTGTTACTTTATTGCCTATAGTATTGTATACCGGAGCAATTAATATTGAAAGTATATTCAATATTTCTGAGGTTTTGAATGTGTCTAAGGAACAAGGACTGTGGATAACCGTTGTATGTATTGGTGTTTTAGGGTCTATCTATGCCATATTTGGAGGATTAAAAGCTGTAGCTATTTCTGATACCATTAATGGTTACGGACTATTAATTGGTGGCTTGGCAATACCTATAATTGCACTTGTAAGTATAGGAGATGGTAATCCAATGGAAGGTTTGACCAAAGTATATAACCATAGTCCAGAAAAATTTAATGTCATTGGGGCAAAAGATTCGGTTTTACCGTTTGAGGTATTGTTTACGGGTATGATAATTAATCAATTATATTTCTGGAGTATGAACCAAACTATAATTCAGCGTGCACTAGGAGCCAAGAACTTGGTGGAAGCACAGAAAGGGCTCCTTTATACGGGAGTTTTAAAGATTTTGGTGCCAATTATTATCATCTTACCCGGGGTAATAGCCTTTTATTATTTTGGCGATTCGCTATATGATAATCAAGATATGATTTATCCTGAATTGGTGAAAAAGGTATTGCCTATTGGTTTTGTAGGAGTATTTGCAGCAATTATAATGGGAGCCGTTTTAAGTACTTTCAATAGTGTTTTAAACAGTGCAGCTACAATATTTAGTTTAGATGTTTTTAAAAGATATTTTGGGAAAAATGCGAGCGATAAAAAATTAGTGAGAATTGGAAAGTTTACATCAACCATTCTAGCAGTTTTTGCCATTTTGGTGGCTCCTATGGTAGCAAACGCACCAGATGGTCTTTATCAACTTTTACAACAACTTAACGGTATATTCTTTATTCCTATAGCATCAATAATGCTAGCAGGATTCTTTTTGAAAAATATATCTGCAATGGCTGCTAAGGTAGCCTTGTTGGTAGGTTTAACGTTCTACATCTTAACAACATTTGTCTTTAAGGTAGATATTCACTTTATACATATTTGGGGAATTGAATTTGTATTGAATGTTCTGGTTATGTATGTGGTTTCTTATTTCTATCCTAATCATAAAATTACGGTAGAAGAGGGGCATGACTATGTGGAAATGAAAGAATGGAAGTATACAAAACCAATGGCTATAGTATTGTGTAGTATTACAGTTATAATTTATGTGCTTCTTGGTACAAATTAGTACGATTTTAATTGTAGAATATTGCTTGGAAGTTGACTTCTTCTGATAACACCTATGTAGTGAACACTAGGTTGTAATAGTAAAAATTATACGTTTAAAGGTATCATAATGTTACTTTAAACGTATAGTTTTTGCATTTCAATTAGTAGTTTAATCTTTTATATGAAAATAGATTTTACAAGATTCATAAATCTATACAGGATTCTACTATATTTAGACTAGTAGCAACCGGTATAGGAATCTCTATGGTGCCAAATTCATTACAAGAAGAATATAATAGAAAAAGCCGTTTTATAGAACTTGACAAAATTCAGCACACCGAGTTATTTGAAGTTTGGAAAAAGACCAACGACAACCCAGCTCTATCAAAGTTCTTAGCTGCAAATTGAGATTATTTCTAATGAATATGAACTTTAAATTAGAACACCCGATTTATTGTTAAATAAATCAGGTGCCCACTCGTAAACTAACAACAACTTTAGGTTTATTAGGCTAACATGAATGTAGAAGTCTAATCTACTTTTGGGTTAGCCTGTATTTCCGATAACGGAACCGGTAAATATGAATGTTCTGTAGATGTAAAGTTTGTTCTGCCGGCTGCGTTCATAGCCTGGTCTAACATGCCCCATCTACGCAAATCAAAGAAACGTACAGATTCTAACGTCAACTCCATAGTTCTTTCATGTACGATTTGAGTTTTTACTTCTGATTGTGAGCTTACCAATATCTCAGGCATCATTCCATGAACATCCCTAACTTCATTTATTAGATCGATTGCTTGTGGTGTTCTGTCTGTTTCATTTAATGCTTCTGCATACATTAAAAGAACGTCGGCATAACGCATTAAAACTACATTGACCCCAACATAACTATTGTCCCTAACAAAATTTGGCAACCATTTTCTAAAGTATACATGGTTGTCATAGGTGTCCTCATAGGTGCCATTCATCCAGGTATCCCAAGTGCCACCTTGCATTTCGTTTGTTTCGGTGTCATTATAAAATGGGTCTCTAAAGTATAATGACCCATATAATCTATTGTCATAAAGTCCATTAGCGGCAATCATACCTTCTTTTTTCATCTCGGTCAATAGGTCTTCGGTAGCTTCTATTCCTCCCCATCCGCCAATAGACCAATCGCCAATAAATGCATGAAGTCTTGTAGCGTTCCATGAGTTGGCATCTCCGCTTTTAAATTGAAGTTCAAAAACAGATTCTACATTATTTTCATTTTCTCCATTAAAATTTCCCTTAAAATCTTGAAATAGTGAATATTTTCCACTTTCTACAACCTGTTTAAATGAACTGGCAGCATTTGTAAAATCACTAGCTTCTGCAGCGGTTGTATCACCTGCTTTATATAAATAAGCCTTTCCTAAAAAGGAAAGTGCTGTTCCTTTAGTAGCTCTTCCTAATGCCTCACCAGGACTTCTTTCTGTCAACATATCTGCCGCCAGCTGAAAATCATCCAGTATAACTTGCCATGCTTCTGGTCTGGAGGATAAAGCTTTGTCTAAAGTTTCTGGCGTAATTTCTTCATTTCTTATTATAATCTGTTCAAACAAATTCAAGAGTTTAAAATGATAGTAACCTCTTAAAAATGTAGCTTCTCCAATAATTCGTTGTTTATCTGCGCTAGCAATTTGTTCTGAATTCATTTGTTCCACATTTGCTATCACTTGATTTGCAAAATTTAAGCCTTTGTAGTTAGTGGTCCATAGGACATTCAAGAATGTATGACCGTTAGTGTAGTTAAAATTAAAAATCGACATCCAATGACTGTAGTTAGAAGCATCGGGTCCTGGTAGCGTATAATCAGATCTAAAATACTCCACCACCGGTCTTCCTTCTTGCCAACCATCCCAAAAATTACTTCTAGCTTCTAGTTCAGAATAAGCGGCGGTCAAACCTGCTTCGGCATCTTCAAGGTTTCTCCAATAAGAAGAAGTGGTCAACTGGTCAGGAGACTCTTGGTCTAAAAATTCTTCATCATTGCAAGAGAAGAACATTAGGGTTACAAATAATATTGATATAGTTCTATAATATGTTTTCATCTTTATTTTTTTAAATTAAAATTCCACTTGTACACCTAGAATAAAGGACTTGGATTTTGGATAGAGCGTTCTATCGATTCCCCTGGACAAAATGCCTTGGTTCTGTCCCGCAATACTAGAACTGACCTCTGGATCTAGGCCGTTGTAATTAGTGAAAGTAAATAGGTTTTGACCAGACGCATAGAGTCTTAATCTGCTCATTCCGGCACCTTCTATGATATCTTTTGGTAGTGTATATCCAATTTGTATAGACTTTATTCGAATATAATCGCCATCTTCTAAAAATCTTGTTGAAGCTCTATTATTTCTATTTGGATCCCCTAAAACTGCTCTGGGTATAGTTGTGTTGGTATTAGTAGGTGTCCAAGCATTTAAAGCTTCTGTTCTAAAATTTCTACCAGTATCTAGACTCATTAATGTAAAGTCATTACCGTTATAAATTTTATTTCCTCCAACACCTTGCAGAAATATGTTAAGATCAAAACCTTTGTATTCTGAACCTAATGATAAGCTGTATTCATATTTTGGTAATGCAGAACCTTGGTAGGTTTCATCATCTGAATTAATTTCACCATCTCCATTTTGATCTACAAAACGAATATCGCCAGGAGAAGCACTGGGTTGAATTGGGTTACCGTTTAAACTATGAGAGGCTATTTCTTCTTCACTTTGAAATATCCCATCAGCTACCGGTAAAAAATAGGCGCCAGGCTCGTAACCTATTTTTGTTTGATTAACAAAATGATCAGATCCAAATAAAAGTCCAATGCCGTACAAGGTTTGGTCTTCATTACTTAATTTGGTGACCTCGCTATTTATTGTCGTGAAAGTAGCGAAAGCAGAGTAGTGGAATTCGTTGTCTTTATTGACATAACCAAACTCAAATTCTACACCGTTGTTCTTGAACTCTCCTACGTTTACAATAGGGCTGTTCACACCTGCCGAAGGTGATACTACACGCGTAATTAGTAAGTCTTCTGTGGTGCCATTGTAATAGTTGATAGAACCCTTTAACTTATTGTTCATGGCATTAAAATCAAGCCCTATGTTAGATGATGTATTGGTTTCCCACTGAAGATTATCATTTTGTAAATCACGGGCAATTCCGCCAAGAAATGATGTTTGGGGGCTGCCAAAAACATATCCGCCATCGTTTTGACTTTTACCTTGGGCAATAAGTGCCACATAATCATAATAGCCCAAGGCACTATCATTACCTGCTTGCCCCCAACTATAACGAAGTTTCATGAAGTTGAAAAAATCTTGGTTCTTCATAAATTTTTCTTCGGATATTTTCCACCCAAGGGCAAAAGAAGGAAAGACACCATATTGATTATTTTTGCCAAATTTAGAGCTGCCATCTCTTCGTGCACTTGCCTGTAATAAGTACTTATTGTCAAAAGAGTAGTTAAGTCTTCCAAATTGTGAGACTAAATTATACTCTGCATTTGTACCTTCGCCAGCAAAAGTACCATCAGTGAATGCATCTAAGGTCTTGAAATTTGGATCAAGGATATTGGCGGGTACTTTTTCCTCATTAATTGATTCTCCATCAACTGTGCGAATAATTTTATAACCTTCAGCCTGTATATAGGTACGTTTAAAAGGTTCTGCAATTCTTTGATACCCTGCTAATAAATTGATGGAATGTTTATTAAGATCTACAGTGTAGTTTAAGGTGTATTCTTGGTTTATTCTTTTTAATTCACTATTATATTCTGAGGTAAATGCAAATTCACGACCTTCTTCTTGAACATCCCTAACTTGAAAAGGTTTATTAAAATTAGAACTTGAGGTACTCAAGTTAGAGTAGGCTAAATTTGCTTTTGCGGTAAGACCGTTTAGAACTTCGTAGTCTAGGCTCACATTCCCTAAAAAATATTTTGTTTTGGATAATTGTTCTAAGTATTTATTCTCTCCCACCGGGTTTCTATGGTCAGGTAAATCTCCATCCCTAAAACCAAAACCTGAAGGTTTAGAGGGGTCTAAAACAGGTATTAATGGAGAGATATAGTAAGTTTCTCTTAATGAAAATGTCTGTGGTCTTCTTTTGGTTTCACTATAGGTAAGGTTTGTATTGATGTTTAGCTTGTCCTTTGTTATTCCTAAACGGGCATTTATACCTTTTTTAGAAAATTCTGAGCCGATCAATAGCCCTTTTTCATCGGCAAAGTTTCCGCCAACACTATAGTTGATATTGTCAGAAGCTCCACTAACTCTAACATTAAGCAAGCTTAATTGTCCATCTCTATGCGTTTCGTCAATCCAATCTGTGTTAATATTAGAAGTGTTTTGAACATATAGCGGTAAGGTGGCACCGGCATTTTCATACATTTGACGATGTACGTTTACATACCCATCTGCATCAAGTAATTCCATTTCATTTCTTGTAGTATTTAAACTGATACTAGAACCTATTTCTACCTTGGGTTTGCCCGTTTTTCCTTTTTTAGTGGTAATTATAATTACACCATTTGCAGCACGTGTACCATAGATGGAAGCTGATGCAGCATCTTTTAAAACTTCTATAGAGGCAATGTTGTTTGCGTCAATATAATAGGGGTCGGCTTGAACGCCATCTATGATATATAGTGGTTGGTTGTTACCAAAGCTACCTACACCTCTTATCATAACATCGGCAGCTGCACCTGGGCTACCAGATGATGAACTTACCGTAACCCCAGATACTCTACCTTGAAGAGCGTCTGTTGGAGAAGTTGTAACTACTTGAGTTAATTCTTCTCCTTTTACCGTGCTTATTGCTCCGGTAACATCGCTTTTTTTCTGAGTTCCGTAACCTACAACCACCACTTCATCTAAACCTTGTGTATCTTCTTCTAAGAGAATAGTAAATTCAGTTTGGTTGCCAATTGTAGTTTCTTTTGTAACGAAACCAATATAAGAGACTACCAAAATTGCATTTGGGTCGCTTATATCTAACGAGAAGTTACCATCGAAATCTGCTTGAGTACCATTACTCGTTCCCTTTTCAAGAATATTTGCGCCAGGTAATGGGGTGCCGTCTTTATCTGTAACTAAACCGGTAACCACTTGTTGTACCTGTTTTATTTTCCCTAAGACAGCGTCTGGTTTTTTATTCAATAAAATAGCGCCTTCTTTAGAAAAGGTATATTCGATATCGCCAAATGACAAACTTTTTTTCAATAGTTCACTGGCGTTGATCCGTCCTTTCTTTACGTGTACTTTAGGGGCATTCGTAAATAAATCGGACCGGTAAATGAAAGCGTGATCCGTCTGTTTTTGAATTAAATCAAAAATTTCTACTACCGTGAGATGTGCATCTGATTTAATCTTAATGGTGGTATTCTGTGAGAAGCCTGTTTTAGGGGCAAACCCAAAGGTTGCAAAGCAGCATAAGAAGATAAATGTTCTCATAATAGTAATCAAAAGTTTTTTCCTATATGGTATAGGACTCCCAATAAATTTAGTTTTCATAAATTTGGTTGTTTTAGTTAGTTAAATTTTTAATTAATTAATCATGCTAGGGGATGGAGCTTTAAATTGTCCACATCTAAACTCCATTCCCATTTTTTTAAGGTTACTTCACTATTATTTTTTTTCCTATTGTTTCAAATTTTGCTTCGTTAGTGTTTTCAATAATTAAAAGTATATCGTCTAAATTTTGTTTTTTATTGAATACACCATTGAACTTTAAATTTTTAATATGTGTATTTTCGATAATTACCTCTATATCATACCAGCGAGAAAGTACTAGCATGATTTCCTTTAGGGGTTTATCTTTAAAACTGAAGAAACCACTTTTCCATGAAACCTCGTTATATACATCTACTTGAGCAACATTAATCTCATGGTTTTCCATATTAAATTGTGATTGTTGCCCAGGTAGTAGGTTTTCAGAACTAGCCCCGCTTTTGATCAGTACACTACCTTCAACTAAAGTGGTTTTAATTATAGCATCTTCTTTATACGCGTTAATATTGAATTCTGTTCCTAGAACGTCAATTTCTTGCTCGTGGGTAGAAACTATAAAATGGTTGCCGTTATGTTCTGTACTTGAAGACACTTCAAAATAGGCCTCTCCGTATACAAGTTCTACTTTTCTTGCCTGATCGCTTGTAAATGAAACGGGATACCGAAGTTGTGTTTCAGAATTTAGCCAGACCTTTGTGCCATCGGCCAGTATGATAAAAAATTCACCTCCTCTTGGTATTGTTAGAACATTGTATGCTATAGTGTTCTTGCTAGATTTTGAGCCCGATTTATAAATAAGTTTTTCTCCATTACTTGAAAGATTATTGGCTTTATAGTGTGCTCCCTTGCCTAGAATGATATTAGAACCATCTTCAAGAGTCAATGTAGCTTTATCGGTACCTATATTAATGATGTCTTCTGCTACTATAATTGGAGTGTTTTGAACTTCATGCTTTTCTTTCATAAGAAAAGGCAATGCACCTAGAATAAAAATAGCGGCAATTGCAGCTGCATATTTCCAGTAGTTAAATCCGTATCTGTCCTTTTTCACAAACTGAGGTTTTAAGTTTGTTTTGCTTGAAATTTTCTCCCACCCTTTTTGAGGATCAATGGCATCAGGTGATTTTAGAATGTTTTTTTCTACTTGAGCAAAGTACGCCCGGTGGCTATCCGATTCTAAAAACCACTCGTCAAAAATGAGCTCTTCTTCTTTCGTGAGTGTATTGTTCAGTTTCTTTAAAATGAGTTTGAACTCCATAGTTTTATTTTAAGCAACTTATAATTATGACAACAGAATAATTAAAATGGGTGACAATAAAATAAAGAAAATGTAAAATAAAGGTGTGTTAAAGATGAATTTAGTATTTAAAAGCCTTTTTTAATGAAATATTGATAGAAGGATAAGAATGGCGTGTAACAGTTGACCAATTTTTATTTTTGCCCGTTTAAGTTGGGTTTTTACGGTATTTACCGAGATTTTAAGTTCTTCCGCAATCTCTGCATACCTGTAATTTTCAAGATATCTCATTTTAACGATTACTTGCATTTTTTCTGGTAAGGTATCTATGATATTTAAAAGTTGGTTATGAATTTTATTAGTTGTCTCAATAGTATCTTCATGGTTATATGTATCGTCTAGTATTGCCTGTAACTCTAAAACTTGTGTGCTATCTGTAATTTTTATAGATTTTAAGAGGTTTAAGCTCTTATTTCTGACCATAGCGTATAAATAACCTTTTAATGTAGTATTGATCTCAATGGTATCTGCTTTTTCCCATAAGGTTATGAAAACATCTTGCACCATATCTTCGCTTCGACCCTTATCAAAGAGATAGCCATGTGCATAATTGACCAAATCTTCATAAAATTCATAAAAGATTTTTTTGAAGACGAAATGGTTTTTATTTTGTAATTCCTTTAGTTCTGAATTAGTTTTCAAAATAGTTTGCTCATATTTAATAAAGCTATGTAAATGTAGCGAATCATTATTTCATTAAGAATTGATTGAATAATTCAATAGTTGGCATATTTTTATGATTTTTTTTAGCTGCTACCTAAAAATCGTTTTTTTTTGTACATTGCGTTCGTCCACACAAAAAAGGTGAATCCGTTTTTTTAACGGCTGATATCTTCTTCACTATTGTATAAAATAGTATACATAATAAAATTCTTTAGAGGAAATTTCTATTGAAACTAAACCTTTGATACGATGGACAAAAAAAGTATTCTTTCTATTATTCTTATTTTATTATTGTTTGCTTGTAAGCAAAACAAAATTAAAAAGATAGATAGGCCTAATAATAGGGACTACCACGCTTTATACAGTAATATTTTGAATTTTAGTGGCATTCCAGAAACTAGAATAGATAGAAGTATGTTAATGTTTTCTGATCAAGGAGCATGGTTTGCGTATAGTTTGCCTGATTCCCTAACCACCTACGGTGGTTTCTCGGGCCCTTTTTTAATGACCCAGGAAAATGGAGTGTGGATTAGTCCAAATTTAATGCAGTTGAAACTTTCTTATGGTTCTAAAGAAACAACGGTTATGGATTGGGAAAATAATTTGATACACCAAAAAAGCTATACTAGTCATTTAGAGCAAAAATTTAAGAACAAAGACCTTAGCATAGAACAGTCTTTGGTTTATATTTCTGGTCATACTGCCATGCAGCGTATTACCATTACCAATGATGCTGAAGCAGCTCTCACTTTAAATGCTAGTTTTTCAGGAAAGCTATACAACTCGGGAATTCATGTTACCAAAGATAATGGGATGATCAAACTAAAGTCGTCTAAAAGTGATGCTGTAGGTTACGCACAATTATTGAATATGCCCAACGATGTTTTCATACAAGATAGTTTATCTTATAAAATTAACTATCAGACGTTTGTTTTACCTTCAAAAAAAGCGAAAGAAATTATAGTATCACAGACATTTATTTTTCCAGAATATTCATGGGAAAATGAACAACAGCTCATTTCCAGTATCAACTTTGATTCTGTCTTAAATGCGCGTAAATTGGAAAAGAATAATGAGCTGTCAAAGTTGATAGAAAAGAGAAAAGATAACTTTAAAAATGATAAATACGCATCCGTTCTTGCCAAAGCACATTTAACCTTACAGAATAATTGGCGTATAGCTGCCGGAAAATTACAACATCAAGGTCTTTTTCCAAGCTATCATTATGAATGGTTTCACGGTTTTTGGTCTTGGGACTCTTGGAAACATGCTGTGGGTCTGTCCTGGTATAATATACCCTTGGCAAAAGATCAAATACGGGCCATGTTCGATTATCAAAATGATGATGGTTTTGTTGTTGATTGTATCTATAGGGATACAACCATAGAACCTTTTAATTATAGAGATACCAAACCACCACTTGCAGCTTGGGCCGTTGCTGAAATTTTTAAAAAAGATTCAGATGTTGATTTTATAAAAGAAATATATCCTAAGCTAAAAAAATATCATTTTTGGTGGTATGCTAAACGTGATCATGATCAAGATGGGCTGTGCGAATATGGGTCTACGGATGGAACCGTTTTAGCAGCAAAATGGGAAAGTGGTATGGACAACGCCATTCGTTTTGATGATTCTAATATTTTAAAAAATGGAGAAAATGCTTACTCCTTAAATCAAGAAAGTATAGACCTAAATGCCTATTTATATGCAGAAAAGTTATACTTGGCAACATTGGCAGAGGCGCTTGGTTATAAAGAAGATGTGGCTATATATAAAACAGGAGCAATGATTTTAAAAAAGGCTATTCAGCATCAATTTTATGATACTAGTGATGGGTGGTTTTATGATACCAATTTAGAGGGCACCTCTTTTATAAAAGGAGCAGGGAGTGAAGGTTGGATTCCTCTTTGGGCAAACGCCGCTACCCAAGAACAAGCCATTACGGTAAAAAACAAAATGATGGATCCAGAGAAGTTCTTTACCAAAGTCCCTTTTCAGACGATGGCGAAAGATCACCCAAAATTTGACCCTTTAAATGGATATTGGCGCGGACCAAACTGGCTGGATCAAGCTTATTTTGGTGTAAAAGGATTGCGCAATTATGGTTTTGGTGCAGAGGCAGATCTTGCAACCGAACAAATTATTGAAGGAGCAGAAGGGTTATTGGACGATGGAAAAGCCATAAGAGAAAATTATCACCCTATAACTGGAGAAGGGCGCGAAGCTAGAAATTTTAGCTGGAGCGCAGCACATATTATCATGCTTTTAACTGAAGATAAGAATGAATTATAACTCAATTAAAATATCAACACAACAAGCTGAGAAAATTGCATTCAATTTTTTTAACGTTACCGGAAACGTAACGGTGTTACCTGGAGAAGTTGATTTCAATTATAGAATTAAAGTGACCAATAGTGAAGGCTATATTTTAAAAATATCACGACCTAATGAAGATGTAGATTATTTAGATTATCAACAGAAACTTTTACAGTATGTGGCACAAATTGGAAATAATTTAATATGCCCAAGAGTTATTACCGATATTAATGGAGCATCTATTTCTTTATATATAGATCAACATGGAAACCAAAGAATGGTACGTTTGCTATCTTGGGTTTCGGGCAGAATTTGGAGCAATGTTAATCCACAATTAAATCATCTTAGATTTAGTTTAGGTGAGCAATGTGGTAAACTGACCCAAGCGCTACAGGGATTTGACCATGAGCAAGCCCATAGAAAATTTGATTGGGATATAGCACAATCGCTTTGGACCAAAAAACACCTTAATTTATTTAAAAATGAAAAAAAGAAAATTATTGCTTTTTTCCAAAATGAATTTGAAACCTCACTTACCAAATACGAAAAACTACGTAGCGCTGTAGTTCATAACGATGCAAATGATAACAATGTAGTGGTGTCTAATGAACTTATTAACCCCAAAGTCAAGGCCGTAATTGATTATGGTGATGCCGTTTACACTCAAATAATCAATGATCTTGCCATAGCGTGCGCCTATGCCATTATGGGGCACAATGACCCTTTAGAAGCCGCATTGCCTATTGTGAAAGGATACCATACTACGTTTCCGTTACAGGAGACTGAATTGGAACATTTGTACAATGCCATAGCAATGCGATTAGTAATTTCAGTTACTAAAGCGGCTCTAAATAAAATAGAAGAACCAGATAATGCCTATCTATTGGTGAGCGAAAAACCAGCATGGGAAGTTCTTGAAAAATGGTATGCTACAAATTCAGATTTTGCCTTGTATTGTTTTAGACAAGTTTGTGGTTTTACAGCCCACCCAGATCAAACTAAATTCAGCAAATGGGCAGCTAAGAACGATTTTAACACTTGCAATTTATTCCCAAACCTAAACAAAGAGGGGATACATTTATTAGATCTAAGTGTTTCTAGTACTTGGCTAGGACATCAACAAGATTTTAATGATCTGGATTATTTTCAGTATAAAATTAAAGGGTTGCAAAAAAGATATCCCCAAAAAATTATGGCAGGTGGGTATCTTGAGCCACGTGCATTATATACTTCATCAGAATATGATAAAATAGGTAATAATGGAAGGGAAAGTAGAACCGTTCATTTGGGGATAGATTTTTGGTTGCCTGCTAATACACCGGTTCATGCTCTTTTACAAGGAGAAATAGTGGTTGTAGAAAATGATGCCGGATTTAAGGAATACGGTGGACTTATCATTTTAAAACATACTGTAGGCACCCTAGTGTTCTATACCTTATACGGTCATTTGTCCTTGGTTTCATTACAAGGCAAAGAGGTGGGGCAAATTCTTGAAAAAAATGAATGTATCGGTTTCTTGGGCACACCCGAAGAAAATGGAAGTTGGTCACCTCATCTTCATTTTCAGATAATGTTGTCTATGTTGGGGGATAAAAAAGATTTTCCAGGTGTGGCCTATTACAAGCAAATAGCGGTTTGGAAAAGTATTTGTCCGGATCCAAATTTACTGTTTAAATCCAATGAGCTTCAAAAAAGCACACCAATTTCAAATACCGATTTAATTAAATATAGAAAAGAACATTTAGGAAAAAGCCTTAGTCTTCAATACAAAATACCCATTAAAATGGTACGAGGTTCTGGACAATATTTAATAGATGAATATGGTCAAAAATACTTGGATACGGTGAACAATGTTGCCCATGTGGGACATGAGAATTATGCCGTTGTAAAGTCAGGTCGAGAACAAATGAGTCTGCTTAATACCAATTCTCGTTACCTACATGATAATATAAACCAACTTGCTAAAGAGTTAATTGAAACTTTACCATCAGAATTAAGCGTATTACATTTTGTAAATTCAGGTAGTGAAGCAAATGAACTGGCTATTCGCATGACCAAAGCTGCTACTGGAGAACAA
This sequence comes from Maribacter ulvicola, assembly GCF_900155985.1. Lineage (GTDB taxonomy): Bacteria > Bacteroidota > Bacteroidia > Flavobacteriales > Flavobacteriaceae > Maribacter > Maribacter ulvicola. The sequence goes on from NZ_FTMA01000001.1 coordinate 1,741,075, forward strand.
GATATTATAGCTTCAGAAGTCGGTTACCACGGCAATACCAACATGTGTATTAACATAAGTTCGTATAAATTTGATGGGAAAGGCGGAAAAGGAGCACCAGAGTATACCCATATTTTTCCACTTCCAGATGCATACAGAGGTAAGTTTAGGGGGCAGGCGTCAGGTGCTAAGTATGCAGAGGAGGTTCAGGATCAAATAGATAGTATCCATAAGAAAGGGCGTGGTGTTGGAGCTTTTATTATAGAACCTATAATTAGTTGTGGCGGACAAATAGAATTGCCAGATGGTTTTTTGTCCAAGGCCTATGCAATGGTGAGAGCAGCTGGCGGACTCTGTATTTCAGATGAGGTTCAAGTGGGTTGTGGTCGTCTTGGGAAGACTTTTTGGGGTTTTCAATTGCACAATGTAGTACCTGATATTATAACTATTGGTAAGCCTTTAGGTAATGGCCATCCTCTGGCAGCAGTAGCTTGTACCCAAGAAGTAGCAGAAAAATTCGCAAATGGTATGGAGTATTTTAACACCTTTGGCGGTAACCCGGTTTCATGTGCAATTGGTACGGAAGTATTGCGAACGGTAAAGCGAGAAAAACTACAAGAACACTCCTTTGTTGTTGGTGAGTTCCTTAAAAACAAACTTCACCTTTTAGCTAAGGATTTTCCTATCATTGGTAATGTACGCGGGCAAGGACTTTTTCTGGGGTTTGAGTTGGTTGACATTGCAATGAATCCTCTTGCTGATCAAGCAGATTATTTGGCTAACCGCATGAAGGATCATGGTATTTTAATGAGTATTGACGGACCAGATCATAATGTCATTAAAATAAAACCTCCCATTATATTTACACAAGAGAATGCAGAAGAATTGATTTTATATTTAAAAAAGATACTAGCAGAAGATTTTATGAAACTTTAAACTGAACTAATGAAAATCACCTATTTTTTATGCATCATTATTTTGGCAATTTTTAATAGTTGTAATAATGAAAAACAGCCAAAAGTAGTAGCACAGGTTAATCATTTTAATCATAGGATAGTTGAAGAAAACAGGCTACCGCCACGAGCTACTTTTTTTGCCTTTGAAACAGATGATATTTCAAAAAAAGAAGGTTCAACTCGTTTTTTAAGTTTAAATGGCAATTGGAAATTCTCTTTCGTAAAAGATCCAAAACAACGCCCCACCACTTTTCATAATATAAATTTTGATGATAGTAATTGGGATACTATTCCTGTACCTGCCAATTGGGAGGTAGAAGGTTATGACCACCCTATTTATTTAGATGAACGTTATCCTTTTGATACTGAATGGCCAAACGTACCAACAGATTATAATCCTGTAGGTACCTACCGTAAAGAAATAAACCTTTCGTCATCTTTTTTATCCCAAGATGTTATTCTTCATTTTGCCGGAGCAAAATCAGCTATGTACGTCTATATTAATGGAAAATATGTAGGGTATTCACAGGGCAGCAAAACACCGGCAGAATTTAATATTACCCCATACCTTTTTGAAGGGAAAAATCTTATTGCCCTACAACTTTTTCGTTGGAGCGATGCTAGTTATTTAGAAAGTCAAGATATGCTTAGAATGAGTGGTATTGAGCGCGATGTGTACCTCTATAACCAACCAAAAGTTTTTATTACAGATTATTATGTAAGTTCCAACTTAGATGGCACGTATACAAATGGCATTTTTAAAGGTGAGGTTACCATTACTAATTCATCTAACAAACCAGCTACAAGAAGCATAGAAATTGAGTTGTATGAGGGTGCTAATTCAGTTTATAAAACAAGTAAATCTATAATGCTCCCTGCTGAAAATACAGTTGTTTTCACGGCGGACGAAATATTAGAAAATATAAAACCTTGGTCGGCAGAAATACCCGATCTGTACCATTTAGAAATCCGGCTAATAGATAATAATGAGCCAGTTAATAATGAATTTATAAAAAGATGGGTAGGTTTTAGAAGCGTAGAAATTAAGGATAGTCAAGTACTGATAAATGGAAAGGCTATTTACATAAAAGGAGTGGATCGTCATGAGACTGACCCAATAAAAGGGCATGTGGTCTCTAAAGCTTCTATGGAAAAAGATATCATGTTGATGAAACAACATAATATCAACGCAGTACGGAGTTCACATTACCCTAATGACCCTTACTGGTTAGAATTATGCGATAAGTATGGACTTTACGTAGTTGATGAAGCAAATATAGAAAGCCATCCTCTGGCAATAAATGAAGAAACTCAGATTGGTAATGAAATGAGTTGGTTACCTGCACATATGATACGTACGGAACGGATGTATTATCGCGATAGAAACCATCCCTCAATTTATTCTTGGTCTTTGGGAAATGAAGCTGGTGAAGGTGAAATTTTTAGAACAACATATAAATGGCTAAAAACACAGGATGATAATAGAATAGTGCAATATGAGCCTGCAGGAAAAGAAGCATATACAGATTTATATTGCCCCATGTATCCAAAACCTGAATACCTTATAGCACATGGAAAGTCAAATTCGCCCAAACCGGCAATACTGATAGAGTATGCCCATGCCATGGGAAATTCAGTTGGTAACTTGCAAGATTATTGGGATATAATTGAAAAATATCCTAATCTACAAGGTGGTTATATATGGGATTGGGTAGATCAGAGTTTAGAATATAAAGATGAGCATGGCAAAGCATATTTTGCATATGGTCATGATTATCACCCCAATTTGCCCACGGACGGAAATTTTTTAAACAATGGTTTAGTAGATCCATTTAGGAATCCTCACCCACACCTATCTGAAGTAAAAAAAGTATATGAACCCGTTCAATTTAATTATTTAGGGAAGGGATATGTGGAAATTGAGAATAAAAATTTCTTAGCTGATTTTTCTGATAAAGAATTAGAATTTAAAATCTTAAAAGATGGAATTGAAATGTTTCATCAGTCAATTAAAACGCTGGATTTGGGTCCACAGCTGTCTCAGAAAATTCATATAGAGAATTTTCCCAACAGTTTCAATGCTGAAAATGAATATATATTGCAAGTAAGCCTTATTCAAAAAGAGGGCTCTTCTGTAATTCCAGTAAGACATGAAGTAGCATGGGATCAATTTGTGCTTCAAAAAAAGAGTTTGGTCACCCAAGAAAAAAATATAGGTTTACCATTAACAATTATTAATTCTGAAGATTCCATTCAAATAAAAAACGATAAGGTTCAACTAATCATCAATGCTAATTCTGGCGAGATTATTTCATGGGCCTTTATGGGGAAAAAAATTACGGAGCTACCTATACAGCCTAATTTTTGGAGACCCCCAACAGATAATGATTTAGGGAACGGTATGGATAAATGGGCCAAAGTATGGCAAGATGCCACCTATAATTACTCAAGTAAGTTGGTCATAAAACCCTATCAAGAAAAAAATGGTGTTTTATATAGTGTTGACTATACACTGCCAAATGCTATAGCCACTCTTAAGGTTGATTATAAAATAGAGAATAATGGGAGTTTGAATGTTGATTATCATTTTAAACCTAATCAAAAAAGTCTTCCCATAATTCCAAGATTGGGTATGTATTTAACCTTGCCTACAGCTTATACAAGTACTTCATGGTACGGAAAAGGTCCTGGTGAAAGTTATTGGGATAGAAAAACAGGTGTTAAAATTGGTGTGTTCCAGGGAGAAGTTAACGAGCAATTTCATAGATATATGAGACCTCAAGAAACCGGTAATAAGACTGAAATTCGTTGGATGACAGTTTCTTCAAGTGCATTAACGTTACATCTAAGAAGTAATATATTGTTAAATTCAAGTGTATGGCCTTTTTCCATGAAAGAGATAGATTTCAATAGTGAAGATGCGGGTGTTTCAGCTTCTGGGTTGGTTCCGGTAACCAAAAAACACGGGGCAGATATTAAAATAGGGGAAAACGTTCAATGGAATGTAGATTTGATGCAAATGGGTGTTGGCGGTGATAATTCTTGGGGTAGACGGGTGCATAGTGAATATACTATTCAACCTAAGCCTTATCATTATTCATTTTCTATTAGGCCGGTTTTAAACTAAAAAGATTTCTATGTTAGCAAAGGACAGCGCACATGAGCAGGATATGTATTTTAATTTAGTGTGATTTAATGTATAGTTTAATTCTCTAACTGTTCAAGAGATAAATTTAGGAGTCGCAATACCAATTAAATTTATACTATAAACTAGAAAGAAGAGGAGTTAAAAAGAAGAATAGGAACTAGGTGCCTTGGGAGAAATATTGCCCCAATTCAAGGACAACCCGTTAGGGGAGGTAGCAAGCAGTATTTTTGGTCCAATTGGGTTCACGTTAATACCTATTGGACCTGTTCGTACCTGTTCGTACCTGTTTGTGCTATTGTTGTTTAACCATTTTTCTCTCTAACCTATCTAGTATTGAACTGATCGGTATTGCAGCATTTGTTGTTTTCTTACCTGTATTTTATTTTTTCATAAAAAAAATGAATAGCAATGAATAGACTTGTATCATGGTTTTGCTACGGGTGTCCTATAAACCGTAACCTTACTCATTTTCAAGGATGTTTTTTATTAATTTCTAACCGTAGATTTTCTAATATTCAATACACCATCCATAATAATAGTTTCTTGATCAGAATTGCCGTTATTAATATGTTTTAATAGAAGCTCTGCTGCTTTTTTGCCTATTTCGTGGGTAGGTTGCCGTACGCTGCTTAACTGTGGCGTTATAAGTTCTGCCATACGCGTTTCGGTAAAACCCATTACGGTAATATCTTCCGGAACTCTATAACCACTGTCCTTTAAAATTTTTATCGCTCCCATGGCCACATGGTCGTTTTCACAAAATAAAGCATCTGGTAGGTTCTGGCTATTAATTAATTCTTTAACGGTATCAATACCTTGGTTAGAAAACAGTCCGGTTTCTATAATCTTATAATTTTCTTTTGGAATGTTATGCTTTTTTAATGCTCGGATAAAACCTTTTATGCGTTCACCAGAAACACATAAATTCTTGTGTCCCGCTAAATGAAAAATTCTCTTGTTACCTTGTGCAATAAGATGTTCTGTGGCAAAAAAGCTCCATTTTTCATTATCGAACAAAATTTTAGAAGCTTTTAGGCTTTTTTCCACCCTGTTCATGAATACAATAGGGAACCCGTTGTCTCTTTGTTTAAGGTAATAATCCATATTATCGTTCGCTGCTGTAGGTGCTATGATCAATCCATCCATCATGTTTTGCATCAGGGTTTTAACATTTGCTAACTCCTGTTCCTGATTTTCGTCTGACTGCATAACCAAAATTTGGTACCCTTGCGATGTGAAAATATCTTGTATTGCAATTATTATTTCTGAATAAAATTCATTTATAAATTCTGGAACTACGATACCAATATTAAAGGTTTTCTTCTGACTTAGTTTTTTTGCGATCGGATTTGGAAAATACCCCATCTCTTCTGCTGTTTTTAATATAAGCTCTTTGGTTTCTTTTTTGATATCATATTTATCGTTAAAAGCTCTTGATACCGAAGAAATTGAAACATTCAATTTTTTAGCGACATCTTTTATGGTAACGTATTTCATTATTTGCGGTGTTTTTCTTTTGACTAAAAGGAGGATTTGGAAATTTGGTAGATCATTAAAAAATTGACCTATTCTTATTAAAGTACATCTTATAATTTAAATAAAGTATTATTAGCTGCCTATAAATATACTTTTAATAAAAATTGCATTCTTTTTTAGATCTAAACTTTAGTAATCGGTACCGTTCTCGGTAATTTAAAACGTTTCCGGTACCCTTTCCGTAAATAGTTTTCTAGTTATCACAGCTTTGGGTAACATGAATATATAAATTGTTCCAGAATTTATTATTTAACCTGTAACAAGTTAAATAGAAGAGTAATAATTAAATCAAACTAAAAATGAAAAAAAACTATCTTTTATTAATTTTCTTTGTCTGCAGTTCATTTATATGGGCTCAGCAAAGAACGGTCACCGGTGAAGTTACCGATGCCCAAGGATTACCCTTAGCTGGTGCTAACATTATTGAACAAAATACAACCAACGGTGTACAATCTGATTTTGATGGCAAGTTTGCTATTAAAACCAGTGTTGGTCAAGTTTTGGTAGTTTCCTACATCGGTTTTAAATCACAAAATATTACCGTGGGTACCTCCAATACAATTAATGTAACTTTAATTGAGGATGCCGCAAGTTTAGAAGAGGTGATCGTAGTAGGTTATGGTACACAACAAAAAACCAGCCTTACCGGATCTGTTGCTACTATTGATGCAAATGAGTTAGAAAAGCAGCCCGTTCTACAAGCATCACAAGCCTTACAAGGTTTGTCACCTGGTTTAACTGCCATTCAAAGTAGTGGTCAACCTGGCTCTGATGGAGCATCTTTAAGGGTCCGTGGTGTTAATTCTATAAATAATTCAAGCAGCCCAACAATTATTATAGATGGTATAGAAGGAAGTTTAGATGGTTTAGAAATGAGTGATATTTCTAACATTTCTGTATTGAAAGATGCAGGTGCTGCTGCTATTTATGGAAATAGAGGTGCCAATGGGGTAATATTGATAACTACCAAACGAGCAAAACTTGGTAAAGCGTCTATCTCTTATAACAGTTATGTAGGTTTTCAGAAACCAACCAATCAGCCAAAGCCTGTTGATGCATTGACATATCTAGAAATTACAGAAGATGATGCTTTATTACAAGAGTATTTAGCCAACCCTAATGATAAAGACAACTATCCAGATACTGATTGGATCGATCTGTTGTTTTCTGAGTCTGGTTTTATGCAATCTCATAATGTAACTGTTTCTGGTGGATCTGAAGCAGTTAGAACTAGAGCTAGTTTTTCTTATCAAGAACAAGAAGGAAATATACCTAATTTTGGAACAGAGCGGTTTCAAGGTAGGATAAATACGGATTTTAAAGTATCTGACAAACTAAAAATAGGGACCGACCTTAATTTTAGAAGAACCGAAACTACATCGGCACGTGGGGGTAATGGAGTAAATGGGGCATACAGGCAGCCTGCCATTTTTCCGGCAATATATAGTGATGGTACTTTTGCGTTACCTTCTACAGGCGGTAATCCTATTTCTGATGTTAGGCAAACTGGACAGAACGTAGGTCAAGGAAATTATTTAAGGGCTTTATTGAAAGCTACCTATAGTCCTATACCTGAACTTACTATAAGTGCAACCTATTCTCCGGAACATGCAGAATCTTATTCTACAAATTATAGCCCACAATATGAGGTAGTTGAATTTTTTGGAAGTGACCCTATTCTAAGAAGTTCAGGAACCAATAACGAAATTCAATTAACAAATGGTAATTCAAGAAGTTTTACCGATAACTTTTTTGCTACCGCACAATTTTCAAAAAATTTCAAAAAACATTATGTAAGTGTTTTGGCCGGTTATGAATTCCTTAAAAATAAGAATACCAGTTTCAATGCAACACGTTATGGGTTTGCGATATCTGGCTTAGAAGTGCTCAATGCGGGGTCAGAGGAAAATGATAGTAACTCCGGTAGTGCAGATCAATATGGTTTAGAATCTGTATTTGGGCGTTTTAATTATGCTTATGACAATAAATATTTGTTAGAATTTGTTTTACGTAGAGATGCTTCTTCCCGTTTTTCACCAGAGAATCGAACTGGAAATTTCCCAAGTATCTCTGCAGGGTGGCGTATTACCGAAGAGAACTTTATGCAAGGAGATGATTTTTTTGATAATTTAAAACTATTTGGATCATGGGGTCAATTAGGAAACCAAGTTTTGTTAGACGGTAATGGAAACCTTATTAATTTTCCATATTCGGCATTAATTTCCTTAGGCAATGGTCACTATTTAAATGAGGGTGTGGTGCAAACTGCAGCACAAAGTGTTTTGTCAAACCCAGGTATTTCTTGGGAGACTGCAGAAAAAACGAATATAGGTTTAGATTTTTCTATCTTAAATAATCGGTTAAGTGGAACAGTTGAATATTATAATAATGAAACTAATGACCTATTAGGCACACAGCAAATACCTTCTACTACTGGTCTTGGTAGCCCTCAAGCTAACATATTTAGTTTAAAAAATTCAGGTGTTGATCTAGATTTACAATGGGAAGATACTATAGGTGAGCATTTCAATTACTTTGTTGGAGGAAATTTTGCCACTGTTAAAAACGAAGTAACCAACCTTAATGGAGTAGATTTCATTATAAATGGAAGTAGTATAACTCAAGTAGGAGAACCATTAGGGTCTATTTATGGGTATGAGACCGTAAGTATTTTTCAGACACAAGAAGAGATAGACGCCGCACCGGCACAATTTGGAACGCTTGAGCCTGGTGATCTTCAATATAGAGATATCAATGGACGTGATGCCAATGGAGAGCTGACAGGTGAACCTGATGGTATAATAAATAGTGATGACCGTAAAATTATTGGTAACTCGTTCCCTTCAAAAACATTTGCTTTTAATTTTGGCTTCAATTATAAAACTATCGACTTTTCTGTAAATGCCATTGGTGTTACAGATAGAGAAGTTTTTTTAACAAGAAACCTTGTACAGCCATTATTCAATGCAGGGAATATTTTTGAATACCACCTAACACAATCTTGGACACCAGAAAATCCTAACGCAAGATTTCCCATTCTAAAGAATTATAGTGGCGCCAGTAATAACAGTGTAACCAATTCAACGTATGTGTTCGATGCTTCTTACCTAAGAATAAGAAACATCACATTAGGGTATACCGTACCCAAAGTAGCGTTAGAAAAAGTTGATTTTCTGTCAAAGGTTAGAATATATGCAACCGGACAAAATTTATTGACCTTTAATAACGATCTGCCAGATGGTATAGATGTTCTCATACCTAACGGGAGCCAGGGTAATGTGTATCCTCTTACTACCTCATATACATTTGGAATAAATGTTACATTTTAATTATAAAATCTTAAAAGATATATCATGAAAAACATAATAAAGATATTTACAGGTTTAATACTTGTAACCATGGTGTCTTCCTGTTCAGAAGATGTGCTCGACTTAGAGCCGTTGGGTAATTCAACAGAATCAACATTTTTTTCTGATGCCGGGCAGATTAATTTAGCACTAAATGGACTTTACGGTGTATTTGCATCACCTTCAGTAGAAGGTTTGCCTCAGTCAGTATTTATGGAAAATATGTTGACCGATAATGCTCTCTATAGGCTTACTGATGATAATGATGGTCTAAGGGCCTTAAGTAATAGTTCGCAAACTCCTAGCAGTGGTTTTGGAGGACCTTATCGCAATTATTATGTTGCCATTGGGCGTGCCAACAATTTAATAAACAATATGGAGAAATCCATAGATTTGATTGAGCCGGCGGTATTTAATGATATTAAAGCACAAGCTTTAGCATTGAGGGCCTTTGCATATCATAATCTTACAGAATATTATGGAGATGTTCCGTACATTGATTTTTTGCCAAAAGATCCTCTAGAGGCTTTTATTCCTCGGAGCTCAAAGGCTACTATCGTACAGAATATATATAATGATTTGGATGAGGCGGCAAGCTTAATAGATGTAAGCGCTTCTGGAAACGAACGTATTACCTTAGCTACAGTTTACGGCATTAAGGCAAGAACGGCTTTGTATAATAAAGAGTTTGCTATTGCATTGCAAGCAGCAGATAAATCATTGAGTGCCGCAGCAAGTCAAGGAGCCACTTTATATGAAAATTATGAAGAACTTTTTACAATAAATGGCGAAGACGCAAACGAAATTTTATTTAAAATACCTTATGAAGAAGACTTTAGAGGTAATAGTTTTCCTTTGAGATATGGGTACCGTTTTGGAAGCCTTTTTAGTCAGGCTTTGCCAACACAGAATCTAGTGGATGCATATCCTACAGCCAATGGGCTTCCTATAGACGAAGATCCTTCATATGATCCTAAAGATCCATGGTCAAATAGAGATCCGCGTTTAAGAGCATCTATAGTTATACCACAAGACTTATGGGGCGGTTATATACATGAGTCGCATAGAGATAGTTTAGAAACCACCCGTTTTGTGGATGGTGTTGCTACCCGTGTGGTTAATGAGAATTCTCGTTCAGCACAATGGCCAGCTGGTCTATCAGGTTATTTATGGAGAAAATATACGCATGTAGAACAAGCTGAACAGAATATTGGCTCTGGCTTTATTGATTTTAGTTTAATGCGTCTAGGTGAAATCTACCTTATTAAAGCTGAAGCTGAAATTGAAACTTCTGGTAATTTAGATGCTGCTCGTCAAGCATTAAATAAATTACGAGAGCGCGCATGGGCAGGTAATGCATTTCCTGAAATTACCGAATCTAGTCAAGAGGGTTTAAGAAAGATATTGCGTATGGAAAGAAGAATTGAATTGGCAAGTGAAGGCTTCCGTTATTTTGATATGCTTAGATGGGGTATTGCAGAGAAGGTGAGGCAAGAGCCTCTTATTGGACGTGTTTTAGATCTTCCAAGTGCCACAGCTGCTTCTATACCAAATATTGATGAGGACGGCGTAGTAACATATGCTGATAGATCTGAGTATGATGATTGGCGATCAATTCTTGTTGATGGGGTAGTGGACCCAGCGGGCTATGAATCTAGATTATTTGGTAATTGGCAAAATGCCCAAGAAAGAAACTTTACCGCTCCTAGAGATTATTTGTTTCCTATTCCACAAAGCGAGATCGATCTTTATACAAGTGAAGGTTTTGAATTAAGTCAAAACCCAGGATATTAGTGAACGTAGTTGTTAGTTAGATTTAGGTTAGTAAGGGGACCTTTGCAGTGGGTCCCTTTTCTAGTCTTTCCATAATTTTAATTCAAATTGATCAAAGTCATGTATACTATGTATTGTAAAATATTTAAAATAGGATCACTTCTAGTTTTACTAGGATTTCTTGGTCAATGCAAACATGAAAAAAAAGAAAATCTGTTAATAAAGGATGCTAATAAAGCTTTAACGGTTTTAGATTCCATTTCGATAGGCAAAGAATTTACGTTATACAAATTACCTTATGCCTATGACCACACCATAATTTTTAATTCACGTTCCAATAAATGGCATTTATACGGAATTATAGCAGACAATAAAGAATTTATACATTTAACCGCAGATTCTTTAACCCAAATAGGTTGGGAAAAACAAGAATCTTTTAGGTACAAGGGACAAGAAATATGGGCTCCACATATTATAGAACATAAAGATACTTACTATATGTACTATACCAGTATAGGTGAACCCCGTCAAATAAGATATGCAATTTCCAAAGATTTATACAATTGGGAGCATCCACAAGATGAGCCGCTATTTGCATATGCAAACGAGTATACCGATAATCAAAAAAATAAGGATCCTATGGTGTTTAAAAACGGTAATCAATGGATCATGTACTTCAGTATGCTGAAAGATGATAAACATTGGGTAGTTGGCTATAGTACAAGTAATGATCTAATACATTGGGATGGTCCTAAAATTTGTTTCGATGAACAAACCGAAAACCCAGGGGTAGAATCGCCCTTTGTTGTACAACGTGGAGAGTATTATTATCTGACCCTATCGGCAAGACCTACCTGGCCACATGGAGGTCAGGATATTTTTAGAAGTAAATCTCCTTTTTCATGGAAGACCACAGATTTGGTTAAGCGCATTAATCCATGGCATGCCGCAGAAATAGTGAGAGATTTAGATGGAAAATGGTATTACTCTAGATCATCTGGTAATGAAAGTGATTTTAGAATGGCAGAATTGTTTTGGAACGATGGTCTAGATGATGAGGAAACCTCTATGCCAATACCTAATCAATAAAAGTTTAAATAAAGAAGACACAGTTATAAATACCAATAGTGAATGTTATTTTATACAAAGGCATGTAGAATATCTAAAATAAGAAGAATGAATTATATAAAAGGGATATTTTTTTTGAGCATTATTTTTTTAAGTCTTATCAACTTAAGTTGTAAAACGCAAGAAGATAAAGGGTATATATATATTAATGACGGTATTAATGTTTTAAAAATTAATACCTCAACATTTCAATTTCAGTTTGAAAATTTAGATAAAGAGATACTGGTGCCAGGTACAAGTTCTACCGGGCTGTTAATTAATGGGGACGCCATAACATCTTCATCTTTAATAAAAAGTACGAATTCTGAAAATTCAGTTTTCAAAGTCACTAATTCAAATGGGGAAAATGCTCAAGTTACGATAACCTTTAAAGAAGGTATTGTAAAATTTGTAATACTACCCGAGACTAAAAAGGAGTCGGATATTGTTTTGCGTTTAGGTGCAATGCCCGTTGCTCATGGTTTGGGTGATGCAGGTGCTTTTAGGGAGTCTTTTAATTTACTTGAAAATAAAAATAAAAAATATGCCATTGAAAATAACGGTGGCGGGCAACGTTGGTCAAGTTCTTTTACTATTTTTCCTCCAAACAATTTTGCCGGAGTTTTTTTTGATAAAGGAAAAAAAATAGTAACCCTTAATGAAGAAGAATATGCAATGCACATTACCAAAAAAGGTACTGCAACTTTCTACTATTTCTTAGGAACGTTAAAAACAATTTACGCTAACTATAAAAAAGTACGTGAAATTGAAGGTTATGACGATGTAAAACCAAAATCCAGATTGTTTGAATTAGGATGGGAATCTTGGGATGCATTAGGGTGGAATACAAATCAGAAAACAGTTCAGGAGATTCTTGAAAAATTTCAGCAAAACAATTATCCAATTCGCTGGGCGGTTACTGGGTCAGGTTTTTGGGATCAAGGGGGTACTACTACCAGTTTTGGAAAATGGGGAAAGAAATTCTCAAATCCATCAAATTTAAAAACTTGGATGCACGGAAAGGATATAAAATGGATGATCGGACTCAGAACCAATCTTATACCTGAGGGTGGACCATATTATCCGGCAACATTAAAACGTGATAAAAACCTGGTGGTAAATTCTTTTTATGGAAATGAACTTACCTCGTTTGCTAAAGAACAGGGGTATCTGGTGACCGACAAAAATGGGGCGGTCGTAGATTATACTTCTTCCATATTCCCTATAGTGCCAAGTAATTTATTGAACGGCAGCGCCCCTGGAGCAGCACAATGGTATCAACAACAATATGCAAAATGGGGAGTGGATGGCATTAAAGAAGATACCATGATGGACTTGGATTCACTAACCAATATATTTAATGCTCCTATTACGGAAATAGCAAAAAAAGGAGGTTTGGTCATGGCTAGAAACGGTGAATTTTCTTCTCCGGGAACGCTCTTAAGAATTAATGATACAGGAGTAGGTGATTTGCATAAAAGGTTACCTATAAACTATTTTCAATATGCGGCAAGTGGTTTTCCTAATGTATATTCTGATGTGGCAGGGGTACATAATATGCATAATATAAAAGATGTAGATAGAAATATAAGACATACATGGTTGTTGTCACTTACCGCAGGTCTTGCAGTTGGTGCATATCCTGAAAAATGGACAGATAATAAAAGAGAAATATTCAAAAAAGCGATAGACTTTCATTATAAGTTAGCACCATATATGTTCAATGAAGCCATGGAAGGGTACCGATCTGGTTACCCGCAAACATTAACACCAATGACCATAGCTTACCCAAATGATCCACGTGTAGCCAAACTTCAGAACTATCAATGGATGATTGGAGAATCTATTTTGGCAGCACCTTTATTGAAGAACTATAAGTCCGGTAAAATGGATGTATACTTGCCAGAAGGAGATTGGTTTGATTATGAAACAGGTGAAAAATATCAAGGGCCTGTAATGTTAAGTGATTATCAAATACCGTTAGAAAAGACACCTTGTTTTATTGGTGGTAAAGGAATTATTGTACTTAGAGATGTTAAGAGTTCTCTTTTACAAGCTAAAATCTACCCCATAGCTAAACAAGAAACCCTCTATACATTTGGCTACCCAGATGAGCAATCAACCAGTAAAATAAGATATAAAAAATGGAGCGCTAATGATGAAATTAGTGTAATAGATGTGACGTTGAATAAGCAAATTGCATTTAAAAAAGACAGGGAAAATGGAAGTATTAGTTTTATTATAATACCAAATCACAATTATAAAGTACAATTAAATTAATAGGATAATGGGCATGAAGGTATTGATCAATTTTTTGTTTGTCGCAACTATTGTAGCATTTCAACAATATAAAGGAAATGACCAAACTGAGTTTGTTATTGAAAATGCATCACTATCTAGAACTGTAAAGAATAGTAATGGTAAGCTTCATAGAAGTAAAATAGTCAACAAAATAAATGGTCAAGAATTAGTTTTTCAGGGAAATGAAGAGTTCAGGATTCGTATATATAAAGGAACTCATATAGAGTGGTCAGATGTACAGCTTACTTCAAACGATTTTTCTTTTGTTCGTGTATTAAAAAATGATGGCGATATCAAAAAATATCTAATCCACTAAATGAAATCTTATGAAGAAAAGACCTTATACTAATATAGCATTGATTATCATTTTTACAATACTAATAAGCTGTAAGACAGAAAATAAAAAAGCTATTGAGAAAACTGTTGAGATAACGGATTTTTCAAAATTGTTACAACCTGTACCGCTACACTCTAAGGTAGTGGAAGATGGGTATTATGTATGGGGTGGATCGGTAGTTAAAGGCAAAGATGGGTTATACCACATGTATTATTCCAGATGGCTTAAAGAATATGGTTTTGATGCTTGGGTAACCCATTCAGAAATAGCTCATGCCACTTCTGAAAATGCAGCAGGTCCGTTTAAATTTAAAGAAGTTGCTTTGCCTATTAGAGGCGCTGAATTTTGGGACGGACTAACGACCCATAATCCAACTATTCATAGGTTTAATGATAAATACTATCTGTACTATATGGGAACTACCGGTGATGGAAAAGTTAGTACCAATGGCCTAAACTTTATGCACCGCAACAATCAGCGAATAGGAATGGCTTGGGCAGATGACCCCAGCGGACCATGGCATAGATCGGAGAGCCCTATAATTGATGTGTCACAAGACAAACAAGCCTATGATGCACTTATGGTCAGTAATCCATCGGTCAGTAAAATGAAAGACGGTAAAATCTTAATGATATATAAAGCCGTAGCAAAACATAAAAAAATGCCATTTGGTGGCCCTGTAACCCATTTAGCAGCCATTGCAGATAGCCCAGAAGGTCCTTTCAATAAAAAAACACAACTTATTTTCTATAAAGAAGGAGAAGCATTCCCGGCCGAGGATCCTTATATATGGTATGAAAAAAAAGATAATAGGTACTATGCAATTGTGAAAGATATGACAGGAACTTTTACAAACCAAGGTATGTCGTTGGCTTTGTTTACCTCTATGAATGGTTTAGACTGGAAGCCTGCAAAAAACGCTTTGGTTACCAAGAGAGAGATAGAATGGGCTAATGGAGAATTAGAAAAAGTAGGTAGGCTGGAAAGACCTCAGTTACTGATAGAAAATAATCAACCTGCGATGCTTTATTGTGCCGTTCAAGTTAATGGAAATACCTTTAACGTTCATATTCCTTTAAAAAAATGAACAAATAAAAAGCCGACGACTACAATAGTATTTAAATAAAAAATAATGAGTTTTAGTTGATGAAAATATTTCAATTATAAAATATAGACAGAAAAAATTGAGCCTACTGTAGGTTAAAAGATATAAACGTAAAGAAAGAAACATAAATAAGTAATAACCAGAAATTAAACTATGAGTAACATTGATTATATAACCATATTAGTATTTTCCCTAGTTATTGTAATGGCCGGGCTTGCCTTTAGAAAGAGAGGTAGTGATATGAAATCTTATTTTGCTGCAGGGGGTGCGGTACCATGGTCTATAAGTGGGTTGTCCTTATTTATGAGTTTCTTTTCTGCGGGTACTTTCGTCGTTTGGGGGTCTATAGCCTATGAATTAGGTTGGGTAGCAATTACTATTCAAATGGCCATGTGCTTAGGTGGATTTTTTGTAGCCTATTTAATAGCTCCAAAATGGCGTAATACCAATAGTTTAACTGCCGCAGAGTTTGTAAGAAAGAGGCTAGGGGGCAAAACACAAAATTTTTATACCTATTTAATATTAATAATATCGTTAGGGTATTCTGGAGCTTTTTTATATCCTGTTGCCAAAATAATTAATGTATCTACAGGTTTTTCTATCACCGCTTGTGTAATTGTTTTGGGGCTTCTTATTTTATTATATACCGTAGTCGGTGGTTTATGGGCGGTCATCATTACAGATGTTTTACAGTTTGTAATACTCACAGCGGCCGTTCTTATAGTAGTATACTTGTCTTTGCAAGAAGTAGGAGGTTTAGATGCTTTTATTGATAAAGCTCCAGAAAACTTTCTTGATTGGACTACCAGTGAATATTCTTGGGGCTTTATAGTCGCTTTTGCAATATATAACACCATTTTTATAGGAGGTAACTGGGCTTATGTACAACGTTATACCAGTGTGAAAGATGCTAAAAGTGCTAAAAAAGTGGGGTTGACTTTTGGGTGGCTCTATCTTTTAAGTCCGTTTATTTGGATGTTACCACCAATGATCTATAAAGTGTTGAACCCTTCGCTTACAGGTCTAGATATTGAAGGAGCCTATTTGTTGATATGTAAAGAAGTATTGCCATTAGGTATGCTAGGGCTTATGCTTGGCGGTATGGTGTTTGCAACTGCTAGTTCTGTAAATACAACGTTAAATTTAGCGGCATCAGTTATTACAAATGATATTTTTAGGGTTTTAAAACCTAATGCATCGGTAAAACAAACTATGAACGTAGCCAAGATATCAACATTGTTGTTTGGGTTAGGAACCATAGGTGTAGCTCTTTTAGTACCCTCTGCTGGGGGAATCGTTAATATGGTATTAAGTATAGGTGCTGTAACCGGTTGCTCCTTATATGGACCACCAATATGGGCGCTTTTCTCTAAACGGCATACAGGAAAATCTATTTTAGGAGTCACCTTGATAAGTCTTAGTATTAATTTACTATTTAAATTTTTTGCTGATAGTTTATTAGGAGAAAGTTTATCAAGGGCAAATGAGATGCTTTTAGGGTCCATATTACCTTTTGCCCTATTATTGGCATACGAATGGTATGCTAAATTCAAAGGGGTGAACGAAAGTGAAGATTATACGAAGTATCAATCAAAAGCACTAAAAGTTGTAGAGGATGAAGAAGAAAAAGATTCTGCTGAACAAAATGTGTTTGGCTTAAAAGTGTTGGCAGTCACACTGATAGCGGTAGGGGTTTTAATATTGATTTTAGGCATTTTTGCACAAGAATCTAATGGCATCGTATTAGCTGTAGGGTCCATAATCGTAGTGATCGCATTAATAATTTATCCCAATTTCAAAAGGTTATTGCGGTTTCCCAAATCAAGTTAGTAAATCATAGCAACAATTTAAACAATACAATAATACTCCAAGTGCTCCCTAACTTGGAATTTAAAAACAAATAAAAAATGATCAAAAGTGAATTTAGTAGTGCAAGAGACAATAAACTTATGGCGCTTAATACAGACCTTGTCGTTATTGGTGGGGGCTTATCGGGTGTTTGTGTCGCTATTACCGCAGCAAGAGAGAACTTAAAAGTAGTTTTGATCCAAGATAGACCGGTACTTGGTGGTAATGCTTCAAGTGAAATAAGGTTATGGGCTCTTGGCGCAACATCGCATATGGGAAACAACAATCGCTGGTCAAGAGAAGGGGGATTGATCAATGAAATTTTATTAGATAATCTTCAACGCAATAAAGAAGGTAATCCGCTTATTTTTGATACGATTCTTTTAGAAAAAATTTACGAGGAAAAGAACATTACACTGTTACTTAATACGGCGGTATATGAGACAATAAAAATAGATGATAGAAAAATTAAGAGTGTAAAGGCATTTTGTAGTCAAAATTCAACTACGTATAATGTAGCGGCACCTTATTTCTGTGATGCCTCTGGAGACGGAATTGTAGCCTTTCAATCTGGGGCTTCTTTTAGAATGGGAGCAGAAACCTCAGATGAGTTTGATGAAGGTTTTGCCCCAAACATTGAAGACTATGGTAATTTGTTAGGGCATTCACTCTATTTATATACTAAAGATCTAGGGAAGCCAGTTAGCTATACAGCACCCTCTTTTGCCATTACTAACGCCGAAGATTTACCGCGAATTAAAAATTATCAATTGGGAGATCACGGCTGTAAACTTTGGTGGGTAGAATATGGGGGTAGATTAGATACGGTACATGAATCTGAAGATATTAAGCTTGAACTATGGAAAGTGGTGTACGGTATTTGGGATTATGTAAAGAATAGTGGTAAATATCCCGAAGCAGAGAATTTAACACTAGAATGGGTAGGTACCATTCCCGGTAAGCGTGAGAGTAGACGATTTGAAGGAGATTATATTTTGTCACAAAAAGATATTGTTGAGCAAAGAGATCATTATGATGCGGTAGCTTTTGGAGGATGGGCGATGGATTTGCACCCTGCTGATGGTATTTATAGTAAACATAACTCTTGTACGCAATGGCATGGTAAAGGAGTGTATTCCATTCCGTATCGTTGTTATTATTCAAAGGACCTTGATAATCTTTTTTTAGCAGGTAGAATTATTAGTGCCAGTCATGTTGCCTTTGGGTCTTCAAGGGTAATGTTAACTTGTGCCCATGGTGCTCAAGCGGTAGGTAAGGCGGCAGCAATTTGTTTAGAGCAAAATCTTTCGCCAAGAGATCTATCCCAGAAAGAAAACATAGAAAAATTGCAGTTGGCATTGAATAGAGATGGACAGAGTATTCCCCGTCTAGATATTACGGACCGTGAGGATCTGGCGCAACTTTCTCACATTAGTGCAAGTTCTACTTTGGTTTTTAATGGTTTTACACCTGGTGAAGAGTGGTATACCCTTAAGTTTGGAATTGCCCAATTATTGCCATTAAATTTAAATGAAAATTACAGTTTTGAATTTGAGGTAGAAGCTGAAACGGATACAACCTTAGAAATACAATTGAAAAGCAGTGCGCTTTGTTCTCATTTTACACCCGATGTTGTTGTTGATGGCAAAACCTTCAACCTTAAAAAAGGAAAGCAAAAAATTACATTTAACACGACAGAGGCGCAAAATATCCAACATTATTCATATTGCTGTATCTTGAAAAATGAAAAAGTCAAGGTAAGACTTTCAGATGAGCGTATAACGGGGTTAATGACCGTACAGAATAAAGTGAATAAGGCGGTTTCAAATTTTGGTAGACAAGACCCGCCAAAAGATATTGCCGTTGATAGTTTTGAGTTTTGGACCCCTGAAAGAAGACCGGGAGGAAAGAATTTGGCGCTGACGCTTAACAAGCCTTTACCCATTTTTGAAGTTAATAATTTATTAAACGGCAAAGTAAGGCCAGAATCAAACGGTAACACTAATGCTTGGGTGGCAGAAATAGAAGATAAAACACCCCAAGTTAGGCTAAAATGGGAAAAACCAGTAACAGTAAAAACAGTAAAACTGTATTTTGATTGTGATTTTGATCATGCTTTAGAAACAACCCTTATGGGACATCCAGAAGATACCATACCATTTGTAGTTGACGAGTATAAGATTAAAGACGGTTCTGGCACTATTCTAAAAGAAGTTAAAGGAAATTTTCAAGCTATTAATACACTTACCTTAGATAGTGCAATCTCAACAGATGTGCTAACTTTTGAGTTTTCTAAGAATGATAGAAACATACCGGTTTCAATATTTAAAATTTCCGTATTTGAATAATTTGGTCAGAACTTATATATGACCTTAAAGCCTAATGTGGTTAATGAGGGTAAACTATTATAGGGGAGAAGAAAAAAATTGAATACCACGTATAGAAAGCGTTGAAAGTAAGTTTCAATAAAAAGTAACTTATTGGTTACAGACCAAGATTCAGTAATACATAAAAGCCTTTCTTTCTTGTAAATTATATAAGAGCAAGAAAGAAAGGTATACTAACTGTGCGTATTAAAATAAGAGGTTAAGTTTTAGTCTGCCATAGTCAAATATGAAATAGACGTTTATAGAAAATTTAGGATTAGGGTAATCCATTAGAAGATTAAAAAATGTGTTTGTAGAATGGTAACTATCGTCTTTTAATGACACAAATTATAAAGGCATTAGTACAATTAATGATTCCTTATAAATACGATCAGCTTTATTCAATTAACGACAAATGTTAGCGATTACTATTGCTATTGCCAATTTTTGAATATTTCAATTTATAGGATACTCTTAAAAGCAATAAACCCTGCAAATTCTAGAATTTGCAGGGTTTTGACTCTTAAAGCGAGTTAAACTTGTGACCTCGACAGGATTCAAACCTGTAACCTCTTGAGCCGTAATCAAGTGCGCTATTCAGTTGCGCCACGAGGCCATTTTGTTTTTCCCTTAACGGGGTGCAAATATATTTCTTTTTACATTTACCACAAAATAAAGAACATATTATTACATGGATTTTAAAAGCTTAATTAGAGATGTACCTGATTTTCCTAAAGAAGGGGTCGTTTTTAAGGATATAACTTTATTACTTAAAAACCCCACAGCCCTAAATAAAACGCTAAAAGCATTGTATGATTTAACTGGCGGACAGAAAATAGACAAAGTGGTGGGAATGGAAAGTAGGGGATTCATTTTTGGACCTATGTTAGCAAAAAAACTGAATGCTGGTTTTGTACCAGTGCGCAAATCGGGTAAATTACCATCTACAACGCTCAAAGAAACTTTTGATTTGGAGTATGGTACCGATACTTTGGAAATTCACATAGATGGGATAGAAAAAGGAGACAAGGTCTTAATTCATGATGACGTTTTGGCTACAGGTGGTACCGCAAAAGCAACTTGTAAACTAGTAGAACGTTTGGGTGGAGAAATAGTACAATGTAATTTTCTTATAGAACTTACATTTTTAAAGGGTAGTTCTAAAATCAGTGATCATGCCATAAAATCTTTGATAAAATATTAGTCTAACGCTTTTGTAGTAATAAAGTAGCGCCAACCAATTAAAGCTAGTTGTAGCTTACTGGCTTTAGATAAATCTAGCTGCTTTTTGCTGTAAGATGGTAAAATAGCTTTGTTCAGCCTGGCAATAAATTTAAAAAGCTTCTTTTTCAAGTTGAAATTTTTACAAACATACATAAATAACTTTATGCTTTATAAAATGGTTAGGTTTCCGTTATAGTAGTACCTATAAATAATTAGAGCTATACTATAGTTACTATGATACTTAAGAGTAAGAAAACAATGATTTTTATTAAAGTAATCATATGTGAAAATTCTTGAGTTCGATAATGTTGTTTTAATCTTTTAGAAAGATAGAATAGTAGTAAGAGGGCAACAAATGAATTTTGTTAAAACAATAAATTTGAATATAGGTGTCTAAGGTAAATATGTTGCCATTGTTAACTGTTAATTTACAGATCGTTTTTGTCTTAAATTCATATTTTGGTTTTATGTTGTGTTTAGTGATAATTGTAGCGTTTCTTTTAAATTATTTAAAAAGCTGGGCTAAAAATGATGAAGCGCTAACTTTTCATTCTTTTATGTAAAAACACAAAGTTTTATGAGTATTGAGATACACTATTAAATGAAATATTGTTTTAGTTTTTAGATGACATCAATTGTCATATGAGATCACATTTCTTCTATTTATATTTGCGAAAATTATTTTTATGCAAGATTTCTTATTTATCGTTGGCGGATTAACTTTATTGATAGCAGGTGGAAATTGGCTGTTAAAAGCTGCGGTAGATTTATCATTGAAACTAAAGATCCCAAAAATAGTTATTGGTATGACAGTGGTGTCCTTTGCCACATCTGCGCCAGAGTTGATCGTGAGTATTAACGCTGCTTTAGATGGTTTTCCAGATTTGGCCCTTGGTAACGTGGTGGGATCAAATATTGCTAACCTAGGGCTAGTGTTGGCAATTACTATTTTACTTAGCCCTATAGATGTTAGTAAAAGTTTTTATACTACAGATTGGCCTGTAATGACGCTTGCTTCTTTACTCTTTTTCTTTTTCATATATTTTGACGGTGTGCTTCAGCAATATGAAGGTATTGCTATGGTAGTCTTTCTTTTTATATTTTTGGTATATCTGCTGCGTTTTCAAAAACCAGCGGTTATAGATGACGAAGATGAACCGGATATTATGCTACCAACGTATAAGACAGCTTTATTCCTAGGCTTGGGTGGCGGAGCGTTATGGGGAGGTTCTGAGTTGCTAATTAATGGTGCCGTAGGTATGGCTACAGTATTTGGGGTCAGTGAGCGTGTAATTGCGGTTACTATAGTTTCTGTGGGCACAAGTATACCTGAATTGGCAGCATCAATTATTGCAGTGATTAAAAAAGAGAAAGCAATATCATTAGGTAACCTCATTGGTTCTAATATATTTAATCTACTTGCAGTTCTCGGTATCACTTCAATAATTACACCAATACCCGTTATGGATCAAGGATTATTGACAAATGATATTTTCTGGATGTTGGGTATCTCTTTTCTTATTTTACCTCTTGTTTTTATACCTAAAGGATTACGGTTGGGGTGGAGAGATGGTTTAATTCTTGTGAGTGTTTATCTGTTATTTATCTATTTTACAATAGCATAAAATCAGTTTAGCATTATAGTATATATCAAAAACGCCCTGAATTAATTCAGGGCGTTTTTAGTATAATCAACAATTAATTTGGTATTAAATATCTGCAGATTTAACGGTTTGAACGATTCTACCTGCAATTTTATAAGGGTCACCGTTAGAGGCTGGTCTTCTATCTTCTAACCATCCTTTCCAGCCGCTTTCAACAGTTGCAATAGGAATACGAATAGATGCACCTCTATCAGAAATACCGAAACTGAAATCTGTAATAGCAGCAGTTTCATGTAAACCTGTCAAACGTTGGTCGTTAAACTCACCATAAACGGCAATATGTTCTTTAACAACTGGTCTAAATGCCTCACAAATTTTTTCGTAAGTAGCTTGGTCACCACAAGTTCTTAAGGTTGTATTAGAGAAATTTGCGTGCATACCAGAACCGTTCCAGTCCATGTGTTTACCTAAAGGTTTTGGGTGATAATCTATGTAATATCCATAAGATTCAGTTAATCTATCTAAAAGGTAACGTGCTACCCATAATTCGTCACCAGCTAATTTGGCACCTTTAGCGAATAATTGAAATTCCCACTGTCCACATGCAACTTCTTGGTTAATACCTTCAAAGTTTAGACCAGCAGCGATACAAAGATCAGCATGCTCTTCTACAATATGTCTTCCGTGTGTGTTTTTTCCTCCTACAGAACAGTAGTACATACCTTGTGGGGCTGGGTAACCACCTCTTGGGAAACCTAAAGGTAATTCTGTAGCCGTATCCATAATAAAATATTCTTGCTCAAAACCGAACCAGAAATCTGAATCTTCATCATCGATACCAGCTCTACCATTAGATTTATGTGGAGTACCGTCAGCATTAAGTACTTCTGTCATAACTAGAAACCCATCCTTTCTTGCTGGGTCTGGAAAAATAGCAACTGGTTTAAGCAAACAGTCAGAAGAACCACCTTCGGCTTGACGTGTTGAGCTTCCATCAAAAGACCACATTTCGCAATCCTCTAATTTACCACCAAAGTCATTAACCACTTTGGTTTTACTTCTCATGTTTTGGGTAGGAAAATATCCATCTAACCAGATATATTCTAATTTTGTTTTGCTCATAATGTGATCGTTATAAATTTAAAATAGTTGTAAACAAAAATATGTTTTTTATCAATCGGTATGAATTTTTAAGGGGGTTAATGTTTAAAAATTGAATTTATTATTATCTACCCCTATTTTTTGTTGGGTATTTTGCCATATATCTATTTATAGAACGTAATTTTGTCAAATTAATAATGAATTTAATTATGAAATCATCAAGATTTACCGCCATTACTGAAAGTCAGAAAAGAACTAGCATCGCCATAGAAGAAAAAGGTAGGCGTTCTGATCTGTTCGGTGTTAACGTGTTCAATGAAAGGAAAATGTTGCAATACCTTACCAAAGATGCCTTAGCCAGTTTAAAAGGCGCAATGGTTTCAGGTTCTAAGATTGATCGTAAAATTGCCGACCAAGTTGCAGAGGCAATAAAGGGGTGGGCAATAACCATGGGTGCTACTCATTATACGCATTGGTTTCAACCCTTAACAGGATCTACGGCAGAAAAACATGATGCATTTTTTGATCTACTGCCAGATGGTACGGCGTTAGAGAAATTTGGTGGCGGTCAATTAGTGCAGCAAGAACCAGATGCTTCTAGTTTTCCTAGTGGTGGAATTAGAAACACGTTCGAGGCACGAGGTTATACGGCATGGGATCCTTCTTCCCCCGCGTTTATATATGGCACTACCTTATGTATACCTACCATTTTTGTTTCTTATACCGGCGAGGCCTTAGATAACAAAGCACCTTTGTTAAGGGCTTTGAGTGCCGTTGATGACGCTGCTACGGCCGTTGCTAAATATTTTGATAAAACGGTAACCAAGGTTAATGCTACTTTAGGATGGGAGCAAGAGTACTTTCTAATAGATAAGGCACTTGCGCATTCTAGACCAGATATCATGATGACCGGGCGTACTTTGGTGGGGGAAACTCCAGCGAAAGGACAGCAGCTAGATGATCATTATTTTGGTGTAATACCTGATCGTGTACTTAGTTTTATGAGTGATTTGGAA
This sequence comes from Maribacter ulvicola, assembly GCF_900155985.1. GTDB lineage: Bacteria > Bacteroidota > Bacteroidia > Flavobacteriales > Flavobacteriaceae > Maribacter > Maribacter ulvicola. The sequence continues at coordinate 1,765,823 of NZ_FTMA01000001.1, forward strand.
CAAGAATGCACCAAATTGGGTATACCTGTAAAGACCAGGCATAATGAGGTAGCTCCAAATCAGTTTGAGTTGGCACCTGTTTTTGAAGAGGCTAACCTGGCAATTGACCATAACCTTCTTTTAATGGATGTGATGGATAAAATTGCCGATAAACATCATTTTAAAGTGTTGTTCCATGAAAAACCATTTGCAGGTATCAATGGATCTGGTAAGCATAACAACTGGTCTTTGGCTACGGATACGGGTGTAAACCTTCTTAGTCCTGGTTCTACGCCTATGAAAAACCTTCAATTTTTAACTTTCTTTATCAATACGATAAAAGCAGTAGATACTTATGAAGAGCTTTTGCGTTCTTCGATCGCATCGGCAAGTAATGATTATCGTTTGGGAGCCAATGAAGCTCCACCGGCTATATTCTCCATTTTTGTAGGCTCTCAGTTAAGTAATGTGTTAGATGAGTTGGAGGGTGTTTCTAAAGGGAAATTGTCTCCTGAAGAAAAAACAGAGTTGAAATTAAATGTAGTAGGTAAAATTCCTGAAATTTTAATGGATAATACCGATCGTAACAGAACTTCCCCTTTTGCGTTTACCGGTAATAAATTTGAAATGAGGGGTGTTGGGTCTAAAACAAATTGTGCAAAACCCATGACTATTTTAAATACTATTGTAGCCAAGCAATTGAAAGATTTTAAAAAGGAGGTAGATGCATTGGTCGATAAGAAAAGCTTGAAAAAGGATGAAGCTGTTTTCAACGTACTTCGTGAATATATAAAAACTTCTAAACGCATTCGTTTTGATGGCGATGGCTATAGTGTTGAATGGGAGAATGAGGCAAAGAAAAGAAAGTTAAGTAATAATAAGAATACTCCAGATGCGCTTGAGGTATTGACATCAAAGGACAGCATTGCGTTGTTCCAGTCTATGAATGTAATGAGCAAGGTAGAGGTTGATGCGCGCCGTGAGGTAGATTTGGAAAATTACATCATGCATGTACAGATAGAAGGTAGGGTGTATAATGAATTGGTCTATGGCTATATTATACCTGCAGCATTAAAATATCAGAATAAGTTGATGAAGAATGTAGCGGGGCTTAAAGAAATCTATGGTGCCGCCCATAAAAAATTCTCCGAAGGTCAATTGACCATGATAGAGGAAATTGCAGAGCATGTGGTGAGTATTAAAAAAATGGTAGATGCTATGGCAGACGCCCGGAGAAAGTCAAATGCCCTAAAAGACACGAAAAGGAAAGCAGAAGCTTATTGCCATAACGTAAAACCATATTTTATGGAAATTAGAACCCATAGCGATAAGCTAGAAAAGTTGATGGATAATAAGATATGGCCATTGACAAAGTACAGAGAATTGTTATTTATTGAGTAAGTCTTTATGATAAATAAAAAAAATGAGGGAATATTAAGCTCTTCTACGGTTGCAGTTTTAATGATTCCCTTATTTTTGCCACAAATTTAAATTATGTCTACATCAAGTAGTGAAAGATATCAGCAACGCGGTGTGTCTGCCTCTAAAGAGGATGTGCACAATGCAATAAAAAATATTGACAAAGGCCTTTTCCCGAAAGCATTTTGTAAAATTGTTCCTGATTATTTAACCGGAGATGATAAATACTGCCTTGTTATGCATGCAGATGGTGCAGGTACCAAATCTTCTTTGGCATATATGTATTGGAAAGAAACCGGAGATATTTCTGTTTGGAAAGGTATAGCACAAGATGCTTTGATCATGAACATAGATGATTTGATCTGTGTTGGTGCTACTGATAATATTATGCTTTCGTCTACTATTGGTAGAAATAAAAACAAGATCCCAGGAGAAGTACTTTCAGCTATCATCAATGGTACGGAAGAATTGATCAATGACTTGGGTAAGTTTGGTATTACCATACATTCTACTGGTGGGGAAACTGCAGATGTAGGTGATTTGGTGAGAACCATAATTGTAGATTCTACGGTTACAGCAAGACTAAAAAGAAGTGATGTTATCGATAATGCCAATATTAAAGCTGGTGATGTTATTGTTGGTCTTGAATCATTTGGTCAAGCAAATTACGAGAAAGAGTATAATGGAGGAATGGGAAGTAACGGTCTAACTTCTGCTAGACATGATGTTTTTTCCAATTACTTGGTAGAAAAATTCCCAGAGAGTTTTGATGCTGAAGTACCTAAAGACCTTGTTTATTCCGGTAATGTTAAATTGACAGATACCGTTGAGAATTCACCTGTAGATGCCGGTAAATTGGTGTTGTCACCAACAAGGACATATGCACCGATCGTAAAGAAGATACTTTCTAAGTATAGTTCAAATGAAATTCATGGAATGATCCATTGTAGTGGTGGGGCACAGACCAAAATTCTTCATTTTATTGATGACTTACATGTGGTAAAAGATAATTTATTTGAAGTGCCACCTCTTTTTAAATTAATTCAAGAACAATCTGGTACAGATTGGAAAGAGATGTATAAGGTTTTTAACTGTGGTCATAGGTTAGAATTCTATCTTCCTGAGGAGGTAGCTAACGATGTTATCGAAATTTCTAAAAGTTTTGGTGTAAATGCTCAAGTTATTGGTAGGGTAGAAGCATCAGATTCAAAAAAACTAACTATTTCCAGCAACTATGGCACCTTTATGTACTAGCACATACGATTAGTGTAAATAAATCGTTCTTTTGGTATAAACCTATTTTGCTATGGAACGAAAAGATTTTTTACGAACGCTAGGAGCTGGTGCTGCTTTTGCAATAACCTTTCCATGTCTTGGAAGTTGTTCAAAAGATAGTGAAGTGGAAGGCGATATCGTAACTCCACCAACAGATGTCGATTTTACGATTGACCTAAATTCTCCTGAAGCGGCAAAATTAGCAAATAATGGAGGATACATTCTAAAGAACTTAGTCGTTGTCGTTAAAAATTTAGAAGGTGAGTTTGTTGCCGCAACTCAAATATGTAGTCACGAGCAATACGATCAGGTGCGATTTGTAAATCGGGATGGTGGTTATTTTTCTTGTGAAGTTCATGGGTCTAAGTTTTCACAAACAGGTACCCCTTTAAATGAAATTCCGAATAGTACTTCAAAGGCATTAAAAATTTACAATACATCTTTAGAGGGTTCGATCTTGCGTGTTTATGAATAAATAAAGCACTGTAACCTAAATAATTAAATAATTCTGACCTAACATAATATTCATTGTACCTATAATTACCCCCAATTAGAGAAGTAAGTGAAAAACTTTATAGCCTTATTACTATGTGTAATGGCCTGCTATGCGTACGGTCAAGAAAAAAAGTATGTTACTGTCAAGAAGTCTTACCCTGTAATGGGCGGTGAATTTGATATTACCGTAGTTTCAGAAGATGAAGAATTGGGGTATATTTATATGCAAGAGGCTTTGGCAGAAGCGCAAAGAATAGAGAAACTCATTTCTGCTTGGGAAGAAGATTCTGAAACAAGCTTAATCAATAAAAATGCAGGTATTAAACCTGTTCATGTCAGTTGGGAGCTATATAAATTAATTGAAAGATCCATACAAATTTCAGAAATAACCAATGGTGCTTTTGATATAACTTTTACCGCACTAAACGATATCTGGTTGCTTGATGGTACAATGGAGAAAATACCAACATCAATTGAAATTCAAGAAGTAAAACATAAAATTGGTTATAAGAACATAGTCCTAAATAATAAAGATCAAACTGTATTTTTGAAAAAAAAAGGAATGCGTATTTCCTTTGGAGGTATAGGTAAAGGCTTTGCCGCAGATAAAGCAAAGGCTTTGTTGGTTTCTAAAAATGTAAAGGCAGGTATACTTAACATTGATGGTGACATCACTACTTGGGGTACAAAAGTAACTGGAGACAAATGGCTAATAGGGATAGTGAATCCTGATTTAAAAGGAGGTATTTCTTCTTGGATTCCTATTTTAGAGTCTTCTGTAGCTACCACTGGTGGCAACGGTAATTTTATTATGTCAGGAAATAAAAAATATACCCATATAATAAATCCAAAGACAGGCTATCCGGCTACAGGTATCAATAGCGTTTCGGTTTTTGCTAAAAGTGCCGAATTATCGGACGCACTGGCGACCTCTATATTTGTAATGGGTATTGATGCCGGTCTCGCTTTAATTAATCAACTGGGAGATACGGAAGTGATTGTCGTAGATAGTGCCAATAAAATGTATAAAAGTAATGGTATCTTACTTAAATAGCTTCCAATTTTAATTCTTACTGTAATAATCCCTTTAATGTGTCTGTAATTTTATTGTAAATTTGCGATACAAGTGAAGTAAGCATATGATAGACAAGTTAAACATCGTAAAACAACGTTTTGATGAGGTTTCAGACCTTATAATTCAGCCAGATATTATATCTGACCAAGAGAAATATGTAAAACTCACAAAGGAATATAAAGATCTTAAAGATTTAATGGATAAGCGCGAAGAATATCTTGAGCTTACCAATAATATTGCCGAAGCAGAAGAAATTATTGCCGATGGCAGTGATGCAGAAATGCTAGAAATGGCAAAAATGCAAATGGAAGAGGCGAAAGGCGGATTGCCAAAGCTTGAAGAGGAAATTAAATTGATGTTGATTCCTAAAGATCCTGAAGATGCAAAAGATGTAGTTGTTGAGATTAGGGCCGGAACAGGTGGTGATGAAGCAAGTATTTTTGCCGGTGACCTATTTAGAATGTACACTAAGTATTGTGAAGGCAAAGGATGGAAAACAAATGTGATTGACCTTAGTGAAGGTACTAGTGGCGGTTATAAAGAAATCCAATTTGAGGTTTCTGGTGCAAATGTTTATGGTACTTTGAAATTTGAAGCAGGTGTACACCGTGTACAACGTGTGCCACAAACAGAAACACAAGGTAGAGTACATACTAGTGCGGCTACAGTTATGGTTTTGCCTGAAGCTGAAGATTTTGATGTGCAGATAGACCCCAAAGATGTGCGTATAGACTTCTTCTGTTCTTCTGGTCCTGGAGGTCAGTCTGTAAACACAACATATTCAGCTGTTCGATTAACGCACATACCCACAGGGTTGATTGCGCAATGCCAAGATCAAAAATCGCAGCACAAGAATAAAGACAAAGCATTTAGGGTACTTCGTTCTAGATTGTATGATTTAGAATTGGCAAAGAAACAAGAGGAAGATGCTGCCAAACGAAATTCTCAAGTAAGTAGTGGTGACCGTTCTGCTAAAATTAGAACCTATAACTATCCACAAGGTAGGGTAACCGATCACCGTATTGGTCTTACCTTGTATGATTTGTCTAATATTATAGATGGGGACATTCAAAGAATAATAGACGAATTAAGTTTTGTAGAGAATACAGAGAAATTGAGGGAAGCCTCTGAGATATTTTAAGTTATGACCACGCAAGAATTAGTTGCCCAAATACATAAAAAACAATCTTTCTTATGTATTGGTTTAGATACTGATCTAGAAAAGATTCCTTCCTTTTTATTAGAAGATGAAGATCCTATTTTTGCATTTAACAAAGCAATAATTGATGCAACCCATGATTTGTGTGTAGCATACAAACCAAATATTGCTTTTTACGAGGCATATGGGGTGCAGGGATGGTCAGCGTTACGTAAGACTATTACCTACTTAAACGAAAATTATCCTGATATATTCACTATTGCAGATGCTAAGCGTGGAGACATAGGAAATACATCAACCAGATATGCTAAGGCATTTTTTGAGGATTTAAATTTTGATTCTATAACTATAGCTCCTTATATGGGGCAAGATTCTGTTGAGCCATTTTTAGCGTTTAAAGACAAGCACACTATTTTACTTGCCTTAACTTCTAATCAAGGAGCTTTTGATTTGCAAACCAAAAAAATAGAGGGTAAAGAATTGTATAAAGAGGTATTGTCAGTTTCTACAACATATGAAGGTGCTGAGAATCTAATGTATGTAGTGGGTGCTACAAAAGCAGAATATCTAACTGAAATACGTGAAATTGTACCAAATAGCTTCTTATTAGTGCCTGGTGTTGGAGCACAAGGCGGAAGTCTAGAAGAGGTATGTAAATACGGAATGTCTGAAAATGTGGGACTACTAATTAATTCTTCACGAGGTATAATATATGCGTCTGATCAAGAAAATTTTGCAGATGCCGCAAAAGCAAAAGCAAAAGAATTACAGCAAGCAATGAAAATAGAGCTTGAACGATTACACTAAATCTTCTAAAGTTCTTTTTATTCTTTGTGCTTTTAATTCAAAAAATTCACCTAATTGGGTGTTGGATTGAATGTTAGAGGCTTTTTCTAAAAAAATCTGATATTGATACTCCAATAAGCTGATAATGTCATTATTTGCTTTCATTGGTGTTACCGATCCTACTTTGCAATACTGCTTGTTCATGATACTATATTTATATTCTTACAAATATACGTTCAGAATCATGTTTTGGATGTGGGTATGTTGGGCTATACACCTAATTAATGGGTAATATGTCTTTTTTTTAACACTTTTGTAGGTGAAAACTTAAAAGGATGTAGATTTTGAATGAAATATGACTATCCTAAATTTTATATCAAAAAGAATTAATACATTGTAATTTAACCGGGTCTTAATCATATTTGCAATTTGCTTCATTATATAACGTACCAACATAAAACGTCTACTACATGGGTTACCTTTGTGCATGGTGCAGGTGGTAGTTCTTCTATTTGGTATAAACAGATAAGAGAGTTTAAAAAACATTTCAACGTACTACTCTTAGATTTAAGAGGTCATGGTAATTCTAAATTTGGGCTTCAGAAGGTTTTTGATGAAAAGTATACTTTTGATGTAATCACAAATGATATTGTAGAGGTAATTGATTATGAAAAGATTGAAAAAACCCACTTTGTTGGTATTTCCTTAGGCACGATTCTTATTAGAAATTTAGCAGAAAATTATCCTGACCGTGTAGAAAGTATGGTCATGGGGGGTGCTATTATGAAATTAAATTTGCGTTCTCAAATACTAATGAAATTAGGCATTATTTTCAAAAGTGTTATACCCTATATATGGCTGTATAAATTCTTTGCGTTTATTATTATGCCAAACAAGAACCATAGGGAATCTAGGCTTCTTTTTGTTCGTGAAGCTAAGAAATTATATCAAAAAGAATTTATACGATGGTTCAAACTAACCTCTGAGATAAACCCATTGTTACGCTTTTTTAGGTCAGCAGATATCAACATACCTACACTGTATGTAATGGGCGAAGAAGATTATTTGTTTCTGCCAAGCATACGAAAAATTGCAAAGTCGCATCAAAATTCTCAGTTAGTTGTAGTTGAAGACTGTGGTCACGTAGTTAATGTTGAGCAGCCTAATTTTTTTAACGAAAAGGTGGTGGCTTATTTAATAGGTCAGAAATAAATACTTAAGTCCTCTTCTTAGTAATTAGGATTAAAAAGAAAAAGACCGATGCATGTACACCGGTCCTTAACCATTAAACTAAACTATAACTCAATATTTAATTTACGTCCCAAAATAACTTACTGGTAATTAAATCACCATTAGGTAATTTTGCAGCAGCTGATGTTCTATTGCTGCCGTTTAAGGTTTGTAATATCTGCGGATATCTTAATCTGAAAGGAATTTCAGATACTGATGGATCTACAGGGCCTGGTTCAAATACATATGAATTAACTCTGTTATCTGGAGCTAACCCAGCTACCTGCTCTGCAGGTAAAGTAATTGTTTCACCTGGTAATACTATAGTGTTAGGGAATCCTGTTCTTCTATAATCTGCATAAGCTTGATGCGGTTGCATATATAATGCAACATACTTCTGGTTAAGTACAGTTTCTTGGGAGGCTGCTGGTAAACCGCTAACAAAACTATCAATGTCTGCTTGGGCAACTCCCCATCTTTCCATAGAAGCCCTAACTCCGGCTGCATAATTTTCTTGAGAGAATCCGTTTCTTTCAGAAATTATGAACTGTACTTCTGCATACTCCATTAAAACCTCTTCATAGTCTGGTTTAAGTATATTGCTACTCATAAATGAATATGTAGTACGGTCTAAGAAGTTTGTATTTCTAAAGGCGTAAGGTATACCCAAATAGTCGTCATAATCTTCGCTTCTTGTATAGGTGTTGTTTTTCACCTGCTCAATAGTTGCGCTTATAGGGGCAGCCATTTCAAATAACCTAGGGTCAGGACCAAAAGAACCGGTTTCACCTTTTAATAGTTGTACAAATGGTGCTGCAACTGCAAAATCAGTTCTTGTAATATGAGCTCTCCAAAAAGGCGAAGCATTATCATCGGCAGTGTCATATGCTTGTACTGCATTATCTTCATTTGATAACATGACGCCAGCTGCAATAGCAGCATCTATTTCTGCATTAGCTAAAGAAGGGTCAACAGCTCTTAAGTTGTTTGCAACCCGCATTCTTAAAGAATTTGCGAATTTTTTCCATTTCCCTGCATCGCCGTTAAAGATATTATCTCCACTGATAAATACTGGTTCTGAAGTGTTGATCATATCTGAAGATTCAGTTAATTCTTTCAAAATATCAGTGTAAATATCTTCTTGAGCCGCAAAAACTGGTGAAGAAGTATTATTTACGGATAAAGCTTGAAAGCTTTCATTATCACTACCGTAGGAGTAGTAAGGAACGTCGCCAAAGAAATTGGTCAATTCAAAGAACATGTAAGAAAGCATTATTCTTGACGCTGCAATTTGATTGTTATTGTTACCATAGGCAGCAGCTGACTCTCTAGTTTCTTCATCTGTGTTTTGATCTAAAATAGCTTTTAAGTCTGTAGCGACCAAATAGGTATTTTGATAGATGCTTTGTGCAGATGTTTCTCTGTAAAGGTAGCGGTCTTCATCAGCATACGCTGTTTGTCCCCAATACTGCATCCATGGCAATGTAAGTCTACCAGAATTAAAGTCATCTCTACTAAAATCTGTAAATCTTTTAGTAGAATATGCGAATATGTTATTTGTTGGTACAACCTCTGGTTCGTTAGGGTTGTTGTTTATGTCTTCTAGGCCATCATCACAGGAATAGAACCCTGAAACTAATAATGACATAAATACTATGATTAATTTATTTTTCATATTTCTTTAGAATTTTAATTGAACATTCAATCCGTAGCTTTTAGTAGAAGGTAGAGAACCACCTTCAGAACCTTGGATATTACCACTGCCTGATGTAGCCACTTCTGGGTCGAAATTGTCATTGTCCAAGCCCCATACTCCTAGGTTTCTACCAAAGGCAGATACTGTAATGGCAGCAAAATCTTTGAACCAATCAGCCGGAAGTGTATACGCTAAGGTTACCTCTCTTAATTTGATGTAATCTGCATCAAAAACATTCTGTGCATCATTACCAAAATAGAAATCCGTACCATATTGTTGAGCTGGGATCACCTGTGTGTTAGTAGCTGTATTGCTTACCGTATAATCACCATTTTCGTCATAAGTTACGGTACCGGTTACACCTGGTAATACAATACCTTCTTCACGAATGTTGTTAGCGGCAGTCTGCTCTAAAATACCAGAATAATTACCCCACATGTTGGTTAAAGATCTGTACTTACCACCTTTTTGTACATCAACTAAGAAGCCAAACGTAAGGTTCTTGTATTTAAAGTTGTTCCTGAATCCCATGGTGTAGTCAGGTAAAACACTACCTAAATTTTCAACATTCTGAGTTTCTGCATAGCTACCGTTAGAATTGACAACCTTGTTTCCTTGATCATCAAAAACATAGTTGGTACCTCTAATGATACCGTACGGCTGCCCTACTACTGCATTTACTGAAACTGAATTAAAAGGGAAAGATGCAATTTGTAATGTTTCTACACCGTCTATAATCTCTAATAATTCATTATCGTTCTTTGCGAAGTTCCAAATCAAGTCCCATGAAAAATCATTCGTTTGTACAGGGGTAACAGTTACCAAAGCTTCAATACCTTTGTTCTGAAGTTTACCGGCATTTGTGAAAGTTGAGGTAAACCCTGTTGCAGGATCAATTTGTACTGGTGTAATCAAGTCACTTGTTTCTTCATTGTAATAGGTTAAATCAAAGCTTAATCTACTTTTAAAGAAAGCCATTTCAAGACCTAGTTCCCAGGTTTGTTTTTCTTCTGGCAATAAATCCGGATTACGGTTAGTATTGCCCAAGTCGAAAGGAACATTACCTAAAAAAGGAATTCCGCCTGTAAAAGTGTTTGCTAACTGATATGGATCCGTGTCACTACCAACTTCTGCATAACCACCTCTAATTTTACCGAATGATAACCAATTGGCATCAACCAATGAAGAGAAAACAATACTACCACTAACAGAGGGGTAGAAATATGAATTACTATCTGCCGGTAATGTAGAAGACCAATCATTTCTTCCTGTTACCGTTAAATATGCAAAATTGTCATAGCCAAATGATGCAGAACCATAAAGGCTATTTACTCTTTTTTCAGAATCATATTCTGTAACCTGTGCTGGATCTGAAGAATTACTTAGGTTATAAAGACCAGGTACTACCAAGCCTCCAGATGTTTCACCAGTTATTCTATGGAATTCATTATCACGTCTGTTTAAACCTACGAAAGTATTGATGCTCAACTTGTCATTGAAAACATTTTTATCATAGTGTAAACGTCCTTCGTAATTGATTTCTTGAAAATCTCTGTCAATTTCAGTATAAAATGGTTGAGCTTGAGATCCTACAGCTACACGCGAATTAATTCTGAAATCATAGGTGTCTCCATATATTTTACCAACTACATATAAATCATCTGTTAGGTTATATTGAAGCCCTACATTACCGTACCATCTAGTTCTTTTATCTTCTGCAGTATTTTCATACAATGTCCAGTATGGGTTATCAGAATATCTTACGGCACCGTTGGTTGCAGATACTCTATTCCATGAGCGTTGTGCACCATCTGATAATTTGTATTTTTTTAACCTTTCATAATCTAATTGAGTTTGTCCAAACTGATAAAATTGCTGAATAACACCTTCACCCGTATAACCCACTGCTGGTCGGTTAAAACCATCTGTAATAGTTAAATTAACAGATGCATCCATTTTTAACCTGTCTGTCAATTGAGAGGTTCCGTTAAAATTTACGGTTGTTTTACTCAATTCTGAATTTGGTACAATACCGGTAGATTGAGTATTGTTCAATGACATTCTCATTGTAGATTTTTCTGTACCTTGAGAAAATGAAATACCGTTATTATAAGTTACCCCTGTATTAAAGAAGTCGTCTTTGTCATTTTCTGGATATACCCAAGCTCTTGGCTGTAAATAATCTTCACTGAATTCTGGATCAAAAGCGTCCCAATGAAGTACGCGGCTATTTGAATCATATCTTGGTCCCCAAGATTCATCTGTACCATAATCAGCAACATTGTATGTTGTTCCATTAATGGTAGCTTGCCCAAAACCAGATTGCCCAATTGTAGTAGCATCACCGGCACCACCACCATAAAGTTTTTGCACTTTAGGTAAAATATTCACTTGATCAAATGTTACGCCAGAATTGAATACGACTTCTGCTTTTCCTGCTTTACCTGATTTTGTGGTAATCAGAATAACACCGTTACTTGCTCTTGATCCGTATAGTGCAGATGCAGCACCACCTTTTAAAACGTTCATCGATGCAATATCGTCAGGGTTGATATCAAAACCAGCGTCACCGTAATCTCTACCACCGCCTCCGCTTTGTGCGCTGCTGGTGTTGTAATTTGAGTTGTCTAATGGAATACCATCAACTACAATCAATGGTCTGTTTTCTTGTGTAATAGAACCTGCACCCCTTATTAAGATACGTGATGAACCACCTAGGCTACCTGAAGAGTTAGAAACCTGAACACCTGCAACTTTACCACTTAAAGCATTTAAGGCATTGGTATTTCTTGTTTCAGAAAGTTGGTCGCCAGAAACCTCTTGGGTTGCATAACCTAGAGATTTTTTTTCACGTGTTATACCTAATGCCGCAGTTACTACAACTTCTTCCAAAGCTTGGGCATCATCTTCTAATTTTACGTTAATAACAGAAGAACTGCCTACTTGCTTAGTTACGGTCTTTTGACCCACGTAGCTAAAGCGTAGTTGCTGGCCTTGTGAAGCGCGAATTGAATATTTACCATCAAAATCTGTTTGCACACCAGTGGTTGTGCTTACGATTAAAACGGAAACACCTGGCAGAGGAATTCCATTTTGATCAGTTACTGTACCCGTTATGCTTTTGTCTTGTGCGAAACTAATGTACGCCACAAATGAAAGTAACAGAGTAAGAAAATTTCTCGTGTTTGTTCTCATAAATTTAATTTGAGTATTAGTTAGAAAATAGGTTAGCTAAACAGGTAAAGAAGAGCCGGTAGATTTTTTAGATAGCTAATTCTTAAAAATGAGATCAAAACTTATTATTTTTTTGACACTGACCGACTCTTAATACCTTTTGTGAAAATAGAATGATATCCGTGTTAAACGGGTGTCTCCCGACCTAAGTTAAAGACGATCTGACGTAAGTTAACCTTTACTGTTTATGTAAGTTTTTTAGTAACAGCATGTTAGGTTTTTTGAAGTAATATTGTGAAAAGTTTAGTAGAATTAAGTAAATATTACGATTTTGACCTTATTTATCTTTTTTCTCTATAAATTCTTTTGGAGTCATATGCATTCTTTTCTTGAATGCTTTGTAAAAAGATACTTTGTTGTTAAATCCACATTCGTAGATTAAATCTACTACCTGTATGGTAGGTTTGGTTTTTATTATTCTTACGGCTTCTTCTATTCTATGGTCATTAATTAATTCATAGAAATTTTTCTTTAATTCTTGGTTGATTACTTGTGATAAGCTATAGCGATCTACATTAATTTTGTTGGCAAGTTTTGTTAATGTAAGGGTGTTGTCCAAGTATATTTTATCAATATTTAAGCTATCAAGTACCTGGGCTTTTACGCTTATAGTCATATTAGCGGTCAGGCTTGAATTTTTATACTTGTTTTTAGGTTTGTTTGCTTCTTGAATTTGAATAGTGTCAAGTATTATATTGGGCTGGATAATCATTAATATTTCTAATGCAACAATGAATAGTATCAGGTACACCGCAATGAAGTATTTAGATATATAATCAAAAACATAGATATGCTCAAACGTGGCTCTTGCCACTATGAATATGGTTAGGATGGCTATAAAAACGATTAAGGTTAGCATCCAATTTTTAAAACCACGTGCTATATGTTTATTTATTTTTTCAAAATCAGCTATTATAAGTACTAGATATGCTGATAGGTGTATCGCTTTTACCCAATTACTATTCATAGCCCAATCCATACCGTTTAATAGCATGTTATTGGTATCGTGAAGGTTGTATAAAACGATAAGAAATAACAGTACTATGAAAAATGGAACGTAATGAAATATGATTTCTTTTCTAGCAGGGAAAGTTTCGGTATGCTTTGTTTTTAAATATAAATATAATGAAGGTGCAATAAGAAAAAATAAAACTCTGTAGATTGGTACGTTGGGTGTGTATGAAAAGAAATCTTGCCAGTAAAATACCAGTTCAATCAATGTTAGAGAAGTAACTATTAAAAAAAAGCCTAAAAACATATTGCTTTTTTCAGTTCTATGTTTGAAGATGAGGAGTGCTGAGGTTATTAATCCTGAAATAGCTATGAATATAAAAATGATGTTTAATAGATAAACTTGTACTTTATGTTTGTAATTATTTACCTCTAATTGGTTATTACTTTCTAAAATGGGCAACTCATTTTCAGATAAATTGGTGATTTTTTTTCTACATTCAGCAATGAATTTATGGAGTACTTTTTTATCTGCAAAACCTAATGATTTTGCAGAAATAAAATGATCGTATGCTTTAATGTAGTTGTTGCTTTGGTATTCGCATAATCCTAAAACATAAAAATCCTCTGCGCTATATTCATTTATTAATTTAGAGGATGTTGTAGTATATGCAAGATTACAGTCTATTAAACTTCCGTCAGCTGTTTGCGGAATTAAATAGATTGGTAGTAAAAGGAAAAAAATGACTACTAATGAATAATTTTTAGAAAGCACCAAAGCGTTTTAGACTATAAATAACTAAAATAGTATAAGCATAGATTGATTTAAAAGGTTTAATCCTTGCCTCTATAAAGTTATATTTCATTTAAAACTATGGATTATTTGTGAGAGTTAAACAAAAAAAAACCGATGCTCCCATCGGTTTTTAACTAACTAACTCAAAAAATAACTAACTCAAAAAATTGAAAATGAATGCTTTATATGATTTTAACGCATAACTTTTTAAGTTATTGTAAGAATTCTTACAAATCTATTTTTTATCTTGCATCGCAAATACCTTTTTAAGCACATCTGTTGTTCTAGAGGTGTATTTAGTTCTAATTTTTTCTTCTTCAACCGCTATCATTTTATATACTCCTGATAATGCTTCTTCAGTAACATAATCTGTTAAATCTGGATTTACATTATTTGTAAGTGGTATAGAATTGTACTTTGTAATGATAGAGCTCCAGATTTTATCGGCACCTACTTTTTTGAATGATTCACTTATTACCGGATTAAATTTTGCGTACAGTTCAGTATTTGTTTTAGTTTCTAAATAGGTAGTTGCGGCATCATTACTTCCTAATAATATATTTTTTGCATCTGCAAAAGACATTTCCTTAACGGCATTAACGAAAATAGGCGTTGCTTCAGAAACAGCATTTTCAGCTGCACGATTTAAAACCTTTAGGCCCTCATCTGCTAATTTGCCCAGCCCTAAATCTCGCAATGTTTTATCTACCTTCTGTAAGTCTTCGGGTAAAAGTATTTTAACCATTTCATTTTTATAGAAACCATCTGTTGCGGTCAATTTACTAACCTGTTTTTCAATGCCTTGGTCAAGAGCTTGTTTTAATCCGTTGGCTATTGTTTCGTTATTTAAAGCGCCTTCTGTTGAAGTTGGTAATTGATTTACAACTTGTTGTAGTTCTGCACATGAAACAGCTAGTAATATACATATGGCTAGGCTTAATTTCTTTATCATCTTAAATTTAATTTTTGTGAAGGTGTACTTTAGTTACGAGAATATTACTGTTTTATTGTTGTAAACCATGGTTTTACGTGCAATATGTAGCATAACACCTCTTGAGAGGACAATTTTTTCCAGATCTCTACCTTTGGCAATGAAATCTTTAATAGAATGAGAGTGGGTTACGGTAGTTACATCTTGCTCAATAATTGGACCTGCATCTAGTTCTTCTGTAACGTAATGACTTGTTGCTCCAATAATTTTTACGCCTCTTTTAAAAGCTGCGTGATAGGGTTTTGCTCCGGCAAATGCTGGTAAAAATGAATGGTGAATGTTAATGATCTTGTTGGGATATCTGTTAATGAGTGTACCACTTACAATTTGCATATACCTAGCCAATACAATAAAATCGGCTTCATATTTTTCTAGTAAAGCCAATTGTTTTTTTTCTGCTTCTAATCTGTTCTCTTTGTTAAATGGAATATGATAAAAAGGGATGTTGAATTGGTCTGCTATTTGTTTTAAGTCATTGTGGTTGCTTAATATAAAAGGTATTTCAACCGCAAGTTCTCCTGAGCGATACCTGCTTAATAGGTCATATAGACAATGTTTGTACTTGGATACGAAAATGACCATTTTAGGTAATTTATCATCTGTGTGTAAACTCCATTTCATGTTATATGCCGTAGCTAATTCTTTTTGAAACAGAGATTTAAAATGGTCTAAATGAGAAAAATGCTCCTCAAATTCCACTACGGTCCGCATAAAAAAGACATTGGCGGGTTTATCTACATGCTGGTCAAGGTAAACGATATTGCCCTCGTTTTTGCTGATAAAACTAGTTACGGTAGCTATAATGCCTGCTTGGTCCGGACAATGAATTAGGATTGTTGTTTTCAATATTTAAAAAATTATAGATCCAAAAATAGCCCATAATTCTTAAAATGTCTGCTATAAGTTGTAATTAGAAAAGAATTTGGAATAATTTAAGAGTGTTCAGATTTCCAAACTTTATATGATTTTCTAAAACTTTTTATTTCTTTTCTAAGTAAATTGATATACTCCGTTTCTTTAACACCATGCTTCTCTAGTCCCATACAGTAAGAATTGATGTTTCTAATAATAATATTGATATAAGTAATGGTCTCTAAGCGTTCATTACTGCAATTAGAGTATTCTACTTGTGCAATTTTTTGCGGTATTAAAATGGAATCAGTCAAGATAGAATTAGCCATAATATCCCTAAGACTTTTTGATTCGCAAAGGCGCATTAAATCTTTGTTGAAGGATACGTATGAAGCAATCTCCCTGCTCATTGTGCAGAGCTCTAAAGCTTTCCTGTAAATAGGTAAATGTTTTAAACTGCGATAGGCCATGATTTGGGGTGTAATTAGCGTTATATAAAATTACGTTAGTTATTTGTAATTTTTCTATTGATTGTAAATGAAATTTTTATTTTTACCTTTGATACTAAATAAAAAAACTAGATATACTTTTGAATCCAAAAATAGACGAGCTTAATTGGAAAATACTAAGACAGTTGCAGCATAATGCTAGAGAATCTTTCGCTAATATTGGTCGCACAGTAGGGCTGACGGCACCTGCAGTTGCTGAGCGTGTTAAGAAAATGGAAGACATGGGTGTTATACATGGATATAAGGCGACGGTATCTCATGCATTAACCGGTCATCAGTTAAAGGCTATTATAACCTTAAGGGCCTTTATGGGGAAATTGAAGCCTTTCTTAGCTGTAGTGCCAACATTACAGGAGGTTATCAATTGCTACAGGATTACTGGCAATGAAAATATTGTGATGGAGGTAGTATTGAAGGATCAATTCCATTTAGAAAAGTTTATCGATCAACTTATTCAATATGGAGAAACTAGAACTCATATTGTGTTGTCTCAGGTAATTTCAAATGCCCCTATGCACAAAATAAATTAGCTTAATACCTCATAGGGAAAGCTTGCTTGTGTTTTTATTTTTTATCAAACGATTTTAAAAGACTGCTGTTTTAATATTATTTTGGCTAGATTTTTGATACAAAAGAAATGATGAAAAAAATACTACTCCTTGTTTTTGTTTTAATTTCCTCGGTTTCCTATTCTCAAGAGCTAAGGCTATTAAGAGGTGCAATTACCGAGAATATAATTGTAAACGATTCTCTAAAAGAAACCTATTCCCTTTATTTGCCTACTAATTTTGAGGTAACTAGATCTTGGCCCATAGTTTTTGTAATGGATTTGGAGGGGAAAGGAAATGCGGCAATTTCTATATTAATGAATGCTGCCCAGGAAGAGGGGTATGTGTTGGCGAGTTCCAATAATACAAACGATTCGCTATCTATTTCAGAAAATGTACTTATTGCGAACAGAATGTTCAATTCAGTATATAATACTATACCAACGGCTAAAAACCGTACCTATTCTGCCGGTTTTGGTAGCGGAGCTATGTTTGCATCAATTTTGCCTATGATCGCAAGAGAAATTAAAGGAGTTATTTCTATAGGTGCACCTGTAGGAAATCTTGAAATTTTAAACTCTAAACAATCTTTTCAGTTCATTGGTTTGGTAAATAGGTCAGATTACAATTTCTCGGAAATGTATAATACCAAACGTATATTAAATAAATTGAAAATCCCTAATGAATTACTAGTGTTTGATGGTGACAGAAATCTGCCGGAGAAAGAAACCATTGCAAAAGCATTTAGGATGCTGACATTGAACAGTATGGCAAAAGGCCATTTGCAACGAAACGATAATTTTATCACCACATCTTATAATGAGTTTTTGGAAGATGTTAATGCTAATGTCTCTAACCAAAAACCCCTTTTGGCTACGTATCAAATGTCTGACATGGAGAAAATTTTTCATCCGTTAATGAATTTAGATTCTCTAAAGACTTTGCAAAAAACATTAAAACGTAGTTCTATGTTTAGGCAGGCAAATAGAAATCAGAATAGTTATTTTTTAAAGGAGTCGTTCACCAAAGAGGATTATGGTTACTTTTTAGAAGAAGATATTATTTCATATAACTATGCTAATTTAGGTTGGTGGAAGTATCAGATGGATGAATTAAATAAATTGAAAAAAAGTGCAAATATTTTTGAACATCAGATGTCTAGTAGGTTAAGAGGTTATATCAATGCATTAATTTCTGATAATATTGATTATATGGGAACAAATGAAAATACGGACTGGAAAGCTTTGAATTTATTATACATGATCAAAACAATAACTGCCCCATCAGAATATGAAGGGTATTTAAAAGTGATATCCACGAGCTCAAAAATGGAAGAATATGGAACTGCATTATTTTATTTAGAAGAACTATTGAAGACAGGATATACGGATAAGCAAGCGCTTTATTCCATAGAACACACGTCTTTATTTAAAATTATGCCTGAGTTTAACGACCTTGTTGAAAAATATCTAAAAGGTGCTAGGTATGAAGTTATTGAACAGTAAGGTGTGGTACTTTTTCTAGGTCCCAATCAATGACCAACCCCTTTGCAAGAGATTTGGTTATTTCTTTTCCATACAGCACTTCGCATACATAAAGTGCCGCTTCAAAGCTTTTGGCTCCACCTGCAGAAGTAATGTATTTTTCGTCATGAACAAATAATACATCATCTTTAATGTTCAAGTTAGGAAACATCTTTCTGTAATTTTCTACATCGCTAGGGAAAGTCGTAGAGGCGACAGAATCTAAAACCCCTGCCTTTGCTAAAAGAAACGCCCCGTCACAATGGCTGGTCATATAAAGTGCTTTTTCGTCCACTTTTTTAATGAAGTCCAACATTATTAGGTCTTTTAAATCACTGTCCATTGAATGTTCTGCACTAGGTACTACTAAAATATCTATTCCGGGAAGATCATCTTTTGTATAGTCGTAATCAGGTAGTATACGAACGCCTTCAAAAGTGGTTATTGGTTCTAAGGTGTTGGCAACGGTAAAGGTGTTCATCGCCTTTATGTTTTTTCTATATTTTGTGTGTTGAAAAATATCGAACGGTGCAGTAAATTCTGTGTTAAATGTACCGTCCATTATTAAAAAAGCAACATTGTAGTTTTTAGGATTAAGCTTGGGCATTATCCTTGTTTTTTCTAATAGAACCTCTTTTTCAAGTGCGGTCTTTTTTTCTTGACAATTGCAAAGAGTTAAAAGTAAAATGGGTAATAAGTATATGGTTTTCATATTCAAACAGTATAAGGTTCTAAAGTACGACTATATGTAAAAAAGGTACAATGAATAAATTGTATTTTTGAGGTGTAAAAGGAAGAGATATGAAATTATGTATTGCAGTTTTGGTTTTGGGAATGTTTGTTTCATGCGGACAAGGAAAGAAATACCATGATGTTAAAAATGAAGTGTCAACCACAATAACTTCAGATAAATTAGCAGATATTTTAATTTTTCAGGAAGAATTAAACGCTGAATTTAAAGACCCTGAAACCTCACCGTTGGCGGACCGTTTCCGTATTAACTTTGAAACTTTAGATTTCTTTGAGCCAGATACCAGTTATGTGATAGAGGCAGAGTTTGTAAGAACTCCCGAGGCGTTGCCGTTTTTAATGCCTACAACTACAGGTAGAGAGTCTAAGGAAGTGGTCTATGGTATTGCAAAGTTTACTATTCATGGAGAAGCACATGAATTGGAAGTTTACCAATCCCCAGATTTAATCACCCAAGAAAAATATGAGGACTATTTGTTTTTGCCTTTCACAGATAATACTAATGGAAAAGAAACATATGGTGGGGGTAGATACTTAGATTTAAGAATTCCGAATGGAAATACAATTATTTTAGATTTTAATAAAGCATATAACCCATATTGTGCTTATAATAAAAAATTTAGTTGCCCCTTAGTGCCTTCCGTAAATAGGTTAGAAACAGCTGTGAGGGCTGGAGTTAAGGCGTTTGAGCATTAAGTAGTGCTAATAAAAAAACCTCGGAAATACTAGCCGAGGTTTTAAAACTTATACTATAAAATTAATCTTTAATTCTAGGGAGAACTTAGAAAGAGTATATTGCCGCTACTAAGAAAGAAGATAAGCTTTTAGAAGCATCACCATCTGCATCAAAGTAAGGCTCCACATCATTACCCCAAGAATCTAATCTAATTTCTGGCTTAATAGTTAGGTTGTCAACAGAATAACTTCCTGTTAACGTTAAGCTTAATACACTTGGGTCGTCATCTATTAAATCTGATCTGGTAGCGAAGTACTCTCCTCTTAAACCAATAGTGAAATCATCTGAAGTAGTGTATTGTGGGTAAAGTGCTACACCTAAAAAACCTTCGCCTTCATTGTCAGCATAAGCAGCATTTATTCCTAAGAAAAAATCTTCAGATACATCAAAGCCACCTGTGTAATCAATTTCAAAACCTAAAGTTTCACCACCATCGTAGTAGAAGTTAAGGTATTGACCTGAGTATCCTAATTGAGCTCCTGCAGCGTATGTACCTGTTAGGTTGTTATTGGTGTCGGTTACATTCATAATGGCCAACATTAAACTGAAATCATCAGAAAGTGCAAAATCAGCTTTTAAACCTACGTGAGAGAAAGGACCGCTGGAGAATAGGCGAGAAGTACTATAGTTGAAATTGCCAACTGGTGAAATTACCTCATAGCCCAAGTACGTATTAAATCGCCCCATAGTTAATGTAGTACCTTCAGAAATATTCCAGTAAGCATAAAGTTGGTTTAAGTTGTAACCACCAACGGCTTCGTTCCCTCTAGGACCAAAAACGACATCTGCAACTACTCCTGTTTTTTCTCCTTCATAAGTAGCAACAAAGTTAGCCATGCCTAGAGCGAAACCTAATTCATTAGCAAAAGAGCTGCCAAATGATTGTGGTGTTGTGTCAGAAGCGTTTAAGTTTGTTTGATAATACGCATCGACAGAGCCACTAATGCTAATTTTTTTCTCTTTTTCTTCTTCTTGGGCTATTACACCAGTAATTGTAAAGAGCAATAGACCTGTTGCGAAAATATTTTTTACGTACTTTGTATTTATAATCGTTTTCATAAATTTTGATTTTTTGCCCGTAGGGGGTAAATTATTTTGAGTTATTTATTGATAGGTTATGTAGCGGAGCGTTCTGCAAAACGCTCCGTATTTTTTAGTGTTGATTCATTCTAAAATCGGCATAAGCATCCATACCGTGTTCGTGAATATCCAAGCCTTCAAGTTCTTCTTCCTTAGAAACTCTAAGGCCTATAGTTGCGTTAAGTACACCTAAAATTAGACCAGAGGTTATGATGCAGAACCCACCTACTATAAGTACACCGTATAATTGAGTCATGAATTGAGCACCGCTAGCTAGGTTTCCAAAAATACCTACAGCTAATGTTCCCCAGATACCACAGATTAGGTGAACTGCTA
Source organism: Maribacter ulvicola (assembly GCF_900155985.1). Taxonomy (GTDB): domain Bacteria; phylum Bacteroidota; class Bacteroidia; order Flavobacteriales; family Flavobacteriaceae; genus Maribacter; species Maribacter ulvicola. The sequence goes on from NZ_FTMA01000001.1 coordinate 1,787,243, forward strand.
TGGCGCCTACAGGGTCGTCCAATTTAATTCTGTCTACTAAAGCTACGCCGCCAACGATTATAATTCCAGCTATGAAACCAATTACAACTGCTTCATTAGGCGACATTAAATCTGCACCAGCCGTAATACCTACTAGTCCGCCCAGGATACCATTTAAGAACATGGTCAAATCTAAATTTTTGTAAAGAATAGTAGAGGTGATCATTGCGCCAAAGCCACCGGCCGCTGCTGCTAAACTTGTAGTCACCAATACTAATGAAGTTAATTCTGGATCTGCAGACAATACCGAGCCTCCGTTAAAACCGAACCATCCCAACCATAGAATTAATACCCCGGCAGTTGCCATTGGTATACTGTGACCTGGTATTGCTTTCGGCTTACCGTCTTTGCCAAATTTTCCAATTCTAGAGCCTAATATGAAGATAGCAACTATGGCTGCCCATCCACCTACTGAGTGTACTAATGTTGATCCTGCGAAATCGTAAAAACCCCAAGAATCCAAAAATCCGCCACCCCATTTCCAGGCACCTACTATTGGGTATACTAAACCTACGTAAATGACGGTGAATATCATGAAAGCGCCAATTTTCATACGTTCAGCTACTGCACCAGATACAATTGTTGCCGCTGTTGCTGCAAACATTCCTTGAAAAAGGAAATCTGTCCACCAGGTATAACCGCCATCTGCATATTCAGGTGTCATTCCTCCTTCGGGAGCACCAATACCAAAGCTATCCATGCTGAATTTTATAATTCCCATGTCACCTTCTTCAAAACCTGGGTACATTAAATAGAAACCCCATGCGTAATAAAGTAGAAGGCCGCCTGTAATAATAAAGATATTTTTGAATAATATATTAATTGTGTTTTTTTGTCTGGTTAAGCCAATCTCTAAAAAGGCAAACCCAGTATGCATGAAGAATACCAATGCGGTAGCTACCATCATCCATACGTTATTTGCTGTAAATAATCCTGCGTCCATTTCGTCTATTTTTATAATTAATTATTTTATTTAGTTGATACCGGCCAAACCATCTTCCTTGGTTCTTATTCTATATGCCTGAAGTACCTCTGATACAAATATTTTACCGTCCCCTACATTACCAGAATAAGCAGCATCAAGAATTGAATTCACAGTTTTGTCAAGAAAGTCGTCAGATACTACAATGGTCAAGTATCTACGCTGAATATCCGTAGTGCTATAAGAGATGCCACGGTAAACATGTCCTTCCTTTTCATTTCCAACCCCCGTTACATCCCAATAACTAAAGAAGTTAACTTCAATGTTATGCAATGCCTCTTTGACATCGTCAAACTTTGATTTTCTGATAATTGCCTCGATTTTTTTCATTTGAATAAGTTTTTGATATTGCCAAATATATGTTAAAAACGAATACACCCTAAAATTAAGAGGGTGTATGCAGGAATTTTTATTGGTATAACAATATAGACCCTTATTATTTTAGGGTATTGTTATTTATATAGTGTATTATTGAAGATGTTTAGGGTTGTTAACGGGGGGGCTAATAGTAGGATAATTGTCAAGAAAAGATGAGATTTTCTAACGATTGTTTAATTAATCGGTAAATACTTGAAAAAATGAATAAAAATAAAAAAGTGTTTGTGGAATGTTGATTTTATAACATTCTGCAAAGCCATAGGCCAAATGATATAGCCAATACGCCAATAGTGAAACTTAAGCCCATGTAAAGGGATGTTTGAAGTAATGAAGATTCTTTAAATAAGTAGTTACTTTCTAATGCGAATGTAGAGAAAGTGGTAAAGCCTCCGCAGAAGCCGGTGGCAAGTAGAAGTGTCTGATTTTCTGAAATGTAATTGCTTTTAAGAGATAGTCCTATTATTATACCGATTAATAAACAACCAATAATGTTCACTAAAAATGTACCTAAATAGAAATTTGAATAGTAGTCGTTTAGGTTTTTTGATATATAATACCTTAGAATACTTCCTAATCCACCACCTATAAATACGAGTAGTAATTGTTTCATACCTTATAAAGGTAAGAACTAAACAGCTTTTTTGTAGCTAGTTGTAAGTAAATCTAACGGATAGATAACTGGTGTAGGTTGTTTATCGGATTTTTGAGAACGTGTTTTTGTTTTTTGGGAAACACGAATTAAACTAACCGCTACCAGTGCAATGTTAATACCTACTAATACTAAAAAAATTGTAAGAAATGTCATCATAATTTATTGCACCTTTATAGATGAATAACGCAAAATTACGGTATTTGGTATATTTAACGTGGATAATCACCATTTTGTTGTGAAAAAGTTAATTTTTGTGGTGTAGGAAAAATTTTAACTATTCTTTTAGTAGAAACTTAACTACAAGGAGTAGAATTATGAATAATGTAAAGAATATGCCTATCCATTTAACACCTTTGAAATTTTTTTGATGTAGTTTAAGGTCTTTTCGATAAGATATGACAATAATGATGGCGAAAACCACAGCAAATACAATTGCAAAAATGATTTGTCCGGTGCTAAACATATTTTATATTTTTACGCAAAGCTAACGGAAAACAGTATAATAAAGATGAAAAATAAAATCAAAGCAGTAGAACAGTTTCATAATTCTTTTGGTCTAGGGGTTTCAGAAGATATGATTGCAGATTTAGGGGAGGCAAAGAATACGTTGCGTTTTAATTTAATGGATGAAGAGAATAAAGAGTATTTTGAAGCGGCGCAGAATAATGATCTTGTAGAAGTGGCCGATGCTTTAGGAGATATGCTTTATATATTGTGTGGAACTATTTTGGAGCATGGTATGCAGTATAAAATAGAAGAAGTCTTTAATGAAATACAAAGAAGTAATATGAGTAAGCTTGGTGAAGATGGTAAGCCTATTTATCGAGAAGATGGTAAAGTTCTTAAGGGACCTAATTATTCTAAACCTAATATAGAGGTAATTTTAGATAAATAAAAAAGGGGGCGTATCGCCCCCTTTTTTATTTATAATGCTTTGACTTTAAAGCGCCAACCAAACTTGTCTTCAGATTTGTTATACTGAATATCAGTTATGGTTTTCTTTAATTGCTCTCCATAACTATTTTCTAATTCAGGTAAATCGTAATCAATATCTCTGTACCCAAAACCTGCAATAGGTGAAATTACTGCAGCTGTTCCAGCACCAAACATTTCTTTTAACGACCCATTTTCTGCGGCCTCCACAACTTCCTTGACCGTAATTTTTCTAACCTCAGTTTTAATACCTTTATCTTCGGCAATTTTTAAAATACTTTTCCTGGTGATACCATCAAGTATGCGATCGCTAGTAGGTCCTGTTAATAAGGTGTCGTTTATTCTAATGAATATGTTCATGGCACCAGCTTCTTCAATAAATTCATGGTTGGTGTCATCTGTCCAAATTACTTGGTTGTATCCTTTTTCAACAGCTAGTTGCGTTGGGTAGAACTGACCTGCATAGTTACCACCGGCTTTAGCATAACCTACGCCACCATTTGCCGATCTAGAATACTTCTCTTCTATAAGAACTTTTACTTTGCCTGAAAAATAAGAGCCAGATGGCGCGCAAGCAATAATGAATTTATATTCATTGGCCGGTGACGCATGAAATCCATTTCCAGAAGCAAACATAAATGGTCTTATGTATAAAGAACTACCCTCTTTAGTTGGTATAAAATCTTTATCTAAATTTAAAAGCGTAGTCAAACCTTCCATAAAGTAATCTTCAGGAATTTGAGGTATACACATTCTTTCTGCCGAAATATTAAAACGCTTATGGTTGTCTAAAGGTCTAAATAAATAGATATCGTCATTATTATCCTTGTAAGCTTTCATTCCTTCAAAAACCGATTGTCCGTAATGAAAAATCTTTGAAGAAGGGTCTAATGTTATGGGTTGGTAAGGGGTTATTTTAGGAGTTTCCCATGCACCATTTTTATATGTACAGACTAACATATGATCTGTAAATACAGAACCAAAGGCAAGATTGTCAAAATCTACTTGATCAAATTTTGAAGTTTTTACCTTTTCTATTATAATATCTTTCGTTGCAATACTCATGAAATACGTAACTTTAGTTGATTAAAATTAAACAAATATCCCTACTAGTACTTCTTTTTTAGTTTTAAATTGATGAGTTTTGTAGGTATATCAACATTTTTAGGATTTATGAAAGAATTTAACATATTACTTGTCTTTTTATTTGGGTTTTTTACATGCCTTGCCCAGCAAAATAATGAAATTAATGCGTCAAAGTTATATGGTGAAGAGTTTGAAATCACTTCTTTAAGCCATAAAAATGAAGTTATGGCGCAATTTGCTTCTATGCCGGTGTCAGATTCTTTGAATCTTCAGTTTAAGACCAAGGTAAGGGAAGTCTGTAAGGTAAAAGGTTGTTGGATGGTTGTTGAGTTGCCAGAAGGTGAGCAAGCCATGGTGCGGTTTAAAGATTACGGATTTTTTATGCCAGCAGATATTCTGGAAAAAGAAGTAGTCTTGAACGGATTGGCGTTTGTTGAGGAAATGAGTGTTGATGATCAACGTCATTATGCAAAAGATGGTGGTAAAACCATAGAAGAAATAGCAAAAATAACAGCTCCTAAGAGAACCTATAGTTTTGAGGCAACAGGAGTAATAGTTCTAAATTAATTGAAAAGAGAAATTATAATTACCGGCGATGGTTCTAAGACCATCCAGATTATGGATTGGCAAGAGCAATACCATTCTAAACATGGTGCTATTCAAGAAGCTTATCATGTATTCATAAAATCTGGTTTAGACTTATTTAAAGATCAGGAATTGAGCATTCTTGAAATAGGTTTTGGTACAGGTTTAAATGCTTTTATCACCTTAATTGAATATGAAAAACGTAATCTTCAGGTTAACTATACTGGTGTAGAGGCGTACCCTGTATCGGCAGAAGAACTTGATCAATTAAATTACTTAGAAGAATTAGAGTCACTTTCAAGAAAAGATGACTTTGATTTAATGCATGCTGCTTCGTGGGGGCAGGAGATAGAAATAACTTCGAACTTCAAACTAACTAAACAACAAAAGCTTTTCAAGGAGATTGATGACATTAATACGTTTGACCTAGTGTATTTTGATGCCTTTGGTGCTCGTGTTCAGCCGGAACTGTGGACAGTTGAGATTTTTCAAATTATGTTCAATGCCATGAAAAGTGGTGGTATTTTAGTTACCTATGCCGCAAAAGGTAGTGTTAGGCGTGCTATGTTAGAGGTGGGTTTTCGGGTTGAGAAATTACCGGGACCTCCAGGTAAAAGAGAAATGCTAAGAGCTAAAAAGCAATAGCAGTGCTGGTATTAGTAAAATATTAACGCGTTGTACGTCAATAGCTTTGGCGACAATGTTAAATCGGAATTAAATAGTATATCAGGATGTATCAAAAATAATACCTTTAGTCCATGAAAGTATTGATAACAGGTGCAACAGGTTTAGTAGGTAGCGAGTTGGTATCTCAATGCCATGATATAGGTTATTCCGTTAACTATCTTACTACTCGTAAAAATAAAATCGTTTCAAAAGATAATTACCAAGGTTATTTTTGGAACCCGTCTACTGGTGAAATAGATTCAAAATGCCTAGATGGTGTTTCGGTAATCATTAATTTAGCAGGGTCCAGTATTTCTAAGAGATGGACCAGTAGTTATAAAAAGGAAATTATTGATAGTAGGGTCAATACCTTAGAACTTTTAAGGAAAACCTTGCTTGAAAACGAAAGCCATACGGTAACTTCTTTAATTTCTGCATCGGCAATAGGTATTTATCCAGATTCTTTAAGTAATTATTATACTGAAAATGAAGAAAAGGTTGATGATAGCTTTTTAGGTAAGGTAGTTACCATTTGGGAAAATAAAATAAATGAATTTAAATCTCTTGGGTTATCGGTTGCCAAAGTCCGTATTGGGCTTGTTATGTCAAAAAATGGCGGTGCGTTACCTGAAATGGCAAAACCGGTTAAATATTATGTAGGAGCAGCTTTTGGATCTGGGGAGCAATGGCAATCTTGGATCCATGTGACTGATTTGGCGGGTATATTTCTTCATATTGCAAAATACAATTTAAAAGGTACCTATAATGGTGTGGCGCCCAATCCGGTAACCAATCTGAAGCTTGTAAAAGAGATTGCGAAGGCATTGGATCAGCCGTTATTTATGCCAAATGTGCCCAAATTTGTAATGTATACCGTACTTGGGAAGATGGCTTATATATTATTTGCCAGTCAGCGTGTAAGCAGTAAAAAAATAGAAGAAGAAGGTTTTATATTCCATTATGTCAATATTTGTCAAGCACTTGGTGCTATTTATAATACGAATACGGCGTGTGTTGATGCTAAGAGTAATGTGACAAAACAATTTGTTTCATAGAAACTAAACTATTTGTTAGAGATAATTAAATCCGCTTTATGGCGGATTTTTTTTTAATCTATTGTGACATTTTGACATTTTTAAAGAATTGGCAGTACTTTTGCCTGCTTTTAATCAGCGATTTAAATTACAAAAAATTATGAGTGATAAAGAAAACACCGTAGATGATGAGTTCTTGGATGATGCGATATTAGATGGCGAAGAGCAAGAGCGTAAGTTAGAGGTAGAAGAGGAAGAAGAAAGGTCTGTAGAAGAAGTGCTTAACGAGGAGTTGGCAAAAGAGAAGGATAAATTTTTAAGGTTATTTGCTGAATTTGAAAATTATAAAAGGCGAACTTCTAAAGAGCGAATGGAGTTGTTTAAGACTGCTGGTCAGGAGGTAATTGTTTCATTGTTGCCTGTATTGGATGATTTTGATAGAGCAATTAAAGAATTGGCAAAGTCAGACGACAAGGAAGTATTTAAGGGTATCGAGCTAATTAATGTGAAGCTTAGGGAGACGCTTAAAGGTAAAGGCTTGGAAATGGTAGAAGTTAAAGCGGGTGATGTATTCGATGCAGAAATACATGAAGCAATAACTCAAATACCAGCTCCAGATAAAAAAATGAAAGGCAAAATCATTGATGTTATCGAAAAAGGATTTAAGTTAGGCGACCGTATCATTAGGCATCCAAAAGTAGTAGTAGGAAATTAAAAAATTGGAATGAAGGAAGATTATTATGAAGTATTAGGCATCAGTAAGAATGCAACTGCTGCAGAAATAAAAAAAGCATACCGTAAAAAAGCTTTGCAGTATCACCCTGATAAAAATCCAGGGGATAGTGCTGCCGAAGAGAAATTCAAAAAATCTGCAGAGGCTTATGAGGTTCTCAGTGATGCCGATAAGAAAGCTCGCTACGATCAATTTGGTCATGCTGCTTTTGAAGGCGGCGGTGGCGGCGGCTTTGGCGGCGGTATGAATATGGATGATATCTTCAGCCAATTTGGTGATATTTTTGGCGGCGGCTTTGGGGGTGGCGGTTTCGGCGGCTTTGGCGGTGGCGGTGGTCAACGTAGAGTAAAGGGAAGCAATCTGCGAATAAGGGTTTCATTGACCCTGGAAGAAATTGCAAATGGCGTAGAGAAAAAAGTTAAGGTAAAACGAAAAGTACAAGCCGAAGGGGTTACCTATAAAACATGTACTACCTGTAATGGTAGGGGGCAGGTGACAAAAATTCAGAACACGATACTTGGTAGAATGCAAACAGCAGCTGTTTGTAGTACTTGTGGAGGTAGTGGTCAAATTTTAGATGGTAAACCAGGTGATGCAGATGCACAGGGACTTAAGGTTGCAGAAGAAACCGTTTCTATTAATATACCGGCAGGTGTAGAAGAAGGTATGCAGTTGAAAGTGCCTAATAAAGGTAATGATGCTCCAGGAAATGGAGTGCCAGGAGATTTATTGGTTGCCATAGAAACCCAAGAACACAGTACTTTAAAAAGAGAAGGTGATAACCTTCATTACGATCTTTATGTGAGTATTTCTGAAGCCGTTCTAGGAACCTCAAAAGAAATAGATGCCGTAGGCGGTAAGGTTCGTATAAAGTTAGAAGCTGGTATTCAGTCTGGTAAAATATTGAGACTTAGAGGTAAAGGTATTACAAGTTTAAATGGATATGGTGCCGGTGATATTTTGGTACACGTAAATGTTTGGACACCAAAAGAACTGAATAAAGAACAACGAGAGTTCTTTGAGAAAATGCAGGGCAATGATAATTTTGAGCCTAAACCAGAGAAATCTGATAAGTCATTTTTTGAAAAAGTCAAAGATATGTTCTCTTAAATTCTAAATATTTAGTTTTTAAATAAAAAACGTATATTTGAGATAATATTGGGCGACCAATATTAATTTTCTTTTTCATAGCAATTTTTTTCCCATCCTTGATTTATTAAGGGTGGGTTTTGCTTTTTATAACAAAACTTATTACGGTACATAACGCTTTTAAAGCGTTGTCTTATAAAGGAATCATAAAGAGTGTAGCTAATCGAAACAATTCAATATCTTTGAAGAAATTGAGTACATGAGTCACATTTTGGTTGCTAATGAGGTCACCAAACAGTTTGGAAGCCATACGGCATTGAAGAACGTTTCCCTTGAAATACCTAAAAATAGTATCTACGGATTACTAGGTCCTAATGGGGCTGGTAAGACCACTTTGATACGTATCATAAATCAAATCACTTTTCCTGATCAAGGTGCTGTCTATTTTGATGGAGAGTTATTAAAGTCTGAGCATATTGCACAAATTGGTTATTTGCCGGAAGAACGCGGACTTTATAAGAGTATGAAAGTTGGTGAGCAGGCACTTTATCTAGCACAGTTAAAAGGGCTTTCAAAATCAGAAGCAAAGAAACGCTTGAAGTATTGGTTTGAAAGATTGGAGATTGGAGATTGGTGGAACAAAAAAATCCAAGAACTTTCTAAGGGAATGGCGCAAAAAATACAATTTGTGGTTACCGTACTACACGAACCAAAACTGTTGATTTTTGATGAGCCCTTTAGCGGTTTTGATCCAATAAATGCCAATATAATCAAAGAACAGATTTTAAGTCTTAAGGAAAATGGTACTTCCATAATTTTTTCGACACATAGAATGGAGTCGGTTGAAGAATTGTGTGAGTATATTGCATTGATTCATAAATCTGAAAAAATACTGGACGGAAAATTGTCCGATATTAAAAAAGCTTACAAGAATAACATTTTTGAAATTGGTTTAGAAACCAGGAATCAAGAAGCGCTACTACTTGAAATGAAAGATAAGTTTCAAATTCTAACACAAGAATACGATAGTACTGAAAATCAGTTAAACCTTAGAGTGCAATTGCCTTCTGACCAATCTGGTGAAATTTTGTCTTTTCTGGGGGCAAGGGCAAACGTAAACGGATTTATTGAGACCATACCGTCTGCCAATGATATTTTTATTAAGACCATTAAAAATAAAAATATTGACCATGAATAAGTTACCGCTAATTATAAAAAGAGAATACATAGCCAAAGTGCGTAATAAGTCTTTTGTGGTTATGACTTTTTTAAGTCCTATTTTAATGGTGGGTATGATATTGTTAATAGCATATTTGACCCAACTGAACGACACTGAAAAAAAGGTAATTGGTGTCTTGAACGAAAGTGATTATTTTGCTAATGAATTTGTAACGTCAGAGGCAACTTCGTACATCAACTTTCAAGATATCACATTGGCACAGGCAAAAGACTCTACCATGAATATGGGCTTTTATGGTCTAATTTATCTGCCAAATGAACCTAATTTGGAACGGGTTGCACAACGTGCTTTTTTCTATAGTAAAGATGCCCCAAGTGCTACGGTTCTAGATAAATTGGAGAATTCCATAACTGGAAGACTACGTCAAGAACGTTTGCAAGAACTTGGGCTATCACCAAAGGAGTACGCTGAAATGGACCGTAGCTACAATATAAATATTGAAACCTTTGATGGATTGCAAAACATTAAAGGGATCAACGAGATCAAGGCAATTATTGGCGGTGCATTTGGCTATTTAATTATGATGTTTATTATAATTTACGGCGGCTTTGTAATGCGTAGCGTTATTGAAGAGAAAACTAGTAGAATAATAGAGGTTATTATATCGTCTGTAAAGCCTTTTCATTTAATGATGGGTAAAATTATTGGTACTTCGCTTGCCGGTATTACCCAATTCGGAATTTGGATTATTTCTGGAACCATTCTACTGTTTATTGGACTGGCTATTTTTGATATTGATCCAGCTAGTCTTACTAATAATGATCGTATGACATCCGGTATGGTTAGTTCCGCCAATGTCGATGTAGATGCCCTTACCCAAAACATACAATTATACGCTCAAGAAATTTTTGATTTGCCCATTTTTGCAATGCTCTTCTTTTTTATAGTCTATTTCGTTTTAGGGTATTTAATTTATAGTTCTATTTATGCTGCTATAGGTGCTGCAGTGGATAATGAAACAGATACCCAACAATTTATATTTCCTGTTATTTTACCCTTGATGTTGGCTATTTATGTGGGGTTTTTCTCTGTTTTCAGTAACCCTAACGGACCTATAGCGGTGGCGTTTTCACTTTTTCCATTGACCTCTCCCATTGTAATGCTCATGCGCTTGCCATGGGGTATTGGTGAGGGTGGTGTGCCTGTTTGGCAATTAATTACCTCAATTGTAATATTAATAGCTACTTTTATTGGTATTGTTTGGGTGGCCGCAAAAATTTACCGAGTGGGAATTTTAATGTATGGTAAAAAACCAAGTTATAAAGAATTGTATAAGTGGCTTAAATATTCGTCATGATTCAAGAAAGTACAGAAACAATTAAGGAAATAATTGAGGATGATATTTGGGGAACTATTAAGAAATTTCTAGATCTAGGATATTATTTTGGCGAAGGTGAAAAATCTATTCATATAACTGTAGGTCTACTGCTATTGATTATTATTGCATTTTTACTGACCAGTACAATTTTACAGGCTATACGTAGGTTTTTTACCAGAAAAATGGAAGTAGATGATAAACTCAAGTTTATCAGCATATTCAAATTTATCAAATACTTGGTATATGTCATAGTTATTCTGTTTACCATGAGTGCCGCCGGTATTGATATTACCATCTTAATTACGGCATCCGCAGCACTTTTCGTAGGTCTTGGGTTAGCTTTACAAGAAATATTTCAAGATGTCATAGGAGGTATTTTCATCATTATAGATAAGTCATTAAGATTAGGGGATATTATTGAAATAGATAATAAGGTGGGTAAAGTTTTTGAAATAAAACTGCGAACCACTAGGGCAATAACTAGAGATGATAAAGTGGTTATTATTCCAAACCATAAATTTATTAGTGATATTGTTTATAACTATACCCAAAATCATAAAACTACTAGAGAGTTGGTACGGGTTGGTGTAGCTTATGGAAGTGATATTGAATTGGTTACCGCTATTCTTTTAGATGTGGTTAAGTCACAAAATACTATTTTAAAGAGTCCAAAGCCATTTGTAATATTTGAAGATTTCGGTGACTCTGCCTTAGTTTTTGCAGTTAATTTTTACATTTCGGATAGTTTTACCGACCCACGGGTAAAAAGTGAGGTGAGATATAAAATCGATGCTGAATTTAGAAAGCATAAAATTTCTATTCCTTTTCCACAAAGAGATGTGCATTTATTTCAACAAAGTTCAATTCAATACGGCAAAGAATCTAATGCAGGGAATAATGAAAAAGCATAGTCGTGTATTTTTGTTGGTATCTTGGTTGTTTTTTACTGTCAATTCAGTTGTGGCACAAACTCCAGATGTTTTTAGGTTAGAGTATATGCTTATGCCAGAAAATAGCGGTGAAGTTGAAACATCGCGTATTAAATTGGTGCTAAATGTTCCTATTGCGGTCCGTGATAAGATGGATTTTTTAGTGCTTGGTGCAGAATATAACCGTTATAATTTTGAGGTTCCAGATGATTTATTTCCCAATTCTGGGGACTTGAGCAAATTTCATGTGTTGGATGTGAACTTGGCCTACATGTATAAGTTATCTGAAAGTTGGCGCTTGATAGGAGTCGTTACTCCAAGATGGTCCACAAATTTTGTGCAAGAATTGCAGAACGAAGATTTCAATATGAACTATACCGTGGGTGCATATAAAAATGTGAAAGAAGTAGATAAGCCATATATGTTGGTATGGGGTATTTCATATAATGGTACATCTCCTATAGATGTACCGTTGCCATTTGTGTATTTTGAAAAAAGATTTCATAAGAATTGGGCTTATACCTTAGGAGTACCTAAGTCAGGTATGAAGTATTTTACAAAAAAGGGACACTTTTTTCAAACCGAGATATTTTTAGACGGGTATTATGTAAATATCCAGAACGATATTCTGCTGCCCGGTAATAATTTATCTACCGATGTCTCTTCTACGGCATTATTATTGACATTAGGGTACCAGTATAAGATAACTAAAGATATGTCCGTTTACTTTATAGGTGGGCGTTCTATTTATCAAAATAGTGCATTGCGTAATGAGGAAAGGGAAGATATATTTACGTTAAATGATGCGTCAGGTTTATATTTTAGAACAGGAATAAGAATAGGAATTTAAAAAGCAGATATGTCAAAGATTTTAGTAATTGAAGATGAAGCAGCAATTAGAAGGGTATTGGTTAAAATTTTATCTGAAGAAAATGATGTATACTCGGTAGAAGAAGCCGAAGACGGATTAAAGGGGATTGAGATTATCAAGAACAATGACTATGATTTGGTGCTTTGTGACATAAAAATGCCTAAAATGGATGGTGTAGAAGTACTAGAGGCTGCTAGAAAAATTAAACCAGAAATACCGTTTATCATGATCTCCGGCCACGGTGATCTAGACACTGCCGTAAATACTATGAGATTAGGGGCCTTTGATTATATTTCAAAACCGCCAGATTTAAATAGATTGCTTACAACTGTTAGGAATGCGTTGGACAGAAAAGTTTTGGTTGTAGAGAATAAAAACTTGAAGAAAAAAGTAAGTAAGAATTACGAGATGATCGGTGAAAGTAGTGAAATAGGTACGATCAAAGATATGATCGAGAAAGTTGCACCTACTGATGCTCGTGTTTTAATTACAGGCTCTAATGGTACGGGTAAAGAATTAGTGGCACATTGGTTACATGAAAAAAGTGCTAGAAGTTCAGGAGCTTTTATTGAAGTTAATTGTGCTGCAATACCTTCAGAATTGATAGAAAGCGAGTTGTTTGGTCATGTTAAAGGAGCATTTACATCTGCTGTTAAAGATAGAGCAGGTAAATTTGAAGCAGCCAATAAAGGAACCATATTCTTAGATGAAATAGGTGATATGAGCCTTTCTGCACAGGCAAAAGTTCTAAGGGCACTTCAAGAAAGTAAAATATCAAGAGTAGGTACAGATAAAGACATAAAAGTTGATGTTCGTGTGATTGCGGCTACGAACAAAGATTTAAAAAAAGAAATTGAAGAGGGTAACTTCAGAGAAGATTTGTATCACAGACTTGCGGTTATTCTTATACAGGTGCCTAGCTTAAATGATAGAAGGGATGATATTCCGTTATTAATAGAACATTTTTCTAAAAAAATTACAGCAGAGCAAGGTATGGCCCGTAAAACCTTTTCAGATACAGCGATCAAATTATTAAAAGCTTATGATTGGACTGGGAATATTCGAGAACTAAGAAACGTCGTAGAAAGGCTTATTATTCTTGGTGGTCAAGAAGTGTCAGAAGATGATGTAAAATTGTTTGCCAGTAAATAGTTTGCTATATCTATCTTTGACTAGGGCAGCTACCAATTTTATTTAAGGCTTCTTGGGTAATCTCTTTGGTGCGTAGATTATAATATTTACTGCCTTCAGAAATATTTGGTTGTAATAACTGCGCTTCGCATTCATTGAAGATTTTAGTTGCAAAAGCGCTGGCATCTTTGCAGTTAACACTTTGAACTACTTTGTCTAACGAACTACGATATTTTTCTAATGATTTATCGATAGTTGTAAATAGCTCATTTTGATGGGTGTTACTTATTGTGGGCGTATGCTTTGCAGATGAACTGGAATTTACAGAAAGTAGATCGTTAGCGTATATACTATTATGTATATCGTGTGATTCTAATACTATAATGGTGTTATCCGTTAATTCAATTGATGTATTCAAGTAACTTATTGTGCCAGCTAATGTTGTGGATTTTGTAGCAAGTAATAGCACTTCAATATTTTCTAATAAACTCTCTTTTGCATATTTACATCCGCAAATATGTAATTGGTTTTTAGATTTTTCTAAGGCACTTAGTGCCTTGTACGCATAAAATCGTGCTTTATTTATATCCTGGGCAAGCAATGCTGCATTTATCTGAGATTTGGCATAACCCATGTTAGAATTGGCGTATTCACACTCTATGTTCATGCTTAATGAGTATAGAGGAAATAGTGCAATAGCACAGAAAAAAAAGATGATTCTCTTCATAAGTAGGTAATTTGGGTGCAAGATTTGGGACCTTACATGTATAAATTTAGATGCTTTACCTTGTTGAAAATATTATTTTCGATACAATACACCTCAATAACGATGAACTGAATTGATCAAAAATGGATTACTTATCTTTTTGATTTGAATTAGTAATCATTCATATTAAATTATATATTTAAGAATGGATAAAATAAAAGTGGACAGATATAGGACCAACAAAAATTTTAAAATAGACGATAGTGAGACTTTTGAGGATTTTGGAATGTCTGATAAAGAACTCAAAAAAGAATTGTCTAAAATTAGAAGAGAACTTGGTGAATTTCAAGATACAATTTATGCCCATGGAAAATATAGTATTCTGGTTTGTCTACAAGGTATGGATACCGCAGGAAAGGATAGTTTAATACGTGAGGTGTTCAAGGATTTCAACGTAAGTGGGGTAGAAGTACATAGTTTTAAAGTCCCTACAGAATTAGAGTTAAGTCATAATTATCTTTGGCGCCATTACTTGGTACTGCCTGCAAAAGGTAAATTTGGCGTGTTTAATAGGACCCATTATGAAAATGTGTTGGTGACTAGAGTACATCCAGAATATATATTGAACGAGCATATCCCAGGAATACATACGGTAGATGATATTGACCAAGAGTTCTGGGATAAAAGGTTTAAGCAAATCAATGACTTTGAGAGGCACCTTGCCGAAAATGGAACCTTAATTTTTAAGTTCTTTCTAAATCTATCCAAAGAAGAGCAACGTCAGCGTCTATTAAGAAGATTAGCCTTAAAAGATAAGCATTGGAAATTTTCACCAGGAGATTTAAAGGAACGTAAATTGTGGAATCTTTATCAAGATTGCTATGAAGAAGCTATTTCTAAAACTACCCATGAGCATGCGCCTTGGTTTGCGGTGCCGGCAGATAATAAAAAAGCAACACGAATAATAGTTGCATCTATTTTGTTAGAATCGTTAAAAAAATACAAAGATATCAAGGAGCCTATGTTGAGCGAAAAAATAATAGCTAATTTAGACAGCTATGAAGAACAATTACAAAGTGAACGGTAAACTTACTTTATTTTTTATCATTGTTTTCGCATATGTGGGAGTATCTCAGATTAAGGATGAAGAACAGATAAAAAAACTATATGACACGGCACTTACAGATGGTGCTGGTTATGATTGGTTAAATTACTTGTCTAACCAAATTGGTGGTCGGTTATCTGGGTCTATTCAAGCGCAACAAGCTGTAGATTATACAAAGGCTCAATTAGATTCTTTGGGGTTGGACAAGGTTTGGTTACAACCCGTTATGGTTCCTAAGTGGGTTAGGGGTACACCGGAATTCGCTTATTTTGAAACATCGCCGGGCACGACTACTAATGTGCCTATTTGTGCTATAGGTGGCTCCGTGGCTACTTCGCCCAACGGTGTAAAGGCAAATATTGTAGAAGTGCAAGGTATAGAACAACTGGCAGCACTGGGTAAAGATAAAATTCAGGGAAAAATAGTGTTTTTTAATAAACCGATGGATCCAACTCAGATCAATACATTTACTGCATATTCCAGTTGTGTTGATCAGCGTTATGCCGGTGCCTTGGAAGCTTCTGAATATGGGGCAGTTGGGGTAATAATACGTTCAATGAATCTCCGTTTAGATGATTACCCACATACAGGTGCAATGAGTTATGGGAACCAGATAGTATCAGAGAGGATTCCTGCTGCGGCAATTAGTACAAATGCTGCAGAATTATTGAGTACTTCTTTGAAGTTAAATCCTGAAATCAATTTTTATTTTAAACAAAATTGTAAACAATACAATGATGTAGAATCATATAATGTAATAGGGGAAATTAAAGGAACAACGAAACCAGAAGAGGTGATTGTTGTTGGTGGTCACCTAGATTCTTGGGATTTGGGGGACGGTTCTCATGATGACGGTGCTGGTTGTGTTCAAAGTATGGAGGTTTTAAACCTATTTAAGAAAACGGGGTACAAGCCTAAACGTACGGTTAGGGTCGTTCTTTTTATGAATGAAGAAAATGGGTTAAGAGGAGGTAAGAAATATGCTGAAGTTGCAAATGCTAAAAACGAAAAGCACATATTTGCTCTAGAAAGTGATTCTGGCGGATTTTCTCCTCGCGGATTTACTTTTGAAGGATCAAATAAAGGCTTTGAGAAAGTATTGGAATGGAAAAGTCTTTTTAAACCATACTTGATACACTATTTTGAACAAGGGTTTAGCGGTGCAGACATAGGTCCGTTGAAAAAAGAGGGGATGCTATTGGCAGGTTTACGACCAGATTCTCAACGTTATTTTGACCATCACCATGCAGAGAACGATACCTTTGAACATGTAAATAAAAGAGAACTACAGCTAGGGGCCGCTTCTATGGCAAGTTTAATATACCTAGTAGATAAGTACGGATTTTAATCTGTGAAGACTATTTTGGTTTGATCAGATACTCAATTTCTGGTTTTGAAGGTGATCAAATGTTCTAATCGTTAAAATTCTTTACCTTTGACACACATTAAAAAAAATAAAATGGAAGACGGAATTTACGCCAAGTTCAATACAAATAAAGGCGAAATACTAGTAAAATTAACTCACGAAAAAACCCCTGGTACAGTAGGTAACTTTGTAGCCCTAGCTGAGGGGGATAAGGAAAATAGTGCAAAAGGTAAAGGTGAACCTTATTATAATGGTTTAAAATTTCATAGGGTTATTCCAGATTTTATGATTCAAGGTGGTTGCCCACAAGGTAGAGGAACTGGAGATGCCGGTTATAAATTTGATGATGAATTTCATCCAGAGTTAAAGCATGATGCCCCTGGTATACTTTCAATGGCCAATTCTGGTCCTGGTACCAATGGTAGTCAGTTCTTTATTACTCATGTACCTACGCCTTGGTTAGATAACAAGCATACCATTTTTGGTCATGTAGAGACAGGTCAAGAAGTTGTAGACGCAATAGCTCAAGATGACATTATTGAATCTTTAGAAATAGTTAGAATTGGTGATGCTGCCGAGAAATGGAATGCATTAAAAGCTTTTGAAGATTTCAATGCTTCTGGTGAAGCAAGATTAGCAGCGGAAAAAGCACAACAAGAAGCTGAACTTGATAAAGTAGCAGCTGGATTTGAATCTACATCATCTGGACTTCGTTATAAAATGATTCAGAAAGGTGATGGAGCTAAAGCCGTAAAAGGTGAAAAAGTTTCTGTACACTATGAAGGTTCTCTTTTAAACGGTCAAGTTTTTGACTCTTCTTACAAGCGTAATTCTCCAATTGATTTTCAATTAGGTATTGGTCAAGTTATACCAGGTTGGGATGAAGGTATTTCTTTACTACAAGTTGGTGATAAAGCACGTTTTGTAATCCCTTCGGATTTAGCTTACGGATCAGCTGGTGCAGGTGGTGTAATACCGCCAAACGCTACACTGATTTTTGATGTAGAATTAATGAAGGTAGGCTAAAAGACCTAATCACTTTAAAATACGAATGAAACACCTATATCTTTTTGATATGGGTGTTTTTTTTGATGTCTACTTTTTACGAGTAACAAAACTGCTTAAAAGCAAAATAACGTTAACTATCATCAAAACTAAAAATACGGTTAAAAATGTGGTCATAAATACATAGTATAAGGTAGGGGAACCATTCTTGTTTAATCAATAGATATGTATTTATAGAAAAGGTTGCGTTAAAGTTGAACAATTTTTTTTAAAAAAAGTATGAGTATAAAAAAACCCGAACCAATTGGTTCGGGTTTTATACTATAAAAAAGTTAAATCGTTACCTAGTCAATTACTTTCACATTAACGGCGTTTAATCCTTTTTTACCTTGTTGTAGTTCAAATTCTACAACATCACCTTCTCGAACTTCATCGATTAAGCCAGAAATGTGTACAAAATGATCTTCGTTTGAACCATCTTCAGTGATAAAACCGTAACCTTTGGAATCATTGAAGAATTTTACTGTTCCTTTACTCATAATAGAAAAATTAAATATTAATTAAAAAGCGAAGATAGTTTTTTTTTGTTAAAAAACTTAAATTCTTGTACGTTATCTTAAGGTTAATAATTTCTGTCTAATGTATTGAGAATGAACTTGTTTTTAGGGCTATGCCGTAGGGTCTGGCGTCATTCTTAAATAAGGTTTTACCTCTGTAACTCCCCTAGAAAACATACCTTTTGCATCATCAGTTGATATTGCCGGACTCACCACAACATCTTTGCCATGTTCCCAATTCGCCGGTGTGGCAACCTTATGATTAGCAGTAAGCTGCAAAGAATCTATAACTCTTAATAATTCATAGAAATTTCTTCCCGTAGATGCTGGGTAGGTTAATGTTAGTTTCACAGTTTTATCTGGAGCAACAATAAATACAGAACGAACAGTTAGGTTATTATCTGCATTTGGGTGAATCATATCATATAAATCAGAAACTTTTTTGTCCTCATCAGCAATAATTGGAAAATTTACTACCGTGTTCTCTACTTCGTTAATATCCTTGATCCATTCAGCATGTGAAGCTGCGCCATCAACACTTAATGCAATCATTTTAACATTGCGCTTATCGAACTCATCTTTGAACTTGGCAGCTGTACCTAATTCGGTTGTACAAACTGGAGTAAAATCCGCAGGATGCGAAAACAAAATACCCCAACTATCCCCTAAATAATCGTAAAAGTTGATGGATCCCATGGAGCTATCTGCTGTAAAATTAGGTGCTTTATCACCCAAACGTATTGTTGACATAATGAAATGTTTTTATATGTTTATAATATACTATCCTATAAAATTAGTAGATTAATTGACTATGTCTAAAGTTTTTGGGTTAAAAGTCTATTAAAATTTTTTACTTTTAGTTTATGGAAGATTTAGAAAAATTAAAGTATCCGATCGGACGTTTTACATGTCCTGACCACATTTCTGATGATGATATTAAGCAATGGATTGCTGATTTGGAGATATTACCTAAAAGGGTGCTGAATTTAGTAAGGGATTTTTCTGAATCTCAATTAGAAACTCCGTATCGTAATGGTGGTTGGACGGTAAAACAGGTAATTCATCATTTAGCAGATAGTCACCACCATAGCTATACTCGTTTTAAATGGGCGCTAACAGAGAATAGACCTCTTATAAAAGTTTATGAAGAAACGTTATGGAGTGATCTTATAGATGCTAAAACAGCACCTATAGCTCTTTCACTTTCGTATTTAACAGCATTGCATGCCAAATTGGTCTATATGTGCGTGCGGCTAACGCCAAATGATTTAAAAAAGAGTTACATTCACCCAGATGGGAATGTGAATGTATCTGTTGCAGAAAATATAGGAAAGTATGCATGGCACGGTAATCATCATTTTGCGCATATTAAAACCTTGGCAGAACGAAAAGGTTGGTGAGCAACTTATATCATCTTCTTTAAAAGGTACATGGGTTTCTCGGTTTCAATAACATTTTTAAAAGGTACTTGAGTATTGGCAACTATTTTGAATCCACTTTTTTGGTAAAAAGGTAGTGCCAGCCCTTTCTGCATAGATTCTAAAAAGATGGCTTTTTTAGCATGGCTATGGGCAATTTTTTCCACAAACTGTAAAGATTTAGAACCAATACCATGACCTGAATATTCGTTAAGTATATAAATTTTATCAAGATATAATGCATCAGCTTTACTGTATTCTTGTAACTGTTTGTGCAAAGTTATTTTTAATAATCCTACATATGCAGCATCAATTTTAATTAAATAAAGAACGGTATCCTGATCTTTTTCCTCCTGTAATAACACCTTTTCCGTAAAGCTGTTTTCTATATAGGTTGCTGTGTCACCATTGGGCCATAGATGTGTATAATGTTGATTATAGGCTTTGGAGCCTATTTCAATATAGATGTTGTAAAGTTCTGGTTCCAGTAGTGTGAACTGAATAGTGCTCTCCATGATTTAAAATAAGAATTTCAACAATGTTAAGTGCTTGATTTCCATTTAATATTACAACCAATACTTGGTTTTTGATCAGAATCTATTTCTTTACCTTTTAATAGGTTTTCTATGGCATTTCTAAGGTCTTTACCGGTCAAGGATAAACCATTTCCGGGTCTAGAATCATCTAATTGACCACGGTACACTAATTTTAAATCTCCATTAAAAAGAAAGAAATCTGGTGTGCAAGCGGCATCATATTTTTTTGCTACAGATTGATCTTCATCATATAAGTAGGGGAAGGTGTAGTTTTCAGCTTTTGCCTTAATTCTCATAAAATGAGGAGCGTCTTCCGGATAGTTTTCAACATCATTACTAGATATAGCAATAAATTGTATGCCTTCTTTTTGGTACTCAATAGCCATTTTAGTGATTTCTGGATTTACGTGAACGACAAAGGGACAATGATTACAGATGAACATGATTACAGTTCCTTTTGTGCCACTCAACGTATGTAGGTTCATGGTTTTCTTGCTAACCGTATCCAATAAGCTAAATTCTGGAGCTATTGTACCTAATGCTAGCATTTTACTTTCTGTTCTTGCCATACCAACTAAAATTTTATTGTACTAAGTTAACAATTTATTACCCCTTGTATTTACTTTATACTATTCTTAAATTCAATAAATATATATCATGGAAAATTCATACGTATCATTATCTATAGCCATAAAAGCTTTACAAGAAGAAGGCTATATAGAAGATTTTAACTTGTGCGAAGCAGGTATTGAAAATAAAAGCAAAAAAAAGATTCATAAGGCTACTGAGTTAGAAGTAGTGAGATTTTATCGTTTTGAAGGTATGAGTAATCCAGATGATAATACTATATTGTATGTAATTGAAACAAATACCGGAGAAAAAGGTTTATTGGTAGATGCTTATGGTATGTACGCAGGTAATGTACCCAAAGATATGATTGAAAAATTAAGATTAACATAATGAAAGAAACAATTACATGGGCCGATTTTAGTAAAATAGATATTAGAGTAGGCACAATTATTGATGCTTTAGACTTTCCTGAGGCTAGAAACCCTTCTTATAAGTTACATATTGATTTTGGTACCGAAATAGGGGTTAGAAAAACATCTGCTCAAATAACGCAAAAGTATACTAAAGAAGACCTTATAGGTCTTCAGGTGACCGCTGTTGTTAACTTCCCCAAAAAACAAATAGCTAATTTTATGAGCGAATGTCTTATATTGGGAGCTGTAGAAAACAGTTCAGTGGTGCTGCTTCAACCGCAAATGAAAGTGGCTAATGGATTAAAAATCTCTTAAATTTTTGACTGAGAATATTTTAGATACCGTTCATATTAATTTTGATTCGGGTTTACTTTGGGTTATGAACCTTGTTTTAAGTTTGGTCATGTTTGGGGTTGCTTTAGAGATTTCAATTTCAGATTTTAAACCTTTATGGCAAAAACCCAAAGCGTTAGTGCTGGGATTAATAAGTCAGTTCATTTTACTTCCTGCATTTACTTTTTTGTTGGTACTGGTAATAGAGCCTTTGCCAAGCATAGCCCTTGGTATGTTTATGGTTGCAGCTTGTCCAGGGGGTAATATTTCTAATTTTATATCGTACTTGTCTAAAGCTAATACGGCGTTATCAGTAAGTCTTACTGCTATTGCAACCATGTTAGCGGTTGTTATGACTCCTTTGAATTTTCATTTTTGGTCTATGCTTTATGAGCCCAGTTCTAACCTAATTCAAGCAATTTCTATAACTCCTTTAGAGCTGATAAAAATAGTTTTTCTATTATTAGGTATGCCATTATTGTTTGGTATGTACGTAAATTATAAAAGACCAAAATTGGCATTGAAAATTGCAAAGAAACTTAAGGTAGTTTCCTTGGTGTTTTTTATCTGCTTAGTATTTATTGCTTTATATAGTAACCGTGTCATTTTCTTGGATTATAGCCTATATGTTTCATGGATCGTTTTAATTCATAACCTAATTGCATTTTTTACAGGATATAGTCTTGGACGAATTTTTAAATTACCGGAAGCTGGTGTGCGGTCTATTACTATAGAGACAGGGATTCAGAATTCTGGTTTGGGTCTATTATTGATTTTTACTTTTTTTGATGGATTAGGAGGTATGGCAATGCTTGCCGCCTTTTGGGGTGTTTGGCATATTGTTTCTGGCTTAATTTTGGCTGCTTTCTGGAATAGGAAATCAGTTGCAAAAGAGACTATAGCGTGAGCGGATTATTATATTATTTGGTTAAAATAGTAGTGAAAACCGGACTTTATGGTTATCATAAAAAGATAGTTATTTCTGGCTTGGAGAATATTCCCAAAGATCAACCGGTAATGTTTTTGCCCAATCACCAGAGTGCACTTGTAGATGTGTTATTAATTGCGACCGATTGTAATCGGAAACCTTACTTCTTAACTCGGTCAGATGTTTTTAAGGGTAAATTTCTAAAACGTGTATTCTCTTATTTTCAAATGTTGCCTATTTATAGAATGCGCGATGGTAGAGATACCTTATCTAACAACGATGCCATATTTAATTCATGTGCAGACATATTAAGTAGGGGTGAGGCTCTGTTATTATTTCCGGAGGCAAATCATAGTCTTGGACGAAAAGTAAGACCTTTGAGTAAAGGCTTCACAAGAATACTAATTAGAACATTTGAACGTCACCCAGAATTAGATGTTCTATTACTTCCTGTTGGTTTTAACTACAAGCATGCAGCACGTTTTCCAGATGAGGTTGCTATTCATTATGGTAGCCCAATTTCAGCTAAAAGTTTATATGACCCAGGTAATCTAAATAAAACTAGTCATGATATTAAGATGGAAGTATCTGAACGACTAAAGCAATTAACGGTACACATTCCAAATGATGATGATTATGACAAAATTTTAGATAGGCTGATTTTGGAGAAGGCAGATTTTTTGACTCCTACTAAAACTAATGAAAAAATTCAGTCATATACTGATCAAGAGCTAGATTTGGCAAATGATACTGAAACTAAAAAGCAACAACAAAGTAAATTCAATTTGCTATTTACGGTTTTAAATTTTCCTATTGTTCTAATTTGGAGAACATGGTTAAAACCAAAAGTACCTGAAGATGAGTTTATGGGTACCTTTAGATTTGCATTCGCAATATTATCTTATCCTATTTATATGATTTTGCTCTTTGCTCTATTATCATTGAGCTTTTCTGTATACATCGCATTTATTGTACTGAGTTTATTGACAATGGTAAATGTTGGGTTGGTGAAGTATGATTTTTGATAGTTAAATAGCTACAAAATAAAAACGGCCCTTAAAGAAGGGCCGTTAATTTTTAAAAGAAAGTACAATGATTAGATGTCTTCAAAACTTACATCTGTAAAACTAGATGTACTTGTAGTTGTATTTTCTACCGGTATTTCAGCTACAACTTCTTCTTTTTTAAAATCTTTTTGGTGTCTTTCAGAAATTACCTCAGAACCTTTTTCGTTAATGATGAAATCCATCATTTCTTCTACGTTCTCCTTAAAGGCTTCAAAGTCTTCTTTGTATAAATAAATTTTGTGCTTTTTGTAATGGAACGATCCATCATCATGCGTAAATTTCTTACTTTCTGTAATCGTTAAATAATAGTCCCCAGCCTTTGTACTTCTTACATCGAAAAAATACGTTCTTCTACCTGCGCGTAAAACTTTGGAGTGAATTTCTTCCTGATCTGATAAATCTCTTTCGCTCATTTCTAATGTTTAGTGTCGTTATACTATCAAAAATGAAAAAAAAATCGTTATCGGACAACATTTTTCTAACTTTCTTTCTCTGAGAGCTGTTTGTGGTATAGGTCTTTATAGTAACCATCCTGGGTATTTAATTCTTCATGTGTACCCTCTTGTATGAGTCTTCCATTATCTAAAACTAGAATTTTATCCGCATTTTTAGCAGAGGAAACCCTATGGCTTACAATTAACGTAGTTCTATTTTTAGAGGCTTTCTTAAGATTATTCAATATTTCTTCTTCCGTTTCGGTGTCAACTGCAGAAAGACAATCGTCAAATAAATATATTTGCGGTTTCTTAATTAAAGCCCTTGCAATAGAAACACGCTGTTTTTGTCCTCCACTCAACGTAATTCCTCTTTCGCCAAGTACAGTGTCATACTTTTTAGAGAAACCCATAATATTCTCATGAACAACGGCATCTTTGGCAATATCAACAATCTCTTGATCTGTAGCGTCTTCTTTTCCAAACTTAATATTGTTCTTAATGCTATCAGAAAATAAAAAGGCATCTTGCGGTACGGCGCCAATAGCTTCTCTTAAACTGGTGAGGTCAATATGTTTAATAGGTGCGTCATCAATCAATATTTCGCCAGAAGTTGTATCGTATAATCTAGCAACTAAATCTAAAATAGTAGACTTACCAGATCCGGTCTTACCAATAATGGCCGTGGTCTCGCCTTCATTTATAGTAAAGGATAAGTGTTTTAAGGCATTAATATTGGTGTCTTGGTACGTGAAATGAACATCTTTAAATTCAATTTTGCCTTTTACCTTATGTTCATGAGTGGGCGTATTCTTTATTTCCGACTCCTGATTTAAAAATTCATTAATCCGTTCTTGGCTGGCAGCAGCTCTTTGTACGATAGATGTAAGCCACCCTACAATGGCAACTGGCCAGGTTAACATGTTTACATATAATATAAACTCCGCAATGAGTCCAACTTCTATTTCACCGGCTAAATATTGTTTCCCGCCTATATAAATGACCAAAATATTACTGATACCTATTAGTAGAATCATTAAAGGGAAAAACCAAGCATTTACTCTTGCCAAGCTTACACTTTTCTCTTTTCCCTCATTGGCAAGTTTCACTAAATCATCATTGGTCTGTGGTTCTAAAGCATAAGCTTTAATGACAGATACTCCTGAAAATATTTCCTGAGTAAATGTTGATAGTGTAGATAGGTACTGTTGTACAATAGTACTTCTCTTATGTATAACCTTGCTAATTTGATAGATTAGAACAGATAAGATAGGTAATGGTAATAAGGTATAGGCAGCCAAGGTAGGGGCTTTTATGAACATTAATGGTATTAAACAAGCAAATAGAGTCAGTGTTTGTATACCGTACATAATTGCGGGTCCTGCATACATACGTACCTCATTAACATCTTCACTTATTCTATTCATTAAATCCCCGGTTCTATTTTTCTTATAGAAATTGAGACTTAGTTTTTGATAATGGTCAAATATTTCATTTTTAAGGTCGTATTCTATGTATCTAGAAATATTAATAATCAATTGACGCATTAAAAAGGTGAAAAATCCTGATAATATTGCAGCTCCAACGATAATAAGAATATACTCCATTAACAGTTCCTGTGCTGTTGATTTTTCTATTTCTGCCTTGATATATTGCTCAACAACGGTGATGGAGTTATTTACATAAGAAGGCATGATCAATTGAAATAACCTAGCCACTATGGTTATAATAATTCCGAGAAAAAGCTTAAGCCAGTATTTTTTAAAGTATTTATTTAGATGCTTAAGTTCTTTCATAGGTAGTTGAAAAGCTAATAGTATAAAATTTCTGTGGACAAAGATAGTTTTTTGACCTAAAACGATATGTTATAAATAAGCTAAGATAAATACGATTGCTATTGTGACCCTTTAAATAGATACTTACCTTTGCGGCTTTATTTCCTCGATAATCGAGATTTAAATGCTCTGACGCTTGCGTCAAAATATTAACTATGTTTTAAATTCAATGCCTTACGGGCTTGTCCCAAGGTTATTTACTAATATATTAAATAAGTTCTTTCAAATGCTTACAAGAAGGCACATTAGAGTTAAGGTTATGCAGAGTATTTATGCTCTAATTCAGTCTAAGGACGATTCATTACAAAAACAAGAGAAGTTTTTAAAGGTAAGCATAGAGAATACATATACGCTATACTTGTTGTGGCTTAGTCTATTTATAGAGATACAGAAAAGGGCAGAAGATCAAATATTTTTGTCTGCCAACAAATACATTAGCGATAAAAAGACTGCATTTCCAAACCCTAAGAAGTTTATTCAAAACAGATTGTTATTGCAAATTGTTGAGAATAAAACCTTAGAGGAAGAGCTTACGCACAAAAAATTAGATAATTGGTATTTGAACGAAGAGTATGTAAAGCTGATCTATAAAGAGATTTTGGCGAGCGACGCATATCAAGAATACATGTCTACACCGGCCAGTGACTATGCTTCAGATAAAGAATTGGTGATGACCTTGTTCAAGAACATCATTGCGCCTAACGAGAAAATCTACGATTACTTTGAAGATGATAAGTTAACTTGGGTAGATGATATCCCTATCGTAAATACGTTTGTTTTAAAGCATTTGAAAAAAGCCAAGCAGGTACATCCAGAATCTTACTTTTTACCTAGATTGTTGAAAGATGACGAAGATATGACATATGCCATGCAGTTATTATCAAGAACGTTATTGAAAAACGATGCTTTAGAGAAAGAGATTGAAGGCAAAACACCAAACTGGGATAAAGATCGTATAGCGGGCATTGATAGTATATTATTAAAAATGGCTATTTGTGAATTGTTACATTTCCCCTCTATACCGGAAAGGGTGACTATAAACGAGTACCTAGAAATTGCTAAAGAATATTCTACGCCAAAAAGTAGCATTTTTATAAACGGAATTCTCGATAAGCTTACTAAAGAATACAAGTCTGAAGGAAAGCTTAACAAAATGGGAAGAGGTCTATTATAAAAATATTTTATAATTTTACAGTTAATTGATAAATCTAAATAGTATGAAAAAATTAGTTCTAATCGTTGGTCTTGTATCAATGGTAGCTTTTACTTCTTGCAAAGACAATGCATCAAGTAAGATTAAAACGGATAATGTAGCTGAAGCTGCTGTAAGAGATGAGGCTGCTAAAGCAGTGCCTGTAATGTCTTTT
The DNA here is from genome assembly GCF_900155985.1 of Maribacter ulvicola. GTDB lineage: Bacteria > Bacteroidota > Bacteroidia > Flavobacteriales > Flavobacteriaceae > Maribacter > Maribacter ulvicola. Next base: position 1,814,549 of record NZ_FTMA01000001.1, read on the forward strand.
GAGAAAGCAGAACATGATTTTGGTACAATTGAGCAGGGTGCGGCACAAGCAACAGTTTTTAAATTTACTAATACGGGTAACGCTCCATTAATTATTACTGATGCTAAAAGTAGCTGTGGTTGTACAGTTCCTAATCCTCCAAAGGATCCAATTGCACCAGGTGAAACAGGTGAGTTGAAAGTTAACTTTAACGGTTCTGGTCAAAACCAAGTTACTAAAACCATAACAGTTACGGCAAATACAGAAAAAGGATCAGAGCTTTTGAGAATTAAAGCTTTTGTTAATCCAAAAGGAGCAGCTCCATTAGGACCTGTTAAATAATTATAATTTACAGATATACCAAAAATGGGTGATATAGGGCAGTTTCTTCCGATGATTTTAATTTTTGTGGTCGCATATTTTTTTATGATCAGACCTCAAATGAAGAGACAAAAGGATGAAAAGAAGTTTTCGGCAGAATTGAAAAGAGGTGATCGTGTTATTACCAAAAGTGGTCTGCACGGAAAAGTAGTAGATTTGAATGACAAGGATACTTCTTGTGTATTGGAAACAATGGCAGGAAAGTTAAAGTTTGATAGATCTGCAATATCTATGGAAATGAGCGCTAAGTTAAACGCTCCGGAGAAAAAGTAATCTTTTATTCTGAATTTATATAAAAACACCGATGGAAACATCGGTGTTTTTTTGTTTTAAACTTTAAGAGAAAAGGTTATCTCTTGTATTGGTCATTTATGCCTTTACCTGCTAATATCAATGGAACTATCTTTTCTAACCTAGATAGTTTCGTTTTCTCTTGTTTGGCAGTTGCAATATACTTGGCGTAATCTTTTTGTTTGGAATAGGTCAATTGGCTAAAAGCAGCTTTAATATCCTCGTTGTTTTCTAATGCTATAGATAAATGTGCGGGAATCTCAAATTTGGTTTTAGAATTTTTTTTAACTTTTAGTGATAGTCCTTTTTTTTGATTTTCAATAGCTTCTTTGATATATGCCGTAACCATTTTTTCATCGATGTTTTCGGATGAAGAAAACTTCCAATGACGCATTGCCATGGTTTTACCTTCTTGTGCATTTACAAGTACTTTTTCCGGGTCGCTTAAAAATACCCCGTTAAAGAACCAAATTCCAAAATGGTTTTTGAATTTGTTTATGGCAATGATATTTTTATCATCAATCATGTAGGTGGGAAAACTCCATTTGTAAGTTTCGGTCATGCTACAGTCTAAAGCAAGGGTTCTTAATTTGGCTATACCATTTTTAAACTGATGTATTTCAGTATAAAATTTTTCTATTTTTTCCTGCTTTTCCATTGTATTACTGATGTGCTGTTAACTCACAAATGCGTACAATGACTTCTACCGCTTTTTGCATACTTTCAACAGGTACATACTCATACTTACCATGAAAATTATGTCCGCCGGCAAAAATGTTGGGGCAGGGTAAGCCCATGTAACTCAGTTGTGAGCCATCGGTTCCACCTCTTATAGGTTTAATAATTGGTTTTATGCCAATATCTTCCATTGCTTTCTTTGCCGTTTCTATAATATGAAAAACAGGTGTTACCTTTTCTTTCATATTAAAGTATTGATCATTTAATTCTAGATCAATACAATGGTTGTACTCATGATTATATTTTTTGACAATATCCTGTATCAGTTCTTTTCGTTTGTTAAAATGCTTTAAATCGTGGTCCCTAATAATAAGTTCTACAGTTGCATTTTCAATCTCTCCATTAAAATGGTGTACATGAAAAAAGCCTTCTCTACCGCTGGTTTCCTCTGGTACTTCATGTTTTGGTAAATCACTTAAGATCTTATTTGCAATTAAAAGCGCATTTACCATTTTGCCTTTTGCGTAACCTGGGTGTACACTTTTTCCTTTTATGGTAATTTTAGCTCCCGCGGCATTAAAATTTTCATATTCCAATTCGCCAATTTGGCTACCGTCCATAGTATAAGCCCATTCTGCACCAAACTTTTCTACATCAAATTTATGGGCACCACGACCAATTTCTTCGTCAGGGGTAAAACCAACTCTAACGGGACCGTGTTTAATTTTAGGGTTATTGATCAAATACTCCATAGCGGTTACAATCTCAGTTATACCGGCTTTGTCATCAGCGCCTAAAAGTGTGGTGCCATCTGTAGTAATTAGCGTCTGACCAATATATTGCAGTAAATCATCAAAATATGATGAAGATAAAATGATGTCTTTCTCTTTGTTCAGTACAATATCTTTGCCGTCATAGTTTTTGATAATCTGCGGATTTACATTGCTGCCCGAAAAGTCTGGAGAGGTATCAAAATGGGAAATAAAACCAATGGTGGGTACTTCATGGTCAACATTAGAAGGTAATGTTGCCATGATGTAGGCATTGTTGTCTATAGTAACATCTGTCATGCCTATAGCACGTAATTCATCCACTAGTTTATGGGCTAAATTCCATTGTTTTTCAGTGCTTGGGGTGGTTTCTGATGAGGAATCGCTCTGCGTATCAATAGTAATATAACTAATGAAACGGTCAATAATATGCTGCATGCTAAATGGGTTTTATCAAAAATAAGCTTATATATTGTAAATTAGTAGACGTAAGATTCGATAAATTCTATGACGATGAAATTTAGATATATAGTGTTGACGGTTTCTCTTTTACTTTTCGTAAAAATAAATGCACAGGCAGATTGTTTTCTTGGAGTTGGCGTCACAAGTGATACTATAATTTCAGATATTTTTCAATTGAACAAAATGCAGCATAAGAAATTAAAAAGTTATAGTGCAGAGTTGAAATATAGAAATGAGGTACTTACTAATGAACTACAAAATGTAATGGATCGACATCCTCAAACTACTGTGTCGGAATTACGCCAGCTTGCAGATAAATATAAAGAAGTAATGGATAGCGTTAATAGGGTTCAGGCCATGATTGACAAACGAATGTTGAGGTTGTTTAATATGAAGCAATATGAACTATATCAAAATTTGTGTAAAAAGGCGTATCGTTCTCCGTATGTGGTAGTGCCAACCATATATGCAGATAGTATAATTGATGAAAACAGGTAAGGTAAAACTTAACTTTTTCATTTACAGTTTGTATTTTTACAGCTTCTAAAATATATACATGTACAGGCTAATTATCAGACCTATTTTATTTCTGCTAAATCCAGAAAAAGTTCATTACCTCAGTTTTTCAATCATCAAGTTTTTTTCTAAAATAGGACTATCGGGTCTTATAAAATCTATGTTCGTTGTGGAGGATGAACGTTTGGAACGTGAGCTTTTTGGTTTAACATTTAAAAACCCCGTTGGTTTGGCTGCCGGTTTTGATAAAAATGCAGTGTTGTTTAATGAGTTGTCTGACTTCGGGTTCGGATTTGTAGAAATAGGAACACTTACGCCAAAACCCCAAGATGGCAATCCAAAGAAAAGATTATTCCGTTTAAAAGCTGATAAAGCTATTATTAATCGCATGGGCTTTAATAATCACGGTGTTTTTGAAGCTGTTGAGAATTTAAAGAAAAACCATAAAGTACTTATAGGTGGTAATATTGGTAAGAACAAAGTGACGCCAAATAATGAAGCTATTAAAGATTACTTAATATGTTTTGATGCATTGTTTGATCATGTAGATTACTTTGTAGTGAACGTTAGTTCACCAAACACTCCGGGTTTACGTGAACTACAAGATAAAGAACCATTGACGGCATTGTTAAATGAACTTCAGTTAGAGAATGCTAAACTAAGTGAACGTAAAGGAACAATTCGTAAACCTATTCTGTTAAAAATTGCGCCAGACCTTACTGATAGTCAATTGTTAGATATTATCGATATAGTTAGCGATACTACCATTGATGGTGTTATAGCAACCAACACTACAATATCTAGGGAAAACTTAAAGTCTCATGCGCTTATTACGGAAGAAGCTGGTGGATTAAGTGGCGCTCCATTAAAAGATAGAAGTACTGAAGTAATTCGTTTCTTAGCGGAAAAAAGTAATAAAGCATTTCCAATAATTGGTGTTGGAGGTATTAATTCTGCGGAAGATGCTATAGAAAAATTAGAAGCTGGTGCAGATTTAATTCAACTATGGACAGGGTTTGTCTATGAAGGTCCGGGTTTGGTGAAGCAAATTAACAAGGCTCTTTTAGAAAAAAAAGTTACTGCTTAGAAATAAAGGTATTGCCATAGAAAAAGCCCTTGCACAATGTGTACAAGGGCTTTTATGTTGAATAGCTATCTGCTTATTGTTTGGTCCAATAATCAATTACGAATACATCATCTAAATACGGCGACAATACGGCTCCAAAAGCTTTGTGGTCTGGGTGTGGTAAATAAATGGCACGATCTTCTTCGCTTTTAAATGTTAGAAAAAAAGCATGGGTAAACCCTTTGTCTAAGCCTTCTGGACTATTGTTTAATCCCCATTCATATCCTTTAATTTGTTCAATTTTAGAAGGTAATGCACTAAAGGCATCTTCAACTTTTTTTATTTGAGCAGGAGTTGTTCCTTCCTTAAACTTAAAAAAAACGGTATGTCTTAACAGACTATCGCTTTGAATCATTGTGGTTGTTGTCATGTTTTCATCTGTCTTGGCAAAAGCGTTTGAGACCAATGACATACTAATTAATAATAGAAGTACTTTAATTTTCATAAGTAATGTTAATTTGAAACAAGATATTAAAAAATGGCGTAAATCATTGTATTTTGTATTTTTGATGTTGAATTAAGTTTTTACTGAATTGAACTACGACATCTTATTGGCTTTTACAATGGCAACATTGGTGCTGTCACTTTCACCAGGTCCTGATAATATTTTTGTTCTCATACAAAGTATCACCAATGGAAAGAAGTTTGGATTAGCTGTGGTATTGGGATTAATGACGGGTTGTTTGGTACATACCTCATTATTGGCTTTCGGAGTTTCTGCGATTATTAAGAATAACCCTGCCATATTTACTTTTATTAAAATTTTTGGAGCTGCTTATTTAATGTATCTGGCTATCATGGTGTATAGAGGGGGAGATGCTATTTCTCTTGATGGTGGTACGAGGAATAAAAAGAGTATATCCAATTTATTTCGGCAGGGGTTTATTATGAATGTACTCAACCCAAAGGTAACTATTTTTTTTCTTGCCTTTTTTCCAGGTTTTTTGTTTTCAGATTCCTTAAGTCCTATAATTCAATTCTATATTCTTGGTTTTCTTTTTATTTTAGTGTCAACTATCGTATTTGGCGGTATGGCATTGTTATCAGGGCAGATTTCAACTTTTTTGGTAGATAATAAGCGTACAGGATTGGTTTTGAAATGGGTTCAAATTATTGTCTTCATTGGTATTGCGATTTATTTATTTATAGGATAGTTTATTTAAAGTATTAATAGTAGATACTTGTTTAGAGTTCGTATTTTTACGAAATGTCTAATTCAAAGGTTAAAATAGTTGAATGTCCTAGAGATGCCATGCAAGGCATTAAGAAGTTTATACCCACAGATGAAAAGGTGAGGTATATACAGTCTTTGTTAGGATGCGGATTTGATATGCTAGATTTTGGAAGCTTTGTTTCTCCAAAGGCCATACCACAGATGGTAGATACGGCTGAGGTATTATCTAAATTAGACTTGACAAAAACAGATTCTAAATTACTTTCAATAGTGGCAAATGTACGTGGAGCCAAAGATGCAGTTTCGCATTCTGAAATTGATTACCTAGGATTTCCTTTTTCGATTTCAGAGAATTTTCAAATGCGAAATACCCATAAAACTATTGCGCAATCTGTAACAACCTTACAAGAGATTTTCAATTTGGCAGATGCCGCGAACAAAGAAGTAGTAACCTATATTTCTATGGGTTTTGGTAACCCTTATGGAGATCCTTGGAATGTCGAAATTGTAGGGGAATGGACAGAAAAACTAGCAAAAATGGGAGCCAATATTTTATCGCTTTCAGATACGGTAGGGTCTTCTGATCCAGAAACCATTTCATACCTGTTCTCAAACCTTATTCCTAAGTACCCTGAAATCGAATTTGGGGCGCATTTGCATACAACACCGAGTAAATGGCATGAGAAAGTTGCTGCTGCGTACGAATCTGGTTGTAGACGTTTTGATGGGGCAATACAGGGTTTTGGCGGGTGTCCTATGGCTAAAGATGATTTAACAGGTAATATGCCTACAGAAAAAATGCTTTCTTATTTTACTTCAGAAAAAGTAAATTATGGTGTTAATTGGATGGCATTTGAAGCAGCATATAATAAAGCTACTCAACTATTTAGCGCGTATCATTAAAAGAGCCTTCCGTAAGGTGGTCTAAAATAAGACGAATATTACGTTTATTTAGATTTATTACAAATAAACTTTGGTAATTCCTTTTTACGTTATAAATTTGCGATCCGTTAATAAAACGTTAACGGATATTGTAAACTTATTGAAGATGAAACACTTTTACCTAATAATATTACTTTTAGCTTTTCCATTTGTACATGCCCAAACAAAAACAGATTCTATTACCCTTGTGCCGCAGACACAGATAAATGCTGCGCAAAGATTGCTTTCTGGTAACTATGGTTCCGCTGTTACTGTTGGTGCGTATGCTGAAATGTTATACAATCAACCAGAAGGAGATAATGGAGAGTTAGATGTTCAAAGAATGGTTTTACTTTTTGGATATCGTTTTAATGACAAAACACAATTTGTTACCGAAGTTGAGCTAGAGCATGTAAATGAAGTTTTTGTAGAACAAGCGTTTATTAATTATGCCGTAGGTAGCAATATTAGTTTACGCGGTGGTTTAATGTTGGTGCCAATGGGTATTGTGAATGAATTTCATGAACCAACAACTTTTAATGGTACAGAACGCCCAAGTATGGATAACGCTATAGTTCCTACAACTTGGCGTGAAATTGGAGTTGGGGTCGCTGGTAGGTTCAACGATATTAACTTGGGGTATCAGGCATATGTTTTTAACGGATTTAAATCTACGGAAGCAAATGGTGCCGGTGGGTTGTCTGGATTTTTAGGGGGGTCTAGCGGATTGCGTGGCGGTCGTCAAAAAGCAATTCAGTCTACGGTTGATAGTCCTACTTTATCTACTAAAATTGAATATTATGGTATTTCTGGTTTGCGTTTGGGTATGTCAACCTATTTCGGAAAAACACAGGCAGAAGATGATATTGAAACTTTAGACGGTGCAAATATAGGTATAGCCATGCTTGGTATAGATGCACGGTACGCCTATGATAGGTTTACGGCTAGGGGTCAATTTATTAATGCATCATTATCAGATACCGATGCATATAATACTGCTACAGGAAAAGATTTGGGTAGTGCGTTAAGAGGGTTTTATGTAGAAGGTGCTTATAATTTATTACCGATGGATAAAGAGCAAAAGTTATATGTGTTTACTAGGTATGAAGAATACGATACTCATGCAGGTACAGCAGGTAATCTGGTAAGGAATGATGCATATAATAGAACTGATGTAACTACAGGATTAACTTATCATCTTGCGCCAGGAGTTGTTTTAAAAGGTGATTATCAATTTAGAAGCAACGCTTCTGACGTTACTGATGTAAAAGACAGGCTTAATTTTGGTATCGGTGTTTGGTTTTAATCAATTTACTATAGATTATATAGATGAATAATAAGGTTCTAAGATTAATAGGTGTACTGTTCGTTGTAGCGGTAATGATGGGCTTTGGGATACCTAAGAATGTTCAAAAGAAGGTTGACAAGGCTGTTACATCGTACTTTGAAATAGAAGCTTTTACAATGCGGCCTATTACAGTACCTAGTTCGGTCAATATTAATTTACCTTGTAAGATTACAGGAGAAAATTTATTTCAATTATTTGATGGTCAAAGTCCTATTGGTTATATCTTTATTGAGCAAGCGCCAAGTAAAACAGCAAATTTTGACTATATGATTTTGATGGATGATAATTTTAAGATCCTTCATTCCAAAGTGCTTATTTATCGAGAGGAATATGGCGGGGAAATTGGAAGCAAACGATGGTTAAAACAATTTATAGGTAAAACACCAGGGGATAGGGTGGATCATAAAACAAATATAGATGGTATTGCCGGCGCAACAATTTCAGTGCGATCTATGACTAGTGCTATTGATAGTCTTTTGCAAACAGTTGCTATATTGCAGGCTAATAAAGTATTGTAATGGAAATTAATGGTTTGTTGTCTAAGCTGCCTAAGGGTATGCGTCTCTTTATAGGCACTTTTGTAATTGTACTATCCGTAGGTTTTTATACAGGGCTTTTGTTTGTTTCAGAAACGAGTACTACAAACCCCAAGGGTATAGAAGAAAATTATCTTGGCAATGAAGTAGATGAAGATGCCGAGATCATGAAATTTAAAAAAAGTGAAAGGCAAATGCTGACCATTGTGCACACCCATATACTCTCTATGTCATTAGTTTTTTTTCTTATAGGTGTGCTGGTGTGGTTGACCAACACCTCTATAAAGCTTAAACTTTTTTTAACTATTGAACCATTTTTGTCTGTTTTATTGACTTTTGGAGGTATTTATTTCTTGTGGTCAGGTGTAACTTGGTTTAAATATGTAATAATGTTTTCGGGGTTTTTAATGACTGCTACCTATTCAATATCTGCAATGTTGGTTTTGTATCAATTAACAGTATCAAAGAAACCAATGAATATCATTAACCAATAATATTCACTATATTTGCACGCAATTAAATTCTTAATTGCTATGCAAGCCCACCAAAATAAAATTCTAGGAGAAGGTCTAACTTACGACGATGTATTATTAGTACCCGCTTATTCTGAAGTACTTCCAAGAGAAGTTAATATTCAGACAAAATTCACAAGAAATATTACAATAAACGTTCCTATCATATCTGCAGCGATGGATACGGTTACGGAGTCTAGAATGGCAATTGCCATGGCCCAGGAAGGTGGTATTGGCGTGTTGCACAAGAATATGACTATTGAGCAGCAAGCAATGAAAGTAAGAAAAGTTAAAAGGGCTGAAAGCGGAATGATTTTAGATCCGGTTACACTACCTCTTAATTCTAAAGTGAAAGATGCCAAAGCCAATATGAAAGAATATAGCATTGGTGGTATTCCTATTGTTGATGCTGATGGTAAATTGCTAGGTATCGTTACCAATAGAGATTTACGTTTCGAAAAAAATAATGAAAGATCAATTTCTGAGGTGATGACCTCTGAAAATTTGGTTACTGCAGAGGAAGGTACTTCGCTGGCCGAAGCAGAGGATATTTTACAACAGCATAAAATTGAAAAGTTACCGGTGGTTACTAAAGATAATACTTTGGTAGGTCTAATTACTTTTAGAGATATTACCAAGTTAACGCAAAAACCTATCGCTAATAAAGATCAATATGGTCGTTTACGCGTTGCAGCGGCATTAGGTGTTACTGCCGATGCAGTCGATAGGGCAGAAGCTTTGGTCAATGCAGGTGTAGATGCTGTGGTTATTGATACCGCTCATGGTCATACAAAAGGCGTGGTTTCGGTATTGCAAGAAGTGAAAAATAAATTTCCTAACCTAGATGTTATCGTGGGTAACATTGCTACGGGTGAGGCGGCGAAATATTTGGTAGATGCCGGTGCAGATGCGGTTAAGGTTGGTATTGGTCCTGGTTCTATCTGTACTACTAGAGTGGTTGCAGGTGTTGGTTTTCCTCAATTTTCTGCAGTATTGGAAGTTTCAGCAGCTATAAAAGGTTCAGGCGTTCCCGTCATTGCAGATGGCGGAATTCGTTACACAGGTGATATACCTAAGGCTATTGCCGCAGGTGCGGATACCGTAATGTTAGGTTCTCTTTTAGCAGGAACAAAAGAATCTCCGGGAGAAACAATTATTTATGAAGGTAGAAAATTTAAGTCTTACCGTGGCATGGGTTCTGTAGAAGCTATGAAACAAGGAAGTAAAGACCGGTATTTTCAAGATGTTGAAGATGATATCAAAAAGCTAGTACCAGAAGGAATTGTAGGTCGTGTGCCTTATAAAGGAGAATTGTACGAAAGCATTCACCAGTTTATTGGAGGTTTAAAAGCAGGTATGGGATACTGTGGAGCCAAAGATATTGCCACATTACAGGATAATGGAAGGTTCGTGAAAATTACGGCTAGTGGTATTAATGAAAGCCACCCGCATGATGTAACCATTACAAAAGAAAGTCCTAATTATAGCAGATAGAAATTCTAATAGTATATACAAAAAAAGAGGTCTGTTAAGACCTCTTTTTTTATGCCTTAATTTAAGGAAGTGTTCATCTGTTTATTTAAAAGCTGAACTCTTCTTAGGTCATCTGAAGCTTGCAATACTTTAGATTTTAAAGATGAATTTAAGTCGGGATTTTCTTTTAGGAAATTCTGTAATGTTTCATAGGCTTCAGGTGAAGTATAATTGCCTATAGTGCTGCTGAGCCATCTTTTTGGAAAAAAGATATCCCCTGTTTTTTGAATTTCATCTAACAAATCAAGACTAAGTTTTAGATATTGAATGGATTCTTTTTGATATAAAGGATGATGTAAGTTGTTCATCGCATTTGCCACCCATGATTCTTTAGCTCTGTTTTCTTCTTTTTGAAGCGATTCGAAAAAATTATTTCTAGTCTGCTGATCTTTTGATAAAGACGGAAGTAAAAACTGAAATCTAGTTAATTTGTCATTGTTGCTTATTGCTTTTTCAGCTGCTTCTAGGATGCTCTCGCTTTCGGGATGTCCGTATAAGGCTAAATCCATTGCTAATTCAGTAAAATTATCATCGTTGAGTTTTAAGTTATTGATGGTGATGTCCTTGTTCCAAATACCGTATAGATTATCTAATGATTTATCGGTATATCCAATAGTTACATAAGTAGAGTATAGTGTCTTTTTAATGCTAGCAGGTATTTCTTTTTGAAGGTTAGACCATACTTGTTGGGTAATTTCTTTCTGATAAAAAAGGCGTTGTTCGTCAGTAAGGTATTTCCAAAATACTGAAGTGGTGTATCTGGATATGAGGTTAATTAATAATTCGTTTTTTTCATTGGCTAATCCTTTAGCAAATAGTTTAATGGCTGCACCGGGTGTTATGCTGCCATTGAGCATGTTCTCATATGCATTTATATAGGCGTAACCACGCGCCACTTGGTCATTTATGGTAGCTATAATGTCTAAATCTTGTTCCTGTATAGGGAAAACTCCATATCCTTCAGCATTAGAATTATAGAATATTGAAGTTGGTTTAGCAAGGCCAATAGCTTCATCTAGAACCAACTCATTGTCGATCATATTAACAGTCAATGTTTTTGTTTGATCAGGATATAGAAATAGGATTTCAAATGTTTGTGGCCATGAGTGCTCAGTGTTGTCTTCTGCTTTTTGTGATAGTTTAAATGAGATTATTTTATCATTATCATCGTATTCAATAGCATTACTGAAGATGGGTCTGCTAGAATTATTCACCCAAACATCGCTCCATGCAACCATATCAGTGGTTGATTTGTTATCAAAAATAGTTATCAATTCTCCCCAGATAGCATTCTTGAAAGCAAAGGCTTTTATATATTCTTGAATACCTATCTTAAATTCTTCTTTACCTAAAACAGCTTCAAGTTGCCGCATCATTATGGGTGCCTTATTATATATAATACTGCCATAAAGGGAACCTGCGTTATTGAGGTTTTCTAAACCTTGACGAATAGGGTTGGTGCCCAATGTTCTATCTTCTCCATATGCATTGGGGTAGTGGGTAATCATAAAAGCCAACTGATGATCAATATCTGGAAAAGCTGGATTCATGATTTTATCTGCCATAAAATTGGCAAATACTTCTTTCATCCAAACATCATTAAACCAATTCATGGTCACCAAATCTCCAAACCACATGTGAGAGGTTTCGTGGGCAATTAATTTTGCACGACTCAGTTTTCTGTTAGCGGTAGCACTTTCGTCTAAGAAGAGTGAACTTTCTCTATACTGTATGGCTCCCACATGTTCCATGCCGCCATATTGAAAACCAGGTATAGCTGCATAATCCATTTTTTGAAATGGAAAAGGATACGCTGTGTAGGATTCTAAAAATGATAGGGATTGCTGATGAAGATCAAAAATGGAACCTAGACTATATTCAATTTTGGTAGTATCCGTTTCACGGTATAATAGGGTCATTTCCATAGTATCCGGTTTTTGGGTTACGGATTCAAATTTACCTGCTACAAACGAAAATAGATAGGTGCTCATTTGATCAGAGGCTTCAAAGTTATGCTGCGTGTAGTCACCTTCAGTGGTCTGATTTATTTCTTTTGCACCACATAAAACTTTCCATTCTTTAGGTGCGGTAATGCTAAGGGTGTACACTCCTTTAATATTCGGTTGGTCAAAACAAGGGAAAAGTGTTCTTGCTCTGTCCGGGACTAATAACGTGTATAAATAATCTTCATTTCTATTTAAGGAAAGTTCACCGGCATTAAACTCAATTGTGATCGTATTTTTTCCTTCAACTAGAAATTCTTTGGATAAAATGATATGTTCCTTTTCATGTAGAATAGCAACGTTGGTTTCGTTAATAATAACCGATTTTATTTTAGATGAATCTTCTTTAAAATCTAAGTATACGGGCTTTTGAGGTAGTCCTAAATCAAAATTTAAAACTAGTTGAGATGGTATTGGAGCTTTCTGTTCTTTAGGAATTGCAAAGCTTAGTTTGTAATGTACATTTGAGACCTGAGAAGACCTGTAGTTAGCCAGTTCTTCTGAAACACCTAATGCTAAAGGTGCCGATGTTCGCTTTTTATTGTTGCAGGAGTAGAAAAGAGTTACTATAAAAAATAGAGGTAACAGGTGCTTCATAAAATAGAGTTATACGCTGTAGTGAAAGTACTTTATTGAAAAATACTTTCCAATTTTTAAACAGTGTATAACTCTAAAAGAGAATAAATTTATGGATGTCTTTGCCTAGAATCAAGCATAAGAACTATTTACCAGTTTTGCTGGTGTAAGCTTTCCAGTCTTTTTCTTTGTAAACATTACTTCCAAAATAACGAGCTATTTCTAAAAATGGCTCTGGCTTTTGATAACCAGGAACCGGTGAAAGCATGTTTAGCTCTTCATCTAAGAATATGGTAGTTGGGTAACTTAGACGACCTTGCATTAAGGCTGCTGCAAATTCATGATATCCCTTTCTTCCTGATGGAATAAATTTGTATGTTTTGCCCTTATATTCTACAGGATCTTTACCTTCTCCATCAAATTTTACCATGTAGTAGTTTTCATCCATATAGGCTGCTACTTCAGGGTTTTGAAAAGTGTCCTTATCCATTTTTTTGCACCACCCGCACCAATCTGTATACACATCTATAAAAACTTTCTTAGGGTTCTTGTCAGTAGAGGTTAATTTTACGGCCTCTTCCCAAGAAATCCAATTGACTTCTTGTGCAATGCTTGTTGTTGAAACAAAGAGTACAGCTAAAAATAAAAAGGATTTTGATACAGATAAAGAATACGATTTCATGTGTTATTTTTTGTGTGTATAGTCCAACTATTATACCAAAACTAACGTATTTTTTATTGCTTTATTTCACTTTTGCAGTTTGTTTAACATTGAATAGATCTTTTACGTCTACTTGATTGCGGATTAAATCATCAAAAGTTTCTCTTTCGCGTATAAGAATAGCTTTTCCTTTATGCCATAGTACTTCTGGCGGTCTAAATCTTGAGTTATAATTGCTTGCCATGGTAAAGCAATATGCACCGGCATTTTTAAAACAAAGAATGTCACCTTCAGTAATCTCGTTAATTCTTTTATTGCTGGCAAAAGTATCTGTTTCGCAAATATACCCAACAACAGAATAATAGCGTTCTCTACCTTCTGCATTAGAGATATTTTTAATAGTATGGGTAGCACCGTAAAGCATTGGTCTGATCAAATGGTTAAAACCAGAGTCTATACTTGCAAATACTGTTGAAGTCGTTTGCTTGACTACATTCACTTTGGCGAGAAAAACACCAGCTTCACTGACCAAAAATTTACCAGGCTCGAAAGCTAAGGTCAAATCTTTACCATATTCTTTACAAAACTCGTTAAAACGGGTACTTAATTTTTTTCCTAATTCTTCAACATTTGTTTCAATATCACCTTCTTTATAAGGTACTTTGAAACCGCTACCGAAATCAATAAAATCCAGATTCTTAAAATTACGTGCTGTTTCAAATAATATTTCAGATGCGTATAAGAATACATCAATATCTAAAATGTCACTACCGGTATGCATGTGTATACCGTTAATGTTCATTTTTGTTAATTCTACAATACGAAGTAAATGAGGGATCTGATGAATACTGATGCCGAATTTAGAATCTATATGACCCACGGATATATTAGAATTGCCGCCGGCCATAACATGCGGATTAATTCTAATACATACAGGGATATTAGGATGTTTGCTGCCAAATTGTTCTAAAATAGATAAGTTGTCAATATTAATACGAACCCCTAGTTTAGCAGCTTGCTCTATTTCTTCTAAAGAAACGCCATTTGGTGTAAATATGATCGATTCTGGTTTAAAACCAGCTAATAACCCTAATTGTACTTCTTGGATAGAAACGGTATCTAATCCACTACCAAGACTGTTCATTAGTCTTAAAATGGTAATATTAGATAGTGCTTTTGCCGCATAATTAAGTTTCAATTTCTTTACAGAACCAAATGCCTTGGTCAATCTATTAAATTGTGAAACTATTTTCTCCGAGTCATAAACATACACCGGATCACCATAGGTTTTTGCGATTTGCAACAAATCCTCATTTCTCATGCTATCTATTTTTTAGCGAATTTACTTTTCTAAATCATTAACAACAAAAATAATAACATAAAAACAATAAAAATAACAAATTGTGATATTTGAAACAGTTAGATATTCTATTTATTTTGGAGCTAAATAAACCTCTTTGTACATTTAACATATGAGATTACCACTATTTCCATTACAGTCTATTTTCTTTCCGGGTGAAACAGTGCCGCTTCATGTTTTTGAAGATCGTTATAAACAATTAATACAAGATTGTAGAAAAGAAGCCATCACTTTTGGAATACCTGTTTTTATCAATAACAATATGGAATATGGTGTGGAAGTACAGTTGGTAGAGGTGGTTACCACTTATGACAGCGGAGAGATGGATGTGGTCTGTGTAGCTCGGCAAGTATTTAAATTATTGGCTTTTGATAATGTAATGGAGAACAAATTATATGCCGGAGGTATTGTAAAGTTGATGGAGTACGATTACGAAGCATCAGAAGAAAAAAAGAAAACAATTATTAAGGGTATAGAAGAGTTGTATGCCATTATGGATGTGCCATATCCCCAAATCAACATTAAAGAATTTAATAGTTTTTCCTTGGCTCACAAAATAGGGCTGTCTTTTGAGCAAGAGTACCAATTGTTACAGATACCTGTAGAAAATGACCGTCTTAATTTTATCGGTTTACATCTAACGGCTACCATAACTGTGTTGTCAGAGGTAAATCGCACCAAAAAAACCATAGAACTTAATGGACATTTTAAAAATTTTGACCCTCTAGATTTTAAAGATTTAAAGATTTAGTTTGTTTTTGGCCTTTGAAATTCAATCCCATTCTAAGGATTTTGTGTTTTTATCAGGTTAATTATACCAGATATTCTAATTAATCATCAGTATTTTTAAATAATTACTTCCTGTTTCCTATTTTTGCTTAACATTTAAATTCACCATATATATGAACCTTCACGAATATCAAGGAAAAGAGATATTAGCAAGTTTTGGGGTGCGCATCCAAAGAGGAATAGTTGCCCAAAATGCAAAAGAAGCTGTTGAGGCTGCAAAGCAATTAACTGCTGAAACCGGAACGGGATGGCACGTTATTAAAGCGCAAGTACACGCAGGTGGTCGTGGTAAAGGTGGTGGTGTAAAATTAGCCAAAAACCTAAAGGAAGTAGAAGAAATCGCAAACCAGATTATAGGAATGAACTTGATTACACCGCAAACTTCTGCGGAAGGTAAAAAAGTACACCAAGTATTGGTTGCCGAAGATGTGTATTACCCAGGCGAAAGCGAAACTAGTGAATTCTATATGTCTGTTGTATTAAATAGAGCTACCGGTAAGAATATGATCATGTATTCTACAGAAGGTGGTATGGACATAGAAGAAGTTGCCGAAAGTACTCCGCATTTAATTTTTACGGAAGAAATTGACCCAGCTACAGGTTTGTTAGGTTTTCAAGCAAGAAAGATTGCTTTTAATCTAGGTCTTTCAGGTACTGCGTTCAAGGAGATGACAAAATTTGTTGCATCATTATATAAGGCATATGTAGAAAGCGATTCTAATATGTTTGAAATTAACCCTGTGTTAAAGACATCTGACGATTTGATCATGGCTGTCGATGCTAAGGTTTCTATTGATGACAATGCACTTTATCGTAGAAAGGAATATGCTGATATGCGTGACCTTAGAGAGGAAAATGCTATTGAGGTAGAAGCAAGAGAAGTTGGTCTTAACTATGTAGACCTTGACGGTAACGTTGGTTGTATGGTTAATGGTGCAGGTCTTGCCATGGCAACTATGGATTTAATTAAAATGGCAGGTGGTGAACCAGCTAACTTCTTAGATGTGGGCGGTACTGCAGATGCTAAAAGAGTTGAAGAAGCGTTTAGAATAATTTTAAAAGATCCTAATGTTAAGGCCATTCTAATTAACATATTTGGTGGTATTGTTCGTTGTGATCGTGTTGCACAAGGTGTTGTTGATGCATACAAGAATATGGGAGACTCAATGAATGTGCCAATTATTGTTAGGTTACAAGGTACTAATGCTGAATTAGCAAAAGAAATTATTGATAATTCTGGTCTGGCGGTTCAATCGGCCGTACAGTTCCAAGAAGCTGCAGATAAGGTGAAGGCTGTATTGGCTTAAACGAATTTGCTTATATTAAATTATAAAAAAGACCATTCATTATGAATGGTCTTTTTTTTTGATATGATAAATGTGGATTTTATATATATGTGTTTATTGTAATTGTGGTTTTTATTTTTTGTAATGATAAGAGCCATCAACCTTTATTGTAAGATACCAAATTAGAATAATGGTTAAGAGCTATGAACCGTGTTTTTTCAACGATTTATATTTCTGAATGTGAGGCTGATTATTGAAGAATTAATATTAAAGAGATGTTAAAATGAGGTTTGCTTGTAACATTCTTATTTTACAATCGTCTTTTTGGTAATTCATCATCAATCAATTAATAATCATACTTCAGAAAAAATGAAGTAAAAAACAAAAAGTCATGAGAAAATTAAGTTTAGTAGTGGTAGCTGTAATGCTACTTGCAACCGGTAATGTATTCGCCAACGATGTAAAAGGTGAAAACCCTACAAAAAACCTTTCAAAACAAATTTCAGAAATGTTAATGGAGAATGAGTTCTCTGCAAAAGATGACGACCTAACTGCTCAAGTGCGTTTTACATTGAATGCAGATGGGGAAATTGTCGTCTTATCTGTAAATTCTAAATTTGCTAGAATGGAAAGTTTTGTAAAATCCAAATTAAACTATCAAAAGGTTAATTTGACAAATATTAAGGAAGGTAAAATATATACCATACCCGTACGAATAAAAGCATAAATTTTAAAAGTACGCGATAAAAAATCTTAATACAAAACGTTGTATTAAGATTTTTTCTTGTTTTTATACTTTACAGAGCTAATGGCAGAATCTACCTTTTTCATCTGCTTAGTTTTGAAATCTCTTCTTTCTATATTTTTTACTGCTGGTTTTGTAGTAGCTCCTGACATGGCTAATAGAACTTCTCCCGGTATTTTTGGGCTATCCTTTGTTCCGCGAAGGTGTAGAACCAATCCGTTCAAAAAGTTGCGTAACACTTGATCACCGCATTCCATGTAATTTGGATGGTCTTCTTTTCTGAAGAAAGCACCTAATTCACTTTTAGAGATCTTAAAATCTACCAATTGTAGAATGTCTACAATATCATCATCCCTAAATTTTAAAGCAACTCTTAATTTTTTAAATATATCATTATTGGTCATAGCAAATTTTTAAGGACTGCAAGTTATTATAAAAATCTGACGTGCTCAGGGCTATGCGGTATTAATAGATGTTTTTACTCGCTCAGGAGGCTAATTCAGGCAATATTATAGATTGCCGTCTGGACTAATTGCTGCAAATGAATTTAATTTTGTAAAATGAGATATACTTTTTAAACAAGATATTGTTTAATGTTGGAATCAAAAGAATACATATGCTTAGTATTTAATCGGTTTTACATGTATTTCATCGTTTTTTCTATATGTTTTATCGTAATGTGTATAGGATGATATAGGTTATTCGTTGAGATATAGTTAAAATTGTAAGAATTATCTTTCATATTTGTAATGAATTATAATTCCCTGAATCCGGTACTCTTGATTTTAATTTTGATTGTAAATTATGAAAGTAGAGGATAATAAATTAAAAGTTGTTTCAGATATGATTCAATCCTCAATGGTTCATAATGGCTTGGAACAAGCAGAATATGAATTTATCTGTAGCTTAGGAGAGCAATTGGGGTTGCATCAACATAGTATTGATGGCTATATAGAGGAAAATGAAATATTTATTCTCCCTAATTCTATGGAATGTAAAATTCTAAAATTTTATAAAAAAGCGCTACGTGATAAGAACTTATGTAGTAGCTATTATAAATGGATCCGAGAGTCTTATAGACAAGGTATGGCAATGGGTTTGTCTCAAAAAGTGATTCGAAAATTTTTATACGATTTACATTTTTGTGAAGATTTTTCTGAAGGTCAGCAACTAATTAAAAATTATTTTACAAAATGAAAAGTACACTATAATTGGGGTTAGGGTGTTATGATCGTAGCCCAAATGAAATAAAATAGCTGAATTATACGTTTAAGTGGTGTAGCAGCAGAATATCAAATAGATACACATTTATATGCCTACTAATAAAGAAAAGTTAAGTATTTTGTCAGAAATGATTTCTTTTGCCAAGCTTAATGATGAGGTAAAGAAATCAGAATATGATTTTCTTTTTTCGGTTGCCCAACAATTACAAATAAGTAAAAAAACTTTTGACAGTCTCTTTACTTCTAATGTTGAGCACGTAATACCCAAGTCACAGTCAGAGCGTCTTTTACAATTTCATAGGTTAGTATTATTGATGAACGTTGATAATGAGCAGGATATAAATGAAGTCAAGGGAATTTATGATATTGGTTTAAAGATGGGATTGCCACCAGGTGCAATTCAGCAGGTATTGGCTATAATGCACAAGTACGCTAATAAAATAGTACCACCAGAGGTATTGATTTCTATTTTCAAGGCACATTATAATTAAGACCAAGAAATATCTTTGGCATCTAATTTGCTAAGGTCTCTTTTGTTTTTAATATTGGCATTGGCATCTGTTCTTAATTCGCTGATTTCCGCTTCTAAAATTGTTAACTGATTAGAATTAATTACGTGATTTGTAAGTGTTTTTAACATGTGCATTAGTTTTCTCAAAACCGTAATATCATGTCTACTGTAAAGTCTGTATGTGGCCATTACATTATATAATAATTCGGAAAATTTTGAACATCTAATAAGTACCCAGTTTTCTTGTTCATCATCGGTAAGGTATTCAAAGTCTGCTTTGAGCATTAAATCTAGAAAAAGGGAGGTTAGATAGTCAATAGTATTTAAAGCCGTTCCTGGATCGTTAATTCCTGGAGACATTGCTTTTACTCCAATTTCAGATATTTGTCTAAAACCGTAGATGTAATTTTCTCCAATGAGCTCTTCGTGACTAAAAAGTAAAGTGTCTATCACCTTTTCTTTTAATTCATTATTTAAAGGTTTTTCGGTTTTAAAACCAATAGTTCCCTCTAAAATGAATTGTCCTTTGCGCAATTGTATGATGATTTTTATTGCGTTTTTTTGCATAGTTTAAGTAGGTCATCGTTTAATACTCCATAAAAATAGCCTGTTTTGTTTATTTCATGCGCTTCCCAATATTGTCCACTTGAAAACTCTAGAGTATGCTGTTCTTGCTGTTTTATAATCGAAGTTATTTCAGACTTTGTTCTAGAATGAATTGCTGTTAGAATATTTCCTACTTGTATAGCTTGAGAAATATGATGTATAAAATAGATAAAAGCAGCTAAACAAACTACTGCCAGTATAATACCAAATAGGACGGCGAACCCTGGTGTTTGATAAGCATTCTCTGTGGGCTCAATGGAGATAAGAACAAAAATATTGTATAGTATGGTAGCAATATAAAGACCTAGTACAATTTGATGTTTTTGATCGGAAATAATTCCAGGTAGTACACGGGGTGAGAAGTTACTAGAGGCTTGATTCAATAATACCATGACCATAGAAAAACTAAATACGGTCAATGATATTAAACCACCAATTAATGTGCTTAGAATAGTTTTAGCCGTATCGGTATTGTCAATTACCAGGGCCGGAGCCACGTTGATGAGGTAAGCCGAAATGTTATTTTGCTCAAGATAGATCATTAAAAAGGCCAATAATAGTCCTGCAAGTGAGATTACTGTGGGGAAAAAGGCTATTCTGGTACGTATATGTTTAAAAAGATTGTTTAGTCTATCCATTGGTATTAATCTAGCCGTAAAACTAGTGAATGCGACAAGGTAAGGGTGGCTGATATGCTAAAATTACAGGCTCTTATCAATAAAACACGTCAAAATGACACTATCTTGTAGATATTATGTGTCAAAATGGCATAACACTTGTGTTGGTACATAAGTTGTTCTATACCAATCAACTATTAAATTAATTTATTAAAAAAATACGACTATGAGTTTAACTAAGAGAAATGATGTTTTGTTCCCGGCGTTGATGAATGAAATTTTTAGACCAGATTGGTTTGGTGGAACTGAGAATTCACGTTCATCTATACCGGCAGTAAACATTAAAGAGAATGAGAAAGATTTTGAATTACAGCTTTTTGTCCCAGGTAGGGTAAAAGATGATTTTAAAATTGAAATTGATGATGCCATCTTAACCATTTCGGCAGAAATAAAAGAA
Source organism: Maribacter ulvicola (assembly GCF_900155985.1). Classification (GTDB taxonomy): domain Bacteria; phylum Bacteroidota; class Bacteroidia; order Flavobacteriales; family Flavobacteriaceae; genus Maribacter; species Maribacter ulvicola. The sequence continues at coordinate 1,835,610 of NZ_FTMA01000001.1, forward strand.
GAGAGTGAAGAGGTAAAAGAAAATTTTACACGTAGAGAGTTTAGTATCTCATCTTTTAAAAGGGCATTTACATTGCCTGATACAGTAGCCACAGATAAAATTGAGGCAACGTATGAGGACGGAATTTTAAAATTTAATCTTCCGAAAAAAGAAGAGGCTTTACCTAAGCCAAAAAGAATGATTGAGTTAAAGTAAGTTTTGGTAACTACCTTTTTTAGGTTGGTTTGAGTTGTTTAGTTGGAGTGCTTTGAGAAATCAAAGCACTTTTTTTTTGCGTTTTATATGCGTTATTTCAATCTTAAAATTCAGGAAAAAATAAAGCGAATTGCGCTTTTAAATAATTCATTGATTAACACTTTCAAGGTTGCTTTCTGTATTGGTAAACGCTCTTTTTATTCCTTGTGTTCAAGTTGTTTTAATTTAAATTTAGAAGTTGATCTTGTGATATAAAATGGGAATCTTAATTCTTTTTTAAAGGTACTTCCGGACTCTTGGCAATAGGTTTTTAAACTATAAAAATGAACGGTATTATTGAGCATAAAACCGCCCATTTTATTGTTCAAAAAATTAGCGTAAATTAGTACTATCTGCTTAACTATTTTTCTTATGCTCAGGTACTGGCTCTTACCATCCAGTTTTAGTATTTGAAGAACAGTTGTTAATCTAGAATTAGATGAGAATCTACTGAAAAACACCTTATAAAGCAATTTTAATAAGAATATTATCCTTTTAGCCTTGTCTAAAAAATTTATTTAAATCATTGTATTCCAATGATATATGTGTGGTAATATAAAGTTGATATAGAAATTTTTCTTATTTTAGTGTAATGGTATTAAAACTTGGTTTATTCTTGCTCTTGTAGCAACTTTATTTCATCTCTTAGCTTCGCTGCCTGCATGAAATCTAATTCTTTTGCAGCTTTTTCCATAGCCTTTCTTTTGTCCTTTATCAGCTTTTCAGTTTGTTCTTTTGTAAGATAGTCCATGTCTGGTTCTGCTGCTCTTAGCTCCTCTTTAATGAAGTGATAAGTGGATACTGAGTTCTTAGAAAGTACACTGTCCAAACTTTTGTTCAAAGCTTTGGGCGTTATGTTATTGTCTGTATTATATTGTATCTGTTTTTGTCTTCTATAATTTGTTTCGTCAATTGTTTTTTGCATGCTTGCCGTTATCTTATCTGCGTACATGATAGCAAGTCCATTTAAGTTTCTTGCAGCTCTACCAACAGTTTGTGTTAAGGATCTATTACTACGTAAAAAACCTTCTTTATCAGCATCTAAAATAACCACTAATGAAACTTCTGGTAAGTCTAACCCTTCACGTAATAAATTAACTCCAATTAGTACATCAAAAATACCTTTTCGTAAATCTTGCATAATTTCAACACGCTCTAAAGTGTCAACATCGCTATGAATATATCTACATCGAATATTAATTCTATCTAAATATTTTGCCAACTCTTCTGCCATTCTTTTTGTTAAAGTGGTTACCAGGGTCCGCTCATCTTTTTCTACACGAATTTGTATTTCTTCTACCAGATCATCAATTTGGTTTAAGCTAGGTCTTACCTCAATAATGGGATCTAGAAGTCCGGTTGGTCTAATTACTTGCTCTACATAAACACCCTGACTTAATTCTAATTCATAATCTGCGGGTGTTGCACTTACATATAAAACTTGATTTTGCAATGCTTCAAACTCTTCAAATTTTAAAGGTCTATTGTCCATTGCGGCAGGTAATCGAAAACCATAATCTACCAAGTTTACTTTTCTTGATCGGTCACCACCGTACATGGCATGTACTTGAGGAATGGTAACGTGGCTTTCATCAATGACCATTAGGTAATCATCTGGGAAATAATCTAACAGACAGAAGGGGCGAGTACCTGGTTGACGACCGTCTAAATACCGAGAATAATTCTCAATACCAGAACAATAGCCTAACTCACGTATCATTTCTAAGTCAAAATTGGTACGTTCTTCTAAACGTTTTGCTTCTAAAGGTTTAGCAATATCTTTAAAGTAGTCTATCTGCTTCACCAAATCATCTTGTATATTATGAATGGCATTTTGTAATACGTCTTTTGACGTTACAAACATGTTAGCAGGGTATATGTTCAAATTCTCATATACTTCTATGACCTTGTTGTTAAACGGGTCAAAAGCCTCTATTTCCTCTATCTCGTCTCCAAAAAAGTGAATTCTATAGGCATGGTCCGCGTAACTGGGAAAAACGTCTACAACGTCTCCCTTAACCCTGAAATTTCCATTTTTAAAATCAGCCATGGTTCTAGAATAAAGGGACTGCACTAATTGATGCATTAGTTTTGTTCTAGCAATTACTTGATCTTTTTGTATAGAAATAACATTTTTTTGAAATTCAATGGGATTACCAATACCGTACAAACAAGAAACCGATGCGATAACGATTACATCTCTGCGACCTGATAATAAGGAAGAGGTAGTGCTTAGACGTAGCTTTTCAATATCTTCATTGATAGAAAGATCTTTTTCAATGTACACACCACTTGTTGGTATAAATGCCTCTGGTTGGTAATAATCATAGTAAGACACAAAATACTCAACCGCATTGTCAGGGAAAAACTGCTTAAATTCTGAATATAGCTGTGCGGCCAACGTTTTGTTGTGGGCTAATAACAATGTAGGTTTTTGGACCTCTTCTATAACATTGGCGACGGTAAATGTTTTTCCTGAACCGGTAACACCCAGTAATGTTTGAAATTTTTCTTTTTCATTTATACCCTTTACCAATTCTTTTATAGCATTTGGCTGGTCACCAGTGGGTTTGAATTCTGATACAACTTTAAATTTCATGCCATAAAATTACGAAAGAAGTACGATTTTAATGGGCTCAAAAAAAAGATTAGTTGTAGTTATCGTTTTAATGAATAATGACCACCAAAAATGCTATTGGTTGCGGTCTATCAAATTGGTTCCAATATTCTAAAGATGGTATTCGTTTGCACTAAAGGTGTTGTTTAAATTTCTATTGAAACACAGGAGCGGTTAGGTGTTATACATTTTTTATATTATAGGAAAAGTTTACAGATACCTCTGTTTAGTCATTCGTTGTAAACGAAATAAAATAGCCTAGAAATTAAAGGTAATACCTTTCTGTTAATTACAGCATCTAAAAGTAGTAGTGTTAAAACGCAACTTGGGCTCTTTAATAACAAACATTCTTGAGCAATGAATAGATCTAAGTGTCTTTGTTCATAGTTGTATTAGAGATCGCGTCTTTTTAGAATAGCATATGAACCATAAATGAAAATAGCGATCCAAGCTAGAACAATCACTATTTCATACCAATGAATATAGTAATCCAATGCTAGTTTTTCACCCATTTGGTTAGCTACAGATTGCACGGCACCTAACCTTGAAAATGGTTCTTTTATAAGATTGAACATGGCTTGTAACGGAAAAAATCCCATGATGATATCTGTGGTTTCACCATCAAAAAACTTCCATCTAATAATGCCTCTAAATATACCTTCTAAAACTTGCCAAAGTATTAGAAAACCAAGGGCGAATGCTGAACGTTTTACCAAAACGCCTAAGAAAAGACAAAAGGAAAAGAATCCTGTTAGTTTTACAAAAAAGGCTAAAAGGAACTCTAAATTGGTGAAAATGATAGATAATTCATTAAAATCTGAGTAAACAAGCCCCAGAATTAAAGAAACTATAAACACGAATATGGTAGAAACTAACGAAAAAGTAATGACGGTCAAGAATTTTGAAAGGATGAATTCCTTCTTTGACAATCCGTCAATTAAATTTTGTTTTATTGTTTTATTACTGTATTCATTGGACATCATTGAAACAATGACTATCGCCAAAAATAGTTTAAAAAAAGCGGTGATGAAGGTGTTGAAATGCCAGATATATGGGAAGTTGAAAATACCCTGATCGGCCAAATGAAACTTTATGGGGCCAATATCGAATTTTATGGCCGCTACCAATGCTATAGAGGTTAAAAGAGCGAAGTAAGAAATAATCAACACCTTGCTTGCCCTGTTATTCCATAATTTTATAAATTCTATTTGAAGTAATCGTATCATAATGGTAGGTTGTTAGGCGTTAACATTTTTGGTTAGGGCTAAAAATTGCTCTTCTAAACTTTCTTTTCGTTTTACTAAATGAGATACAATAATCCCTTTATCAAAAAGTAGTTTATTCAATGTGTGAGCATTTAACTCTGAAGTTAAAATTGCCGTAACCAATCCATTTTCTTGTTTTATGCTGCCAAAATGTTCATTAGTACTCAAGTACGATTTTAGTTTTTCTAAGTCATCAGATTTTAATTCAAAAAAGCCGAAACTGGCTTGTAAGCTATCTACCCTGCCAGAGTATAATTTTTCTCCTTTTCGTAAAATGACTACATGTGAACAAACTTTCTCTACCTCATCTAATAAATGCGATGCCAACAAAATGGTAGTTCCTTTAGCGGCAATCGTCTTTATGATTTCCCTGATTTGATGAATACCTTGTGGATCTAGACCATTGGTAGGTTCATCCAAGATTAATATTTCAGGATCGTTCAATAGGGCAGAAGCAATAGCTAAACGCTGTTTCATCCCAAGGGAAAAAGTTCTGAATTTGCTGTTTTTTCTATCCAGAAGTCCAACTAAATCTAGCTTTTCTTCAATTTTACTTTGGGTAACATCTTTAATTTTGCAAACTAATTTTAGGTTTTGCAAAGCAGTCATATACGGATAGAAGTTTGGGCGCTCAATAATTGCACCTACTTTTTTTAAAGCCTCATGTGTCGAGGTATTACCACCAAACCAAGCGAATTCTCCGCTAGTTTTATTGACCACGTTTAATACAATGCCAAGAGTAGTTGATTTGCCACTGCCGTTTGGTCCAAGAATACCATATACATTACCTTTCTCTATAGTAAACGATAAATCTTTTACAGCAGTAAGGTGACCGAATTTTTTGGTAAGATGATTGACTGTTAGAATAGTACTCACGTCAAGTGTTTTTTTGATTGGTTACCTCTACTTGACGAGTAACTTGATGGATTGTTACAAATTAGTTTTAAAATCTTGTTGTTCTGTAGGTTATTCTTCTATTAGTAATAACTGTTGTTGGTGTATTTAAATTTACTGTTATTGTTTCGGATGGGTCATCTGTAGTAATATTAGTGTCGGTTTGATCCTGAGAATTACTAATATTATTTGTGTATGTAAAGGTTGATGTGTTTACATCGGGTAAAGTTGCACGGGTTACCAAAGTTAAAGTTTCAAGGTCACCACTGTACATATCGTCTATAGACCAGTTTGGGTACGTAAAGCTACCTTTTGAAAAAGATGCAGAAACAAAAAGTAAGCCATTAGGCAATACGTCTGTTAATACAATATTTGTAATAGGATCTACACCTAAGCTCTCTACGGTGATTGTAAAAGTGACCAAATCACCGTCAATAACTGTATTTGTATCTGCAACTTTTTTGATAATAACATCAGATAAACAGTAATATGCAGCAATAGGTTGAGAATCATAAGAGCACCCCCCCTTGGTTACTCTAACGAAAAAATCACCGGCTTCAGTTGGGGTGTAGCTTGAGTATATTGCTCCAGGAACAATTGTTCCATTTTGATACCATTGATAGGCATCGAAATTAGCATCAATGACATTAATTATGGCTCCAGGTAAGCATCCTCCACCGTTGACTTGAAGGTCAACTTCAGGTACGGTATCAAACCCTGAGAAGTACCCTGCAATACCACGGGCACCATTGAACCCTAAAAATCCTACTGCTATAGGTCCAGAGGAATTTACGCTAACATCTCCGGTAAGCCCTGAGATATAGAATGTTTTCCATTCTGTAGTACCGGTGACAGGTATTGATGTGGGTAGAGCTACTGCTCCGCTTTCATCGGTGACAATTATGTTCTCATCTGGAGTTGAGGTTGAGGCGATAAGAGTAATACCTCCTGTCATTGTAATACCGGCAGCATCTTGAATATGGCTAATATTATCGACAGAATCAGGTAATAGACAATTTACAGGAGCAATAAAGTTTAGCCCGATGGTGTGAATTGCAGAATCACCTGCCATGCATTGGTATGCATAAGCATCCTTAGAGGTTGTGACAAACATATTTGAACCAGGAATATTACCGGAATAGTTTGAGGAAGGAATTTCATAATAATCTCCATCATTAATGGTTGCAATTGGTGTTGTGTTACCATTAACATAAATATTGGTATTATTTTGAGTACCTATTATAATTGGAAATTCTGTTTCAGTTGTACCGTTTCCTCTAATAAAAACATATTCTTTACCAATTTTATCTTGTGGAACAGGTTGGTCAATGGCGGCATCTCTATTAGGAGCGCCGCTTCTTATAGCAACATTAAGACCTCCATTGCTGATTGCAATAGGTTTGTTTGCTATGATATCGGCACCAATCCATCCATCAATATTGGCATTAGTTTCAGCTTTGTATGCTTCAAAAACGAAAGTTTCATTAGCATTTAAATATATGGTATAAGAATTTGATGTTATTCCGTCTCGATCATTTTCAAGTCTAAACTCACAATTTGGGTTATATCCGGATAGTGTTACGGTTGTACCGTCTTCGGTTGCCATTATACCTAGAACATTTGACAAACTACTATGAGTACCACGATTTGGAATGCCACCCCATTTAAAATGTGTGCCTAAAGCCTGTCTACCCTTGCTGGTGAGTGATGTAGCTTGTGCACTTGAACGTCCTCTATAGTTGACATAGTATTTTTCGCCTCCAGAAGATTTAAATCGTAGACCTGCTGTTGATAATATGATACCTGTATTGTTATCGGTTAAAAGAGTTATATTATTATTACCATTTCCTAAAACGATTTCTTTTGGTGTTGTGTTGGATAGACTTAAGGTAGTAAAAGGAGTTGTTGAGGATCCTTGAAATACACTTACTGTAAATGATGTGGTTTCAGGAGTAGATAGATATATGTATTGTTCTTTAATTGCATTATTATTGCCCCCTTGTTTTAATGGCGGTAAATAGTGAAGGTCACTCAACTGGGAATATCCAGTTACAGAGACTGTTATGAACACAATAAATAAAATTAACTTTTGCCTCATTATATGTTTGGGGTATGAGCATTTAAAGAAACTCACTATATTTTTAAATGACAATTAATAGTTGTCAAACACCGTTAATATGTTGTTTTCATAAAAAAAGTAGAGGTGGTAAATTTTTACTACCTCTACTTTTTAGTTATCTGTAAAGTGTAAAATTACCTACAAATTCTCTAGTATCGGTTGCGCCATTTAATTTGATGACGTACCAGTAATCTCCTGTTGGAAGCTCGTTTTCCTGATAGAATCCATCCCAACCGTCTTCATTATCCTTGAAGGTGTAAACTGAACGACCATACCTATCATATATAGAAATAAAGATTTCTGGATATATTTCAATGTTATCCGGCTTCCAAAAATCGTTTTCTCCATCACCATTTGGTGTAAAGAAATTAGGGATTTCTATATCAATGAATTCAATGAATATACTTGCCGTGGATTCACATCCGTTCTCATCTACTACGGTTACATCATAGGTATTGGTTTCGGTAATGTAGAATACATTTTCAGCCCCCATTTCTTTATCACCTAAATAATAGGTGTAGTTTTCTCTACCGCCGGTTACGGTAGCGGTAATCTGATTGATATTACTTTCTTCAGCAGTAATTTCAAGAGGGTCAAATGCCAATATTTCAATATCATATGTGGTTAAACATCCATTAGCATGTGAAATACTGATGTAATGTGTACCCGGAGCCAATTCTCTGAACATAGGTGTTAATTGCATTTCTAATGGATCTACAGTATCTAAACCAAATAACACATCTTCTTCTATACTTGGGTCATCAAGAACAATATTGACATAGGTACTTGCTGAAATACCATTACAACCATAGATGGGCTCAACGGTTGCCCCAAGATTAATACCTGGTTCTATAGTAACGATTAATGTTTCATCACAACCTTGTGCATCTTCTATGTATATGATGTAATCACCGGCTGCCAAGTTGGTAAAGCTCAATCTATCTTGAACAAAGTCTGTTTCGCTTTCTAAACGAGTGCTATATGGTGCCGTACCACCAGTTAGGGTTAAGTCAATTGTACCATCTTCTTCACCAACACAAATTTCAGGAGTGCTGGCTATGGTCACCTCAAGAACTTCCGGTTCGGTTATGGTTGCTTCTGTTATTTCAAAACAGCCGTTGGTATCTTGGGCTATGATGATATAATCACCAGGTGCCAAATTGTTGAACGTATGGTCTTCGCTAAATCTATCTAAATTTGGTGATATTGCATATTGGTATGTACCAGAACCGCCAATCATATTCACCGTAATACTACCATCGTCTTGTCCATTACAAGTTACGTTGTTAATAGTGGTATTGGCGGTGTCAATAAGAAGTTCATTTGGCTGGGTTATCGTAATTAATTGAGAGGTTTCTTCACAATCATCGCTTTGCACCCTTACATAATATGGCCCTGCCAATAGATCTGTAAACAAACCAGTGGTTTGATTTGGACGAATTTCGTTGATTAAACCTGCATCAGAAAATAATGCATATTGATAATTTCCTAATCCGCCTTGCGCTTCCGCATTAATAACTCCACTATTGTCACCGTAACAACTAATGGTAGGGTTATCGTTATCTAACGTAATCGTTAAAGGAATGATTGGATTGATAGTAACACTATTACTTAATACCGAAATACAACCAAAACTATCTTGAATATAGTACTGGTAGGTATTTGGCAGAACACCTGTAAATAAATGGGTGTTAGGTCCGTTGATTTCATTCATGGCATTGAATGTTGAAGTACCATCAGTATTCCACATATATGGTCCTGTACCGCCAGATGCGGTTAATAATAGTTCAGCTTCATTTAAACATGTAGCTCTTTGCGCAGTGACTAATTGACCTTTAACTTCTACAGGCTCTACAATTTCTACAATAGCAGTTTCGTCTGAACAATTATAATCGTCTAATATTGTAATACTATAGTAGCCGGACCTTAAGTTGCTAAATGTAGGGGAGGTTTGGGTGCTGGATGTCTGTAAAAGATTGGCACCCGTAGTATTACTATCATACGTTTTAAGCATGTACCTGTAATTTGTAACTACTGATCTTGGTATAAATCCTGCGGTAATTATTCCGTCCGTATCACCTTCACACTCTAAACCTACAACAGTTTGAATATTGGCAACAATTGGTTCTGGCGGAGTCAACGTAAATGCATTGGTAAAGGTTTCTGTACAACCTAAACTATCGGTAATTTCTACAGTATACTGACCATCACTTAAACCGGTAAATAAATTACTGTATACTTGATTAGCCGTGTAAGTAGTTGAACTAGCATGTGTTAATACAATATCGAAAGGTCCTTCACCTCCATTTGGTGTAATGTTTGCAGTACCCATGTCATTACTACAACCTACATCTGTGGTTGCTATGGTCGCTAATGTTATTGCAGCACTAGGAGATGTAATCGTAAATGCTCTTTCTTGAATACATTCAGGAGTTCCAACTTGTGAAGCTCTCAAAATATAACTACCCGCAGCTACTGGAATAGAAGCTGTTGTACCTGTTCCTGCAAAGGTGTCGGCATCATCTGTACGTGCAGTAGCTGTTCCATCGGCATTTATAACTTCCCAGTTAAAATCGCCAGTATAGGTAGTATCGGTAAAGGTCACCTCAATAGCCCCGTCTGTTCCAAAACAAACCACATCTGAAAGTTTATTCACTTCAATAGTAAATGTGTTAGGATCTTCAACAATATGGGTTCTTGTTATTTCACAACCTGTAGTTACATTTCTAATACCAATAGTATATGTGCCAATTGCCAAGTTGGTAAATACATTATTACCTGTTTGGTAAGTAGCAGATGGTAATAATCTAAACTCATAGTTAGCAAGATTAGCAGTCGTATTGGTAACTGTACTAGTTACATCTATGGTTATATTTTCACCACTGTTAACACAATCTAAATCTCTATCTACTATTACTGTTGCGTCAATAAAAGTATCATAAGGGTCTATGGTAACTATGTGTTCTGCAGAACAACCTTCGTCATCATATACACGAACAATGATATCACCACCAGCCGCATCGGTGTGTGTGTACGTTAAATCTCTGCTGTTTTGAAGTACGGTAGAAGTTGCATCATCAATGAATTCAAAACGATTGTGCGTACCACTACCACCATTTATTAAACTTACGTCTATTGTTATTGTGGCATTATCACCGTCATTACCGGTAGCACAACCAAATTGTACTGGAACCGGAGCAGTAAATGTTATAGCTGTATTTTCATCTACAACTACTGTTTTTACTGTGGTGCAGTTATTCGGACCTCTTGCGGTTACCTCATACGAACCACCAGGTAAACCAATATATGATTGTGTAGCTACGTCCCAATGGGTAGCTGCATTCCAACCTACTATAGCTGGAACTGGATTTAAATCATAGGTCAACGGATTGTTGCCGTTATTCACTTGAACCAATTCTATGCTACCATCATCAGCACCTGAACAACTAACCTCAATTGGGGTTGCCGTAAAATCTGGACGAATAGCCGCAGGTATGGTCACCGTAAATGTTCTAAAACAATTAGGAGAAGCGGTATCAATATCATAAACATTGATCGTATAATCTGTATCTATAGTATTATCTGGAACGCTTACTGGAACGTTCATTGCACCACCTGCAAGAGTTTGTTGAGCTTCAATTGGTAGAGATGCACTGTCAAGAATTTCGAACTCATAGTTTCCTGAACCTGAAATACCTTTAATAGCTATTTCGGCTTCAAAACCAATGCCACAACCTGACTGCTTGGCTAAAGTTGCCGATGCTTGTAGGGTAGGATGAACATCTATATTTATTGTATCTGTACAACCGCTTTCATTTTTGATAAATACATCATAATTGCCGGCAGGTACTGAATCGTATATGCCGCCATTGTTTTGATATGTACTACCACCATCTATAGAATAAAGAATTGTACCTGTACCAGTGGCAGTTATATGAACCGATGCATTGGTATTACAATTAACAATAGCAACATTAGTTATAGTTGGTGCTGGCATCATATTCATGGTAACATCGTTAAGTGGATAAGAGCAACCATATTGGTCTTCTACCTCAACCGTATAAGTTCCGGCAGGTGAATTTGCAGCTATTTCTATAGGGTTGTCACCGGTTGCTGTAATAGTAGCAAAAGGAGCAGGACCTGAAATGGTAAAGAAATAAGTACCCCCACCACCTTGTACATTCTCGATTAAAATTAACCCAGGGTTTTCACAAGAAATATCTTGATCAGATTTTACGACTCCTGTTATACTTTCTAACTCATCTAAAATAGCATTTTCACTTGCACTTATACATGTTTGATTTCCGGAACCATCAATTTGCTTAACCTCAATATAGTATTCGCCTGGCGCAAGGTTTTTTATTTTAATTTCATCTTCATATGGAATTATACTTGGGTTATTTGCTAAATCTACACTTTGAGCTACAAGGGAACCGCTGAGGTCGTATAAAAACCACTCCATATGCGATTCAGTAATAGAATCTTCATCAACTATCGTATATGTAATTTCACCGTTGTTTGCTGCACTACAGGAAGGGCTAATGTCAGCGGTAATTGTCATTGGTAAATTATCGGCTTCTTCGTTAACATTTGCAGTACTTTGACGTATACAAGATACAGGTGAATTGTTATCTCTTACGTAAAATACATATGTTCTACCAGGTATTAAATTTGTAAACTCATACATGCCATGACCTGCTGATACCGCACTGCCATCTAAATGGAAGCTTCCTCCTGGATGCCAGATAGCCGTACTTTCGTCAAAGTTTGCGGGGTCGTTGGAAACAGCATATTCGTATCCTGGTAAACCTTGGTCACCTTGTACTTTTACTTTTAGTTCATCGCAATTTTCAACAATTGACGTTGTTGTAATATCCAAATCATCAAGAGGATAAGGTATTATTTCTCTTGGAAAATCTGTTTGACAGATTAAATTGTTACTACCATCTAGTGTACGAATGGAAGGGAAAACTTCATCTCCAGAAATATACCCTCTAAATGCTGTTGATGATTGCCAAGTTGTACCTCCATCGTCACTGTATTCTAGTGTTCCTGTAAGACCTGTGGTTACCATGCTAAAATCGAAACCAAAGTCAGTATCGGACCCATTACAATCACTAGCATAGGCTAATATAATATCTGCAGTCAATTGATCTGGAGCGGTAATAGTTACCGTTTCTGTTTCTGAACAACCAGCTTCGTCCTTAATAACAACGTCATACTCACCTGGTGTCAGGTTATAGTATGTTTTGGTAGTTCCCACTACATCAGTTTGTACTTGATCTGGTGTACCATTGGTTTTATCTACCAATCTATAATCGAAAGGAGAAAGACCATCGTTAATAGTTACTTCAATATTACCGGTACCATCATGACAATCTGGGTCTGTGGCTACTGCTGTAATATCCAATACCGGATTGGCAGCAATAGTTTCTGTTACCATGGTCTGGCAAGCATCTGTGCCATTTGCTTTATCTCTTACGTAAATATCGTAATCATCTATGTCCGCCAAAGGAATATTTGTAGTACTACTAGCAGAGAAATCAGCATCGGTTACTGTATTCCCAGAAGGTATAAATGCATACATGAAATTGTTGTCTCCGCCAGAAGCAGTTGCCGTTAAACTACCAGCGGCACATGAACTTGCATTTACGGCCACTACGCTAAGCGATATTGTAGGCGCAATAGTTATAGATTGAATAGAAGTTGCACAACCAAATTGGTCATTTACTTCCACATCATATGTACCTTCTGATAAATTGTTGAAAGTGTAACTTACATTGGTAATAGGAGATGGTGTTTGCCACGCTCCGCCGTTTATTCTAAAGGAGTAATTGCCGTTACCATTTGTTACTGTAGTAGTTACCGTACCATTGTTTTGACCATCATAACATTGTGTCGCCGTTAAATCAAAAGCAATAGTTTCTGGTTGAATTACGGTCACTGTTGTAGTTGATACCACTTCACAGTTATTCTGATCTCTAACCCTAACATGGTAACTACCAGCTGGTACGTTCAAGAATTGAGGAGAGGTAGTAAAAGCTCTTTCGATAGTATTATCGGTCAGCTCTAATTGGTACTCATAACCAGGTGTACCTTCCTCTGCAGAAGCCTGTAACGTTGCACCTGTATTGAAACAACTGTATTTTGTCATTTTTTGTAAATCTGCAGTCAAAGCAGTAGGTGATGTCAACGTAACCGAAGTCGCAGAGGTTGCCGTACATGTATTATCGTCAATTTTTTGGACCATAACGGTATACGTGCCATCGGCAAGAGTTGTCGGTGTAGTAATCGGTGATGTTGTTTCCGTAACCCAAGTTGCTCCATTATCAATAGAATATTGATAACCTACAGTTGAATTAAAATTAGAAACTTCAAATCGAATACTTCCATTGTCACTACCGCTACATGTAGGGTCGGTACTACCTAAAATAGCGACTTCAAATCTTTGACCAGACTCTACAATAACTGTAATATCTTTAGTTTTTTTGCATAACTCAGGGGTCTGTGAAGCCTGAATATCATCTAGTACTAAGAAATTTCCATTGTCACTATCAAGATTGGTACGTAATACAACACCAACTGCAGTATTTGCTCCAGGATTAAACGTAACGGTTCTTAAATGCCAGTCGTCTGCGTTGTTGTTTTGTGGAATAGCTGCGGTAGCCTGACTACTGATTACAGTACCGGAACCATCAACCAATTCTACCAATACTTCTGGATCGTTACCTGAAGCATTATCTTTTAAAATATTATATGCGTAGAAAGATATGGTGATATCTTCATTGGCAAGAGCTTCCAATCCTGTTCTTGACCATAAAATATTGTTGTTTCCTGCTGAGGTACTTACACCAATTGCCATAAACCTACCATCGGTTACACCTGTATGGTCATTTGGACTTCTCCAAGAAGCATTTGGATTGGTTATTCTATTGGTGACCGCATATTCAGCATTTACAAGAATTCCTGCAGGTCCTAAATTACAGTCCGTTTCCGTACCGTCTTGTGGCTCATAGCAATACCCTGCACCAATTTCTGCTATCTGTGTAGTAACACCGGCTCCAAAATCTTCAAGGAACAATGTGCTTTGCTCAGCAGCAATAGAACTGGTATAGCCAACTGTTATTGTTTGAGTGCCCGATGCCACATCATTGAATACATTACTGTCTAACGGAGAATTGTCGCTACCGTTTAATTTATAAGTATATGTAAAGTCTGTAGTGTTAGAAGGGGTAATGGTTATTACACCGTCACCATCGCACTCATACGTAATATCATTAGTGAAAGTAGGGGCTATAGCGGCTGTAGGTACGGTTATTTCTAAATCTGTAGAACATCCTAAAGCATCTTTTATAGCCAATTGATACGTGCCTGGTGTTAAACGTTGTTCGTCAACTGAAGAGAACGTACCACCACCGTCAAAACTATATTTATACGGAGCTTGACCGCCACTACCATTTAAAATCTTCACTAAAGCAGTGGGTGTCGCCGCACCAGATGTATCACATGACGCATCTTCTATAATAGAAGGGGATGCCGTTAACGTAAATGGTTGGGTAACTTCATACTTTAAAGTTTCTGTACAAGCATTACCAGGATTGCTATTGGTATCCTTAACTGTAATAGTATAAATACCGGCAGCTAGATTATTAAAGAAGTTTTCCGTTTGGTACGTGGTACCACCATCTAGACTATATTGGTAGGGTGCATTACCACCAGATGCGGTAATGGTTAATACAGCTGTAGAAGAATCTGCACATATAATATCCGTATTTGATGCACTAATGGTTATAGTACCCAAATCTTCCATTTGTACAATATTAGAAAATCCGTAACAGCCATTATCATCTCTAATTACAAATACATATTGGCCATCTTCATTAGGTACATATGTAGAAGGATTACCTTCATATCCAAATAAAAATGAAGGATTAGATGAGAAGTCGGAATCTGGAATGGTAGTTTCGTCCGCATATGGAGCCACACCATCTTTACTGTAAATAGCATATTCATAACCTGTTGTACCACCAGTGGCCGTTAAATTAATTACACCGGAAGTACATGTAATGTTATCTTGATTTGTAGCCGTTAATTTTAGTTCTGGAATTTCATCTACAGTAATGGTACGCTCATCTGAACAACCGTCTACGGTAGAGGTTACAATAACGTAATCATCTGCTGCAAGACCAGTAAACGTATGAGTGTTGTCTGATGAAACCAAGTTATTTGCCACTAATGCACCTTTGCCACCGCTACCATTGTCAAAGTATAATTCATAGCTATATTCTGGAGAAACGTTCAATGCTTGTATAGAAATCGTACCTGCATCTGAACAGTCAAATGGAGTAGTGCTAGGCGTCACTTTAAAAATTCTTTCAGAAATACCAATTTCTTCGGTTTCAAATACACAACTGTTCTCTATTGGTACACCTGTTGATGGATTAAGCTGTGTGATCTGTACTTTATATGTACCGCTAGTTGCAATAGCAAAGTTTGGACCCTCGCCTGCGCTGAACGGTACTGCTATATTATTATTTTCTACATCAAATAACTGATAACCATAACCGGAACCTAAATCTATTACCCTTATAGACCCTTCTGTATTACAAATGATATCAGAGGAATCTGGCTCTGGAATATCTAACGTATTTTGGTATACATTGAAATAGAATCTACTGAAACAGCCGCCTTCATAACCAATAACTACTCTGTATTTACCACTTTCGGTTACGGTAAAATTATCGGTATCCGTTACCTCGTTCCATGTCCATCCGCCATTAGTGTTCGCACAATCATCACTTACATCACCACAAGTAGCCGTATTACAGCTGGCTTCGTCAAGTTTTTCCCATTTAATACTTAAAGCATCCGTTATACCTAATTGTATAAATGCACTATCAGTATCACCACAAAGGAAAATATGTGGCATTGAACTGTTATCATTAGAACAAGTAACGGTTTCTCCCTGAATATCATTATCTGGATTACTGTCGCTATTTACTTGATTTAAATAGCTGATAATTGGGTTGGTCTGTGTTTCACCATAACGCTCTACGGTGATTAATTCTGTATGATTGGCACAACCAGAAGTTGATGTTTTTTCAACGATATAGTTACCTACGGTAGTTACTGTTAATGTGTTTGAAGTACCGTCATCTAAGATGGTATCTTCTGAATCTATAGATCCATTATTGTTGGTGTCAATTGCCCAAGTGTAGGTATCAAAACCTAGACCCGCAGAAAGCGTTCCACTAGCGCCACAAAGTTCTACTGTTCGTGCACTATTACAATTTGTTAAAGCATCAGAAACATTATTGGCCGGGACTTCTAAAGTGGTGATACAGGCACCTGCGGGGTTACTGCCATCTTCATCAGAAAAGGTGTTGGTGTTTAAAGTACCTGAATAAGTTGCATATGCATGGTTTTCTAATAGAGAGGCACATGCCGCTACAAACTCAGAACAGTCGCCTGCTACGGATACGGTTATTTTTATCTTGTACTCTGGGTCATCAATCTGAACCAAATCATTGGGTATGGTAAAGGTTATAGTTTTAGTACTCTCTTCATAACTACTACTTACTCCCGGGGCATCATCAAAGTTTATTGCGTCTAGGCTTACATTGTCTGGTAATACATTTTTGATGGTAAAACCAGTTGCATGGTCATCACCGGTATTTTGAAATCTTAATACATAATTATAAGTGTCGCCTAAATCAACATTTTGTCCATTAATATCCGTATCACTTAATGTTTCTGAAGTGTTGCCCAAAACAATTACCGGAGCAAATACCTTATTGTAAGATGCATCGTTTACGGTACCATCCGTTGGGTCTACAACAGGAACACCTGTGCCATATTCACCACCATCACCACCGTCGGCGTTATCATCTTTATAATATTCGTTGGCATCACTACAGCCATCGCCATCGCTATCTAAGTCTAAATGATCGGGAAAGCCATCCATATCGGTATCTAGATTCGCACAAAATCCAGAAAAGGACGCTGTATTATAGGATAAAAAGGCAACATCTGCATTTGAACTAAGTTCTAATCGTAGATAGGATACATCCCCCAAATTAGTAACAGGAATACCAAATTCTGACAATTCAACCGTGGCCAAGCGATAATCTCTAGTGGTTTTATTAAAGAAAACGCTTCCGTTTTCATGGTAAACATCTAAGCTGTATGAACCAACTACATTGTCAAGCGCTCCACCACCTGTGGCCTGCACGCGTACTGCATTACCAAGTGGAGCACCCGTTGCATCATAAAGACTTACGGTATGGGCTACACCATTGGGATCTGCAACCTGGGTCAGCAAAATATCAGGTATACCATCACCCACGTTAGTAGCTACAATAGGGTCAATCTCATAAGTCCATGTATCACCAATGTTCGCAATTCCGGTACCAAGATCTAATCCGTTCTGTCCGTTGGTCAATAAAGGGTTTAATGGGTCTGTTGTAGGATTGTTTACTACCGTTAATCCTACTGCGTTATTAAGGTTACCATCATTAAGACTGGCTTCTATAGTTGCCTCATTATAAATGTTTTTTGAAGGGGATAAGGCCATCCATTTAGATGCTGTGGCCGAAATATTTGGAATACCATCATTATTAGAATCTATACCGTCTAATAAACCATTTCCGTTAGTATCATAGAGGTCATCGTCTAACACCCCGGTGGTAAAAGTGGTACCCGATGAGGTGAATGCCAATAATTCATGCGATAAGTTAGGTAATACCGGGTTCTTTGAAGAAGATGAACTTCTCCAAAAATCATTAAAATTCGTGAAAATTTCGGTAACGGCACTTCCACCTTGTACCGTAGTCGATGGCAAAGTGAAGACTACATCATCAGAAATGATGCACATTTGTTCAACGGTATCAAAAATTCCATCATTATCATCATCCAAATCAACACTATCCACTACGCCGTCCTTATCAAAATCGTTATGCACAATTAATCTAGCAGAGGGCTTGTCCGTTGTAATATTGGCATCCGTTTGGTCTTGAGTATTGGTAACCGTATTAGTGAGGTTGAGCAAAGGTAACGTGTCAATTTCGTCTGCAGAGACCTTTAAGGTTAATAATGCTACTTCTCCAGGTTCTAATGTGCCAATATTCCAAACGCTTCCGTTGAAAGATCCCGTAATCGTAGATGCAGATACTAATGTTAAACCTGCAGGGATATTGTCTGTTATTTGTAGATTGGTAATATCATTAAAATAAAGATTTTCTGCCCTAATGGTAAAAGTAGCAGTTTCGCCTTCAATTATTTCCGGTTTATCTACGGTTTTTTCAATTAGAACATCAGGTTCACAATAGAAAATTTTAATAGTTTGGGAATCGTAGGTGCAGGGTCCTTTTGTTCCTCTAACATAATAATCACCGGCTACAGTAGCTGCATAATCATATGCATTTGCACCAGGAATTATTTCTCCATCAAAGAACCATTGGTAAGCGTCAAAATTATCATCTGAAGCTTCAAAAATACTGGAGCCGGAAAAGCATTCTCCCTCTACACCTCCGTTGATCTTTAAAACTACCTCTGGTACAGTATCAAAACCAGAGAAATAGCCAGCAACACCTTGTGCCCCGTTGAATCCAAAAAAACCAATGGCCATTGGGCCTGTTGAAGTCACGTTGATGTTGCCATTTAAGTTTGGAACATAAAATGTTTTCCAGTCATCTGATCCGGCAACGGGGTCAGAGGCAGGTTTGGAAACTTCAACACCATCTTCATACACTTTAATATTGGCATCTGAAGTATTTACAGAAGCAATGATGGTAAGGCCACCGGTAACAATACTACCGGCAATGTTTCTAATATTTGGTATGTTGTCCATTACATCTGGCAACAAACAGTTTACCGGGGCTACAAAATTAAGCCCTTGTGTGTACAAAGCACTTGATCCGGCAATAGATTGATAAGCATAAACATCTTTAGAGGTCTGTACAAACATATTTGCACCAGCTGAATTATTAGAGTAATAGCTACTTGGTATCTTAAAGTATTCACCATTATCAATGGTGGCAATAGCGGAAGTACTGCCATTTATGAATACTTGAGTATTATCTGCTGTAGCAATAACCAAAGGAAACTCCGTTAGACCGTTAGTGTTACCGTTACCTCTAATAAACACATAATCTTTACCTAGTTTATTAATAGGTACTGGTTGGTCTATACCTGCATCTCTATGACTTTGACCATTTTCACTACCAAAGTTTATAGCGCCATTGCTTATCACAATATCTTTTGTAGCAACTATAGAAGCACCGATCCAACCATCTTCATGTGCTTTTGTGGGAGCTGTACCTATGTAGGTTTCATATACAAAAGATTCGTTGGCATTTAATGTTATCGTATGTGAATTTGTAGTAATGCCTGCTCTTTGGTTACCTACCCTAAATTCACAACCAGGATCATAACCAGATAAAACTACGGTAGTATTATCTTCCGTAGCCATAATACCAAGGGTGTTAGATTTAGATGAATGACTACCCTTGTTAGGTACACCGCCCCATTTAAAATTAGTACCCATTGCTTGCCTGCCCTTTGCCGTTAATGAAGCCGCTTGTGCATTGGACTTACCCCGGTAATTCACATAAAATTTTTCACCATTGGCAGCTATAAAACGTAACCCGCTATTGGTAAGTACGGTTCCAGTATTAGCATTGGTTACTAGCGTAATATTGTTATCACCATTGGGAAGTGTCCAAACACCGGGATTTAGATTATCTATCGTTATCGTTCTTAAAACTGTGTTAGAGGTACCTCTATAGACATAAACATTGAATGGAGATGTTTCTGGTGTAGATAAATGAATTGCTTGGTTCTGAATACCTGCGTTATTTTGACCTTGCTTCATTGGTGGTAAATAATGAAGGTCACTTAATTGCGAAATTCCTGAAAATGAATTAAATGCAATTAGAATAAATAGTAAAAACTTTAGGATCGTTTTAAGCGAAGTATTCATTGGTATGGTTTCAAGTAGTAAAAAACAAATAAAGTGAGCTTTCTTCTTCTGGCTAAAAAAATGTTGTCTATACCCGATATATGTCGTCGTAGGCATAAATTCTATATGCTTGTTGAAATTTATTGATATGAAATGTTTATTTTGGAAGTAAATTTGTAGCATGTCAGAAGAAAGATTAATGTCAAAGAAAAAACCCGCTTATCCTGTAAGTGAGGCCTTAGACGGCTATTTGGAACACTATAGCAGAAAGATTGAAATTCCCATTTTTTATGATGATCTGCTTCGCTTTTCTGGTTCTGTTGTAGTGTATGATAAAAATGATGAAGACACCCTTTGGGTACGTGCTTATTACTCTGAATTTGATAGGAAAGAAATTGACGATAGTTTAAAGAAAGTCTATTCCATTTTACATTCTGATGGAAGTGATAATATTCACCAATACTTAAATGTAGATGCTGTAGATTTTTGTACGTTCGGTAATTCCAAACCTTTTAGAATCAAGATCCGAAACATATTGAATGACAATTTTACTTATTTCTACGTAAAAAAAACCGACGCTTCTCGTATCTATGGCCTGGAACTTGAGCATATGCTTTCTCCGTACCACCTTAATTTTTTGGTGTATAAGGACACGCTAATTGAAGAGCATATTGCAGGTATACCTGGTGATGAATTTATTAAACATAATTTACCAAAGTGTACGCCTCGTGAAAAAGCCCAGTTGGCAAAAGAATTTGTAAAATTTAATGAACGTTGCATGATTCGTTTATTGGGTGATATGCGTTCATATAATTATGTTATTGTGCCTACTCATGACTTTGATCATGTAGTGTATAAAATTAGAGCCATAGATTTTGATCAGCAGTGTTTTGAAGGTAAATTGAAAGTTTATAGGCCTCAATTTTTCAAAGAAAATTTTCAAATGGTAGAATTGGTTCGAAATAAATTAACGCATGATTCTGTTGATCAATATAAGCTAGAAGAACGTTCAATGGTGGCGAAAAGAATTTTAAGCTCAGGTAACAGAATAAAAAAATTACGAGCTATTTGTAAAACTGATGCCATTTCTACACCTAAAAACATAGCTATGTTAAGAGCACAAATAGAAGTACTTACTATGGATATGGCCTTTCAAACTTGTAAAACAATGGGTGAGGTGCTAGATTTGGCACTTAATTTTGTGCGAAGAAATTACGAAGATGTAAGTGTAAAACAGATAATTGAACACAATATAAAAGTCAACAATTAGCGTTAAGAGGGCAAACAAAAAGCCCAATTTTCAATAGTGAAAATTGGGCTTTTTGTTTGCCTATAAAGACTATTATAGTATTAATTAACTCTTTTGTTCTTTATTAAAGTAAACCAAGTAGTAATACATTTGTCGCTCTTCATCCCATCCTTTTTCTACGAATTTTTCTGCAGACTCTGGATTAATGAAATCCATTTTTATCTGGATATTGGTGTCCAAATTAATGACATTTTTAATTTTTTTACGAGCATCTGATACAGCTTTATTAGCAATATCAAAAGTGGATACATCTTCAATACTGAATTTAGGACCTTTCTCAGTTTTATAATGTTTGAATTCAGGAATCAACTCTGGATTTTCCATTACCTCGTTCAAAAAAGTAGATTCTTCAAAAGCATCGTTCTTTGCAAAGTGGTTAACAGCGCGGTTCATAAACAAAACCTCTTGTTGCTTATCTTCTGCAGGTAAAACAACCTCTTTGGCAAAGTCTTGACAAAATTTTAAATAGTTTTTAGTCTTAAAATTGTCATCTGAAAGTGGTTCAACACCTAAAAAGTTTTCTATCCAGTATTTAGTATCGTACTTATTACTATCTACTGAAAGGACCTTGTAACCTTCTTCTTTCTCTACATTGAAAATTAAACATCCTTTATCTAATTTATTGATATTGATACCTTGTTGAATAACAATATCTAAATTACTGTTCTTTTCTTCGAACTGAATAAAATCATGTTTTAGCTCACTCTTGAATATCCCTATGGCGTCTACCTTTTTATTGTCTAAAAGTAAACCAGATAGATAAGCAACATAAACTTCTCCACTTTTAATATGTGGGTGGTTAGATTGTTCAAACAATAAAGAAGCTACTTTTTTAGAATTCAAATGAGCCTTGGAAGGATCTTCAAAAACTTCACTTACAATTTTGAACAATTCGTTGAATTCAACATCAACCTCATTTGTCAACTTGTAATAGTTCTCTTCTTTTTCCCTAAACGGTTTAAAAAAGTATTCTTTTAGTAAACCCGTAGTTTCATCATTAAGTCTAAAAGGTTCTTCTGAAAGAAATACACCTTCGTTTTTATTTTTGTTACCAACTCTATGTATAGAAATACTTTCAATTTGGGTTGCATATAGGTTAATCATAAAATATTCTAAATTAAATGGTTAGTAAGCTAAGACGTATTTGTTCTCTCGATAATCGAGATTTAAATACTTCAACGTTTACGTTGAAATATAAATTATGTTTTGAATTCTATACCACGTGGGTATACCCTGAGGTCATTTACTGAAATTTAGTTCCAATTTTCATCGAAATCTAAATCGTCGTAATTATCAAAAGTATCATCAAAATCAAAGGCACTGTTTTCTGCCTCAAAATTCTTTTCTGGCGGAGTTTCCGGAAGTTCGCCAAAGGTAAATAGAACATTGGGGTAGGCGCGGCCATCTTCATTTTTTTGAATATCTGCAAGTTCAACAAAAAATGTCCACATGTTCATGAAATCATATACATAAATCAATTTAGGATTGTTCTCTGTAATGACATCCTCTAAAAAGGTCTCGTTCATTAAACGTACATCAGAACCAGATTCGCTCATATCAAAAAGCGCAATTTCTTCATCTTGTTTCCACTCCTCATCACATGTGTAAAAAGAGGCCATTTCATTTCCTAAAAATCCAAATGCCTGAGTAATGGCATTATGGAACTCTTCTAATGAATTATGGGACTCAATCTCTAAATCTCTGAA
The DNA here is from genome assembly GCF_900155985.1 of Maribacter ulvicola. Taxonomy (GTDB): domain Bacteria; phylum Bacteroidota; class Bacteroidia; order Flavobacteriales; family Flavobacteriaceae; genus Maribacter; species Maribacter ulvicola. The sequence continues at coordinate 1,858,712 of NZ_FTMA01000001.1, forward strand.
AATATCTTCTTCAGCGTCTAGAATTACACGAATTTTATAAATCATACCTTACTATTTGCGGGAGGGCAAAGTTACAAAGTTTTAGAGTCTTTTCTAGGCTTTAATGCATCTAAAAGTATGTAGCATTGAACTGCGAATAGAATAGAGGCAATAACTAGATGCAATGGCTGACTAGCAAAAGGGAAGTCTAGATAATTCATAGCTATCCCTGTTAAAATTTCTGCTAATAATAAAAACAAGACCCAGTAAATTTTTAGATGACCTAAGTTCAGTTTGGTAATCCTGTAGGCTAAATAAGAATTTACTAAAATGACTATGATAGAGAATGACCGATGTATGTAAAATAATAAATCGGCATTTTGAAGCCATTTACCTTTTTCTGCATATCCATAAACATCTATTTGTTCATCTACAAACTGGCGTACCTGTGTTCCCATGGCAATTTGTAAAAGGGTCATGACCATGGCTATAATACTAAGATTCAATACTAGTTTGTCATACTTAATACGTTTATTTTCACTGTTTGCCAAATATATGATGTAAAGAATAAACGCTACAATTACTAATGCCATGAGCATATGTACGGTAATCTTAGCCGGTTCTAGAACTGAATATACAACGGTTGCACCTAGCCAAGCTTGAAAAACCATGCCTACAACTACCAACCATGATAGTATTGGTATGCGTTTTTTCTTTTTCCAGAACTTAATGGACATGATAGCTAGTAATAGTGTTGATAGACCTGCCAAGGCGCCAAAAAGTCTATTTATATATTCTATCCAGGTATGCCAAGGGTTAAACTCAGCATAGTCATGTTTGGTATAAAGCTCCCAATTAGCTGCATTGAAAGAATCTGTTGTAGTAAATGTTTCTTTAGAAACCTGTAAGGTTTCCTGCCAAATGATTACTTGTCCTTTTTCAAATAAACGATCAGGTTGCCATTGTATTTCGGTTACTTCTGTAGGTGGAATGTAGTAGCCAAAACACTTGGGCCAATCTGGGCATCCCATACCACTACCGGTCATTCTAACAACAGCTCCGGCGACTATTACTAAATACACTAATATCAAAGAAATCTTGGCAATTTTTCTAAAGGTAATATCCATAAACAATATCCATTCTATTTTGTGCGCTGCAAACCTAGTTCTGCACCTTTAAGGTACATGAATTCTAGAGCCGCTTTATATTCATTTGGTATTTCTCCTTCTAAAATGGCTTCTTTGATCGCTTCTTTTATAATACCGATTTCCTTAGATGGTTTCAGCGCAAAAGTTTCCATTATTTTTTCGCCGCTTATAGGCGGTTGAAAGTTTCTTATGTGGTCACGGGCTTCAACTTCTTCAATCTTTTGACGAACAACTTTGAAGTTTTGATGGTATTTACGTTGCTTTCTTGGGTTTTTGGTCGTAATATCTGCCTCGCATAAAGTCATTAAATCTTCTACATTATCACCGGCATCAAAAACCAATCTACGTACGGCAGAATCTGTCACATAATCTTCAGATAGTATAATTGGCCTGGAACTCATTAATACCATCTTTTGAACAAATTTCATCTTTTCGTTCAAGGGCATGCGCAAGCGTTTAAACAGTTTAAAGACCATTTTAGACCCTACGAATTCATGTCCGTGAAATGTCCAACCAATTTTTTTATGAAATCTTTTTGTCGGTGCTTTCCCTATATCATGTAATAAAGCGGCCCAACGCAACCAGAGATCGTCTGTGGCTTCAGATATATTATCAACAACCTCTAAGGTGTGCCAAAAGTTGTCTTTATGTTTTTGACCTTCAATTTCTTCTATGCCTTGTAATGCGGTAAGTTCGGGTAGAATTAGTCCTAACAATTCTGTTTTATGTAACAGAGAAAATCCTAAAGAAGGTTTTTTGCACAACATGATCTTATGTAGCTCATCTAAAATTCGTTCATTAGAAACAATCTTTAGTCGGTCTTTATTTTCTGTAATGGCTTGTAAAGAGGGTAGAGCAATCTGAAAATCTAGCTGTGTGGCAAAACGAATGGCCCGCATCATACGCAACGGGTCATCTGAATATGTTATGCCCGGTTCTAGCGGAGTTTTAATAATCTTGTTCTCTAAGTCGGCAATACCGTCAAAAGGGTCAAGAAGGGTTCCGTAATTAGATTTATTTAGCGATAAAGCCAAAGCATTTATAGTAAAGTCCCGTCTTTTTTGATCATCTTCTAAAGTGCCGTCTTCAACAATTGGTTTACGGCTATCCCTATTATAACTTTCCTTACGCGCACCAACAAATTCAAGTTCAATACCATCGCTTTTGATCATGGCGGTACCAAAATTCTTAAAAACAGAAACTTGTGGTTTTCCTTCTAATTTAGAAGCAACTTTTTCGGCAAGTTTAATGCCACTACCAATAGCAACGACATCTATATCTTTTGGTATGTTCCGTTTTAAAAAATAGTCTCTTACAAAACCACCAATAACATAACTATCTACAGAAAGTTCTTCTGCAGCTTCTGATATCATCTTGAAAATAGGGTTGTTTAAAGCGTCTGTATAGCTCTTTTGCATGTTCTTAATCTCGAATAATCTTCACCGTACCATCATTAGCTAGTCTAATAATTGACGAGGCGGAGCTATTCTGTTTCTCACGATGCAAATTTACCACATAGTCTACACCTTTTAAAATGGCTGAATCTATATTTTGGAAAGATTTTGGCGTGCTTTGGCCAGAAATGTTGGCAGAAGTTGATACAATTGGCTTTTTGAACTTGCCGATCATGTATTTGCAAAATTTATCTGAAGCAACTCTAATTGCCAAGGTGTTGTCTTCTGCAATTAAGTTTTTAGCTACACCACGTGGCTTATCAAAAATTATGGTGGTTGGTTTAGTTGAGAGATCAATTATATCATATGCAAGGTCAGATACTTGTTCTACGTGCTTTTCTAACATTACATCATTGGCGACCAAACATATTAAGGCCTTACTGTCATGGCGTTGTTTTAGTTGATACACTTTTTCAACTGCTTTTTCATTGGTAGCATCACAGCCAATGCCCCATACCGTATCGGTAGGGTAGAGTATGAGTCCGCCATTTTCTAAAATTTCTACGCATTTATTGATTTCAGTTTGAGTTTCGGGCATAGTTGTAATTTTAGGATTGTAGTTGCTTAAGCTCTTTATACCGGGCGTATACCCCCAATGCATTCAAATAACAAATGATGAGCCCTTTTTTTCCGTCTAAAATACCCAACCTAATAATATAATGATTAATGAATTTATATAATGGCCTAAATATAAAATGATACCATCTTGCTTTCTTACCTTTTTTAGCTTCTTCCTTGGCTTTCATTCTACCATACTTCAGCATTTTTCCTTTATAGTCTTCATAATTTTTATAAGAAAAGTGAAGTAGTTTATGTTTCATTGTTGCAGATGCGCCATCTACAACCAATGTTTCATGAACAATTCTATCTTGATCAAAATGTACTTTACTTTTTCTAAAGAGCCTATAATTTTTATCACTTTGCCAACCACTAAAGTATATTTTCTTCGTTTTGAACATAAAAGTTCTTTGAAAAAAATAAGCTGATGCCGCATCAGGTTCAGTTATGACCTTTAAAATTTCATCTTTTAGAGATGGTGTTATTCGTTCATCTGCATCAAGAAATAAAATCCAATCATAGTTGGCCTGCTCAAGTGCATATTTTTTTTGATCCGTATAATTAACAAATTTTCTACAAATTAATTTAACGTTCTTATTTTCTCTAATTAATTTCAAGGTATTATCTGTGCTGTAAGAATCAACAACTATAATTTCATCTGCGAAACTAAGGTTAGCTAATACCTCATTGATATTATCCTCCTCATTAAAGGTGATTAATAAAGCTGATATTTTAGGCGTTGCTTTATTCATGGATTATATAGTCTTCAATTTTTTGTAATTGGGTTTTCTTGTCAAAATTTTGAATAATATGTTCAAAACCTGCATTTCCCATCTGTTCCCGAATATTCTTATTATGATATAAAAACTCAATTCTATCCGCAAATTTATTAACATCACCAATTTCTGTTAAGTAGCCGCTTTTGTTATCTAAAATTATCTCAGGATTACTACTGATATTAAAAGCAACTATTGGTTTTTTGCAAAGGGCGGCTTCTGCCAAGACGTATCCAAAACCTTCCCAGAAAGAGGGTAAAACAAATACATCTGCTTTATTTATAAATTCTAAAGGCTTTTCTATAAAGCCAGGGAGAGAAACCTGGTTTGCTACGTTTAGCTTTTTAATTAACTCTTCTAGTTTATTTCTTAAACTACCTTCACCACCTATAATTAATTTAAAGTGTAAATTTCTTTGTTTTAATTCCGCAGCTAATTCAATTAAAAAGAGTTGGTTTTTTTGATATTCTAAGCGCCCTAAATTTACAATAGTGAAAAGGGGTTGTTCCTTGGCTTTTTTAATAGATGTAGTTTCTATGCCGTTATAGATAACTGTAATTTTATCTTTTTTGAAAAGGTTATGGTTGTTACTATTGATTGTTTTTTTTGTTGCTTCAGAATTAGCAAGTACGTCTGTTAACACATTTCTAAAATAGTACCTATTGAGAATTGAATTCTTAATGGGTATAGCACTCCCTCTTCTGTAAATAATTCGTTTTATACCTGCTTTTTTAGCGCAAGGTCCTGCAATTTTTACATCACGTGAAAGATTCATGATAATAGTAGAAACCTTTAATGAGCGTAATTTTGTCGTTAGAGATTGATGTTGAAATGGATTTAGGAAGCTAAAATTTGAGATACAAATTCCTTCACAAGGAACATTATTTAATTTTAAACGCTTAAATAATTCACTTTCAACATGTGCAAATACAAATACAGGATAGCCTTTTTGATGCAAATATGTACTTATTTCTAAATGCCATTTTTCGCCTCCGCCCCAAGCTTTAGCAGTATTAAAGAAGCAAATATTATGCATTATAAAACTTTTTTATAGAGGTTCATCAAGTTCTTGGCAACATTTTCATCACTGAATTTTTGAACATATGCCAGCCCTGATATTTTCATTGTAGTTCTCAGCTCTGGGTCATTAAACAATTGTTTAATTTTAGTTTTGATCTGATTTTGATCGGTAGGATCGACGTATAAAGAAGTTGGACCGGCCGCTTCAGGAAAGCATCCAAAATTGGTAGTGATTACTGGTAAACCACTAAAAAGAGCTTCTATGATCGGTATTCCAAAACCTTCACATAACGATGGATAGCAAAAAACGGTAGCTAATTGGTAGATAATTGCTAAATCTTTAGTAGGTACATTTTTTAAAAAAGAAACCTGAGACTGCATATTATTTTCTTTAATAAAGTTATGGACCTTAGTAGCATATCCTTTTTCTCCGCCAACTAATATTAAATGAAAACCAGTATCTTTAATAGCCTTTACTAAGGTTAATACGTTTTTACGTTCTTCTATAGTGCCTACATTTAATATAAATTCTAACGGAAGATTGTATTTGTCCTTTACTTCTTCTTTTTCATTATCTCCATATGTTTCTTTGAACGCATTGTTACAGCCTTGGTAGATAACTTCTATTTTCTTTTTATCGATATTTAAATATTTTATAATATCCCTTTTTGTTTGTTCGCTTATGGCAATTACCTTATCCGCTTTATGTACTGCATGGTTAAATTTCTTTTTATAAATGAATCTATCAAAAAAAGAATAATATTGTGGATGGCTGAGAAATATTAAATCGTGAATGGTCACCACGGTAGGGACATTATTTTTTTTAAGCCCGTATGGTACTTCACCAGATAAGCCATGATAAATATCTAGATGGTCATTTTTTATCTGCTTTATAACAGGACCTAACCGCCATAAAGATGAAAATTTTTTCCAAAAAAAACTTATAGGATATATAGTCTCTATATTTCTACTGTTTTCAATGCGTTTTGTTTTTGGGGGTTTAGTGTTGTAAAGTAAAAAATTGCAAATAGGGGAGTGTTCTTTAAGAATACGAATGACGTCTCTACCATAGTTACCTAAACCAGTATTATTGTGAAAAACCCTTTTAGCTTCAAAACCTATTCTCATCTCTTAAATCTGATATATTTGACAAATATATGTTTTAAGGCTTTGGTGTATTATTGTAATTACCTTTAATTGTAATTTTTATTACAATTAGTTTGTTTTTAGGTGCTTTTTAATGCTGTTTGTAAGGTAGGAATTTTAGTGCTCTCTTCCTGTTCTATTTCTTTTAGAGTTCTAAATCTTTTTATTTCGCCTAATGCATAAATATAACAAAGGGTGGCTCCGTTTAAACCATCTAGAAATCCTAATCTTATAAAATAGGAGTAAAAGAATTTCCAAAAAGGTTTTAGTATTAATTTGAAATAGGAAAATTTTTTATTTTTTCTAAAATCCTGTATTGCTTTCATGCTACCATAAGAATCTATTTTGTTTTTAAAATCCTTATAGTTTTTGTAGGAGTAATGAATAAGTTTACTTTCTAGAGCGCCAATTTTACCATCTACAATTAGTTTTTCATGTACGATTTTATCTTTGGCAAATTCGACTTTGCTTTTTCTGAAGAGACGTTGGTTTTTATCAGTTTGACAGCCGCAAAAATTGATTTTTTCATCTTTAAATATGAATGTTCTGTAAAACCAAAAAGAACTATGTTTGGTAGTTTTAATGGTTTGAAGAATTTCATTTTTTAAATTTTCCGTAACCACTTCATCTGCATCAATAAATAATACCCAATCATTATTTGCTTGTTTTAAAGTATAAGATTTTTGGGAAGTATAATCCTTGAAAGGATGTTGCTTTACTGTTATTTTTGGATGGTTTTTTAAGTACTCGTAAGTGCCATCTGTACTAAAAGAATCAACAACAATAATTTCATCTGCAAAGGATACACCGTTAATGCACCTGGCAATGTTGTCAATTTCATTATAAGTAATGATAAGAGCAGATATTTTTTTGTCTTGTAACATATTTAAATAGATGTACTAACCGGAAAAAGGTTGCGCATGTAAGTAAATAACGTGTACTATACTAAAATAGTATAAAGTAAAGTTAAATGTTTTGGTCGTTGCAACTTGTTCATTTGCAAAGGTTAGTGCAGCGGAAAAGGGTTTTTGTGTAGCAAAAATAAAAATCCATATGAAAGAAAAATCTGTCTTACTATTACTGTTTTTTTCTTTCTAGCCCATTTATACAAACAAAATTATTTTCTTGTAGCTTGGTTTTTAACAATTCTCTATTATGTGCAACATCTTCAGCACTATATCCTTTTTCATGATATAAATGGTATACAATTGCTTTGTTCTTTACTGAAATAGATTTAATGCCGTTTGCTTTTAAGCGCCATTCAATATCTGTGTCTTCGCCAACTGCTGCCTTAACATAATCTTCGTCAAATCCGTTTATAGCAATGAGGTGTTCTTTGCTAATGCCCCAATTGCAACCAAGTAGGCCTTTGTTTGTCATGGACCATACCAGACTAAAAGGAGCAGTATAGAGTGCCTCTTTTTTCTTTTTGGAGTCAGATTTAAAAATACGTATTAAATTTAGCAGACCAATATCATTATTTCTGTGTATCTCTTTGGTTATTTGTTCTCCTAAGTTTACACGCCTTCCTTTTAACATAAACCCTTTCTGTATGTTGTTTATGTAGGTTTTTGCAAAATGTTTATGAGGAATACAATCACCATCTATAAACGCAAGGGTATCGGCATTGGAGATTTTTATAGATTTATTCAGCATTTGGTTTTTTCTAAAACCATTATCTGTCTCTTGATGTACATGTAATATGCTAAAAGAATAGTTTTTTTGTTCTTGATCTAAAAACTTAATAGTTTCTGAATTATTGTCATCTTCAGAAATAATAGCTTCAAACTCAAAGTTACTTTGGTTATTTAATGCTTTAAGAATTAGTTTTAATTTGTCCAATCCTTTGTAATAAGATATAATTATAGAAAGTTTTACCATTTATGGATGTTTTTTTATACCTAAAAACTTCTTAATCTTATATTTTAAAAGCTTTTTTGTGTAATTCTTTTGAGCCATTGATAGGAAGTAAAAGTAAGGGTTTCCTCTTCTTAGGTCTCCTGGTATAATAGTAGGTTTAAAATTATTTTTCCAGGCCACATAATCAAAACTGAGTTGGTCTCTTTTACTCATAGTAGACAGTATTTGCCACCAATCTTCCATAACCTTAATGACTTCTTTGTCATTATGCTTTCGGATTAATACGCCTGCAGATATTAAACCATTGTTTTTTGGATAGTTTTCCTTTTTTAAGAAATCTATTTGTTTTTGCATGATTTCTGGGGCATCTTTATACTTACCTCTTTCTCTTCCTAATTTAAGAAGGGCATCAAATTCATCATAGATACAATCTCTTTTGTCATCACATTGATTGTGGTCAAATATTGCCATCTTAAAACCTTTTAGTTCATTGAGTAATTTGTAGATATCTCCTATTATTAAAAAGTTGTTATCAATGTATATGCTTATATCGTAGTCTTTAAAATATAAATGAGGTAATATTTTTGGATGCCTATTTTTTCTTCCCTCATCATCGTCATCTTTTATAAGTTCAATAGGTTTCCATGGCGATTTAATTTTATTAGGATCATCCGTAAAACAAAAAAAGTCTATTCCCTTAACTTTTTTTTGAGGAATTAACCCATAATTTTCGCCAAAAGCACCAGTATATACTACTATTTTCTCCATACAAAAAGGCAAATATATCTTATATATTTGCCTTTTATTAATTTATAATTTAGATTTTTATTCTATACCGCAACATCATATTCTCTAAGAGCATCGTTCAATGATGTCTTTTTGTTTGTGCTTTCTTTTCTTTTTCCAATAATTAACGCACATGGTACTTGAAACTCACCTGCGGGGAACTTTTTGGTATAACTACCAGGGATTACGACTGAACGCGCAGGGACTACACCTTTTGTTTCAACAGGTGTTTCTCCTGTAACATCAATTATTTTGGTACTCATTGTTAGAACAACATTAGCGCCCAATACCGCTTCTTTTTCAACTCTAACACCTTCTACAACAATACAGCGAGAACCAATAAAGGCACCATCTTCAATAATAACAGGAGAAGCTTGTAATGGTTCTAAAACACCACCAATACCTACACCACCACTTAGGTGAACATTTTTGCCAATTTGAGCACAGCTACCAACGGTTGCCCAGGTATCTACCATAGTGCCTTCATCAACATACGCACCAATATTTACATAACTAGGCATTAAAATGGTTCCTGCAGAAATGTATGCACCATGTCTTGCAACGGCATTTGGTACTACACGAATTCCCTTTTCTTTGTACCCTCTTTTCAATGGCATTTTATCGTGGTACTCAAAAATACCTGCTTCTAGGGTTTCCATTTTCTGAATAGGGAAATACATTACTACCGCTTTCTTTACCCATTCATTGATCTGCCATCCGTCTTCTGTTGGCTCCGCACATCTTAATTTTCCTAAATCTAAAAGGTTTACGACTTCTCTAATACTATCTTGGGTAGCAGACTCTTTTAAAAGATCTCTATTGTCCCATGCTTTTTCTATTTGTGCTCTTAATTCTGTCATTTTCGTAAAATTTCCTCAAATATAAGTTGAAGTACAGTAATTAGCCATGCGCAACTACACATATAACAAATTATACTTTATTTTTGCCAAAAATTTAGTTTGGGAAAAATTCTTGCAATTGATTACGGAGAAAAACGTATTGGACTAGCAGTTACCGATGATATGAAAATGATAGCATTTGGTTTAACTACGGTCAACACTCCTGAAATATTTACGTACTTATCTGACTATATTCCTCGTGAACATGTCGAAACTATAGTAGTAGGTGAGCCCAAACAAATGGATAATACCGCTTCTGAATCTGAAGTGCATATTGCGCCATTTTTAGTAAAGTTGGCAGAGAAATTCCCAACAATACCTATTAAAAGGCATGATGAGCGTTTTACATCTAAAATGGCTTTTCAGACCATGTTGGATAGCGGCTTAAAGAAGAAACAAAGAAGGAACAAGGCATTGGTCGATGAGATCAGTGCAACGATTATTTTACAAGATTTTTTAAAAACAGTATAAATGATTTTACCCATTATTGCATACGGTAATCCCGTATTAAGAAAAGTAGCGGATGATATTGACGAAGATTATCCAAAGCTGAAGGATTTGATTGCTAACATGTGGGAGACCATGTATAATGCTAGTGGTGTAGGTCTTGCGGCTCCCCAAATAGGTTTGCCAATTCGTATTTTTTTAGTAGATACCACGCCGTTTTCAGGTGATGAGGATTTAAGTAAAGATGAGCAAAAACAATTAGACGGTTTTAAACGGGTTTTTATCAATGCTACTATTGAAGAAGAAACTGGTGAAGAGTGGGCTTTTAACGAAGGTTGCTTAAGTATACCTGATGTTCGTGAAGACGTAAATAGAAAGGGTACTATTAAAATTACATATTTAGATGAAAATTTTAATAAGCATGAAGAAACTTATGACGGTCTATTGGCACGTGTTATTCAACATGAATATGATCATATAGAGGGCGTTTTGTTTACCGATAAGTTATCTGCTTTAAAGAAGAGAATGCTAAAGGGAAGGTTAACCAACATTTCTAAAGGAAAAATAAACGTAGACTATCGTATGAAATTTCCTGCGATGAAAAAAGGACGTTAAAATACCTACATAATTAATAGAAAAGTATAATATTTGTCGACTAAAATTTTAAAAGAATTTATGGGTTTAGAGAAAATTTTATCCGTTGCAGGAAAGCCAGGTTTATATAAATTAATTACCCAAACAAGAACAGGGTTTGTGGCAGAATCTTTATTAGATGGAAAAAGAATTACAGTTAGCTTACGAAGCAGCGTTAGTGTATTGTCTGAAATAGCTATTTACACTCTTGAAGAGGAAGTGCCTTTAAGAGATGTGTTCAAGAAAATACAAGAAAAGGAAAATGGTGGTAAAACCGCTATTGGCCATAAAGCAGAGAAAATAAAATTAGAAGAGTATTTCTTTGAAGTACTACCTAATTATGATGAAGATCGTGTTTATGTTAGTGATATCAAGAAAGTTATTCAATGGTATAATATTCTAACAGAAAATAAAATTACTGATTTTTCCAATGAAGAAGTGGTAAGTGAAGAAGCTTCTGAAGAGGAATAGTTGTTAATATTTGTAATAAAAAAAATGCCTTAATCAACGATTAAGGCATTTTTTTTATGGATAGTTATGAATTAATCCTTTTCAATAGTCTCATAGGTGTAGTCACTCTTTTTCCAATCTATTAATGCTGATGGATAATACTTTACATCCATTCTATCTAAAAATGGAGCTTGATCTGCCAATCTAACTTTGTAATTTTCCCAATCTCTGTTCTCTTTTGTACTCCAACTTAATTCAGAATACCCAATAATTCTAGGGAAAGCTAAATACTCAAGTTCATCTATATTACTAATTGTTTCTGACCAAAGCGGAGCTTCTACTCCTAAAATGTTTTCTAATGGAATACCGTATTCTTCAGGTGTCCAAATGTAAGCGGTATCCACTGGTATGTAGGCTGCCCAGTGAAGTCCAAATTTTGAAAGACTATCATATTCCATATCCAAATAGGCTTTTTTTGCCGGTGAGACTATGATTTGCATGCCTTTGTTCACCGCTTTTTTAGCATTCTCTTCGCTTGCCCACCATTGAGAGATAGAAGTGGAATCTACATCTGCAATAGCAACTTCGTCCCAGCCTATCATGCGTTTACCGTGTTTTTGTACTATTTTTTCAACCTTGTTGATGAAATGAATGTAGTCTTTCTTTTTGGTTACATGGCTCTCATCTCCACCAACATGAAAATAAGGTCCAGGAGTAATAGCGGATATTTCCCTAACAACATCGTCAATAAATGCATACACGGTATCTTTACGGGTATCGAACGTACTGAAACCTACTTGAGTGCCCTCGTATAATTTAGGTGTTTTTCCATTACCGTTTAAGAAAGGATATGATACTGATGCTGCGTTGGTATGACCGGGCATATCGATCTCTGGGATAATGGTCATGTATCTTTCTGCAGCATAACGTACAATTTCCTTGTAATCTTCTTGGGTATAGAACCCGCCAGACTCACCGCCAACTTCTGTACTGCCACCAACTTCTGTTAGTTTGGGCCATGATTTAATTTCAATTCTCCAACCTTGGTCATCACTAAGGTGTAGGTGAAGTACGTTTATTTTGTAGTAAGCTAATAGGTCAATATATTTTTTTACATCCTCAACACTAAAAAAGTGTCGTGCCACATCTAACATAGAGCCTCTATACGCAAAATTAGGGTTGTCCGTAATTTTACCTGATGGTACTGGCCATATTTTTTGTAAAGCTAAAGTATCGTTACTTTTTAAAGGAACTAATTGTCTTAAGGTCTGTATACCTCTAAACGCACCTTCAGCGGTATTTGAGTTGATAATAATAGAATCTTGATTTATGTATAACTGATAGGCTTCTGGTGATGCTAAATCTGTGCTATCGCTCTGGTTAATGTAAATTACCCTTTCTACCGTATTGGTACCTTCACTGTTCACCGGAATAGTAAGGTTAATTTTGTCCTTTAATTTTTCTGCCAAAAATGTACCCACCTTGTCAAAGCCAGTAGCGTTTTTAGAGGTGTAAATTGCCGTAAACTGATCTAAGGCAAAAGCGGAGTTGGTTGGTATTGTTTTTAAAGGCTTTGGTATTAAGCTTGCCTTAGACAGATCTGTCGTAGGCATTGCAATTCGTTCTTTCTTTTCGTTGGCACAAGCAATGAACAGTAGTGTTAAGCTTGTAAAAAATAGACTTCGAATACAAAAGGTTTTGATCATCTTTTTTAATTAGGGTTGGTTTACTAAATCTTTCATGGCTTCATACCAAATATCGTAACCTTTTTGGTTCATATGAAGTCCGTCTTCAATAAATATATCAGTTTTTAGTTTTCGTTTGTTCAACATAGGTTTCCAAACGTCTACATAAAATAGGGTAGGATCGTTTTGGGTAAAACGATTCATTTTTCTATTTAGCCTTTTATATTTTCCACGAATTTTCCATCGGCTGATACTTGGTTTTGCCGCAATTAAAATAATCTGTGTTGATGCATTTTTTGCTTTTATTCGACGGATGATCTCTGCAATGGTATCAAGAACATTAGTAGGTCTTTTTTTAGCCCATAGGTCATTATCGCCCTCATAGATAAAAACCTTTTTAGGGTTATAAGATAAAACCAATTCATCTATAAATAGCAATAAATCTGATGCCTGAGAACCGCCAAAACCGCTATTTACAATTTGATGTTCAGGAAATGCATCTTGTAAATTTCGCCATAAACGCACACTAGAGCTTCCGGTAAAAACTATGGTTTCTTTATTGGGGTCCCATATACTGTCATAGGTAACAGTGATATCTTTAACCTCTTTTGTAAATACATTTTCTGTTTGGGAAAAACTTGATAGGGAAACTATAATTGCAAAAACGGTAAGTATTTCTATTTTCTTAAAGCTATTTAAAAGCGGTGATATCTTAAGCATATTTTGTTATTTTTTGGCAGTTGCGGTAAATCCTTCGGTTAACGCCCATTCGTAAAATCTTGAAATCCAATTGTCAGATGGCAGGTTTTGTGCTTTCATTCCAAAACCATGCCCACCTTTGGCGTACATGTGCATTCCTGTATTTTTTCTATTTGTCAACCAGGCGGAATATAGATCTGCACTTGGTTTTGCTAATTCTAATGGATCGTCTGAAGCACAAATAACCAACATTGGCGGTGCATCTTTTGGCACGGTGTATTCGCCAACAACCGTCATCCAAGGGTAAACAGGTACTATGAAATTTGGTCTGGTGGCTTCCGTGTAGTTAAAAGTGACCCCCATGGTTACCGCACCACCGGCAGAGAAGCCCATAAATCCAATTTTGTTAGGATCTAATTTCATTACATCGGCATTTGCTCTAACATAGGAAACTGCAGAAAGACCATCTGCAATTGAAAGCGGTAAAACGGGAGTTACCCGTTCACCGATTTTGGTTGGGTTTGTTGCGCCTTCATCCGTAATTTCTTTAATTCCATCAATACCTGTAGGCACTAATCTATATTTTAATACAAAAGCTGTAATGCCTTTTTTGTTCAGCCATTTTGCTACAGCTCTTCCTTCACTTTCAATACTTAAACCGTAAAGACCGCCGCCGGGAGCCACAATGACACTTGTGCCATTTGGTGTGTCCGCTTCAAAAACTTCTAATCTTGGAACAGAAACATTGGTGATCACTTCATTTTTCCAGATGTCAGAATAATATTCCCTTTCTGATGTTGACCATGTTACATCAGCACTTTTTTCATAAGGTAAGTCTACCGTTTTTTGCGCAATTACATTCATAGGGATAAAAATACTGGTGAGTAAAATGAAAAGCTTCATATTTTATTTTTTATTGTATTGTTTCAATAACCATGAATAATAGCGCTGCTAAAACACCACCTATTATTGGTCCTACAGTTGGTATCCAAGCATAGCCCCAGTTACTGTTTCCCTTATTTTTTATTGGAAGAATTGCGTGTAATAGCCGTGGACCTAAATCACGTGCAGGGTTAATGGCATAACCTGTAGGTCCGCCCAAACCAAAGCCAATACCCATAACTAGTAAAGCGACGGGTAGTGCATCTAGGGATCCTAATGATACAGCATTGTCGCCTATGCTGCCGCTGGCAATGTAGAATACACCAAAAACGAGCGCGAATGTCCCAATTATTTCAGTGACCAAGTTCCAAAACGGACTTTTAATAGCTGGTGAAGTGGAGAAGGTGGCTAGTATGGCATCTGTATCTTTTGTAGCTTCATATTGTTTTTTGTAGTTGAACCATACAAAAAGGTTGCCCATCATAGCACCTAAAATTTGGGCAATTATATAACCGGGTACCAATGTCCATGAAAATTTTCCTGCAACGGCTAGGCCTATACTAACTGCAGGATTAAGATGAGCACCACTTGTATCGGCAGAAATAAAAACACCGATGAATACCGCAATACCCCAAGCAATAGAAATACCTGTCCATCCGGCATCTGATCCTTTTGTTCCTTTTAAAACAACGTTGGCGACAATACCATTTCCTATTAGAATTAACATTGCAGTGCCGATGAATTCAAAAATATAGGTATTCATGTTTTAATTGGATTTTAAGTTGTTTAAGATAAAGAAAATTGATGAATTACGAATGGTTAATATCGTTAGTTGAAGTATTGACAATAGTTAGTTTATAATTATTTGAAAAGGATTGCTTAAAGACTTTTCTATGTCAAAAAAGTAATCAAAAAAATGTAGTGCGCTTTGTATTGACTTAATTCATAAATGAACTATTTAGTATCTTACACCTTTTACGTTCATCTTTAAAGTATACACTGATCCCATTGCCGTAATAAATAGGATATCTTGATTTTTACCACCAAAAGTTACATTGGCTGTCCAATCTTCCTTAATAGGTATGTGGTGTATCTGTTGCCCTTTGTTATTAAATATGGTAACACCATTACCGGTCAAGTAAATGTTTCCTTTATTGTCCACGGTCATACCATCGGAACCCATAGCTGTAAATAATTTTTTATCCGTTAAAGAGCCGTCTTTTTGAACGGAGTAGGAATATGTTTTTTTATCTCCTATATCTGCAATATAAAGTGTTTGGCCGTCTGCAGTGCCAATGATGCCATTAGGTCTTACAAAGCCACTGGCAATTATGTTAACTTCATTTGTGTCTGGTAATATGTAATACACGTTCTTTTCTTCAATTTCAGGTTCAGACCTGTCCCAATATTCTCTTTGGTAGTACGGGTCGGTAAAGTATATGCCTCCTTTTAAATCTACCCAAATATCATTTGGTCCGTTCAACTTTTTTCCTTCATAAGAGGTTACTAAAGTGTCCACATAGCTATTTTCATCTATTTTCCATAATTCATTTTTTTCATCTGCGGCAGCCAATAAATTTCCTTCATGGTCAAAATACAGGCCATTTGCTCTGCCAGCCGGTTCTTTAAATATGCTTAAAGAGTTATCAGTTGCGTTCCATTTTATAATTTGGTTATTAGGCTGATCGGTGAAATAAACATTGCCCAATTTATCGGCTGCAGGTCCTTCGGTAAAGCTGTACGCATTGGAAACTTGAACCAATTTGGCTTCATCTTTCACTAGAGAAGATTGTTGGGCTTTACAAGAGCAAATAACCATACTTATTGTAATAGCACTGAAGAATGTATAGTTGATTTTCATTTTTTCTACTTATATATTCTTCAAGTAATTCATATTGTGTTGCATGCTTTTAAAGGGAGTACTGGCATATTCCTCTTGTTCAATATAAATATGCTCAACGCCAGAAAGCTCTTTTAATTCAAGCATTAACGGTACATTAAGTACGCCTTTTCCAAATTCGGTACTTACTTTTTCATGTATATTCATATCTTTTAAATGCCATAGTGGAAACCTACGGGGGTATTTTTTAAAATAGTGTAGAGGGTCTTTGCCTGCAACAACTACCCAACCCAGATCTAGTTCCATATGTACCAAATCTTTTTGGGTGTTATCCATAAGTACATCATATAGTACTTCTCCGTTTTCAGAATCAAATTCATATTCATGATTGTGATAACCAAATTTTAAACCTTGTTTTTTACAAGCTTCACCGGCTATATTAAATTGTTCTGCCACCCTTTTGTAGTTTTCTACGGTTTGTCCGTTAGAAGGTAGTGATGAACATATTAAATATTCTTGTCCGGAGATTACGGCATTGGCCATTGTTTGTTCAAATTTGTCATCTAAAAGTACATGACCACTTGTTAGGGACATTCCTAGCTCTTTGCATATGGTAGCCATTTCTTTAGGAGATAATCCATAATAATATCCTTTACTAGAACCTGCACTTTCTATCTCCTTAAAACCTAAACTTGCAATTTGTTCTAAAGTTTTTATTGGGTTTGCTAGCATGCCATCTCTAAAAGAATAAAGCTGAACGCCATAGCCTGAGTTTTTAGTTGCCGCTAAGCTAATTTCTGGCATCAAGAAGGTGGTAGCACTGAACAGAGCTGCATTTTTTAAAAAGTGTCTACGTGTTTTCATCAGTATGTCGTTGTTTGTTGTTGTGTTTAAAAAAGCTGATTTTATTTAGGAAGATTGCCTGAGTAATGAAAATGGTCATACCATATTTATGTTTTTAAAAGTACGAAATCTAAACGGTATTTTTAGCGAGACGATGTAGGGTTATGTACTTTTGTGAAAAGAGCATTCATGAATAGCAGAAAAGAACAATTAGAAGCAATAGATAGACTTTTGACCATTATGGACGAGTTGCGAGAGCAGTGCCCGTGGGATAAAAAGCAGACCATGCAATCTTTACGACATTTAACTATTGAGGAAACGTATGAACTAGGTGATGCTATTTTGGATAATGACCTCAATGAAGTAAAATTAGAGCTGGGAGATGTATTGTTGCACATTATGTTTTATGCTAAAATAGGCTCTGAAACCAATGATTTTGATATTGCCGATGTGGCCAATGCAATATGTGATAAACTTGTGAACAGGCATCCTCATATTTATGGTGATGTTAAGGTAATAGATGCTGAAGATGTAAAGAGAAACTGGGAACAAATCAAATTAAAAGAAGGTAAAAAAAGTGTTTTAGAAGGGGTGCCACGAAGTTTGCCCGCCTTGGTAAAAGCTAATAGAATTCAAGATAAAGTCTCTGGTGTTGGATTTGATTGGGAGGAGCCACAACAAGTTTTCGAGAAAGTAAAAGAAGAACTGGAGGAACTGCAGGATGAGGTGAAGGCTGGTAATAAAGAAAAAATAGAGGCAGAATTTGGTGACGTACTTTTTTCTATGATCAATTACGCTAGGTTTTTAGGGGTAAATCCTGAAAATGCTTTGGAACGAACCAATAAGAAGTTTATAAAACGTTTTCAGTACCTAGAAACTAAAGCACAAGAAATAGGTAAAGTAATGAACGATATGTCATTAGAGGAAATGGATGTGTATTGGAACGAAGCAAAAACTAAAGAGTAATTTTATTGCTTTAATTCTACACTCATAATTCTAGCTAAGTCGCCATGTTTTATAGGCTTAATAAAGTAATCAGTTATTGCAGGTAAAGTTTTGGCATAATCAACATCTTGGGTGTTAATAGAAGAGGTCAACATAATTATATGTATTTGTTTATCAATCTTGTCAGCTACCAATTGATAGTCCCTAATAAAGTCAAAACCATTTAGAACAGGCATATGTAGGTCTAAGAAAATAATGTCGGGTAATTCATCTATTGAATTGTAGTTGTTTTGTATAAATTTTAAAGGTTGAACTGAGTCGGGGAAATCGGTAATTCTGGTTACCGCTAACTGATTTAAATACCGCCTCATTACATATTTGGATATATCGTCATCATCGATAATCCATACCAAAGGATTTTGAATCATATTAATGGAGTTAGGTGTGTTTGACAATATAACGACATCCAAACACATAATAGTATTTTTTTGAGGTGCCGATTGTAATTTTTTAAAGTTTTTTTATATCGTTCAAGGTATGCATGGTTAAATTTTAGTTGGTGTAATGTATTGAAAATTAGATATATAATTTTGATTTTTAATGTGTTTTATAGAAATTGGTTGTAGGTTAAAATAAAATAAAATAGTACTCTTTATTTTACATTTTTGGGCGTTTATATTATTAGAACCTACATTTTATTTTAACTCTTTTTTACAACATATTAATCGTGCAATTATCGATACCTTTGCCCAAAATTTTAGTTTAAGTTTTGTTACAGAATTACACCAAAGAATTTCGTTATAATATTAAGCTCTCCGTTCCGGTCATTTTAGGAATGTTAGGGCACACTTTTGTACAATTGGCAGACAATATTATGGTAGGTCAATTAGGAACCGCAGAATTGGCAGCGGTATCTTTAGGCAATAGTTTTGTGTTCATAGCCATGTCCTTAGGTATTGGTTTTTCAACGGCAATTACCCCTTTGGTGGCAGAAGCTGATGGTGCTGGACTTAAAGGAAATGCGAAAAGTGCTTTAAAACATGGTTTGATACTATGTACGGTTTTAGGGCTAACGTTGTTTGGAGTCATTTTACTGGCAAAGCCCATCATGTATGCTATGAAGCAACCTCTTGAGGTCGTTGAGTTAGCCATGCCATATTTAGACTTAGTTGCCTTCTCATTGGTGCCTTTAATTATTTTTCAAGCATTTAAACAGTTTTCAGAAGGTCTATCACAGACCAAATACCCCATGTATGCAACTATCGTTGCTAACGTTATTAATATTCTATTGAATTATCTTTTGATCTTTGGTAATTTTGGATTTCCAGAATTGGGTATTGTTGGCGCAGCTATTGGTACATTGGTTTCAAGATTTTTTATGGTATTTTATCTTTGGTTTATTTTGAGAACCAATATAAAGTTCAAGTACTATGTTACTGGATTTAATTTTGCGAAAATTGAAAAAACGGTCATGAAAAAGATTGTTGAATTAGGTTTTCCTTCTTCTTTACAAATGTTTTTTGAGGTAGGTATCTTCACCTCGGCAGTATGGTTAAGTGGTGTTTTAGGTAAGAACGCTCAAGCTGCCAACCAGATAGCTCTTAATTTAAGTAGTATGGCCTTTATGTTCGGTATGGGACTCGGTATTACAGCGATGATAAGGGTTGGTAATCAAAAGGGATTGTCAAACTTTAAAGAATTGCGCCGTATTGCACAGTCAATATTTCTACTTACTTTCTTGTTGGAAATTCTTTTTGCGGCTTTGTTTTTCATCGGTAGGCACTGGTTTCCAACCTTATATTTGGACTTTGAGGATATGACCAATTTTGCCGACAATACCGAAGTGTTGGTTATTGCTGCGGAACTGTTGTTGGTAGCAGCTTTCTTTCAAATATCAGATGGAGTGCAGGTAGTTGTTTTAGGAGCCTTACGTGGCTTGCAAGATGTAAAAATACCAACAGTAATTACTTTTATCTCTTACTGGTTGATCGGGTTTCCTACCAGTTATTATTTATGTCTCCATACAGATTTAAAAAGTACAGGAATTTGGATAGGTTTGCTTACAGGTCTATCGGTATCAGCTATTATGTTGTATCTTCGATTTAATTATTTAACTAAAAAATTAATTGCCGCATAACGGTTTTTTTACCGCTGTGAACAATTATGTTTTCAATATATAGATTACAATTTTTATGGAATTTCCAAAATTTTTATTAGGTGATAATACTGATTACCCAACAGCAATATTTGTAGTACATACAGAGTTTCCAAGATTTATCATCAATCTTGAAGATGATGAGGTAGAATGGCTAGAAGAGTTTTCAAAGGAAGATGAAAAAGAGTTGGAAGAAGAGGCTGAAAACCTAATTAAAGCTGCAACGGCATTTTACGATCGCGAAGTTTCTAGATACGAAGATTAACGATTATGTTAGAAGAGCTTTTACAGTTAGATAAAGACTTTTTTTTGTACCTCAATGGATTAGGAACGCCCAAATGGGATGGTTTTTTTCTATTTTTATCCAATAAGTTCAGTGCTATTCCTCTCTATGTATTTTTGCTTATTCTTTCATTTCAGAAGTATGGAAAAAAGCGAAACCTGGTTCTTTTGGTTTCGGTAGCTCTTTTGATAACGGTTACCGATCAATTGGGTAACTTTTTTAAGTACGGTGTTGCTAGATTAAGACCTTGCCATGACCCGGAAATAGAGCCATACATGCGTTTGGTTAAAAGTTACTGTGGTGGTAAGTTTGGATATTTCTCTGCGCATGCTTCAAACTCATTTGCATTGGCTGTTTTTTTTGGAAGCATTTTAAAATCTAGGATGAAATATGTAGGTTTCTTTTTAGTACTGTGGGCAGCTTTGGTCGCTTATAGCCGCGTCTATATTGGTGTACACTTTCCTCTTGATATTATTACAGGAGCCCTTATAGGCTCGTTATGTGGTTGGTTATTTGTAAAGTTATTTATATTGGCACTTCGCAAATTCTCCCTATGATATATAATCTAAGGTATTGGTCTTTAATAGTTCTGGTTATTTTGGTATACGTTGCCGGTATGTTTGTAACGTTATTTGAAAATGATTCAGCGCAATTTTCTGTGATGGCCATGAGAATGGTACAAGAGAATGATTTTTTTAGCCTCTTTAAGGGGCCTGAAGAGTATTTAGACAAGCCACACATGCATTACTGGCTTGCTGCCTTATCCTATAAAGTATTCGGTATTCACGAATGGTCTTATCGTATTTCTGGCATATTGGCCACCTTATTGGCGGCTTATAGTTGTTATGGATTAGGAAACCTTCTTTATAATAAATACGTTGGTAAACTTGCTGCGCTGATTTTTATGACCGCGCAAACCATTATTTTAGGAGCAATAGACGTGCGTACCGATGCGGTTTTAACGGGTTTTAGCATTTTAGCTATTTGGCAACTTGCTAAATATATTGAAAAAGGAAGTGTATCTGCTATAGTAATAGGAGGTTTTGCAGCGGGTATTGCATTTTCTACAAAAGGGCAGATTGCCCTTTTGGTTATAGGGCTGCCTATTTTATGTCACTTATTTTATACCGGTAAATGGAAGGCATTTATAAGTTGGAAAGTGCTACTGGCACTTTTGGTTTTTGCAGTTTCCATTACGCCTATGTTATATGCCTATTACTTGCAATTTGATCTGCACCCTGAAAAGGTAATTCGTGGCAAAGACCACAGAAGTGGTATATTTTTTATCTTCTGGGAACAAAGTTTTGAGCGCTTAAGCGGTGAAGGAATTGGAAAAAATAGTAGCGATTACTTTTTCTTTTTTCATACGTTTCTTTGGGTTTTTCTACCTTGGACTATTTTAGGAATCGCGGCATTTTACACTAAAATACAGGCATTTATAAAACATAAATTTAAGAACGTTCAAGGTTCTGAATTCTTGACCGTAGGTGGTATCACCCTAATATTTATCATCATTAGTTTTGCCCAATTTAAATTACCGCATTACTTAAATATTACCATTCCGTTATTTGCGGTAATTACTGCGGCATATATTTATAACTTGTATACTTTAGATAAGGTTAAAGTTTTGAAATACTTAATGATCGGGCAATACTTTGTACTTAGTATAGTTTTCATAGCCTCGGCATTGATATGCCTCTATGTCTTCAAATTAAATAGTGTTGTAGCATACGTATTCTTAATAGTAGCGGCTATTATAATCATATATTTTGTTTTTAAAAAAGAAGGTGTTTGCATGAAATTGATAACCATTTCTGTCTGTGCTTCATTACTTCTAAATGCGGTTTTAAATCTACATTTTTACCCTAATCTATTAGATTATCAGGGAGGGTCGTCTATGGCTAAGGTTATCGCTGAGAAAGATATTCCGGTAGACCGTATTTATAAAGTAAATAGCAATCATACTTGGTCCTTAGATTTTTATAATCAATTTCCTGTTCAGATCACTACGCCAGAAGTCTTAAAAGGTATAACGGATGTTTGGGTTTATGTCAACGAGGATGAAATGGCTATGTTAAAGGAAAGGGGTTTTGATTGGGATTCCCAACTTTCCGTAGATCAATTTAGAATTACACGTTTACAGGGGAAGTTTTTAAACCCTAATACACGGAAGAAAGTGACCCGAAAAATGCACCTGTTGCATCTTCACTAAAACTAATTAGTCTATTGAACTGGTAGTACTGCCCGCCAGTTCTAATTTAATTTTCTTGAAATGATACAATACTCCGGTCAAAGAAACCAAAGCGGTTATTAGAAAGAAGAGTACACTTGTCCCAACCGATACATTTTGATCTAACCCTAAAAACTTTGCTCCATAAAAAAAGGTTACTTCTCGACTTCCAATTCCGCCTAAAGTCAAAGGAACTACCGCTACAATGGAAGAAATTAAGAATATAATAAGATACGAAATCTGATTAGTATCTATATTCAATGCTAATAATATAAACCAAATGCTTACCAATTGTGCTGCTTGTACCAATGCGGATAGTGCTGTAGTTTTCCAAAAAATGGGTAGTACATAATTAAAGAACTTCTTGTTCAATAACCAAAAGACAATTACTGACAAGGGTATGGCTATCATAAGCAACCAACGATAACCATTTAATATTTCTAACTCAATAAAGACAAGTAGGGTACAAGCGTAAATGAACAGTAGCAACAAACCGCTTAAACGATCTAGTATAAGGACACTTACCATTTTTTTTGTTTTTACATCAAAGGTTTTCTTTAAAATGTAGCCTTTGTAAGCATCGCCACCTATACCACCCGGTAAAAATAGATTGTAGAACATACCCAGTAAGTACAATTTAAAATTGCTTTTATGGGTAAGCATAATAGAAAGTTGATGAAAATATAAATTAAGGCGTATGGCCCCAATGAATTTAGATAGTATAAAGAATATGGCTGCTAATATCAAGTAAAACGGATTACTTGTGATCAGTATGTCTTTTATCTCACCTACATTTATTTTTGTAAAAATGAAATAAATTAAAATGGCACTGATCAGTACTTTTAATCCGGTGGTTACTTTCTTATTTAACTTCTCCACCTACACTTATTTTTTTAATGCGGTACGGTCTTTTGTTCTGAGATTCATAATAGGTACGTATTAATAATTCCATTACAATACCTATGGTGAATAATTGAATACCTGCAAAAATAAACATCATACCTACGGTCAACAAAGGTCTTGTGCCAATATCTTCGCCCAAGCCAAACTTAACGATCATGAGGTAAATGTTGATAAAAACACCTATAATGATCATTAATGAGCCAGAAATACCGAATAGGTGAATGGGGCGTTGAAAGTATTTGCGAATAAAGAGTAATAGCATCATATCTGCAACTACTTTAAAGACACGTTCTAATCCGTATTTGGATACCCCGGCATTACGTGCGTGGTGCTTTACGGGTACTTGCTTTATTTGTCCGCCTTCAAGAAATGCCAGGAGGGTAATAAATCTGTGCATTTCTCCATATAAATTTAGGTCTTTGGCAATATCTCTTGTAAAAACCTTTAAGGCACAACCATTATCTTTAATATCTAATTTAGTTACCCGGCGTACCAGAAAATTAGCAATTTTAGAAGGTATTTTTTTAACCAAAGAATCTTTTCGTTTTTGCCGAATACCGGTTACTACATCATACTCACCGCTAACCGCATAGGTCAGCATTTGTGGAATATCAGACGGGTCGTTCTGTAAATCACCGTCCATGGTAATAATATATTCTCCTTCCGCATAGTCAAGACCAGCAGCCAAGGCTAGACTTTGACCATAATTTTTCTTTAGTTCTATTAAATGAACTTTATCATCCTTTAGATCTTTGACTACTTTTTTAGTCTTATCCTTAGAAAAATCATCTATGTAAATGATTTGATAATCATAGCCTACCAAGCTTTCGTGGATTTTTTGTGTCAAAAGAGTCACATTATCTTCCTCGTTATATAAAGGGACAACGACCGAAAGTAGGGAAGTGGTAACAGGTTGCATTGAGTTGTTTTTTAAATCGCTGCAAAGTTATGTTTTTTATCCTTAAGATAATGTACATGAACCGGGGTAAGATAATAAACGATTTACTGCTCTTTTAAAGCTTTCAACAGCTTTTCTGCAGCTAAAAAAGGCGAAGCATTACCGCTAATAACTTCTTTTTTTAATTGGGGTAACATTTCTTTGGTCTTTGGGTGATGGTAGAATTCAGATAATAGCTCCTGCTCTAAATATTGAATTAGCCAATTTTCATTTTGCTGCTGTCTGTTGGTGGTAAAGAATCCGGATGTCTGCATGTTTTTGCAATAGTTGTCAATCAACTCCCAAATCTCATTCAATCCTTTTTTTTCTAATGCAGAACAGGTTAACACTTCTGGAGTCCAACCATTTTCTTTTGGGGGAAACATATGCAGTGCCCGTGCAAATTCCATTTTGGCAAGATCGGTGCGCTGCATGTTATCACCGTCTGCTTTTGTAATGACAATAGCATCGGCCATTTCTATAATGCCTCTTTTTATACCCTGTAATTCATCGCCGGCACCGGCCAATTTTAATAGTAGAAAGAAATCTACCATATCATGAACAGCTGTTTCGCTTTGCCCAACGCCAATAGTTTCTATTAAAATACAATTGAAACCTGCTGCTTCTAAAATAACAATACTCTCTCTTGTTTTACGGGTTACACCACCTAATGAAGCACTAGAAGCAGATGGTCTTATATATGCATTTGGATTTTTAACCAGATTTTCCATTCGGGTCTTATCACCAAGTATACTACCTTTTGTTCTACTGCTAGAGGGGTCTACGGTAAGTACGGCCACTTTTTTGCCAAAATCAGTGAGCATGCCGCCAAATTCCTCAATAAAAGTACTTTTACCTGCGCCTGGTACACCTGTAATACCAATTCTAATGGTGTCATATTTTTTTGAAATACAACCGGCAATTATTTCATTGGCAAGTACGCGGTGCTCTGGTTTTGTACTTTCTACTATGGTGATAGCCTTACTTACTATGGCAACATTGTTGGCATAGATACCTTCAAGAAAATCTGATGTGGTAAGTTTGGCTAAATTCATTGTAATTACATTACTTCAATTCTAAAAGAGGAATAAAGATACTATTTGTAGATAGGAACCATAATTTTTGTAGCATCCCAGGCTAAACTTAAAAAATCTTGCGTTTTTTGATCCTCTTCTATATGTTCAAAATTTATAGATAAATGTTCTACCGGCTCTTCTAATTTTCTAACGGGTACTTCAACGGCAAGGTAATCGAACTTGTTTTCATGAGTGGTTTTGTTGCCATCTATGCGAGTAACGCCCCAATCAGGAATTTTAGAATTGAAGATGACCTTCCAGCTATCTTTATTTGGTATGGTCCATAATGAATATTTACCCGCAGGTAACGTCTTATCTATAATTTTAATAGGTAGAGAGGTAGTAAAAGTTGTGGGCTCATTGGCACCTGTTCTCCATATTTTATTGAAGGGTACCAGGTCTCCGAAAATAGACCTTCCCTTTTTTGACGGACTGGAATAAGCCACCGCTAACTTACTTCCCTGTAAATCTAAAAGAGCCGTTTTTGCGGGACTAATTTTTTTAGCTTCGCTGTGTATATAGGGTATAGCAACCAAATAAACGAGTGCTATAATTACTAAAACACCTATAATAAGATTTTTTAATAGCTTCATATAAAAAATAGAAAGGATAAACTTAGGCTTAGCTTGGTGTGCTTGTTCCAAATTTAAAAATAGATATATTGTTGTAAATATCACCAGGCCTTAAGAGGCTTTTAGGAAAATCTGGTTGATTAGGGGCATCTGGGTAATTTTGTGCCTCAAAACAAATACCGGGAAAGTCTGGCGGAGTATATACAACCAATGCTGGTTGATTGGTGTATACTTTCATGTTAATGCCAGATGTCTTTGAATGTATTTCTGCGACCTTCTCATTCCCTATATCTTTTACAAAAATTGTATCTAAGCGTTGTACACCTATTTTTCTGGGAAGTAAAAAATCGTACTCCGTTTTACGAACAGGTATAATATCTCCTGTTGGCAATAAATTTTCTTTTGTTTCTACTCTGTAGGGACAATTTAATTGTAAATCATACTCATCTATATACGGATTTTCATCTAATTTAAAATAAGAATGATTAGTTAGATTAATTACCGTACTTCTATCGGTAATTCCTTCATAAATAACCTGTAAGGCATTATTCATTAATTTATAGGTTACACTGACAGATAAATTACCTGGGTAGCCTTCTTCTAAATGTTTGCTTAAGTAGGTAAGTTTTACAAAAGGTTTATCACTGTTGTCAACCTCTTCTATGGTCCAATATTTTTGGTGAAATCCCTCTTTACCGCCATGTAAGTGTACCCCATCTTCTTGAAATAGATCATATCTAGCTCTATCAATTTCAAAGCCACCATTAGAAATTCTACCTGCATAACGACCTACACTAGCTCCTAATACATTGTCATCTAAACGATATCTGCTAGGGTGATTGAAACCCACGACCACATTGGTGTAGTTGCCGTCTTCCCCTTTAACAAGCAATTTTTGAATGGTAGCTCCGTAATCAAGCACCATTAAGGTTAAATAGTTATTGGAAATTGTAACTTGTTTCAAAGGAATTATTTAATTGTGTGGTGTAAAAATATAAATTTTTGCAACATTCTAATTTTTATGTCGTCCTTATTATAACAACAAACTAAAACCAATCAATTTAACCAATGCTTCAAAGCAATGTTGTAGAGAAATGCAAAGCAAACGACCGGGTTGCGCAGTTACAGTTATATCGTAAATATTGCGACGGAATGTACATTGTAGCAATGCGATTTGTAAAAAATGCCGATGATGCAGAAGACATCTTGCAAGAATCCTTTATAAAGGCATTTGAAAAAATACATCAATTTAAAGGTGATGTTACTTTTGGAGCTTGGTTAAAACGGATAGTGGTGAATAAAAGTATTGATTTTTTAAAATCAAAAAAGGATAAAGAGGTCTCGCTAGATGATAGTTACGTGCAGGTTGTTGCAGAGGATGATAATTGGAATGTACCGGTAACAATAACTATAGCGCAGGTAAGATGTGCCATTAATGAATTGCAGGAGAAATATAAATATGTGGTACTGATGTTTTTGGTAGAAGGGTATGATCATCAAGAAATTGCAGAGGTGTTAGATATTTCGGCATCAGCTTGTAGAACCAGATTGTCAAG
Organism: Maribacter ulvicola; assembly: GCF_900155985.1. Taxonomy (GTDB): domain Bacteria; phylum Bacteroidota; class Bacteroidia; order Flavobacteriales; family Flavobacteriaceae; genus Maribacter; species Maribacter ulvicola. Next base: position 1,886,474 of record NZ_FTMA01000001.1, read on the forward strand.
AGGAAAGGGTCATTTGAAAGAATTATTAAAAGGAAAAAAATATGGAACAGGATCTTAGGGAGATGTTCAATAAGGATAGGAAGGCGCAAAAGCATACCATTAAACCAGGTCATGAAGAACGCTTTCTTAAAAAACTAGAAGAAGCATTGCCAGCAGAGCGTAAATCTGTAAGTGGCTGGTTTAAGATCGCAGCATCTGTAGCGGTCATCATAAGTATGGGTTTGGGCTTCTTATACTTTAATAATGATGGTAATACAACGGTAGTGGTAGATACCACTTCAGCTGAAGAACAAAAGCCTGAATTTACTTTCGGTGACCTCTCACCAGATCTTAAAAAGGTAGAGAATTTTTACGTTGCCAATATTAATATGGAATTGGCAAAGCTAGAAGTATCTCCAGATACTAAAGGCTTAATAGACAGTTTTATGGAGCAGCTTAATAATTTAAATGTAGAATACAAAACGTTACATATCGAACTAAAAGAATTAGGACCTAATGATCAAACCATTACGGCTCTGATAGAGAATTTACAATTACGATTACAATTATTACAGAAATTAAAAAGAAAATTAAACGAATTAAAATTATCAAAAAATGAACAGATCAATGAAAACAGTATCTAAGCAACTCATCATTGCATTGGGGCTTTTAATTTCTACGTCTTTTATGGCGCAAGAAGAAAATAAAACATATCAAGAGCGGTTTATTGTGGCAGAAGATGCCGTTGTAAATATCAATACCAGTTATGCTGATATTGAGTTTGAAAGTTGGGATAAGGATGAAGTGGCCATTTCGGCCACTATTACCCTAGAAGGAGCTACCAAAGAAGAAGCTGAGAGCTATTTTAAAAATAGCCCTATTGAAATATTAGGGAATAGCAAGGAGATTAAGATTTCTTCTAAGTCAAAAAATAACGACTTCTTTGCCAGTTTTGATGCTGATCATATTTTTAATCACGGCGGTATGGGTATTGAAGTGCCTGAAATTGCATCGTTTGTTGTGAATGTACCACAAATTGCTCCGTTCCCAGAAATGCCACCATTACCACAGACTGAAGCTTTTATCTTTAATTACGAGAAGTATCAAGAAGAGGGAGATAAGTACATGAAAAAATGGCAAAAGAATTTTGAAAAGAGCTTTGATAAAAAACATCAAAAGCGATTGGAAGAATGGGCAGAACGAATGGAAGAAAAAGCTGAGGCTATGGAACAAAGATTGGAAGCACATAATAAGAGACGAGCTGAATTAATGGAGCGGCATCATGAAAAAATGGAGAAAAGACAAGAGGAGTTGCAAGAGAGACAAGAGAAAATGGAAGAAGAAAGAGAAGAACGTAGGATTATTATTCAATCTAATGAAAATTCGCCTAATATATTTTATTACTCCAATGAAGGGGAGCAAAAGAACTTTAAAATTAAAAAGACTATAAAGATAAGCTTACCAAAGTCTACCAGAATTAAAATGGATGTACGCCATGGGGAGGTTAAATTAGCTGAAAACACCAAAAATTTGAATGCGAACCTTTCGCATTCAAGCCTTTGGGCAGTTACAATTGAAGGGGAAGAGACTACTGTTTCTGCTTCGTACACTCCGGTAAGTGTTCAAAAATGGAACTACGGACAATTGAGTACTTCGTATTCAGAAGAAATTTCGTTGTCAGAAGTGGTGCAATTACAATTACAAGCAACTTCATCTGACGTTACCATTCAAAAATTATTCAAAAATGCATTTATAAAGAATGATTTTGGTGCCGTACATGTACTTGAATTGGGTAACGATTTTAAGGAGTTGGATGTAAGTGTAAAAAATGGAGAGCTAAATGTAAATGTGCCTAATGTTGCTGCCAATATTTATGTAAAAGGAAATTCATCTACATTGAAGCTACCAAAAAGTGTTCAAATGGTAGAAACTAAAAATGGTAACACAACAATTCATAAAGGACATCATATTAAAAATGATAGTAAGCGATCCATTGTAATCACATCAGATTATAGCGAAGTGGTGCTACAGTAGTTTTTTGGCAATGGTAAGGTCTTAAAAACCATTAGTAGGTAACCTTTCCATGTTTTATTTTCTCCTACAACGAATTCACATCTTATATAATTCGCAAGCTTTTCGCTGTTTTCATTGTCTGCATAAGCGAGGGCAAAACCAATTTTTTATTTTCTTTTAGCACAACCGGCTTTATGTTTGGTTCATCATTATATTCACCAAGGTATAGCTTTGCAACTATTTAGCAGTAAGTAATGTGGCCTACTTTTAGGTGTTTAGTCACATGATTATTTTATAGCGTAGGTTTTTTGTTAATACTTAAAGCTTAAAAATTACCATCTAAGGCTACATATTTAGTAAAAACATTTTGATTAAATCTGTGCTGTATTCCATAATTATCTTGATCTACCGAAACTATAGCACAGGTATCCTTTTAGCAGAGTTTTAAAGAATCTTTCGACTTATCTAAACTGCAGTAAGATCTGTAGTGTTTAAGTATGTAGCAGAGAGATGGCATAAAGTAAATATGACCCAACTCTTATTGAGTAAATTATTTTGGTATTACGTTTCTAAAACCAAACGGGTAATAAAAAAGCACCCCGTTTTGGGTGCTCTTATTTTGAAATTTCTTGGGAGATCTTTTAATGGGCACTCTTCTTCAGATAATCTCCAAAGTTTTCTTTAAACCTATTCAGTCTTGGTATAGATACATTTCTTATATATGAGTTGTTAGGATTGTTCTTTTCATAATCCTGATGGTATGACTCTGCTTTATAAAATACAGTATAAGGTACAACTTCTGTCGTAATTGGATCGTTATCATACACTTTATTATCAGTTAGTGCTTGCATATAGCGCTCTATAATCTGCTTTTGTTCATCAGTTTTATAAAAAGCGATAGAACGATATTGTCTTCCACGATCAGGACCTTGTCTATTTAACTGTGTGGGATCATGAGATCCAAAAAATACTTGAACCAATTGGGTAAACGAAATTTCATTAGCGTCATAATACACCTCTACAGCTTCTGCGTGGTCTGTTTTACCATAGCCTACTTCTTCATAGGTAGGGTTCTTTTGTTTACCACCAGCATAACCTGATACCACCTCTTTTACGCCTTTAACACTTTCAAAAATAGCTTCAACGCACCAAAAACATCCGCTTGCAAAATAGGCAGTTTCATATTTACTTAATTGTCTTGGAGTCAATTTTATTTCCTCCTCTATTTCCACTTGTTCATTTTCCATCGTATTAGGGTCTTCTACAATGGTATTTTTCTTGGCCTTAGATTGGCAACTGGTGGCAACTAAGGTAGCACAGACCAATAATGTTATTTGTAAAAATTTCATAATAATTTTCTTTTAGCAATTGGTAGGTAATTTACAAAGACCTTACAGGGTAAACGGTTAAAAAATGTTAATACCATTGAAGAAAATTATATTTTTCGATAAAATTATGTACATATTCTAGTCGTTGATTCTTACTTGATATAAGGCACAAGCATGTTAGATACTAAAATGTTTAAAGGTGCTAAAACATCTCTAAGTATTTTAAGACTATAATTAATTTTGATATTGAGGGTCTTTTTTTGTAATTATTAAATGGATAGGTTTCTAACAACTACTTACCAAGTTCAACTTGATTTTTGAGTTTGTATTTGCATTTAACCTTTCTCTTGTAGGTGTGTTATCTAATTGAAATAATATTTTGTAAGAAAAAGCTTATTAATCCGATAAAGTGTATAATTGTAACGTTTAATGGGAAATATTTTTGTAGGAAACGGACTACAAAAATCAGTAGTACATCGATAAGTATGCATTTCATCGTTAAAATTAAACTTTTTGTCGAATGAGAAATACGTTTACTTACGAGTAAGTGGTTCTTTATATACCAAATTTACCTACTTAATTATGCGTACAATTATTTTTTTACTCCTTGTTATCTGTTTAGGAACTCAGTCCCAGGCACAATCAAAATCACCAGACATAAAAGTACAGTCCGTTGTTATGCCTATGTTAGATGTAACCATTAAGTCTGACGTAAACATTCAGGGTTTCCAAACAGCTGCAAGGTTTTATAAAGTTAAAAATGCAAGGGTTAAACAAGCTTTACTTTTTAAAATAGGAGTGAAAACAGTTTCTTTCGCCTAGTTTAATTCTTTTACATGATCTTCGGTTTCGCGTGGTAACACAAGTGTTTTCAAGATTTCCCAGACATTTTCTGCTACTATGCGCTGACCTTCAGCAGTAGGGTGTATTCCATCTTCTAAGTTTAAACTAGGAATACCGGCAACACCTTCCAACAAAAAAGGAATCAACAATATATTATTAGATTTTGCCAAAGTAGGATACATCATCTTAAATTGCGATGCATAATCTGCGCCCATATTTGGTGGTATTTGCATACCTGCCAATATAATTTGCGTTTCAGGATTTTTATCTTTGACCATATTGATCATCAATTGTAAATTATTCATGGATTCAGTAATGGGTATTCCCCGTAATCCGTCATTGGCACCTAACTCCAATACAAAAATATCTACAGGTTGATTTAGCACCCAATCTAACCGATTTAATCCGCCAGAGGTGGTTTCTCCGCTTAATCCGGAGTTGATAACTTTGTAATCTAGTCCCAAAGAATCTAATTTTAATTGAATTCTATTAGGAAACCCTTCCTTGGTATCTAAGCCATACGCAGCGGTAAGGCTGTTTCCGTAGAACAAAATCACTTTGTCATCGGCAGAAATAGTCTCTTTTTCAGGGCTGCTAACTGCTTCGGTTTGGGTGTCAGTTTGCTTTTTTTCTGGCGTTTCTCCACATCCAAGGAACAACAATACCACTAAAAAATAACGAAACTTTAATACTTTCAACATAGGCTTAACTTATTAGATTCCAAATCATTTGTTTATTTTGTTGACTTGTACCAAATTAATTTATGACAAAGATATTAAACGTACGTAATCTAAAGAAAACGTATACCAGCGGATCTAAGAATTTGACAGTAATTGATGATATTTCTTTTTCTATTGAAGAAGGCGATACTTTTGCTATTGTGGGTCCGTCAGGAAGTGGAAAAACAACCTTACTAGGACTTTGTGCCGGATTAGATGAAATTAACGAGGGCGTAATAGCACTTTGCGGAGAAGATTTAAGTGCCTTGAACGAAGATCAACGTGCACTTTTAAGAAATGAAAAGGTAGGATTTATTTTTCAAGACTTTCAATTACTACCTACTTTGACCGCATTAGAAAATGTAAGTGTTCCTTTAGAATTACAAGGCGCTGCCAATGCTTCTAAAGATGCGATAGAGTTATTGGCAAAGGTAGGTTTAGGAGATCGTCATGATCATTATCCATCTCAATTATCTGGTGGTGAACAGCAGCGAGTTGCTTTGGCAAGGGCATTTTCAAACAAACCTTCTATTCTTTTTGCAGATGAGCCTACTGGTAATTTGGATGAAGAAACAGGTGAAAAAGTCATAAAGCTTTTATTTGACCTGAATAAAGAAATGGGAACCACTTTGGTTATTGTTACCCATGATTTAGAACTGGCCAACCTGAACAAACATGTATTACGACTTAAAGGTGGTAAAATAGTAATTAACGAAACCACGGCAATATCTTGAGTATAATACAAAGAACTTCAAAAGCGTCAAATAGCTGGTTGTTGAAAATGGCTTGGCGCGATGGTAAGGCAAGTGGTAAACGCTTGTTACTTTTCATGGCTTCAATTATTCTGGGTATTGCCGCGGTGGTGTCTATTCAATCTTTCAGCGATAACCTAAAAGATAATATTGGTTTGCAATCAAAAGCACTTATGGGTGCAGATTTTCTTGTAGATAGTAATCAACCGGCAAATGAAAGGGTAACGGAATTAATGGATTCTTTAGGCGGTTATGATGCCCGTGAGGTCAAATTTGCTTCAATGGCGGCATTCCCCAAAAGCTTGTCTACAAAATTGGTTCAGGTTCGTGCTATTGAAGGTGCTTTTCCTTTTTACGGTGAGTTAGAAACAGAACCGGCCATTGCCGCACAACAGTATTTGGAAAAAGGCGGGGCACTTGTTGATGCTACGGCAATGTTGCAATACAATTTAAAACCTGGCGATAGCGTAAAGCTTGGTACTATAACTTTCCCTATTGTTGGCTCATTGATTACCGCTCCTGGAAGTACAGGCATTGGTGCCACTGCTGCGCCACCCATTATTGTGCCTTTTCGTTTTATGGAAGAAAGCGGTCTCCTGCAACGTGGTAGTCGTTTAGGGTACAATTATTATTTTAATAATGACAAGGCAAATTTAGAAGTGCTAAGTGAAGAAGTTGATCTGTTACTAGATGCTGAAAATGCAGATATGGACACCCATACGGATACTAGCGAACGCATGGGGCGTAGATATGATAATGTAGGTAGGTTTTTAAACCTGGTCGCATTTATTGCACTGCTCTTAGGATGCGTTGGTATTGCCAGCTCTGTACATATCTATATAAAAGAGAAATTAAAAGCGGTAGCAGTGCTAAAATGTTTGGGTGCTACAAGAAAACAAACCTTTTTAATATACCTGATTCAAATTGCAGGTATGGGATTGTTGGGAGGACTCATTGGTACAGTGATAGGATTGTTGTTGCAACAGACCTTTCCACTTATATTACAAGGGTTTTTACCTTTTCAAGTTGAGATATCTACCTCATTTCAAGCCATATTCGTTGGGTTGTTACTTGGTGTTTGTATGTCCATATTATTTGCTTTGTCTCCGTTAATACATACTTGGTTTGTGTCTCCATTACAAGTATTACGGGTACAGGAAGATACGGGTAAAAAAGCTAGACCTTATCAAATTTGGGTAATCGTTGCTGTAGTACTTTTTATATTCTTATTCGCCTTTTGGTTATTGGGCAGATGGGTGTTTGCATTGAGTTTTGTTGCGGGTATATTGGTGACATTTTCAATTTTGGCGGGAGTGTCAATTTTATTCATGCGATTGATAAAAAGATACTTCCCCAAGTCTTGGAGTTTTGCCGCAAGACAAAGTTTACTGAATTTATACCGACCAAATAATCAGACCGTAGTGCTGATTTTAGCTATTGGGATAGGTACATTTTTAATTAGTACATTATACTTTACAAAAGATTTTCTCCTTGCCAAAACCTCGTTCGAGGCAAGTGCTGAAAGTCCGAATTTAATAATGTTTGATGTGCAAACAGACCAACGTGATGAAGTAGCAAATACCATCACCCCAAAAGGTCTTCCTGTGATAGATAATATTCCTATCGTGACTATGCGTTTAGAACGAATAAAAAATAGAAATGTCAATGATATTCGATTAGATACTACCACCCGTGTGAACAAATGGATTTTGAACCATGAGTTTAGAACTACCTATAGGGATTCTATGATCGGTTCCGAAAAGTTGTTGCAAGGGGAGTGGATACCATCTGTGGATCCTAATGATAAAGTAATACCAATTTCATTGGCAGATAATGTGGCAAATGATGCGTTGGTAACTTTAGGAGATACCTTGCTTTTTAATGTTCAAGGGAAATTAATGACTACCGTAGTAGGTAATATTCGCCAAGTAGATTGGGCACGTATGCAGCTCAATTTCTCTATAGTATTCCCAAAGGGAGTATTAGAAAATGCACCTCAGTTTCATGTGGTGACTACCAATGCCCCAGATAAAAAATCATCGGCCGTTCTGCAGCGAGAGTTGGTGAAGAAATTCCCTAATGTATCCATCATTGATTTAAGACAGGTAGTTACCTTGGTCGAGGATATACTAGATAAAATTTCATGGGTCATTTCCTTCATGGCATTTTTCAGTATTCTAACGGGAATTATTGTTTTAATTGGCTCTGTGCGTAACAGTAAATATCAGCGAATTCGTGAAAGTGTATTGTTAAGAACGCTAGGTGCACAGAGTAAACAGATATTGAAAATTAATGCTTTAGAGTATCTTTTTCTTGGTGTTTTGGGTAGTGGAGTAGGGGTTTTACTTTCTTTACTAAGTAGCTTTCTACTGGCATATTTTATTTTTGATACGCCATTTGTGCCTTCATGGGTTCCATTTTTAGTGGTATTGCCGGGTATTACCTTACTAGTCTTAGCTATCGGATTAATGAACAGTAGAGGGGTATTAAATAGTCCGCCATTACAGGTTTTGCGAAAAGAAGGGTAATAAAAGAATGTGTAATCTTTATTTTATGAGCTTAATTATTTGTTGAGGTGGGTTTGCCTATGTAAGTATAGTAAATGGGTTCTGTTCTTTTATTTAACAAAAGGGAAAAGCAGGCGTATTTTAAAGGTTTAACTTTAAACTCCTTATATTATTTTAAGCTTTCATAGCCACTTTTGACTTAATTACCGATAAATCTCTTACTATGCGTGATTTGTCAACTAATCAGCATAGCTTTGCACCAGAAATACAAAAGTGATTGTTATGCCGTTGTTTACCGATTTAAAAATATCTAGAAACTTAGAAAAAGCACTTGAGGATTTAGGTTTTGAAAATACTACTCCCATTCAAGAGAAAGCTTTTCCTATTGTAATGAGTGGTAGTGATGTTGTAGGTATAGCACAAACAGGTACCGGTAAAACATTCGCTTATCTGCTTCCCATTTTGAATACGCTTAAGTTTTCTAAGGAAATACATCCTAAAGTGATAATTCTTGTACCTACACGTGAGTTGGTGGTACAAGTGGTAGAAGAGGCTGAAAAGCTGGCTAAATACGCAGGAATTCGTGTTCTGGGTGTGTTTGGTGGTAAAAGTATGCTACGCCAAAAAGATGCGTTGGCATTGGGTACGGATGTTCTGGTAGCAACACCGGCTAGGTTGTATGATTTAATTTTGACCAAAGCGGTTCAATTAAAACAAGTGAAGAAGCTTGTTATTGATGAGGTCGATGTTATGCTTGATCTAGGTTTCAGGTTTCAGCTCGTAAATATTTTTGAGCTATTACCAAATAAGAGACAGAATATTATGTTTTCTGCTACCATGACCGATGATATTGAATTATTTATTACCGATTTCTTTACGGGCGTTCAAAAAATTGCCATTGCGGTTAGTGGAACTCCTCTAGAGAATATTACCCAATACGGTTACGCTACACCTAACTTTTATACAAAAGTGAATTTGTTGGTCCACTTATTACAGGATGTAGAAACCTACCATAAGGTGCTAGTCTTTGTATCAAGTAAGCGAAGCGCAGATTTATTATTTAAAGAACTGGCAGAGTTTTTTAGTGAAGAAATATGTATTATTCACTCTAACAAAACGCAAAATTACAGACTACGCTCTATTAATCAGTTTGATGAAGGTAAGAACCGTATTTTGGTAACTACCGACGTTATGGCCCGTGGATTGGATCTACAGGAAATATCTCATGTCATAAATTTTGATACACCAACGTACCCAGAAAACTATATGCACAGAATTGGTAGAACGGGTAGGGCAGAGAAAGAGGGTACCTCTATATTACTATTTACGGAAAAGGAAGAAGAAGCTAAAGATGCTATAGAAGATTTAATGTCATATAAGGTAAATGAATTACCATTACCTAATGGCGTTGAAATTGCCACGCAACTTACTTTTGACGAGCAACCTAAGCATAGAGAACGTGAGAATCCGCTTAATATAAACGAAGAGGAGCGTGGGGCAAGTTTTCATGAGAAATCTGATAAGAACAAAAAAGAAAACCAAGGAGGTTCTTATAAGCGTATCATTAAAAAGAAATATAGTAAACCCAAAACCCGTGGAGATAAAAACTACGGTAAACGTGGTAGAAACAAAAAATAAGTTTCAACTTTTTCATTTTGATTAATTCTATTTTTTTACATAAAAGTTAGTCTTTTAACTTGTAATTTCTTGGTGTTGTAAATTTCATATATTTAAAAATACCGATGAAATACATACCGTATCGGTGTGGTGTTTTTAGACCAAAAACCATTCGTCGGCACTATTTATCTGTTTGTCAAAGTTTCTTACACTAGCCGAAAATTAGCGCAGTTCAGCGAGGGGAAGAGGTTTACTTTTTGGTCTGAAAGTACTTTTGTATTGTTCAATATTACAATATGAAAACATTATTTACCTTACTAATAGTCATTTTCGCCGGAGCATTGGCATTGGCACAAACTCCCCTAACAGATGATGAAATTAACACTACTGAAGTGGGTGTTGTTTTGGCTGATAGCTTTGGCAATACTGGCAACGAAAAAACGATTGAAATCACTGATAAAACGTCTGTAGCTCGTTTGTACAGGTACAAAAATGCAAGGGTAAACAAAGAATTAGCATTTATTGCTACTAAAAACTATGTTAAGTTGGCATAATCTTTGCTCAATATAAAATGGTGCAATGAAGCACTTTTTAAATTTTAAAATTATGATGTTACTTTCAATTATAGTACCAACAGTTATTGTTATTGCAACTATTGCTTTTACTTCATCAAGAAACGAAAAAAAAGTACGTCCGGTTAAAATACCAGTGAACAAGCGTAAGTTTTAATTTTTTATGCCAGGTTGCTTAATAGTATAATTACTTTTAGCCTTGGCCACGTCTACTTGGCGTTTTACATCTGCCAGTAGTGCTTTGGAATCATAGACGATTCCGTCCTTTATGGTGTATTTTACACCACCAACCCGAACCACCTCGTTGTCCTCGGTAAGTTTAATAGCTCCCGTACCATACAACACTTTTAAATTTTGAAGCGGATTTTCCTCAACAATAACAAAATCGGCTAATTTACCAATGGTTACTGAACCTAATTTATCATCCATACCTAATGCTTCTGCGCCTTTTAATGTTGCAGATTGTATAATTTCTAAAGGATGAAAGCCAGCTTCACGCATTAACTCCAGTTCTCTTATGTAAGCGAAACCATATAATTGAAAAATGAATCCGGAGTCTGAGCCTGTAGTTACTCTACCACCTCTGTTTTTATATTCATTGATAAAGGTCATCCAAAGTTTATAATTTTTTCTCCAAGCGACTTCTTGTTCTGTACCCCAATCATGCCAGTACGATCCATGAGACACTTTACTAGGTTGATAAAATTCCCATAAAGACGGTAATGTATAATCTTCATGCCATTCTGCTCTTCTAGTACGTTGTAAATCTCTACTGGCTTCATAGATGTTGAAAGTAGGATCCAAGGTGAAATCAAGTTCCAATAGTTCGTTCATTACGTTATTCCAATGTTCTGAATACGGTTCTGCAGCTTGTGCCCATAGTTTTCCGGCATTTTCAAAGCGATGTTGTTCGTTTTGGTAATTATAGTCCAACGGAAAATCTTGTACTGTTCTATTGCTGAACAAAGCTTCTGGTAAACCGTACCAATGCTCCATAGAGGTTAAACCTGCTCTGGCAGAATGTAAAACATTCCAACGGGCAACGCTCATTTGTGCATGATGGCAAGCAGAACCTAACCCCAATTTCTTATTCTCCTCTAATGCCGCTGCCATAATTTCCCGTTCGGCTCCAAAAAACTTAATACCATCAGCTCCTTTTTTAGCATTTGCACGTACCCATTCCCTCGCTTGCTCGGGAGTAGAAATAGGTATGTCGTTCAAGGGATTAAATGATGCACTGGTTTGTCCAAAGGCAGTATACGATATAATGCGCGGAGCGATGATTTCATTTTTCTCACTTTTGCGTTTTAAGTTGAGCGTAACATCAATGCCTCTTCCGGCAACCTCACGGACCGTAGTAACCCCATGCGCCATCCAAAGTTTAAATACATAATCAGGGTCTGCACCTTGTGCATCACCGCCAATATGTGTGTGCATATCAATAAAACCGGGCATTAAATACATGCCGGTACAATCTAGTTCTTTTCCACCAGCTTTTAATTGAGGTCTTTTGGCATCATCAATGGCGACACCCGGGTAGCCAACAACTTTTACGTCTTTAATAATATTGTTTTCTACCACAATATCAATAGGGCCTTGTGGTGGTGCACCGTTGCCGTTAATAAGCATAACGCCTCTAATAATCAATTGCGAATGTGGGCCATCGCCTTCTAATGATTGGGCGTTGACGGAAAGCAAAACAGAAAAAGTCATTGCTGTGGTAAGCAGTAATTTGCGGAACATAAAGTGGTGGTTTTAGTTAGTTACATTAAATATAGCTAAAGCACCAGAAATTGAGGTGATTACAAAGGAATTTTAAGTGTTCAAATAATGAATTTGGTATTTTAGGGATATGCCCTTTAGGCAACAGGAAACAATTGCTGTTTAATTTCTCGAAACTTTATAATGTAGTTGGTTCCTTTTTTAGAAGTATCCCGTTGTATAGTTCCTCTTAATTGACGTGTTAGGTTATGTATTAATTTTAGTCCTAAAGACTTTGTGTTTTTATGACTAACGGTTTCAGGGAATCCTATTCCGTTATCACCAATTTCTAGTATATAACAATGTTTTTGTTCAGTGTCTTTTTTTAGTTTTATACTAATTTCGCCTTCGTTATCACTTTCAATACCATATTTTAGTGCATTCGTCAAAGTTTCATTAATTAACAGACCTAGCGGAATAGCGGTATCTATACCCAGCTTAATATCAGGAATATCAATTTTTAAATCTACTTTATTGTCGTTTCCTTTTATGGATCGAATTAAATAATCACCTAATTCTTGCACGTAAGACTCGTACTCAATATGGCTGATATCATTACGCATGTATAACATTTCGTGTACCATAGCCATAGCAATAACCCTATTCTGCGTACCTTTTAAAAGACCTTTCATAGGTCCTGATTCTATGTTTTTAGATTGTAAGCTTAAAAGACTAGAAACTGTTTGTAGGTTATTTTTTACCCTATGGTGAACTTCTTTTAATAAATTCTCTTTTTCATATACTTGAATAGCTAAAGCCCGTTTTGAATTGTACATGGCATTATAGGTTTTTAGTAAGGTTCTACCTAAAGTATTACCTAAAATGAAAACGGCAAGTAAAACGGAAACCAAACTAAAAATTGAATTTGATTCTTCAGGTACTAAATTTTCTGTAATACGTAATTCAGGTATGGTCTGTGAAAAAACTAATAGAATAAGAATAGTTATGATATTAAAATATACGCTACCATATTTTGCACTATTTATGAAACCACCGAAAGCAATTAAAGGAATCATGAAAATAAACGGACTGTTAATTCCACCGCTATAAACTGTTACCGCTAAGGCTGTAATTAAGCCTATAATAAAAGAAAAATTAAAAGTAGGTATGATGTTTTTGTGAAACTTGAAGTATTGTAAATTGATAATATTTAAAATAGCAAAGCCGACAAGAACAAAAGGAATTACTTGGGTGATATTCAAAAAGAAATAGCATAAACCTCCAAAAAGAATGGAAATAATGCTCGTGGTATAATTTACCCTTATAAAAAGTTTGGTTTTATCCTGTAGACGTTCGTTGTCAATGGTAAATCCGGGCATAGAAATTATTTATGTACTAGAAAACATACGAATTACGTACTGTAAATCTAATTATGTTTTTATCATTATACTAGTATTTTTCTACTTTAGTATGATAAAAACCACAATTATTTTTCTGATTTACATATTTTTTTTGCTTAAATAATGGTTAAAAATATAAATGATATGATCAATTGCTATTGGAATTGATTTTTAAAGGAATCTACTATTAGATAATAAATGTAACATATACACTTAACATATAGTTGGTTATATGTAGACATTAAAAAAAGGCATCTGATAAAGATGCCTTTTTTTGAATTGATTTTTAGACAATATCAGTCTTGGGTAAGTACCCATGATCCATCTTGTAATAGTGGTTCTGCTTGTTTATACTTTACCGTTTTACTTTCACCGCTCATTATATTTTTAATGGTAACGCGCTCATTTCTTCCAATTTTAGGCTGTTCCCTTGTTATAGTTTCTGTAACTGCAGGGCGTTCAGCTTGGTTTTGGCTAACTGCTCTACTACGTGCCGCCAATTCATCGCTATTAGGAATTTCCTCTTTTGTTGTCTGTAAATTATCTTTACGCTGAACATTTCTTTCTTCTTGAATAGCATTAGGATTTTCTGAAGGTAATTCACCTTTAAACAAGAAAGAGACTACCTCTTTGTTTACTTTCTCTATCATTGATTTAAAAAGTTCAAATGCTTCGAACTTATAAATTAATAAAGGATCTTTTTGTTCGTGAACCGCTAATTGTACAGATTGTTTCAGCTCATCCATTTTACGTAAATGTGTTTTCCATGAATCATCTATAATGGCCAAAGAAATGTTCTTCTCAAAATCTGTGATCAATTGCTTACCGTTACTGTCATATGCCTCTTGAAGATTGGTAACAACATTTAAACTTTTTATTCCATCGGTAAAAGGAACTACAATACGCTCAAAGTTATTGGCATTATCTTCATGTACCTTTTTAATTACTGGGAAAGCTGCAGCGGCATTACGCTCCATCTTATCATTATAATGCTCATATGCGGCTTTATAAATTTTACCGGTAATTTCTTGGGCAGACAATTTGCCGAATTCGGTTTCATCTACAGGTGCCGTGATAGAGAAGTATTTGATCAATTCAAATTCTAGATTCTTATAATCACTGGCAGCCTTATTGCTCTCTACGATAACCTCACAGGTATCATAGACCATATTTGCAATATCTAGTTTTAAACGCTCTCCTTGCAATGCATGGCGTCTTCTTTTGTATACAACTTCACGTTGCGCGTTCATAACATCATCATACTCCAATAAACGCTTACGTACGCCAAAATTGTTCTCTTCAACTTTTTTCTGTGCACGTTCAATAGATTTTGTCATCATGCTATGCTGAATAACTTCACCATCTTCCAAGCCCATTTTATCCATCATCTTAGCAACTCTGTCAGAACCGAATAAACGCATTAGGTTATCTTCTAATGAAACATAGAATTGTGAACTTCCTGGGTCTCCTTGACGACCAGAACGACCACGTAATTGTCTATCTACACGACGAGAATCATGTCTTTCCGTACCAATAATTGCTAATCCGCCTGCTTTCTTAACAGCATCAGACAATTTAATATCAGTACCACGACCTGCCATGTTGGTTGCAATGGTTACAATACCGGCATTACCTGCCTCAGCAACAACATCTGCTTCTTTTTTGTGAAGTTTTGCGTTCAGTACATTATGTGGCACTTTACGAACACTCAGTAATTTAGATAACAATTCAGATATCTCTACAGAAGTTGTACCAATCAAAACAGGTCTTCCTGCCTTACTAATTTTGGTAACCTCTTCAATAATAGCATTGTATTTTTCTCTTTTTGTCTTGTAGATTAGATCATTTTTATCTTGTCTGGCAATAGGTCTGTTGGTGGGGATTTCCATGACATCTAACTTGTAGATTTCCCAAAATTCACCGGCTTCGGTAACAGCTGTACCTGTCATACCTGCAAGTTTGCTGTACATTCTAAAGTAGTTCTGCAGGGTAACCGTTGCAAAAGTCTGTGTTAAAGCTTCAATCTTTACATTTTCTTTTGCTTCTATTGCCTGGTGTAATCCGTCAGAGTATCTACGACCGTCCATTATACGACCGGTCTGTTCATCTACGATCATTACCTTATTGTCCATTACCACATACTCGGTATCTTTTTCAAATAACGTGTATGCCTTAAGTAATTGGCTCATAGTGTGTATGCGCTCACTCTTAATAGTGAAATCTTTAAAAAGCTCTTCTTTTAATTCTGCTTCTTTTTCAATTTCAAGATTTTGATTTTCAATCTTGGCAATCTCGCCACCAATATCCGGCATTACGAAGAAATCTCTATCCTGCTCACCAGAAATATAATTGACCCCTTTGTCGGTCAGCTCTATTTGGTTGTTCTTTTCATCAATTACAAACAGTAAGTCTTCATCAACAACCGGCATTTCCCTGTTGTTATCTTGCATGTAGAAATTTTCTGTTTTTTGAAGTAATTGTTTTACCCCTTCTTCACTTAAGAACTTAATTAAAGCTTTGTTTTTGGGTAAACCTCTGTATACTCTTAATAATAAGAAACCACCTTCTTTGGTGTCACCTTCTGAAATTAATTTTTTAGCCTCTGCTAAAACTCCCGTTAAATGCTGGCGTTGCTTTCTAACAATTTCGTCAACCTTTGGTTTTAGTTCATTGAACTCATGACGGTCTCCTTCTGGCACTGGTCCAGATATAATTAAAGGAGTACGGGCGTCATCTACCAAAACTGAATCGACCTCATCTACCATGGCATAATTATGTGGACGTTGTACCAAATCTTTAGGTGTGTGCGCCATATTATCCCTTAGGTAGTCGAACCCGAATTCATTGTTCGTTCCATAGGTAATATCCGCATTGTAGGCTGCACGTCTACCATCAGAGTTTGGCCTATGGTAATCTATACAATCTACAGATAATCCATGAAATTGAAATATAGGAGCCATCCAAGCACTATCTCTTTTTGCCAAATAATCATTAACGGTTACTAAATGTGCACCTTTACCGCTTAATGCGTTTAAATATAACGGTAGGGTTGCAACTAGGGTTTTACCTTCACCTGTTTGCATCTCTGCAATTTTTCCCTGGTGCATGGCTATGCCGCCAATAAGTTGTACATCATAATGTACCATATCCCAGGTAACTTCTTTACCTGCGGCATCCCAAGAATTTTTCCAAATTGCATTGGTTCCATCTAAAGTGACATATTCTTTAGTACCTGACAAGGTTCTGTCATATTCAGAGGCAGTTACTTCTAATGTTGGGTTATTGGCAAAACGCTTGGCGGTTTCTTTAACCACTGCAAAAGCCTCCGGTAGAATTTTATTTAAAGTCTCTTCAGAAATTGTATAGGATTCTTCTTTAAGCTTATCTATTTCGGTATATAAATCTTCATTTTTGTCAATATCGGTAGAGTTTTTTACCTCTTCCTCTAAAGCATTGATTTGATCGGTTTTTTCTTTAATAGATTCTTGGATAGCCTCTTTAAATTCTATTGTTTTCTGCCTGAGCTCATCATGGCTAAGGCTTTCTAACTTAGATTCGAACGATTTTATTTGGTCTACTAAAGGCTGCAATTCTTTTACATCTTTTTGTGATTTATCACCAACGAATGCCTTTAGGATGGAATTAATGAAACTCATATATCTTAATCTGTTAAAATTGAAGCTTTTCTGGCTAATTTATTAGTAAGAATCGCTTTCGAAATATTTTATAATCGACAATTATAATCGATGCTATTAGAGAGCAAAAGGTATTCCAGTCTTAATTTTTCAACCAAATTACCTATGAACCTGTCAAAATTACATAAAAAAAAAGCCTCCGAAGAGACTTTTTACTAGTTATTATGATATCGAATATTAATATTCGTCCTCGTTCCAGAGGTAGTCTTCTTCCGTTGGATAGTCAGGCCAGATCTCTTCGATAGATTCATATATTTCGCCACCTTCTTCTTCCATAGATTGTAAATTTTCTACAACTTCAAGAGGGGCTCCAGTTCTGATGGAGTAATCTATTAACTCATCTTTACTTGCCGGCCAAGGTGCATCACTTAAATAAGATGCTAATTCTAATGTCCAATACATAGTAATTGTTTGATTTTAATTTTTTGCAAAAGTAATTTTTAAATTGAGACAGCAAAGAAATTAACAATAAATTTCGTAGTATCTATATGTTTTTTTGCATTTGTTAATTGATAACGAATAAATTACGGATTTATTAGTCCTTTTTTTTAGGAACCCATTTTATTTCATTTGTTTGTAAATCATATGACAATTTTCGTGCCAATACAAACAGATAATCTGAAAGCCTATTTATAAAAGATAGCACATTTTTATCAAATGGCTCATTTTGGTGTAATAAAGTTGATATGCGCTCCGCCCTTCTACATACTGTACGGGCAATATGACAGTATGACACTGTGGTGTGTCCGCCTGGTAGAATAAAATGGGTCATTGGCGGTAATTGCGAATCCATTTGGTCTATAGCTTCCTCTAAGAAGTTGATTTCAGTAGTACCTACTTTCGTTATTTTTAAACGCTCGGTACCATTCTTTAACAATTCTTTTTCTGGATTGGTAGCTAAAATAGCGCCAACGGTAAACAAATGTTCTTGTATAGCAATAAGCTGGTGCTGGTAAATAGGGTCAATATCTTGATCTCTTATGAGTCCAATCCAAGAATTTAGCTCATCTATTGTGCCATAACTGTCAATACGAATGTGATGTTTTGGTACACGCGTGCCACCAAAAAGTCCAGTTGTGCCATCATCACCTGTTTTAGTATATATATTCATTGAAAATGAGTGTTAGTAAGAAGTAAAGATTAAACTGGGGTTGATATTGATATTTTAAATAATAGCTTAGCTTTTAATCCTTGTTACCCTTATTTTTTCTTTCATAATCACCCATGAATTTTCTTGATTTTCGGTCTTTAGATTTTCCTTTACTGCTAATGCGAATGGCTAAGTAGATAGCGAAAACGACACCAAGGGTAATGTATATAGTATTACTGCTCATTAAAATTTGCTTTAGTCTAAAATTACTGGTTTATATCCGTATTTTAAAATGTTCCTTTACTTGTTCTTTTCTAAAGAATATGGCGCCACAATAAAACATATCTATGGTAACCCTAACGTTATCTTCTGTTTTAAGATTTTTCCAGCTTTCTACATTATCTTTGTGTTGATGTATTTCGTCTACAAGAAGCATACAGTCGTTAGGTAAATTACTGAGGTCTAGATTGCTGTTTTTTAGGTCATTGATATTTGAAAGAATAACGTCTGCATTGTTTTCAACGAAAGCTATCTTCGGGCAATGTTTTTTAATAATCTCTTTAGATTTTTTATAATCGCCCACAAGAAAAATGGACTCGTACTTAAAGTATTCTAAACTCTTAACAAGGACTTTTAGGGTTACCGGTAGCTTCAATTCTTGTTTTACATAAAGACATTTGGTAATATAATCATACACAAAAGGAGAATGAATTCCGTGCTGATTGTTAGAAGTAAGAAGAAATTTAATATAGGATATAGAACGAAACACTAGTTACTTTTTCAAATTTCTTCAAAAGTAAAGATTGTCATTGAACTTAAGTTTAATTTTTGAATTTGAGTATGGATTTGAACTTGAATTGTTGTGTTAAGAAAGTTTAGCTCTGTTCAATTTTGTTGAGAATTTTAAAGCTTTGATAATTCTGTTGTTTTTGTTTTTGTACAATCTAGCAACCTCAATGGTGTTTTCAGTTTCAATTGTAGGAACAACGATATCATTATTTTCAATAGTCTGAACCAGCTCTACTTGTGCAGTTTCTATTTCTACGGAAACATTCTCGTTGTTAGCTTGCGCTTGTACTAAGAAAGAAGAGAAGAAAAGAGCGGTTAAAAGAATAATTGATTTCATAACAGTTGTTTTACACTGCTAAAGTACAGGCAAGCCCAAATATATTTTGCCGCCGGTCGTTGGGCGTCATTTAACTATAGACGAATGGTAAATAGGCTTCGTTTATCAATTTTAAGGAAGATGAATAATCAATCAGATTCAGTATGCGGCAGTACGTGCAATAACCGTAAGTACTGGTGTTACTGCTTTAGTTTTTGGGATAAGCTAGCAATGGATAGAGTGTATGGTATACGGATGAACAGTTATTTGAATTTGAATTTGATTTTTGAGTTTGTATTTGATTTTGAACTTGAACTTGAATTGTTGTGTTAAGAAAGTTTAGCTCTGTTCAATTTTGTTGAGAATTTTAAAGCCTTGATAATTCTGTTGTTTTTGTTTTTGTACAATCTAGCAACCTCAATGGTGTTTTCAGTTTCAATTGTAGGAACAACGATATCATTATTTTCAATAGTCTGAACCAGCTCTACTTGTGCAGTTTCTATTTCTACGGAAACATTCTCGTTGTTAGCTTGCGCTTGTACTAAGAAAGTAGAGAAGAAAAGAGCGGTTAAAAGAATAATTGATTTCATAACAGTTGTTTTACACTGCTAAAGTACAGACGGGCCCAAACATATTTTGCCGCTGGTCGTTGGGCGTCATTTAACTATAGACGAATGGTAAAAATCATTCGTCTACTATTTTTATGAATCTAAAAAAAGTGAAATATGTATGCTATAATCAGGGTTAATTTTCCATTAACGCAGAAAGCTCAAACCAACGTTCTGTTTTGGTGTCTATAGCGTCTGTAATCTCTTTAAGTTCAATAGAAAGATTCTTAATATCCTCACCATTTAAAGAACTATCAGTGAATTTCTCCTGTAGTGCTACTTTAGATTTTTCCAATTTCTGAATCTCTCTTTCTAACTTCTTGTACTCTTGCTGTTCTGCATAAGAGATTTTTGGCGAAGCATCTGGTTCTTTCCAATTGGTCTTGGTAGTGGTTTGTGTTTCTTTTTGTTCTCTTTTCTCTAAAATCTGACTGTCTTCATATGCTCTGTAGTCAGAATAATTACCAGGAAAATCCTCTACAACCGCATTACCTCTAAATACAAATAGGTGATCTACGATCTTATCCATAAAGTAACGGTCGTGAGAAACCACCATTAAACACCCTTGGAAATCCATTAAAAAACTTTCCAATACGTTCAGCGTTACAATATCCAAATCATTGGTAGGCTCATCCAATATTAAGAAATTCGGATTCTGTATCAATATGGTACAAAGGTATAATCGTTTACGCTCACCACCACTTAACTTATCTACAAAGTCATATTGCTTTTTTCTATCAAATAGAAAACGCTCCAATAACTGCTGTGCAGAAATCTGCCTGCCTTTCATTAGTGGAATGTAATCTCCGAATTCACGTATAACATCGATTACTTTTTGCCCTTCCTTTATTTCAATACCCTTTTGTGTGTAATACCCAAATTTAATGGTTTCACCCACAACCACTTTACCGCTGTCCGGTTGGTCGCGTCCACTTAATATATTTAAGAATGTAGATTTACCGGTACCATTCTTTCCTATGATACCAATACGTTCTCCTTTCTGAAAAACATATTCAAACCTATCAAGGATCGGTTTGTTTGGGAAAGATTTTGAAATCTTGTGTAGTTCAAGAATTTTACTTCCCATACGTTCCATATTCAATTCTAACTGAACTTGATGGTCTTTTCTACGTTGACTTGCTTTATCTTTTATTACGGCGAAATCATCTATTCTAGACTTAGACTTGGTAGTACGTGCTTTTGGTTGCCTACGCATCCAATCTAACTCCTTTTTAAATAGTAACTCTGTTTTATGTTGCTCAGTAGCCTCTTGCTCTAAACGGGCTTCTTTCTTTTCTAAGTAATAAGAATAGTTTCCTTTATACGGATAAAGTTTTCCGTTTTCTAATTCTATAATTTCATTGCATACACGCTCTAAAAAGTAACGGTCGTGCGTTACCATAAACAAGGTCATGTTTTCTTTCGCAAAAAACTCTTCTAACCATTCGATCATTTCTAGATCTAAATGGTTGGTAGGCTCATCTAGTACTAAAAGGTCTGGTTTGTTAATTAGCGCATTTGCTAAAGCCAAACGCTTTTTTTGTCCGCCTGATAATTTACCGACCTTAGCGTTTAAATCATCTAACTTTAATTTAGATAGAATCTGCTTGTACTGTGTTTCAAAATCCCAAGCTTCAAAACGGTCCATTGCCTCAAATGCTTTTTGGTAGGCATCTGCCTCTTCTATATTTAAAAGTGCCTTTTCATAGTTCTTAATGACTTGTAATACCTCATTATCAGACGCAAAAATAGTTTCTTCAACGGTTAGTTTAGGATCCATTACCGGCTCTTGAGCCAAAAAGGATACACGGGTAGATTTACGGTAGTTCACCTGACCAGAATCTGGAGTGTCAGCTCCTGAAAGTATATTAAGAATAGATGTTTTTCCTGTACCGTTTTTAGCGATCAAGGCAATTTTTTGGTCTTTGTTGATACCAAAAGAGAGGTTTTCAAAAAGAACATGTTCGCCATAGGATTTAGAAATGTTTTCAACGGTAAGTAGATTCATGTAAAGTAACTTGTTTTTATTTTTTACCTAGTTGTTTACTCTTAAAATAATAGATAAGGTAAACGTAGCGTATAGCTAATGCTAGTAATACGATGATTAATAATATGGAAAACACTTGAATTTTAAACATCCAAATCATACAGGTGATGCCTAGTAATATGGTCAAAAATATGATGTAAGTGATCATCCATGACGGAAGCTGTTTTTTGATTACTATAAATGCGATTATTATATTGGGAGCAAATGCCCAAAGGGAATTAAAGTTGGCTTTGGTGGCTAAGTGATCTGTAGCAAACCATAGGAACAAAATAAGAACACCTGCAAGTCCGGTCACTGCAAATAGTCCAAAGTCTAACCATTTATTTCTGCGGAGATTTTTATAATCCGTATACGTTATGTAGCAGACTAGCACCAATATTATACTAAGCCAAAACAAAGGGGTCAAAAATAGGGGTGACCTGTCTTCTTGCTCTGGTATATCTAATATTACCGTCTCTTTTTTAACTATAGGTTTGCCATTTAAAGTGGTGTGTTTCATTTGCTCATACACGTAAATGGGCAGGAACAAATGCTCATATGGCGATGCTTCTCTATCAATTACGGAACCTAGCGCAAGGTCAATACCGAAATTGGACCAAGAATTCGGATTCAATTTTAAGCGTATCAACTCTCTAAATGTCATTTGCTCTTCTAGGTAGTTGTAATCGAATTTGAAGGAGTCACCAAAGGTTTTTTCAAATACCGTTGGTATTCTGGTGGCACAATTATCGAATAAAAAGTCATATTTATACTTCTTGTTCTCGGGTAGCAAATTATGCTCTAAAAAGGTTACAATACTGTTGCGCTGTTCTAAATTGACATTCAACTCTTGTTCCTTAACCCAACGTTTTTCTTGTTGGTATGAATATTCAAAATATTTGAACGGAATTCTAGAAATGGTGTAGGATAATTTACCACGAGTAAAATTCAGGTAGAAATTAGGATCTTCAAAATCATAAGTTCCGTATCCATATACTTCATCAATACCTAAGGTAGGGTCTTGTAAACGAATGGCGCTATGTCCAAATTTGGCAGCTAAATCTTCACCTGTACCAACGGTAAGCAAACTAATTTTTGATAATGGTGATAGTTGTGCATTTTGAGCGTGACCCAAGAATGCAGTAAAAAGGAGGACTAAAAGAAATGTGATTTTTCTGAACATACCTTTACTAGTTCATAGCAACTGCAAAGATGCAAATAATAACAGAATTGAAGCAGGTTGGGTTTTTTAAATTTTTCTCAATTAACTATTTATTTAAAGTGCTCGTTTTTAGAAATATAAAAGCCACCACTAGAGGTGGCTTTTTAAAATACATTATGAACATTTTAATTGCTATTCAATTGTAACGACCAAATCATCTTGCTTTACCATACTACCTTCTTTTAAACTAATGGATGTTACCTTACCGGCTTTGAAGGCGGTTACCGTAGTTTCCATTTTCATGGCTTCAATAACGAATAAAGGATCGTTCTCTTTTACTTCTTGCCCTTTTTTGATCAAAACCTTGTACAAAGACCCTTGTAACGGTGCACCGATCTGATCATCGTTTGCTGGGTCTATTTTTTCGTTTTCTTCAATTTTAAGGTTTAAAGAGGTGTCTAAAACATCAACGAATCTATTTTCACCGTTTACCTGAAAGAATACGGTTCTCATACCTAACTCATTCGGTATACCTACAGAAAGTAACCTTATTATTACGGTTTTGCCAGGCTCTAATTCTATTAAGGTTTCTTCACGTAATTTCATGCCGTAGAAGAAATATTTGGTGGGTACCAAAGCTAAATTTCCGTATAGCTTATAATTCTCATGTGCTTGTTCAAACACTTTAGGGTATAGGGTGTAGGAAAGAAAATCTTCCATTTCTATAGCACGTGTAAACCCTTTTTGAAACTTCTTTTTAAAGGCTTTGAAATCCTTATCAAAATCTGTTGGTGCTAAATGTGCATTTGGTCTGTTCGTGTATGGCTTCTTATTTTTTAGTATGATTTTTTGAAGCTTTTTAGGAAATCCGCCAACGGGCTGACCTAAATCTCCCATGAAGAAACTAATTACTGAATCTGGGAACGATATTTCCTCTCCACGCGTCATGACATCTTCTGTAGTAAGTTCATTCGTAACCAAAAATATGGCCATGTCGCCAACGACTTTTGAGCTTGGCGTTACTTTAATCAGGTTTCCAAAAAGCTTGTTGACATCGGCATACATTTTCTTTACTTCATCAAATCTATCACCAAGACCCAATGCGGTTGCTTGCGGACGCAGATTGGAATACTGCCCACCCGGAATTTCATGCTCATATACTTCTGCGGTACCAGATTTTAATCCGGATTCAAAGGGGTAGTACAACTCTCTTGTATCTTCCCAGTAGTTAGAAAATTGATTCAGCTTCGGCATATCGAACTCATTTGCCCTTGGCTGACCCTTCATCATCTCTACTACAGAATTAAAGTTGGGCTGCGATGTTAATCCAGATAATCCGCCCAATGCTACATCAACAACATCAACGCCTGCTTCAATTGCTTTTAAGTAGGTAGTTGTTTGTAAAGAAGAAGTATCATGCGTATGTAAATGAATAGGTAGCTTTACCGTGTCTTTTAATGCGCTTATCAATTCTGTAGCGGCGTAGGGCTTTAAAAGTCCCGCCATATCTTTAATGGCAATCATATGTGCACCGGCATTTTCTAAGTCTTTGGCAAGCTCTGTATAATATTTTAGATTGTATTTGGTTTCATTTACATCTAGAATATCACCTGTATAACTTAAGGCTGCTTCTGCAATACCGCCAGTTTTATTACGGACATAGCTAATACTAGGTTCCATTGCTTTTACCCAGTTCAGCGAGTCAAAAATTCTAAAGATATCTACACCGTTCTCCCATGATTTTTCAACGAATTTTTCAATCAAATTGTCAGGGTATGCTTTGTAACCTACTCCGTTAGAACCACGAAGAAGCATTTGAAACAAGATATTAGGTATTGCTTTTCTAAGTTCCCGTAATCTAGTCCACGGACTTTCGTGCAAGAATCGCATACTCACATCAAAAGTAGCGCCGCCCCAAACTTCCATACTAAAGGTGTTTGGGTGATTTTTGGCATAACTCTCCGCAACGCGCAACATATCATACGTACGCATTCTTGTTGCCAATAAAGATTGATGGGCATCTCTCATCGTAGTATCCGTATAATGAATCTTCTTTTCATCCATCAACCAAGCACAAAATTTCTCGGGACCCATTTCGGTCAGCATATCTTTTGTTCCCTTTGGATGAGCTTCTAGCGGATTGAATTTTGGAACCTTCGCATTTCTAAAGACTTTGTTTTCGTCTATATATTTAACGTCAGAATTACCATTGACAATTACCTCTGCCAAAAAGTTCACCACCTTAGAGGTCCTGTCTTGAGATAGTTTTATATCAAATAGGGCAGGAGTGTTCTGTATAAAGTTTACCGTAACCTTACCATCCTTAAAAGAAGGATGCTGAATGACGTTCTGAAGGAAATGAATATTGGTTTCAACACCTCTAATTCTAAATTCCTTTAGTGCACGTACCATTTTACGGGTAGCGCCATCTAAAGTTCTACCGTGAGACGATACTTTTACCAACATGGAGTCAAAAAATGGACTTACCTGGTACCCTTGATAAATACTACCGGCATCTAAACGAATTCCCATACCAGAGGCACTTCTGTAGGTGGTTACCGTACCGTAATCGGGAGTAAAATTGTTACCTGGATCTTCGGTCGTTAATCTACATTGTAATGCAAAGCCATAAGTGGCAATGGTTTCTTGACCATATATTTTAATTTGTTTACTATCTAATTTGTAATTGCCAGCAACAAATATTTGTGTTTTTACCAAGTCAATACCGGTAACCATTTCTGTAACCGTATGTTCTACTTGTATTCTTGGGTTTACTTCAATAAAGTAAATGTTGTCATTAGGGTCAACTAAAAACTCCACCGTACCAATATTGTTATAGTTTACCTCTTTGGCAATGTCAACGGCATATTTGTAAAGATCTTGTTTTACTTTTTCACTAACATTATGTGAAGGCGCAATTTCTGTCACTTTCTGGTGGCGCCGTTGAACCGAGCAATCGCGTTCATGCAAATGGCGAATATTACCGTGGTTATCGGCTACGATCTGTACCTCTATATGTTTAGGGTCTTCTACATATTTTTCAAGGAACATGGTGTCATCGCCAAAAGCATTTAGTGCTTCGTTACGGGCAGAATCAAAATTCATTTCTAGATCTTCATCTTTTCTTATGATTCGCATACCACGACCGCCACCACCAGAGGCAGCTTTTAACATTATTGGATATCCAATAAGTGCAGCTTCTGTCAAGGCAACTTTTAAAGAAGTCAATTTTTTCTTGTTGCTCTCAATGATGGGTACGTTGCATTTTACGGCAACTTTTTTGGCAGTTATTTTATCGCCTAAAGCATCCATCACTTTTGGATCAGGACCTATGAATATGATATCGTTGGCAGCACATTGTCTTGCAAATTCAGAGTTTTCAGATAAGAAGCCGTAACCTGGGTGTATGGCATCTACATTTTTAGCCTTTGCCAAAGCTATGATCTGCGGAATGTCCAAGTAAGGTTTTAATGGCTGATGGTCTTCCCCTATTTGGTAAGATTCATCGGCTTTGTTCCGGTGTTGAGAATAGCGGTCTTCATAAGTATAAATGGCAACTGTTTTAATGTTCAGCTCCGTACAGGCGCGTAATACACGAATTGCTATTTCACTTCTATTGGCTACTAAAACCTTTTTGATCTTCATTTTTTGACAATGTATTTAATGGTTAGAATTATTTAATTTTGATATGAAATTTTATTTTTTAGTTTATGTTTTTAATAGGACATGACCTAAATCTAATTAGTCTACAAACCATCCTAATGCATACATAGGATGGTTTGTAGAATTTTCAATTTTTGAAATGTTGATGTAAAAGTTAGCTTATAATTTAAAGAAAACAGCATAACTCATAGTAAATCTGATAATTATGTCGTTGATTTTTTATAAATCCGAATGTGTTGACCCAATGCGGTCAGGCCTTCGATCTGTATTTTTAATACGATTATCCAAAGCACCATTTAATTGTATTATTTTAGAGCAATTATTGGTGAAAGGCTATATTTACGTTCGCTTTTTTTGATATTATTTAAGTTATTATGAAAAAACATATACCTAATTTTATTACCCTATTAAACGTTTTTTGTGGATGTGTGGCAACAGTTTTTGCTGTACTGAACAAATTGGAGATTGCCGCTATTTTTGTGGCTTTAGGTATATTCTTTGATTTTTTCGACGGATTGGCAGCGCGTGTTCTTGATGTGAAAAGCGAATTAGGTTTGCAGTTAGACTCTCTGGCGGATATGATTACTAGCGGTTTAGTGCCAGGGATTGTAATGTTCCAATTATTGGCAATGTCGCAAACAAGCGGATGGGGAGATGGGTCTCATTTTTTTCTAAGTTCTGAAGAATTGAAGTTGGTCCACCTATTGCCATTTTTTGGATTTGTAGTTACCATGGCTTCTGGATATAGATTGGCGAAATTCAACATCGATGAAAATCAGACTTCTTCTTTTATTGGTTTGCCAACTCCTGCTAATGCTTTATTGATACTTTCGTTGCCGCTTATTTTAATGTATCAAAATAATGAATTCTTAAACGGAATTATATTGAACCAATGGTTCTTGGTTATCCTAACATTGGTAAGTGCTTATTTGCTAAATGCCAACTTACCATTGTTCGCATTGAAATTCAAGAATACAAGCTTTAAGGATAATGCTATGCGTTATATCTTTTTGATTATAAGCCTTGTACTTATCGTTACCATGAAATTTATGGCAATTCCTTTAATTATTCTTTTTTATGTGGTAAGTTCCGTTATACAAGAGAGACTTTAAGAATAGAATTATTCAGGAAGATAGATTATGGAAAATGAAGAATATGAATTTTGGTTAAGTGGACCTGTTCAGGGCGTTCCAGATTTGTTGCAGCCAGCAGCACATGCCTTATTACAGTCTGAAAGAGAACTTAAAAAGTATACTACAGATTTCCCAAAAGAATTACTTTGGGCTAAAGCCGCTGGTAGGGCTTCTGTTGGTTTTCATATGAATCATATTACAGGCGTTTTAGACAGAATGTTGACCTATTCCAAAGATGAATCGCTATCAGAGGAGCAATTCCAGTTTCTGAAAACAGAAGGTTCTTTTAATTTAACTACTGAAGTAGCTGATTTACAAGAGCAGTTTTCAACTAAAGTAGCGGAAGCTTTAGCATATTTTAAAACGTTACCAGAATCTTCACTTACCGAAAAAAGAACGGTGGGTAGAAAGAAATTACCAACTACCGTAATCGGTCTCTTATTTCACGCAGCGGAGCATAGCCAGAGGCATATTGGTCAGTTATTGGTTACAGTGAGCGTACTGCAATCAAAGCTTTAACGTTGTTTTTCGGAATGAGTGTAAAAGTAAAAGCGTTAGTTCGAGTGCTTTATTTTACAATATTTTCATTGAAAAATTAAGTGTATCGAGAACCTATTTGAATAAAAGGTTCTCGATACGATTTTTACTCCTGAAAAGGGAACAAAATCACCCGAACGGACAGTAGATTTAAAAATTCAATAAAGTTGGCAATGGTTATTTTATAATACATTTTTAATAAGAATAACTTTATATCATGAATACATCGGTAGTTATTATCGGCGCAGGATTAACGGGGTTATTAGCCGCGTATCGTTTGCAAGAACTTGGTTTTGAAGTCAAAGTATTAGAGGCAAGGGATAGAATAGGTGGTAGAATACACACCTTGCATTCGGGGAACGCTAAAGTTGAAATGGGTGCTACTTGGTTTAACCAAGCTCATTACCATTTAGCTGATGTTATTGAGGAATTTAAAGTTCCGTACTTCGAACAATTTATGACAGGTATCTCTTATTTTCAAACATTTTCAAATGTGCCACCCCAAGAAATAGCTGTTCCAAATGACAGCCCTAGTTACCGATTTAAAAACGGAACTATTGATTTACTCCATTCAATAGCTATTAAACTGATGCCAAATACTATCTTTTTAAATAAAGAGGTCAATGAAATAAATGTGATTGACAATGAAGTTGAAGTGAAAACCAATTCTCGCACATTAAATGCAGATATAGTGATCACTACATTGCCCCCTGCAACGTTAATAGATCAAATAACATTTACGCCAGAGTTACCAAATGATTGGATTGCATTGGCAGAACAGACCCATACTTGGATGCAAGACTCCATAAAAGTTGCCCTAACGTATAAAAAGCCATTTTGGAGAGCGCAAGGTAAGTCGGGTACGATATTTAGTAATGTGGGACCTTTGACCGAATTCTACGATCAATCTAATTTAGAAAATGAGTCATATGCCTTGGTCGGTTTTGCTTCTGGTAGCTGTGCGCGTTTTACCAAAGAACAACGCATAGAGAAGATTGAAGCGCAATTGAAAATGGTTTTCGGGGAAGAGGCTTTGCAATATGAATCGTATCATGAAACGGCTTGGTGTCAAGAAGAATTCACCAAATCTGATAGACAAGCAGATAACTTATTTCCGCATCAAAATGGCGGTCATGCATTATATCAAGAACCATTATTTGATAATAAACTGTTTATTTCTGGTGCAGAAACCTCAAAACATCACTCTGGTTACATGGAAGGCGCTATTTTTGCAGTAGAATCTGTTGTTGCAAAACTGAAAGGTTTGCACCTAACGCAGTAATATATACATGTCAGTTACCTTATTATCATCCCCATTACAGGGTTTTACCGATTTTAGATTCCGCAATGCATTCCATAAATATTTTGGAGGTATCGATACCTTCTATGCGCCATACATTCGTTTAAACGGTAAAATGGTGATTAAGAATTCTTATCAGAAAGATTTACAACCTGAGAACAACACCACCTTAGAAGTAATACCACAGGTAATGACTGGCGATGCCGATGAATTCCTGTTTGTGGTAAAATATATTCAGAGTTTAGGCTATAAAGAGCTGAATTGGAATTTAGGTTGCCCTTACCCCATGGTGACTAAACAAGGTATGGGTAGCGGACTCATTTGTAATCCCGAGAAAATAGACCATATTTTAAAACGAACGCACGAAGAAACTGATGTGGTGGTTTCCATGAAAATGAGAATGGGATATGAAAATGCAGAAGAGATATTAGATGTTTTCCCTATTCTAGATAAATATCCGTTAAAGAATATTGCTATTCACGCCCGTATTGGAAAGCAGTTGTATAAGGGCGGAGTAGACCTTGATGCTTTTCAGAAGTGTGTTGATAGTACTAAACATATATTATATTATAACGGTGATATTACTACAGTAGCGAAGTTTCAGGAAATGAAAGAGCGCTTCCCAACAATTGAAAACTTTATGATGGGAAGAGGCTTAATTGCAGACCCATTTCTGCCAAGTATGATTAAAAACAATACGACCGAGTACCCAAAAGACCGCTGGAAGATATTTTCAGAATTTCATGACACCATCTATCAACAATATGATGAAGCATTATCAGGGCCAACACCTATAAAAATGAAAATGCGTGGTTTTTGGGAATACTTTGCGCTTTCAACTTCTAATCCGCATAAATCATTCAAAAAAATAAAGAAAGCTAATAATCCAAGAGCATATCAGCAGGCGGTGCGCGAGATATTGAATAATGAATAATTTTTCTTTATATTGGTGTAAATCATTTAATTAGTGCTCTGTTATGCGAAACAAATCCACCAAGTTTTTATTAAAAATGCTTATGTTTTTCCGTTTTGCTTGGCTTTTGGAATATTAAGTACTCAATTTAATTTCGATGATTGGATTTTTTTAGTGGTTGTAGGATTTGTGGGAGCATTTGGTGTTACTTTTTGGCACCTTTTTGACTATGAAAAGTTTAATGAGATTTCTTACGAAGATTTTTTAGAATCTAAACATACGTTGGAATTAGAGTACAGTAAAGAAAACTGGGACCAATTTTACGAAATGATTAAAAACCCATTATTGGATTTAGAAATCATTGAGAGTACAGAGAATACATTAAAGGTTCAGTTTGAACGAAAATTTTCGGATTCTATTCTTACCATAAATAAAACACCAGATGCTATTATAATAAGCATTGAAAAAAAGTTCTTTTCGTTTTTGTCAGATCGTGCAGAAAATTACCGTACTATCCAGAAGTTTGCAAAAAGTAGCAAAAAATTAAACAGCATAGCAACAAGCGGTACATGAGATATTGAATAATGAATGAGGTAACCATTATCTTTGCAGCATAGTTTTAAAATAACTTTGTGAAAGACCTTCTTTTAATAACTCCTCCCTTTACTCAATTAAACACTCCGTATCCGGCAACGGCTTACATTAAAGGTTTTTTGAATACAAAGGATATTTCTTCTTTTCAGTCCGATTTAGGAATTGAGGTGATTCTAGAACTTTTCAAT
Organism: Maribacter ulvicola; assembly: GCF_900155985.1. Taxonomy (GTDB): domain Bacteria; phylum Bacteroidota; class Bacteroidia; order Flavobacteriales; family Flavobacteriaceae; genus Maribacter; species Maribacter ulvicola. The sequence continues at coordinate 1,917,919 of NZ_FTMA01000001.1, forward strand.
AAAAATACATTTCAGCAACTTTTTGATATGGCTTTTTCGTCGGATGCCATAGTGACTGAAAATTGCCAAAGAATTTATGCCCTTCGTAAGGATTATTTGAAAACACTAGATGCTGTCATTCTTTTTTTACAAGGAAAAAATGACACCTTGGCAAGGCAGTTATGTACTGATAATTTTTTACCACAAGCTTCTCGTTTTCAGCAGTTAGATGATTTGGAATGGGCTTTTGGTACTATGGGTATGCAAGATAAAGCCAAACATTTGGCGACCTTGTACCTTGAAGATTTATCGGATTTTATAGTAGAATGTATAGACCCAAATTTTGGATTCAGTAGGTATGCTGAACGATTGGGACGCAGTGCTAATTCATTCGATGAGCTTTATAATCATCTTAAAGAAAAACCTACTTTTATTGATGAATTAACATTAGCCATTTTAAAAGAACAATTGGAAGAAGAGGAACCTAAATTGGTGTGCTTTTCGGTTCCTTTTCCGGGTAATTTATATAGTGCTTTTCGTTGTTCGCAATTTATAAAAGCAAATTATCCTGATGTAAAAATTGCCATGGGTGGCGGATTTCCAAATACAGAATTGCGCAGCCTAACCGATGTTCGTGTATTTGAGTTCTTTGATTTTATTACGTTAGACGATGGTGAGCTTCCTTTAGAATTGGTACATGAATATGTGGTCAATGGAGAAGGGGAGTTAAAACGTGCTTTTATTTTAGAGGATGGCAAAGTTGTTTATAAAAACGATAGTTTAAGGCAAGATTACAAACAACAAGATGTGGGTACGCCAGATTATGCTGACCTGCAATTAACCAACTATATTTCGGTTATTGAAATTGCCAATCCCATGCACAGTTTATGGAGTGACGGCCGTTGGAATAAATTGACCATGGCTCATGGTTGCTATTGGGGGAAATGTACATTTTGTGATATCTCATTAGATTATATAAAAATATATGAACCTGTAGCCGCTAGTCTTTTGGTTGATCGCGTAGAAACCTTAATGGAGCAAACAGGGGAATCAGGTTTCCATTTTGTGGATGAAGCCGCACCGCCATCATTGATGAAAGCTTTTGCGCTAGAAGTATTAAAAAGAAACCTGACCATTACCTGGTGGACGAATATCAGATTTGAGAAAAACTTTACCCAAGATTTATGTTTTTTATTGAAAGCATCGGGTTGTATCGCGGTTTCTGGAGGATTGGAAGTAGCATCTGACCGATTGTTAAAACTTATTGATAAAGGTGTAACGGTAGAACAAGTAGCTCAAGTAACACGCAATTTTACCGAAGCCAACATTATGGTGCATTCCTATTTAATGTACGGCTACCCAACACAGACTGTTCAAGAAACAGTTGATAGTTTAGAAATGGTGCGTCAGTTGTTTGAATTGGGTATTATTCAATCTGGTTTTTGGCATCAGTTTGCATTAACAGCTCATAGTCCCGTTGGATTACATCCAGAGGAATACGGAGTTATGCCAGATTTAAAAAACATCACTTTTGCCAACAATGATATTGATTTTAAGGATAGAACAGGAGTAGATCATAGTAAGTTCAGTTTCGGGTTAAAGAAATCGCTCTTCAACTTTATGCATGGTATCGGTTTTGATATGAGCTTGCAAGAGTGGTTCGACTTTAAAATTCCGCCATCAAACATATCCGCAGATTACATTTATAATTGCTTACAACAAGAGCAGGTATTAAGTACAAAATCAACCGCAAAAATTGCCTGGATAGGTTCTATGCCTATTACTGCCGAAAGGGTAAAGAAGAAAAAAGGAATGACCTGGCAGCAATTAGAATTCCGTTTTCATACCAATTCTGATGTGTATGAAATAACCGTGGATAAAGATAATGGAGAATGGTTGCTATCTATGTTAGAGCAATTAAAGCCTGAAAATAAGCCTTTAAGTTACGGTCAGTTGAAAAAGAATTATGAAACACGCTTAGAAGATTTTGAGCTGTTTTGGTATTCGAAGCAAATAACTGGTTTGCGTAACCACGGACTGCTGGTTTTATAATTTAAGCATATGAAAATGAAAGTAGAAAATATTAGTGTAGAGGAAATAGAAGATGTTTTCAATTTATATGATATTGCCTCAGCTTATCAGAAAAGTAAAAAATCTGTAGTAGTCTGGCCTGAATTTGATAGGAATATGGTTTCTGCTGAAATAGTTGAACAAAGACAGTTTAAATTGGTCATTGATAATCAGATTGCTTGTATCTGGGCCATCACTTTTTCTGATGCTCAAATTTGGATGAAAAGAAATGAAGACCCAGCCATTTATATTCATCGCATAGCCACAAACCCAGGTTTTCGTGGTCATAATTTTGTTGCTTCAATTGTAGATTGGGCAAAAGATTATGCAGTAGTGTATGCTAAACAATTTATACGTTTAGATACCATTGGAAATAACGACCGCTTAATTAAGCATTACTGTGCTTGTGGGTTTAATTTTTTAGGCATGTTTAATCTATCAGATGTTGATGAACTTCCATCTCACTATAAAGAAGGACCTGTTTGTTTATTTGAAATTGATTTAAAAAAAGAGCATAATGAATCCTAGAATCGTTGAATTAAAATCGAAACAACTATTAGGGCTCAATCAAGAAATGAGCCTAGTGGATAATAAGACTTTTGAACTTTGGAAAAATTTTAGACAACGTAGTAAGGATATTTTAAATAAGTCGTCTCAAGATTTTATCTCATTACAAATTTATCCTAAAGGTTATTTTGAAACCTTTTCTCCCGCTAAAAGATTTGTAAAGTGGGCTTGTGTAGAAGTAGATGATAATGAAAATATTTCTACAGATTTTCAGCGTGTAATTCTAGAAGGCGGATTTTATGCTGTTTTCAATTATAAAGGTACTGTAGAAAGTGCCCCCGCTTTTTTTCAATATATTTATGGGGAATGGATACCCAATTCTGATTATAATTTAGATGACCGCCCGCATTTTGAAGTGCTGGGAACCAAATACAAAACCAACGATCCTAACTCAGAAGAAGAAGTTTGGATTCCGATAAAAGCGAAATGAAAAACCCCGAAAAAGCACCTTGGTATTATTTGTTATTGCTGATTCTGGCAGGGGAAAGTGTCTTTATTTTGCCTTTTGTATTGCAGCGCGTTTTTAGACCTACCGTTTTAAAGGTTTTAGAGCTTGATAATGTTTCATTAGGGTTGTGCTTTTCTGTATACGGATTTGTAGCCTTGGTGTCGTATTTGCTGGGCGGACCTTTAGCCGATAAATATCAGCCAAGAAAATTAATAGCCATAGCGCTGTGGATGACTGCCTTGGGAGGATTGGTTTTTGCTACATTTCCCGATTATTTCATCTTGCAGGTGCTCTATGGTTTCTGGGGATTCACTACTATTTTTCTATTTTGGTCACCTATGATTAAAGCTACACGAGTTTGGGGCGGTCAAAGCTCTCAGGGAAAGGCCTTCGGATTTTTAGATGGTGGTAGGGGATTGGTAGGTGCGCTATTTGGTACTTTGGGGGTGCTTGTTTTTTCTCATTTTATGTCGGCAGATTTAGAAGTTGCCACTTTAGAAGATAGTAGGTTTGCTTTTAGGTATGTGATATTGACATCTTCAGCAATAGTATCGATTGTAGGTGTTCTGGTTTGGTTTTTTATGCGATTGCCTGTAAGTCTTGAAAACGATATTGTCATAGAAAGAATCACCGTTTCGCAAATTAAAGAAGTGCTGCGCTTGCCTTCGGTCTTATTATTAATGATTATTATTTTATGTGCGTATGTAGGATATAAAATCACCGATGTTTTTTCGCTTTATGCACAAGATGTTATGTTGTACAATGAGGTAGAATCTGCAGAAGTAGGTACGTTTTTATTATTCGCAAGACCTATTGTGGGTATTTTTATAGGGGTCATTGCAGATCGCTCTAGACCAAGTCTGTTTTTATTGTTAGGCTTTGTAGTTGCTTTAATAGGCTCGTTAATCTTTGCTTCTGGATTGGTTGCCGATGTTACTTATTTTATGTTCTTATTTTCTATCATGATTGTAGCACTAGGGGTATATGCCATTCGTTCATTATACTTTGCGGTGATGCAAAGTGGTAAAATTCCGTTGGTGCTTACCGGCACTGCTGTGGGGTTAATTTCATTGATAGGCTATACTCCAGATATTTTTGCTGGTCCGGCAATGGGGTATTTATTAGATGCATCACCCGGCTTAAAAGGGCATCAACATGTTTTTTGGATGTTAGCCGCATTTTCTTTTATTGGTGGAATAGCCGCGTTTAGATATTTTCAACTTTATGGCAAACCATTTAATGACAAGACCCAAAAATCTTAATTTATTATTATCTGGTGTTGTGGTCATCATAGCTGGTGTAATCTATGGTGGTCACCCAACGTATATTATGCCCGAACTCTTGGGTTTTGAAGTAGAGGATTTAGAATTGAAAAATATGCTGCGTGCAGTAATGGGTATTTATATGGGCGTAGGGCTATTCTGGATTCTAGGCTCTTTTAAAACGAAACTTTGGTATGGAGCAACCTTATGTAATGTGCTTTTTATGGGCGGAATTTCTTTTGGTAGAATAGTAAGTACACAGTTCGATGGAGTTTCGCCATTATTTACGCCCGCATTAATTCTAGAACTATTGTTCTTTGGTTGGGGATTATTTAATCTTAAAAAATATACGAAAATAGAGCAGGTATAGTGCTTCTTAAAAATCTAACTTCTTCTTGCGAAGTTCGAAGTTTTGACCTAGATAAACCTTACGTACCATTTCATCGGCGGCCAAATCTTCTGGAATACCAGATTTTAAAATTCCTCCTTCAAACATTAAGTAAGAACGTTCTGTAATAGCAAGCGTTTCTTGAACGTTGTGGTCAGTAATAAGTATACCAATGTTCTTGTTCTTTAACTGTGCTACAATACGCTGTATGTCCTCTACAGCAACCGGATCAACCCCCGCAAAAGGCTCATCTAGCAGAATAAATTTTGGATCGGTAGCCAAAGCACGTGCAATCTCGGTTCTTCTTCGCTCACCACCGGATAATAAATCGCCACGGCTTTTGCGAATATGACCTAAACCAAACTCTTCTATAAGCGACTCCATTTTCATGTGTTGCTCTTTTTTGCTCAATTTGGTCAGTTGAAGTACACTTAGAATATTCTTTTCAATACTTAGCTTTCTAAAGACGGATGCTTCTTGTGCCAAGTACCCAATACCATTTTGGGCTCTTTTGTACATGGGGAATTTTGTTATCTCCATGTCATCTAAATAGATGCTGCCTCCGTTTGGTTTTATAAGTCCAACAATCATATAAAAGGATGTGGTTTTACCGGCACCGTTAGGACCTAGTAATCCTACAATTTCACCTTGGTTTACTTCAAGTGAAATTCCTTTAACCACCCTACGACCTCTGTAGGACTTCATTATATTGTCGGCACGTAACTTCATATTTTCAAATCTATTGGTTATTGGTCTGTTAGAAAAGTAATTGGCGATTTTTTAACCTTGTTGGTTTTCTAATTCTTCCCAATATTCATACGCTTTTCTTAAATGTGGTATAACTATGGTACCACCAACTAAAGTAGCAATACTTAAAGTTTCCATGACCTCTTCTTTAGAAACGCCTTCGTTAAAAGAGCTTTCTAAATGATATTTTACACAATCATCGCAACGTAAAACTGTAGACGCTACAAGACCTAATAACTCTTTTGTTTTTACATCTAAAGCACCGGCAGCAAATGCATTAGTGTCTAAATTAAATATGCGCTTTACAATTTTATTATTATCAGCCAACAACTTATCGTTCATTTTAGAACGATACGCATTAAATTCTTCAATTTGATTTGACATTTTTATTTGCTTTTTTTTCTTTTTCAGCTTTTTTTCTTTCTTTTCTCAATACCATCTTAGAAATAAAAATACTTATTTGATAAAGTACAATTACCGGTATGGCAACTATAATCTGACTTGTAACATCTGGAGGTGTAATTACCGCAGAAAGTATTAGAACAACGACCAGGGCAATCTTTCGATATTTCTTCATCAATTCAGGAGTAACCAAACCTACTTTGGTCAAAAAGAAAATGATGATCGGCAACTCGAATAATATACCACAGGCGAGTACGGATATTTTTAACGTGCCTATGTAAGAGTCTAGATCGAACTCGTTTAAAACAGAATCACTTACAACGTAGGATCCTAAGAAGTTAATAGAAAGTGGTGCTACAATGTAGTAACCAAATAACACTCCTATGAAAAATAACATGGAGGCGATCAGTATAAATCCGCGAGAGTTTTTGCGTTCATTGGCATGTAACCCCGGACTAATAAACTTCCACATTTCATATAAAATATACGGAAACCCAATAATGACACCTGCCCAGATAGAAGTCCAGATATGGGCTGAAAATTGCCCGCCCATTTCTCTACTTTGGATCGTAAAAGGAAATTCGTCTCCGCAGAAAGAAGAGTTTATTACCGTAAACGATTGCACTTTATTTAGCCAAGTAGCAATATCGCAAAAGAAGCGATATGTTGGGAAATTCATGTTTTTAGGACCGAAAATAACGGTGTCAAAAATGAAACCTTTCATTAAAAAAGCAACACTTCCTATGATGACAACTGCCAATACAGATCTTATTAAATGCCATCTTAATTCTTCTAAATGATCAAGAAAAGACATTTCGTTCGGTGGCGTGGTAGTTTTGGAACTCATTATAAAATACCTTCGTTTATTAAATTATGTAAATGGATAACGCCAACATAAGAATCTTCATGCATGGCTAGCAATTGTGATATTCCTTTTTTTTGCATATGCTCTAAAGCTTTAATAGCTAAGGTGTTTGCAGGAATCGTTTTTGGGTTTGTGGTCATAATATCTTGAGCGGTCAACCCTTTGATATTGTCATGTTTGTTTAACATACGTCTAATATCGCCATCGGTTACGATACCTACAACTTTTTTACCATCAAGAACAGCGGTGACTCCCAACATTTTTTTGGAAATTTCTACTATTACCTTTTTGACCTCTTCATCTTTTTGCACTTGAGGAACTTGATTTTTGCTTACCAAATCAGCAACTCTTAGATATAATCTCTTGCCTAGTGAACCGCCTGGGTGGTATTTTGCAAAATCAGCACTGCTGAAACCTTTTATTTCTAAAAGAACAACGGCAAGTGCATCGCCCATGACTAATTGTGCTGTGGTACTCGTTGTTGGAGCCAGACCATTAGGGCAAGCTTCCTTGTCTACATGAGTGTTTAAAATAAAATCTGCTTGTTTTGCCAAAAAAGAATCCGTGTTCCCGGTCATGGCAATTAGCTTATTTGTACCTCTTTTTATGAGTGGGACCAGCATCTTGATTTCTGGTGTATTTCCACTGTTAGAAATGCAGATGACCACATCATTATCTTGTACGGTTCCCAGGTCTCCGTGTATGGCATCGCCAGCGTGCATGAAGATGGCGGGAGTTCCCGTAGAATTCAGAGTAGCAACAATTTTGGTAGCAATGATAGCGCTCTTGCCAATACCTGAAATTATTACCCTTCCTCTTGCTTGGATAATGCAGTTTACGATACTAGCAAAATCATCGGTCAAAAGAGAGGAAAGTTGTGCAATAGCGTCACGCTCAATTTCAATGGTTTTTTTCGCTAAGCCAATAATGGTGTCCGTTGCAATCAATCTATTATTCAAATTATGGATTGTATTCCTAAAAGAATGTATTATCTTTAAGTTGACAAAATTAAACAAACTTAATTTTAAATGCTGATTATCGCATGATAAATTAGAAATACCCAGCTAGGTATTTCATAATTTTGTTCACTAATAAATTTTAAAGTAAGTAGTGTCCCCTTAAATGTAACATGTGACAGACAGTAAAGAATTTGATAATATAGATTTACGTTCCTCATTAAAAAAATATTTTGGTTTTTCTAAGTTCAAAGGACTTCAAGAAGATGTAATTAAAAATGTTTTAAATAAGAATAATACGTTTGTAATTATGCCAACGGGTGGTGGTAAATCTATGTGCTACCAGCTTCCGGCCCTAATGCAAGAGGGAACGGCTATTATTGTTTCCCCGTTGATTGCTTTAATGAAGAATCAGGTAGATGCCATTCGTGGGGTGTCTTCTGAAATTGGAATAGCCCATGTGCTAAATAGTTCATTGAACAAAGGAGAAATAAAACAGGTAAAACAAGATATAACCAATGGTGTTACCAAGTTGTTGTATGTGGCGCCAGAATCATTGACCAAAGAAGAAAATGTTGAATTCTTGCGTTCGGTTACGGTTTCTTTTGTAGCAGTAGATGAAGCGCATTGTATTTCAGAATGGGGCCATGATTTTAGACCTGAGTATAGAAACCTTAAATCTATTGTGGAGCGTTTGGGAGATAATATTCCCATAATAGGGCTTACCGCTACGGCGACCCCAAAGGTTCAAGAAGATATTATTAAGAATTTGGGAATTGGTGGTGCAAAGCTTTTTAAAGCTTCTTTTAACCGACCAAACCTATTCTATGAAGTACGTACCAAAACAGAAAATATTGAAGCGGATATTATCCGTTTCGTGAAACAGAATTCTGGAAAATCAGGAATTATATATTGTTTAAGTCGTAAAAAGGTAGAGGAATTAGCACAAGTATTACAAGTTAATGGAGTAAGTGCCGTGCCTTATCACGCAGGGTTCGATGCTAAAACTAGATCTAAATATCAAGATATGTTCTTGATGGAAGATGTAGATGTTGTGGTGGCAACCATTGCCTTTGGTATGGGAATAGACAAGCCAGATGTACGTTTTGTAATTCACCACGATATTCCAAAAAGTATTGAAAGTTATTACCAAGAAACAGGTAGAGCCGGTAGAGATGGAGGTGAAGGTCATTGTTTGGCTTATTACTCCTATAAAGACATTGAGAAACTAGAAAAGTTCATGTCAGGTAAACCGGTAGCTGAGCAAGAAATTGGCAATGCTTTATTGCAGGAGGTAGTAGCATATGCAGAGACATCAATGTCTAGACGTAAATTTATGCTTCATTATTTCGGTGAAGAATTTGATGATATCAACGGAGAAGGTGCCGTTATGGATGATAATACCCGAAACCCTAAAGAGAAAGAAGAAGCTAAAGACAATGTTGAAAGACTGCTTACCGTTGTAAAGGGCACTAGTGAAAAGTTTAAATCTAAAGAGATTGTAAATGCTTTACGAGGCAAAACCAATGCTATTATTTCCTCACATAAAACCAATGAAAAGGAATTCTTTGGAATAGGTTCTGATAAAGATAAAAGCTATTGGATGGCCCTTATTCGACAGACATTGGTTGCGGGGCTTCTAAGAAAGGAAATAGAACAATACGGAGTACTACATGTAACGGATATTGGGAAGGAATTTTTAGCGAACCCTTCATCATTTATGATGACCAAAGATCATGTGTATAATGCAGAAAATGATAATGCTATTGTTGGTGCTGCCAAATCTGGAGGTATTGCAGATGAGAAATTATTAAAGCAGTTAAAAGATTTACGTAAAGCACAGGCCAAGAAATTAGGTGTTCCGCCTTTTGTAGTATTTCAAGACCCTTCATTAGAAGATATGGCGTTGAAATACCCTATTTCACATGAAGAACTATTAAACGTTCATGGTGTGGGTGAAGGTAAAGCTAAGAAATATGGTAAGCCGTTTATTGTATTCATAGCTGCCTATGTTGACGAAAACGAAATTATTAGGCCAGATGACCTTGTGGTTAAAAGTACAGGTGCAAATTCTGCGTTGAAATTATATGTGATACAGAATGTAGATAGAAAATTGCCATTGTCCGATATTGCTTCTTCTAAAGGATTGGAAATTCCTGACCTTATCAAAGAGATGGAGCAAATTGTGTATAGTGGTACAAAATTGAATCTAAATTATTGGATCGATGAGATTTTAGATGAAGATCAACAAGAAGAAATTCATGAGTATTTTTTAGAATCTGATTCAGATGATCTAGAAGAAGCCATGTCAGAATTTGATGGTGAGTACGAAGAAGAAGAATTACGATTGTACCGACTAAAATTCATTAGTGAAGTTGCGAACTAAATAATTGTGATAATAAAAGTAAAAATCCCTTTGCTATTCTATGCTATAGACTAACAAAGGGATTTTTTATTGAACACTATTTTTAATAAAAAAAGGTTTTAACGCGCTGCTGTTCCGTTAATAGTTTTATTTTTTCGTAATTGTCTTTGTATTTTTTTTATGGCAGATTCTATAGATTTTTCTGGTTCTATAATATTGTATTCTCCCCAAAAATAGGGATCTGCAAAACCAATTGCTTCATCACTTAGTATAATGGAAGACTTCATTCTATCTTTATGTTTTGGGTAGGTTTTATCAGGGTTCTTTTCCCAATCCGTAATAGCCATTTCGCAATTCATACTATACACAGAATTGAATAAGCGTTTTTTCCAATTAATTTTAAATTCTAGTAAAACATTACTATACCCATAATACCATTTGCCGTCTTTTTCCCTATAGTCTACACGGTATGATACTTCTGTTGGCCATACCTCCGCATTTTTTGGTTTTTTTCTGACAAACATTTGAGAAGCCAATCTCTTATCTGTGATGTTAAGGGAATATATGGCGCTAGTTAATATTTTATTCTCCGCATCTATGTATAATTTACCATGGTATAAGGGATCTATGATTTCAGGTTTTTGCTTAAAATCTATGACATAAATTAATTGATCATTTACACGTGTAGAGGTGTCAAAAGAGAAATCGTAATAGGCTAATGTCTCTACGGTAAAAATGTAATTAGGATATTTTACCATATCAATAAATAAGGTGTTGAACGGACCACCTTGTAGTTTTAAAGCTACGGTGTCCAACTTGGTGTAATCAGTACTTTTACGTGCTTTGTACAGTTCAAGGGCATCGGTCTTTTTAGAAGAATATGGAGTTTTGTAAATGTTCACTACCGCTTCGGAAAGGCTCACATTGGTTCTTCTTTTTTTTATAGTTTCCCGGTAAAAAGCAGTCATGACGGTGCTTTCGTTTAAGTAGTTGTCACCTTTTTTGTTCAGTGTTTCTTTTACCAGTGCCTCTGCATCGTTAGGTGCATCAATACGGGCTTCGGATAATGCCATGACAAATTCTGTCATGAAGATTTTGTTCTTTTTTTGCTCTAATTCTGTAATAGCAATTTGTTTGGTTTTATATCCTAAAAAAGCAATGGTTAAATTGTTTTCCGTATATTCATTTGGCACTTTTAAAGAAAACTGCCCTTCAGAGTTAGTAATGGTGGTAACATTGGTATTGTTTACAGTAAGTGTAGCAAAAATGAGCGGTTTTTTGCTATCGGCATCCAAAACTTCACCAGAGTATTCGGTATAAGTAATAGCTTGTGCCAATACTATATCAGTCCCCATTCCTATATATAGAAAAAATACCAACAAGTATTTGACACTATAATGTCTTGCAGAAAAAATGTACTCTTGAAACATGGCGTATCTTTTCTTATTAAGATAGTGATTTATAATGAATTATGTGTGTAATTTTTTTTAAATCGTTATGCATGTAGATGTACAAAAGAAAAAATAGGGTAATTATATGTTCTTTGATGATGTGCTAACCAATCTCTTAATTTCTTTTAATTCTTCTTCGGTTAAATCACGCCATTTACCAACGGGTACATCTAGTTGGATATTCATAATTCTAATTCGTTTCAACTTTTTGACTCTATAATCTAAATGTTCGCACATTCTACGGATCTGTCTGTTAAGACCTTGAGTAAGAATGATTCTAAATTGATAAGTGCTGACTTCAAAAACATTACACGGTCTAGTTACCTGATCAAGAATAGGAACCCCTTTGCGCATTTTATTTAAAAAATCTATTGTAACTGGTTTGTCTACCGTTACCAAATATTCTTTTTCATGGTTATTACGAGCGCGTAAAATCTTGTTTACAATATCACCATCATCGGTTAAGAATATGAGTCCCTCGCTTGGTTTGTCCAATCTGCCAATAGGGAAAATTCGTGTAGGATAGTTGATGAAATCAATAATATTATCTTTTTCAACGGCTGTATCAGTAGTGCAAACAATACCTACGGGTTTGTTGAATGCCAAGTAAGTTGATTTTCTTTTGCTTTCCTTTATTAGTTCCCCATCTACTTTTACGATATCGCCAGCTGATATTTTAGTGCCCATTTCCGGTACTTCTCCATTTATGGTTACTCTACCTTGGTCAATTAATTTGTCTGCAGCTCTGCGTGAACAATAACCAGCTTCGCTGAGGTACTTGTTTATTCTTGTTTTATTGGTGTTGTCTTGCATAGTTACCGTGATGTTTCTTATGTTTATTTTCTACTCGCTTCTTGCTGGTAGATTTCTCTTCCTAATTGTGCTAGAAATGGTATTCCAATTTCATCGTACTCAAAGGTGTCGTCATTAAATATACCATCTTTGTTTACTAGAATTGTGGCGGTCAAAAGAAAATCAATATTGTTTTTTGTATCTTTTATATATGCACAATCTGTTAACGTACCATAGGCATATCCTACTTTATTATATATTTCTATGTGTTCTGGTATGTCTTTTTTAGTATCGCCAAACATGAAAAATTTACAATAGCTATCGTAATACGTAACTGGATCGTAACCTGCTTTTTGTGGTGTAGTATGCATTGCTTGTAGCAAAAGTTGTCTTTGCAATTCACTGATTTTAAAACGTTGGGATAATTTAAAGTTTTGTGGAAACAATACTCTTTTTAATAGGTTGTGCTGTGCTGAAATTGGATAATAGTTCTTTTGACTAAAATTAAATGGAGCTTCAATTAACGCATCATCTTCATAATACCCTATGCCTTTATCAATTTGTGAAAGTTGTAAATGTTCTGGAGTTTTATTCAAAAGTGATTGGGTGATTCCGGTGGTAGAATCGTTCAAATAAATAATTAAAGGTTTTGTTCTTAGGTCATCTGAATGATATTCTAGTCTATGGCTTAATCTTACAGGTGAAATTCCTTTATTCGTTAAATTCTGATTAATGGCTTCAAAACCTAAAAACTCTACCAATCTATTGTTCGCTAAATTGTCACTAACTACAAAAATTTCAGAGATATCTTTTGCAAACGTACTTTCAATTGTGTCGCCTTCAATATAATATCTGGTGTTGATCGCTAAGGTGTCTATTTCATTCAACTTTTCTAAGGCTAACACTGCCGTAGGGAATTTAACCGTGCTTGCAGGATAAAAATACATACTGTCATTCACCTGAAAATCATAATCGGTAAAAATTATACTGTCATTTCTCCTATTGATCTGTGTGTATTTTATTTGTACCTGATGGTTTTCTAGACTATCCATAACCCTTTTTATTCTAGGGTCACTTGATGATAATGCAACCTCAAGAAGATTTAAGTGCTGCCTTTCTTGAACGCAAGCGGTTAATAGGGTACAACATAAGAAAAATAGTAAGAGTTTCATGCTCGGCTGTTTGGTTTACGGTGTATAAACTTCACCACGGTGAGGTTTAAGTAGGTCTCTGACGGTAATCATTTCCCTTTCTTCTACGACCATGAATGCAATACTGTACATGTCGTTTATTTCTTTAAACCCGGTAATGCTTAACGCCGTTTTTTCAGAAATTATAAATTCATTCAAGTGTTTAACATGGTGTTCTGCTGTTTTTAATGCCGCAGGGCCTCTAAAATCCCAAATTAGTTTTATTTGTCGCTCCAAGAATTTGTGGTGTTAAGTTGTAAAATGAGTTGGCAAATTTACCTAAAAATTGGCAGTTTATAGGCTGTTTAAAACGAGAATACAGCGTATCGAATTGCTATTTTTAATTGATTATTAGCTATTTGTTTTATCTTGTACTCCTTAAAAACGTGTTAAGTAAATGATTATGTATTTGCACACGTTTTGGTTATTGCTATTTTTGTTCGATGTTTTTTAAAAAATTAATGTTTTTACTTTCTAAGGTTCATCCCATTTTGATTATAGGGATGATTTCTGTGATTTTTATTTCTTGTGACGGCCTTTTTAAGAAAGTAGATGACAAGAAGGTCATTGCTAGAGTAGGTGAGTCTTTTTTGTATAAAGAGGACCTAGCTCCGTTGCTAACTGAAAACATGACAAAAGGGGATAGTGCTTCGTTCGCTATTAATTATATAAATAATTGGGCTTCAAAGCAATTGTTGCTATCCAAGGCTAAAATCAATTTATCAGAAGATAAACTGGCAGAATACAATGCTTTGGTAGATGATTATAGAACTGAATTATATACAAGTGTTTATAAAGAGGCGTTAGTAGCCCAGGCTATAGATTCGGTTATTACCAATGAACAGCTGAATACGTTCTATGAGAATGCTAAAGAGAATTTTAAACTTAAAGAGCGAATTGCAAGAATTAGGTTTGTTGCCCTTCCGAAAGGATTTTTAGATCAAGATGAAGTTGGTAAACGTTTAAAAAGATTTAAAAAAGAAGATATTAGATATTTAGATTCTATTGGTGTTCAGTTTACTAAATTGAATTTTAACGATTCTATTTGGGTGCGTTACTCTAGAATATTCGAAGAAATACCCCCAATTACAACAGATAATGCCAATATGTACTTAAAAAATTCACAATTTTTTGAATTGGAGGATTCAATCGGGGTATATTTGGGGAAAATAGAGGAAACGAAAGATGTAAACGATATTGCACCTTTGACCTTTATTAAGCCTACAATTGAACAAGTTTTATTAAGTCGTAGAAAATTAGACTACCTACGCAAATTAGAAACTGAATTATTAGATGAAGCAATCAAGGATAATGAATTTGAAGTTTTCGAAAACAAAAAATAGTATTTACATAGGTGCAGTATTACTGTTCTCTGGTGTGTTGACAGCACAGGAAGAGGAACAAAATGGTTCGGCAAATGAAACAACACCTATGATTGCTTTAACGGAAATAGTCCCGGTTAAAAAAGATACTTCCATAAATTTCAAAAGAATTAAATTAGATGGTATCGCTGCAGTTGTAGGTGACTATGTAATTTTAGACTCTGATATTGAAAAAACGTTGATAGATCTCAAGAGTCAAGGTGCATCTACGGAAGATATTACCCATTGCGGTCTTTTGGGCAAGTTAATGGAAGATCGTTTGTATGCTAACCAAGCTGTTCAAGATAGTATTTTGGTTTCTGATGATGAGGTAAACGCAACCGGTGACCGTCAGCTACAGTCTTTAGTTCAGCAAATAGGTTCTATGGACAAGGTTTTAAAGTACTATAAGAAAACCGATGAAGCTAGTTTTAGAGAAGAACTTTATAAAATTAATAAACTGCGTATGCTTTCTGAGCGTATGCAACAAGATATCATTAAAGAGATTGAAATTACACCTGAAGAGGTTCGTCAGTTCTTTAATAAGATTCCAGAAGATGAGCGTCCGGTATTTGGTGCTGAATTAGAGATTGCACAGATTACCAAAGAGCCAGAACCATCTGAAGAAGAAAAACAAAAGGTAATTGATAAGTTAAATCAAATTAAGGCTGACGTTGATGATAATGATGCTAGTTTCAGTGTAAAGGCAATTCTATATTCTCAAGATCCAGGTTCTAAGTCTAAAGGTGGGTTTTATAGTATTACAAAAGACACCGGTTTTGATAAAAAATTTAAAGATGTTGCCTTTAGTTTAAGAGAAGGTGAAGTTTCTGAGCCTTTTGAAACGGTATTTGGTTTCCATATCATCTACATTGAAAAGATTAGAGGTCAAGAGTTAGATTTGAGACATATTCTGATTCAGCCAGAAATATCCCAAAATGTAATGGATGAAGCGAAAGCCGAGTTGGATAGTATCCGGAAAAAAATAATAGATGGAAAATTCACTTTTGCAGAAGCGGCCTTGAATTTTTCTGATGAGAAAGAAACGAAGTTTGATGGTGGATTATTACGTAATCCAGTAAACTTTGATTCTAAGTTTGAGTTGACTAAGATGGATCCTACCCTTTATAACCAGGTGCAGAATTTAAAGGATAATGAAATAACACATCCTGTTTTGGAACAAGATCCAAGAGGTGGGGCTCCTAAATATAAAATTCTTAAGATTACCAATAGGTATGATGAGCATGTGGCAGATTTCTCTAAAGATTATACTAAGATTCAAGAATTAGCGCTTACCGAAAAGAAGTATAATGCCATTAAAAAGTGGATGGATGAGCATATAAAGGATACTTATATTAGTGTTAACGATGAGAACAAAGATTGTGAGTTCGCTAACAACTGGGTAAAAGAGTAAATATATGTCAGACGTTGCAGCAATAGAACGCCTAGTAGTAAAACATACGGAGCTTAAAAAGGAAATAGCCAAAATCATTGTAGGTCAAGATGAGGTTATTGAACAAATTTTGCTTTCTATTTACACAGGTGGTCATTCATTGTTGATCGGCGTGCCAGGTTTGGCAAAAACATTAATGGTAAATACCATTGCACAAGCTTTAGGGCTTGACTTTAAAAGAATTCAGTTTACACCAGATTTAATGCCAAGTGATATTCTTGGTAGCGAGGTATTGGATCAGAACAGAAACTTTAAGTTTATTAAAGGTCCCATATTTTCAAATATTATTTTGGCGGATGAAATTAATAGAACTCCGCCAAAAACGCAGGCTGCACTTTTAGAGGCTATGCAAGAACGCGCGGTAACCATTGCCGGTCATCAACATAAATTAGATTTGCCATATTTTGTACTGGCAACACAAAACCCAATTGAGCAAGAGGGTACCTATCCTTTACCAGAAGCGCAGTTAGACCGTTTTATGTTTGCCATAGAATTAAAATATCCGTCTATCGCTGAAGAAATTCAGGTAGTGAAAAATACAACTGCGGATAGAAAACAAGTAGTGAACCCATTATTTAATGCCCAAGATATTTTAGCAATTCAAGATTTAGTACGTAGAGTGCCGGTTGCTGATAATGTGGTGGAGTATACGGTTAAATTGGTGAACAGTACAAGGCCTAATTTAGATTCAGCTTCAGATTTTGTAAAGCAATACTTGGATTGGGGAGCAGGACCAAGGGCTTCTCAAAATCTTATTTTGGCAGCTAAGGCTCATGCGGCCGTTCACGGTAAATTTTCTCCAGACATTGAAGATGTACATGCCGTAGTTAAAGGAATACTTCGTCATCGTATCATTAAAAATTACAAAGCAGAGGCAGAAGGTATCAGTGAAGAAGATATTATCGATAGATTACTTTAAGAACTGTTACTTTTCTACATTTTTTGAAGAAATTAAACAAATAGTTGTTATAATTCTTTGATTTTCATGTGCTTTATTTCTCATTTGAGAAAAAAGACCTAATCGTACTTATTTAATTTTAAATGCGTTCTATATTGTTTAATTTTACGAAATTGCGTTAACTTAATATACATAAATAGATGACATTTGAAATTGATAAATATAAAAGAATATATAGTGTTTTTATTCCGTAAAATATATCCTTAAAATCAATTCAATCTGTCCATGTGTAGTTGTAATGATTCTCCATTTTTAGACAAATCTTCAGCGAGAAAAAAGATATTTAACTACATGATTTCATCCAAAATTATACACAAATTATTTTTTAATGAGCATTTATAAAGATTACCTTAAGGAGATAGAAGAGCGTAAAAGTCAAGGTCTTCATCCAAAGCCAATTGATGGTGCTGAATTACTAAGCAAAATCATTGAGCAAATTAAAGATGTAGATCATGAGTATAGAGAAGAATCTCTAAACTTTTTTATCTATAATGTTTTGCCAGGTACAACTAGTGCCGCAGTGGTAAAAGCTAAATTTTTAAAAGATATCATTCTTGGTGAGTCGGTCGTAAAAGAAATTAGCACCACTTTTGCTTTTGAGCAATTATCTCATATGAAGGGCGGACCTTCTGTAAAGGTTTTGTTGGATATCGCATTAGGATCAGATGAAATTTTAGCAAAACAAGCAGCTGAGGTTTTAAAAACCCAGGTGTTCCTTTATGAGGCGGATACTTCTCGTTTAGAAGAAGCTCTAAAAAGTGGTAATGTCATTGCAAAAGATATTATAGAAAGTTATGCCAAAGCGGAGTTCTTTACCAAGCTTCCAGAAGTAGAAGAAGAAATAGAGGTAGTAACATATATAGCCGGTGTTGGTGATATTTCTACGGATTTATTATCGCCAGGTGGTGATGCACACTCAAGATCTGACCGTGAATTACATGGTCAATGTATGTTTGAGCATAACAAAGATATGCAACAAGAATTATTGGCTTTGAAGGAGCAACATCCTGATAAGCGTGTAATGCTAATTGCTGAAAAAGGGACTATGGGTGTTGGTTCTTCTAGAATGTCTGGTGTTAATAACGTAGCATTATGGACAGGTATTTCTTCTAGTCCATATGTTCCTTTTATTAATATTGCTCCGGTAATTGCCGGTACAAATGGTATTGCTCCAATTTTCTTAACTACAGTAGGGGTAACCGGTGGTATAGGGTTAGACCTTAAAAACTGGGTGAAGCAAAAAGATGAAGCGGGTAATACTATAGTTGATGAAGATGGCGAGCCAATTCTAAAACAAATGTATTCTGTTGCTACAGGTACGGTGCTTACTATTAATACAAAAGAAAAGAAGCTTTATCACGGTAAAGTGGAATTAAAAGATATTTCCGCTGCATTTACTCCACAGAAAATGGAGTTTATGAAAGCAGGTGGTTCTTACGCGGTTGTTTTTGGTAAAAAACTACAAACGTTTGCTTGTAAAACTTTAGGCATTGATGTACCGCAAGTATATGCTACTTCTAAGGAAGTTTCTATAGAAGGTCAAGGATTAACAGCTGTAGAGAAAATTTTCAATAGAAATGCGGTAGGTACTTCAGGAGCTACGTTACACGCTGGTTCTTACGTTCGTGCTGAGGTTAATATTGTAGGTTCTCAAGATACTACAGGTTTAATGACCTCTCAAGAGTTAGAGATGATGGCTGCTACGGTGATTTCTCCAATTGTTGATGGAGCATACCAATCTGGTTGTCATACAGCTTCTGTTTGGGATGATAAGTCTAAAGCGAATATTCCAAGATTAATGAGCTTTATGAACGACTTTGGCTTAATTACCGGTCGTGATCCAAAAGGAAAGTATTTTCCAATGACGGATGTTATCCATAAGGTACTTAATGATATTACCGTAGGGGATTGGGATATCATTATTGGTGGAGATTCGCACACACGTATGTCTAAAGGTGTTGCTTTTGGTGCGGATTCAGGAACAGTTGCTTTAGCATTGGCTACAGGTGAGGCATCAATGCCTATTCCAGAGTCGGTTAAAGTAACCTTCAAAGGTCAAATGAAATCCTATATGGATTTCCGTGATGTGGTACATGCTACGCAACAGCAGATGTTGCAACAGTTTGGAGGCGAAAATGTATTCCAAGGTCGTGTAATAGAGGTTCATATTGGAACCTTGACTTCTGATGAAGCATTTACGTTTACAGATTGGACTGCAGAAATGAAAGCGAAAGCATCCATCTGTATTTCAGAAGACGATACTTTAATTGAATCTTTAGAGATTGCAAAAGGTCGTATCCAAATCATGATCGAAAAGGGTATGGACAATGCAAAAGGCGTTCTTCAAGGACTTGTTGATAAAGCAGATACTAGAATTACAGAGCTTAAAACAGGTATTAAGCCTTCGTTAAGACCAGATGCTGATGCTGTATATCACGCAGAAGTAATTATTGATTTAGATGAGATTGCTGAACCAATGATTGCAGATCCAGATGTAAACAATGAAGATGTTTCTAAGCGTTATACGCATGATAATATACGTCCATTATCTTACTATGGCGGAACCAAAAAAGTAGATTTAGGTTTCGTAGGTTCTTGTATGGTTCATAAAGGTGATATGAAAATATTAGCTCAAATGTTGAAAAACGTGGAAGCTCAAAACGGTAAAGTAGAATTTAAAGCTCCTTTGGTTGTTGCGCCGCCAACATACAATATTGTTGATGAATTGAAGAAAGAAGGAGACTGGGATGTTTTGGTAAAATATTCTGGATTTGAATTTGACGATAGTGCACCTAAAGGTTTGGCACGTACCAAGTATGAAAACATGCTATACTTAGAGCGCCCAGGTTGTAACCTTTGTATGGGTAATCAAGAAAAGGCAGAACCAGGAGATACGGTTATGGCAACATCTACACGTTTATTCCAAGGTAGAGTTGTAAAAGATACAGGAGAGAAAAAAGGAGAATCATTATTATCTTCTACTCCGGTGGTGGTGTTATCTACTATTTTAGGAAGAACTCCTACAATGGCAGAATATGAAGCAGCTGTTGATGGAATTGTACTAACAAAGTTTAAACCTTCTACTAAGCAATTAGTGAGATGATTAATTGCTGGTTCTAATTGATATAAAGCCCGGGTATGTATACTCGGGCTTTTTTATAGCCGTTTTTTATAATCATTCTTAATTTCATATGCGCTCTTAAAATCACCCTACATTTTGTATCTTGTACAGGTAACATAGATTAACAATTTTTATAAATAGATTTTATGGCTTTTGACATAGATATGATTAAAAAGGTTTACGCTTCCATGTCGGAACGTGTAGACAAAGCAAGAGAGATAGTAGGTAAACCACTTACCCTTTCAGAAAAGATTTTATATTCTCACTTATGGGATGGTAGCCCGACCGAAGCATTCACCCGAGGGAAGGATTATGTTGATTTTGCTCCGGATCGTATTGCTTGTCAAGATGCTACGGCACAAATGGCCTTATTGCAGTTTATGCAAGCGGGTAAGCCAAAGGTTGCTGTGCCAACTACCGTTCACTGTGACCATTTAATCCAAGCAAAAAGTGGTGCTACAGCAGATTTAAAATCTGCGAATTCAACAAGTGCAGAGGTTTTTGATTTCTTGGAGTCTGTTTCAAATAAATACGGAATTGGTTTTTGGAAACCAGGTGCTGGTATCATTCATCAAGTAGTATTGGAGAATTATGCTTTTCCAGGAGGAATGATGATCGGTACCGATTCTCATACGGTTAATGCCGGTGGATTAGGTATGGTCGCTATTGGTGTTGGTGGAGCAGATGCTGTTGATGTAATGGCGGGCATGGCATGGGAACTTAAATTTCCAAAATTAATAGGGGTAAAGTTAACGGGTGATATTTCTGGATGGACAGCACCAAAGGATGTTATTTTAAAGGTTGCGGAAATACTTACCGTGAAAGGTGGCACCGGTGCTATCGTAGAATACTTTGGTGAAGGTGCCAAAAATCTATCTTGTACCGGAAAAGGAACTATTTGTAACATGGGTGCAGAAATAGGAGCAACGACTTCCACTTTTGGTTACGACGAATCCATGGAGCGTTACTTAAGAGCTACTGATAGAGCGGATATTGCCGATGCGGCAAATGAGGTTAAGGAACATTTAACTGCAGATGCTGAAGTGTATGCTAATCCTGAACAATATTTCGATGAGGTCATTGAAATTGATTTAGCGAAATTAACCCCGTTATTAAACGGACCATTTACTCCAGACTTATCTACCAAAGTAGGTAGTGATATGACCGAAAAAGCTACTGAGAATGAATGGCCATTAGCTGTTGAATGGGGATTGATCGGTTCTTGTACCAACTCTTCTTATGAAGATTTATCAAGAGCTTCATCCATTGCGCAACAAGCCATAGATAAAGGATTAAAAATGAAAGCAGAATTAGGAATCAATCCTGGTTCTGAACAAGTACGTTATACTGCAGATCGCGACGGTATTCTTGGTATATTCGAAAAACTGGATGCTAAGATTTTTACCAACGCATGCGGACCATGTATTGGTCAATGGGCACGTTATAACGATCCTAAGAATGCTCCTAAAAATAGTATTGTGCATTCTTTCAACAGAAACTTTGCAAAACGTGCAGATGGTAACCCTAATACACATGCTTTTGTAGCTTCTCCTGAAATTACAGCGGCAATTGCTATTTCTGGTCGATTAGATTTTAATCCGATGACGGATAAATTGATCAACCAGAAAGGAGAAGAAGTAATGTTCGATGAGCCTACAGGATGGGAATTGCCTCCAAAAGGTTTTGAAGTAGAAGATGCAGGATATCTTGCGCCTAGAAAAGATGGGTCCGGAGTTGAAGTAAAAGTTGCTTCAAATTCAGAAAGATTGCAATTATTAGAGCCGTTTACCCCTATAAAAGACGAAAGCTTAATGGGAGCCAAATTGTTGATCAAAGCGTTTGGTAAGTGTACAACGGATCATATCTCCATGGCTGGACCATGGCTGCGTTTTCGAGGACATTTAGATAATATTTCCAATAACTGTTTAATTGGAGCTGTTAATGCGTTTGGTAAAAAGACCAACATGGTCAAAAACCAATTGACCGGAGAGTTTGGTGGTGTACCTGATACGGCACGTGCATATAAAGCAGCAGGAGTAAGAAGTATTGTAGTAGGTGATCATAACTACGGAGAAGGTTCTTCACGTGAGCATGCGGCCATGGAGCCCCGTCACTTAGGTGTAGCAGCGGTAATTGTTAAATCATTTGCACGTATTCACGAAACTAACCTTAAAAAACAAGGTATGCTAGGTTTAACTTTCGCCAATGAAAATGATTATGATCTAATTCAAGAAGATGATACTTTTAATTTTACCGATATTGCTGAATTTGCTCCTGATAAACCGTTAACGGTAGAGATAGTTCATTCAGATGGCAGTAAAGACGTTATTAAAGTAAATCATACATATAATGCCGCCCAAATAGGATGGTATAGAGAAGGGTCTGCTTTAAACGTTATTAAGAGAGAAAATGCTTCATAAGGTAATAGCTTAAAATATGTAAAGAAAACTCCTGATATTAGTCAGGAGTTTTTTAGTTTTGACCCCTATCTAACTTTTATGACCAGACAAACGGTTTTTACCTTATTGATTATTGCTTTTGTACTATCTTTTTTTGTTACTCCATTGGGTGATTATAGCAAAATTTTACTCAATAGGTTCTTTGCCTCTTCACCTACAATTATTTCACCAGAAAAACGAGGTAAAATAACGGACTACGACTGGAAGTTAAAAGATGGAAATTGGAATTATTTTAATTTTAATGAAGCAAAGGGAGAGGTTGCCTTCATTACTTTTTGGGCTTCTTGGCATATGCCTTCTCAAGCACAATTAAAAGACATTCAGTATTTATACGATACATTTGGTAATAAGATGAAGTTTTATGTAATTACCAATGAAGAAAGAGCTCCTGTTGAGATTTTTATGGAAGAACAGGGATATTCATTTCCTGTAACCTATCAAATTATTGGAGAGCCAAGTTCGGTATTATTATTAAAACCTTCAGGGTCTTATATAATTGATAGGAGTGGTGCCATTGTAGTTCACCAGAATGCCATAGCTGATTGGGACAATAAAAAAGTAGATAAGCTTTTACATCAACTAATCGCAGAATAAAATTTGAGCATACTACTTTAACCCTATTTTTTAAAATATTTAAAGGGTACAAAAAGCATCCCAAAACATTCACCATCTCCTTTGCCAATATGTTTATGATGCATTTTATGCGCTCTTCTAACACCTCTACTATACCAATTATTTGCGTTTCTAAAAAGCTTAAAACGTTGGTGAATAAAGATGTCATGCACTAGAAAATAGGCTATACCATATGCTAAAATTCCAAATCCTAACGGATAGCCGTACCAAAAACCCGTGGTGCCAGCATAGAATAAGGACATACTAACAATAGCATAGAAAATAAAAAATGCATCATTTCTTTCAAACCAAGAGTCGTGGTCTTTTTTATGATGATCTTTATGAAGGCTCCATAAAAAACCATGCATTACATATTTGTGCGTGAACCAGGCCATAAATTCCATGAACAAGAACGTTCCTAGAAAAATCAATATCCAAATAACTATATTCATTACACTAAGTTCATTTTAAATTTAACATAAGAACGTGCCAGTAGTCCAAATTTTTGATAATTTGGTACTCGTATCCTAGCATTTTTAATTTCCAATGACGGTGTGCCCTGTAATTTTTTAAGTAGTTTATAGTAATATTTGTACGCAGTATAGACACCAAATTTAGCTTCAGCAGGTAAGTTTACAATACCTTGGTAGCCTAATTTAAAATCCGCCTTTATTTCTTCAACGATTCTTTTTTTAGAGGCTTCGTCCAATTCTTTTAAATTGGTATTAGGGAAATAGGATCTGTTCAATTCTTCAAAATCGGCTTTTACATCACGTAAAAAATTTACTTTTTGAAATGCCGAACCTAATGCCATGGCAGATTCTTTCAACTTGTTATATTCTGCTACATCACCCTTTACAAACACTTGTAGGCACATTAGACCAACTACATCTGCTGAACCATAAATGTATTCCTTGTATTCGGCATCGGTACGGTAAATGTTTTTAACAAGATCCATACGCATACTTTTCATAAATGAATCAACCAAATGCTTAGGAATACTATACGTGTGGTAGGTATGTTGAAATGAATTTAAAATAGGATTTAGACTTATTTTATCTCGTAAAGAAGCTTCAAGCTCTTGTTCAAATTTATCAAAAAGTATTTCCTTGTCATAGTCATGAAAAGTATCTACAATTTCATCGGCAAAGCGTACAAAGCCATAAATATTATAAATATGACTACGAATAGATGGGTGAAGCATCTTAGTTGCCAAAGCAAAAGAGGTACTGTATCGTTTGGTAACGACTTTACTGCACTGGTACGAAACTTGATCAAAAGTATCTTTCATATATCACTAGTTGTCCTTAATAATTAACTCTGACACTAATTTTCCAGATATTAAAGCTGGTGGTACTCCGGGGCCAGGTACTGTCAGTTGTCCTGTAAAGTAAAGATCGGTGACCTTTTTACTTCTTAAATTTGGTCTCAAAAAAGCGGTCTGTGTCAATGTATTCGCCATACCGTAGGCATTTCCTTTGTATGAATTGTATCGTTCTACAAAATCATTTATGCAGAATGTTTCCTTGAATATAATATTATTTCTAATGTCTTGGCCAGTTCTTTCAAGAAAACGGTCCATTATGACATTAAAATATTTATTTCTAAGTTCTTCGGTGTCTTCTAAAGCGGTCGCAATTGGAACTAAGAAAAAACCCGTCTCGCAACCTTTGGGAGCCATACTCGCATCTGTTAAAGAAGGAAAGTTTGCATAAAATAACGGTTTTGTAGGCCACTTTGGGCTGTCATAAATTTCTTTGGCATGTAACTCAAAATCAGTATCAAAAAATAAATTATGATGTTCTACATTATTTAACTTTGTATTAAACCCAATGTAAAATAGAAGAGACGAGGGAGCAAAAACTTTTTTCTCCCAATAACTCTTGCTGTATTGTTGGTGCTTTTCATCTAATAAGCTTTCAGAATGTTGGTAATCTGCGCCACTAAGAACTATATCCGCTTTATGTACTTTACCATTGCAAGAAACACCAGAAGCTTTACCGTTGGTTACAATTATTTTATTGATAGGCGAATTCGTATGTATGGTTACACCCAGCTCTAGGGCTAAACTTTTCATAGCTTTAATAACTTCATACATACCACCTCTTGGATGCCATGTGCCTAAACCAAAATCAGCAAAGTTCATAAAGTTGTAGAATGACGGAGTATTGCTTGGCTTGGCACCAAGGAATAATACAGGAAATTCTAGCGTAGATACTAATTTTGGATTTTTAAAAGACTTACGTACTTGTGAACTAATAGTTTTAAAAAATTGATCAACTTTTAAAATTGTTTCTTTTGTTACCAATTCTAATGGAGACAGTCCTGGTCTTAGAACAATTTTATTAATGGCAATATCATAATTTTCTTGCGCTTTGTTAATAAACTTCTTTAAAGCTTTTGAGCTACCTGGTTCTATGCGCTCAAACTCCTCACAAATTTTATCCATACAATCACCTATAGTAATGGTATCATCTGCAAAGAAAATCTTGTAAGCCGGGCTCAACTTGTCTAATAGGTAATAGTCTGATGTTTGTTTATTAAAATCCGCAAAGAATTTATCAAAAATATCAGGCATCCAATACCAGCTTGGCCCCATGTCAAAAGTAAAGCCATCTTTTACAAATTGTGATGCACGGCCTCCCACAGATTCATTTTTTTCAAATATGGTCACGTCCAACCCAGCTTTTGCCAAGTAACACGCCGCAGATAATGATGAAAAACCAGAACCGATTACGATGCAATTTCTATTCATTTATTTATGGGGGTTATAGATTGTTAACCAAGCTGTCAATAGAAGTAAATGTTCTACAAAACTTAGGTTTTATATCGTCCTCGATAAAATTTGTTTGTCGTCCTATAATCCAAAAATTAGGATTATGATACTCAGATACTAGGGTTGTGAAATCCTCTATATATTTGTTTATTTTATCTTTTTCAGGGTAAACTGTAAAATAAGAAACGAAATAAATGTTATCGAAATACTTCAGGACATCTTCAAGATTTTCCATGGGTATGGTGGGGCCTAAATAGATGCACTTATATCCTTTTAAAATAATCTCGTAATTAATATAAAGTAACCCTATATCATGTATTTCATTTTCAGGCAAAAATGCAACAAACACTTTGTCTTTCTTGGTGGGCTCTAAATGTTGAAGCTTTTCTGTATTAATTAGAATTTTTTGTTTAATCAAACTACTCATAAAATGTTCATGAGCAGGGCTAATAGTGTTCGTTTGCCAAAGAAGACCAAGCTCATTTAATAGCGGTACGAAGGTTTCTTTAAATATCTCCCTAAATGAATTTTCACTCAATAAGGCATTATAGGTATTAAAGAACATCGTTTGATCGAAATTGATCATGGCCAGTTTAAAAGTATTAATTGCCTGACTCTTATGACTGTGTTTTGCTACTATTTCACGTACTACATACGGAATATCTTTATCAGAAATCTTGGCGATTTTGGATATTTTGTGTCCATTATTATACAACAATGTAACATTGAGTAACTTTTGTAAACTCGAAAGGCTATATGTTCTAATATTTGTATCTGTACGTTCAGGCGATAAAAGATTATATCTTTTTTCCCAAATTCTGATCGTGTGTGCCTTAATGCCAGAGAGGTTTTCAAGGTCTCTAATACTAAATTGCTTTTTTACATTGTTCATGCTTTAAGTAAAATGGTTAAACAAATTTACGATTTATAAGTATGCCATGGGGTACATGAGAGTTAAAATTATCAAAATAAAAAAGGTTAGACCTAAATCTAACCTTTTGTGCCCACGACTAGATTCGAACTAGCACGTCCTTACGAACACTACCCCCTCAAGGTAGCATGTCTACCAATTTCACCACGTGGGCTTGTTCGGTATTTATTCAAGAACAAATATAGAAACCTATCCTTCAATTTAAAATATATTGATCACAATAAATCAGAGAAAATTTAAAGTAGCAGAGAGTGCTGGTACTGAGAAGGAGTAATTCCTTTTATTTTTTTAAATTTTTTATTAAAATTAGATATGGAGTTAAATCCGGATAAGTCTGAGATTATATTAATATTCAGCTCTTTTTTAGAATTTAGTAATTGGCAAGCATGTTCTATTCGTAGTTCTATTAAGAACTGAAAAAATGTTTTATTGGTTCTTTGTTTAAAAAAGCGACAAAAGGCGTTTGGTGTCATATATGCCATTTTTGCAATGTCGTCTAAAGAGATAGGTTGCTGAAAGTTTTTGAATACAAAATCGAAAATGTCCTGTAATCGTTCGCCTTCGGTAGAGCTTAAGGTTTTAGAGTATATAAATTTACTAAGTGGTTCTGTGGTTGCTTTGCTAAGTTCTTCTAATAGCTCTAAAAAAGAAACAAATAGTTGTAGTTTTTGTTGAGATTGTATGTCTACTAATTGTTGGGCTATATCCTTTTGGTTAGATGTGACTTTAAATCCGCCTGTAGCATTTGTAAAAAAAATCCTTAAATCTTTTAAATATGGTAGCTTAAAGAATGCTGCGCCAAAGGATTTTTCAGTAAAAAATACGGTTATCATATGCGCATCTTCCTGCCTTGGTATACTCTTGAACACGTGGGGTAGATTACTACCAATAACATAGATATCACCTGCGGAAAATTGATGAATACTGTCACCTACCAACAACTTTCCGTTTCCGTTTAAGATATAACTTATCTGTATTTCTTCGTGTTGATGAAGTCTATTGTAAAAAACAGGTTCTTTGTCTACCTGAACTATTAGATGTTGATCTAAAGGCTTCGGTATTTTAAAAGGAAACACTTTCATATGCTTCTAATTTATCACTAAAAAATGAATTATAGCTCATAAGGTGTTAGAATAGTACCAAGTCTGGATAATATGACAACACATATTCCTATGTGCTATCCCTAATTTTGAGTATTAACTAAAAGAAAGCAAAATGAGTATTTCATGGACAGGGGTAATGCCGGCGGTTACCACAAAATTTACAGATAAAGATGAACTTGATCTAGATATGTTCTCTGTTAATATTAAGGCGCAATTAGATGCAGGTGTAAGTGGAATAATACTGGGCGGAACTCTGGGTGAGGCAAGTACACTGACCTATGAAGAGAAGAAAGTTTTAATGAGAGAGACCGTAAATCTGGTAGAAGGTCAAGTACCTGTAATCATTAATATTGCCGAACAGACTACTAAAGGTGCTATACACGCTGCTGAAGTGGCTAAAGAATGTGGAGCTACAGGATTAATGATGTTGCCGCCAATGCGATATAAAGCTAATGACTATGAAACGGTTACTTATTTTAAAGAAACTGCCCATAGTACGGATTTACCGATCATGATTTATAACAACCCAATAGATTACGGTATAATGGTAACTCTAGATATGTTAGATGAATTGATGGTATGCGATACTATACAAGCGGTAAAAGAATCAACAAGGGACATCTCTAATATTACCCGAATTAAATCAAGATTTGGAAATCGATTGAATGTTCTTACTGGGGTTGATACCTTAGGATTGGAAAGTACCTTAATGGGTGCTGATGGTTGGGTTGCAGGTTTGGTTTGTGCTTTCCCTGCCGAAACTTGTGCGGTTTTTGAATTGGCAAGAGCTGGCAGAATTAAAGAAGCCCTAGAAATCTACCGATGGTTTTTACCATTGTTAGAACTGGATATTAGTCCGCAATTGGTACAGCACATTAAAATGGCAGAAGTAGCTACAGGTATTGGTACCGAAAATGTACGTGCACCAAGATTACCTTTAGTAGGTGCAGAAAGAGAAAGGGTGGCGGCAATTATAGAACAAGGTATAGCTACTAGACCATCACTGCCTAATTATAAGGGTATTAATCAACTATAGATACGTTTAAAAAAATTGGATGTATTTGGCACTTTAATAAAATGTAAAGTTAGATTGGGATTTTGTTTCTAGTACTTTCTTTACTTTTGAGTAACACCATAAAAAAAGAAAATGATCAGCGGTACAAATGCAATAGGCACTAAGTCTTCAAAGCAAGGGAATAATACTTTTAAGACATTTGATCCTAAAGAAAATATAAATACGGAATGGACTTTCTATGAGGCATCTTCTAACGAAATTAATGAGGCTGTTGATTTGGCAACAGATGCTTTTAAAACATATAAAGAGTTCTCTGGGAACAAAAAAGCAGGATTTCTTGAAGCTATTGCAGATGAGATTGAAGCTTTAGGGAACGAGTTGATTGAGACCTATTGCAAAGAATCTGGTTTGCCTGAAGGTAGGGCAAAAGGAGAACGTGGACGTACCATGGGGCAACTTCGTGCTTTTGCTAAATTATTAAAAGAAGGTTCTTGGGTAGAGGCTGTTATTGAAAGAGCGCAACCTAATAGAACACCTATGCCAAAATCTGATATTAGAAAAATGCTATTTCCATTAGGACCTGTGGTTGTTTTTGGTGCAAGTAATTTTCCGTTGGCTTTTTCAACAGCCGGTGGAGATACGGCAAGTGCACTTGCAGCTGGTTGCCCGGTAATCGTAAAAAGTCACCCAATGCACGCCGGTACCGGTGAACTGGTATCGTCTGCAATTATTAAGGCAGCGGAGAAAACGGGAATGCCAAATGGTGTATTTTCTAATTTAAACAGTAGCGGTATAGCAGTAGGGCAGCAGTTGGTAAAACACCCAAAAGTAAAAGCTGTTGGCTTTACGGGAAGTATAAATGGTGGTACGGCATTATATAAGTTAGCGAATGAAAGAGATGAGCCTATTCCTGTTTTTGCAGAAATGGGGAGTATTAACCCAGTGGTTGTTTTACCATCGGCTTTAGTAAACGATGGCGATGCTTGGGCAAATACCTATGCTTCTTCAGTTACTTTAGGTGCCGGGCAGTTTTGTACCAATCCAGGGTTGTTGTTGGCGATAAAGGGAGAAAAATTAGATGGTTTCATCAAAACACTTTCCGATGAAATATTGAAATTTGAGCCCACCTGCATGCTGCATCCTACTATATATGCAAAGTATAACGAAGGTAAAAAGGAATTGTCAGCACAGAGCGGAGTAACTATATCTGCCAATTATAAGAAGGATACCAATGCCAATACTGCAAAACCTTCTATTTTGAAAGTGAGCGGAGCAGATTTTTTGGCGAATACCAAATTACATACTGAAGTTTTTGGACCTTTTTCCGTAGTGGTTGAATGCGAGAATACCAAAGAATTAGAAACTATTTTAAATCATTTAGAAGGTCAGTTAACGGGTACAATTTTAGGCTCTGAAGAAGATTTAAAGAACAATTCTGGGATTGTTGACGCATTACGGAGTAGGGTAGGGCGTATTTTATTCAATGGTGTGCCCACTGGTGTAGAGGTAAATTCTTCTATGGTTCATGGCGGTCCGTTCCCCGCAACTACGGATCCTCGTTTTACCTCTGTTGGGACATCGGCAATAAAAAGATGGGTACGTCCGGTTTCTTTTCAAGATTGGCCTAATACTTTATTGCCAATTGCGCTACAAGATGAAAATCCGCTAGGCATTACTCGTTTGGTAGAGGGTAATTACACTAAAAATTGAAATATATAACAAACTTCTAATATGGCCAGCAGCACTTTTGTTTGTATTGATGCTCATACCTGTGGTAATCCTGTTAGGGTTATAAAAAAAGGTGGCCCAGATTTAGTTGGAGCTACAATGAGTGAAAAACGTCAGCATTTTCTAAAAGAGTATGATTGGATTAGAAAGGGATTGATGTTTGAACCACGAGGTCATGACATGATGAGCGGTAGTATTTTTTATCCGCCTAATGACCCAATCAATGACTTCGGTATATTATTTATAGAGACCAGTGGATGCTTACCTATGTGCGGACACGGAACTATTGGTGCCATTACTATTGGGATAGAAGAAGGATTGATTCATCCAAAAACACCGGGCAAGATTCGTATGGAAACACCTGCCGGATTGGTACATATTGCTTATCAACAAACTGGTAGAAAGGTTGATTGGGTAAAATTGACGAATGTAAAATCTTACCTGGCAGCTTCCGGTTTAACAATACTATCTTCAGATTTAGGCGAACTGACCTTTGATGTATCTTATGGCGGCAATTTTTATGCTATTATTGACCCGCAAACCAATTTTAACGGAATTCAAGAATATTCGGCTAGTCAATTAATTCAATTCAGTCAAGAAATACGGGAGAAAATTAATGTGAAATATCCAAACCTATTTATTCATCCGGAGGATAGTACAATAAAAAATGTAAGTCATATGCTTTGGACAGGGAATACCATCTCTGATAAAGCTACAGCTAGAAATGCAGTATTTTATGGAGATAAAGCTATTGATCGTTCTCCGTGCGGTACAGGTACATCTGCACGTATGGCACAATGGCATGCTAATGGGAAATTAAAAGTGGGTGAAGATTTTATTCATGAAAGCTATATAGGTTCTCAATTTATAGGTAGAATAGAAGAAGAAACTACCTTGTCAGGAAACCTTGCAATTGTCCCAAGCATACAAGGATGGGCAAAAATTTATGGTCAAAATACAATAACTATCGATGATATTGATGATCCCTACGCGTATGGGTTTCAAGTAATTTAATTTTAATACGGAGATGATGAAAAGTGTGGTAATTATTGGTGGAGGTATCGTTGGTTTAAGTACTGCCTATTATTTGCATAAAGAAGGTTTTGAAGTTACTGTGATTGATAAAGGCGACATTACTTCAGGTGCTTCATTTGTAAATGCGGGCTATATCACCCCAAGTCATATCATTCCGTTAGCATCACCTGGTATGATAGCAAAAGGAATTAAAATGATGTTCAACGCTGCTAGTCCGTTTTATATGAAGCCTAGGTTGGATACGGATTTTTTAAAATGGTCATGGTATTTTCATAAATCATCAACACCTGCAAAAGTTGAAAAAGCGATTCCAGCGATAAAGGAAATCAACCTTATGAGCAGAGAATTATTCACCGATATTAAAAATTCAGGTGATTTAGGCAATTTTCAGCTAGAAAGAAAAGGCCTTTTAATGCTCTATAAAACCGAAGCAGCTTACTTACATGAAAAGCAAGTTGCTGAAAGGGTAGCTTTTGAAGGACTAGAAGTTTCTGACTTAAACAAGTCAGACCTACATAAGCTAGAACCACATGTAAATATTGATGCAGAAGGAGCTATACATTATGAATGTGATGGCCATACTACACCCACGGAGATTATGCCCAAGTTGTTAGCCTATCTAAAGGGAGAAGGAGTTGTGATTAAAACAAATGAAGAAGTAGTTGATATTAAGAGTTCAGGAGACAGAATAATAGAGGTTATAACAAATAAGGATAATTACCAACCAGATGAGGTGGTGTTAGCTGCGGGTTCATGGAGCGCAAACCTTGCAAAAAAATTACACTTAAAACTACCTTTACAAGGAGGTAAAGGATATTGTATTAATAGGGAGAGAAATACGGGTATTTCTATTCCCGCAATTTTAATGGAATCTAAAATAGCGGTAACGCCTATGAATGAGTTTACCAGATTTGCGGGTACTATGGAGTTTTCAGGTAATAATGATATCATTAGAAAAGAAAGGGTTATGGCAATAGTGAACGGCGTACATTCCTTTTATCCTGAAATTGAAATCGATGTTGCAGAAATTGAAAATGTAAAAACCGGGTTACGCCCGGTTTCACCAGATGGATTACCATATATTGGCAAATCTATAAAAATTAAAAACTTGACAATTGGTACAGGTCACGCAATGATGGGTTGGAGTTTAGGACCGGCAACCGGTAAGCTAATTTCAGAGTTATTGACTGGTAATAAGACCTTTATGAGTATAGCTGCTTTTAGTCCAAATAGAGTATTTT
This sequence comes from Maribacter ulvicola, assembly GCF_900155985.1. Classification (GTDB taxonomy): domain Bacteria; phylum Bacteroidota; class Bacteroidia; order Flavobacteriales; family Flavobacteriaceae; genus Maribacter; species Maribacter ulvicola. Next base: position 1,951,194 of record NZ_FTMA01000001.1, read on the forward strand.
AACAATTTTAGTAATGATGTTCATCGGAATGAAATTACCATTCGTCTACAGTAAATTGCAATTCGTCTACACTGGTCATTTTATATCTAGTGATTGTTAGACATTTGAATTTCAAATATTTATGTAATGGATATATTACTTATAGAAGATGATTTAATTGAAGTAATGAAATTGAAACGAACAATTTCTAAACTTAATTTAAAACATTCTATCCAAGAGGCCAAAAACGGAGAATCTGCCTTAACGTATTTAAGATCAGGTGAGAAATTACCAGATATTATATTGTTAGATTTGAATATGCCAAGAATGAACGGTATAGAATTTCTTTCTATTTTAAAGGAAGATGAGCAGCTTCGGTATTTACCTACAATCATATTGACCACATCTGAAAATAGAGCAGATTTACTAAAGTGCTATGAGGTTGGTATAGCTGGCTACGTAATCAAGCCTTTAAAATATGAGGATTATGAGTATAAATTAAATGCTGTTTTAGAGTACTGGAATGTTAATCAATTAGTGAAAGGCTAACAAAAAAGCTCATTTCACAACATTTTCCCTCATTTTAGTATTAATTTTCCTACGTTTGAATATATTATAAAAAATTCAGATGAAAGGAATAGTATTTACCGAGTTTTTAGAAATGGTCGAATCCGAGTTTGGGTTAGAGACCGTTGATAATATTATTGAAAAATCAGATCTGCCTTCCCAGGGCATTTACACCTCTGTAGCCACTTACGAATTCAATGAAATGGTGGCCTTGATCACCCAGCTAAGCGAAGAAGTAGATTTGCCGGCCGGAGATTTAATATATGCGTTTGGACTTTATTTGTTCTCTAGTCTTAAAAATGCCCACCCAGAGGTTATTCAAAGTTACCGATCTCCCATTGGTTTGCTTTACTCCATAGAAGATCATATTCATGTACATGTAAAAAAGCTTTATCCAGATGCTGAGCTACCTACATTTAAAATTCTAGAAAAAACCGATAATTCTATTTCAATGATCTATTCTTCTTCTAGAGGGTTATATAGATTGGCGCATGGTCTTATTGAAAAAGCTTTCGAGCACTTTAACGGAAAAGCTGATATAACTTATGAGCTTCTTAAAGAAGATGGCACAGAAGTGAAATTTGACGTTGTACAACATGGATAGTAAGGAAGTTACTCTTCTTAAGAGAGCCTTGGAAAGGCAAAAAAAGGCACGCCAACAAGCCGAGAAAATATTAGAAGAAAAATCTATTGAGCTTTATGAGGTTGCGCGTCACTTAAGGGAGTCTAATAATAAACTTGAAAATTTATTGAGTGAAAAGACCTCTGAACTAGATGGGGTCTTTATCAATATTATAGATCCATATGTGGTCATGGATTTATCATTCAATGTGGTAAGCATGAACCAATCTGCGAAGGACTTCTTAGGTTTTGATAATGAAAAAGAGGAAATCAACCTTTGGAAACTAGTGCATAAAGATTTTATGGAATACACCATAGAATCTTTTAGTAGCTTGAGAGAGGTTGGTATGCTAAAAAATTATAGAGCTAAAATCGTACTAAGAGACGGTGTGGAGAAATGGGTTGAAATTAATGCAAGTCTAATTTTTAATAAAGATAAACAACCTATTGCAGCTCAAGGTATTGTTCGTGATATTACTCAAGAAATGGAGATTACAGAACTATTATCTGAACAAAAAAAGCAATTAGATATTATTGTGAACACCTCTCCCCTTGGTATTGTTCTTTCCGATACTGAAAAAATAATAAAAGTAAACCATGCAATGACTAATTTGCTTGGTTATAGTTCGCAGGAACTAATAACTATGAATATAGCAGAAATAACCGCTACTGATAATGTAGAGGAAAGCAAACGGTTAATGCAACGAATTTATGATGGTGAAGTAGATGAATTTACAGTATCAAAGAAATATATTAATAAGAGTGGAGAGACTTTATATCTAAAAGTATCTCTCAATGCAGTTAAGAACACTAGAAACGAGACACGTTTTGTTCTTGGGATGTTAGAAGATATTACCAAACAGCATGAAGCTGAAGTAAAATTAAAAGCGGAAAGAGAAAAATATAGTGACATTATCGCTAATATGAATTTAGGTTTGTTAGAAGTAGATGAAAAAGATAATATTCTTCTGGCCAACCAAAGTTTTTGTGATATGAGCGGCTTTGAGGAACATGAACTTATTGGTAAAAACGCCACAGATTTCTTTAAGGTTGAAAATAAGAATGTTATTAAGGCAGAATTAAAATTAGAAGCAGGTGGTAAATCAAATTCGTTTGAAGTAGAAGTACTGAATAAATCTGGGGATAAAAAACATTGGCTCATTAGTGGTGCTCCTAGATATAATGAAGCAGGTGAAGTAGTTGGTTCGGTAGGGGTTCATTTAGATGTCACAAACCAAAAAGAACTGGAACTACAAAAAGAGCAATTGGTAAAAGATTTAGAGAATAGCAACCAAGGCTTGCAAGAATATGCACATATAGTTTCACATGACCTTAAATCGCCTCTTAGAAGTATAAGCGCCCTAGCAACTTGGCTAAATGAGGATTACAAAGATGTTTTAGATGAAGGTGGTAAACAGAATCTTGAACTTATGCAAGAGAAAGTTGCTTCTATGGATAAGTTAATACACGGTATTCTTGAATATTCTACTGCAAATAGTTCTGTATTAGATGATTCTAAAGTAGATTTAAATGTAGTTATTGCTGATATTGGTGAAACAATTTATATACCTGACCATGTAAAATTAGTAATTCCTGAACCTTTGCCTACTATTTTAGCAGATAGAATTAAGGTGCACCAAGTTTTTCAAAATATTATCGGTAATGCCGTAGTTCATATAGAAAGAGAAATAGGCCTTGTAGAAGTGCTCTATAAAGATGATGGTGAATTTTGGCAATTTACCATTAGTGATAATGGCGTAGGTATACCAGAAGAATATCATAAGAAGATTTTTGATATATTCCAATCTATAGGAAATAACGAAAGATCTACAGGTATAGGGCTGTCTATAGTGAAGAAGATTATAGATAGGTACCAAGGTAACGTATGGGTAGATAGTGTGGTTGGAGAAGGAACCCAGTTTCATTTTACCATTAAAAAAGACCATAACTAATACAACTAAAGATGAAAACAGTACAAGCAATTAAAAAACCAAATGAGTCTTTTGTACTCCAAAATCCGGTGCCATTAAACGAACCCCTGGTATTGGTTTTTGGCAATAGATATATGCTAGAAAATGAACAAATTTATGATGAGGTTAAAGCTTTGTTCCCTAACGGTCATATAGTATTTGGTACAACATCTGGTGAAATTATAGATGATAAGGTTTTGGATGGTACGGTTGTTTTAACCGCTATAGAATTTGAAAAAAGTTTCGTATTGGTTAAACGTTGTAATGTAAATGATTTTCAGAATGATGATGAAAAATTAGGAGAGCGCTTAATAGCGGAATTTCCTAAAGAAGACTTAAAGCATTTGTTTGTCATATCTGAAGGTAGTACCGTAAATGGTAGTGCACTTATTGAAGGACTTGAACATTTAAAAAATACTAGTTTTGGACTATCTGGAGGGCTTTGTGGAGATGATGATCGTTTTGAGAGAACGTTAGCTTCTTATAATGAAAACCCTAAAGAAGGAGAAATTATAGCCATTGGTTTTTATGGTGACTCTTTAGAAATTACGAGCTCTAATTTTGGGGGATGGACCACTTTTGGACCAGAACGTATCGTTACAAAATCTGAGGGAAATTTGCTTTATGAATTAGACGGTAAACCAGCATTGGACCTTTATAAAAAATATTTGGGTGAGAAGGCAGTAGAATTGCCCAAATCGGCTTTACTCTATCCGCTAAGTGTAAAAGCAACTGAAGACTCAGAACCGCTAGTAAGAACAATTCTTAATATAGATGAAGTTGAAAATACAATGACACTTGCTGGTGACGTTCCTGAAGGTTCTCGCGTGCAATTAATGATGTCTTCTATAGATGATATAGCGAACGGGGCTTCAAGAGCTGCAGAACTGGCTATGGATGGTAGAACTAATTCTCCTGAGCTAGCTTTATTAATAAGTTGTATAGGTAGAAAATTGGTCATGGACCAACGTACAGAGGAAGAGATAGAGGAAGTTAAAGCTGTAATAGGCAATAATACAGTAATAAGCGGGTTTTATTCTTATGGAGAAATGGCTCCGTTCAGTGGTCAAGATAGTTGTAAATTGCATAACCAGACTATGACTATAACTTTATTTAGCGAATAATGCATTCCCTTTTAAAAAGACAAATTCGAAAGTATTTACCTGAGGATCTAAAGGCACATTCAGAAATGGAGCGCTTCTTAGAGGCTATCGAAAAGTCTTATGAAAATTATGACGATAAATTCTCTATGCTTCAAAGGGCATCAACAATTAGTTCTGATGAACTTTTTGTTGCTAATAAAAAGTTACAGCAAGAGGCTTCTCAACAAAAAAATATTCTCGTTTCTCTAGAAAACGCTATTCGTAGTTTAAGAGAAAATTTAAACGATGAAAATGATTTAAAGGTTCAAGATGATTTTAATACAGAACAACTTGCATCTTACATAAGCAATTTGGCATCTCAAGTATCGACGATGGCTACAGAAAAAGATAAATTACTTTCTAGTTTAGAAAACCAGAATGAATCTTTGAACAATTATGCACAGATGGTGTCTCATGATTTAAGATCTCCTATTAGAAATATTAGTGCATTAATGAATTGGATAAGAGAAGATGAAAAAGAAAATTTTTCTGAGACAAGTAAAGATAATTGTTTATTGATATCTGATAATTTGAGAAAAATGGATAAGCTCGTTACTGGTATTCTAAGCCATGCTACCATGGGAGAAACCAAAGAAAAAAGAGTTGCGTTCAAGTTAGAAGAGTGCTTAAGAGATATAGAAAAGACCATTTTTGTTCCAGAAAATGTAACTTTTAAGTTTCCGGAAAACTTGCCAGAAATGGTATTTGAACGAGAACGGTTAGAGCAACTGTTCATGAACTTGTTTTTAAATGCCATTACTGCTACAGAACATTTAGAAAATGGGTTAATAGAAATTAACTATCAGCCAGATGAGGTCTATTGGAAATTTAGTGTTTCTGATAATGGAAAAGGAATTCCATTAAAACATCAAGAAGGTATTTTTCAAATGTTCAAAAAATTAGAAACAGCCAATAATGCTACAGGAATAGGACTTGCAATTGTTAAGAAAATTACAGTTCTTTATGAAGGTAATGTGTGGTTGAAGTCAGAAGAAAATGTAGGTACTACGTTTTTTATAACTTTAAAAAAAAATGTATGATAGAGCAACCAAACTTAAACTATGTAAATGAACTTGCTGGTGATGACCAGGCGTTTAAAGATCAATTTATAGCTATTATTAAAAATGAATTTCCTTTAGAGAAAGAGGAGTATTTTGGTCATGTAGAAAATTTAAGGGTAAAAAAAACAGCTGAAATCGTTCATAAACTAAAACATAAATTCAATATTTTAGGAATGGAAAATTCTTATAAACTAGCAGTGGCTTATGAGATGGAATTATTGGAAGGAAAACACAATAGTCAATCTAAATTTGTTGAAGTATTGGAAACTATTGATGAATATATAAAAGCTATTTAAATGAACTGTATTATAATTGATGATGAAGCTACGGCAAGAGCAGTTGTTAAACAACTGTGCTCAAAAATTCCTGAGCTAGATGTCGTTGAAGAATTTGATAATGCAATTTCTGCAATCAAGTTTTTAAATCAGCAAACTATTGATGTCATCTTTCTAGATATTCATATGCCTGGCTTTAGTGGTGTTGATTTTGTGCAGACACTTAAAGACCCCCCTAGAGTGGTGATGACCACTTCTGATACAGATTTTGCCATAGCGGCTTATGAGTATGAGTGTATCGTTGATTATTTGGTAAAACCGATTACGTTAGCACGTTTTGAAAAAAGCATAGAGAAAATTAAGAGTAGTTCACCAAAAAAGGCACAGGCACAGGTAACATCTCAACAAAATTCTCCTGAAGGTGAAGATTTATATATCAATATTGATCGAAGACTTATTAAATTAAAACTCAATGAAATTTTGGTTATAGAAGCCAAAGGAGATTATATCGACGTTAAAACTCAGAAAGAAGAACATAGAGTACATACAACTTTAAAGAAAATTAAAGAGAAATTACCAGAAAAATTGTTCTTACAAATACACCGGTCTTATATAATCAATTTTACAAAAATAATTGATATAGAGGATAATAGCGTGCTAATTGCAAAGAATGTAGTGCCCATAAGCCGATCTAACCGTCCAGAGCTAATGAGACGGTTAAACTTACTTTAAGCATAAGCTTAGCATTTATCTACCAATTTTCATGATAGATTTTTTTAAATATTTCTGCTAGTTGTACTTTGTCTACCGGCTTTACAACATAGCCTGTTAGTTCTTCAAAATGTGATGCTCTTTTAATATCACTGTCACGCATAGACGAACTTACCATATAGATGTTTATGCTATTTTGAATTTTAGCTTTCAGCTTTTTAAACTCATTTAAAAATCCCCATCCATCTAAAAAAGGCATATTGATATCTAAGAAGATTACTTCTGGGAGTTCTATCTTTTTTTCAGTGCAGTTAGAGATGTATTCAACAGCTTGTTCACCATCGGTAAAAGTGGATACCACCAATTCACTTGATAATTGATGTATGGTTTTTTCCATTAAATACAAATAAAGCTCGTCGTCATCAACCAGTAATATGTTCGGTTTTGTTGTCATTTTTTAAATATTATTTTAAACGTGGTTCCTATTCCTACTTTACTATCTATTGTTATTATTGCATTAAGTGCTTCTAACTGAGATTTTATCAAGAATAACCCCATTCCCTTTCCAGAAATATTTCTATGGAATCTCTTATAGAGTTTAAACACATTTTCGCCATGCCTATCAAGATCTAGTCCTATACCATTGTCTCTAACATATAGAACTTGTTGATTGTTTTCTATGGTAGATTCAAATTCAATGTATGAGTCTACGTTTTCTCTTTTATATTTTATGGCATTAGATATGAAATTATGTACTATACTTTTAAAATAAAATCTAGAATAAGAGATATGATCCCATACTTCTAAGTTTAACCGTACTTCAAAACCGCTATTGTCTAATAGTGTTTCTGTAAATTCATGTTTTACCTCATGTATAAGTTCTAGTATATCTATATCAATTATTTTAATTTCCTTGTTGTCAAGAATAGCTACATAATCGTTGATATCTTCTGTTAATTGGGTTATACTATGGGCAACTTGCCCTAATTTAGGTAATAATTGATGTAATATTTCTGGTTTTTTTTCTTTCTGTATCATTTCAACAATAACAGACATACTGGTTACCGGAGAACGCAAATTGTGTGAAATTAAATAGTTGAAATCACTTAATTGCTTATTTCTAATTTCTAAACTATTATTCATTTCATTGACTATGACATTATTTTCTTCTAATTTAACTTTATTCCTTGTCAACAAAATATTTTTACTTTCTAGCTTTCTGTAAAATAACTCTTTTTCTAGTTTCTTTTTTTGAAAAATATAACATAGCGTTAGTAGACTAATAATTGAAATAATATTAAAGGTTAATAAGCTTTCAAATACAGGCTGTAATTCGGCTGTTACTAATCTTGGAGGTATTTCCAAAGCCATAATCCAATTAGAGGGGGTTACTATTTCTGTTGGTACGTTAGAAATAGAACCAAACGTAAATCTTGCTCCATTTAAATTAATAGATTGCTGCGACCATATATGACCATTTTCAATAAAAGTGCTGTCTTGGTTTTGGGTTATTGCTTTGGTATATAAAATACCGTCTCTAGTACTTTTTTTATTTCCGGATTCATAGGGTAAATCATCTTCTATAGTACTGGCACTTATAACTCTAAAATCCTCATCTAATAAATAAACATTTTTGTCTTCAACTTTATATTTTATTTGGTCCAGAATTTTTTTCATTTTAAAATTGATGACCACTAAACCTATTTGGTTTTGCTCATTATCAAAAATAGGAGCCACAGTTCTAATTACTGGTTTATGCGGTTTTTCAATTTCTCCATTTTCTTTATTTAAGCTTATTTGCGAAAGATATATTTGATCTTTTTTTAATTGTAATCCTGCTTTTACATAAGGATGGTAGTTTTTATTTTGCAAAGGGCTAATTATAATAGAATCGTTTCCAATCCGTTCTGCCCTAAAAAATTCTTTGCCTTCTAAATCTATAAAGCGGAACTGATCATAAAAAGTGATATCCTCAATAAGTTCTAGATAGGACCTTAAGAATGAGGAATGTGCTATTAAAGGATCAAAATTCTTTGGATATTTTAAATTGGCCCAATAATGGGTATTACGTAAAAAAGAATGGCATTCTTCTTCAAAGGAAACCTTCTTCATCGTGTTTGCACGAATCTGACGCTCCATAATAGTTTCAATTAGTTTTACCTTTTGGGAATAATATAAAAAAAGGGTAAGCGCAAGAAGTGGCAAATAAAGGCCAATAAACATCTTTAAAACTCTTTTCCACATAGTGATTTAATTAGAGTTTCATTTTCAATTGAATTTCTCGATTGGGGGAACGATAATTAAACCTACGCTAAAATAGGTAAAATTCTTACATGTTATTGATTGCTTGAATGAAATTTTCAATTAATTCTAATTTCTATAACTTTAACAGTATATATGCAATAAAATGTTCATTTATATATTTAAATGATACTTGTAATTATGATTGTTTCTTTAGTTAGTAATTTGGATATCAACTTCTTGTATTGCTATTTTTAGTTAAAAATAGACTAATCTAAGTTTAGCTTTTTGTAGAATATTGGTTTCTTTAAAATTAACCATTTTGCTTTTAATCCTATTTCTGTAAACTCGAAACCGGCTGCAGTTGCAGAGGCAATGTTGCTATATTTACCATACATATTTAAACTAAAACGCTTAGAAAACTGATGTTGTACAGAGGCTTCTGCTCTAAAAATATTAGTATTTGGGTCATCTTCAACTTTTTGAATACCGGTAGCGGCACTTGCTATATATGTTGTTTTTTCAGAAATTTTGCCTCGTATATCTGCGAACAGTTCTACCGCTTGGTATTTATCAGGACTAAAATATATGGTAGGTACTTGATCTTTAAATGTAATATACTGGTAATTAACACCCATTTTTAAAGCAGGTTTTCTAAGTACATTATAATAAAGTGAGGTAAACAATAAATTTCTTACGTTCGCATCGCTCTGTTGGGTGTGCATTAATTGTGTATACCAACCAAAATTGACATTGGTCCCTAAATTATAATTTAATCCGTAGTGGTTTTGTACTATTTCACGTTCGATCAATTCTGCATTAAAACTTTGTACTTCTCTTTGGTATCCTAATGTCAGATTCTGAAGCTTAAATGGTTGCAAATCTAATTTTAGATCAAGAACCGGTTGTGTATAAGCTTCATCTAAAAATCTTGAGTTGTTTAAACCAAGAACCGATTTTAAAACCGTTTTTGGAAATAGTTTATATTGTAAACCAACTAAGGCTACATGAGAAGTTGCTTTATTGTTGGTGACCGTATTTTCCGTAGACCTAAAGAAATAAGAAATGGTAGTTCTAAATTTGGTGGAGAAAGGCAGGTCTACAGTAGTATTTGTAAAAAAGGCTGTATTGTTACCATTATCAAATGTATAGGCAGCATGCTCTTCAATTGTTGGGGTATGCATCAAGTTTAGCTTCTCAATAAATCCTTTCGCATCCTTTTGGTTTTCATAATATTTAAGCGTTTGGTTCGCCATGTTGTATGCAGGTATAATTTTGTCAGAAGCAAATAAGGCATTGGCCTTACCAAGGTTACCATCAAATGATGCACTGTCATTTTCTAATATTCTATCATAATTTTCTACACTGGATTTTGCATCACCAGTATATAGCCCCAAAGTGGCTTTTAAGGCTAAAATCCAGTTTTTGTTAGGGTAATGAATTTCTAGACTGTCAATTTTTTTCTTGGCAGAAATAAACTTTCTATTCCAGATCAAGGCTTGAACATAACGGGCATACGTATTTTCAGTAAGTGGTACATCATCAATTTTATCAACGCTTACTATAGCACTTTTAGAGATGATAAGGGCATCTTTATCGTTTTCATCTATATGTTCTGCCAATGCAATACCGTTCAGTGCCGTAATAGAATCTTTAGCGGTAGTTGCATATCTTTTATACACACTTTTTGCCTTGTCAGCCTGTTTAATTATCAGGTAGAGGTTTGCTAGGTTAATGAGTACATCCTTGTCATCTGGGAAATCTTTAAAAATCTTTTTTAGAGTTTGTTCTCCCTTTCCATACTGTTGCTTATTTACAAAAGCATTTGCATAACCTAATCGCATGAATTTTCTAGAGACCTTGGCACTTTGGTTTTCTGGTTGCAGTGCTATTGCTTTTTCAACCCAACTTAAAGCCAATTTATATTCTTTTAGGTTGCTTAAGGTATTTGCGTACCCTAATAGTGCCCCAAATTTTTCAGGATATTTTTCAACTAAATCTGCATACAAGGGCTTGGCTTGTTCATATTCTTTTGCCCATAAGTAAGATTCGTTGTAATTGATAAGAATTTCAAAATCACCTGGGTAATCTTTTAAAAGATCGGAAAATAAATCAGTAGCTTTTTGTGGTTCTCCACTTAACCCAACGGCACGCGCATAACAGAGTAATGCTGTTTTATTGTTAGGATTGAATTTTAGGTATTCTTCAAAAAAAAGTTCTGCTTCTTGAAAGTTACCTTTTTCTAATAAACCAAAGCCCTTGGTCATATCTGATTGTGCTCTTAATAGCGAAGAGGTAAAAAAAATAAGGAATACTACTTTACGAATCATTTAAAGTGAGATTAATACTACAAATACCTAACGGTAATTATTAAGATTTATTTGTCTAGATTAATATTGTAAAAATAAAATACCACCTACCATTATGGAATTGGGATAATTGCCTATCATAAAATATAACGCTATAGTCACTAAAAACCTTTAAAATATCCGTGGTTTAAATAGGAATTTAATGCTGACCAAGTAAAAGTTTGTATGTGGAAAATACTAGAATGACAGCAATTAAATTTGTGTTGTATTAAGTTTTTCAGAAAAGATATTTATAAATGCGTATTGGTCGTTGTCAGGGGTAATGAACTCTCAAATTTTGTTGGAAGTGGATTTCTGTTGGACGTAATATATGGTAAGGTTGCCTTATAGTATACGAATAGTACTCATATTTTTTAAGAGACCGTTTACATGGCATTGACAGGCTTTACTGGAATATCTAGATTTAAATGATGTAACGCTTGCGTGGATATCTATAAAAAATACAATTCAATGTTTTTAAGGCTTGTCGCAAGGATGTTTATTCATATTATGTAAACAAAACAAAGTCTCTTATTACTTTACTATTAGAGAAGTCTTATTTGTAAGGATTTTAAATCTTGATGTTTTTTCTGTATATAATATTCTTTTGCAAAGTGTAAGTGTTTGATATATTGAAGTATAGGTACGCTGTAAAGATTTAACCAGTCATCTCTACCATTCGTCTATAGTAAGGTTGCATCCACCTAAAATCGTTCCAAAAAAATTCTTATTAAATAGATATTTGTTTCATAATCAACCAGTTTGCATTAAAACTTAACCTATGAGACTTGCCATTGTAACTGCCTATCCGCCCAGTAAAGTAACCTTGAGCGAATACGGATATCACTTAGTAAAACATTTTAGACTTCAAAAAGAGGTGACAGAAATAATAGTGATTGCCGATAAAACAGAAGGAAAAAAAGATCTTATTTTTAATGAAGATGGATGTAAGATTACCGTAAAAGAATGTTGGAACTTTAATGATTATGGGAATCTATTTAAAATTAATAAGGTGATATCGGCTACTAAACCAGTTGCTGTGCTTTTTAACCTACAGTTTTTAAAGTTCGGTGATAAGAAAATACCTGCTGCACTTGGTTTAATATTACCCTTCCTGTGTAAAATGAAAGGGATACCCACTATTTCAATATTGCACAACAAATTTGAGCAAGTCTATTTCGAGAATGCAGGAATAACTTCTAATACAATAATAAAGAAAGTATACAAATGGGTTGGTAATGTGCTTACAAGATTTGTATTGGCTTCAGATGTAGTTGCAGTACCCATTAGTAAGTATAAAACCATACTAGAAAATAAATATCAGTCTAGAAATGTGGCTTTAATTCCGCACGGTTCTTTTGAAATCCTGCAAGACCCTAATTATGATTTACCTGTAGGAGCAAAAAAGGTTATGGCTTTTGGCAAGTTTGGCAGCTATAAAAAAGTAGAGGTTATGGTAGAGGCAATAGAGCTAATTAGAGCACGAACTAATGAAAATATAGAAATTGTAATTGCAGGTACAGATAGTCCAAATACTCCAGGATACTTAGATCGTATGAAAAAGAAATATGCGCATGTAGATCAACTATGTTTTACAGGTAATGTAGCTGAAGAAGATGTACCGGTTGTATTTGGTAATAGCGCAGTTGTGGTTTTTCCGTATACCTCAACTACCGGTAGTTTTGGTGTATTGCGTCAGGCAGTTAGTTACGGTAAGGCAGTTGTGTTGCCAGCGTTGGAAGATTTAAGAATTTTGGTTAATGAAGAAGGCTATAAGGGTGAGTTCTTTAAGCCCGAAAGTGCAGCATCTTTAGCAGATGCTATTGAGAGTGTTTTGTTGCATGACTCGTATAGATTATACTTGGCAAAAGCTAATTATAGAGCAGCTTCTTCATTACCAATGTCAGCTATTACAAATAGGTATATAGAATATTTTAAAGCATTACAAATAGCAAAGCATAAAGGTTTTAAGTTAGATGTGCCTTTAATAGAAAAAGAATTAATTGCATAAATTATTTGGTTGGGTTTAGTGACAAAAGGGGTAGTGTGGTTAGCTGCTCCTTTTTTATCTTCTTAAAAAAATATTTTAAACATACTACTAAATTGTAGCAGGGACCTTTTTTGAAATTCTTATTAATATTTACGATGATGAAGTAGTGATTTTAGTTAGTTATCAGTAGGTTATAATGCTCATCTGTTCTAACAATTTTTTATTTTTTTTCATAAAAACTACAATTTTTGAGTAATACTGCGTTATATGTAAGTTAAATCTTACTTAAATACAACCATGAAAATACTAACTATAGATGACCAACAACTTATTTTATTGTCTGTTGAAAAACGACTTACCGAACTAGGTTATGACGTTAAGACCGCTGATTCAGGTCAAAAAGGAATAGATTTATATGACTCTTTTAAGCCAGATTTAGTACTAGTTGATATCAATATGCCAGATATGTCTGGTTTAGAAGTTGTAAAACATATAAAGAACGGAAGAAGAAATTCTACCCCGGTTTTAGTAATGTCCGGTAATACGGAAGAAGGTATTATTATGGACGGTTTTACTTTGGGTATTGATGATTATATGAAAAAACCAGTGAGTTTATCTGAAATGTCAGCCCGTATTAAAAGACTTATTGGTGCCCCTGTTATTGAAATGAATGCTGAGGTTTCAAGTACAGGAAGAATGTTGCAAAAAAATTGCGTTGGGGTTGTTATCCCTTGTTATAATGAAGAAGAACGCCTTTTGGGTAAAGAGTTTAGAGATTTTGCACATAGTAATCTGGGTTATCATCTTTGTTTTGTGAACGATGGTAGTACAGATAAAACTTTAGAGGTTTTAGAAGAATTAAAAAAAGGTAATGAAAGCAATATAAGTATTTACGATTGTGAAAAAAATGGTGGTAAAGCTGAAGCGGTACGCTTAGGAATGCTGCATATGGCAAAAGATCCGCAATTAGATTATATAGGCTTTTTAGATGCCGATCTTTCCACAGATTTCAGAGATTTTGATGATTTAGTGGAAACACTGGATAAGTCTGATTTTAAAATTGTTAGTGGTTCTAGAATGAGTAGAATGGGGGCAGATATCACTAAAGAATCTGCACGTAAAATAATAAGTATGACCATTAATTTGATTATACGAACCATTTTAAGAATGCCATTTAATGATACTCAATGTGGTGCCAAAGTTATGGATCGCTCTGTGGTAGCTTTAATGTTTACCAAACCATTTATAACCAAGTGGTTGTTTGATGTTGAGATGTTTATACGAATGAGAAAATACTACGGTAAAAAAGAAGCCATTAAACTTATCTGTGAACAGCCACTTAAAAGATGGATTCATGCAGATGGCTCTAAACTATCAATGAAAGACTCTGTTAAAATTGTTGGTCAACTCGCTAAGATTGCGGTTGTATACAGATAATTATACTCAATAATCCAAAGAACCACCCTATTAAATGTCAGCAATAAAATTAGCTTTAAAGCGAATCTCCCCTAAACAGTTGTTTATGGGTAGCGCATTGCTTGTAAACGGCGGAAATTATCTTTACAACCTCTTATTAGGTAGGTCGTTAGGTCCTGAAGCCTTTGCAGATGCTGCATTATTGGTCACTTTACTGTTAGTACTTTCTTTTGTTGGTATGACATTTCAATTGGCGACTACAAAATTTGCGGTGCTATTTACAGATTATACGTGGGTTGTATTTAAGAATACCATGTATAGATATGCTTTGGCATTCGGTGTATTTACGGGTATTCTGGTACTCATTTTCTCTAAGAATCTTCAAGAATTGTTCAATACGCAGAATCATTATATGTTCATGATTTTTGCGGTAGCTATACCCTTGTACTTTGTTATGAGTGTAAATAGAGGAAGATTTCAAGGAGGTCATGATTTTGGAAAATTGGCGGGTACCTACCAAACAGAAATGTGGAGCAGGTTGTTGTTTACCTTTGCCTTGTTGCTATTGGTACCTTTTGAATCTAGTATTTTAATTGCCACAGGTATCGCCCTTTCTTTTGTATTCGGACTATTTCCATCAGATTTTAAAGGTATTCAACTATTTAGTAAGGATAAATTAGCTGCGGTAGATTTAAAACAAGTTTGGATTTTCATAGGTCTCACGGCTGGTTATGAACTTACCCAGATTATAATAAATAATAGCGATATATTATTGGTCAAGCACTATTTTGATGATAAACAAGCTGGCTTGTATTCTTCATTGGCATTGATCGGTAGGGTGGTGTACTTTGTGGCTTGGATGTTTGTAATGCTATTAATGCCAACAGTCATTCAAAAACAAAAAGATGGTGAGCCAACGGCTCCGGTGCTGTTTAAGTACGTATTCTTTATTGGTGGGCTATCTACCTTTATCGTATTTGTGTGCTTCTTATTTCCAAATTTAATAATCACCTTAATGTTCGGTGACGCTTATTTATCTATTGCACATTTACTGTGGAAGTATGCCTTGGCGACTTCATTGTTCGCGGTATCAAATATTTTCGCTTATTACTTTTTATCGTTAAATCAATATTCGCCCGTAATATTATCCGGATTGTTAGGCTTCTCTCAAGTTGCTTTAATCATGCTATATCATGACAATCTAGAGATGGTAGTTCATATGCAAATCATAGCTATGATCATATTACTGGTAGCTCAACTACTATTTTTCATCATCAAGAACAAAGCGGATTCAAAAGTCACTGATACATAAAATAAAAATCAATGCAGTGGTCCTGCAAATAAAAAAAATAGTTCTGTTTAATAAAATATAAATCAAATGAAATTAGCCATTGTAACCGCATACCCACCTAGTAAAGTAACCTTAACAGAATATGGTTATTATTTGGTAAAACATTTTAGGCTTCAAGAAGAAGTAACAGAATTAATATTGATCACTGATAGAACAGACGGTCCTAAAGATTTAAATTTTAAAGGCGAAGGCTGTAAGATTACGGTGAAAGAATGTTGGAGCTTTAATAGTTATAGCAATATTTTTAGCATTAGTAAAACCATATCTAAGGTGAAACCAGATGCGGTTTTGTTTAATCTTCAGTTTTTAAAATTCGGAGATAAAAAAATACCGGCAGCAATGGGCTTAATGCTTCCGTTTATTTGTAAAACAAAAGGAATACCAACTATTTCATTATTACATAATATTCTGGAGCAGGTTGATTTAGAAAATGCAGGTTTTACCAATAATAAGGTATTACAAAGTATTTATAATTTTATTGGAACCACGTTGACAAAATTTGTTTTAGCTTCAGATATTCTTGCAGTTACTATTAGCAAATATGTAACTACGTTAGAGAAGAAGTATAAGGTGAAGAATGTTGCGTTGATTCCGCATGGGGCTTTTGAAACTCCACCAGAACCAGATTTTAAACTTCCGGAAGGTCCTAAACAAATAATGGCTTTTGGTAAGTTTGGCACCTATAAAAAGGTTGAAATTCTTATAGAGGCCGTAGAAGAAATTAGAGCCCGTACCAATGAAGATATTGAAATTGTCATTGCCGGGACAGATAGCCCCAACACACCGGGGTATTTAGAAGAAATGAAGCAGAAGTATAGCCATGTACCTCAAATAAGATATACTGGTTATGTAGCTGAAGAAGATGTGCCAAAAATATTTGGTGATAGTGCGGTTACTGTATTTCCATATACATCTACTACGGGTAGTTCTGGTGTATTGCACCAAGCAGGTAGTTATGGTAATGCCGTTGCTTTACCGGATTTAGGAGACTTAAGTGTATTGGTAAAAGAAGAAGGGTATGTGGGCGAGTTTTTTGATGCTCACGATACTTCATCTCTAGCAAACGCAATAGAAAAAATTATTACCGATGATTCTTACCGAATTCATTTGGCCAAACAAAATTATAAAGCAGCTTGTTCATTACCAATGTCCGCTATTACACAGATGTATATAGATTACTTTAAAGCTATACAGAAATCTAAAAAAACAGGTTTCAATATTGATATATCAACTATGGAGAAGAAATTGGTTCATTAAGAATCAATATGGTTAGTATTTGAAGGCTGGTGTGGTAACCAGCCTTTTTTATACCCATATATTAGCTTATTTATTCTCTATTGACAATTCATAATATGATGGCTTTTTATTTCCTAAAGAATCTAAACAACCAAAGAAGTGTTGCTTTTTTGTTTTCCAAGGTAGGCTACCGGCAACTGAGCTAGGTACCTTTTCAAAGTCATAAAGTGTCCAAAATAAAAAAGGTATGTTCTTTTTTTTCAAGTAACCCTGCATTTCTTTATAATACGCAGCTTGTTTTTCATCAGAACCTAAAAATCCGCTCCACATACCATCATAAGAAGAATCTCCATATTCTTGTAAAACAATGGGCTTATGAGGTATTAAATTGCTTAGAATATTATAGGACGCTATAAAGTGTTTTGGCTTTTTATAATAATGAAAGGAAATAAAGTCAACCTCTTCTGATAGGTTCATTGCAGCTTCTGGGTTAGACCAGCCAATGGTTATTGGGTTTTTAGTATCCCAATTTCTTATTTCCAAAATCATTTGATTTAGCCATTGTATTACATTCTCTTTGCCACGAGAACCAAAATCCAAATCGGGTTCGTTTTTTATATCCCATCCTAAAAGCGCTGGGTGGTCTTTTACCGCATTTACAATGGCTTCTGCGTGCCTGTGGGTCAAAGTCCAATTAGAGATATCATAATCTCCATAAAAATCGAATAGGGTTATGAGAACATCTAAGTCGTTATTTGCTGCCTTATCCAAAAGTTTCTTTAAAAGTTCTAGCTTTTTAGCATGAACCCTATTTTTTCCAAAATCTTCATATTGTATAAATACACGAATGGAGTTTAACCCCATATCATGAATGATTTGAAAATCTTTATCGATTATGGTATCATTAAAACGCTTACCAAAAGTGTCCCATGGAGAATCCTTTGGGTAGTAATTTAAGCCTCTTTGTCTTTTAATTTTATCAAGCTTAGCCTGTATGTTTCGTTTCTCTTTCTTAGGAGTGTCAATAGGGTTAGGGATTTCCTTTAAATGCCTAATACGCCAAAATCCATCTTCTAACAGCATCATGACTTGGTAACTAGTGGTGTCTTTTTCTTTTAAAATAAGCGTCTCGCCTTCATACGTTTCTTGGTATTCTTCAACATTATAATCTTTAAAGACTACCATAGTACCATCTGCCGTATAAAAATCTAAGGCAGGATTATGGTTTAGGGTAGTACGTTTGTACCAATGATTGTTCTTTATATTTAAATCAATATTGTCATATAATCTAACTCTTGCACTATCCGTATAGAAATCTTCAATGCCGTAACGATCATTTTTCTTGAACGCAATATTTCTAACATGCCAAGCATTCATATAATCATTCGTAATTTCCTCCAAAGCTTGCTCTTCCATTGGTCGCCCTGGGTTGTCTAAATCTGTCCACTCTAAACCTGGCTTATAAACATCATCCATGGGTACTTCTAAATGTAGCATAGAAGTTTTATCCGCTCCGGTATTCATAAATGCCCAGGCAGCTCCTATACCATATATAATAAGGCCGTTTATAGCCAAAAAGGTGACTATTAGCACCGTCCTATACAATGTTTTATTTAATTGTTTCGCCATGTATATTGATTATAAATTCTTTTGTAATACCTGCAGCGGTTAATTTTAATGTATAATCACCATCTTCAAGAAAATGCTCGCCTAAGAAAATAGTAGATACTCCGTTTTTAGATGTTGTTTTCTTGGTGTCAATAAATTCTCCATTAGCATCGTAAATATCTAATTGCAATAGTAGTCCGTCAGGAATCAATTGTTTCATGAAACTTTCAAACGGACCAACATCAATATTTCTATTTCCTTTAGAAAAATGAACGGCATAGTCTTTTACTGCAGATTTAAACTTAAATGTAGTTATGTTACTTTCTGCAGCACCTGTTATAAAAGCTTGAACTTCCCAAGTGGTAGCCTGGTCTGGGTGTAAGGTTTTTGCCTCGGCAACACCATTAATGGTAGTACCAACAGTATATAGATATTGATTTCTTTCATTTTTGATAACGAAAGTGACCAGTGTGCCATTAGTAACCGTATTCCCATATTCATCTTTTATAATATCTGATACAAACGTTACGATCTGGTTGCCATCAGCAAATGTATGCGCGCTAGAAGCACTAATGGAAAAGTTGACCGCATTGGCAGGATATACAATGGTAGCTAATTCTTTGGAGGTGGTACCGTTACATTCTGATGTCACCAATATTCTACCAGATTTTAAGGTAGAAGCTACATTATACCAGGCAATAAAATTATCTGTAGTTATCTGTAATTCATCAATGTTTTCTAAGAATTGATATTTAACGGTTATCTCAGTGCCATTATTTAAGGGATTGTCATAAGCATCTGTGGGCGAGATGGTCAACATTGAAAAATCATTTCTACCTGCGGTTATACTACGGGGACCAAAGTAAGATTCTACATAAGTAGCCTTTTGGGCATTGGTAGCAATTTGATGCGTGCCTTCTTCCAAAATCTCACTTTTTAAAACCAACTTCCAATGGAATGGACCGGCAATTCTCGTGAAGTTCTCAGGAATGTTGAATTCAATATTTTCCCTCTCATTTGTATTAGGTTTTAGTAACACACTGCCGTAAGCATTTTTTATTTGCAATTTATAGGTTTCATTGGGTGCATCTGTTTTAAAGAAAAAAGTGATGGCATCACCAGCGATAGTGTTTTTTACTTGCGATATTAGCTCAGTTTGGGGTATATAAATTTCAGTAGGCTGTTCTTCTTTTTTTTCTGAACAACCTAATAGTACAAGACCTAGAAATATTAAAATGGTATTACGCATACTATTTAGGATTACCTATATAACTGTTGATCTCAAATTTTATGTACTCATATCCTTTCCCTTTAAAAGGTTGGGTTTGCTGTTTACCATGTACCAACTTTCTATTAGGGAATAATTTATCTGCAATGGCCTTGTTGGGAGATCCATTAACAAAGCAATTTTCTAAACTGCTGTTTATAATTTTTAAATTATTAAGATCTAATGGTGTGTAATTAAAGAACTGTTTACGCTGTATTCTAACCCCTTCTGTTACAAATTTATGATCTACCCAAAGTAGTTCACTATTTTCATCGTAATAAGATATAATTAATTGGGGAATGGTCACTTCCTGCACCCCCGAGTTGAATAACACTCCATTAAAACCTTGTTCGGTGTATTCCAAACCTTGTAGGGCAACATGCTTATATAAATCTGTGTTAGCAGTGTTACCTGCAGATTGTAGGTTGAACTTGGTGGGTTGCTGTTCAAAGCTTATAGGTGTAAATTGATCAGGGTCAAAAGTTGGTGGTAGGGTGTCTTTGGTAGACGACCATGCAATTCCTTCAAAATTAATTTTAAAGGTCGTTGTTTCTTTTGGCATCAACTTATGCTTTATCTGATGCTTTGCATTGTAATTGGCCAATTCCTTATTGTCATCATTATAAAGCGTGGCTTTAATTACAATATCTGCTGGGGTATTGTCTACATTTTGTAATTCACCTATTATACTATACTGTCCTTTGTATTTGACCAATTTAGCCGATAGAATTTCTAGAACGGGTTGTTTTAAAACGTCTTCATGATAGGTTTCTTGAGTTGTAATTTTTCGTCTACCATGATTATAGTAGGTGGTGCCATTGGCGGTAAATAGTTGATCTGGCGGTATGTCATTATCAACCTTTAATGATTTTACATACCACTTATTTTTTCGCTTTACCAGTTCATAGAACTCATTGTTGAACACATTTTCTAAAGGGGTGATCCAACGTGTAGCTACTTTTGCCTTTGCGCTATTTTCAGTTTCATCATAAATTTCTATGCCTAACGAATCTAATTTGGCATACGAGCTTAAAATACCATCAGTAACGGAGACTTCTAGCATATACTGGGCAATATTAATATTTTCTTCTGGGTCTATGTAAGAGTGTGCTCTGGAGAACTCCTTAAAATCTAAGGCGTCATAGTAAGATTCTATCACATTATTGGGTGAAAGTTGGGTGACATTTTTTACATAAAAAATATACATGCCATACCCCATGCATACCAATACCACTAATGCCCACCAGTGCGAAATGGTCAACAGCTTAGAGGAGAATTTATTATAGGGTAGTTCTAACTTCATAAAAGCATGTACCGGTACTTTTCTGGATTTTAGAAGGCGGACCCATATCATCTGAATATTGACAAAAATGGCAATAAGTACGGTAGATAACGGAATTATACCCCACATAAGTTTCATTATGGTAGGTACATCTTGTTTAGGCATAATTTGAGGAATGGGTGCCACATTTAGTTTCTCCCATACCATAATTCCGTTTTCTAGTTGCTGCAGCCGTTGCCAACCGCAGTAGTAGAGAATGGGGTCATAAAACTTATCATTAGAAAATATATATTTTAAATTATATTTTTCTGGTACGGTCAGGAATTGCTGTAATGAACCAATACCTTCAACACCTCTAAACTTAGAATTTTCTATTCGTTCAATAGCCCTAGTGGTCAATTCGGGCAATCGTCGAGCTGAGTGGTAATTGCCATCAACGGTCATTGCCCTGGTCTGTGCAGAAAGCCAGGCCATTTGATCGCCAAACCCCAACGGTAGATACCGCCATGAGTCATGTGAATCTGCCCCTAGAAAATTGACAATGGGTTGCATTTTAATTTTAGCAGGCTGAGAGGGCCTAAAATAACCCAATGTCATGGTAAAGATGACCATGAACAGCATACCACCAGCTATCAGTCCGCCTAACACTCTATGGTAAACTCCACCAAATTTTTCTTGTATCAATATTTTTAAATCACCTTCAACCATCCGGTAGGCAAACTCTGCAAATATGGGAAGTGCCATAATGGTAGCCCATAAGGTAAACCTATCCAAGGTCAAAATATTAAACGCCATTTCACCCAACATCATACGTGGTATAGGAGTAGTACCACCTGTTCCTAATATGGTCAATAGGGTAAAGGATAATCCAAAGAATACATATCTTTTACTAAAATATCTGTAAAAGAAATAGGGTAGAATAAAGAGAAATACACCCCACGGAATAATGAAAAATACGAGGCCCGATGAGGTTATCTCCAAGAAGTTATCTCTTGATCCATGTGGTATGGCAACTTGGGTTATTGGGTTTCTTTTAGAGTTGTACCAGTAGGGAAAAATACAGAATACGAGTAAGAATATTGCCGTGCCGCCAAACTTGGCTATACGCCAAAAATGCTGAAGAGTGGTACCCCAAAATATTTTAAAGGTAAGTGCTTTGTACGATGCTACTTTTTCTCTGGCAGCATCCATTACCGCCATGCCCATTAAAGGAGCAATAAAAAATACCATACCAAAAAGCGGAGTAACATGGTGAGAAGTTACTGTTACTGCAAGCATAGTCGCCGAAGTAATGAAATAACGCGTTTTACCTGTTTTGATCCATAGGTAAATCTCGGTCATGGAATGCAGTAATATTGATAATGCCGATATACTGGGCAATTGCCCGAAAATATGGAGTGTCTCTACAAAGGTAGACGAGAAAACGGCCATTACAGCACCGTAACCAGCAATACGACGGCTACCGGTCATTAATAAGGTATACCTGTATGCCCCGGTAATAAATAATACAATGGCTATTAATGCAACGGTATACATACCAAATTTTAGTCCACCAATGTATGAAAGTATGCCTATAAGCTGATGTACCAATGGCGGATACGACTGTACGGTAAAACCGGTATACCACCTATATTCCCATGGGTCAAACCAACTACTAGCGTAGTGATCAGCAAAGAATAAATGAATTAAAGCGTCATAGGTAGATTCTAACGTAAAGAAAATAGCAGAACCATGAAAAGCTAGCCCTACTATTAAAGCTAGTATTAAAAGAGTATTAGTTTTTTTTTTCAATGGTTATGGTAGCATCTAATTGTTATAAAGGTATTAAATATATAAGACGATGATTACAATAAGAGCAGAATAGTTTCAATTTTAATAATGGAATACTTACAATTATATACTGTATTGTTTTAATATTTATTTAGAGCACAAATGGTTTTTCCATTTATAACTGGTCATGAAAATAAAAAAAGTATTTTGGTAAAGCTGCTGTTCATAGCATGATTGGCGAGCAAGCACTACAAAACGAACTCATGCCGTTGGTTCTAAATTATTTTTAAAAGATGTTATTTTGATTATTGAGTAACTAGTTCAAATCTCCATAGATTGTAGTTGATTTGGCAAAAAAAATAAGGAGCACCATTTATACTTTTTGTTTTTATGAAGTCAACCCCTCTTGTTACCAAAGCGTATCTTTGTGTTAGATTTTATAGGTGTTGAGCAAAATACAAGATTATATCACTACTTCTTTTAAAGAATTGCTACAGTTTCTTGGTAGTACTAATTTTTCTAAATCGGTACTGACTATGATTGCAGTGATTACACCATTGGCAATTGGTATTTATACAGGGTATACAGAAATAGGTGTAGCCCTTTGTTTTGGTGCTTTTTGGTGTAACCCAAGTGATGTAAACGGTAGTCTTAAGCATAAGGTATATGGTATTTTGTTCTCGGCGGCCTTGGTCATGGTGGTTAGTTTTATTGGTGGTTATGTTCATTATTCGCCCTGGCTTTCTTTAGTAATTTTAGGGGTGACCAGCTTTGCTATTTCCTTGATATCATCTTATGGATTTAGGGCGTCGCTTATTAGTTTTTCAGGATTACTGGCGCTGATATTAAGCTTTGCCCATACGCCTGATAAGTTAAGAATTTATGAGTATTCTTTGTTGGTGGGGCTTGGCGGACTATGGTATTTGGCAGTGTCTCTTCTATGGTATAAGATAAACCCTAAAGGTCAGACCGAAGAGATTTTATATGAAACCATAGCGCGTACAGGTAAGTTGATGAAGAAACGCGGAAAGCTTATTGATGAACTTTCTAATAGAAAAAAACTGCTAAAAAGTTTATTCTTAATGCAGAGCGAATTGACGGAGCAGCATGAAACACTTCGTGAGATTCTTATACTTTCGCGTAAAAATTCTGGTAGGTCGGTTTATAATGGTAAGCGTGTGCTGGTCCTTGTGCAGCTTATAGAGATGTTAGAGACCGCTGGTGCCAACCCGGTGAATTATACGAAAATGGATCGGCAGTTTCAAATGTACCCAGAATTTACAAAACTATTTCAGAATCTTATTTTTGAAATGGCAAGACAATTACAGACCATTGCTGAAATTGGTAACAAACCAAACAAAATTCCGAAGCACGAAACGCTAAATTCTCATTTTAAAGAAATACGCATAAAATTGCAAGACCTCAGTGAGGTAAAAGAGGCAAAGGCATATGAGGCATATATTATGTTTCAGAATTTTTTGGAATATCAAGAAAAGCAATTTGATAAACTTAAGCGTATAAAATGGTTATTAAGTGATCATGATGTGGCATCAGAAGAGTTTATTGATAAAGAGATCTTAAAACGATTCTTGATTTCTCAAGATTATAGTCCGCGTATCTTATTAAGAAATTTAAGCTTTAGGTCTACCATTTTTAGACATTCGTTACGTATGGCGGTTACCTTAATGATTGGTTTTGTACTAGGTAATTTATTTGCTTTTCAGAATCCGTATTGGATTCTGTTAACCATTATTTTAATCATGAGACCTAATTATGGTCTCACGAAAACACGCTCAAAAGACAGAACAATTGGTACTATTATTGGCGGTGTCATTGCCACGGTTATTGTTTATTTAGTGCAAGATGTATATGTATACGCAACGTTGGCATTGATTTCGTTTGTGATAGCACTTTCAATGCTGCAGAAAAATTACAAGGCATCTGCCATATACGTAACGCTTAGTATTGTATTTATTTACGGCATCTTACAACCAGATGTAATGGCAGTAATTCAATATCGCATTATAGATACGCTTTTAGGCGCGGGATTGTCCTACTTAGGATTTCTATTTCTATGGCCCAGCTGGAGTTTTCAAGAAATACGAAAAGATGTTACCAAGAGTGTTGAAGCAAATAAAGTGTACCTGGCTAAAATTGCAGATTTTTATATTCATAAAGGCAGCGTACCTACAAGTTACCGACTGGCACGTAAAAGTGCATTTTTAGAGACTTCAAACTTAAGCTCGGCTTTTCAGCGAATGACCCAAGAACCACATTCGAAACAGAAGAACTTGAATAAAATTTATGAGTTGGTAGAACTGAACCATAACTTTTTATCTTCCCTGGCCTCATTAAGTATTTATATACAACACCATACCACCACAGAAGCTTCTGAGCGGTTTAATGGTATTGTTCATAAGATCGATGAAAACCTTTCTTTTGTGCTGAAATCTCTTGCGGATGTTGGACAGAATGATGAAAAATTGAATTTAGATGAGGTGATTTCGTTTGAAGAGCAATTACCGAAATTTGAATCTGAGAATGTAAATTTAGGCGATACAGATAATGTCAGGTTAAAACGAAACCATCAAGAAGAACAACTTATATGGGAGCAATTACGTTGGCTCTACTCCTTAAGTTCTACGATGTTGAAACTAACATCTAGTATGTGATAAAATTTTTAGTTATGCTTTTTAAAAATTACACTTAACTTTCTAGCATTAATTCTTGAAGCTTCTCAAAGAATAAGCCCACATGCAAGCCGTCCATTAAGCCATGGTGTACGTGTACAGATACGGACATCATTTGTTTGGCATCTACGGTTATCATTTTTCCAAAACTAATTTTGGGGCAACTGTCTTGAAAATCATAATGTCTGGCATGTGAAATTGAAGTAAAGTCTACCCATGGAAGGGATGAAAAATGAATGACGTCTACGCCAGTTAATGCTGGCATTAAGCTATTAGATGCTTTAACTTCTTTTATTCTTGGTGCTGCCAATGTGCAGAACTTGTGAAAATCAGAATTGTAATCAAGGTAAGAAAACCCAAAAGTACCATTTTCACGACCAATTGTTGGAGACGCATTTATGGTGTCATATTCATACACTTTTCCGTTGTCTATTCGGTACCTAAAATTATCAATACTATTAGCAGCTACAAGTGTTTTATGTAGATAATATAAAAAGAAGGAATACGATTTTGATTTAGACGTGTTAAAGGCTATAGAACAATCAATCTTGGCGGTAATACCAAGGAAGGGTTCGCTAAATTGAGAGTAAAATTCAAAATGATCTTTTCTGTTCCATTCGTCTAAATTTACTTCTTTTCGCATGCTAGTTTTTTAATAATTAATAAAGAGTATGCTACTAAATTACAACGCAGAAGCCTAAATATGCTTACTTATTTTAAGTTTAAATTTGTTGTATTCTAGAATAATAATATCAAGACAGCCTATTTTGAAAGCAAGATGTGGGTTCGCTCAATAAATTAATGCGATAACGGCGAGATAGAAAACGATGAAGCTATAAAGAAGAAATCCAACAACTGTATAAAGCGTATTTTTATGATAGTTGTATCAGGTTGATCAATGAGTGACGTTGACAACAACGCTGTAGCTAAAGCTCAACTAGATAGTATATATCAATTTGTAAGAGTAGAGTACATTGGATACTAGGTCCTTCATAGCATTGTGGCTCATATTTGAATGCAGTACTTTTAATGGTGCAAAAAAGTGAGACGAGAAAAAAAATACTATTTTTCTTCTCGTTGTATTAAAGTAGATACTCATGAGTGTTGCCCCAGTTTTGTTACTATTAATTTTCTTACTAATGATGTATCAATAGCCTAATTACTTAATAGGTATGCATTGTATATAGTTATGATTATGGACAGGTTAATCTTTAGAGCTATGGATACTGTTAAACTCTATACTTTTAGTTTCTAGATAAGTCCATATTTCTGTCATATTTCTTGAGTGGGATAATGCATTAAAATCAGGTTGAGAAAGACAGTAGGTAAGAAACCCGTTCACATTAGACTCCGGAATGTCAAAATTTTCTGCTATTGTTTGTATTGAAAATTTATTAATAATTTCTTTTTCTAAAGCCATGTTTTGGTCACGCTCTACCATCTCCTCTAATGATTTTGTTCTGCCAGAAAATTTGTTCATTATTTTGTGGGTATTAATTACTACGGTAAAAGCAGTATACCCAAGAATTTCAAATACCTTACCGTATTCATCTGTTGTTGCTAGCTTAACGTACTTTCCTCTATCAGCTTCTTGGAGTAATCTTTGGTTTTGGGACATTTTGGTAACACCTGCATTTTGTAGCCCTAAGGAATATGATGTAACGGTAGGTTCAATGTGTAGCCTATTAATGTCTCTATCAATATCTCCAGTTAAATTATAAGGGGTAACGGTAACTTCAGTTAAATCAATGACATTATCAAGAAGTTGAATAGTTAGTAAACTACCATTCATGTGAGATTCGTTTACTGTGATTACTTTAGGTAGGTATTGCACTGCAGTAATACGTATCGTATCTTTTAACTTCACCTTTATTGCAAATAAACCTAAGGAATCTGTTATGGTAGATTTATTAGAATTTAGATTAACTATTAATATATTGGAAACATCATTTTTAGTATTTGAAACTTTACCTTTTATTAGGGTAGAATTGTTTTGACCAAACCCTAAAAGTGAGGCTAGTACTGTTATCAACAAGAATATTAGGAGCTTTGGCAATGATAGGTTTTGAGCTAAAACTACTATGTCTTTATTTAAAAAATGAAAAGATTAAGTTAAATGTAGTGTGTTTATTATGAAAGTGTTATGGTTGTTTGTTATAGCTTGATTGATACAATTTTCAGCAAAATCCAATAGAGCTAATAGCATTAAAATAGATTAGGAGAACAAAAGACAACTTGTTATGAGGTAGCTACTGGTACAGGTATTTCATATACCTGTAATTGAAAATAGGGTAGGGCAGCTAGTAGGTGATCAAAAATATCTGCCATTACATACTCATAATTCTCCCATCTTTTGTCAGCACTAAATGCATACACTTCTAACGGAATACCCTGCGGTGTTGGTGCTAATTGACGTACCATTAAGGTCATATTTTTATTTACGGCAGAATGGCTTTGCAGATAGTCGTTTACGTATTTTCTAAAAACTCCTATATTGGTTAAGTTCCTTCCATTTAGAGCTAGGTCTTTATTGATGTTATTAGCTGTATTGTAGGTGTTAATCTGTTCTGATCGTGAAATTAAATACGGCTGTATCAATTGTATTTTTTGAAATTCCTCTACATCGGCATCCGATAGAAAACGAATGCTATTTTGACTAATGATCAAGGCACGCTTCATACGTCTTCCGCCAGATTCTTGCATGCCACGCCAGTTCTGAAAAGAATCAGAAATTAATGCATAGGTAGGTATGGTGGTAATGGTCTTATCAAAATTCTGAACCTTTACCGTTGCTAACGAAATTTCAATAACATCGCCATCTGCACCAAATTTATCAAAACTGATCCAATCACCAATGCGTACCATATCATTAATGCTCACTTGTATACTGGCAACTAGACCTAGAATAGAATCTTTAAAGATTAATAGAATAACGGCTGATCCTGCCCCAAGGGCAGTAAAAAATTTCCAAACTTGTATTTCTGTAATAATCGCAAAAATGGTAAAAATACCTACCACCCAAGCGAAAATCATAAATACCTGTATATAACTGCCCATGGGTTTATCTCTAAACCTTGGTTTGGTCTTTAAATAGTCATTAATGCTTGTAAATACACTTTTAACTATATACAGGGTAAGAATAACAAACAGTACATTTAAAAATTTTAAAACTATTTTTTCTGCATAGTCAAATCCTATAAACGCAAAAGGCACGAGTTCAACCATGATGCTCAAGGGTATGATATGTGCTATATATCTAGGCACCCTATTGGCAACCAGAAAGTTATCAAAATTAGTTTTAGATTTTCGAGCAATTCTTACTGATACCGACCGTAATATTTTCCAAATGATAAGATCTAAAGAATAAGCTAAAAGCAAAGCGATGACAAATAAAATAGCAAGGTTTGCGTATGCTGCCACATTATCGCTCAGTCCGGTTTCTGTAAGATAATTGTATAAAATTCTGTGAAAATCGTCGTTCATGGTTGCTATTCATTTTAACGGTACAAAGGTACGATTTGCAACAACCAGTAACGACGATTTTGTGTATAATTACCCTATTTGGCATGTAAAGCCAATACAGGTACATTTGCAAAATACCCTAATTTACTTAGCGAAATTTTAACAAAACCAAGACGTTCCCAAAATGATGGTTTTCTATCTATATAACTGATCATGTTAGATTTCCTGATCTCTACGAAACAGCTTAAGGCAGTAGCCATTTTTACATTTCGTAGCGAATTAAACTTATGCGCTACGTCTTTAAGCTGACTACGAATCAATACTTTATTTCTCTTTTGTGAGAAACTTAATTTATGAGGTTGTGTTAAACTCAATACTTGTATGCTTGCATTGCTAAGTTTGGCAATTTCAACCAAATATCTAATCTCAGAGACTTTGATCTTAGAATTGAAATTAGTAGTCAATACAATTTCTTTAGGATGATTAAAATCTACCTTTGTTGGCACAACTAAAATGGGGCATTGTCTAATTTCTTTTAAAAGACCTAAGGTTTGTTTACCGTAGGTTTCTTCTTTTTGGTTTGTTATGCCCTTTGCTCCCATAACAATCATTTTAAAGCGCAGCTCTTTATTTAACTCTTTTACTGCATTACATAATAACGCAGGTTTAGATACCACATGAAATTGGTGATTGTCATTGTGCTGCAGTTTAGATAATTGTACCAGTATATCGCCTAGACCTTGTTCCGATCTCAACTTACACATTTTATTGAATGCTTGATCCGGATCTAATAAAGTTAAACTATCTAAACCATGGGTTTCCTTAGAATAGGTGTGCAAAATATAAAATATGCATTTTTTTTCTTCAAATAGTTTTATGGCGTACTGTATGGCATTCCATGAGTTCTTTGAAAAATCTGTTGGTAATAATATTCTATTTTCCATGATAATATGTTTTAGACGGTTTGGTTTGGCTCGTAATGGTTGTTTCTATTTCACTTAGCTTCTCGCATTTATTAATATTTGTGACAATACTTTTAGTTTAAGGTTCCTGTAATTTTTTATGAACGTCAAGTATGCATCTCTTTTCTTTTCATGATGACTTAGATAATAGGCATCACATGCTACAGTATCGCATTCAATGGCCTTGCTTACCACATTATCATATCTATATAGTGTTGCAAGTATTAGTGCATTTTCTCTACGTGTACCATGTAGCTCTTGGTATAATTTAGAGTTTTGTATAATGCTATCTTCAATATCCAAATAGAATTCAATTTCTTTATTTAGAAACTCTAATTCATCTGTCCAGCTATTAATTTCTAACCGATCTTTTTTCATCATTATTCTTTTATCAGATTCATGCGGATAAAAATGCTTGGATGTTATCATAGTACCATATTAATATTTATATGCTCATTCTCCTGTTCTACTTTTTCTATGGTTAGTTTTTGTTCTCCCGATGGAAATTCCCAAATAATGGCATCACCTTGGCTATAACCAATAACAGCTGCACCCATAGGGGTGAGAATAGATATTTTATCATTTTTAATATCGCTGTCGTTGGGCATTACCAGTTTAAACTTTTTCTTCCACCCGTT
Organism: Maribacter ulvicola; assembly: GCF_900155985.1. Classification (GTDB taxonomy): domain Bacteria; phylum Bacteroidota; class Bacteroidia; order Flavobacteriales; family Flavobacteriaceae; genus Maribacter; species Maribacter ulvicola. The sequence continues at coordinate 1,981,781 of NZ_FTMA01000001.1, forward strand.
TTCTGAAACGATCGTGACTGTGGAGTTGAACCGTATAACATCTTCGTACATGTCTGATGCATCGCAGATGATGGCAGTCTCTAATTCACCGACCAATTTTTGTACAGATTTACGTAATGTATCATCTTTATAGTAGCCCGATAGGTTCATGAACCTTTTAAGTACCACGTATTCTTTCTTTTCAATAACTAGATTGCCGTACTTCATTTTCTATTATTTATTTCGATTTAAGTTTAAAAACATAGTTCATTGCCATTTTAAGCGCGGCCAGGAACATTAGCTAGCTTATTTCAAATAATTTCGACCACGCCTATTGTGGCAGTAATTACTACTTAGTTTTAAACCGTTATCATTAATTATTACTTTTATTATTTATCATGGAAAAATACCACGTTGCACATAAGCTTCCTCTAAGCGTTCAATGGCAATTATAAATGCTGCCGTACGCATATCTACTTTTCTTTTCTGCGAAGTTTCTAAAACGGTTGTAAAAGACTCTTTCATCTTTTTCTCTAACTTGACCATCACTTCGTCTAAAGACCATATTTCACCATTCCGGTTTTGTAACCATTCAAAATAACTACCTATTACTCCGCCAGAGTTACAAAGTATATCCGGTATAATGTCAATACCTTTTTTCAATAGTATTTCTTCAGCATCTACATCTGTAGGTCCATTGGCACCTTCGGCAATTAAATATGCTTTTATCTTGTGGGCATTTTTAGCAGTAATTTGATTACCTAATGCTGCGGGGATACAGATATCGCAGTCTAATGAAAAGAAATCTTTACTATCTATTGTTCTTGCATTTGCAAACCCAAGTATACTGCCTTTGTTACTTTTTGTATAGGCAAGTAATTGATCTACAGCTATACCTTCTTCATTTACAATACACCCATATGCATCTTGTACCGCGGTTAAAATTGCGCCTTCGTTTACCAAAAAATAGGACGCCCAATACCCAACGTTACCAAAGCCTTGTACAATGAATTTTTTATCCTTTAAATCTACGTTATGACTTTCTGCCCAGAATTTAATGGTTAAGAACACTCCATAACCTGTTGCCCTATCTCTACCTTTAGATCCGCCGGCACCTATAGGTTTTCCTGTAACTACATGCATATTGGTTGATCGTTCTGCCGGAGATTTTGTTGACATATACGTATCAAGAATCCAAGCCATGGTCTGCGGGTTGGTATTTACATCTGGTGCAGGAATATCTAATTCAGGGCCAATGTTATCTCCTAATGCGTAAGTGAATCTTCTGGTTATGCGCTCTAATTCAGAATTAGAATATTTATTTGGGTCTAATTGAATTCCGCCTTTGGCACCGCCGTAGGGTAAACCGGCCAAAGAGGTTTTCCAGGTCATCCACATTGCCAATGCCTTTGCGGCATCTATATCAACAGTTGCGTGGTAACGTAGTCCGCCCTTATAGGGTCCAAGCGAATTATTATGCTGAACACGGTAACCTGTAAAAATTTCAACTTCACCATTATCCATCCGTACAGGAAAATGAACAACAATCTCATTATTGGTCACCTCTAGTATTTTTCTAATATTGGTATTTAAGTCAATTATGTCTGCGGCATTATCAAATTGACGCATTACATTTTCTAGCATGCCTTGTTTGGGCGCATTTTTAGATGCTACTTTTGCTATCATTCTATTTAGTTTAAGACTAATTCTCTATTTAATTTATTACTTGACATTTCATTAGATATCACCATTGTAGGTTCCTGGGTTTTATCTAGAAAATGGACATATTCGCTACACGCGTAAATGCTCTTTTTATTTCTTGTTATAGAGCAATAGGATACATGGGTGCAGGTTGAGCATATGCTCTGCATATAATTTATCATCGAGCTCATATTAAGATGTATTAGTTGTTCTTATAATTTTCCGCTATTCTATGACGGGCTGTTTTGTTTTTATTGTATTAAAAGTGATTGCTGTTAGGGCTTAATCAATAAATATTAAGAATATAAACGTTAGTTAAGACATGAGTAAACTACTCCTTAAAGCTGTGGCTCTTGCCTGTATTGATCAAGATGTGTTTCTTTAATGATATTTAATTGTTCATATTTATCTTTCAAAAGCCAGTGTATATTTAGTCTTCTAACTTTAATGTTAGGTCTGTCTATAGTTAGCTTTACGCTATCTAAAGATGTTTAGTGCTTTTTTGAAATTTAGTTCATTGATTATAATAAAACAGGTGTGCAATTGTGGTGAACCCTTTTGTTTAGTTAGCCTAGTAACTGGTTTAGAGATAGCCCTTAGCATTTTTTTTATGAAATCCACTTGGTTATTTCTAAATAAATCAGCCAATTTATATATAGAGGCCAAGTGGATTGTCAATCAACTAAAAATAAAATTATAGTGCTTGTAATTCGCCCGAGTTTATGGCGTCTTTATAGTCTGCTGTAACTACAGTATGGCTGCCAAAAAAACGATGACCGTCATTGCGTTTTATTTTAATTTGTGTTGTTCCGTCCTTTAATTCCTTTACGGCCGTAACCACAACTTCTTCACCTTGAACTTGCTTATAATTGGCAATGCCACCACGTTTAATAATAAAGTTTACTCTTGGAAAATCTACATGCTTGTATGTATTGGTCTCTGGTTTTCCTATTTCAAAAATATCACCAACACTTACTTCCGTTTGTGCAACAGTGTTGTCTTGAGCGTTTAACATACTTACTGAAAATAATAGGGTAATTGCGTATTTTAACATAACTGAATAATTTAGAATTAATGAATTTTTACTTTTTTAATTTCTTCAGTAGCGTTTTTGCTGGTTGAGTTTGGTTGAGTGACTTTTGTTATTTTCAATGAAATGAGATCTCCTGGTAGTCCATATGAAATTTTGTCTCCTACGGCACGGCCAATTACTGAAGCACCTAAACTGCTGACGACAGAAATTTTATTCATTTTAATATCAACTTCATTCGGTGATACTATTTTAAATTTTTGACGAATACCAGAAGCTCCACTTACTTCTATAATAGAATTTAAAGTGATAATATCTAACGGGATATCCTCTGCATTTAAACACATGGCAATAATCATGTTTTGATCAAGAATTTCTAACACATTTTTATGTGCATAATCTTCTAAAGTGACATTGTGTTCTTTAAATTTTTTTACCATCAAGAATTCACTTTTTTCAAAAACAAGACTACCGTATTTCATCTGTTACTTTTTAAATGATACCACTTACTATTTGTAATTTTCTAATAGTTTTCTATTTGTGGTCTATAAAGCAATTGATATGCCACTTAAAAAGAATATGCTAAATAATTTTGTAAATAGTTGATTGTCAGGTATAAAAGGTAGTTTATATTCTACGTTTATTGTTTGTAGTGGGGAGAAATTACCCGGGAGGGGAGAAATTACCCGAATTTATTTTAATTTTTCACGTAAAGTTTTGCGGTCTATTCCAAGAATTTCCGCTGCTCTTGTTTTATTTCCTTTTGTATGGGCTAAAACGCGTTGTATGTATTCTTTTTCTATGTCAATAAGTGGTCTTAATCCATTATCGGAAAATTCAATTTGGTACTTTAAAAAGTCTGGTAAATCTTTTACTTCTATACTACCATCTGCCATAATAACGGCTCTTTGAATAATATTTTCCAGTTCTCTAATATTTCCGGGCCAATTATAGCGTTCAAGAACTTTAAGTGCTTCTGGAGATATACGTAATAATCTGTCTTTAAATTCTATGCCGTACTTACGTAGAAACTTCTCTGTTAAAATAGCAATATCAGATTTACGTTCCCTTAATGGGGGAACATTGATTTCTACTACCGTTAGTCTATAGAACAGGTCCTCTCTAAAGGTGTTGTTCTTTATTTCATTTCTTAAATTGGCATTAGTAGCTGCAATGATTCTAATATCTACTTTTTCAATTTTTTGTGAACCTACCCTAGTAATTTCTTTCTCTTGTAATGCTCGTAGCAATTTTGTCTGTACGGCTAAGGAAGCGGTCCCTATTTCATCTAAAAATAGTGTACCACCTTTTGCAGCTTGAAAAAATCCATTTCTATTTTCGGTGGCTCCTGTAAAGGCGCCTTTCATGTATCCGAATAGTTCTGCTTCTTGAAGATTTTCTGGAATTGCAGCGCAGTTGACGGCAATGAAAGGTTCTCTGGAAAACTTACCTGAATAATGAATTGCCCTGGCAACTAACTCTTTACCTGTGCCACTTTCACCAGTAACTATAACGGTAGCTTTATTGTCTTTTACCCGCTCAATAATGTTCGTTACCTTTTTAAAAGCTTCCGATTCACCAACCATATCCGAATACGGATATTTATCAGATGTTGTAGGAGTACTTTTTGTCTTTTTACGAAAAGTATTTTGTGTTAATGCTTTTTCAATTGCCTCTTTTAATTCAGCTTTAGTGAAGGGTTTTGTCAAGTAATCCGTTGCTCCAGATTTTATGACTTCCAAAGTAGCTTCTATAGATGGGTAACCGGTAACCACTAATTTAGGTATCTCCGGGTAATGTTCATTGGCGAATTTTAATAATTGTAGCCCATCAATTTCCGGCATTTGTATATCGGTAATGATCAAGTCAATAAACGTATCTTTAAGTATAAATAAAGCTTCCTTTACAGAAACAGCTTTGTAAGTATGGTAGTCCATAGCTTGTAAGTGTCTTTGCAAAAGCTCTAGAATATCAATATCATCATCTACTATTAGAATATTCTCTTTGCGCAAATTCATCTATTACTGTTTTGGGAAATTCACGGTAAAGATAGTTCCTTTAGGGGTATTCTTGGTGTGTTCTATAGAGCCTTTGTGACTGGTAATTATTCCGTGAACTACACTAAGTCCTAAGCCAGAGCCTTCTCCTATAGGTTTGGTAGTAAAAAAGGGTTCAAATACTTTATCTTCCAATTCTGCAGGTATGCCCTTGCCATGGTCAGCAATTTTCAATAACACAAAACCATCGGTTTCTAAAACTTTAACAGTGATAATGCCATTTTCGGGCGAGTAATATATGGCATTCATTATTAAATTGAAAAGTACTTGGGTCAACTGTACGGTGTCTCCCCTAAGTTCAATACGTTCATTTTCAAAGGTACTAACAAGTTTAATTTTTTTATTACGTAAAGACGGTCCTAGAAGTTTTATGACGCCAGTAACAATAGGTATTAATTTAACTGTTTTCATTTCTTGTGGCATCTCACAAGCAAAAAACATAAGTTTTTTAACGATTTCTCTACTAAATATGGCACTGTCCATTATTTTTTTTAAATCTCTAACAGTTTCTTGATCGGTAACTTTATCTGTTAATAGTTCAGAAAAACCAAGAATGTTGGCAAGGGGAGTGTTTAGTTCATGTGCAATGCCTGCGGTAATTTCACCGAGAATATGTAAACGGTCCGTGCGCTCCATTTTTCTTCTGGTTATGGCCTCACTGTCTCTAATTTGTTTACGTTCAATAAGATTACCAATATCTAAGGCTACGTTATTCAGTAAGGTCTGTTCTTCAACTAAAAAATCGTCATGTGTATATTGGTTTGGTGGGTAACCAACAATTACTTCGCCTTCTATTTTATTAAATACTTTAATCTTAGAAATTAAGGTTACCATATTGTGCTTAAAATCATCGGTCTGTACTTGATATTCGTTTACTTTTAAATAAGCTTCGGTTACATTTTCAAATTGCCATGCTCTTTTAAGACAATAAACGATTGCTTCAAGTGATGCGTCTAATTGGTCATAATCAGAATTTACTATAATTGAAGTCACCTCATATAGACAAGTGAGCTCTTTAACACGCTCTTTTAGTTTATCCTTGGTCGTCGTCATATCAATTTTATTTTGCACCTAAAGTTCAGCAATATTTATTGAAAAAGATAGGGTCAATAACGAATCTTACTAAATATCGGCTAAGCCAATACGGAGGTCATGGCTATAAATAATAGATTAGGAAGTGAGAATATTTTTTTTGACAGCACTAAAGAAAGGTGCTTTGTAAGTTTTAAATGATAAAGGTAATCAACAACTGTTCGGTTAATCAGCGTAACTTTTGCTATATGTAATTTCAAAATAGCTTTCTGCATACTTTAATAAAACAAAAAAACCTCCAAATAATAAATACTTGAAGGTTTAAAAGTGACCGGGCTGGGGCTCGAACCCAGGACCCTCTCCTTAAAAGGGAGATGCTCTACCAACTGAGCTACCAGGTCAAAAAATCTTAAGAACATCAACGTTAATTACTTATAAAATAAGTTTGAACGCTTAAATAAAAAAAGCCTCTTTTTTTGTCAAGAGGCTACTATTTATTGGTGACCGGGCTGGGGCTCGAACCCAGGACCCTCTCCTTAAAAGGGAGATGCTCTACCAACTGAGCTACCAGGTCAAAAGCATTTTCAGAAGTACTATTCCCTCAATGCGGGTGCAAATATAAGTCGATTACTTTATTTTACAAACCCTTTTTTAAATAAATTTATTTTTTTTTGAAAAGGGTTTTATTTAGTTCAATTTTGTACAAATGAAAAACGTGAAAATAGTATTGTTAGGATATATGGGTAGTGGTAAATCTACTGTAGGTAGAATAGTGTCTAACCATTTGAATGTTAAATTTTTAGATTTAGATGATTATATTGAAGAAGGAGAGGGAATGTCCATAGCTTCCATTTTTGAGACCAAAGGAGAAATCTATTTTAGAAAAAAAGAAATAGAATATCTCAATAAAATTTTTTCAAATGAAGACAGCTTTGTGCTTTCTTTAGGTGGTGGTACGCCTTGTTTTGGTTCTAATATGGACTTTATAAATGAGAAAACTGCTCATTCTTTCTATTTGAACGTGGGTATAAGTGAACTTTTTGATCGCCTTAGAAAAGAGAAAAGTCATCGGCCTATGATTTCTCATTTAAAAGATGAAGAACTGACCGAATTTATAGGTAAGCATTTATTTGAAAGAAGCTACTTTTACAATCAAGCACATCAAAAGATAAAAAGTAATAATAATACACCAACAGAGATCGCTGAAATGATAGTGAATAAGCTAGTCTAAATACACTCTGTCATTTTTAGTTTCAAAATGAACGTTTACGTGTTCTTGTAATGAAGTAGATAAGGAAATTCCCTTGTAATCTGCTTTTACCGGATACTTCTTGTGGTTTCTGTTTACCAGAACAGCAGTTTTTAGTTGCTTTAATGGTGTTTTTAGAAAATGATGAACACCATATATTAAAGTGGTGCCAGAGTTTAAAACATCATCTACGATAACTACAGACTTATTAATGAACTCATTATTGGGCAATGAAGTAGTAACTCCACTAGTCAGTGGGTTTTTCTTGTCCATGGATAATTTGCATAGCACAATTTTTGCTACTGTAATTTTTTTAAGCTTAGCCACAATTTTCTTGGCAAATGCTAGTCCGCCGCCATCTATGCCGGCAATAATGATTTCTTCTTCATAAACATTTGCTTCATAAATTTGATACGCAATTCGTTCTATTTTATGCTGGATCTGCTGATGTGTAAGTATGGTCTGTTGCATGTATTGTTCTTAAAACATTAAAGATAGTTATGTTTTTAAAAGATTTGATCAATCTTTAACTTCTTTACTATTATTACCGGGTTCAACGGTATTGTCCTTATCTGAATTTGGCGAGCTATCTAAAAAGTCATCTATATCCCGTCTATCCTTTTTTGTAGGTCTGCCAATTCCCTTTTTACGATAGTAGTCTTTAGAATATTGTAAAAGCTCATTATGTTCAAAGGCTTCTTTAGGTGTTGTATCCTTTCTGTATATATCAACTAATTTGGCGCCAACACGACTTGGTGGTATATCAAGAACTGTAAGTTTATAATCAATTTGATTTTTACGAACTATGATTTCATCCATCGGAAAAACTTCTTTTCCCGGTTTTGCGGTAATACCGTTAATTTTTATATGTCCTTTTTTACATGCCGTAGATGCAATGTTTCTGGTTTTAAAATATCGTATACTCCACAAGAATTTATCTATACGCATTATAGGTTGCATTTCTTTGTTAACTTCCAAACAAAAATAAGGGAAAATTGTATCTTGCGCGTTCAAAATAAATTATTGATGAAATTGAAAAATGCCTATTTGCTAATAGCTGGTTTACTGGTAATAAGTTCATGTAAAAATGATGACGATACTATTGGTGAAGTTGTGCCGCCAAGGTTATTGAGTGAAGTTACTGTAGAGGATGATGCGGAAATCGTAGAATTTTTAAAGACTCATTTCTATAATAAAGAAGAGTTTGATGCACCACCTGAAGGCTTCGATTTTAAAATAAGGTTCGATACTATTGCTGGTGAAAACAGTTCAAAACAATCACTTTTTGATAGTCCTAAATTAATAACCCAATCAATTACCGTTGATTCTGAAGATTTCGGATTAGATGACGGGGAAAAGATTTCGCTAAAACTCTATTTGCTAATAGCACAACAAGGTGTTGGCGGACAGCCAACTATTGGAGATAATTCATTTATACAATATGAAGGGTTATTGTTAGACGGAAATCTTTTTGATGCTTCAGCTAATCAACCAGCCAGGTTTTATTTAGGAGAACCTGGATTGAGAGTAGGTTTTGCACAAGCAGTTTTAAAACTGAAAACAGGTTTAGGTCCAATAGAAAATGGGGATGGCACTGTTAGCTACACAGACTTTGGTGTAGCAGCAGTTTTTATGCCATCTGGTTTAGCATATTTTAACCAAACTGTAAGTTCAATACCTGCTTACTCTCCACTTGTTTTTAAATTGCAAGCATTAGGTTATGAGGCAAATACAGATATTGATGGTGATGGTATTCCTTCTATCTTAGAAGATTTGGATGGTGACGGAGATTTAAATAACGATAATACTGATACTGAATTAGAAGCCATTAATGGTAAAATTCCTAATCATTTTGATAATGACGATGATGGTGATGGTATTTTAACAATTGATGAGATTGAATTAGATGCCGATGGTAAATTTGTTGGTTTCTTAGATACCGATGGTGATGGTACCCCCGATCATCTAGATAATGATTTGTAACCAAGTATTTATAAGCATAAAAAAACCTCTTAAGTATCCTTAAGAGGTTTTTTGTTTCTTGCAATTTTATTTACAACATTAAAGACAAGCTTAGTATCAATTGATCTGGTCTTGTATCTATTCTACTTGGACCTAAATTTGTAATGTTGGTATTAATAAAGGAAGCTTCATTATCACTGAATCCTCTTTCATATCGTAAATCTATTCCTAATTTACCCAGACTAACTCCGGCACCGATATTCAACCCAACTGAAAAATCATTTTCAACATCATCAATTGTAACACCATCAAATTCGGTGTCTAAAATATATTGAAATGACGGACCTGCAAAAACATGTAAGGGTCCTATGACTTTAACACCTAAAAGTACAGGTACATCTAACTTGCTCATGTCAAAATCAGCATTGTCATAATCAGATTTCGTTTTGGTATACACCAGTTCTGGTCTTAAATATACTTTTGATAATCCAATTTTTCCAAAAATACCTAAATGGTAACCTACATTTCTATCTGGATTTCTAGCAGCTTCACCGGCAGACTCAAAGTAATCTCCGTTTGCATTGTAGTTTAATCCCCCTTTAATACCAAAGCCAGAGTCACTCTGTGACATTCCATAAAATCCAGAGAGCGCCATAAAGGCGACTAAAATTGTTTTTTTCATATTCATTGTTGTTTTGAGAGAAACTGATATCAAATACAATACCAATAGTTCCATATTCTATTTATACCATCAAAACGGACGTAAAATAGCTTTATTGTTTAAAGGTGCCTTTTGGGCTAATTTCAGTTTTATGAAGTCAATTGGTTTAAATGATGGTTTAGCTGTTTCATAACATCTTTACCTTTTATTAAGTTTTTCCCACAGACAGTTCATTATATTTGCAGCTAGATATAGAAAGTTTGAAGTTTACACTACACAATACAGATTTACAGTCAAAGGCTAGGGCAGGGACTATTGTAACTGATCATGGTACTATTGAAACTCCAATTTTTATGCCAGTGGGCACGGTAGCCTCTGTAAAAGGAGTGCACCAAAAAGAATTAAGGGAAGAGGTGAATCCAGATATTATTCTTGGTAATACCTATCATCTGTTTCTTAGACCTAAAACAGAGATTTTAAAAAAAGCTGGCGGACTCCATAAATTTATGGGGTGGGATAGAAATATTCTTACTGATAGTGGTGGCTACCAAGTATATTCTTTATCCGGCAATAGAAAGATTAAGGAAGAAGGGGTTAAATTTAAATCGCACATAGATGGATCTATGCATTTATTTACACCAGAGAACGTAATGGAAATTCAGCGTGTGATCGGCGCAGATATCATCATGGCTTTTGATGAATGTACGCCTTATCCGTGTGAGTATAATTATGCCAAACGATCCATGCATATGACGCATAGGTGGTTAGATAGATGTATTAATCATTTGGAAAAAACACCTTTTGAGTATGATTATGCACAAACATTTTTTCCTATTGTACAAGGGTCTACCTATAAAGATTTAAGAAGACAATCTGCAGAGTACATAGCAAATGCTGGAGCTGAGGGTAATGCCATTGGTGGATTATCTGTTGGTGAGCCTGCTGAAGAAATGTATGGCATGACAGAGGTGGTATGTGAAATTTTACCAGAAGACAAACCAAGGTACCTAATGGGTGTTGGTACACCTATTAATATATTGGAGAATATAGCTCTTGGTATAGATATGTTTGACTGTGTAATGCCTACAAGAAACGCAAGAAATGGAATGTTGTTTACGGCGCATGGTACCATAAATATTAAAAATAAAAAGTGGGAAGATGATTTTTCTCCTATAGACGAAATGGGAACTACCTTTGTAGACCGTGAGTATTCTAAGGCGTATTTAAGACATTTATTTGCGGCCAATGAATATCTAGGTAAACAAATAGCTACAATTCACAACTTAGGTTTTTACATGTGGTTGGTAAGAGAAGCACGTAAACATATTATTGCAGGAGATTTTAGGCCATGGAAAGACACCATGGTAAAACAAATGGATAAAAGGCTATAATGCTATCAATAATAGATAAATACATTCTAAAACGGTATTTGGCGACTTTTTCGCTAATGCTTTTGTTGTTCATTCCCATAGGTATTATGGTGAATTTGGCGGAGCAGATCGGTAAAATGATCGATAATGAGGCGCCCCTGAATGAGATAGTTATGTATTATGTAAATTTTACGATTTACATTGGCAATCTATTATTTCCAATTTTTCTATTCTTGTCTGTAATATTCTTCACTTCTAAACTTGCTAACAATACAGAGATTGTTGCCATTTTAAGTTCAGGGGTTTCTTATGGGAGATTTTTAAGACCTTACATTATTGGGGCTACCATGGTGGCAATTTTAATGTTCTTTATGACTATGTTCATTGTACCTAACGCTAGCGTGGGCTTCAATGAATTTAAATACAAATACCTAAAAAAGGGCAAGCAGGACAGGGTTACCAATAATATCTTCAATCAGCTGAACGAAACCGATTTTATTTATGTCAGTAGTTTTGATCCGGCTAGGCAGCTAGGTCATAATTTTACATTTGAGCGGTTTAAGGAAAATAATGAATTAGATTTTAAAATATCAGCAGCTAATATAAGATGGGTAGATAAAGATTCTAGTTACCGTTTAACTTCCTATAAAAAGCGAACGGTTATAGGTGATACGGCCATATTGGAAAGTAAACGAAGGTTAGATACTATTTTTGCCTTTGATATAGGCGATCTTACCCCCGTGTCATACGTTGCAGAAACAAAGAACCTTTTTGAATTGGATACTTTTATTAAGGACCAAAGAAGAAAGGGAGCTTCTAATATTAATACCTATGTATTGGTAAAATATAAGCGTTGGGCTTTGCCGTTAACAGCTTTTATTTTAACTATTATTGCTGTATCGGTTTCTTCGGTTAAGCGGCGTGGCGGTATGGGGGCCAACTTGGCATTCGGTATTTTAATAGCTTTTATATTTATATTTTTTGATAAGGTTTTTGGTGTACTGGCAGAGCAATCGGGGTTTTCTCCTTTGCTTGCTGTTATTATACCTAATGTAGTTTTTGGATGTCTGGCATTTTATCTACTTCAAAATGCAAAACGATAGAGTACTCAATTTACTACACCTACATTTCATTGTTTTCATTTGGGGCTTCACGGCCGTTTTAGGAAAGTTGATCTCTATAGATTCGCTACCCTTGGTATGGATCAGAATGGGTATGGCAACTATTTTTATAGCCGTGTATATTTTCATTGCGAAATTCAGCTTAAAAGTTTCAAAGAAAACATTTTTGTGGTTGTTAGGTGGGGGAGTAGTTGTTGCTCTGCATTGGGTAACGTTCTTCTTGGCAATAAAAGTTTCTACCGTGTCGGTGGCATTGGCCATGATGTCTACAGGTGCTTTTTTTACAGCTTTAATGGAGCCTTTTTGGTATAAACGTAAAATAATAGGATACGAGATTTTTTTCGGTGTAATGGTCATAGCTGGACTCTATTTAATATTTAAAGTAGAAACGGAGTATGTCTATGGAATGGTCATCGCATTGATTTCTGCATTTTTGGCAGCAGTCTTTTCGTTGATAAACGGTAAACTGGTTCAGAATCATAAACCATCGGTAATCTCTTTTTATGAACTAGGTGTAGGCATGGTTTTCTTATCTGTTGTCTTAATGTTTAAGGGCGATTTTAATATTGCATTACTAACATTGCCGCAATTAGATTGGATGTACTTAGTAGTGTTAGCGCTTATCTGCACGGCTTATGCTTTTATAGCATCGGTAAAGATCATGCGTGTTTTAACGCCGTATACGGTAATGCTAACTACAAATTTAGAGCCAGTGTACGGTATTCTGTTAGCTTGGTTGATATTTGGTTCTGAAGAAAAAATGAAGCCTATGTTTTATGTGGGAGCCTTAATCATACTCAGTACGGTCATTGCCAACGGTATTTTAAAACAAAGAGCAAATATTAAAAAAAGGGTACCCAAGATTTAGGTATTAAAGTTTTATCTTTGAGCCGCAACTAAAGAAACTTTATAGAAATATGGAATATTTGGATTTTGAACTTCCCATTAAAGAACTGGAAGAGCAATTGGACAAGTGCATGATCATTGGAGAGGAAAGTGATGTTGATGTTACCGAGACTTGCAAACAGATTGAAAAGAAACTTACCGAAACTAGAAAAGATATCTATAAAAACCTAACTGCTTGGCAACGAGTACAGTTATCTAGACATCCAAATAGACCCTATACATTAGATTACATTAAAGCCATATGTGGAGATACGTTCTTGGAGCTGCATGGTGATCGTACCGTGAAAGATGACAAGGCCATGATCGGTGGTTTAGGTAAAATTGGTGATCAGAGCTATATGTTCATTGGTCAGCAAAAAGGGTATAACACTAAAACACGTCAGTACAGAAATTTTGGTATGGCCAACCCAGAAGGGTATAGAAAGGCTTTACGCTTAATGAAATCTGCAGAAAAATTTCAGGTACCTGTAGTTTGCTTGATAGATACACCGGGTGCTTACCCAGGTATTGAAGCAGAAGAAAGAGGACAGGGAGAAGCAATTGCAAGGAACATTCTTGAAATGACACGCCTTAAAGTCCCTATAATTGTTGTAATTATTGGTGAAGGTGCTTCTGGTGGTGCATTAGGTATAGGTGTGGGTGATAAGGTGTTGATGTTAGAGAATACATGGTACTCCGTTATTTCACCAGAATCTTGCTCTTCTATTTTATGGAGAAGCTGGGAATATAAAGAAAGAGCTGCCGAAGCTTTGAAATTGACAGCGACCGATATGAAAAAGTTGAAACTGATCGACGAAATCATACGTGAACCTGCCGGTGGAGCACATGCCAACAGACCTAAAACTTTTGAAACGGTAAAAAACAAAATTTCTTCTCATTTTGAAGATCTTCAAAAGTTATCACCAAAAGAACTAGTAAATCAACGCATGGATAAATACGCACAAATGGGCGTTTTTAACGGCTAATCTACATTTTAGGCTTCTTAAAAATATACCGAGGATTTTATTCCTCGGTTTTTTTATGTTATCAACAGAAAACTGTAACTTATTAACAGTCAATTGTTAGTCAACTGTGAACATCGAAATTGATGTTTTTCACGTTAACTAAAGGTTAATTGTATACTTTCGCACTATGGAGAACACGAAACCTTTTGTTGCTCGTAAGATCGACAAATCTAATATTATAAACCTTGAAAAAGGTAAAATTCCGCCACAAGCAACTGATTTAGAGGAGGTTGTGCTTGGTGCTATGATGATAGATAAAAAAGGTGTTGATGAAGTAATTGATATTTTACACCCAGATGTATTCTATAAAGACGCTCATAGATTTATTTACGAGGCTATCTTCATTCTCTTTGAAGAATCGCAACCGGTAGATTTATTAACCGTTTCGTCACAACTTAAGAAAGCAGGGAAATTAGAGGTTAGCGGAGGCGATTTTTATTTGATAAAATTGACTCAAAAAGTAGCTTCATCTGCTCATATTGAGTTTCATGCCCGTATTATCCTACAGAAGTTTATTCAGCGTAGTTTGATCAAAATTTCTGGTGAAATTATAGAAGAGGCTTATGATGAGGCTGTGGATGTGTTTGACTTGTTAGATACTGCTGAAGCTAAATTATATGATGTTACGCAAGGTAACTTAAAGCGTTCTGCAGAAACTGCGCAAGATTTGGTAATACAGGCCAAAAAACGAATAGAAGAGATTGCCGGTAAAGAGGGGATGAGTGGTGTAGCTTCCGGATTTGATAAATTGGATAAGCTAACATCTGGTTGGCAGCCCAGTGATTTAATTATTGTTGCTGCCCGTCCTGGTATGGGTAAAACAGCTTTTACCTTATCTATGGCCAGAAATATGGCGGTAAATACAAATACTCCGGTAGCTTTCTTTTCACTGGAGATGTCCTCGGTACAGTTGATTACTAGATTAATTTCTTCTGAAACAGGATTGTCTTCAGAAAAATTAAGAACCGGTAAGCTAGAAAAACATGAATGGGAGCAGCTAAACGTAAAGGTGAAAACTTTAGAGAAGGCTCCTTTGTTTATTGATGATACCCCGTCATTATCTATTTTCGATTTGCGTGCAAAGGCAAGACGTCTTGCTTCTCAACATGGTATAAAAATGATCATGATTGATTATTTGCAGTTAATGACAGCTGGTGGTAGCCAAAAAGGAGGAAACAGGGAACAAGAGATCTCTACGATCTCTAGAAACTTAAAAGCATTAGCAAAAGAATTAAACGTTCCTGTAATTGCATTATCCCAGTTATCACGTGCGGTTGAAACGCGTGGCGGCAGTAAAAGACCTATTCTTTCGGATTTGAGGGAATCTGGAGCAATCGAGCAGGATGCGGATATTGTATCCTTTATCTATAGACCAGAATACTATAAGATAGAAGAGTGGGATGATGAAGAACGTACACCAACACAAGGTCAAGGTGAATTTATTGTAGCCAAACACCGTAATGGTGGTCTAGAAAATATTAGGTTGAAGTTTATTGGTAACCAAGGTAAGTTTGATAACCTTGATGATTTTGATTCTCCGTTCGAATTTCAATCCAAAATGAATGCTAATGAGGAGAATCCTTTTGCAACCAAAAACTTGCCAAGTGCAGATGATGCCTTTGGTAGTAGCATGAACAGTAGTCCAGATTTAGATGAGGATAATGATGTTCCTTTCTAAAACAGTACTTATATATACGTTTAAAAGTCTTCCATTTGGGAGACTTTTTTGTTTTAAAAACAATTGATTTTAAGTACGTATCATTATCTTAATTACAATAGCTTTAACTGCATCTTAAATACGGCTCCAAAGATTTTACTATATCTTTGAGTGAATACCTATCATCATACCTTATGTCTAAATTAATTACCTCAGTTTTATTGCTCTTCTTTTCTGTGCAAATATTCGCTTCATCCATATTAATACCCATGGATGCCGATAGTCAAAAAAATCATTTAAAAGCATACGGCATTACCTATTGGGTGCTGGCAAAACAGCAAAAAGTACAATGGTTGTTAAATTATCGTGGGGGTTCTTTTTTGTTGCCAGATGGGGAAAGTATTAGAAAGGAGTGTCAGATCAGAGGAGTAAGTTTTGAGATTATATCAGACGGACAGGCAAACGGAATTTTAGATGAAATTAGCAGTCCTTCCGTTAATCAGGATGCCGTAATTTTAGAAAAAGCGCCACGTATTGCCGTATATTCCCCCAAAGACAAACAACCTTGGGATGATGCCGTGACCATGGCATTGACGTATGCTGAAATACCATATACCACAATTTATGACGAAGAAGTGCTTGACGATAAGTTGGCCTTGTATGATTGGTTACACCTACATCATGAAGATTTTACAGGGCAATATGGTAAATTTTATGGTGCTTACAGAGCTACGCCTTGGTATATTGAAGGGAAGAAAAATTCAGAGAAATTAGCCAAGAAGTTAGGTTTTGATAAAGTATCCGAAGAGAAAAGAGCCGTTGCCTTAAAAATTAGAAATTATGTAATTGGTGGTGGTTTCATGTTCGCTATGTGTTCTGCAACAGATAGTTTTGATATTGCATTAGCTGCTGACGGCATTGATATTGTAGAACCTATGTTTGATGGTGACGCTTCTGATCCCAATTATCAAGCAAGTCTAGATTATGGAAAAACTTTTGCGTTTACAGATTTTGTTCTGGAACGTAGTCCATTAAAATATGAATTTTCTTCTATAGATATGACCAATAAAAGAGGTAATGTACCTAAAGAATCAGATTACTTTTCCTTGATGGAATTTTCGGCTAAATGGGATCCTGTGCCTACCATGTTATGCCAAAATCATACTTCTTTGGTAAAAGGGTTTATGGGGCAAACAACAGCTTTTACTCGCTCTGAAATAAAGCCGACTGTTTTAGTCTTGGGAGAAAATAAAATTAACGAAGAAGCAAGATATATTCACGGAATTAAGGGTAAAGGATTTTTTACCTTCTATGGCGGGCACGATCCTGAGGATTATCAACATAGGGTAGGGGACCCAAAGACGGAACTTGAGTTGCACCCAACTTCACCAGGTTACAGATTAATATTAAACAATGTGTTATTTCCTGCAGCACGTAAAAAGAAGCAAAAGACCTAATTTATTATGGAATACTAGTAAAAATTAAAACCCGTTATCAAGACAAAAGCCATGATAACGGGTTTTTAATTGCTGAAATTTTAGTTCATTCAGTCTATAATCACGTAGTTTAAAATACGCCAATAAAATGGCTGCCTGCAACATTTACCAATTCGGCTCCTTTTGTTACTGCACCTGTTTCTGTTTCTACAACATAGATATTTCCATTTTGACCAACAGCACCTTGAGTAAGGTAAATTTCCGTTCCTTCAACTACGAACCCTTGGTATTGAAATAAGTAGAAATCAGGATCGTAAGGAATATCATCAAGTTTTACCGCAGTCTTGGCATTTAAATCAACCAAAGCGAAAAAGCCTTGTAATCCGGCAACACCTTCAGCTGACCCTTCATGACGGTAAGCCAATACCGCTTTTCCATTAGAAGCTGGTCTCCATGCTAAAATATAAGCACCATCAACGCCTAAAGCATCATCCAAATTGAAATCATACGTATTATCATACTCGTTATCCGCATTGATCTTTAAGATGTGAGAACCTTCTGGGTCACCTTGGTTAGCTTGGTATACACTACCGTTATATTCAAAAGAATTAATACTTCTATAACCATTAGTGTTACCATGACCAATTGTAGAAGAAATAACAGTTGGGTTAAGTAGTGATGGGTAATCTAATACAATGGTTTTTGAGCCTAAAATTTCTCCATTTCTATCAGTTTCTGCAGTTGCTGGATCAACTTTGCTAATACGTGCACCTATATATAATTTATCTCCTGCTGTATTTAAAGTTGGCATATCAATTCTTGAAATATAATAACCTTGAGCTTCTTCCTCATCACTCAAAGGAACACTATGCTCTTGAAATTCTTTTATGGAAGAATTTACCAAATCTAAAGTTACCACACCAATAGTAGCCTCAGTACGTGTATACTTATCATTTTCGTCAAATTCATTTTCAGTATTTACATAAACGGCAGCACCTGTTTGGTCTCCGTCGAATAATTTTATCCATCTAGGAGCAGTACCAACATATGGGGCTATACTTACTTCTGTACCAGTTGGTGTAAAATTTTGTCCACCTTCTACGGTATATTTAGTGTAATTACCACCGGTATCACCTGCGTAGCTAATATTGAAAATAGTATTTCCATCTTCGGAAGATTGCAATCTTGCAGTTCTGTTAGAAGGTGCTATGAACCCATTCTCAAATGGACTTATAGAAACTGTAGGGTCTTTTGCATCTTCACTTGTAACAGAATATATCAAGGTACCACCATTTCCATCGCCTGGATTATCACCCATTTTTGCGGCAGCAACGGTAATCCATCTTGGCTTTTCAGGTTCTACAGTACCTGGATCTGTTGGGTCTATAGTATCGTCGTCACTGCTACAAGCGGTCATTAGACCAGCTGTTAATATGATGGCAGCAAAGGTTTTAAGGTTTAGAAAAGTTCTTTTCATTTTTGTATTAATTAAAAGATTAAAATTTATTAATTGCGTAATTGATTTTTATATAAAAAGCTCTTCCTGGTTTTTGTACAGAAAGATTATCATAAACAGGTTCGTCAAATATGTTTTTGACATCAAAACTTACTACAACTTTGTTATTAGGGAAAGCATAACTTAGCCCAAAATCTTGTGAAAGTTGTTGGGGTACTTCAAAAAATTCATTGCCAACGGTATTGCTTCCTTGGGCGGTTATGAATGAAAATTCATCAGTGAAATACACATTGTAGAATGCATTTAGGCGAGATTTTTTTTGAATGAGATTTTTAAACGAATAGCGTAAACCTCCGTTCATGGTAAAAAACGGAGTATTGGGTACGTCTACCTCTATCCCTTGGTTTTCAATTTTTAAGTCGAACTTGGAAATATTGAAGTTAAGTCCAAAATTATTATTGTAAGCATAGTTTAATTGCGCATCGAAACCTTTTGAGGTTCCACTACCTTGATTTACATATACTATTAATTCATCATCTACATTCAAAGAAGTTTCTATGGGCAAACCAATTCTGTCTTTTATATTACGGGTAAATATATTTGTAGAGACCGTAAAGGCATGCTTTCTTATATTGAAGTTTCCAAACCTAAATCCTAAGTTATAGTTATTACTGCTTTCTGGGTCAATACTTGAATTTGCCACTATGTTATCCCCATCATTACCAAAAACTTCAGTTTCGTTAGGCAAGCGTATCGCTTTTTCTGCTGATGTTAAGAGTGTTATGTTCGGAATAAATTCATAGGAAGCTGCAAAACCATAACCGTCATAATTCTTATTACTGCTAACTACTTCATCTATAGTGATATTATTGCCATTAGCATCAGTTGCAACTGCGGGGTCAACACTAGTTGTTTTCTGTTGATAATGCTTGCCAAACAAACTAGTCTTTAATTTGTCGTCAATTGCCGATAACTCATAGGTAATGGAGTAAATATTTTTTTTCAAGTCTCTTGTGCCTACAAAGGTGTTTTCCAACACGGATCTTAAGGCATCGCTATCTTCACGGTCAATACCACTGTACACATGATTTACTGAAAACTTATGATTGTCGTTTATGGCGTACGAAACACCTGTTCTTATAGATGCAACATTTCTTTTTATTTTAGCTAGGGTAGGTCCACCTTCTTGTTGTGAACGCCACGTATATTGATATTCATTTCCTCTAAAATCAATTGCTCGTTTTCCGTTCCAGCTATAGGCATAAGAAACGGTGTCGTTGACGGCACGATTTCTTTTTCCATATAATCCGTTAACATTTACATCTAGTCCTTCCGTAAATAAATTTTTCTTGTGGTAGCTAATACTTCCCAATAATGCATCAGATTCCAAGAACCTGTCTTTATAAGGGGTTATGGTCATAAATGCACCATGTTGTACTTCTTTGTAATCGTCAGAGCCGGTTACCCCTATAAAGAATTTATCTGCCCATTTAACATCAGTAAATCCTATTTCTGCTTTACCACCTGTGGATCTATAGGCATCGTTAAATCTTCTAGCGGTAATAGGTGTTTGCACACCACCTAAGCCGGTTACCACAACACTTCTGCCAGAAACTTTATAATCATTATCAGAATAGTTATGAAAAAGAGATGCCTTTACAGTTAAACCTGACTTATCAAACCTATATAAGCCGTTTACACTGGCTTGTGTGGTGTTGAAAGAACCGTGAGATATAGAGGCGTTAAAATGTGTTTTTGCATCATTGTGTAGTACTATATTAATGGCCCCGCCCAAGGCATCGTCTGCCAAATGACCAGGAACAACACCTTTGTAAACCTCAATGTTTTTAATCATTGAAGGAGGTATACTATTTAGGTTGAATGAATTGCCATACGTGGAAATAGGAATGCCATCAATAAAAACACGAACAGAGTTCCCTGACAATCCGTTTAAACTATAGGTTACATCAGATCCTAAACCACCGTTTTGGCGAATTTTTACGCCAACCGTGGTGTTTAGTAATTCATTGGTTTGAATATTTCTAAGGCCGGCTTCCTCTGTGTTTATAGCATTTACGGCAAAGCCTTTAGTTTCTAGTTGTGTTTCTTTAGATTTACCGTTGACATTAACTTCATCAAGATTTTCAATGTTTTCTTCTAAGATAAAATTAAGAGCTATCTTTTTACTACGCTCATTAATTTCAATAGCTTGTGTGCTCGTTTTATAACCAATAAATGAGACTATGATGTTATGCTGACCTTGAGGTACATTTTTAATGGTATATTTTCCATTATCATCTGTAAGAACACCAAGTTTTAAGCCTTTGACTAATACATTTGCAAAAGGTAATGGCTTGCCTGAAGTGTCTTGTACAGTACCTGAGATTGTACTAAAGACATCTTGAGCGTGTGCAGATAATAGCACTAAGAAAAATGTAAGGGTTAAAAAGTTTTTCATTTGATATAAAAAAAGACATTTATCTTTATTAAGATTTAGTCTAAATAAATTAGTTTTGCAAATCTAAAGCAAGATTGAGGAGTGGAGTACCGAGAAAGGAATTTAAACATACGCGAAAGGAAGTAATGATTTGCGGTAGAAAAGGCTTATGAATAACGAGTTGATGAGGAAGGAAATACGGGTGAGCGATTTGTTTAAAAACGGGTTTATGAACAACTCGGTACAGTTCAATGAGGTAGAGGTGACTACAAAAGATAATAGTTCTTTTATACGTGGAATTGACTTCTCCAATAACCACTTAATTCATGAATTTGATTCAGAAATTTGTGTGTCCAGTGATGAGCATTTAATTAAGCTTCATTTTTCCTTAGAAGGTACCTACTGTTATCAACCTCTTAGGCATATAAAGTATCTGGTTCAGATACCAGAAAATCACTGTAATATGTTCTATTACCCAACAACAGAGGGGAGAGATATTTTTTTTAAGGGTAATGCTAAATCATTTGAAATTTATGTTAAGCCTAGCTTGTTGAAAAATCTATTGGGTACTGAATTTGAACATTCGTTTGAAAAACTAAAGAACGCTATTAGGAATTCAAATTCTTTTGTTCTCTGGGATAAAAGTAAATTTATTCCACCTAGTATCCGAAGTAAAATAAATGAGATTATACAATGTCCATATGACGGTGAAATTAGAAAGACCTATTTAGACAGTAAATTAACTGTTTTAATGATCGATTTTCTATTGGGCAGACAGACATCTAAGCTCTCTAAGGGTAATATAAAGTTGTTGAATTCAGATTACCTGGCATTGGTACGTGTAGAAGATTATATAAGAAACAACTTAAAGGAGCCATTAAAAATTGTAGATTTAGCAGACTTAGCAGGATTCAACGCAACGAAACTGAAACGCGACTTTAAGAAGCTATATGGCGTTACCGTATTTAAATATATTACGGCATTACGTATGGAAGTCGCAAAAAGTTTAATTACCCAAGACGGTGTTACAATTGCTCATGCCGCTTATGAAGTTGGTTATGCTAATCCACAACATTTTACCACGGCATTTAAAAGAACAATGGGTTATGTGCCAAGTGAATTAAAGCCGGCAGTTCAGTAAATTGTGTAGCTTTGTGATTACGCCTTTTGTTTAATGAGCATTTTTAAAATATGTTCAACACCATTTTCATCATTACTTAAAGTGCTGTATGTAGCTAGTTCTTTTACGTTAGGATGGGCATTTGCCATTGCAAATCCAAAATCTGATAATGCTAGCATTTCCAAATCGTTATTGAAATCTCCAAAGACCATAACTTCATCTGATGCTAGATTGTAGGTTTTCATCAATTTATCTAACGCAAAGCCTTTGTTGGCATTCATACTTGAGATATCTAGCCAATTTTCGCCAGATACTTTCACCTTCAGATGTTCTTCAAAATGCTTTACAAACGGATAAATGTGTTCTTCTGAACTTTCAAAATGATAAATAGCAATTTTAATAACTTCAGAATTGAAGTCACCTAAGTTTTCTAAAATTTCAAACTCAGTATAGTATTCTTCTAATTTACTAGCAAACTCCTCTGATTTATTTGTTAAGAAGGCTTTATGCTTAGTACAAATGACAGGATGTATGTTTGGGATATCATCAAGTGTCTTTAAAACTTCTTGTACATGTTGTTGGTCTAGTGGAGTAACTAAAATTTCAGTTTGTTGTTTCATGGCAAATCCGCCATTCTCAGCAATAACGATAATATCATCTTTAATAGTATTTAGCTTATCAATGATGCTATTGTATTGTCTGCCACTTGCAGCAACAAAGGTGATGCCTTTAGATTTTAAATCCTTAAATAGGTCAAAGAATTGGTCACTGACTTGGTGATCGGAGTTTAAAAGCGTCCCGTCCATATCGGTTACAACCATTTTGATCTTTGATAAATCCATATGCTTTTTAATTTAGGGACAAAGATATTTGAATGAAGTTTAATACGGTGGGTAATGTTCAAAGTTTTACCTTTATTTTATAATATATAAAGTATGAAGTTATTTCAAAAGGAGTTCCAATTGTCCGCATTTAACAGAGGATTTCATATCATAACAAATAAGATACTCCTTAACATTCCAGAAATAAAAACCATAGAAACCGGATTTTTACAGGTGTTTATAAAGCATACATCGGCCAGTTTAACTATAAATGAAAATGCTGATCCTACAGTAAGAGAAGATTTTGAGTCTCATATAAATATTATGGTACCTGAAAATGCTCCATATTACAAACATGATTATGAAGGTTCAGACGATATGCCCGCACATATAAAGGCCTCTTTAATGGGAGCTTCAGTTCAAATTCCTGTTACTAATGGTAAATTGAATATGGGTATTTGGCAGGGAATTTATTTGTGTGAGCATAGAAATTATGCTTCAGGTAGAAGTATAGTATTAACGTTATGGGGAAATTAAAACTTGATTAGACTGAAGAAAATAGAATAAATAAGAAATCTATGTTGATGACCGATCATATCTGTACAACGGTAATGGCTTTCAATTATTTTTGTTGCGGAAAATGATTAGAAACTAATAAATGCTGAAGTGGTAAAACTTCTAAAAGATGCTGAGATAAGTGGGGTAATTAGTGTAGTAGTAGAATTTTCTCGTATTGTTGGTTATGATAAGACTGGCGGTGAATTCTTAGATAGGTAAGTAAGTATTAAAAGAAACAAGTACTGAAATTAAAAAATCCGATTCATAAGAATCGGATTTTTCAAAAAGTGAGATTGTTATTAATTTATTTTACCTGATCTACAACTGCCTTAAAGGCATCTGGGTGGTTCATTGCTAAATCTGCAAGAACTTTTCTGTTAAGTTCTATGTTATTAGCTTTTACTTTTCCCATAAATTGAGAATAGGACATTCCGTGTTGTCTGGCACCTGCATTTATACGGGTAATCCATAATGAACGGAAAGTTCTTTTCTTGTTTCTACGGTCTCTGTAAGCATATAACATTGCTTTTTCAACCGCATTTTTGGCTACTGTCCAAACGTTTTTACGTCTTCCAAAGTAACCTTTGGCTTGCTTCATAACCTTTTTTCTTCTGGCTCTTGAAGCTACTGCATTTACTGATCTTGGCATTTTTTTCTAATTTTTTGTAGTAGGCGCCCTTATAATTTAAAGGAACTTTTAAGGCCTAACTCCATGGTTAATAATTTTACCTTTAAAAGAACGTGAATTACTTTAAACGTAATTGTTCTTTAATACTGTTAACATCTGCTTGATGAACTAAACCATCATGAGTTAACTTAAGCTTACGCTTTTTAGACTTTTTAGTCAAAATGTGACTCTTAAAAGCGTGCTTTCTTTTAATTTTACCTGTACCTGTAAGCTTAAAACGCTTCTTAGCACTGGATTTTGTTTTTTGTTTAGGCATTTTCTCCTAGTTTATATATTAATCTCACTTTGCATGCTAAACGCTGCTCACAAAGGTAAGCAGCGTTTAGTATTTTATAAATACATTCGGTCGTTATACAAAGCCGAAATGTTATGTTATTTTCCTTTAGTCTTAGGGGCAATGAACATTGTCATACGCTTTCCTTCTAGCTTAGGCATTTGTTCTACCTTTCCTAATTCTTCTAATTCAGAAGCTAATTTCAATAATAAGATTTCACCCTGATCTTTATAGACAATAGAACGACCTTTGAAAAATACGTACGCCTTTAATTTAGCCCCTTCTTTAAGGAACTTTTCAGCGTGTTTCTTTTTAAAGTCATAATCATGATCATCTGTATTAGGACCAAATCTTATTTCTTTAACAACAACCTTAGAAGCTTTCGCTTTCATGGCCTTGTCTCTTTTCTTCTGCTCGTATAAAAACTTTTTATACTCCATTATTTTACAAACAGGAGGGTCTGCCTTTGGAGATATCTCTACCAAATCCAAACCTAATTCTTCTGCTTTCTCAAGAGCCTGAGGAAAAGGATATACACCTACTTCAACATTGTCACCTACCAACCTAACTTTTGGGGCTGTTATCTTTTCATTGATATTATGGGGATTCTTATTTTCCCTTCTAGGTTGTGGTCTAAATCTTTTACGTATTGCTATGACTAAATAATTTTAATTAAACTTTTATTCTTTAAACGTCTTTAAGGTACTATTTATTTCTTTGTTGACCAAGTCTGTGAACATAGTTACGTCTATAGCTCCTAAGTCTTCACCTCCATGCTTACGCACAGATATAGTGTTTGCAACTTCATCATTTTCCCCTACGATTAGCATAAATGGAATTTTACTCATTTCTGCTTCGCGTATTTTTTTGCCAATAGTCTCGTTTCTACTATCGATAAGGGCGCGAATTTCGTTATTTTCTAGGGATTTTAAAACTTTTTCAGCATATTTTTCATGTTTTTCGCTAACAGGAAGAATAATGGCTTGCTCAGGGGTTAGCCATAATGGGAAATTACCACCCGTATGTTCTATCAATAATGCTATAAAACGTTCCATACTTCCAAAAGGAGCTCTATGTATCATCACTGGTCTATGAAGCTCATTGTCACTACCTTTATAAGTTAACTCGAATCTTTCCGGTAGGTTGTAATCTACCTGAATGGTGCCCAATTGCCATTGTCTTCCCAAGGCGTCTTTTACCATGAAGTCTAACTTTGGGCCGTAAAAAGCAGCTTCGCCACTCTCTATTATGTAATTAAGTCCTTTTTCTTTAGCGGCATTAATAATTGCTTGCTCTGCTTTTTCCCAGTTTTCTACTGATCCAATATATTTTTCAGGAGTATCTAAATCTCGTACAGATACTTGAGCTGTGAAATCATCAAAACCTAAAGATCCAAGTACATATAAAGAAAGATCTATTACTTCTTTGAATTCTTCATCTAATTGATCTGGTGTACAGAAAATATGTGCATCATCTTGAGTAAATCCTCTAACCCTGGTTAAGCCGTGTAACTCTCCACTTTGTTCATATCTATATACAGTACCAAACTCTGCAAATCTTTTAGGAAGTTCTTTATAGCTAAATGGTTTAGAGTTGTAAATTTCGCAGTGATGGGGACAGTTCATGGGTTTTAATAAAAACTCCTCATCTTCCTTTGGTGTATGTATAGGTTGAAAACTATCTGCTCCATATTTTTCATAATGCCCAGAGGTAACATAGAGTTCCTTTTGACCAATATGTGGTGTAGCTACCATTTCATAACCAGCTTTCTTTTGTGCTTTTTTTAGGAATTGTTCAAGTCTTTCCCGTAATGCAGCGCCTTTAGGTAACCATAATGGTAAGCCTTGCCCTACCTTTTGAGAAAACGTAAATAGCTCTAGTTCCTTCCCGAGTTTTCTGTGGTCACGTTTTTTTGCTTCCTCTAAAAGAGTTAAGTATTCTGTAAGCTCTTTTTGTTTTGGAAATGATATACCATATATACGTGTTAATTGGGGATTGTTTTCATTTCCTCTCCAATACGCACCTGCAACACTTAATATTTTAATGGCTTTTACAATACCAGTGTTTGGTATGTGGCCACCCCTACATAAATCTGTAAAAGTATCATGGTCACAAAATGTAATAGTTCCGTCTTCAAGGTTTTCTATTAACTCAACTTTATATTCATTACCTTGATCCTTGTAGAAAGAAAGCGCTTCTGCTTTTGAAACAGCCCTCATTTTATAGTCATGTTTACCTCTGGCAATTTCTATAGCTTTCTTTTCGATTGTGGGAAAGTCTTTGTCAGAAATAGAGCCAGTAGGAAGTTCAACGTCATAATAGAATCCATTATCAATTGCCGGACCAATAGTTAGTTTTACTCCAGGGTATAATTCTTCTATTGCTTGAGCTACTATATGTGAGGTGGAATGCCAAAAAGCAGTTTTCCCTTCTTTATCGTTCCATGTATATAAAGTTAAGCTTCCGTCAGTATCTAGTGGTGTGGTAGTTTCTACAACGGTATCATTGAATTTTGCAGAAATAACATTACGTGCTAATCCTTCGCTTATGCTTTTTGCAACCTGCATTGGGGTTGTGTCTTTTTCAAATTCCTTGACAGATCCGTCGGGGAGTGTAATTTTAATCATTGGTGTACATGTTATAGGGTGTCAAAGATAATATGAACTATTCACGTCCACAATAGTATGATACTATAATGTAAAGTATACATATAGTTATTATTTGTTGGGTATTGAAATAGGGGGTATATGTAATAACACCGCAATGTTATGTTGATGGTATCCTATATTATGATGAAATTGTAGGTGACATTTAATTTTTAGCACTTCTTTTTCTGTTTGACAATAGGTAGAACAAGCTATTGTTATAGTGAGTAGAGCGGTTATATATAGTGCTCATTACAATTCTTCCATTTTTACCACATTTTATTTCAGGTGTAACCATCGGTAAACCATGTAGTTAGTCCGGGGTCAAAAAATCTTTCATTATTTTCTTCAAAAAAGGCTTGTGGTATTAAGAATAGTGTGTACATTTGCACCCCGCAAACGAGGA